>NZ_CP128313.1:1590000-3746993 GCF_030344935.1 Algibacter luteus | reverse complement strand
ACCAATAAGACGCGTTAGGACTAGAACAACACCAGGTGGTGCACCTCCGGGAGGCAAGCCTGATGAAGATGTTAAAACAAAAGTAACCAGAGGAAAGAATCAATCGGTAACAAAACTTTTAAATGCTGGAGTAGATATATTGACAAGTATAAAAAGAATTCAAATAAATTATTCTGAAAATAACGGGATGTATTTACCAGGATACCTAAATACCCCTGGATTTATAGGGACTTTAAAACCAACTGTAGGATTTACATTTGGTAGCCAAAGCGATGTGAGATATTTAGCGGCAAGACGCGGTTGGCTAACAACTTTTGATGAATTCAATCAGCAATATACAGCCACAAGCACAAAACAATTAGATCTTTCGGCAAGTTTACAACCTGTAAGAGATTTAAAAATTGACATTGTAGGTAATAGAGCCTATTATGAGAACTTTACTGAAAATTATTTTGTTGATAATGGTGTGTACAATCCGTTAACACCTAACACGTTTGGTAATTTTAATATTTCAACGGTTTTAATCAAGACAGCTTTTAACAAAAGTGATGAGGTAAGTTCGCCTGCCTTTGAGGATTTTAGAACCAATAGATTGAAAATTGCAGAACGATTAGCTGAAAGTTTCTATGGAAATAACACGTATACTAGAGATGCCGAAGGTTATCCTTTAGGGTTTGGTAAAAACAATCAAAAAGTGTTGTTACCAGCATTTTTAGCAGCTTATTCTGGGCAAGATGCTAATAAAATAACAACTAGCGCTTTTAGAGATGTTCCAATTCCTAACTGGGATTTAAAATATACCGGATTCATGCAGTTTAATTGGTTTAAAAAGCGTTTCAAACGGTTTTCTATAACTCACGGGTATCGTTCAGCATATACCATAAATCAGTTTAATACTAATTTAAATTTGAATTTAGATCCTGACGCTAACGAAGCGCCGGTAGAAGGAATTCCTTATGAAAACCAACCGAATGAGGCATTTGATCAATCTGGGAATTTAAAAAACGAAAGGTTGTTTAGCAACATTAACTTAACTGAATTATTTAGCCCTTTAGTTCGAATAGATTTAGAAATGAAAAACTCAGTTAGAATTCAGGCTGAAGTTAAAAAAGATAGAATGTTATCGTTGAGTTTCGATAATAATTTAGTTACCGAAGTTCAAGGAAACGAATACATCATTGGTTTAGGTTACAGAATTAAAGATTTACGAATTCGTTCAAAACTTGCAGGTCCTAAAAAGCGAATAGTAAGCGATTTAAATATGAAAGCCGATATTTCGGTAAGAGATAACAAAACCATAATTAGGTATCTAGATTTAGAAAATAATCAAATTACATCGGGTCAAACCATTTGGGGTTTAAAGTATACCGCCGATTATGCGTTTAGTAAAAATTTAACGGGTATTTTCTATTTCGATTATACGTTTTCAGACTACGCCATCTCAACGGCCTTTCCGCAAACAACAATTAGGTCTGGTTTCACGGTTAGATATAATTTTGGAAACTAATAAAGTAACAGTTCGTTGCTTAGTAAACGCAATAAAATAAGGGTGTTTAAATTCTATTTTATTTTATTAGTACTTTGATGTTTGAAATGTGATTTTGAATAAATACATTTGTTGAACAAATTCTTTAAAATTATAAAATGAACATTCCTTCAGAATTAAAATATACCAAAGACCACGAATGGGTTAAAATTGACGGAGACGTTGCTACTATAGGTATTACAGATTTCGCACAGAGTGAATTAGGTGATATTGTTTATGTTGAAGTTGAAACTTTAGACGAAACATTAGAAGCTGATGAAGTTTTTGGAACTGTTGAGGCTGTAAAAACAGTTTCAGATTTATTTTTACCACTTTCTGGTGAAATAATAGAATTCAACGAAGGTTTAGAAGACGAGCCGGAAGTTGTAAACTCAGATCCATACAACGCTGGCTGGATGATAAAAGTAAAGTGTTCAGATTTATCTCAAATTGATGGACTACTTTCCGCCGAAGAATACAAATCCCTTATTGGTGCTTAAAAAACTTACGCTATTTGCGGCAATTTTTTATGCTATTGCTTTGGCAACAGCTAGTTTAATGACGTTAAAAAACCTCCCAGAGGTAAAGCTTTCTTTTGCAGATAAAATTTTTCATTTTTTAGCATATAGCTTATTTACAATCCTTTGGTATTTTGCATTTTCAATGTCGTTAAAGTTCGAAAAAAGGAAAGCCATCTTAACTGCGGCTGTATTTGCCATATTATTTGGTATAGTTCTTGAGGTATTACAAGGTACAATAACGACCTCAAGAGCATTTGATGTTTATGATGCTTTTGCAAATTCAATGGGAGCTATAGTTGCCTCCTTTATAATATGGCTTAAACATGAATTGAGCGTTAAAAAGAATTAAACGCTTGCTTTTTTGATAAATAAATAGTTATTTTAGCAATCTTGATAAACGATAAAAATTATGGAACCTAAAAAAAACACCAAAGCAAATGTAGGACGTAACAGTTCGCTTTATTTTGCCATCGGATTAGCATTGATGTTGTTTTTAACAAACTATGCGATTAATTACAAAACTTATGATAAGTCTGATATTGATATCGGACAGCTAAATCTTGATGAAGAGTTAGAAGAGGAAATTCCAATCACAGAGCAGATTCAAACACCACCGCCACCGCCACCGCCACCAGCAGCGCCTGAAGTAATTGAGATTGTTGAAGATGAAGTTGAGGTAGAAGAAACGGTTATTGAGTCTACAGAGGTTGATCAAGAAACTGAAATTGTAGAAGTTGAAGAAGTTGAAGTTGAAGAAGTTGAGGAAGATATTGATGTACCATTTTCGGTAATTGAAAACGTGCCAATTTTTCCAGGATGCGAAAGTGGAAACAACGCTGCGAAAAGAGATTGTATGTCTAAAAAGATTTCACAATTTGTAAATAAGAAATTTAATACTGATTTAGCTGGTGATTTAGGATTAACAGGAAGACAACGTATAAACGTAATATTCAAAATTGATAAAACTGGTAGTGTAGTAGGTATTCGTGCAAGAGCACCACACCCAGGATTAGAGAAAGAAGCTAAAAGAGTAATAGGCTTATTGCCTAAAATGAAACCAGGAAAACAACGTGGTAAACCTGTGAACGTTCCATATTCGTTACCAATTATTTTCCAAGTTCAAGATTAATATAATCATTGATAATTATAAATTTAAAAACCTCGAAGTATTCTTCGAGGTTTTTTTTTGATTAAAGCATATTAATTATTTGAACCATTATTAATGTAAATGATTTTAGATAATTTACAGTTGTAAAACACGTTATCATAATAAGAATAGTGGTTTTTAAAAGCATGAACCAGATTCAGAATAAATTTATTTTTCTGATATTTTAGAAGCACTTATCACCGATATAGTATAACCAAAATCTAAAATTATAGTATCTTTCTAGCCTAAATCCATTTATGTAAAAAAATATGAAGCAATTCATTGTACTACTCCTACTTTTTGTTACATATAATTTCTACGCGCAGGACGCTTTATATTTAGAAAAACCACCTGTATTTCCAAGTTGTGAAAGTTCAGCCATAGATTCATTACAAACTTGTTTTAATAAGCAGGTTTTAGAACACGTTTACAATAATTTTAGAGTTCCAGAACGTATTTCTAAAGAAAAATATAAAGGTGAAGTTGTTGTGATTTTTGAAGTAGATACTACAGGGCAATTTCGAGTAGTTTATTCGGATGCTTTATATAATGAACTCAAAGAAGAAGCTAAGCGTGTGTTTTCAGAATTTCCGAAAATAAAACCAGCAACTTATAATGGGCGTAATACTTTTATGCAATATTCCATTCCTATAAAAATACCTTTGGCTAATCAAACATTAGTATCATCCGAGGAGGGAGTTAATGTTCCTAAAGCTGTATCGAAACTGGAATTAGCTGCCAAAAATGAGTTTGAAAATGTGGATAAGGAACTTGAAGCCTTTGAGAATAAAACATTTAAAAGCCAATTAAACATTCAGTTTACACATAGTGATTATGCGAGGTTTGATAGACAAATGAACTTAATTGGAACAAATAGCCATACAGCATCAAAACCATTTCTCTATTCGGAGGTTTCAAATTATTATGATTTTGAAGAGGAACAAGAACGCCTAAAACATGAAACTGAAACTTGGGCAGGAAGGAAACTATGGAATGAGCATTTAGTGCAATTACAAGGTAAAGATTATTGGTTTTCAGTGGACCCTATATTGGATTTAGAATTCGGAATAGAATCAAACCTTGAGAATAATAAAACGTACAACAATACGAGAGGCTTTAATGTTCAAGGAGGGTTAGGCTCGAAATTGAATTTTTACGCCTCGGTGTTTGAAAGCCAAGGACGATTTGCAGAATATGTAAATCAATATGCTGAGAGTTTAAAAGCATTTGGTCCAGATCCGGCTATTATTCCTGGTCGTGGCATTGCCAAACGTTTTAAAACAGACTCATACGATTATCCCGTAGCTGAAGCGTATTTGTCGTTTACGCCAGCTCAATTTATTAATATTCAGTTTGGGCATGGTAAAAACTTTATAGGCGATGGTTACCGTTCGTTATTGTTAAGTGATGTGGCGAGTCCGCACCCATTTTTAAAATTAAACACCAAATTTTGGAAAATTAAATACACCAATACTTGGATGTGGCTTAAAGATGTTAGAGATGAAGTTGAGGAAGACAAAGCTTTTTTAACCAAGTTTATTGCGAACCATTATTTAAGTTGGAATGTTTCCAAGCGCTTGAATATAGGCTTGTTTGAATCGGTATTATGGACAAACTCTAACGATCGTGGATTTGATGTAAATTACTTAAACCCTATTATTTTTTATAGAGCTATTGAATTTGAAACGGGGCAAGGTGCTGGAAATGCCATTTTAGGAGCTTCGGCTAAATATAAATGGAATGATAATGTGAATATTTATAGTCAGTTTATATTAGACGAATTTTCGTTAGGAGATGTAAAAGCAGGTGAAAAAAGCTGGAAAAATAAGTTTGGTTACCAATTAGGTGTCAAATATTTTAATGCCTTTAAAGTGGATAATTTATTGCTTCAATTTGAATATAATCGCGTTAGGCCCTATACGTATTCTCATAACACCATTGTGTTGAATTATGCACATAATAACCAATCAATGGCACATTTGTGGGGAGCGAACTTTAGTGAAGCTATTATTATAGGTCGCTATCGTTACAAACGATGGTTTGCTGATGCTAAATTAATTTTTGGAACTCGTGGTTTAGATTTTAATGATGGTACCGATAATTTTAGTTATGGTGCAGATATTTATAGAGATTATAACGACCGACCTTTTGACACCGGAGTAGAGGTTGGACAAGGTTTAAAAGCTAAAGTCTTTAATGGAAATTTACAAGCTGGTTATTTAATAAATCCTGCTACCAACTTAAAAGTGTTTACCGATATTACGGTTAGAAACTTTAATCCTGAAGCAACTACAATATCAACGTTTAATAACGAAACGCTATGGGTTAATTTTGGACTAAGAACCGATTTGTTTAATTGGTATTTTGATAATTAATAAAAGTTACTTTTTGCGTTAGGGATTGCAGTGGAAATCCTTTTGCATTTTGGCAAAAGATTGTAACGTAAAGCCCGACCCTTGTGGTAACGCCCAAACACAAAAAAATTTACCAGTTAAAACCATTGCTAAAATTGCTTTTATAGAGTATCTTTGCACTCGCAATACAAAAGCCGTCAAGGACATACAACATTGGGTAACACAAAAACTACAGTAGCAGCTCCATCTTGGATTTCAGATTTTAAGGAAATCACGAAAATGCGCTTGTCTATTAGCGTGGTATTTTCATCGCTGGTAGGGTATTTGTTGGGTGTAGATGTTATTGATTTTAAAATTTTAGGCTTACTTGCATTAGGTGGTTATTTTATGGTGGGGGCATCAAATGGTTTCAATCAAATTATTGAAAAAGATTTGGATGCGTTGATGGAAAGAACCAAAAACCGACCTGTGCCTTCTGGAAGAATGTCGGTGAATACGGCATTTATTATTTCAAGTATTTTTACGGTTTTAGGAATTATAATTTTATACAGCATTAACAAGCAAACCGCTATGTTTGGTGCAATTTCAATATTTCTTTACACTTGTGCTTATACGCCTTTAAAAACAAAAACGCCTTTAGCAGTTTTTGTTGGAGCCATTCCAGGAGCCATTCCGTTTATGTTAGGTTGGGTAGCGGCAACAGACGATTTTGGTATAGAACCAGGCACCTTATTTGCATTACAATTTTTCTGGCAGTTTCCACACTTTTGGGCAATTGGATGGTTTTTATATGAAGATTACAAAAAAGCTGGGTTTTTTATGTTGCCTACAGGAAAACAAGATAAAGGCACTGCCGTACAAACCATTATGTATACCATTTGGACTATTTTAATTTCGATAATTCCTGTGTTTGGTTTTACAGGTACTTTGCAACTTTCAATAGTAGCAGCTATATTGGTTTTTGCAGTTGGTATTTGGATGCTTTACTACGCTATTCGATTATTTAAATTAATGAGTGTAAAGGCAGCAAGACAACTTATGATAGTAAGTGTGTCGTACATTACCTTAGTTCAAATTATTTATGTTGTTGATAAATTTATTAGATAGATTATGGATTTAACCCAAGGAACACAAGAAGAAAAAAACAGTAGAGCTAAAAAAATGATGCTTTGGTTTGGGATTGTTTCCCTTATCATGTCTTTTGCAGGATGGACAAGTGCTTTTGTGGTGAGTAGTTCAAGACCGGATTGGTTAAAAGATTTTCAACTACCAAGTGCTTTTATTGTAAGTACCGTGGTAATCATTATTAGCAGCGCTACTTTTATTTTAGCCAAACGTGCATTAAAAAGAGGCAACAACAAAGGGACTATGCTTTGGTTGTTTGCTACTTTAATTCTTGGATTTATTTTTATAATTAATCAGTTTTCAGGATTTCAACAAATTATTGATTTGGGGTACAATTTTACTGGACCGACCAGTAACGTTACCATGTCTTATATTTATTTAATAGCCTTAGTTCATATTTTACACGTTGTAGTGGGCTTAATTTGTTTATTGGTTGTAATTTATAATCATTTTAAACAAAAGTATAATGCTACAAATATGTTAGGATTTGAATTGGCCGCAACCTTCTGGCATTTTATAGATATACTTTGGGTTTATCTGTTCTTGTTTTTATATTTTGTTAGGTAATTCTGAAATGAAAATCCCTTTTATGTTGCTGATTTACAAGGTTTTTTGTGAATAGTTGCGTTAGCGATTGAGGCTTTGTTGGAGCTCGCCGACGTAGGAGGAAGCGACTTCCGAAAGCGCGACCGAGGCGATTTTTGAAGATTTTTTTTATCTCCAGACCGAAAGCGAAGGAAACGCCAATACCAAATTTAACTATGATTTTTGTCATGTTTTTAATTTTTAAAGCGGTATATTTTATTAGATAAATAAAATGATTATTTTTGTGCAACTTTTAAATAACAACCATTATATATGAGTACAGCAGTAGCAGAAGGCAAAACTTGGGGAGGCGGTAACCAACCGTTAAAAGCAAGTTACGGTAAAATGATGATGTGGTTTTTCATCGTATCAGATGCCTTAACATTTTCCGGGTTTTTAGCAGCTTACGGATTTTCAAGATTTAAGTTTATTGATGCATGGCCAATTGCCGATGAGGTGTTTACTCACTTTCCTTTTTTACACGGTGTAGATGCGCCGATGTACTACGTAGCATTTATGACGTTTGTACTTATTATGTCGTCTGTAACCATGGTATTGGCTGTAGATGCTGGACATCATATGAACAAATCGAAAGTGACCTTTTATATGTTTTTAACTATAATTGGAGGTTTAATTTTCGTTGGTTCTCAGGCTTGGGAATGGAACACTTTTATAAAAGGAGATTATGGCGCTGTACAAACTAAAGGTGGTAACATCTTGCAGTTTGGGCATTATGTTGAAAAAGACGGCGAGCAAGTTTTTAAGCGTGTAGCGGTAAGAGATTTTGCGGTTGCAACAGCACATAAAGATAGAACACAACACGAAAGAAAAAATGGACTTTGGTTTGTAAATGAAGGTACTTTGCCTAGTTATACAATGGATGAAGTTATTCATGGTTTGCAAGCAAATAAAGATATTTTAGTGCGTACTCAAATTATAAACGAGGATGGAGAAAAAACTGTTTTATCTAGAGAAGAGTCTTTGGATCAAATTATGAAGAATGGTAGATTGGTTGTTGAAGGTGCAAATCTTCATGTAAACGAATATGGGTCGCCACTATTTGCTGATTTCTTTTTCTTTATCACAGGATTTCACGGTTTTCACGTATTCTCCGGAGTTGTTATAAACATTATTATTTTCTTTAATGTTGTTTTAGGAACTTATGAAAGACGCGGAAGTTATGAGATGGTTGAAAAGGTTGGACTGTATTGGCACTTTGTAGATTTAGTTTGGGTATTTGTATTCACATTCTTCTACCTAGTTTAATTAATTAAGAATTTTTATCATTCCGAAATCGGGATCTGAAAAAGCATAAAAAATGGCACACGAGCATAAATTAGAAATATTTAGAGGTTTATTAAAATTTAAATCGAATACTCAGAAAATTTGGGGTGTTTTAATTTTATTAACTATAGTTACAACCGTTGAAGTAGCGTTGGGTATTGTTAAACCAGAGTGGTCTATGGCTCCGTTTTTAGGCATGAAGCTTTTAAACTGGATATTTATTATCTTAACTATAGTAAAAGCATATTACATTACATGGGATTTCATGCACATGCGCGATGAAACAAAAGGTTTAAGACGTGCTGTAGTATGGACAACCATATTCCTTATTTTATACTTAATATTCATCTTATTGCAAGAAGGTGGATATGTATTTGATATTTATGATAACGGTTATATAAAAAGAGACTTTTAACTTTTTTTTAGTAGTTAAATATAAAATTAAAGGCGGTTTTTAAACCGCCTTTTTTTATTTTTGCAAAGCAATAGAAACACCCGATTTTTAATGAATTTAAAGAAAGTAAGCAGATATGTAGTATTGGGTATTCTATTTTTTCTACCTGTTACTTTTTTGTTATTTCTATATCCTGCTACACATAATTATTCGCCATTGGATATTGTCAATGAATCGGTTTTAGATTTAGATAATTTCAGTTCGAATTCTGAAGAAAAGATACAGTTAAAAGATCATATTACCGTGTTGGGTTTTTTTGGAAATAATCCCATTGATAAAACCATTACAGCTTCCAATTTAAAAGAACTGGTTTATGATAAGTTTAAAGGATTTAAGCGCTTTCAAGTTGTTGTTTTAATGCCCAAAGGAACTGAAGAAGCAGTTCAAACATTAAAGCAAGAAATCAGTTCTTATGAGGATTTAAGATTCTGGCACTTTGTGTTTGGTGAACCTTCTCATATTAAGCGCGTATATTTTAGTTTAAAGAAAGAAGAGGATTTGTCAGAAGATTTAGCAACAGATCATGTTTTTATTATAGATAAAGATTTGAATCAACGCGGACGAATAGACGACAGAACAGACAATGAAATGGAGAAGAATAAACCAGTGTATGGCCTTAATACCTACGATTGCATAGAAGTGGCAGAAATTAAAAATAAGATGAGCGAAGATATGCGTATTCTCTTCACAGAATATAGACAAAAGCGTAAAGGAGAATTTAATTCTACAACAAGACGAGCGAGTGACTTAAAAACTGAAAACAATGAGTAAAAAAACAAATTATTCATACATAGGTATCGCCTTTATTGTTCTTGTTTTTGGTATTATTTTTATTCCAAGAATAGTTGATAGAATATCAAACAACGATATTTCAAGACAAGAAAGTAGAAGCGATTTAAAAGAGGAGCAGGCTTTAAAAAAATCCGATTTAGTTTATATTTCTAATAACGGTGAAAATAGAAAAGTGCCTGATTTTTCATTTACAAACCAACATGGAGAAACAATAACTAATAAAGATTACGAAGGGAAAGTTTATGTTATTGAATTCTTTTTTACAACCTGCCCAACCATTTGTCCAAGAATGAATAGAAACCTTATTCAAATTCAGAATGAATTTAAAGATTTTGATGATTTTGGTGTGGCATCTTTTACAATAAACCCAGAACATGATACGCCAGAAGTTTTAAAAGCTTATGCTGAAAAATATGGAGTAACTAACCCAAATTGGCATCTTATGACTGGAGATAAAGAGGCCATTTATAAACTCTCAAATGAAGGTTTTTATATATATGCAGCCGAAAATGAAAGTGTAGAAGGTGGTTTTGAGCATTCTGGAAATTTTGCATTAATAGATAAAAATGGATTTATAAGAAGTAGAGTTGTAAACGGAAATCCTTTAATTTATTACAACGGCATCACATCCGAGGCCGAAGCTGTTGATGAAGACGGTAAATCAGAAGAAATTAGTGCGTTAAAAGAAGATATTAAAAAATTGCTAAATGAGTAATGCTTTGGCGTTCAATGCTGGTTTTATTAGCTCATTAGAAAAAGAATTATATTATGCAAAAAGAAGTTTTAGACGATAAAAAATATAATAAACTTATTGTTGCCTTATCCATTATTATTCCTGTAGCTGTTGCAATATTATTTGGTGTAAAAATAGATGTTGAACTCCCGGTATTTTTACCTCCAATTTATGCCGGAATAAATGCATTAACTGCATTTGTTTTAGTAATGGCTTTTGTAGCAATTCAGAAAAAGAAAATAAAACTTCATGAAAGGTTAATAAAATTTGCGATTGCCTTATCTGTGCTGTTTTTGCTCATGTACATTACATATCACATGACCAGTGATTCAACAAAATTTGGTGGGGAGGGTATTACCAAATATTTGTATTATTTTATTTTAATAACTCATATACTGTTGTCTATATTAGTTATTCCATTTGTTTTAATAACGTATGTAAGAGCCATTACTAACAATATTGAAAAGCATAAAAAAATAGCAAAAATCACATTTCCACTTTGGCTTTATGTGGCCATAACAGGAGTAGTTGTTTTTATTATGATTTCACCATATTACGTTTAACATGAAATACCGAATTGCCATATTTTTTCTATTTTTTTTCAGTTTTTTAGAAACTCATGCGCAATGTGCAATGTGTAGAGCTGTTTTAGAAAGTGAGGAAGGGCAAACGGCTGCAGAAGGAATTAACGATGGCATAGTGTATTTAATGGCGATACCTTATATTTTGGTTGCAGGAATGGCCTACTTTATTTATAGAAAATACAATACTGTAAAGAAAAAGTGAAAGTTTTCTATCCTTAATTGTAACATTTCTACAAGTCGTTAGTCTAACTAAAAAGCTATATTGCTCTTTTAAATCAATCAAATTATGCTCAAGATTCATCAGCTTCATAAATCTTACCCAATTGGAGACTCAAGTTTACATGTTTTAAAAGGAATAGATCTTAATGTTGAAGATGGAGAAATGGTTGCCATAATGGGGTCTTCTGGTTCCGGAAAATCTACTTTATTAAATATTATAGGCATGTTAGACGAGGCCGATTCTGGGGATTATATTCTAGATGGATTGCCAATAAAAAACCTTACCGAAAAGAAAGCTGCCGTTTATAGAAACAAATTTTTAGGATTTATTTTTCAATCCTTTAACCTCATTAATTATAAAAATGCACTTGAAAATGTAGCACTTCCACTATATTATCAAGGGATGAAACGAAAAGAGCGTCAAGAAAAGGCCTTATTTCATTTAGGAAAAGTAGGTTTAACAGATTGGGCTAAACACTTACCTAAAGAATTATCGGGAGGGCAGAAACAGCGTGTTGCCATTGCACGAGCGCTGGCTGCTAATCCTAAATTATTATTGGCCGATGAGCCTACGGGAGCTTTAGATTCTGCAACTTCACACGAAATTATGGCGTTTATTCAACAATTGAATGATGAGGGCAAAACTATATTAATGGTAACTCACGAAGAAGATATTGCCAATATGTGTAAGAGAATTGTAAGACTTAAAGATGGCGTAATTATGGAAGATGAAAAAGTAAATCAAGTAAGAGCGCAAGAACATGTTTGATATAGACCTTTGGCGCGAAATATTTCAAAGTATTAATAAAAACAGAACTAGAAGCTTACTTTCTGGATTTACTGTGGCTTTTGCTATTTTGTTATTTACTATTTTATTTGGTATTGCCAACGGTTTACAAAACACATTTGCCGAAGCATTTGTTGATGATGCTAATAATGCCATTTTTATAAATTCAGGAAGAACAACAAAAGCACATAAAGGAAATCAAGTTGGAAGACAAATTCAATTTAAAAATGAAGATTTCGATTATGTAAAAGATGAATTTGATGAAAAAATAGAGTTTATAACTGCTAGAATCTATAAAAATTTTCAAGCTTCATTTCGAGGTGAGCAAAATGTTTATGATGTGCGTGCAGTGCACCCAGACCATCAATTTCTCGAAAAAACTAAAATAAAAGAAGGGCGTTATATTAATCAAAACGACTTAAATAATAAAACCAAAGTAGTTGTTATTGGGCGTTTGGTTGAAGACGATTTATTTCTAAAAACAACCGCTTTAGGCAAATATTTAAACCTTGGAGGCATACAATTTAAAGTCGTAGGTATTTTTACTGATGATGGTGGCGATAATGAAGAACGAAAAATTTACATACCAGTTTCTACTGCGCAATATCTTTATGGTAATAATGATTATCTGGACCAAATTAATCTTACCTACAATCCTGAACTTAATTATGATCAAGCTTTAGCCTTTAGCACTTTAATTACAAAAAAGCTAAAGAATCGTTTTTCTGTTGCTAGAAGTGATCAAAGAGCAATTCGTGTGCGAAATATGGCTGAAGGGACAAAAGCGGTAAGCCAAATGACGGTGGGATTAACATTCATCATCCTAGTTATTGGTTTCGGAACTTTAATAGCCGGAATAGTTGGTATTAGTAATATCATGATTTTTATTGTTAAAGAACGTACCAAAGAAATAGGTATTCGTAAAGCCTTGGGTGCTTCTCCTAAATCTATAGTATCCATAATCTTAATTGAGTCTATCATTATTACGGCAATTGCAGGTTATGTTGGATTGCTTATTGGTGTGGGTGTTTTAGAATTAGTAGGCCCGAGCTTGAAAGAATATTTTATAAAAGACCCAGGTGTTGGCAATGGTTTAGTTATTGGAGCAACCCTTACATTAATAATTGCTGGAGCAATTGCAGGTTATATCCCTGCTAAAAAAGCATCTCAAATTAAACCTATAATTGCTTTAAGAAATGATTAAACATGTTTAGATTTTTATTCGATAGAGATACATGGCAAGAGGTTTTTGATAGCTTTAGTAAAAACAAACTAAGGTCTATACTAACTATGGTTGGTGTTTGGTGGGGAATTTTACTTTTAATTGGGCTTTTAGGGTCTGCGCGTGGTTTAGAGAATTCGTTCAACCGTTTGTTTGGAAGTTTTGCAACAAATAGTGTGTTTGTTTGGGGGCAAAGTACAAGTAAACCTTTCATGGGCTTTCAAGAAGGAAGGCAAGTGAAACTATCGTTATCTGATGCCAAAAAAGTTGAAGAAAATGTAGAAGGGATTGAGTTTCTAGTGCCTCGAAATCAAAATCAAGCAACGGTGGTAAGAAACTTTCTATCGGGTTCTTTTGGAATAAATGGTGATTACCCATTGCTAGATCAGGTCCAGAAGAAGAATTTAATACATGGCAGATTTATAAATCAGAATGATATCGACGATAATAAAAAAGTAGTAGTAATTTCCGAAGATGCCTATAAGCAACTTTTTGAAAAAGACGAAATGCCTATAGGTGAATACATTGAAATTAATAATATAAACTTTATGGTAATAGGAATGTTTGAGAACGGTAATGTTAATATGGGGCCAACCTCAGATATGCATATACCTTTTACAACGTTTCAGCAAATTTACAATCAAGGCGATCGGATAGGATGGATGATGATTACTGGGAAGCCTGAATATGATATCAAACAAATTGAAGAAGACGCCAAATTATTATTAAAAAATCTAAATAAAATCCACCCTAAAGACTCCCGGGCTTTTGGCAGTTTTAATTTAGGAAAAGAGTTCGCAAAGATCACAGGATTTTTAACAGGAATGCAGTTTTTAACATGGTTTGTTGGTATTGCAACTTTAATTGCGGGGGTGTTTGCTATTGGAAACATCTTACTCATAACCGTAAAAGAACGTACCAAAGAAATTGGAGTGCGAAGGGCTTTAGGAGCAACACCCTTTGAAATAAAACGTCAAATTGTTGTAGAAGCAGTATTTCTAACCATAGTAGCTGGAATTTTTGGAATTATAACAGGCGGTTGGATATTAATTGGTCTTGATGCTGCATTCGGGCAAGGAGATGATGCAGCCATAGTTAACGCATCTGTATCGATTTCAGTTGTATTTATAGCATTAGTCATATTAGTAATTTTAGGAACATTGATAGGTTTAATACCGGCATTTAAAGCAACAAGCGTGAAACCCATTGAAGCATTGCGAGAAGAATAAACAATCAAAAAATAAACACTCTAAAGTTTAAATGTTAATTTCTGTAAAAGAGTTTCATTTAAAAAATTAGAAAAAACAAGAATAACCAAATGAATAAAACAGTAAAAATTATTTTAGTATTAGTTGCTATTATAGCATTAGCATTCGTGTTGAAGTATTTTAAAGATGCCAACTCAAAAGATGTGGTTGATTATAAAGTTGAAGAACCTTTTTACAGTTCTATTGATACAAAGGCAGTAGCAACAGGGAAATTAAATCCAGAAGAAGAAATTGAACTAAAACCTCAAATATCTGGTATTGTAGATAAAATTCTTGTAGAAGAAGGTGATAAAGTTAAGAAAGGAGACTTAATTGCAACTATTAGAGTGGTGCCGAATGAGCAGAATTTAGTGAGTGCCAAAAGTAGAATTGCAACAGCTAAATTATCTTTTGATAATGCTAAAATTCTCTACGACCGAAACAAAACTTTATTTGAAAAAGGTGTGATTTCGCAACAAGATTTTGAGAATAGTGAGCTCTCTTTTAATCAAGCCAAAGAATCATTGGGGCAAGCCCAAAACGACTATCAAATTATTAAACGAGGATCTATTTCTGGTGGAAGTTCAGCGAATACAAATATTGTAGCTCAAATTCCAGGTACAATTTTGGAAATCCCGGTTCGTGAAGGCGATCAAGTAATACAAAGTAATAATTTCAATGCAGGTACGACTATTGCAACCATAGCAGATATGAGTTTAATGATTTTTGAGGGTAAGTTGGATGAAGCAGAAGTTGGAAAAGTAGAGGAAGGCAAAGAAATAAAAGTGATTTTGGGTGCTATAAAAGACAAAGAATTTCCTGCCATTTTAACTTTTGTTGCACCTAAAGGTATCGAAGAAAATGGTGCTGTACAATTTACAATTAAAGCGGATGTTAAAATTGATTCGATAACCAATATCAGAGCAGGTTATAGTGCTAACGCAGAAATTGAAATTGAAAGTAAAGATAGCGTTCTAGTTATTAGAGAAGCACTTTTACAATACAACAGAATTACTGAAAAACCTTTTGTGGAAATTATGACTGGCGATAATAAATTCGAGAAAGAAAATGTGGAGCTAGGACTTTCAGATGGTATTAATGTTGAAATTACTGAGGGCGTAAAAGAAGGAGATAAAATTAAAGTTTGGAATAAAGCATCAAAAGATAATGAAGATGAAGAAGAAGAATAATATGAAACAATCCACTTTAGTATTTGCACTTCTAGTTTGTTCATTATGGTCTTTTGCACAACAGAAAATATGGACTTTACAAGAATGCGTAAATCATGCATTAGAAAATAATATATCGATTAAGCAAGGTCAAAACACCTTGTTAATAAATGATGAAGATATTACAGCTGCCAAAGGTCAATTTCTACCTTCGTTTTCCGGAAGTATGGGAGAGCGAATGAGCATTGGTTCTGGATTTGATCCTGTAACCAACCAACGAATCAATAATCAAACAACACATTCATTTAATTATAATTTAAGTATTAGTCAGAATGTGTTTAACGGTTTTAGGACTTTAAACTTGTATAAGCAATCGCAGTTAACCCGCGAGACTAACGAGCTAGAACTAAACAGAATTAAAGATGATATTTCTTTAAATGTAGTTAATGCCTATTTAAACGTTTTGTTTAATAAGGAAACGCTAGAAACGGCAACGGCTCAGTACGCATTTAGTGAAAAACAATTGAGTCAAGTTCAATCATTGGTTGATGCTGGTGTGCAACCTAAAGCCAATATATATGATGCAGAAGCAACCTTAAGTCGAGATGCACAACAGGTTACTCTAGCAGAAAATAGTTTTAATTTATCACTACTGTCTTTATCTCAATTACTACAAGTTCCATTTAATGGATTTAATGTTGAAATTATAGAAATTGATAGTCCTTCGGAAGCATTACTTTACACCAGTGTCTCACCCGTTTTAAATTATGCTCTTGAAAATAGAAATGAGATAAAAGTAGCCGAAAAGAATATTGAAAATTCTCTAATTGGAACAGAAATTTCTAAATCGGGTTATTATCCTTCTGTAAACCTTGGCTATGGATTCGGATCAGTTTGGAGTGAATCAAAAAATGATTTTGTTAAACAAGCCTTTTTTAGAGAACTTGACTTATTTAAAGGACACAATATTAGCTTGAACGTAAATATTCCTATTTTTTCGAGGTTTCAAAATAAAACAGCGGTAGCTAAATCTCGAATTCAAGAAGAAAATAGCAAACTGAATTTAGAGCAGGCCAAGTTGAATTTAGAATCAAATATACAGCGGGCTTTTACAGATGCTCAGGCTGCTTTTAAAGCTTTTGAGGCTGCTAAAAAATCGTTGGAATCTCAAACATTGGCATTTAACAATTCAAAAGAACGCTATGATATTGGAGCCATGACAGCTTTTGATTTGGAACAGGCCCGAGTGCAGCTTATTAACGCTGAATCTTCTTTAATAAATGCGAAATATGATTTTGTTTTCAAGACTAAAGTTTTAGACTTTTACATGGGAAAATCATTGACCAATTAATATGGCTTTAATTTTAAGTTTAGAAACAGCTACCACGAATTGCTCAGTTGCAGTTTCAAATAATGGCAAAACCATTGCTATTAAAGAAGATAACGACAAAGGTTATTCGCATGCAGAACGACTTCATGTTTATATTGACGCTGTTTTAAAAGAAGCTGGTGTAAACGCAAACGATTTGGATGCCATAGCCGTTAGTAAAGGCCCTGGTTCTTACACAGGGCTGCGAATAGGCGTGTCTGCAGCAAAAGGATTGAGCTATGCTTTAGAGAAACCCTTAATTTCTATTCCTACACTAGAGGCTTTATCGCAACAAGTTAAAAATGATGATGGTGTAATTGTATCCATGCTTGATGCCCGACGTATGGAAGTGTATTCAGCTATATATGATTATAATAAAAACGAAATTAGAGAAACCCAAGCTCAAATTTTAAATGAATCGTCTTTTAATAACTATCTAAATCAAGGCAGAGTTTATTTTATAGGAAATGGGGTTGAGAAAACAAAAACATTAATTAATCATCCGAATGCCTTTTTTATTGAGAATAAATTACCTTCAGCAAATGAATTGGGTCTACTGGCATTTAATAAATACAAAATAAGCGACTTTGAAGATGTCGCTTATTTTGAACCTTATTATTTAAAAGATTTTGTGGCTCTGAAACCTAAATCTTAAGCATTTTTACGTATTTCAACTTGATGAGGATAAGGAATATCAATACCTGCAGCATCAAGAGCTTCCTTAGTTTGTTCTGTTACATCAAAATATACTGCCCAATAATCTGCAGTTTCACACCAAGGTCTTACGGCAAAATTAATAGAACTATCTGCTAATTCTATAACGGTAACAGAAGGTGCAGGGTCTTTTAGGATTTTTGGATGTGAGGTTAAAACATTCATTAAAACCTCTTTAGTTTTTTTAATATCAGAATCATATCCAACACCAAAAATTAAGTCTACACGTCTGGTTCCTTCAGTAGAATAATTAATTATATTACCGTTTGATAAGGTTCCATTTGGGATTATAATTTCTTTATTAGAGAGCCCAGTAAGTTTGGTGGTAAAGATTTCAATTTGCTTAACCACACCTATTTCGCCTTGAGCTTCAATTAAATCACCAATTTTTATTGGTTTAAAAATCATAAGTAAAACACCACCTGCAAAATTCCCTAAAGACCCTTGTAATGCTAAACCTATTGCTAAACCAGCAGCAGCTAAAATGGCTGCAAACGATGTGGTTTCAACGCCAACAGTGCCAAGAACAACTACTATTAACACTATTTTTAATATCCATTTTAAAAGGTTCATTAAAAACTTTTTCAGACTAACATCATAATCTGCTTTTTCCATGGCTTTTCTTAAGCCTTTTAATATTAGCTTAATAACCCAAGAACCAATAATCCAAATGATTATGGCCCCAATAATTTTTAAACCATATTCTAAAATTAAATCAATCCATTTTTCAGCATCAATACTTTCTAAATCCATATTTTATGTTTTAATTCGATAATATACAAAACTAGCACTACCAGAAACTTCAAGCGAACTATTAAAGTGAATAAATTGTTAAAATTTAAATTACAACACTTATTAATGCTAGAATAGCAGGAATAGCTTGAATGTAAAATAATTTTATTTTTTTAGTAGAATAGGCGCCATATATGGCTGCAATGATAACACAAATTAAAAAGAACATGGTTGTGTTTATGTCTTTTTGAATCAATGAGAAGATGAGACCTGCTGCTAAAAATCCGTTATAAAGTCCTTGGTTTGCGGCTAATACTTTAGTTTCTTCTGCAAATTGTTTAGATTTTAAACCAAATGCTTTGATACCTTTTGGCTTAGTCCACATAAACATTTCTAAAAATAAAAAGTAAAAATGTTCTACTGCAACAAAACAGATTAATATGCTGGTAATAAGTGTCATGGTTTCAAATTTTTTAAAAACTAAATTACACTTTACGAAATTTCCAATAGTTCGTAACGGTTAATTGAAATAAGTAATTAATAATTGCATTTAGATCAAAGTTAACTAATTTTAAATACAAAAAAGCGCTCATAATTATGAACGCTTCGAATCCTAATAAAGAGGTGAAATTTAATCTACCTCAAAAGTGATTTTTACATTTACTCTAAATTCTGTAACCTCACCATCCTTTACACTTGCACTTTGGTCTTGTACATAAACCGATCGTATATTTTTAAGGCTTTTTGAGGCGTGTTTCACTGCTTTCTTAGTTGCGTCTTCCCAACTTTTGTCTGAATTTGATAATACTTCAATTACTTTTAATACTGCCATAGTCTTATACTATTTTAATTAGTTATTAAATAAAAAACCGATTAAGGTCTTATATTTTTGACACTATTATTTATGATAAGTCACAGATAATTAACCATTAATTGCCTCAACAGTTTCTACTTTTCCTGGAAGCATTTCTTTTAGCATATTTTCTATACCGCTTTTTAAGGTGTAGGTAGAAGAAGGACAACCGCTACAAGCACCTTGAAGCATCACACTAACGTTCTTTTCGTCAGAATTATAGGCAATAAATTGAATGTTACCACCATCACTGGCAACCGCAGGTTTCACATACTCTTCAAGTATATTTACTATTTCTTTTGAAATATCATCAAGCGCTTCGTAGTTTTTATCAAGTTGCTTAGTAGATTTTTGTAATGTCTCTTCTGCTCCTGGCAAAACAACATCTTTTCCAGACTCGATATAATTTCTAATAAATTCTCGAATTTCAATGGTAATATCCTGCCATTCTGTAATGTCAAATTTTGTTACCGATACGTAGTTTTCATCTATAAAAACACTTTTCACAAAAGGAAAATGGAATAACTCTGTAGCTAACGGCGAATGTTTGGCTTCTTCAATTGAAGTAAATTCAAATAAGGCAGTTACAATCTTTTTGTTCGCAACAAACTTCATCACCGCTGGGTTAGGTGTGCTTTCTGCATAAACTGTAACGGGTACTTTTTTCGTTGCAGCAGTATTCTCAACCACAATTCCACCGTCATTTAAATAAGCCTCAATCTGCTCTGCAACCTCATCTTGCACATCATTCCACTCTACAATATTATAACGTTCTACAGCTATAAAATTTCCAGAAATATAAACTTTCTTTACAAAGGGCAAATAGAATAATTGTTGGGCTAATGGTGATTCTTTTGCTTCGTCTATGTTATTAAACTCAAAACTCTGATGTTGAGTAATAAATTGATTTACCTCAAATTTTACAATGGCTTTATTTGACGTTTCTTGCACAGAAACCTTGAAAGTGTTCATTTCAGCTAATTTTTTACAAAAATACTAAAAGAAAACTTTACTTATCCATATATTTGAGTTTTGTTGCCCGTTAATAAAGGCTAAAAAGATAAAGGTTAACTTTATCTTTTTTATGTGTAATTTTTTAATAATCAAGACGTTTGTATATAACTACATCAACTTGGTAGAAAATTTATGAATTTAAAAAACATCATTATAGTAGCACTTATAGCTATGTTTACCAATATAGCTACTTCGCAGGAAGGATTACCTATCTATACTGATTATCTAACCGATAATTATTATTTATTGCACCCTTCTATGGCAGGTGTTGCTAATTGTTCGAAAATCAGAATTACTGGCCGTCAACAATGGTTCGGACAAGATGATGCTCCTAAACTCTTAACCATGAGTATGAATGGAAGAATAGGAGATTCACAATCGGGTGTAGGTGGTATTTTATATGCTGATAAAAACGGTTATCATTCTCAAAAAGGAGCTTATTTAACTTATGCCCACCATTTAATGTTTTCTAGAAGTGAGGTTGATTTAAATATGCTGTCTTTTGGTTTAAGCGCTGGATTTGTTCAATATCAATTAGATGAAACAACCTTTTTAAATGGAGCTCCAATACCAGACCCAATTATTAATGGAATTGTTCAGAACGAAACCAATTTTAATGTCGATTTAGGGTTTTCATATCACTATCTTGATTTTTATGCACACCTTACCGTTAAAAATTTATTAGAAAACGCTGGGGTTAACCGCGATACACAAATAACAAGTAATTTAAGACGCTATTTGGTTTCTGTTGGAAATGTATTTAGCAGATTGGGTAGTGAATGGAGCTTTGAACCTTCTGTAATGTTCCAATATAGAGACCTTACTAAAGAGTCTGCTATTGATATTAACGGAAAGGTTTATAAAGAAATGGATTTTGGTCAATTTTGGGGAGGCGTGTCTTACAGACAAAGCTTAGATGGTGCCGAATTTTTAACAAACCAAAATACAGTGAGTAGTCAAAAACTACAACAAGTAACTCCAATTTTAGGTGTAAATTATAACGATTTTATGTTTGCCTACACTTATACTTATCAAATGAACGACGTTGTATTTACAAACGGCGGCTTTCATCAAATTACATTAGGTTATAACTTTAATTGCAGGCGAGAACGTTTTGACTGTAAATGTCCTGCAGTAAACTAGTAAAAAAAGATTCAAATTTTGAATCTTTATTTTTGACTAATTTTCTGATAAATTAAGTTCTACTTTATTTAATTTGGTTAAATTTAGCCGTATAGCTAAAGCCAAATTAAATAATAAGAAAGATTCTCTATTCTAACATTCGAGATTCTTTTTTCAAAGGAATTAAATATGCCAGTAATAAAATCAGTAAAAGGGAAAGCACCTAGTATTCCAGACGATTGTTTCATAGCCGAAAACGCAACCATAGTAGGCGAAGTAACTATGGGAAACCAATGTAGCGTATGGTTTAGCGCCGTTGTTCGTGGCGATGTTAATTACATAAAAATGGGCAATAAAGTTAATGTACAAGACGGTGCGGTAATTCATGGTACTTATCAAAAATCGGCCACCACGATTGGCAACAATGTCTCTATAGGTCACAACGCCTTGGTTCATGGCTGCTCCATTCACGACAATGTTTTGGTGGGCATGGGTAGTATTATTATGGATGGTTGTGTGGTAGAAAGCAACAGTATTATTGCAGCAGGCGCAGTGTTAACCCAAAACACATTGGTGAAATCGGGTAGCATTTATGCTGGAGTTCCAGCCAAAAAAGTAAAAGATATTAGTAACGAACTCATCTCGGGCGAAATAAACCGAATAGCCGATGCCTATATAAAATATTCAAGTTGGTTTAAAGAGTAGGGCGTTACCGCAAGGGTCGGGCTTTCCATAACTAGTTTTGGCTCGATGTTCGCCTCGCCAAATGCTAAGCATTGCAATCCCTAACGCAATTCACTAATAATTTTAAAAATCAAGATATTCAACCCAATAATTAGCACCCAAAAGCGATTGCATCACTTCCGGTTTACCATTTGTGAAAAATTTGTTTTTAGGTTGAGTATTATTGGTATTTAATATATTATGGCGTTCTAAAATGGCTTTAGTTTGTCTTGCTACGGCTTCACCAGAATCAATAATTTTTACATGTTTCGGAAGCAATTCTAATAGCAATGGCATTAAATAAGGGTAATGTGTGCAACCTAAAACCAAATAGTCAATATTCGCTTTAATCATCGGCTTTAAGTAAACCATTAAAAGCGTTTTCATCTCTTCAGAATTAAGTTTACCATTTTCAATAAGCTCAACAATACCATTGCCATTTTGTTCAACTACATTAATCGTACTAGCAAACAGGCTCGACGTTTTAGAAAACAATTCGCTACTTAAGGTTCCCTTGGTGGCTAAAATACCAACAGCATGGGTTTTGGTTTGCAAAGCAGCAGGTTTAATGGCGGGTTCTATACCAACAAGAGGTACATTGTAATTGGCTCGTAAATAATCAATAGCATTTGTTGTAGCAGTATTACATGCTACAACGATAA
The DNA here is from genome assembly GCF_030344935.1 of Algibacter luteus. Lineage (NCBI taxonomy): Bacteria > Pseudomonadati > Bacteroidota > Flavobacteriia > Flavobacteriales > Flavobacteriaceae > Algibacter > Algibacter luteus. The sequence continues at coordinate 3,724,056 of NZ_CP128313.1, read as the reverse complement.
GCTTACAGTTTTTATTTAATAAGTATTCTGTATTTTTTATGCTTAATTCTATAATAGCTTCTTTACCCTTTGGGCCATATGGTGCATTAGCACTATCGGCTAAATAAATGGTGTTTTCATGAGGCAACAAAGCATGAATTTCTTTCCAAACAGATGTGCCTCCAACTCCTGAATCAAAAATACCAATAGGGTGTTTACTCATAGTTTAACAAAAATAAAAAAGCTGCCTTGTAAAAAGCAGCTTTTCATAATATTTATAAGGTAGATTTTTATTAGATACCTAATTGTTTTTTTACGTCTGCTAAAATATCATCACCGTCAGCAACAATTAAAGTAGCTCTGTCTAAAACATATTGGTAACCTTTAGCCTTAGCAACATCGTTTATAGCTTTCATTGCAGCTTCCTGAATAGGCTTAAACAATTCAGCTTCTTTTTCAGCTAAATCTTTTTGTGCATCTGCTCTAAATTGCTGAATTCTTTGTTGCTTTTCCTGTAATTCAATCATTCTTTTTTGATTTTCTTCAGCCGTTTTTGTATTAGCTTCAGCATCATATTGACTTACAGTGTTTTGGTATTCTGTAATAGACGCTTGAATATCTGTTTGGTACGTTTTACTCAAAGCTTCAATTTCTGCTTGTGCCTTTTTAGCTGCAGGCATAGATGCAATTAATTCTTGAGTATTTATGTGAGCAACTTTACTTTGCGCTTGTGTAAAGCTAACAGATGCAATACATAGTACGGTTGCTAATAAAATAGTTTTCAATTGTTTCATTTTTAAATAGTATTAAGTGTGTTATAAATTATTATTCGTTTTTGTTTAAGTTGTTTATACTGTCCTTTGCTTTTTGTCTATCTTCTAAAATTTTCTTTTTTCTTTCTTCTAAAGCCTTTTTTCTAGCTTCACGTTCAGCTAATTTTTTTTGCCTGTTCTCTTCTATAAGTTCAGCCTTCGTTTTAGTTTCTCCCTCAATTTTGGCTTCAGTTGTTTTACCGGCTACCTCAGTGGTTTCATTGGCGGCTTCTGCGGTATTGTTTCTGGCGTCCAATTTGGCTTGTTTCGCTTTTTCTCTATCTTCTAATATTTTTTGACGTCTTGCTTCGGCCTCTTTTTTCTTAGCCTCACGCGCCTCTAAAATTTCTTGTCTGCGTTTTTCAACGGCACTTTCTCTAGCTTGCTTTTTTTCTTCTAAAGCTTTTTCTCTAGCTTCTTGTTCTTCATTTATTTCAGGAATTAACTCCTCTTCCTCGGCTGCTTTTCGTTCTGCTTTTGTTGTAACTTGCTTTCGTTTTGAAGATCTTGTGATACTTCTTAAAACCTGCTCGCTAACGTCAAACTGTTTTGCAGAATACAACATCACAGCGTCTGATGATTTATCAAATATAAAATCATATTTTCTGCCTTCAGCCATGTCTTGAACTGCTGCAAAAATTTGATCTTGTATGGGTTGCATCAATTGTCTTTTTTGAATAAACAAATCGCCATTAGGCCCAAATCGCTTTTGTTGATAATCTAAAATCTCATTTTCTTCAAAAGCAATATCTTCTTCGCGCTCATCAACAAGTTCTTTTGTTAAAAGCGCTTTTTCGTTACTTAAATCTTTTCGCTTTTGCTCAACCGTTGCTAATTTTGCTTGAATCTCGTTTTTCCATTTCTGAGCTTTATCTTCTAATTGTGCTGTGGCTTCTTGATATTCGGGTACATTTTGTAAAATATACTCGGTATCAATATAAGCAATTCTTACCCCACGTTGTGCATGCGAATAAAAGCTTAGTGTAAAAACTAATGTCAGTAAAAAAAGAACTTTATTTTGCATCTGTTTAATATTTTATAATTTATCTTTTATAAATTCTAAAATGACAGATGGTTATTCTCTGCCTTTTTGAACTTGGTTTTCAAAATTAACGAATTTTAATCTTAAAAATTTTAATTCTCATGCAAATCATTATTGTGTTATTAGAAAATATCGTGCCAAAGTATTTTTTTTAGTTAAAACTGTTGTCCAATTATGAAATGAGTTTCCCATCCATTTTTAGTAGTTTGCCCAGGTAATGGATCAAAACCATGGCCAAAATCAATACCTAATAAACCAAATGCTGGCATAAATATTCGAATACCTAATCCTGCAGAACGCTTGATGTTAAAAGGATCGAAATCTCTAAAATTTTCGTACGATGAACCACCTTCAATAAAACCAAGGGCATAAATTTTAGCCGATGCTTTTAATGTTATTGGATAACGAAGTTCTAATGAGAATTTATTGTAAATACTTGAACCATCTTGAGATGCCTGCCCTGTAGTTTCATCTAAATGGGTAAGCGATTGGTTTGGATAACCACGTAATTGAATAACTTCTCTTCCATCTAACGAGAAATTACCTAAACCATCTCCTCCTAAATAAAAACGCTCAAAAGGTATTACACCTCTGGCATTATTATATGCTCCTAAAAATCCAAATTCTATTTTTGGCCTTAAAACTAAATTTTTTGTTATTTGAGTATACCACTCACCAGAGAATTTTACTTTGTAAAACTCTAACCAATTGAAGCGTTTTTGGTCAATTTCAGTGATGTCATTAGTGGCTTCAATATACTCAATATCTGCAGTGCTATCAGCATTGTTTCTTCTTTCTACGGCGTCATCGTAATCATCTGAAAGTTGTTCGTAGTCAACACCGTTAAATAAAGAATAAGGGAGCGAAAATTTTGCGCTAAAGGCGAAGTTAGACCCTCCTGTTGGGAAAATAGGATCAACACTTGTGTTATTTCTACTTAAGCCAAAAGTGTATGATAAATTGTTTGAGAAACCATCACCAAATGTAAATAAACCTGTGTTGTAGTTATTTAAGTCATAACGTTGGTAACTTACTGCTTGCGATAAGGTGAAATAGTCATCTGGAACCGATAATCTTTTAGCTAATCCAAAGGTTAAACCTGTAATGTTAAAACTTCTACTTTTATCTGCGTTCCCAGTCCTGTAATCGTATAAAAATTGTTTGGTATGCGATAAAGATGTAGAGAATTGTACTGGACGTTTTCCTCCTAACCAAGGTTCAGAAAATGAGAAACTATAGGTTTGATAGAAACGACTAGCTTGCAAACGTAGCGATAATTTCTGTCCGTCACCCATTGGGATTGGCTTATAAGCTTCTTTTTTAAAGATGTCTTTTATAGAAAAGTTGTTAAATGATAAACCAAGTGTTCCTATAAAACCTCCACCGCCGTAACCACCTTGTAGTTCTATTTGGCTAGATCCAGTTTCTTGAACTGCATATTCCATATCAATAGTGCCTTCTACGGGGTTGGGATTGTTAAAATTTGGAGTTATTTGTTGGGCATCAAAAAAGCCTAATTGCCCAAGTTCTCTAACCGTTCTTACCACATTGGCTTTGCTGTATAATTGTCCAGGGCGTGTACGTAGTTCTCTATAAATAACATGGTCGTTGGTTTTATCATTTCCAACAACTGAGACGCTGTTAAAATAAGCTGGTTTTCCTTCAGAAATTCTAACTTCAATATCAATAACATTATTATCAGCACTTACCTCCACAGGGTTTACACTCGAGAATAAATAGCCGTTATTTTGATATTGATTTGTAATATCTTGAGCATCTGGTTTCGAATTGTCGGCTATTCTTTTTTGTAATAAGATTCCATTGTAGGTATCGCCTTTTCTAATTCGTAACAATCTACTAAGTTGTTCGTTTGTATAAACGGTATTACCAATAAATTTAATGTCTCCAAAAGTATATTGCTCACCTTCATTAACTTTAATTACTAAAGAAATGGTTTTATCATCGTTATAAATCAAACTGTCCGATAATATTCGGGCATCTCTATATCCATTTTCTTTATAAGTATCAATTACATGACCTAAATCTGCTTGATACGATGAGTCTATGAATTTTGAACGTTTTAAAACCCTTATTGGGTTAATTTTCTTAGTGCCTTTCATGCTTTTTCTAAGTTTTTTATCACTCAGAACGTCGTTGCCTTTAAAGGTTATATCTTTAATTTTTACTTTTTCACCTTTATCTATATTCAACACCATATTTACTCTTGAGGCTTTCACGGTATCTTGCACCTCAATGGTATTAATATGTACTTTAGTATTTAGGAAACCTTCTTTTTTGTATTTTTTAGTAAGAAAGTTTTTGGTAGTTGTAATTAAGTTTTCGGTGACTTTAGTTCCTTTTGTTAGTTTATTCTCTTTAACTATACCTTCAATTTTACCCTTTTTAACGCCTTTGACTTTTAGTTCGTTGAGTTGAGGTAAATCAAATAATTTAATCTGCAAGTAAGCCACATTATCTTCTATTTTTGTAACGTATACTTCTATATCGCTAAATAGTTTAGAGTTCCAAAGTTTTTTAATGGCATTACCTATGTCTTCACCAGGGATTGTAATTTCTTGCCCTTTTCTTAAACCAGAATATGCTATAATAGTTTGTTCGCTAAATGCAGTGTTTCCAGCAACTGAAACTTCGCCTAAAGTGTATTTTTTTCCTTCTGTAAAGTTAGAATTTTGTGAACTAACATTAAAAAAGCTAATAAAAAATAGTATTGCAATGCAGTTCTTTAAATATGATGTAGTAGATATATTTTTAACTAAGTTGTTCACTTGTTTTCCCAAATCGTCGTTCTCTTTTTTGATATTCAATAATAGCTTCATATAAATGCTGCTTTGTAAAATCTGGCCATAAGACACTTGTGAAATATAATTCTGCATATGCAATTTGCCATAATAAAAAGTTGCTTATACGTTGTTCTCCACTGGTTCTAATTAGCAAATCTACATCTGGTAAATTTTGCGTGTAAAGATGCTCATTTATAATTGATTCATCAATATTTTCGGGAGAAATTATATTATTTTTAACTTTAATACTTATTTCCTTAACAGTGTTTATGATTTCTTCTCTAGAGCCATAACTTAGTGCAAGAGTTAGGGTCATTCTAGAATTATCTTTTGTGTTTTCTATAACTTCATAAAGTTCTTTGTGCACTTTGGTCGGTAAAGAATTTAAAGCACCAATGGCAGATAATTTAATGTCGTTGTCTTGAAGTGTTTTTATTTCTTTTTTCAAAGAGGACACTAAAAGTTTCATAAGTGTTTGTACTTCTAATTTTGGTCTATTCCAGTTTTCAGTTGAAAAAGCATAAAGAGTTAAGTTTTTTATGCCAAGTTCAGCGCTAGCTTCAACAGTTTGTCTTACAGATTTGGTTCCGTTTTCATGACCAAAAGCGCGCATCATGCCCTTTTGTTTTGCCCAACGCCCATTTCCGTCCATAATTATGGCAATATGTTTAGGTAATGATTTTGTATGAATACTGTTCTTTAAATCCATTTTATTCTACGCAATAGCAAGGGTTTTCTCCAAAGGTGTAAGTTAATGTAATTCCAGAAAACACATACCAGTCGCTATTATTTATATTTCCAAAACGCAATGATTGTAGTTCACTTGCATCAGGTTTGCTTCCATCAAGTTCGTCTGAGAAGGTATAACGCGCACCAACTTCAATACCTAAAATAAAATTCTCTAAAACATTGGTTTTAAACCCTATAGCCATAGGAATTCCATAAGCCCAACTTGAGGTATCTTCTTGTGTTTGTGCACCGTTTGAAAAATAGTGATTATCGTGATAAGCCACTGTAATACCTGAATATAAATATGGAGTTCCTAGCTTTTCACCAGAGTGCAGGTTAAAATCTAAAAATGTAAATTCCATACCTAATGAGATTTCAGTTATTTTGCTCGAGAACTCATAGCCTCTTTGAATACGTCTTGGGTCGTCTGAATTGGTATCGATACCTTCTAATTCACTAAATATTATTGAGCCTCTATAGGAATGTCTTTTACTTCTGTTCCATTTATATAAACCGCCAATAGCGAATTGATTTGGTGAAATATAGTCGGTAGCACCTACGTCTCCAATAAAATTACTTCCACCTAAAAAAACGCCAATTTCGTTAATTTGGCTAAAGCTTAATTGAGCGCTTAAAATGCTTAATATCAATATGGTTAAATGCCTCATAAATATTCAAAAGTTTGCAAATATAATAAATAAGATTAGCCCATAACAATTTGAGCTAAATAGTATTAGTGTAAAACAGAAATTCTTTTGAAATATTGTTAAGTTATTTAAGCGAATTACGTTTATCTTCTCCCCAAAGCAGCTTTTTTCTTAAGGTTGCTAAAAAGCTTTCGTTTAAAAGGTCTATCATCTTAATTTTAAAATCTGCCTTTTTAATTTTAATAAGTGTGCCGTTATCTAGTGTGGCAATTCTAGAATCTAAGGAAATTAAATGCTGTTTTTCTCGACCGTTTACTCTAAGGTGAATTTCTGTAGAATCGGGAATAACCAATGGTCTAGCACTTAGGTTATGAGGCGCAATAGGAGTTAAAACAAAGTTAAGTGCACCTGGAGTAATTACAGGGCCGCCGCAGCTTAATGAATAGCCTGTTGAGCCAGTAGGTGTAGAGACAATTAAACCATCACTCCAATATGAATTTAAAAATTCGTCATTTAAATGTGTATCAATGGTAATCATAGCAGTTGTGTTTTTTCTGCTTACTGAAATTTCATTTAACGCGAAATTCATCGATTTTATATCCTCATTTTCCGGAACTGTTTCAACAGTTAGTATTGAACGTTCAGAAATTCTGTATTTTCCATCTATAATATTTTGAATAGCCTCTTCAATGGCATCAACTTGAATAGTAGCTAAAAACCCTAATCTTCCTGTGTTAATTCCAATTATAGGAATACCTAAATCTTTCACAAACATGGTTGCTCTAAGAATAGTACCATCGCCACCAATACTCACTAAAAAACTAAAACTTTCATCAAGTTCGGTAAATGTTTTATACTTATGGTAGTCTTTTATATTGTGAGGTTCTTTGTATATAAGCTTGTAAAACTCCGTTTCGATATAAGCATCGATGCCTTTACTTTCAAGAAAATTGAAAAGCGTTTCAACCGATTGTGGTGTTGTTACATTAAAATATCGTCCAAAAATGGCAACCTTCATGTGTTTATTTTATTTTCTATGGTTGTTTGGTATTTTGTATTGAGTTCAAAATATTTTTCACCAAACTACATGTTTAAATATTTTTTTAAATAGTCTGAACGTTCTTTTAATGTTTCAAGATAGCCATCTTCTTCATGTCCAGAAACAATGTTATAGCTATAGCGTCTAAATGTTTGTATAATTTCATTAAGCCCAGTATTCCCTATCTTTAAGGTTACTTGAACCAAATCGGTGTTCATTCTAGAAATAAATGCGCCTAAAAGTTTACCGTCGTTCGATTCAACAATCTGACTTATCTCACTAAATGAATAATCGTTAATACCTTTTTCCACGATTAAAATGCCTCCAGCTTCAGAGAAAAAAGGCGATTCGCTAAATAAACTGATAACATCATTTAATTCATAATAACCTAAATACTTGTTATGAATATCTAAGACAGGCATGACATTGGTTGAATTTACAGCAAAAGTTTCCAAAATATCGAGCCATACGGTATTTTTTCTAACATAAAAATCTTCCAATGCGTATTTATACTCGCTTAGTTGTTTGTCGGCGTCAAAAATATGGGCATCGGTCTCAGAAAAACAACCTAAATAGGCACCGGTATCGTCTTTTACAGGAATATGCGAGAATGTTAGTTGATTAAACAATAATTGTAAATCTCTTGTTTTACTGTTAATGTTTAACGGTTTTATGTCGTTAATTATAAGTTCTGAAAGTTTCATCGTTCTTTCCTAATATAAATTGATAATTCAAATAAACTAACTGCGCATTCCATTTTAATAGTACTCTTAAAATGTACCGCAAATTAATCAAAAAAATAGTACCAATGCTTGTTGTACTTTGTATTTTTGTCTTTTAAAATAGATTTATGACAAAGTTAAGTGTTAATATTAATAAGATAGCAACCTTAAGAAATTCCAGAGGAAGCGATGTGCCAAATGTAGTACAGTTTGCAAAAGATGTGCAACGATTTGGTGCGGAAGGAGTGACTATACACCCAAGACCTGATGAAAGACATATAAGATATCAAGACGCACGCGATTTAAAACCAGAAGTTTATACCGAATATAATATTGAAGGAAATCCAATAGAATCATTTATTAATTTGGTGTTAGATGTGAAGCCAACACAGGTTACGTTAGTGCCAGATGCTGTTGATGCTATTACAAGTAATGCAGGCTGGGATACTATAAAACACAAAGATTTTTTAGTTGATGTGATTAAAGAATTTCAAAACACCAATATTAGAACTTCAATATTTGTTGATCCAGTTTTAAAACAAATTGAAGGCGCCAAAGAAACTGGAACTGATAGAATCGAGCTTTATACTGAGGCATTTGCGCATCAATATAGTAAAGGAGATTTTGAAGGCATAAAATCATATGTTGAAAGTGCCGAATTAGCAAATAATTTGGGTTTAGGAATTAATGCAGGTCACGATTTATCGCTTGATAATATTGAGTTTTTCAAAGAGAACATACCAAATTTGTTAGAGGTATCAATTGGGCATGCATTAGTTGCAGAGAGTTTATATTTGGGAGTAGAAAATGTAATTCAAATGTATTTAAACAAACTTAAATAATGCTTTTACATTCAAATATTTTAGGAGTAGGAAAGCCATTTGTTATCTTACATGGGTTTTTAGGCATGAGCGATAACTGGAAAACCCTTGGCACTCAGTTTAGCGAAGAAGGATTTCAAGTGCATTTGTTGGATCAGCGTAATCACGGAAGAAGTTTTCATGATGCCGAGTTTAATTATGAGGTTTTAGTTGAAGATTTAAAACAGTATTGCGATGTTAATAATCTTACCAATATGGTGCTATTAGGGCATTCCATGGGCGGAAAAACAGCTATGTTATTTGCTGCAACTTATCCAGAAATGGTTTCAAAATTAATAGTTGCCGATATTTCACCAAGATTTTATCCGGTGCATCATGATGCTATTTTAGAAGGACTAAGCGCTTTAAATTTTAACGAACTTTCATCAAGAGGTGAGGCAGATGAAGCTTTAAGTCACTTCATATCAGATCAAGGAATCCGTATGTTTTTACTTAAAAATTTATATTGGGTAGAAAAAGGGCAATTAGGGTTACGAATCAATTTAGAAGTTTTAAAAAATGAAGTTGCCGAGGTTGGTGAACCCTTACCAAGTTATGCCAGATTTGATAAAGACACCCTGTTTTTACGTGGAGACCGTTCAGAATATATAGGAATAGAGGATGAACGCATTATAAAAAATCATTTTTCAAAGGCTAACGTAGTTACCATTTCTAATGCTGGACATTGGTTACACGCCGAAAATCCGAAAGACTTTTTTGAAGCTGTAATTAATTTCGTAAATTCATAAATAAATACAAAAAACATGAATTTAATTTTAAGATTATTGCTCAACGCTATCGCGGTATTTGCTCTTGCAAATATTTTAACGGGCGTTTATGTAGATGGATATGTCTCAGCAATTATTGTTGCGCTCGTATTGTCTATCTTAAACCTATTTGTAAAGCCCATTTTGATAATTTTTACATTGCCCGTAACCATCATAACTTTAGGTTTATTTCTGCTCGTTATTAACGGGTTGATTATTCTTTTAGCCGATAAATTTATTGATGGATTTTCGGTCGAAAATATATGGTGGGCAATCTTATTCAGTATTCTTTTATCTATACTTCAATCGCTTTTACAGTCTTTCTTGAAAACAGATAAAAAATAGCTTCAAAATCAAGTAATTAAAAACTTTGTTGGGATGTAAAAATGTATTATTTTTGCATCCCAATTTTAGTCACAGAAATCGCTGTACATTAAAGGCTTAGAGTTTCTACTAAATTTGGATATTTTCGCGTAAGCGTGAATTAATTAATTTAGGTTTAAAAACCTTTTGTTAAACTCCCGTAAAAGGGTTTTATATCATTTAAAATGAATATTACAAGAGAAAACGTTGATGCATTAAATGCTGTAGTAAAAGTTGATATCGCTAAAGAAGATTATAGCGATAAAGTAGAAAAAATATTAACAGATTATCGTAAAACAGCTAACATTCCAGGTTTTAGAAAAGGTCATGTACCAATGGGAATGGTTAAAAAGCAATACGGAAAAGCTGTTTTGGTTGATGAGGTAAACAAGTTATTACAAGATGCTTTAAACAAATATTTAACTGAAGAAAAATTAGATGTTCTTGGGCAACCATTACCCAAAACACAAGATGAAATAGATTGGGATGCCGATAAATTTTCTTTTGAATTTGAATTGGGTCTTGCTCCAGAATTTAAAGTAGAATTGAAAAGTAAAAAAGCCATCACGCAATACCATATTATTGCTGATGACAAAATGATTAATGAGCAAATTGAGCGTATTCAAAAACAATACGGGAAATTAGTTTCTCAAGATACTGTTCAAAAAGACAGTGAAATAACGGGTACTTTTACTAATGAGGAAAAAGAGATAAACAATACAGTAACTTTAACTTTAGATAAGTTTAAAGGAAAATCTACTGCAAAACAATTTATTGGCGCTAAAGTTGGCGATGTTATTACATTAAAAACTAAAGGACTTTATGATGACGAGCATGAATTAATGCATGCTTTAAAATTAGGACATGATGATGTTCATGGATTAGATGTTGAAGTTAATTTTGAAATTACTGAAATTAACGAACGTGAATTGGCTGATTTAGATCAGGAATTATTTGATAAGCTTTTTGGAGCTGGAAATGTAACTTCTGTAACCGAATTAAAAGCCAAAATAAAGGAAGATGCCGAAAAACAGTTTGCGCAACAAGCAGACCAAAAACTGCTAAACGATGTTACTGAATATTTAGTTGAAAATACTAAATTCGATTTACCTGCCGAGTTTTTAACAAAATGGATGCAAACAGCTGGCGAGCAAGAATTAGATGCAGACCAAGCAAGAGAAGAATACGAGAAGTCTGAAAAAAGCTTACGTTATCAGTTAATAGAAGGAAAGTTAATTGAAGAAAATAACGTTCAAGTAACTATGGACGATATTAAGAATCATGCAAAAGAAATGATTAAAGGACAAATGGCTCAATTTGGTCAAATGAATCCTTCTGATAAAGAGTTGGATGATATTGCTGCCAGAGTGTTAGGTAATCAGGATGAGGCACGTCGTATATCAGAGCAGTTAATTAGCCAAAAATTGCTTGAGCTTTATAAAGAAAAAGCAAATATTAAAGTAAAAGAATTAAGTTACGAAAACTTTGTTAAAGAAGTTTACGGTGACAAATAGATAAATAATAAATGCTTATATTTAAGCGCTTAAATCAAAAGATTTAAGCGCTTTTTTATTAAAAACAAAATTCACATTTAATTCATTAAAACTTATCTTTATGTAAGTCAGATGGTTAAATAAAAAACACAATAAAAACGACTATGGATTACGCAAAAGAATTTGAAAAATTCGCGATAAAAGACCAAGGTATAAGCAGTACATACTATAATAAAATTATAAGTAGCATGTATCCTACTAACCTTACACCGAATATTATTGAAGAGCGCCAAATGAATATTGCAATTTTCGATGTATTTTCTCGTTTAATGATGGACAGGATTATTTTCTTAGGAACAGGAATTAATGATCAAGTGGCCAATATTATTCAGGCTCAATTATTATTCTTAGAAAGTACAGACGCTAATAAAGATATTCAAATATATATCAATTCTCCAGGAGGAAGTGTTTATGCGGGCTTAGGTATATATGATACCATGCAATTTATAAAACCAGATGTAGCAACTATTTGTACTGGTATGGCAGCTTCTATGGGGGCCGTATTGTTATGTGCTGGTGAAAAAGGTAAGCGAAGCGGATTAACGCATTCGCGTGTCATGATTCATCAACCTTTAGGCGGAGCGCAAGGTCAAGCTAGTGATATTGAAATTACGGCTAGAGAAATTTTAATTCTAAAAGAAGAACTTTATAAGATAATTAGTAAGCATTCAGGACAAGATTACGACAAAGTATATGAAGACAGTGATAGAGATTACTGGATGAAAGCTGATAAGGCCAAAGAATACGGTATGATAGACGAGATTTTGGCTCGCAAATAAATAATTTGTAATTTTAAAGAATTGTTACAGAGGTAATTATAACTTTTTACTCTCAAAATTAAATAAGATTAATGGCAAAAGAAGAATTAGAATGTTCGTTTTGTGGTCGTAAAAAACCTGAGACAAACTTGTTGATTGCGGGATTAGATGCACACATCTGTGATAGATGTATTGAGCAAGCTCATGGTATTGTACTAGAGGAATCAAAACAAAACGATAGCAGTGACTTATCTGCAGAATTAAAACTTCGTAAACCCCAACAAATTAAGGCGTTTCTGGATGAATATATTATAGGTCAATCGTCAACCAAAAAAGTAATGTCGGTTGCTGTTTATAATCACTACAAAAGATTATTGCAACCAGTTACTACAGATGATATAGACATTCAAAAAAGTAATATCATAATGGTTGGGCAAACGGGTACAGGTAAAACATTAATGGCGAAAACCATTGCTAGAATGTTAAATGTACCATTGGCTATTGTTGATGCAACGGTTTTAACTGAAGCTGGTTATGTAGGTGAAGATGTTGAAAGTATTTTAACGCGCTTGTTACAAGCCGCTGATTATAACTTAGAAAAAGCAGAAAAAGGCATTGTTTTTATTGATGAAATTGATAAAATTGCTCGTAAAAGCGATAACCCATCTATAACTAGAGATGTTTCTGGTGAAGGTGTTCAACAAGCATTACTTAAGCTTTTAGAGGGTACCGTTGTTAATGTCCCACCTAAAGGAGGGCGTAAGCATCCAGACCAAAAGTTTATTGAAGTCAACACAGAAAATATATTATTTATTGCCGGTGGTGCTTTTGATGGTATTGATCGAGTTATTTCAAAACGATTAAATATGCAAGCTGTTGGCTATAGCGCATCGATGTCTGATGAAGTTGTCGATCAAGATAACCTTCTGCAATATATTATACCAAAAGATTTAAAAGATTTTGGTTTAATTCCGGAAATTATAGGACGTTTACCGGTATTAACATATATGGATCCGTTAGATGCAGATACTTTAAGAGCCATATTAACAGAACCAAAAAACGCTATAATAAAACAATACAAAAAGTTGTTTGAGATGGATAATATAGACTTTACCATCACAGACGGGGCTTTAGGATTTATTGTAGATAAAGCAATTGAATATAAATTGGGTGCCAGAGGATTACGTTCTTTATGCGAAGAAATTTTAACCGATGCAATGTTTGAATTGCCAAGTAGTAACGAGAAAAAATTAAATGTGACAAAGGCTTATGCCGAAGATAAATTAACAAAAACAACTTTAAAGAAACTTAAAGCAGTTTCTTAAATAGTTTGTCAATTAATATTATAAAAAAACCACGCTATATAGCGTGGTTTTTTTTATTTATGGATATTAATTAATATGGATATACGTTATTTAGTTTTTGTTACTCTTTAATCTGACGTAAAAGTATAGCTAATAAATACATGGGCAATGACCACAAACTGTGTTTTAGACTATAAGACGAAATACTCGTTTAAAAACTTTTTTGGTAGCACTTAATCGATATGACAACCTTTTATCGATAAAATCTAAATGATGAATATGAATTTGATGTGTAAAACAGTTTGAGATTTTTTAACTTCATAGTTTGTTTTGCTAATTATTACATATGAAGAAGTTAAGAACCTTGATTTAATAAATCAATAAATGTTCTAGAATGAGTTTTGAAGAAAGTGGTTAGTTGTTCAGTTTCAGTAAATCTTCAATATAATCACGAGAATTTGAAAGTCTAGGTACTTTATGTTGTCCACCTAATTTGTCATTTAATTTTAACCAATCATGAAACAAATGTGTGCGTGCAATATTTATTTTTGGCTTGTTAAGGGTGATATTATTATAACGTTTTGCTTCATAATCTGAGTTTAATGATTTTAATGCATTATCAAATAATTCATTAAAATAATCGAGATCCTTAGGAGGTGTTTTAAACTCTATTAACCACTCATGAGCACCTTTTTCTTTGCCTTTCATAAAAATTGGTGCTGCAGTAAAATCTACAATTTCTGACTTGGTTCGTTTGCAAACTTTTTTGAGTGCGTTTTCTGCATTTTCAATAATGAGTTCTTCTCCAAAAACATTTATATGATGTTTAGTTCTTCCAGAAATTTTAATACGGTAAGGATTTAAAGACGTAAATCTTACGGTATCACCAATTTTATAACGCCATAAACCTGCGTTTGTAGTTATAATGACTGCGTAATTTTTATTGAGTTGAACCTGGCTAAGTGGAATAGCTTTTTCTTCTGAAGTCGCATACACTTCCATTGGGATAAATTCATAAAAAATACCATAATCCAGCATCAGTAGTAATTCCGAGGAATTATTTTGATCTTGAATGGCAAAAAAACCTTCAGAGGCATTGTAAATTTCATAGTATTTAAAATCCTTAGAGGGTAGAATTTTTTTGTACTGATCTTTATAAGGTGTGAAGCTTACGCCACCATGAAAATACACTTCTAAATTTGGCCAAACTTCATGTAAGTTTTGTTTTCCAGAACTTTCTAACACGTTGTTCAACAATACAAGCATCCAAGAAGGTACTCCTGCTAGACTGGTGACATTTTCATTTATAGTTTCATCAACAATGGCTTGCATCTTATGCTCCCAATCGCTCATTAGCGAGACTTTGTTACTTGGAGTGCTGCTAAACTCTGCCCAAAATGGCATATTATCAATTAAAATAGCCGATAAATCGCCAAAAACAGTTCCGTTTTCTTTGTACAATTCCTTACTACCTCCTAACCTTAAACTCTTGCCAGTAAATAGTTGCGAGTTTTCGTTGTTGTTTAAGTACATACACAACAAATCTTTACTGGCTGCATAATGGCAATCTTCTAATGATTCTTCGCTTACAGGTATAAATTTACTTTTTGCGCTGGTAGTTCCACTTGACTTAGCAAACCATTTAATAGGTGTGGGCCAGAAAATGTTGTTTTCACCTTGTCGCGATCTTTCAATTGTACTTTGCCATCCCGTGTAATTCTTAATGGGAACGCGTTCTGCAAACGTTCTATAATTTTTAATAGATGCAAAATCAAATTCCTTACCTATTTCTGTATTTTTCGCAAAATCTAACAAGCTCAATAAGAGCTCTTCCTGCACTTCGTTTGGGTACTTTAAAAACAATTCAATTTGATGAAATCGCTTTTTTAAAAACCATGACGCAATAGAATTTACTAATGGAATTGACATATTTATGCTATCTTTAAGATTCTAAAAATAAGACTTTTTTTTATGACCTACCAAGGTGTTCTAACAAAAATGGAAACTGAATTTACTAGTCCAATTCAGTATTATTTAGTGTTTGAGAATGATTTTATAAATATGAATCAATTACTCAATAAAACCATTACCATACAATTTGTAAAATATCAGTGTTTAAACTGTGGATTGGATAAACCGATATTCAGACAAGGTTATGATAGGCAATGTTTTTACGATGTAGCACAAGCTGGAGATTGGATTATGAGACCAGAGTTAAGTACAGCACATTTAGATATTGCCGATAGAGATTTAGAATATGAGAAAAAAGTTCAGTTACAACCGCACATCGTTTATTTAGCGAATTCAAGTAATGTAAAAGTTGGGGTGACTAGAAAAAGCCAAGTTCCCACACGCTGGATAGATCAAGGGGCACATGAAGCCATTGAAATTGTTGAGGTCCCAAATAGGTATTTGGCTGGAGTCACAGAAGTTGCGCTTAAAGATTATGTAGCCGATAAAACCAATTGGCGCTCAATGCTTAAAAACGATATTAAAGATGAAAATTTAGTAGAATGGCGCGAACGTTTAAAATCTTATATTCCAGAAGAAGCAAAAGATTATTTTATTGAAAGTAATACAGAAACAAACCTCGAATTTCCAGTATTTAAATATCCTGAAAAACCAAAAAGCTTAAATATTGTTAAACAACATGCTTACACAGGTAAATTAGTAGGTATAAAAGGGCAATACCTCATTTTTGAAGATGAAACCGTTTTTAATGTACGTGCTAATGAAGGTTTGGTTGTTCAAATAACAGTTCATTAAGTCATTTTTACAAGGTTGTAACGGGTTAATTTTCTGTTATTTAGTATCTTGAAAATAAAAAATGAAAATTCCAGTAATGTTTTATGTAGCACTTACTACATTTATGTTAGTATTGCTCACCGTTATGGTTTCTATGAATATTGCTTTTTCATGGGTATTTTATACCATGTGTTTGGGGCAAGCCTTTCTATTAATTATGGTTTATAAGGTTTTAAAAGACCGTTATAGTACTGATAAAACTTTTGATCATTTTTATGAAGATAGACCCATAAATTACAGAAAAAATAATAACGATTCTTAAAATTGAAGAGATAAGAAAATAAAAAATCCCATAAACAATTAATGTAAATGGGATTTTAAATTATGAGAAGTTATATATGATTATATATCCTCTTGATCTCTTAAGTTTTGAATATATGCTGCTTTTTGCACTTCACGACGTCTTTTTACAGAGGGTTTAGTGAAAAACTGACCATCTCTAAGGTTCTGCATTACTTTAATATTTCTGTGTTTACGTTTGTAACGTTTTAAGGCGCGTTCTATATTCTCGCCATCTTTTACTATAATCTTTAACATAGTTTGAATTTAATATTTGATTTTTTTGTTTTAGGCTTATCCTAAATACGTTTTTAATATTTTATTTTTTGAGGTATGACGTAATTTACGAATACCTTTTTCTCTTATTTGTCTTACTCTTTCTCTAGTTAATCCAAAATTTTCTCCTATTTCCTCAAGGCTTTTGGGTGTTTTTGCATTAATACCAAAAAAGTGCTTTATCACAATAGCCTCTTTTTCTGATAACGTGTTTAATGCACGATTAACTTCAATGGTTAATGAGTTTTTTATCAGTGAAGCATCAGGTCTTGGAGATTCGCTAGACTTTATAACATCGTATAAATTAGACGTTTCTCCTTCTTTAAACGGTGCATCCATGGAAACATGTTTACCCGAAATCTTCATGGACTGCTTTACATCATTAACAGTTAAATCTAGATTAGTAGCAATTTCTTGTGCACTTGGCGCTCGCTCATGCTGCTGTTCTAGATATGAATAGGCTTTATTAATTTTACTAATTGAGCCAATTTTGTTCAAAGGTAATCTAACTATTCGAGATTGTTGTGCTAATGCAGATAAAATTGCTTGACGAATCCACCAAACTGCATATGATATAAACTTAAAACCTCTAGTTTCATCAAATCGTTTTGCCGCTTTAACCAGTCCTGCATTGCCTTCGTTAATTAAATCGGGTAATGATAGTCCGTGATTTTGGTATTGCTTTGATACTGAAACTACAAAACGTAAGTTGGCTCTTGTAAGTTTATCTAATGCCTCTTGGTCTCCTTGTCGAATACGTTTTGCTAGTTCCACTTCTTCATCGGCTGTGATTAATGGAATTTTGCTAATATCCTGAAGGTATTTATCCAGAGATTTAGTTTCACGATTGGTAACTTGTTTTGTAATTTTTAATTGGCGCATATATTATTATAGATTTTATGAAATTAGACTTCCTTATAACATAGTCAAAAAAGTCAGAAAACCTAATAAAACAGGATGTTTTTAAGTAAAAACGCGTAAAAACGTTCAAAAATCTTCAAATTTTGACGTTTTTTGACATTTTATTGATTTTAAGTAGAAACTTGTCTCAAGGCTAAATGACTCAGATTTTTTTATAAACACTATTTTACTGTGTCTTTTACTTTTTTCTTATTGCCTAATAATCCACCTAAAACATTTTTTACAGCATCTTTTGTTGTGCTGGTGGTGGTTGAATCTTTGGTTTTGTTACCTCCAACAATATCTCCTAAAACATCTTTTATAGCATCATTTTGTTTTTGCTTTACTGAATCTGTTTTTTGTTTATTCCCACCAATAACATCACCAATTAAATCTTTTACCTTGTCCTTACCTTGATTAAGTAATTTTTGTTTCTCAATCTCAATAAGTTGTTTGGTTAAAGTCGAAACTCCACTTGTTAAATCGGTTTTAACATTGGGGCTATTATAACTTCCTCCGATATTTGCTGTAACCGGAATGGTAATTTTATTTGTTTCTTCGGTATTTATCTTACCTATTAGCCTGTTTATATCACTTCCTAAATATTTTGCTGGTACGTTAAAAACGGCATTATAGTTTAAGGTTTTATCGAAACCATGAGAACCAGAAACCGTTATGGCAATATCTTTATATTTTAAATCGAAAGGTTTAACACTCACTTTACCATTGGCAAAAGCGAGTTGTGTTTTTAGGTCTTTTAAATCTAATTTATCGAAGTCAATAAACCCTAATGCGCCCTCAAGTTTGCTAAATAATTCGCCTTCTTTAGCATTAATTCTTGTAGCTAATAATTCTGCTAGGGCATTCCCAGAAATGGTATTTAAATCTGGAGAGAATTCTTGGTCTAGTTTTCCTGAAAAGTTAAGAGTTGTATTTAATTTTCCATCGAGTAATTTCGCAATTGGCGCAAGACTTTTTAATAATTCTAAATTTTTAAATGATTCTGAAATATCAAATCCATCGGCACTTAAACTCAAGTTGAAATCTGGTGTTTCGCCTTTGGTAGATACATCACCAGAAATGGACAATGCCCCGTCAAAAATATTCGATTTCATATTTTGCAAGGTCGCTTGCTGGTCTTTAATTATTAGTTTTCCTGTAACATTTTTTAAATTCAAATTATCATAAACAACCGTTTTCGCATCAGCGTTTATGGTGCAATCTAAGAATGCAGGGATTTTTAAAGATTCAGATTTGTCAGTAGTTTTATTCGCTTTCGAAGACTCGTCTTCTGTCATAAAATCACTCACTTTAAACAGGTTTGAGCTAACATTAAAGTTTCCTTTTAAGTTGTTGTCACTCAATAAAAAGCCCAATAAATTATTAATAGTTCCTGTGGCATTTAAATCGGTATCGCCTGTTTTGGCTTTAAAATTATTCAATGAAACAGTTCCAGGGTTAAAAGTCATATCTGCTCGAGAAATATGAATTGGGTTTACAATGTCTTCTGAAGAAAATACAAAATCTGAAATGCTAGCTGAACCATTATTCTTTATACGCTGGTAGGCATTGGTTTCAATAGCGTTCATGTCAAAAGCCGTATTCAGTTTCGCTTTTAATATCCCCGTAAGGGCATTTTCCAATTCAATAGGGTATGCTTTTGTAAGGTTAGCGAGGTTTAGCGTGCCATCAATATTGGCATTAACCAGCATATTTTTTGTAATGTTTTTTAATAATGCCGATGATTTAAAAACATCATCGTCAATTTTAAAGTTCAATGCCTTTATATCTATATAGGTATCATCAACATATCCCGTTGTGTTTTTTATTTCGGTGTTAATTATAATGTTTTCAACACGTTTAGGTAAGTTTGGATATTTAAATGAAGCATTATTTGAAGTAATACTTATGTCAAGATTAGGGATAGTTTCTTCTGAATTTAATCCTTTTATGTGTCCTTTTAATTTGAAATCGCCAGTGGTTTGTACATTTTCTAGATTCTTTGAATAGGTTTTAGGAATAACGGCAAGAAAATTTTTAAAATCAGATTCTGGATTTTCAAAAGATATGTCAATTTCTTGTCCGTTTTCAAGTTGTTGCACATACCCTTTAAATTCTATAGGTAAATCGTTAATGAAACCTTTATTCTCTTTAAACGTGTATTTGCTGTTTTTTAAATCTAAACCAATTACAGCGTCGAGTTTTACCGGGTTACTACTCAGGTAACTTGTGCTATCCATAAAAAAGCTAACATTGGCTTCGCTTTTTGTGATTAATTCTGAATTTTCAGCTGAAAATGTACCATGACCTTCATGATTAAATTCGGTAATATGCATGATGATGTTTGACCCTTCATCTATATAACTTATCACGCTATTATGAATATTGTAATCTTCAATATCGAAAGAAAAACTGCTTGATTCTCCTTCCGGGGAAGCGTTATTAGTATCAGCTTTGGTAATATCGTAATTGTTGTTGCCTAACTTGTCAGTCTTCAAAGTTAGGAGCGCTTCATCAATGTTTATGGCGTTAATGACTATTGGGTCTTCATTAGCACTTTTAAACAGTTCTTTAATAGACATGGTAAAGGCTATATTTTTAACAGTTGCAAAAGTTTCGTCTTTAAAAGGTTCAAAATTGGTAATAACCAAATCGTTTACATTCACATGTGCTTGCGGAAAACTGCGAATAAAACTCAAACTCACATCACTAAACTCCACTTGTGCATTTAAATTTTGATTTATTATTTGCTTTACCATGTCTTTTATTTTACCCTGAAATGCAAAAGGAATGGCTACCAAAAGCGCGATTAAAATAACTAAAGTAATACTGGTAATTTTTAAAGCTTTCTTCATAAAGAATATGTTTTGTATATAAAAACAGTCATTATAATATACGCAAAAATGCCATTTAAAGATGAAGAACTATCTTATTATTATGTTAAGTTTTAATGTTGTGTAGATTTGAAATATTTAAAGTAAATCAATTTCTTCATTCACTTTTAAATGGAATCGTTTTCTAAAAAAATAAACACCTAAGTACAAAAATGGTGTGTCGCAAGCAGCAACAATTACTTTAAATAGAAAGCCACTTACTAAAAGGCCTTTAAAGTTTATCCAATCAATAATCTCGAAAGAACACAACAAGAAAACAATTGTAAACGTATCTATGAATTGAGAAAACCAAGTTGAAAAATTATTTCGAAGCCATAAATGTCTGCCTTTGGTTAGGCGTTTCCAGAAATGGTAAATTTGAATATCTACAAATTGCGCAAACAAATAAGTAAGCATACTTGCAAAAACAGCAATCATGGAGTTTCCAAAAACCAATTGGAAGGTATCGTCATTTACATAAGACCAAGAAGTTGCGGGCACATTGCCAGCAGCGTAAATAATTAAAAGTGAAAAAAGCGACGCAAAAATGCCAACTACAACAACATCATTAGCTCGTTTTTTGCCATAAATTTCGCTAATTAAGTCAGTGATTAAAAACGTTATGGGATAAGGAAGAATACCAACAGAAATTTCAAATAGTTTACTGCCAAAAATTTCAAAATTAAACGGATACCAATAAAAAAACTTTTGAAAAATGAGATTCGAAACCACTAATGAGGTTATAAATAAAGCCCCTAAAAGGATGTAAATACGTTGGGCAGCAAGTTTATCTCTTAAGGTCATTTAAATTGTGAATAAATAGCGTATGTAAATATAAAGGAAAACCATTTACTTTTTATTATTTTGCTCCTTCATGACAAAACCAATAACATATCATATTGCATTAGGCAGTAATAAAGGTGATAAATTTAAAAATTTGCAAAATGCGGTTAATGCTATTTATTTAGAAATAGGAGCTATTAAGCTAATTTCGAAAGTGTATAAATCGCCTGCTTTAGGTTTTGATGGTGAGGACTTTTTTAATTGCTGCTTGGTTCTGGAAAGCTATTTAGAACCGCAAAAGGTTTTAGAAACACTTTTAAAAATTGAAACATCGTTAGGGCGAATAAGAACACAATCTGAAGCATACGAAGCCCGAACTATAGATTTGGATATTGTTTTCGCTGAAGCTGAAATCATCAATACCAACGCGCTACAAATACCGCATCCTGAAATGACTAAGCGCAAGTTTGTATTGATGCCTTTAAACGATATTGCATCAAAAGTGAGACATCCTAATATAGGTAAAGAAGTTGCTGTTTTACTCGATGAATGTGAAGATGAATCGGTGTTAGAACCCATCAAAATATGGCTTAAAAATCCTAGTAAACAATACAATTTTTCAAAGTACAATTACATCGCTATTGAAGGTAATATTGGCGCAGGAAAAACCAGTTTAGCTACTAAAATGGCACACGATTTTAATGCCAAATTGATTTTAGAACGTTTTGCCGACAATCCGTTTTTGCCCAAGTTCTACGAAGATGCCAATCGTTACGCATTTACATTAGAAATGTCTTTTCTTGCAGATAGGTACCAGCAAATTTCTGATGATTTATCGCAACTCGATTTGTTTAAAGATTTTATTGTGAGTGATTATGATGTATTTAAATCGTTGATATTCTCAAAAATTACTTTGCAAGAAGACGAGTTTAATTTATACCGAAAGCTATTCTATTTAATGTATAAAGACATTGCAAAACCAGAATTGTACGTGTACTTATACCAGAACACTCAGCGTTTACAGGAAAATATAAAAAAACGCGGACGCGATTATGAGCAAAATATTGCTGATGATTATCTAGAGAAAATTAATTCGGGGTATTTAGATTTCTTGAAAACGCAAAAAGATTTTAACGTAAAAATAATTGATGTTTCAGATAGAGATTTTGTGGAAAATCGAAGTGATTATTTGTGGATTTTAGGTGAAATATCTGAGGACTTAAATCAGTTGATTTAATATATGGATCGACTTTTAGTTTGTGCTTTAGGATGTGTATTCAATTAAAACTTTTAACTTTCACTAACAGGATAGTTCAGGATGGTTTTACTTATTCGAAGTTTTATTTTTACTAAAAATTTAGATGGACATGAAAAATTCAAAAATCATTTACAAACTAACTTCATTGGTTATTTTGGTTCTTTTTATAAATTTCTACTCTTGTCAACCTGATGAGAAACCAGTGGAGTTTCTTGAAGATGTTATTACGGCACCAGATCCTGATACGGAAGAAGAAACATCTCCTGAAGTAGAGGAGGCTATTGATGAAGATATTGGAGCTTATACCACTTGTACACCTGAGGGTCAAAATACAGAAAGAACTAAGGATATAGCTAATCCAGTTAATGTAGGAACGATTGATGACAGGAGTTGTTATGCTGACTATAAAGAAAGTAACGTAGATGGAAAAGTTTGGGGTGTTTATAATATTACTGATGGCTCCAACCATATGGATGCGCCTAATACGTTACAACCTAGAATAGAACGTTCATTACCAAGAGCAGTAAAACTTGGTGTAGGAACATATGTAAAATTTACAGGAACTGTAAGAATTCTTGAAGTAGGTGATACTACGGGAGATGGTAGTGATGGTACTTATATTGCACAGGCCAAAGGTAAACACACCGGAGGAGGTGGTTCTCCAGACCCAGCTATTTGTTTGTATTTAGCTAAGCCCGTTTATGGAACAGGTGCGAATGCAAATAAGCAAGTATCCTTCGATGTTTATGCTGAGCGTATCTTAGTGCGCGGCGGATCAGGAAGCGGTAGAGAAGTTGTTTTCCTGAAGAATATTGAGAAGAATAAACAAACCGATTTTCAGCTAGAGGTAGGTTTTAGAGTAGATCCAAACGATGCTACTAAAAAAATTCATTATTGCGATGCTGTAATTGGTGGTGAAAGTTTTAATTGGAACATACCAGAACCAGATCGTGCAACAGAATCAAAAATAAGATATGGTGCATATCGAGTAAAAGGTGGTAGAGCTCAAATTAGATGGGCAAATACGACGCATACTAAAGTAGAAAACGATTAGTGTTAATTAGTTTGAATGAGGGGTTAAGCTTAAATTCGCAACCATTAGGAAGATTGTTGTATTTGTTACTCGTCTTCTGTGTTGTGGGTTTTTAGCCACTCTTCTCCGTCTTTGTCTACAAAGAAATCCATCCATACATAGTACATTTCATTTTCAGCATTTACACTAACTGAATGGCTGGAACCCCGCGGAATATGAAGTAAAGAATACTCAGGAAAATCAACTTGAGCATCATCAGCATAAACAATGGTTTGATTATCAGTAAGCCCCAAAAATAATTGTTCTAACATCGCATGCTCATGAGCACCAACTTTGTCGGGACCTATAGTTTTAACGGTGCCCATGGCTACTCTTGGAATGTATTTGTTAGGTAATATGGTTCTGCTTGTTGTTTGCGGACTTTTAATTGGTTCAGTATAAGATTTACAATCCGTGAACTTTTTAAAATAGATATTGTTGATATTTTCCTTAGGAAACGTTTTTATATCTTCTTGATCTAATTCAGTTTGGAATACAGATATTTTTAGATAGTGCAGTGTGTCATTTGCTATGGGCTTGAAAGATACATCACCCACATTATTTGGCAACATAATAGTCTCCGGAACAATTTCGTATGTTTTTCCACCAGAAGTCAATTGTCCATAACCTTTTATAAATAAGTAAACGAATTTATATCCATTTTCAAGCTCAACCTTTTCAGTAATATCACTTGATATTGTAACATGTTCAGAAATTACACCATCAATTTCTTTGTTTAAGATTGTTTTGTGTTGTTCTTTCTGATTAGTTTGTAATTCCATTGAAAGAAATTCAATAGGGATTTCTTGTGAATAAACACTTAAAAATGAACAAATTAAAGTGAATGCGATACTATAGATAAAACTGATTTTCATAATAAAATAAAATTGGTTTACCAATTTAATCAAAAAGGATGGATTATGCTTTATAAGTTCAGAATAATTTCAAAATGTTTGATATAAAGTAGTTACGATGCGTCCACTTTTTTCTTCCAGAATATGCTCATGAAGTTGTTTTTCGTCTTTAATTTTAAAATTAAAAGGGGGCTCTAATAAATTAACACCGCTGTTTAGTTTGAGCCTGATACCTTGGCCACTAATAATGTCTTGATTAGGTGTAAAAACACCTATAGGGAGGTGTTCGGTGAGAATAATATATTTGAAATTCACTAGTTTTTCAACTACGTATTTAATTTCAGAATTTGATAGATGTTGCAAAACTTGGCGGAGAATAACGCAATCTGCCAACGGAATTTCGTCTTTAGCAATATCTAAACAATAGAATTCTAGATTTTTATTGTGAAACAGTTTTTTATTCCTATTGATAAGGCTTTCAACAATATCTATTGCTATATATTTTTTGGTATGCTTAACAAGGTGCTTACCAATGTTGAAATCGCCACATCCTAAATCGCAAACCTCTAAAGTGTTTATGTGAGATTTAATAAAAGCCTTTATCGCTTCTAAATAAGGTTCTACAATTGTCGGGTCATGTGATCCAAAACCAGAATAAAAATCATAGGCTTTTCCACCCCAAAGATGCTGCTCATAAATTTGGTTCATCACAGCTCGTGTTGGCCAAGGTGTTTTATTTTTTTTAGCCAACTTATATTATATTTCAGATAATTTACTAAACATATCCCAAACAACAACCCCACAACTCACCGAGATGTTTAAGGAATGTTTCGTACCAAATTGCGGAATTTCAATCACTACATCACTAGCATCTACTACTTTTTGAGCGACACCTTTTACTTCGTTACCAAAAACTAAGGCGTATTTCGTGTTTGGTTTAACTTTAAAATCGTTGAGCATTGTAGCATTTTCAGCTTGTTCAATAGCAATGATTTTCACATCTTCAGCCTTTAATTTTTCAACTAAATCTAAAGTGTTTTCAACGTATTCCCAAGCTACTGTATCAGTACTTCCTAAGGCCGTTTTATGAATATCTTTGTGCGGTGGTGTTGCCGTAATTCCGCAGAGATAAATTTTTTCAACTAAAAAAGCATCGCTAGTTCTAAAAACCGAACCAATATTGTTCAAGCTCCTAATGTTATCAAGAATAATAATTATAGGTGTTTTCTTCGCTTCTTTAAAAGCATCGATACTTAACCGGTCTAATTCGCTATTTTTAAGTTTGCGCATGGTTTTATTGTTGAAATCTCGTTCTAATTGTAGATAACTTCTAAAGAATCAATCTCATAAAACATGAAATTAATAGTACATTGCATGCTACAATTTTGTCAAAAATAAGACTTATAAATTACTTTACCATTGGCTAAAAAAGCAAAAAAAGAAACCCCGTTAATGAAACAGTACAATGCAATAAAGGCAAAGTACCCTGATGCATTGCTGTTGTTTCGTGTTGGCGATTTTTATGAAACCTTTGGTAGTGATGCGGTAAAAGCTGCGGGCATTTTAGGCATTATTTTAACCAAACGCGGTGCAGGGAGTGATAGTGAAACTGAGTTGGCAGGATTTCCGCACCATTCATTAAACACCTATTTGCCTAAGTTGGTAAAAGCTGGTGAGCGTGTCGCTATTTGCGACCAATTGGAAGACCCTAAGCAAACCAAAACCATTGTAAAACGAGGTGTAACAGAGCTTGTAACACCAGGAGTTGCCTTAAATGATGAGGTTTTAGTTTCAAAATCTAATAATTTTTTATGCTCGGTTTACTTTGATAAAAAATACATTGGAGTTTCTTTTTTAGATATTTCGACTGGTGAGTTTTTAACATCGCAAGGTAATGCAGAGTACATTGATAAATTACTACAAAACTTTAGCCCTAGTGAAGTGCTAGTGTCAAAGCAAAAGCGAACGCTGTTTAATGAAACGTTTGGGAACGATTTTCACACATTTTATTTAGAAGATTGGGTCTATCAAACCGATTATGCTTACGAAACACTCATCAAACATTTCAATACAAAAACATTAAAAGGCTTTGGTATTGAAGATTTGTATGAAGGCATAATAGCTTCAGGTTCAATTCTACATTATTTAGGTGAAACGCAGCATCATAAATTGCAGCACATAACATCTATTTCTAGAATAGCTGAAGATGACTATGTGTGGATGGATAAATTCACTATCAGAAATTTAGAGCTTTACAATTCAACAAATAATAATGCGGTTACTCTTTTAAATGTTATCGATAAAACCATTTCGCCAATGGGCGGAAGATTGTTAAAACGTTGGTTAGCACTTCCTTTAAAAAATGTTGAAAAAATAAAGTTACGTCATGAGGTCGTTAGTTTTCTTTCCAAAGAAAATACAGTGCTTCAGAAGATTCAGAATCATATAAAACACATAGGTGATTTAGAACGTTTAATTTCAAAAGTGGCAACCGGTAAAGTTAATCCGCGTGAGGTTATTCAGCTTAAAAATTCCTTAGAAGCTATCGTGCCTATTAAGTCATTGGCTTCAAATTGTGCAAATGAATCGCTTAAGATTATTGGAGACAAGCTTCAAGGTTGTGATGTGCTTCGAGATAAAATTAAAGCAACTTTAAATGAAGATGCGCCGGTAAATGTACTGAAAGGAAATAGTATTGCCGCTGGGTATTCATCAGAGTTAGATGAATTACGAGGTTTGTCGAAATCTGGAAAAGATTATCTTGATAAGATGCTAGAACGCGAGAGTGAACGTACCGGAATCACTTCACTTAAAATTGCATCAAACAATGTATTTGGATATTATATAGAGGTAAGAAATACACATAAAGATAAGGTTCCTGAAGAGTGGATAAGAAAGCAAACGTTGGTGAGTGCAGAACGTTATATTACTGAAGAACTTAAGGAATACGAAGCTAAAATTTTAGGTGCTGAAGATAGAATTCAAGCCATAGAACAGCAGTTGTTTGCAGATTTGGTAAGCTGGATGAATCAATACATAAAACCAGTACAACAAAATGCTTATTTAATTGGGCAAATTGATTGTTTATGCGGCTTTTCGCAATTGGCAAAAGACAATAATTATATTTATCCTACTATTGATGATTCATTTGATTTAGACATTAAAGATGGTCGCCACCCTGTAATTGAAAAACAATTACCAATAGGTGAAGCTTATATTGCTAATGATGTGTTTTTAGACAGAACAGCTCAGCAAATCATCATGATCACTGGCCCCAATATGTCTGGTAAATCTGCCATATTACGTCAAACGGCACTTATTGTTTTATTAGCCCAAATAGGAAGCTTTGTACCCGCAAAAGAGGCAAGAATTGGGTTGGTTGATAAGATTTTTACACGGGTTGGAGCAAGTGATAATATCTCTATGGGCGAATCTACATTTATGGTAGAAATGAATGAAACCGCATCCATTCTTAATAATATATCTGATAGAAGTTTGGTCTTATTAGATGAAATTGGGAGGGGCACAAGCACTTACGATGGTATTTCAATTGCCTGGGCTATTAGCGAATATTTGCACGAACACCCCGCAAAACCAAAAACTTTATTTGCTACGCATTATCATGAACTTAATGAGATGAGCGAGACGTTTGCTCGTATTAAAAACTTTAATGTTTCTGTAAAGGAATTAAAAGATAATGTGCTTTTTTTAAGAAAACTGGTTGAAGGAGGAAGTGCGCATAGTTTTGGTATTCATGTGGCGAAAATGGCTGGAATGCCTCAACAAGTTTTGCATCGTGCAAACAAAATATTAAAGAAATTAGAGCAATCACATTCAAGCGAAGAGCTTACAGATAAAGTGAAATCAATAAAAGATGAAATGCAACTAAGCTTTTTTAATTTAGATGATCCTTTACTTGAAAACATTAAAGATGAAATATTACACATTGATATTGATACACTTACGCCTGTTGAAGCGCTAATGAAATTGAACGAAATAAAGCGAATGTTAGTTAAGAAAAAACAGGCTTAAAATAATTTTGATTTATTTTCAGAAAAGGCTTTGCATTTAGCATAAATATTTTAAATTTGCATCCGCAATAGCAATATTGTAACGTTCATTAAAGACTGCGAAAGTAGCTCAGGGGTAGAGCATCACCTTGCCAAGGTGAGGGTCGCGGGTTCAAATCCCGTCTTTCGCTCTGAAACTTTCTTAAAACATACCAATGCTGAAGTGGTGGAATTGGTAGACACGTTGGACTTAAAATCCAATGTCCATTAGGACGTACGGGTTCAAGTCCCGTCTTCAGTACTAAACCTCTTGTTAATCAATAGATTTTCAAGAGGTTTTTTGTTAAATATTATTTATTCTGAATAAATGGAGAGATTACTTTTCTAGTGACCTCCTCCATTATAATCTACAATGCCATCGCAGTTATTATCGATACCATCAGAATATACTTCCGTCGCACCAGGATTAACATTTGGATTATTGTCATCGCAATCAGTGCCATCACCCAAACCACATGGGTTGTCACTGCCATAAGGAGCAGTAAAACCATCTCCATCCATGTCAGGGTTAATATCGCCATGACCGTAATGGGAATCTAAAGCATTTGCACTTACTTCTATGGTATGAAACCCAGAACCTGTTCTATGACAAATTAAAACTTTGTCTTCTTTAGACTTTTTAGTAGTCTTACTTTTGCTTGCTAAGATTAAGTTATCATCTTGAAGCATAAGTTCATCTGTATTATCGCTTGAGCAATTAAATACAATTAATAAAGCAATAAATAAGTAGTTTACTTTTTTCATAAAATTTGGGATTTAAAGATTTAGTAAAGCAAGTACCAACAAAAATGTCTTAAAACTAAATTTGGAAAGAATTTCTCGATATAAGAGGTGTTTTCTTCTATAATTGAAAAAAAAAATGTAAATAAATCTGATAAAATGTTAAGCATCAGCACTTTAAAAAACTAAGTTTTATGTGGTGAAAATTAATAATAATAATTTTTTTTCCTTGTAGTAAGTTATTGAAGATATTTATTGATTTAAGTTCGCGATTTGTTGAGTTTAGATAATCTTTTGTTAGATTCATTTCTAAATGAATAAAATTATAAGTTGAATATATTTAATTTAAGAATTAGGCATTAAAAAAACCACCTATGAGGTGGTTTTTTATAAATTTTAAAAACTAATCAGAAATTAGTGTTCAGCTTTTAATTTATCAGCTTCTTTCTTAACTGCATCAGCAGCTTCTCCAGCTTTTTCTTTTACATTGTCAACAGCTTCTCCTGCAGCATCTACAGCAGAATCAACAGCTTCACCTGCAGCATCAGCGGCTTCTTCAGCAGCTTCCTCAACAGAATCTACCGCATCGCTAGCAGCGTCTGCAGCATTGTCAACTGCGTCGCCAGCGGCATCTGCAGCGTTTTCAATAGCATCTTCCATAGATTCTCCTTTTTTGGTATCTCTACATGAAGTGAAACATAAACTTAAAGCTAATAATAAGATTGAACTCAATAATAATTTTTTCATCAGTTGTTTGTTTTAGTGTTAATTATTTTGTTGAAAGTCACAATTTAATGACTTTTTATTAAAAATTATGATTTTTGGTAAATTCTTGATTAAAATCTCTTTATATACGCAGATAATCTAGTATTTGGATTACGGCACCTGTGTTTTTTTCAATGTATTGTCTGTTTTTGATGCCAGAAATTTTTCTTTTTTCCTCGTTTAGAATGAGTTCATTTAAAATTTGGTTAAACTCTTGTTGGTTTGAAATTGAGAACATTCCTCCATTAGTTATAAGGGCGCTCGCCTCTGGAAATTTATAATGATTGTTGCCTATTATTATAGGAACTCCAAAAACTGCAGGTTCTAAGGTATTGTGTAATCCGGTATTGCCCATAGCACCACCTACATAAGCTATGTCTGCATAACTGTAGATTTTTGAAAGAATACCTATGGTATCAATAATAAAGACCTTGTAATCCGATAAATTCTTGTTGTTTTTATCTGAAAACAATATGCTTTTTGACTTTATACTCTCCTGTAATTTTTTAATTCGATCTGGTTTTATATCATGGGGAGCAATAATATACTTAATATCTTTTGATGCTTCAGAATTTATAAAATCTATAAATAATGATTCGCCTTCGGGCCAAGTACTACCGGCAACAACGCATAGTTTGTTGTTTTTAAAAGCTTCAACATAGGGCAATGTGTTATCGGTTTCTAACTGGCTGTAAACTCTATCAAACCTAGTGTCTCCATTTACTGAAACAGTCTTGTAGTTGATTGCGTTTAGAATTTCTTTAGAAACCTCATTTTGTGTAAAAATGTGCTCGAAAGTAAAAAGTGCTTTTCTAAAAAAACCTCCGTAAGTCTTAAAATAAATTTGATTTTCTCTAAAAGAAGCAGATATGAGTAGGGCACGCTTTTGCTGACTTTTCAATTCGTACAAAAAATTAGGCCAGATATCATATTTTACAAATACGGAAAGCTCGGGTTTCACTAAATTTAAAAATCGTTTTGCATTCGTTCTGGTGTCTAGAGGGATATAAACAACAAGATCTGCTATAGGGCTGTTTTTTTTTATGTCATAGCCAGATGGGGAAAAAAAACTCAAAACTATTTTATGACTTTTATAATGATTCCTAAGCTTTGTGAATACAGGCAGCCCTTGTTCATATTCGCCTAAAGAGGCACAATGAAACCAAAGTGTTTTATCATTTTCAGAGATGCTGTCTTTTAAAATTTTGAAAGTACTTTTTCTGCCTTCAACACCTTTTTTTAGTTTGTTGTTAAACAGAGCTCCTATTTTTAAAGCAATACCTGCAAGAAAAATCCCTATGTTATAAATAAAACGCAATATTTAATTTTAAATGCTAAAATACATTTCTTTGACAGAAATTCATTGGTTAGCGATAATCATTTTTGTAATTTTGTTACGTGTTATACCGTAAAAGATTAACATTAAAATAAGTCGTATTTGATTCTTTAAATAGGGCTACAATTTTTTTTAGATGAAAAAAATTCAAATGGTTGACCTCAAAGGTCAGTACAACGATATCAAAGATATCGTTAATCCTTCTATCCAAGAAGTAATTGAAAACACAGCTTTTATTAACGGACCAAAAGTACATGAGTTTCAAAAAAACCTTGAAACGTATCTAGGCGTTAAACATGTTATTCCTTGTGCTAACGGAACCGATGCCTTACAAATAGCCATGATGGGTTTAGGTTTAAAGCCGGGGGATGAAGTTATAACTGTCGATTTTACTTTTGCAGCTACTGTAGAGGTTATTGCGTTATTACAACTTACTCCTGTTTTAGTTGATGTTAACGAAGATGATTTTAATATTAATATTGAAGCCTTAAAAAATGCCATTACGCCTAAAACGAAAGCCATTGTGCCAGTCCATTTATTCGGCCAATGTGCTAACATGGAGGCCATTATGAAAATAGCTAAAGCGCATAATCTCTATGTTATTGAAGATAATGCTCAAGCAATTGGAGCAAATTACACTTATAGTAACGGCACAAAAGTAAAAGCTGGAACTATAGGCGATGTAGGTGCTACATCGTTTTTCCCATCAAAAAATCTTGGTTGCTATGGTGATGGTGGCGCTATTTTTACCAATAATGACGAATTAGCTCATACTATTCGAGGTATCGTAAATCACGGCATGTACGAGCGCTATCACCATGATGTGGTAGGAGTGAATTCAAGATTAGATAGTATTCAAGCTGCAGTTTTAGATGCTAAACTACCAAAATTAGATAGCTATAATAAATCGAGACAAAATGCAGCGAGAAAATATAATCAAGCGTTTAAAAATATTAAACAAATTATAACACCGAAGGTTTCAAATGGCTGTGGAGATATTTGTGATACATGCGACTGTCATGTATTTCATCAATATACATTGAAATTAAAAGGTGTTGATAGAGATGCTTTAGTAAAACATTTAAACGATAAAGGAATCCCATGCGGCGTATATTACCCAATTCCACTGCATAAACAAAAAGCCTATCAAGATTCAAGATATAATGAGAAAGATTTTGCAGTTACCAATCAATTGGTTAAAGATGTTATTTCATTGCCAATGCATACTGAGCTTGAAGATGAACAAATTGAGTTTATAACATCTGCAATTATAAAATTTATAAATGGATAAAATATTAGTTACTGGTGGTTTAGGTTTTATAGGGTCGCACACGGTTGTAGAATTACAAAATAAAGGCTACGAAGTTGTAATAATCGACGATTTATCAAATTCTTCTGTGCAGGTGCTTGACGGTATTAAAGCCATAACAGGAAAAGCAGCGATTTTTGAGAAGTTAGATTTAAAAGATAAAACTGAAGTTGAATCGTTTTTTTATAAACATCAAGATATAAAAGGGGTAATACATTTTGCTGCAAGTAAAGCTGTAGGCGAAAGTGTAAACGAGCCTTTGATGTACTATGAAAACAATCTAGCCTCCTTAATATACATTTTAAAAGAATTGAAGAAATTGCCATCAGCAAGTTTTATTTTTAGTTCTTCATGCACAGTTTACGGGCAAGCTGATGAATTACCTATTACAGAAAATGCTCCCGTTAAAACAGCGGAATCACCATATGGAAACACCAAGCAAATTGGCGAAGAAATTATAGCTGACACTTGTAAAGTAGTGCCATCATTAAAAGCGATTGCATTGCGTTATTTTAATCCTATTGGCGCACATGAGTCTGTTGAAATTGGCGAATTACCAATTGGCGTTCCACAAAATTTAGTGCCTTTTATTACACAAACGGCCATTGGTTTAAGAGAGCAATTATCGGTTTTTGGTGATGATTACCCAACGCCCGATGGCACTTGTATTAGAGATTATATTCATGTAGTAGATTTAGCTAAAGCTCATGTAATCGCTTTAGGTAGATTACTGAAAGGCGATAATAAATCGAATTACGAAACTTTCAATTTAGGAACAGGTAAAGGCAGTTCTGTATTAGAAGTGGTTAATGCTTTTGAAGAAGTCTCAGGAGTAAAATTAAACTATAAAATTGTAGGAAGACGCGAAGGTGATATCATTTCTGCATACGCCGATACAAATAAAGCCAATAATGATTTAGGATGGAAACCCACTTTATCTCTTAAAGACGCTATGTTATCTGCATGGAAATGGGAGCAGAAAGTTAGAGGCTAATAAAATTTCAAATAGAAATTGTTCTGAAGGGTCGCTAATTTAGCGACCTTTTTGTTTAGATGTATTCTTTTATTTTATGTTAAAAAAGTAGAAAATATTATCGGGGTTTACCTTTTTTAGAAAATTTTAAGAAAAATCACAGCCTTTTATTTATACCTTCATGGAGAAAAGTTAGTTTGTAGTTTAACAATTGCATCTTTCGCTCTTACTAATTTCTTACTCATGACTAATCGAACCAAATTATCCATTGTATTTGTCTGTCTTTTTATTTTTGCCAATAAGATGATGGCTCAAGATGCTGGAATAAACTTAACTCAAGAATGGCATCAAAAACATTTGGATAGTTTGTTGCATGAAGTTAATATTAACAACGACATGAACCAGTTAGATCTTCTGGTATTAAATGAAAATGCTGCAAACAGCAAACACCCGGATTCTGTCAATATATTTAAAACATTAGCCCTATTAAATGCTGAATTGGAACAACCAAAAGATGCTTATAAATACACTTTAAAGTACATAAATAACACTTTTGATTTTTCAATATTAAAAGACAAATCTTTTGAGGCTATTAGTGAAACCGAGGAGTATAAAGTATTAAATAAATCATTTAACTTTCATATTAATGGTTTAGCTTTTTTTTATTTATATGCCGCATTAATTGGCTTTTTCTTTACAATAGCCATTAATTTTAGCAAAAAAGCTCAGCCTTATTCCAAAGTTTTGATTGGCACCTTTGTAGGAATTCAAAGTTTATTTATTTTAGAGTTTGTTCTGTATATAACTAATGCGAGATATGAATACCCTCATACATACAGAATGTCTTCTTCATGTGTTTTACTTTTAGGACCGATACTTTTTTTCTATTTCAAAAGTGTTTCACCCAATTTCAAGTTTAAATTTAAAGATGTCTTACATCTATTACCAACCATTTGCTTGCTGTTTTTCTTACTACCTGTTTATTTGGCTTCAGCAAATGAAAAGTACAATATGATGTTAGAATTAAATGCTTCAACTCATCATTATAATATTATTGTTTTTTCGGCAAAAGTAATATCGTTAATCGTATATGCCTTTTTGATAAGAAAATTATTAAAATCGAAGCAGAATGCGGTAATTAACAACAACGATACTTTTAAAAGAAAATGGGAGAGCGGTATATTTAATATATACGTAGCTTATATTGTTTCATATGTACTTTATGGATTGTCTATTTTAACGCAACTGGGCGGGATTTCAATAGTTATTTATAACGGCATGGTGGCGCTTATGTGCTTTATGCTGATATATATAGTATACATGGGATATGTACAGCCAGATGTGTTTAATAATACTTTTGTACCATTAAATAAAAGACTATTTTCTGAAAAATATCAGAAGTCTGGACTAACAAATACCCTTTCTACCGAATTAAAAGATAACCTAGAAAAGCTGTTAGTTCAAGATAAAGTTTTTAAAGAAAATAATATTAATTTAGAACTGCTTGCTTTCAAATTAAATACCACACGCCATAATGCTTCTCAAATAATAAATGAGCATTTTAAAATGAATTTTTTTGAACTTATAAATACCTTCAGAATTAAAGAAGCTATTAAAATGTTAGAAGAAGATTCGCATGGTAATTTAAATATTATTGATATTGCTTATGAAGTTGGATACAATAATAAAGTAACTTTTAATAAAGCATTTAAAAAAGTTACAAATACAACACCTTCTGAATATATTCATACTTCACTTAAAAACTCTCCAAGTAAATATTAGGTAAAAGTTTAACGGCGTAGGTTAACTATTATCAGGATTGCCCATCATTACTCACATTTTAACTTCTTTTAACGTGCAATTGTTAAAGGTAGGTAGTAAAAGGACTTTACTTACTTTAGATTCCTCTAAACTTTTTTTCACAATAGTAAAGTATAATTTTTTGAATTAGTCACTTAAAAAAATCTTTGCTACCGCCTTTTTTCAATCTGCGAAGACTAACTCAAATATTAATAAAATGAAAAAAAAGTTTAGTAGATTGTTAACGCTAATTTTAGCGTTAACTGTGCAGCTTACGTTTGCACAAGGAAAAACTATTTCTGGTACTATTACAGACGGCAATGGATTGCCGCTACCTGGTGCAACAGTTTTAGTGAAAGGCACCTCTTCTGGTGCTTCAACCGATTTTGATGGTAAATTTTCAATTGAAGCAAATCAAGGGTCAACTCTTGTATTTAGCTACGTTGGATATGCCACTCAAGAAATTGTAGCAGGCTCATCGGCTACAATAGATATTACCTTGCAGGAAGATGCACAAGCCCTTCAAGAAGTTGTTGTAACGGCATTAGGTATTAAGCGCGAGAAAAAATCATTAGGTTCTGCCATTACAACTATTGGATCTGAAGATTTAAACCAAGGCGCACAAACCAATATTTCCGATGCAATTAAAGGAAAAGTTGCTGGTGTAGTTATTTCGAATGCAAGTACCGATCCTGGTTCTTCATCAGGAGTCATCATTAGAGGTTTTAGCTCGCTTAGTGCTAGTAATCAGCCTTTATATATTGTTGATGGTGTGCCTATTAATAATGGTACAACAAATAGTACGAGTCTTAACGGGTCTTACGATTTTGGTCGAGGCTCTGGCGACATTAATCCTGAGAATATCGAATCCATTTCTGTATTAAAAGGTGCGTCGAGTACAGCACTTTACGGTTCCAGAGCTGCCAATGGTGTTGTTATTATCACAACCAAAAAAGGAAGCAAGGATAAATTAAGTGTTGAGTTTTCTACTCAAGCTACTTTTACAGATTTGTTACGAGCACCTAAATATCAAGAGGAATTCGGACAAGGATGGGACGGACAACACTTTTTAGGTGAAAATGGTTCTTGGGGCCCACGTTTTAATAATGAGGTTCTTGTTTGGGGTAATGTGGTAAACAATTCGCAAAAAATTAAACGATATGCGTTTCAAGAAGATCAATGGAGAAATTTTTTCGATATAGGTACTGCTTATGTAACAAACCTAGCAATTTCTGGAGGTTCTGGAAATACAACTGGGAGAATTGCTTTTAATAATACCACCGCCGATGGAATTTTTCCAACTTCAAATGATTCAAATGAAAGAAACACTATTTCTGCTTCATTCAATTCGCAAATTGATTTCTTAACCTTTGGTGGGACATTAAATTATGTAAGTACAAGAGGCGCAGGAATACAAGGAGGGCAAGGGCGATCAGTAATCAATAATTTGATGCAAATTCCAACAGATTTTGATATTACAGAATTTAAAGATTATAAAAACGACCCATTTAACAATGTAGATAATTATTACACACCTTTTGGAGTTACTAATCCTTATTTTACATTAAACGAAGATGGAGCAAAATATACCAAAGAAAGAGTTTATGGCGCGTTTGATGTGAATGCACAAATTAACGAATGGGCAAGTGCTACATACAGATTGGGTATAGATTCATATTCAGATTATACTAAGGTTTGGAATGCTATTATTGATGCGGCTCCCGGGAGCCCCAATGATGGAACCACAACAGAGCAGCCTGGGTTTTATGGCGAAGTTCAGAATTTTGTTAAACAGGTTAATCATGATATTTTGTTGAATCTTAACTTCGATGTGAATGACGATTTTAATATTTCTTCATCCTTCGGGTTTAATTACAACGATAGAACAACGCAAGGAGCTACCGCAAGCGTAGCATCACAAGACATACCCGATTTTTTCTCGCTGTCTAATTCTGCAAGCCCAGTAGCTGCGACTTCTACAGTAACTAAAAGAAGATTATTTGGTGTTTTAAATTCAACCACGTTTTCATATAAAGACATGCTGTTTCTTACAGCTAATGTTAGAAACGATTGGTATTCTACTTTACCAGAAGAAAATCGGTCGGTGCTTTATGGAGGTGCCAATGCTTCATGGGTTTTAACTGAAACATTTCCAGATATAAAAAAGGTATTAAGTTACGGTAAAATAAGAGTTGGTTATGGAGAAACAGGTGTGGATACGGCACCATATCAAATAGATCCTGTTAATATTGCGGGCTCAACAGATAACCAAGGATTTAGAAACCTTAATTTCCCAGTAGGAGGTTTAAATGCTTTTGAAGTTGGAAACAGAGCTGGAAATCCAAATTTAGCACCAGAAAGAAGAAAAGAGTTTGAAATAGGTACAGAATTATCTTTTTTAAAGAATCGTATTAGTTTAGATTTTGCATATTATAATGCTACGGTTGAAGACCAAATTCTAAGTCTGCCATTAGCATCAACTTCTGGTTTTACAAACCAAACGGCGAATATTGGAACCATTTCTAATAAAGGTTATGAAGCGCTTTTAACTCTAGGCGTTTTTAGAAATACCGATGGTTTTAATTGGGATTTGGCTTTTAATTATTCTACCAATGATGCCATTTTAGAAGAACTTGACGATAGAGTAGAACAAATTGCGCTAGGTGGTTTAAGCACAATAAGTTTGGTAGCTAGAGAAGGCGACCCCATTGCTTTAATTGAAGGTAGCGTGCCACTTAGAGACCCTAGCGGAAACATTGTGGTAGATAATAACGGTGTACCTATAGCATCTCCAGAAAAAGAGGTTTATGGCGATACGCAATATGATTACACTTTAGGTATCAATAATAATTTTTCATACAAAGGTTTTTCGTTAGGGTTTTCACTCGATATAAGACAAGGAGGATTAATGTATAGCCGTACTGCTAGTAACACGCGTTTCACTGGAAATTCAATTACAACAACAATAAATGATAGAAACCCTTATGTCGTTCCTGGTTCTGTAAATAGAATTGACGATGGAAGCGGTAATATTTCTTATGTGGAAAATACAACAGCGATAGATATTGAACATTGGGATGATTATTATAGAGCTACAGCTAACGAAAGAGGAGATGTAATCGATAAATCATTTGTAAAACTAAGAGAAGTAACCTTTGGGTATAATTTCTCCGATAAGATTATTGATAAAACACCTTTTGAATCTTTATCTATTACAGTTGTTGGAAGAAACTTACTATTATTTACACCAGAATCCAATCAATATATAGATCCAGAAGTGTCCACTTTCGGAACAGATTTAACGAGCCTTTTTGGTGAGTTTAGCGCGAGTCCTAGTACTAGAAGTCTGGGAATTACATTAAAAGCTAGATTTTAATTAATTAAAAACATATAAAAATGAAAAATATATTAAGACTTCTTTTCTTCTCTATTCTGATAACCTCTTGTACAGAAGATTTGAATATAAACGATAACCCTAACACACCAGTTAATGTAGATAAAAGCTTTGTGTTAACAGCTGCTCAAGGGTCTTTAGTAACAGGTCTAGGCGGACAATTAACCAATCTAGGGGGCTTTTTAGCGCAGTATCACACGCAACCACCAAGTGCATCACAATACCTTTCTATCGATACTTATAATATGAATATCGATTTTTCAGATCGATTATGGAATGAGCTTTGGGCTGGTTGCTTGAACGATTTAAATTTTGTTTTATCAAAGTCTGATGAAGAAGGAGATACGGGTTCCTTTTTAATTGCGAGCCTATTACGAGCATATACCTTTCAAATTTTAACCGATTTGTACGGCGATATTCCTTATTCTGAAGCACTTTTAGGTTCAGAAAACATTACCCCAAGTGTTGATTTTGGGGGTGATATTTATACAGGAATACTCGGTGAAATAGACTCGGCATTAACTAAATATAATAATAACCCTGTACCATCAACTGTAGGCGCGCAAGATGCGATTTATAATGCTGATATGGACGAATGGATCAAGTTTGCGAATACCCTGAAATTGAAGCTTTACATAAGAATGGCTTATACATCTCAAGCAAATGCTTCGGCAGTAACAGCGCTTTTAGCTCAAAATAATTTTATTACATCTGATGCGAAGTTTGCACTATATGAAAATGCTCAAAATAAGGCAAATCCATTCTACGATGTTCAAATTGATCGTTTAGGAGATGTGAATAATATTGCTAGCAACTCGCTTCTGCAATTCTTAGAAGCCAATGCAGACCCGCGTGAAGCTGCTATTTACAGAACAAACGCAAGTGCAATATTTAGAGGTATAGATCAAGGCGATCGTGATAATTATTCATCTGAAGTAGCATCTGCTTTTTCAAGACCAAATATTACGGCAACTACACCAGTGTATTTAATGACTGTTTCAGAAAGTAATTTTCTTCAAGCTGAAGCATTAATTAGATATGCAAACGGAACGGGAGCGAAGGCAAAGTATGATGCTGGTGTTTTAAACTCATTTTTAACTTTTGGATTAGATCCTGCCGGTGCTCAAACATTAACTGGAACTGGAGGTACTTATGAATATATGTCTTCAACCGATGTTGAAACGGCATTACGACAAGTTATTATACAAAAATGGGTGTCATTAGCTTATGTTAATACTATAGAAGGTTTTTTTGAAACTAACAGAACTCAATTTCCAGAAACAGTTACGCTTGGTAACGAAAATTATGCCATTGGAAATTTTGTAGTATCTGTAAGTTCTGTTCTAACAGGTAATCAAACACCAAATACACTTTTTTACCCAGATACAGAAACCTCTAAAAATCCAAATATTACCCAAAAGACTTCACTAACTGAAAAAGTTTGGTGGGATCAAAAATAATGGAACGCATTTTTAACTTAAAACATACGATAATGAAAATAATAAATAAAGTCGCAGGAATAGTTTCAGTACTTTGCTTGGTAATGGTGATGGCTTCATGCTCTGAAGCTAGTCCTATTACTTCAGAAGTTACGATATTCCCAAGTTTTGAAATTGACGAACCCTTTTCGCTCATACAAACAGGGTCTTCGTTTACAGATTCTGGAGTGAAAGCCCTAGCGGGAGCTGATGAGCTCCCTTTTACCACAACTGGAACGGTAAATACGAGTCAACCAGGAGTGTACAGATTGGATTATGCCGCAACAAATACCGATGGTTTTGATGGAACAGCCTCTCGATATGTTGCAGTTGTTGATGACCCTAGTTTTATAATTTCTACTGATATCAGCGGAAGTTATACTAGAGACTCCAACTCTGCTCATGTTATGACTTTAACAAAAATTGCAGATGGTGTTTATCAAGCTGATGATGTATTGCCAACCAATAATATTGCTGTGGTTTTATTCCAAATTTCGGCAACTGAAATTATAGGACCTAGACAACCTAGTCGTTTTGGAGACATCGTAATTGACCCAAGTGATGAAGCTGGAAGTAGCGGAACCATTTTGGCTTCAGGCGATATTACTTTAAGAACCTTTATTGGTTGTTGTGGTATATTCACACGTAGATTTCTAAAAAATTAATTCATAAAAATTATTAGATTATGAAAATATATATAAAAATATTGTTGTTAAGCTGTTTGTTAATAACAGCTTGCGAAACAGAAGAAGGCTATGAAGATTTTCCTGTGCCTACATCAAGTGTAAACGCCATGTCTGGTGATTATTATGTGCAAACTTTTTTTGGTGGTAGTCTGGTACTTGATTATCAGTTTATTACCATATCAAATTCAAACGCCGATAACGGCACCGAAATTCAAATTACCGATGATCATATTTGGCCATTTAAAGCTGTTGTACCAGTAAATTTAAATAATTTAACTTTCGCTGGAAGTGATTTAACTAGCGGAGATATTACGGTAACAATAAGTAATGGAGTCATTGTGAAAAATGGAACAACCAGCACATCAGGGGTTGTTGCAGATATGATATCTTTTGACGGTGAGTTTTCAGATGATCCCGGGAATGTATATCATTTCGAAGGCTATAAAAGAACTGGATTCTTAGAAGACGAGCATTAAATTTAATTGACTAGCTAAATTTTAAAAGCCCGAAGATGTTAATGCTTTGGGCTTTTTCTATGTTGTACTTTTCTTCTTTTTAAAACTTGCAAATAGCAAAATAATCATCCCAGTGGTTACCGATAAATCGGCTAGATTAAAAATTCCAGTTCTAAAAACACCACCTAAATCTATAAATAAAAAATCGGTTACTTTTCCAAAAGCTATTCTATCAAAAACATTAGCTATTCCGCCACCAATAATACTTGCAAATGCAAAAAGCGACCAGTTGTCTAGTGACTTGTCTTTGAAAATATGACGTAGCACTAATCCCAAAACAACTATTGGAAGTATGAGTAATAAAATAATTCTTAGCGTTTCGTTTAACTCACTACCCATACCTAAAAAAGCACCTGTGTTTTCTACATTCATTAATATGAAGTAATCACCGAGTATGGGGATACGTTCACCAGGATTAATGTTGGTTCTAAGTGTGATGTTATTTCTAACAATAACTTTTGAAATTTGATCGACAGCTATAGTTATGACGATAACCAGAATGATGTAGATGGAACGTTTAGATAACTTCATTTAGCTATTGCTTTCTAAAGTTGCTGAAACCGTTTCGGCATCTCTATTTATTTTTTTAACTAAGCCTTGTAAAACTTTACCAGGACCGACTTCAGTAAATAAAGTGGCGCCATCTGCAATCATTTGTTGAACAGATTGTGTCCAACGTACCGGTGCAGTTAATTGAGATATCAAGTTAGCTTTAATAGCGCTTTCGTCTATTACAGCGTTTGCCGTAACGTTTTGATAAATTGGGCAGTTTGGTTTGCTAAATGTTGTGTTTTCTATTGCTGCGGCTAATTCTTCACGTGCTGGTTCCATTAAAGGTGAGTGAAATGCACCGCCAACAGGTAAAACTAAAGCGCGACGTGCACCCTCTTCTTTTAATGCTTCGCAGGCTTTGTTAATGGCATCAACTTCTCCGGAAATTACTAATTGCCCTGGACAATTGTAATTTGCGGCTACTACAATACCTTCAGTCATAGCACAGATTTTTTCAACTACATCGTCATCTAACCCTAAAACAGCTGCCATAGTACTAGGTTGTAATTCGCAAGCTTTTTGCATCGCCATGGCGCGTTGTGATACTAATTTTAAGCCATCTTCAAAGTTTAAAGCGCCATTAGCTACTAATGCTGAAAATTCTCCCAGAGAGTGTCCTGCAACCATATCTGGTTTAAAGCTTGCGCCTAAAGTTTTTGCTAAAATTACCGAGTGTAAAAATATTGCTGGTTGTGTTACTTTAGTTTCTTTTAGGTCTTCAGCAGAACCCTCAAACATGGTGTCTGTAATGTTGAAACCTAAAATTTCATTAGCTTGTTCAAATAATTCTTGTGCTAGAGGTGAGTTTTCATAAAGGTCTAATCCCATTCCTGAAAATTGAGCACCTTGACCTGGAAATATATATGCGTTCATTTTGGTTAGTTTTTGTGAGGCTAAAATAACAATAAATCTTTAGACGTGTAACTCTGTTTATTGAAAGTTCTGTGTTCGCATTAGGGATTGCAGAGGAAAGCCCGCAGGGAGGCACGACTGAGGGCTTGCAACGGAAAGCCCAACCCTTGTGGTAACCTGCCTGCCTGCAGGCAGGCGCCTAAAAATATTAAAGATTGCTTGTGGCTGCTTCGGCAGAACGTTCGCCATCCATAGCCGCTGAAACGATACCGCCCGCGTATCCGCCACCTTCGCCACAGGGATATAAGTTTGTGATTTGTGGGTGGTGCAACTGCTCGTTTCGTGGTATGGAAACAGGTGATGAGGTTCTAGATTCTACACCAACAACGTTAGCTTCTGTGGTGTAATAGCCTTTCATTTTTCGTCCGAATGCTTCGAAGCCTTTGCGCAAGCGCCCGCCAATAAACTTGGGTAATAACGAATGTAGAGGTGCGGAATTTAATCCGGGTTGATAGGAACAGTCGTTTAAACTGGTTGACAATCTGCCTTCTACAAAATCGGTTAAGCGTTGTGCGGGTGCGGTTTGACTTCTTCCGCCTGCTGTAAAAGCTAATCGTTCTAGATTTTTTTGATATTCTAAGCCCTTTAAGGCCCCAAATTGCTCGTATTTGGGTAAATCGGTATCGACATTTATTTCTACTACTATACCAGAATTGGCGTATAAATTATTTCGTTTTGAAGGCGACATACCATTAACTACAACTTCGCCGTTGGCGGTGGCTGCCGGCACAATAAACCCGCCTGGGCACATGCAAAATGAATATACACCGCGCTCTTTTACCTGCTCGACCAAACCGTATGAAGCGGCTGGAAGTAAGTCGGGACGTTCGCCAGAACAATGATATTGAATTGAGTCTATAATATGTTGTGGATGCTCAACACGAACTCCCATGGCAAACGATTTGGCTTGTATTGCTATTTGCTTTTTATCTAGCAGGTAGAAAATGTCTCTTGCAGAATGACCTGTTGCCAGAATTACTTTATCGACTGCTATTTCACTGCCGTTTTGAAGTTGAATGGCTTTTATTTGGTGATCTTTTATGTTGAAATCTGTAACCCGAGTTTCAAAATGTATTTCTCCGCCATGTTCTAAAATGGTTTCGCGGATGTTTTGAACGACTTTAGGCAGTTTGTTGGTACCGATATGTGGATGCGCATCAACCAAAATTTGATCTGTTGCGCCATGATAGACAAGATTTTCGAAAATTCGACGAACGTCGCCACGTTTTAAACTTCTAGTATACAATTTGCCGTCACTATAAGTTCCGGCGCCACCTTCGCCAAAACAATAGTTGGAATCTTCATTTACAAAATGGTCTTGGTTTATGGCTCTTAAATCACGTCTGCGATCTTGTACGTTTTTACCGCGTTCTAAAACGATGGGTTTATAACCGAGTTCTATACAA
This sequence comes from Algibacter luteus, assembly GCF_030344935.1. Classification (NCBI taxonomy): domain Bacteria; kingdom Pseudomonadati; phylum Bacteroidota; class Flavobacteriia; order Flavobacteriales; family Flavobacteriaceae; genus Algibacter; species Algibacter luteus. Next base: position 3,679,664 of record NZ_CP128313.1, on the reverse strand, counting down.
CGTAATGCAGCATACATACCTGCAGGACCAAAACCAATAATATGAATGGGCTTTGCTTTTGATACGTCTTGGTAATTAAAGTTGTATTCTGATGTTTCTGGTATAGCTTCGTTAATGTAAACAGCTACTTTGTAGTTGAAAAAAATTTTGGGTTTTCTGGCATCAATAGATTTTCTAAGGATTTTAACACCCGAAATATCATCCTGGTTTGTACCTAGTTTTATCGCCGATTTTTTAGCAAGAATATCGGGCTGTTTTTCTTCTTCAATTGTAATACGAAGTTGTATTTCTTTCACCATTTGGCAAAATTACTGAAAATTGTAACAGGAGTTTTGAAAAAGATTTTAGACTTTGTATTTCACCAATAAGCTATCAAGTTAAACTTAAAGAAGATGCATTAACTAATTTCAATTAATTGAAGTGCTATTTTAAATTACACTAGAATTGAACACCGTGTTCAGCTGGGAATTGAACAGGAATTTTACTTTTATCTTCTCCTAAATTTTGTCTTAAATCTATTTCTATTCCTCTTGAAATGGTCGAAATTGGAACATCATTAGAAGTGCCTTCAAATGGATTTTCTCCTGTTCTACCAATACGCTCCATGGTATGAAACATCCAAGCTACCGCAGTATAAATGGGAATAGTAAACCATATGAAAATATCTCCCCATAAGGGATAATTAACTGCAATTTCTTTTCCAATGTCCATAAATTGTGGAACTAATGCCATGGGCAGAAGCAACAAGAGTAGCCACATGAAATAATGATTTAGAGAAGCATATTGCCTTGGATATGGAAAATTCTTGATGCGCTCCGTTTGTCCTTGAAGGGTGAATAATTCTTTGATGAGTGCTTCAAGTTCAAGAAATGAAAACTCCCAGATTATCCCTTTGTCTTTTAATTTTCTGATATGATGTGATTGTAAATAGAGTATTGCCGTTTGGTGATTGTCTCTGTTCATCACTTCTTTTAGATCGTCATCAGACAGATATAATTTAAGTTCCTCTACTAATGTTGACTTAATTTCAGGTGGCTTGATACCCCATTCCGTATTCGTTCTATGTTTACTTGTTGTTTCCCATTGTTTTTTATTTCGCATGGCATATCTTAATGCAGTCATCCACGCGATATGTCGATAAGTTAAGATCTTAACTTCTTTCTTAATGGAATCGTTAGAAACACTCTCTTTAGCATGTTCGTCAGTAACCATATCTTGAACATAAATACCAAAAGTACGAGACGTATTGACTATGCCTCCCCATATTTTTCGTGCTTCCCAAATTCGACCATACACAGCATTATTTTGAAATCCTATAACAAATGCAACCGCTGTACCAATTAAGGCCATTGGAGTCCAGGGAATTCTAAACCAATCTAGTTCAAGGAAATAATAGATAGAAACCCATGCTCCAATAATTATGACGAAGGAGAGCGTTTCAAAACGAGTCCATTTCACCATGTCAATTATTCGATATACTTTGCCTATATACATAATTTAAGTATTGGAATTTATAAAATACCTGATATGCTACTTATAAAAATCGTTTCATCGATTTAAACAAGAGTCAAACGAATTTAGATATTTTTTATGACAAAGAAAAAAGAAGGCTATTTCCTCTCATAAGTTAAAAACGAAAACTCATAATCGTGGTCTGCGTCTTTTTTATTGAAAACATTGGCAGTTTCTTTCCAAACAGAAGTATCTATTTTAGGGAAATAGGTGTCGGCATCAAAATTATGATGAACCCGTGTCAATTCAATTTTATCGGCAATTGCCATGGCCTGTTTGTAAATTTGGCCTCCGCCAATAATAAATGGTTGCGCGTCGCTTTTTGATGCATCAATAGCATCTTCTAGACTATGCACTAAAATAACACCACTTGGTGCTTGGTAATCTTTCTGCCTTGTAATTACCACATGCGTTCTATTTGGTAAAGGCTTCGGGAAACTTTCAAAGGTTTTGCGCCCCATAATAATATGGTGCCCGTTTGTAAGAGCTTTAAAGCGTTTTAAGTCGTCGCTTAAATGCCAAATTAATTTATTTCCTAGTCCTATGGCATCATTTTCGGCAGCAGCTACAATTATAGTAAGTTCAGATTTTTTAGTTTTTGTGATTGAAGTTTCGGATTGAGTGGCAGATTCATTAAACACTTCACTTTGCGCTATTAGTTTTTCCTCTTTTACAAATTCAGCTTTAAGAGATTCTATGCGGTCTTGCTGTTTGGCAACCAGTTTTTCTAATTGGGCTTTTTCCCATGCTTTACCCATAAATTTCTGAGTAACAAACACGTTAAACAGGTGGTAAACAAAAAAGAATAACCATAGTAAAATGGCAAACACAAACCAATCAATGTTGAAGATTTGAAAATCTTTACCAATTCCTAATACCGTATTGGCAGCAATTAAAAAAATAGCACCAATTAAAAAGATAACAAAATGCACATATAAACGCTTTTTTTGTTTGATGCGTTTTTGAGCATTTTCAATAAGCTCCAATTGGTCTTTATCTATTTGTGGTATGGGTTTCTTTTTTCCAAACATAATCGTAAAATAACAACTGTAAAGTTAAAGTTTTTTAATGATAATTAATAAGATAAATCATACTTAAAAAAATCAAGTTTACTAAAACGTTTTAGTAATAAAAACCGTTGATAATCAGCGTAAAACGTAAAATTTTGATTGATAATAATTTAAATTTAATCCTAAATTTTTGTAGACTTTAGTTATTTGAATAACTCAAATTGTCAAATTGATAATTCTTTAGAACTAAAAGCTTTAAATGGCAATCTATAATAAATAGTTTATAAATTTGCAGTGTAATTAAACGTAAAAGAACAAATTTCAAAAATATACTATTATGGCTATTAAAAAACAATTTTTAAAAAGTAAACCAGTTTGTAAAGTAACATTTACTGTTCCTGCCGAGGATGCAAAAAAAGTATCAGTGGTTGGGTCTTTCAACGATTGGAATGCTAAAAAAGCACCTCTTAAAAAACTAAAAAATGGTACATTTAAAGGTACTTTAGATTTAGAAGCTGGAAACACTTACGAGTTTAAATACCTAGTTGATGGTGTTTACGTAAATGACGATGCTGCCGATGCTTATGCATGGAATGACTTTGCTGGTGCAGAAAACGGTGTTATAAAACTATAATTTCCACAATTTAAAAAATATAAAAGCACCTCTTTAGGGGTGCTTTTTTGGTTTTATAATTTTTTTAGGCGCCTGCCTGCCGGCAGGCAGGTTACCACAAGGGTCGGTCTATACCATATATCTTTTACTTTTAATTAAATCCGCTTAGGCTAGAAAATTCTTATTTTGGTATAGTCTAATCTACGGTTTTTAATCATTTACTTTTAAAAGTAAAAGGATGCCGCTGCTATCCCTAACGCACCATCAGCTGCATTAAATCTTTAATCTAAAGTTTAGGAAATTTATACAGCAACAACGCCTTTAATGTGCGGGTGCGGATTATAATCAACCAAAGTAAAATCTTCAAAATCAAAATCAAAAATATCTTTAATTTCAGGATTAAGAATCATTTTTGGTAACGGACGAATATCTCTAGATAATTGTAACTCCAATTGTTCGTAGTGGTTGCTATAAATGTGAGCATCGCCAAAAGTATGTATAAATTCTCCAGCTTCATAACCACAAACTTGCGCCATCATCATAGTAAATAATGCATAAGAAGCAATATTAAAAGGTACACCTAAAAATATATCAGCACTACGCTGGTACAATTGGCATGATAATTTACCATCGGCCACATAAAACTGAAAAAATGCATGACATGGCGGAAGTGCCGCTTTACCATTCGCTACATTTTCGCTAAAGCTTTTTGAAGTATCTGGTAACACAGAAGGGTTCCATGCAGAAACCATCATACGACGACTATCTGGGTTGTTTTTTAAGGCATCTACAACCTCTTTTATTTGATCTATTTCGTCATCATTCCAGTTGCGCCATTGGTGACCATAGACAGGTCCTAAATCACCATTTTCATCAGCCCATTCATTCCAAATACGCACGCCATTTTCAGTAAGGTATTTTGTATTGGTATCCCCTTTTAAAAACCAAAGTAGCTCATAAACAATAGATTTTAAGTGTAATTTTTTTGTGGTAACCATAGGAAAGCCTTCACTTAAATCAAATCGCATTTGGTAACCAAAAACGCTTTTTGTTCCTGTTCCTGTGCGATCTCCTTTTTCATTGCCGTTTTCTAAAACGTGTTTTACTAGGTCGTGATATTGTTTCATAACATTCCCCATGAAAATGGGGATTTTTTTTAATTAAACCATGATTTTTAAAGCAGAGTAAAAATAAAAAATAGCTTTAAATGATAGCACCTAAGATTTCAGATATTATAATAAAGTTATTAACGATTTTGTTTTGTGTTTTGGTTGCTCCTTTGAAGAAACAAAAGGGCAGTTTTTATCCAATTATCATTCCAGCAATGGTAGCCGAAATTAACGATGCAATAGTACCACCAATTAAGGCCTTCATGCCAAATTTTGAAAGCGTTTTACGTTGCCCAGGAGCCAACGACCCAATACCGCCAATTTGTATGCCTATAGACGCGAAGTTTGCAAAACCACACAGCATATAGGTTGCCATGATTATGGATTTTTCATAACTGAGATGAATAGCATTTGAGGCTTCTTTTAATTCTCTTAATTGTATATAGCCGATAAACTCGCTGGCGGCCAATTTGATTCCTAAAAGTTGTCCCATTAAAGCCATATCTTCTTTAGCGACACCAATAAGCCACATTAATGGCGCGAAGGCGTAACCTAAAATAAGTTCTAGCGAAAGGTTGTTGTAAGACGTATTATTAGCAATCCAACTGTTTGCAGTTGTGACATCACCTATCCAACCTAAAATACCATTAAACATGGCTATAAATGCTACAAATACTAAAAGCATGGCGCCAACATTTACCGCTAATTTTAAGCCTTCGGTAGTTCCGTTTGCAATAGCATCTAAGAAATTTGAGCCTATTTTTTCTTGCGATACAGAAACATCGGTATTCACATCTTCGGTTTGTGGATAAAGTATTTTTGAAATAACAATAGCACCTGGAGCAGCCATTACAGAGGCCGCTAATAAATGTTTCGCATAAAACAATCGTAGTGCAGGATCATCACCACCCAAAAACCCAATGTAAGCAGCAAGTACAGCACCTGCCACTGTTGCCATACCACCAATCATGACTAAAAGCATTTCTGACTTATTCATTTTTTCCAAATAAGCCTTAATTAAAAGAGGTGCTTCGGTTTGTCCTAAAAAGATGTTTCCGGCAACACTTAAACTTTCAGCACCAGATATTTTTAATGCTTTTGAAAGTAACCATGCCATGGCTTTTACAACTTTTTGAATAATACCTAAATAGAAAAGTACCGAGGTTAAGGCAGAAAAGAATATTATGGTTGGTAGTACCTGGAAAGCAAAAATAAACCCGAAAGTATCCATATCTACCACTAAGCCCTCAAATAAAAACTTACTTCCGGCTCTCGTAAATTCTAATACTTGGACGAATAAACCACCAATAAATTCGAATATGTTTTTTATGAATTCAATCTTTAAAACGCCTATAGCAATAAGTAACTGAAACGCTAAACCAATAGCTACAATTTTCCAATTAATGGCTTTTCTGTTACTGCTAAAAAGAAAGGCGACAAAAATTAAAGTTATCATACCCAAAACACCTCGCCATAAACTATTAATAGAAAATCCTTGGCTAGGGATAATTGTGTTTTCGCTATCTTCAGGATTAAGTACCGTGGTTTTTGCTTCTGGAGTTGCTTCTAAATTATTGAGATTGGATTCAGATTCATCGGAATTAACTTCCAAAGTATTTGTTATCGTATCTACTGCAACCGTGTTCTCTAAATCTTGTGCTGTTAGCGTTGTAAAACAAAAGAATAGTGCGGAAATGAGCAGTAAGAGTTTTTTCATAAAGGGTAGTTCAGATTATTCTCTTTTTGAGATTTCATCGCGAATATGTGCTGCTCTTTCATAATCTTCATTGTTCACAGCCTCTTCTAGTAAAGTTTGCAATTCTTCCAGGGTTTTTCCTTTGAAATTCTCTTTTGGTTCAGAAGGTTCTAATTCATTAGCAACCAACTCGTCCATTAAAATACTGTCTTGAGCTTCATCTTCTTCATCCTCTTTTTTCGGATTCACTTTTAAGTAAATACCAGCCTTATCAAGAATATTTTTATATGTAAATATAGGAGCTTGAAAACGTAGTGCTAATGCAATTGCATCACTAGTTCGGGCATCAATAATTTCTTCAATTTTATCGCGTTCGCAAATTAAACTAGAATAAAAAACACCATCAACTAACTTATGAATTATCACTTGTTTTACAACAATATCAAATCTATCTGCAAAATTTTTGAATAAATCGTGTGTTAATGGTCTTGGTGGGCTAATTTCTTTCTCTAAAGCAATCGCAATTGATTGTGCTTCAAAAGCGCCAATAACTATTGGAAGTTTACGTTCGCCATCAACTTCATTTAAAATTAAAGCATATGCGCCATTTTGTGTTTGGCTATACGATATGCCTTTTATATTTAATCTTACTAAACTCATAATTTATAAAAACGCAAAGAACTGCTTAAATTAGAACTTTACCAACTGCACATGGCATAATTAAGTTAAAATGCTAATTTAAGCAGTTCTATAGTACTACACAATTTATAAAAAATAAATTATTGTTGTGCTTTAAATGCTTTTAATTTTTCGATAAGTTCTGGAACCACTTGAAAAGCATCACCAACAACCCCATAATCTGCAGCTTTGAAGAAAGGTGCTTCAGGATCTGTATTGATTACTACTTTTACTTTTGAGGCATTAATTCCTGCTAAATGCTGAATAGCACCAGAAATACCAATAGCTATATATAAGTTTGAAGCTACAGGTTTACCTGTTTGCCCAACGTGTTCACTATGAGGTCTCCAGCCTAAATCTGAAACCGGTTTTGAACATGCTGTTGCAGCGCCTAAAACTTCTGCAAGTTCTTCAATCATACCCCAGTTTTCAGGTCCTTTTAATCCTCTTCCTCCAGAAACTACTATTTCTGCATCTGCAATGGTTACTTTGTCTGTAGCTTTATCAACAGATTCAACGGTAACTCCTAATTCTGGAATAGTTGGTGAAAACGCTTCCGCGGAAGCACTACCAGTATTTTCAACCAATCCGAACGCATTGTTAGAAACTCCAACAATTTTAACATCGGTATTGATTTGTGTCGTTTCAAAGGCTTTATTAGTAAATGCGGTACGTTTTACAGTAAAAGGACTTGTGCTTGAAGGAGCTTCAACAACATTTGAAACGTAGCCTGCATTTAATCCTACGGCTAATAACGGTGCTAAATATTTACTATTTGCACTAGAACTTACAATAACAACTTGTGCACTTTCTTGTTCTGCAGCTTGTTTTATTGCGGCCGCATAAGCATTGGCATTAAAATTATCAAGTTGCGCGTTTGAGATGTTTAAAACTTTATCTACACCATAATTACCTAATGCTGAGGTGTCGTTTGCATTAATAGCTACAGCCGTAACCGTTGTACCTAATTGATTAGCAACTGCTTTTGCATAAGATGCGACTTCGAGGGCTCCTTTTTTAAAGTTGCCTTGTTCTGATTCTGTATATACTAAAACTGACATATTTTATTTTGTTTTGTCATCCTAAACTTGATTCAGGATATCATTAATAACTGCTCATTTCAAATAATTTATCCCGATGTAATTTCCGGAACGATTTAGCTTGCTAAATCACCTTAGCTTCGTTATGAAGCAGATTTACTAATTCGTCTAAATTATCTGGAGATACCAAAGTAACCGCGCCTTTAGGAGCTGGTTTTTCAAAAGCTACTGAACTTGTTTCAGAGCTAACTGCAACAGGTTCTATAACAGTAAGCGGTTTTTTTCTTGCCATCATAATTCCTCGCATATTCGGGATACGTAAATCACTTTCTTCAACTAAGCCTTTTTGTCCGCCAATAACTAAAGGAAGGGATGTTGAAACCGATTCCTTACCGCCATCAATTTCTCTGACCGCTTTGGCCGATGTGCCATCAACCTCTAAACCAATACAGTTGTTTACAAAATTAGCACCTATTAATCCCGCAATCATTCCAGGAACCATGCCGCCATTGTAATCAATGGATTCTCGTCCTGCAATAACTAAATCGTAACCACCATCTTTAACAACGTTTGCTAGTTGTTTAGCGACCGAAAAACCATCAGTAGCAGGCATATTTACTCGTATAGCTTCATCTGCGCCAATAGCTAATGCTTTGCGTAAAGTTGGTTCGGTATCTGCACCTCCAACATTGGCTACCGTTACTTGAGCACCTTGTTTTTCTTTAAACCACATGGCACGTGTTAATCCAAATTCATCGTTTGGGTTAATCACAAATTGCACACCAGTTGGGTCAAATTTAGTATTGTTATCACTAAAATTAATCTTTGAAGTAGTGTCTGGCACGTGACTTATACACACTAATATTTTCATAATTTTTATGTATTTAAATGTCTTAATTTTTTTGAGTTCACGAAGTTAATTATTTTATTCTGAATATTTACTATGCACGCATAATAAATTTTAAAAAAATCTTTCATGACTGTATCTCATTAATTGTTATTTTTGCAGTTCTAAAAACAATTTTTAATGAAGACAATTCAATTTAGAGAAGCCATTTGCGAAGCCATGAGTGAAGAAATGCGCAGAGATGAAAGTGTATATTTAATGGGCGAAGAAGTGGCAGAATACAATGGTGCTTACAAGGCATCAAAAGGCATGTTAGATGAGTTTGGAGCTAAACGTGTTATTGATACACCAATTGCTGAGCTTGGATTTGCAGGTATAGCCATTGGCTCGACAATGACAGGTAACAGACCCATTGTTGAATACATGACCTTTAACTTCTCTCTAGTTGGAATTGATCAAATTATAAGTAATGCTGCCAAAATTAGACAAATGTCTGGTGGGCAGTTTAAATGTCCTATTGTTTTTCGTGGACCTACAGCTTCTGCGGGTCAGTTAGGAGCAACACACTCGCAAGCTTTTGAGAGTTGGTTTGCAAATACACCAGGTTTAAAAGTTGTTGTGCCATCAAACCCTTACGATGCTAAAGGCTTATTAAAAGCAGCTATTCGTGATGACGATCCAGTTATTTTTATGGAAAGTGAGCAAATGTATGGCGATAAAGGTGAAGTGCCAGAAGGAGAGTACATTATTCCTCTTGGTGTTGCCGATATTAAACGTGAAGGAACAGACGTAACTATCGTTTCTTTTGGTAAAATTATTAAAGAAGCATACAAAGCTGCCGACGAGTTAGAAAAAGAAGGTATTTCTTGTGAAATTATAGATTTGCGTACCGTTCGTCCTATGGACAGAAAAGCGATTGTAGAATCTATGAAAAAAACAAATAGGTTAGTGGTTTTAGAAGAAGCATGGCCTTTTGGAAATGTAGCTACTGAAATTACATATTTAATTCAATCTGAAGCTTTTGATTATTTAGATGCGCCTGTAGTTAGAATTAATACTGCCGATACCCCAGCACCATATTCTCCTGTTTTACTTGAGGAGTGGTTACCAAATCATGAAGATGTAATTAAAGCTGTAAAAAAAGTACTTTATAAATAAAAACATTTTATTTACGTTATATAAACTTCATTAGCACGATTGTTGATGAAGTTTTTTTGTATTATGAATATAAGACTACTTATTGCCCTTTTCTTTCTAGGAATTTTTTCTGCATTTTCACAAACCAAGGTAAGTGGTTATGTGTTTGATGAGTTTGATGCTCCAGTATCTTTTGCTAACGTTATATTTTCTGGATCTACTCAGGGCACGATAACAGACGAAAATGGTAAATTCTATCTAGAATCTGACGAAACTTGGGATACCTTAACCGTTTCCTTTATTGGTTATGAAACTTTAAATATTCCGCTTGATAAAAAGGTAAATTACAATTTAAAATTTGTCTTAAAAGAAGAAGCGGCAGCTTTAGATGCTGTAGTTATTCTATCTGGAAAGCAACCAAAAAAGAATAATCCTGCCATTGATTTACTTCGTAAAATTTGGGAGAATAAGCGAAGCAATGGTTTAAAACAGTTTAATCAATACGAGTACGATAAATACGAAAAAGTAGAATTCGATTTAAACACAATTGATAGTTCGCTTATAAAGAGTAAACTATTTAAAGGTATGGAGTTTGTTTTCAACGAAGTGGATACCTCAAAAGTTACTGGAAAAACTTATTTACCGATATTCATTAATGAAGCCGTATCAAAAGTATATGGCGATAATGTTATCAATAAGAAAAAAGAGGATTTACTTGGGAATAAAAACTCAGGATTTAGCGATAATCAAATGATTATTGATTTTGTTGATGATTTGTATTCAGACTTTAATGTATACGATAATTACCTGAAATTTTTTGATAAAAGCTTTGTAAGTCCACTATCTAAAACAGGAATTAGCACTTATAATTATGTGTTGTCAGACAGTGCTTATATTGATAACAAATGGTGTTATAATGTAATCTATTATCCTAGAAGACGCAACGAATTAACCTTTAAAGGCGATTTTTGGGTTGCAGATACCACCTATGCCATCAAAGAAATTAACCTTCAAGCTTCAAAAAGTGCTAATATAAACTGGGTTAAAGAAATATATATCGAGCAAGAGTTTGAAGTATTGAACGACTCTGTTTTTCTAGTGACACGTGATTATATGTTATCTGATTTCGCTTTCAACAAAAAGGAAAAATCACGTGGTGTTTATGGTAAGCGTACCACCTTATACAACAACTATAAATTTGATATAGAAAAGGATAAAAAATTCTATGAAACAGAAGTTTATAATTATGATAGAGATGTATATAATCGTGATGATGAATTTTGGGATTCAAATCGATTAGAGCAATTAAATAAAGATGAAAAAGGAGTCTATAAAATGCTAGACACTTTAAAAACGGTTAAAAAATTTAAGCGTCTTTATAATTTAGGAAGCATACTAGCATCTGGTTATATTGAATTTAATACCTTGCCTTTAGATTATGGACCCGTGTTTTCAACCTTTGGTTTTAATGAGGTTGAAGGATTGCGTTTGCGAACAGGTGGAAGGACCTATTTTGGACCTAATGATTTATGGCGAATTGAAGGGTTTTTAGCCTATGGTTTTGATGATGACAAATTTAAATACGGCATTTCAGGAAAATGGCTACTCGATAAAAAAAGTCGATTAACCATTTCTGGAGGAAACCGAAGAGATGTAGAACAAATTGGAGCGAGTTTAACAACAAGTACCGATGTTTTAGGTAGAAGTTTAGCCTCTTCATCGGTTATTGGCACGGGCGCAAACGATAAGTTAACCAATATCAATTTAACAAGTTTAGCTGTTGAGGCTGAGCCATGGCGAAATGTTATTTTTAGATTAGGTGGAAATTATAGAACTCTAGAATCGGCTTCACCAACATTTAGTTTAGATTATAATACACCAACAGGTATAGCTTCTGAAATTAAACAGTTTGAATCGAGTCTTTCTGTATCGTATTTCCCGGGCAGAAAAATGACTGGTTTTGGTGTTGAACGAAAAATTGCGAACGATGATTTTGCAAGATTATTTGCGCAGGTAAGTCGTGGCGATAAAACCATTTTTAATAGTGATTTTGATTATACAAAAGTGCAGTTTTCATACACGCAACCTTGGCAAATGGGAGGTTTCGGAAGATTGTATACCACTTTTGAAGCTGGTAAAACTTTTGGAGAAGTACCTTTAGGGTTGTTAAGTGTTATTCCCGGAAATCAAACATACTTTTCAATTTACAATACTTTTTCTCAACTTGATTTTTACGAGTTTGTTTCTGATACGTATGCGTCATTTCATTTTGAACATAATTTTAATGGACGATTATTTTCTAGAATACCGTTTTTACGAAAATTAAATCTTCGTGAAATTGTAAGTGTTAGAGGTGTTATGGGCAGAATTATAGACGAGAACGTTCAGTTAAGTAATGTACCAAGCAACCCGAATAATTTGCAACTAAAAGCTCCTAATAAAGAACCTTATTACGAATACAGTTTAGGAGTTGGTAATATTTTTAAAGTGTTTAGAATAGACTTTAATTTTAGAGGCAATTATAAGGATCAAGACTTATACCCAGAAGCCAGAAAATTTGGGGTTACAGGGAGTTTTGGGTTTTATTTTTAAGAAGCTCTTGAATTTTTGATTGTTTAGCTCATACTTTTTTTTGATTGAAAAAAACATAAATTGGCTTTAATATAAAATGCCGTTATTAAATTCTAAATATTCAAATCTAATTACATGGTTCTATAGACATTGTAATTCCTAGACCATGTCATTGATTCCCCGGGCTTAACAAATATTTTATGGAATAACTCGGGACAAATCACATGTCGCCACCCCCAAAGATTCACTTTGTTAGTTTGGAAACTTGCGGTCTCATTAATCCCAATTTTGCTTTCTAAATTTATTAAATCCCAAGTGGCTTTAACAATTTTCCCACCAGAGAGGTTACTAAAAAAGAATTGTTCTTTAATATTATTATTGAATTTTATATTACGTGGGCCAATATCAACTTTAAGTTCGGGGTTTACGGTTTCACCAAAGTGCTTGGGTTGTATTTCAAAAGGAAATTTTAATAAATAATGAGGTCCAATTATATCACTGTTGATTGAAGTAAAGTTGTGATTATACTCGTCTGTTCGAATATCCTTGTCGCCTGTGTTTTGTAAATAATAATTAATAGTAAAACTGTTTTCATGAAGTTCAATTACTTTTCTTAATACATACGAATATCCATTTACAGTCTCAGATTTACAGCTGATAATAATTTTATTTAATTCCTTATTTATACTAAATTTAGCTGGTTTAATCTCGTATTTCTTATGGTACAAATATTGTGAATCATCTTTTTTTAATAGACCCACGCCAATTTTATGAAACCAATCGCCGATTTCCGTTTCTCCAAATCCTAATGCAGTGTCAATACCAAATTCGTTATAGAACCCTTTTCCCAAAAAAGCTTCGTTTTCATAAGTGGTTGTTTCAATGGCCGATAATTGAATGTTTTGAAATATTACATTCACAATTTTTCCAGTCCAATCGAATCTTGAAAATTTGTAGCCCTCAAAAGGGTTATCAATATGAATTTCTAAGTTTTTATTTTTTAGTATATGAGTCATGTTCAAGATTGAAATTTATGAAAAAAACAAAAGGATAGGCTAATTAGGAACATAAATGTCTTCTAAATTAGAGGATAAAGTGCTTTTTAATTAAACTTTAGGCTATTTTATAATTTGCTTCTGTTTGGTTTTAATTTTTATTCTGAAAAATTTAGAATAAAAAAAGACCACCCATTAGGTAGTCTTTCGATATTCAATAAAAGTTTAAATATTTATAAACCAAAAGCCTTTTTTACTTTATCTACATAATCTAATTTTTCCCAAGTAAATAACTCTACATCAAGGGTTACGTTTTCGCCGTTAGGCTGAGAAAAAGTTTTGGTTACAGTTTCATTTGTTCGTCCCATGTGTCCGTAAGCCGCAGTTTCACTATACATTGGCGAACGTAATTTTAAACGTTCTTCAATAGCAAATGGGCGCATATCAAAAATTTCAGATACCTTTTCTGCAATTTCTCCATCCGTTAAATTAAAAGGACACGTGCCGTACGTATCAACAAAAATCCCCATGGGCTCTACAACGCCAATGGCGTAACTTACTTGTACCAAAATTTCGTCGGCAACTCCAGCAGCAACTAAGTTTTTAGCAATATGTCTTGTAGCGTAAGCAGCACTTCTATCAACCTTACTTGGGTCTTTTCCAGAAAATGCACCACCGCCATGAGCACCTTTTCCACCATAAGTGTCTACTATAATTTTTCTTCCTGTTAATCCTGTATCTCCATGCGGACCGCCAATTACAAATTTCCCTGTTGGATTAATATGATACTTAATGTCATCATTAAACAATTGTTGAGCAGATTCTGGAAGTTTAGCAACAACTCGTGGAATTAAAATTTCAACAATATCTTTTCTAATTTTAGCAAGCATGGTATCATCATCTGCAAAATCGTCGTGCTGTGTAGAAACTACAATAGCATCAATTCGTTGTGGTAAATTATCATCGCTATATTCAATGGTAACCTGACTTTTAGAATCTGGTCTCAAATAAGTGATGTCTTTATTTTCACGACGCAATTCTGCTAATTCTTTTAAGATTCTATGCGACAAATCTAAAGCCAAAGGCATAAAATTTTCGGTTTCATTTGTGGCATAACCAAACATCATACCTTGGTCTCCAGCACCTTGTTCTTCTTTATTGCCACGATCTACACCTTGATTTATTTCTTCAGATTGTTCATGGATTGCAGATAAAACTCCACAAGAATTACCATCAAACATGTATTCACCTTTGGTATAACCAATTTTATTTATAGTATCTCTTGCTATTTTTTGCACATCTAAATAGGTGGTAGATTTTACTTCACCAGCAAGCATAACTTGTCCCGTTGTAACTAACGTTTCACAAGCCACTTTTGATTCTCTATCAAAGGCTAAAAAATTATCAATTAAGGCATCACTAATTTGATCTGCTACCTTATCTGGGTGTCCTTCAGAAACACTTTCTGAGGTAAATAAATAAGCCATATTTTTTATTTTACGGTAAGATTTGACGAGAACGTCGAAGGAAGTTTACACTGCCTTTAGCATTTTTGCTCCATCCTTAACTTGTTTCAGTATCTCTGGTAGATAACTTTATAAAGTTTAGTATGAAAGAGGTTGCAATCAGTCAAATCTTTCCTCTTGTTATTTGTGTGCGCAAAAGTAAAAAAATAAAAGAATATCTACCTCGATTTTAACTTTTTTAAGCAAATAAATAAGCTTTAGAATTTTTATGTCTCGATTTGTGGTTGTTAAATCTGCAAATGGATAATCAAATAATAATTCTGTCCGTAATTAAATGAATTCTTCTAGTAGAATAAGGTAAATTTGCAGCTAAATATTTTTTTTAAAACCCGTTTAAAAGTGACCTGGTGATAGGGAATATGATATACCGAAAGTTGGATTGAAAGAAATGGTTGCGACAGTAATGAAAGTAGATAAAAAAGGACTACAATAATGAAAAAATGCAGATTCAAATAAGTTTGATATTTTTTTTAGAATTTATTCATCTTTTGAACATCATAAAAAATATAACTTAAAAAGCTGAATAACAATATGTTAAGTTGGTTTTTATGGTTGTGAGTTTAACCTAAAAAATGAAAGCATAAAATCTATAAAAACCTAATATTTTAATTTCGGCAAGTCGTATTATTAAATTGAAGAATTTATAATATTAATCTTAAAAATTAACAGAATTATAATTAATCAACATAATTAGCGCTATTTTTTGCAACAAATATGAAAGAACTCAATAAACATAGTAGAAGATTAACTCAAGATGAATCTCAGCCTGCATCTCAAGCCATGTTATATGCAGCCGGTTTTAGGGATGAGGATATGAATAAGGCACAAATAGGAATTGCAAGTACGGGGTTTGACGGAAACCCATGTAATATGCATCTTAATGGCTTAAAAGATGAAGTTAAAA
Source organism: Algibacter luteus (assembly GCF_030344935.1). NCBI lineage: Bacteria > Pseudomonadati > Bacteroidota > Flavobacteriia > Flavobacteriales > Flavobacteriaceae > Algibacter > Algibacter luteus. The sequence goes on along the minus strand of NZ_CP128313.1, from coordinate 3,664,026 downwards.
TTGAGTGCAATATTGCAGGATTAGTAGGTTTAGGGTTTAATACCATAGGTGTAAGTGATGGGATTTCTATGGGGACCTCTGGTATGAATTATTCTTTAGCATCTCGAGATATTATTGCAGATTCTATAGAAACGGTTATGCAAGCACAAAGTTATGATGCATTAATAGCTATTGTTGGTTGTGATAAAAATATGCCTGGAGCTATAATCTCTATGCTGCGTTTAAATCGTCCATCAATCATGATGTATGGTGGTTCCACCGCTTCTGGACTATATAAAGGTAGAAAACTAAATATAGTTTCGGCTTTTGAAGCTTTAGGGCAAAAAGTAGCAGGAGAGATTGATGAAGAGGAATATAAAGAAATTATAAAACGAGCCATTCCAGGCGCTGGTGCTTGTGGTGGTATGTATACTGCTAATACTATGGCTTCAGCAATAGAATGTATGGGGTTTGCATTACCTTATAACTCATCTATTCCAGCACAGAATCCAAATAAATTATCAGAAAGTGAAAGAACTGCAAGAGCTATTAAGAATCTTTTAGAATTAGATTTAAAACCTTTAGATATTATTTCAAAAGAATCTATTGAAAATGCCATTACATTAGTAAACGCACTTGGAGGATCTACAAATGCGGTATTGCACTTTTTAGCAATTGCACATGCAGCAGATATTGATTTCACACTTGAAGATTTTCAACGCGTAAGTGATAGAACACCATTAATTGGCGATTTAAAACCTAGCGGAAAATACTTAATGGAAGATGTTCATAGTATTGGAGGTATTCCTGCAATAATGAAATATTTATTAGAGAATGGTTTCTTACATGGTGACTGTATGACGGTTACAGGTAAAACACTGGCAGAAAACTTAGCTAATGTAGAAGCTATCGAGTTTGAAGAACAAGACATTGTTTATCAAAAAGAAAACGCTTTAAAATCTTCTGGAAATTTACAAATCCTATATGGGAATTTAGCCGAAGAAGGTGCGGTAGCAAAAATTTCAGGGAATGAAGGATTACTGTTTGAAGGTAAAGCTGTGGTTTACGATGGTGAACAAGCTGCTAATACAGGGATATCAAATGGTGAAGTCGAAAGAGGTGATGTAGTCGTCATTCGTTATGTAGGTCCTAAAGGAGGTCCGGGAATGCCTGAAATGTTAAAACCAACATCCTTAATAATGGGTGCTGGTTTAGGAAAATCTGTGGCGTTAATAACTGATGGTCGTTTTTCAGGAGGAACGCACGGTTTTGTGGTAGGTCATATAACACCTGAAGCACAAACAGGGGGAACTATCGGATTATTAAAAACTGGTGATAAAATTAGAATTAGTGCAGAAGATAATTCTATTAATGTATTGATTTCTGATGAAGAATTAGCTCAAAGAAAAGCACAATGGGTTCAACCACCATTAAAACACAAAAAAGGAATATTATATAAATATGCAAAAACTGTAGCATCGGCTTCAAAAGGCTGTGTAACAGATGCATAAAATGTTCTTGCATTGGCAGGAATCTCACACTTAAAAGTTGAGAATATGAAGACACAAACAATTAATAAGAACCAAGAAGTGGCAGAAAAAACACAAAATATTGCGGGTAGCGAAGCAGTAGTAAGAAGCTTAATTGCCGAGGGTGTAGATATTATTTATGGATACCCAGGAGGAGCTATTATGCCGGTTTATGATGAGTTATTTAAATATCAAGATAAAATTCATCATGTATTAACGCGTCATGAGCAAGGTGCTGCACATGCTGCTCAAGGTTATGCCAGAATTTCTGGTAAAGTAGGTGTTGCTATGGCAACTTCGGGTCCAGGAGCAACCAATTTAATCACCGGAATTGCCGATGCGCAAATAGATTCTACACCGTTAGTTTGTATAACAGGTCAAGTGTTTTCGCATTTATTAGGAAGTGATGCATTCCAAGAAACCGATATTGTTGGTATTTCTACTCCTGTAACCAAATGGAATTGTCAGGTTACTAAAGCTGAAGATATTCCAGGAGCAATCGCAAAAGCATTTTACATAGCTAAAAGCGGGAGACCAGGGCCAGTATTAGTTGATATTACTAAAGATGCTCAAGTCTCAAATTTAGATTTTATATATAAGAAATGTACAGGTATAAGAAGCTATAATCCTGTGCCAAAAACAAGTCAAGAGTCTGTTAATGCAGCTGCAAAATTAATTAATAATGCTAAAAAACCAATGATTGTTTGGGGTCAAGGTGTTATTTTAGGTCAAGCAGAAGAAGAACTTAAAGCAGTAATAGAAAAAGCTGGAATTCCATCGGCGTGGACTATTCTAGGAGCTTCGGCATTACCAACATCTCATCCTTTAAATATTGGTATGGTAGGAATGCATGGTAATTATGCTCCTAATAAATTAACTAATGAATGTGATGTTCTAATCGCTATTGGAATGCGTTTTGATGATCGTGTTACTGGACGATTAGATGCTTATGCGAAACAAGCAAAAATCATTCATTTCGATATTGATCCTGCAGAGATTGATAAAAATGTGAAGACTGATGTTGCAGTATTAGGAGATTCAAAAGAAAGTTTATCAATGCTTTTAGATGCTTTGGATAATAATTCACATGAATCATGGTTACAAGAATTTAAAGATTTATACGCTATTGAATTTGAAAAAGTAATTAAAGGTGATATCAGTCCTACGAAAGAAGGGTTGACTATGGGCGAGGTTATCAAACAAATAAATATTGAAAGCAAAGGTAAAGCAGCTATTGTTTCAGATGTTGGTCAGCATCAAATGATAGCCTGCAGATATGCCGAGTTTAACGTTTCAAAAAGTAATATTACATCTGGAGGTCTAGGAACCATGGGGTTTGCACTTCCAGCGGCAATAGGAGCTAAAATGGCAGCACCAGAGCGCGAAGTTGTTGCCGTTATTGGTGATGGTGGTTACCAAATGAATATTCAAGAATTAGGTACCATTTTTCAGCAAAAAGCTGCGGTAAAGATTGTAGTTTTAAATAACGAATTTTTAGGAATGGTACGTCAATGGCAACAGTTGTTTTTCGATAAGCGTTACGCATCTACCGAAATGACAAACCCAAATTTTGTTGCCATTGCAGAAGGGTATTATATCAAAGCTAGAAAAGTAACAAAACGAGAAGAATTAGCAGGGGCTGTAAAAGAAATGATGGACTCAAAAGAGTCTTATTTCTTAGAGGTTTGTGTTGAAAAAGAAGACAATGTATTTCCAATGATACCATCGGGTGCAGCGGTTTCAGATGTAAGATTAAGTTAAGTTTATAGAAATGAAGGAAGATATAAAATCATTCACAATATCAATATATACCGAAAATAATATCGGATTATTGAATCGTATTTCAGCTATATTTCAGCGCAGACATATCAATATAGAAAGTTTAACAACATCGCAGTCAGAAATAGATGGCGTTAATCGTTTTGTAATTGTTGTAAATATTTGTGAAGACACAGCTTGTAAAATTGTTAAACAGATTGAAAAGCAAGTTGAAACCATTAGAGCTTATTATCACACAGAAGATCAAACCATTTTTACCGAGTCTTGTATGTTTAAAATAAAATCTGATTTGTTGTTTAACGAACCTCAAATTCAGAATATTATAAAAGAAAGCAATGCAAGAATTGTAACTGTAAATAAAGAGTTTTTTGTACTTGAAAAGTCAGGTAGAAGAAACGAAATAGAATCTTTACGACGTGATTTAAACGTGTTTGGCATCATGCAATTTGTGCGTTCTGGCAGAATTGCAGTAACTAAAGATCAAATGAAAATAACCGAATTGCTAACAGCATTCAATAACCAATAATAACAATTAAATATAAAATGGGAAATTATTTTAACACACTATCGCTAAGAGATAAATTAAATCAATTATCGAAGTGTAGATTTATGGACGCTTCAGAGTTTTCAGATGGAGTAAACGCTTTAAAAGGTAAAAAAATAGTTATCGTAGGATGTGGTGCTCAAGGATTAAACCAAGGGTTAAACATGAGAGATTCTGGTTTAGATATCTCTTATGCATTGCGTGTTGCTGCGATTAAAGAAAAGCGTCAATCTTTTATAAATGCTACAGAAAATGGTTTTAAAGTTGGTAATTATCAAGAGTTAATTCCAACTGCAGATTTAGTGTTAAACTTAACACCAGATAAACAACATACCAATGCCGTAAATGCTGTAATGCCTTTAATGAAAAAAGGAGCAACATTATCGTATTCTCACGGCTTTAATATTGTTGAAGAGGGTATGCAAATACGTGAAGACCTTACTGTAATTATGGTGGCGCCTAAGTCTCCAGGGTCTGAGGTTCGTGAAGAATATAAGCGTGGTTTTGGTGTGCCAACATTAATAGCAGTGCATGACGAGAACGATCCAGAAGGTAAAGGTTGGGCGCAAGCTAAAGCTTATGCAGTAGCAACTGGTGGAGATAAAGCGGGTGTGTTAGCATCATCTTTTATTGCTGAGGTGAAGTCTGATTTAATGGGAGAACAAACTATTCTTTGTGGATTATTACAAACAGGATCTATCCTTTGTTTTGATAAAATGGTTGAAGAAGGTATTGATGCTGGTTACGCTTCAAAATTAATTCAATACGGTTGGGAAACTGTAACAGAGGGTCTTAAATATGGTGGTGTGACTAATATGATGGATCGTTTATCTAACCCAGCAAAAATAAAAGCTTTTGAATTGTCAGAAGAATTAAAAGACATTATGCGTCCGTTATTCCAAAAACATATGGATGATATTATAGAAGGTCGTTTTTCTGCAGGAATGATGGCAGATTGGGCTAATGATGATCATGATTTATTGACTTGGAGAGCAGCAACTGCTGAAACCAATTTTGAAAAAACACAGGCTGGTGATGTTGAAATATCAGAGCAAGAATATTACGACAATGGCGTGTTAATGGTTGCTATGGTGAGAGCTGGAGTTGAGTTAGCTTTTGAAGCTATGACTGATTCTGGAATTATTGATGCATCAGCATACTACGAGTCTTTACACGAAACACCATTAATTGCTAACACCATCGCAAGACGTAAATTATACGAAATGAATAGTGTGATTTCTGATACTGCTGAGTATGGATGTTATTTATTCGATCATGCTTGTAAGCCTTTATTGAAAGACTTTATGTCGAATATTAAAACCGATGTAATTGGTAAGGCTTATGCTAAAGATAATGGTGAAGGAGTTGATAATGCAAAACTTATTGAAGTGAATAAAGCATTAAGAAACCACCCAGTTGAAAAAGTAGGTGAGTTTTTAAGATCTTCAATGACGGCAATGAAGCCTATTGTATAGCACACAATTAAACTAAACTATATTTTTAAAAGCCTGTCAGATACAATTTATTCTGACAGGTTTTTTGTTCTAAAACATAATCTAATTAGGTCTTACATAATTTTTAGAACACTAATTAAAACAGTAACTTGTATCTATCAAATTCTATAAATTGATATTATGAATCAGGAAAAACAAATTTATTTTCCTACTATTGAAAAGGTAAAAAAAGCTACCGAAAACATTAAAAATGTATCGGCTGTAACACCTTTAGGTGTTAGCTTAAGGTATTCAAAACAATTTGATGCTAAAATTCTTTTAAAACGTGAAGATTTACAACAAGTACGATCTTATAAAATTAGAGGGGCATATAATAAAATAAGTTCTCTTACTGCGGAAGAGTCTAAGAACGGTGTGGTTTGCGCAAGTGCTGGAAATCATGCCCAAGGTGTAGCCTTGTCTTGTAAATTACTCAAAATAAAGGGCACCATTTATATGCCGGCTCCAACTCCAAATCAAAAGGTGGAACAAGTAAAGATGTTTGGCGAAAATTATATAGAAATAAAACTCGTTGGAGATACATTTGATGACTCTTACCATGCCGCAATGTTGGAATGTGAGTCTTTAGGTAAAACATTTATCCATCCATTTAATGATGAAAAAGTTATAGAAGGGCAGGCTACAATTGGTTTAGAAATTTTAGAACAATGTGACAAACCTATCGATTATGTATTTATTGCTGTAGGTGGTGGTGGACTTGCGGCAGGATTATCAACAGTATTTAAAGCCTTATCTCCAAACACAAAGGTTATTGGGGTTGAGCCGGAAGGAGCGCCTTCAATGAAAACATCTATTGAAAATAATAAAAACACCGAACTTGAATCTATAGATAAATTTATAGACGGTGCAGCGGTAAAACGCGTGGGCGATTTAAATTTCGCTATTTGTAAAGAAAATTTACATGCCATGATAACGGTGCCCGAAGGGAAGGTATGCGAAACCATTTTAGAACTATATAATAAAGATGCTATAGTTGCGGAACCTGCGGGAGCATTAAGCATTTCGGCCTTAGATTTTTATGCTGAAGACATTAAAGGAAAAAACGTGGTTTGTGTGGTTAGCGGCAGTAATAATGATATTACACGAACACCTGAGATAAAAGAAAGAGCCTTATTATTCGCTAATTTAAAGCATTATTTTATCATCAATTTTCCACAGAGAGCAGGCGCGTTAAAAGAGTTTGTTGTTGATATTTTAGGAGCGAATGATGATATAACTTATTTTCAATATGCTAAAAAAACAAACCGTGAAAATGGTTCAGCTGTGGTTGGTGTTCAATTAAAATCCGCATCAGATTTACAACCCTTAGTTGAAAGAATGAAGAAACATAATTTTTATGGTGATTACTTAAACGACAAACCTGATCTCTTTCAGTTTTTAGTTTAAAGACCTTGTTTTTTAGGTAGTTAAAGTCTATTATTTACGAAATCGTTTGAGTTGAAATTCTTAAATTTATTTAAAGTTTAAAGGTTTGGTTTCAGTTATTTTCAGTTATTTTGATTGAGACGTCTTATGTTAAATTGGAGATTCTATAGTCTTTAAACTTTAATTTTTGAAACACTCTAACAATAAAAAAGACCATAAAACTTTTCTATTAAATAAGATGTTTAAGGGACAAATTACACTAATCAAAAAAATAATAAATTCAAACTGATGAAACAACCTTTTAAAGAAATTCCGCAGGCATTTAAAATTGACTCTCTTTTGCATCAAAACACGTATTTGGTAAATGGTGAGTTAAAACCTTGGAAGGGAGAAACGGCAGAAGTATATTCAACCATCTCATCAACTTCAGATTATAAGCAAACACTTCTCGGAACTATTCCGCAATTGGGTGAAAAGGAAGCTAAAGAAGCTTTAGATTCAGCAACTTTAGCTTACGATAATGGTAAAGGTTTATGGCCAACTATGAAGGTTGGAGATAGAATTGCATGTATGGAAACCTTTGTTGATCAAATGAAAACAAAGCGTGAGGAAGTCGTGAAATTACTCATGTGGGAAATTGGAAAGAATCTTCCAGATTCTGAAAAAGAGTTTGATAGAACTGTTGACTACATTTATGACACTATTGAAGCCTATAAACAAATTGACAGAGATTCTGCGAAATTTGAAAAGAACTCAGGTGTACATGCCCATATCCGCCGTGGTCCATTAGGTGTTGTTTTATGCTTGGGGCCTTATAATTACCCTTTAAATGAAACATTCACTTTATTAATTCCTGCATTAATTATGGGGAATCCTGTAATTTTTAAGCCTGCTAAATTGGGTGTCTTACTCATTTCACCATTATTAGATGCTTTCCAAAGTAGTTTTCCAGAAGGGGTTGTAAATATTGTGTATGGTCGTGGTCGTGTTTTAGCTACTCCAATTATGCAATCTGGTAAAATTGATGTATTAGCATTAATTGGGAATAGTAATTCAGCTAATGCATTACAATCGCAACATCCAAAAGGAAATAGATTGAGAATGGTTTTAGGTTTAGAAGCCAAAAATCCAGCAATTGTATTGCCTGATGCCGATTTAGATTTAGCTGTTGAAGAATGTATTGCGGGTACTTTATCATTTAACGGACAACGTTGTACAGCCTTAAAAGTATTATACGTACATGAATCAATTATTGAAGAATTCAATCGTCGTTTCGCATACAAGGTAGATCAACTAAAGTTTGGAAATCCATGGGAAGAAGGCGCGAAACTAACACCACTTCCTGAAGTTGATAAGCCAGGATATATTCAAGAATTAATTGATGATGCTAAGGCAAAAGGAGCAAAAGTGTTGAATAAAAAAGGTGGAGAAACGACAGAAAATTTCATTTTTCCAGCAGTCCTGTATCCAGTTTCAAAAGATATGCGTGTTTTTAAAGAAGAACAATTTGGTCCTGTTATTCCTATTGTTTCTTTTTCGGATATTGAAGAACCTCTAGATGATATGGCCGAATCAAATTATGGACAGCAAGTAAGTTTGTTTGGTAAAAACGTTCATACCTTGTCACCATTGATTGATACTTTAGTGAATTTAGTGTGTCGTGTAAACTTGAATAGTTCTTGTCAACGTGGTCCAGATGTCTATCCTTTTACTGGAAGAAAAGATTCTGCTTATGGTACTTTAAGTGTTCATGATGCTTTACGATCATTCTCTATTCGAACTTTTGTAGCTGCGAAAGATAATGCATACAATAATGCGATACTTCAGGAATTATTAGAAAAGAAAACCTCAAACTTTATAAGTACGGATTATATTTTATAAATTTATATCAAACTAAAAAGTACAGATATGAAAATCATTAAATTACCAATCCTAGCCATTTTATTAGCTTCATTAATGTTTAATTGTGGAGGTAAAGAAGAAAAGAAGAAAGAAGGTTTTAGTTATGAAAGAACAAACTCTTCAGAAGCAAACGAATCCAAAGAAACAGATAGCGACGTTGCAAATATTGTATTAACATCTAACGATGTAATGCAGTATAATTTAAAAGAAATTAAAGCTAAAGCGGGTCAAAAAGTTAAGTTAACATTAAGACATATTGGTAAGCTTGATATTAATGTTATGGGGCATAATGTAGTTATACTTAAACAAGGCGTTGATTTAACAGAATTCGCAGGAAAGGCTGCTATTGAAAGGGAAAATAAATATATCCCTAAAGATTCACAAGATATTATTGCTCATACCGATCTTATTGGTGGTGGTCAAGTGACATCTATAGAGTTTGTTGCTCCAGAAGCAGGAACGTACGATTTTTTGTGTAGTTTCCCTGGGCATTCTGGAATTATGAAAGGTAAATTTATTGTAGAATAAATCTTTAAAAAATAAAAATGAAAAACCCTTTTGAGATAAAATCTTAAAAGGGTTTTCTAGTTAATATAGTTGAGTTAGTAGTTTAGAAATCTAATTTCCAGCCTTCACGATAAGCTCTTTTCACGAATTGATTGGCTGGTTCAAAATTGGTAATTTTCATGTTTTTACCATCCCAGAGTAATTTTTTACGCCCAGGATATTCAAATCTGTTATTATTTTCTTCTCGTAAATTATAACTTCTTATGGCTAAATTACCCATTAAAATGGATTCAGTAAGCGGACCAGCGAAATCAAATGAAGAAGTTAATGCTTGATGTTCTTTACTTTCATATCCAGCTTTGCAAGCTTCAACCCATTTATGGGGATGACCATTTTCAGGTAATGAAATTTCTTCATAATCACTGTCTTCAGGTAAAATAATTTCACCCGAATTTAAATATAGTTTAGGATTTCGTCCGTACGTTCCACATGTTATAATGCCTTTTTCACCTATCATGATAACACCATTCGCACTATTCTCATCACCAATAGGGTGGTCCGCAGGAATAAGCTCAGGATGAAACGGTCGTAAACCACCATCAGTCCAATTTAATTTAACTTCTGAAGGATTTTTATCGGTTGCTTCAAATTTTAATTGTGTTCTTGATGATGGCGGACAAGATTCTGGAAAATAATCTGGTGTCCAATCGCGTGTAAATACAGCTCCTACGCTGCTTTCTACTTCAGTTGGATATCCTAATCCTAAAACACGGTAAGGAGGGTCCATTAAATGGCATCCCATGTCACCGAGTGCGCCAGTTCCGAAGTTCCACCATCCTCTCCATTTAAACGGATGGTATAATGGATGGTAATCTACCCATTGTGCAGGACCTACCCAGGTGTCCCAATCTAAGTTATCAAGAATAGCTGGTTTGTCGGTTGGTGTTTTAATGCCTTGTGGCCATACAGGTCTGTTTGTCCAAACATCAACATGGTTAACCGTTCCAATCATTCCAGAATTGAACCAATCTGCCATGATTTTGACACCTTGTCCTGAAGCCCCTTGATTTCCCATTTGGGTAACAATTTTGTATTTTTTTGCAGCTTCAGTAAGCACACGTGCTTCATGAATACTATGTGTTAGCGGTTTTTGCACATATACATCTTTGTTTAATTGCATTGCGGCAAGGGTTATAACAGCATGCGTATGATCTGGAGTGGAAACCGTAATGGCATCAATACCTGAACTATCTTCTAATAATTTTCTGTAATCTTTAAATTGTTTGGCCTTCGGAAATTTTGAAAATGCTTTAGAAGCACTATTCCAATCGACATCACAAATTGCAACAATATTATTTGCACCATTGTTCCAAACATTCATCATATCTGAGTAGCCTTTACCACCTGCACCAACAATTGCTATATTTAGTTTATCGCTAGGTGCGACAAATCCTTTCCCCATGACATGACGTGGAATTATGGAAATACCAAATGTTGTAAGCGCTGTTTTTTTAATGAAAGAACGCCTACTGTTTAAAGATTTTTTACTCATAATGAAAGGGATTTATGATGAAAACTATTTTAATTCTAGTATTTCGATATTTCTGAATTCAATAGGATGGCTCTCACTTTGTAATGAAATATATCCTCCGGTTAAAGGTTGCCCGTCTTTAGCTTGAATTTCTTCTGAAGTTGAATCTAAAAACTGACCGCCAATTGTTGGGTTTGAGTATGAAATAACCGATTTTCCGTCAAGGTAATGCGTGATAGAATCTTTGTTTACAGTTACCATGGCAGTAATCCATTCTTCGCCATAATAAGTTTTACTATCTGAAGAAATACAATGATCGGTAACTAACGCGCCATTCATTTCAACATGAGTTCCTGGAGTGCATAAATTTCCTGAAGGGCGAAGTGCGTTTTCATTAACACCACCAAGTAATTGAACTTCTAGAGAAATTGGGAACCCTTGACCAACTAACATGGTTTCTGGAGATTGACAATGAATCATAATTCCACTATTTTTTTCTGCCCAAGATGCACCTCCATTAGCTTGCTCTCCTACAAATCTGTATTCCAAACGCAATTTATAATTTGTGAAAGGTGCCTTGTAAAACAAATGCCCGTATTCGTTTGAGAAATTCTCATATCCATCATAAGATACCTTTAAAAGATTATTCTCTACTCGAAAAGTATTGTTGTAATTGTTGCCTAATTCGTAACCATTGATTTTAGGAGTCCAATCCGTTAAATCTTTGCCGTTAAACAGGGAAATCCAGTTTTCAGTTTCTATCTCGTCAGACTCTTTTTCATCATTCATCTTACAATTGCTAAATAAAGCAATAGCGAGAATCAACAAAATGTATTTAGCAGCAAATTTCATTATATAACTAATGAGTTATCAAGAGACCAAGCTTTACCTTCGGTTAATTCTTGTAAATCACCGCAATAATATTGAGACGGTACAGGGTCGTACTTCAATACTTGTTCGCCTATCTGTTCCGTTGTAACATAGGCACTAATGGTCATCATTTTGATGCTGTTTAAAAATTCAGATTTCGTAGGGATTAACGATTCTAAATCGGCTTCTCTTTCTTCATCAATTTCATCTTTAAGCAACATGTGTTTGTCTAATAATGCTTTGTAATTTTCATCGGTTACTGAGTCTATAGTTTCTTCAGCATTAGGTTTTAAAACACTAATAATATTGTTAAACGCTGTTTTAATATGTGCTTTGTCTTCATCTTCAACAACTTCTACAATATACTTATCAATAAATTGAGGGACGTTGAGCTCTAACGCGGAGGGTAAATTTTCTGTTTTTGGTAAAATAATATCAACGAACCTAGTTAAAACTTTCCCTTGTTCTTCAGACAAAAAATCTGGAATCCAAGTTTTAACATCACTTGTACAACTTTGTAATAAACTAACAATAGTAGGGGTGGCTACAAAAAGCCCTGTTGCTAAACCTAAATTTTTTAATGCATCTCTTCTTTTCATTTTAAAAATTATTAAAGGTTATCTTTTTTTAATTGTTCAACAGCATGATTAGCTGCTCTAGCTGTAAAGGCCATATAGCCTAATGATGGATTATGGCAAGCCGCAGAGGTCATAAACGAACCATCTGTAACATAGACATTCTTACAAGCATGAATCTGGTTGTATTCATTTAATACAGATGTTTTTGGGTCTCTTCCCATTCTCGCAGTTCCCATTTCATGAATACCTAAGCCCATACCTCTTCCTTCTGCTCTGTCATACCCTTCTACATCTTTAAATCCAGCAGATTCGAGCATTTTTATGGCTTGTTCTTGCATGTCTTTTCGCATTGCTATTTCGTTTTCACCAAAATCGGCATCAAAAGTGATTGTTGGTAATCCCCATTCGTCTAACTTATCGTAATCTAAATACATTCTATTTTTATGGTCGGGTAGTGTTTCACCAAACCCAAGAAGATTGACGCGCCATTCTCCCGGTTTTAAAATGGCTTCCTTCAATTCTGGTCCGTATTTTAATTCGGCAACCATATCGGAAAGTCCAGATCTGCTTGCACCACCTTGATAACCATATCCTCTTCTAAATTCCTTAACATTGGTTTTGCCACCAAGATTTCTAAATCGCGGAATATATACGCCATTGGCTCTTCTGCCTTTGTTAATTTTGTCTTCAAATCCTTTAGCTACTGCTGTGGCACCAACATGGAAATGATGGTCCATGATATTATGCCCTAATTCGCCACTATCGTTTCCTAAACCGTTAGGAAAACGCTCTGATTTTGATTGTAGTAAAATAGAAGCGGATGCAATAGCTGAAGCACATAAAAAGATGATTTTTGCTTTAAACAGGAAGGCTTCTTTAGTCTCTGCATCTATTACTTTAACACCAATTGCTTTTTTAGTGGTTTCATCATAAACAACTTCATGCACGATAGAGTTTGGTCTTAACGTCATGTTGCCGGTTGCTTCTGCAACAGGTAATGTAGAAGAGTTGCTACTAAAATAAGCACCAAACGGACAACCACGCATACATCTGTTTCTATATTGGCAGGTACTTCTACCCATTCCTGGTTTAGTGCCTTCGGTTATATGTGCAGTTCTACCAATTGTTAGCACTCTACCGTCATCGAATTTTTCTGATATTTTTGATTTTAATTCTATTTCAACACAATTAAGGTTCATTGGTTTTAGTAGCTTTTGGTCTGGAAGCACCTCTAAACCTAAATTTTCGCCGCTTACACCAATAAATTCTTCAACTTTATCATACCAAGGGGCAATATCTTTATATCGTACTGGCCAATCAACAGCAATACCTTCTTTTTTGTTTGCTTCAAAATCTATATCACTCAATCGATAACTCTGTCTTCCCCACATTAATGAGCGTCCGCCAACATGATAGCCTCTTATCCAATCAAAACGTCTGTCTTCATTATAAGGGTGTTTAATGTCATCTACAAAAAAATGTTGATGTGCTTCTTGAGTAACATAACCTGTTCGGTGTTGTTTGAATTTACGTTCTTTTGTTTCTTTAGATGCTACACCGCCGTTTGGAAAATCCCACGGATCCATATTAGCAGTTTTATAATCTTCAATATGTTTCACCATTCGTCCACGTTCAAGAACGAGGGTTTTTAAGCCTTTTTCACAAAGTTCTTTGGCGGCCCATCCTCCAGATATTCCCGTTCCAACTACAATGGCATCATATTCTTCTTCAATAGAAATTAAATTGTTAACACTCATTTGTTACGTATTATTTGGTTTTAGTTTAGAATTTAAAATGTGATAAGTTACACATTTAACGCCAAATTAGTTAATTTGCATTTTAATAATGTTCAATTTTTTTCAGTGAAGATAAATATACAAAAAATAACCCCTTTTGAAGCTGATGGAATAATCTATCATGCAGACACATGTTTGCCTTTAATTGATGCTGTAAAACGAAAGAAAGTTAAGTTTAAAGCATTGGCAAGATATACTTATCCTGGAGATAGATTAACAGATGACACATTGGGTTTAAATAGCATTGGGTATTGGGATGCCAACGAACAGCAAGATTGGGGTCTAGATTGGCACAGAAATGAAGGTATTGAAATACATTTTTTAGAATCAGGTTCTATGCCGTATGCTCAAGAAAAAAAAGAACTAGAATTGCAGCCTAATGATTTAACCATAACACGACCTTGGGAAGCGCATAAGGTTGGTAACCCAGACATAGGAGTAGGTAAATTTTATTGGGTAATATTAGACTTAGGCGTGCGTAGGCCTCATCAAAATTGGGTTTGGCCTGATTGGATTATTTTGGCGCCTGAAGATTTGATGAGATTAACAACTATTTTGAGACAGAATGAAGATGTAAGATTGCGCTCGGACAGAAGGGTTAGAGATTGTTTTCAAAGAATAGGACGCGCTGTTGATACGGATAAGTCAGGTAGTAATTCATCAAGAATAAGATTGTTAGTGAACTACCTTTTAATTCTGCTATTAGATCTTTTAGAATCTGAAAATGTTGAGCTTAGAGAAGAGCTAACAGATAGCTCTAGAAGCGTTAAATTATTTTTAAATGAATTAGAAAAAAATTTAGCTGAAGCATGGACTATTGAAAAAATGGCTGAATCTGCCGGAGTTGGTCTAACAAGATTTACTTTTCATTGTAAGCAATTAACTAATTTAACACCCATGCGCTACTTGATGATGAGACGCCTAAAAATGTCCAAACAAATGCTGTTAGAAAATAAAGATTTGAGCGTCGCAGAAGTTGCATTTAGTTGTGGTTTTTCAACAAGTCAATACTACTCAACAGTATTTAAAAAACAAGAAAAGTGCACACCAATAGAATATCGCCAAAAACATGAGATTTTAATTTAAAAATGATTGTCTAGTTTGTATAAATTCTTTCACTGAATAATTATAAACATGTTTAATGGTGTAATTTTATAATTTTCAATTTATTTTAAACTAATTAAAACACTATAAAAATGACTTTAAATCTCTATAACAAGAGTGTAATCGCATTAGTAATATGTTCATTCTTATTAATCTTATCTTGTAAAGACAATAAAAAGGTAGCAGCTAATGACGAACCAATTGCTCATGAAATAGCTGAAGAACCATTTTTTAAACTCTCATTAGCACAATGGTCACTTCATAGAACATTTAATGATGAAGGTGTAAGTCCTTTTAAATTTGCTGAAATGGCAAAAGCTCATGGGTTTGAAGGTCTAGAGTATGTGAATCAGATATATGAAAATCAAATTGAAGCCTTAGGTATTGATACAGTAATCGATTCTTTAATGGTAATGAGTCAATTACATAATATGAGCAACGTATTAATTATGGTTGATGGCGAAGGCGATTTGGCTGACCCGAGTGAAAAAGTGCGTGATCAAGCTGTTGAAAACCATAAAAAATGGATTGACGCTGCACAAAAATTAGGTTGCCATTCTATTCGAGTAAATACATTTGGAACTAACGACCCAGAATTGTGGTTGCCCTCGGTGGTTGATGGATTGAAAAAATTATCGGAGTATGCAGCTACCAAAAATATAAATGTATTATGTGAAAATCATGGTTGGTTGTCTTCTGATGCAGCTAAATTAGTGGAAGCAATTAATCAAGTAAATATGGAAAATTGTGGCACATTACCAGATTTTGGAAACTGGTGTGTGAAGCGTAAAGAAGGAGCTAAATGGGGCGAATGCGAAGAGGTTTATTCAGATAAATACGAAGGAATTAAAATGATGTTGCCAGCTGCCAAAGCGGTTAGCGCAAAAAGTTATGATTTTGATGAGGAAGGAAATGAGACCACATTAGATTATCCAAGAATATTGAAATTAGTGAAAGATGCCGGATATACAGGTTTTATTGGAGTTGAATATGAAGGCAAAAGATTAAGCGAAAAGGAAGGTATTTTAGCAACAAAAGCATTGTTGTTAAAGGCTGCTAGCGGATTGCAATAGAATTCTGATAACTAACTAACTAAATTATAAATGAAAAAATCCACACAATTTCAATTGTCTTTTATGATGTTCCTTGAATTTTTTATTTGGGGAGGATGGTTTGTAACCCTCGGATCTTTTATGGGAAACAATCTAAGCGCAACAGGTGCTGAAACTGGAATGGCATATTCAACACAATCTTGGGGAGCAATTATAGCACCTTTTATTATTGGATTAATTGCCGATAGGTTTTTTAATGCTGAAAAAATTCTTGGAGTGTTGCATATTGTCGGTGCATTTTTAATGTATCAAATGGCACAATCAACTGAAGTTGCGACATTTTATCCTTATGTCTTGGGTTACATGATAGCTTATATGCCAACATTAGCTTTGGTAAATTCAGTATCATTTAATCAAATGAACGACCCAGCGAAACAATTTCCTATTGTTAGAGTATGGGGAACCATTGGTTGGATTCTAGCGGGATTAGTAATAAGTTTTGTTTTTAAGTGGGATTCTATCGAAAATATTGGACAAGGCATGTTGTCAAATACTTTTATAATGGTAGCTATAGCTTCAGTTATCTTAGGGGTGTTTAGTTTCTTCTTACCAAAAACACCACCAAGTGTTTCTAAAGATGAAAAAGTAACAGTTAGGGATATTTTGGGACTAGATGCATTGAATTTATTAAAAGACAGAAACTTTTTAGTATTCTTCTTGTCATCGGTTCTTATTTGCATTCCATTAGCCTTTTATTATCAAAATATTAGTCCTTTTTTAACCGAGTATAAAGTTGAAAATTCTACAGCATGGGCTTCATTAGGGCAAATGTCTGAAGTTGCATTTATGCTATTATTACCATTCTTCTTCAAAAAATATGGCTTCAAAAAAACCATTCTTTTCGGAATGCTAGCGTGGGCAATTCGTTATGTGTTATTTGCTTATGGTAATAGCGGCGACTTGTTTTTCATGTTGGTAGTTGGAATAGCATTACACGGAATTTGCTATGATTTCTTTTTTGTCTCAGGTCAAATTTACACCGATTCAAAAGCTGGTGAGAAAGTTAAAAGTGCAGCACAAGGGTTAATTACATTAGCTACTTATGGTGTTGGGATGTTAGTAGGATTTTGGGTTGCAGGACAAATTGTAGACCAAAATGCATTGGCAAATGGCGATCATAGTTGGATAGATATTTGGAGGTTTCCAGCATTATTTGCGTTAGGCGTTTTTGTTCTATTCGCATTCTTTTTTAAAAATGAAAAAGTAGAATATAAAGAGTAAAAAATAAACTAATGAGTAATAAAATTAGATTAGGAATTTTAGGGGGCGGAGGAGATTCTTTAATTGGTATTTTACACCGCGTAGCTTCATCAATGTACGATAAATATCAAATTGTTGGAGGTGTGTTTAATCCTAATTGGGAAGATAATATTGGTTTTGCAAAACAAATAGGGCTACCAACAAATCGGATTTATAAAGATTTTGACACTTTAATTGAAGAAGAATTAAAACTCCCAGAATCTGAGAGAATACAGGTGGTGTCTATACTAACACCTAATTTTCTACACTTTCCTATGGCAAACAAGCTATTGGAAAATGGGTTTCATGTGATTTGCGAAAAGCCAATGACAACCACTTACGAAGAAGCAAAAATCCTGAATCAAACCTTAAAAAAGGCGCAAACTGTTTTTGCAGTTACATACACCTATACCGGTTATCCTATGGTGCGTCAAATGCGTGAAATGATTTTAAACGGTGAGTTAGGAACCATTCAAAAGGTAGATGCGCAATATTATCAAGGTTGGATAAATCCAATTATTCATGATAAAGAAAAACGTTCTTCAACATGGAGGTTAAACCCAGAAAAATCTGGAATTAGTTGTTGTATTGGTGATATCGGAACTCATGCTTTTGATATGTTGGAGTTTGTTTCAGGCGTAAAAATAGAATCGGTTTTGGCCGATTTAAACTATTTGTATTCAGATAATAAAATGGATATTGACGGAACCGTTTTACTCCGCTGTAGTAAAAATGTTAAAGGGGTAATTTGCTCTAGTCAAATTGCAACTGGTGAAGAAAATAGTTTTATTGTAAAAGTGTATGGAGATAAAGCAGGTTTAAAATGGGAACAAGAAAACCCTAATTATTTGTATTTAATGGAAGATGGAAAACCGCTACGTGTTTTAAAACCAGGACATTCTTATAATTCTGAATTGTCTTTAGATGGAACAAAATTACCGCCTGGACATCCAGAAGGAATCTTTGATTCTATGGGAAATATTTATAAAGGCGTTGCAAAAGCTATTAACAAAGAACCTTACAATCATGGAGAATTCCCAACAATTATTGATGGAGTAAGAGGAATGAATTTTATTGAAAAAGCTGTGGAATCTCACCAAAAAGGAAATGTTTGGGTAGACATTGAAAATGTAGATTAATGAAAACAATTAAAGGACCAGCTATTTTTTTAGCACAATTCATGGATGATAAAGCACCGTTTAATTCTTTAGACGGATTGTGTAAATGGGCTTCAGATTTAGGTTATAAAGGTATTCAAGTTCCAACTCTAGATAAATCGATTATCGATTTAGATATTGCGGCAAATAGTCAAACCTATTGCGACGAATTCAAAGGAAAAATTAATAGTTACGGATTAGAAATTACAGAGCTTTCCACCCATATTCAAGGACAGTTAGTAGCAGTTCATCCGGCCCATGATATTATGTTTGATGCCTTTGCTCCAGATCATTTAAAAGGAAAATTTAAAGAACGCACTGCTTGGGCAATAGACCAAATGCATAAAGCTGGTAAAACAAGTAAACGTTTAGGATTAAAAGCACATGCTACTTTTTCTGGGTCGTTACTTTGGCCGTACGTTCATCCATGGCCACAACAACCTCAAGGTTTAATCGAGCTAGGATTCAAAGAACTAGCAGATAGGTGGAAACCTATTTTAAACACCTTTGAAGATAACGGTGTGGCAGTTTGTTATGAAGTTCACCCTGTTGAGGATATTCACGATGGTGATACTTTCGAACGTTTTTTAGAAGCCACAGGAAATCATAAAGCAGTAAATATTCTGTATGACCCTTCGCATTTTGTGCTTCAGCAACTTGATTATATAAAATATATTGATCATTATCATGAGTTTATAAAAGCGTTTCATGTCAAAGATTCAGAATTTAATTCTTCAGGTAAAAAAGGAACTTTTGGTGGGTATAATGATTGGAAAGATAGGGCAGGTAGATATCGTTCTCCAGGAGACGGTCAAGTAGATTTTAAAACTGTGTTCTCAAAACTAACAGAATATGGTTGTGATGTTTGGGCAGTTTTAGAATGGGAATGTGTTATTAAAAGCCCTGAGCAAGGCGCTAAAGAAGGTGTTGATTTTATAAGCACTCATATTATTGAAGCAACAACTAAGCGTTTTGACGATTTTGCGGGCGGAAATACAGATGAAAATCAACTTAAAAAAATACTAGGATTATAAACTAATTACTATTTAAAATGAAGAAATTAATTTTATTTACTGTGGTTGCTATAGCTTTTACAGCCTGCAAAGACAAAACAAAAGAATCTGCACAAGCTGAGGAGGATATAGAGGTAAACACTGAAGTTGAGGTTGAAAATGATTCAGATTGGGTTTATCTTTTTGATGGAACAAATTTTGATAAATGGCGCGGATATTTAAAAGATGAAATGCACCCAGAATGGACCATTGAAGATGGAGTAATGATGTTCACTCCTGGTGAAGAAGGCGGAAAAAATATTATTACTAAAGATACGTTTACCAATTTTGAATTATCATTGGAGTGGAAAATATCTGAAGCTGGTAATAGTGGAATCTTTTGGAGTGTTTTTGAAGATCCAAAATACAACGAAGCCTACCAAACTGGGCCAGAAATACAAGTTTTAGATAATGAGCGTCATCCTGATGCTAAAGCGAATCCTAAATTCCATCAGGCGGGTGCGCTATATGATATGGTTCAGCCAGAGCAAGACGTTTGTAAACCAGCGGGTGAGTGGAATCATTGTGTTTTAAGTGTGAATCATAAAACAAATGAGGGGTCTGTAACTTTAAACGGAACCAAAATAGTTAGTTTTCCTGTACATGGTGAAGCTTGGGATGCGCTCGTAGCAAATTCAAAATTTAAAGATTGGGAAGGTTTTGGAAAACATAAAACAGGGCATATCGGCCTGCAGGATCATTCAGATAAGGTTTGGTTTAAAAACATAAAAATTAGAAATCTATAAGAACTCTTTTATCAATAGAAATCTGAAATGGAGTCGTTTAATCAGCGATTCCATTTTTTTTATAATAATTACACATCTTAAATAGCGCATTATTCATAACAAATGGTAAAATTTTATTAAAAATTAATAATTTTTTGAAAAAATCAACCTTAATTGATTAGTTGTATCAAATAAAATTTTAGTTTTACCATGTGAAAAATTTAAATAATAAAATACGTTGTTCTATTTCTCGTTTGCCCGCACGCATTCGTCGCAGCTTCTAATGCTATAATTTTAGTAAAACCAAACGTAATTTTAATTTTTCAAAAGTGTCCAAATTTATTCTCATAGTATTTCAAAATTCAGTTAATTTTTTAATTAACCCAAGTTCTATTATGCGCCGTAATTTTCCTCGTCGCCCGTAAGGGTATGTTTTAATTTTATTGAATTAGGTGAGTCCAGTTCAGCTTTTAAGAAAAATAAAATAATTGATATTAATACAAGTAAGGAAATGAAGGTTGTAATAGCCGATAAATCACATATAAAATACGCAGAGCTTATCTGTGAAACCATTGCTGAATCAGCAGCTGTTAGAGGAACGGGAATTGCTAGAAGAACTCCTGAGTACATTGCTACCAAAATGGAAAACGGAAATGCGGTTATTGCTCTAGATGGCGATAAGTTTGCTGGCTTCTGCTATATAGAAAGATGGGGTCATGGTAAGTTTGTTGCTAACTCTGGGTTAATAGTTCATCCCGATTACAGAAGTATAGGCTTAGCTAAAAAAATTAAGCATAAAGTTTTTGAGCACTCCAGAAAGAAATTTCCAGATGCCAAAGTGTTTAGTATCACAACAGGGTCTGCTGTTATGAAAATGAATAGCGACTTGGGGTATAAGCCTGTGGTTTTCTCTGAACTTACAGACGATCCAACGTTTTGGGATGGTTGCCAAACCTGTAAAAATTACGATGTTTTAACACGAACCAACAGAAAAATGTGTTTGTGCACAGGGATGTTGTTTGATCCGAATGCAAAGAAAGAAGATATAAAACCTATTAAGGAAAGTGTTTTTAAAAGATTGAAACAAATAAAACAAGCTTTGCTTCTTAAAAAAGATAAATAATTAATATTTCCAGATTTAGGAAATAATAAAATAATTAAAATGAAAAAATTAGTAATAGCATATAGTGGCGGATTAGATACGTCGTATTGCGCTGTAAGTTTATCAAAAGAGTATGATGTTCATGCGGTTAGTGTAAATACAGGAGGTTTTACACAAGAAGAAATAAATCATATTGAGACTAACGCCTATAAAATGGGAGTTTCAACCTATAAAAATATTGATGCAGTTGCCACTTTTTATCAAAAAGTAGTGAAGTATTTGGTTTTTGGGAATGTGTTAAAAAACAACACATATCCGTTATCAGTAAGTGCAGAACGTATTATTCAAGCCATTGAAATTGTAGAATACGCGAAAAGTATAGACGCTGAATTTATTGCTCACGGTAGTACTGGTGCAGGTAATGACCAAGTGCGTTTTGATATGATTTTTCAAACCTTAGCACCGAATATTAAGATAATAACACCAATTAGAGACCAAAAATTAACAAGACAAGAAGAGATAGATTATTTAAAATCTAACGGTATTGATATGTCTTGGGAAAAGGCCAAATATTCTGTAAATAAAGGTTTGTGGGGAACAAGTGTTGGAGGTTCTGAAACATTAACCTCAGAAAAACCATTACCTAACGAAGCTTATCCTTCGCAATTAAAACATGCTGAAGATGAAAAAGTAAAACTAAGCTTTAAAAAAGGTGAACTTGTAGCAGTTAATGGGATTGAAAATACACCCGAAATTAATATTGAAGTTTTAAATAACTTAGCTTCAGTTTACGCCATAGGAAGAGATATTCATGTTGGCGA
This sequence comes from Algibacter luteus, assembly GCF_030344935.1. Taxonomy (NCBI): domain Bacteria; kingdom Pseudomonadati; phylum Bacteroidota; class Flavobacteriia; order Flavobacteriales; family Flavobacteriaceae; genus Algibacter; species Algibacter luteus. The sequence continues at coordinate 3,641,820 of NZ_CP128313.1, read as the reverse complement.
TACCATTGTTGGTATAAAAGGGCGTGTAGGTTTTGAAGCGGCAGCAGCATTAATTACAATTAAAGCACATCATTTATTAGAAAAGCATACGCTTACCAAGTGGCAACTACAACATAAAGAGTATTTAGCAAGTTTTTATGGGATGCATTTACACGAAGGGCAATATTTAGATCCGGTGATGAGAGATATTGAAGCTTTTTTACAAAGCAGTCAAGATAAAGTAACAGGCGATGTTTTTGTAACTTTGAAACCTTATCATTTTTCATTAGATGGTATTTCCTCTAAACACGATTTAATGAGTGCGAAGTTTGGAAGTTATGGTGAAGAAAATAAAGCGTGGACTGCTGACGATGCGAAAGGTTTTATTAAAATATTAGGAAACCAAAATAAAATATATCAGCAAGTAAATTCTATAAAATGATACAAGTAGGAATTATAGGTGGTGCAGGTTATACCGCAGGAGAATTAATTAGATTACTAATTAATCACCCTGAAACCGAAATTAATTTTGTTTATAGCACGAGTAACGCCGGAAACAAAATTAGTAAAGTGCACCAAGATTTAATAGGGAGTTTAGATTTAGAATTTACAGATACAATTAATCCAGATGTGGACGTATTGTTTTTATGCTTAGGTCATGGAAATTCGGTTAAATTTTTATCTGCAAATACATTTTCAAATCAAACTAAGATTATCGATTTAGGTAACGATTTTAGGCTTGAAGCCGATAAAACATTTGAAGGCAAAACATTTGTTTATGGGTTGCCAGAATTGAACAAAGATGCCATTGTAAAGGCCAAATATATTGCGAACCCTGGATGTTTTGCAACTGCCATTCAGTTGGGGTTATTACCTTTAGCAGATCAAGGTTTACTACAACAAGATGTGCATGTAAACGCGGTTACTGGCGCAACAGGTGCTGGTACTTCATTATCTGCAACAACGCACTATACTTGGAGAGATAACAACTTTTCATATTATAAACCGTTTACACATCAGCATTTAGGCGAGATAAACCAATCGGTTAAGCAATTGCAAAATAATTTTAAGTTTGAAATTATTTTTATGCCAAATAGAGGTAATTTTTCTAGAGGTATTTTTGCAACCATTTATACCGATTTTGAAGGTACAGTTGAAGATGCAGAAAACATTTATAAAATGTATTATCAAGATGCGAAATTCACGTTTGTGTCTGACGAATTTTTACATATGAAACAAGTGGTAAATACCAACAAGTGTTTGGTACATTTGCATAAACATAACGGTAAATTATTAATTACAAGTACGATTGATAATTTATTAAAAGGAGCATCTGGACAAGCAGTACAGAACATGAATTTAATGTTCGACTTTGAAGAAACAACTGGGTTGGGATTGAAGGCGACGTATTTTTAGATTCCCACCTAACGTACAGAAGGGGAGAAAAGAAAATATGTCTGGGAGTTAAAGTAGAAAGTTTGAGTAGAGGTATTTGGTAAGGCTTAGCTGCGTTAGCGATTGTAGTGAAATATTTATTTCATGAGTAGATAATTTAAAATAAAAACTCATGAATAAAAGCCCACAGTAAGGCACGAACGAGGACTTGCAACGTAAAGCGCGACCCTTGTGGTAACGCCATAAAAAGTTAAATGAATTCCTTTTTTGATAGGGAACAAAATAAGAATAAAATGAAAGTAGCAATTATTGGAGCAGGGAGTTTAGGACAATCTATTGCGAAGGGGTTAGTATCGTCTAGCACTTTAACTTCGTTGTACTTAACTAAGCGGGATTTAAGCTCTATTAAAGGGTTTGAGGATAACCAAAAGGTGTTTTTAACCAGTGATAATGCGTTGGCAATTAAAAACGCTGAGGTTATTATTTTTGCTGTTCAACCCCGCCATTTAGAAGCTATTTTAACGGATTATAAATCAGTTTTACAGAAAAGCCAGGTGCTGATTTCGGTGATTACTGGTTTTTCGATTTCAAGAATTGAGGCTATTGTTGGGCAGGATAAATTTATTATTCGCGCCATGCCAAATACTGCGGCTTCGGTTGGGCAATCAATGACTTGTATTTCATCCAATAACAAAGGCAAAGAAAAAATAGAATTGGCGAAAACTATTTTTAATAGTATGGGGCGCTCTATGGAGATTCCTGAGGAACAATTGCAAGCAGCAACAGTTATTTGTGCAAGTGGAATTGCCTTCTGGATGCGTTTGATTAGAGCGACTACCCAAGGTGCAATTCAGTTGGGTTTTGAAGCCCATGAGGCACACGAATTGGCGATGCAAACTTGCTTTGGTGCTGCCACTTTATTAAAAGAATCTGGAAAACATCCAGAGGAAGAAATAGATAGAGTTACTACACCAAGTGGTTGTACTATTGAAGGATTAAACGAAATGGAACACCAGGGTTTAAGCTCGTCTTTAATTAAAGGTATAACCGCATCATTCGAAAAAATTAACCAAATTAAAACCACATAAAATGCCACTATTTAATGTATATCCTTTGTACGATGTAACACCTGTTTCGGGGAATGGTGTTTATGTTTATGACGAAAAGGGCGTAGAGTTTTTAGATCTTTATGGTGGTCATGCTGTAATTTCTATTGGACATGCGCATCCTAAATATGTTAATGCTGTTATCGAACAAGTAGCTAAACTAGGGTTTTACTCTAACGCCATTCAAAATCCATTGCAAATAGAATTGGCAGATAAAATTGAAAAACTTTCGGGTTGTAAAGATTACGAATTGTTTTTGTGTAATTCTGGAGCAGAAGCTAACGAGAATGCTTTGAAATTGGCATCTTTTAAAACTGGAAAATCACGTATAGTGGCCTTTAGAAATGGGTTTCATGGGCGTACATCGGCAGCTGTGGCAGCAACCGATAACCCAAGTATTATTGCGCCTATAAACGCGCAACAGCAAGTAACTATTCTGGAGCTTAACGATATTTCTGGTGTAAAAGCAGAACTTGAAAAAGGTGATGTTTGTGCTGTTATAGTGGAGTTTATTCAAGGTGTTGGAGGGCTAGATCAAGGAACTTCAGATTTCTTTGAGCAAGTATATGCGCTGTGTAAAGCCAATGATACAATGTTTATAGCAGATGAGGTGCAATCTGGGTACGGACGTTCGGGTAAATTTTTCGCGTTTCAGTATTATAATGTAACACCAGATATTATTTCAATAGCCAAAGGCATGGGTAATGGATTTCCTATTGGAGGGATTCTGATTCACCCAGATATTGAAGCTAAATTTGGCATGCTAGGAACCACTTTTGGTGGAAACCATTTGGCTTGTGCTGCAGGTCTTTCAGTTTTAAATGTTATAGAAGAGCAAAAATTGATCGACAACGTGAATGAGATGTCCGAATATTTTATCAAGCTTGCTAAAACCATTCCGCAGATAAAAAATATAAAAGGGCGCGGTTTAATGCTAGGTTTAGAATTTGATTTTGAAGTAGGCGACCTTAGAAAAAAACTAATTTATGAGCATCACATTTTTACGGGCGGTGCATCAAATAAAAAGTTGTTAAGAATATTACCTCCGTTAACGATAAGAAAAGAGCACATCAATATGTTTTTTGAAGCATTAATTGAAACGCTTGCTGAGGTTGAAGCAAAGATGGAATAAAAATTAGAAATGAATATATTATTATCTATAGAAACTAGAAATGCAGTCCTACTTAAAATGGCAGTTTTATTAGAGCGCGAACGCGAAGTTTTAATTGCAAATAATAAAAAAGATTTGGATGCTTACAATGGCGACGATGTTTCTATGTACGATCGATTAAAAGTTGATAATGCCAAGGTTGATGAAATGATTAATGCCGTTAAACATTTAGCGTCTCAGGACGACCCTGTTGGTGTTGAAAGGTTTAGTTTTAAACATGAAAATGGCATGCAAGTGTATAATAAAACGGCGTCGTTTGGTACGGTTTTAATTATTTATGAATCTAGACCAGACGTTACCGTTGAGGCGGCAGGAATTGCTTTTAAATCGGGTAATAAAATATTGCTTAAAGGCGGAAAGGAATCATTACAATCCAATTTGAAAATTGTCGAGTTATGGCACGAAGCGTTGCAAGAATTCAAGGCTTCAAGCCAATGGGTTGAATATTTACAATTCAATAGAACTGAAACCCAAGCATTTTTAGAAAAACCAACACAAAAGGTCGATTTAATTGTGCCTCGAGGTGGTGAACGCCTCATTAAATTTGTAAAAACACACGCTACTTGTCCGGTGATCATAAGCGGACGAGGAAACAACTTTGTCTATGTGCATGCTGAAGCCGATTTAGATATCGCAATGGATGTTATAATCAATGGAAAAACAGCAAAAATATCGGCTTGCAACGCTGTTGATAAGGTTTTAATTGATGAGAATTTACCTAATAAAGAGACATTTGTAAAGAATTTAATTTCAAAGTTAAAAACTTATAACGTTGAAATTTTAGGTGATGCTGCCATTAGTCAATTTGATGACGTTGATGCTTTTAAATCTGATGCCATTTGGTACGAAGAGTTTTTAGATTATAAAATTGTTATTGGTGAAATAGAATCGACAACCGACGCTATTGCTAAAATAAACACCTATTCAGGTGGGCATTCTTCGTCTATAATTTCGAAAAATAACGATGAAGCCAAAACCTTCATGGAAAATGTTGATACCGCAGCAGTTTATCATAATGCGTCCACTCGATTTACAGATGGCGGGCAATTAGGTTTAGGAGGAGAGTTGGCTATTAGTACAGATAAGTTACACCAACGCGGACCAATAGGATTGCAGCATTTAGTAACCAACAAATGGTATATTCATGGTAATGGGCAAATAAGATAGCATGCAGAAAAAGAAACGCATTTTATTAAAAATAGGGTCTAACACGTTAACCAAAGAAACCGACAATATTTCGAGAGGTAAAATTGAAGATGTTGCAAGTCAAATCGCAAAACTCAAAGATACTTGCGAGTTTATTATTGTTAGTTCGGGTGCAATTGCAGTTGCAAAACAATTTGTGAAACTGGAAAGTAAAGGCAATGGGGTTTTTGTAAAACAAGCGTTAGCATCAATTGGGCAGCCGCATTTAATTCGTATTTACCAAGAAATTTTTAGAGAATACGGATTATTAAGTTCGCAGTGTTTATTGTCTTATTCTGATTTTGAAAAACAGGAAAGTAAAACCAATATAGTAAACACCATAAATGTATTAGTAAACAATAATTACATTCCTATTATAAATGAAAATGATACCGTAGCTACCGATGAGATTAAATTTGGGGATAACGATAAATTAGCCGCATTAACAGCATCGTTATTGGATGTAGATTTGTTTATAATTGCCACCAATACAAATGGCATTTATACCAAAGCTTCCATTAACAGTAAAACGCCCGAAACCATTGGTGAAGTTGTTGATTTTAATGAATTAAGAGCGCAAGTGGTTAGTTCTAAATCAACACACGGCAGTGGTGGTATGGCTTCCAAAATAGAAGCGGCATCGGTATCAAAAGCAGCAAATATAGAAACATGGATTGTAAACGGTTTGGAGGATGATTTTATAGTGAATGCTATGGAAAATAAAGTGCCGTTTACCAAAATAAAATAAGAAATGAAACATTACACATCCATACACGATATAGATCATATTAATTCTTGGATTGAAGATGCTAAAGCATTAAAAAAGGAGCCGTTAAAGCATATCACATTAGGTAAAAATAAAACCCTTGGGTTACTGTTTTTTAATTCGAGTTTACGTACCCGATTAAGTACTCAAAAAGCGGCTTTAAACTTAGGTATGAACCCAATAGTGATGAATGTTTCTGGCGATGCTTGGGGTTTAGAGTTTAATGATGGAACTGTAATGAATGGCAATACTGCAGAACATATTAAGGAAGCAGCAGCAGTAGTTTCACAATACTGCGATATTATAGCTGTAAGAGCATTTCCAACCTTAACCGATAAAGTAAAAGATGAAAGCGAACAGGTTATGAGCGCTTTTAAAAAATATGCTTCTGTACCAATTGTAAACATGGAGAGCGCCACGGGTCATCCTCTACAAGGGTTAACCGATGCTTTAACCATTTCGGAATATGCAAAAGTGAAAAAGCCCAAAGTGGTTTTATCTTGGGCACCTCATATTAAAGCGCTACCGCACGCGGTTGGTAATAGTTTTGTACAAGCGATGCAAAAGATGGATGTAGAATTTGTTATTGCAAATCCTGAAGGTTACGACTTAAATCCTGAAATTACAGGAAGCACACCAATTTATCATAATCAAGAAGAAGCATTTAAAGATGCCGATTTTGTATATGCTAAAAACTGGAGCTCTTATGAAAATTACGGTAAAGTTGTGAATTCAGATCCGAATTGGATGATTACTAAAGCTAAAATTGGCGATGCTAAATTTATGCACTGTTTACCAGTACGAAGAAATGTTGTGGTTGAAGATGCCGTTTTAGATAGCGATAATTCATTGGTTATAGAACAAGCCAACAACAGGACCTATGCTGCACAATTAGTGCTTAAAAAGATATTGGAAGACTCATAGTTTGTTATTCTGATCTTGTTTCAGAATCTCAACTTATTGTCTGGTCGATCGGAGTCAGAACCTTTATAACCTCTCGACTGCGCAGCACAGGAGACTTAAAAATAAAAAAATGGAAAAACTATCCATAGTAAAAATAGGAGGAAATATCATTGAAGATGATGAGGCTTTACATGCCTTTCTAAAATTGTTTTCCAATTTAAAAGGAAAAAAAATTTTAGTGCATGGTGGTGGCAAACGCGCTACACACATGGCATCAAAACTAGGTATTGAGTCTAAAATGATTAATGGTCGTCGTATTACAGATGCAGACACTTTAGAGGTTATTACTATGGTTTATGGAGGTTTGGTGAACAAAAATGTAGTTGCTAAATTGCAAGCATTAAACACCAATGCCATTGGTTTAACGGGTGCCGACATCAACAGTATTAAATCTGATAAACGCCCTGTAAAAGAGGTAGATTTCGGATTTGTGGGAGATGTCAAAGAAGTGGCCTACAAGTCTATCGATAAATTAATTCAAGCTGATTTTACGCCGGTATTTTGTGCGATTACGCACGACGGAAACGGACAGTTGTTAAACACAAATGCCGATACCATCACATCACAAGTAGCGGTAGGGATGAGTCATTTGTACGAAACCTCAATTTATTATTGTTTTGAGCTGAATGGCGTTTTAGAAAACATCAACGATAAAAATTCGGTTATCAAACACATCGATTCTAAAATTTATAAAGATTTATTAGAAAAAGGTGTTATTGCAGATGGCATGCTTCCGAAACTGGAAAATTGTTTCGACGCATTAAAACATGGTGTTCATAATATTAACTTGGGTAATACGTCTATGTTAACACGAGAAAATGATAATTTCACTAAAATAACCTTGTAAATGGGATTAGAGCAATTGACAAATGATGCCATTCAACTATTAAAAACCTTAATAGAAACACAATCGTTCTCTTCGGAAGAAGATGTAACAGCGGCACATATTGAAGACTGGTTTAAGCGTTATAAAATCGATTATAAACGCACTAAAAATAATGTTTGGGCTGTAAATAAGCATTATCAAGAAGGTAAGCCAACGCTGTTGTTAAATTCCCATCATGATACCGTTAAACCTAATTCGGCATATACCAATAATCCTTTTGAGGCTTTTGTTGAAGATGGTAAATTATACGGATTAGGGAGTAATGATGCAGGAGGATGTTTGGTGTCGTTAATTGCAACATTCACCCATTTTTATAATCAAGACAATCTAAAATACAATTTAGTTATAGTCGCTTCCGCGGAAGAAGAAAGCAGTGGACCTAATGGACTAAACAGTATGCTTCCCATAATTCCAAAAGTAGATGTGGCTATTGTAGGCGAACCAACTTTAATGAATTTAGCAGTTGCCGAAAAAGGCTTAGTAGTTTTTGATGCCGTTATTGAAGGTACTCCAAGTCATGCAGCACATCCAAACGATAATAATGCGATTTATAACAGTATAGAAGCCTTACAATGGTTTAAAGATTTTAAGTTTGAAAAAGGCTCAAAAGCTTTGGGTGATGTTAAACTAACAGTCACACAAATTAATGCAGGTTCACAACATAATGTGGTGCCTGGGCATGTTGATTTGGTTATTGATGTACGTGTGAATGACGCTTATAGCAATTCAGAAATCGCAAAAATATTACAAGACGAAGCGCCCGTAACAAAAATTACACCGCGCAGTTTACGTTTAAATTCATCATCGATACCTGAAAATCATGATTTGGTGAAAGCAGGCATAGCTATGGGAAGATCAACCTACGGATCGCCAACATTATCAGATCAAGCGGTATTGTCTTGCCCGAGTTTAAAATTCGGACCTGGGGATAGCACTCGCTCGCATTCGGCAGATGAATTTATATATGTAAGTGAAATAGAAGAAGGCATAAAAATATATATTGAATTGTTGAAACGGGTAGTAGTTTAAACAAATCAACACATAAACAAATAAACATTTTTAAAATGAAACTCTGGGATAAAGGCATAAGTATCGATAAAAAAATAGAACAATTTACTGTTGGAAACGATCGTGAAATTGATATTCACATTGCGAAATATGATGTTATTGCTTCTCGTGCACATGCTAAAATGCTTCAAAAAATAGGTATAATTTCAGTTGAAGAATTGGTTGATTTATTAGGTGGACTAAAAGCTCTAGAAACTCAAATTGATAACGGAACTTTTATTATTGATGATCAATTTGAAGATGTACACTCTAAAATAGAATTTGAACTTACAAAAAGCCTTGGTGAAGTTGGTAAAAAAATCCATACCGCACGTTCAAGAAACGATCAAGTTTTAGTGGCTTGCCATCTATACTATAAAGACAATTTAAGTTTAATTAAGGACAAGACGCAAGAATTGTTTAACACACTTCTAGATTTAGCAGATAAGTACAAAAACAAGGTTTTACCAGGTTATACGCATTTGCAGGTGGCAATGCCATCATCGTTTGGGTTGTGGTTTTCGGCTTATGCAGAGTTAATGATAGACGATGTTTACATGCTAAACGCAGCTATAAAAACAGTTGATCAAAATCCATTAGGTTCTGCAGCAGGTTACGGTAGTTCATTTCCAATAGATAGAGAATTAACCACCAAAGAAATGGGTTTTGCGACTTTAAAATACAATGTGGTTGCGGCGCAAATGGGACGTGGTAAAAACGAGCGCACTATTGCCGCTGCCTTAGGTGGTTTATGCAACACCTTATCACGTTTTGCAATGGATGTATGTTTGTATATGAGTCAAAATTTTGGGTTTGTATCTTTTCCAGATGAGTTAACTACTGGAAGCAGCATCATGCCTCATAAAAAGAATCCAGATGTTTTTGAGTTAATTCGAGGAAAATGCAATAAAATACAGGCGTTACAAACCGAAATGATTTTAATAACCAATAATTTACCAAGTGGTTACCACAGAGATTTTCAGTTGCTAAAAGAAAACATGATTGCCGCTTTTGAGGAATTAAAAGATATTCTTGATATTTTTAATTTTTCCATTCAGCAAATTATTGTTAAGGATATTGATATCAATGATGATAAGTACAAGTATTTATTTACTGTTGACAATATAAATACTTTGGTTGTTGAAGGTCAAAGTTTTAGAGAAGCTTACCAAAAAATTGGCGGACAAGTGCAAGATGGAACCTACGTACCAGATACTTCTAAAAAACACACGCACGTTGGTAGTATTCATAATTTGAGTCTAGATAAAATTAGAGCAAAGTTTCCCGGATAGGAATTTACTTGACTTCTTCAGGTTTTTCCATTAACTTCGTTTAACAATCGATAAAGCTCAATGAATTAGAACTATATCTTAACGTTGTTGCACATTTGTGAAATTATAGAATGATGATAAACCCAAAAGGATTATTAAAATTTCTACCAACTATAGGAATACTTGTTTTCATAGGTATTTATATTTATGCTTCTCAATTATATCCTGGAGGTTCAATAGCAGATATCAATTCTATAGGTTTTGATTGGAGTAATAATCATTGGTGTAACTTAATGCGTGAAAGAAGTTTAAATGGAATTCAAAATCAAGCAAGACCAGTTGCAATAGCGGGAATTTCTATTCTTTGCTTCAGTATGATTATATTTTTTATTCAATTTGCAAATTACTTCGAAAAAAGTAGAAACTGGAATATTACTATTAAAATTTCTGGTGGATTGGCAATGTTATCTGCAACTTTCATTTTTACAGAATATCACGATATAATGACCACGATATTAAGTATATGTGGCACTATAGTTTTAATCGGAATGATTAGAGCACTTCATATTAACAAACTAACTTTTTTCAAGGTAATGGGTGTCTTTTGTGTTCTTATAATAGGACTAAACAACTTTTTCTACTATAGTGAAGATTTAATTCAGTACTCTCCTTTGGTTCAAAAAGGTGCTTTCTTACTGATACTTTCTTGGACAATTGGACTTAATTTTATTATTAATAGAAAAAACGTGCCACAACAGCTTGATTAATTATTTGCTTTAGTGTTTATCTGCCAATCGGAAATTTTTCTCAGTTTCGTACCTTTTTGCTATTTTTAATCTCAACGCAACTAACCATACACAAACACATTAAACGAACCTCAGCAAAAACGTAATAATTTTTGCTTAAAAATATTAACTTAGCAAACGAGTGCGTTAGGGATAGCAGTGGAAAGCCCGCAGCGAGGTACGAGCGAGGACTTGTAACGAATAGCCCGACCCAGTTCCTGTATTTTTTTCAGGATCTGGGTAACGCCCAAACACATAAAAAAAATATTCAAGTAGTAAGCATCCATAATTTACGTTTAGATAAAATTAAAGCGAAGTTTCAAAGTAAAATTTTTAGATATGATAGCAGTTGCTGTTCTTTTTATTGTGCTCGGGATTTTAATAAAATATGGAAAAATGTATTTTCTTATTGCCGGGTATAATACCCTGAAAAAAGAAGATAAAGAAAAATACGATATTGAAGGTATTGCGACTGTATTTCGTAATGTTATGTTTGGAATGGCATTTCTTATTACAGCTGGGTACTTTGTTGCAAAATGGGCTGAATTCCCAAATATTAATAATTATGCTTTTTGGATGGCAATGCTAATTGGAATTCCGTATTTATTGATTGTTTCGAACTCTAAAAGATTCAAGAGGAACAAAGATAATTCCTGATTCACAAGATTTAAATTTAACACAATATAGGGCATTAAAAAAGCGCATTATGTAAATGCGCTTTTTAAGGACTTTCCTGAAAAAAATGTTTAGTTTAATTGTTTGGTGACTAACTCAAAATAATTAAATAATGGTGGATTGTCCTAAATGAATGTTTGTAAAGTTTAGATTAGTTTCGTCTGGATTTTGTATAAAATCTTCTATAAAATCACCCACTTTTGTTGTGGTTATATTATCATATTTGTTATTTAAATCGGGTGTGGTAATGTGCAATTTTAACGATTTGTCTACACCTTCTCTTACTAAAGATGCCTCTTCATCAAGTCCGAAATGATCTAACAACATAGCTGCCGATAAAATAGATGCAATTGGGTTAGCAATACCTTTATTCGCTGCCTTAGTGTATGCCCCATGAATGGGCTCGAACATAGCATGCTTGTCGCCAATAGATGCGGATGCTAATAAACCAATAGATCCAACAATAACACTTGCTTCTTCCGATAAGATGTCGCCAAACATGTTCTCAGTGAGTATAACATCAAATTGCCTTGGTTTGATAATAAGTTCCATGGCGGCATTATCAATATAGGTGTAATTTACCTTTACATTCGGATATTGTGGTGCTATTTCTTTTACTATACGACGCCAAAGTCTTGAACTTTCTAAAACATTAGCTTTATCAACTAAAGTTAATTTGTTTCTTCTAGATTGAGCTGCTTTAAAAGCTAAGTGAGTAATTCGCTCAATTTCAAAACGCTCATATTTACAAACATCTGATGCTGTATTTCCATCTTCACTAAGGTAGCGCTCCCCAAAATAAATACCTCCTGTTAACTCGCGATAAATAAGAATATTGGTATCCTTAATTTGCTTTACTTTTAATGAGGATTTGCTTAATAAATCTTCGTACGCAATAATTGGTCTGATGTTGGTGTATAATCCAAGTTCTTTACGAATTCCTAATAAACCTTGTTCTGGTCTTATTTTTGCATCTGGATCGTTGTCGTACTTGGTGTCTCCAATAGCGCCAAATAAAACAGCATCTGCGTTTTTACAGATGCTAATGGTTTCTTCTGGTAAAGGGTTTCCTGTTTTGTCAATAGCCGATGCCCCGACCAATGCTTTTTGAAATGTAAATACATGATTAAATTCCATAGCTATAGCCTTCAATACCTTTACGGCTTGTGCTGTAACTTCTGGTCCTATACCATCGCCTGGTAAAAGGGCAATATTTAATTTCATTTAGTTAACTATTTGTCTTTCCCATTAAAGTGGGAATCTATTTTATTTATGCTGAGGTAATCTCTTTATATACTTTACTGTTTTCTATAATTTTATGAATGTCGTTATCATCAACTTCTTTTTTCTTATCGGCAAAATCTAAGAAATTTGTATAGATTTCGTCCAACTGAAGTTTAGTTAACTCGTATCCAATATTTTTTGCTCTATATGCTAATGCTGCTCTTCCACTACGTGCAGTTAATACAATAGCAGATTCTGTAACACCTACATCCTTAGGGTCTATAATTTCGTAAGTTTCACGATTTTTTATAACACCATCTTGGTGAATTCCAGAACTGTGTGCAAAGGCATTAGCTCCAACAATAGCTTTGTTAGGTTGTGTGTAAATACCCATGCTATCTGACACCAATTGGCTTATGCCGTATAGCATTTCCGTTTTAATATTGGTATCTAAGTTAAGGTAAGGGTGTTGTTTTAAAATCATAACAACTTCTTCTAAGGCTGTATTTCCAGCACGCTCACCAATACCATTAATAGTACATTCTATTTGGCGTGCACCGTTAATAACACCTTCAATAGAGTTGGCAGTTGCTAACCCCAAATCGTTATGGCAATGGCAAGATAAAATAGCTTTATCTATACCTTTCACGTTTTCTTTTAAGTATTTAATTTTTGCTCCGTACTCACTTGGTAAGCAATATCCTGTGGTATCCGGAATGTTTAAAACAGTAGCTCCTGCTTTAATTACAGCTTCACAGACTCGAGCTAAGTAAGCGTTGTCGGTCCTTCCAGCATCTTCAGCATAAAACTCAACGTCCTCAACAAAGCTTTTGGCATATTTCACGGCATGTACTGCACGCTCAATAATAGCATCTGGATTAGAGTTAAATTTGAATTTTATATGTGAATCTGAGGTTCCTATTCCGGTATGAATTCTTGCTTTTTTAGCATGTTTTAATGCTTCTCCAGCTACTTTTATGTCGTTTTCAACCGAACGTGTTAATCCACAAACAGTAGCATTTTTTACGATTTTTGAAATGGCTTCAACCGATTTAAAATCTCCAGGACTTGATACCGGAAAACCAGCTTCAATAATATCAACACCCAAAAAATCAAGCTGTTCAGCAATAACTAATTTCTGTTCAGTGTTTAGTTTACAACCCGGGACTTGTTCTCCATCACGTAGTGTTGTATCAAAAATTTGGACCTTATTATCAGACATTTATTAAAATATATTTTCGTATTGTTATACGAATGTATATTTTGGTTTTCTAAATACAGAACTTCATATATAAATTTTACGATGTTTAACCTTATATATACTGATTTAAATAGCTGAAAATCAGATTAATAATATTGTTTTTATGACTATGACAAAAGAGCAAAAAGATAATTTATTTGTGTTAATAAAATCGTTGTCTAAATCGGAAAAAAGACAATTTAAGCTCTATGTAGGAAGATTGGGTGTAAATGAAGACTCTAAATTCTTAATGCTTTTTAATATACTTGATAAACTTTCGGTTTATGATGAGGCGACTATTTTAAAAAAAGGCATCGTAAAAAAGCAACAACTTTCAAATTTAAAAGCACATTTATACAAGCAAATATTAATTAGTTTACGATTAAATCCGTCGCATCAGGATATTAGAATTCAAATTCGCGAACAATTAGATTTTGCGACCATTTTGTATCATAAGGGATTGTACAAGCAAAGTCTTAAAATTTTAGATAAAGCTAAAACGTTAGCAATAAATCACGAAGAAAAAAATGTAGCTTACGAGATTGTTGAGCTCGAAAAAATTATAGAATCACAATATATTACACGAAGTTTAAGTAACAGAGCAGACGAGCTTTCTATACAAGCCAAAGAGCTTAGTTTACAAAATGTAATGGCGAGTAAACTCTCAAACCTATCGTTACAGTTATACGGTTTGTTTTTAAAAACAGGTTATATAAAAAATGACGAAGAGCATAAAATAATTACCAAATATTTTCACGATAGGCTTCCAAAATACGACATCAATAAACTAGGTTTTAGAGAAAAACTATGGCTTTACAAATCGTATTTGTGGTACAGTTTTTTAACTGTAGATTTTTTAGCATGTTATAAATACGCCTCAAAATGGGTGGATTTATTCTATGAAAATAAAGAGATGATTGCCTTAAATCCTGTGTTTTTTCTTCGCGGTAATCATTATTTATTAGAATCACTTTTCTATCTAAGACGATATAATAAATTTAAAAAAACCTTATCAAATCTCGAGAATATCACCCAAGAAAAATGGTTTCCTATAGACGATAATATTGATGGATTAGCCTTCCTTTATATCTACAATAACAAATTTAATTTACATTTTATAGAAGGCAGTTTTAACGAGGGTTTACAGCTGGTTGATGAGGTTTTAGAACGATTAGAAAGCTACAAAAACCGAATAGACGAGCATCACATTATGGTGTTTTATTACAAAATTGCCAGCATGTATTTTGGCGCTGGCGACACCAAAAAATGCATTTTCTTTCTTGAAAAAATAATTAGTAATAAATCACTACAGATGCGCGAAGATTTGTTGTGTTTTTCTAGAATTTTAAATTTGGTAGCGCATTATGAAGCAGGACTCGATTACAACCTCGATGTTTTAATAAAAAGCACCTACAAGTTCTTAATTAAGATGGAAGATTTGTACGAGGTGCAAAAAGAATTCATCAAATTTTTACGTGGTTTGGGCGACATTTACCCGCATGAGGTAAAAAACGAATTCATCAAGTTGCACAAAAAACTAAAAGAGTTCGAGAACGACCCCTATCAAAGTCGCGCGTTCCTGTATCTAGACATCATTTCGTGGCTAGAATCCAAGATAGAAAACCGTCCAATTGGAGATGTTATTCGCGACAAATTTAAAAAAACTAACGCTTAAAATTTGGGCGCCTGACTGCCGGCAGGCAGGTTACCCTATGGGGTCGGGCTTTCCGTTAAAAGTTTTGGCTCGATAGGCGCCTCGCCAAAAGCTAGCCACTACAATCCCTTACGCTCTTGCCAGCCATCGCCTTTTTTAAACTTTATTTTTGGTATGTCTGGTAATGAATAGTGAAACTTAAAATAAAATTTTCAAGAAAAAATTTGGATATTAACTTTTTCTAACCGAATATTTGCATTCACAAAGTTCAAACACTTATTGAAATGTTATCAAGAAAGGTGGAGGGAATAGACCCTTTGAAGCCTTAGCAACCTCCCGAGTTTTCGGGGAAGGTGCTAAATTCTACTTAAGTATTTAATATTAAGTGCTTTAGATAGATAACCCAAGAAAATTACTTTCAGTAATTTTCCAAAACTCTTAATAACATTTTTCTATATAAGTACATCAAAATTGATGCATTTTGGCTTTTGAATTAATTTATTAACTCAAAAAAATTTAGAAAAATGAGCGATCACAAATTAGCGACAAACGCACTACACGCAGGACACGATGTTAAGGTAACCGGAGGCACTAGAGCGGTACCTATTTACCAAACAACTTCGTATGTTTTTAACAATTCAGATCATGCAGCAAACCTGTTTTCATTACAAGAATTAGGTTTTATTTACACACGATTAAACAATCCTACAAACCAAATTCTACAAGAACGTTTGGCAGCAGTAGAAGGCGGCATTGGAGCCGTAGTTTTTGCTTCAGGTACAGCAGCTATCTCAACAGGTTTATTAACCTTGTTAAAAGCGGGAGACCATATTGTAGCATCGAGTAGTTTATACGGTGGTACTTACAATTTATTAAGCGTAACCTTACCTAGATTGGGTATTACAACAACCTTCGTAGATGCATCAAACCCAGATAATTTTGCAGCGGCAGTACAAGATAATACGAGAGCCTTTTTTGTAGAGTCTTTAGGAAACCCGAAGTTGGATGTTTTAGATCTTGAAGCAATTTCTAAACATTCAAAAGCTGCTGGCGTACCATTTATTGTTGATAATACGGTAGCAACACCAGCTTTATTGAATCCGATAAAGCATGGTGCTAATATTGTAATCCATTCGTTAACGAAATATATTGGCGGTCAAGGAAATTCTCTTGGAGGCGCTATTATTGATGCAGGTACTTTTGATTGGGCAAATGGTAAATTTCCAGAGTTTACAGAGCCTTCAGCAGGATACCACGGTTTAAAATATCACGAAGCTTTAGGTGCTGCATCCTACACGTTTAAATTAATTCTTGAAGGCTTAAGAGATTTTGGAGGGGCTTTAAGCCCAACAAATGCCTTTAATATTATTCAAGGTTTAGAAACCTTACCTGTTAGAATCAAGCAACATAGCGAAAATGCTTTAGCACTTGCAAAATGGTTAGAAGCACAAGACGAAGTGGCTTGGGTAAACTATCCTGGTTTAGAAAGCAGTAAATACAAAAAACTTGCAGATAAATATTTACCAAAAGGACAAAGCGGAATTGTTACCTTTGGACATAAAGGTGGCTTTGAAGCGGCTAAAAAGATTGCAGATAACACGAAACTATTCTCGTTATTAGCAAATATTGGAGATACAAAATCGCTTATTATTCACCCAGCAAGTACAACGCATCAACAGTTAGATGAAGCGGAACAAGCTTCTGCTGGAGTTTCTGGAGATTTAATTCGATTGTCTGTTGGTATTGAAGATTTAGACGATTTAAAAGCAGATTTAACCGAAGCTTTTAAAACGATTTAACGAGTTAGAAAATGACATTGACGGTTGTACCCGCGTTAGGGGTAGTAGCGGCATCCTTTTTTGAAGCATGAAAAAAAGATATAGCGAATAGCCCGACCCGACAGGGTATCGCCCAAATAAATAAAATTTGAAACACCCATTAAAACATATTATTGTACCTAACTACACAACTGAAAGTGGTGCGGTTGTTCCTGAAATTAAATTGAGTTACCAGGTTTTTGGTAAACCGCTTGGAACGCCACCTATAGTTTTGGTTAACCATGCACTTACTGGTAATAGTAATGTTGCTGGCGATGATGGTTGGTGGAAAGATTTAATAGGCGACGATAAGGTTATTGATACCAAATTGTATACGGTGTTGGCCTTTAATATTCCGGGGAATGGTTTTGATGGTTTTGTGATTGATAATTACAAAGATTTTGTGGCTAGAGATGTTGCGAAATTGTTTTTAACAGGATTAAAAGAATTAAAAACGGGTACTGTTTTCGCAACTATTGGAGGTTCTCTGGGTGGCGGTATTGCTTGGGAAATGGCCGTATTGCAACCTAATTTCACGGAGCATTTGGTGGTTGTAGCAACCGATTGGAAATCGACAGATTGGTTAATTGCCAATTGCCAGATACAGGAGCAATTCTTGTTAAATTCTAAACACCCCGTGCATGATGCTAGAATGCATGCGATGTTATGTTATCGCACACCAGAGTCTTTTAAAGAGCGTTTTCAGCGTTCAAAAAACGACGATTTAGAAATCTTTAATGTAGAGAGTTGGCTGTTGCACCATGGTAAAAAACTGCAGGAACGTTTTCAGCTTTCGGCTTACAAATTAATGAATCAGTTGTTAAAAACGATTGATGTTACTAAAGGCAGGTCGAGTAATTTTAATGTGCTTGAAAATATTGAAGCCAAAATTCATATTATTGGCGTGGATTCTGATTTGTTTTTTACCGCCGAAGAAAATCGTGAAACCCATAAACAATTGGCTTTAACGCATCCTAATGTTACTTATAATGAAATTCATTCGGTTCATGGGCATGATGCCTTTTTAATGGAATACAGCCAGTTGGAAAAGATAATAGAAGGCATTTTTGTACCACATTCTAAAAGAAAACCTATGAAGGTATTAAAGTTTGGAGGAAAATCTTTAGCCAACGGAAAAGGCTTAGATACTGTACTTTCAATTATAAAAAATAAAGTGGAATCTGGAGAGCGTATTAGTATTGTTGTTTCCGCAAGAGGCAACGCTACCGACGAACTAGATGCTATTTTAAACAAAGCACTAAAAGGTGAAGCTTATAAAGAAAATTTAGAGGCTTTTAAAAATTACCAAATAGAACCTTTAAAAACCATTGATTTTTCAAAAGAATTTATGGTTTTAGATAAGCTTTTTGAAGGTGTAAGTTTATTGCGCGATTACAGTAAAAAAACCAAAGACAATATTTTGGCCCAAGGCGAATTGCTTTCGGTAAAATTGATAACAGCTTTGTTGAAAGAGCAAGGTATTGAGGCTCAAGCAACCGATGCTAGAGATTTGATAAAAACCGACGAAGCCTTTGGTAATGCACAACCTTTATCAAAATTATCTAAAGAAAATACGCTAGCTTATTTTAGTCAAAACAAGAATGTGGTTAATGTGGTTACTGGTTTTATTGCTTCTAATTTAAAGAACGAAACCACGACTTTAGGTCGTAATGGCAGCAATTATACGGCGGCTTTACTTGCTAATTTTTTAGATGCAGAAGAGCTTCAAAATTATACACATGTAAGTGGAATTTATACCGCCGACCCTGGGTTGGTTGCAGATGCGAAACAGATTAGAGAATTATCGTTTAGTGAAGCAAACGAATTGGCAAATTTTGGCACTTCGGTATTGCATGCTAAAACCATTATTCCTTTAGTTGAAAAGAACATTAACTTACGTATTTTAAACACCTTTAATCCTGATGATGAAGGGACTTTAATCACTGCTAGACCGAGTAATAAAGAGGTAACTTCTTTGTCTATTTTAGACAACGTGGCTTTATTGAATTTTGAAGGCCGCGGATTATTAGGAAAAATTGGAGTGGATGCCAGAATTTTTGGTGCCTTAAGTAAATACGGTATTAGTGTTAGTATCGTGTCTCAGGGTTCATCGGAAAGAGGTATCGGTTTAATAATTGATGCAGACCAAGCAACTCAAGCCGTAATTGCATTAGAGCGTGAGTTTGAAAGCGATTTTTATTCTCAAGATGTAAACAAAATTGATGTAGTTGATGATGTTGCTGTAATTTCCATAATTGGTATTGAATTAAGTTCGTTTCATAAACCATTTAATGCATTAATTAAAAACCAAATTACCCCACTTTTATTCAACAATACGGTTACTGGTAAGAATGTGAGTTTAGTGGTTAAAAAATCGCAATTACACAAAGCAGTCAATGTGATTCATGGTGAAATTTTCGGTATTTCAAAGAAAATAAACATTGCCATATTTGGTCATGGTGGTGTTGGTGGTGCATTAATCAATCAGATTTTAAAATCTAAAAATGATATTGAAAAACGCAAGGGCATAAATTTAAATGTGTTCGCCATTGCAAATTCGAAGAAATTATTGTTAGATAAAAATGGAGTAGCATCTGATTGGAAAAATGCTATTGCATCAAGTTCTTATGAAAGTTCTATTAGCGATATTATAACTTATGCTAAAAATCATCATTTAGAAAATTTAATTGCGGTTGATAACACCGCGAGTTCAACGTTTTATCAAAATTATATTCCTTTAATTGAGGCAGGTTTTGATTTAGTGTCGTCAAATAAAATTGCCAATACCATTTCTCATGATTTTTACACAGCATTACGAGAGCAATTGGCAGTAAATAATAAGCAATACTTATACGAAACTACTGTTGGTGCAGGTTTACCGTTAATTGATACTATAAAATTATTACATGAATCTGGTGAAAATATCACAAGAATTCGTGGGGTCTTTTCAGGAACATTGAGTTATTTATTCAATAATTTTTCAGTTGAAGACAAACCGTTTAGTGCCATTATTCAAGAAACTGTAGATAAAGGATTTACTGAGCCAGATCCTCGTGAAGATTTTTCAGGAAATGACGTGGCAAGAAAGCTATTAATTTTGGCAAGAGAGTTAGATTTGCAAAACGAATTTGAAAATGTTGAGGTCTTGAATTTAATACCAGAAGCTTATCGCGATATTTCAGTTGAAGAATTTTTATCTCAATTGCATGTGTTAGATGAGCAGTATCAACAAATAAAAGACAATCAAGAGCCAGGTCATGTGTTGCGATATGTTGGCGATTTATCAGGAGATTTGTCTCAAGATAAAGGAAATTTGGAGGTGAAATTAGTTTCTATCCCAGAAGATAGTACCTTAGGGCACGTAAAAGGAAGTGACGCGATTTTTGAAATATTTACCGAAAGTTATGGAGAGCAACCTATAGTTATTCAAGGAGCAGGAGCAGGAGCAGAAGTTACGGCACGAGGCGTTTTTGGAGATATCCTAAGGTTGTCTAAGCATATAAATTAAAGTTAGGTTGAGCGCACTCGAAACCTCATACAATAAAATGAAAGAGAATAAAAAACATTTCGAAACAGAAGCGATAAGAACCCAGTCTGAAACCACGCAGTTTTCAGAGCATTCTGTACCCTTGTATATAACATCAGGATTTGTTTTTGATGATGCTGAAGAAATGAGAGCCTCATTTGCAGAAGAGAAGCAACGAGATTTATATAGTAGATATAGTAACCCTAACGTCAACGAGTTTGTAGATAAAGTGTGTTTAATGGAAGGGGCAGAAGCCGGTTTTGCTTTCGCAAGTGGAATGGCTGCCGTGTTTTCAACATTTGCTACCTTACTAAATGCTGGTGATCATGTTGTGTCTTGCAGTTCTGTGTTTGGAGCAACTCATGGTTTGTTTACAAAATACTTTCCAAAATGGAATATTGAATGTTCTTACTTTAACATCAATGAAGTTGAAGATATAGAAAGCTTAATAAAACCAAATACAAAGTTTATTTACGCAGAAACACCAACCAATCCTGGGGTTGATGTTTTAGATTTGGAGGCGCTGAGCATTATTTGCAAAAAACACAATCTCTTATTGGTGATTGATAATTGCTTTGCCACACCATATTTGCAAAATCCTATAAAATTTGGAGCAGATTTGGTAATTCATTCAGCTACCAAATTAATGGACGGTCAAGGACGAGTATTAGGAGGTGTAACTGTTGGCAAAAAAGATCTCATTCGAGAAATTTATTTATTTTCAAGATTAACAGGTCCATCAATGAGTCCGTTTAATGCATGGGTCTTGTCTAAATCTTTAGAAACCCTAGCGATTAGAGTGGATAAACACTGTGAAAATGCCTTAAAATTGGCAACTTATTTAGAATCACACCCTAAGGTAAAATGGGTGAAGTATCCATTTTTAAAGTCGCACCCTAAGTTTGATATTGCCAAAAAGCAAATGCGATTAGGCGGTAATATTGTCGCTTTTGAAGTTGAAGGAGGTATAGAAGCAGGAAGAACGTTTTTAGATGCCATTAAAATGTGTTCATTGTCTGCTAATCTAGGAGATACCAGAACCATTGTAACTCATCCGGCAAGTACAACGCATGCCAAGGTGGAGCCAGAAGTTAAAGCCGCCGCAGGTATCAGTGACGGTATGGTTCGCGTATCTGTAGGACTGGAGCATGTTGATGATATTATTAAAGACTTGAAACAGGCACTGGATTAGAAATCAAGTAATTAGCTTAATATTAATCTCTATTCTTTATAGGATAGAAATGACTTTTCTAAAATCGCTATATTAGCAAAATGCTATCTAAAAAAACTAAATACGGCTTAAAAGCACTCACGTTCATTGCGAGAAATGAAGGCGATATGCCTGTGCAAGTGAGTAAGATTGCAAAAAGCGAACAAATTCCTTCTAAGTTTCTTGAAGGGATATTGCTAACACTGAAAAAGGCTGGAATTTTAGGTTCAAAGAAAGGTAAACACGGTGGTTATTACCTCAGAAAAGAACCTTCGGAAATTTTAATGACCGAAGTTATGCGCGTTTTAGAAGGCCCTATTGCTATGGTTCCATGTGTGAGTTTAAACTATTATGAAAAATGCGACGACTGCCCCGATGAACATAAATGTAGCGTTCATAAATTAATGATTGAAGTTCGTGATAGCACTCTTAAAGTATTTAGAAATACCACTTTGGCTGATTTGTCTAATACAAACAGATAACAATTTCACAACAAACAAGTGCTTTTAAAAGAATATTTCGCACTTATTCCTTAAAATTTTTCATATTTCTAAAAAGTTTCCAAAATTCTTTTTTATGTAATAAAAAGTTTTACTTTTGTAATCCCTACTAAATCGATAGGATTAATATAAAACAATTAGAAATGTTTGCACAAATGTTAACAAAGGAAAAAGAAAAGTCGACTTATAAAGAGGATACTGCTAATGAAAAACCATTAAGAAGTGTGGTCAAATCACTTAGCTGGAGAACTATCGGAACTTTAGATACGATTTTAATTTCTTGGGTAATAACTGGGAAACTAGACCTAGCATTTTCAATTGGTGGCATAGAGTTAGTGACTAAAATGGTGTTATACTTTTTTCACGAACGCATTTGGAATTCAATTAAGTGGGGTAAATAAGTTTACAATATGTTTACAGAAAGTCAAATAGAAGAATTAAACAAAAGTTTTGAAAAAGCTAAGCCATCTGAAATTATTCAGAAGGCTTTTGAGCTAAATAATAACGCAGTAGTTACTACAAATTTTAGACCCTACGAAGCAGCAATTTTGCACGCTGTAAGTCTTGTGGAAGCTAAAATCCCTGTGGTTTGGTGTGATACAGGCTACAACACACCTCAAACTTATAAACATGCAGAACAGGTCATTAAAGATTTAAATTTAAATGTGTTTTTATATGTTCCAAAACAAACTTCGGCACACCGCGATGTAGTTATGGGTATTCCAACAGTTGATGCTCCAGAACATGCTTTATTTACAGAGCAAGTAAAATTAGAACCTTTTAAACGAGCCATGGAAGAGCATAAGCCAAACGTGTGGTTTACAAACTTGCGTCAAGGGCAAACAGCATTTAGAAACAGTATCGGTATTTTTAGTTTAAGTAAAGATGGCGTTTTAAAGGTAAGTCCGTTTTATTATTGGTCTGATGAAAAATTAGACACTTATTTAGAAGAAAACAATTTGCCAAACGAGTTTAAATATTTCGATCCCACTAAAGCATTAGAAAACAGAGAGTGTGGTTTACACGCTTAAAAAATAGATTATGAAGAAAGACACATCACATATAAATTCGCTAGAAAACGAAGCAATCTATATCATGAGAGAAGTAGCAGCACAGTTTGAAAAACCAGTGCTTTTATTTTCTGGAGGAAAAGATTCAATTACTTTGGTAAGATTAGCTGTTAAAGCATTTTACCCTGCAAAAGTACCGTTTCCGTTAATGCATATAGATACAGGGCACAATTTCCCTGAGACTATTGAATTTAGAGATCGCTTGGTTAAAGAACTAGGTTTAGAATTAATAGTTCGTAATGTTCAAGATTCTATTGACGAAGGAAAAGTGAAAGAAGAGTCTGGTCGTTATGCCAGTAGAAATATGTTGCAAACAACAACGCTTTTAGATGCGATTGAAGAATTTAAATTTGATGCATGTATTGGTGGAGCACGTCGAGATGAAGAAAAAGCCAGAGCAAAAGAACGTATTTTTTCTGTACGTGATGATTTTGGTCAATGGGATGAAAAAAATCAACGTCCAGAATTGTTCGATATGTTAAACGGCGAGATTGAGCATGGACAAAATGTACGAGTATTTCCTATTTCAAACTGGACTGAATTAGATGTTTGGTCTTATATAGAAAAAGAAAACATTGAAATTCCTTCAATCTATTTTGCACATAAACGTAAAGTGTTCTTAAGAGATGGTATGATTTGGTCTGCTGATGATGAAGTGGTTTATAGAGATGATCATGAAGAAGTTATAGAAGAAATGGTGCGTTTTAGAACCGTTGGTGATATGAGTTGTACTGCAGCTGTACTATCAGAAGCATCAACCATTGATAAAGTTGTTGAAGAAATTAGAGATTCAACAATTTCAGAACGAGGCGCGCGTATAGATGACAAACGATCTGAAGCAGCTATGGAAAAACGTAAACAACAAGGGTACTTTTAAAATTTTCTTTTGAAAATTTTGCCTTGAGCTTTTGGCGTTGAGCCTTTAGCAAAACAAATAAGAATTTAAAATAAGGTGTTTGGAATTAGCCAATAGCTAAAAGCCAATAGCCAACAGTCGATAAAAAATGGAAGTATTAAAAATTGCAACAGCAGGAAGTGTAGATGACGGGAAAAGTACGTTAATAGGTCGTATTCTTTATGATACAAAATCTTTAACAACCGATAAGTTAGAAGCTATTGAGAAAACAAGTAAGCAACGCGGATACGATTATTTAGATTTTTCGTTAGCAACAGATGGTTTGGTTGCCGAAAGAGAACAAGGAATCACCATTGATGTAGCGCACATCTATTTTTCTACAAAGAAAAAAAGTTACATCATCGCAGATACACCGGGCCATGTGGAATATACACGTAATATGGTGACTGGCGCTTCAACTTCGCAGGCTTCAATAATTTTAATAGATGCAAGAAAAGGGGTGATTGAGCAAACCAATCGTCACTTCTTTATCAATAATTTATTGAGAATTAAGGATGTTGTAGTAGCTATCAATAAAATGGATTTGGTAGACTATTCTGAAGAAGTTTACAATAAAATTAAAGCAGATTTCTCTGAATTAATGAGTAAGCGTGATTACCAAGACCAGAAAATCACTTTCATCCCAGTAAGTGCTTTAAAAGGAGATAACGTAGTAAACAAAACAGATAAAATGCCTTGGTATAAAGGTGAAGCCTTATTAGAGCATTTAGAGCAATTGGATAAAGCTGATATTTTTAATGTGGGTACACCACGCTTCCCTGTACAGTATGTTATTCGTCCGAAAACTGAAGAATTTCATGATTACCGAGGTTATGCAGGAAAAGTTTATGGTGGCGATTTAAGTGTAGGTGATGATATTATTGTGTTGCCATCGAAAACACGCTCTAAAATAAAAGATATTTATTTCTATGATGAGAAATACGAAACGGCTTCAAGACGCTCGTCTGTTACTATTACTTTAGAGAATGATATTAACGTAAGTCGTGGCGATATGATTGTAAAAGAAGGCGATTTACCAACAATCGATAAGCAATTTACAGCAAACGTATGCTGGATGGATACCAATGAGTTAACACCTGGTGGCAAGTACGTTGTACAACATGGCATCAACAAAGTATTAGCCAAAGTGGAACGTATCAATCATAAAATCAATCCAGATTATTCTGGTTTTGAAAAAGGTGTAACCGGTTTAGCTATTAATGATATTGCTTCGGTAACGTTCAAATTAAATAAGCCAATTTTCTACGATCAATTTAAAAATCATAGAACGAATGGCTCGTTTATTATTATCGATACACAATCAAACAATACAGTAGGAGCTGGTTTTATCCAGTAAAACATAAATTAAAAATTCTTTTCTAATAAAGAAAAGGTCAGGTATAGCATGCGAAGTTTTGAAACAGAAATAGAAAATCCGATAGTCCAAAAGGACATCATTGAATTAGCCAATAAAATTGAGCTTTTTCATAATGGTAAAATTGATGAAGAAAAATTTAGAAGTCTTCGTTTGGCTCGTGGTGTTTACGGTCAGCGTCAAGAAGGCGTACAAATGATTCGTATTAAAGTACCATACGGAAAGTTAAAGAGTAATCAATTAAGAAGAATTGCTGCGGTGTCTGATGAATATTCTCGTGGTCGTTTACATATTACTACACGACAAGATATACAAATTCATTACGTAGATTTAGACAGAACTCCAGAGCTTTGGGCTGAATTAGAAAAGGATGAAGTAACGGTGCGTGAAGCTTGTGGCAATGTGGTAAGAAACGTAACGGCTTCTGAAACCGCAGGTATTGATCCAAACGAACCTTTTGATGTGTCTCCTTATGCAGATGCGCTTTACAAGTTCTTTTTACGTAACCCAATTTGTCAAGAAATGGGACGTAAATTTAAAGTGTCTTTTTCTTCGACTGACGAAGATACCGGGTTGTCATATTTACACGATATAGGATATATTGCTAAAACAAAAGATGGCGTTCGCGGATTTAAAGTGATGGTTGCAGGTGGTTTAGGCTCTCAACCAAGACATGCAGATGTATTATATGATTTCATTGAAACCGATAAAATAATTCCAATAATGGAAGGCGTTTTAAGAGTTTTTGATCGTTACGGCGAGCGTAAAAGTCGTGCTAAAGCGAGAATGAAATTCTTAGTAAAAGATATAGGTTTAGAAGCATTTAAAGATTTAATTGCAGAAGAACAAAAGGCCATTGAGTTTAAAAGTGTGGCAATAGACGCCGATGCTTATAAAGCTTCAAAACCAGTAGAGGTTGAAACTCCACAGGTTGAAATTAAAGACCAAGAGGCTTTTAATTTATGGAAATCAACAAATCTTATTC
Organism: Algibacter luteus; assembly: GCF_030344935.1. NCBI lineage: Bacteria > Pseudomonadati > Bacteroidota > Flavobacteriia > Flavobacteriales > Flavobacteriaceae > Algibacter > Algibacter luteus. Next base: position 3,615,095 of record NZ_CP128313.1, on the reverse strand, counting down.
CACAAAAGCAAGATGGCTATGTTGCCATTGGAATAAAAGTGCTTTTAGGTGATTTTTATACGGACAAAGCCAGATTATTGGCTAATTTAGTAGATAATTATGCCGCTGGTGAGGTGCGTTTAACATTACGACAAAATATCGTAATACCTTTTGTAAAAGAAGATTTAGTGCCTTTCTTCTATCAAGAATTAGCGAAGTTAGGCTTCGTAGAGGCGGGTTATAATAAAGCAGTAGATATTACGGCTTGTCCAGGTACAGATACTTGTAACCTAGGTATTGCAAGTAGTACAGGTATTGCTGAAGAATTAGAGCGTGTGATAAAAGCAGAATATCCACAATATTTAAAAAATGACGATTTAGTCATTAAAATTAGTGGTTGTATGAATGCCTGTGGGCAGCACAATATGGCACATATTGGCTTTCAAGGGATGACGATTAGAACACCAGATAAGTTGGTAGCACCGGCTTTACAAGTGTTGCTTGGTGGCGGTAATCAAGGTGATGGCAACGCAACTTTTGCAGATAAAGTGGCGAAAGTACCTAGTAGAAGAGGGCCAGAAGCTTTACGCCGAATCTTAAATGATTTTGAAGCTCATGCCAACGGAAAAGCATTTGTAGATTACTATCAAGAAAAAGGAGAACGCTATTTTTACGATCTATTGAATGATTTGCAAGATGCCACCAATTTAACTCAAGAAGATTTTATAGATTGGGGTGAGGATGAGAAATATGTAAAAGAAATAGGAATTGGCGAATGTGCTGGTGTAGTTATAGATTTAATTGCAACTTTGTTTTTTGAAAGTGAAGAGAAAATTGAAAATGCTAAAACTTCATTCGAAGATGGTGTGTATTCAGGAGCAATTTATTATACTTACCAATCTTTGGTTAATTCCGCGAAAGCGTTATTATTAGCCGAAAACAAAAAAACAAATACACACGCTGGCATCATTTCTCAATTTGATGAAATATTTGTTGAAAGTGAAAAAATTAACTTAGGTACTTCATTTTCAGATTTAATTTATCAAATCAATAAGAATACGCCGAGTAAAGAATTTGCTTTAAATTATATTACTAGTGCTAATAAATTTTTGGCGGCAGTAAGATCATTTAGAGAAACAGAACAAAAGAAATCGGCATAAGCGATATTTAAAATGAGTATTAATATCCCAAAATTAACAGTTGTAGGTGCAGGCCCTGGAGATGAAGATTTAATTACCCTTAAAGCAATTAAGGCAATTGAATCGGCGAATGTCATTCTATACGATGCGCTTATAAACGAATCTTTACTAAAATATGCTGCCGAAAGTGCGGAGCTTATTTTTGTAGGGAAACGCAAAGGATGTTATGCTTTTCAACAAGAACAAATTAATGAACTTATCGTCTCAAAAGCCAAAGAAAAAGGGCATGTGGTGCGCTTAAAAGGTGGTGACCCATTTATTTTTGGTCGTGGCGCAGAAGAGATTGATTTTGTGCGCCAATTTGGTTTAGAAACTTACGTGGTTCCTGGTATTTCGTCATCTATTGCGGTACCCGCTTATCAAGGTATTCCTTTAACAAAACGCGGTGCTTCAGAAAGTTTTTGGGTTATTACAGGAACAACTAAAAACCATCAATTGTCAGATGATATTGCTTTGGCTGTGAAATCAACAGCTACGGTTGTAATATTGATGGGGATGAGTAAATTATCAGAAATTGTTCAAATATTTTCAAATGAAAATAAGCAGGATACTGCTATTGCTGTAATTCAAAACGGAACGCGAAACAATGAGAATGTTGGCATCGGAATAATAAGTACTATTGAAGATATAGTAGAAGAAAAACAATTAGCAAATCCCGCTATAATTATTATTGGTGAAGTTGTAAAACAACGTGCAGTTTTAGGTTCCATTTATAAAGAAGTGATTCAGGAGTAAATTATGGAAAGAAATAATTTATACCCTATTTTTTTAAAAGCAAAAAGCTTGAATGTGCTTATTGTAGGAGGAGGAAATGTCGCTGAAGAAAAATTAACGTTCTTATTAAAATCAAGCCCTGACGCAAAGGTTACTATGGTGTCTCCTATGTTTAGAGAAGGTACCAAAGGACTTGCAAAAAAAGGTTGTGTAACTTTGGTTGAAGATATTTACAAAAAAAAGTATTTATTTGGCAAGCATATAGTGGTTGCAACGACAGATGTACCAGATGTAAATATTCAGGTTTGGAAAGATTGTCGTGCAGAAGCTAAATTGGTTAATGTGGCAGATAATCCACCATATTGCGATTTTTATATGGGAGGTATCGTAACTAAAGGCAATGTAAAAGTAGCGATTTCAACCAATGGAAAATCGCCAACAACTGCTAAACGTCTCAGACAGTTTTTCGAGGATGTTATTCCTGAAAACGTCGACGATTTAGTGAAAAATTTAAATGAATATAGAAAAACAATAAAAGGTGATTTCGAAGAAAAAGTGGAAACATTAAATGAATTCACCAAAGGATTAATACAAAAAAGAGAATCATAAAATGATTAAGACTGATATACTTATCATAGGTGCTGGACCAACAGGTTTATTTACTGTATTTGAAGCAGGATTATTAAAATTAAAATGTCATTTAATAGACGCATTACCACAACCAGGTGGACAATGTTCAGAGATTTATCCAAAAAAACCAATTTATGATATTCCAGGTTTTCCAGAAATTTTAGCCGGAGATTTAACAAACAATTTGCTTGAACAAGGCAAGCAATTTGAACCTGGTTTTACTCTAGGAGAACGAGCTGAAACCATCGAGAAACAAGATGATGGCTCCTTTATCGTAACAACAAACAAAGGTACGCAACACCATGCGCCAGTAGTGGCAATTGCAGGAGGCTTGGGCTCTTTCGAACCAAGAAAACCTGCCATTGAAGGTATTGCAGATTACGAAGACAAGGGTGTTGAGTATATTATTAAAGATCCAGAATTTTATGTTAATAAACGTGTAGTAATTTCTGGAGGTGGAGACTCTGCTTTAGATTGGAGTATCTTTTTAACCGATGTCGCTTCAGAAGTAACCTTAATTCATAGAAGAAATGAATTTAGAGGAGCTTTAGATTCTGTTGAAAAAGTTGGAGAATTGACTAGAGCGGGTAAAATTAATTTAGTGACGCCTGCTGAGGTTAAAGAATTGCATGGCGATGGAAAAATTGAAGCCGTAACTTATGTGAGAGATGGCGAATCGTTTCAAATCGAAACGGACCATTTTATTCCTTTATTCGGATTATCACCAAAATTAGGACCTATTGGAAAATGGGGATTAGAAATTGAAAAAAATGCCATAAAGGTGAATAACGCAGCAAATTATCAAACTAATATTCCAGGTATTTTTGCGATTGGCGATGTGAATACCTACCCTGAGAAATTAAAGTTAATACTTTGTGGTTTCCATGAAGCCACTTTAATGTGTCAAGCAGCGTATAGAATTATAAACCCAGGAAAAAAGTACGTATTAAAATATACAACTGTAAGCGGAATAGATGGCTTTGACGGTTCTCGTAAAGAGGCTCCTAAAGCTGTAGTACAAGCTATAAATTAACTATAAACACAAGATATTTTAGAATAATCCTGCTTAGTTTTTTCTTAGCAGGATTTAGTTTTTAATAAATTTAAGATTTAAAAGGAATAGTTTTATTTTTAGCAGCCGAAAGGCCTATAATTTAAAAACACATGAAAAGTTATAATGTTTGCTTAAAAGATACCGTTAAAACCTTCACTAAAAGATTGTTTTATTCATTGTTTGACTGCGAGCAAGAAGAGGCTCATGGTGAGTATTTAGAATCTACGTTTTTAAAAATTCTTTCAGCTTTAAACATTGATAATGGCGACGAAATTTGGGCAGCATTTCAAAAAGAGCTTCCGCAAATAAGAAAAAAATTAGACTTGGATGCCATTGCTTTTGAATGTAATGATCCTGCATCTCATAGTTTGGAAGAAATTTATCTGGCTTATCCTGGGTTTCACGCCATTTCTATTTATAGATTAAGTCATGCATTATACAAGTTGAACGTGCATATTCTTCCTAGAATGATGACTGAATATATTCATGGCATTACAGGTATTGATATACATCCAGGGGCCACAATAGGTGAGTCGTTTTATATCGACCATGGCACCGGAATTGTTATTGGAGAAACTTCAATCATAAAAAATGGAGTTAAAATTTATCAAGGGGTAACTTTAGGAGGTATTCAAGTGAGTAAAGATTTAGCCAAAATAAAAAGACACCCAACCATAGAAGATAATGTATGTATTTATGCTAATGCGACTATTTTGGGTGGCGATATTGTAATAGGTGCTAATAGCATCATTGGAGCAAACGTTTGGATAACTCAATCCGTACCTGAAAACTCCTTAGTTACCTATCAAACAGAAATTAAAATAAGACCAAAGAAAAATGGAATTCGAGAATAGTATAATTGGTCAAATAGGAAATACGCCGTTAGTTGAAGCAACTCATCTAATTAAAAAAAAGGGTGTGCGATTGTTTTTAAAATTAGAAGGCAATAACCCTGGCGGAAGCGTTAAAGACAGGCCTGCCTTCAACATGATTAATGAAGCTTTAAAACGTGGTGATATCCAAAAAGGAGGTACTTTAGTTGAGGCTACTAGCGGTAATACAGGTATTGCGCTTGCATTCATAGCGAAACTTTTAGGCCTGAATATGGTGTTAATCATGCCTGAGAATTCAACCGAAGAACGTGTAAAAACCATGCGCGCGTATGGAGCTGAAGTTATTTTAACATCCTCAGATATTGGAATTGAAGGGTCGCGAGATTTGGCATTTCAACTAAGAGACGAAAAAGGATATACGCTTTTAAATCAGTTTGAAAATGATGACAATTGGAAGGCGCATTATAAAACAACAGGCCCTGAAATATGGAAGGCTACTAAAGGCGAAATAACCCATTTTGTATCTGCCATGGGCACAACTGGTACCATTACAGGAACATCTACTTATTTAAAAGAGCAGAATAAAAAAATCACCATAGTTGGTGCACAACCTGCTGATGGTGCAAGAATTCCTGGTATTCGAAAATGGTCACCTGATTATGTTCCGAAATTTTTTGACCCTAAAAAGGTTGATATTGTAGTAGATGTCTCAGAAGAAAATGCTAAAGCAACTACAATTAAATTGGCCAAAGAAGAAGGCGTTTTTGCAGGTATGAGTAGTGGTGGTTCAGTATATTGTGCACTGCAAATAGCAAATCAAATAGATAAAGGCGTTATAGTAGCCATTATTTGCGATCGCGGAGATAGATATTTATCGTCCACACTCTTTGATTAAGAAATAACAATTTTTGCAAATTTCGTGTGAATAAAGCAATATAGTTAGTACTTTTGTATCCCAGTTCATTAACGTATTAATGTTATCAAGAAAGGTAGAGGGAATAGACCCGTTGAAACCTTGGCAACCTCCCGAACTTCGGGAAAGGTGCTACGTTCTACCAGTAATTAATTTACTGGACAGATAACGAAAAGTAAATCCCTGACTTTTCTTGATGACATACAGATAATATTTATCAAATGTCGAGTATACAACAAGCATTAAAAGAACGAATTTTAGTTTTAGATGGCGCCATGGGCACCATGCTACAAGCTTATAAATTTACAGAAGCCGATTTTAGAGGCGAACGTTTTAAAGATTACCCAACGCCTTTGCAAGGTAATAACGATTTGTTGTCTATTACACAGCCTGAAGCTATAAAAACCATTCATGGAAAATATTTTGAAGCTGGTGCAGATATCGTTGAAACCAATACGTTTTCAGGGACAACCATAGCCATGGCTGATTATCAAATGGAAGATTTAGTTTATGAATTAAATTATCAATCGGCCAAAATAGCTAAAGAAGTAGCAGAAGAGTTCACAGCTAAAGAGCCAAATAAGCCACGATTTGTCGCAGGTTCTATAGGGCCAACAAACCGTACGGCAAGTATGTCTCCAGATGTAAACGACCCTGGCTATAGAGCCGTAACTTTTGATGAGCTGAGAATTGCTTACAAGCAACAAGTAGAGGCTTTAGTAGATGGCGGTGTAGATTTGCTTTTAGTTGAAACTGTATTTGATACACTTAACGCCAAAGCAGCATTATTTGCAATTGAAGAAGTGAAAGAAGAACGCGGAATCGATATTCCAATTATGTTAAGCGGTACAATTACCGATGCATCGGGAAGAACCTTATCTGGACAAACGGCTGAGGCATTTTTGATTTCAGTATCTCATATACCTTTGCTATCTGTAGGGTTCAACTGTGCTTTGGGAGCCAATTTACTTCAACCACATTTAGAAGCTATTGCTAGTAAAACCGATTTTGCAATTTCTGCACATCCTAACGCCGGTTTACCAAATGCATTTGGTGAGTATGATGAAACTCCTGAAGAAATGGGAGAACAGATTGAAGAATATTTAAAGAAGAATTTAATTAATATTATTGGTGGTTGTTGCGGAACAAGTCCAGAGCATATTCGCGTTATTGCAAATATAGCAGCTAAATATAAACCTCGTGAATTTGCAACTCTGAGCGCAGTCTAAGATTCTCATTAGAAAAAATGAAAGTTAAACAAACAAAATACATGAAATTATCTGGTTTGGAACCTTTGGTTCTAAACGAAAATAGCAATTTCATAAATGTAGGAGAGCGAACTAACGTCGCGGGATCTCGAAAATTTCTACGATTAATAAAAGAAGAAAAATTTGATGAAGCCTTAGATATAGCACGTCATCAAGTAGACGGTGGCGCACAAATTATCGATATTAATTTTGATGATGGTTTAATTGATGGAAAAGAAGCAATGGTACGTTTCTTAAACTTAATTGCCGCTGAGCCAGATATTTGTCGTGTACCTATCATGATTGATAGTTCAAAATGGGAAATTATTGAAGCTGGACTTCAGGTAGTACAAGGAAAATGTGTTGTAAACTCCATTTCGTTAAAAGAAGGAGAAGAGAAATTCATTTGGGAAGCAAAACAAATAAAGAGATATGGAGCCGCTGTGATTGTCATGGCTTTTGATGAAGTTGGGCAAGCCGATAATTATGAACGAAGAATTGAAATTGCCAAACGATCGTATGATGTTTTGGTGAACAAGGTAAATTTCCCATCAGAAGATATCATATTCGATTTAAATATATTTCCTGTTGCCACTGGAATGGATGAGCACAGGCGTAATGCTATCGATTTTATTGAAGCCACACGTTGGGTTCGCGAAAATTTACCAAATGTAAGTGTAAGCGGAGGCGTTAGCAACGTGTCATTCTCATTTCGAGGTAATGATGGTGTTCGTGAAGCGATGCACTCTGTATTTCTGTATCATGCCATACAAGCTGGAATGAATATGGGTATTGTAAATCCTGCGTTATTGGAGGTTTATGATGATATTCCAAAAGATTTATTAGAGTATGTAGAAGATGTGATTTTAGACAGACGAGATGATGCCACTGAGCGTTTATTAGATTTTGCTGAAACCGTAAAAGGGTCAAAGAAGGAAGCAGGTGCAGACTTATCTTGGAGAGAAAATCCGTTACAAGAGCGTATCACCCATGCTTTAGTTAAAGGTATTGATGCTTTTATTATTGAAGACATTGAACAAGCAAGACAAGAAGCCGAAAAACCTATTGATGTTATCGAAGGGCATTTAATGATTGGTATGAATGTGGTTGGCGATTTGTTTGGTGCAGGAAAAATGTTTCTGCCACAAGTTGTAAAATCGGCTAGGGTCATGAAAAAAGCTGTGGCTTACTTAAATCCATTTATTGAAGCTGAAAAAACTGATAAGCAAGAACCAGTTGGTAAAATTTTAATGGCTACTGTTAAAGGCGATGTTCACGATATTGGAAAAAATATTGTAAGTGTAGTATTGGCATGTAATAATTATGAAATAGTAGATTTAGGGGTGATGGTACCGCCTGAAAAAATCATAGAAACGGCCATAAAAGAGCGTGTTGATGCTATTGGACTTTCTGGGTTAATTACGCCATCGCTTGATGAAATGGTGTATTTAGCGAAAGAAATGCAGCGTCAAAATTTTGAAATACCATTATTAATTGGTGGTGCTACAACATCAAAAGCACATACCGCTGTAAAAATTGATACGCAATACAATAAAGCCGTAGTTCATGTTAACGATGCATCACGTGCGGTAACGGTTGTGGGCGATTTATTAAATAAGAAAGGCACACACGAGTATACAGCGAAATTAAAAAAGGATTATGACGAATTTCGCACCAAGTTTTTAAAACGAGGCAAAGAGAAATCATATATTTCAATTGAAGAAGCTAGAGCCAGAAAATATAAAATTGATTGGGAAACTTCGGAAATTGTAAAACCAAAGGAACTTGGCGTTCAGATTTTAAAACAATTAAGTTTGAAAGAATTGGAACTTTTCATAGACTGGAGCCCGTTTTTTAGAAGTTGGGATCTACACGGTAAATATCCAGATATTCTGAAAGATAAGGTTGTTGGTGAACAAGCTACGCAGCTTTTTGAAGATGCTAAAGACATGGTGCAGCAAATTATTGCTAAACAATTGCTAAAACCCAAGGCGGTTTTTGGATTATTTGAAGCAAATTCGATTAATGACGATGACATTACTGTTCAGAAAAAAGGAAAGGAAGTCGCCGTTTTTAGAACTTTACGCCAGCAATTAAAAAAGCGTGAAGGGATTCCTAATCATGCGTTAGCAGATTTTATCGCACCCAAAGAAACTGGTAAAACCGATTATATAGGAGCGTTTTGTGTTGGAATTTTTGGAGCGCAAGAATTGGCTGATAGTTATCGTGCAAAAGAGGATGATTATAATGCTATTATGGCGCAGGCTATTGCCGATAGGTTTGCCGAAGCATTCGCCGAATATTTGCACAAGCAAATAAGAGTGAAGCATTGGAGTTACGCAGCCAATGAAGATTTAACTAACGACGATTTAATTAAAGAAAGTTATAAAGGCATTCGTCCAGCTCCGGGTTATCCGGCATGTCCTGATCATTTAGAGAAGGAAACCATTTGGGAACTACTAGAAGTGGAAAAGCTTATAGGTGTAAAATTAACCGAAAGTTTAGCCATGTGGCCTGCAGCAGCAGTTTCTGGATATTATTTTGCAAACCCGGAAGCCAAATATTTTGGTCTAGGTAAAATTACCGACGATCAAGTAACGGATTATGCAACACGAAAAGGAATAACAAAAGCAAAGGCCAGAAAGTGGTTGCACCCAAATATTGCAGAATAAAAGATATGGAATTTATAGAATTAACTTTAGGGAGTTATGTGATATCGCACGGATATGATGACAAGAACAAAGAAGTTTTAGAGCATGTACACTCGGATACATTTTCAAAGAAGATTGTTGCGGTTTCTCGAATAAAATCTATTAGTGATAAGTATATTTTAACGGATTATGTGGATGGACGATGGATATATTGGGAATATAAAGAGGCTTTTGCTGAGGTTAAAAAAGCTTTGATTTAGCGGCGTTAGCGATTGAAACGACATCCTTTTTTGAGGGACGAGAAAAAGATATAGTATAAAGCGCGACCCTTGTGGTAACGCTAAAAAAATAAAAATAAAACTGATGAGATTTCCGTTTTTTCGGGAATGACAAATACGAGTTATGAAGGTTACAGATCACATAAAACAGGCGAAAGGAAAAACGTTGTTTTCGTTTGAAATTATACCACCACAGAAGGGTAGAAATATTCAGGAATTGTATAATAATATTGACCCTTTAATGGAGTTTAATCCGCCATTTATTGATGTTACCACTTCGCGCGAGGAGTATGTTTATATTGATAAAGGTGATGGACTTTTAGATAGAAAAATTACAAGAATGCGCCCTGGAACGGTTGGTATTTGTGCTTCTATACAGCATAAATATAATGTGGATGCCATACCACATGTGCTTTGTGGTGGATTTACTAAAGAGGAAACGGAATATGTTTTAGTAGATTGTCATTATCTTGGGATACAGAATGTTATGGCGTTGCGCGGTGATGCCATGAGCCATGAAAAGTATTTTAAAGCATGCGCTGGCGGACATGAATACGCAACCGAATTGGTCGCGCAAATTCAGAATTTAAACACGGGTAAATATCTACATGATGTGATAGAAACGGAGCATAAATCTGATTTTTGCATTGGTGTTGCGGGTTACCCTGAAAAGCATATGGAAGCACCTTCTTTACAAACCGATTTAAGACGATTAAAAGAAAAGGTTGATGCTGGAGCAGATTATGTAGTTACACAAATGTTTTTTGATAATAACAAGTTTTTTGAGTTTGCAAAAGCGGCTAAAGCCATGGGTATAAATGTGCCTATTATTCCGGGTATAAAACCAATTGCAGTAAAGCGTCATTTGCAACTATTACCACAAGTATTTAAAATTGATTTACCTGAAGAATTAATTGTTGAGGTTGAAAAATGTAAAGACAATAAAGCGGTAAGACAAGTTGGAATCGAGTGGGCCATTAAGCAGTCTCAAGAGCTGAGGGAAGCTGGTGTGCCAGTATTACATTATTATTCTATGGGTAAAAGCGACAATATTAAATCCATTGCATCGGCATTGTTTTAATAATTAAGTTATTTTTGCTGCGTAACACCTATTTATGCGCCAAATACTTGTTTGTGTTTTTTGTTTTGTTTTTAGCTTTTCTTTTTCTCAAGATAAGACGCATACATCCTATGTAGATGTTAATTATTTTCGCGGGAATATTGCGCTTCATAACAATGAAATTCTTCATTTAATTAAAGGACATCCTGAAGGTGTTATTTTAGCTTGGAATAAAAAAACTTATGGTTTTCAAGACTGGGAGCAACGATTTAATTATCCTGACTATGGGGTTTCGTTGACTTATCAGAATATGAAAAACGATGTTTTAGGAAACAATATTGCGCTTTACGCACATTACAACTTTTACTTTTTAAAGCGTCATTTAATGTTTAGAATTGGGCAAGGTTTGTCATACAATACCAATCCATATGATATAGATACCAACTTTAAAAATGTGGCCTTTGGCTCTACATTTGGGAGTAGTACCTATGTAATGCTTAACTACAAAAAAGAGCGCATTATTGATAGATTTGGTTTGCAAGCTGGGTTTTCGTTGGTACATTATTCAAATGCGAATGTGAAATCGCCTAACAACGGAACCAATTCGATTACCTTTAATTTGGGTGTAACCTATAATTTAGACGATACCGATATAGAATACCAATATACTTTAGATAAACAGGCGGATCGGGATTTTTCTGAGCCTCTAAAATACAACCTTGTTTTTAGGTCTGGAATTAATGAGAGCGATGTTGTTGGTAGCGGACAATATGCTATGTATGTTATATCTGCCTATGCCGATAAGCGTATTAATAAATCAAGTGCATTTCAGCTAGGAACCGATGTGTTTTTTTCTAACTTTTTGAAAGAGTTAATTTATTATCAGAGTGTAGCTTTTCCTAACAAGGGGCTTTCAGGTGATGAAGACCATAAGCGTATTGGTGTTTTCGCAGGACATGAATTGTTCATTAATAAAACATCGTTAATCACCCAATTGGGGTATTATGTATATTATCCTTTTGATTTTGAAGGAAGAACCTATTTTAGAATAGGGTTAAAACGATACATTTCAAAGAAATGGTTTGGTTCGTTAACTCTAAAATCGCACGGTGCTAAGGCTGAAGGTGTTGAATTTGGACTTGGAATAAGACTGTAAATAGACAGATATGGAACAGAGATTAACCATTATAGGTTTAGGCGTAAAAAATCTAAAAGTATCTTCAGAGTTTTATGAAGAAAAATTTGGTTGGAAAAAAACAGAATCCAGTAATGAGAGCATTGTATTTTTTCAATTAAACGGGATGCTATTGTCGTTATATCCGATAGATAAATTAGCTGAAGATGCTGGAGTATCTAGTGAAGGTGAAGGATTTAAAGCGTTTTCTCTAGCCTATAATACTAGAACAAAAGAAGAAGTTGATACGTTGATTGAAACACTTAAAGCTAGAGGTGTTAAAATTGTAAAACAACCCGAGGAGGTGTTTTGGGGTGGCTATAGCAGTTATATTGCAGATCCTGATGAAAATTTATGGGAAATAGCATTTAATCCCTATTTGAAATTGGATGAGAAAGGAAACGTTGTTTAGTTTAAAATAATTCATGCAGAAATTAAAATACATATTAATTTGTCTAATCGTGATGGCTTGCGATAGTGAAAACGCAGGTGATTGTTTTCAAAAGTCAGGATCTATAATTCAGCAGGATATTGTAGTGGATAGTTTTGATAAAATTTTAGTGAATCGGGATATAGAATTGATTTTGAAAGAAGACGATAATCAAAAAGTAACTATTGAAACCGGTGAAAATTTACTAAATGATGTGGTGGCTGAAGTTATTGATGGCAGATTAATTTTAACTGATAATAACACCTGCAATTATGTTAGAGATTACGGTGTTACCAAAGTGTATGTAAACGCTCCAAATATTGCCGAAATAAGAAGCTCCACACAGTATGATGTGAGTTCAGATGGTGTTTTAACCTATCCTAATTTGAATATCTTGTCTGAAGATTTTGGCGCTGCAGGATCTTTTAATGTAGGTGATTTTAGATTACAAATCGATAATACTAGTCTAAATGTGGTGTTTAATAACATTTCTATTTGCTATGTTTCTGGGCAAACAGAGAATTTGAATGTAATCTTTGCTTCAGGAACATCGCGGTTTGAAGGGCGAAATTTAATCGCTCAAAAAGTTACAGTTTCTAATAGAAGTTCTAACGATATGATTGTAAACCCACAGCAAGAATTATCAGGACAAATTTTAGGTATTGGAGATGTAATTTCTACAAATACACCTCCAATAGTGAATGTTGAAGTCCTATATCGTGGGCAATTAATCTTCGAATAAGTCTACCGATTGTTTAGCGATTTCTAATTCTTCATTAGTAGGAATTACTAATATTTTTACTTTAGAAGTATCCGTATTTATTTCGGTTAACTTATCAGGTCTAATGTTGTTTTTCTCTTTATCTAAAACAATTCCTAAGTAGTCTAAATCTTCGCAAACACGTTCTCTTATGTCTGGAGAATTTTCGCCAATACCTGCAGTAAATACAATAGCATCTAAACCATTTAGAACAGCTGCATAACTTCCAATGTATTTTTTAATTCGGTAGGCATTCATCTGTAAAGCTAATTCACAATCTCTATTTCCTTTTTTCGCTTCGGCTAGAATATCTCTTAAATCACTATAACCTGTTAATCCTAACATGCCACTTTTTTTCTGAAGGATATCATTTATTTCATCTAAACTATAATTGAATTTTTTAGCTAAGTGGAAGATGATAGATTGATCTATCTCACCAGAACGGGTTCCCATAATTAAGCCGTTTATTGGCGAGAACCCTAAAGTATGGTCAATACTTTTTCCATCTTTAACTGCTGTCATGCTACAACCATTTCCTAAATGAATGGTAATAATTTTTGAATGCGTTTTACCCAAATATTCAACGGCCTTTTCTGAAATGTACTTATGGCTTGTACCGTGAAATCCATAAACACGAATATTGTGTTTTTCTAAAAACTCGTTAGGAATGGCATACTTATATGCATATTCTGGGATAGATTGATGAAAAGCAGTATCAAAAACAGCTACTTGTTTTGCGTTTGTAAAAATAGTTTCAGCTACTTCTATGCCTTCTAAATTGGCTGGATTGTGCAATGGAGCTAATGCGGAAAGCGCTTTTATTTTATCTTTTACTTCTATTGTAATTTCGGTAGTATCGCTAAAATGTTTTCCACCATGCACTACACGATGCCCAACAATATTGATATCGTCTGTAGACTTGATGATGCCCGTATCTTTATCTAAAAGTTGTTTTGATACCAGCTCTAAACCAACTTTATGGTTTGGTATTGATTTTACAACTTCTATAGAATCTTTGTCTGTTTTGTATTTAAATATGGCATCTTCTAAACCTATGCGCTCAATTATTCCAGAACAAAGTATTTTTTCTTCTGGCATTGAAAATAGTTGAAACTTTAATGATGAACTTCCTGAATTTAGAACTAATACTTGCATGTTTTATTGGTCTTGAGCTTGAATTGCGGTTATTATTACTGTGCTATATATGTCGTCTGCAGTACAGCCCCTGCTTAAGTCGTTCACAGGTTTGTTTAGACCTTGTAACATGGGTCCGATAGCTAAAGCTCCTGTTTCACGTTGTACAGCTTTGTAAGTATTGTTTCCGGTGTTTAAATCTGGAAATATTAAAACACTAGCTTGTCCTGCAACCTCAGAGTCTGGTAGTTTGCTTTTACCAATGCGCATATCAACGGCTGCATCATATTGTATTGGACCTTCAATTTTTAAATCTGGCGCCAGTGCTTTAGCCATTTCGGTAGCTTCTCTAACTTTATCAACATCTTCACCTTTTCCTGATGCACCAGAAGAATAAGAAAGCATTGCGACTTTAGGTTCTATACCAAAATCTTTAGCTGTTTTTGCAGAAGAGATAGCAATTTCGGCTAATTGTGCGGCATTAGGATTTGGATTTATGGCACAATCACCAAAAACAGAAACTCTGTCTTCTAAACACATAAAAAATACCGACGACACAATATTGACACCTGGTTTCGTTTTTATAAACTGTAAAGCTGGGCGCAAAGTGTGTGCTGTGGTGTGAACCGCTCCTGAAACCATACCGTCTGCATGCCCTTTATAAATCATCATTGTTGCGAAATAAGACACATCAGACATGGCATCTTTCGCCATATCTAAATTTACATTTTTATGTTTTCTTAATTCGTAAAATGTGTTTACATAATCTTCAAAATGTGGAGATTGTTGCGGTGATACGATATTAATATCTTCAATATTTAAAGCAATATCTAATTTAGTAATGGTCTCAATTATTTTGTCTTTATCACCAATTAAAGTTAAATCTACAACTTGTTCGTCAATTAATCTTGCGGTAGCACGAAGGATACGCTCATCATTTCCTTCGGGTAAAACAATATGTTTTTTATGTTTTAAGGCTTGTTGCAACAAGTTATACTGAAACATTCTAGGTGTGAATATACCAGATTCAAAAGTGATTAAATCTTCTGCGAGTTTATCCGTATCAACATGTTTTTCAAAAGACGCAATAGAAGTTTCAATTTTCTCGATATTCTCTGCGTAAATTCTAGATTTAATCTGACCAATTGAATTGGTAACATTAAACGTACCTTGTTTCACACTAATGATTGGTACAACACTCGAAAGTCCTTCAATTAATTTTAATATAGGATCTTCAGGAATTAAACCACCTGTAAGAATGATACCAGCAATTTTAGGATAGTTTTTCGATATATTAGCCTGAAGGGCTCCTAAGATAATATCGGCTCTATCACCAGGCGTAATTACCAAAGCATTTTCTTTGAGATGTGTTAAATAGTTACGCAGTTGCATCGCACCAACACTAAAGTTTTCAGACTGATTATTTATCATGTCTTCACCAAAAAGAATTGTGGCTTCAAGTTTCTTTACAATTTCTTTGATTGTAGGATTTGCTAAACTTTTAATTTTAGGTATAACAGTTACATCTGTACCGTTATTTATTTTTGCTTTTAAAAGCTCTTTTAAAGTTGTTATGTTTTGTGGATCAATTTTGTTGGTCATTATAGACAGCACATCCACCTCTTCTCTGTAGGTATTGTGCGCCAATTGCACATTATCAACAATCTCGTTTAACGGTTTTCCATCACCCTGAGATACAATAATAACGGGAAGACCTAAGTTTTTAGAAATTAATATATTGATATCTAGCTCTAAACTTGAATTTTCATGCGAAAAGTCGGTACCTTCAACCAAAACAAAATCAAAGCGCTCTTCAAGGTATTTATATTTTTTGATAATTTCATCAATAACATCACCAGATTTACCTTTATTATAAAGGTCTAAAACTTCACTTCTCGTAAAAGCAAAAGTTTTTTTGTAATTAATGTCAATTTCAAAATAGGACACCACCGTATTAATGTGGTTGTCGGGTTCTCCATTTTTTGTGTCTTCAATAATTGGTCTAAAATAACCTACTTTCGCTGTTTTCCCTAAAAGCATGCGCATTAAACCAAGTACTACAACAGATTTTCCACTATTTGGCTCAATGGTTGCTACATAAATTCCTTTACTCATAGTCTTTAATTGCTATAATTTTAATTTCTTTTATTAGAATATAGCTGTTGTTTATTGTGTTGTTTTATAAAATATGTGCGCAAAATTAGGGCGTTCACTTTATCTTTAAGATGATATTTATCATAAAAATAAATTGGTTAACCAATTTTAACAAAAATAAACTATTTCGTAAATAATGTACTAAAAAATAGAGGAAAAGCCCGAATTTTTATGATTTAACCTTGGGTTAATTCTCTAAACAGACTTTCTAAACTTGCGTTTTTTTGATTGAGCTGCAATATTTTTAATTGATTATCATGAGCAAAATCAAAAACATAAGAGCGCATATCTTCGGATGTTTTAAAAGTGATTTCGTAAATGAAATCATGAGTATTAACTACTTTTTCAACTTTTGGAAGTTTAAGTAAAAAGGCATCTTCCACACGATAATCAAATTCTACTATTACAATTTGTTGTTTTTCGTCACGCAGATCTTTAAGCTTTTTATCGGCAACTATTTCTCCTTTATTAATGATAATCACACGTTCGCACATCGCTTCAACCTCTTGCATGATATGAGTTGAAAGAAAAACTGTTTTTGTTTTACCAATGGACTTTATAAGGTTTCGAATATCCACCAATTGGTTTGGGTCTAATCCTGTTGTAGGTTCATCTAAGATTAAAACATCGGGGTCGTGCAATAATGCATTGGCTAACCCAACACGTTGTCTGTAACCTTTTGAGAGTTGACCTATTTTCTTGTGTGCTTCAGGGTTAAGACCTGTTAATTCGATAACTTCTTGTATGCGTTGTTTACTAACCCCGTATATATTTCCATTAAAAGCTAAATATTCTTTGACGTATTGTTCTAAATATAAAGGATTATGTTCAGGAAGGTAACCCACATTTTGCTGAACCGCTTTTTGTTGAGTATGCACATCAAAGCCATTAACTTTTGCGTTCCCGTTGTTGGCTTGTAAATACGTCGTTAAAATTTTCATCATGGTTGATTTTCCTGCACCATTAGGTCCTAAAAACCCAACAATTTCTGGTTTTTCAATTTTAAACGAAATATTGTTTAACGCCTTTTGTGTGCCATAAATCTTGGTAACGCCTTCAACTTCAATAGACATAATTAAAATAATTTGTTCAAAAATAATCGATTAACTAATGTAAAGGTACATTTGCTGTAAAATCTTTAAAACTTTTCAGAAAAATAAAAAAAAGGTTTTATTGTATTTTGATTTCTTAAAATAATAATTACTTTAGCCACATAATTATGAAGATGACAGCAACTTATACATATTTTAACAACTGGTTCTATTTCTTTTTTAGCAAAAGGATCGAGGCGTTGTATGTATAATTTATACTAATAAATTAAAATATGAGTCTCGATGAAAATCGAGACTTTTTTTTGTTTAAGCGTTTAAAAGATTGAATTAAAACCATAGAAATTTTAAATTTTGATAAAAGCAGTAGCCATTCAAGGTGTTAAAGGATCGTTCCACCATATAGTATCTCAGGAGTTTTTTACAAAACCTGTTGATGTTATAGAGTGTATGACGTTCGATGGTGTTGTTGATTCCTTAATAACAAAAACTTGTGATGCTGCAATTATGGCTTTAGAGAATTCTATTGCAGGTTCTATAATACCTAATTACGCTTTAATTGATAAGTATGGTTTACATATTGTTGGCGAGCATTATTTAGATATTCAACACAATTTAATGGCCTTACCAAATCAGAATATTACCGATATTAAGGAAGTGTATTCGCATCCTATGGCACTGTTGCAATGTAAAGAGTTTTTTAAATTACATCCGCATATTAAATTAGTTGAAGATAAAGATACGGCAGAAGTTGCACAACGTATTCAAGAACATAAATTGGAAGGTATTGCGGCCATAGCAAGCGTTACGGCTGCTGAAATTTTCAATCTAGAAATTTTAGCACACAGCATACAAACCATAAAACACAACGAAACGCGTTTTGTAGTTGTTAAACGTACCAATTCTGAAGTACCAGAAAATGAAATTAATAAAGCTTCGGTTAAATTTGAAGCCAACCATAAAAGAGGAAGTCTCGCTACAATTTTAAATGTGATGAGCGATTGTAAACTTAATTTAACAAAAATACAATCCTTACCCATTGTTGAAACACCTTGGAAATATGCTTTTTTTGTAGATGTGACATTTGAAAGTTTTGTAGATTTTAAAAAAGCAAAATCTATAATTGATATTATGGGTGATGCCTTTAAAGTTTTAGGAGAATATAAAAACGCTAAGTTATGATAGAAGTAGCTAACAGATTGCAAACTGTTGAAGAATACTACTTTTCTAAGAAATTAAGAGAAGTAAATTTACTTATAGCTAGTGGTAAGCCAGTAATTAATTTAGGTATTGGTAGCCCAGATTTGCAGCCACCAAAAAAGGTGTTATCTGCTATTTCTGCGAGTTTAGAAAATCCTATTGCACATAAATACCAAAGCTATCAAGGGCTACCAGAGCTAAGAGACGCTATCGCGAAATTTTATAAAACACATTTTTCGGTAAACGTAAGTCCTAGTACAGAGATTTTACCTTTAATGGGAAGTAAGGAAGGCATTATGCACATTTCTATGGCCTATTTAAATGAAGGCGATGAGGTTTTAATACCAAACCCTGGGTATCCAACTTACCAATCGGTAACCAAATTGGTTGGAGCAAAGGGTGTGCTTTACGAGCTTGATGAAGCTAACAACTGGATGCCAGATTTTAAGGCTTTAGAAAAATCAGATTTATCTAAAGTAAAGCTCATGTGGGTAAATTATCCACACATGCCAACAGGTGCAAAACCTAGTAAGTATGTGTTTGAAGAGCTAGTGGCTTTTGGAAAACGTCACAATATTTTAATTGTTAACGACAATCCGTATAGTTTTGTTTTAAACGATAATCCATCAAGTATTTTAAGTGTTGAAGGGGCGAAAGATGTGTGTTTAGAGTTAAACTCTTTAAGCAAGACTTTCAATATGGCAGGATGGCGTGTTGGGATGGTTTTAGGAGCAAGCGAACATATTAATAACATTTTGAAGGTAAAAAGTAATATGGATTCGGGAATGTTTTACGGCATTCAAAAAGGTGCTATTGAAGCTTTAAAATGTTCAGAAATGTGGT
Source organism: Algibacter luteus (assembly GCF_030344935.1). NCBI lineage: Bacteria > Pseudomonadati > Bacteroidota > Flavobacteriia > Flavobacteriales > Flavobacteriaceae > Algibacter > Algibacter luteus. Next base: position 3,595,793 of record NZ_CP128313.1, on the reverse strand, counting down.
TTGCAACCTTAAATAATGTGTATAGAGAGCGCCGCAATTTAGTATGGAAATTAGCCGATGCTTTAAACTGTACTTACGATAAAGAGGCAACTGGGTTATTTGTTTGGGCAAAATTACCAGCATATTTAAAGTCTGAAGAGTTTATAGATTTGGTGTTGAAAGAAAACCACATATTTATAACACCGGGAACCATTTTTGGAACCCAGGGTGAAGGTTACATTAGGTTTTCTTTATGTGCATCAACCGAAGTATTAGAAGAAGCTATAGCAAGAGTAAAGTAATGAAAAATATATACGCCATAGGAGTTGGATTGATAGGAGGAAGTCTCGCTATTGATATTAAAAAGAATAATCCGGATGTGATTATTCACGGTATCAGTAGAAAAGATACAACGCTAAATACGGCTTTAGAATTAGGCTTGATTGACAAAAAAGCAACATTAGATGATTTAGGGAATGCCGATTTGGTTATTGTGTCTATCCCGGTTGATGCTACTGTAAAATTATTGCCAACTATTTTAGATAAAATATCTGATACGGGATTGGTGGTTGATGCTGGTTCTACGAAAGAAGATATTTGTAAGTCTGTTGAAAATCATCCTAAACGAAGAAATTTTTTAGCCATGCACCCCATTGCAGGAACCGAACATTCAGGGCCAACAGCTGCAATTGAAGGCTTATTTAAAGGCAAAACCAATATAGTTTGCGAAGTTGAAAAAACAACGTTTAAACTTCAAGAAAAAGCATTGAAGCTGTTTACAGATATTGGTATGCGTATTCGATATATGAATCCTGTAGATCATGATAAGCACATCGCATACATGTCTCATTTATCGCATATCAGTTCTTTTATGTTAGGAAAAACGGTTATTGATAAAGAGCGAAATGAACGCGATATTTTCGATATGGCGGGAAGTGGTTTTGCGTCTACAGTGCGTTTAGCAAAGAGTTCACCAGAAATGTGGACACCCATTTTTAAGCAGAATAAAACAAATGTAATTGAAACATTAGAAGAGTATATTATCAACCTCACTCATTTTAAAGAGTTGATGAAACAAGACGATTTTGATGCTATTTATGAAGAAATGGCAAGCACAAATCATATAAAAGATATTTTAAACGGAATTAGTTAAGAGTTAAATTATGGAAAACAAGAAAGAAATGAGAACCTGGTTAGATGATTTAAAATTAGATCATCCATTAGTAATTGCAGGTCCATGTAGTGCAGAAACAGAAGAGCAAGTATTAAAAATTGCTCACGATTTAAAAAACACAGATGTTAGCTATTTTAGAGCTGGTATTTGGAAACCAAGAACACGCCCAGGTATGTTTGAAGGTGTTGGTGCTTTAGGTTTAAATTGGTTACAAAAAGTAAAGGCAGAAACGGGCATGAAAGTTTGTACAGAGGTTGCCAATGCAGCTCATGTAAAATTGGCTTTAGAGCATGATATTGACATGCTTTGGATTGGTGCACGATCTACCGTATCACCTTTTATTATGCAAGAAATTGCAGATGCACTAGAAGGCACTGACAAACCTGTATTAATTAAAAACCCAGTAAATCCTGATTTAGCTTTATGGTTAGGAGGTATCGAAAGAATATACAAAGCAGGGGTAAACAATATTGGTGCTATTCACAGAGGGTTTTCAACTTATGAAAAAACGAAGTACCGAAATAATCCAGAATGGCAGATGGCTATCGAGTTTCAAAATAAATTCCCAGATATTCCATTAATAAACGACCCGTCGCATATTACTGGTAAAAGAGATATGATTTTTGATGTGTCTCAAACGGCATTAGATTTAAATTTTGATGGCTTAATGATAGAAACACATTACGACCCAGATAATGCTTGGAGTGATGCGGCTCAACAGGTTACGCCATCTACTTTAGTACAAATCATGAGAGATTTAAAAATTAAAAAAGAAACTGATCCAGAAGCAGAATACAATAGTGCTTTAGGTAATTTAAGAGCTCAAATTGATGTGATTGACAATCAAATTATAGAGTTGTTAGGTAAGCGAATGAAATCTTCGGATAGCATTGGTGAGCTTAAGAAGCAAAAAAATGTTGCTGTTTTACAATCTAAAAGATGGAACGAGATTTTAGGAAAAATGGTATTGGAAGGAGAGCAACATGGCTTAAGTGAAGAGTTTATCTTAAGAATGTTTAAAGCGGTTCATCAAGAATCTATAAACCATCAAGAGAAAATTATAAACGGATAAATTTATTTATCTATTCAATTAATTCCGATAAAAAATGCCTCATGAAAATGAGGCATTTTTTATTAAAATCTATTTTTCAAAGGGCTAAAAAATTCAGACGCCTAAGAAATATGTAACCACTATTTATTTCTTTTGAAAATATAACGCGTTATAAAAATACCTTGTCCGTCTCCTTTTCCTCCTTCACTTTCAACAGCACTAGCAACAAAAGCTAATTCCCAACCTTCGGCAATCATCGAATTAATTTTAGAAGTAATAATAGCATCATTGGCCGCAATATTTTGAAAACGAATGCCTCCAAGGTTATAGAAGTTTAATAATTTAGTTTCATCAAAATCTTTTACTCTAATTTCGTCACGTTTCGATTTGTTTCGAGAGTTATCATCTTCAGTTTGAGTCGTTGTAAACTCTTTGTAATCTTTGTCTTCGTTGGCGCTAATAATTCTTGAACGCCCTAAACCATTAGGTACAATGGATTCAACACTAGTGACAATTTTGTATTCTACTTGAGCATGTATCTCTATAAAACTAAAAAGCGAAACAGTAAAAAGGAATAATAATTTTTTCATGTTGTATGGATTTTTAAAAGTTGATGTCTAATATATGTCTATTCTTACGTTTAAAATAATTATTTTACTCTATTTTTGAAGAATTCTTATGACAGGACACGTTTATAAATCTACAGGAAGCTGGTATACCGTAAAAACCCAATTGGGCCATACGTACGAATGCCGTATAAAAGGCAAATTTCGTCTTAAAGGCATAAAAAGCACCAATCCTATTGCTGTTGGAGATTTTGTGGATTTTGAATTAGAAACTGATAACAATGAAGAAACAGGAATTATTCATAAGATTCACGATAGAAAAAATTATATAGTTAGGAAGTCGGTAAACTTATCGAAGCAAACTCATATCATCGCCGCTAATTTAGATCAGGTATTTTTAATGATTACCATTAATAACCCACCAACGTTAACGAGTTTTATAGATCGGTTTTTGGTAACTGCCGAGGCTTATTCCATAAAAACAGTTCTGCTTTTTAATAAAATTGATACTTACGATAAAGAAACACTTGATGAAGTTCGATATTTAGCCCACATTTATCGCAAAATAGGGTACGAATGTATTGGGGTTTCGGCAACTACGGGCAAAAATGTAGATAAAGTAAAGGCCTTAATGCAGGATAAAGTGAGTATGTTTTCTGGTCATTCTGGAGTTGGAAAATCAACTTTAGTTAATACCATTGAACCCACATTAAACATTAAAACCAAAGAAATCTCAACGCTTTATAGCCAAGGGCAACATACCACCACGTTTGCCGAAATGTTCGATTTGAGTTTCGGTGCAAAAATTATTGACACACCAGGAATAAAAGGTTTTGGAATAGTAGATATGGAACGCGAAGAAATTGGAGATTATTTTCCTGAAATTTTCGCACTTAAACAAGATTGTAAATTCAATAATTGTTTACACCTAAAAGAGCCCAAATGTGCTGTTAAAGAAGCTTTAGAGAATGATGAAATCGCCTATTCGCGTTATAGAAGTTATGTGCAAATTTTAGAAGGTGAAGATGAACATTACAGAACCGATATTTGGGAGAACCAATAATAAAATCACGAATATTAAAATACCTACTGAAATTAAGAATCTATGAAAGCGGTAATTCAAAGGGTTTCAAAAGCGAGCGTTACTATTGAAGGCAAACAAGTGGCTTCTATAAAAAACGGACTTTTAATTTTATTAGGAATTATAAATGAAGATGCTCAAGAGGATATTAATTGGCTTTCTAATAAAATTGTAAATCTTCGAATTTTTAATGATGATAGCGGTGTCATGAATACCTCGTTACTCGATGTAAAAGGCGATGCCATTGTAGTAAGTCAATTTACACTACAAGCATCAACAAAAAAAGGAAATCGCCCAAGTTATATAAAAGCCGCAAAACCAGATATAGCCATTCCGTTATATGAGCGTTTTGTGAAACAACTAGAAAAAGATTTAGGAAAAACCATTCAAACCGGACAATTTGGAGCGAATATGCAAGTGGAGTTAATAAACGATGGACCCGTAACTATTATTATTGATACTAAAAACAAAGAATAATGGCCTCAATATTCGGGCACAGTATTGTTGGGTTTACACTCACTAAATTAATTGATAATAAACAGGTTAAGTGGTTGTTATTTGCTGCTATTTTTTCTGCGATTTTACCAGATTTTGATGTGCTTACTTTTAAATTGGGCATACCATACGAGCATCCCTTAGGTCATCGTGGTTTTACACATTCTATACTTTTTGCTATTATTTGGGCACTCATATTAATGTTGGCTTTTGGTAGAAAAAATAAACTCATTTGGTTTATGGTTATTTTTTTAACCACCCTTTCACATGGTGTTTTAGATGCTATGACATCAGGCGGCATGGGCGTTGGCTTCTTTATTCCTTTTGATAATAGTCGGCATTTCTTTTCTTTTCAAGGTATTATAGTTTCCCCATTGGGTGTGGGAAGGTTTTTTTCAGAATGGGGGCTTCGAGTTATTGTAAGCGAAATAAAATATGTTTTAGTGCCGTGTTCTCTGTTATTGATTGTGCGATTTTTAGTCAATAAACTAAAAAACACGCATTACAACGAAATATGACTTTTCTCATAAAATCGTTTGTATAAAAACAATATTTTTAGGCTTCAACAAGATATTTTTTATGCATAAAACGAATTTAGCCTACATTCTACTACTGTTGTTTTCCATTCAAGTTTTAGCCCAAGAAAGTTTATACACGAGTTTAACAATTCCATCAAAATTACGAGAAAATGCCAACGCTGTGGTTCGTTATAACCATGTGCAGATAGCTTTAAATTCTTCTTATGAAATGTCTGTTCTTCAGAAAAGAGTTGTAACAATTTTAAACAAAGAAGGGGATGATGCGATTAATGCTGTAGTGCATTATGATAAAAATGTTAAAATAAAAAACTTAGAAGTTAAAGTTTATAATAATTTTGGAACTCAGATTAATAAATTCAAGAAAAACGACTTTAAAGATGTAAGTGCAGTTGATGGTGGCACCTTGTATTCAGATTCTAGAGTCAAGTATCTTGAATATACCGCAGTAAACTATCCATATTCGGTTGAATTCATCTCAGAAACCGTAAGCAATAACACAGCATTCATTCAGCCTTTTATGCCAATAGATGATTATTTTTTAAGTATTGAAAGAAGTACGTATCAAATTAACTATCCAACAGAAATTACACTTAGAACACTAGAGAGAAATTTTGATAATTATGAATTAATTAAAGAAGAAGCTAGTGGGGTTTTGAAATATAAAGTCAAGAATATTAATGCATTTAAGCCAGAAAAATATGCACCAGCGTTTTTTGATCTAGCTCCAAAAGTATTATTAGCTTCAAATCAGTTTACGTTAGAAGGGGTGCAGGCAAAAGTTGAAAATTGGAATGATTTTGGAAAATGGATGTATCATGATTTAATTAAAGATACACACGATTTACCTGAGAGTACTATTACTATGATTCAGGAACTAGTTAAAGATGAACCTAATGATATTGAGAAAGCAAAAAAAATATACAAGTATGTACAGGATAAAACACGATATATAAGTGTACAAGTGGGTATTGGAGGCTGGAAACCTTTTAACGCATCTGATGTTGATAAATTGGGCTATGGCGATTGTAAAGGGCTTACCAATTATACAATGGCGCTTCTTAATGCAGTTGGAGTTAAATCTAATTATTGTGTGGTTTGGCGATATACACAAGGTAGAAGCATTGAAAAAGATTTTACCTCAATGCAAGGTAATCATGTGTTTCTAAACATTCCCACCGAAAATAACGAAGATATCTGGTTAGAATGTACCAGTCAGAAATTGCCGTTTGGTTTTATAGCCAATAGTACAGATGATAGAGATGTGTTAGTCATTACAACCGATGGTGGAGAAATAAAACATACAAAAAAGTATAACGCAGAAGAAAGTATTCAAACCATTAATGGAAAATATAGTATTTCTAATGATGGTAACCTACAAGCGCAGGTTAAAGTTGGTTCAAAGGGGATTCAATACGATGATAAATATTGGCTAGAAACCGAAACTGAAAGAGATTTAGATAAACATTACAAAAAACGATGGCGCTATGTTAATAGCATGTCTATTGAAAGTATGGATATTCAAAATGATAAACAGGACATTCAATTTATTGAACAAGTAAGTTTTAATGCTACAAATTATTCTAAGGTTATAGGAGACCGAATGCTATTAACTGTAAATGCATTAAATAGAAGTACACATGTGCCAGATCGTTACAGAAATAGAAATTATCCACTTAAAGTAAGTCGTGGGTTTGTTGATATTGATGAAGTTGAAATTGAGTTACCATCAGATTATAAAGTAGAATCTATGCCTAAAAACATTGCTATAGAAAATAAGTTTGGACATTATAAAACGGAAATTGAAAAAATAGACGAAAACAAACTTTTGTACAAAAGGGAGTTTAAGGTAAATGATGGCGAATTTCCCAAAGAAGATTACGAAAAATTCAGATCGTTTTATAAAACAGTTTCAAGACAAGATAACGCAAAAATAGCATTAATTAAAAAGTAGTATCCATGAGAATTTCAGCATTAATAATAGCCCTTAGCTTTACTTTAAGCGCATTTGCACAAGATTATGATTTTGGAAAAGTATCCAAAGAAGAACTTCAAGAAAAATTTAACCCTTTAGATTCTACTGCCAGTGCAACGTATTTGTATAAAAACCGACGGACTTACTTTGATTACATTAAAGGTCTCGGGTTTGAGTTAAAAACAGAAATCCATGAGCGTATAAAAATATACAATAAAGATGGTTTTGATTATGCAACAAAACAGTTAAACTTATATAAAAATGGTAATACTAAAGAGTCTATTTCTCCAATAAAGGCTTTTACCTATAATCTTGAAAACGGTAAAATAGTAGAAGAAAAATTATCTAAAAAGGGAATGTTCAATTCTGAAACTAATAAATATTTTAATAAGGTGAAATTTACTATGCCTAATATAAAGCCTGGTTCTGTCATTGAATATAAATACCAAATTACCTCCCCATTTTGGTCTAATATTGAAGAATTGGTTTTTCAGCATGATATACCAATAAAGAAATTAGAATCAAATATTGAAATTCCGGAGTACTTTAATTTTAGAATCAATACAAAAGGATATTTAACAGTTAATCCTACTACAGATAGTAAAACGGAGTATATCAGATTCGTTAATAAAACTAGAAATCAAGGCTCTGGATATTCTGCAAGTAGCACTACTACTTTTAATACTTCAGAAGTGTCTTATTCTACAAAAATAAGTAAATATGAAATAGAAAATGTTCCAGCACTTAAAAATGAACCATATGTAAATAGTATTAATAATTACAGATCATCAATTAAATATGAACTTTCTTATACAAAATTTCCATATTCACAAATAGAATATTATACCACAACTTGGGAAGATGTAGTGGAAACGATTTTTAAAAGCTCCAATTTTGGAGATGAATTGGATAGAACGGGTTACTACGAAGATGACATAGATAACATCGTGTCTTCAATTTCCGACCCAGAAAGACGTATGTCTCTTATTTTTGATTTCGTAAAATCTAAAGTTAAGTGGAACGGTTACTATGGAAAGTATACCGATGATGGTGTTAAAAAATCTTTTAAAGAAGGCGTTGGTAATGTTGCCGAAATTAATTTAATGCTCACTTCAATGCTACGTTATGCAGGTCTAAAAGCGCATCCTGTTTTGGTGAGTACAAGAGGTCATGGTATTTCGTTGTTTCCAACAAGAGAAGGCTATAATTATGTGGTTACTTATGTAAAACTTCCTGATGGCAATGTTGTACTGCTTGATGCAACTAATAAGTATTCAGTACCTAATGTCTTGCCACTAAGAGCCTTGAATTGGCAGGGTAGGGTCATCGCAGAGCATGGGAGTTCAGAATTAATCGATTTGTATCCTAGTGTGGCTTCTAAAAATACAATTACCATGATGGCAAAGTTAGATAGTGAGGGTGGTGTTGAAGGCATGATTAGAAGTGTTAAAACCAATCATAAGGCGCTAGATTTTAGAGAACGCTATGTTGAGGCTAATAAAGAAGAGTTTTTAGAAAAATTAGAAAATAAATATAATGGATTAGAGGTGTCTGATTATGCTGTAAAAAACGATGTCGATTTGTCAAAACCAGTTATGGAATCGTATAATTTTTTCAAAGAAAATCAAGCAGATATTATTGGCGACAAGATCTATTTTTCACCTCTATTTTTCTTAAGAACAGCAGAAAACCCTTTTAAATTAGAAAAAAGAGAATTTCCAGTCGATTTTGGTTACCCATCGTCAACAACTTACAGAGTCATAGTTACGATTCCAGAAGGTTATAAAATGGAAAGTATACCAGAACCATCTGCTATGGCTTTGCCAGATAATTTAGGAGAGTTTAAGTATAATATATCCGGAAATGGTAATTCTATTCAGTTAATAATTTCAACTAAAATCAATTCTTCTATTATTACGCCATTGTATTATGATGCTTTAAAAGAATATTTTAATAAATTTATCGAAAAAGAAGCAGAACAAATCGTTTTAACAAAAGCATAATGAACATACAAAACGCGCAACAAGAAGTTGATAATTGGATAAAAGAACACGGTGTACGCTATTTTAATGAGCTTACAAATATGGCGCAACTTACCGAAGAGGTGGGGGAAGTAGCTAGAATTATTTCCCGCAGATACGGCGAACAAAGCGAAAAAGAAAGCGATAAAAATAAAGATTTAGGCGAAGAGTTAGCCGATGTGCTTTTTGTTTTGCTATGTTTAGCCAACCAAACCGATGTCGATTTACAACAAGCTTTTAACAAAAGAATGGATAAGAAAGCAAAACGAGATCACGATAGACATCATAGTAATGAAAAATTAAAATAACATTTTTATAATCGTACTTAAGTAAAACCTCAAAAAAAACACGAAATAACTTAGCATTAATATCCATTATCCAGTAAATTTGCTGCTTCTTTAAATAGAGATTTAAATGAGTATGCATTTTACACTTCAAAAATCTAATATTGCAAAACAATCGTCTATAAAAATCACAGGTTCAAAAAGTGAATCTAATAGATTGTTGCTATTACAAGCGTTATACCCAGAAATAGAATTGAACAATGTTTCAAATTCTGATGACAGTAATTTAATGACCAATGCATTAAAATCTTCATCTAAAGTGGTAGATATTCATCACGCAGGTACTGCAATGCGATTTTTAACCGCTTATTTTTCTATTCAAGAAGGAAGAGAAACGGTACTTACCGGTTCAAAACGCATGAAGGAGCGCCCCATTAAAATTTTGGTTGAAGCCTTAAAAGAACTAGGCGCCGAAATAAGTTATGTGGAAAATGATGGCTTCCCTCCAATAAAAATAATTGGAAAAAAACTTACCAAAAACAAGGTGTCATTAAATGCAAATGTGAGTAGTCAATACATTTCAGCGTTGTTATTGATAGCTTCAAAATTAGAAAACGGTATCGAATTAACCTTAGAAGGCGAAATTACATCGGTGCCTTATATAAAAATGACTTTAAGTTTATTGGATGAAATTGGTGTTGAGTCAACATTCAAAGAAAATACAATTACCGTAAAGCCAAACTCAAAAAAGTTAGAGGCTAAAACACTAACTGTGGAGTCTGATTGGTCATCGGCGTCATACTATTTTAGTATCGCAGCTTTAAGTCCTGTGGGTACCGAAATTACTTTATCATCATATAAAGAACATTCACTTCAAGGCGATTCGGCATTAGTTTCAATCTATAAACACTTCGGAGTTACTGCGCAGTTTCATGAAAATTCGGTAACCTTAACAAAGGAAAACACGACTTTAACACCGCTTAATCTAGATTTAAAAAACGCACCGGATATTGCACAAACCATAGCAGTTACCTGTTTTGCTTTAGGAATACCTTGCGATTTAACAGGGTTACATACCTTGAAAATTAAGGAAACCGACAGACTGGTCGCTTTAAAAACAGAAATTGAAAAGTTAGGTGGTAGCGTAAAAATCACTGATAAATCGTTGCATTTGGCAGCATCAACAGCAATTAAATCTATGGTGTCTATAGCAACTTATAACGATCATAGAATGGCAATGGCATTTGCACCTTTAGCTCTAAAAACCTCAATTGTTATTGAAGATGCTATGGTGGTTTCAAAGTCCTATCCAACCTTTTGGGACGACTTAAAATCTATTGGTTTTCAAATAACTAAATAATAATCACGCATTTACTTGACAACCCCTATCCTCAGATTGTATATTTGCAATCTTGTAAAAATTAAACACGCCTAAAAAATTAAATAATTTATGAAATTATCACACTTCGGCTTTGAGTTACCAAGCGAGTTATTAGCAGAATATCCTGCAGAGAATAGAGATGAATCTCGATTAATGGTTTTGAACAGAAAAGAACAAACCATTGAGCATAAAATGTTCAAAGATATCATCAACTATTTTGATGAAGATGATGTTTTAATGCTTAATAACACCAAGGTATTTCCAGCTAGACTTTATGGTAATAAAGAAAAAACAGGGGCAAGAATAGAAGTGTTTTTGTTAAGAGAACTAAACGAAGAACAACGCCTTTGGGATGTTTTAGTAGATCCGGCTCGTAAAATAAGAATTGGTAACAAGCTTTATTTTGGCGACGATGATACTTTAGTTGCAGAGGTTATTGATAACACCACATCAAGAGGGCGTACTTTACGTTTCTTATACGATGGGTCTTACAGAGAATTCCGCATCAAACTTAACGAATTAGGAGAAACACCACTTCCAAAATACATCAAAAGAGATGTAGAGCCTCAAGATGAAGAGCGCTACCAAACTATATTTGCTAAAAACGAAGGTGCTGTAGCGGCTCCTACTGCAGGTCTTCACTTCTCAAAACACTTATTAAAACGTTTAGAGATTAAAGGTGTAAAATTTGCAGAAGTGACGCTTCACGTTGGTTTAGGAACTTTTAATCCTGTTGAGGTTGAAGATTTGTCTAAACATAAAATGGATAGCGAAGAGCTAACAATTGATTCTAAAGCTGTTGAAATAGTAAACACTGCAATTAAAGAAAAACGTCGCGTATGTGCCGTAGGGACTACCGTTATGCGTGCTGTAGAAAGCTCGGTTTCGTCAAGCGGTTTACTAAACGAATTCGACGGTTGGACCAACAAATTTATTTTCCCACCTTACGAATTTAGCATTCCAAATGCCATGATTACTAACTTTCACACGCCAAAATCAACACTGTTAATGATGGTTTCAGCATTCGCAGGTCACGAATTTATCAAACGTGCTTACGACGAGGCTATCAAAGAAGGTTACAAATTCTATAGCTACGGTGATGCTATGTTAATCATCTAAAAGCTAAGGTTTTAAATATAAAAGGGTCCCGTTTTAGCGGGACTTTTTTTATGAATTATTTGGGCATTCCCCAAGGGTCGGGCTTTCACTACTCGCTTCCTCCTGCGTCGGCGAGCTTAAACATGCCGTTCAATCCCTAATGCAAATTACTGCTAGCATTTAAAAATCGTCAAGCAGTAATTCGGCAATCGTAAAACCTTTGCTTACTTTTGCAACTAATCGATTATAATTAATCCAAGTTTCAGGATTAAAACATGGAAATCAAGAAAAAAGACATACGTGCATTAACCAAAGAGCAACTCCGAGAATTCTTTGTGAATCAAGGCGATAAAGCCTTTCGTGGCAATCAGGTTTACGAGTGGCTTTGGCAAAAAGCAGCACATACTTTCGAGGATATGACCAACGTTTCCAAAGAAACGCGCCAAATGCTAGAAGATCATTTTGTTATTAATCATATCAAAGTCGATCAGATGCAACGTAGTTCAGACGGAACCATTAAGAATGCAGTACAATTACATGATGGTTTAATAGTCGAGTCTGTTTTAATTCCAACAAAAACCAGAACAACAGCCTGTGTGTCAAGTCAGGTAGGCTGTAGTTTAGATTGTAAGTTTTGTGCAACGGCACGCTTAAAACGTATGCGAAATCTGAATCCAGACGAAATTTACGACCAAGTTGTTGCCATCGATAACGAGAGCAGATTATATCATAATCGTCCGTTAAGTAATATTGTTTTTATGGGTATGGGCGAACCTCTTATGAACTATAACAATGTAATAAAAGCCATAGATAAAATAACATCACCAGAGGGATTAGGTATGTCGCCTAAACGCATTGTAGTGTCAACTTCAGGCGTGCCAAAAATGATTAAAAAAATGGCCGACGACGATGTGAAATTCAAACTTGCAGTGTCTTTACACTCAGCCATCGATGAGGTGCGAACATCGATCATGCCGTTTAATGCCACTTTTCCGCTTAACGATTTAAGAGAGGCACTTCAGTATTGGTATTCAAAAACTAAAAACCGAATTACTTACGAGTATGTGGTTTGGGATGGGATTAACGACAAAAGAAAAGATGTAGATGCCCTTGTAGAGTTCTGTAAATTTGCCCCTAGTAAAGTCAATCTTATTGAATACAATCCTATTGACGATGGTGAATTTCAACAAGCCAATTCGAAAGCCTTAGAAATGTATGTAAAAGTACTTGAAGCAAATAATATTACAGTAACTGTTAGACGCAGTAGAGGAAAAGATATTGATGCCGCTTGCGGACAATTGGCTAATAAATCTTAAATAAACTTATATTTGAACGTCTTTTAAACCAACCAATTGAAAGTAGTAGAACAAATAAAACAACCTATAGCCTACGAAATGGATCTTTTCGAGCAAAAGTTCCAGCTTTCTATGTCTAGCAAAGTGGCTTTGTTAAATAGGATTACGCATTACATTGTAAATCGAAAAGGCAAACAAATGCGACCTATGTTTGTGTTTCTTGTGGCTAAAATGGTTTCAAATGGCGAGGTGAGCGAGCGTACTTATCGTGGGGCATCGGTTATAGAATTAATTCATACGGCAACTTTAGTGCACGATGACGTGGTTGATGACAGTAATCGCAGGAGAGGATTCTTTTCTGTAAATGCCCTTTGGAAGAATAAAATTGCAGTTCTTATTGGCGATTTTCTGCTCTCAAAAGGTTTATTACTTTCTATTGATAATAACGATTTTGATTTACTTAAAATCATCTCGATAGCCGTTCGTGAAATGAGTGAGGGCGAATTACTACAAATTGAGAAAGCCAGAAAACTAGATATTACAGAAGCTGTTTATTACGAAATTATTCGTCAAAAAACAGCAACTTTAATTGCTGCTTGCTGTAGTTTGGGGGCAGCGTCGGTAAAACCAGAATCGCAACATGTTGAAACGATGCGCAAATTTGGTGAGTTAATAGGAATGGCGTTTCAAATAAAAGATGATTTGTTTGATTATGGCGAAGAGCAGATTGGAAAACCTACAGGTATAGATATTAAAGAACAAAAAATGACTTTGCCTTTAATTTATGTGTTAAATCAGGCCACTAAAAAAGATAAAAAATGGCTTATTAATTCCATTAAAAATCACAATAAAGATGTTAAGCGCGTTAAAGAAGTTATTGCTTTTGTAAAACAAAATAATGGCTTAGACTATGCGGTAACTAAAATGAAATCCTTTCAGCAGGAGGCGCTTCAACTATTAAATTTCTACCCCGAATCGGAATTTAAAAGTTCACTAATTCTTATGGTGAATTATGTTATCGATAGAAAAAAATAATTATTGCTGCATTTGTTGCTGTTGAATACGCTCTAAGTTTTGTTGGAAACTGTTGTCCGTTTCTAATGGAATGAAATTATCAGTTTGAGTCGTGCTATTCACCATGTTTTTTGACGTACTTACATGAACCTTAACATGCAATTCTGCCTCAACTTTCCCTTTAAAAACACCTTTTGCTGGCGAGCAATCGTTGTAATTTCTTCCTATGGCTAATCGCACATGATTTTCATTAGCGATGGCATTATTTGTAGGGTCAATACCTAGCCAGCCATAAAATGGAATGTACGCCTCAATCCATGCATGGGTAGCGCCTTCACCACGTGTAATAGCATCATTAGGGCAAATATAGCCGCTTACGTAACGGGCCGGAATCCCTAACATTCTAACCATTTGCAAAAGTAAAACAGTAAAATCCTGACAAACGCCCGCCTTTAATTTCCATACTTCTTCAATAGAAGAATCCACGTTAGTAATGCCTTTATGGTATTTAAAATTTTGGTAGATATATTCACATAGTTCTAAAACAGCTTTGTATGGCGATTTAGATTTTAAGTTTTTAGATTCTATTAGTTTTAATACATCTTGGCTACCACTAAATGGCCTATGCTGCAAAAAGTCTATAAAATTAATGTCTTGCTTTAACTTTTTTAGGGCTAACCATTGTGATGGTGTGTCTACACTATCATCCGGAAAAATTCTATCAAAAGTGATAACTTCAACATCCGATTCTATAACCAATTCACTATGTGGTTCAGTAATCATAAAAGTGCCTACCCTATTATTGTAAAAATCGGTAAAGGTTTCAACAAAAGTATTATTTGTTATGGTTAGGAAGTGCGAATTCACTTTCTGAAATTCATCATTAATAGGGTGGAGCCTAATTAACGTAGCGCCATCAATAACATCTTTACTATACGTGTATTTGGTAATATGTTTTATATAAAAAGTCGCCATAAATTAAGTATTAGAAAAGTAAACTGAATTGATATTCAAAGATATATTTCTAATATCTGCTTTAATATCATCTATAAAATTATGCAATCCTTGAGCATTAATACTTTCAATAGTAGTGTATTTAATTGTACTTTCAAGCTTTCCAAGTAAAAATTCCAAATTATTTTTCTCGAGCTCGTTGCTTTCTATAAGTTCATTGATGTGTCTGTTAAGTTTGTTAACACAATAATACACAGACCTTGGGAATAATTTGTCTTGAAACACCATTTTTATAACGTGATCTTCATTAAAGGTAGATTTATACGTTTTTAAATATAATTGGTAGCCTCCTACAGAAAGAAGTAAATTTTTCCAATACACAGTTTGTTCCAATTTATCAGTTGTTTTCGCAATATCTGCGAGTTTTAGTACGGTAAAATCTGAAATTTGAATAACACGTTCTAAATATTTACCAACATTTAAAAAATAATAAGAGGCACCGCGCTCTTGCGTGATATCTAAGGTGCCATTATAGATTAAATGATGACTTTTTAACTCCTCCAAAAATTGAACAGGGTCATCTTCTTTAAGTTTTTGAGGTAAATCTTTACGAGTAAGATGTAAATAATAGTTGTTGATGCATAACCACATTTCTCTTGATATGTGTTCTTGAACACTTCGGGCATTTTCTCTTGCCCTAGTAACAATATTAAGGAGTGAATTAGAATTATCAAGGTTGAAAACCATAAAATCGATGCATTCAATGGCGTCTTCAGTATAAAATTCGTTATCCGAAGTCGTGAAATTATTTATTATTGGTGTCCAAGAAAACAGTTCTGGAGAGTCTTGATTGGCATAAAAGTTTACTTTTAATAAACTTAAAATACCATTTCCACGTTCCATGTATCTTTCTAACCAAATAAGATTATTTGCTACTCTACTTAACATATATTGTTTTTTTTAAATTTATTGAAGTACCCAAGTATCTTTACTACCACCTCCTTGAGAACTGTTAACTACTAATGATCCTTTTTTAAGGGCGACTCTGGTAAGTCCGCCAGGGCAAATATCAATACCATCTCTACCAGAAAGCGCAAAAGGGCGTAAATCGATACAACGCGGTGTCAGTTGCCCATCAATATAACATGGCGCAGTCGACAATCTTAAAATAGGTTGTGCAATAAAATTTTCTGGTTTCTTTTTTACATTTTCTAAATAATCTTTTATTTCAGCTTCTGAGGCTTCATGCCCCATAAGCATACCATAACCACCACTACCATCGGTTTTTTTAATTACCATGTCTTTGATGTTTTTAGCAACGTAATCATACTCTTCTGGGTTACCCAATTGATAGGTTTCTATATTTTTTAATATTGGTTCTTCCTTCAAATAGTATTTTATCATGTCGGGCACGTAAATATAAATGGCCTTATCATCTGCAATTCCTGTTCCAGGAGCATTTACGATATTAACATTACCTTTTCTATAAGCCGCCATAATGCCGGCAACACCTAATACACTTTTAGCGTTAAATTCTAGTGGGTCTAAAAAGTCGTCATCAACGCGTCTGTAAATCACATCAACTTGCTTTAAACCATTTGTGGTTTTCATATAAACCGTATGGTTTTTAACTACCAAATCACTCCCCTCAACAAGTTCGATACCCATAAGTCTAGCTAATGTAGTATGCTCGTAATATGCCGAATTATATATGCCTGGAGTTAAAAGCACAATATTTGGGTTAGGTTTAATAGAGAGTTCTTTCAATTTTTTATAAAGCATGTTTGGGTAGTTTGACACCCCTCTAACATTACTTTTTGGTAAAATACCAGGAAATAATCGTTTTGAAATTTCTCTATTTTCAAGCATATAACTAACCCCAGATGGTGTTCTTAAGTTATCTTCAAGCACATAAAATTCACCATCATTATTTCGTATTAAATCAACTCCCGAAATATGCACATAAACGTCGTAAGGCACTTTCACACCCTTCATTTCTCTTAAAAAATTAGGGCACGAGTAAATCAATTCGGCAGAAATAATTCCATCTTTAATTATAAATTGCTCATTATAAATATCTTTTATAAATAAATTAAGTGCTTTAAGGCGTTGTTTGATGCCTCTTTCTATTTTATCCCATTCTGCTGCAGTTATAATTCTTGGTACAATATCGAAAGGAAATATTTTTTCGATACCTTCATTATCATTATATACAGTAAATGTAACCCCTTGTTTCATAAATAGCTGTTTCGATAATTCTTCTTTTTTATAAAGAATATCGGGTGAGGTTTTTTTAAGATATGCATTAATAACATCGTATTGCGATCTAATATTCGTAGGATCTGTATGCATTTCATCCCATGTTTTAGGGACTAATTCGTATGTAGAAGATAGCGCGTCGTTTGTCATATATATTTGCTTTTTAAAAGGAGAAAGTTGGTAATATATTATTAATCAATTTAAGGTTTTTTAATAAATAAATCATTGTTTACTTTATTTTGTTGCATATTATTTCGTATTTCAATAAAAACACTGCGAAAATTTATAGTTTTCTAATTCTGTTTACGTGAAAACCATCAATCTTTAAAAGATTCTTAAAAAAAATATAGATTCGAGGCAACCATTTATATAAAATTTACGTCTTTATAAATAGAAGTCTCAATGAAATATTCATATTTTAATTTTCTAATTATTGAAATACTTAAAATGAGTATTAATTCTGACCGATGAAAAAAAAGAGTTATCGACACATAAAATCATTTTTGAAAGTTATTCCGTTACATAAAAACGAATCGGCGTTGATAAAAAAAGCGATTAATAATAATCGTGAAGCGCAGCATGTACTTTTTGAATTACATGCCCCAAAAATGTTAAGTGTGTGTAGATATTATATAAAAGATTTGCAACAAGCTGAAGAAGCCATGTTAAACGGTTTTTTTAAAGTGTTTTCAAATTTAAAAAGCTTTAAAAGTGAAGGCAGTTTTGAAGGTTGGATAAGACGCATTATGGTAAGAGAATCTATTTCGTTTTTAAGACAACAAAAACATGTCGAGTTTTTATCTGATGAAATAGAAATTAATAACCAGCTAACCGATGTCATTCAAACCGATTTAGAAGTAGCAGAAATACAACAAATTATTGATGATTTGCCCGAAGGCTACAAAATGGTATTTGTTTTATATGCTATTGAAGGTTATAAACATCATGAAATTGCCAACTTATTACAAATTACAGAGGGCACATCAAAATCGCAATTATTTAAAGCTAGAAAAATGCTTCAGCAGAAAATAAAAAAATTAAACAACTTAAGTTATGGCACCAAATAATATTGAAAATAGCATAAAAGATAAGCTTGAAAAGAGAGCCTTAACACCATCGGTTGATGCTTGGAGCAAACTATCTAACAAGCTAGATATACAAGAAAAAAAACAAAATAATAAGGCATATTGGTGGCTTGGAATTGCCGCGAGTATTATTGGTGTTGTATTTGTGGTTTCTCAGTTCTTAAATGATAATACTCAAGAAATTGGCATACCAAAAATAGCCGATTCACCAGAGGTAATTCAGGACGAAAAATCGAATGCTATTGTTTTAGAAAATACAGATTTAAATACCGTTGAAGACCTCAGTGCAAGTCCTATTGAAATTCATGATCTTAAGAAAGTACAAGATATTGTTACTGTGGTTAAAAAGAATGAATTGGCTGAAAAAGAAGTAGCCAAAACCACAAGTATTGTTGAAACACCTAGGAAAGAACTGAGCTTTGAAGAACAGAAAATACAAGATGTTGTAGCTCAAGTTCAAATTATGAAAAATGAAAATCAAGAAATTACAGATGCCGATATTGAGCAACTGTTAATTGAAGCCCAGAAAGAAATTAAATTAAATAGATTAAATAATGAAACCCTAAATATGGTTGATGCCAATGCACTACTTCAAGACGTTGAACAAGAGCTAGATCAATCTTTTAGAAGTAAGGTTTTTGAAGCCTTAAAATCAAGTTTCGATTCGGTAAAAACTGCAGTTGCCCAACGTAACGATTAATAAAAAATTCAATCATCAAATCAATTAATTAAAATCAAAACGAACAGTTATGCAAACAATTACAAAACATGTGGTGCTTATTATCATGGCCTTAAGCATGCAACTTCTTTATGCTCAAGACACCATTAGAAACGTTAATAATAAGTATAAAATAGAAACACTAGAAGACATTAAAGAGCTCGTTAAAGAAGAAGAACGTAATTTCTTAAAAGCAGAAGTTGAAATTATTAATTCACGTTTAAGCAATGGTGAGATTACCCAAGAGGAAGCAGAAAATCTTAAAAAGCAATTGGCAAAAAAGCGCGCTCTAAATATTGAGAACCGGTTGGACATTATAAACAATAAAATTTCTTTATTAGAACGGAATGATGAAGGATATCACATTAACAATGAAGAGGATTTATCGAGAGTTGGTTTTAGTATTGGTGGAAATGACGACAGTTTCGCAGGTGTAAAAATTAATTATAAAAACAAACCTAAAAAATACGATTTACGAACTTCCAGCGATTTTGTATTAGCCTTTGGTTTAAATAATGCCATTATTGATGGTGAAAAATTAGATGATTCGCCTTATAAATTTGGAGGTTCTCGATTCTTCGAAATAGGTTGGGCGTGGAAAACAAGAGTATTTAAGAACTCAAATTTCTTGAGATTGAAATACGGGTATTCTCTTCAAATTAATGGATTAAAACCTACCGATAATCAATATTTTGTTCAGAATGAAGGCGAGACTTATTTAGAAGAATTCCCAGAAAAACTTAAAAAATCTAAACTTTCTATTACCAATTTAGTATTTCCTGTGCATTTTGAATTTGGCCCTTCAAAACGAATTGATAAGGATACTTATTTTAGATATTCCACAAAAAATCAATTTAAAATTGGCATTGGGGGTTACGCAGGTTTCAATATAGGTACAAGGCAGAAATTGAAATATGAACTGGATGGAGAGCGCATTAAAGACAAACAAAAGCGTTCGTTCAATACTACAAACCTCGTTTATGGTTTAAGTAGCTATATCGCATTTGATGATGTGGCACTTTATGTTAAGTACGATTTGTCACCTATATTTAAAAACCAGACGATAGACCAGAATAATATTTCGTTAGGAATTCGATTTGATATGGATTAGAAAGGGTTTTTATTCTAAGTCATCTTGTTTACAGAAAACTAATGCCGTGTCTGCCACAAATTTCTGTAACTTTTTCAAAATCTGGTGGTCCTGGAGGT
Source organism: Algibacter luteus (assembly GCF_030344935.1). Classification (NCBI taxonomy): domain Bacteria; kingdom Pseudomonadati; phylum Bacteroidota; class Flavobacteriia; order Flavobacteriales; family Flavobacteriaceae; genus Algibacter; species Algibacter luteus. Next base: position 3,575,618 of record NZ_CP128313.1, on the reverse strand, counting down.
AGTTTTGCTATTTCTTGAAACATCAATTCAATACCAGCAGGAAAAGCTGAAGTCATCATTTTAGCTTTTTCAGTTCCTATTACTTTCCATGAATGGGGAACGTTTTTAGGAGCAAAAGCCACATCACCAGGATTTAAAATAGTAGTTTGTCCATCTACCATGATTTCAATTTGGCCTTTAATAACTCTAAATATTTCATCTTCTAGAGTGTGAATATGAGGAGGAATACCAACACCTGGTTCAACATTATCAACCCATTCTACTATTTGGTTTCCAGTATCGCTTCCAACTAGTTTGTGGGTTTGTATATCGCCAATAACGTTTAATACATCACCTTCTGAATCTTTAACAATTTTAGGTTTGGCATTAGTAGAAAATGTGTTTTTGGCTTCTTGATTTTGGCCTTGAAGCAATTTAGGAACTAGCGCAAGGCCTAAACCTATACCTGTAGTTTGAATGAATTTTTTACGGTCCATGATTTTGTTTTATTGCAATTTACACTTTCAATTGTCTCATTGCCATGTGAAAATCACAGTAATCTCTTAGAATTTAGGAATTCCTAGCCCTTTCTCAATGCCGAAGGGGTTATTCCTGTATGAGTTTTAAAAAAGTAACTGAAATAATCGGGTGAAGAAAAACCTAAATCAAAACTAATCTCTTTTATTGATTTATCTGAGAATTTTAATGCGTGTCTGGATCGCATAAGTAATTGTTCTATAACAATGCTTTTTGAGCTCACAGAAAGTACTTCTTGGACACATTCATTAAGATATTTAGGTGTAATATTTAAAAGTTTGGCATAATAAGCTACATCATGATTTTCTAAAACATGTGCGTCAACAAGCGTTTTAAATTTATATACAATATTGGATTTAGAGTTGTTGTTCGAGGCTACCGATTTAATATTACATTGCCCGTCGCAATAAACAAAAAAGGTGTAAAGTAAAGAAAGTATAGCATCCTCTTTATGATTGAGATGAGAACCTGCAAGTTCATCAATCATTTCAAGTATGGCCTGAGTTCTTTTCTCAATTCCTGGACTTAATTTAAAAAGAGGAATTTCGCCAGAGTTAAAAAGTCTTACCTTATTGATATGAAGATTGCTTAACGCCGGATTATTCAAAACTGTTTTAGACAAATATAAAATATAGCCTGCAGAGGTTGAACTGTCTTTTTTCAATACCTTCCATTGATGTCTTGGGTCTAAGAAAAAAATAGAATTAGAGACATCCTTATAGAAAACACCATTTAATTCAATGCCCTTTATTTTGTTTTTAATCCAACAAAAAGCATAGTTTTCACTATTGGGTTTTACTGTAATCTCTTTAATTATTTGCGATATGTTAATTGAATCTTCAATCATATTTTACAAATTAAATAGCCTGATTAAGATTTACAGTTATGGATTTAGAATATTTTGTATCGTTTAGTATATGCAGAAGATTAGGTATTATAATATGAGTTAATGTTGGTTGAACACCTAATTTAATAAATATTATCTTAATAGAAAACAGAAAAACTTAAGAGTCTAAGTATCAGTGTCAATATGACATTTTGACCAATGAAAAAATGACAATTATTCTGAAATTTTAAGAAATTAATCATGTTTTTATGTCATTTTTATTTTGGTATTTTTTTTGCATTACACTCAATGAAAAAATAATATTTTCAAATTTGAAATCATGTTTAATTTAAAATTTTGTAATTATGAGCAACTTAGTTAATGTTCCTAAAAACGGAAGTTTATCAAACAGTAATTCAAATGTAAGCTTCCCAAATTGGTCTAACTGGATAGATGATTTATTCAATAGAGATTTACCTTCGGTATTTACCTCAAATTTTAATACCGGAATGTCTTTACCGAAAGTTAATATAAAAGAAACTGCTGATGCATATCTTGTAGAAATGGCGGTTCCCGGACTTAAAAAATCAGATTTCCATATAGACATTGATAATCAAGTTCTTTCTATTTCAACTGAAACGAAAGATGAAAAAGAGCTTGAAGAAGAGAATTACACAAGACGCGAGTTTGGTTATGCTTCTTTTAAAAGATCGTTTACACTGCCAGAAAGTGTTGATGATGATAAAATAAATGCGAAATATAATGAAGGTATTTTAACAGTGCATTTGCCTAAAAAAGAAGAAGCAAAGCAAAAACCAGCTAGAAGTATTAAAATTTCATAATTGATAAAGTCATTTTGGGATTTAATTACATAAAAGGAGGTACATATTTAGGCCTCCTTTTATTTTTTTAATCGTTTGTCAAACCAATCAATTATCATAGCATTCAATTCTGTTTTATATTCTGAAAAGTAATGGTCTGTTTTGAACTTCCTTAATTCATGGTCATATTTTATTTCCTTTAACTTATTGGCAATTTGATCTGCTTGTTCAGGATTAGCTCTTTTGTCGTTTGTTCCGCATAAAATTAAAAGACTACTATTTTTATCTAATTCATCTGCCCAATAAATTACCGAACGTTTTTTTAATTCCGATTCTTTATTATTCCAATAGTCAGGAATACATTCAGCAAACACATTGGTTTCCATTTCTGGTCTCATCTTGGTTGTGTCAAACAAGTTGGATACACCATTACCGACAATTGCTGTTTTTATTTTGTCAGATTTTTGTAGCGCTAAATAAGTCATCATGCCACCTCTGGACCAACCAAACATGCCTATACAATTCGGTTCGGCTTTATCAATATCTTTTACGGTTTTGGTTAAATTTAGTACATCGTTTATATCCGCACCTCCAAACTCGTCTTTTTCACGGTAATTACTACCAATTATCACGTAACCTTGTTCGGCTAGTTTAGAAGTGTACATAATCATTGTTGCCACCGTTAAACCTCCAAAATCTCTATTCCCACCACGATTGAAAATCACAACTGGGTATTTTCCTTGATTTTTCGGTTCTATTAATATGCCTTTAACTTTTAGGCTGTCACTTTGGTAGGTAATAAAATAGAAGTTCAATTTTTTTAAATGCTCAAAATTTGGTTTCAATTCATCGTCTTGAGATATGGTATTCCAAATAGGTGTTTTAGAAAGATCAACTAATCTTTTTGAGAGTAGTTTTCCGTTTTGAGCAAATCCAAAACTTAAAAAGAGTAAGAAAATAATGGATGATATAATTCTGTTCATCGGTTGGGTTAAATAACAGCTAACTTCTTTTATTAAACTTTACACTTGCCCAAAGTAATGACTTATACCACTCAATATACTTTGTACAGCGTAAGATGCTAGAATGAGTCCCATAATTTTACTGATGACTGTAATTCCGTAACTCCCGATGCGCTCTTGTAAATGATTTGCAGTTAAAAGTATTAAACAAGTAATCCCAATTACAACCAATACAAGTCCGGTTGTAATGCTTTGTTGCTGGATGGTGTAAATATGATTATCAGTCATTAAAACTACGGCCATTATTGCTCCTGGTGACGCTATTGAAGGTATGGCTATTGGAAATATGGTAACATGTTTATAGTCTGTAATTCTGTTTTTTTCTTGCTCTGGTTTACCATCGCCAAATATCATTGTTAATGCGAAAAGGAATAGAATAACGCCTCCTGAAATTTGAAAAGCATCTAGAGAAACCGACATGCCTTCTAAAATTAACTGCCCAATAACAATAAAAAACAGTAGGATAAAAAAGGCCATGACCGAAGCTCTTATGGCAATTTTTTTCTTATGTGCTATGTCAAATTCCTTTGTGGCTTCAAGATATACAGGAATAGATCCAATCGGGTCAATAACTGCAAATATGAAAAACAAGGTGGTTATATATTCTGCCATATTATTTTATGCGTATTGCTTTTGTGGTGAATGAAAGTCCTTGTTGTCCAACAGTAGAATTCATAATACCTTCAAATAAAGGTTCCGGACAACCTTTTGGAATGTTCCATTCAAAAATAAAATTCGACCCCGTTCCTCCCGATGTATCAATTTCATCAATTATAATTTCAGTAGTTTCCATTGGCGCCAAAAAAATGGGCTTTTCAAAATATGTTCTTACTAGTACACCGTGTGTATCAAAATACTTGGCTTTTAACAAGTAAATAGTGTCTGTGTCACTGGTGTTTCTCAAACTAACCATGGCTGTTAAATTGTGCGTTTTATGTTCAGACATGCTATAAATTTGCGAGTAAATAGAAAGATAAGATTTCCCGTATTCTAGTGAATCTTTAGTGCTTATGTTAGCCGTTCGTTTCGACCAGTTTTCTGGATTTATTGAACTGATTTCTTTGGTTTCGTTACATCCCAAAACTAGAACTAAAGCGATTATTAGATATTTTATTTTCATAGTCTTTATTTCTATTTATTCATTTTTATCAAGAGTCATTTCAAAAAACTGGTTCCAGTTACCTTCTCTTTGATATTCTCCTTTTTCATACCACTGACCATTTTCAGTTAACCAAATGATATATCGTACATTTTCATTGGGATACCAATACAGTTTGCTATCAATTAATTCCGCTTTAAACTCTGCGTTTTGCCCGCTAGGGAGGTAAGATCTGAATAAATAATTATCATCATTTTTGTTGTAAGTAAGAATGGCAAGAGCATCATGAATTGTTTTCCCGTTTGCCATTCCTTTTCCTTCAATATGAATTGCGGTTGAGTCGAGTTTGAAACTAATATCTTCGGTTTGAACAAAATTTGATTTCCCTTGGCGTCCCATCATCCAGCCTGAACCCTCCCATTTTCCTACCATAAATTGTAATTCTGATATTTTGGATTTTGATATGGAATCGGTTTTTGAAGATTGTGAGAATGCAAAGTTAGTCATGAAGAAAATAAGTAGGATATGACATAATATTTTCATGAAATCTGGTTTTATCGGGTTATTAAAAAAAGAATTTGGTTTAGAAATTTGTTCAAGACTAATTTAACAAAAAGAATCGAGGCTTCGAGGTATTTAGCAGGAATTTAAAAATTCTGTATTCAGAAAAACATGCAATTGGGAGCTGCTTGTTGCTACAGTGATTTAGCACGTTATTATTTTTTCATTTTCATAGCGCATAAAATTCCTCTAAAATCTTTGCTTTCCAATTATCGTTTTCTTTAAACTGAAGTAAAGTACCGCCCCAAATCTCATCTGGATGCGTCATTATTTTCTCAATAATCATATTTATATGCGGAAAGGATATCAGTTCCTTTGCTTTATTTTTTGAAAGCCATTTTACTTCTGCAATGCCATTAGGCAATTTTATTTTTCCATCTTTTATATTTGCGGAATAAACAATTCTCAAAGATGTCGAGTGCTTTTCATTTAATTCTCTTTGCAGTAAAAAGATGCCATGTAGTTTTAGATTTTTTAATTCAATGCCGTAAGTTGATGCGATACTATCTAACCCTGTTTTACTGTGTTGTTTTTTAGTTTGATAAAGTCCAGGTGTTACCCAAAAATCGGTATTCTCAATGTTTACAACCATGAGTTCATTTTGAGAATTTAAAATTAATAACCTATGAAATATGGCTATATCTTTTTCAACTTGGGCTTTTACTGAATGAAATAAAAAGATGAGAATTACGACGATAATTTTTTTCATAATTGTTGGTATTATGGTTGTAATAAAGTTCCTAAGTATGGTAAATCTCAAGTTGATTTACTCACATTTATATACATTTCAAACGTACTTCATCCTTTAAATATAGTCTAAAAAAGTCATTTTAATAACCATGATACCAACTCGCGTTATTCAGCTTTTTTAATATTAATAACCGAAATGTAAATTCCAATGGCTAATGAAATTCCAATAAATAAAAGCGAAAACCATTCAGGAATATCCACAAAGTTTGCTGTCATTAATTTTATTGAAACAAACAAGAGTATAGAAAAAACACTGTATTTTAAATATTTAAATTTTTCAAGCATATTTGAAAGAAAGAAGTAAAGCGAACGTAAACCCATTATAGCGAATATATTCGAACTATAAACAATAAATGGGTCTGTGGTTACCGCAAAAATAGCTGGTATACTGTCTAAAGCAAATAGTAGATCTGTAAATTCAATGGTTAACAATGCGCCAAAAAGAGCCGTAAAAACGCGCTTACCGTTAATTTTGGTAATAAATTTTCCTCCGTCAAGTTCGTTACTAAATCTAAAATATTTCATGATGCTTTTAGGCTCTTTAGCATCCTTATGTTCGGCTTCTTTTTTTAACATTTTTAGAGCACTGAATAGAAGTAACAGACCAAAAATTATACTCATGCCATGAATTTTGTGTATAAGCACAAGTCCAACACTTATTAAAATGGCTCGAAATATAATGGCACCTAATATGCCTAAAAAAAGTAATTTGTGTTGGTATTGGCTAGGGATTTTAAATGATGTAAAGATAATTGCGATAACGAATAAATTATCAACACTTAAAGAGAGTTCAATAATATAGCCAGTTAAGTATTTAACTAGCGCTTGATTAGGGGTTAAATTATTTATATTCTCAACAAGAGATTGACTATAGCACCAATACAATATTCCGGAAAATATTAAGGCATTTGAAATAAAGAAAATGGTTTCGAAAATCGCCTTTTTTACTGAAGTTACTTTATTCTTTTTATGTAGTACAAAGAAATCTATAAATAAAAGAATCAGCACATAAATAATTAAAATGATCCAAGGCGTTAAATGATTCATACGATTCAATAAATATTTAGTGTCAGCATTTAGTTTCGCGTTTTCAAATCAATTATAAATCAGCGAACTTTTACTGTGTAATGGAAAGATAGCAAATTGCAATGAATTCTAATTGGAAATTTAACCCAAATAGTAACTTGTTGTAGTATGTTCACAATTAAGTGTTTGTAATTTAAATATAGGTTAATAGATAGCCAATAGATGCACTGCCTAAAACAATAAAGGCACTATTCAATTTTTTAAAAACGAATACAACAACCAAACTTGCAATAGCTATGACGATTGTTCGCCAATCTGTTAAAGTATCTTTTGCCATTTCTAGACAAACAGCAATAATTAATGCTACTGCGGCTACATTTACGGCATTTAAAATGGCGCCAAGAATGTTCGATTTTCGCATTTTTGGAATTAATGGGTTTAATACCAATACGAAGAAAAATGACGGCAGGAAAATTCCAATTGTTGCAGCCATTGCTCCTGTTATTCCATGCATTTGCCAACCTATAAAAGTAGCAGTAGATAGAACAGGGCCAGGTGTGATTTGTCCCACAGCAACGGCGTCAATTAAAGCTTGTCTTGTAAGCCAACCATTTGCTACTAGTTCAGAATCGAGAAATGCAAACAAAACATAGCCACTGCCATAAAGTATGGCGCCAACTTTTAAGAAGGTTAAGAATATTTTAAAAACTCCAATTTTAGAAGGATCGGCTATCTGAAAAATAATAAGCGGTATGAAACTCTTTAAATTACTAGTATTTTTTTTAAACAAATAAATGCTTAAACCAAGTAGACCGCAACCAAAAAGGGCGATTATTTCATTAACACCCAATAAGCAAACCACCAAAGTTATAATGCCTAAAATGGCGAGCTCCATATCTTTTACTGCCTTTTTTCCTAGGCGGTACGCTGCCATAATTATAATGGCAATAACTGCAGGTTTAATACCGTAAATAAAAGGCTCAACGTTAGGTAGTTGGCCGTATTTCTGATAGAGCCAAGCAAAAATAGCAGTGATAACTACGGCAGGAAAAATAAAACAAAAACCAGCAACAAATAGTCCTTTCCAACCGGCTCGTTCGTAGCCGCAATGCATGGTCATTTCAGTAGAATTTGGGCCAGGAATTAGATTGGTAGCGCCAACAAGATCTAGAAAGTGTTCTTGGGTCATCCACTTTCTTTTTTTAACAACCTCATCTTCCATCATGGCGATATGAGCTGCAGGACCGCCAAAAGCAATACTTCCTAATTTAAAGAATAATTTCGCTATTTCTTTTAGTTCATTTTTTTGAGCCATTACATGTTCAGTTCAAAAGTTTCACGTTAGCATGGTTTTTAACTTTCTACACTAGTTTACTAAAAGTCTGTTGTTATTTTCTACAAGAACACTCATGATGTTTTTCGAGATACGCAATGGTTTCCATACTTAGTTCTTCCACAATTGGAATATTTATGTCTGCCAGTTTTTTAAAATAAATACAAGCTTTTCCCATTTTGAATTTCCCTAGGTCTTTCAAAAGTGCATCACTTTTTTCTGTTTTTGAATAGACGTATAGGGAGAATTGCGCTTTTCTTGGTGAGAAACCTAATAAAGGAGCATCACCTTCATGACCACTTGCATATTTATAGTGATAGGTTCCAAAACCGATTATTGTCGGCCCCCACATTTTTGGTCCAAAACCAGACCATTCACTCATTAATTCTATTAGCTTGTAGCTATCGGCTTTCTTTTGATCGTTGTCTACATAAGATTCAATAAAATCAAATACATCTACTTCAGTTTCAGTTGTTTTATTTTTAACCATTTCTTTAATTGTGTTAAGTGCTTTAAAATGCCTGCCTAAGTGTTCGTGTGTGATTTCGGAGTAATAGAACTAAGATAGTAAATTAACAGAAACCTATAATTCATAGCATCTAGTTTTCCGAATGAAATCAAGCGCAATCAACTATACCCGTTGTTGGCGTGTCGTGGTTTAATTTAATTATTATAGTTTTTTATCTTTCGTTCGTCACGAATTTCACCTACATGATAATATGCTAAGATTTGCTCAATGAGATTGTCTTTTGCGTAATACCATTCACTTACATCCAAACTAAATTCTTGACCTTGTTTCGCTGTATATCTTACACATGCTTTATTTGATTCATAAATTACATCGTGAATCTTAAATTCATATCCCAGAAATTTATCCTTATTTTCTTCAATTAAGTTTGTATACGCTTTTTTTCCTTCTATGATCCCGAAAGGGCTTGTGTGTTTGAAATTTTCAGAGATTGGCAAATTAAGAAAATCACCTTTTTCCCATTTGTCAAACCATTGTTTCACTAAATCTTTTAAGTCCATTTTATAAATTAGTATCGCAATTTAGTATGTACGCCAACGTGTTTGTAACAAATTAGTTGCTCGGTTTAGCCCCTAATTTAATAAACAATAACGAGCTCGAGAAAATTTAGAAGAAATAATCCAAACAAGAAACGGCCAAAGCAATGAATTATACACGTTGTTGGTAACTGGTTTTTATTTTGAATAAGCACCTGAAGAATATGTCAATTCATAACTATGCGTGTAGATTTCAAATACAATTCCAAACGGGTCTTCAACATAACACATTTTGAAAGGCTTGTCATCTGGATAGTATGCTCTTATTGGCATTCTTTGTTTTCCTCCATAAGACAAAATTTTATCAATGAGTTCTTCAATATTTGGGTCTTGTACACAAAAATGAAATAGACCGGTATTGAAAGGATTAAATTCAGGTGCTTCTTTAATTCCATTCGGAAAAGAAAATAATTCTATTCCAATACCGTCAGAAGTTGCTAAATGAGCGATTTCAAACGACGACCAATCATTTCCGAAAACGTCAATGCACATTTGACCAATAGCAGTTTCCTTTTCTTTTTTGACTTCTGAAGGCTCCATAATTATATACCAGCCCATTACTTCTGAATAGAATTTAACGGCCTCTTTAATATTTGGAACTGTTAATCCGATATGCGAAAATGATTTTGGATAATTTTTATTCGTTGTCATAAGTTATATTTTAGATTGCAAAATTAATCTATATTTGCCTAATCGGCAATAACTTACTAAAAAGTGGTATAGTTACTAAAATGAGTAAAATAATGATAATCAATAATTTAAAGTTGTAATTTTGATGAAAGAAAATAGTTGTCCATTAAATTATACTATGAATTTAATAGGAACAAAATGGAAACCTTTAATTCTATTTCATTTATTAGAAGGCGGTTTACGTTCAGGAATATTACAAAAGAAAATTCCAGAGATTTCAAATAAAATGTTTACGCAAACAGTAAGAGATCTAGAAAAAGATGGACTTATTTCTAGAAAAGTTTTTCCTGTAGTTCCTCCTAAAGTGGAATACAGATTAACCACTAGAGGGAAATCACTTGAGAATATTTTAAGAAGTTTGGATAAATGGGGACTGGAAGATTGTCAGAATTAATTTAATGTGCACGATTTCAAACTTGTTGTTTTACGGTTTTGTGAATGGTTAGTTGCGTGTTTAAGCAACTAATTTAGCAAACAAAACCGAACGCGAGAAAATTCCGCAGGAATATTCGTAAGCAGTCTATAACAAGCAATGAATTATAAACGTTGTTGTGCCTGCCTGGGTTAGGTAGGCTTTCGTTATTCTTTAATTAGTATTTGAGTTATAACGCCATTACTTCTTTTCAGGACGTGCTGCCCCTTTTCATTTTTGTATAACCTTATAATCGCAGCCCTACCGGCAAAATAATAATTGTCCTGATGCCAATATAATTGGGTTTGGTTGTCTTCCGTTTTAATGAATAGTTCGTTGTTTTCAAAGATTAAGGAAAGCCTTTGGCGAATCCCAAGTCCTTCTGAATGGATGTAATCCCCTAAAAAGGATTCAACGTCATCTTTATTGGCTGAAAGTCTTAAAACTTCTGGAGTCTTGGAGCCATGATTCCCTAGTAACGAATCAATTTGATGGTACAGATCTGTAGCCTCAAACCTGAATACAGATGATATAAAGGCCACACTACGAAAGGCTTTCATGTACTCTGCCGTCCTGTTTTTCAAAAAAGGATCATCCAATAGATATTGTCTGGCTTCTTTTGTAGTAAAGTTGTTGAATTGATGTTCTGCATGATTTGGATCTATGTATGCCCGGTTATACCTGCTGTCATCAGCTTTTGCAATTAAGGTGGCATTACTGTCGGTAATATCTTCTTGTGTTACCGTATATAGTCCATTTAATCTAGGGATGAGCACAGAGTATTTATCCGGCAAATTTTCCAGATTGTGCATCAAGCGCTCATAACCTCCTCTATTAACACTAAAATTTACAAAACCATCATATGGCCGTAACTCATAGGGTGTAGATTCCACCGTTAATAAGTCCTTATAAACTTTATAAGCCATTGAGTCTTTTCGAATATAATGTTTGAATATTCGCTTGGAGTCTTTTATATCAATAAGAATATCTTCTTGTATCTGGGTAAGGATAGTTCTAATTTTTTGCTCGTTTTTAGAAGCATTATAGGCATCATTTATGGCGACAGCAATCAAGATCCCTATCACCACTAGAAAGATCTCGCCAATGGCGTATTTGAAATACTTTCCAGTTTTATTTTTTTCCATAAGATCGTATCTAATCTTTCTAAAAAACTTAATCATATATCTAATTTAAGCATTTAGTCTGTCCGCAAGCGGCTATCTCAACCAAATGTCCAATGGACATTCGATTTTGTTGTACAAAATTATGTTTCGATAATCTAAAGAATTTAATCATTGTTAGCGGTTTCTGTTAATGAGCTATAAACGGTGTTGTACTTTCGTTATTTCTCAATATCTTCTTCAATTAATACTATAGTTTTTTCTACTATGTCTAGAATATTTTTACAAATTGATGCTATGTAGGAATTATTTGATGAAGCTAAAACATATGTATTTTTTAAACTTTTATCACCTTTAATCATTTCAATATTCTGTTTTAATAAAATGGAATCATTTTTATCAAAATCCACTTTTTTCGCATTAAACATAAGCTCATAATCGATAGAATTAATATTTTTTTTATAAAGAAATTCGTGATACTCATATTTTAAATGTTCTTCCATCATTGCAAGTTGCACATATTTTGAATTTAAATTTAAAAGATGTTGTCTTATTTCATTACTATTAATTAATGACAATTGACCGGAACTTTTAAGTTCGCTAAATGAGTTGTTGTTTGGGTGATGAACTCTCCAAATAAATGCTCTGAACTGATTTTTATTGAAAGAGACTAAATCTTGTTGTCTTTTTCCATCAATGTAATCCCTTATAGTATCAGAAGCTTTAGATTGTGATTCTTTAAATTTTATCATTTTTTCTAAAGCAATTACTTCTTGATTTAAATCTTGAAGAATATTATTTAGATGTACAATTTCATTTTTTCTCAAATCACTATTCTCTCGACTAATATTTAATTGCAAAGCAATCAAAATACCAATAACAACAAGTATAATTTCTCCAATGGCGTATTTAAAATACTTTCCGATTTTTCCCTCCGAAAGTAAATTTTGTCTAATTTTTCTAAAGAATTTTATCATTAGTGGTTAGTTTCTTTAAAGGTAGGAGAATAAATGAATTTGGGAATTCTGATAATGAAACACAACGTGTTTGTGTATGGTTAGTTGCATGTTTCAGCAACTAATTTAGTAAACAAAAACGAACACAAGAAAATCCCGAAGGAATTTTCCAAATAAGCAACAACCAAAGTAATTAATTAGACACGTTGTTGTGCTTAGATTTAATTACTAAGTTATCTGTTTTAATTACTTGCCATATACATTTGTATCATTAGTATACTGTCCATATATGCATGGGCTAAAATTAAAATCCAAAGTCTTCTTTTCAATTTGATGTAGCAGATACCTAAAGCTAATCCCATAAATCCTGTTTGTACCATTCCCATTGGGCCCCACGAATAATGGATAAGTCCGAAAATAATTGAACTAAGGATTATTGCAATTGTAATAGCTTTTCTAGAATCAGTTCCAATTTGAGAAATTCGGGTTATTAAAAATCCTCGATAAATAACTTCTTCACCAAATGAAGAAACGATGTAAACACCTGCTAATGTTAAAAGTAGCATGCCAATATTATCTTTCAAATAATCATAACCAGTCAAGTTTGCACCTTCTGGAATGCCTGTTATATTGGCCATAATAATAGACCCTATTATAAAACCGGCTAATGCAAGAACAAAAACTAAAAGAGAAAGTAGAAACACTTTAATACCACCTCTCCAAGAAATGGAATTAAAGGTCAATCCAAAGTCTTTCCAACTTTCTCCACGAAGTTTAAGACCGATCCAAACGTAAATCAGCATTAGAATATTTGCTATCCAAAGTACAGTTTGCATCAAAAGAGGCTTGTTCTTAGCGAGAGGAAGTATTAGTAAAATAAAAGCATAGGCAAAAATGAAAAGGAATATAATCTCTCCTATTTTAAATATCTTATTCTTTTGCAGTTGATTTCCGAGTTTGGTCAATGGAACCTTATTTACTTTTTCGATCATTGATTCATCCTTTTTAATTTAAGCATAACGGTATTGTATGGGATTAGTTGTGTTGGCTAGGTCTAAGTTAGTAAAAGGAAACGAACCTTAGGAAAATTCCGCAGGAATTTTCTGAGTTCACATAACATCAACAATTAATTATATTCGTTGTTAGGTGCAGTTTTATATTTAGTTAAGTGCTCTATAATAGCTTTTTCTACTTCTAAATAATTTGATTGAATCAGCCAATGACCTCCATCCAATTTTAGAAAAGTATAATCGCCTTTCATATACTTATGATTATTTTCGGCAGCAACTTTACCAATTGCTAAATCATTTTTACCCCAAATAAATAGAGTAGGTGTTACAATATCTCCAACAGGTTGATTCTTGCCTTTTTTAAAATTCGCTCTATAATAATTTAATGCAGCTGTTAATGTATACTTTCTTCGAAAAACAGTAAGATAATTATTCAGTTCTTCAGGTGAACTGTGTTTCCATAATTTTCTGAATTTTTCAAAATCATTTTTACGTAACATAATTTCCGGAATAATAGGAAATAAGAACCATCCTATGTAACGACTCTTTTTTCTTTGTTCATTATCCATTTTAATAGCTTTTCTAAAACCTCTAGAGTGAGGAACAGATAGCGCTGTCCAGCTAATTATTTTTTCGGGATTATGATAGACAATATTCCAACCTATTCCAGCTCCCCAATCATGAGCTATGAGATGAAATTTATTTACATTAACAGCATTAACAATATTCAAAATATCATCACTTAATTTTTTTATCGTATAGTTTTTTACTCCTTTCGGACAAGCATTCTCACTGTAACCACGCATATCTGGTGCCAAACAATAATATCCTATTGAAGATAGTTTTTCCATCAAATTCATCCACATAAATGAAGTTTCTGGGAATCCATGAAGAAATATTATTAGCTCGTTTTCTTCATTACCTAAAACTCTACAATCAAATTCAAATTCTTTCGTTTTAATTTTTTTTATTTGCATGATTTTTAGATAATTGCACCTAACGTTTATTTATAAGAATAGTTGCGGGTTAATATGCGTTAATATTCGGTTAAGTACTGACGTTAGCAATTCCGAGTGGATTCGGACGTCGTCGAATCCGCCGTAAATGCGGTTATACATTGTTAGCCTTTCGTTATTTCTTTATTAATTAAGTCAACAACTTTTTTGTTCAATTCTTTCATTCTTTTGTAATCATCGATAATCAATGAATTCGTAAATACTGAAACGACAAATCCATTCTTAAAGACTTTATTATTAATCAGTCTATCTATTTCTTCCCTTGAAAGCTCTATCTTATTATCAAATTCTCCATTGTTAGCATAGAAAACAAAGCTTTGGGCAAAAGGGTCTAAATCAACAGTTCTAAACCAAGGATCATAAAAATAGTGCTCCATATCATTTCTCAAATGCTCTCGATATGATATAATTTGTTTGTGGATTAAGTCTAAATTTAAAAGTTCATTTTTTATTGATTCGTTTGAGATTATTGTAAAATTTCCAGAATTCAATAATTCTACGAAAGTGTTGTTATTCCGCTGAAATTCTTGCCAGATGCCCACATTAAAGGTATGGAAGTTAAACATTTGAATATTCTCTACAGGCTTTCCATTAAAATGTTCAAGAGCAATTTGGGCAGAGTTCACTATACTTTCTCTAATACCAATGTAGCGTTCAAGTTCACTTTCTTCAAAAACTAAATCACTCTTTAAATTTTTCAAGAATTGTACTTCTTTGGCTCTTTGTTTATTTAATTCGTTATTGTTGTTGATTTGTAATGCTATTAAGATTCCAATTACTACAAGAACTATCTCTCCAATTGCATAAATTAAATACTTACTGAATTTATTTTCAGAAAGTAAATTTTGACGAATTTTTCTAAAGAATTTTATCATTGGTTAATGGTTAGTCATAATGAAGGCTAACGTGTTTGTGTATGGTTAGTTGCGTGTTTAAGCAACTAATTTAGTAAACAAAAACGAACGCGAGAAAATTCCGAAGGAATTTTCCAAATAAGCACTTGCCAAAGCAATTAATTATACACGGTGTTGTAAACAGTTTTTATTCCCAAGTATAAGTGATGATTTCGGAATAGGTATTTGTGTTAATAATGTTTATCCTTTTTGAAATAATGTAACCATTTATATCAAATGAATAATCAATATAATCCCTATAATTCCATCCGTTGAATTGATACCACTGAATTCTTTCTGGATACCTATTCCCTTGCTGATTTACAAGAACTTCTTTCAATTGAAAAAAACTACTACTATTAAACAAAACATTATAATCAAAAAGAGCATTGAAGTGTGTATTTTTTTCTTTATTACCATAAACAACGTTTAAATCAATATCAGTTGTATCATAAAGTCCCGGTTCGTAGGGTCCACTTCCTGAAATACAATTGCCTTCATTGTCATAAGTGAATACCATATCTGATACTAATTCATTCGAATTAAAAATTTTGACTCCTGTAATTAAATTGTTTGATAACGTTAATTCTACTATACGATTACTTATATCATCATAAATAATAGTAATAGAATTATTTCCATATGTTACCATTCTATTTGAGTTATTTTGATAATTTAAAGTACCATCATCTGCATTGTACACATTAAATATTTCTTCAATATTTGAAATTTTGTTATCGTTGTTATATGTTATTTTTTTAATCATTTCAAAGTTTGAATTATCATCATTATATTGATAATCTATTACTTGAATAAGATTATTAGAACTGTTATAGCCATAAGAACTTTCAACTAATCCATTTTCATCATTTATTTCAATTAAATTATCATTTGTATCATATACTAAGTTTTGAGTAAGTCTAACTTGACCATTAACATTATAAATAATTTTTGTTAGTTTTTTTTGAGAATTGCTATTGTCACCGTTATCAGATGAGCAACATATTAATGTTAATCCGAGTATTATTCCAAAATAAATATTTAAATTTTTCATTTCGTCAAAATGTTTTGTACTGAAAAATGGCTATAGGTCAAAATTGTTTACAACGTGTTTGGCTATGGTTTCGTTGCGTGTTTGAGCAACTAATTTAGTAAACAAAAACCTAATATAAAATCCGCGAGGATTTTCGTAAGTAGGCTAGAACTAGCAATAAATTATATACGGTGTTGTGTGCAGTTTTTATTCTGATATTCTTTTCTTCAAATCCATTCTTTCGTGCAATATTCTCGTTATTTCAACATAATTTTCATTCAAAGTTCTGTAGAATATTATATGTCGATTTGTATTCATTCCGAGAAGTTGCTTTGATATTCCATCGTAGAATTTTCCGATGTCTGGGTTTTCTGCAATTTCTTGACAATTAGAAATCAGTTCAGCGTAATATTTGTCAGCTTGTTTTTCCGACCAAACCTCAAAGGTATAATCCCAAATCTTTGATAAATCCTCAACAGCTTTGTTGGTCAATTTATATTTAGCCATTCGAGTGCTTTTTCGCTTTTAGAGATTCAAGATGTTTTTTTGGGTCAAAGTCGTGAGCTATTCCGCTGTCAATTCCTTCTTGAATAGCTTTTTTCAATGCAGTTACTTTACTTTCTTCTTCTTCTAAAAGTCTTAATCCTGCACGAATAACTTCGCTAACGTTCTTAAACCTTCCTTCGCTTATGCTATTTTGCACGAATTGGTCAAAATAACTTCCAAGTGATATAGATGTGTTTTTGTTCATTTGAGTACTAATTTATCTCAAATATACCAAAAATTGGTATAATAACCAAATTCCACAAATTGCACACAACGGTTTTGTGTATGAAAAGTAGCGGATTTTACTCACGGACTTTTCGGTTTGGTACTGCCTTAAATTTATAAAATTCATTTTCGATTAAGCACTTAAACCGCTATTTTTTATATACGTTGTTGTACGCTGGCTTTTTTCCTTTTCTATTATTCTACATTGTTCAAATTCCATTTCGGGATAAGCTTCATTTGCCCAATCACTTAACTTTCTTAAAACGGGCAAAAGTCCAATTGCTTTTTCAGTCAACGAGTATTCAACTCTTGGTGGAATTTCAGCAAAGGACTGTCTTAAAAGTAATCCATCATTTTCCAATTCTTTCAATTGATTAGTCAGTACTTTTTTTGAGATTGTAGGTATAAGTGCATTTAACATTCCAAATCGCATAGAACCATTAGATAGTAAATATAAGATAATCGGTTTCCATTTGTTTCCAATTATGTTCATCGTATGCACAAGGGAACAAGCATTCGGGTTGTCTATATATTTTCTTGCCATTAGTTACTTTTTGGTTACCACTATTTGTTCAAATGAAAGTATAATAGTTTCTTTTTTAAACTAATATTAGTTTCTTTGCGATACAAATATAATTAAAATTTTAAAATGAAAAATATTTTTATAATCAACGGTCATCAGAAATATCCATTTTCTGAAGGAAAATTAAACGCAACTTTAACTGAAAAAGCGGAAAGCTACTTTAAGAGCAATGGTTACAATATCAAGAAAACTACAATGGAAGGCGATTATGATGTCAATGAAGAAATCGAAAAATTCAAATGGGCAGATGTGGTCTTTTTTCAAACACCATTGAACTGGATGGGTGTAAGTTGGTCGTTTAAAAAATACATTGATGAAGTATTTTCGATGGGTATGATGGGCGAAATGTCTGATGGTGATGGCAGAAGTAAAGAAGCACCGAAGAAGAATTACGGATTAGGTGGAAAGTTAAATGGAAAGTATATGATGTCAGTAACCGCTAATGCACCAAAAGAAGCTTTCAATAATCCAGAGGAATCATTTTTTAATGGAATAAGCGAAGATGAACTTTTAAAACCAATGCATCTAAATTTTAAGTGGTTTGGTTTTGAACCATTACCAACATTTATGGCATATGATGTAATGAAAAATCCAGAAATAGAGAATGATTTTAATCGTTTTGAAAATCATTTAAAAGCAAACTTTTAAAGTATTTATTATGAATAGACCAACGCCAAAACATATAGCATCAGATTTACAATTTCCATTATTAGATGGAAACCAATGGGTTTTAGCAGACCAAAGACCAGATAATTTTACTTTGGTTGTTTTTTATCGAGGATTGCATTGTCCACTATGCAAAAAGTATTTACAACAATTACAAGAATTGCTACCGGAATTTGAGCAAAGAGGTGTTAATGTAGTAGCTGTAAGTATGGATACTGAAAAGAGAGCAAGACTTTCTCGTCAAAAGTGGGAATTGTCTAATCTTACTTTGGGCTATAGTTTATCTGAAAAATCAGCAAGAGATTGGGCTTTGTATTTAAGTGCAGGTGTAAAAGATGGTGAACCAAGTGAGTTTAGTGAACCAGGATTATTTTTAATTGACAATAATAATCAAGTTTATTATTCAGCTATAAACAGTAACCCTTGGGGAAGACCATATTTGCCGTCATTTGTAAAAGCAGTTGATTATATCGTTCAGTCAGGCTATCCTGCAAGAGGTGAAATGCTATAAATCTGTCATATGGATATAAAGACAAAAGAAAGATTGATAAAATTGGCAGAAGAAGAAATCCCAATTCATAAACATTTTGGATTAAAAGTTGAAATTGTTGAAAAGGATTTCATCAAAGTACGAGTACCATTTAGAAAAGATTTAGTCGGTGATATTCGCACTAATCATTGGCACGGCGGAATTATTGCTACAATTTTAGATTCTGTTGGTGGCGCCATAGGAATTGCCAATTTCAATTCGCCAGAAGATAAACTGTCAACAATAGACTTGAGAGTAGATTATTTGAGATTTGCAGATGGAAATGATTTAGTTTTTGAAGGAAAATTGGTCAGAATGGGAAATCGAATAATGGTGACCAAAATGAAAGCTTTACAGGAGAATATATTAATAGCTGAAGGTAAAGGAGTATATGATTTTATACGTGCTAAAAAATAGTTTCTATTGAAGAAAACATTTAAATATTTAGTTCAGAATAGGCATGCCACATGGTTGGAGCTTTTTTTTGATTTGGTTTTTGTATCCAGTATAGGTATTGTTACGCATCAACTTGCACATACGCATCATAACCATATAGACCCTAAACAAATTTGGATGTTTCCTCTTCAATTCCTATCTATTTGGTGGATTTGGACGCTGCACACCTTATTTGCTAATCGTTTTGACACAGATAGTAGGTACCATAGAATTTCAAGTTTGGCTATCATGTTTTTAATGATAACAATGACTGCCTTTTTAGGCAGTGATTTATTTGAAAACTATGGGTTGTTTATTGGCTTTTATGCAGTTATTCAAATCATTATAGCAGGCCTGTATATTAATTCTACTAAAGCACTTAATGAGTCAAAAGAGTATGCTAGTAAATGCGGTATAATTATAATTATTGGAACAATTATTATTGGTACTTCATTTCTCTTCCCTGATCCTTACAGAGAAATTACTTTAGTTTTAGGAATCGTCTTTGAAATGATAGCTTTTATTCTTGTAAGCAAAAACAAGAATGTACCTCCAGTACATAAAGAGCATTTAGTTGAAAGAATTGGTCTTCTTTCCATTATACTTTTAGGTGAATCTATTATTAGTTTAACAACAGCCTTAAGAGATATTAATTGGGATGCATTGAGTGTCATTGCTGCCGTAACTGGATTTATAATGATAGGATTAATCTGGTGGATTTATTATGATAGCTTTCATGTAATGGAAAGATTAAAAGCAATGAAGAATGGTTTTACTCTTATTTATTCTCACTTCTTTCTTGCTATGGGATTTGTAATATTAGCTAATGTCATCAGACATGCTATTTTGAATGATTTAAACCAAAACGATTTTAGGGTACTGGCAATAGTAGGAATGTGTTTCTTTTATGTAGGAAAACAAACCATATATTTTAAATTTTTACCACCTTTTAGAAAACCTATAGTTATCAATACACTTATTTGTGTTTTTATAACAGTGGGTTCAACGTTTCTTTCAAAAATTGAATATGCACTTATAGGTATAACAATTGGAATGTTATACTACACAATAGGGAATTTTAAGTTTACATTGACAAAGGACGTGTCGAGGTTTTTGGATTAATAAAGATTTGAAACAGTCTTTCAGCTTGCGTACAACGTGTTTGTGTATGGTTAGTTGCGTGGTTAAGCACCTAATTTAGCAAATAAATCACAGATAGAATATTCCGCAGGAATGTTCGTAAGTCGGCAGTGACCAAGCAATTAATTATACACGGTGTTGGCAAATCGTTATTATTCTTTTTCGGTTTCTATTTTTGGTAATAACTCTTTTCCATTCCATTCTAAAACTCTTCTGGTCGCTTTACTTTCAGTCCATTCCGTTTCATATTCTTTAGTTTCACCAATTTCGCTTATGTAAACTATTTTTCCTTTTATACCATCTTTTTCGTTTGGAAAAATGTACTCTTCAATGAACCAATATAAATCAGCGTCCGCAACTTGAGTATAATCAATTGCTTTTATTAATTCATTACCATCATAGAATAAATAAATTCCGCCACCATTCACTCCACAAGATTCTGCGAGGTAATCAATTTCAAATATGTTTATTATATTTTCAAGTCCTTTATTTCCGGTTACTTTTATTGAAAATTCTCCAGTCATAAGTTGAGAAACATTCTCTTTAAAATCTAGTCCGTTTTCAAAAACCCTTGTTTTAGCAAACAATTTAAGTCCGTCCTTTTTCAAGGAAACCAAATAAGTCAAATTTCCATTAGTTGCTTTATCAAGTGAGATTAGGCTTCCGAGTACGAATCCAACTTTATCTTTTGTTTTTATTTTGTACCAAGGTGATTCAATTCCGTCGAATTGCATTGTAGAATTTGACTTTTCTACTATTTCAATTTGTTCTCCAATTTTTAAAAGTAATAAAACATCAGATTCAGTATTTGGTTGTTCACGAAGTTTAACGTCATTACCAAACATATAGGCAATTTCACCATTTTTGAATTCATAGTTTTCAGAAAGGTATTTAGTATCTTGACCAAATCCAATTTTGAAAATAAGTAGGAATATTAATAGTAGTTTGTTCATTTTCTAATGTTTGCCAACGTTTCTGTATAAGAATAGTGCGGTTTTGCGTGCGAGGAATTTCCGCAGGAAATTCAGAAGTAGCAAAAGTGGACTATTCGTTGATTTAGCACTTAACTAAGCATTATTTTTATACGTTGTTAGCAGCTGTTTTTTATTTTCGGTTCATAATTATTCGGGATAAAAACTTCATTTTCCGATTTCTCAATTAAAATCCCTAATAAAGTTTGAATTTCGTCAGTTTTATATTCTGTCGTTTTTATTGAAATTCCAGATTTTGATTTGAAGTCGATTTTTAAATTTTTGCTAAATCGGTCAAATCGGATTTGAGTGAGTTCAGTCAGATTCCGCTTTTGAGTCCAACGCTTATTTAAAATCAATTCATTGTCTTTGATGAAAAGTGTAAATGGTTTTTTCTTTTTGTAAATAAACCACATAATCAATTCAGTTATTGGAAATGTCCAAAATATTAAAATTAAGAATATTACATCTTTATAATTGTCATTGATAAAAGACAGTAACAGTGTCCATGCAATTGCGTTTATTAATTCAAAAATGCCAATTACTTTTCTTTGACTTCGCATTTTAAAGTCAGATTCATAATTTTTATTCAGAACAGAATATTCCCAAAGAACTGTTGTCAGTAAAATTGAAACAACCAATGCAAAATTCAGAACAAGATGAAATTCAGTTTCCATTATTTGTCCGTAAGTCAAGATGATTATAAGTAATATTAATGTTATAAAATACTTCATTCGTTGTTGGTCTGTTCAAATTGCTGCTAACGGTTTTGTGTATGGTTAGTTGCGTGTTTAAGCAACTAATTTAGTAAACAAAAACGAACGCGAGAAAATTCCGAAGGAATTTTCCAAATAAGCACTTGCCAAAGCAATTAATTATACACGGTGTTGGCAATAGTTTTTTATTCATTTATTTTTTCCCTTAATGAACTAATAAAAGTTAAGAACTTCATTCTCATTTTGCATTCAGGACAAAACTTATCTTTTTCCATTTTGGGTTTGTCAATCTCTGTTATAAAGTTCATGTTTTCAAATCCGATTGTCGTACTATCCTTGAATCCTAGGAAGTCAGATTTGTATGAGCCAAAATCGATTTTGCATAAATCACATAGTTGAAGAGTCAAGCCGTCATACAAGTCATAAACATTGAACTTTCCTCCAATTACATTAAACTTTTTAACTTCATTCTCAAAATGTCCACAATCATGACAAGGCGTGCAATCAATTGACTCCATTTCAGAATAGCACAAAGGACACTGCTCTTTTTTCATGTATAGTCGAATTCTTTTATTTCTCCAATAAATTCAAAATTTTCCGATTTTTCTATGGAACGAGAAATTGAAAAAGGTTCAGAAATCCAATTGTTTTTTAATAGGTATTTTTTGATTTCTTCATCAAGTTCTTTTTCAGCTCTAAACCTTGGATTGACAAAATCTTTGAATTTCTCAAAATAATAGTTCAGTTTATATTTATAAGCAGACTTGGTAATTACAAAAACCCGATTTTGAGTTTGGCTATATTTAATATCGTCTCGTAAAACAATTTTAATTCTCCAAAAAACTGGCTTGTGTTCTTTAAAACAAATCAAGTTTCCAATTGGTGTTTCTAAAGTTCCGCCAAACTCATTTTTTATATAATGTCGTATTTCGGCAACAATGACATTTTCATTCCTTTCTTTCCATAAAAACAGGTATTTGTCTAAAAGGATTGTGTTTTTCATAAATTATTGCCAACGGTCTCGTATAACCGTCAGTTACGGGTTAATATACGCAGGCTTTTCGGTTTTGCACAGGCTTTAGCAATTCCGAGTGGATTCGGACGTAGTCGAATCCGCCGTAATTGCGGTTATACATTGTTGTAAAACGTTTTTTATTCATCTACAACTCCAATAAATTTTAAATATTCAATTTCGGTATCATAGATTTCGAGTAAGTCTTCTTTTGTTAAGTCAACTTTTTCTTGATTCAGAGCATATTCCACAAGTTCATTAACATCTAATTCAACATTTGATTCAGTTTCGTTTTCAGAATTCGGATTCTCGGAAATCAGTCCAATATTATTCATATAGTTTTCTTCCGCAAGTAATGCGTCACGAATTAAATTCAAGTCAGATGCTTTTTTGTTCAGTTTTAATGCGATAAAACAAGTTGCTTCGTTTAAATCATAGATTTGTTTTCCAACATTATTCTCATTTACAGAACAAATTGATTGATTTATCAAAACTGGTTTTTCAGATGAGCCATAATTATCAGCTTTCTTGCCCATAGCAGTTCCTATAAAAATCATAACTCCGATTAATATTAAACTCCCAATTCCGAGAATAACTAATAATATGTCCAGTACTTTCTTCAAATGTTTTACAACGTTCTCGCATATGACCTGCGCCGATATTTATTAAAACAGGATACACGAAAATTTATTTAATTGAAAGGTAATAAATTTTTGGGTAAGGGTAGAGGCGTGGGTTATATGCGTTGTTGCCCGTAGTATTTTATTTTAATTCATATAATCGGTTGTCAAAATCCTCCATAAGAAAGACTTTCTCAAAAGTTGTTTCAAAATTCAATTTTAAATCATTTCTAACATAAAATGAATGCTCTCCAACTCCACCAATTAGCAATAATAACCATTGTTTACAGTTCGTATTGCTAATATATTTTTCAACCTTATTTTCTTTTTTTTCTATCGCTGTCATTAGTCTATTCTCATCAAGTGTAGGAACCATATAAGCTCCGAAATTCACATTTATACTTTTTTGTGAATGAGGCATTTTCATTAAATCATCGAATAGATTATTTTCGATTACAGTATCGTTAAGGACAAATTCTCTAATAACATCAATAAATATTTTTAAGATTTTATTCTTGTCTTTATTAGAAAATGAAATGTCTTTTCTTATATAACAGTTAACTAAAAAATTCGGTATTTCGGATTCCTTTTCAAACTCACGTTCAGCAAGTAAGGCTAGATTATCGAAAAAACCTGTCCTTTGAAGAATTTCATCAACGAATATTGATTGATGCTCAAGTCCAATATTTATAGAACCATCAGTTATTATGAAATCCGGTTGTTCTCTTGATTCAGAAATATTAAAATCAGGGAAGTATGTACATAAAAATTTCCCTACTTGACACAGTTCCAAAATTTTTTGTTTCTCACTTTGATTGAACCTATCTAAACCCTCGACAAGATGATTTATTTTTTCTCCTAAACAGTCATTAAGAGAGACTTTATTTTCTTTAGGTTTGAGTAAGTTCATATTACGGGCAACGGTATTGTGTAAGGAACGTTGCGGTTTTGTATGCGAGGATTTTCCGCAGGAAAATCAGAAGCTAGCAAAAGAGCAACGACCAAACGATCGAACTAAAATAAGCAATGTTTTTTACACGGTGTTACCATACGTACTTTATTCAGTTATTATTTCTTTCCACCTTTCAGATTCCGCAAACTGCTTTACAATTCGATTCCGTTCAGTTAGCAATTCAGTCATATATTTTTTGAGAAACAACTTGTCAACTATTTTTCCTAAAATTCCAAAAGGTGATTTATAATCAAAAAAGTCAGTCATCAAAGTTCCGCCATTCAATTCCGCAAAGTGGTGTTCGTGCTTAAATTCTTTGAAAGCTCCTTTTACCATTTCATCCGCAAAGTATTTTGGTCGGTCATATTCCGTGATTTTGGAAGTCAGATTTTGATAGATTCCAAAGTGTTTTGCTCTCCACGTTACACTTTCGTCCATTCTGATTAATCCGCTTGTTTTTCCGGCGATTGCTTCCTCATTCGTGTGTTCAGTCGATATTTTGTGTAAATCTATACTTCGAGACAGGTCAAACACGATATTTCTCTCGGCTTTTATTTCTGTTTGAAGTTCAATTCTCGGCATTGTTTGGGTATGTATGGTAACGTGTTCGTGTATGGCTCGTGCCGTTTTCCAGCAAGAGTGAGTTACACGGGATTTATTTAGTTTAAAGGTAAATAAATTCCAGTGTATTCAAAGGCATGAGTTATACACGTTGTTGTAAGTAGTTTTTTCTTTCCGTTACTAATTCCGTTAATTTATTCAGTTTTATTTGGTCAATTTTTTCCCAATCAGTTTTGTCAAATTCCAACGTACTGAACTTTTTCAAACTCCGATACATTGGTAAAATCACAGACTCAAAATCTCCAGTCAGTTCATAAATCAGATTTCGGTTTTCTGTTATTCCTCCACTTTTTGAAATATTCAGATCAATTCCTTTTCCGATTTGTTTTAATTCAAAGAAATAACATTCAGGTTCCAAATTCCAACATATTTCCGTTTCGATTCCGTTCATTGCTAAAATCAGAGATTCGCAAAGTTTGTCAGTCGGATTTTCAGGAATATTTGATGCATTAAATTCCAATTTAAAATCCGTAGATTTTAAATCAATCGGAAGCCATCCATTTTTCGGATTTCCTAAATTCAGTTCTATTTTTCTTGGTTTGGTCAAATTACTTACAACGTGTTTGTGTATGGTTAGTTGCGTGTTTCAGCACCTAATTTAGTAAACAAAAACGAACGCGAGAAAATTCCGAAGGAATTTTCCAAATAAGTACTTGCCAAAGCAATTAATTATACACGTTGTTGGCTGTAGTTATTTTTGTTATCAGTTTTTGATTAAAAATTTAATAACTGATTTATGTGCTTTCCTTTCAGTTGCTAATTCAAAATGATTAGCACCTTTGATTTCCAAATATTCTCCATTAGGTAAAGTTTGAGCAACTTTTTGCCCTTTTCCAAGTACCAAATCCATTTCACCACTAATTATCAGAGTTGGAACTTCAATTTTGGCAGCATTTTCTGCAGTTAGAGTAGAATACTTTCCAAGACTCATGGCAATCATAGATTCTCTATCTAATCCAACTTCATTTAAAAAATTCCAATAAGCAGATACATGTTTTGGTAAATGGTTTGGGAAGCTATCATATGAAAATACTTTTGCAAAGCCTGGTAAAAGATTTTCTAAAATGTATGGAGGAACTCCAATAAGTCCATCACCTGTTGCCATCAAAACCGCTTTTGAAAAATATTCAGGATGCTTACTTAATAAATCAAAAGCTATTAGTGTTCCCATTGAATATCCAATTAAACACACATTATTTAAATCTAAATGCTTAATTAAATTAATTACATCATTTGAGAAGTTCGTTGTTCCATAAAAGTTTGGATCATTACTTTTATCACTTTCTCCGTAACCACGAAAATTAATACCAATTACTTGAAATCCGTTTTCTGTTAAAGTCTCAATCCATCCAGTTTGTACATAGTTATAATTGAAATCAACTGCTCCACCGTGAAGAAGTACTATTGGTTTTCCTTTGCCGTGAACTTCATAGCTTATTGTAACTTTATTTGTTGTGAATTTCGGCATTTATCTTCTTGTTTAGATGTTCCCTTTAATTACTGCCAACGGTTTGTATATGGTTTGTTGCGTGTTTTAAGCACCTAATTTAGCAAATACAAACCGAATAGAAAATCCGCGAGGATTTTCGTAAGTAGGCTAGAACTAGCAATAAATTATATACGTTGTTGTAAACAGTACTTTATTCCCATTTTGCTATTAATTCCGCCACTCCTTTTTCAATTCCGCTGTAATAATCTCCATTTTTAAATTCAGGAATAATGGTTTGGTCAATTATGTTTTTACAAATTTCGTCCGTCAGAATCTTTTCAGTTCCAAGTCCTGTTGAAATCCTTATTTTTCTCAAGTTTTTGCTGAAAACAATAGAAAGTCCATTGTTCATTTCTTTTAATCCAATTCCGTTATAATTCGATAAGTCAACCGCAAACTTGTCAAAATCCGTATAACTTCCGATTGATTTTATGGAAACGATAGCTATTTGATTAGATGTGTTTTTCTTAAATTCCCTAATCATTAAAGTCAATTTTTCCAGTTGCTCAACAGTAAAAATTAGTTCAAAGTCATTTACTTCTCTTTTTAATTTCGGCAAATCACTTTCTCCTAAATCAAATTCCGAAAATTCAACTTTTGGTGGATTAGTATTCGGTTCTGTTTTTTCGATTTGCTTTGTTTTACAACTATAAATTGTCAAAAAAGCAAAGAATATTATTTTGAATATCAGTTTCATTCGTATTGTTTACAACGTTTATGTATATGGAAAGTTGCGTGTTTGTGTGCGAGGATTTTCCGAAGGAAAATCAGAAGCTAGCAAACAAAGCAACTAACATTGGTTAAGCACAAAATAGCAATTTTTTATATACTGTGTTGTAAAACGTATTTATCTTAATTTCAGTTCAATTTTGGAAATCTTTTCATTTTTATAATATAGTACGTAATCAGCATCTTTATTTTCTACTAAAATTCCAAAAAACAATTCAGCTGTAAAATTTTTATACGTAGTTGTACCAAAATAAACTATACTTAAGTTGGGATATTGTTCATTTCCAAAATTTACAGGTACTTCAAAATTTTGATAATCTTCTACATTAAAATCATTGAAAAGATCTTTTTGTTCTGGATCAAATTCTGGAACATTTCTAAGCTCTTTTCCCTTTTTATCAAAAAGCTTAGTTTTTAAATATGGAACATATTCTGGAAATCCAACAACACCTGCATAACCTTTATAATCAGCTAACCTATAACGAATCTTATTGTTTATATCCCTTAATGAAAAGGCACTTAAATTAAGTCTGTCTTTTTCTTTAGATTTTATTTTAATTTTTACCATTGTTTTAATCAAATCGCTGGATTTAATCTTAAGCTGGCTACTTTGCATAATGCTAGAATTATCTACCTGTCTAGCTTTTTGAAACTTTATCTGAAAGTTGTCATTAGTAGTAACCTGACTAAAAAGTATAGAAGAAAATAATAAAGTAATTAAGTTAAAAATAGTTTGTCTCATTATATATGTTTTACAACGGTCTCGGCTATGAGTAGTTGCGTGGGTTAGCACTTAACTTCGCAAGTACGCACCGAACAGAAAATCCGCGAGGATTTTCAGAATTAGGCGAGAACCAGCAATTACTTATAGCCATTGTTGGCAACTGCTATTTTTTAATATATGTTAACGCTTCTATAACTATAAAATCCGCTAATGTTATTTAAGATAGATTCATTTTTGTTATCAACATTGATTTTATATAAAGTTCCTATATCTACAAGTACTTCATTGGTTTCACTAAGAAAAATAATTTCTGAGTCAGAAAAATAATTTAGATTATCAAACTCTTTTAATATGTCAATTTCTTCTCCATGACTTATGTTTACTTCAACAATCCCATAGAAAGTAACTTCTCCAATATTAGGGTCATAAGTTCTCTTAACTGCAAACATTCGACCATTTCTCCCAATTGTAGCTGATTCATAAGGATTGATGCTTACAGTTTCTTTTGTCCCAGAAGTAACATTAATTTTTATTAATTGGTCAATTGCATTGGATACAAAAGAAGTCCTTCTAGGAATCAATAACTCATCTGTATCATTTGAATACAATATTCCATATACACCTGTCCTATCATTACTTGGTGCATCTTCTAATGCATCAAATATTTCTAGAGTTGAAACTTTTGAGCCGTTTTCAGCATTAATTTCCACTAGATTTATTGATTGGAGTTGAGTATTAACAACAATACGTTCTAGACCAAATAACTTTCCGTTTCCGGCAATTATTGTGCTGTAATTTTCTGAACTAATGGTGTTTTCTTCTTTGGTATCAATATTGACTTTTATTATTTGCGGACCAATTCCGTTTTCATAAACATTTCTTCTAACAAATAATTCATTGGTAGTATCAAAATATGTAAAATCAAAGTCTACACTAGCTTGCATTGGTTCAAAATCTAAAAATATTGAAGTTGACTGACCATTATTAGGATTTACTTCAACGATTTTTAAATCACTACCAATTCCATCAATAGCAAATAGTTTACTTACTGATTGACTTGGGGTATTTTCATTTCCGTCGTCCGTAGTACAATTAAATTGTAATAGCGTTAATATGATTAATGATGCAATTTTAAAATGAGTTGTTAGTCTTTTTAATTCTTTTTGTTTCATGATTTATTTAGGTTTCTATGGGTCATAGTTGTTGCCAACGTGTTCGTGTATGGAAAGTTGCGTGTTTGTGGGCGAGGATTTTCCGAAGGAAAATCGGAAGCCAGCAAACAGGCAACAGACTTTGTGTTAGCTAAAACTAGCAATTTTTTATACACGGTGTTAGCAAACGTTTTTTAATTCAGAAAAGCGTTAGATTGAATATTATATCCAACTACTTTAATTTTTCCATTTTCGTTTTTGGTCAGCGTGAGTTTGAGTTTTGCACTGTCGTTTTCAAATTCTCCGATGTAACTCAAATTATAAATTCCTTGTTCAATTGCTCCTTCCGAAACCATTGTGTTCCAATCAGCCAATTCCGTACTTTTTAGTCCGCCAAGTTTATTTTGAGTTGACTCAAAAATTTTTATTAAATCCTCTTTTGTTGTTACCTTAAAAAATTCGTCGCCAAAAAGTTTTGTTGCTTGTTCAAAATCAGAGGTTTTCATATAAGCAAAAAGTTCAGTCGTAATTTTTTCGGCATCTTGTTTGTCAGATTCTCGGTTTTGATATTTGTTGCTAAAGTGACAACTTGTTGATAAAATTGGAATAATTAAAATCAGTAATAATTTTTTCATTGAAGTTGGTTTTTAATGTTTGCTAACGTGTTTGTGTATGATTTCGTTGCGTGTTTCAGCAACTAAATTAGCAAACTAAAACGAGCCAGAGGAAATTCCGCAGGAATTTCCAAGTAGGCGAGTACCAGCAATGAATTATACACGGTGTTGTGTGGCGTTATTTTTTTAATTCAGTTATAAATATTGTATACATCAAAGAAATAGCCTCTTTTGCGTCATCGGTCATTATTTCAAAAGGCTGTCTATATCTTTTGTCCGATTTTAAATCAGTCATCATTCTTTGCGTTAAATTGAATTCATGGTCAGTTGGTTTGACATGTGAAAATGGATTTCTTCTTTTCCTTAAAACATCGATTCGCTCAATAAGATATTCATGTAAAATGTTATTCTTTTTAGCATGAGTTACAATAGCTTTTAGACCTCTTTTTGCAATAATATCTAATCCTAATGATTGGTAATGAAGTTGTAATTTTCTTTCAATAAACGCTTGAGAAAGTAAAATAGTCGAAATAAATTCTCCGTTGACAAATGCCATTTTCGCTTCCCCAAATACATACACAGTTTCTGGGTCTGCTAAAATTCCGAATTCTTTTGGGAATATTTTATTTAAAAATTTAAGTCGTTCAAGCCTTTCCTCAAATGTATCTTTATCATATTTTTCAAGTGAGCTTTCTAAACGAGATTTTCTTTTTTTCTTTTTGACGGATTCCCCAAATAAATTTTTTTCTGATTTTCCAGTCATACTTTTTAAATACTAAACATTATTTAAGTAATGAAACATTAGCAAAATATTTTTTACAACTCCTTTTGCTCTCTGTATTTATTAGTGATTTTTTTACTGCAAAATAACCTCCAAGACCAATACCGAGTGCAGTTAATATATTCTTTGCATATTCTTCGGTTAATGCATTTGGGTCGTTAATGAGCATGTAAGATGCTAAAGGGATTACTGTTGCTCTTGCTCCTAAAAGCAATATTTGTTCCGTTAACTCTTTATACGAATTCTTAAAACTTTCGATAAAGGCTTGTTCAGTTAATCCATTCCCAATTGAATCTTCTACATTTTCTATTTGTCTATTAAATTCTGATATTCTATTTCTGTTTTGATTTCGAAATTCAATTAGCTGATTAAAACTAACATTGGAAATATCGGTTGGAATGATTAGTTGCAATATTCCTTTCATAAATTCATTTCTATGTCTAACAGCTGGCTTAAATACTCTTGAGTAATTAGTGTAATGGTCAAATTCTGAATTGTCTGTAATAATGGAACCATTTCTGTCAAAAGAAATTTCTTTAGCAAGATGTGTCATAAAAAGGTAGGCTAATTCTTTTGGTAATAGTAAACCATCAGCATTTTGAACTCCAATCTTATTTTCAACACAAAATTGACCAAACTGATAAGAGAATTTTTCAGAGTAAATTTGAAAATTCCAGTTGAGTTTATTGTTCCAATCTCTTTTTAAATTAATTCGGTTAAATCTACCGCTTGTTCTGTAAGGATGATTTAATATTCTTTCAGCTTGCCAAATTGCCTTTTCGGATGCTCTTTCTCCTTGTTGGAAACTTGGTGAATATAAATCAACCAAATCTGTTTCATTAGAAATCTGTCTATAGTCGTCAGAAATTAAATATTGTCTTTCATAAGGAACAATACTTTCAAATTTTTCTAAATATAAAAGCGAAAATTTTAACCATTCAGTATTTGGCGGTTCGAAACTTGGATAGTATAAATATTTTTTCATTTGTTATTTCATTTTATTATAAAATTCGATGGTATTTTCGATTTTCAATTTTACACTATCATTATGTATACTTTTATTGTGCATTTGAAATGAATCGACTATATCTTTTTCAGAGAGTTCTTTTGTTAATGAGTTTGTCCAGTTAATTACGGTAAAATTTTTTGTAGAACCATTTCTTAAAGGAACATCATATTCAGTTAACGAAATACCATCTTTCATCATATTTATTATATCAAGTGCTTTTGGGTGAGAATCTTTAACATGTGAAATACATGTCTCATGGATTATACAACCAGACCAGTTTTGGATATTTTCCAGTTTATATGCGTTAACAATTCCCTTTCCAATTAAAATTGAAGAATTAATGTTTATTCCGTCTTGAAAGTAGTCTAAACCAGGTATGATTTCATCCAAAGTCATTTCTGTTATTGAGCCATGAACTATTCCACCGCGAAGAGGAATTCCAGCAGTAAATGCATTCCTTATCATGAGACCTGTGAATTGAGAAATCATTACGAAATCGAACAGGGTATTAGATTTTGTCCATAAAACAATACTGTCAGATACTATTGCTAATCTGGGCTTTTCAAGTTTGTATTGAGATATTTCCTCCTGATACATTTGAAAGAAAGAAGCTCCAATTGAATCCCTGAAAACTTGTTTGAAAAGTTTACTTGCAGATTCATTATCAGTGTTGTCAATAAACTCACTGAACCCTAAAATATCTAAAAATGCTATATATGATTTATGACTCAAGTTCTTTTTTCATAATGACACACAACGGTTTTGTGTATGATTAGTTGCGGGAAATCAGAAATGATTTTCCGCCGTGGCACTAAAGTAATTAATTCGAGTGAATTTCCGCCAAGGAAATTCCGTAGCAATTAATTATACACGTTGTTGTACAACGTACTTACTTTTCCGTATCAATTAACCAAGGATAAGTATATTCCGTTGCTTTTTTTAATTCTTTTTTTAATTTCTCTCGGTCTAATTCCAATTCGGAATATTCTGCTCTTTCATAGAGTAGGTTATATGCCGATTGATTAAGTCCGTATCTTTTTAACGTATAAAAGTTCGATTCCGCTTTTTTAGAATTTAGATTGTCATTGTCAAACTCAATTTGTAAAAGGTCAACCAATGTGTCATTTACAAACCGATTTTCATAATTCCTTTGTTTTTTGTCCGATTTCATTGTATTGAATTCTCGGATAATTTCATAAACGACTGAGTCATTTTTCTCCGCTTTTCTGCGATTCCAAAATTCAGCGTAATATTTTGTTTGTAATTCAGGTTTGTTAAAGGTCAATTCTAAACTGTCCGTTAAATTTTTGAAATTCCGTTTTATATAAATTCCTTGAATTAAAAATTCTTTGTCGCTTTTAAAAATCAGATTTTCTAGTTTGTCGTAACCGAATTTTTTAAATGATTCGTGAACCATTATTAGATTTTCAGGTTTTCTAATCCACGAGTTTTTTGTCCAGTCTCCATTTCTCAAATCGAAAAACGAAGGTTTATTTTCTGCGTAAAAATCCAATTCAGATTTCTTATCGGTTTTGCAAGAAAGGAATAAGAAAACTATAAGTGAAAATGTTAGCAGTTTGTTCATTTCGGGTATGTTGTACAACGGCGATGTGTATGGTTAGTTGCGTGTTTCAGCAACTAAGTTAGCAAACTAATCACAGATAGAAAATTCCAGCGGAATTTTCGTAAGTCGGCAGTGACCGAGCAATTAATTATACACGGTGTTGTAAGTAGTTTTAATTGAAACTTAAATCAGATATAAAATTATTAAAGTCACAATTATAAAAAAGATTGCAATAGTTATTAGTTCCTTTTTCCTATGCGATTTTGCCTTTTTACGAATATCACTTTTTAGTATCTCTAATTCAGATTCTGATAGTTTTGGGAAATTATATTCAGGTTTTGAACCAGAACTTTTATAGCTCGACGAATTTCTATCAGACCTTGCTTGTCTTTTTTGGTTTCTTTCTATTTTTCTTGCTAAAGTCGCTTTAAACTGCGACAAACTTCCATCAGCCATTTTTTCTTTCTGTTATTAATTTCGTTAATTTATTCAGTTTTATTTGATCAATTTCTTCCCAATCAGTTTTGTCAAATTCTAATGTACTGAACTTTTTCAAACTCCGATAAATTGGTAAAATCACAGACTCAAAATTCCCATTCAGTTCATAAATCAGATTGCGATTTTCTATTATTCCGCCACTTTTTGAGATAATAAAGTCAATTCCTTTTCTGCTTGATTTTAATTTAAAGAAATAACATTCAGGTTCCAAATTCCAGCAAATTTCCTTTTCCATTCCGTTCATAACTAAAATCAGAGATTCGCAAAGTTTGTCAACCGGATTTTCGGGAATATTTGAGGCATTAAATTCCAATTCAAAATCCTGCGATTTTAATCCAATCGGAAGCCATCCATTTTTAGGATTGCCAAATTTTAGTTCTATTTTCGTTGGTTTGGTCAAATTACTTACAACGTTGTTGTGTATGGTTAGTTGCGTGGTTAAGCAACTAATTTAGTAAACAAACACGAACCCGAGAAAATTCCGAAGGAATTTTCCAAGTAAGCACTTGCCAAAGCAATTAATTATACACGTTGTTAGGCACTGTTTTTTTATAAACTTTGAACCACTTTTAGACAAAAGGTAATATCTAAAGAATTTTCCCTAAAAAGCATAACTTCCTTTCCATCGGAATCTGTTATAAAAAACCTGTCAGGTAGATTTTTAGGCAGTTCTCTCGAAAAAGTGTTTACAAAGGCACAAGCCGTTAAAAATGCTCCTAAATCCGTTGGATGACTACCATCTGGTAAAAACAATTGTATATCTGGTCTCAATGTTTTAGCTAATTTCCAAGCTTCTCCAACCATAACAAGTCCACAATCATTTTCTTTTGATGCTTGTTGATACGATTCTGTTATTGTTTCTTGAAATTGTGGCATTTTTTCTGGTGGCCAAGGCACATATAAGTAAGGTTTTGCACCAGAAATTTTAACTAGGTCAGATAATTTTTTTGAGTATTTGAGAAATTCTTTCCTTTTCTTAACAGCTTCACTACTTGACCCTTGTAAAACAACAATATCATATTTCCCACTACTTATTGCTTCTTTTGTTTTAAGTCCTTTATTACCATACCAGTGGTCGCTTAATTTAGCTCCACCAGCAGTACTTTTAGAGGTTATTAATTTAATTTTAGTACTGTCTGAAATCAAAGATACAATATGAGGCATATTAGAATAGTATGTGTAGCTGTTACCTATAAATAATACATTCAATGTATCTTTTTTAACTTGGGCAAAACATTCATCAGCTATTCCAAAAAAGAAAACTGTAATAAATATGTACCTAATAAATTTCATATCTTTTTTTAAATTGTGCCTAACGTGTTTGTATAAGATTAGTTGCGTGGTTTAAGCACTAAAGTTAGCAAATAAAACACAGATAGAAAGTCCGCGAGGACTTTCGTAAGTAGGCTATAACCAGCAATTAATTTTATACGGTGTTGTGCAAAGTAATTTTCTTTTCAGTTGTTATTCCTTTCGTTAGATTTTCTACTTTAATTTTTTCCAAAAGTCCAGATTCGTTGAAATTCAGTTTGCTTTTACTTTCTAACTTTCCGTTTATAAATTCCTCTACAATTTTTGTTTTCAATTCTCCGTTTGGATGATATTCCATTCGAATTATGTGTTTCCTTTTGTCTTTTGACCATTCGAACGTTTTAAACTCTTTTATTATTTCTTTAAACTTTCCTTTTTGGTTGGTTTTAAAAGTCTGCGTTTCTTGTAATTCGTTTGCCAAATTAAATTTCAAAATTTTGGCTAAATGATTTTTTTGGTTGTATAAATAAGAAATTGAATCTTGTCTTTCCAATGTGTCATCGTAGGAAAGAACTGTTGTAATTCGGTCATTTTTGTATATCAGAGTATCCCAGGATTTTTCAACTCCGAAATAAACTTCTTGCTTTAGAAGTCTATTGTTTTTGTCATAGAAGAATTCATATGTGTCAGTTTCATTATTATCTCCCCATTTCCAAATTTCCTTTTTCTCAAAGTTGTTTTTGTTATAGTAATAATATGCTGTGTCGCTTTTTGCATTAGAATAACTATGTATTTGTAATTCAGAATATTTATTAGGAAAAGAAGTAGTTATTTTTTCTAAAGTATCTCCTTTTCTATTCAAATCAAATTCCAATATTGAAATTCCATTTTTGTCATAAACCTGAATATTTGAAATGTAGTTTGTAATTCCCGTTGAATCCCTTAAAGTCCTTGTTTTTAAAACAACATTTTTAAAATTAGGTTTTTCTCTGGATAAGTCGACTTCATAATAATCTTGTCCAAACAAGGTTGAACTAAGTATCAGAATTATTATTTGAAGCAGGTTTTTCATTATTTTGCACAACGGTTTCGTGTATGGCTAGTTGCGTTGGCGAGAACTAAGTTAATAAAAGAAACCGAACCAGTAGGAAAATCCGCTAGGATTTTCCGAGTACACACAAACCAAGCAATTGGTTATACACGTTGTTGTGCGCAGTATTTTTATTCTTTTCTTACAGGAATATTAAATTCCACTTCATTCTTCTTTCCATCCAATTCAAAATGTAATTTTATATTCAGAGTATCAGATTCCAAATAATTACTAGGGACATTTATTTCCGTTTTAGTAATTCCATTTTCACTACCAAGTATTTTTATTCCAGCACCATAAATTGAACTCGTTTTAAGATCGATATTTGTCCATTCAAAGTCTGTTCTAGTTGGTTTGTCATATATCAAGTAATTATTTCCATTTAATATTTTCATATTTATACTACTTTCTCTATTCTCATATTTATATTCCCACTGGAGTTTTTCATTTTTTTTACATGAAATCAAAGTAATAATTAGAAATACCGATACTAGTATATTTTTATTCATTTATTTACTTTTTAGGATATTGCGCACAACGTGATTGTGTATGATTTCGTTGCGTGTTTAAGCACTAAATTTAGCAAATAAAAACCGAATAGAAAGTCCGCGAGGACTTTCGTAAGTATGCTATAACTAGCAATGAATTATACACGGTGTTAGGCTTAGTTTTTTTTTAGTTTTATTTCCTTTTCGCAATCCATACATATTAAAGTGTCATTTAATATTTGATATTTTGTTCCGATATTTTCATATAAAGTTTGATATCTATTTTTGGTATGTTCAGATATTCCATTTTTCAAATGTAATTCAAGAACGTTATTTTTTAACTTGTATTCTCCTAATGTTTCTTCTGTCATTTCTCCTCCGTGAGAAGTTGAACATAAAAAGTCATTATTTTTGTATAGTTCAAGTTTTACCCAAATAAAATCAGGATTTTTTATGCTAGTGAATTCCATTTTCTTTCCACCAAAGAAAGTCCATTTGATTACATCTCTAGGTATAAAAACTAATAACCCAAATCCAATTACAAAAATCAAAACTCCGATTCGATATTTTTTCCAATGGTTTTTTTTAAAAAAAATCAAAGAATTTAATAATAGTCCAATTCCAACAATTATGAATATTATATAAACCAGACCGAAAAGTCCAGAATCATTGTCTGTAAAGGTTTGATGCCCTGGAATTCTAAATTCAAATAATAAACCTCCAACTAATCCGAAAATTGAAATAGAAATCAATTGTCCTATAATCCGAATTATACTTATCAATTTATTATTCATACGGGATTTTTGTCAAATTAAGCCTAACGGTTTTGTGTATGGTTAGTTGCGTGTTTCAGCAACTAAGTTAGCAAACTAATCACAGATAGAATATTCTGAAGGAATGTTCGTAAGTCGGCAGTGAACCAAGCAATTAATTATACACAGTGTTGGCATTAGTTTTTTTACCAGTCATGTTTTGCGATTATCAAGCTTACATAGGTCTTATATTTACTTCCTGTTTTACGTCTTGCAAAACCAATTCCAATATCCTTTAATGATGCGTTCCATTCATCAAGTCCTAATAAGTGTATTCTATGTCCTTTAGAAGGAACTCCTTTATCAATTATAAATGTCGATATAGCAGAAACACCATCAGGTACCTCTGCTGCGATTGATTCAAAATTGTTAGCTTTTTTATCTTCAATCCAATTAGGATTTAACTTATATCCACTTTTGTTAATGTAATAGTTAATACCATATCCAGAAGGGTCGATATGAGAGTAATAGTTTTTGTCAGCCATATCAAAGGCTTTTGCTTCAGCTACTTTAGCTAAGGTGTCATTCCATATTAACTTCTTGTTTTCAACTTTTGAATGTTTTAAAAATGGAAAAATATCTTCAAATTCTTTTGGGTTACTTCTAATCTTATTAAGTAATTCAAATGCTGTAAGAGCTTCGTCTTTATCAACTACAACATTAGTGTCACTGTTGAATAATGTCAACAATATTGTTAAAAATAGGATTATGAGATTCTTCATTTTTAGATTCTGCTGAAATTACTGCCAACGGCTTCGGCTATGATTAGTACGGGAATAAATAAGCGATTAATTTCCGATTAAGCACTTAGCCAAAACTTTTTATTTTGTTTTATTTTTTTCATTTTTAAAGCCAAATCAAAAGATTTGGCGGACTTTATAAAAATACACTAAACTTTGGATTAAGAACCAAAACCCGTATTAATTATAGCCATTGTTGGCAGTAGTTTATTTTCTCTGTAATTCGGCATTATATTTTTCGGTAAAGTATGTTTCCCACTCTTTCTTATCTCCATTACTAATTTGGTCAAAGTGCCCTGTAAAAGTGTGACTAAATAACCTTAAAGGAATTTCACTTATTAGTCCTTCATAAATAACTTTTTCTCTACTTATAGAAAATATTTTTAAAAAGTCAGTCTCTTTTAATTGGTGAAGTCCCTTAAAATCCCAGATTTCAATTAATAATTCTTTTGTCAACTTTTTATTTTCCTTTGTTCCATCATCCCATTCAACTGACACTCTTGTTTCTGCATCTTTCGGTATTCCATATGGTCTTTTAGGAAATGTGCTTGGGCTGTCTCCAAAATGAACTTTTGTACCATCTTTTAGAATAACATTTGGTAATTTTCCATCTATTTTCCAATTACCTAGTCCATAAGATTCATTTAGTCTTTCAATTGAGTATTTTATTGTAAAATTATATTTCTCTGCAAGTCGTTTGTCAGCATTAAGGTCGCCTTTTAATTCCCCACAATACAAAGACGAAATTTTATAATCTTCATCTTTAGTGATAGGGTCTATATAACTTTTCCATTCACCTTCAATTAATAATTCAATATTTGTAATTATTCCAATTTTCTTAGTGTCCTCTTTATCCCAAACTTTACGGTTTTCGTATAATCCAAATGGAGAATTTATATCAGTCAATTTTATATGACTTACATCTTGAAAGCATAAAACACCGCCTTCCATTCCTTGTTCAGAATAAGTAGTGAGTTTTCCTTTGAGTAATTTTTGTGTCATTTTTAACGGTATTCTCAAATTACTGCCAACGGTTTTGTGTATGGTTAGTTGCGTGTTTCAGCAACTAATTTAGTAAACAAAAACGAACGCGAGAAAATTCCGAAGGAATTTTCCAAATAAGCAACGACCAAAGCAATTAATTATACACGGTGTTGCCCAACGTTTTTTTATTCATTCGAGAGTATTCTTTGGAACTGGAATCATTATATGTGCGTAAGGTGTATTTTTCCACATAACCCAAGGGCCACCATTGTCCATTTTTGTCGGTAATGAGTCAAGGATTGACTTGTCAGGTGATACAACTACAATATGAGGCACTTGGTGCTCCATCCATTCATTGTCAGGCGTTGGAACCGTATCCCAAGGATTTGCATTGCTTCGTGGTGCTCCGCCCTGTAAAAAATAACCAAATCCTGTTCGGGTAATAACAGGTTCTCTATTTTCAGCAATAGCAGTGAAAAGTTCCTTTATCTGTTCATCAATGCACATAGGATTGTTCCCAGGCATATGTGGATTGTCTGGAAGGCAAATCCAACCATTAGTACCTTTGCGTAGTACAATTTTTTTGCCTTTTGGGTCTTTTGGATAATCAAGAATAGTAGCATTGGCGGAAATAGAGGATGGCGCAGAACTCATTGCTTCCCTTATCTTTTTTTGTATTTCATCGGTTTCACTTTCGGTTGCTTCTTGAGTTACTTTTGATTCAACTTGGTCGTTTTGATTATTTTCTTTACAAGAGATAGAAAGAATAAGCAGAACTGCAAATAGTGGTGTTAAAAATTTATGTTTCATAATTTCTGTATTCTATTAGATTTAATGGTAAAATCAAATGTACAATAGGCTGTTCAAATGTTGGGCAACGGTCTTGTGTATGGTTAGTTGCGTGTTTCAGCAACTAAGTTAGCAAACAAATCACAGATAGAAAATTCCAGCGGAATTTTCGTAAGTCGGCAGTGAACTAGCAATTAATTATACACGTTGTTGTGGGTAGTTTTTTAATTCGTAAAGACTGTTCCAAATATTATAATCATAAATCCGCTTACAGAGAAAATATAGTCAGCTGGTCTCAACTTTCTTCTGTCTTTTTGGTCAATCCGATTCGGGTCAAGTCGAAATGCAGTTACTATAAAATTATCTCCATAAATTTTTTTGTTAATCAGGTTTAAAATGAAAGATGTAAAGATTGTCAAAGGAAGTGCTTTTAGCCAAATCAAATCATTTCCATTTACAGCTTGGATTTCAGGTAAATCACGATAATTATAATAAACGGCTAATTGAACTATTCCAATAATTCCCCAAATCAGCAGTATTCTATTATTCCAAAATCGCTTGTGATAAATGTCAAATATCAGAAAAACATAAATGAAAGGTATTACAAAATAGAAATCCTGAATCCATTCTCGGTCATACAAATCAAATACATAAATCAATCCTATAATAATATGGATTCCGATATATGCTAATAATAATGTCCAATCTATTTTTTTCAATTCAATTTCGGTTTTCGGATATTACCCACAACGGTTCGTGTATGGTTTAGTTGCGAGTCTCGCGCAACTAATTTAGCAAAAGGAAAACGAACCTTAGGAAAATCCGGAGGATTTTCCGAGTGGCACTTACCCAAGCAATTAATTATACACGTTGTTGTGTGTAGTTTTATCTTATTGCTTAAAGCCTAATATAAAAATGAATTTCATTAATATTTAATTTAACTACTCAATTCTCCAAACTTGAATAATATATCCACTAGAGGCTTAAAATCTTTGACCTTATTTAGCGCTTTAGTTAAAAAACTCTTTTTGACAATTTCTTCTCTTTCTTCTGGTTTAGATTCTTTAAGAGTTTCAATTAATTCAGATATTTGTTTTTTATATCCTTTTTTAGCTAATTCTTCAATTATTACAATTGATTCATCCATAGTAAAATCAATTCCACTTTCTTTAAATTCCATAGAAGAATTTGTTATTTCAACATCGTTGTAATTCTTTATTGAACCTCCGTTTGTAGCAATGATTTTAACATTATCTAGTTTTATTTTCGCCATTGTTTTTATTTTTTAAGTTTAAACTGATCCATTCCTATTTCAAATACCAACTCATTATTCCATTCAATTTGCTTTCCATTTCCATCATAAAATTCCGCAAATACTTTGTCCATATTAATTATTTCCAAAACCGCTCCCATTCGTCCAGGTTTCAATACTTCATTCAGATTTTTAGTCAGTTCAATTTTTTTATAGAGATATTTTTTCTCTAAAACTTTAATTGGGTCATTTGGTTTTTCTATTCCAGTAAATAATTCGCCTAATTTGTTAAATCCTTTTCCGATTAATCTAAAAAAGCCAAGTATAATTCCCTCGAATAGAATTTGAACAAATATTTTCCCTAGGATTTCGAATATTATCATTCTTCGGTTTTGGTTTTCTCAAATTACACACAACGTTTATGTATAAGAATAGTTGCGGGTTTGTATGCGAGGATTTTCCGAAGGAAAATCAGACGTTACAAACACGCAACAAACTTTGATTAAGCACTAAACCGCAATTATTTTTATACTGTGTTGGCAACTGTATTTCTATTTCTTTATATTACAGAATTCCTAGTTTAACTAATTATTATTCATAAAAATCACCAAAATTACCAAAAGGGTCAGACTTGACGATAAACATATTTTTTTCACCATATAATGATCCCATATAAAAAGGCATAATAAATTGCCCATTATTATCCTCTATAATCCATTTTCCATTAGTAGCATAAGAATCATTATATGTTCTTTTCCATTCTAGATATCCATTATTATCATATTTAAGAATAGCTAAATAATCATTGACAGAACCTAAATTGAAAGTTCCTGTAGTTAAGTATCCTCCATCATTAGTTTCTGTGACAAAAAAACTAGAATCAGTCTCTCCTAATCTAAGAATGTCACTCCAAATCTTTTCCCCACTTTTTGAAATTTTAAAAATATGCCTATGTCCTCTAGTGCTAAAAGTGCTATATCCTGCAACTACAAAATCATCATTGGAAGTTTTTATTAAAAATTGTGGATTATCATCCTCTATTCCTCCAAAATCCTTTTCCCACACAATATTACCGTATTCATCTATAGTTACTAGCCAAATATTAATATCATCAGGTACATTATCAAGAAAAGATTGATATGTCCTTCCGCTAACTTCTATAGAAGCTAAAAAAGTATAGGTATTATCCTTATTTCCTATAATAGATTTAGGAAATTGTTGAAATGTATTACCATATTTTTTCTCCCATACAAACTCTCCATTTTGATTAAGTTTCATCAATGAAACTCTTACCTCTACATTTGTATCAAGCATAAGGTCTCTACTATTATCTTTGCGTCCCAAAATAATATATCCTCCATCATTTGTGCTACATGCGTCCACTACCTCGCAATCTAAAGGGTCACAATCTAAAGTTTTAAACCATTCAATATCACCATCTTTATTTAATTTTATTATATGGAGATAAGTAATAACAATAAATCCATTATCGCTTGTTTCTCTAACTTTAACTAAACCAGGTGTTGTAAACTCTGGATAATGTTTAACCCAAATTACATTCCCATCAAAATTCATTTTATAAATTAAAACTTCTTGCTGCGAAGAGTCATAATTAGGTGTAAATGTAGCGGCAAACACCATTTGATTATCATCATTAGATATGACGGTATATGATGGATTAATAATTTTGTCGTTATATTTAATTATATTTTGGAATGTATGATAATATTTAGGTGTCTCTAGTTCAAATTTGGCTTCTGAATAGTTACCGCTTTCATCGGTTGCAACTACCTTTCCTACATAAGAGGTTAATTCAACTAAATTTTCAAAGCTATAAAAAGTTGATTCTATTTTCTCTTCTATTAAAATACCATTTAGGTATATGGAATATAAAACTTTATCGTTTTCAGGATCTCTCACTATAGGCCAATAGATATTGGCTTTATTAAATCTAATCTCAGATATAGTTACCTGAAAATTTTCAGGAGGCTCATTATTTAATTCTACTTGAGGTTCGTCAGAAACTACTTCAGGTTCAAGATTATTTTCTTTAGAACAGGACGCTATTATAAAACAAGCTATTACGATATAGGAGAGTTTGTTTTGCATTATTTAGAATTTTAAACTTATTAGTAATATGTTGATATTGTTGCCAACGGCTTCGGCTAAGGTTAGTACGGGATTAAATATGCATTTAATTTCGGATTAAGCGTTTAGCCAAAACTTTTTATTTTGTTTTATTTTTTTCTGTTCTAAAGCCAAATCAAAAGATTTGGCGGACTTTATAAAAACACACTAAACTTTGGGTCAAACATTAAAACCCGTATTAATTTTAGCCATTGTTGTAGCACGTTTTTATTTTTTCCTGTAAGCAACCATTTCCATAGGTCCTCCAGAAGGTATTGCATAGAGTTTTAGTAATTCCTTAGAAACTTCTTTGATAGGAATTGATACATTTCTTATTCCATTATAATACATAGAAAGGAAAAAAGTAGAGTC
Organism: Algibacter luteus; assembly: GCF_030344935.1. Classification (NCBI taxonomy): domain Bacteria; kingdom Pseudomonadati; phylum Bacteroidota; class Flavobacteriia; order Flavobacteriales; family Flavobacteriaceae; genus Algibacter; species Algibacter luteus. The sequence continues at coordinate 3,531,988 of NZ_CP128313.1, read as the reverse complement.
AATGTTTTCAATTATTTTCTTTTCTCCCTCTTTTCTTTTAAAGAGTTCTAAAGTTTCTTTGTCCCAAAGTTCTTTGTTAAATTCAAATTCCGTTTTTCGTTCGTTTTCTGTATGTACGTATCTCAGTTTTTCAATTTCTTCTTTTTTTAGCGTTGTAATTGTCGGTTCAAGTTTATAAAAATCACACTCAAAAATTACGTCTTTATCATTTGATTTTCCATCTATAAACCATTTTATATGACTCTTATTAATAATTTCATATTTAGAAACTTTTTCATTATTGCTGTTCAAGAAATCTCCATTATCCATTTTCAGGTGAGAAGCTTTTTCTTTAAGCATAAAATCGGTATAAACAGTAACCTTATTGTCTCTAATTTCCAGAAGTTGAAAACCAGGATATCCTTTTTTTCCATTTCCAGAATCAATATCCTTCAAAATATATTTTCCATTCAAATCTTGTCCAATAACTGAGTTAGAAATAATTGTTAATATTAATATGATTATTGCTTTTTTCATATGTGCTACAACGGTTTTGTATAAGATTAGTTGCGTGTTTTAAGCAACTAATTTAGCAAACATTCACGAGCCAGAGGAATTTCCGAAGGAAATTCCGAGTAGACCTGAACCGAGCAATTAATTATACACGGTGTTGTAAAACGTTTTTTTAAATACTACAATTAGTTCCATTTATTATATCATTTTCAGATGGATTATACTGGTTAAAAACAATACTAACAATATTGGTATTTCCATTGGTTAATATATTTTGTAGAGCACATAAATCAGTTAAACTGTCATTATCTGTTATACCAACATTTCCTTGAAAATTTGTAACACTTTCCAATCCATTTAATGAAGTTAGAGAGTCATTCATTAAAATCGAAATTCCACTATCTGAATTTGTCCCAATAGAGATGTTGTTAAAAGAAGTCAATGAAGTTAGAGAGTTATTTCGACTTATGCTTAACTTATTTATGTTTGAAATATTTTGTATTCCAGAAATTGAAATTAAATTATCGTTTTCGAAAATCTCTAAATTATTTAAGGTGTTTAGAGCTTCTAATCCTGATAGATTTTCTAAAGTATTATTATTTCCAATTGCTAAATCTCCTCCCATTGTTTCCAGACTCCCTAAACTTTGAATAGAAGATAAAGAATTATTTTCTGTTATTACAACGTATCGTTGTGCTGAAGAAAGGTTATCTAGTCCAACTAATGATGTTAGCGAATTGTTTTCGAGGATTTCAATACTATTAATTGATGACAAATTATCTAAACCTTCTAAATTTATTAAAGAAGCATTGCCTATTACTTGAATATTCTCTAGTATGTTAATATTTTCCAAACCTTTGATATCAATTAATGATTCGTTGTAAAGAATATATAGTCCATAATCTATAGTTGTAATATTTGATAATTCATTTATTCTTTCAAGATTATTATTAAACCTCACAATTAAAGACTTTCCAATATCATTAATGTTTTGTAAACCAATTAGACTGAAAAGATTTGGATTATTTATAATAACTAAATCTCCTGTAATAGAATTTAATGTTTCAAGTCCTGCTAAACTATTAATATTGGTCTGATTTACAGCTGAAGTACTTCCAATTATTAAATCTCCATTTATTTTGCAATAATTATAACTCACGAAATCGTTAATTTCTTCTTGCGTGTTTAAAGTTAAATTACCTTCATAAACACAAGAATCATCTGTAGAATCACTTTCATTACTACATGAAATTTGTGTCAAAATAAAAATCAGTATAAATATTTTTTTCATAATTTGGGTCAAATGTTTTACAACGTGTTCGTGTAATGATTAGTTACGGAAAAGGACATGAGTCATTTTCCGATTAGTGACTAAAGTTAATTAATTTCAAGGATTTTCCGTTAGGTAAATCAGTAGTAATTAATTATACACGTTGTTGGCTAATGTTTATTTTCTTTTTGCATTTTTTCCTTGAATAAAAGGAGTTTATCAAAATCTGTTGTTTCATATAAAATGATGTTGTTTAAATCTTTAATAATCCATTTAATATGTTCATTATCCTTATATTCTGTATGATAATAATGATTTTCTCTTTTCTGTATAATTGTTCCTTGTAATTTACCATACTTGTCTCTGTGACCAGTTGTATCTCCATTATGAATAAAATATGTAATCGGATAGGTATGATATTTTTCGTTAGAATACTTAATAGGTTTTGAATTGAAAAGGATGTTATAGTTACGTTTTTCAAGTCCATTAATTTTGTAGATAAATTGAAAACAACAATCACATTCGCAATTTTCTCCTTGTTCGTTTAGTTGGAGGTTTAAAGTATCGTTTAGCAGTATAATTTCTGGTTTAAAATCTGAACAACAATTTGCAGTAGAAGCTATTTCAATTTCAAATATGTTATCTTTAAATTGTTGAGAAATAATTCTAATTCTAAGTTGTTCTGGATCTGATTCTTTATCACATTCAGATGCAATAAAATCAATCAATTTTGCATTTTGAGAAAAACTAAAACTGGTAATTCCAATTAAAAGAAATATTATGATTAATGTGTTTTTCATTAAATGTTTGCCAACGGTTTTGTGTATGATTTCGTTGCGTGCTTAAGCAACTAATTTAGCAAATACAAACCGAATAGAAAATCCGCGAGGATTTTCGTAAGTAGGCTAGAACTAGCAATGAATTATACACATTGTTGTACAACGTTTTTTATTTTATTTCCATTTTTCCCCAACCACAGTATGACCTAATCCAATCTATTTCAGAATCCAATTTTTCTAATTCAGAAGTGAATTTTTTGTCAATTTTATAATCTTTGGGATACATATTGCAACGAAGAAGATGTGCTATAATCCACTTGTCAGCTTTATTAAAACTAATTCCGCCTTTACTAAAAACTCCATAGTAATCAAATAATTCTTTTTTGTCTTTCAGCGATTTTTCTGCAATTGTTTTTATTTTTTTGAATTCAACGTCAGAGTTAGTTTGGTTTTCAAATTCAATAATTAGAAATTCAGAATATCTTTTAAAACTTATTACTTTACTTGAATCTATAATTGTATAATATTCCATTTCTAATGGTTTATATACTTCTTTAAATTCAGGATTTTTAGTTCCGAAATTCGTTTTTATTATTTCCGAAATTTTTTGAAATTCCAATTCAGGCTTAATTTTCTTGATTTGTTTTTCGGTAGCATTAATTTTCAATTTAGTCGAGTCAACAGCGATTTGGATTTGTTCAGTTTCCTTTTCAGTCGCATTCTTGCAACTTAAAAAGGCTAAAAATAATATCGTTAAAACTCGAATTTTCATTATTTGGGTAAATGTTGTACAACGTGTTTGTATAAGAATAGTTGCGGGTTTGCGTGCGAGGAATTTCCGAAGGAAATTCAGATGTAGCAAATACGCAACTACCTTTGTTTAAGCACAAAACCGCAATTATTTTTATACGGTGTTGTGCATAGTACTTTTTATTTTTTCAATTTCAGATTCAATTTCCGTATAGTTTATAAATCCGTTTTGCGTGGTTGTTTTTTTAACTGTTTTTTTCCAAAATGGGAAAGCCCAAGTTAGAGCAGTTCCATAATTTTCCCAAGTTCCGTTTTTATTTTCAAATTCATACTCGTTCTTGAAACGAAATTTTCCTTTGTAATAATCGATTCTCCTTTTTTTGCAGGTCAAAAAGAGTAAAAACTCATTAAACCCTTTATTCAAGTCGTCATATTTCGGGTGATAATGTAAGTGACTAATTCCGAAACCAACAGTCAGCTGTCCACCTTCGTCAAGTTCAATCCAAATAGACGATTCTTCATCGTTTTCCGAATCCAAAGTCAGATGAGTTCCGTTTTCATATTCCGAAATTCTTTCAGGAAAATGAGATTCTAAAAGCTCTTTTATTTTGCTAAATGTCAATTCGTGGTTCGTCATTCGGGTATTATGCACAACGGTCTCGTATAACCGTCAGTTACGGGATTAAAGTACGCAAATTTTTCGGTTTAGCACTGACGTTAGCAATTCCGAGTGGATTCGGACGCAGTCGAATCCGCCGTAATTGCGGTTATACATTGTTGTAAGCAGTTTTTATTCCGTTTTTTATATAAATCATAATTCCATTTATAATTAATGGAAGCGAAATAATCGCAATAAAATATTTTAAATTTTCCGCATTTCCATATTCAATTCCGATAATCAAGTTTCCAATTATCCACAATACAGAACTTACAGAAAAAATAGTCAACATTTTTTTCAAATTCCGTTGTAATCTTTCCACATCTTCAGGTTCATATTCTCTAAATTCAAGTTCCGAGTTGTGTTCAAGTCCGCTCACATAAATTGCATAAAAAACAAATGAAAGTCCGAAAGTCAAAATTAAAATTATTTGTCCAATTTTAAATATCGGATTCAGTTCCGCTATTGATTTTATGTATTCAAATGATTTTCCAAAAGCGAGTAAAATCAAAAAAAGAAAGATTGCAATTAACCAACCTTTATATTCTTTTTTTATGTACTTTTTGATGTTCATTCGATTGTTCGGTCAAATTGCTTACAACGTTGTTGTGTATGGTTAGTTGCGTGTTTAAGCAACTAATTTAGTAAACAAAAACGAACGCGAGAAAATTCCGAAGGAATTTTCCAAATAAGCAACGACCAAAGCAATTAATTATACACGTTGTTGCCACCAGTTATTTTATTCCGATAATTTTTTCAATCGGTTCGTTAATATAGTCAAATTCAAGTTTTTTCATTCGATGTATTGGACTGTCAAATCCAACAATATTGTTTCCACTAAATGACCTTAAATCTAAAACTCGAAATTTTTTTTTGTATTTAGTCAGCGTTAGTTTTTCCAAATCCACAATTCCGATTCTTTGGAAAGTTCCATTAAAAAATGACCTGTCCCAAAACGGTATTGCAACTTTTTGTCCGTTTCGAGTCCAAATTGCTGGTCCGCCACAATTTTCGGGAATCAGAACTTCTTTATTGTTATTGAGTTTTACTTTGCATTTTCCACTCAATGGTGCACCCATTCCAACTTCGTTAAGATTGGAATATTCCAATGTTGCTTTATTTTCGTTTTCTTGTCCGTTTGAGTTTTCATTCGGAAAATCCCAAGCATTTGGATATTTCAGAGAATCCATTGAGAATCCAACTATTCTGCCAATTGAAAGTTCGTCAAATTTCAATGCTTGAAGTATTGTTCGAGCTTTGTATTTGTCGGATTTTTTGGCTTTGTCAAATTCGTCCATTAATCCACTTACATAAAGGCGTTCGTTTCCTGTCATTCCTTCAATTCCGACAACGCTATTTGCTTTTTCGTAGATTTCTTCTTTGGTCATTTCTCTAATTGGTGGCAACGGTTTTGTGTATGATTAGTGGCGTGTTTAAGCACCTAATTTAGCAAATAAAAACCGAATAGAAAATCCGCGAGGATTTTCGTAAGTAGGCGAAAAATAGCCATTAATTATACACGGTGTTGTAATGCGTTTTTTATTTAATTATTATTTTTTTATTTCCACAGGATGCACAAAGTTTAGCCTTTGGCGTTCTATATGGTTTTCCACAATTTTCACAATCTGGTCCAATCTGTTCAAGTGAGTGATGCATAATTGCATTCGGTTCAGTTTCTCCAAAACCAGTCAAATTATTATAATACTCCAACAATTCTTTAAACCTCTCTTGTCTATCCGATTTAGCTTTTTTAAATCCTTTTGAGTACAATTCGGAAGCAATTGTGAATTCTTCTTTGTCCAACATTGGAACCTCCATTTTACATCTCCAGCAATATTTACTTTCCATTTCAATCAGATTTTAGTTCACTCTTTTTAATTTCTAATCGTTCAGGATAATCTCCATTAAAATATGAGACAAATCTTTTAGTTAATAATGCTTTGTTTCCTGCTTTTGGAATTGAATCTGAATAATGAAAGTATAGCGTGTCATTTTTTAATTCCACTATTCCAGAATAAATATCTCCTCTTCGTTCCAATCCACGAGATTCAAATTCAAAGGTTTTGTCTTTATAAACTCTTAAATAAACCCAACCCAATGGTGCTTCTCTATCAGCCAAAAGTATTGTTTCTTTCTGCTCTTTTTGATTGCAGGAAGTAAGGGTTAAAATCAAAATTAATATGATGGTTAGGTTCTTCATTCAAAATGCATTACAACTTTATGTATAAGAATAGTTGCGGGTTTGCGTGCGAGGATTTTCCGAAGGAAAATCAGATGTAACAAACCCGCAACTACCATTGTTTTAGCTCTAAACCGCAATTATTTTTATACGGTGTTAGGTGGCGTTTTTTCTTTTAAATATTTGTTTTCTAATTCAGTCATTAATTCTTTATCTCGAATCGATTCCGTTCTCTTTTTTAGTTCAGTCCAAGTTTTTAATCCGATATTCGTAATATTAATCCATTCCATATCTTTAAGAATATTTTTGTCCGATAAATTCCGCTTTTCAGTCCGCTCTGTATATTTTCTAAATTCAGAGTGTAATTCCGTTACAATTTTATATTCCGATTCCGATATTATTCCGTTTGCAATAAAGTCAGAATATCCATTTTCCAAATCCAAATCGTCAAAATATCCGCAAACACATTCGTTATAATCTCCAACTGAATTTTTATAGTCAGCATCAATCCAAAGTCGGTTTTGAAATTCCGAGTGAGCAATTTCAAAAAGCGATTCTATCCATCTATCTCTTATGTTTCTTTTTATTTCTGCGTTCATTTCAAATGACACCTAACGGTTTTGTGTATGGTTAGTTGCGTGTTTAAGCAACTAATTTAGCAAACAAATCACAGATAGAAAATTCCAGCGGAATTTTCGTAAGTCGGCAGTGACCTAGCAATTAATTATACACGGTGTTGTGTACAGTTACGTATCTTGTATAATTAATCCAACAACTTTGCTCTCTGGCTCCATAAAAACATATAAAGTCCCACTGCCCCAAAACCTTAGGTCTTTAGTGTATTGAGCAAAATAATATTCCTTTGATATTAGATTTGACTGATTAACTTTGACTGAGTCTAAAGTGTTAATTTGACAAACAAAGCGCATCAAATTACCAGTCTTTGGACATTTAGGTATATCCGGATGTTGTATCCAAAAGGGAATTCCTGATATTCCAGCATACCAATAATCAAAATCTAACTCTTCATCTTCATTTAGTTTTTTTATTGATTTAATAGACAAATTTGTCCTATTAAATTTATGTATTCCTGCAGAGTCCATTTTACCAAATGGATATTCAATGTTTTTGTAATTACCAATTAATTTAGGTGATAAAGGTTCTTTATAATCAAAAAACATGAATCCGTCTAACCCTGTAAATAGTGGATATGTAATATAAAAATTCTCAAAAGGAAGCCAATCAAATGGTTCATCTTTACTAGATATTTTCGCAATAGTTTGAAAAGGCACTTCTATTAAGTTCGATTTTGGGGGTGTAAAAGTTGATGAATCATCTTCTCCAATGAAACTATTAGTTTTTTTATCAGTAGGTATTAAAAAATTAATCCGATTCTTTTTATTTTCAAAATAACGAAATCGTTTAGCTGAATTACTCAGTTCAATTTCGCTATCATTTAGTTCGTCAATGTATCTTATTTGAGTGAGATAATCGTTGTCATATCTTAGTTGTAAGCTGGTGCTTGGGGTTTTTCTTTTGACTAAGAATTCATCTTCGAATAATCCCTGCGTATTTATTAAATCGCGCAATTCATCTTCCGAGTCGAAATTAATAGACCATTCTGAAATATATTGATACTTAGTTTTCATTTTTGTTAATTGTACACAACGGTTACGTATAAGAATAGTTGCGGTTTTGTGTGCGAGGATTTTCCGAAGGAAAATCAGACGTAACAAAATTGCAACTCCCTTTGGTTAAGCACTAATGTAGCAATTATTTTTATACAATGTTGGCAATAGTTTTTTATCCGATTGATTTTTTTTGTTCATCAAATCTTCTCTCGATTCGGTCTACAGGATTTTTTTTCGAATTAGGTTTTTTATAATTAGATAAATACACATTGTATTCCTTATCCACTTCATCTAACATTATATTCCTAAACCAAGAGTTTATTTTTTCAAACAAGTTTTTCTTTTTATCCCTTTTCATTATTCAGTTCTTATAAGTCCGAATTTGTGTTTTCCATAACTATTCGTTAATGTTCCAGATAACGTATCTTCATTTTTGGATAGTTTGTATTCAATTAGAATTTTATCTTCCGTGTGAACCTTTTTTCCTAAAGAATCCCAAATATAAGTCCGATAAATAAATTCAATTTTTGATTCCGTGGCGTTCCATTCAACTTTCGCGTTATCCTCGTCAATGAATTCAAGTTTATCCTTACTAAAAACCCAGAATATTTTCGGATTTTCAGTTTCGTACCATTTTCCGTTCAGTTTTTTTTCAGCTGAGTTTTGTCCACAGGAAAAAATTAGAATAAAAGTCAATAAAATTGGTATGTAAAGTAGCTTTCTCAAATTATTGCCAACGGTCTTGTGTATGGTTAGTTGCGTGTTTAAGCAACTAATTTAGTAAACAAAAACGAACGCGAGAAAATTCCGAAGGAATTTTCCAAGTAAGCAACGACCAAAGCAATTAATTATACACGTTGTTGCCACCAGTTATTTTTTCCATTTGTTTCTTTTTTCATTCCATTCTTTCCAGAACTGCAAATAACCTTTTCGGTCAAATTCGTCTTTTGGGATTTCCTTTTCAGGACTATTCTTATAAAACTCCTCAACTTGGTCGACAAAATTTAAAACTTCACTTTTATAATTTTCAAAGTCAACTTTTGTTTTAGTTCCGCTTTCTGTTTTCAGCGTTACAATTCCGTTTTCGTGAGTCACTTCCCAATCAATTCCAGTCGGACAACTTCCAATATAAACTTCTTCCATATCATTGTCAAAAACTAAAAAGTGTCCACAGCAAGGAATTAATTGGTCTCCAACAGGATTTTCTTTCGTGTGATTCCGTTCCAAAGTCCGAAGTAAGAGTTGAGCAGTTGCGCTAATCGTCCAACCATCATTTTCGGTTTGGTCAACAACAATTTCGTTTCCAATTTTCACTCGCATTTGTCCGTGAGCACATAAATCCGTTTGAGTATCTTCTTCAGATATCCAATTTGTCTTTAAAAGTTCAATTTTGAATTTATTCGAGGTCATTTTTTAATTGGTGGCAACGGTTTTGTGTAAGCGTCAGTAACGGGAAAGTGCGCGAGTACTTTCCGCTGACGCACCTAATTTAGCAAAACGAGTTGAATTTCCGATTAGGAAATTCAGCCGTTATTGCGCTTACACGTTGTTGTGTGTATGTGCTTTAATTCAGTCGTTTTTCTTTATTACGTTGTATGGTAAAAGTTCGACAATAACTTTTCCATTCTTATCTTTTTTAATAATCTTTTCGGGTTTATTTTTTCCGTTTGTCTGAATTCGTGCCTCATAAAATAATTCCAAATCTCCATTTAAAAAACCATTCCCAAATTCAATCAACTCATTTTTTGCTTTTTCCAAAACTGCTCGAAATTCACGCTTTTTTGGGAAGTCATAACCTTTGTATTTTCTATTCGGTTCGGTTAATCTTTGAATATCGGAAATTGAAATAGAATCCCATTCCGATTCAAAGAAGTCGTCACAGTCTCCTTCTCCGAGAATTATATCAAAAGTGAATGGATAATCAGTTGGAAAGTCAGATGCGGATAATTTCACATACTGTTTTTCCTTTGTCCAGATTATTGTTGTAAAGTAAGTTTCTACTTTTTTCCGATAAAATTCAAATCCGTTTTGTTCTAATGGATTTCCAATTATTTCCAATGCTAAATTTGAAAACGAAATATGCTTTCTTGAAGGCTTGGAATTATCTCCAGGTTTTAAAAAGTCAAATATTCCCATAATCTTGGTCAGCATTACACACAACGTTGATGTATAAGATTAGTTGCGTGTTTTAAGCACCTAATTTAGCAAATACAAACCGAATAGAAAATCCGCGAGGATTTTCGTAAGCAAGCTCGAACTAGCAATTAATTTTATACGGTGTTACCAGCTGGTTTTTATTCAAATTTTCTATAATATGTTTTTTTCTGTCCTAAAAATCCAACTTCTGGCTCAAATGTCAGAGGATATAATTTTCTCCCTTTAAGAACAAAAGTCTTTGTCATCCAGTCCAATATTGCAATGTCTCCAGTCTCTTCACTTTCTGATGCAAAAATCTCAATATAATTTTTATCCGTTTCTGGTCTGAAAATAGAGTCGGTCAGTTTTAAAAAATCATCTCCTATTTCCATTTTTAAAATATCCTTAATTTCAATTTTTTCAACTTTAGCTCTTGGAATAGTTAGAACTCCGTTTTCGTTAGTTTTAATGAATTCTGCATTATTAATAGACACATACCAATCCCAATTTTCTATGTCAGTTTTTCCTTTTTCAGCCAATCGTTGAAATTTTATCTCAATTTTTGTCGAATCAGAATTTTTGTATTCTTTCTCGATGATTTTAGACTTTGCAGCATACAATACTTTGTTGGGATTCAGTTTTAATGTATCTCCAATTTTCTTATATGTTCCTGTTAGTGTTCCACTACCTAAAATGTCTTGGTGATATTGATATTCAAAAGTTCCATTTTCATTGAATTTATAAACAAAACAATTAGGTCCAAATTCACAAATATTGTGCTTGAACTTTCCATCAATTTGAGCTATTGAACTCAATGATAGTAATAATATCAATATTTGTAGTACTGTTTTTTTCAACTTGCTGGTAACGGTTTCGGCTATGAGTAGTTGCGTGGGTTAGCACTAAACTTTGCAAGTACACACCAAACTGAAAATCCGCGAGGATTTTCAGAAGTAGGCAAGAACAAGCAATTACTTATAGCCATTGTTGGGCAACGTATTTATTACTCAATTAATTTTTGTGGATAAACTTTTTTGATTTCCGATTGTTGCTCTTCTGTCAGTTTGTCCAATTCCGTTTTGTATTTTTCTCTTGCTAATTTATTTCTCAAATGTTGTATCTCTCCGACAATTGCATTCTGTACATCAATGTAAGTCCGATACATTGTTCCTCGGTCTGCTTTCAAGGAAATTATTGATTCCGATTTAAATTCAGATTCGTAATCTCGGACGAGCGTTTTTAAGTCATCCAAACTTACTTTTTTACCGTTTACGAAGATTTGATTTTTATCGTCAAGAGTTATTTTTAAAGCATTTGTCAAATCAATTTCTGATTCGTCGTTTTCAAAATCTGGTAATTTTCTGCTAATTCCAGCATTAGTGTCAATTATGCTGAATAAAAGGAAAGTCCTTAATTTATAAAACTCAAGTTCAAAGTCCTTTTCTGTGAGTACTTTTAATATGTCTTCCGCAATCAAAGCAGGTTGTAAATCGCCAGAATATTGAGCGTTGTCAATTGCTTGTTCTAAACCTTTAAGTTTAGTCATATCATACTTTGCAGAATCCTTAACTATTATTTCTTGGCATTTTTGTGCCTTTTCTAAATTAGGTTTTTCTATTTTTTGTAATTCTTCTGCAAAGAACTTGGATGGAACTTTGTCAAATTCCTTTTCGCTGGCTATGTCCTTTAAAACTTGTCGATAGCTTTTTCCACTATTGTCCGCCAATATATTTTCGTTTATCAGTAGGTTTTCGTAATCGGAAATAAGCTTTCTAAAAGCGATTCCATTATCATCAAAAGATTGATAAGAACAATCCATTATTATATTCTCAATCCGTTCATTTTGTGCAACACAAGATGTGAGTAGAAATCCAATTATGATATTTAGCAAAAAGTTTGTTTTCATATGTTGCCCAACGTTTCTGTATAAGAATAGTGCGGTTTTGCGTGCGAGGAATTTCCGCAGGAAATTCAGAAGTAGCAAAAGTGGACTATTCGTTGATTTAGCACTAAACTAAGCATTATTTTTATACGTTGTTGTAGTGCGTTTTTATTTTATTATTATTGGAATTACAACATCGTCTTTGTCAAAAGTTTTAATTTGAATTGCTCCATTTTCTCCTTCTCGTTTTCCCCAAATTGCAATAGCTTGATTAATTCCGATGTTATTTATTTCTTTTATTTTTCTAGAAATTAAATAATTTCCAACAAAATTAAAATTGTGAGATGGTATTCCGTCTACCATATAAAAAATCTTTTTCTTTGGATCAATACTTTTTACAAACGCATAGTCAATGCCTAATTCAGGATTAAATTCCGCAACATTATTCAGTCCGATTATCTTTTCGAAATTCGATTCGTAATTAATTTCGGATAATGGTTTTTCAATCACTTTTATTGACTTATTATTTTTCTGTCCAGCAATAAATTCAGTCGGATTAATCAAGACCCATTCGTTATTGACAACAACAATAGTTTTGTCATTAATTTTAATTCTTTCCAATTCCGATTTACAGTTAAAAAATAGAACTGAAATCAATAGTAAAATTATGGTTGATTTTCTCATTTCTCAAATGCACTACAACGTTGTTGTATATGGTTTGTTGCGTGTTTTAGCACCTAATTTAGCAAATACAAACCGAATAGAAAATCTGCGAGGATTTTCGTAAGTAGGCGAGAACTAGCAATAAATTATATACGGTGTTATGCTACGTTATTAATTCCGTTTCTTTTTATCTTTTCTGTCGCAATAAACATAAATTAAATCATCGACTGCATTATCTCCCAATTCTTTCGCTTTCTTTAAATCTTTACAAGCACTTTTCGTTTCTTTTTTACTCGGTTGTAAATTTCCGTTTCCAGTCAGAAGATTGATTTTGGCAGTTCCACGATTTGCAATAGATTCCACATAATTTGGTTTTAATTCAATTGCTTTTGAATAGTCAATTATTGATTGCTCAAAATTCCGCAACATATCGTTCGCAGTTCCACGAATGAAATATAATTCAGGGTCTTTTGCGTTTATGATAAAATATCTGTCACAATTTTTAATTACTTCCTCAAACTTACCTTCAGAATAATTAATTCGAGCGAGCCAATAAAGTGATGCTTCCATCATTCCATTGTTATTGTTTTTTACAACGACATAATTAAAATCCTCTTTTGCTTTTTCTAAATCTCCAGCGTGCATTTGAGAAAGTCCTCTGTCTATAAATGAAGCCATATCAGTACTGTCCAACTTAATTGCTTCTGTAAAGTCAGATATTGCTAAATCATATTTTTTAATTCGGTCATATGATAGTCCACGATTTATGAAACAAGTTTTTCGAACAGTTTTTTCGTCCACGATTTCCATCAATTCCGTATAATTTCTAATTGCCTCTTGAAATTTTCCTGATTTAAAATTAGAGTTTCCGGAAGTATATAATTCCGTCGCTTTGTTCTGCGAAAAAGTTGTTGTGGAAACTAAAATTCCAATTAAAAGTATTAATGTTTGTTTCATTGGTCTAATGTAGCATAACGGCGATGTGTATGGTTAGTTGCGTGGTTAAGCCTTAAAGTTAGCAAACTAATCACAAGTAGAAAATTCCAGCGGAATTTTCGTAAGTCGGCAGTGACCCAAGCAATTAATTATACACGGTGTTAGCTACAGTTTTTTATTCAGTTTGCTTTTCAATTTCAGAGATTTCTTATTCAATCATTTTCTTTTCGGCTGGACGTTCTGTTTTCCAAAAAATCCGTTTTCCGATTTTCCGTAAATGTTTATCCCAAGATTTAGTTTGAGTCAATTGTCCATTCTTTTTATTAGCCATACTATTTAATTTTAGTAACTGCTTCTTTCAGCTTCTCTGAATTAAAGCCTTTAGTTAATTCCGTCAAAATTAGTTTTTCTTTTATTCCACTTTCCAATCCATTTAGAGATTTGTCATCATCGATAATCAGAAAATCAGACTCTTTAAATTCCTCTATAAATTTCAGAACCTCTTCTTTTCGGTTATTACAATCCGCATATTCAGGTAAAAACCCGACGATTTCTTTTTTTATTCCACGATTTTTAAAAATCAGATTAAATTCAGTAAGAGTTTTTACAGTTCGCCGAGTTGAACTTAACCAAATGTCAAATTCCGCAAGAGTGAGAAGTTGGTTTAAGTTTTCAACACAAGATTTATTAAATTCAGAATATCCATCCGAGTCAATTCGGTCGGCTTTCCACGATGGATTTGTTATTAAAACTCCATCCAAATCTAATATCAAAAGTTTGTCGTTTCTCAAATTGTAGCTAACGGTTGGGCTATGGTTTGTTGCGTGAAAATCCGCTAGGATTTTCCGCCGTAAAACAAACTTAGCAAAACGGAAGGAATTTTCGGCAGAAAATTCCGAAGCAATGAATTATAGCCGTTGTTGTGCGTTGGTTTTATTTTATCCGATTAAACTTAGAAATCAATTCTTCGTATACCTTGTCATTTGGTGTATAGAAAAACTTAATCCGTTTTATTTTATGTCCCTCTTGGTATTTTATTGTGCCCTCTGTTATTTTAATAATTTTATCAATAGGAACAGTTCGGCTACTGTTGATTATAACATTTTGCCCGTCGTATTCTACTCTGCTATATCTAAAGTTTTTTCTAAAGAGGAAGAAAAAAAACACAACAAACAATGAAAGCCAGAATATAGCGTATCCGAAAGATTTTACAATCAAATTATAAATTCCGAATATTCCAATGACACTTAGAAAAAAGTACGAGCCAAAAGAGGAGAAGTAGTTTAAAGTCCCTCCTAATTCTTTTTTATTTTGTTCCATATTCGGTCAACTTACGCACAACGGTTTTGTGTATGGTTAGTTGCGTGTTTCAGCAACTAATTTAGTAAACAAAAACGAACGCGAGAAAATTCCGAAGGAATTTTCCAAATAAGCAACGACCAAAGCAATTAATTATACACGTTGTTGTAAGCTGGCTTTTACTTTTTATATGTCAAAACTGTTATTCCACATTCGTAGGCTTTTGCACTTTCCAATTTTAATTCAGTTTTATAATCAACTTTCTCAAATATTGGCATTCCTTTCCCCAAAATCGAAGGATTTATGAAAAAATAATATTCGTCAATTAAATTTTCTCTAATTAGTGAAGAAACAAATTCGCCACCTCCATAGGCAATTATGTCATTTCCAGTTGAGGACTTTAATTTTTCTATTTTTTCGACTAAATCTCCTTTTTCCAAAAGGGTATTTTCCCATTCAGTATTTTCGAGCGTTTTTGTAAAAACTATTTTATTTGAGTTATTAATTTTTTCAGCACCTTCCAATTCTTTGTTGGATTTCCAATGTGGAATAAATCCTTCAGCAAGTTTTCGTCCTAATACAATGGTGTCAGTCGATTCTGTTATTTCTTTGACGAAGTTCTTTAGTTTTTCATCCCAATTCCAAATCATCCAGTCCATTTCTCCGTTTGGACCAGAAATGAATCCATCAATTGAGAGTTGAATTTGAAGTTTTAATTTTCTCACTTTTTACTGTTTTTCGTTAAAGTTACAATCTTGTTTTCAGCTTGCTTACAACGGTTTTGTGTATGGTTAGTTGCGTGTTTCAGCAACTAATTTAGTAAACAAAAACGAACGCGAGAAAATTCCGAAGGAATTTTCCAAATAGGCAACGACCAAAGCAATTAATTATACACGTTGTTGTAGCACGTTATTTATTTTAGTTACTACCATATGAAATTAGTATTACAATTAGGACTACATAAAATACAGTTCCTAAAGCCATAAGAACTAATTTTCGTCCAAAATTCTTATCGTTTTCATTATTGTGGGATGATGTTCGATAATTGTAATTGTATTTACCAGATAACTTAATCAGTACTAAAAAAAGTGGTCCCATAAAAAAAAGGACTAGCTCATTATCTGGAAAACCATCTTTACTATTCATATTTGTATTTCTTCCGCCAAACATTTTCTCCTTTCAAAAAGTCAAGAAGTATTTCAGTCATTTGTTCAACCGTTTCTAATGATTTTACCAATAAAATATGGTCATCGTCTGTTACAAATCCAGAAGCTAAACCATCATCGCCTAAACTTCCGCTTACATGCAAAGCTTTATATCCATTTCCATTTTCATCTTCCAGTTGCACAATGTGAAATTTATTCCAATTCGTTGATTCCATTGTGCTTTTTATAATTTCCGCTGTTGCTTTTTCAGATATAGTTTTTGTGATTTCTCCGTAATTGTAAGAGACAGTAAGCTTTAAATCTCGCTTTTTTTGATGAGTTTCGAAATTCCGTAGTTCAGTCTTGTTTTCCGCAATTCCGAGTGTGTTTGTATTCCGTTTTGAATTCCAACTAACAAAGGCAATTATTCCAATTAATGCTAAAACTCCAAAGATTATGTAGGTATTCATTCTTTTCACGCGATTTTGGTTTAATGTGCTACAACGGTTACGTATAAGAATAGTGCGGTTTTGTGTGCGAGGATTTTCCGAAGGAAAATCAGAAGTAACAAAAATACACTAGCCTTTGATTAAGCACTAAACTACGCATTATTTTTATACAATGTTGTAGGTAGTTTTTTATTCAGATTTTGTTTATCAACCATATAATTCCGCCTCCAGAAAATAAAAATCCACCTATTATAAAAATTAGTGGGAAATATGTTTTCCAGAATTCAGAGTTTATCATTATTTCGTATTCATTCTCTTTTTTCAAATAGATAATATCAATCCGTTCATTAATTCGTTTTGGGTTTGCGCTCGTATCTAATTTTTGAGTAGTTTCAATTCCGTTTTTGTCTTTAAAACGTACAATTGGAAAGTGATGAACTTGTGAATATCCATCGGTGTCTTTTGAGCGTTCTTCGGCAAAGTCAATAATTTTGGCTTTCGTTTTAATTCCGCTAGCTTGAATTCGGCGATTTGAATTTCGCATATAGAATCCTGCAAATAAAAATCCGCCACCAACAATTAAAAAGACAAATACTCCAATAAATTCATTATAAGTCTTGCTTAACCAAAAAAGTAAGACCATAAATCCGAATGGTAAAAGATGTTTTTTTAAATCAATGTTCATTTTCTCAAATTACCTACAACGGTTTTGTGTATGGTTAGTTGCGTGTTTCAGCAACTAATTTAGTAAACAAAAACGAACGCGAGAAAATTCCGAAGGAATTTTCCAAATAGGCAACGACCAAAGCAATTAATTATACACGTTGTTGTAGCACGTTATTTATTTTAGTTACTACCATATGAAATTAGTATTACAATTAGGACTACATAAAATACAGTTCCTAAAGCCATAAGAACTAATTTTCGTCCAAAATTCTTATCGTTTTCATTATTGTGGGATGATGTTCGATAATTGTAATTGTATTTACCAGATAACTTAATCAGTACTAAAAAAAGTGGTCCCATAAAAAAAAGGACTAGCTCATTATCTGGAAAACCATCTTTACTATTCATATTTGTATTTCTTCCGCCAAACATTTTCTCCTTTCAAAAAGTCAAGAAGTATTTCAGTCATTTGTTCAACCGTTTCTAATGATTTTACCAATAAAATATGGTCATCGTCTGTTACAAATCCAGAAGCTAAACCATCATCGCCTAAACTTCCGCTTACATGCAAAGCTTTATATCCATTTCCATTTTCATCTTCCAGTTGCACAATGTGAAATTTATTCCAATTCGTTGATTCCATTGTGCTTTTTATAATTTCCGCTGTTGCTTTTTCAGATATAGTTTTTGTGATTTCTCCGTAATTGTAAGAGACAGTAAGCTTTAAATCTCGCTTTTTTTGATGAGTTTCGAAATTCCGTAGTTCAGTCTTGTTTTCCGCAATTCCGAGTGTGTTTGTATTCCGTTTTGAATTCCAACTAACAAAGGCAATTATTCCAATTAATGCTAAAACTCCAAAGATTATGTAGGTATTCATTCTTTTCACGCGATTTTGGTTTAATGTGCTACAACGTGTTTGTGTATGGTTAGTTGCGTGTTTAAGCAACTAATTTAGTAAACAAAAACGAACGCGAGAAAATTCCGAAGGAATTTTCCAAGTAAGCAACGACCAAAGCAATTAATTATACACGTTGTTGCCACCAGTTATTTTTTCCATTTGTTTCTTTTTTCATTCCATTCTTTCCAGAACTGCAAATAACCTTTTCGGTCAAATTCGTCTTTTGGGATTTCCTTTTCAGGACTATTCTTATAAAACTCCTCAACTTGGTCGACAAAATTTAAAACTTCACTTTTATAATTTTCAAAGTCAACTTTTGTTTTAGTTCCGCTTTCTGTTTTCAGCGTTACAATTCCGTTTTCGTGAGTCACTTCCCAATCAATTCCAGTCGGACAACTTCCAATATAAACTTCTTCCATATCATTGTCAAAAACTAAAAAGTGTCCACAGCAAGGAATTAATTGGTCTCCAACAGGATTTTCTTTCGTGTGATTCCGTTCCAAAGTCCGAAGTAAGAGTTGAGCAGTTGCGCTAATCGTCCAACCATCATTTTCGGTTTGGTCAACAACAATTTCGTTTCCAATTTTCACTCGCATTTGTCCGTGAGCACATAAATCCGTTTGAGTATCTTCTTCAGATATCCAATTTGTCTTTAAAAGTTCAATTTTGAATTTATTCGAGGTCATTTTTTAATTGGTGGCAACGGCTCCGTATATGAAAAGTAGCGCTGAAAATAAGCGATTATTTTTCGAATAACCACAAGCCGAATTTTTAAATTTTACTATTTATCTTTTTACTTGGAAATCGTCAAATTTAAAAATTTGGTAACTTTTCAAGTACACCCAAGTCTTAGTGTTAGCAATGACTTGCGCTATTTTTTATATACATTGTTGTGCACCGTTATTTTCGGTTTTCAAATCTTTCTTTCACTATCGAAAGTAATTTGTTTTCTGTTTCCAACATTGTCTTTTTTATAAATTCAAATATTTGCTTATTCTCTTTAATTAAAAAATCAGACGAACTCCATTTGAAATTTTTAATAATTTCTTTGCGAGTCCAATCTGTTTCATTGTATTCTGTGAAAGCATAAAAGAATTTAATGTCTTTCTTTGAAATTATAAAGGTTAATAATAATGCGTGTTGTTTTAGGTTTGGAAACAATGGCACAAAATCAATTGTAGCATATTTAAAAGGAATATCTAATTGTTGCTCAAATCCTTTTAAATCGCTTCTGTATTTAGTTACAATCTTGTTACCTCTCATCATACTAGCTAAACTTTGTCCAAAAGGGTTACCTCTTGTTTCTTCTTCTTGATAAGGTATCTTGTCATAATCAGCCTTGGCAAAATATTCGTTTGGATTGTCCTCTAACCATCTAGCAATTAAAGTTCCTTTTGGTAAATACCGTAAATTATGTTCAAACGCATTTTTATAGCAGTAGAGCTCTTTCAGTTCTGTTTGTAAATCCGTTGTCTCTATTACATCCTTTACTTCATTAAGAAGCGTTTCGACTTCGTCTTTATTTGAGTAGATTTCAGCATCTTTTTTAATCTTTTCTATATAAGAGTTATATACAACTACTTCTTCATCTTTTGAATTGTCAGTTTCTTTATTGGACTCTTTTACATACTTTGATATTACTTTTTGTAATTCTGGTGACGTGGCTAAAAATCTTTCGGTGTGGTCAGCTTGAGTTATAAAAAAGGGTGTTTGTTCTGTACTTTTTTCAAACTCGTCTGAAATGTAATCGATAATATCTTTATATCTAATCGATGGCTTGTCGCTTTTATCTATAGCTTTTAAGAAACTCTTTGTGAAATCGCTTAATTCATTATTTTGATAAGAATATTGAGATGTCATACTTGAATGTAAAAAATAACACTTGTCAAAACTGTCAGCTGTTTTGTGATAGTATTTTTCTACAATATTAGTATTTCCTTTGATGTATGAAACTCCTGATTGACAAGCATCAATAACTTTTGTTACCATTTTAGGTTTGATGCTTTTTATCATACTATCTATTTCCGAATTTTGAAGTGAAGTTTGTCTTTTTTGATTTTCATCAAAATCGGAAAGTATATAATAAAATTCATTACTTATAAAACTTCCGTGACCTGAAAAGTAAAAAAATAACTCCTCTACATCTTGACTTTTCCAATCTTCAAATAATTTTGATAGCTCGGATTTGATTTTACTACTTTCAACATTTTTCTCAAAAATTTTAATCTCGTCAAATTCTTTAGAGGTATTTAATACTTCTGAAATTGCTTTGATGTCATTATCACAACCTGGTAGATTGTTGTAATGTTCGTATTCACTAATTCCGATTAATATTCCTATTCTCATTTATTCGATGAAGTTTGTTTTAATGGTGCACAACGGTTTTGTGTAAGCGTCAGTAACGGGAAAGTGCGCGAGTACTTTCCGCTGACGCACCTAATTTAGCAAAACGAGTTGAATTTCCGATTAGGAAATTCAGCCGTTATTGCGCTTACACGTTGTTGTGTGTATGTGCTTTAATTCAGTCGTTTTTCTTTATTACGTTGTATGGTAAAAGTTCGACAATAACTTTTCCATTCTTATCTTTTTTAATAATCTTTTCGGGTTTATTTTTTCCGTTTGTCTGAATTCGTGCCTCATAAAATAATTCCAAATCTCCATTTAAAAAACCATTCCCAAATTCAATCAACTCATTTTTTGCTTTTTCCAAAACTGCTCGAAATTCACGCTTTTTTGGGAAGTCATAACCTTTGTATTTTCTATTCGGTTCGGTTAATCTTTGAATATCGGAAATTGAAATAGAATCCCATTCCGATTCAAAGAAGTCGTCACAGTCTCCTTCTCCGAGAATTATATCAAAAGTGAATGGATAATCAGTTGGAAAGTCAGATGCGGATAATTTCACATACTGTTTTTCCTTTGTCCAGATTATTGTTGTAAAGTAAGTTTCTACTTTTTTCCGATAAAATTCAAATCCGTTTTGTTCTAATGGATTTCCAATTATTTCCAATGCTAAATTTGAAAACGAAATATGCTTTCTTGAAGGCTTGGAATTATCTCCAGGTTTTAAAAAGTCAAATATTCCCATAATCTTGGTCAGCATTACACACAACGTGTTCGTGTATGGTTAGTTGCGTGTTTCAGCAACTAATTTAGTAAACAAAAACGAACGCGAGAAAATTCCGAAGGAATTTTCCAAATAAGCACTTGCCATAGCAATTAATTATACACGTTGTTGTAAGTAGTGCTTTTTCGCTTACTTGCTTAATTTCAGTATTCGGAATGCACCTTGAATTACCAACGCAAAAACGATTGTTCCAATAATCAAATCAGGTTTACTCGAACTTAACCAATTTACCAAAATTCCAGCAATTATTACTCCCAAATTGATAATCACGTCATTCGAAGTGAAAATCATACTTGCTTTCAAATGTGCCTCTTCTTTACTCTTTGACTTTTGAAAAATGTAAAGACAAATTCCGTTTGCGATAAGTGCGAAAATCGAAACGATAATCATTGTCGAAAAATCAGGAAGTTTCTCGTCTCCGAAAAATCTTCTTAAAACTTCTACAAATCCAATAATCGCAAGTGTTATTTGAAAATATCCAGCAAGTTTAGCAATCCGTTTTTTCTTTATTACTGTTCCGCCAACCGCAAACAAGCTAATTCCGTAAACAAAACTGTCCGCAAGCATATCTAAACTGTCGGCAACAAGTCCCATTGATTTTGAGATAATTCCTGTTGTCATTTCTATTATGAAAAACGCGAAATTTATGGCGAGTACAGACCAAAGTAGTTTTTTCTGATTTGCGTTTTCTTTAAATTCCGTATGGTCTGTTTGTTCCGTTGAGATTTTCTTTCCGCCTAAATTCAGTTCGATAACTGACTTTTCGATTTGGTCAATTTCTCCGCTGTGAAAAACGGTCAATTTTCGATTCGGAATGTCAAAGTCCAAATTGGCAATACTTGAAATTCCGTCCAATTTCATTCGGATTAAATTTTCCTCCGATGGACAGTCCATTTTGGTAATTTCAAATATTGTTTTGTTCATTCAAATTCGTGGGTTTTCGGCATTACTTACAACGGTCTTGTGTATGGTTAGTTGCGTGGTTAAGCAACTAATTTAGCAAATAAATCACAGATAGAATATTCCGCAGGAATGTTCGTAAGTCGGCAGTGAACCAAGCAATTAATTATACACGGTGTTGTGTGTTCGTACTTTTTTATCTAATCGTTTCCCTAATTCCAGGATACATCTTTCCATTGAATCTAGTGCTTTCTTCTTCAGGGTGAAAATAATAAATCTGCTTTTTCTCTAAATCCTTGTAAGCATAGCAATTATCGAACAGTATTATTCCACTATTTTTAATTTTCCAATAGTCAACTTTCGGAAACCATTCAGGTATAATATTTTCCACTAATTCAATTTGCGATTGGAAAATTCCAATGTAAGTTTTGTCAATATGATTTTCCTTAATAAAGATTGAGTCATAAAGTTCCTCATTTTCGTAGTCAAAAACTCCAAATACACATTTTGTACTTAAATAGGATATGTTTTTTATATTATGTGCGTCAGATTTTATTAATTCGACAGGAAACCAACCTGTCAATCTCGGATTTTCAATTTTACTGAATTCATCGTAATTCTCAAATTCTTGCAAATAATCTCCATTATTACAAGACACCAAAAACAATAGAACTAATATTCCGAAAAAGGATAAATTCAAATTTAGATTCTTTAATTTCATTCAGTTTTCACGGTTTTTTGGGTATGACACACAACGTGTTTGTGTATGGTTAGTTGCGTGGTTAAGCAACTAATTTAGCAAAAATGGAACGAACCAGAGGAAATTCCGCAGGAATTTCCACGTAGGATTGAAACAAGCAATTAATTATACACGGTGTTGGCATTAGTAATTTTAATTCGATTTTCAGTTTTTCCATTATCCGAAATCAAAGTCAGTTCGTTGTTCTCGTCCTTTTCCATTGTCCAATGAAACGACTTTATTCCAGTTTCCAAAACTTCGGTTTTATTTTTTAATCGGTCGTAATAAATCAAGTCATTATTCGCTTTGGTATGAACTCCGCTTTTAATCGGATTAGAATTCCACTTTTGCAGATAAACACCATCTTCTGTTCTAAAAAACCAGTCTCCAAAGAATTCCTTTCCAAAAGCATTTTTTGGTTCAGTTTTTAGATGAATAAAGGCAGGTCCAAATCTTAATTCTCCAGCATATTTACTCAATAATTTTAATTCCGAAAATGAAGTCAGAATTGCCCATTCATTTTTTTCGTCAGCATAAGAGTCGTATTCAGAATTTTTGTCAATTCGTTTGCGTTGTAGCAGAAGAACAACGACCAAAATTCCAATCACTATGTATCCTATTGTTACTGTCTCCATTATTAATGCCAACGGTCTAGTATAACCGTCAGTTACGGGTTAAATTTACACTAACTTTTCGGTTTGACACTGTCGTTAGCAATTCCGCGTGGATTCGGACGTAGTCGAATCCGCCGTAATTGCGGTTATACATTGTTGTATGCAGTTTTTTCATTCTCCTAAAATTTCTTGGTCATAGTCATATTCCGATTCGTTTGGGAAAAAACCATTTAAGTCAGGAAATATTAGCTGTAAATATTTGAATTCCGAATTCTCATAAAATTTAAACGAACTCAATGTGTGTTCAGTCAATTTATTATTTTCCACTTCAATGAAGTAAACAGGAAAACGGTCAATTAAATTATCTATTTTTTGATTCAGCGGTACTTTTTTGAATTTATATCTCTCTGCATAATTCGTAATCAATTCAGTTGTGAGTCCATTTGGAAGTCCAGAAATGAAAAGTTCAGGAATCTCAAAATTCTTATAGATTCCAGTTGAGTACCCAAAAGGTGTAAATCCAGTTTCTTCCAACACATAAGTCATATGAAATCCGAATTTTTCAATATTTTCATTAACTTTTTTAAAATATTTTTCTTTTTTCTCGTCGGTCATTCTGTCGCTTTTCAAATTGCATACAACGTGTTTGTATATGGTTTGTTGCGTGGTTTAGCACGTAATTTTGCAAATAAAAACCGAATAGAAAATCCGCGAGGATTTTCGTAAGTAGGCTAGAACTAGCAATAAATTATATACGGTGTTGCCCACAGTTATTTATTTTCAATTTGTTTAATTAGTTCTCTAAATTTTGGCCAACCAAAAGAGGGCCAATCCTCTATTATCAAAGTCGAATCACGAGAAATTACATAATTTCCGATTCCACTGTGTGAAATCCGTTGTTCAGTCGTCAGTTTGTATTTTATTAATTCAGATATACTTTCCTGTGCTAAATTCAATTCCGATTCATTTAATATAATCTCTTTTTTCTCAATAGTTTTTGGCTCATTTTTTTCAGAATATGGGTCTTTGCAGTCAATAATTATGTTTTTGTAGTCGGCAAATATTTTTCCTTTATGTTCCGTTTTGTAAATTCGAATTTCTTTTGTGTCGCCTCCCCATTCTCCGCACTTATTGCCGTTTTGTTTTAGAATAAGTTCTTGATAACTATCTATAATTTTTAGAGTTTCACTTTCTGTAGTTCCAAGATTTTTGATTACACTTTCAACCGTTTCTATAACTTCATCAGTTTCGGCTTTTGATTCAGTTTTACTGTCAGCACAATTGGCTAATAAAATTCCGATTATTAATGTTAGCAGGATTTTTTTCATAATTGTGGGCAACGTGTTTGTGTATGGTTAGTTGCGTGTTTAAGCAACTAATTTAGTAAACAAAAACGAACGCGAGAAAATTCCGAAGGAATTTTCCAAATAAGCACTTGCCAAAGCAATTAATTATACACGTTGTTGTGGGTAGTTATTCTATTTCTCCGATTTCTTTAAGCTTTTCAATATACTTTTCGGCAGACAATGGACAGTTAACTAAATCAGCAAAATCTTGTTTCGATAACTTACATTGTGTAGACATTTGCTTGATAAGATAATTATTCAAATCTTTTTTACTTCCGTGACTCAATTTTGTATATAATATCATTTTGCCATTATAATGGAATTCCAGATACTTATGGTCATTACTATGGTCTTTAGAGTCCTCAAATCCTTTTTTCTTAAGGTTCTTATATGCTTTTTTACTGTTTAAAACCATCTAAAAAACCTCTTTTACAAAACTATTCAAAACACTTTTTATTCTTAACAGTCTTTTATTAAGTTGACTGTCCTTTAGTGAATTTAGTCTGTTATACAAATAATCAAATTCTTCGTTAAAATTCTGTTCTGCTTCGGCTTGTGTTTCTCCTGTTCCAATTATGTCTAATTGTTCGTTATTTATTATATAATAATCGTCTTCTTTTGCGAAAAGACAACGTAATGGGAAGTTTAATATGTATTGTTTTCTATTAACGTTTATTACTTCTGGTGAATATGATAATGAATGTTGAGCAGTTGAAATAACCTCTTCTATACTATTTCTAGTTTTACTTCCTTTTCTTGTAACCTTAATTCTTGCGAACGCTTTTTCCTCTAGTACGTCCTCTTTTATTTCTTTGACATCAACTATTAGACTTTTCTTTGTCGAAGCCTTAAACCTCTTTGGTCTATATTTTTCGCTTTTCTCATTAATGTTTCCCTTTTCGTAAATGGCAACAGGTGAGTTTTTAAAACTCGATGTAAAATCATAAAGTTTCTCGACAATTTCATTTCTTTTAAAATGTTCAGGATATAAGTCTCTTAAATCAGTATAATCCCCTTTGTCAGATATTTCGAAAATAGTATTTAATTTTTTCGTCACCTCTTTTCGTTGATTTTCGTAATCAGCAATTACTGGCTGGACTCTTTGAGTTAGAGCAAAGGAAGGAATTGCACTTCCTTTTTGGAAGTCAGTTAATTCAAGCTTGAAATTATTTAAATCAATAGATTCGTTAGCAGGTAAATCATATTTTGCAATTGACATAACTAGTTCCTGCAAAGATTCTGCAATCTTAATCAAAGACTCAATTGGCAGAGTTTGGAATTTTCCAAGCTCTCCCTCAATCTTTAAACTAATACCTTTTTGTAAGTCAATTGCCATTTCTCAAATGTAAGGATGTTTTTTTATTCCTTATAAATCGATTGTAAGTATTTTTTCAATTGTATAAATATGTACTAACACATAAAATAAAACAACGCCTACCATTGTTAACGCAAGCGGAATTGAAGCTATTCCATTTAAACCAAAAAGTAAGATTGTACCACTTACAAGCATTACCAAATTCATAAATGAGCAAAGTAGGATAGTAATATAATCTGCTGAATGTTTATGGTTTTCAGGTACTTCTTTCATTTGTGGAAATTCATTTGCTAACTTGAATTCTGCAATCAGTTTATTCCTTAAATAAATAATCGCATTGTTAAAAAAAACCGCTTGTCTTCGAATGGAAACTAAATTTCGAATTAAAATATAACCTAATATTGTCGAGAAGACCAAAAGTAAGCCGATAAGACTTTCTATTGTCAAAGAGCTTTCTTCTTTCAAAAATTCAGATTTTAAAAAAGCAACTGAAATTGTACCAATTGCTGTAACAAGCGAAATGAAATATCGTTGATATGTTAATTTTGTTTGTTCAAGTTTTAATGCGGTTTCAATTCCTTTTTCATAATCCATTTTATAAAATTCAATCGCATTCTTAAGTATTTTCTTTTCCATCTAAATGTTTGTTTTATAATTACCCACAACGGTTACGTATATGAAATGTTGCGTGTTTGTGTGCAAGGATTTTCCGAAGGAAAATCAGAAGCTAGCAAACAAAGCAACTTCCATTGGTTAAGCACAAAATAGCAATTTTTTATATACAATGTTGGCATTAGTTTTTTCCTGTTTTATTCCACCAATATAATATGTAAAGGAAAGGCGAATGTAAAACAATGTTTAATATATAATTCAAATATGGTTTATTCCACAACAAAGGAATCTTATATGCAATCCAAGTGATTAAGTATATAATTCCAACGATTATAATTATTGCAGCGATTGAGCCTAAAATGTTCTTTAGTTCCCTGTGAACAGAGCCAGTAAAAGGCATTATTACCAAACCAATAATTAAAAGAATAAAGAAATAATTCGATGTCAAAACCATCCAAAATAATGAACGAATGGGTTTATTTGTAATAGTATTATCATTTTTAATAACTGGTCTTTTGATTTCAGTTGTGTCCGATTTTTTAAAAATATTGATTTGGTTTAAATCCAAATTCCGCAATCGGTCAGAGTAGTGAGTTCTCTTGTAAATCCGATTTTCTAATTCGGTCAATTCAGTCAGTTTTAGAGAATCAGTTTGATATATTTCTTTTAAGTTATTAATTGATTCTAATTTTTCAATTTTGTTATTTAGATGAATATCATAAGTGAAATTAAAATAGTAGTCGCAAGTAGTTAAAACAAAAAGAGTAATGATAAATAGAGAAGTCCTTAAACCAAAATGAATAGATTTATTTTCAAAAAATTTAAGTAATCTCTCTATTAGTTTATCCATTTCTCAAATTAATGCCAACGGTTACGTATATGGAAAGTTGCGTGTTTGTGTGCGAGGATTTTCCGAAGGAAAATCAGAAGCAAGCAAACAAAGCAACTCACATTGATTAAGCACAAAATAGCAATTTTTTATATACATTGTTACCACACGTTTTTATTTATTCCGATTAATTTTTTCATCACTTGATTGTATCGGTACATTATTCTAATCTTTTCACGGGTCGGTTCAATGTAGTTGTATTTTATCGCATATTCAACTTCTATTTGTCTATGTATTTCCATAGATTTTTCTGTTGGCCAGCAAACAGCTAATCCAAGAAGTTCGCGTTTTCCATTCTTAAAATCCAATTCTGCTTGTTGTTCGCTATACTTATTGTGAAATTCAGGGTTTCCAATTGAATCTCGGTAGACAGATAATTTTTTGTCAGATATACGAAGTTTTAGAGTGTCTCTAATTTCATTGAAGTCAAATTCAAAGTTTTCATTTAAAACTGGTGAATGGTCATTTACCCTTATGAAAATAGAGTCATTAAATACAGTACTAATTTTAAAAAATCCATTTAAGTCAGTTTTGAGTTCTATTATGCTGTCCTTTTGTAGAATCTTAATTTTATGGTTCCGATTTGTTAGATTTTCTATTGTTTCATCAGGGAATGATTCCAAAACATTCCATTCATTTTCGATTGATTTATAAAATTCCACCTTTCCAACAATTTCTTTTTGCGAGTAAAGACTTTGTTGGAAAATCAAAATGGTCAATATGAAAACGATTTTTCTCAAATGTGTGGTAACGGTTTTGTGTATGGTTAGTTGCGTGGTTAGGCAACTAAGTTAACAAACATTTACGAACCCGAGAAAATTCCGCAGGAATTTTCGCAAGTAGGGAAGAACCTAGCAATTAATTATACACGGTGTTGTAAACAGTTTTTATTCCGATTTAAATTTATAATTAAGCCAATAATTCGAGGATATTCGTATATGATTTTCTTTATCAAGTATATTTTCTAAAGTCAATTTGTCCCAATAAACACACCCCGAACAGACGGAAACAACTTCATCAGATTTATATAATTCCGTTATTTTTTCGTTCAGTTCTTTAGTCAGAATTAGTTTGTCCAATTCAGCCAATTTCTCGCAAACTATTACTGCTAAATATTTTTCTGCATTATTATCCGAATCGAGTAATTTAATAATGGAATTAAATTTTTCCTTGTCAATCAGTCGTGATATTTTTTTGACAGATTTTGATTGACTTCCGTCTTCGTAGCAACCAAATCCGACCATTTCATTAACATCAACATTTGATTGAGCATTTCCGCTAATGGAAATTGCAATTAATAAAGTCAATGTAATTATAATCTGTTTCATTGATTAACTATGTCTAACTTTATATTCTTTTACTTTCCCGTATTTATTAAATTTAATAGTTAAATGTCCTGTATCAATTCCGTGTTTAGCCATTCCCAAATAATAACCAAATTCGGATTCCGACTTAGTCTCTGGAATTCCCAATAATTCAATTATTTCCGTTTTGGATTTTCCTTTTAGTTCGTGATTATTCCGCAAACTGTTCATCATATCCCAACGCATAGACCATTCAGACTCTGATTCCGTCCAGTTTTTCCATTTTTCAGAGTCAAATTGTTCGTGAGTGATATTTCCTTTTAGAGCAAATCCGATTAGAATTATTATTCCGAAAATTAGTAAACCATATTTTAATGCTTTTCTCAATGTTTGTCTCAAATTGTTTACAACGTGTTTGTATAAGATTAGTTGCGTGTTTTAAGCAACTAATTTAGCAAATACAAACCGAATAGAAAATCCGAGAGGATTTTCGTAAGTAGGCTTGCACTAGCAATTAATTTTATACGGTGTTACCTGCTGGCTTTATTATAATTTTCTTAATATTCCAAGTTCCATACCTTTGCTTTTAAAAGTAACACATTGTTCTTTTGTAATTGTATTATCTCTTAAATCATAGTAATTTGTAAGAATATTGGATTTCTTAATTTTATTATGTTCACTACAGCCACAAAGGATGTGAGCTAATTCATGTGCGGTAGGGCTGTAGCCTTCAGGTCTTTCTAGCTTATATTCATTTTTGTTGACCTCGAATGTAATAAAAGCAATATTGCTTATCGGTGGTGTTTCTTTGTCACTAGGAAATGTAGTTGCTGTTTTTCCTTCCACGTTTGACCTTATAAAAAATAAAACTGGACGATTTGCGACAGGAAGCTTGTATCCGAATTTATAATGGTCATAGTCATTATAGCTTATGTCCAATTTTTCAATAGGTGAATATGCCTCAATATATTTAACGTTTTTAATCTTAATACCACATTGTTCATAGACTTCTGCTGTTTTTTGAATTGTTTTTATTATCAATTCTTTATCCCATCCTGAACCTCTTAAATTCACTAAAATTAAATCCATATCATGGGTGAAATTATCGGAATCAGTATCAGTATAAAATTTATTAAAGTTTAGGTTACTAATTTGGGCATTTTTATAACCAGCATCAATCCATTTTTTTTCCTCATTTGATGTATTTTTTTCTTGGGCATTAATTGTAAAGAAGCAACTAAATAAATATGTTGTAATAAAAAATATTTTAGATAATCGTTTCATATGGTTATTTTCAGCTTGCAGGTAACGTTTATGTATAAGGAAAGTTGCGTGTTTGTGTGCGAGGATTTTCCGAAGGAAAATCAGAAGCTAGCAAACGAGCAACTAACTTTGGTTTAGCTAAAACTAGCAATTTTTTTTATACGGTGTTATGTGTAGACTTTTATTTAATCCGAAAATAAAATTCATTAATCCAACCCTTTTCTTCGTCAATCATTCTTGTTACTAATTCCGTTTCCGTTAATTTTAATAAAGGGGATTCCATTTCGCCCAAATCGGTTTGGTTTAGCTCTTTTTCCCAATACTTACTTTCTCTTTGTTCAAAAACAATTCTACTACGTTCTTTTGATATTTTCCATTTTCCAGATTCATTAATTCCGCACATATTCCAAACATATCGACCGTCATTAAAATATTCTATTGTGTCCAAGCATTTAAGTCCGTCATATTTTTTTCCGTCTTCCGTTTTATTAATTTTTTTAACCCACTTTCCAACAATTAATTTGTCCCAATTCGTTTTTAATGAGTCAGATTGTCCGTATGCTTGATTAAAACATAGACTTAATAAAATAGTTCCGATTGTTAATTTATAGTACTTCATTTCAGTTTACACATAACGTGTTCGTGTATGGCTCGTTGCGGAAAATCAGCTATGATTTTCCGCCATAACTGAAAGATAGCAAATTGCAATGAATTCCGATTAGGAATTCAGCCGCAATGAGCTATACACGTTGTTGTGCTTTCGTTATTTTTTAATTTCGTCGTCTATTAATTTGATCAAATCTTGAATGTATTCTGCTAAATTTTTGTGCATTCCAGCTAAAAAACTGTTGTTCATATAAGCAAGTCTCAATCCGTTTTTAAACAAATCATTATTGTGTTGCCACTTTGCATTTTCTATAAGTTGTTGGTGTTGTTCTGTTGGAATGTCCTCAATTCTTAACCTATTTGGAAACCCATAATTTGGTTTGCTTAAATCAAAAAATGGAATAGCTCTTATGTTTTTAACGTGTGGGTCGTATAAGTAAGTTTCATATTCTCTTCTCATATGGTGCTCACCTCCAGAAATGTCAGCGTAGTGTTTTTCCAATTCCAATAGCTTGTTTTTTATTGAATCATTTTTAATTCTGCTTAAATTACCAGAACTCAAAAGTTCTTTGAAAGTATTGTTGTTCGGTACATATGTATTCCAGATAAATACTTTTTCATAAGTATCTGTATATTCTTGAACATCATTTATTGAATTGGGCTCGTCAAAATTCAGTAGAGTAGAACATGCAATGGCTTTTTCAAAACGATAAGTTGCAAATCGTTCAGTATTTCCAATTTCACTAACTAAATCAGCTTTTAAATTTAAAAGAGAGTTAATCTCTTTATCTCTCTCTTTTCTTATTTCATTTGCATTATTAATCTGTAATGCAATTAAAATTCCAATAACCACAAGAATAATTTCTCCAATTGCGTAAATCAGATACTTGCTGAATTTGTTTTCAGAGAGTAAGTTTAGTCTAATTTTTCGAAAGAATTTTATCATTGGTTAGCGGTTTCTGATAATGAAGCACAACGTTTATGTGTAAGGAACGTTGCGTGTTTGTGTGCGAGGATTTTCCGAAGGAAAATCAGATGCTAGCAAACAAAGCAACGACCAAACGGTTAAACTAAAATAAGCAATGTTTTTTACACGGTGTTGTGGTTAGTTTTTATTTTCAATTCCGTTTAGTTTTTTAATAAATAAAATTGACAGAGCAATTAAAATGAACCATCTTGAAAAGTATATTCCCGAAGTCATCCAACCGTAAACTTGAAGAAAATCAGAAGTGTCAATATTTTCCATTCTAGTTGAATGTTCTGCGTAAAGTCCAGATAATTTATGCGTTATTGGATTTAAAGTCAACGCAATTAGCGCAAGTATTATAAATATTCTTTTTGGGAATTTAGTCAGATAAATACCTGATGAATTTGAGTTTAGTTTTAGTTTTTTTAAAATCAAAAATGTAGACAGAACATATAAAATCAGAGTAATAATCGGCATTGAGTATTTCATAATTCCATAAGAAAGTCCCAATTCCGATTTCGCAAAATATATTAGGTAGGTTATGAAAAATAGGATTGAGTCAATTCCGCTAATGAATATAAATCCGAAGATTATCCACAATATTAATAAGACATTTTCTTTATTCATTCGGTTTACTCAAATTAACCACAACGTGTTTGTGTATGATTTCGTTGCGTGTTTAAGCAATAAAGTTAGCAAATAAAACACAGATAGAAAGTCCGCAAGGACTTTCGTAAGTAGGCTCTAACTAGCAATGAATTATACACATTGTTAGGCACTGGCTTTTATTCCACAATGTCATATCCAGCTTCCTTAATTCCAAGAAAATCTTGTTTAGACTTTCTCTCATTCAACAATCCATTTTCTTTTAGCTCAATCAATAACTTTTTTAGCTTTTTTATTCTCGGTTTTTGATTCAGCAACCAAGTTTGGTCAGAAACTGGTGCTCCGTTTAATTTCATTAAGTTTATTGGCGTTACGACTATCTTTTTGTTGGAATTTTTAAGTTCAATTATCAGTTTCTCTAATAATTCGATTGTTAATTCTTTTGGGTCTAATCTGCTTATATTCGAAAACTTTTTCCAATCAGGAACAGTTATCGGTTCTTCATTGTCTAATTTGGCTCTTTTATCAAACTTTAAAAGTCCGTTTAATAAATCCTCATCTTCGATATTGAAGACATCAGAGTTTGGTTTATCAGCACTTGCTCCAACAACAATTAATTGTCCCAATCTATAGTCAGGATTAGTTTTCCATATCCGTTCAAGTTCATTTAGTATTTTGGGAATTCTATTTTTATCTCTCACTTTCTTTATGGTACTTTTTTATTTTTAATTGATAAATTATTCCGTAAATCAGTCCGATTATTCCACCAATATAGCTGAAATTATGCATCGTTCCAGCAGTCAAAAAACTTTTTCGGTCATTCAATTCAGCTGGTAGATTCCAATTCGCATCCAAGTTTGAGATTAGAAATTTACCAATTAAAATCCCAACAATTCCAATTCCGATTGCTATTGCTAAAGTCCGAAATATTGCTCCGATTGCACTTTTCCACATAATTTTGGAATTCCGCTGAAACATTCCTACAATTCCAATAATCAGTCCGAGTAAAAGTCCGAACCACCAAGTTGATAAAACTCCGACTAAAGAAGCAGTTTGTCTTGGTTGGTTTTCTCCCATAAAATAAAAGTCAAATTGTCGAAACTTAAACTTCGTAAAATATTCAAACGAGATTGAGTAAGAAATTTGGTTATGCAAAATTCCGTAAATCGAAGCGAGAATTATTGAAATGATTACGATTAATATTAAAATTCCAATTTTTTTCGCCATTCGTTTTTTCAGCTTGTGCCTAACGTTTATGTGTAAGGAACGTTGCGTGTTTGAGTGCGAGGATTTTCCGAAGGAAAATCAGAAGCTAGCAAACAAAGCAACGACCAAACGGCTTAACTAAAATAAGCAATGTTTTTTACACGGTGTTGTAATGCGTTTTTATTTTTTAATACCAAAACTCAAATCCAATTCCTAAACTCAATTCATTAAAGGTATTTACTTTATAATATTTTAGAAATCCGTATAATCCTTTGTATTCTTTTTTTACTTCAGCTTGATATTCGCTCAAGTTTTTATAAATCGTTGTTTTGGCAGATACTGACATTAAAAATGGTTGTCCTATCCATGTTCCAAGTCCAAATGTTGGTCCAACAGAGTTAACTTTTTTGTTTTCTGATGATTTAGTAAAGTCAATTGTACTTAAGCCAATTATTGCACTTATTTTGTTAAAATTTAGACTTGTTTCCACTGAATATGCTGACAACTCTATGTTGCTGTCATAGTCCAAATTTTTATAAGATGAATTAATATCAGCGTTAAAATCACAGCTCACAAAAATGTGATGGAAATTCAGGTAAGTATTAAGAAACCTATTTTCCTTAAGATTCGTTTGGTAACTAATTCCAGTTTTAATTGTAGGCCAATTATAATTTGGTGTAAAAGAAATTTGAAATTGCCCTCCAACAGGATTATTAATAAGTCCGCTATTTAAATTAAAACCAATAAGTTTTTCGTCAAACCAATCAATATTACAGTCTTCTTTTAAAAATATTTCCAAATTCACTTTATCCTTTAGCTTGTATTCTAAAGTTTGTATGCCAACAAATGAAAAAGTCAAAATGTTAAGTGAGTCAGGAACAGTAATTTTAAAATTTCCATCAAAGTCAGTTTGTGTGCCAATCTTTGTCCCTTTAACAATTACGCTTACGCCAGGAATTGGCGTTTTGTCGCTTTTGAATTTTACAACGCCACTATAAACGGTTGATTGACTGAATAAAAATCCATTTGTGAATAAGAATAGTAGAAGTAATGCTTTTTTCAAAATCGGTCGGTTTAATTTGAGTACAATTTATTTCAGATTTTTATTTTGAAAAAGGCATATTTAGTGAAACTGTATTTTGAATGAGTAAACGTGCCCTCAAATGCATTACAACGGTCTTGTGTATGGTTAGTTGCGTGGTTAAGCAACTAATTTAGCAAACAAAAACGTGCCAGAGAAAATTCCGAAGGAATTTTCCAAGTAGGCAATTGCCAAAGCAATTAATTATAAACGTTGTTGTGCAACGTTAATTATTCTTTTCAAGCGCTTTCTTTATCGATTCAGACACTAATTCTTTTGTTTTAGCATCTTCCGTTTCCGTTTTGTCTAATAGTTTGTAAATCGCATTTAAATCAATTCCGTCGTGAATTGGATTCCGCAGTTGAGTAAGCACAAATTCCAATATTTCCTTTTTCTTCGAAACTCTACTTAAAATAGCGACAAATTTTTTCGGATTAGATTCCAGCGTTCTAAAAATCAGGTCATTATTAAATTCGGAATATTCGGCATTATTCGAACAGTCAGGATTCATATTCGCAAAGAAAACAGCAAAGTTTTGGTCATTCAATTCAGTTCCTTTTTCAAGAAGAGAATTAATCTCAACAAGAGTTCTTAAATCGCAAATTGGGATTTTTTCAGCACTAACATTTTCTACTTTTTCCTCTGTTACTTTATCAGTTTCCGATTTTACATTTTCAATAATTTCCGATTTATTTTCGGTGTTTACATATTCAGTTTGTTTCTGCTTACAAGACAGAAAAAATAGTAGAGTAAATATCAATGTAATTCCGTTTTTCATAATGTTGCACAACGTTTCTGTATAAGAATAGTGCGGTTTTGCGTGCGAGGAATTTCCGCAGGAAATTCAGAAGTAGCAAAAGTGGACTATTCGTTGATTTAGCACTAAACTAAGCATTATTTTTATACGTTGTTGCCTACTGTAGTTTTTTCGTTTTTACTTTCTTAAAATTCTAAAAAAAAATCGCGAAAAACAAACTAGCCAAAAATTCTGCTCTATTTATTCCGTTCGATTCCGCAAACTGGCTCAATTCCGCAAGAGTGAATTTCAGCGTTCAGATCTGATTTCCGCAACGTTTATAAATTCCGTATGAGTGGTAAGTCCGCAACAGGCTAAATTCAGATTTCGAGTAAAAAATTCAGCATAGAGATTGGCAAAAGTCAGATGATTTTCAATTCCATATTGCTTGCGCTTGAGTGGATTCCGCTATTGTAGGCAACGTTTCTGTATAAGAATAGTGCGGTTTTGCGTGCGAGGAATTTCCGCAGGAAATTCAGAAGTAGCAAAAGTGGACTATTCGTTGATTTAGCACTAAACTAAGCATTATTTTTATACGTTGTTGCCTACTGTAGTTTTTTCGTTTTTACTTTCTTAAAATTCTAAAAAAAAATCGCGAAAAACAAACTAGCCAAAAATTCTGCTCTATTTATTCCGTTCGATTCCGCAAACTGGCTCAATTCCGCAAGAGTGAATTTCAGCGTTCAGATCTGATTTCCGCAACGTTTATAAATTCCGTATGAGTGGTAAGTCCGCAACAGGCTAAATTCAGATTTCGAGTAAAAAATTCAGCATAGAGATTGGCAAAAGTCAGATGATTTTCAATTCCATATTGCTTGCGCTTGAGTGGATTCCGCTATTGTAGGCAACGGTCTCGGCTATGAGTAGTTGCGTGGGTTAGCACTTAACTTTGCAAGTACGCACCAAACTGAAAATCCGCGAGGATTTTCAGAAGTATACCTGAACAAGCAATTACTTATAGCCATTGTTAGCCACTGACTTTTTTATAGTTTAAATTCCGTTATTTTTTCATTCGTGTCAAAAATATTTGGATAATGTTCTTTTATATTTTTAATCATAAATTCTAGAGGCACATCGTCAAAATATCCATAATCATCTACATATTCCATAAATCGACTTCCCTCACTATTATATTGTTGTAAAAATGAATTGTTTTCTCCGTCAAAATCCAATGGTTCAACATTCAATTTCTCACATAAAGATTTGTTAAATGCAGGTAACATTTTCAACCATTTTTTATCGAGATAGACGTTAACCATTCCGTGTGGTGTCAATTCATTTGAACCAAATTTTTCAGTTAATCTTTCGACAGCTATATGATTCTTTACTTTTCCCAAGTGTAGTCTTGCAGGAATTCCTAAAGCACGAAGGCAGGCAATTAATATTATAGATTTTTCCACACAATTACCCGACTGTTTTTCAGCAATGTGGCTCGACTTGTACTTTTCCTTTGAAAGGCTTATGCTGTAAGGGTCATATTTCCAATTGTCTCTTACTTTGGTATAAATTCCAATTGTCTTTTCTTTATCAGATAGTCTATCAGTTTTAAATTCAGATATCAGATTCTGAACTAATTCATTTTCAAAGTCAAAATAATATGTTGATTGTAAATACTTCATTTGTAATTAAGGCGAATTTCTAGTTTGTGGCTAACGTTTCTGTATAAGAATAGTGCGGTTTTGCGTGCGAGGAATTTCCGCAGGAAATTCAGAAGTAGCAAAAGTGGACTATTCGTTGATTTAGCACTAAACTAAGCATTATTTTTATACGTTGTTGTAGTGCGTTTTTATTTTATTATTATTGGAATTACAACATCGTCTTTGTCAAAAGTTTTAATTTGAATTGCTCCATTTTCTCCTTCTCGTTTTCCCCAAATTGCAATAGCTTGATTAATTCCGATGTTATTTATTTCTTTTATTTTTCTAGAAATTAAATAATTTCCAACAAAATTAAAATTGTGAGATGGTATTCCGTCTACCATATAAAAAATCTTTTTCTTTGGGTCAATACTTTTTACAAACGCATAGTCAATGCCTAATTCAGGATTAAATTCCGCAACATTATTCAGTCCGATTATCTTTTCGTAATTCGATTCGTAATTAATTTCGGATAATGGTTTTTCAATCACTTTTATTGACTTATTATTTTTCTGTCCAGCAATAAATTCAGTCGGATTAATCAAGACCCATTCGTTATTGACAACAACAATAGTTTTGTCATTAATTTTAATTCTTTCCAATTCCGATTTACAGTTAAAAAATAGAACTGAAATCAATAGTAAAATTATGGTTGATTTTCTCATTTCTCAAATGCACTACAACGGTTTTGTATAAGATTAGTTGCGTGGTTTAGTACCTAATTTAGCAAATACAAACCGAATAGAAAATCCGCTAGGATTTTCGTAAGCAGGCTCGTACCAAGCAATTAATTTTATACGTTGTTGGCAAATCGTTTTTTATCTTTTATTCCTTGTTTTTTTATCTGGAAATCCATCTGCTGGTTCTATGTTGGTAACAAGATTGACTTCTGGAAAATATTTTTTCATTAAATGTCTCAATGGAACTTTTGTCTCTTTATTTTCTTTGAACATTGCCTGTAATTTTTCTCCGTCCATTGTCATTCCTTCAGGCATTGATGCCATAGTTTGAGTATTAAAGGTTGCTGTCTCCATATTTTCGGAAGCAATCATTAATTCGTCCATTTCTTTAAGTAATTCCTCATCCTCTAAAACTGACATTCCTGGTGCTTGACTGTGTCCGAATTGTATCATATCACTAGCTTCGTCCATTAACTTAATGTCAAGTAGGTCATATTTTGAAAAAGGAATATGAAAATCATTAAATCTTATAAATGGTTGTTCATCTATTAGTATTTGAATGTGAAAATGAGGAAAGTCCGCATTTTTTGAATTAGTATGACCTTCTAAATCCGTCTTTCCGTAATGTAATGACCACTCAATGTTCTTATATTTTATAGTTACTTCTCTTAATTTGCTTTTGGAAGTTTCACTTTCCAAATCATTTATGTTCTTAATAAAGTTTTCAGTTGTCGCAACCCAACGCAAATAACTTTCTAGTTTGAAAAAACCAATTGGTTCGGACAGATAGTTTTTAAAATCTTTTTTTCTAATTCCGTTTGGTCTTAAAAACCAATGAAAACAAGGTTCGTCAGGGTAGAAAGTCTCTAATTTATTACCGCATAAAAAACAACAAGATTTTGAAAAGGCATCTTTAAATTCCGCGAACATTTTTTTGTTTTCCTCAATTTGTTCTTGGTTTTTCTTTTCCACATATTCTGGTGAAAGACTTGCTAGATAATCTTTTAATTCTTTTGTGTTATGTGGATTTATTTCTTTCAAATGAGTTTTGTCAAAATGTTTGCCAACGTTTTTGTGTATGGTTAGTTGCGTGTTTCAGCAACTAATTTAGTAAACAAAAACGAACGCGAGAAAATTCCGAAGGAATTTTCCAGATAAGCACTTGCCAAAGCAATTAATTATACACGTTGTTGCCAATAGTTTTTATTTCAGATTTACTTCAATCGTAACAATAGTATTCCCTTCCACAACTATGTCAAATTCTTTTATGTTTTCAGAAGTCAGTTGAGCTTCTATAATTATTCTATTGTCGATAATCTCTTTTTTTAATATTTCTACACTTGGAATAACTAAATTATATTTATTTTTTTCTTCGTCAGATAATTTGGAATATTCCTCATCGCTTGGAAATTCCAAGTTGTTTTTTGAAGCATAAGTTTCCCAAGGGAATCCACGTAATAAAATCCAACGTTCTGTATTTTTTGTCTCTAATTCGATTTTAATAATTCGGTTTTTTTCTACATCAATTATTTTTTTATTTGGAATTAGAATTTTGATTCCATCTTCGAAAAAAGTTCGGTCAGTAATTGTTGGTAATTGGTCAAATTCTTTTTTTGTAAGTCCATTTTCAAGCAAAGTCCACTTTTCGTTTTCAGGATAATGAGAATAGACAAAGTATTCTGGGTTTGTCATAAACCAAAAGTCATCTCTCTCTGTATTATCTTCATTTTTACTTGCCCAAGTTACATCAATTAAAAACCAATTATCACCAATAAATACTGCATTCCAAGCGTGGTCAGATACATTCTTTGACACAAAACTATCTAACCATTGTTTAGAGTAACCGTTCACAACTTTACATTCTATTTCAAGGTCGTCACATAACTTTTTAAACAAAAGTGAATAACCGCTACAAATTGCTTTTTTTCGTTCCAATGTTTTATCAATTACATTTTCCTCTGAAGTATAAAATTCTTTTTTTAAACTGTCGCTTTCGTATAATTCAAAATCGTAAGAGATATTGTCAGTTATCCACACAAACAAAGCACGAACTTTTTCCAAATCAGTTTTATATTCCGACGTGATTTTTTCGGCAAGTTTGTCTTTCGAAGTAAATCCAATATTAGCTACTTGTTTATCAATTTCGATAAATTCAGATTGTGCATTGGAAGTAAATCCAATGAAAAGTAGAAGGATTAATATGTTAGATTGCAGTTTCTTCAAATTATTGGCAACGGTTTTGTGTATGGTTAGTTGCGTGTTTCAGCAACTAATTTAGTAAACAAAAACGAACGCGAGAAAATTCCGAAGGAATTTTCCAAATAAACAACGACCAAAGCAATTAATTATACACGTTGTTGGCTTTTAGTGCTTTGATTCAGATTATTTTTTTCAGATTTCAAGTTTTTCAGAGAATACTTATCTAAAATTCTAAAAAAATCGAAAAACTAAACCAAGCTTTTTTCATTTCCGATTTTCATTCCGCAAACTGGCTAAAATTCCGCATGAGTGAGTTTTCGAGTAAGTAGCTCAAATTCCTTTCTGTAATTCAATTCAGATTTGAGAACTTCAATCAATTTTTTTCACCTGTTTTGTTTGTATTTTTTGTTCTTTTCCAATTAAGAAATATATAACTGCACCAAAAAAATTAAACAAAAGAACAACCAAAACCCAAATCAGTTTATTATTCCCTTTAAATTCACTTTTTAAAATATCAATCAATGCAACAATTGTTGGCACTATTCCGATTAATAAAATAAACAATATTGTAATTATTTGCCAAGGTCCAATTGCTCCGAAGTAATTCATAATTCACTTTTTTTATTCTTGTTCAGTTTTTTTGCATTAAAGCCAACGTTGTTGTGTATGGTTAGTTGCGTGGTTAAGCAACTAATTTAGTAAACAAATACTTGCCAGAGAAAATTCCGAAGGAATTTTCCAAATAAGCAACGACCAAAGCAATTAATTATACACGTTGTTGCCAACTGGCTTTATTTTATTATTTCAGTCAGATAAACGATTCCGAAAATCCAACCAACATAGAGTAGAGTATAAGTCAGTGAGTATACAGCTGAAATTCCAATATCTCCTTTTGTATCTTTTGATTTATTAAAAACGAATTTTAATGCTCTGAAAAATATCCAATATAACATTGCTAAAATAATGAATAGCGAAAACCAAAAAACAGCTTCTAAAACTATTAGTAAAATCACAAACAATATTGACATTCCAATCCAGAGTAAAATTGATAAAATCAATCCGCCAATTCCATCTCCAACTGATGGTAATTCCATAGTAGGTCCAGTTCCGCTATTTGCAATGAAATCTCCACTTTTAAAATTCCGAAATTTTGGAAAATCGTCAATTAGTCCAGTTCCGCTATAAAGTCCATAAGTCATAAAAAGAAATAACGCTGTCGCTATAATTCCGAGTGATAAATACAGGTTAGAAGTCAAACTCCGATTGTAATTTATTCCAGTTAGATAAACAGTCAGAATTGTAATTCCGATTACGAGTAATGAAACTATGAAAACGGATTTTCCTTTCAGATATGGTTGTTTAGTTTTCAATTCAGAGTATTTGGTCAGCTTTTAGGAATTTGGTTTTTATTTAAAATCATTCAAATAGTTGATAACACTATTAAGTTTTCTTTCACTCATTGAGTTTATAAGAAATTGTTGGTGATTAGATATTAGAAAAGCTTCGATTTCAAGTCTTCCAAAAAAAACTTCAATAAAAGCCACATAAAGTTCATCATTAAAATACTCATCAAGTTTGGACTCAACCAAATCGTTGAATTTTTTGCTTGTTTTGATTCCATTAAATTTTTGATGTCCAATTTGTTTTCTGAAAGAGTGATTAACAGTTCTATTGATTTCACTCATTCTTTTTCTCAAATTGCCACTTTCTCCAATGTATAGAAGTTTATTATTCTTTTCGAATAGGGCATAAATCCCAGGCGAATCAGGAATTGTATTCCGTCTCCATTCAGCACTTTTTATAAACTTATGTCTTTCCGCTCTTAAAAGCTTTTCTTGGGCTAAATGTAAGGTGTCCAGAAGTTCTTCTGAAGGTTTATAAATATTCATTTGATTTGCTTTCAGCTTGTTGGCAACGGTCTTGTATAAGATTAGTGCGGTTTTGTGTGCGAGGATTTTCCGAAGGAAAATCAGATGTAGCAAAACAGGACTAATCGTTGGATTAAGCACTAGCCCAAGCATTAATTTTATACATTGTTGTACACTGGCTTTTATTTATATTTTTCCGAGTATAAAAATTCAGCACGTTCATTTAATTCGTCCGTCATTTTTATTTGATTCGGTTTATTTTGATTCAAAATCCACGCTTTGTTTCCGATATCGCTACTTTGAAGTACGATTGTATCTCCAATTTCAGTCCAACCAATTGTCCATTTATTAGCATCTCCAGCTCCAGTATTCAATTCAGTCAGTTTATTACTTTCCTTATCGAATAAGTGAATAAAAACATAAGCGTAATTCTCCACATTTTTGTCAGTCCGAATTACAGTTGCTTTAATTCCAAAATTTCCAGTTGGTGACTTTAACAATTCACTTTCATAATCGCTGAAAAAGCAACTTGTAAAAGTCAAAGTCAAAAGTATTAAAGTCAGTTTGCGTTTCATTTGGTAGCTTGTGTACAACGGTTTTGTGTATGATTAGTGGCGTGTTTAAGCACCTAATTTAGGAAATAAAAACCTAATAGAAAATCCGCGAGGATTTTCGTAAGCAAGCTCGAACTAGCCATTAATTATACACGGTGTTGTACTGCGTTTTTTATTTCAATTCCACGTCATAATCCAATGTCCAACTGTCGTTTTCTCTTGTCAAATTAAAGTGTTCTATTTGGTTTTTAGCTTCTATTTTATAATTCCAATTTTCTTTAAACTCAAAATGATTTTCTAATTCTGGGAATAGGTTTTCTATCAGCCAAATTTTCATTTCTTCAAGCACATTTTTGTCATAAACTGAAAATCCCCAAGTTCCACTAACATTAAAAATCCGTTCTGATTGTTGGTCGGCAGAAAAGTAAACTATTCCGCTTATGTATGAGTGTTTTCCAATTTTATAAAGAGAAAGTTTGTCTTCTGCGATTAAATAGTCTTTTATCGTTGGAAAATAATCTTGATAATCCAAATTTGGGTCAATTCTGTAAGTTAGAGTTGAGTCAATTTCGGATAGTTTTTGTCCAATTGAAAA
The DNA here is from genome assembly GCF_030344935.1 of Algibacter luteus. Classification (NCBI taxonomy): domain Bacteria; kingdom Pseudomonadati; phylum Bacteroidota; class Flavobacteriia; order Flavobacteriales; family Flavobacteriaceae; genus Algibacter; species Algibacter luteus. Next base: position 3,489,251 of record NZ_CP128313.1, on the reverse strand, counting down.
GATTGGTTTTCCGTTGAAATGTAGGCTCAAAGGTTTGTAACTTGAATTTATATTTAAATTCTCCGCTTGATAAATTGAGTCAACAATATTTGTTCTTTGCTCAATTCCATTTTCGGTAAATTTGTTGTCAGCTCTTTTTCCCATAGAAGTTCCGATAAAAATCAAAATTCCTATTAGCAGTAAACTCGCAATTCCGAGCAAGATTAATAATATGTTCAGGACTTTTTTCAAATGCAGTACAACGGTTTGTATATGGTTTGTTGCGTGTTTTAAGCACCTAATTTAGCAAATACAAACCGAATAGAAAATCCGCGAGGATTTTCGTAAGTAGGCTAGAACTAGCAATAAATTATATACGTTGTTGTAAACAGTACTTTATTCCCATTTTGCTATTAATTCCGCCACTCCTTTTTCAATTCCGCTGTAATAATCTCCATTTTTAAATTCAGGAATAATGGTTTGGTCAATTATGTTTTTACAAATTTCGTCCGTCAGAATCTTTTCAGTTCCAAGTCCTGTTGAAATCCTTATTTTTCTCAAGTTTTTGCTGAAAACAATAGAAAGTCCATTGTTCATTTCTTTTAATCCAATTCCGTTATAATTCGATAAGTCAACCGCAAACTTGTCAAAATCCGTATAACTTCCGATTGATTTTATGGAAACGATAGCTATTTGATTAGATGTGTTTTTCTTAAATTCCCTAATCATTAAAGTCAATTTTTCCAGTTGCTCAACAGTAAAAATTAGTTCAAAGTCATTTACTTCTCTTTTTAATTTCGGCAAATCACTTTCTCCTAAATCAAATTCCGAAAATTCAACTTTTGGTGGATTAGTATTCGGTTCTGTTTTTTCGATTTGCTTTGTTTTACAACTATAAATTGTCAAAAAAGCAAAGAATATTATTTTGAATATCAGTTTCATTCGTATTGTTTACAACGTGTTTGTGTATGGTTAGTTGCGTGTTTCAGCACCTAATTTAGTAAACAAAAACGAACGCGAGAAAATTCCGAAGGAATTTTCCAAATAAGTACTTGCCAAAGCAATTAATTATACACGTTGTTGGCTGTAGTTATTTTTGTTATCAGTTTTTGATTAAAAATTTAATAACTGATTTATGTGCTTTCCTTTCAGTTGCTAATTCAAAATGATTAGCACCTTTGATTTCCAAATATTCTCCATTAGGTAAAGTTTGAGCAACTTTTTGCCCTTTTCCAAGTACCAAATCCATTTCACCACTAATTATCAGAGTTGGAACTTCAATTTTGGCAGCATTTTCTGCAGTTAGAGTAGAATACTTTCCAAGACTCATGGCAATCATAGATTCTCTATCTAATCCAACTTCATTTAAAAAATTCCAATAAGCAGATACATGTTTTGGTAAATGGTTTGGGAAGCTATCATATGAAAATACTTTTGCAAAGCCTGGTAAAAGATTTTCTAAAATGTATGGAGGAACTCCAATAAGTCCATCACCTGTTGCCATCAAAACCGCTTTTGAAAAATATTCAGGATGCTTACTTAATAAATCAAAAGCTATTAGTGTTCCCATTGAATATCCAATTAAACACACATTATTTAAATCTAAATGCTTAATTAAATTAATTACATCATTTGAGAAGTTCGTTGTTCCATAAAAGTTTGGATCATTACTTTTATCACTTTCTCCGTAACCACGAAAATTAATACCAATTACTTGAAATCCGTTTTCTGTTAAAGTCTCAATCCATCCAGTTTGTACATAGTTATAATTGAAATCAACTGCTCCACCGTGAAGAAGTACTATTGGTTTTCCTTTGCCGTGAACTTCATAGCTTATTGTAACTTTATTTGTTGTGAATTTCGGCATTTATCTTCTTGTTTAGATGTTCCCTTTAATTACTGCCAACTTATTATATGTGGATAAATATATTATTTAATTTCTTATTTCATTCCGTTTCGGGATGATAAGAGGAATTTTTCTTCCTCTTTTTGTGATTTTGATAATTGCTCTAAAGCGTTGTCTAAAGGACTTGTAATCGACAAAATATCTTTCCGTGCTACATGTGTATAAATCATCGTGGTTTTAGGGCTCGAATGCCCTAATAACTCCTGGATGTGTCTCAACCCAACACCACGCTCTATTAAATGTGTCGCGTAACTATGCCTTAAAGTATGTGGCGTCACCTTTCCTAAAATCCCAGCTTTTTTACAAGATTGATACATAAATTTTCGAACACTGCTCGCAGTGTACGCCTCCTTTTTCTGGCCTTCAATTAAATAAACCGTTGGTTTATAAATTCTTAAATAATGATGCAACAAGGGCAAGGTGCTTTCAGCTAAAACAACATACCTGTCTTTTCTGCCTTTGGCGTTTTTTATATGTATTTGTTTCCTGTCTATTTTTAAATCTTCAATTTTTAAATTAATTAATTCACTTATCCTTAATCCGGCCGAATAAATTAAAGCCAATATCGTTTTATGCTTTAAATTCTCAGTCACTCGCAATAACCTTATCACTTCGTTTTGCGATAACACATTAGGAAGTTTTTTTGAAGCCGATGGGCGCATCAGTTTTAAATCGTCAATATGGGTATTTGGGCAAAAAACAATAAATAACTTCAAAGCACTCACAAATTGTCGTTGTGTGCTAATGGCGTATTTTCGCTTTACAAAAACGGTTTCTATAAATATTTCAGCATCCCTATTATTTAATTTAGAAATATCCTTTGCATTGTAAAACTCTATAAAATCTGCAATAAAATGAGCGTAGGTATCTACGGTACTTTTGCTATAACGCTTCCCTTTTAAGTACAAATAAAAACCATTTAATAAGTTCTTGTTGTCTAGCGTCAAGTTTCTTATGCGTTTTTTAGGAAATTGTTTGGTGGGCATGCTCGTATCTAAAACGGCATCAGCATTCACCTTGGCTTTTCCCTTTAATAACTCAAGAACTAGTTTTAAATGTTCGGGCGTATTCTTTATATACCATGTTTTTAGATTTTGACTCCATGTAATTTCTGGAATGTCTCGCAGAATATTAATTAAAGTCGCATTATACTTGAAATTAATGGTAATTTGATGTGTCTTTCTATGATATTTACGATCTAAAGTAACTAAGGGCAATACGCTCATGTAATGAAATATTTTCTTAAAAATAATAAATTCCTACAAATAATCCATGTTCAAAACTAGGAGTTTATCAACCATGTACATTTTATATATTTTAAAATGCATTATTTTATCTTACTTTTACATTCCACAAAAAAATCAAATTTGATATCACCAGCATCCATAGATCAAGTGTTTGAAACCGCCCGAGTAGAGGAGGTTATAGGTGATTTTGTGCAACTTAAAAAAGCAGGAAGTAATTTTAAAGGACTAAGCCCTTTTAGCGACGAGCGTTCACCAAGTTTTATGGTATCGCCAGTGAAACAAATCTGGAAAGATTTCTCTACCGGAAAAGGCGGTACAGCCGTATCTTTTCTTATGGAACACGAGCATTTTACCTATCCTGAAGCCATAAGATATTTGGCAAAAAAGTATAATATTGAGTTAGAAGAAACACAGCAATCTTCAGAACAAAAAGAAAAAGCTAACGAGCGTGAAAGTTTGTATTTGGTAAGTGAATTTGCAAACGATTATTTCAAGAAAATACTTCATAAAACCGATCAAGGTAAGGCCATAGGTTTAAGCTATTTTAAAGAACGTGGTTTTACTGAAGAAACTATTAAAACATTCGATTTAGGGTATGCCTTAAACGAATGGCAAGCCTTTACCGATGAAGCTTTAAAGCAAGGCTATAATATTGATTATCTTCAAAAAACTGGGCTTACCATTGTAAAAGAAGATAAGCGTTTTGATAGGTTTAAAGGGCGCGTTATGTTTCCTATAAAAAGCATGAGCGGACGTGTTTTAGGTTTTGGCGGACGTATTTTAATTTCCGATAAAAAAGCAGCCAAATATGTAAACTCGCCAGAGAGCGATATTTACCATAAAAGTAAAGTGTTGTATGGTATATATCATGCCAAACAAAGCATTGCTAAAGAAGATAATTGTTATTTAGTTGAAGGCTATACCGATGTCATTCAGTTTCATCAAACAGGAATAAAAAATGTAGTATCTTCTTCCGGAACTGCGTTAACTTCAGAACAAATAAGGCTTATAAACAGACTTACCAAAAACATTACCGTGCTTTTTGATGGTGATGCAGCTGGTATGCGCGCATCGCTTCGCGGGATAGATTTAATTCTAGAACAAGGCATGAATGTTAAGGTGTGTTCGTTTCCTGAAGGTGAAGATCCGGATAGTTTTGCGAAACAAAACACCCTTGAAGAGCTAAACACCTATTTAACCGAAAATGCCAAAGATTTTATTCAGTTTAAAGCCTCTATTTTATTTGAAGATTCAAAAAACGATCCTATAAAAAAGGCAGAAACCGTTCGCGATATTGTAAATAGTATTTCTAAAATTCCAGACCGAATTAAAAAAGAAATCTACATTCAAGAATGTGCCCGAATAATGGATATTAGTGAAGAAGTCCTCTTTAGTACTTTGGCGCAAATCAATAAAAAAGATGTTCAAGAAGAAAATAAAAGGTATAAAACTGAACAAAAAGCCTTCGATGTTATAAAACACGAACAACCTGTTAAAAAAGTTGATGTACAATATATCTTAGAACGAAAAATTATTGAAGTGCTTTTGCTTTACGGTAATAAAACTGAAAATTTTGAAGACCTTGTTTTAAAAGAAAACGATAAAGGCGAATTGGTTTTAGAACCTGTAATCCATCAAGCCAAAGTATTCGAAAAAGTATTTTTAGACTTGCAAGACGATGAAATGGAATTTAGTAATGAAAAGTTTAAAAACCTGTATTACACCATTATTGATAGGTTGAACCAAGATCAAGAGTTTGAACTGAAAACCTTCGTAAATTCAGTAGACCAAGATATGGCTAATGAAATTACAACTATTTTAATGGAAGACGAGCGATATGCTCTAGACAATTGGAATAGAATGAATATTTTTCCTAAAGAAAAAACACACTCCATCGCACAATTGGTAAGCGAAACCATTTTAAGTTTGCGCTGTTTTTTAATCGACCAAAAGGTTAAAGAATTTCAGCAAGAAACACTACAAAATAAAATAGACTCGAATAGAAATATACTTGAAGAAGTAAAAGACTATTCGGGTCTAAAAATGTTGTTGTCTAGAAAATTAAATAGGGTATTGTAAAACTATACCTGTTGGCTAAGTTTTGCTTGGTTTACCAAATCAACTAAATTAGTAACCTTAAGCTTTCTCATAAGTCGAGCTTTGTAAGTACTAACTGTTTTTTCGTTGATATCTAATTCCTTAGAAATTTCTTTGTTTTTTCTACCTATCGTTAGAAGTTTCAATACTTCAGCTTCTCTAGTAGAAAGTTTTTTGTAAAAAGCACCGCCTTTGTTTACTCGAGTACCTAAGGCTAGTTGCTGGGTTAAATCGTTACTTAAATGAATACCGCCATCATGTACTTTTAAAATGGCTTCATTAATAGTAATTACATTTACCGATTTGTTTAAATACCCTGCAGCACCAGCTTTAATGGCGTTTATGGCATAAACTTCTTCGGGCTGTGCACTAAGAATTACGGTTTTAATATCCGGAAAATCATTCTTTAAATGACGCAATACTGTAAGTCCGTTTAATTTCGGAAAATCAGTTTCAGTCAAAATAATGTCTACTGGATTTTTCTTTACAAAATCTAAGATGGCTTCGCCATCGTTCACGCTTCCTACAACTTTAATGTTAGGAGAAGCAGAAAAAAGAACCTCTAGTCCCTTTCTCGTAATTGGGTGGTTGTCTGCTATTAATAATTTTATCATAATTGAAAAGCTTTTTTAAATAACTACGTGAGAGATAGTTAGGTTGAGAGAATAAGCTTGCTGTAAATGTAATACTTTTTTAAATAATCTGCAAAAATTACTGTAAATTACTAGGAATTTCGCAAATCGGTATCGGGATCATCTTGTGTTTGTTAGAATTGTTATAGCGTTTATAAATTTTAAATACCTCTTGTTCTCTACCTTTAAAGTCGTTTGCTGTCTTGCCTTCATCATCCATTTTCATAGCCCACTCTAATTCTGGGTAAGAGGCGCCAATTTGGTCTTCATCACTTCTGGCATCGCCAAATAAACCGTCACTAGGCGCTGCTTTCATAATAGATTCTGGTACTTTTAAAAATTCACCTATTTGGTACACTTCAGATTTTAATAAATCGGCTATGGGGCTTAAATCGACACCACCATCACCATATTTAGTGTAAAAACCAACACCAAAATCCTCCACTTTATTTCCTGTTCCGGCTACCAGTAATTTGTAAAGTCCTGCGTAATAATAAAGAGTTGTCATTCTTAATCTGGCTCGAGTATTGGCTAAAGCCATATCTACAGTGGCTTGGTCGCCTTCCATAAATATTTCAGTTTTAAATTCTTCAAAAACGGGAGTTAAATCGCAACGGGTTTCATCAACATTATCAAAGCGCTCAATTAACTGTGCAATATGCTCATGCGCTCTACTTACATGACTTTCGGCTTGGTGTATGGGCATTTCTACGCATAAAACATTTAAGCCTGTTTTAGCACAAAGGGTAGAGGTTACAGCCGAATCAATGCCGCCAGAAACACCAACTACGAAACCATTTACGCCAGCATTTGTAGCGTATTCTTTTAGCCAATTAACAATGTGATTTACTATTTTTTCTGTTTGCATTATAAATGAATTTTAATCTAAGAATAGTACCTTTGCAAACAAAAATAACCCATACACTCAATTTATAAAAATTTATGCCGTTTAAGTTTTCTATGAAACCTACATTATTGTTTTTATTTATTGGAATAATGGCTGTTTCTTGTAAAAAAGATAAGTCTTTAGAACAAGATATCGCAAAAATAAATACCAATGTGCAGATAGAACGTTTTGATAGACTATTTGCAAATGTTGACTCCCTTAAATTAGATAATTTAAAGACGGCTTATCCTTTTATGTTTTCTGAAAAATATCCGGATTCGCTGTGGCTAGCAAAAAGTAGTGATACCTTGCAAGTACAATTGTTTGAAGCTGTTGAAGAAACTTTTGCTGATTTTGAGAACACAGAAACCGAAATAGAATCCTTATTCAATCATTTAAAATATTATTTTCCAGAGTTTAATCCACCTAGGATTATAACCACAACAAGCGATGTAGATTACAGAAATAAAGTGATTGTTACAGATACCATCGCACTCATTGCCTTAGATACGTATTTAGGAACTAATCACGAATTTTATAGTGGCATTGCAAATTATTTAAAAGCCAATTTAAACAAAGAACAAATTGTTGTCGATTTGGCTGAGGCCTACGCTAAAAAATATGCCTTTCAGCAAGAGCGTAAAACCTTGCTAGATGAAATGATTTACTTTGGTAAACTTCTATATTTTAAAGATGTTATGCTGCCTTTTAAAACCGAAGCGGAGCGTATAGGTTATACCGAAGCGCAACTTAAATGGGCTCAAGCTAACGAAAGTTATATTTGGCGTTATTTTGTGAGTAGGGAAATGCTATTTAGTACAGATTCTAAATTACCGGGCAGATTTATAAATCCAGCACCGTTTTCTAAATTCTTTTTAGAAGAAATAGATACCCATTCACCAGGTAGAATAGGGCAGTATATTGGTTGGCAAATTGTAAGAGCTTATATGTACCAAAACGATGTATCCTTAAAAGAGATGCTGATAAAAAGCACCGAAGATATTTTTAATAATTCTAAGTTTAAACCACGTAAATAATGGCAAATACAATAACTTCAAAAATAGAGCTTAATGTTGAATTGGATGAAAATCGAGTGCCAGAAAAACTGCACTGGACAGCTCAAGATGGAGGCATTACCAATGAAGAAGCTAAAGCTATGATGCTTGCAGTTTGGGACGCCAAAACCCAAGAAACGTTGCGTATTGATTTATGGACCAAAGATATGCCTGTTGATGAAATGAAAGTGTTTTTTCATCAAACCCTTGTGGCCATGAGCGATACCTTTTACCGTGCAACTCAAGATGAAAAAATGAGCGCGACTATGAAAGATTTTTGCGATTACTTCGCCGAAAAACTAGAATTAAAGAAATAAAAGCTTTACCGTTTTTACTAAGGTTTAAAAATTCATAGATAAGCCTAATCCGTTACTATTGGCGATTAAACTAAATTCTGGTTTCATCCAATTCGATGCTTTAGAGTCAACCGACGCGTTATAAAGTTCTACTGCTTGGTTTATGTTTTTGTTAGCACGAGATGCGATTGGTATAGCAACTACGATAATACCTGCACCAACAGCAGCCAAAGTCCAATTCGGATTACCACCACCTATAGAATTCCCAATAGGCCATCCTACGAGCCCGCCACCTACAAAGCCTAAAACTCCAGATAAACTACGATTGGTTCTTCCTTTTTTCATGATTTCAAAGGCTTCTGTGTTCGATTCTATAATATTGGCCAAATCGCCAATAGAAATCAGTTCATCATTATAAGTGTATTTATAGCCTCCAAACACTTTTTCAATATCTATTTTTTGAGCGTTACAAAAGGCTAGACTTAACATCATTAAGGTTAAAGTAAGAAATGGCTTTTTCATTTTTTCAAGATTTAGGTTAAACATGTTTAGCGATGCTTTGATTTTTATTTAAAGTTTTATGGGTATGTTTTCATTTAAATGATCAAGATATAAAATACCATTTAAATGATCTATTTCATGCTGAAAAATAATTGCTGTAAAATTGGTTATCGATTCGGTCTTTTGTTCGTTTTGCATGGTGTCATACGTAATTGTTATGGTATTTGCTCGATTATAAAGCGTTTCACTTCTATCAGGAATGGATAAACAACCCTCGCGCATCGTCTGTTTTTGTTCAGAATAGGAAATAATTTTCGGATTTAAATAAACTTCAAACGGAAAGTTGTCTTTATCAAAACGCTGTACCCAAATGATGTTCTTTAAAATACCTACTTGAGGTGCCGCAATGCCAACACCTAAAGAAGTGCTATCTCTTACCGTGGCGTATAGACGCTTTATGAAATTTTGTAAAATGAGATTGTTAGCATCTGGTTTGATATAGCTGCTTTTCATTCTAAGTAACAAAGAATCTTTTTCATTAGTAATCTTATAAACGCGCATAGGTTTTAAGCTGTCTGCATTCATAATCAATTTAATTTCTTCTTCCGAAAAAGACTTTTTAGTTATGTTTTTCGAACTAGAACATCCAAAAACTAAAACCAATCCAAAAACTAAAATTAATTGTTTTCCCATCCTGGTGAGATAATTAAATGCCGATTATCGGCTACCATTCGTTTATTCTGTTAGAATCTAATTTAATAAAAATAAAAATGAGAATGGTAAAAGCCCATAATCCAGAACCACCATAACTAAACATGGGCAAAGGAATTCCAATGGTTGGTATTAAGCCCATTACCATACCTACATTAATAAAAAAATGAATAAATATAATGGAAGCCACCCCATAACCGTAAACGCGACTAAACTGCGATTTTTGCAATTCTGCCAAATGCAGAATACGCAACAATAATAAAACAAATACAATCACAACAAAGGCACTCCCTAAAAAGCCCCATTCTTCACCAACCGTACTAAAAATATAATCGGTATGCTGTTCTGGAACAAATTTCCCTGTGGTTCGTGTGCCTTCCATAAATCCTTTTCCTGAAAAACCACCAGAGCTTATGGCTTTTTCCGATTCGTTTAAGTTGTAGGCAAACGTGCGTTTCATTTGTTCAAGCTTTTCTGGATCTTTTTCTAAACGCAACCAAAGACTAATCCTATCTTGTTGATGTGGTTTTAAGATGCTCTCATAGAAAAATTTTACACCAAAAGAAATTGCTATGGCAACTAAAACAACGAATATAGATTGAAAAACACGGAGTCTTTTTTTGCTTAAAAAATGAAATCCAATCACTAAAATTAAAGTCACAAATGATGCAATTGTAGCTCCGAATTTTAGAGAAAGAATGGAAACGATAATGGCGCCAACACCAATAGTTAAGTAATATTTAGGCAAGCCTTCGCGATATAAAACAAAAAAGAAGGCGCCATAAACAATCGTACTACCCGTGTCATTTTGAAGTAATACCAAAATGGCAGGAAGAATGATTATTGCAAATGTTTGCAATTGGTCTTTCAATGAATTTATATTCGTGTTAATATCACTTATGTGTTTAGCAACCGCGAGGGCAGTAGCCATTTTTGCAAATTCGCTGGGTTGAATGGTCATGCCGCCAATAGCATACCACGACGTGGCACCATTTACATTTTTTCCAAACAGAAAAAGCCCGACCAAAGACAACATGGATATGATGTAAATGACACTAGAAAACCTTTCGAAAAACTTAGCATCAATAGCCAATAATAGTATGACTAACCCGAATGTTAGAAAAATAAAAACAAGCTGTTTACCAAAAGGCTGAGAAAAATCGAAGTAATTGATGTCTGTTCCCGTATGAGAAGCCGATAAAATATTCAACCAGCCAAAGCCAACCAATAAGAAGAAAAGAATGATGGTTATCCAATCGAATTTAAAGTGCCTGTTAGTTTCTCTAACCATTAATTTTCAGTCTTTTTAATTCGGTTTAATTCTTTTTTTAACCGGTAATATTCTTGCTCTTCAACAATTTGTAAGCTTGTATAGCCATTAATTTTAAAGGGTTCGCCAGAATAAGGTTTGGCATATTCATTTTCAAGACTATGTTTTAAAAGCCATTCTTCTAAATCACGTCTGGTAATATACCCTTTAATGTGTTTTTCAATCATTAAACTCGCTACTTTACCTGCAAATCTACTTCCCCAATACCCATTTTCAACAAAAACGGCAATTGCTATTTTGGGGTTGTCTTTAGGTGCAAAGGCTACAAATATAGAATGGTCGGTTAATTGAGTTTTTACGCTATCAATAATCGCAAAATTTTCAACCGTTCCTGTTTTTCCACAAATATCAATATCCTTTACTTGCAGCGAAGAGGCGGTACCTTTTTTATACACTTGATACATACCTTCAATTACAGGTTCAAAATGTTCCTTGTTTATACTAGTATATTTTGGTTTTGTAAATTGTTCCGGCAAGGTTTCGCCCTCAATATGTTTTATAATGTGAGGGGTGTAATAATACCCTCTATTGGCAATAGCAGCAGCCATATTTGCTAATTGTATAGGCGTTGTAGCTACTTCACCTTGCCCAATAGCATTAGATATGGTGTACGTGGAATAAAACGTACTTGGATAAATACTTTTGTAATAGTCTCTGTCTGGAATTCTTCCTTTTTGACCCACATACAAATCGTTATTTAAGAACTGACCCAAGCCGAAACTTTGGGCGTGATTGCTCCAGGTATCAATTCCCTGGGAAGCGCTTCCAGTTTTGTCTAAAATTTTCCTGTAAGTGGTTGCAAAATAAGCGTTACAAGACCGCTGTATACCTGTAACCATATTATTTCGAGTGCCACGGTTACAATGGCATTTCATAAACCGATTACCGTATTTATAACCTGCATAACATGTTACGGTCTCTTCAGGCGTTAAAACACCTTCTTGAAGCGCGATTAAAGCATTCATTAATTTAAAAGGAGAACCAGGTTCGTAAACACCTTGTAAACTTCTATTAAAAAGAGGTTTTGCAATGGAATCGTTATACAGTTTGGTGAAGTTTTTGGAGCGCGCTCTTCCTACCAATATATTCGGGTCGTAAGTTGGTGCCGCAACCATAGCTAGAATTTCTCCAGTTGAAGGTTCAATGGCAATTACACCACCGCGTTTATTTTTCATTAACAGCTCGCCATAAGCTTGCAATTCGGCGTCAATGGTTATGGTAATGTCTTTCCCTTGCACAGGTATGGTATCAAATTTACCATCTTTATAAGGGCCAATATTTCTATTAAAACGGTCTTTCTGAATGAACTTAATACCTTTTTCGCCTCTCAAGGTTTTTTCATAGGAGGCTTCAATACCTTGTTTTCCTATTAAATCACCCATTTTATAGTACGGGTCTCTTCTAATATTCGCATTGTTTACTTCACCAATATCACCAAGGACATTGGCGCCTATAGTAGTTTCGTAATTACGTAACGATCTTTTCTGAATGTAAAACCCTTCATATTTCCGCATTTTCTCCTGTAAAACGGCATAATCTTCTTTGGATAAATGCGATACAAAAACAGAAGGTAATCGGGGTGAATAATGTCTTGCTCTGTTATACTTTTTTACGAATGTAGCTTTGTCAATTTTTAATAACGAACAAAACTCCAAGGTGTCTAAAGGTTTTACTTCTCGAGGAATAATCATCACATCATAGGATGGTTGATTCGCCACTAATAATTGCCCGTTTCTGTCGTAAACAAAGCCGCGTTTAGGGTAATCATATACCTTTCTAATGGCGTTATCTTCAAAAAGACTATAATTATTAGAATCGTATACCTGTAGATAAAACAGTCTCGACAGAAATAATATGCCTACTGCTATTATCGATATAAAAAGTAATAATTGTCTCATTTGGGTTTTCTACTAAAAATTATGGTTACTACAACACTTAATAAAATAGTAAATATACTTGAGAATAACGTTTTTTGGAAGATTAAAATTATCTTAGAAATGCTAAATATTTCTAAAGTAAATAAAACGAAATGATGTAACACCGCAAGAAATGTAAAATAGGTGAGTTTCGAACCAAAATCTACAGTATTAAATTTCACACTTTGGTGCTCGTAAACAGTGCCAAAAGAAGATTTTAAAATGACTGGGCGCGCATAGGCTATTAATACCGAAGCACCGGCATGAATACCACCTGTGTCTAAAAACATATCGATAGTTATACCTAATAAAAAACTAAGTAAAATAAGAATAATACGATTGTTTTTTACAGGAAATAACGCAATAAATAAAATGTAGATATAAGGGTTTACATACCCCAAAAAGTTAATGTGGTTTAATATTAAAACCTGCACAAATACTAAAGCAATAAAGCGTACGGTATGTATGGAAAAAATACTGTTCATTTAGTTATTGCTTAATAGGTTTTCAATCTCCTCCTTGTCGGCATTTTCAATAATGTAAACATGCTCAACGCTGGTCATATCGTTAAACAACTTCACATTTATTTCGTAATAATTTTCGGCTAAATCCAGCTTAAAATCTTCAACAATCCCTACAGGAACGCCTTTCGGGAAAATCGAGGAACGCCCAGAAGTAACAATAGTATCGCCCTTGCTTACAGGTGCTATTTTAGGAATGTCGATAAGTTGGTTGTATTCTGGCGATTTCCCATCCCAAGTTAAGGTCCCGAAATGATTCGATTTTTTTAATTGCGCACTAATTCTGCTTGTGGTATTTAAGATAGAAATAACCGTAGCATAATTGGCACTTGTTTTATCTACAATGCCAATAATGCCTTTACTTGAAATAACTCCAAAATCTTGCTGTACACTATCGTTTCTGCCTTTATTTATAGTTAAAATATTATTACTTAACGAGTAACTGTTTTTTATAATATTCGCGGTGTAAAAGCGATACAATTGTTTAAACATTACACTGTCGGTAAAAACAGAATCAGCATGTATTTCAGAGTTTCTTAAAAGCACGCGTAAGCGCGTGTTTTCTTCTGAAAGTAGTTCATTTTGCGACTTTAAATCAAAATAGCTATTGATGTTGTTTAAAGAATTATAAACGCCTCCAGTTAAAAAGTTAGCCGAATTTATAAACTTACTTTTATGGTAAGAATGTGTTTGAATAGTAAACAAAAGCGATAAACCAAACAGCAACAAGAACAACAAAAAGTTTTTGTTTCTTATTATAAAATTAATAATCTGTTGCATGGGTTATATACCTGTTTGGAGCTCTATTTTATCAATACACTTTTGTATTTAGGTAAATTTTTAAGTGTAATACCAGTTCCTCTCACTACCGCACGTAATGGGTCTTCAGCAATGTAAACAGGTAGATCTGTTTTTTGCGATAAACGTTTATCTAAACCGCGTAACATCGATCCACCACCAGCTAAATAAATACCTGTATTGTAAATATCGGCAGCCAATTCTGGAGGGGTTTGAGATAAGGTTTCCATTACGGCATCTTCTATACGAAGTATTGATTTATCTAAAGCTTTAGCAATTTCTCTGTACGATATAGAAACTTGTTTAGGTTTACCAGTTAATAAATCACGTCCTTGAACACTCATATCTTCTGGTGGCAACTCTAAATCTTCAGTAGCCGCACCTATTTGTATTTTTATTTTTTCAGCAGTACGTTCTCCAACGTATAAGTTGTGTTGCGTACGCATGTAATACACAATATCATTAGTAAAAACATCACCCGCAATTTTAACCGATTTATCGCAAACAATACCACCTAAGGCAATTACCGCAATTTCTGTAGTACCACCACCTATATCAACTACCATGTTTCCTTTGGGTTGCATAATATCAACACCAATACCAATAGCCGCAGCCATAGGTTCGTGTATTAAATACACTTCTTTACCATTCACACGTTCCGCACTTTCTTTTACCGCTCGCATCTCCACTTCTGTAATCCCCGAAGGAATACAAATTACCATTCGTAATGCAGGCGTAAAAAACTTCTTTTTAAGTGCAGGTATGTTTTTAATAAACATACTTATCATTTGTTCAGAAGCATCAAAATCGGCAATTACACCGTCTTTTAACGGACGTATTGTTTTAATATTTTCATGAGTTTTTCCTTGCATCAAGCTAGCTTCCTGCCCAACGGCAATAATTTTACCAGAAATGCGATCGCGAGCCACTATCGATGGCGCATCAACAACAACCTTGTCATTGTGAATTATAAGTGTGTTTGCAGTACCTAAATCTATTGCAATTTCTTCAGTTAAGAAGTCAAAAAATCCCATGTGTTATTAAAAATTATTAGTGGTTTTAAATCGAATGTTGTAAATGTAATAAAAGTAAATAAATATATATGTTTTATGGTATTCAAATTTCATTTAAGCTTCAACTCAATATGCTAAACGCATTTCAACGATAATTATTTGGGCGCCTGCCTGCCGGCAGGCAGGTTACCACAAGGGTCGGGCTTTCCGCTATATCTTTTTTACAGAAAAAGTAAAAAGGATGCCGCTGCAATCCCTAACGCACTTGCCAATTAACTCACCTCATAATTGTAAGTTGGTTGGGTCTAGCGCAGTTCAGTGGTCGTTTAATGCTTAAAGTGACGTGTACCAGTCATTACCATAGCAACACCATTATCGTTACAATAATCAATACTCAGTTGGTCTTTTATAGAACCTCCAGGTTGAATTACTGCCGTAATTCCGGCATTGTTGGCAATTTCAACACAATCCGGAAAAGGAAAGAATGCGTCACTAGCCATTACAGCACCATTTAAATCGAATTTAAAAGTCCCAGCTTTATGAATGGCTTGCTCTAAAGCATCAACACGACTTGTTTGTCCGGTACCACTAGCGCATAACTGCTTGTTTTTAGCTAAAACAATGGTGTTCGATTTGGTGTGTTTACATATTTTCGATGCGAAAATTAAATCGTCTATCTGTGCCTGAGTTGGCGCAGTAGTCGTTACATTCTTTAAATCTTCAGCCTTATCGGTAATGTTATTTCTATCCTGTACTAAAACACCATTCAAGCAACTTCTTACGTTGGTTTGTGGCATTTCAACATCATGAATTTTTAATAAAATTCTATTCTTTTTACCTTTAAGAATGTCTAAAGCTTCAGCAGAAAACGAAGGCGCAATAACCACCTCACAGAATAATTTATGAATTTCTTCAGCCGTAGCTAAATCAATTTCTGTATTACTAATTAACACACCACCAAAAGCAGAAACAGGATCGCCAGCTAAGGCATCAACATAAGCTTGGTGTAGCGTTTCGCGTTGTGCTAAACCACAAGCATTATTGTGTTTTAAAATCGCAAACGTTGGGGCATCATTTTTAAACTCTAACATTAAATTTACTGCGGCATCAACATCTAAAAGGTTGTTGTAACTCAATTCTTTACCGTGAAGTTTGGTGAATAATTCGTCAAAATTCCCAAAGAAAAAACCGCGTTGGTGTGGGTTTTCACCGTAACGTAGCACCTTACCATTCGTTTCGCTAATTTTTAAAACTGCTTCATCATGGTTTTGATTAAAGTAATTAAAAATTGCTGTATCGTAATGCGATGATACGTTAAATGCTTTTCCTGCAAAACGTTTTCTGTCTTCTTCAGAAATGCTTCCATTATTTTTTGAAATCAACTCTAAAAACTCTGCGTAATCATCAACAGACGAAACACATATCACATCAGCATAATTTTTAGCTGCAGCGCGAATTAGAGAAATACCACCTATATCAATCTTTTCAATAATATCTTGATTGCTAGCACCCGAAGCTACTGTTTTTTCAAACGGATATAAATCAACAATAACCACATCAATTTGTGGGATTTCATATTCCGATAATTCAGCAACATCACCGTCGTGGTTTTGTCTGTTTAAAATACCACCAAATACCTTTGGATGCAACGTTTTTACACGACCACCAAGAATAGATGGGTAAGAAGTTACATCTTCCACCGGAACAACATTAACGCCTAAATCGTTTATAAATTTCTCGGTACCACCAGTAGAATATATGGTTACACCTTGTTTGTCTAGTTCTTTTACAATGGGTTCTAAACCGTCTTTACTAAATACAGAAATTAAAGCCGATTTTATTGTTTTTTCGTTGCTCATTAGTGTTTTGTTAGTTTTCTAAAATGAAATTATTGCTTGTTTTTCAGGGTTTTAGCATGAATTTTTCAATGCTCTGCAAAAGTAGTTATTTCCTTTAAAAAACAAGCCTCGAATTATCAAAAAACGGGGTATTTTTTTAACGAAAAATGGAAGTTGTTAACAACTATAAAATTTCAGAAATTTTTTGGCAAACAAACTCTAAAAATCGCTCGTCGGCTTCAGTAAATGGGTCTGGAGTATTCGAATCGATATCTATCTGTCCAATATTCTCACCATTCACAAAAATAGGAACCACAATTTCTGCTTTTACCGTGAAGCTACAGGCTATATAATTATCTTGTGCCGATACATCTGGTACCACAAAGTTTTGATTACTTAGGGCCACTTGTCCGCAAATCCCCTTGCCAAAAGGAATTACCGTATGGTCTGTGGGCTCACCTACATAAGGACCTAAAAGTAATTCTTCTTTTTGCCCATTTCTAAAATAAAAACCAACCCAGTTATAATAATCAATGTTCGTTTCAAGTAATTGGCAAATTGATAACAGGCGCTCATCAACCGTTTTAGTGCTGTTCGAGATAATGTTTTCAACTTGAGGTTTTAGGGTTTCAAAAATCATAACTTTAAAAGTTTTGGTAAATGTATTTAAAAAGGTGTAATTTCGATATTCTGTTACGCAAAAATTTATAATTGAAATCACTTTTCGTTAAATATAAGTCGGTAATAAAATTTATCATGACATTTTTGGTGGTGTATGTGGTGCTTTCAGTTTTTTATAAATTGTACTTGCAATATTCTGACGGCTCTAAATTTTACCCCGATTATGTAACCAACTTAGTGGCTATTCAAAGTCAAGAGTTGTTACAATCTTTCGGCTACCAAACACAAGTATTACCGCATCCAGATGAGCCTTCCATGAAACTAATTTTAAATGGCGAATATCTCGGGCGAATTATTGAAGGCTGTAACTCCATAAGTGTAATTATCCTTTTTGTTTCTTTTATTGCAGCGTTTTCTGGAAAACTGAAAACAACATTTTTCTATATTTTGTCGGGTAGCGTTTTAATTTACATTGTTAATTTATTGCGTATTGTTGTTTTAACTGTCGGGTTGTATCACTACCCAGAATATGGCGATGTGTTACACACCGTAATATTTCCAGCTATTATTTATGGAATGGTGTTTTTACTATGGATCTTTTGGGTGAATAGATTTTCTAAATTGAATAAAAAGCATGCATAGAGCTACTAAATTAATATTGATTTCAATACTCATATTGATGCTGATGTTAATTCGGTATTTTGAAGACGTACTGTTCTATGATCCTTACTTAACTTTTTTTGAAAACGATTATTTGTACATTGATAGTCCTAGACGGGAAGTGCTTAAATTGGTTGCCTTTACAACTTTGCGCTATTTGCTGAATACACTCATTTCTCTAGCAATACTGTTTGTTGTTTTTAAGGATAAAAGCATTATAAAATTTTCAACATTGGTATATGCAGTCGCCTTTTTTATTTTGATGCTTTTCTATTTGTATTTTGTTATCAACCCAAGACAAGAAGATTATTATTTGTTTTTTAATATCAGAAGATTTTTAATTCAGCCTATTATATTAATTCTGTTACTGCCCGCATTCTACTATCACAAGCTTAAAAATTGAATGTTAATCATTTGATAAAGTCAACCGCTTCACTTCAAAATTTTGTATTTTTGTATTGTGATAAAAGCCATTTTACATAAAACGTTTTCGGTAACTTTAGCATTACTGGTGTTGTTTTCAACGGTATCTTTTACCATTGAAAAGCACTATTGTGGTGATGTTTTAGTTGATGTTGCAGTATTTACTGAAGCTGAAAAATGCGGAATGGAAGCTATGGAAATGCTTCAGAAAAAAACCTGCTGTAAAGATGAAGTAGATCTTGTAAAAGGACAAGACCAACTTAAATTCTCTTCTTTTGATGATTTAGAATTTGAAAAGGTTCAGTTCCTAACGGCCTTTTTTCACACTTATATTTCTGGTTTCGAAAGCCTACCTAAAGAAACCATACCTCATAAAGATTATTCTCCACCCAATTTGGTCACCGATATTCAGGTGTTAGAACAAGTTTTTTTGATTTGATTTATTAATTTTTTTTCTGAAATAGATTCGGAATCTATTTCCATTGAAAATTTTATTTAAAAATTGATAATCAAATAAATCATGAAACATACATATACAATTACAGGCATGACCTGTAATAATTGCAAAGCATCAGTTGAAGAAAAACTCAACAAGCTAGATTATGTCGTTAATGCAGCGGTAGATTTAGAAAGGGCTGAAGCTACCGTTGAAATGTCTCAACATATTCCAGTCGAAACACTTCAAAAAACATTACCAAATAAATATACAATTTCTGAAAAACAGAAGATAAATGTGTTTAAATCTTCAGGAATTGTTGAACCAGAAAAAACCGATTTACAACAACTATTTCCTTTGTTTTTAATCTTTGGATATATTACCATAGCGTCTGTTCTTCTCAATTACAATCCGTGGAATAGTAGTGAATTTATGCTCGATTTTATGGGCTTATTTTATATTGTCTTTAGCTTCTTTAAAATACTTGATTTAAAAGGGTTTCCAAAGTCGTTTAGAATGTACGACCCAGTTGCCAAAGTAGTCCCCGTTTACGGTTGGATTTATCCTTTTATTGAAACCATTCTTGGTGTGATGTTCTTAATGCGTATTGAAATTCCAATAGCATTAATCATTACCTTAATTATTTTAGGAATCACCACGATAGGTGTTACTAAAACATTACTTGATAAAAAAGCAATACAATGTGCTTGCCTAGGGACAGCATTAAAACTGCCCATGACTAAAGCAACCTTTATTGAAAACTCCATCATGATTGTGATGGCTATAGTTATGTTAATAAAAACCTTCAATTAAAATGAAACAGTTCTTATATATACTATGGCTATTCCCAATTATGGTTTTGTCTCAGGATAAAATTACAGGTGTAGTCTTTGAAGCCAACGATAAAAATCAAGAAATAGCATTGGCAGGAGCCAACGTGTATTGGTTAAATACCGAAGTTGGAACAGTAACCGATATTGATGGTAAGTTCAATTTAACCTACAAACCACAGTACAAAAAGCTTATTATTAGTTACGTTGGCTTTAAAACCGATACGTTAACCATCAATGGACCAAAAACTATTAAACATTGGTTACAATCCACAGATAATTTGGATGCTGTAACTATAAAATCTAGAAAGCAAACAACGGCAAAATCGTTCTATAAAGCCACAAATGTAATTAATGTAAGTAGTGAAGAGTTGTTGAAAGCGGCCTGTTGTAACCTCTCTGAAAGTTTTGAAACTAACCCGTCCATCGATGTTAATTTCGCCGATGCCATTTCAGGAACACGACAAATAAAGATGTTAGGATTAACAAGTCCGTATATTTTAATTGCTACTGAAAATATTCCATCCATTCGTGGTGCGTCACAAGCCTACGGATTGAGTTTTATTCCCGGAACATGGGTGGAAAGTATTCAAATTACCAAAGGCGCGGGGAGTGTAGTGAATGGTTTTGAAAGTATTGCAGGCCAAATTAATACGGAGTTGGTCAAACCATCTACCGATGATAAATTGTTTGTTAATTTATATGGCGCATCAAGCGAACGTTTGGAACTCAATACACATATAAATACGAAAGTGAATGATAAATGGCATACCGGATTGTATATCCATGGAAATACACATAACAAGGAACACGACGTTAACAACGATGGGTTTTTAGATATGCCGAAATTCAATCAAATCAATCTGATGAATCGTTGGCAGTACATCGATACCGAAAAAGGGTTTGTAAGTTTCATTAATTTGAAGTTTTTAAACGACGAAAAGCAAACGGGCCAGTTAGATTTTAATCCGGATTCCGACAAATTAACAACCAATGCCTGGGGCAGTGAGATTGATACTCAACGCTATGAAATATCAACGAAATTTGGTTATGTAAATCCAGAAATACCTTGGCAAAGTTTGGGGGTTCAAACGGCATTTAGTAGTCATAAGCAAGATTCATATTTCGGATTGAATTTTTATGATATTACCCACAATAGTTTATATGCAAATGCCATTTATAACTCTATAATTAGCGATTCTCGTCATAAAATAAAAACCGGAATTAGCTATACTTACGATCATTATGATGAGCAGGTAAATGCCTCTGATTATGAACGAACAGAAAACTCTGTTGGTGCCTTTTTTGAATACAGTTTTGATAATTTAGAACTACTGAATTTAACAGCAGGGGTTCGTGTGGATCATCATAATTTATTAGGCACATTCATAACGCCTCGAGTGCACGCACGCTATTCACCTTGGAGTAAATCTGCCTTTAGGGCTTCATTTGGAAGGGGAAAACGTAGCGCTAATATTTTTACTGAAAACCAGCAATTATTTTCAACATCCAGACAAATACAAATTTTGGATTCTGGCGGAACAATTTATGGCTTGGATCCAGAAATTGCATGGAATTATGGATTTTCATATTTACAAGGATTCAATCTTTTTGGAAGAAAAGCAGATATCACCTTTGATTATTATAAAACCGATTTTAAAAATCAGGTGGTAGTAGATTGGGAAACACCTACTGAAATAAATTTTTACAACCTTAATGGCAAGAGTTTTGCCAATAGTTTTCAAGTAGAATTGAATTATAATGCTTTTGAAGGATTCGATTTAAGAACCGCCTACAAGTTTTATGATGTAAAAACAGATTATAATTCTGGACGATTAGAAAAACCATTAACACCCAAACACAGAATTTTTGCTAATATGGGTTATGAAACAAAACAAGAAGTTGAAGAATCTGGACATTGGAAATTTGATATTACCTATAATTGGTTGAGCGATCAGCGTTATGCTTCAACAGTAAGTAACCCTGTGGAATATCAGTTGCCAGAAAGAACACCAACCGTGGCGACTTTAAATGCGCAAATTACAAAGGTATTTTCGCCAAGATTTGAAGTATATTTAGGGGGTGAAAACATAACCAATGTGAGACAGCCAAATCCTATTTTAGGGGCTGATGATCCTTTTGGTGCGAATTTTGATTCTACTTTTGTATATGGCCCCATTTTTGGGAGTATGTATTATGCAGGATTACGATATAAATTAAATTAAAACAAATAAAATGAAAAAATTAATAATTATAGCTTTAATGCTAATCGGGACATTATCCTTTGGGCAAAATAAAAATGCCAAAGCTTCTCTTGAAGTAGATGGAGTTTGTGGCATGTGCAAAGCACGAATTGAAAAGGCATGTTTAAATACCAAAGGTGTTAAGTTTGCCGATTGGAATATTGATACCCACGAGCTGAAATTAATTTTCGATGCACGTAAAACAGATGTTGAAACTATTGAAAAGCAAGTATTAGCTGCGGGTCATGATACCAAGGCATTTAAAGCTACTGATGAAGCTTATGCATCTGTACATGCCTGTTGTAAGTATCGTGATGATGAGGTTATAGATGATCACAAAGATTAAATCACATAGCTTTATTTGATATAGATTTTAAGTTTATCTAGAATGCCATATAGAATTTATGTTGTTGAATTAAAAAAACGGGTTTATAGTGAAAATGCTAAATTTCGGGCCGCAAATCCGCAGTTTAATGGCGTTTTGGAATGTTTGTATGTTGGTATGACCAGCAAAACTCCAAAAGAACGTTTTCTTCAGCATAAAACTGGTTATAGAAACAAAAAAGGCTATAAGTTATCGTCTAATATTGTTGAGAAATATGGCTCTTATTTAAGACCGAGCTTATATAATCACATTGATCCTCTTGCTACTCGAGAAGAAGCACTTAAAATGGAAAAAGCTTTAGCTTTAGAGTTACGCCGACAACGCTACGCGGTTTGGTTTAACTAAAAAATAATTTGTTACAAATAAAAAAACGCTTCAAAATGAATTGAAGCGTTTTTTTTATATGATTTGTGTGTCGAAGTTTTCGACTACATCATTCCTGGCATTCCGCCACCTCCCATTGGAGGCATGGCAGGAGCATCTTCTTTAACATCAATTAAAGCACACTCAGTCGTTAAAATCATACCAGCAACAGATGCGGCATTTTCTAAGGCGATACGTGTAACTTTTTTAGGATCGATAATACCAGCTTTAAGCATATCTACATATTCTT
This sequence comes from Algibacter luteus, assembly GCF_030344935.1. Lineage (NCBI taxonomy): Bacteria > Pseudomonadati > Bacteroidota > Flavobacteriia > Flavobacteriales > Flavobacteriaceae > Algibacter > Algibacter luteus. The sequence goes on along the minus strand of NZ_CP128313.1, from coordinate 3,466,314 downwards.
CAGATTTAGCATCGTATCCAAAGTCTTTTTTCCCTTCTAAAACTTTATTGATAACAACAGAGCCTTCGCCACCCGCATTTTCAACAATAGTTCTTAATGGCGCTTCAATAGCTTTATTTACAATTTGAACACCTGTTGTTTCATCTAAATTATCGGTAGTAATTTTAGTTAATACTGCTTTTGCTCTAACTAAGGCAACACCACCACCAGCAACAATACCTTCTTCAACAGCTGCTCTTGTAGCATGTAAAGCATCATCAACACGATCTTTCTTCTCTTTCATCTCCACTTCACTTGCAGCACCTACGTAAAGTACAGCAACACCACCAGCTAATTTAGCTAAACGCTCTTGAAGTTTTTCTTTATCGTAATCCGAAGTTGTTGTTTCAATTTGTGCTTTAATTTGGTTTACTCGCGCTTTAATATCCGCAGCTTTTCCAGAACCATTTACAATAGTTGTATTGTCTTTATCAACGGTTACAGTTTCAGCAGTTCCTAACATTGAAAGATCTGCATTTTCTAAAGTAAATCCTCTTTCTTCTGAAATTACTGTTCCTCCAGTTAAAATTGCGATATCTTCAAGCATCGCTTTACGTCTGTCGCCAAATCCTGGAGCTTTTACAGCAGCAATTTTTAAACCACCACGTAATTTGTTAACTACTAAGGTTGCTAAAGCTTGTCCGTCAACATCTTCAGCAATAATTAATAACGGACGACCAGATTGTGCTACTGGCTCTAAAATAGGTAGGATTTCTTGTAAGTTAGAAATCTTTTTATCGAATAATAAAATGTATGGATTTTCTAAATCGGCAATCATTTTATCTGCATCTGTAACAAAGTAAGGTGATAAATAGCCTCTATCGAATTGCATACCTTCAACAACATCAACATATGTTTCCATACCTTTTGCCTCTTCAACAGTAATAACACCTTCTTTTCCAACTTTACCAAACGCTTGAGCGATTAACTCACCAATAGTGTCGTCGTTATTAGCAGAAATAGCTGCAACTTGTTTTATTTTTTCAGAAGAATTGCCAACTTGCTTTGATTGCTTTTCTAAATCTGCAGTAATAGCTTCAACAGCTTTGTCAATACCACGTTTTAAGTCCATTGGATTTGCTCCAGAAGCAACGTTTTTTAAACCTTCTTTTACAATAGCTTGGGCTAAAACGGTAGCGGTAGTTGTTCCATCACCAGCTAAATCGTTAGTTTTGCTAGCTACTTCTTTTACCATTTGAGCGCCCATATTTTCGTGCTCGTCTGCCAATTCAATTTCTTTTGCAACCGAAACACCATCTTTGGTTACTTGTGGCGCACCAAAGCTTTTGCTTATAATTACGTTACGTCCTTTTGGTCCTAAAGTTACTTTAACTGCATTTGCTAATGCATCTACACCGCGCTTTAAACCGTCGCGTGCTTCAATATCAAATTTTATATCTTTTGCCATTTTTTTAGTTTTTGCTTTTAGCCTTTAGCTGTGTGCTATTGGCCAAGTATTAATAATAATTTATTTTGAGCTAAAAGCCAGAGGCTAATAGCAAATAGCCATTTAAATAATAGCCAATATGTCGCTTTCGCGCATGATTAAATAATCGTTTCCTTCTAATTTAAGCTCTGTTCCAGCGTACTTTCCATATAAAACGGTATCACCAACTTTAACTGTAATCGGGTCGTCTTTTGTGCCAGGTCCGGCAGCTACAACGGTTCCTTTTTGTGGTTTCTCTTTTGCATTATCTGGAATTATAATTCCTGATGCCGTTTTAGTTTCGGCGGCAGCTGGTTCAATTAGAACTCTATCTGCTAATGGTTTAATGTTTAATGCCATTTTTTATATGTTTTTGATTTTAAAAATTTTTATTAACGCTTATGCGTTATGCTAAAAATGTGCCAATGCTTCCGAACTGACAAACTTACAGACTCTTCTACCGATTGGTAGAAATAAAAAATGCCAACTGTTAAGGTTGGCATTTTTTGTTTTGTTTTATGTCGCTTAGTTACCCGTTGAATCTGCAGGGGTAGCCGTTGTATTATCTGTAGCAGCAGGAACTGCTGGTAAAGGTTGTGCAGTTTGTGTATCAGGATCTAAGGCTTTAGATTCTGTATTAGCTGAACCACCTCTGTCAATAGCTACATTTGATATAAGTATTAAAACCAATAATAATGTTGCTAATGTCCAGGTACTCTTGTCTAAAAAGTCGGTTGTCTTTTTAACACCTCCTAATTGTTGTGTGCCACCACCACCGAAAGATGATGATAAACCTCCTCCTTTTGGGTTTTGCACCATGATTACTACAACTAGTAAAAATGCTACAACGACGATAAGGACTAAAAATATTGTAAACGTACTCATTATGATTTATTATTTTGTTCTTGTAATTGTTCTACCGCTTTAATTTGGTTTGCAAAGAAACTACTTTTTTCTGGATATTTCAAACTTAAAATTTTATAAGATTGAATAGCTTTTTTGTAATTTTTTTGTTCAACATAAATACGTGCTAAAGTCTCTGTCATTAAAGACTCTGGCTGTATCATTTGGGCTTGTGCTAAGTTTATATTTGGCGTACTCGTTTTGCTCGGTTTAATTTTTGGATTTTCTGAAATAAATTTATCGATAAGTTCAAATTTCTTTTCTTTATTCAAACTTTCAGAAGTTTTATTTTCAACGAGTTCTTCTTCTTCTTTAGTTGATCTTTTTATAGGCTTGAAATGCGCTAATTTTAGCCATTCATTGAAAGAATGCTTTTCTTTTTTATCAAATTTAAGAGGTTCTCCTAATTTTAAAATATCTTCTGCTGAAGCTTCTTGGGTTTTGGTTTCTTCGGTTACGTTTTCAATGGCTTCAGATTCATCTAGTCTGAAACTCGACACCTTAATTGGTCTGGGTTCTTTAGGTTGAAATAAAGTAGGGTCTAAAACACCAGCAGTTTCTTTTATTTGTTGTTTTAAGGCATCATCAATAGCAACACTTTTATTGACTGAGAGGTCTTCTATATCAACACTAATACCTTTGAGGTTTTCTGTATTGCTTTTTATATGTTTTGAAACTTCATTTTGAAGAAAAGCATCCGATGTAATAAAATCGAATAGTATACTTCTATCAGTAGTGTAAGCAGCAGTTGTTTTGAGTTCTTGATTATAAGAAATACTACTTTGGTTTTTTAAACCTTTAAGGTAAATGGCGCGTGCCGGTTGAAAATAAGGATAGGCGTCAATAATAGATTTTACATCCTCGATTTGCCCATGAGATATGGCTTGAGGGTTTTGTAATAAATATGTAAAATCTGTTTGATGCATTGGTTTATCCCAATTTAATTAAAAATTTTACCATTTTGCTAATGTAGCATTAAAAATATCTTGAGTAAGGCGTTCAAATATTTCTTCGTGCGCTGTGGTTTTTTGTGAGCCTATAAGCTGTTCGCTTCCTGGATAATCATAAAAGAATGTAAAACTTTGTTCTAAATCGTCTTCTTCTTTTTTTCTGTTGAAAAACCTCAGTTTTACACCAATAGTTAATCTGTTTTGAGCTGCCGTATTATCAGAGGTTGCTGTAGTTGGCGAGATTCTATATTCTGTAATTTCACCTTCATAAACCAAATCGCCATTAGATGGAACCAATCGTAAGTTCGTTTGATTTTGTATTAGGTCTTCCAAAGCCAATTTAAAATCTCGTTCTAACCCTGGTTCAACTAATAACGCCGTATTTTCGAACCTATTGACTTGATATGTCTCCGTTCCTGGAGGTATGGAAGCACCCGTAAAAGAGTAAATGCCACAACCTACAAGCGTAAAGCAGAAAGTTAAAAATAAAAAAGGGATACTATATTTTTTCATATTCACAAATTCTGATGAATTAAGAACTTTAGTTTCTTGTTTAACGATAAGTTATAAATCGTATTGTTTTATCTTTCTGTACAACGTACGTTCGCTAATGCCTAATTCTGCAGCTGCTAATTTACGTTTTCCGTTGTGACGTTCAAGCGATTTTTTAATTAATTCTAATTCTTTGTCTTGTAATGATAAGGTTTCTTCTTCTTCAATTTCTTCAGCAAAATAATATTTATCTTGAACTGGAGTTGCTTCTTCTTCAGTAGTTTTATGCTCTGGAATAGCAATAATATCGTCGTTTATGGTGTTTTCTTCAAAATCTAAATCCATGTCCTGCTCCTCTTCATCATTGCCATAAATTTTTTGGATTAAGCTCTCGTTATTTTTTTCAACATCCTTAACATTACCATTTTTCATTAATTCTAGCGTTAACTTTTTTAGGTCGTTGAGGTCGCTTTTCATATCAAAAAGAACTTTGTACAAGATTTCGCGTTCGCTACTAAAATCGCTTTGAGATTTTGATGTTTTTATAACCGCAGGCAAGTTTGTATTTGCAGTAGCTGGTAGGTACCCACGCAATGTTTCAGCAGAAATAGTTCTGTTTTGCTCTAATACAGAGAGTTGTTCTGCAATGTTTCTTAACTGTCTTATATTACCTGCCCATCGGTGTTTCAATAAAACTTGTACAGCATTATCGGTTAATTTGATGGTAGGCATTTTGTATTTCAATGCAAAATCACTAGCGAATTTTCGGAACAATAAATGAATATCTTCTTGACGATCTCTTAGTGGAGGTAAATGAATATCTACCGTGCTTAATCGATAATATAAATCTTCGCGAAATTTTTCTTTTTCAATGGCTTCGAACATATTCACGTTTGTAGCGGCTACAATACGTACATTGGTTTTCTGTACTTTACTGGAACCTACTTTTATGAATTCACCATTTTCTAAAACACGCAATAAACGCACTTGAGTTGTTAAGGGCAATTCGCCAACTTCATCTAGAAAAATGGTTCCGCCATCAGCTACTTCAAAATACCCTGCACGTGTTTGTGTGGCACCTGTAAAAGATCCTTTTTCATGTCCAAATAACTCACTGTCTATGGTGCCTTCTGGTATAGCACCACAGTTTACAGCAATGTATTTATTATGCTTTCTGTGAGATAATTGATGTATTATTTTAGGAATACTTTCTTTACCAACACCACTTTCTCCAGTTACTAAAACCGAAATATCTGTAGGTGCTACTTGAATCGCCTTTTCAATAGCACGATTTAGCGCTGGTGCATTACCAATAATACCAAAACGTTGTTTTATAGCTTGAACTGATTCCATGTTTATTTAGATGAGAGAATCAAGAAACAAGAGGTTAGACTTTAATTTTGGGGTCTATTTTCTCTATTCTATTTTCTCTGTGCTTTTTTTAATTAATTATTCTCACTCAACCCAATACCCTCGCCAATAAGCGTTGCACTGGTGCAATCTGTAACTTTTACATTTACAAAATCGCCTACTTTATAGTTTGCTTTTGGAAACACACAGACAATATTTTGAGGTGTGCGACCAGACCATTGGGCATCTGATTTTTTTGATTCTTTTTCAATTAAAACTTCCACAGTGGTGTTAAGCCATTCTTTGGTTTTAATTTCACTGTGAATCCGTTGTAAGTCTACTATATCTTGTAGTCTACGTTTTTTAATTGCTTCAGGAACATCATCTTTCATATTTCTACCTGCCATAGTTCCAGGGCGCTCAGAATAAGTAAACATATAACCGAAATTATATTTTACATAATCCATAAGTGAAACGGTATCTTGAAAATCGGCTTCCGTTTCGGTAGGAAAACCAACAATCATATCTTGACTTATAGCACAATTTGGAATAATTTTTCGGATGTTATCAATTAAAGCCATGTACTCTTCGCGGGTGTGTAAACGATTCATTTCTTTTAAAATACGATTACTACCGCTTTGTACAGGTAAATGAATATGATTACAGATGTTTTGATGTTTCGCCATGGTTTCAACAACATCTAAAGTTAAATCTTGAGGATTCGATGTTGAAAAACGAATCCGCATTTTGGGTTGTGCCACTGCGCAAAGATCTAACAACTTCGAGAAGTTTACCGATGTTGCCTTTTGAATATCGCTAGCATCCTTAAAGTCTTTTTTTAGTCCGCCGCCATACCAAAGGTAGCTATCAACATTCTGGCCCAAAAGAGTAACTTCTTTATAGCCTTTATTCCATAAATCGTTTATTTCTTCAATAATACTCTGCGGGTCTCTACTGCGCTCTCTACCACGCGTAAAAGGTACTACACAAAATGTGCACATGTTATCGCAACCGCGGGTTATCGATACAAAAGCTGTAACACCATTGGTGTTTAAACGCACTGGCGAGATATCGCCATAGGTTTCTTCTTTTGAAAGAATGACGTTTATAGCATCTCTTCCTTCGTCAACTTCGGCCAATAGGTTAGGCAAATCTTTGTAAGCATCCGGTCCAACAACTAAATCTACAATTTTTTCTTCTTCAAGAAATTTAGTCTTTAAACGTTCAGCCATACAACCTAATACGCCTACTTTCATTTTAGGGTTATGGTCTCTTTTTACAGCGTTATATTTTTCAAGACGTTTACGAACTGTTTGTTCTGCTTTATCTCTAATGGAGCACGTGTTCACTAAAACCAAATCGGCTTCTTCAAGGTTTTGTGTCGTATTAAACCCTTGATTTTGCATGATAGATGCTACAATTTCGCTATCGCTAAAATTCATAGCACATCCGTAACTTTCAATAAAAAGTTTACGTTTGTTCCCCTCTTTTTGATCTAATACTAAAGATTCTCCTTGTTTTTTTTCGTCTATTGTCTTTTCCATAATTTACTGAATCCTATCTGAGTCAATAAGCATGCAAAGATACAATTTATTTGTATTTTATGACAAAGTGTCAGTTTATTTTATTATATAATTAACGCAACCAAAAGGCATTCGCTGCATCTTTTGTAAAACCATACATTTAATATGCAGCATTTCAAAAAGATAGTATTTATATTACTTACGGCGTTTTGTTTTATGAATACCCAATGTGATGAAGATGATGATTATTATTTTGGAAATTGTGATGATGTCGTAATAGTAGACGAAGGCCTATATAATAGTTTGAGTTCTGAAAACTTTACATTTATTGATACTGAAATTATTGATGACTGCTTAAGTATAACTATTGGAGCTTCTGGTTGCGATGGAAATTCATGGAGTTTTAGTTTAGTAGCTTCTGAAGCTATTGCTGAATCGTTCCCAGAACAACGTTATTTAAAGTTTCAATTAGATAATAAAGAAGAATGTTTGGCCGTTTTTGAACGAACGGTAACATTTGATTTAACCCCAATTCAAATTGAAGGAAGTCAAGAAATAATATTGAATATTGAAGAATTAGAGTCTTCATTAAATTATAAATATTGAATAAAACCAAGTCGTATGAAATTAAAACACCTTTTTTTGCCTCTATTTTTTTTAATGGCTTTGTCTTGCGATAAAAACGACGATGCCGATTATGAATTTATTCAAGTGGCATCGCCAAAGCTCATGAGTAAGGCGGCGTTTAGAAGTGCTGTAAAAGTCAATGCTCCTAAAACCATAGAAGAGCCAGGTAAAATTTATGTATACCAGGACTATATTTTTGTAAGTGATGTAGATTCTGGGGTCCATATTATAGATAATACTAACCCTGAAATGCCACAGGCGATAAAATTTATTGAGATTCCAGGAAATGAAGATATCTCGGTTAAGGACAATTTTTTGTTTGCTGATAGCGCCACAGATTTAGTTGTTTTTGATATTTCAGATATCAATAATGTGGTTATGTCTGAACGTTTAGAAGATGTTTTTACGGTATATGATTACGATATCCCTATTGAAGCGCAAGAGGTTGATTATGGAAAATACAATTATGAAGAAGAAATTATAATTGGTTGGACGTTAAGTACAGAGCGTCGGAAAAAAGTGGATAATACACGTGTTATTGACGTTATTTTTAATGATGGTATGGTAGGCTCACAAGCCGAATCATCAACAGGAACGGGAGGATCTTTAGCACGTTTTCAAATTGTGGATAATTATTTGTATACCGTTGGAAATTATGAAATGGCTATTTTTAATATTCAGAATTTGGAGGAGCCATTTCTTGTAAATACGCAATATGCAGGATGGAATATAGAAACTATGTTTCAAGCAGAAGGCTATTTATATCTTGGTAGCACAAACGGCATGTATATATATAATTTAAAGAATCCGTCCGCTCCAGAATATGTTTCGGAATTTACACATTGGGAAGGTTGCGATCCTGTGGTTGTAAATGGTGACTATGCCTATTTAACTTTAAGAGGCGGTAATCTTTGCGGGCAATTAGAAAGTGTGTTAGAAGTTATAGATATTAGCAATAAATCGAATCCTACCTTATCAGCACGTTACGATTTAGAAAATCCTTATGGCTTAGGAATAAGAAATAACATGCTTTATGTGTGCGACGGAACAGCGGGCTTAAAACTATTTGAACTAGAAACGCCAAAAGATTTAAAACTAGTAAATACCTTAGACGATATTCAAGCTACTGATGTAATTCCTCTGGAAAATAATTTAATTATGATAGGAGGAAATACCTTGTATCAATACGAATATAAAGAAAACAACATCGAGCTGATTAGCTCATACTTGCTAAACTAAACTAAACAAATGTTGTTTACTAATCTGCCTTCGGGCAGATTTTTTTATGTATAATTGTAAAGAAAATCATCGACTAACCAAACCAATAATGAATTCATTTGATAGTTTATCAAAAAAAATTGATAACGCCAAAGCATTAGATTTTAGTAACTTATTTGATAGCATAATCGCATTATTTAAAAAAATCTGGATTAAAGGATTTTTAGTTGTTTTACTAATTGTTGTATTTGCCATGGGAATTAATATTGTATTCTCATTAATAGGCTTAGCACCTCAAACTACGCTACCCTTTGGTCAATTTAATATCGACTCTTTTGTTGATTTTTATTTAGAATCTATAATTTTTAGTATTCCTCAAACTATTTTAGTAACTACCATATCCATGGCTATCGTAGCTGGATTTTATAGAATTTGTAGAAATCAAGTTTCAGGTATTATAGAGCCAGACGATTATTTTTATTTTTTAAAAAAGGCCTACTTTTCTAAATTACTCATGCTTGGTTTAATTCATACCGGTATTGCGGTAGTAGCCCAGTTCATGTTTTTTATTCCTTATATTTATGTATTTGTGCCATTGGCTTACTTTACTATAATATTTGCTAATAATCCAGATTTAAGCGAGGCTGAAATTGTAAAAGCAAGTTTTAAATTAGGAACAAAAAAGTGGCTTATTAGCTTTGGGACAATCTTCGTATCGGTTGTCATTGGTATGTTGGGTGTTTTAGGATGCGGTATAGGGCTTCTGTTTACCATGTCTATTATTTATTTGCCCGTATTTTTTATTTATAAAGAGGTTATAGGTTTTGAGGATACCAATGAAATAGAACAAATTGGGGTTAGAGACGATTACGAAAATTAAAATATATTTATAATGAACACAACTGAAACATTACTCACTAAAATTGAAAATGCAAAAGATCTAGACTTTGGCGATATTTTTAATAAATCAATCGAGCTTTTTAAGAAAGTTTGGTTACAAGGATTGGTTATAATGCTTTTAACAATGGTTATGATGATACCTTTTTACATCATCATGTATCTGCCATTAATAGCAATGGGGATTTTAGATCCAGATTCTTTACAACAAGGCTCAGAGGCTAATATGATGTTGTTAATACCATTTTATTTATTAATGACGGTATTTATGTTTTTCGCAATGATTATTACTTTCGGATTTAAGTCGGCATTCTTCAGAATTTGTAAAATGAAAGATTTGAATGAAGCAGGGTCAGATGATTATTTTTATTTCTTTAAAAAACCATACTTGGGAAAAACTATAAAACTCGCCGCCATAACTTTTGGTATTAGCTTGCTTGCTATTTTACTTTGTGTTTTACCAATGTTTTATGCGATGGTGCCCATAGCTTTAATTAATGTAATTTACGCCTTTAATCCAGATTTATCGGCTTCAGATATCACAAAAATCGGATTTAAACTAGGAAACAAAAAGTGGCTTATCACCTTTGGTTTAATTATAGTTGCTGGGTTTCTGGCACAATTAGTTGGAATTGTCTTGTGTTTTATTGGTGTTTTTGTAACCAGTTCATTCGCTTACGTGCCACTATATTATATATACAAAGATTCAATTGGGCATAACGAGCAAAGTGTTATAGATGAGATAGGAATCGTAACAGAATAATATTTATAATAATTAAATAAAAACCTGTTTTTAAAATGTTAAAAGCAGGTTTTTTTATTCAAATATCATCCAGATAATCCATAAAATGCTACAGATAAACTTTTTTTCATATACATTTGTAGCTTCAAAAAACGAAGTATGGCGAAGAATTTAGTGATAGTAGAGTCACCTGCAAAGGCAAAAACCATTGAAAAATTTCTAGGAAAAGATTTTAAAGTAGAATCTAGTTTTGGGCATATAGCCGATTTACCTTCCAAAGAATTAGGGGTAGATGTGGATGGTGATTTTAAACCAAAATACGAAGTTTCCAAAGATAAAAAAGCAGTAGTAAAAAAGCTTAAAGATTTAGCTAAAAAAGCAGAAATGGTTTGGTTAGCAAGTGATGAAGATCGCGAGGGAGAAGCTATTGCGTGGCATTTAGCAGAAACTTTAAAATTAGATAAAGACAAAACTAAACGTATTGTTTTTCATGAAATCACTAAAGATGCCATTTTAAAAGCAATCAATAACCCAAGAGGTATAGATTACGATTTGGTGGATGCACAACAAGCGCGTCGTGTTTTAGATAGGATTGTAGGGTATGAATTATCGCCAGTACTTTGGAGAAAAGTAAAAGGCGGTTTATCTGCTGGTCGAGTACAATCGGTTTCTGTGAGATTAATTGTTGAAAAAGAACGTGAAATTCAAGAGTTCACACCTGAAGCATCCTATAGAATTGATGCTGAGTTTTCAAATGAAGACGGGCAAACTTTTAAAGCTAAACTACCTAAGAATTTTTCAACTAAGGCAAAAGCACAAAAATTTTTAGAGCAAAATGCAACGGCTAATTTTAAGGTAGCAGATTTACAAAAAAAACCTGCTAAAAAATCACCTGCTGCTCCATTTACAACGTCAACATTACAACAAGAAGCCTCTAGAAAGTTATATTTCTCAGTAAGTAAAACCATGACGATGGCGCAACGCCTTTATGAAGCAGGTTTAATTACTTACATGAGAACAGATAGTGTAAATCTATCAGATGAAGCTAGAAAAGGTGCCGAAGCCGAAATCAAAGATGCTTACGGTTCAAAATATAGTAAACCAAGAAATTATAAAGGCAAAGCTAAAGGAGCTCAAGAAGCGCATGAGGCTATTCGACCAACAAATTTCGCAACGCATTCAGTGGATATCGATCGTGATCAGGCTCGTTTATATGATTTAATTTGGAAACGCGCTATAGCCTCACAAATGAGTGAAGCTGAGTTAGAGCGAACGAATGTGAAAATTAGTGCTTCTACGCATAACGAAACTTTTACTGCAAATGGTGAGGTTATTACTTTTGATGGATTCTTGAAAGTATATCTTGAAGGTACGGATGATGAAGATGTAGAACAAGACGGTATGCTTCCAGCAATGAAAGTAAATGAAACGCTATTAAACAATTACATCACGGCTACAGAGCGTTATACGCGTCCGCCAGCACGATACACAGAAGCGTCATTAGTAAAGAAATTAGAAGAGCTAGGTATTGGTCGTCCATCAACTTATGCACCAACAATTTCAACAATTCAAAATAGAAATTATGTGGAGAAAGGTTCTGTTGAAGGTGAAGAGCGTAATTATACACAACTTACCTTAAAAAGCGGAACAGTTAAGGATGTTACTCTAACAGAAAAAGTTGGCTCAGATAAAGGGAAATTGGTTCCTACAGATATTGGAATGATTGTAACTGATTTTTTAGTGAATCATTTTGAACATATTTTAGATTATAATTTTACGGCAAAAGTAGAGGCCGATTTTGATGAAATCGCTGAAGGCAATGAAGATTGGACGAAAGTGATGAAATCGTTTTATAAAGATTTCCATCCTGTAGTTGAAGATGTAAAAGAAAATGCCGATAGAGAATCTGGTGAGCGTATTTTAGGTAAAGACCCAAAAACTGGGAAACAAGTAAGTGTGCGTTTAGGAAGATTTGGACCAATGGTGCAAATAGGAACAGTTGATGATGAAGAAAAACCTCAATTTGCGAGTTTAAGTCCAGACCAGCAATTAAATTCAATTACTTACGAAGAAGCCATGGATTTATTCCAGCTTCCAAAAACACTTGGTGAATATAAAGGTGAAGAAGTTCAAGTAAACAATGGGCGTTTTGGTCCTTATGTAAAATTTGGAGATGCTTTTGTATCATTACCCAAAGGTGTAGACCCATTAAGTGTTGAATTGGATGATGCGATTGTTTTAATTAAAGAAAAGCAAAAAGCAGACGCCCCTATTTATATGTACAAAGATTTACCTGTACAAAAAGGGAAAGGTCGTTTTGGTCCATTTATAAAATGGAACAATATGTTTATTAACGTAAATAAAAAATACGATTGGGATAATTTATCAGACGAAGATATAGTAGAGCTGATTGAAACCAAAATACAAAAGGAAATCGATAAGGTTATCCATAATTGGGAAGACGAAGGGATTCGAGTTGAAAAAGCACGTTGGGGAAGACACAATGTGTTAAAAGGTAAAATAAAAGTTGAATTACCTAAAACAGTTGATGTTTCAGAAATGACTTTAGAGGAAGCAAAGGCCATTATTGAAGCCAATGCTCCGAAGAAAAAAACACCAGCAAAGAAAAAAACTGCTGCAAAAAAGAAAGCACCAGCAAAAAAGAAATAATACAAAATGAATTTTAATTTTTTATCTCCTGTCTCAGATTCAGTATTGGCACATAACGAGTTATTGCCTGCTCAAGCACTAGGAAGAAAACTTAAAATACATTCTGCACAACATGGTATTCCAGACCTTGAAGATGTGAATATTGCTATTCTTGGCGTTCTTGAAAACAGAAACGACGTTAATTATATAGGTGAAGAATTTCAACTTAATGAAATAAGAAAGTCATTTTATGGTCTTTTTCCAGGAAGTTGGAATACTACCGTCGCCGATTTAGGTGATATTAATAAAGGTGAAAGTGTAGAAGATACTTATTTCGCACTTAAAGAATCAATAACAATATTAGTTAAAAAGAATATCATTCCTATAATTTTAGGAGGCTCTCAAGATTTAACTTATGCGAATTACAGGGCTTATGATGCCTTAATTCCTATGGTTAACATCGTAAATGTTGATGCTCAATTTAACTTAGGAGATTCTACAAAACCAATAAAAAACAATAGCTTTGTTGGAAAAATAATTCTCGATAAACCCTATAACTTATTTAATTATGCCACAATCGGCTATCAAACCTATTTTAATTCGCAAGAAGAAATAGATTTGATGGATAATCTGTATTTTGAATCGTATCGATTAGGTGCAGTTTCAAAAGATGTTACCATAGTTGAGCCTGTATTAAGAGATGCGAATATTGTAAGTTTAGATTTAACCTCGGTAAAAGGAGCCGAAGTAAGTTTGAAACAAAAATATTCACCAAATGGTTTAGATGGTAAAGAAATTTGTGCCATTGCAAGATATGCTGGTATTAGTAATAAAGTAACATCGTTTGGTATTTATGAATATAAACCATCAAATGATGATGAGCTTACATCAATGCTCGTAGCTCAAATTTTATGGTATTTTATTGAGGGTGTTAATTACAGAGTAAAAGACGATGATTTTTCAGATGATAGAAATTATCAAAAATATATAACACTGGTGGACTCTGAAGAATTAGTTTTTTACAAGAGTAATAAAACTGGAAGATGGTGGATTGAGATTCCTTTTTTAGCAGATGTTAATAATAAATTAAAAAGACATACGTTATTACCATGCATGCACCAAGATTATTTGGATGCCTGTAATAATAAGGTCCCAGACCGCTGGTATAAAGCATTGCAAAAGAACAGTGTGTAGTACAGGTAAGACAGTTCAAATACCATTTTCATCGTTGAAATGCTTAATTTTTACGATGAAACGTAAATTTTTTAGACAAATAGTTGTTTTTTAAAAAATATATAAATATGTTTACGCTCTCAAAAATGAAGCTTAAAATAATTAACCTCAAGTTTTCTATGGATATTAAGAAGTTTTTATTATTAACCACAGTATTCGCTATGCTAGCGAGTTGCGGCTCAAAAGATAGGGGCGAACTAGTTGGTGTTAAAGGGAAAAAATGGCATCCAGAAAAGCCTTATGGTATGGAGCTAATACCTGGCGGAGCATTTATAATGGGTAAAGCGGACGACGATCTTGCTGGTGTAAACGATGCACCCTCAAAAACAGTTACTGTTAGAGCCTTTTATATGGATGCAACTGAAATTACAAATAGCGAATATCGTCAATTCGTAAATTGGGTAAGAGACTCAATTGTTAGAATGAGACTAGCTATATTGGCCGATGAGGTTGGATTGACCCAAGCAGATGAAGGTACCATAGGTGAGTTTGCTTTTAGTGATGCGGACCCAGAGAATATGTCGGTTTACGAAAAATACATGTATGATAACTATACTGGATTAGGTCCAACGGGTTATGAAGGAAGAAAAATCAATAAAGATGTAGACTTAATTTTTGATACTTCAGAATATTTAGATGAGTATTACGCAGAAGTTATGGATACTATGTACTTACCTTTAGAAGAATCGTATAACGGACAACGAACTTGGGATGTAACCAAGTTTAAATTCCAGTACAATTATATGGATATTCAAGAAGCAGCTAGAAGTAGAGGTGTAAAACGTAAAGACGTTATAATAAAAGAAGAAGTAGAAGTTTATCCAGATACTACGGTATGGATTAGAGATTTTGCATATTCATATAACGAACCAATGCATAACGATTATTTTTGGCATGATGCTTATAGCGATTATCCTGTAGTAGGCGTGACTTGGAAACAAGCAAAAGCTTTCTGTGAGTGGAGAACGTTATGGAAAAATACATACCAAAAATCTAAAAAAGGAGCTGCTATGGTAAATACGTTCAGATTACCATCAGAAGCAGAATGGGAGTATGCCGCGAGGGGCGGATTGCAAGCTGCAACTTATCCTTGGGGTGGTCCGTATACAAAAAGTGATAGAGGTTGCTTTATGGCAAACTTTAAACCAGTTCGAGGAGATTACGCTGCAGATCAGGCATTATACACTGTTGAAGCCAAGTCTTATGATCCTAATGATTATAACTTATACAATATGGCTGGAAATGTTTCAGAATGGGTGAATGCCTCTTACGATCCTTCATCTTATGAGTATACATCAACCATTAACCCAAGTGTAAACGATAATAACAATCAACGTAAAATTGTTAGAGGTGGTTCTTGGAAAGATGTGGCTTACTTTTTACAAGTAAGTTCCAGAGATTACGAATATGCAGATTCTGCAAGAAGTTATATAGGATTTAGAACGGTACAAGATTACATGGGGACTCAAGTAACAAGTAACGGAAATCAATAATTCAAATCAAATCAATTATAAACACTATTAATTAACCTACTTAAGTAAAAAAAAACCTACTTAAAATTTAAAACCGAAAATTATGGCAAAGTCAAAAGCAAACAAGAAATTCATGAATATGGCCTATGGATTAGGGGCAGCAATTGTAATCGTTGGTGCACTATTCAAAATTATTCACTTTGAAATTGGACCTTTAACTGGTAACGTAATGTTAACCATTGGTCTTGTAACCGAGGCAATCATTTTTGCATTATCTGCATTCGAACCTGTAGATGAAGAATTAGATTGGGCTCTAGTATATCCTGAATTAGCTGGCGGACAATCAGTTAAAAGAGAAGGAAAAGAAGATGCACAAGGATTATTATCTAAAAAATTAGATGATTTATTAAAAGAAGCAAAAATTGATGGCGAATTAATCGCAAGTTTAGGCGATAGTATCAAAAACTTTGAAGGTGCTGCAAAAAACATGTCTTCTACTGTAGATTCAATTGAAGCTACTAAGAAATATGGTGAAGAATTATCATTAGCTGCTGCTCAAATGGAGTCGTTAAATAGCTTATACAAAATGCAATTAGAAAGTGTAAACAAACAAGCTACAATTAACGAAGAATCAATTGAAAATGCTGCTAAATTAAAAGAACAAATGCAATCTTTAGCGTCTAACTTATCGTCATTAAATGGTGTATATGGTGGCATGTTATCTGCAATGAACAAATAATTAGGAGAGTTAATAAATAATCCCAAATTACATTAATTAACCAAAAAAAAACCTAATTACACATGGCAGGAAATAATTTATCACCAAGACAGAAGATGATTAATCTGATGTATTTAATATTTATAGCGATGCTAGCGTTAAATATGTCTAAAGAAGTGCTTTCAGCCTTCGGATTAATGAACGAGAAGCTTACTGAGTCAAATCAAGCTACAGAATTAAGAAATAAAACTTTTGTAGATAATTTAGCTGAGAAAGCAAACGATCAGCCTGAAAAATACAAGCCTTTAAAAGCTAAAGCAGATCAAATAGATGACCTAGCGCACAAATTTGATGGTTACTTAGAAGAATTAAAAGGCAAAATGACGGCAAAACTTGATGATCCTACAGATTATGAAATAATGGATAAAGGAGATTACCTTGACCAAAATTTCTTTAAAGGAGACAAGTTAAAACCAGACGGACAAGAATTTTTAAATCAGATTAATGGATTTAGAGATGGTGTTGTAAAAATCCTTTCTACTGAAGAAGGTATGGAAGACATTATCAAACAAGTTAAAGATAAATTTAATACCGACCAAGAAGTAAACAGAGATGGTATTAAAGTTGATTGGTTAGACTATCACTACAAAGGTTTCCCTTTAGTAGCTTCTTTAACGAAAATGACCCAATTACAATCTGATATTAAAACTACAGAATCTGAAGTATTGTCAACAATGTTGGCTGGTGAACTTGGTAAACAAGTTTCTATGACCAATTATTCAACTTTAATGGAAACATCTAAATCAGCTTATTTTAATGGTGAGCGATTTGATGGAGAAATTGTATTAGGTCGTACTGATGCAACTACCGTTCCTAGTAGAGTAGAATTAACTTTAGATGGTAGAAAACTAGTAAAAGATAGAGATTATACCTTAGAAGGTGGAAAAGTAAAATTAAAAGTTGGTGCCGGAGGCGTTGGCGAACATAAAATTGAAGGTAACTTGTTTTTTGGCGAAGGCGGAGAAGAAATTCCTGTGCCTGTTAAGTCATCGTTCGCAACGGTAGCTAAACCAAACTCAGCAACAATTTCTGCTGATAAAATGAATGTAGTTTACAGAGGTGTTAAAAACCCAATGACTATTTCGTTTGCTGGTATTCCGGATAATAAAGTGACTGCTAGTGCTCAAGGATTATCAAGAAGTTCTGGTAGCAGCTATGTCATGGATGCATCTAGAATTCAAGGTAGAGAAGTAACTATTAACGTTACTGGTACATTGCCGGATGGTGGTAAAGTAAGCGATAATGCTAAATTTAGAATTAAAGATTTACCAAAACCAACAGGTACTGTAAGAGGTGAAGATGGAGCATTAAAAATGCAACGTAATAGTCTTAAAATATCTACTATTGGCGCAAAATTTGATGACTTTGATTTTGAATTACCGTTACGTGTAACAGGATTTAAATTTAAAGTCCCTGGGCAACCAACAATAAATGTTAGAGGAAATAAGTTAGATAGTAGAGCACAACAAGCTTTAGCAAAAGCTAAACGTGGATCTGGTGTTCAAATATTTGACATAGAAGCCAAAGCAAGTGGTGTTAGTGTAATACTTAAAAAAGTATCACCAGTATTTGTTGAGCTTACAAATTAAGAATAGATTATAAGAGGTAATCTTGCAAAAAGATTACCTCATATAGTTAAAATGTAAAACAAAATTAAGATGAAATTAAAACGTTTTTTATTAACCGCTGTTACAGTTTTTACAGCATGTGGTATGTTTGCGCAAGCCAATATACTTAATGCTAAAAGCCCTGAAGAAATTGGTGTAAGAACTGAAGCTCAAAAAGCAGTTGACAATGATAAACCTTTAGAATACGGTTATGTTGATGATAGAGACATCCTATTTTCTAAAATGGTTTGGGAAAAAATTGTTCTTGACGAACGTGCTAACTTCCCATTGTATTACCCAATAGATACAAATAATATTGGTAGTGATAGAAGATCATTATATCATGTGCTAATGAAGAACATTAAAAACGGGAAAATAAAAAATATTTATGACGATTCTTATTTTACAACAAAAAGAACTTTAAAAGATATTCAGTCTGCATTAACTATGGTTGATACTACAGAGTTAGGTATCGAACAGTTAAATGCTGGTGAAGAATTATCGGCAGAGTTTATCAATAAAAGAGATATTACTGCTGCAGATATTAAAGAATATCACATTAAAGGACTTTGGTATTTTGATAAGCGTCAAGCTGAAATGAAATACAGACTTCTTGGAATTGCTCCGGTAGCGCCAGATGTGAACTTTATTGATGATGCTGAACCAGATTTAGTACCTTTATTTTGGGTATTTTTCCCAGATGCTAGAGAGGTATTACACGAAGCGAAATCTTTTAACAATCAAAACAGTTCGATGCCATTTTCTTTTGATCATGTGCTGAACGCAAGACGTTTTCAAGGATATATCTTTAGAGAAGAGAATGTTCAAGGCGATAGAGCAGTTAACGAATATGTGTCTCAGAACGCTTTGATGCAATTACTTGAATCTGAAAGAATTAAAGATAAAATTCGAGATTTTGAATTGGATATGTGGACTTATTAAGCCATAATAATAAACAAATAAATGAAAAACGCCCGCTTATAAAGTGGGCGTTTTTTTATTGTCATTTGAGGTAAATCGTCGCTTAAACCTATAAAACTGATTATCTTCGCAATTCATTATGCAAGTAGATTATATTATAGTTGGGATTGGGATTGCAGGCATTAGCTTTTGCGAACAGTTAAGAGCACATGGAAAGCGTTTTGTAGTGTATGATAACGCATCTCAGCAATCTTCAACCGTTGCGGGTGGACTATACAACCCTGTGGTGTTAAAACGTTTTACATCGGTTTGGAAAAGCACGGAGCAGTTGGAGATTGCTTTACCAGTTTATGCCAACATTGAAAAAAGGTTAAAGGTAAAACTAGATTATAAAATTCCCGTTTATAGAAAGTTTGCATCACTGGAAGAGCAAAATGATTGGTTTACAGCTTCTGATAAGCCTTTGCTTACTAGATATCTTTCTCCAAAAGTTATAAAAAACGATAATAAATTTATTGATGGTAATTTCGGTTTTGGGGAGGTGTTAGAAACTGGTAGGATAGACGTGAAAACCTTGATTGATAGCTATAAAGCTGATTTGTTAGCTAATAAGCTTTTATTTGAAGAACCTTTCAATTATGATACCATTCAGATTCAAGAAAACGCCATTACCTATAAAAATATTGATGCAAAATATGTTGTTTTTGCTGAAGGTTTTGGGGTTAAAAAGAACCTCTATTTTAAAAGTTTACCGCTCGTACCTGCTAAAGGTGAATTGCTCACTATACATGCACCAGAATTAAAAATTGAATTTGTTTTAAAAGCGGGCGTGTTTTTAATTCCGTTGAACAACGATTTATATATTGTGGGCGCCACTTATGAGTGGAAAGATTTAAGCCATGATACAACAAATAAAGCAAAAGAGGAGCTTTTAAGTAAATTGAAAAAGCTTATTAGTTGTCCGTTTGAAGTTGTTAATCAGGTAGCTGGAATACGGCCAACTGTTAAAGACAGAAGACCTTTAGTAGGACGCCATAAATCACATAAAAACCTTTTAGTTTTAAATGGCCTTGGTACTCGGGGTGTGATGATTGGACCTTATGTGGCTAAACAATTGTACGATTTTGTTGAAAATAGCTTACCACTGCAAAGCGATATTGATATTAATCGTTTTGAAAACTAATGGTTTAATTTATACTAAAAAGGTGCGTTTATTTATGCGTTAGGGATTGTAGTGGCTAGCTTTTGCAGAGGCGCACATCGAGGCAAAACTAATAACGTAAAGCTCGACCCTTGCGGTAACCTGCCTGCCGGCAGGCGCCCAAATTATTTTTTAGCTAAAGTTTTATCGTAACTCATAAAAAAGTTAATCCAAATGTTTCTTGAAAGTCTCATGATTATTGGCATAAACACGATTAATGTGGCAATTATTGAAATAAACATAGCATTTAAGCCTGCGTTGAAAATATAGAAACTGATAACGAATGCTGCCACAGCAAAAGCTATACCAACAGCATAACTTACGTACATAGCTCCATAAAAAAATGAGGGTTCTATTTTGTATTTAGTGCTGCAATTACTGCAATTTTCGTGCATGCTTAAGGCCTCGGAAAGGATATAAGGATTTTTGTTTTTATACATTGATTCCTCGTGACATTTTGGGCATGTGCCTGTGAATATGCTATATAATTTTGAGCCTTTTGTAAACATATAATTTAATGTATTTTTGCATCCTGAATTGCAGTGCAAAAATACTATATTATTAATATTGTATTGTGACTAAAGTTACATTTCTATGATGAACATTCATAATTTATCGATTTCATTTCAAGGCGAATACTTGTTTGAGGACCTTACTTTTAAGTTGGGTAATGGTGATAGGATAGGGCTTATTGGGAAAAATGGTGCCGGTAAATCTACGATGCTTAAAATTTTATCTAAAGAAATGGAGCCTGATACGGGCCAAATTGCTGCCGATAAAGAGCTTAAAATAGGATTCTTAAAACAGGATATTGATTTTGTTTTTGGAAGAACCGTTTTAGAAGAGTCTTACGAGGCATTTACCGAAATTAAGGCTATTGAAGCTAAAATGGAAACGGTAAATAACCAACTGGCAGAACGTACAGATTATGAAAGTGACGGTTACCATCAATTAATGGTTGATGTTAACGAACTGCAGCATCAATATGAGATACTAGGCGGTTATAACTACCAAGGCGATACCGAGAAAATTTTACAAGGATTAGGTTTTAAACGCGAAGATTTTGATAAACTAACAGATACATTTTCTGGAGGATGGCGTATGCGTATTGAGTTGGCAAAACTCCTACTTCAAAATAACGATATTTTACTTTTAGATGAGCCTACAAACCACTTGGATATTGAATCTATTATTTGGTTGGAGGGGTTTTTAAAAAATTATGCAGGCGCCGTAGTTATTGTATCGCATGATAAAATGTTTTTGGATAACGTGACTAACAGAACCATTGAGATTTCTTTGGGGCGTATTTACGATTATCCGAAACCTTACTCCAAATATTTAGTATTACGTGATGAATTAAGAACGCAACAATTAGCATCTCAAAAAAATCAGCAAAAACAGATTGAACAAACCGAGAAATTAATTGAGAAATTTAGAGCCAAAGCTTCAAAAGCTACCATGGCTCAATCTTTAATTAAAAAGTTGGATAAAATTGATAGGATTGAAGTTGATGAAGACGATAATAGTGTAATGACACTTAATTTCCCTGTTTCAATTACTCCAGGTAAAGTGGTTGTTGAAGCGGAAAATATTTCGAAAAATTACGGGGACAACGAAGTTCTGAAAAGCATTGATTTATTTATTGAGCGCGATAGCAAAACAGCTTTTGTTGGGCAGAATGGTCAAGGAAAATCAACTTTAGCCAAAATAATAGTTGGCGATATTAAATACAATGGGTCTTTAAAACTAGGGCATAATGTGCAAATAGGGTATTTTGCTCAAAATCAAGCTGAATACTTGGACGGAAATAAAACCGTACACGATACTATGATTGATGCAGCTAATGAAACCAACCGAACTAAAGTGAGAGATATTTTAGGCTCGTTTTTATTTAGAGGCGATGAGGTTGATAAATATGTTCGTGTGCTTTCTGGTGGTGAGCGTAATCGTTTAGCTTTAGCGAAGTTGATGCTGCAACCTTTTAATGTGCTTATTATGGATGAGCCTACAAACCATTTAGATATTAAATCTAAAAATGTTTTAAAGGAAGCGCTGAAACGTTTTGAAGGAACACTTATACTAGTATCGCATGATCGTGATTTTCTTCAAGGACTAACAAATATTGTTTATGAATTTAAAGATCATAAACTCAAAGAATATTTAGGCGATATTGATTTCTATTTAGAGCAACGTAAAGTTGAAAGTTTGCGTGAGGTTGAAAAACGAACAGTTGTAAAAGAAACACCTAAAGTAAAAAAGCAGCAGTCTTACCAAGATCAGAAAAAGGCCAAATCATTGAATAATAAGTTGAGTAATGTTGAAGCCAAGATTAATCAATTAGAACGCGATATTAAAGCTATTGATTTTGAACTTGAAACCAACTATGAAGAAACGACGGCAAAACCCGATTTTTTTAATAAGTACCAAAAAAAGAAATCTGATTTACAGGACTTAATGGATAAATGGGAAGGGATTCAGCTGGAAATTGAAGCCCTAGAAAATTAAGATTTTTTTTAAGTTTTTTTTAAGAACCTTAAATTAAACTAACAGGTAGATTTGTAGTCTAAAAAGTTATACAAATTAACCAATGCGAAAAATTATACTTTCTATAATAGGCGTTTTGCTTATTATTCTTTCTGTTTTATTTGCCAAAAATCTTATAGCGAATAAAAATAAACCCAAACCGGTAAGAGAAAAAGTTGTTAAAACTGTATTTGTCGATACGGTTGTAAATGGCAATGTGAAAATTGTCATTCCTGCTAACGGTAGCTTAGTGGCTAAACGCAGAGTAGAATTGTATGCTGAAGTTCAAGGTGTTTTTAAGCCTTCAAATGTGCTTTTTAAACCAGGTCAGAAATACAATAAAGGACAGGCTCTAATTCGCATTGATGCTTCTGAATATTATGCAAGTGTGCAATCTGCTAAAAGTAATTTGTATAACACCATTGCAGCTATTATGCCAGATTTACGCTTGGATTTTCCTGATGTGTATCAAAAATGGCTAGCTTATTTAAATGGTTTCGATTTGAATAAATCAACACCAGAACTTCCTAAATTAACTTCAGATAAAGAAAACTATTTTATAACGGGTCGGGGTATTGTATCGAGCTATTATAACGTTAAAAATTTAGAACAGCGGCTTTCTAAATATACCATAACGGCACCATTTACTGGCATTTTAACTGAAGCTTTGGTTACTGAAGGATCATTGATTAGAAGCGGTCAAAAATTAGGTGAATTTATAGATCCAACAATTTATGAAATGGAAGTGGCATTAAGTAAAACTTATGCGAGTTTACTTAAAGTTGGAGAACCCGTTAAGCTTAATAATTTGGATAAAACGGAAACTTATAAAGGGGTTGTTTCACGTGTTAATGGAAGTATAGATGCGACTACACAAACCATTACCGCATATATTGAAGTTCGCGATGAGAGCATAAAAGAAGGCATGTATCTTGAAGCAAATTTAGATGCTAAAGAAGAGCAAGATGTTATAGAAATAGATCGAAATTTACTTTTAGAGAATAATCAAGTTTTTGTTATTCGCGATAGCATATTGGATATTATTGATGCTAAACCTATTTATTTTTCAGATACCAAAGTGGTTTTAAAAGACATTCCTAATGGTACTGTAATTCTTAAAAAATCGGTACCTGGAGCCTATGCTGGTATGCTGGTAAAGCCATTTAAAAATTCTGAAAATAACCAAAACTAATGAGGAAGTTAATAAGTTATTTTATTAAATACCATGTTGCTGTTAATGTTTTTATTATAGCATTTATAGTATTCGGGGTTATTGGGGTTAGGTCTCTAAAATCATCCTTTTTTCCGTTAGTTGATTCCAAAATAATAACCGTTAGTATTGCTTACCCAGGAGCTTCACCACAAGAGATAGAAGAAGGTGTTGTTTTAAAAATAGAAGATAATTTAAAAGGCCTAAGAGGCATCGATAGGGTAACTTCAGTGTCTCGCGAGAATAGTGGAACAATAACTGTAGAAATTGAGAAGGGCGAGAATATTGATTTTATGCTGCTCGAAGTTAAAAATGCGGTTGACCGTGTGCCATCGTTTCCAACTGGTATGGAGCCATTGGTTGTTTCAAAAAGGGAAGAAGTAAGAGAAACTATTTCTTTTGCTATCAGTGGCAAAGACATACCATTGGCCACATTAAAGCAATTGGGCAGACAAGTAGAAAATGATTTGCGAGCAATTGATGGCATTTCGCAAATAGAGGTCACCGGATATCCTGAAGAGGAAATTGAAATTGCTGTTAATGAAACGAGTCTTTTGGCTTATAATTTAAGTTTTCAAGATGTTGCTAATGCGGTTAGCAGATCGAATATTCTGGTAACAGGAGGAAATATAAAAACCGATACCGAAGAGTATTTAATACGGGCTAATAATAGGTCTTATTACGGTGTTGAGCTTTCAAATGTGATTATTAAAGCAAGTGGAGATGGTAAAACGGTACGTTTAAAAGACGTGGCTATTGTTCGAGATCGATTTTCGGAAACTCCAAACGCTTCTTACTTCAATGAAGATTTGGCTGTAAATGTTTCGGTTACCAGCACCAATACTGAAGATTTGATTTCAGCTGCCGATAAGGTTAAAGCTTATATTGAAGATTATAATCAAAGTCATAACAATGTTAAGCTAAATGTGGTTAGAGATTTATCCATTACATTAAATCAACGAACACAACTTTTAATAGAAAATGCTATTGCTGGAATCTTCCTAGTATTAATATTTCTATCCCTGTTTTTAAATACGCGTTTAGCCTTTTGGGTAGCTTTTGGACTTCCTATTTCGTTTCTAGGTATGTTTATTTTTGCTGGGCAGTTTGATGTTACTATTAACGTGCTTTCGCTTTTTGGGATGATAATTGTTATTGGTATTTTGGTAGATGATGGAATAGTTATTGCCGAAAATATCTATCAGCATTACGAAAAAGGAAAAACACCTAAACAGGCAGCTATTGATGGGACTTTAGAAGTTATACCTCCTGTAGTTTCAGCAATTATTACAACCCTTTTAGCATTTTCATTATTCCTGTTTTTAGATAGTAGAATAGGCGAATTTTTTAGCGAAGTATCTGTAATCGTTATATTGACATTAGTAGTTTCTTTAGTTGAAGCCTTAATTATTTTGCCAGCACATTTGGCACATTCTAAAGCATTGACCAAGCAAGTTGAAGTAGAGAACCCTTCAAAACTTAAGCAATTCTTTACTAAAATGCGCGTCATTAATCGTTTTGGCGATAAAATAATGGTCTTTTTAAGAGACCGCGTTTATACGCCAGTATTACAATTTGTATTAAGTTTTAAAATGCTTTCATTAGGAATTTTTGTAGCATTACTGGTGCTTACTATTGGCTCAATAGGTGGAGGTATTATTGGGGTTACCATTTTTCCTTCCATTGCAAGTGATAGAATTACTGTAGAACTAGATATGCCAAATGGAACTCATGTTCAAATAACAGATTCGATAATTTCTATGATTGAACAGAAATCTTATATTGTAAACAAGGAATTAACAGACGAATATTTAAAAGGAACTGATAAAGAATTATTTGAAAATACCATTTTAACCATAAGCAGTTCATCTAGTGCACAACTTCAAATAAACATGTTGCCTGGTGAAGAAAGACCAGATGCTATTAACTCCTCATTAGTAGCAAATCGACTAAGAGAGTTGGTTGGCCCAATTATAGGTACAGAACGGTTAGTTTTTGGTTCGGGTGGAAATTTTGGTGGAAGTCCAGTTTCAGTAGCCTTATTAAGTAATAATATTGAAGAATTAAAAGCGGCGAAATTAGAGCTAAAAGAAGTGCTTCAAACCAATCCGTTATTAAAAGATATTGAGGATAATGACCCTGCCGGTATTAAAGAAATTCGATTACAACTAAAAGAAAGCGCTTATTTATTAGGTTTAGACTTAAGTACCGTCATGTCTCAAATAAGGGCTGGTTTTTTTGGTGTTCAATCACAGCGCTTTCAACGTGGGCAAGACGAAATTCGCGTGTGGGTGCGTTATGATAGAGCGAACAGAGAATCAATCAATAATTTAGATGATATGCGTATTGTAACACCTTCTGGAGAGCGGGTGACATTAAAGGATATTGCAAGTTATAGTATTGAACGAGGTGATGTTGCAATAAACCATTTGGAAGGTCAGCGCGAAATTCAAATTTCTGCAGATTTAAAAGACCCAAGTAGCAGTGCAACTGATATTTTAGATGATATAAAATCGAATATAATACCAAATATTCAATCTAAATATCCAACAATTTCGGCTTCTTTTGAAGGACAAAATAGAGAAGCTACAAAATTATCAACGTCCTTAAAAAATGCAGGAATCCCAATTTTACTGCTCATATATATAACCATAGCATTCACTTTTAGAAGTTATAGCCAGCCCATTTTATTAATATTATTGGTGCCATTTAGTTTAACCGCAGTGGCTTGGGGTCACTGGTTATTAGGCTTCTCGGTTAATGTATTATCAATGCTTGGAATTATTGCTTTAATTGGTATTATGGTTAATGACGGTTTGGTGTTAATTGGTAAATTCAACACCAATTTAAGAGAAGGTATGACGTTTGATTTGGCATTATCAGAAGCCGGAAAATCACGATTCAGGGCTATTTTCTTAACCTCTTTAACTACGGTTGCAGGATTAGCGCCGCTGTTATTAGAAAAAAGTAGGCAAGCGCAATTTTTAAAACCTATGGCCATTTCCATTTCATTTGGTATAGCCTACGCAACGGTTTTAACCTTATTGGTGTTGCCTTTATTTTTGTCATTTAGTAACAGTATTAAAAAGAATGCAAAATGGCTAGCTACGGGTAACGACGTGACAAAAGAAGAAGTAGAACGCGCTATTAAAGAACAAAAAGAAGAAAATGAACATTAAAGTATTCTGTATTATAGCTTTGTTATTGTCGCAAATATTATTGTATGGACAAGAAATAATTACACCCAATAAAGCTGTACAATTAGCATTAGAAAACAATTACGGTATAAAATTGGCTAAAACGGATGTTGAAATTGCTCAAAACAATGCTAGTATTTTAAACTCGGGGTACTTACCTACGTTAACAGGAAATGCTGGCGGAACTTATAATTTAGATAATACAGAAGCTGAATTTTCTGACGGAAGAGTTACTACTCTTAACGGAGCCGAAAGTTCGCGTTATTCAGCTTCTTTAGATTTGAATTACACTTTGTTTGATGGATTAGGGCGTATTTATAACTATAAACAATTAAAGGAAACGGAACAGCTCACCGAAATGCAAGCGCGAGAAACGATAGAAAACACGATCGTACAATTGTTTACAATTTATTACAGCGTTGCAGAACTAAAAGAAAACACCAATGCTATTAATCAAACTTTGTCTATATCCAAGGATAGGTTGGTTCGATCTGAATATCAATTTAATTATGGGCAGAGTACAAAACTAGCTGTACTTAATGCTGAGGTTGATATTAACAACGATAGCATAAGTTTGATGAATTCGCAGCAGCAATTGAAAAATTTTAAACGCGATTTGAACCTTGTTTTAGGTAATACGCTGAATGAAGTATTCGATGTAGATACTTCTGTCGAATTTAAAAACCTATATGATAAAGAATTGCTATTAGAAAAGGCTAAAGCCAATAATATAAGCCTATTGCAGATTGATAAAAGTATTGCAATAAACAAGTTAGGTGTAAAATCTCAAAAATCTGCTTACTTGCCAACTATAGGTCTTACTGGGAGTTATGGATGGAATAAGAATAATAATAACGCCGCATCTTTTGTTGCTGTATCTACTAATACTGGATTGTCAGGAGGATTGAATTTAAGCTGGAATCTATTTGATGGTGGCCGGACTGTAACGAATGTTAAAAACGCAAAAATTAGCTTAGAGGCCAAAACTATTCAGAAAGAACAACAGTTAGTTACTTTAGAACGCGATTTTAAAAACGCTTGGGAAGACTTCCAAAATAAGCTCAGTATTTATAAGCTTCAAGAAGAAAATATTGAAACAGCCCGAAACAATTTTGAGCGTACAGAGGAAAAGTTTAAGTTAGGTCAAGCAACTTCAATTGAGTTTAGACAGGCTCAACTTAATTTATTAAGCGCAGAGTTTAATAAAAATCAAGCTAAGTACTTAGCGAAAATCGCTGAATTACAGATGCTTCAAATAAGTGGAGAGCTATTAAATGTAGATTTTTAATTAGTGAAAGTGTACTTTGTCGACTTTTAAATGTTAAAATTATACGCATTTCATCGATAAAAATAGTTTTTAGTCTGGTTTAGTTCTATATTCGTATAAGAATTAATCCCAAATTTGACCAAAAACATGAAATCACTAAAGTTAATCGCAATTTGTTTCTTCGTTACAGCGTATTCGTTTGCTAACGTTTCTTCTAAAGATAAAAATGCTTTAATCGCTTTATATAAAGCGACTAACGGAGCAGAATGGAATTCCTCTTGGGATTTAAGTACGTCTGTAGATAATTGGTATGGTGTTAAAATCGAGAACGATAAAATCATTGAAATTAATCTTCAATTTAATAACTTGAATGGAGAGTTACCAAAAGAAATTGGGAACTTATCAAGTTTAAAGGTATTGAATTTAGGATTTAATAAATTAAAAGGATCTCTTCCTACTTCATTAAAAAACTTAAAAGAATTAAAGTCTCTAGAATTATTCATGAATGGTTTTGAAGGTGAAATACCTGCAGAATTAGGAGAATTAAAAAATC
The DNA here is from genome assembly GCF_030344935.1 of Algibacter luteus. Classification (NCBI taxonomy): domain Bacteria; kingdom Pseudomonadati; phylum Bacteroidota; class Flavobacteriia; order Flavobacteriales; family Flavobacteriaceae; genus Algibacter; species Algibacter luteus. Next base: position 3,437,536 of record NZ_CP128313.1, on the reverse strand, counting down.
TTGAGATACTAAAATTATATAGTAATAAACTGTCTGGAGAAATTCCAACGTCGTTAATGGGTTTAACTAACCTTAAAGAACTTTTATTAGGAAGTAATTTTTTAACAGGACAGATTCCAACAGAAATTTATGCATTAAGTAAGTTACAAAAACTTAGTCTTATGGATAATAAAATGGATGGTGAAATTCCTGCAGAAATTGCACAATTAAGAAATTTAGAAGAGTTGTTATTATCAACTAATAAATTTTCTGGAGATTTACCAAAAGAATTTATGAACCTTACAAAACTAAATACAATGATGGTTAGTGATAATAACTTAAACCAAGAGTATATTAGTGTTTCTGGTAAAAATCCTCCTTCATTGATGCAATTAGACATTGAAAATGCAACTGCAACTATGGACATTGAAAAAGAATAAATTATATTTTATAAATGAGTTTATGTTAAAAGGCCATCTTAATTGATGGCTTTTTTTTATTTTTAGTTATGCTAGAACATCATTTTACATGCCCTTATTGCTGGGAAACTATTTCTATGTTGCTTGATAATTCAATTTCTAATCAATCGTATATAGAAGATTGCGAGGTTTGTTGCAATCCAATCCAGGTTTCTTTGCAGTTCGCAAATTCAGAATTATCGAGTTTTCAAGCTCATAGTATTGAACAATAATATTTTCTAAAATTATTATTGCAGAAATTAAAAAGGGTTGTATATTTGCAGTCCGAAATGATTTGGTCGGCATTATGAACCGAAAGTTAAGAGCTAAGAAAATCATTTTAAGATTACATCGCGGGATAGAGCAGTAGGTAGCTCGTCGGGCTCATAACCCGAAGGTCACTGGTTCGAGTCCAGTTCCCGCTACTAGTAAAATCAAGGCTTCACAGAAATGTGAAGCCTTGATTTATTTGATAGGTACAGAATAGGTACAGTATAAGGCTATTTTCACCCTCTTAATAGTATTTGTTGTTATTTGGTTTAAAACCATAAAGTTATGGAGAAAGAGGGACTATCCATAATTTAGTTTTCCCTTTATCTATTGGTGTTCAAAGAGCCCACTAATTTTTACGAACCGAATTCCATACCTTTTATATGTTTCTCTCATAGAATTGGCATTAAATTATTAGTGAAAACATTAAAACCTGTAATTTTTTAAAAACCTTAAATGTGGAAGAAAGGTGAGAAAAAGCATAGATGTGCGTACAATTTGATAAGAAACCCAATTAACCAAATTTTTAAACATCCCTGATCTTTTTCTTAGAGTCTCCAATGTAATTTCAGAGCACTCATTCATTACCTTTTTAAAGTCTGATTGAAGGTTTTTGGCAAATTTGACGGATTGAATTTCTACATTCATTTCAATACTTCCATAGCAGCTAAGACTGTTCAGATTAAACGAGCCTACAATAGACCATTTGTTATCTACCATAGCCGCTTTACCATGTACAACGGATTTGTTCCACTCATATATCTTTAAATTGTGACCAAGTAAAGATGTATACAAATGTTCTGTAGCTCTGCGCACTAATGGCACGTCGCTAACACCTGCTAAGATTATTTTGGTTTTTATTCCTTTGGCACAAGCTTTTTTCAATGCCTTTGTCAATTTGCTTCCTGGCAAGAAATACGAGGCTATAATAACTATTTCCTTTTCGGCATTACTAATAGCTCTCGTGTAGGCATCACAAACTTCTGTTTTTCCTTGCAGGCAATCGTTTTGTAAAACTCCAATACGAGCACCATCAGCAGAATGTAAAACTGGTTGTATTTTTCTAGAACTTCCCTTTTTGAAAAAATAATCGCTACATAATTTTTGTAAATCTTCTGCAGCGGTACAGTATAATTGTACTGCGTAATCAAGCCAGGGCTCGGTATTCATGTTTCCATGATATTTATCACCAATATTAATACCACCAATCAATGCCTTACTTCCATCAGTTACAACAACTTTATGATGCATCCTTCTGCCTAAATAAAAATTGTTGAAAGAAAATAACGGCGAAAAAAATCGAAAAAATATTCCATTCTGTTGCAAGTCCTTTGTAAAATTATCAGTAAGTGACGAACTGCCATAAGCATCTAATATAATATAAACCTTCACATTTCGATGTGCTGCTTCTTTTAAACAATTTGCTATATCATTTCCTGTTTCATCATTTTCGAAAATGTAAGTCTGTAAATGAATCTCTTCTCGCGCATTTTCAATGATTTCTTTCATCATAATGAAATATTCGTCACCAGAATGTATCAGCGTTATATTTTCATCGTCCTTAAAAAGCATATTTATCATCTGTCTACCGTTGTTTTTTATAACTTTTATGTTTTGTAAGCTAAAAATCTAATATTTGTTTTGAAATCATTCTTTATTCAATTTATCGAGATTTAAAGAAGGTAAAATCAATCCAAGAGTCAGTAAAATAGAAACACCTGCAATTATAAAAGGATAATAAAATCCACCAGCAACTAACCACGTTCCTATAATTGGTCCTAAAATTTGACCGATGCTATTAGTAGAACTTTGTATGGATATATTTCTTCCTGTATTTTTCTTTGATATCAAAGAAACTGCCGAGAGCAAATTTGGTGTAACCATGGCACCACCCGCGGCAAAAACAACAATTAAACCATAGACCATGAATTCATTATTAAAAAATGGAAAGATAATTAAGGATATTCCAGATATTAGTAGCCCTAAAGCAATTTGATTTTTTGCTGATAAGATCTTTTCGCCATAACTGGCAAAAACTGGTTGCAAAATAGCCATTACTGATCCACAAAGCATAAAGCCAATGCCTACTTGGTTACTATTAAATGCTAATTCATCTTTACCATAGATTGAAAATACTGTTTCAAATAAGGTTACTACAAATTGCATCACAAACGATAGTAACAGCAGAGCAACAAAATACCTGCTAAACGAAAAATGAAATATTACTTTCTTAGATTTGAATTTACTGACTTGCTTTGAATTTTGAAGCCATTTAACTACTATAAGTAATACAATTAACCCCACTATGGCGACAAAAACAAAAGGAACAGAAAACTGGTTTAAATGTAATTGTCCAAACGAATATTCTAAATGTAAATCTGTTTGTGATAAGAAACCGCCAATTACGGGACCAAAAATAAGACCAGAACTTATTGATACTCCAGACCAAGCCATAATTTTTGTTCTTCGTTTTTCTGAAGTGATATCACTTAAATAGGCATTACTTACCGGAATGACAGAGGATGTGAATATGCCACCAAATATGCGTGCAACATACAGCATAGTCAGCGATGTTGCAAGACCAGTAAGTAATTGCATTATTACAAAACCAATAAGACCTATTATTATAATTGGTTTACGTCCGTATTTATCAGATAGCTTGCCCCAAACCACTACAAATACTAATTGAAAAAATGGATAAATACTCGTTAGCAGTCCAATATGGAAGTTGATAAGGTCAGTATCGAGATTGTCTTTTAAAGCTAATCTTTCGGTATAGTAGGGAAGGGTTGGTAATAAAATACCATACCCTAACATTACTACAAATAAACTCAATAGGATTAAAAATATCCTGTTGAGTTTTTCTTTCCTATCCATTTACTTTTTACCAATTTTTCGCTTCAATAATTGCGCGTTAATAGCCACTATAATCGTACTCAAACTCATAAATACTGCTCCTACAGCTGGTCCCAAAACAAAACCTGAAGAATATAGTACGCCAGCCGCTAAAGGAATAGCTACAACATTGTATCCCGTTGCCCAAATCAGGTTCTGAATCATTTTGTTATAGGTTGCTTTTCCAAATAGTATTAGATTGGCAATATCCTGAGGGTTACTGTTTACCAAAATAATGTCTGCAGTCTCTGCTGCTACATCGGTACCAGAGCCTACTGCGATTCCAACATTAGCTTTGGCAAGAGCAGGTGCATCGTTTACGCCATCTCCTGTCATTGCTACAAACTCATCTTCTGCTTGAAGCTTTTCTACGATTTCCACTTTTTGATGTGGTAACACCTCTGCGTAGTAACCGTCCAATCCTAATTTTTCACTTACGGCTTTAGCTGTCTTTTCGTTATCGCCAGTAGCCATCAATACCTTGATGTTGTTCTTTTTGAACACTTTAATCGCATCTGCAGATTCTGGTCTTATTTCATCAGCAAGAGCGATGTATCCTGCTAGCTGACCATCGATTAATACAAACACAACAGTTTCAGCAGCGTCACTATAAGCATCTTCAGGAATAGAGATTTTTTCATCTCTTAAATATCCAGGACTTACTACCTTAACTTGCTTTCCTTCAACATTAGCTTCTACACCTTTACCTGTAATGGCATTGAAATTTTCTGGGTTAGGAATTGTAATATTATCTTCTTTGACCTTTTTTATAATTCCAACTGCAATAGGATGTTCCGAGCTCTGTTCCAAAGCACTTGAAAGCCTTAAGATTTCTTCTGTTGAATAATCTTGGTTTGTGGATTCAACTCTTGTGACACCAAAATCACCTTTTGTCAATGTTCCAGTTTTATCAAACAATAAAGCTGATATTTTTCGGGATTCTTCAAAAGCTGTTCGATTCCTTATCAATAAGCCATTTTGGGCAGATACTGCGGTAGATATAGCAACAACTAATGGAATGGCAAGTCCTAATGCGTGCGGGCAAGCAATAACCATAACCGTCACCATTCTCTCTAAGGCATATACAAAAGGAAAGCCTAAAATGAGCCAAACAGCCAATGTTCCAAAACCAATAGCCAAAGCAATGTAGGTTAACCATTTTGCAGCCCTGTCTGAAAGGTTTTGCATTTTAGATTTGGTCTTTTGTGCTTCCTCAACCATTTTGATGACCTTATTGAGATAGCTATCCTTACCTGTATGTTCTACCTTAACCTTTAAGGTGCTATTGCCGTTTACCGAGCCACCAATTACTTTATCATTTTCATCTTTTTTTACAGGTTTGGATTCCCCTGTAAGCATTGATTCATTTAAGTAACTCGAACCATCTACTATAATCCCATCAGCAGGAACTTTTTCACCAGGCTTTACTAAAATCACATCGTCTTTTAACAAATCTTCCAAGGGAATATCTTCTATAGTATCACCCTTTACCCTGTGGGCTTCGGCGGGCATCATACTTACTAATAGCTGTAGGGCTTTTGATGCACCTAGTACACTTTTCATTTCTATCCAATGACCTAAAAGCATAATTGCGATTAGTGTTGAAAGTTCCCAGAAAAAATCTTCACCACGTAAACCGAATACTGTAGCGGTACTATAAAAGTAGGCGACGCTAATAGCCATAGAAATTAGGGTCATCATTCCTGGTGAACCCTTCTTTATTTCTGACCAAAATCCTTTTAAGAACGGCCAGCCACCATAGAAATACACTACAGTTGAAAGTGCAAAAAGGATGTATGGATTTCCGGGTAAGAGAAATTCATATCCAAAAAATTCTTGAATCATTGGGGATAAGAATAGAATTGGAATGGTAAGCACGAGCGTTACCCAAAACCTTTTCCTGAAGTCGGCAATCATCATTTTATGATGGTCGTGCCCCATTTGTCCGTGACCAGGATTATGACCCGAATGGTCGCCACTTCCGTGGTTCATTTTAGAGTGGTCTTCTTTTTTGTTTTTCATCTTTGAGTGGTCCATTTTAGAATGGTCCATTTCTTTGTAATTGTGGTGTTCGTGGTTTTCCATAATTGATATTGTTTTAGTGTTATCGTAATTTTTTTCTCATTGCTTCAGAAATGTTTTCTGCATAGACCCCATAGGCATCCACCAAAGTACCCTTAATGCCATCTTTAGACGATATGGCATATAGTACGCTATTATCATCGGTACTGCTCATACCTTCAAAACGATGGGTCTCATCAACTTTAAAAGCTTCAGGTTTAATTTCGATTTTAAGTGAGGCACATTCCAAACACGTAGGCTTTACGTTAAAATCGTAGCTGTAGCCTCTTTGTTTTAAATCGTTAATTGCTTCTGAAAGCGTATAGTAATTCTTCATTTTGTTTTAGTTATAAGTCATTGTAAAATAGCTCCCATCGACCTCGGTGAATTTCTGAAATATTAACAAATTGTTATTGTTTAATTCTTCAATAACAGTATAGTTGAGTTGTTTGATACGGATACCCAATGCATAGGCCTTAATATTTATTTTTGACTCGATTTGTATATTTGCTTTGTCGGTATTCAATTGACGGTCATATATTCTAATAAGGCTTCTAGAACCAAAAAAGTTCAGTAAGCCAGAATCAAAACTCATTTCTAGTTCAATATCTTTTAGATTGACTAGGTCGTATAACTTAGTAAAGTTTTTAGTTGAGCTATTGATTTCGGTTTCTTTAGAATTGGGTTTTGCAAACGGGAATGCCATTACCATAATGCTTGTTTCATCAGGTTTACATCGATAGGTCGTAGTATATTTTTCTGTAGGTTTTTTTTCTTCATCAAATAATTCCGTTACGACCTCAATTTGATAATATCCCTTTTTCTCTATTATTTTTCCAGCTTCAAACGTTTGTTTGTTAAGCAACACACCATCTTCATCAAAATTTTCGCGTGCTACCGTCCTGCCTGAGATTTGCCCAATGAGCATTTCAGTTTGTCCATTCATTGGGACATTGAATAGAATAAGGAACAGTATATAGCTTTGTTTTATCATATGTGATGCATCAATTTCTTAACTTCTTTTGCCATAACATCACTCAAGTCAATTGCATTTGAAGGATGTGGAATAGTATTGCAGGTCACTATTTTTTCAACGCCAGAATCCATTAGGTCTTGATAGGCATTGCCTGAAAAAACAGCGTGAATGCCCACACATATTGGCGATTTCATTCCAGCTTTATTTAAGTGCCCTACGGTTTCAATCATTGTACGAGCTGTTGAGATAATATCGTCAACCAAAACAGGCGTGGCATCTTTATATTTATCTACATCAGGAACAGAAACTTCTACATCGCGGTCACCGTGACGTACTTTTTGTAAGATGGTAAATGGTGCATCTGCGTTTTTAGCTACTTCAGATACCCATTGTTCGCTTTCGGAATCCGGACCTATTAATACTGGGTTTTTAATATTTTCTTTTATCCACTTTGAAATGTCATCTGCAGCGTGAATGACTTTGTTTAGAATGTTATAGACTTCACTCAATGAGTGTATCCTGTGTAGGTGAGGGTCAACAGTGGTAATACTATCAGCAAAACCGGAAATTAACTTCCCGAAATAGGTAGAGGTAACGCCCTCACCCTCATTAAATATTTTGTCTTGTCGCATATATGCCAAATAAGGTGCTACCAAACACGTGCACATCGCGCCCAATGATTTGGCGGTGTGGCTTAAAAAATAAAGGGGTAATAGTTTTTCGTCTGGTTCGTGCAAGGTGCATACAAGTACCACACATTTATCTTTTACGTCAGATAATATGCGCGTGTAGGATTCACCGTCAGGAAATTTTCGCAACGTTGCTTTTCCTATTTCTGCATCCATTTTTGTTGCCATTAACTCTGTTAATTCCTCGTTTCCCGGTAGGCTGAATAGTATAGTTTTCATTTTGTTTTTTATTTAATAGTTACAATGTCGTTATGACTGTTCTTGTACTCTAAGGCGTAATTCAATTCGCCCTGTGATTCTGCATAAAGCGTATATAGTAAGTCGTCTTTTTCAATTTTGTCATTCAAATGCACATTCAATAAAATTCCAGCAGATTTAGATTGAGGGGCACCCGAAAGTTTGGCAAGCTTTGCTATCTTTCGATTGTCAATACGCTCTAAAATACCTGACGTCTCTGCTCTAATTTCAATTTTATAAGGTGCCAAAACGGGTTGTGTAAAGCGACCTTGGGCTTTACAAATGGCAAGGAATTTTTCATAAGCTTTACCAGATATAAGCACTTCTTTGGCGGTTTCCGTCCCTTTTTCTTTTTCGACTTTCCCCGAAAGCTCTATTAGTTCGCCAGCCAAAAGCAATGCTCTTTCCATAAGGTCGATTGGTGCATCTGTCTCATTTTTCAAAACCTTTAGTATATCGATGGCTTCCAAAGCTGGGCCAATTCCTCTCCCTACAGGTTGCGTACCATCTGTAATGACCACTTTCACATTAAGCCCAACAGCGTTACCGACTGTTTCCATATGGTTTTTTAGTTTTTGTGCCATTTCTTCACTTCTAACTTTTGCAGTTTCTCCCACGGGAATATCTATAACAACGTGGGTTGAACCTGCCGCAGATTTTTTTGAAAGTACCGAGGCTATGAGCTGCCCTTCACTATCTATATCCAAGGCCTTCTCAATCTTAATCAGTACATCATCGGCAGGGCTTAATTGCGCTGTACCACCCCAAACAAAACAACCTTCTTCTTTTTCTACCACAGCCGTTATTTCTTCGGAAGAGAGCGTTACATTGGTCAGAACTTCCATAGTATCTGCTGTACCAGCGGGCGAAGTAATGGCTCGCGAGGACGTTTTTGGCATTGTAAGTCCATAAGCAGCAACAATGGCAACTACTAATGGGGTTGTTCTATTGCCAGGTAATCCGCCAATACAATGTTTATCTACTACTATTTCTTTGTTCCAATTTAGTTGCTTTCCAGAGGCAATCATAGCTTTTGTGAGGTCGGATATTTCATCAATATCCATTCGGTCACCAGCACAGGCTGCAATGAATGCCGAAAGGTGTATGTTGGAATAGTCGCCTTCAACGATATCGGTTATGATTTGGTTATAGGCGTTATAATCCAGTTTTTGGTTATAGATTTTTGCCCTGACGTGGCTTAACGACTCTATAGGTTCTAAATGGGAAACGTACAAGGTGTCATTGTCAGAAACATTCAACTTTTTTGCAGCAGCATCCGATAGCCCTATTTCGTTGGGTAGCAGTATGTCAGAATTTATAACATTGAGACTTGCTACAATTGAATGGGTTGCCTTTGATATCCTTATTCTTGTTAATGCTTCAAAACCTTCGGAAATACAGACGTGGCAATCCTCACGCATATACACCACATTTTCATTCTGAGTGTAGATTCCAAGATGTTTGTATTTTAAGATATTTGAGTGTTGTTCCATAGTTTATTTTATTTCTTCAATGCTATATAATTGTGGGATTTCAGCATTCCAATCATAGGTTTCCTTGATACCTTTTTGTAATGCTTCTGCACTTTCTTTTTCACCATGCACTATGAAAATCCGCTCTGGTTTATTATTTATTTTGCTCATCCAATCCATAAGTTCAGCGTGGTCTGCGTGTGCCGAAAGCCCTTCGATTTCCGCAACTTCCATATGAAACGGTACCCATTTTCCATACACTTTCAATTCCTTATCGCCTTCCAGTAATTTTCTTCCCCGAGTGCCTTCGGCTTGATACCCCACAAAAAGCAAAGTGTTATTTGGATTTTGTGCCTGTGTTTCAAGGTAGTTGAGCATTCTACCACCAGTAAGCATTCCACTTCCCGCAATCACGATTTTTGATTTGTCATCGGTTCGTAATTCCATAGTTTCCCGATAACTACTTACGACCGTGAAATGTGAGCACATTTCATCACATTCATTGTCCTCTAATCTGTGCCAATCCCTTGTGCGGTGGAAGAGTTCGAGTACATTCGCTCCCATTGGGCTGTCCATTATCATTTTTACTTTCGGTATTTTGTTCTCTTTTAGCAATCTCCAAAAAATCAACATCATTAATTGGGCACGTTCTACCGAAAAGCTTGGAATAAAAAGGCTGCCACCTCTATTGATGGTATCGTTGACCAATTTTTCAATCTGTGGCAGTGCTTCTACTTCATCTGGATGAAATCTTCCGCCATAAGTGGATTCAATGAAAAGCACATCCGCTTTTTTGGGTTTTAGTGGTGGGTAGAGCAATAAATCATTGGTTCTTCCAATATCTCCCGAAAAGACAAAACGTTTTCCGTGTATATCCAACTCGATGTAAGTAGCACCGAGAATATGACCATTGTACTGAAATCTGGCCTTTATATTTTTCATCAATGGCATCCATTGAGCAGGTGGTACTCCCTTAAAATGTGGAATGGTTTTCTCAACATCGTATAAATCGTAAAGCGGTTCTGCCGGACTATGTTTGGAATAACCTTCTTTGTTGGCACGTTCGGCTTCCTGCTCTTGGATTTTTGCACTATCGTTCAAAATGATTTTTGCAATGTCCAAAGTGGGATTAGTGCCGTATATTGGGCCTTTAAACCCTTGTTTTACCAATCGAGGTAAATACCCTGTGTGGTCCATATGGCCGTGGGTAAGCAAGACCATATCAATTTCTGAAACTTTAACGGGTGGATATTCCCAGTTTTTAAGGCGCAATTCTTTCAACCCTTGAAAAAGTCCGCAATCTATCAATATCTTTCTCTCTCCCGTATCCACTAAATATTTTGAGCCAGTTACAGTACCGGCCGCTCCTAAAAAGTGGATGTTGATTCTATTGTTTTTCATCGTATTCTTATGTATTAGTGTCCACCACAACAGGAGGATGTGTTTCCTTTGTCTTGGGTCGATTTGTATAACGCTACCACTTCATTATATAGATTTCGTGAATCTTCTTTGATATAAAGTGCTACCTTTTTTATAGATTTAGGTTCAAAGTCTACCATATCCAATAGTATTTCCAAGGCCTCTTCAAGCAGTTTTGGGTCGTCTTCCAATGCTTCGTAAAAAGGCTCAAAATCTATGTTGTTCTGTTTTTTTAATTCTTCAGTTTTCATATAATTATTTTTTAATTGTTTTTACACAACGCTTCAGAATCTTCCAAAATCTTTCTATGTCTTGTTTTATCAATTCCGATTTGATTTAATAAAGTAGGTTTTTCGTGAAGCTCTTTGCATAGTACAATACCTTTATCCAATAATTTTGTCTTTTCAGATTTGGTCATTGTTGTTAATGCTGTTAAGGGATGAAATCCGGACTTGTCTATTCTGTCTTTTAAACCGTTTCCCATTGGATAATCCCAGCTTGTCAATAACAATCCAACACATTTGCCGTACTGTATTGCATCCGTAGTAAATCGTGTATTGGTATATACACCTCCTTTATGTAGTTTAGCTTCGTGACCTTTTTGATGTTCCCATTGTTTTTCAACATCCAAAAATCGTGAATGGATGTACAAGGGAATCTTGACATTACAAAACCTACCTTGGTCACTATGGTATTTGCATTCAATCATATAATGTTTGTTATCTTTCTGTGCAATAACATCTACTTCGTGCTGTACGCAATTGCCTTGTACAATCACACCAACCTTCGTTTCAAATCCTTCGTGTGCCAATAGTTTTCCCACTAACTTTTCAAACGGAAAGCCAGAAGGGCCCAATTCCATCAATGCTTTTTTGAGTTTGTATTTTGAAGCACTTACACGTGATTTACCTTTAAGCATTTTAAATGCCATTTGGTAGATTTTTTTTGTAGTAATCCCATTGTAAATTGCAGATTCAATTTGTGCTACTATTTGCTGAATTATCTCCTCACTTGCTTGAGCACGTCGCAATGAATCTTTGAGTTTGTCAACATTAAAAGGAACAATATCTCCCGAGTGTTTTATTATGTTTATTGAGCTGTCCATTGCTTAAATATGTATTGTCATTACAGGTAAAGTGGAATGGTTGGTAACACCTTCGGCAATACTTTTTGAAAACAGACTTAAAAATCCTGTTTTACCGTGTGTGACCATTGCTATTAAATCTGAAGGATGTTGTTTTAGAAATGTATTGATGCCTGTTTCAACTGAGGGTTCATTATACACAGCCATTGAATAGTTTTTCAACTCCGGAAAGTTTTGTAACATTTTTTCAATAGGGTCTAGGCCAAGTTTAATATTATTGAAATCGGTCTCGGTATTAATACGCAATAAGTGGATGCGGGCACCACATTTATTAGCAATGGATATTACCTGCTTAAAAGCATCGGTTATATTCTCTTCGAAATTTGAAACAAATACAATATTCTTAAACGGAAAGTTGACCTCTTCATCTTTTACAACAATTACGGGTGCATTGGCTTTTCGTACAATTTCCTCGACATTGCTACCGGTAATTTCTCTTATGACACCTTTAGTGCCACTACTTCCTGTAATAATGAAGTCATGGTGGTAATGACCTGAATGGTCTAAAATATCGCCTTGACCAGCGTCAAATTGTAAGAACCTGCGACACTTTAATCCTTCACGTTCGGCTGTTTTCTCCAATTCTCTTAAAGCTGATTTTGCTTTACCTATTTGCTTTAATGTTTCAGGATATCGTTTTTCCTTTTCTTTATCCAGTTTTACCCAATCCACAGGGGTTTTCATAAGATGTAAAAAGTGAATTTCAGAACTGTATAACTTTGCCATTTCTATACCTAGTTGTGCTGCTTTATTGCAATTCTTTGAAAAATCGGTTGGTACTAATATGTTTCTCATTTTTTGATGGTTTATAGGTTCGTATATTTTTTAGTCTAGGGTAACTTCATTTCCAGAAGGTACTTTCTCTTCAAAACAGTCTAAATTGTATATTGTGGTATCTGCGATGTTTTTTAATGCGGTTTCGGTTAAAAAAGCTTGATGACTAGTAATGAGAACATTATTAAAAGTCATTAATCTGGCAATGACATCGTCTTGCAAAATGGTATCAGAGTGGTCTTCAAAAAACAGACCTTCTTCCTCTTCGTATACATCTATTCCGAAATACCCAATCTTGCCAGATTTTAATCCTTCAATAACGGCTTTGGTGTCAACTAGACCTCCGCGACTTGTGTTAATGAGCATAACACCTTCTTTCATTAGTGTTATGTGTTCTGTGTCTATTAAGTGCCTGGTTGATGGTGTCAATGGAACGTGCAGACTAATTATATCTGCCTGTTTGCAAATGGTGGTACAGTTGGTGTATATGACATCATATAAATCTATCAGGTTCTTATCTTCAGAAACATCGTGGGCTAGTATCTTACATCCCAAACCGTGCAGTATTTTTACGAGTACTGCTCCTATTTTTCCTGTACCAATAACACCTACTGTTTTGCCGTTTAGGTCAAATCCTGTAAGCCCGTTCAGCGAGAAATTTTGTTCTCGAACTCTATTGTGCGCTCTAACAATCTTTCGGTTAAGTGTTAAGATGAGTGCAAGAGTATGTTCTGCTATAGCATATGGTGAGTAGGCTGGTACACGAGCTACTTTTAGTCCTAGTTTGTCAGCTTTTTTTAAATCAACGTGATTAAAACCCGCTGAGCGCAATACGATATATTCAATCCCTTGTTGGTACAATATATCTAAAACTTCAGCAGAGGCATTGTCGTTTGAGAATAGTGCGACAGCTTTTGAGCCTCTTGCTAATCTAGCTGTTTCTTTAGTAAGCCTGTATTCCAGAAAATTCAACTCGTGCTTTCCATCATTAGCTTTAACAAGGGAAGGTTTATCAAATTTATGTGTACTGAATATTGTTGTTTTCATATCTTAATAATTTATGAACCAAAAACTTTTAAAAGGTCTTGCAATTCTTCATCTATATGATGCTGTTTTACGACATTTTGAAATGGGGTGGTGCAAATCATATTATTATATAACCCTACCATAACATTTTCAGAACCTCGCAAAAGCACGTCTATAGAAGCAGCACCAAGTCTTATCCCCAGCATTCTGTCAAAAGCTGATGGATGGCCGCCACGTTGAACGTGTCCTAGTCTTGTTATTCGTAAATCTATATCTGGGTTGACTTCCTTAATTTTGGATGCGACTAAATCTGTACCTGTTTCATCACCTTCGGATACTACAATTAGGAATGCATCCTCGCTATGGTAATTTTTAACTTTTTCTAGTAAGAGGTGTAAGTCCTGCGTACTTTCAGGAATTAGGATGCCATTGGCACCAACCACTAATCCTGAATGGATACCAATATATCCAGAATCTCTTCCCATTACTTCTACAATGAACACACGGTTATGGGATTCAGCGGTATCTCGTATTTTATCAATATTTTCAATAGCAGTATTTACAGCAGAATCAAAGCCTAGGGTATAATCCGTTCCAGCAAGGTCATTATCAATAGTTCCAGGAATACCAATAAAAGGGATGTCACATATTTCTGAAAAGGCCAATAGACCTTTAAAAGTGCCATCGCCGCCAATAGCAATTAGGGCATCTACATGGGCTTTCCGTAGAGTTTGTAGCGCTTTTTCACGGCCTTGCAGGGTCATAAAGCGCTCACTTCTTGCCGTTTTTAGAATTGTGCCACCTTGATGTACTAACTTTTGTAAATCGTGTGATTTTAATGGAATTAAATCACCATCTATTAATCCCTCATATCCTTTTCTAAAACCGCTTACTTTAATCTCATTAACTTCAGCACATTTTGTGATTGCATACAATGCAGCATTCATCCCAGGACTGTCGCCTCCGGATGTAAATACGCCTATATGTTTAATTTTATTCGTGTTCATTTGATATTTTTTTTTGTAATCTTATTTCTGAAATAGTAAAATCTTGAATTACCTTCCAAACAAATTCTGCCTCTTTCAGAAAGAATTGATGGTCTCCTTCCGATGAAGTAATAAAGTGTACGTTTTTAAATTCCCTTGATAATTTTAAGGCATTTTCTAAAGGTGCCGTAGTGTCTTTTTCCCCGTGAATAAAAAGGATACCTTTATCCTTAATTTTCCTTGCTATCGCAAATAAATCTGTTTTCAAGATGACTTCTGTGAGCGAATAATAATAACTCATCCAATGATGCTTTTTTGCATCTTCATAAACTTCATCCGTTAGGTTATCAGGCTTGAATGCACTTGACATAAATATGGGATGAATCATACAGATGTATTTCGAGAATTTGCTTGTTGAAATCCTATCTACAAAGGAATGTGTGGACATAACTTTCTTAAATTCATAAACATCTTTATAAACAGGTATGCCTATAAGTATTCCTGCTTTGAACCAAGTTGGTTGCTTTTCCAATAGTGCCAACGAAATTATAGCTCCCATTGAATGTCCAGCAATAAGTATATTTCCATCGTTGAACCCTTCCTTGTTTAGAACTAATTCTAAAGCTTGTTGCTGACTTAATAGAGAATAATCACTTTTTGGTTTTGGCGAATCACCAAAACCGAGAAGGTCAATAAGAAGTAATGTATGTGTTTTGGTAATCCCATCTAATTCACGTTTCCAATATTTTATAGAGCCTGTCAATCCGTGCAACAAAACAAGTTTGTTCTCTCCAGAACCTATTATTTCATAGTTCAATGAAGTTTTGTTGGCATCATAAGCTGGTTGCTTACCAATCTTGTAATGTTGATAACCTGCTATAGCAATAACAGGAAAAATAAACACTATGGATATGAGTAGTAATGTCATTGTTTTGAACTTTCATTTACTATATTTCTATTTACTAAAATTGGCGTTTTACCATAAAACTTATTGAAGACTACACAAGCAGTTAAATCACCAGTTACGTTAACAGCAGTCCTGAACATTCCTAACAGCCTTTCTACTCCAATAATAATGATTATGCCTTCTGAGGGTATGCCAACGCTACTGAGTACTGAAGCCAAAATAACTACACCACCACCTGGTATAGCAGGTGTGCCAATGGATGCAGCTACAATGGTAACGATGACCACTATGATGTTTAGTAAACTCATTTCCAAGCCATAGGCTTGAGCGATAAACAGCGTAGTTATGGTTTGATAGAGTGCAGTTCCATCCATATTAACTGTAGCACCAATGGGAATTATAAAATTGCTGATGGTCTTGTCTACTTGTAGTTCTTCTTCAGCGGTTTTTAGTGATAAGGGCATCACAGCCGCAGAACTTGTCGTTGAAAAAGCCAATAGTTGTACATCCCTTATTTTTTTTAGGAATTGAAATGGGTTTGTTTTTCCCAATAGTGCAACAAGTCCTAAATAGAAAATCACCAATAATAGAAGGCCAAGAAGTACTACTCCTACATAGTATGTTAGACCAGATAAGGAACTTAATCCAACACTAGAGGTAAGCTGCGCCATAAGACCAAAAACGGCAATAGGTACTAGAAGCATTGACCATTTTACTACCGTCATACAGACTTCCTGTATGGCACTTAAAAGAAGCTTTACTGGGCGCAGTAAAGAATCCTCAAGTGATAGCACAGCTACACCAATAATGATTGTGAAAATCACAATACTTAACATTTCACCACTTACCATTGAGGCCAAAGGATTTTCTGGAAGCAAATTTGATATAGCGTCAGGGATGTTTTCAAGTCCGAATGACAGCTCGGTGCCTTCTGAATTTACGGATGATACATCATTATGTTCTGATAGTGCCTGTTGGTGCAAGAAGCGTCCTGGTTTGAAGAGCTGAGAGATAATGGTACCAAGACTTACCGAAACTATAGTAGTGCCTAGAAAATAGAGTAACACACCACCACCTAATTTTTTTAGGCTGCCCTTATCATTACTTGCAATACCAGTGATGATAGATGCAACAATCAAAGGAATCATAATCATTTGAACCAACTTTAGAAAAAGTACACCAGGAAGTGCTAGCCAATTACCTGCCACGTCAGCTGTTTCTTTAGATATCCAACCATTTTGAGGACTCAAGAGCAAACCAAACCCAACACCTAGAAACAAAGCGATGATTACTTTGAGCCATAGGCGATTCTCTACCAGTTTTACCAGATAGTCGTTTAGTGATTTAAGTGATTTTATCTCCGTGTCAAACATTTCCTATTTTGTTATGCTATACTGATTTTTGAATCCAAGTAAACACTTTGAACCAACTTCAATAATTCAACGCCTTCACCGAAAGGCTTTTGAAAAGCCTTTCTTCCTAATATTAGCCCTGAGCCTCCAGCACGCTTATTAACTACTGCTGTTGTAATAGCTTCAGTTAAATCAGTTTCCCCTTTAGAGCCACCACCTGAATTAATCAATCCTATTTTTCCCATATAGCAATTTGCTACTTGTAATCTGCATAAATCAATAGGGTGTTCTGTAGTGAGCGTTTCATACATTTCATCATCATATTTACCGAAATCGATATTCTTAAAACCAAAATTGTTGGTTGGAAGTTTTTGCTTAATAATATCTGCCTGTATGGTTACACCTAAATGATTTGCCTGACCAGTTACATCGGCAGCTGCGTGATAATCTTCTTTTTCTGTTTTGAATGCTTCGTTTCGGGTGTAGCACCATAAGATGGTTGCCATACCCAGATTATGAGCCTCTTCAAAAGCTTCTGAAATTTCTTTGAGCTGTCTATTGCTTTCCGCTGAACCAAAATAGATGGTAGCACCCACGGCAACCGCTCCCATATCCCAAGCCGCTTTTACCTTACCAAATAGTGTTTGGTCATATTTATTAGGATAGGTAAGTAGTTCATTGTGATTAATCTTCACAATAAAAGGTATTTTATGGGCATATTTTCTGGCATTTAGTCCCAAAACGCCAAAGGTTGATGCTACTCCATTACAACCAGCTTCTATAGCGAGCTTAATAATGTTTTCTGGGTCAAAATAATCTGGGTTTTTATAAAATGAGAAAGCAGCACTATGCTCAATACCTTGGTCAACAGGCAGGATGCTTAAATACCCAGTTCCTGACAGATTTCCGTGACCGTATAACTGTGAAAGACTGCGTAGTACCTGTGGATTTCTATTGCTATTAATAAAAACCTTGTCAAGGCTATTATCACTTGGTGTTAGTAATTCATCTTTTGTTATTTTTTCACAGATGTGATTTAAATAATAGGGTGCTTTTTCGCCTAATATTTCTATAATGTTGTTGCTTGTTTTCATTTTTGATAAGAATTAGTGTATACCTAAGCTTTCATTGGTTTTAGATATAGATTTAGTCCCATTTGCCTCTATTCCAGTAAGTGCCCTTATAGCATCTATAGTTTCTGGTATTACTATAGCTTGGTTATCCACGATATAGGCATAAAAGAGTTCATCTCCCTGTACTTTCAACATATCTTCCCAAAGGGCCACTTCATACATATCGCCCCAAGGTCTTCCCATATCCAAAAACATTTCTTTAATGGTATTGTTTGAGACTAGGCCTTGGTCATATTGAATAAACTTTATACGACTAGACGTTTTAAAAGCATTTAAAACTTCTTCTTTCGAGGCTTGCTTTTTTAACTTCACGTTCCAGTAGTGCATATGGCTTAAAGTTTCTGGAACTTTTACCGCAGAAGTAATCACATCTAATTCTGGGTCAACGCTTTTAGCATCCGGACCTTGATGGCTCGGGATATCTCTTTCGGGCACCATGGTGTTCATTATACCACCCAAATGACTTTCCCAAGGGTCTGTAGCTCTTCTTAAAAGCGTCCCTCTGGCATAATCCAATAAATCAGCTCTTTTTAACGCGGTTAACGTTCTTAATATAGAGGTTGTATTGCAAGAGACTACTCTGGTCGCGTCTCTATTTAACGCCGATTCATAATTATTTTCGGCACTAAAGGAATGCCCCGTGGTTTCGTGTTTTTCGCCACCGTGCAATATGAATTTGATGTTCTGTTCCTTATAGATTGCCACGTTTTGAGCTGCAATCTTTTTAGGGGTGCAATCCACAACAAGGTCTGACTTATTTAAAAGTTCTTGCATATTTCCTTTTATTGTAATGCCTTCAGACTTCATTTTGTCTTCAGCTTCATCAGTTGCTGAATAGATATCATACTCTTTTCTTACCGCATTTTGAATGCGCCAATCGCTTATGATATCACATACTCCAGAAAGCTTCATATCATCCTGTAGGTTGATTGCATCGGCCACTCTTTTTCCTATTACTCCGTATCCTATTACTGCTATTTTTTTCATATTATATTGTTTTAAGTGTTTGATTTTTTATTAAAATGATGGAACCGATAATGCCTGCAATTAAGGAAGCAAACAGGATGCTTACTTTTGCTGTATAGATAAATTCTTCATCGGCAAATGCCAATTCGTTTATAAAAAGGGACATTGTAAACCCGATACCAGCTACAAAGGCAATTCCGTAGATGTGATACCAAGTAATATTTTTAGGAAGTTTTGCTAATTTTAGAAAGACCAAAATTTTTGAAAATAAGACGACACCAATAAACTTTCCGAATATGAGACCAAAACCTATTCCTAGACTTATCGGATGGGTAAGTACTTCCAACACTTTGCCGTGTAGGTGAATACCAGCATTAGCAAAAGCGAATAGTGGTAGTACGATAAAATTCACAAATGGATTTAAAGCATTTTCAAGCTTTTGGAATGGTGTTTCAGCTTCTGAACTTGTAGTTTTGATTTCTTCTAGTATTTCTAATTGGGAATGAGAAATTAGCGAACCTCTTACAGGTTTTTCTTTATTGAACTTGTTGTGTAATGTCGCAAGGCGTTGTAAAAATGTAGCCTCGTTTATTTTTACACGACCTGGTATAGCTAGGGCTGTTAGTATGCCAGCAATAGTAGGGTGTACTCCTGAGAAGAAGAAAGCTAGCCAAACACCACCTATTCCTATAATGGCATAGAACCAAGTTTTTCGTACTCCAGCATAATTGCCAATAACTAGTAATCCAAAGAAAAGAAAGGCGTGAAATAAATCCATAGTGGATATACCAGAAGTATAAAAAAGTGCAATTACCAATACACCGCCTAAATCGTCAACGACAGCAAGTGTTACTAGGAAGACACGTAATGCAATGGGTAAGCGTTTTCCGAAAAGAGCTAGTACACCTAAAGAAAAAGCAATATCGGTAGCCATAGGTATTCCCCAACCTTGTGAAGCTTCACCGGTAGTGTTGAGGATAAAATATATGAGGGCAGGAAGAACCATTCCCCCAATAGCGGCACCAATAGGCAATACTGCATTTTGAGGTGTTGATAGTTTTCCACCTAATATTTCTCTTTTTAATTCTAAACCAA
The DNA here is from genome assembly GCF_030344935.1 of Algibacter luteus. Taxonomy (NCBI): domain Bacteria; kingdom Pseudomonadati; phylum Bacteroidota; class Flavobacteriia; order Flavobacteriales; family Flavobacteriaceae; genus Algibacter; species Algibacter luteus. Next base: position 3,417,697 of record NZ_CP128313.1, on the reverse strand, counting down.
CCTGAAGAAAGAACAGAGCCATTAATCCATCATTAACCCAGAGTAGTAATGGTTCGGTCAATTGAAAATTACCGATGCTAAATGAAATAGTAGTATTTAGAATATTTTGGTAAGTGCTTTGCCAAGGTGAATTTGCCCAAAGCATAGCTATTGTTACTGCTATTAAAAGCACAATTCCTGTGTTGCTAAATACTTTATTCGTAATGTTCCAGACGCTATTATGTGCAGTACTTTTAATCATTGATTGTTATTTTTTTTACTGCGGGTTGCGAATTGATTGTGGATTTTGATTCTGATGGTTTGTTGAAATTTCTAATAATCAGGCGGTTGCTCTTTTCGTAAGTGAAATAGCTTACCGCCCAATTAAAACCAACCATCAATCTATTTCTAAAGCCGCTAATGGACATAAGGTGAACAATAGACCAGAGTAGCCAAGCGAAATAACCACCAAATCTGAATTTGCCTAAATCGGCTACTGCTTTACGTTTACCTACTGTCGCCAATGAACCTTTATCGTGATATTCAAAAGGTTTAATAGGCTTGTTTTTTATGATATTTAGGATTGATGTACCTAAGTACTTTCCTTGTTGAATAGCTGTTTGCGCAACCTGTGGATGCCCTTTTGGTGTTTTTTCGGTAATTACAGCCGCTATATCACCAATGGCGAATATGTTTTTATAATCTTCTACCATCAAAAAGGGGTTGGTTTTAATACGGTTACCTCTGACAACATATTTTTTGTCAATACCTTTTGGAAACTGGCCTTTTACACCTGCTGTCCAGATTAGATTTTTTGCCATAATGATGTTATCACGATTTGTGATAACCTTTGAGCCATCATAATTACTTACTGATTCATTGAGTAATACATTTACATTCAAATCTTCTAGGTATTTTAGGGTTTTTGATGATGCCTTGTCTGACATCGAGCTTAACAACTCACCCCTAGCTTCTATCAAATAAATGTTCATTATAGTTGAAGGGTATTCTGGGTAATCTTTAGGAAGGATGTATTTACAGAATTCCGCTAAAGCTCCAGCCATTTCTACTCCTGCAGGACCGCCTCCAACAATCACAAAATTGGTTAGTGTATCACGTTCTTCATCATCACAGGTAATAGCAGCCTGCTCTAAATTTTGCAACATCATGTGTCGGATATTGAGAGAATCGCGAATATCTTTCATCCCCAAGCTGTTATCAGCTACGTTATCCATACCGAAGAAATTGGTAGTTGTTCCTGTAGCTAACACCAAATAATCGTAATGAACATCTCCTTTATTGGTTCTTACAATATTTGAAGTAGGTTGAATTTCTTCTACTTCTGCCAATCGAAAAACCACGTTTTTATAACCGTTAAACTGCTTTCTGAAGGGAAACACGATGCTATCGGGCTCTAGGGCACTAGTTGCCACTTGGTAAAGTAATGGCTGAAACTGATGAAAGTTGTTTTTGTCAAACAAAACCACTTGTACCTTTTTGTTCTTTAGTTTTTCTACCAAAGCCAAACCTGCAAAACCACCGCCTACAATAACCAAACGCGGCCAATTGGTGTCTGGTAGGCATATATCATCTGTTACTTTACAAGTAGATTTTGATGATATACTATGTATGTGATTATCTTCCATAATTATTTTAGATTCTCTAACTGTTGTTTTTGTCCCTTGCTATCATTACCGAACATTTAGCGTGGGTGGCTAAATATTGTGAAACAGAACCCAATAATAGACGTGAGAGCGCACCCTGACCTTGAGAGCCAACTACAATTAAATCAGCATCCCAATCTTCAGCCTTTTCTAGAATTACATTTTTGGGTAGCCCGCTAACAACACTAGTGGTTATGGTAAGTGTTTTATTTAAATTCTTAAGGTTGTCACTGGCTTCAGAAACAATTTTTTCACCCAATTTTTGAGCACCGCTTATGAATTCTTCATAATAATTGTTTAAGCTACCACCTGTAGCCATCAGTTCAGGGCCTATTGCTGTAGGAAATTCGTAAACGTTTATAATACAAATCTCCGTACTTAGTGGCAAGGTTATTCTGTTAAGCTGCTCAACAGCTGCTTTACTGAAATCTGAACCGTCTAGAGCCAATACTATTTTCATAATTTTTAGTTTATTAATAGAAATATTTTAGGCTTTATTTTTACTTATAAAGCTTTGGGCGTCTTGTTTTGAAGCGAAATAAAAGACGCTCCCTTTACTTTTATCCTGAACGATTACAGCATTGGCCTTGTCTACTTTTGTATCATCAATCGGATTACTTCCAAAGCGGACATTGTCAATGTTTTTCTGAAGTTTCTCAACACAGCCTTGACAACAACCAAAGTAGATTGTACCATCTACATCTATCGGTATTTGTTTTACACCCATAAACCTGTCGTTTACCATACAGACTTTTTCATTCGGTACGATTTCATAAGTTGTTTGAGAAGCAACAGCTGAATTCATTTGAATGGGTTTTGTTTTAGTGACTGCAAGCGTAGCTGTTTCAGGCTTATCTTTTTTCTGGTTGGAACACGAAAGCAATATTATTGAGGCTAAAATCAAAAATAGAATACTGATTAATAGCTTGTAGATTCTTCCGCTTGGATTTTCTACTGTTACTACTATGGGTTCGTTGTTCGGTTGTTTAAAATATCTTCGTTTCATTTTTTAAATTATTATTGATTATGAGTTTTATTTAGGCTAATTAGTTTATGCCAATACAAGTGTTCATATAAGCCAGACCAATACATTCCAAAGGTGAAGGCAAAAAGTAATTCTTCAATTGGGATTCCTAAGACTAGAATATGGGTGAGATTGTCGAGATTCCAATATAGTTCCACATACTGGGGGTAAAATGGAAGAATACTTCCAAAGTATATGAAATACAGTATGGTAAACAAGATGCCCCCAACCCATATCTTTCTTTTTAAATCTGGGCGACAGTATAGCGTGGATAGACCACCGATGAACATTGCTAAAGTGCCACAATAAATATGATTTAGTGTTGTAAAAACTGCTAGAATAAGGAAAACTAAAGCAGGTATAAATAAGATATATTTATGCAAAAGATGTCTTCTGTGATTTCGCTCTGTATGGTCTACTTCAATAAGGTTTTGTTTAAAAATTAGATTATAAAGTACCACGCCAATACCACCGATGGCAAAAGAAAAAATAAGGCTTTCGATATCGAAGCCTGTTTTTTGAGCCAAATCAAACAGCGAGGGTGGAAACCAATATTCTGGTACAAATAACGGTTCTGTTAAACCAAAGGGCATAGTAATAAGACTCATTTTGAGCATTTCTTTTCTATACCCTCTCTTTGAAACATAGATTATTGCCCAAAGGGTAAGAATGATAAGTGACCATATGAACCATACGTATTGCATAGTTTTATATTTTTTGGATTTTCAAATAATTAACCGTTTCCTTTACGGATAAGGGATAGGTGGCATTACCTGTTCTAACATAAAAGGTTGTTTTTATTCCATCATTAACATAGACTGGATTAGGTGAGGATTCAACATCTACTAAACATATATCTTTCCCGTTTATCTGATAAAAAGAAACATGGTTACTAAAACAAGCTTCGTGGTCTATATAGGTGGAGACAATACGAAAGATTTCTCTTTCATACCCATCTCTATTCTTATGTTTAAGGGTGTTGTAATCTTTTTCGAGTCCTAAAATGACTCCATCATCATCTACACCAATAATTAATTTCCCTCCATCAACATTCATGAATCCAACTATTGTTTTTGCAATTACAGCTTCTAAGTCTTTATTGGCTCCTTTTTTAAAATAGTCATATTTTATTGACGATTTAAATTCTACCCAATTATGCTCTCCTAATTCTATAAGTTTTAAAACATCTCGTTTCATAAGGTGTTCTTGTTTTTTTACCAAGTTTTTTTTCTTAATGAAGCTTATCCAAAATATGCCAGACAGTAATCCCAAACTGGCTCCAAGTATTGAAAAAAGTCCACCCATTCCTGCCATGTTAAATGTAAAGGACTCCAAGAGACGTTTTTGTAAAATTTCTCTAAATAGCTCTACTGAAAAAGAATTTTTACTAAACTCAAACCAATAGACAACCATTGTAAAAGGGTGAATTAAGAAATAGAATATCCCTGTACCTATAAGTATATGAATTAAAATTAATTTGATTTTTTTTATGTTGGTACTAGTCTTCATTCAAATAAGCTTATAATTTCTCCCCTTGAAATATCATATTGTATGTTATATCCTCTACTGTTCTTTTGAAGCTATACTCAAAAGTATGGTTGAGCATATCAAAGCCTCCAAAATGTTCATCGCCTTCTTGGTGCTCATCATTTAAATGATGGGTCCATTCGGTTTCATCATTTTGCATATGTCCCATCATGCCCCCATTGGTGTGACCTTGTCCAAGCATATGACCATACATGTTTTCAAAATCTTCACCTGTGGAACATACCATTGCACCATCAATATCTTCATAGTAATTAAGTATGAACGTGGAATCAGTAACTGCACTATTGAAATGGATTCGAATTGTTTTATTCCCAATTTTACTTATATTGGCCGTAGCATCTTCTTCGGTATCTATAATTATTCTATCCATGTCATCAATTATAGAAATTGTACCTACATAGTTACCTTCTATATCTATATCAGAAATTAATTCTGATTTTTCACATGCCGCCAAGACAACTAATAGTAAACTAGTTGAAATGGTTAATAATTTAATTTTTTTCATTTTCTTAATTTTTATCTTAGTCATTTTTAAATCTCCAGAAATTTTTATCGTCGCTTTTATAGGTTAAACCTTTTTTGTTCTAATTTGAGCATTATAAAAAGCGCCAATACAAGCACCAATTAACCATCCTAAAATGAACGTCTGAATTATACCAAATAAAGCTTCCAATAAGGGAACATCCATTCTTATAATATCGGTAGTATCTAAACCGTGTAACAGACTATTAAAAAAGGTAATTGTTCCTTCTTGTCCTGCTGTAGCCATTACGATCATACAGCCCAAATAAATCAGTGCACCTGTAAATCCAAAGGCAAAACCGAGTTTTTTTATATTTAATCGATACATAATTTTATTTTTTTAATTGATTGTTAGAGTTTAAAATCTTTATTGATTCTTCATATTCTTCTTTGGATATTTCACCTTTTGCAAAGCGATTTTTCAATATATCCAATGGGCTCTCTTTTTTTGTTTTTTGATATGGTATATCTGCTGGGATAAAAAATATCCAAGCTAGTAAGATGACCCATATAATCCACCATATAAGGTGCATACCTCCAAAATGTCCGTCGTAAAAATGCATAATGTTTAATTTTTGAGTTGTTATTAATTTAATTCTGATATTGTATAGCTTCCTAGTGTGTTGAGTTGTTTTTGCAAGTCATCAACCGTTAGGTTTTCTTTCATTGTGATGAGTGTAGCGCCTTTTGGTGCTAAAAAAATCTCTGCTTTTTCAATATTGGGATGTTCTTCCAGAGTCTTCTTGACCCTTGAAACACATCCACCACAACTAATTCCGTCTATTTGAAATTTCTGTTTCATTGTGTTTAGCTTTTAGTGATGTTTATGCCCTTTGTGCTTTTCTATGGGCTTTTCAGTTTGATCGTTTTGATTATGATCATGACCCTGATTATTTTGGCTATCATGATTATGCCCACCGTGTCTGTGTGACCCGTGTGGCATAAATAGGTGAATGCCAAACATAAAAAGGATGAAAATAAATAGCGATGAACCGCCTCCTATCCCAAACGAGGGTGCTAAAAAGATGAACAGTAGTGGCAGTGCACAACCAATAATCATCCATATCCAGTGACTGTTTTTCATTGTTTTTTATTTTTTCATTGTTAAAAATTAGTGATGCTTGGAATGATCATCTTTGGTCGGTGTATCCATATTGTCCATTTTATTCATCATTCCCTTCATATCCATTCCTTTTTCTCCCATCATCTTCATACAGGACTGCATACAATCCTCGCTCATCATTCCTTTTTCGTGCATCATCTTCATCATATTGCCCATCATTTTACCGTCCTTCATCATTCCTTGCATCATATTCTTCATCATCATACTGTCCTTCATCATCATTTTCATGCCATCGCCTTGCATCATATTCCCCATCATTTTTTTATTGCCCTGCATCATTTGCATGGCGTGATTATTCCCTTGCATGTTGCCCATAAATTCAGTCATGTAATCATGGTTGCTGGCAATGGCATCAAAAAGCTCTGTTCTAGTTTCCGAATTTTCGAGCATTGCGTTAGGATCTGTTTTCTGGTTGCAACTGTTTAAGCTTAAAAGCCCTATTGCAGATAAAATAATTACTAGTGTTTTCATAATATTGATTTTATTAATTTTCATTTTAAATAGCACATTCTCAATAAGACTATTAAGTGTTTAGGATTAAAGAGAATGTGCATCCGCTATTAATTGGCAGATTTTAAAAAGGCCTCAATCTTTGTGATTTCCTTTTCTGTTAAATTTGCCCGAATTCGCATGTGTAAACTTATGGTCTCCCAATCGGTATCATTATAATCGGCAGGTGAAGGTGCTAAATGACACCTGTTACATGCCTCTCCCCACAATTGTGCACCAGATTTTTCAATTTTGAATTCCTCTTCTACATCTGTAACAGCTGAATATTTATCCTTTGTGGAAGAACAGCTTACTATTGTTCCTACTGTTAGAAGTAGCATTGAGCCGATTAAAACTATTTTATGTATTGTTTTCATTATTTCTATTTTTTATGTTTATTAGAATCCAATGGCCCAGTGTACAAAGAAGCCATTGGTAGTTCCACCTCCGTCATGACCACCAACGCTATCTGTTGTCTGGTATGCAACTTTTATCACAGACCTCCAGGTTAGCCAATAGTTTAGTCCAAAGGCATATTGGTCAGACTCTTCTTCCCATTCTGCACCTTCTGGTGTATTGAGATTTGAATACCTCCCTACTAGTTCTAATTTTTTTAGAAAATCACTACTAGCCATTGTTGGGCGATAGCTTAATTGAGCGTAGAACGAGTTGCTTTTATTATCGAAGGTGTATTCCTCTTCATCTCCATCTTCATGAACTTCGGTATAAGTGGCATCATCTATATCAGAATTATTGTATTGTGCTTTAATATCAATAAAACCTTTAAGGGCAGGAATCTGTTTTATAAAGGCAAAATCGACGGCATATAAGAATGCTCCAACATTTTCGTATTGGGAATCACTAGCACCAACTTTACTTGTTGAATATGTAGAAAAACCTATTTCAGTTGAAGAATCTGCGAAAGGCAATAACCCAATTCGTCCTCCAAAAGCCTTACTATTATTGTTGTCTTCAAAATTTTGAAACATAAGCATACCTGCTTCTTCTGGTTCTTCGCTACCATCCTTTAGCCTAGGGCCATTGGTGGAATACACCGAATAATTCAGTTTAGGCCCTCCAAGCTCAAAAGCACCTCGAAGTTCGACACCAATGCCTGATGATGGTGCAATACCATCATGACCAAAACCAAGAGGTCTCGTCGGAAGTCTGTTAATCCAAGCAGGATGTAACCGTTCCATAAATGTTCCAAAAGGAAGAAGGAACTTTCCGGCACGAACCGTCATGTTCTTATTTAAAACATACATAACATCGGCATATTCTAGTCCAACTTCAAGTTCGTTGCCTTCTAGTACAAATTCAAGCTCTGCTTCAAACATAAGTCTGTCAGAATGTTTAAATAAGAAAATAGGCGCAAACGCAGAACCAACATAGGATGATTCTGTTTCTTCATCACTACTTAAAGTGTTTAGTCCTGTATGGCCATAACCTCTAATCATAAACTGGGTTTTACTTGGCTTAAATACTTGATAATCAGTTACACTGTCAGTTTCAAAGTTGTTGTACGTTTGCCCATAAGTGATATGGCCAAATCCAACAATCATTAATAATATAATTAGCTTTTTCATTTTTTAAGTGTTCTTATGTAGTTAATAATTTCCCAGCGTTTTTTTTCTGGAATTGATGATTTGTAGCTAGCCATAGGAGCTCTTCCTTCAGCAATTTTCCAAAAAATAGCACCATCTGATTGTGATTGAACTGCTTCACTAGTCAAATTTGATGGTTTTGGAGTTAATCCTGCACCGGCCATACCATCTCCTTTACCTTTTGGACCATGACACACAAGGCACATTACCTTGTAAAGTTTTTTTCCATTAGCTGCTGCATTAGCATCCCCTATTAAAGGATTGACTATTTTGTCGGCATTGGCTGGGGCTACCCATTTTTTTTGTTGTACCGTTACGTAATTGTTTTTGGGCGGATTAGTAAAGCTTACAAACAGGGCAAACAATAAACCTGTACATGTAATGCCGATTAAGATTTTTTTTGTTTTCATTTTAATTAATTGGTTTTTAGAATTATTAAATTTAATCGTTAATCAGATGTTGTATCTGCATAACTTTCGTTCTTATTTATATTATTTCATCATAGAAATTACGTTTCCAGTTTTCTGTGTTTTTATAATCTGTCATACTCATACCCATAACTTCTTTAAATTGTCTTGATAGATGGTTAACACTGCTGTAATCGAGAACATAACCTATGTCAGAAAAAGAAAGCTGATTGAGTTGAATGAGTTCTTTTACTTTTTCAATTTTTAATCTTATAAAGTACTTTTCAATGGTGGTCTTTTCCTTAGATGAGAACAGCTTACTCAATGCCTTGTAATCTCGGTGAAGGGATGATGATAAATGTTCCGAAGTCTTAACCTTTAAAGTTAATGGCAGTTCAACAAGTTGTTCAATCAGAATAATTTTTATTCTTTCAACGAGCATATCTTCTTCACTTTTTACAATCTCAAAGTCATTTGCGTGTAGCACTTTGGTAACGTCTTGCTTAATTTGTGCATCGCTTAATTCTGGTGCTTCCACTAAAAGCTTTCCTAGCTCTAGCGAAAGGACAATTATTCCTAGTTCTCGTAGTTCTTGCTTTATTACTTTTAAGCAACGACTACACACCATATTTTTAACCCAAAATTCTTTTGGTTGTGTCATATTTATAGGGTATTGTTATTGGGCTTTTGCTCAATAGTTAATCCTGTAATTGTATGTTTTACAGTTTAATGTGTAAATGATACTGTTGGGAATTGGGTACAATAGTATATAGCCAATAGCTATGTGCTGGCTATAACTAATTGTGCAGTAAAAGGGCTTTTACTGCGATGTAGAAAATCAAATTAAGTATGTCTCGTATAGAATATGTATATCCTTGTATAGCAAGGGCGGCCTATACGCTTCAAAAGGAACTATATTTTTGTCTAGTCCTTCAAAAAGATTGATGTAAGAATAAATAAATGTATTTAAGAAGACTAAAGTGTCAATTTCTAAAACCGTATTCGATTTTTTAAAGGTATCACTAGCTTCTTTTAAAATAGTCTGATTGTCGCAACAATCCTTTTCTTGTAAAGTAGTACATTTCTTAGTGGGGTTATTTTTCTTTTGAACTTTATCTTTACAAGCTTGTGCTTCACTAAAAAAAGCCATATCCACTAATTTGTCACAGCAAAAATGCATATTCACCGTAAAAGAAGAGGTTGACAACAATATAAATGCTGCCAAAAAGAAAGACAATATTTTAGTAAAAATAATTTTCACAATGTAAAGTTAAGAAATTTTGTTTAACATTTAGAATATAATGTGATTACGACATCGTTTTTTAATGCGTTTAATATCAGGTATTTATGATGCTATACAAATTTTCATTCGTACAAATATAAATTTAATGATTAAACAGAAATATGATATTCGTCATATATTTAGATTTTCTAAAATGCATATGCTACTGAAAAATTTAGACCAAATGGATGCCCTGGACGTAACCCTGCCGGAACCCTCGATACCGCATATGTTGTATTAAAAAGATTTATAATATTAGAAGACAGGGTAAAGTTGTTATCAATAAAATAACGGGCAGACAAGTCCACTATAAAATTTGAACCTACTTTAAAATTCTCTGGGATTGAGCCAGAACCTGCCCTAGTTCTAAAAGCACTTGTGTATCTTGAGTTTACGTTTACCTCAAATTTTGTATGCTGTAATCCAATAGATGCGTTTAATTGATTTTTTGCAATGTAGGGTATCTCGTCCCCTTTGGTAACTACCCCATAAATATCCTCATTACTGTCAAAACTTGTTGAAAATTTAGTATCTGTAAGGGTGTAAGAGACGGATAAGGGAAGTTTAAATCTACTGGTCTGTTTGTATAGCAGGTTGTAATTAAGTAAGAACTCTATCCCGCTCACACGAACTTCACCTGCATTAAATTGGTCAAGGCTTCCTGTACCACCAGTAGCGGCCAAATCACTTCCAAGTAGGTTTTGGTAGTCATTGTAAAAGCCTGCAACTTCGCCATTGAAACCTTTAAAGCTAAATCGGGAACCCAATTCATAATTAATACTTTCTTCAGGATTTTGCCCTGGGGTATTGCTTGGCGGTGAAAAGCCTTTATGAACACCACCAAATATTGAGAGGGCATTACTAAGCCTATAATTAGCCCCAATTCCAGGAATCCAGACATCTACTTTGTTTTCTCTAATCGATAGGTCTTGACCAGTTCGTGAAGGGTCGTCAGTCCCATAATCTGTCCGGGTCAAAGAGATGTTTTCATAGCGCAACCCTGGGGTCAAGGTCAAATTTTCAATTTTTACCGTGTACAGTAAATGTGCTGCCAATGCTTTGGCACTGCCTATACGGTTGGCATCTGTTCCTTTTTCGCCAACTGTAGTCCGTATTAATTCTTGGTTTTGAAACGCATATCTATCCACCCATTGAAACCTATCTTCGTCATCTTCGTGATATCGTATTCCCGCTTCTAAGCGCTGTACCCATTGGTTACCCCATTTTAGCGTGGCAACAGATTGAATTCCATTTGAAGTATAAACCCTATTGTTAGCCTTTATACCTAATGCATCCATTTGGGTGTCTTCGTTACCCAAGAGGGTTTGATATTCAGAAGGAAAATTTTCTGGTGAAGACAAGATATTGTTGATACCTACGCGTTCGCCCAAATTTACATCATCTAATTTATACCAATTTCGTTTAAATTTATTGAGATAGCCTGTTGTCCTTATGTCAATGGATGGTGACAAACGGATAAAATGGGTGAGCTGGTACTGTTGGTGTTCGGCGGTCATGACATCTTCTGAAGAAGCCCTGTACCTTCTAAAAGGATTTTCTTCAAAATCTGCATCTGTCAGGCCCAAATAGGTTTCGTTCGCTTCTTCTTCTGAATATTGGATTTTAAACAAAAGTGACTGATAGATTTTGGCATCTAAATTTGTATTTATTCTGAATTTGGCCAAATAATCTGTCTTGTCGAAACCTGTGTTACCACCACCGTCTAAATCCTTAAAACCATCAGAACTGTAGCTGAAATAATCCGTCACAAACCCAAAATTCTTAAAACTATTGCCTAATACCAATTGGGTGTTTCTTGAATCATAGTTTCCTGCAGCAATCGACGCTTTTCCAGAAAATTTTTCCGGTATACGAGAGGATATCATATTTATGGCACCACCCGTGGTGTTGGGACCGTATTGTATTTGGCTGCTTCCTTTTAACACCTCTATGGCTTCCATTCTGCCAATAGTAGGAAAATAATAGGCAGCTGGTGCACTGTAAGGAGCAGGTGCAATCAAGACACCATCTTCCATTAAATTAATTTTAGCGCTACGCTCGGGCGAAGTACCACGTAAACTAATATTGGGACGTAATCCAAATCCATCCTCTTCGTAGATGTTGATGCCTGGAACGGTCTGTAAAATTCTATTGATGTTGGTATAAGAGAATTTTTTTAAATCCTTTTTAGAAATATAAGTTGCAGAGCCCGTTTTATTCCGTGCCTCAAATTTACTTCCCAATAATGCATTTCCCGTAACGACGACTTCCTTAAGTCGCTCGGTTTGTTGATTAGTTGAATCTTTATATTGTTGGTTGGTCTGTGCCAATCCCGTGATGTAAAATAGTAAGGCAATTGCTGTTAAGGATAGAATTTTCATTTGAAATTTTATTTAGAATGATTATAAATAGAGTGCAAATGTAATATCCTCTCTTGTATCTTCCAAGTTGTTTAGAATAATTCTTAATAATATTTTTTAACTTGATTATTCTCAATGTTTTATACTAACACAAAGAAAATAGTTATAAATAAACCTTAAATTAGACCACCATTGTAGTCTAAATTATTTGTTAAATAAATCAACTCTATTTATTTTTTTATAACTTTGCAGTATTAATGAAAAAAAGTTTCTATAAAATATCATCCTTTTTAATGGCATTATTAGTCATGCTTTCAACGGTGTCTTTCACTATTGAAAGTCATTATTGTGGTGATTTTTTAGTGGATACATCTTTGTTTGGTTCTGCCGAAAGTTGTGGTATGGATTTAGCACAAAATAAATGTTCAAAAGAAGATACCCTTGAAGGAACGAATTGCTGTAATAATGAACAAATTACCGTAAATGGGCAAAATGAGTTAAACGTTTCGATTGATAATCTCACAAATGATCAGCAAATTTTTGTTGCTACATTTGTATATGCCTATATCAACCTTTTTGAAGGTTTAGAAAACGAAGTATCCTCATTTTCACAATACCCACCACCATTTATCGTCAAGAATATCTACAAACTTGATGAGACTTATTTAATTTGATTTTTAAACAATAGACTTTATTATCCTATGGGTACTTTTCCATTAGGGTAGCTTTATGTATTCGGTATTTTCTTTATACCAAAGTTTAATTGTTTAATTATCAAAATTTATGTTAAATAAAACTATCCGTTATTTTCTTGAAAATAAGCTAATAACATTTATATTACTCGCCGCATTTATAGTTGGAGGTTATGTAACCGCTCCGTTTAATTGGGAAAGCTCTTTAATAGAGAGAAACCCAGTACCTGTTGATGCCATACCTGATATTGGCGAAAATCAACAAATTGTATTTACCGAGTGGATGGGTCAATCTCCTCAGGATATAGAGGATCAAATAACCTATCCATTAACAACAGCATTACTTGGTATTCCAAACGTGAAAACCATACGTAGTAATTCAATATTTGGACTTTCCAGTATTTACATCATATTTGAAGATGACGTTGATTTTTACTGGAGTAGAACTAGAATTCTAGAAAAACTAAATTCTTTACCACCTGGTACAGTACCTAATGAGGTAACACCAGCACTTGGACCTGACGCCACAGCATTAGGGCAAGTATATTGGTATACCCTTGAAGGTAGAGATGTTAAAACGGGCAAACCAACTGGTGGTTGGGACCCTCAAGAATTGCGAACCATTCAAGATTTTTATGTGCGTTATTATTTAACTGCTGCTAGTGGTGTTGCCGAAGTAGCTTCAATTGGAGGCTTCTTAAAAGAGTACCAGATCGAAATAGATCCTGATGCTATGAAGGCCAACAACGTGGACGTTAAAATGATAATGAACGCTGTTAAAAACAGTAACCTAGATATTGGTGCCAGAACTTTAGAGTTTAATAAAGTCGAATATTTGGTAAGAGGCTTGGGATATATTAAAAATCTAGAAGATCTTGAAGAAAGTGTTGTTACGGTTCGAGACAATGTTCCTATTCGTTTAAAGGATGTTGCCAAAATACAGTTTGGGCCAGCAGGCCGTAGAGGAGGTCTTGACAAAAGTGGAGTGGAAGCTGTAGGCGGGGTGGTTGTAGCACGTTATGGTGCCAACCCACAAGCAGTAATTAAAAACCTAAAAGCTAAAATAGAAGAAGTCGCTCCAGGCCTGCCCTCTAAGACCCTGGCCGACGGCACCGTTTCTAAGGTGACCATAGTACCTTTTTATGATCGTTCAGGTCTAATTCAGGAAACCATAGGGACTCTAGAACTAGCACTTTCTCACGAAATACTGATTAGTATTTTAGTGGTAATCGTATTGGTTCTTAATCTTAGGGCTTCCATATTAATTTCGAGTATATTGCCCGTTGGCGTATTGATGACTTTTATATTAATGAAATATTTTGGTGTAGATGCCAATATTGTAGCCCTTTCTGGTATTGCCATTGCTATTGGCGTCATGATCGATGTAGGTATTGTTTTTACCGAAAATATAGTTAGGCATTTGGAAATGCCTGAAAATGAAGGTGTAAGAGGCAAAAAATTAGTGCAGGTTATATATATAGCAACCGTAGAAGTGGCATCAGCTGTAATTACGGCTCTTGCTACCACAGTTGTGAGTTTCTTACCAGTATTTGCCATGCAAGCCGCAGAAGGGAAGTTGTTTAGTCCTTTGGCGTGGACCAAAACATTTGCGTTGATTTCAGCACTGTTCATTGGTATTATGTTTATTCCAGCCTTGGCAAAGGTTCTGTTTTCAATTAGAATTGATTCAAAGCGAACGAGCCGAATATTTAATGGGGTCTTAATAAGTTTTGGATTTGTTTTCCTAATCGCTTATGGAAGCATTATTGCAATAGCCCTAATTGCCATTGGTATAAATAATCTATTGACACAAGTACCAGAAAAAATCTTTTTAAAAGGAAAATTAAAACTTCCTTATTCCGAAAAAACAGCCAATTATGTCAACATAATCATCACCATTATAATTTTAGTCTATTTCCTGACTATAGAATGGATGCCTTTAGGGGTAGCTAACTCCACATTTGTCAATTTTATTTTTGTGATAATAGTAATAGGTGTTGTTTTGGGGGCATTAATGGCTGTAGTATATTTTTACAAAAGCATTTTAACCTGGTGTTTGGATAATAAATGGAAATTTTTATTGATTCCCATTCTCGTGGTTTTCTTCGGAATGACCATTTGGTTAGGGTTTGGTAAAGTCCTTGGTTTTATGCCAGAATTCACTAAAAATAATGTGGTTTGGGAAAAACTGGACAAAGCCCTCCCTGGGTTGGGCAAGGAGTTTATGCCAGCCTTGAATGAAGGATCATTTTTGTTGATGCCCACCACCATGCCACACTCTAGTATTTCTGAAAACATGGAAGTTATTGCAAGTATTGATAAACACGTCATGACCATCCCTGAAATCGGGTCTGCAGTAGGGAAATGGGGGCGTGTTAACTCTGCCTTAGACCCTGCGCCAACATCCATGTATGAAAATACTATAAATTATATTCCAGAATATATTCTGGATGAAGATGGGCACAGAGAGCGTTTTAAAGTCAATGAACACGACGCTTTTGTTTTAAAAGATGGCACAACTTATAAATATGGCACAGACGAATTTCGTAAAATAACGGAAGAGGAACTTATTCCAGATGATGACGGTGAAAACTTCAGGCAATGGCGCGAGCATATCAAGAAACCGGATGATATATGGAATGAAATTGTTAAGCACGCCAAATTTCCAGGATTAACATCAGCTCCAAAACTGCAACCTATCCAAACACGATTGATTATGTTGGCAACAGGTATGCGAGCACCCATGGGGATTAAAGTATTTGGACCCACGTTGGAGTCGATTGAAAAAGTTGGATTTGAATTAGAAAACATTCTAAAGGAAGTACCAAGTGTCAATCCACCAACCGTGTTTGCAGATAGAGTTGTTGGTAAGCCTTATTTAGAAATGAAATTAAACCGTCAGGCCATGTCTAGATATGGACTATCCGTAAAAGATATGCAAATGCAACTCTCGGTAGCCATAGGTGGAAAACAACTAACTACAACAGTAGAAGGTAGAGAGCGCTTTCCAGTACGTGTACGTTATGCCAGGGAGTTTAGGGACAATCCAGATGATATTAAAAAGATATTGATCCCTACACCCGCAGGAGTTCAAGTAGAATTGGGTGAATTAGCTGATGTTACTTATGTTAGAGGGCCTCAAGTCATAAAAAGTGAAGATACATTTTTAACAGGCTATGTTATATTTGATATGAAAGAAGGCTATGCGGAAACCAATGTGGTTGAAGATGCACAAGCCCTTATCAAACAGAAAATGGATAGTGGCGAATTTGTATTACCAGCAGGTGTAACCTATCGTTTTACGGGAAATTACGAAAACCAGATAAGAGCATCAAAACGTTTAATGATTGTGGTGCCTATTTCATTAATTGTAATTCTGTTAATTCTATATTTTCAGTTTAAATCAATGATTCCTTCACTGATGGTTTTCTCTGGCATCTTTGTAGCTTTCGCCGGTGGTTTTATCATGATTTGGTTATATGGGCAGGAATGGTTCTTGAATTTTGATGTATTTGGGGTATATATGCGTGATTTGTTTCAGATGCACACCATAAACCTGAGCGTCGCCGTTTGGGTAGGTTTTATTGCCTTGTTCGGGATTGCAACCGATGATGGGGTAATTATGGGAACTTATTTAACCCAAGTATTTGATAAGAGACATCCAGAAACCGTTAAAGAAATTCGGGCTTCGGTAATTGAAGCAGGTTCAAAAAGGGTTCGTCCCGCAATGATGACCGCAGCGACTGCTATCATTGCTTTAATCCCTGTACTTACATCTAGTGGTAAAGGTTCCGATGTGGTTATCCCCATGGCAATCCCTTCATTTGGAGGCATGCTGTTACAGGTCATGACCATGTTTGTAGTACCTGTACTTTACAGTATGTGGAAGGAGAAAGGATTAAGAAAACAATTAAAATCAAGTAATGCTTAAATTTATAAAGATGACAGCGAATACTAAAAAATATCTTTTCTTGAGTCTAGTTGTACTGTTTACAACAAGTATTTTCAGTCAAGAAAATTTGAATAACTATTTGGAAATAGCAGCCAATAATAACCCTGCTTTAAAAGCAAAATTTAACGATTATATGGCTGCGATGGAAAAAGTACCTCAGGTAGGTACTTTGCCAGATCCTACTTTTGCTTTTGGGTATTTTATCCAACCTGTAGAGACAAGGGTTGGACCACAAAGGGCAAACTTTAATTTAATGCAAAGTTTTCCGTGGTTCGGTCTATTAAGTGCTAAAGAGGATGTGGCCACTGAAATGGCAAAAGCCATGTACGAGGACTTTGAAAATACAAAATCCAATATCTTCTTTGAAGTAAAAACAGCCTATTACAACTATTATTTTATTGAAAAGGCTATAGAGATAACTAGAGAGAATATTGAAATTCTTGAAGTTTTTAAACGCCTGTCTTTAGTGAAGATTGAAGCAGGCAATGCCTCTATTGTAGATGAATTGCGTGTTGAATTAGAACTAAACGATTTGGAAAATCAATTAGAACTGTTTTTGGATACAAAAGATGTTTTGCTAATAAAGTTCAACAACTTATTAAACGGGGAAGCTGTTTCTGAAATACTAGTTCCAGAAGAATTGTGGCAAGAGGAAATTCCCTTAGAGCAGTTAAATATGCTTGATGAAATCTATGCCTCAAACCATCAAATTAAAAGCATAGAACATAAGTTGAACGCCTTTTTAAATCAGGAAATTGTAGCTAAAAAAGAAGGATTGCCAAAGTTTACTGTTGGTGTAAATTATACCATAGTTGGTGACAATCCTATGTCAACCGCATCAGATAATGGTAAAGACGTGTTTTTGTTTCCATCGGTAGGTGTTAAAATTCCTTTATATCGTAAAAAATATAAAGCTTTAATAAAAGAAGCACAATACAGACAGGAAGCTGAAATATCCAGAAAAGAGGATAAAAAGAATACTTTAAGTTCGGTTTATGAAAATACGTATAAAGACTTCAGTGATGGTAACAGACGTATTGCTTTAAATCTAAGGCAATCTGAAATTGCAAAAAAAGTTTTGGACATATTAATTGTTTCCTACTCTACAAACTCTAAAGACTTTGAAGAAGTATTGCGGATAGAACGCCAATTACTTAAATACAAATTAGAACATCAAAAAGCATTAACCGATAAAAATGCCGCAGCCGCATTTATGGATTATTTAATAGGACAATAAAATGAATATCATGGAAAAATATAAAAAATATATCATAGCAGCCGGTATTTTAATACTCGGAATTATTTTAGGAAATGTGTTTTCTGGTGGAGACTCAGAAACTACACATGCGGAGGGGGAACACGATTATGTTCAAGACCCTGTAACACAATTATGGACCTGCTCTATGCATCCACAAATAAAGATGGAAAAACCTGGGAATTGCCCAATTTGTGGGATGGAACTTATTCCAATGGAATCATCTGATGATTCTTCAGAAAACATTGCAGCCAATGAAATCGTAATGAATGAAGAAGCCTATCAATTGGCAAACATTCAGACTACTGTAGTTGAAAAGGCAAGTGCCGAAAAAGAGATACGGCTGTTGGGTCGTGTAAAACCTGACGAACGTAGGTTGTATTCTCAAGTATCTCATATTCCGGGTCGAATAGAACGGCTGTACGTTAATTTTACAGGTGAAAAAGTATATGCTGGTCAAAAAATAGTGCGTATTTATTCGCCAGAATTAATCTCTGCCCAAAAAGAATTGTTTGAAGCTATCAAGTCCAAAGATGTTTATCCACAGTTATATACAGCATCGCGTAATAAATTAAAGCTTTGGAAACTGTCGGACAAACAAATTGAGGCTATAGAGTCTTCTGGAAATGTTCAAGAACAGATTGATATTTTATCCGATCATTCAGGTTACGTAATGAGTAGAAATGTAGAGCTTGGAGACTATATTAAGGCTGGTGGTAACTTGTTTGATATTGCTAATTTAAGTACGGTTTGGGTTATGTTTGAAGCATATGAAGCAGATATACCCTGGATACATGTTGGCGACAAGGTAAACTTTACCATACAGGCTATTCCTGGAAAAAACTTTGAAGGTAAAATCACCTATGTCGATCCTTTTGTGTCTTCTAAAACTAGAGTTGCTAAAGTACGTGTAGAGGTAAATAACCCATCAAACAAACTTTTACCAGAAATGTATGCCAGTGGTATTATCAGGGCGAAAATGAAAGGGATGGAAAATACTATTGTCATTCCAAAATCGGCGGTGCTATGGACAGGAAAGCGAGCAGTTGTTTATGTAAAGGTTCCACATGAGAAAACTATTTCTTTTGTATATAGGGAAATAACCTTGGGTCCAGATATGGGTCAGTTTTATAGTGTTAAGGAAGGCTTGGAAGAAGGTGAGATTGTTGCCACAAATGGCGTATTCAGAATTGATGCTTCTGCACAATTATTGGGGCAAAAAAGTATGATGAACCCAGATGGCGGAAAGGTTAATGTTGGTCATAATCACGGAGGAATGGGTATGGACGGCGACGCGAAAGACGATGGCGTTGATCATTCTAAAATGGACATGGGTGATTCAAAAATGGAAGGTGAAACAGACCATAGTAATATGGAAATGGAGACCGATCATACAGATATGGACCAGCGCATTACCACAACCGATGCTTTTAAAAGTCAATTAGAGCAAGTGTTTAAAGCCTATATTAAATTAAAGGATGCATTTGTAGGAGACGATGGCAGTACCGCTAACGCTTCGGCCAAAACGCTATTGAACGCCATGAATAAAGTGGATATGAAACAACTGTCCGACCATAACGCACATAACCATTGGATGACGATATCCAAAGAAATTACAGAGTCTGCCACCTCTATCTCAAAAATTTCGGATATAAAAAAACAGCGCAGTCATTTTAAACACTTATCGGCACATTTATCTAAAGGTGTAAAACTCTTTGGCGTCAACCAAAAAGTTTACGAGCAATTTTGCCCAATGGCAGACAGCAATAAAGGAGCATATTGGCTAAGTCTTAATGAGCAAATAAAGAACCCTTATTACGGGAGTAAAATGTTGACTTGTGGAGACACGAAAACAGTAATTGTAAAATAATAAAAAACTTTAAAAATAAAATAGATGAAAAATTTAAAATTAAAATCAGTAGTAATGATAGCCTTAATAATGGGTATGTCAAGTATAATTTATGCGCAACACGATCATAGTAAGATGAACATGAAACAGAACGATCATAGTATGATGGATCATGATAAATCTATGGTAAAGTTAAACGATAAAAACCTTACCAAAGCATACATACATTACACCATGATAAAGAACGCTTTAGTTGAAGCCAATTCTGAAAAGGCACAAAAAGCGTCTAAAATGCTTGTTGGAATTTTAAAGAAGTATGGTAAAGCAAATGATATTAAAAAGGTGGCCGAAGAAATGAGCTCTAAGTCTAATATTATAGATCAGCGAATTGTCTTTTCTAAGCTTACACTAGTATTTGAGCCTTTATTAAAAGATAACATAGTTGAAGGTGAGATTTACAAGAATTTTTGTCCTATGGCAAGCAATGGAGGTTCGTATTGGTTTTCAAATTCCAACAAAATAGTAAATCCTTATATGGATAAAGTCATGGCGAGTTGTGGAAGTGTAAAAGAAATATTTAAGTCAATGTGATTAGTAGCTGAGGCTGGTTTATCAA
This sequence comes from Algibacter luteus, assembly GCF_030344935.1. Taxonomy (NCBI): domain Bacteria; kingdom Pseudomonadati; phylum Bacteroidota; class Flavobacteriia; order Flavobacteriales; family Flavobacteriaceae; genus Algibacter; species Algibacter luteus. The sequence continues at coordinate 3,397,331 of NZ_CP128313.1, read as the reverse complement.
TTGCTATAGTAGTATTGTTAGGTCAGCTTCTTAATCAATAAATATAAAATCATGATAAAACAAGTAATTACTATAGCACTTTCAATCATTACTTTGGTTGGTTGTAAAAACGAAACCAAGAAAGCAGAAGTTGCTGAAGTCAAAGTTGAAAAAAAGGTTGAAGTTAAAACAGAAACTCAACAAGATTACCAAGTAGGTTCTCAGGTGCCAAATGAATTGGTCTGTATGGTAAACGATGCGTATATGAGCAAACCTCAAATACCAGTTCCAGTTAATGGCAAGACTTACTATGGTTGCTGTCAAATGTGCGTTAAGACCTTGAACAACAATGAACATGCACGAACAAGCATCGACCCTTACAGTAAACAAAAGGTCGATAAGACCGAGGCGTTCATTGTACTAATGGCAGTCGATGGCAAAGTGGCTTACTTTGAATCAAAGGAAAATTTTCTAAAGTTTAAAGAAGTAAGCCAAATGAACCATTAAGACAAGTCTCCATAACAAATTGAGATTTGTTTTCGATGTACCAGCTTACGGAAACATGTAGAAAAAAGATAGCGAAATTAATTTCAAAATGATCGAAAAAGAACACAAACTATGAAATGATGGAAATGTACTGGTGTGCTTTGGGTGTTGGTATACTTGTGTTCCTGATATCATTGGTCGTGGGCAGGTTCAAAGGATGGTTGGACCGTCCAGAGTGATAGGAAGCGTTTGATTGAAAAGACAGTGGTCTTCAACCTTTTATGTTTTTATTTCTTACAGAAATAGTTTATGAGACAACATTAAAATCAATCAAACCAATGGATATGGCAACTAAGACGTAATATGAACTAGAAAAATAAACTAAGAACTATGTTAAGAAAAATCGCAGTATTATTGGTACTTCTCATTTCATCTGAAGGCATTGCCCAAGTAGGCACAAATGGAGCGGATAGAAAGGAAGAAGGGCGACCTATTAAGGAGTATAACCTTACCATTGAAGAAAATAAAATGACGCTTGGTGGTGTCTCTGCCAATGCAATGACTATCAACGGTAGTATTCCTGGACCTGTTTTGAAATTTGAGGAAGGAGACCTTGCTATAATCAACGTAACCAATAAAATGGATGAAGAAACCTCGGTACATTGGCACGGTTTAATACTTCCCAATTTTTACGATGGTGTACCCTATTTGACCACGCCACCCATTGAGCCAGGAAAGACTTTTCAATACAGAATCCCAATCAACCAATCGGGTACGTATTGGTATCATTCCCATACAATGCTACAAGAACAGAAAGGTGTTTATGGCTCTATTATCATTCATCCAAAAGAAAAAACCTTGGAATATGATAAAGATTTGGTCGTGGTGTTATCAGATTGGACCAATGAAAAACCAATGAATGTATTGAGAAATCTTAAAAGAGGTAACGAGTGGTATCAAGTTAAAAAAGGTACAGCAGTTCCACTTAGTAGGGTCATTTCAGAAGGTGCTTTTGGCCCCCAACTTAAATTTTGGAGAGACCGTATGGAAGGCGCTGATATTGCCGACATTTATTATCCCGCATTTTTGTCCAACGGTAAAAAATTGGCGGAGTATCCAGAATTCAGGGCAGGCGAAAAAATACGTCTTCGCTTCATCAATGCGTCTGCCTCTACTTATTATTGGCTGGATTTTGGCGGAGGAAACCCAATGGTGGTATCTAGTGATGGTATTGACGTACAGCCCGTATCCAAAAGCCGATTTCTATTTGGCATAGCCGAAACGTATGATGTCATTGTCACTATTCCCGAAGGAACCTTAGAAGTTACCGCAACAGCTCAAGATGGTTCAGGTCATACCTCTATACAATTAGGTAATGGCACCCTTTATCCAGCCAAAAGAATAGACAGACCTGATAAAGTAGAGATGATGAAACAAATGGGTAAAATGGATATGAAAATGGGAGCACCTGCAATGGTTGGAAATAAAAAAAAGAAGACACCTGAAGTTTTAATGCAGAAGTATGGGATGAAGATGGATATGAAAGACGGCCAAATGAAAATGCACGATAAAATGTCAATGAAAGATGGTAAGATGAATGACCAAATGGATATGAAAATGAAGATGGACGATACGATGGGAATGAAAAAGGACGGCCATATGCACGATATGCAAATGATTCAGAAAGATACTGCCTCTTTTGATTATAACACGCGGAAAACCTACTTCAACTACGACTTTTTAAAGGCAAAGGAAAATACCACCTACAAAGCCGATTTACCCATAAACGACATTCTGTTGAACCTGACCGGAAATATGCAACGCTATGTATGGAGTATGAACGGTGTTCCACTTTCGGAAACCGATAAAATAAAAATTAAAAACGGGGAAGTAACCCGAATAACACTCAACAACCTAACAATGATGCATCACCCAATGCACCTGCACGGGCATTATTTCAGGGTCATTAATGAAAACGGCGAACGTTCACCATTAAAGCATACTGTAAATGTACCACCAATGCAAAAAGTGGTCATAGAATTCTATAACGAAGAGTATGGCGATTGGTTCTTTCACTGCCACGTATTGTATCATATGATGGGTGGTATGGCAAGGGTTTTTAGTTACGATACCCCTCGGGATAAGCGTATGGCTGAGTTTCCGGCAAAAAAAATAATTGATGAAACAGACCATTATTATTCGTGGGGATTGGCTCGTGCTGGCTCAAACTTTAATGAACTCTTTTTAACGTCGAGTAATATTCGCAACGAATTCGGATTGAGAGCAGAATTCGATTATGACAAAAATCTTGAAGCCGAAGTAAATTACAATAGGTATCTCAATGATTGGGTGCGCCTCTATGTAGGTATTAACACCGAAACCGAAATACCAGATTCCTTCGATGAGTTCAATACTGTTGGTCTTATTGGGGTAAAATACTTTACGCCTTACAGGTTTAACGTAGATGTGAGTATGGATAATCAACTGCGCCCAAGAATACGTCTGGACAGGGAGCTATTGATTTTTCCTAGAATTTTTCTGGAGGGCGAATACGAATATAGAGCAGACTTTGGATGGGTCAATGATTTAGGAGATAGCTCTTATGAAAGTGAAACACAATGGTTGGTAGGTCTTTCGTACATCCTCTCTAGAAATTTTTCAATACAGGGTAACTACAACAACCGATATGGTTGGGGTGGTGGTTTATTAGCACGATTTTAAACAACTAAAAAATAAAAAGATGAACTATTATTTTAATAAGACAATCAATGGAACTTTTGAAGAGGTCATCGAGAAAGTAACACAAGGATTAAAGGAAGAAGGTTTTGGAATACTAACAGAGATTGATGTAACAGAAACCTTAAAGAAAAAACTGGATGTAGACTTTAAAAAGTATAGGATACTCGGAGCGTGTAATCCACCCTATGCTCATAAGGCCTTACAGGTAGAGGATAAGATAGGGACAATGTTGCCATGTAATGTCATAGTACAAGAAATTGAGATAGGAGTTATTGAAGTTGCTGCTGTAAATCCTATGGCATCAATGCAGGCTGTGAAAAATGAAAAATTGAATGATGTTGCTAATGAAATAACGGCAATGTTGGAAAACGTAATTGAAAAAATTTAAAAAACTCAAAAACCATAAATATGACAAAAAACTATAGAATAAATTAAAGCTATAAACTTATTGAAGTTTACGGTAGTACAATAAAATAAGAAAGAATATAATAATAATTTTTAAAAATAATAATCATGAAAGATTCATTTAAACTTGAGATTTTAAAAACGAATAAAGAACTCACAACAGAGGAACAGGAAACTTTTCGCGAAGAATTTAAGCCTTTATTAAATCAAACTGGAATAATGGCACTTTGCCTTGAAGCTAAGGAATTATATATTGAATTTAATCCAACACTTTTAAATTTAGATTCCTTTAAGCTTAAGTTGATTGAACTAGGATTTCCTGTAAAACGAGAGGCAGTAAATGTCTCATAGTATTTTGATTCTAATAGAGCTATAAAGAACTGAAGTTTTTGGTATGGTTCCGAAAACTTCGGTTCGGGTTCTTAGGAATTGGAACTAGGTTAAAGTAATAAACTAAAACTTCAAACAATAATAAACATAAAAATATTTAAAATGAGAAAACTAAAATCTACGTTAGGAATAGTTGCAATAGCATTTGTAACCTTAACGGTAGTGTCTTGTAAAGACGCAAAAACAGACAAGAATAATTCAACAGACCATCATTCAGAGATGAATGCGGATGAAGACCATTCAAAAATGAATCACGACAATAGCAATGGTCATCACGATGGTGATAAAAAGGAAATGGCAATGGGTGGAAATGGCAATTCACAAGCGGTATTAAATGATTACTTCAATCTTAAAGATGCTTTAGTATCAGATGATAACGCAAAGGCTAAAGTACTTGGGGCAACTCTGGTAAAAACTTTACGTAGCCTAGATATTTCATCAAATTATTCAGAAAGTCAAAAGGACGATTTAAAAGATATTATTGAAGATGCAGTTGAGCACGCAGAACATATTTCTGAAAGTGATATAGCGCACCAACGTGAGCATTTCAAAATATTGAGCAAGGATGTAATCGATATGGTTGCCATTACAGGGACGGAAAACACTTTATACCAACAGTTTTGTCCAATGTATGATGAAGGTAGTGCTTGGTTGAGCATGAGTAAAGACGTTAAAAACCCATATTACGGGAGTAAAATGTTGACCTGCGGAAAAGTCCAAAAAGAAATCAATTAAATGAAAGCTGTAAAAATCATAGCAATAGTATTGTTGGTCGCTTTTGTAGGCATACAGTTTATGCCTGTAGAACGCAATCAAAGCGATGGTGTTCCAAAAACCGACTTTATGCTGGTAAATGATGTCCCAAGTGATATCAAAAACAAGTTGCAAGTTTCCTGCTATGATTGCCACAGTAACAACACACAATATCCTTGGTACAATAAAGTACAACCCGTTGCTTGGTTTCTGGAAGACCATATCAAAGAAGGTAAAGCTGAATTGAATTTCAATGAATGGGCAGACTATTCAGACAGAAGAAAAAAGAGCAAATTAAAATCAATTATTAGTCAGATTAGGGATGATGAAATGCCGTTAACTTCATATACTTTAATACATGGAGAGGCAAAATTTTCAGAAAACGATAAAAAAGAAATTACCCAATGGCTTGAGCGCCTAATGGATAGTATAGAATAAAATGGATAGTATAACACAAGCATTATTAGGTGCAGCTATAGGAGAGGCAACTCTTGGGCGTAAGATTGGGAGCAAAGGAGCTGTTATTGGCGCAATTATAGCTAGCATTCCTGATCTTGATGTAGTTTTGTTGCCTTTATATTCGGCTGCTGAAAGAATAAGTGTTCATAGAGGATTTAGCCATTCTATTGTGTTTAGCTTTGTAGGTGCATTTATAATTTCATTTATTTTATCAAAAATTAAGTGGACAAAATTAGTGGCCTATTCAAGGTTGTGGTTATTTACATGGCTAGCATTATTTACACATATGCTATTAGATGCCTTTACATCCTATGGTACGCAGTTGTTCCTGCCTTTTTCTAATTATCGAGTAAGTTTTAATGCTATAAATATTGTCGACCCAGTTTATACAATCCCTTTATTGATAGGATTGGTTTTAAGCTTAACTATATATCGCAATAAAAAAACTAGAATAAAACCAACGTTAACTGGACTTGCGATAAGTACGTTTTATTTAATACTCACTTTAGGAATAAAAGGTTCTGCTAATAATAGCTTTGAGGCTAATTTAAAAGAAACTGGTATTGTTTATAATGAATTGTTAACGGTTCCTGTTGGTATAGGCAGTGTTAATTGGTATGGTGTAGCAAAAACACAAGAGAGTCTCTTTATAGGTAAATATAATACTATAGCGCAAAACCAAATAACCTTTTCGGAATTTCCTATAAATGACTATTTATTAGAAAACATAAATCCAGAACTAACAACAACTTTAAAATGGTTTTCTAACGGATTTTATACTGTAGCGGAACACGATGGAAAAATAAGACTCTATAATATGCAGTGCGACATGCAAGGCATTCGTACGTATGGAGATTATAAAGCACCCACGGCTTTTTATTTTGAAATAACGCCATTTTTAGATGAGAGTTATAATTTAAGCACAGGGATGCATAAAAGAGACTAATAAATAAATAAAATAAATAAAAAGATGAAAAATTTAAAAATGAGTATAGCAACAATGTTATTGTTAGTAGTTTCTTTTACCAACGCACAGGAAAAGGAAAAAATGAACCACGACCATAGTAAGATGAAAATGACTCATGAAGATATGAAAATGGACAAAATGCAAGGTGCTAAAGCAGAAGCAGTTCTTGCTGATTATTTTATGCTGAAAGATGCTTTGGTGGGAGAAGACGCTAATAAAGGAGCCCAAGCTGGAACTAAATTAGTAACATCCCTTAAAGTATTTGATATGACTGTTTATAACAAAGAGGAACAAAAAGAACTGGCTGATATCATAGAAGATGCTACAGAACACGCCGAACATATCGCAAAAAGTGAATTGGAACATCAGCGTGAGCATTTTAAGACCTTGAGTAATGACATAACAGATATGGTTGCAATTACAGGAACAAAAAACACGTTATATCAGCAGTTTTGCCCAATGTACGATAAGGGTAGTGCTTGGTTAAGTAAAAGTAATGAAGTAAAAAATCCATACTATGGCAGTAAAATGCTTAAATGCGGAAAAGTGCAAAAGGAGATTAATAATTAGTTTGCATCCTTTGGTGTAAAGTAATATCTAATTCCATAAAAAGGAAATGAACCTTTTCATTGATGAATAGTTATTAGTTAAAAACTTCCATTTTATGGTATTAGAAAAGTCCTAGTTTGGGAAGGGTAAAGATATTGATGGTTAGTCATATACCCTTCCCTTGTTAGGCACAAGAAATTTGGAAAAGAAAAGTTGATTTGGTTAATAGCAACCAGCCTGCACAAGGGAGAGAGATTAATCCTTAAGAGTAATTTAATACTATCTCTCTTCCAGTGTCAGGACAATACAAGCTTTTGAAAAAGAGAAGTTTAGTAAAAGATACTTGAATTTGAGAGGAAGACTTATTTTTTTGATTGATGGAATACCGTCTAACTCTCATTTTCAGGTATTATTTTAAACGTTTTCAAGCGTTTAAGGTGAAACAGTAAAATTTAATATGGGATATAGATGAAAGAATGTTGTAAAAGCAGTTGTAATAAAAAGCCAAAACAATCTAGTGTAAGAAAGTGGCTCAACTATTTATTGTACTCAGTTATAGCTTTTATAGTATTGGGAGCCTTGCTTCTTCAGTTATTTGGTAAAAAGTAATCATAGTAGGTATGCAAAAAATTAGGGATATAGCAAAATGTGATAGTTTCTATAAACAGCTATTTAAAAAGCTTCTATTAACGACCACTTTAGTTGTTGTTATATCGCTTGTTTATGTCTTATTAGCATTACTCGTTGTTGCCCATCCATTCTTATCTTATATCATAGTTGTATTGGCATCGATAAAAACATTTTTCATAGTAAGACTTACCTTTATCCAGTTGAGTAAAATAATTGGAGAAAGCCATAAACTTAGTCACGTGTTAACGCTCTTTGGAGTTTTAATTCTCTTAATCGTGCTGTCATTCTCATTCGATTATCACGCTCTTTATATTACGGATGGTGATAACTTTAAAACATCCCTCACAGGAAATAGTTCGTTTTTTAGACAATTTTTCGAGTTTTTATATTTCAGCTTAATCACGTTTTCTTCAGTTGGTTTTGGAGATATCGTACCGATCTCTGTTTCAGGAAAAATAATGGTAATGTTGGAAGTCTTTTTAAGTTTTTTCGTTCTGGTCTTTGGTATTGCAAATATTAATCGAATACATGTTGATAAATAAAGTTTTTAAAATCAATACTTATTAAAGTCTTAAAAAATAATTAAAAATGGTAAACAGGCATACAGCACTTAAAATCAGGAAGGTTCACCGTTATTTAGGTCTTTTCATTGGTGTTCAATTTTTAATGTGGACCATTAGTGGCTTGTATTTTAGTTGGACGGATATTGATGACATTCATGGAGACCAATTTAGAAATTCACAGTACCAACCTAAAAGGTTCCACAATCTTATCAGTCCCTCTAAATTAGATGTACCAAAAGGAATCAGGACTATTGAAATAAGAGATTTAGATAATATGCCATATTATTGGATAAATCAAAATCAGCTCTACAATGCATCAAACGGAAAATTAAAAAAGGGGATTACAGAACGTGAAGCATTATATGTTGCCAATCAATTCATGGACAAATCCCTAAAGGTCATTGATGTTAAATTAATTAGTGAAGTTGATAAAAAACATGAATATCGTGAGAGATTATTACCAGCTTATGTGATGTCTTATGATAATGATGAAGTACTTAAAGCCTATGTTTCTGTGCTTGATGGAAAATTCCAAACAGTAAGACACCGCAGTTGGCGCTGGTTCGACTTTTTATGGATGACACATACTATGGATTATGAAGGAAGAGACAATTTTAACACCATTGTTTTAAGGGCATTTTCATTATTAGGATTAATCACAGTATTGAGTGGCTTTTTGCTTTGGTACACTTCTTCACCAAGTATTAAGAAAATTATAAAAATGAAAAAAAGTGAGTGAAAATAGAAGAAATAGAAGAAAGAATAAAAGAAATAAGCGTCAAGTGAAAAGTGATATATCAAGAAAGGATAAAATTATTGGTATACTAGCAATAATAATAATTGTCATATTAGCAGCCGTTGCGGCCTATTATTATTCTCTTTCAAAAGCAGACATGACATTGTTTTAAAGCTAATACAATATGAACGAGGTTATCTATATTAAGAATATGGTTTGTCCAAGATGTATCCTGGCAGTTTCTAACATTTTACAAGAGCGTGATATTCCATATGTCGCAATTAAATTAGGAGAAGTTGAGCTAACAAAACCTTTAAGCGTGGAAACTAAAAACTTATTTTCTAAAGCACTTCAAGATTCTGGATTCAGCCTAATCAATGACCGTAAAAGTCAACTTATAGAACAGATGAAAACCTTGGTGGTGGATAAAATCCATCACTCGTCAGAGGAATTAGATATTAAATTGGCAGACTATATAAGTGAAAAATTACATCTTGATTACAAATACTTAAGTTCTCTTTTCTCATCGGTTGAAAGTATAACGTTTGAACAATACATCATTAATCAGAAAATAGAACGTACAAAAGAACTCATCGTTTATGACGAATTAACCTTAAGTGAAATAGCTTTTAAGCTAAACTATAGTAGTGTTGCTTATTTAAGCAATCAGTTTAAAAAAGTTACTGGGATGACGCCCACACAGTTTAAAAATAGTATAAATAAAAACAGAAAATCACTTGATGATTTTTAGGGTATTGAGAATTTAATGCTACTGTTATGTCGAACAATCGACTAGCATATTAAATGAGTTAAAGTATTATCTATTCTAGCAAATACTTGTTTTGTGTAAATCTTAATTTTAATAACTTAAATTAACTAAAAATATAAATTATGGAAAACAACGAAAAAAAGCCAAATAATTATTTAAAATTTTTCGCAATGATTGGTACCTCAATGGTTGCGATGTTCTTTTTAATGTACACACACTCATATCAGATTATTGACCATTTCTGGTATAGTGAAACCAGGTTCTTTATGACTTTGATTATGGGTGGGTCGATGGTCATTATTATGCTTCTGTATATGTTAAATATGTACAAAGACAAAAACAAGAATATTATGATTTTGAGTCTAGGGGTTTTGTTGATTGCAGGTGGAATTTGGCTAGTCCGAAGTCAAGTAACAGTTACTGGTGTCGACTATATGGAGGGTATGATTCCCCATCACTCTATAGCTATTTTAACTAGCGAACGATCTAAAATAAAAGATATTAGAGTAAGGAAAATTGCCGATGAAATCATTAAAGCACAACGTCGGGAAATAATGGAAATGCAGTGGTTAATCAATGATATCAAAGAAAATGGGATAGTGGAAACAGAAGAAGAAAAAGAAAAACGTCCTCTTCCCAAATTTGAAGGATCACTTACAGAAGAAACAAAGAATCTAAACGATTAAAAATATAAGGACACATCATCGATTAAAAGAAAAAGGATTTGCCTCAAATAATCTTTCCAATTAGGGAAAGGCTTTAGAGGTTGAAAATCTTTTTTCTTTTAGAGGTTGATGAATTAAAAAAATGACTGCCAGCCTGCAAAAGATTCTTAACGAGGATAGTAGAGTGATTTTTCTCGAAACACTACATTTGCTTTTAGAATATAATATTAGAGATTTTAAGTTATAGTTAATTTGAATGATATGTTAATCTTTTTTGCTTATTTAAGTATTTGCTTAAATAATTATATAATTGTAAATTTACTAAAATTTTAATTATGGCTCTTGAATTAAGTTGCACCCGTGCAGAGGCAGACCAGAAGCAGTTGATGCGCTGTCGTAACACTTTGAATACAAGCTCAGAATTAATCAATAGTATTGGTAAGATACTGGCCCTGGCAGGTAATGAAACCAGACTGAAGATTCTATTCCTGTTGAACGAGGAAGGTGAGCTTTGTCCTTGTGATTTTTCAGATATACTGCAAATGAGTGTCCCGGCAATTTCACAACACATTCGAAAGATGAAGGATGCCGGATTGATTTCTTCGAGACGAGATGGTCAAACGTTGTATTACTCTTTGGTGAAAGATTCAAGCGAAGTATTGGAAGGAATTTTCGGCAGGCTTAAAGAAAACAAAAAAGTAGCATAGAATGAATATGGAAAAATCATCAAATACAGCAGCTTACACTGGAATAATTTCAGCAATAGCGGCATCAATATGCTGTATGACACCAGTTTTGGCTTTAATCGCAGGAACAAGCGGAATTGCTTCAACATTTTCTTGGATTGAGCCTTTTAGACCTTATTTAATAGGACTAACAATTTTAGTTCTTGGTTTTGCTTGGTATCAAAAACTAAAATCGCAAAAAGAAATTGACTGCGAATGTGAGACGGACGACCTGCCTGCCGGCAAGACAGGAAAAACAAAACTTATTCAATCAAAAACCTTTTTAGGAATTGTAACCGCATTTGCAATTGTGATGTTGGCTTTTCCATACTATTCAGGAATTTTTTACCCAAACACAGAAAAGCAAATAATCTTAGTTGACAAATCGGACATAAAAACAACTGAATTCAAAATCAGCGGAATGACTTGTGCAAGCTGTGAAGAACACGTCAACCACGAAGTAAATAAACTTAATGGAATTGTAAATTCAAAGACGTCCTACGAAAAAGGAAATGCAATTATTGAATTTGACAAAACCAAGACGAATGAAATGGAAATTGAGAAAGCAATTAACTCAACAGGTTATAAAGTAACCGACAAGGAAGAAAACTAATGGAAATCCAATTAAAATCAGAAATTACATGCCCCAACTGCGGACATAAAAAAGCAGAAGACATGCCAACAAATGCGTGTCAGTTTTTTTATGAGTGTGAAAATTGTAAAAAGGTTCTGAAACCAAAAGAAGGAGATTGTTGTGTTTACTGCTCTTATGGAACTGTACCTTGTCCGCCAATTCAAGAGAATAAAAACTGTTGCTAATTCAGAATAGATTTTTGCACAACCATTGCATTAAATTTATCATATCTTTGTTACGATGAAATTTTTAGCATTCATATTATCAATTTATATTTTCGCGCTTAACTTGGCACCTTGTGAAGATAATGTTGCGCTTGATAATGAAGTTAAAATAGAAATTTCACAGGCTGTCGGTGACGATCATCAAAATTCAGATTTGTGTTCGCCATTCTGCAATTGTCATTGTTGCCATATCCACGCAACATATTTTAAAATTGTAGACTTTACAATAGATACAAACGATATTTCTACAGAAGTGTTTTATCACTTCAACGGTCTGGAAAAAGACTTCAATTCCACCATCTTACAACCACCCCAGGTATAATTCAGTTTTTATAGGATAACTATATCCTTTTTTGACCGTATTGGTCATTTTTATTCGATGGGTTTATCCAAACTTTCATCAAATTTTCAACTGAATTAATACATTTTCTATGATTAATAAAATCATTGATTTTTCAATCAATAACAAATTCATAATTGGTTTGCTAACGCTCACCATTATTGGAGCAGGTATTTGGAGTATGACCCAAGTACCAATTGATGCTGTTCCAGATATTACCAACAACCAAGTGCAGGTTATTACACAAGCACCAAATTTGGGAACGGAAGATATTGAGCAAATTGTAACCTGTCCTGTTGAAGTCGCAATGAGCAACCTTCCCAATGTACAGGAAATTAGGTCAATTTCTCGTTTTGGCTTATCGGTGGTTACCATTGTGTTCGACGATGATATGGGAACATATTTGCCGCGACAATTAGTAGCAGAAAAACTAAACGAAGTCAAAGAGCAAATTCCAGCGGGTTTTGGCGAACCCACTATGGGTCCCATTTCAACAGGTTTAGGAGAAATTTACCAATACACACTAAAAGTAGCACCAGAGTTTAAAGACAAATATACCATTGCAGACTTGCGTTCTATGCAAGATTGGATTGTACAGCGTCAAATGGCTATGGTTGAAGGTGTGGTTGAAGTCAATGCTATAGGCGGCAAAATTAAGCAGTACGAAGTCGCTGTTGACCCAAACGATTTAAACGCTATTGGTTTGACTATTACAGATGTATTTAATGCACTTGAAGCTAATAACCAAAATACAGGTGGCGCATACATCGAAAAAAACCATCAAGCTAATTTTATTCGTGGGGAAGGGTTGGTGCGCAGTTTAGAGGATATTAAAAAAATAACGGTCAAGAACGTTAATAATATTCCTGTAACTATTGGTGATATTGCTACAGTTCAATTTGGTTCTGCAATTCGCTATGGTGCATTAACACAAGATGGTGAGGGTGAAGTTGTAGGTGGATTGGTGATGATGCTTAAAGGTGCTAATTCCAATGATGTTATCGCTAATGTAAAGGAGCGAATGGCACAAATAGAAAAGTCATTACCTGAAGGAATCATTATTGAATCATTGTTAGACCGAAGTAAATTAATTGGCGAAACAACCTCTACAGTTGCAACCAATCTAATTGAAGGCGCACTAATAGTCATTTTCGTTCTTATTTTCTTATTAGGAAACTGGCGAGGTGGTTTAATAGTAGCTTCGACCATTCCGTTGTCTCTGTTGTTTGCCTTTATATTGATGAATGTATTCGACGTGTGGGCAAATCTAATGAGTTTGGGGGCAATAGATTTTGGAATTATTGTCGATGGTGCAGTAATTATTGTTGAAAGTACTGTTTTTCTCATTACATCTCAAGTCCTAAAAAAGAAAAGCCTTACAGCTAAAGAGCGCGATAAAGTAGCTTCTAATGCTTCAAAAAAAATGATGAATGCTGCCTTTTTCGGTCAGCTTATTATTCTTATTGTGTTTCTTCCAATTCTTGCTTTACAAGGTATAGAAGGGAAAATGTTTAAACCAATGGCATTAACTTTCATTTTTGCTATGATAGGTGCAATGGTGCTTTGTTTGACGTATGTACCAATGATGTCTGCATTGGTATTAAGAGCACCAAAAAACGACAAAAAATCTTATGGAGATAGATTTGTGCATTGGGTTGAGGATAAATATCAACCATTATTGGTAAAGGCATTGCAAAAAGGAAAATGGATTATAGGTATTGCAGTCGTGCTATTCGGAATTGCAGTTTTTATGTTTAGCCGAATGGGCGGCGAGTTCATCCCGCAACTGGATGAAGGTGACATTGCATTTCACGCCATATTAAAACCAGGTAGTTCTCTAACAGAAACCATTGAAACAACGACAAAAATAGAGCAAATTGTAAAAGCTAAATTTCCAGAAGTCGAAAAAATAGTTAGTCGTATTGGTGTTGCAGAAATACCAACAGACCCAATGCCAATGGATTTAGCGGATGTTTTCGTAATTCTAAAACCAAAAAGCGAATGGACGACAGCTACTACTAAAGATGAGCTGATTGAGAAAATGAAAGAAGCGGTTGAAATCGTTCCGGGCGTTAATTATGAGTTTACCCAACCTATTGAAATGCGCTTTAATGAATTGCTTGAAGGTGTTCGAGAAGATATTGCCATAAAACTATATGGTGAAGATATTGATGTGTTGTCTCAAAAAGCTGAAGAAATATCTAAAATTATTGCAGGTACAGAAGGTATTGGTGATATGAAAGCGGAGGCAACAACCGGACTACCACAGATGACTATTAATTACGATAGGGATAAATTAGCGCAATACGGACTTCAAATAAATGCGCTAAATCAAACTGTACAATCTGCATTTGCTGGTGGTACGGCAGGCGTGATTTTTGAAGGTGAAAAACGCTTCGATTTAGTGGTGCGTTTAAGTTCTCAAAACCGAAAGGATATTTCAGATGTTCAAAACCTCTACATCAATCTACCTTCTCGCACTCAAATTCCATTACGTGAAATTGCAGATGTTAGCTACAAAGCAGGACCAATGCAAATAAGCAGAGATAACACCAATAGAAGAACCTATGTAGGTATCAATGTGAGAGGTCGTGATGTAAAATCATTGGTAACTGAAATAAAGAAAAAACTAGATTCACAATTAGAATTGCCTTCAGGTTATTTTATTCGCTATGGTGGCGCTTTTGAGAATTTGGAACGTGCAAGTAACAGATTGCAAACTGTAGTGCCAATAGCATTATTACTCATTTTTGTACTCATATATTTTGCTTTAAAATCATTACCACAAACCTTAATGATTTATATAGCCATTCCTATGGCAACCATTGGTGGTGTTGTCGCGTTATGGTTGAGAGATATGCCATTTAGTATTTCGGCAGGCGTTGGTTTTATTGTGCTATTTGGCGTTGCGGTTTTAAATGGATTGGTAATGATTAGCGGACTCAACGAATTGAAAGAGGAAGGCGTAGCTAATCTAAAAGATATGATTGTAGAGGGTACTAAACGAAGAATTAGACCTATAATGCTAACAGCATTTACAGATGTATTGGGCTTTTTACCTATGGCAATTTCCGCATCAGCTGGTGCAGAAGTACAACGTCCATTGGCAACTGTGGTTATAGGTGGCTTACTAACTTCTACTTTGCTTACTTTATTCGTGTTACCAATTTTGTACCATTGGGTAGAAAACAAATCGTTTAAGTTCAAAATGAATAAAAAGATAGTTACAGCAACTGCGGTTTTACTTATAATGTTTGGTTTTTCGACACAAAGTAACGCTCAACAGATAAGCGATACACTTCCTGAAATAACAATACAGGAGGCTGTAAAACTCTCAAAAAACAATTATCCGTTGTTGAAGCAAAAGCAGTTGGAAATCACAAAACAGGAACAACTAAAAGCTACTGCCTATGATTTTGGTACAACTCAAATATTTACAGGAGGCGAGGAAATTAATAGCGGAAATGGTGTTTATACTACTATAGGAATTAGTCAAAGCAACATTGATGTGTTTGGTATTTCTGCAAAAAAGCGATTGCAAGAACGACGCATTCAATTAGCTCAAAAAGCGTTTCAACTTTCAGAATTGGAATTAGAACTGGAAGTGAAAAAAGCTTGGGCAAATGCCTTGCAGAGTAAAAGGAATTATAATTTGTACAAAGAGTTAGATTCTATTTATATCAACTTCGAAAAAGCTGTTGCCTTAAATTATGAAGTAGAAGCCATTTCAAGATTGGAATATTCAGCAGCTAAAAATCAAGCCTTACAGATTCAGAATAAATTTATGCAATCAAAAAGCGAATATGATATTGCATTACAACAGTTAAATTTATGGTTGGTTTCTGATACATTCTATTCGGTTTCTAATGATTTTGAAATTACTAGTGAAATCGATGTTGATGCTTTTAATCTGGAGGAACATCCTTTATATGGTATTGCACAATTACAGGTAACAGAAGCAGAAGCAACATATAAAGCTGCCAAAGCTGATAATTTACCCAAGTTAAATCTTCAAGGTGGCTTACAAAACGTAAATGGTAATTCAGGGTTTTATACCTATCAAGCAGGTGTTTCCATTCCTTTTTTGTCTGGCACAAATAAAGCAAAGGTTAAAACTTCAAAAATCGATAAGGAAATAGCCGACTCGAACATTCAGTTCAAAAAACAAGAAGTACAATCTAAGTTTATACAATCAAAAGAGAATTACCAAAAATGGAAAACGTCTTGGGTTTTTTATAAAAATAAGGTGTTACCACTTGTAAAAGAGCAAAAAGCAGGTGCCTTATTTGCCTATAAAGAAGGAGAGATAGATTATACAGGGTTTACACAACTCATAAAAGAAGCTATTCAATCTGAATTAGAAGCTCAAGAAGCATTAATAAATTATTTAGAAAGTACATTTCAACTACAATATTTTAATCAATAAGAAAATGAAAAACATACAATATATAATCTTAGCATTGCTAACAGTTTCCCTTTTAATTGTTGCTTGTGGAGATAAGGATAATCACAATAGTGAAGATGGCCATTCACAAAATGATGATGCAAAATCAGAAACTAAAGAAGACCATAGTGAAGAAGAAGTTATGCTTTCACAGCAACAGTTTGACGCTTTAAAAATGAAAACAGACACCTTAGTATTACGCAATATGAGCGGTTATGTAGAAGCTAATGGCGCATTGGAAGTACCACCACAAAACGAAGCGGCAATAACTTCTGTAGTTGGTGCAAATGTGGTATCTATAAAAGTTATTGAAGGCGATAAAGTTAATAAAGGTCAAGTCGTTGCGTATCTATCACATCCTAATATTATAAAAATGCAGACCGATTATTTGAATGCTTTTAGCAACAGTAATTTTTTAAAGAAGAACTATGAACGTCAGCAAAAATTATATGATTCAGGAGTAGGTTCTGGTGCCAATTTTCAAAAAGCCGAAGCAGAATATGATGCCTCTAAAGCTATGGTAAATGGATTGGAAGCTCAATTGAGACTATTAAACATAAATACGTCATCGGTACGAAATGGAACAATTGCTCAAAGTATATCATTACGAAGTCCAATAGATGGTTTCGTGCAAAAAGTTGAAGTTAAAACAGGGCAATATGTAGAACCACAAACCGAACTTTTCGAAATCGTAAACACGCATCACGTTCACGCAGATTTAATGGTTTTTGAAAAAGATGTATATAAAGTAAAGAAAGGGCAGAAAGTAACATTTACCATACAGTCCATACCTGACACAGAACTTATAGCAGAAATATATTCTGTAAGTAAAACATTTGAAGATAACCCAAAAGCGGTACACGTTCATGCTGAAATTGAGAACAAAAAAGGCAACCTAATCCCTGGGATGTATATTCAAGGTAAAATTCAAGTAGAGAACACCAAAACAAAAGCACTTCCTGAAAGTGCCATTATTAAAGACGGTGATAGGTATTATGTTTTTTCAGTAGAAAAAGAAAATGACGATTGGAGTTTTAAACCAGTAGAAGTTATTTTGGGTGCAAAAGACGACAATTGGATAGCGGTTCAATTTTCTGAAGACATAGAGTCAAATGCAAAATTTGCCTACAATAATGCCTACTATCTTATTGCAGAAATGAAAAAAGGCGAAGCAGAACACGAAGATTAGATTATGAAAACAATTGAACAATTATTGGAGTCAAAAGATATTCGCATAACAGCAATGCGTTTGCTGATATATAAGTTTCTTGCTGAGAAACAAGTAGCAGTAACTTTGAGTGATATCGAAAATGCTTTTGAAAAAGCAGATAGAACTACATTATATAGAACAGTAAAAACCTTTGAAGAAAAAGCGATTGTACATCAAATAGACGATGGTACAGGAATTACAAAATATGCGTTGTGTGAAAAGGGATGCAATTGTGAGATTGAAACAGATTTGCATTTACACTTTCATTGCAATAACTGTAATGAAACCATTTGCTTAACAGAACATAAAATACCTCAAATTAAAGTGCCAGAAGGTTTTATTTCAGAAAATGTAAACTTGGTAGTAAAAGGTATTTGTGATAAATGTAGTGGTTAATAATGCACTTCCATTGCAGGCAATTTTACAATAGCTTTGAATTATTAATAATTTAATAATGAAGAAAAAGAAACTCAATTTACGAGATATAAAGCCAAATCCTAAAAAAGAGCATAGTCAAAATGATGGTCACAATCACAGTGGTTCAGAAAGCGTAGGAAAGTTTAATACCTATTTGCCAGCAATTTTCAGTTTTGTAATGTTAATGATAGGTGTTGCTATCGATTATTTCGATATGTTCCCATATTTTAAAGGATGGATTCGTTTACTATGGTATGTGGTAGCCTATATTCCCGTAGGTTTTCCTGTGATAAAGGAAGGGTGGAACAGTATTATAAGTGGCGATTTTTTTACCGAATTTTTCTTAATGTCTATTGCAACCATAGGCGCATTCGTAATTGGAGAATATCCTGAAGGAGTAGCGGTAATGTTATTCTATGCTGTTGGTGAGTTATTTCAAAGTGCAGCAGTAAATAAAGCAAAGGGCAATATTAAAGCTTTGCTCGATGTACGTCCTAATGAGGCTTTGGTATATCGCAATAATGATTACATTTCTGTAAGTCCAGAAACGGTTGAAATTGGAGAAAAAGTGCAAGTCCGTGTTGGCGAAAAAGTGCCTTTAGACGGTATTCTACTTTCCGAAAAAGGCTCATTTAATACAGCAGCATTGACAGGCGAAAGCAAACCTGATACAATTGCAAAAGGCGAGAAAGTATTTGCAGGCAGTATTAATATGGATGGTGTTATTGAAATTGAAACTACCAAAGAGTTTAAGGATAGTTCCATTGCGAGAATTTTAGATATGGTGCAGAATGCAACAGCAAGAAAATCAAAAACAGAATTATTCATCAGGCAATTTGCACGCATTTATACACCAATTGTTGTGTTTTTGGCTATTGGTGTTACTTTCATTCCTTACTTTTTCGTAGATGATTATGTCTTTAGAGACTGGTTATATCGTGCCTTAATATTTTTGGTTATATCCTGTCCTTGTGCTTTAGTTATATCCATTCCGTTGGGTTATTTCGGAGGGTTGGGTGCAGCTTCAAAAAATGGAATTTTGTTCAAAGGAGCTTCCTTTTTAGATGCTATGACCAAAATAAATACATTGGTAATGGACAAAACAGGAACGGTTACCAAAGGTGTTTTCAAAATCAAGGAAATCAAGTCTATAGGTTGGGAAGAATCTGAATTTATGAAATACCTAATGGCTATGGAAGAACAATCCACACATCCAATCGCAAAAGCCATTTTGGAATATAAAGATGAGGGTGCAGATTACAAGGCTTCCGAAGTATCTGAAATAGCAGGAAAAGGTTTAAAAGGTATTGTAAATGGTAAGACTGTTTTAGTTGGTAACAAAACTCTAATGACAGCCAATAAAATCAATGCTTTAGAGGAAACAGAAACTATTGTAGAATCTATAGTGTTAGTATCAATAGACAATACATTTGCAGGCTATGTTGTTATCGCAGATGAATTAAAAGATGATGCCAAAGAAACAATTACCAATTTGCACAAAGTAGGTGTCAAAAATATAATAATGCTCTCTGGTGACAAACATTCCATTACCCAACAAGTCGCAAGAGAATTAGGAATTGAAAAAGCTAAAGGAGGATTATTACCAGAGGATAAGTTAAATGAAGTTGAAGCTTTAAAGAAGAATCCAGAAAACAAAGTAGCATTTATAGGTGATGGCATCAATGATGCACCTGTTTTAGCAGCTAGTAACGTGGGTATAGCTATGGGTGGCTTAGGAAGTGATGTGGCTATTGAAACCGCAGATGTCATTATTCAAACCGACCAACCTTCAAAAGTAGTTAGAGCTATTAAAATTAGTCGTTCTACCCGAAAGATAGTATGGCAGAATATCATATTGGCTTTTGGCGTAAAAGTTATAGTATTAATTTTAGGAGCAGGTGGTTTAGCAACAATGTGGGAAGCAGTTTTTGCAGATGTTGGTGTTGCATTGTTAGCAATATTGAATGCTGTTAGATTACAAAGAATGACTTGGAGTTAAAGCATAATACTATGAAGAGAAAAGAACATTGGGAAAACGTTTTTAAAACAAAATCTCTAGATGAAGTGAGTTGGTATGAAGTTGTGCCAGAAACATCTTTATCCTTTTTTAAGGAATCTAATATCTCTAAATCCGCAAAAATCATCGATATTGGTGGTGGAGATAGTTTTTTGGTAGATAATTTATTAAAGCTAGGTTATAAAGATATCACGGTGTTAGACATTTCTGAAGCTGCATTAGATAGAGCTAAACAACGTTTAAAAGGCCAATCAAAGAAAGTAAAATGGATTGTAGCCGATGTTGCTGATTTTTTACCACCAGAACACTATGACTTTTGGCACGATAGAGCAGCATTTCATTTCTTAACAGAATTACAAGATATAAATGGTTATATCGAAACTGTTCAAGAGTATCTAAATAAGAACGGTAATTTAGTTGTTGCCACTTTTTCTGAAAATGGTCCCAAAAAGTGTAGTGGTTTAGAGATAAAACAATATTCGGAAAGCACCATGACCAATCAATTTAAAATGTACTTTGATAAAATTAGGTGCATTAAAATTGACCATAAAACGCCCTTTGATACCAATCAAAATTTCGTGTTTTGCTGGTTTAAAAAAATAACGTAATCATTCAAAATCATTGCCGTTGAGTTTTTCTGAATAAAAGAAGGTGAATGAGCAAATTCTACAAATCATTCAGCAAATAACGTAACATATTAAAGACTTTAAATCCTGAAATTTGTAGTCTACAAATAAGCATAGGATTATGGAGACCACAAACATATTTAAAACCAAAGAAAAGAACCATAAATTAGGAATAAAAGAATCATTCCCGGTTACAGGTATGACCTGTGCGTCTTGTGCAGCGAGTGTTGAATCTGTATTAAAACATACGGAAGGCGTTTTTGATGCCAGTGTCAACTTTGCCAATAGTTCTGTTCTTGTGGAGTATGATAAAGAGTTGAGCCCTCATAAACTTCAAAATGTGCTTCGTGAAGTGGGTTATGATATTATCGTAGATGCAGAAAACCCTTCGGAAGTACAACAAGAACTTCAGCAGAAGCATTACCAAGACATTAAAAAGCGTACTATTTGGTCGGCCATTCTTACTCTTCCTATTTTTGTATTGGGAATGTTCTATATGCAATGGGAACCAGGCAAGTGGATTTCTTTGGTATTGGCTTTCCCTATTCTTTTTTGGTTCGGTAGTAGCTTTTTTAGCAATGCTTTTAAACAAGCCAAACAAGGTAAAGCGAATATGGATACCTTGGTGGCCTTGAGTACAGGGATTGCATTTTTGTTTAGTCTATTCAATACTTTTTTTCCTGAATTCTGGTTAAGTCGTGGTATTGAGCCACATGTTTATTATGAAGCTGCGACAGTAATTATCACATTTATTTCTTTAGGAAAACTGTTGGAGGAAAAGGCAAAGTCAAATACCTCTTCGGCCATTAAAAAGCTTATGGGATTACAACCCAAAACGCTAAAAACTATTGAGAATGGGGAAGAAAAAGAAATTCCTATTTCCTCGGTGCAAGTAGGTCAAACTATTTTAGTTCGTCCTGGAGAAAAGATTCCTGTGGATGGGGAAGTTTCCAAAGGCAGCTCGTATGTAGATGAAAGTATGATTACGGGAGAACCAGTTCCAGTTGAAAAATCTCAAGATGAAAAAGTTTTTGCAGGAACGGTAAACCAAAAAGGTAGTTTTCAATTTACTGCCGAAAAAGTAGGTGGAGAAACACTACTATCCCAAATCATCAAAATGGTTCAGGAAGCTCAAGGAAGTAAGGCGCCAGTTCAGAAACTGGTCGATAAAATTGCAGGAATATTTGTTCCTGTCGTATTGGGGATATCTATTATTACATTCATTGTTTGGATGTCAGTTGGAGGCGATAATGCATTTTCGCAGGCCTTACTAACTTCTGTGGCGGTATTGGTTATCGCTTGTCCATGTGCATTGGGATTGGCAACACCTACGGCTATAATGGTGGGTATTGGAAAAGGAGCCGAGAATAATATCCTAATAAAAGATGCCGAAAGTTTAGAACTAGGACATAAAGTGAATACTGTCATTCTTGACAAAACAGGCACGATTACGGAAGGAAAACCATTAGTAACAGATGTGCTCTGGAATGACAAGTTTGAAAATCAAAATCAATACAAGCAAATTCTTTTAGCAATAGAAGCACAATCAGAACATCCCTTGGCAGAAGCAGTAGTCAACCACTTAAAAGATGAAAATATTGAAAAAACTGAAATTGCTTCTTTTGAAAGTATTACAGGAATGGGTGTAAAAGCTCAAACAGGAAATGGTTCGAAATACTATGTTGGAAACCATAAACTAATGCTTGAGAAAAATATTCAAGTAGAAGCTTCCTTAATGCAAACAGCAGAAAGTCTCGAAGAGCAAGCAAAAACAGTTATTTTCTTTGGCAATGAAAAACAAGTGCTGGCAATACTCGCCATTGCAGACAAGATTAAGGCAACTTCAAAAAAGGCTATAGCAACGCTTCAAGAAAGAGGCATCGAGGTCTATATGCTCACGGGAGATAATAATAAAACCGCATCAGCTGTTGCACACCAAGTAGGAATATCAAATTACCAAGGTGAAGTAATGCCTTCGGATAAAGCAGCTTTTGTTGAGAAATTGCAAGCTGATGGTAAGATAGTGGCAATGGTAGGCGACGGTATAAACGATTCTCACGCTTTGGCACAAGCCAATGTAAGTATTGCAATGGGTAAAGGCTCAGACATCGCAATGGACGTCGCGAAAATGACACTAATAACGTCAGATTTGCAATCGATTCCCAAGGCTTTGGAACTATCAAAGAAAACGGTTTTGGGTATCCGTCAGAACTTATTTTGGGCATTCATATATAATATCATTGGAATACCGATTGCGGCGGGCGTTTTATATCCCATAAATGGGTTCTTATTGGATCCAATGATTGCGGGAGCAGCAATGGCATTCAGTAGCGTATCTGTCGTTCTAAATAGCTTAAGGCTTAAACGAGTAAAACTTTAAGATTAATTATAAATTCAAATACTATGAAAACTTTAAAATTTAAAACAAATATCAATTGTGGTGGTTGTGTATCAAAAGTAACCCCTTTTTTAAACAAACAAGATGGTGTTGAAAGCTGGGAAGTTGATACTGCGAATCCAGATAAAATTCTAACGGTAGAAAGTGATGGTGCCTCAGAAGAAGATGTAAAAGCTACTTTGCAAAAAGTAGGATTTAAGGCAAAGTCCTTAGAGTAATACCTTTAAATAAATTAATATGAGTTACGTTATTCTCTTAAGTGTCATTCTTCTTTTGGTTGTTCACTTTTATAGAAAAGCACAGCGACAAAAGGTGCAGCCTTTCCCAAAGCATTGGCACAGTCTGTTGTTAGATAATGTGCTCTACTATCGTAATCTTTCAAAGGAAAGGCAAGTAGCTTTTCAGCAGCGAATGATGCAATTTTTAAGTGAAGTCTATATTGATGGCGTACAATTGGAATTGCAAGAGCTCGACAAGATTTTAATTGCTGCGAGTGCAGTAATACCTGTTTTTGGCTTTAAAGAATGGCATTACACCAATTTAAGTGGAATACTACTGTATCCGGATAACTTCAATGAGGATATGCAATTTGGCAGCAAAGATAATTTGCGTAATATTGGAGGAATTGTTGGGAATGGACGTTTCGAGAAGCAAATGATTTTATCAAAAAAAGCGTTATATCACGGTTTTAAAAATACAACCGATAAAAGCAATACTGGCATACACGAATTTGTGCATCTTATTGATAAATTAGATGAGAGAACAGATGGTGTGCCAGAGCGATTATTAGAACATCAATATGCCATACCTTGGTTGAATTTAATCCATAAGGAAATGGAAGCGATTAATAATAATCATTCTGATATCCGAAAATATGGTGGTACAAATCAGGTAGAATTTTTTGCGGTAGCTGCGGAGTATTTTTTTGAGCGACCCGATTTACTTAAGAGTAAACATCCTGAGCTTTATGAGATGTTGGAGAATTGTTTTAAACAGAAGCTTGGTTGAAGCCTATAATTAACTCAGCAGATTGTCGTTACATTGCCACGCTATCCGTTTTCGGGTAATTATTTCTTTAAAATAAGGGTTTGCAAAAGATTTGTTTTGATTTTCAATTGTGTGGATGATAATGTTTTTTTACTAGTAAGAACAGAAAAGCACTAACCCACTAAAAGATGAAATTTAATTATTTTATTGAAATATGTGTGGCAATAGATATTGCTATTATTGGTTTAGCATATCCTGTTACTTTAGATAAAATCTCAAATGTAGGAAGTAAGTACAAGTCAAATTACTTGTCACGAGGGTTTGAACAAGAATTTCCTCTGGTGTAAGCACCCAAATAATCAAAAGAATAACAGGAAGACAAAGCCCAAATGCAGCGATTGAAAGCGGAAACCCAGGAGGTCATTGGACACCTTCTCCAAGTTTTAAAGCCTACCAAACCAACACACCAAATTATGATGCTATGCCATCTGGCCGTATGACCACTTACATAGCAACGCTTACCGTTATCACAACTCACTATCCAGACGTTAAATGGCTTAAACCAGTAGGATATACGATAGCGGGAGTTATGGCTTTTAAAATGATGAGTTCCAGGGTACATTGGGCATCAGATTAGCTATTTGCTATTTTAATGGGTTATGTTATAGGTAAGAATGCAGCCAACCGCAGAATTAAAAAAGAAGTAAAACGCGATATTACAGGCGAAATTATCGAACCGAGATTTAAAACCAATTTCACGTTTTCGTCGCATTCAGGTTATAATATGGTAGGTGTTGTGATTAAATTTTAGCACATTAAATAAAATTTCCTTAACTCACATTTTTATTTAGTGGCTTTTAGAATTCAGATTATTATATTCGTAATTGATTAATCTTATTATGAAAATATCCCAATCATTACCAAAACCGGAAAATTGGCAAGACTTTGAAAACCTTTGCAAAAAGTTATGGGGAGAAATCTGGAGTTGTGCTGAAATAAAGAAGAATGGTCGTTCTGGACAAAACCAAGCAGGAATAGATGTGTATGGAATTCCAAAAGGTGAAATTTCATATTTTGGAATTCAGTGTAAGGGAAAGGATGAGTACACAAACAAGCAACTTCTTGAAAAGGAGATTAATGAAGAAATTGAAAAAGCAAAAAAGTTTGAACCTTCACTTAAAAAAATGTATTTCGCAACTACAGCGGTTAAGGATGTTGTTGCTGAAACTGTCATCCGAAAAAAGAATATTGAACATTTAAAACAAGGAATCTTTGAAGTGCATCTATATTCATGGGAAGATATTGTTGACCTTATTTTCGAGAACAAAACTACTTATGACTATTATTTAAATAGTCAAACGTTTAAAAAGAGTCAGTCTGTAAATGTAACTTTTAAAAATGGAGAAACAGAGATGACTGTTAATCCAAAATTTCTTCAAAAAATTCGTGTTGCAAGAACGAAATATGAACAAATGGAACAACAAGCTAAAGAACTTATGCCCGATTGGATAGAGAAAATGGTTGATAAACATTGGATTACACCTGAGATATTTAGTACTAGTTTTTCTAATAGCCCAAAGCAAACTGAATTTAATAGAAGTTTTTTCGAAGGTACTATTCTTGTTACCAATAATGGTTCAGATCCATTAGAGCATTGGAAATTAACTTTATCGCTACCAGAAGATATAAATGAAATATCTTATAAGAATTGTGAAAAGAAAGGAAGTTATATAATATCGGGGTTAAAAAATGTTCATTTTGATACGTTCATAAATTCTGAAAGTAATATAATTACAATTGAGCCTAGAAAAAAAATATTGGTTGGAGATGATAGTTTTGAATCCGATTCATTATTCTATAAGCCTAATCCAAAAAAATCATCAATAAAGATTCCTTGGAAATTAGTTTCTAAAGACTTTAAAGAAAAAGGTTTTTTAACATTACATATTGAGCCGAAGATTGAATCTGAAAGAATAAAGGTAGATGATAATTCCCCGCTTTTATTAGATGAAAATAAAAGAATTACAATTGAAGATTTTTTTGAAACTGTTGTTGAAAGTGAATAGTTAGCAAGATTATGATTGATGAATTAAGAAAATTATATCTACGGTTTAATTATACTGATGAAAAAGGTTTCATTTTCAATGCACCAACTTTAAAAGAGGGAGAACATATATCAATTGGCTTTGATAATAAGAAAAGACAATTCAATGTTCATTTTACAGATGATACAATTAATGAGCTTGGTGCTAAAAGAAGAAATTACGTTTTTACACTTTCTGCGTTTCGCTTTTTCCTTTTCTTAAAACGTTTTGAGTTATTCTACAATCAAAGCATTCTAAATCTTGTATTAAGCTCAAAAATTAATTTTGGTAAGTTAAAGAAACATAAGCTAATCATAAATACGTTTATGACTTCCGATGAAGCTGAAGAAAAACTCATTCATAAAAGAAAAAACGGTAAACATTGGAAATTTAGAGAAAGTTTTGATATCGATATTATCTTAGAAAATTATAAATATATTGAAGAGTCCGATTTATCAAACAATAGCTTTTATTACGCTTATAAGTTAAAGAAGAACAATTTATCGGTACAAGGGATTATATATAAGTTTGAAAACTTAAATAGTATCTATTTCATCCCAATTAAAAAATGGAATCGATTTATGAGGCAAATGGCTATTGCTATGTATAATTATTTCAATACATATCCAACCGAAGAAACTTTACCTTTCAGACAACTAATGTACGAGCGTCTTAAACATCCCTATTTAAATGATGAAGTTGGTAAGGAATAGTAAAATTAGCCATTTCTTCACACTCAGCACATTTCTCTATATTCCGTTGCTCTGCATTCCGAGAAAGGAGCTTCACTAACATAGGTCTTGGAAACAATTCCAAAGTTTTAGATTTCCACTTCGCTTGATCCTCCCTAATCCCGAAACTTCGGGAGCAGGAACGCTACATTCCCAATATAAAACTTTGAAATAGCGTCCGCTTAAAAAAAAGAGAGTTATTCATACAATATGTGAAGCAAGTTAAACTCGTAAAACACACCCATCAAAAGACTACGGCATAAAGCCATTGCAACATCCAATGCTTGTTTATTCCGTTTCCTTTTGAGCTGTGATTTCAGCTTCCGTTTGGTTCTAGCTTAAATATTGTTTAATCTAAAATCAAATATTATGTATTTAAGTAATTTACAGCAAGATGAGATTTTTGTTTCTTCAGAAATGAAATCCTTAAAAAGCCTCACGCAGATGGAATCTCGTAGAGGACTTGAAAATGCCATTATCTCAAATGGTAAAATCGTGAATGTGGTATCAAACAGTTATGGCCATATTCCTAATCAATTATTCTTTAAAAAAGCAGAACAGATGCTTTTGGATGCTGGAATTAATTACCATAAACGAAGTGTCAATAGAAACGATAGGTCTTTCATTATAGACTTTATTATTGAAGACAGCAACCAGTTTAAACTCAAAAACAAGGAAGATTTAATACTACCCATGCTACGTTTTAAAAACTCGTATGATGGTAGTGAGAAGACTTCCGGACATTTTGGTTTTTATAGAAAAGTATGCTCAAATGGATTGCACGTTTCGCAAGCAGAAATTGAGTTTTCCATAAAGCATAGCAAAAATAATACAGAATTGATTATGCCAAGAATGAATGGCTTATTCGATAAGTTCCTGAACAATGAATTTTATACCATCGTCAAGAAATTTGAAAAGATGAAAGACTTTAAAATCATCGACACAAAAGAATTTGTAAAAGCCATTTTGGATAAAACTAAGCTGTTTAGGTATGAATGTAGCGATACAAATGAAGAGCCTTCAAAGAAATCCCGTGAAGTTCTTGAAACCTTGAACTACGAAGCACTACTGCTAAACGAAGAGCCGAATTTATGGTTAGGCTACAATGCCTTCAATTCCATGTTACACAATACATTGAAGAAGACATTTTCACAACAAGAAAAGTGGGATAAAAAACTATTCAATGAAATATATGAAATGGTTTAATATCGAATAATCAAAGGTTGCTCTAGTACCTTAAAACTAGAGTTTTTTTTAGATTCATACTTTATTTCCGCTTAAAAAATGGGAGAGATATCTATATCAATATTGGTACAAAGATAAACTCGCAAAATATTATCATCAAAAGACTACGGCATAAAGCCAAAGCTTCGCCCACAACTCATTTATTCCGTTTCCTTTTGAGCAGAAATTTTGTCTTCCGTTTGGGTTCTGCAAAAATATTGTTTAATCTAAAATTTAAGTATTATGACAACAAAAGCGAGTACTACAAGTAAAAACGGAAAGGCATCAGCCGCCGTAAAAAATGAAGTCAAGAAGAAATTGACACAAGGCGCCATTGGACTTCAAGTTCAAGAACTACCTATCGGAAGGATTATTCCTGATCCAATGCAACCAAGAAAAACCTTTAACGAGGAAGCTCTAAAACAACTGGCTGAAAGCATCGAAGAACACGGTGTCCTACAACCTATTACGGTCCGAAAATCTGGAAAAGATTACATCATCGTCATGGGCGAACGTAGGTATCGCGCAAGCAAATTAGCGAAAAAGAAAACTATTCTGAGTATCGTTAGAGAGTACGATAATAATGATGTTCTGGAAATTCAAATTATCGAAAATCTGCAAAGACAAGATGTTGAACCTACTGAAGAAGCTGAAGCTGTAGCATTCCTAAGCGAAAAATATGCGCCAACGGAAATTGCGAAACGGTTGGGAAGAACAGAAAACTTTGTAAGGCAACGTTTAAAATTAGCAGCTCTAATTGAAGGTTTTAAAGTGTTTGTTCGTAATGGCGAAATGACGATTTCGTTAGGTGTAGGTGTTGCGCTTTTCGAGCCAGAGGAACAGCAAATGATGCTAGAAACAATGGGAGAAGAATTTAATGCCCATCAAATTAATCAGATGATTAAAAACCAGACCTACGATTTGGAGAATGCACCTTTCGATGTGGTCGATGACAAATTGATTACTAAAGTTGGAGCATGTACAACATGTCCATTTAACGCAGCAAATCAAGGTAATTTGTTTGGCGATGGTAAAATGGTGTGTACAAAATCAGCCTGTTATGAAACGAAGAAAAGCAAGTCATTCTTGAACTTGATTGAAAAATCGAAGAAGGAGAATGTGTTGTTGATTCCTGAAATTCGCAAATACTGGGCAGATGACGAGAATAACCAGCTCATTATATCGCAATTGGAAACAAATGGATTGAAAGTCTATCTTCTGGATGATGTTGAAATAATCGAAGAGCCGATTGAGCCTACAATGGAAGCAATTAAGACAGAATACCAACATTACGACTATTCTGAAGATGAGCTAAAAGCTGAACTTGAAGAAGCGGTTGATAATTACAAGGAAGAATTGGAAGTTTATAATTCCGCAAAAGACAATGGATTTGTAACTGGTATTATGTTTCATCCAAAAACGTATGCTCATAAAGCCGTTTTTGTAAAGCGGTTAGAAGATTCAAAAAACGAAAATTCTACATATTCTGAACCGTTGGCAAATAGAAAAATGGCAGAGTGTTCGCCTGAAGAGCAAATCGTTAAAATCAATGAAAGGGAAATCAGAAAGCGACACATCGAGCATAATAAGGAATTTGAGGACATAGTTCAGATGATTCGTGAAACCGATTATATTGAAAAGAAGAAATCACTTTCGGTAGATGAAATGGTGGCTTTTTCATTAACTTTATTTGAAAACAATGTGGACTATGTAGGTCGACAAAAACACTTTTCAAAATTATTGGGTAACACATCCAAGAAGACTGATGTTGAAACTGTCGAGAACTTCAAAAAGAATTTCAAAAAAGAAACCTTTTATAAGTTGATTCGGTACATCCTTACCAAGCAAGTACATTTTGGCGAAAGCAATCACGTTAATAACTTAACGAACATTTCATTCTACAATGCGATGCAAGGGTATTATAAAACCAAAATTGCCAATATTGAAAAGGAATATGCAGAAGAGAGAAACAAGCGTGAAGCACGTTTGAAAGAGCGAATAGGAAATCTTGAAAAGAAAATTCAGGAATTAAACGATTAGCTTTTGTTGTTGGAAGTAAGGGTCAGCATTCGTGCTGGCTCTTATTTTTTTATATAGTCCTTTAAAAAAAGGTAAGTAGAACCTATTCAATCAATATCAGCGCAAAGGTAAACTCGTAAAATACACCCATCAAAAGACTACGGCATAAAGCCTACGCATCATCCAACGCTTATTTATTCCGTTTCCTTTTGAGCTGTGATTTTAGCTTCCGTTTGGGTACTGCTCAAATATTGTTTAATCAAAAAATCTTAGAATTATGAAACAAGTATCTGAAAAACCCAGCATCTCATTACAAGAAGCAGAAGAACATTATCGAGTAAGTAGTGAAAATTACGATGTCGATAGTGGAGAAAGTCATTTGGCTTATTACAGAGAAAAGCATCCTGAAAATTACCAGGTATTATTAACTAATTGTTTAAGCTAAAATCTCACATCATGGAAAATTTAAAAGTAGTTCAGTTCAATTTCGGTTTTGAATGTAAGCCGATATTAGCAAAAGAAAAAGTAGTAAAACCAACTAAAAAGGATAAGAGCGATTTCGTCTTCGATTTTATGGATTGTCTCGCGAGTCCAATCATTGTTTTTAAATCGGCATGGCAAGACACCATACCGAGAGACATTCTTGGTAGAATAAAATTATCAAGAATAATTTGCTCAATGACAGGAGATAAAATGGCATCATTAACAGAGACTTTAGCCTATATGATGCCAAGAACTTATGAAGCACCCATGCAAACAGAATGGGCAAACATTTACACATGGCTGGGACTTCAATATGCAATGCAGACTAAAAGTAAAGACCAGTTAGAAGCTATGATTGAAATAGCACCAAAAGAACTGTCAGATTATGAAAAAGGACTCTTAAAAAATCTGAGATTATGGATTTATGATAAGCGAAGAAAAGCGCTTAAGGGTATTTTGAAAAAGAACAAAGTGTCAAAAGATGATGGTATTTTGGATATTCAAGAGAAACTGTTTTGAATCATTTTTTTTAAGTCATTTGATTCCTCAATAATCCAATGATTCGTCTCTATAAGTTTTTTAATCTTTGCTTGGTACTTCTCTGAATACAAATGAGAACTTAAATTTGAAAGTGCTTCTGGTTTATCTTGATTTTTCCAATGGCTACTATGTTCTGTATCAACAATACTTTTTGAAATGGCTGTTGGGTATAAAAGTTGAAGTTTCGGAATTTTTTCTTTAGCCAACTCATAAATTTCTAAACCATCTGCATCCCAATCAGCTGAATAAAAAATGGGAAGTCCTCTAGTATCTGCGTATTTTAATTTGGGAACATTTTTTCCACCTGCATACCAAAGTTCATAATTATTTTCACGAGGCATTTTGTCTTTTCTTAAAAAATCTAAGTTTTCGCAAAGAACAATTAATTCTGGTTTTTCACATTGAAGTATGTATAGATACTGTTGGTCTTTGTTCTCTACAAGTGTAATATCAAGTATTTGATTGATGGCTTTTATTAATGAGTCTTTTTTATCTAAGTACTTGTCATTTTTAAAAAACATTGTTGAGAATCCTCTAACGGTTTCTTGTGCTTCAATTAATTGTTCTCTACTAGGTATTAGATTACCACTTTGCTTCTTTGATTGTAATTCAATTAGAGTCTTTATATCTTCTTCTTCAAATCGTTTGGTTAAAAGATTATGGGTTTTTAAAAAATCAAAATAAATAGGAAACAGGTTTAAATGATGTTTTTTATAATACGAATCAAAAAGCAGTCCAGGCAAATAGTTTTTACCTACTTCTATAATTTCTTTATTAGACACCAATAGTTGAAAGGATGAATCTTCTTTTAGAGAATGCTTAACTTTAGTTTTTCGGTCTAAAAAAAGCTGATGTAGAGATTTTAATACAGTCCAATTCATTCTTAATTTGATTGTGCTTTTAGATACGTTTCTAAATCTTCCCTGCCTTCATTGGTTTTAAAATAACTATTAGGAATAGGATAGTTAATGTTTTTATCGCCAGCACCTTCTATTAAATGATGCAAATACCAACCTTGTTCGGTGTCTGAGCCAAATGGTCGTGGTGTCATTGTAAGAATCTGATAACCGAATTCTTCAGCAATATTTGGGAAAGTGCTAAAATTTAAATTATCTAAATTTGAAACCTCTTCTAAAATAAGGAATCGAAGTCCTGGTAAATCCGCATTTAAAACTACAGACAACCTACCTATACCTAGCAGTACAATTGCTGCATAACTTTCACCAGTACTACCACCAGATTTTTCATTATCAAACTCATCAGTAAATTTTGTCCTTAACTCAAAATACGTCTTCGGGTCAAGCAAATTAGAAAATTTTATTTTTTGATTAAAACTGGTTGTTTTCATGAAAAAATTCTCGACAAAACTTTCTACAGATTCACCAAAAGGAAGTTCACCTGCATTATGCACTTGTTGAGATGTGGCTTGTAAATCATTAATCCAGTTAATATCAAAGTCTGACGGTTTGTTAAATTCCAATTGAAAATAATATTTACCACTAATTTTCTTTCCTTTAAAAAATTTATTTAACGCTTTTATAGTTTCATGATATTCATCAAACTTTCCTTTGGTTTGCTTAAAAATATTTAACATCGTTTCATGGATAGCACCAAACATTCTATATCTACTACTGTTAAGTTGTTTAAGCTCTTCTGAAATATTAGCTGAGTGTTTTATTTTTGGACCTAAAAGGACACGCTCAAGTATTTCAAAGTTATATGTTACTTGTGTAATTTGTTCGTTAATTTCTGGGTCGTTTTTAATTTGTTCAAATGAGCTTATAATTCCTTTATAATCACCTATATAATTAGTTTTGTTGGATTGAAACTCAGTATATAAAGGATTTCTTTCAATACCTGTGTACCTCGATTTATCTATATTCTTGATGTCTAAATCTGGGAAATATTTGTAAAAATCTGTTTCAATTTTTTTACGTTGATTTTCTAAATCTGTAAGCGATTTTCCCAAATCCAAAGGTTGGTTTTTGAGTGATGGTAAAAATCGTAGTTTTTCTTCCAATTTACTTTTATCAGAACTATATTGAGAAGATAGGTTTCGCTCTTTTATGTCGATAGATTCTAACTCTTCTTTAAGTTTTTCTAGCTGATTAGCAAGGTTCTTTTTTTCAATGGGAATATTGATTTTTAGATCTACTTTTTTTAATAGCTTGTTCTCATTAAAAATTTGAGTATTTAAGCTCTGTTTTTTAACTTCAAGATTTTGAATTAAACCTAAAGAAAGTTTTAAATCTTTTAGTTTAGAAAAGTCATTAATTCTTTGGTCTAACTTTTGGTCAATATGTATTGATTTTTGTTCAAATTTTTCACCTCTAAAAAAGGATTCAATGTGTGAAAGTTCTTTATCGATTAGACTAATTTGGTTGTTCAGTTTTGTTGTTTGATTAGAAAGTGCTTTCCCAAGTTTGTCTTTATCTTTGAATAATTGTTTATCTTTTGTTGAAGATATAAACTCTTTTATGCCACCCATACTAAACCAATAACCATCATTTTCAGAATCATTTTCAATAAATTTTTCATCCATAAATGCTAAACTTTCAACATACCTAATGCCAGCGATTATTTCATTTGGTTTCTTCCAATGAACACCTTTTAAGATT
Source organism: Algibacter luteus (assembly GCF_030344935.1). Taxonomy (NCBI): domain Bacteria; kingdom Pseudomonadati; phylum Bacteroidota; class Flavobacteriia; order Flavobacteriales; family Flavobacteriaceae; genus Algibacter; species Algibacter luteus. The sequence continues at coordinate 3,363,520 of NZ_CP128313.1, read as the reverse complement.
GCAAATAGAATTGCTTCTTGACTTTTAGTTAATGTTTTCTGTTGCGATAAAAGTTGAGCAAACAGAGAGTTTTTCTTATTTTTAGAGAGAAGATTAAGTAATTCGCGAATGTCCGCTTTATTTGATTTGAGTGAACTCTTTCGATTATCAAGTGTCTCTTTTTGGGATTCAATGGTTTGCTCGATGCTTTCAAGAGAACCATAATCTTCAAAAACAGTTGTAAAATGAGATATTCTACGTTTTATTTCCGAAATTTCATAAGTTTCGATATCCTTAATAGAGATTTTTGCCTCATTTTCAATTGCTGGCAGCTTAATACATTCCAATTCATTCACCTTAGATTTTAATGATTCTACTTTAGCGAAAATGTCTCTGTATTCTTTTAAGTGCTTTATGGTTTTATCAAGATTATCATGTTCTTTTTTAGCTTTTTGAGCTGATTTTTTAACTTCTGGGTTATTGGTTTGTAATGATTTAATTTGCTTATGTTCTTCTAATAGTTGTGTATTTATATCTTTTAATGATTGATTCTTTTTTAAAATTTCATTTTCAGTATGCGTGAATTCTACTAAAAGGTGTTCTTTAAATGAATTGAGGTAGAGGCTGTTTAAAGAACTTAAATTGGTAAGACGTTCTTGTTTATTTTCTATATCTGCAATTAATTCTTCAAGGTCTTTGTAATCATTAATGAGTTTTTCTAAGTCTGCTTTATGTTTTTCATATTCAGATTTAAGGTTGTCTGTTTTATCTTCAAAAAGAAAGCTCTTTAAGCTATCGTCACTATCTGTGTCTAACGTTTTTGCTTTTGAGAACGACTGTATGACTTTCGCAAAAGCGTCAAGATTAGATTCTATAGAAAGGTCGATTGGTAATACTCTATTTTCAAATAGGAAAGTGTAAAGTTCATTTTTTTGATTCTTATCTGAAAAGCTTCTAAGATATATTTGTTTTTCATCCCTTAGTTTAATGGCAAGTTTCTCTATTGGTGGGATACTATTATCATGAATAAAATCCTTAAAAAATGGTATGTTGTTTTTAGCAATGCTTAAATCACTTAATTCATTATTATCATTTATACCATGAGCTTTATTAAGAATCCAAAATGATTTGAGTGGTCTGCTTTTTTTATTGGGTATATTAACGCCTAAAGTGATAAAGCTATCTTTTTCTACTTCAATATTAATAAAAATATAAGCGTCTGAAGTTTTATAAGGAAGTGTGTGAAGTAATCGCGTATTGTTCTTGAAGCTTTCAGTACCAAACGCTATTTTTTGCTTATCTGAGATAAAAAGAATTTGAAAAAGGTCGGCAATAAGTGATTTCCCTATTCCGTTCTTTCCTGTGAAATCTGTCCTAATAGGGTGTAATAAATAATCTTGGTTAAAATGCATTATGATTCCAACTGTAGAAAAAGAATATATTCGTGGGTATTTAATCATTTGTCTGTAATAAGTAGTTCTCTATAAATTCATCAATGTGGGTTATTTCTTTTTCATATAATTTTTGAAAACGATAAATAGGTTCTTTTAGCTTAAAGTGTATGTCTTCACCCTCGTCTTTAGCCATAGATTCTACCCATCCTAATTTTTCAAAATCTCGTATAGTATTTTTAATATTGGTAATCACACGCTTCCATTCGTTGGGCGAATATTCATCTCTTATTTCTTTAAACCATAATTTTTTGAAATGCTTACTGTTTTCACCAGATAAAATTTCCTTTTTAATATCTGGAAATGTTATTTCCTTAATATTTTCAAAGTACCTGTCATAATACATATTTAATAGCATTATGCCCATTACGGTCTGTAAGCTGGATAATTCTTTATGTCTTCTCGTTGAGCTTAAAGCACCCTTTGAATCTTCTGTAAAATCAAGAAAATAAAATGTAATGTCATTTTTATAGTCTCTTTCTAACTCTAAACCATAGAAGTTGGCATAGTAGAACTTTAGTTCTTCAAAATATTTTTTTAGTAACTGGTAGAGGTAATAATTTGAGTCCTTTTGAATGTGTCTGCCACTTAAAAGTTCTATGTTAAGGTTTGCAAATTTTTCTTTAACATCATTATTTTCTAAAAACTTAAAAGGATGTTCTAAAGAATTTGGTTTATTTTCATGTTCCATACTAATATTTTTTGTTCAGAATATGCCTCTGGCAAATCCTTTGTAATTTCTATTTGATATCTGGGATTGCTGTTTGCAAATTGAAAAAGGTCAAAACCAACGCTTAAAGCTATTTCACTATCATTTTCACGTTCTAGAATTTTATAGAAATGCTCTGTGAAATTCAGTTCTTTTTTCTCTTCGAGAATACTTTTATACTCTCTTAGTAATTTTGCAGCACTCTCTTGCCTAAAAAGGTCTTTTTCTACCTTTTCTCTTTCAGACCTTGCATATTCATTGTCGTAATGAGCTGGTAGTATTTCGTTTCTCTGAATTCCATACGTGTGGTAATAAGGTACTTCTATAAATTTAAATCTCTCAATAGGTATTGATTTTATAGGAAAGGATTTAGGTAAAGTGATAATGTGTTTATTGGAATACGAAGCCTGCTCTAAAGCGAATTTCAATAATTTTTTTAAATTTATTCTTATCCTTGATTGGTTTCTAAAGCTATTTTGAAGATTTGTTAATTGGTTATTAGCATATAATGACTTATCCATCAATTGCTTTAATCGATAATCTACATCATAGAAAAAATCAGTTACTTCTGTTTTTATATGCAAAGCCTTTTTGTAGTCATCGTTTAATTTTTCAAATTTTTCTCGTTCAGTACTATTTTCAGGATGCTTGAACTCATCTATTTCTTTATAGAAAAAATCAACGACTTTTTCAATTTCAATATTTAGAGTGTTTCCTAAACGAAGAGTATATTTTATTTCCTCAGATTTTAGCCCAATTTCATCAAAGATTAATGTAAATTCTTTTGTAATGGTCAAAAGGTCTTCTGATTCATTTTTCAATAATTCATTAAGTCGGCTTATGGATGAATTGACAACATCCTTTAAAGCTTCAAGGTGGTCAATAATGGTTTGTTTACTGTTATTGTGAAATTGTAAATCGTACCATAATTCAAAATCAGCTATAGTTTCAATTTCCGAAGATTTAAAATCTGCATATTTCTGAAACGTTTTCTTAAGTGGAAAATGTTTAAGTGGACTATGAAGTTTTTTATGGATTAAATCGATAAATTTTTTCGCATAGTTGGTAAGCGCAAATTTCAACTCTTCATTTGGTGGTCTTTCAATATAAAAATGAAGTAAGTTTCTAACAATTTTTTCTGTTTGTGGTATAGAGCCAACTTCTATTTTAGCACTTTCATTAATGCACTTCTCAATATCACGATAAGTAAAGTATTTAGAAACTTTACCTGCTTTAATCCTTGAATCTAAGATATAGATTACCATACCTTCTTCTTTAGTAAGAACAAGATGGTCATACAATTGATTTATGTCTAATATTTCGGACTCGATTTTAATTGAATTTAAGTGAATCACCTAATTTAAAAATAAAGATTACTCTTACCTAGAAAGTACAGTAATATTTGACAATATTTTATTTACCTAAGTCATTCAGCACATTTCCTTTCATTCCAGAAAAAGAGCTTCATTATAATAAGTCTTGGACATAATCCACACTTTTGACTTTTCATTCCGTTAACCCTTTCCGTTGCTCTGGAAAGGAACACTTCATTCACTAGTAAAAAGCGTGAATCAAGTCCGCCAAATAGGATAAAAATGTATTTGCATTTTGTTCCACTTCCTATGATTTTGTATTTCACAAAGACTTTAGAATCACTTCCGTAATCCAACACCGTCATACCTTTTTTTGACAGCAAAATAACAACATTCAGCTTTGAACGACAGCATAACCAGGCTCACTTCGACTGCGCTCAGCGCAGGCTACCCTCGCACTTTTTATATGTCTAAACAAAGCTGAATATCGAAAGCACTAAGCAACAAAAAGAAGGTAACAGCGTCGGCTCTATGGGAAGTAAATCTAAAATGAATCTTATGAAATCTTACAAAATCAATAAAAAGGAAGCGGAAAAAAAGTTAAAAAAACAAAAAAAGGAAAACGCTCTGGATATAATAAGTAAATCAATAACAAAGCCTTTCTGAATGGTTCAGATAGGTCAATATTAATCTTTAAATTTTTTAATTATGAGTACTCTAAGAAACAAAGTACAGTTAATTGGCAACGTCGGAAACGAGCCAGAAATCACAAACCTTGAAAGCGGAAAGAAAGTTGCAAAATTTTCAATCGCAACCAATGAATCTTATAAAGATTCTAAGGGAGAAAAAGTGACGAACACCCAATGGCACAATATTGTAGCATGGGGAAAGATTGCCGAAATCGTTGAGAAATATGTAGGCAAAGGAAAAGAAGTAGCACTAGAGGGAAAATTGACCTCACGCTCTTATGAAACCAAAGAAGGAGAAAAAAGATACGTTACCGAAGTGGTCGTAGATGAAATCTTGCTTTTAGGAATTAAAGGCGAAAACGCTACTGAATAACTGAAAATTAAAAGAGAGCGTTCTTGTCGAAAAGTTGCGCTCTCTTTTTCATTATTAATCTTATAAAATAGAATTACAATGAATGATAAAGTTAACAAAATAAAAGCCGATTTGCAACATTTTTGCGGTACAGAAATGTTCTTTAAAATCCCATTAATTGGAACTCGTTTTACTGACGGATTAAAATATTTAGCCAACGAAGCAGAATGCTTTTGGCTGATTACAGATGCATCAGTAATTGCGAAAAGTCTATCAAATAGAAGTCATTTTATTACCATTGATTTTAAGCGACTTTCTGAAAAGGAACAGTTTGAAAAGCAATGCGAAGCTATCATTAATTATAGTGATGGGAATTATAATATTTTAGAAACGCACAGATATAATGTAACCGATTTCCCATTGGACGAATTGAGGTTGTATTTTGTAGATAATACGCTAATGCTTCCGAGCGAATATTAAATTTTTGAGATATGATTTATATTAAATTTCAAGATTTGAGTGCGGAAAAGCAAGAGGAACTTTTACAAGTTTCAAGAGAGCACGTTACATATCTTTATGGAGATTCCATTAAAAAGTATGTTGACGAAACTGGCGCAGATTATGACAGCCTTATAGACGAAGAAATGATTAAAAACCTTTACAATTATAATTTTGTTTTTAACATTTAGTAAATTTGAAATTCACAAATTAACCTAAAGACCTTTGAAAATTTCAAGGGTCTTTTTTAATGCCATTATTTTATATTCTGCAATAAAAATAGCGGTTTACTAAAGATACTTTTAAACTTCAAGTGATACACTCTTAAAAAATCAAATTACAATTAGTAATCCTTAAAAAGCCATTACATTTTTGGATGTAATGGTATTTTTTTTGTCCAGCGAGCTGGACGAAAAGGAATAGCAAGAGGGTAACACGCTAGCGCGATGTTTCGATTTTTAGTTTTTTCAAAACCCTAGTGATATCAAAGCTTTTCGGCGATTGATTGTTTTGATTTTTGAATTTTGAACATGGTTTTTTCAGAAAAAGCCCTCGCAACCCAGTAAAAACAACAAATTTTTTCAGAAAAATGGATAAAGGATATGAAAAAGAACGTTTTGAGAAGCTCGGAATTAAAGCTTCCGTAGCAGAGCGTTTTAGAAAATTTTGTAAAAAATTATCTAAATCTCAATCGATGACATTGCTTTTGATGCTAGATTTTTTTGAAGATAATGGCATCTCACCAAATGAAACTTTGGGACCAAATATGCAAACCTTGGAGAGTGAAATTAAGAAGCGAATCAATGCAGTAATCGCTATCATAAAAGACATCGAAAAGAACCATGATAAACCCACAACTGCAATGTTACAATCTTTGTTTATGGAGTTTGAACCAAAGAAAGATAAGTTGATTTTAGAGAAAGAGGTTGAAGAGAAGAAAGTAATGTTTGTTGAAAAGAAGGATTCAAATAATCAATTATAATATTATGTATATCACAATCACAGCTCAAAAATTAGGAGGGGATTATTCACAAAGTTCTGCGGATTTCGCAGAGTATCTGGAGAAGGAAAATCAAGGCTTGGAGCAAGAACATGTGGAGCATTTTTTTAATCAATATGGCGATGAAATTGAAGCCAAAGATGTGGTAAAAGAAATCGATGGCAATACTGCAAAACTCAAAAAGAAAGAACCAAAATTTTATTCAATTACAGTTAGTCCCAGTAAATATGAATTGAGAAAATTGCAGAATAATTCTGAAGATTTAAAGAAATATACCAGAGCCATAATGAACGACTATGCAAGATCTTTTAATCGAGAAATTAATGGTAAATCAATAACCGTTGACAACATAAAATATTTTGCAAAAATAGAACATCAACGTACATTTAAAGGTACAGATAAACAGGTAAAAGAGAACCAGCCTTTTGCCACTAAAATACTTCAGTTAAAAACTGATATTCGGAAAATTGAACAAGGTCAATTAGATGGGAATATAAAGAAAATGAAATCCCAAATTAGCAAACTCGAATCCGAAGCACCACATCAACAAAATGGAAAACGGATTGTTCAAGGCATGAAAAAAGCAGGCAATCAAAGTCATATTCATATTATCGTGAGTCGAAAAGATGCCACAAATTCTGTGAGTCTATCACCAGGATCTAAATACAAAGGTTCGGAAGTTGAGATGCATGGTAAAATTGTAAAACGAGGATTCGATAGAGATGCATTTTTTACAAAAGCCGAAAGCACTTTTGACAAAACATTTGGCTACAAACGCAACTATGCAGAATCCTATAAATCGAAAAAAGATTTCATTAAAAACCCAAAACTGTACTTCACAACTTTATTGGGATTACCAGCAAGTGAGAAAGCAGTTGCTTTTAAAATGCTTGCAAAATCTGGAGTCCCTATGGCGAGTATTCCAACCAATCAAGTGCAGTTAGCACTTAAAACCATACGATATTTAAAACGTGGTGTGGACATAGCAATTAAATCGGGTTCAATAGGTATATAAAATGGAAATACAAGGAATCACATTTACTATTGGACTACTATTTGGAATGAGCTTGGTGTTCTCAATTCTTTTCAAAATCACGCGATATGCCTTTTTCATGAATCTAATGTTGACTGTGATTAGTTTAGCACTAATTTTTAAATTGAATCCTTATTTAATGCATTGGTCTGCGCATTTGCTTTATGTTGGTTGTCCATTATTGCTAATCAATACAGTTCTATATGTATTTTTTCATAAGGAAAATGAAATCTTGAATCCCAATGATAAACACCAAGTTCATTTTAAAGCAAAGCGTGGAAATTTCAAAATAAATAACATTAAACGAGGTGCTTCAATCATTGGTTCTGCAGGAAGTGGAAAAACTGAAAGTGTTGTTTTTAATTTTCTTCAGCATTTCAGTAAACATAAATTTTCTGGTGTGATTCACGATTATAAAAACTTTGAAATCACAGAAATGGCATTCCCTTTATTTGAAAAAAACGAGATTGATTTTAAAGTAATTTCATTCGATACCATTCATGATCGTGTGAATCCAATAGCACCAAGATACATGACCAATGAAGAAAGCGTAAATGAAGTCGCAAGAGTGCTCATTGAAAACCTTTTAGAACAAAGAGAGTCCGGAAGTATAGGAACAACAAAATTCTTTAATGATGCAGCTGAAGGCTTAATTGGTGGGTTGATTTGGAGGTTGAGAACCTCATATCCCCATTTTTGTACATTACCACATTTAATAGCTATTTATCAATTGCTTGACACAGATAGTCTAATAGCATTTTTAAGTTTAAATACAACATCGAGAGCGATGGCGGATGCTTTTATTAGTGGTAAGGATTCCGACAGACAAACCGCTGGTGTAAAAAGCACTTTGGCCAATGCGCTCAAAAAAATAAGTACGCAACGTATTTTTATGGCTTTATCCGCAGATGATGTTCCGCTAGATATAAATAGCCAGGACAAACCTTTAGCGATTTCAGTTGTCAATAATCCGAAATATGAAACTGCCTATTCGCCGATTATAGCTACTATCATTCATACCATTACAAAGCAAATGAGTGTACGAAATTCAAATGCCTCATTTCTATTAATGGAAGAAGCACCTACGATTAGACTATTGAATATGCATAGAATTCCAGCTACATTACGAAGCTATGATATTGCCACAATTTACGTGATGCAAGACAAAATACAGAATGATATGATGTATGGAGATAAGGCGAGTAAAGCGATTTTAAGTAATTTATCATATCAATTCTTCGGAAAGGTAAACGATCCAGATACAGCTAAATATTACGAACGCTTTTTTGAAATTGTAAAGAAAGAAACCACAAGCATCAATAGAGGACATAATCTTAATTTTGATACACGAATTACAACAGGAGAACGCGAAGTCGCTAAAATTAGAGCTGATGTGTTTTTTAGATTGAAGGAAGGCGAGTTCGTTACATTTGCAGATGGAAAAGACAGGAAAATTCAATTCAAATTGCCTACAATTGAAAAGCGATTACCAACAAAGCCGCAGAACTATTCTGATGTTGATTTACAAGCTAATTTTGATAGAGTTTATAAAGAGGTCAAGTCAATATTCAAATGATGTATCTTACCCCAATTTTGAAATTAACATTTAGTATCTTTAGAGTTTAATTTAAAAAAATGATGTTTTTAATATGGCAGAACAACCGTTAAAGGTCATGTTGTCCTCAACTGTATATCACTTTAAACCAGAAATAGAGCAAATTTTCGGGACATTAAAAGGTTATGGATATGATGTCCTTTGTTCTCACATGGGAACTGTCTATAACATACCAGGCAAATCGCCAACAGAATCCTGTTTACAAGCAGTTGAAGAATGTGATTTCTTTTTTGGAATAATCCTACCACATTATGGTTCTGGCATAACGCATCTGGAGTTTCAAAGAGCCATAGAATTAGATAAACCAAGAGGTTTTCTTGCACATAGTTCTGTAACTTTTGCACGTTTACTCTTAAAACAATTTATGTATGATAAAGACGGAAAAAGAAACGGTTTTAAATTGTTGAAGAAAACACAAGTTATGGACGATTTAAGAGTTATTGATATGTATAATGAAGCCATAGGAGATGGTGAACCTATGGAAAAACGATTATGGGCTCATGAATTTTATAAATATGCCAAAGATGGAGCAACATTTGTGGCAAGTCAATTCGAAAATAAAACCAGACTTACTAATGATTTAAAAGCTTTAAGAAATGATACAGAATAAAGAAATAAAAGACATTCTTAAAGAAGGTGAGACCAATGTTATTGAGTTTAAAAGTAGTGCCAATAAAAAATCCATTGGCAATTCGGTATGTGCACTTTTAAATACTGAAGGTGGTCGAGTGCTAATAGGCGTTTCAGAAAATGGACAGATAAAGGGTATTGGAAATGCTCAAAAGGTTAGTGAAGATTTGAGAAGGCATCTTATTGAAGAGATTGTTCCGGATACACCAATAGATTTTTCTATAGAGCATATTGAAAATAAATCCATTATTGTCATAAAGGTATCTGAAGGAAGTAAACAACCCTATATTTATGATAGTAATATTTATTACCGTAGAAATTCAAATACAGTTAAGGCAACTTCAAAAGAAATATCAAAATTAATTCATCAACGAGAAATTGATGAACAACATTGGGAGCGACAAGCTTTTTTGGGAATCACTTGGGAAGATTTAGACCACAAGTTGATTAAAAACACATTAATAGAATCAAAAGAAAATTACAGAAGTAGTTACCAAGGTGATGACTTACAAGAATTTTTAAATCACTACGGATTAATGACTAATGGAGCGTATACCAATGCCTGTGTCATTTTGTTTTCAAAAAATACATCTAAATTTTTACCTCAATCTAGAGTGCGAATAACGGAATATGCTAAAAGTAAAACAGATAATAATTTAATTCGGGATGAAATTCTAGAAGGCAATCTTTTCGTTTTACGAAATAAATTAGAAAGTTATATCGAAAACCTTGGAACTAAAAGTCATTTCGATGATAAACATTGGAAACGAATAGATTTTAGATACCCTGTAAAAGCACTTCAAGAAGGTATTATCAATGCACTAATGCATAGAGATTATAGTAGTTATAATAGCCAATTGACCATTAGTATATTACCTGAAAAACTAGTTATTGCAAATAGTGGAAAATTACCTGAAGAACTTGCTATAAGAGATTTAAAAAAGAACCATCGCTCTTTTCCAGTTAATCCAGATATTGCTCATATAGTTTTTTTAAGAGGATTAATTGATAAACTAGGAAGAGGAACTGTTAAGATAAATGAAGAATGTAAAATGGCTGGACTTAAATCCCCAACTTGGAGACAAAGTAAAGGAGAAGTTGTTCTTACATTTAATGGACCAGTTTCTAAATCAAGAAGACATTTAGATATTAAGACTGATAATATTAGTGCTAAAGTAAATGATGCAATAAGTGATGCAGTAAATGATGCAATAAATGATGCGGTAAATGATGCAATAGATGATGCAACAAATGATGCAGTAAAAAGAAGACTTAAACAAGAACTTGGGTTATTATTTATAGAGGAAAGTTTAAGTTTAAGAAGTCTTCAAGAAGCTTTTGGAGTTGGTAGGGCAACAATGCAAAGAGATATGACTTTAATGAATGAACATAAACTTATAGATTTCATTGGTTCAAATAAGACAAGAAAGTATATCATAAATAAAGATTTAGTGAAAAAGTTAAAATCTTTAAAGTAATTAATGAAAGTGGTCAAATAGATGATAATTCTAAACTTACTATAAGGCGAAAAGATGGAGTTAGAGTATGTTGGGAAATAAAACTTTAAATAATTAATGACAGGAATTCTACTTATCTTATTAATATTATTCTTTCTCGGACTTCCATTCTATTGGATTTATAAGCTGATTTCAAAAAAGAAAAAAGGAAACAAAACTAATGTTCAAAACTTATCGAAAGATGAATCGAAATTTGAAGCTTCAGATTTAATTAGTAAAACGAAGTTTATGTTTATGGACGATTATCGAATGTGGACACAACTATCTGAGGCTGAAAGGAAAGAACGTTTAAACGATATTCAAGTCATATTTGATTATGGTAAAGACCATATCACAAGAGAAATGATAAAGAAAGGTTTTGAACCTGGTTCAAAAATAATTGATATTAAATATTTTACAGGATTGTCCGAACACGGATTTACAATTTCAACATTTATTATTCAACACAAAGATGGTGGGGAAATAAGAGCTTTAACAATGAATATAGACTTGAAGAAAATGGAATTTAAAGCTACTCGAAATGTTTATTTTAGTTCAGGAAAGGAAAAATATTACTATTTGAAAGATAGAGAAAATTTAATGGAAATATAAGACAACTTACAATTAAGAGAATTTAGATTATTTGAGATCACAAATACATTATTTAGAATTAGTATATCCACCCATTTCAAATCAAGAATCTGAGTGGCTGAAAAACGATACGGAATCATTAGATTGGTTTAAGAGAAGTAAAATTTATTTTATTGGGCAAAGGGCAGAATCAAAATTCATTTTTGAAAATGAAGATTTAGTTTTGATGAATTTGAGCCTTTCAGGTAAAATCAACTTTAAATTTGAATCTGGAGATAATGAAATGTTCGGAAGTATAGATTTAGTTGAATTGTTTAAAGCTCATGATATACCACTTATAGAATTTGGAGATTTAGATATAGAACTTGGAGATAAGTTAATTAGAATATGGAAAAAATCTGAAGATCCTGAAGTAATAGATTGGTTCACAACAGAGAAATTTCTTTATAATCTTTCATATCAACCACCATTTTTCTCAGGGTTTGAAAATTACAGAGATTTTACAAAGTACCATTTGCACTACATAGGAATTTCTACGAAGAATGATAGCTTTAGTAGGCTTGTGGTTAAACCTCATGACAAGCGACTTAGAATACTTTCAAATGAGCATCCGCATAATAAAGGTTCTAGGGTTACAGATGAAATGATATTGTTTTTTTTCGATATTAATTCATTAGAAATAAAGCAATATTTGCATCCGACAGATTTTAATGAACTTGGGAAAAATGAATTAGAAGATAGATTAAGAATATTTAAAGATGCTGAGAAAGCATTTGTAAATATTCTTGATACCAACTATAATGAAATTAAATTTAAGGATTACCCAAATTATGCTGATACTTTAATTAATTCTACAGTAGAGCGATATTCTTTCTCGATTAATGAGGATATTGAATTTATAACAGATAAGACAATAATTTTTGGCGCAAGAGAAAATTATGGAATGCCAAAAGATCAAGCAGATTTCATTTTTATTGATAAAGATACAGGCTCAGTAGAATTGATGAAATTGAAAGACAAAAGCACAAAGGGATGAAAGTAATTTCATCCCTTATAAGTTAATTTTATATTTAAAAAAAGTATCTAATTTTCACAAAGGCGCTTTTTCCTTAGGATCTCTTATGGTCACTTTCCAAACACCATCTTGCTTTACCAATTTAAAAATACCTGGTGTTTTATCATAAGAGGTCGAGTATTTTACCCAAGCAACATCGCCTTCAGTAACTTCATCGATAAGTTTAAAATTAGATTCTGAACCTTTAGGTTTGGCAAACATTTTTTGAAGATTGGAAAATGTGGTAAAACCTTCAGGTGTTGTATGCTTTTTAAGCGTGGCTTCTTTGCCTTGATAAAAACTTTCTGCAACGATTTCTGCTACTGATGAAGGATCTGAATTCGTAGTTCCCGCACAAGAAATAAATAAGGCAACAAGTGAGTAAATAGCTATTTTTTTCATGATATTATTAATTTGGGTTATTGATATATTTATGTGACACTTTCATTTCAATATTTCGTTCGCCATCTTTCTCATTTAATTCTAAAACTACTCTTCTGTCATTAGATAACGAAAATTTAGGCATAACATATATAAATCTTACGGTTTCATTTACCACAATTTTAGAAGGCAGATGATGTTTAAAAATAGGCTCTATGTACAAACGTTGTAAAGATTTCTTTTTTCCTTTTTGTCGCGTTTCAATGGAAAGGTTCAGGAAATTCAAATCATAATCCAAAGTAGAATTATTCCTAATTTGAATAACGAAGTAGAGCTCTTCTTTATCAAAAACAATATTTTCAAGCCTCATGATAACACCGCTATTTCGCCTTGTATATCTTCCTAGATATTGTCTTCTATCGAGAAGATAAGAGCAGAATTTTTGATAATAATACGTACTGTTATCAATCTTTTTTTCAAAAGTTTCAGTCTGAATTGAGTCTTTAACTTTTGGTTTTTCATTCCCAATACTACTTGTCATTGGGATGAAATAATTAAGCTTTAAAAGCTGCGCTTTGTACCTTACAATATACGAAAAAATTGCGCCATTTCTGTTGATTACCAGTAGATTACTTTCTTTTCCTTGTTTAGCTTGCAGTAAGCCGAAATATTGTTCTTTTTCACGATTGTAGGTAAATACAAAATTTTCTGAACCTGTTATACCTTGACGTATAGGCTCAGGAAAAAAGAGCGCTACGTTTTTAGTATCATTTGCATAAATAGTGTCAAGAGTACTTGTTGTTTGCGCATTCATAGAAATGGAAACAATAATTAGAGTCAAAATGTTGATGTACTTTTTCATAAGAGTGCGTTTTTAAATACCCATTATGGGTCATAATTTTGGTTTTAGAATAAGTCTATAATTGTTTAATACGGTAACCTTTACATTTCGATTACTACGTCTAAGGACTTTAGTGATGCCGCCTACTTGCGGAACAGTTGGAATATTGATATCGCCAATAACATCGTCCAGAACTTCACCTGTCGCTTCAGCTCTAAAATTATTTTCCACATAAATACCTTCGCTACCATCTTGTAAATCGAAAGCTTTTAGTTTTGTAGGATGATGATTGATATTTTCAATTTCAATTAAAGCACGATTAGGCTGAAAGCTAATGAACCCGAATAAAAATGTGTTCTTGGGCATTTGTTTACCGTTTATTGTTGCAGCTTCAGTAAGTCGCATTCTCAGTCTGGTATTAGCCTTTACAATTTGTTCGCCATCAACAACCACGTAAATGGTAGCATCCGTATTGCCAATAATAGAAAGTTCATTGGGTTTTGGTGCAGCTGCAAAAAACAGTTGATGTTCCAAGCCTAATTCTTTAGCTTGAATTTTAAGTTCTCTAAGTATTTCTGAAGAATCAATTTCTATAGGTTGCTTCTTTTCGACTTTCTTCTGTCCGAAGTTTTGATATTTTTTATCTGAGTATTGAATTTTACCTGCATCATAAATACTATCTACAATACGTTTTCTTTCACGTTCTGGAAGATCTGGATCGTAATAGCCTAAAGAATCAATTAATTTTTCATCATAGATGCTGGGTGCATTGTTTTCACGCACTTCCTTTAAATCATTAAGAGCATCTAACTTAGAATCATACTCTTTTTGATTTTCTTCCAAATCTGGTATTAAGGTTTGTTCAAGATTGTCATTCTCGCTTTCGTCATCGCCCATTACCATTACGGAATAGGAAATCAGGAATATGAAAACAATAGCTAATACTGCTATAAATACGATTTTATTCTTTTCTACTTTCATCGCTTAATTTTTTTAGAGTGTTTTCGAAATAATTTGTAATTAAAAGTCCGTGCGGATTGTTTGGGAAGTTTCGGTCAACCATAATTAAGTTTCCGGTGGAAACCAATTCATAGGTATCTATTATAGAACCTCTATTGATTTTAAAAATGGTTGTGGTAGTAAAACTATACGAACCATTATTTTCTGTTATCTGCGACTCGATGCTTAGTACTTTTTGGACTAATGAATATTGTAATAATCGATTATAGACACCATCCGCTTTTTTCTGGCGATATAGATTATCTATGGAACTATTACCAAGCCAAAGTGCCTTTTTAAGATTTTTTTCATAATTGCTTGCATCAATATTATAGAAGTAGTTGTGAAACAGTTCTAAATGTGCCAAAGCTTCAACCTTAAAATTTTCTTTTTGGTTGACGAGTTTCAGCGGAATGATACTGCCATCTGTATTAATCGCAAAAGCACTATTCATCGCATTTTTATTTGTATTAAATGCCATCCAAACCGAAAAAGTACTAGATAGCAATGCGCAAACGACTACTGCCAAAACGATAAATCGATTCAATTTTAGAACGTTGTATATGTTTTTGTAAGGTGTTTTCATTGTGAGTTGAATTAGCTTGTAAACAATCTAAGCGTAAAGGAAGTAGCACGTTTGTATAATTTGAATTTTAGGAATACGATAAAGCCAACCGAACCTAATTGTACAACTGGTGCAAAAAAGCCCTGGCCAAAATCGGTACCAAACAAGTTGGTCCAGAAGTTGGTGTTTATTTCAGCATAGATAGCATTGACAAATACATTGACCAGAAAAAATGCTGGCACTAACATATAGACTGCTGCATAGAGTTTGAAAAATGTGTAGGCAAGAGAGCGGAATTTTTCAAATACAGCTAAACTTATAACCAAAGGGAAAAATGCTTGCATAATGCCTAACAGGAAGAAGCGTTCTGCTAAAAAAAGCGGGTAGATAAAGAGGTCAAGAATCCATAAAATGGTACTTAGCATAAAGGCTAATATCTTGAATCCATAAAGTGGTGTTACTAAAGCTTCATAAAGTAAAGTCATTGCCATACTTGCAGCATCTAATAAACCGACTTCTTCCTCAAGCGGTAAATCCTGTAATTGCAATGGTAATAACGCAGGTGCAGTCCCTCGATATTGTCCTTCAATAGCAACTAAAATACCATCAAAAAACCCTAACACCTGCGTTGAAAATATGACTAAAAGCACCACAGCAAAATTCTTTGCGAGTTCATCAGGACTCAATCCCCAAGAATAGCCATCTTTATCCGCAATACCTTCGTTATACTTTTTTAGGATATTGACAAGAAAAAACAATACGGCAAGTGTTTTCATTCCGGCAATGGTATATTGCGAAAAACTGCTGTTCTGTATGGTTTGAAATACCGTATCGATATACTCTAGCCCAATTCCTAAAATGATGGTTGCGGTCATTTCTAATAATTTGTTTCGCGATTATTAACTTTATCTTGCATTTTTCTGAAGGAAATAATGTCTCTGTATCGTTTCGTTTTTGTAGTGATATTAGAAACCATTTCTTTGGATTCCTGTTCCTTCTTTTTAAGAACTTCTGCACGTTCGGCATCGGTCATTTTAAGATTATCGCTGGATAAAATTTCGCCCATAAATTCAACGGTGTCCAATGAGTTTTGGACTATCGCATCAAATGATTCTGCAATTCGTGTAACTTCTTCAGGTTTTATATAAGGCGAGTTCAAAATGTCTTGTAAATCATTTTGCATAACCTGAATAAGACGTTGGTTGTTTTGTGCAATTTCTTCAACTGCTCTAAGTTGTTGTACCACACTAGAAACTTTCTCTATGGCTTCTTTGGCGTCTTTTAGAAATTTCACAGACTTTATCATTTGAGCTGTCTGTTTACCTGATTCTACAAGTTGTTTTACCAAACTGATAAAATTGGTATTGTCATATGTGGGCATACCTTGGGCGGTAGCACCGCCAGGCAATAAAAAGGCAATACTAAATATTAACCCGATTACTACTGTTTTGATTTTTGTTTTCATTGTTTTCATTGCTTTTAATTTTTAGATGTGAATTGAATTATTGCTTTTTGCATATCGTGATGCTCTTCGTAGAGCTTCATGATGTCCTCGTTTTCTTGCCCATCGGTTAAATAGGCCGCATACACTTCTTTAGGAACTTCGAGCCTAAAAATGTTGCTTTCCTTTCCGATTTTGATAAACATTTCGGTATACTTCCGTGGACCAGAAAGATTGTTTTTAATGGATTTTAATTGGTTTAAATCGTGGCTAGATAGATTGAGTCTTTTAACCAGTTCGTCATATCCTTTTTCGTTATTCAGACTATAAATGACTTGGGTATTCTCTAGAATGCTTGCTGATGTTGAATTATTTGGAAGCTGATTAATTGATTGTAGAATAATTCCAATAGCGCCATTTTGTTTTCGGATAGCTTGGTAGTAGAATTCTACACTTTCAAGTACATTTTCAAACTTCAGTTGTTTGGCAAACTCATCGAATAAGATGATACCTTTTTCAGCTCTGTTTTTCCAAATTGTTCTTTGAATAGCTGACTTAATAAGTTTCAACATTACAGACAGGATTTCCTTGTTGTCCTTTACTTCATCTAGTTCAAAAACAATTAACCGTTTGTCTTCAATTTTGTAGGTCTGGTCTTCGCTAACCTCAAATAGAAAGCTATATAGACCATCGCCAACATACTCAGACATCACATGCAGAAAGCTTGTAACATTAAAGTAGTCGGGATGGATTTTTAATGTGCTCAGAAGATTTTCCTGGTGCCTTTCTATAAAGTTGTAATAACCTTCCAAAGAATGATTTTCTGAAGTGCTATTGTAATAATGGCGCAGTATCTTTTTAACGGAAACCGATTGCGCTTTGGTTACTTTTAAATCTGAAGCAAACAATTCAAAAAGAAAGACCGATAAATCTTCAAGTCGTTCAGGTGTTAAATCTTTTGCATCATTAATGTAAAATGGATTAATGCCTAAATTTTTTCCGCTCTCGTATCGTAATACGGTATATTTTTCAGGATAGAGTTTTGCGAATTTGGTGTAAGAACCACCCAAATCTATTATAACTAAACGAACACCACTTTCAAAATATTGACGCAGAATGTTATTCGCCAAAAATGATTTGCCTTCGCCTGTAGGTGCGAAAATGGCAAAGTTTCGAGCTTTGATGCGCTTCTTTTTTTCATCCCAAACATCTTTTAATACTGGAATGTTATGTTCTCTATCATTAAAGATGATGCCTGTTTTATCTGATTTGTAGTTGGTGTTATTTAAAAACAAGCAAAGCGCATGCTTTAAATCAGTTACGTATAAATCATTGTTTGAAAAATTAGAAGAGAAGCAACAGTAACTATTTAGTATATAATTTTTGCGTTCTTCGCCTCGTGGATAGTAAGGAATGATATCCAATTCTTTAAATTCGGTTTTAATCTTAGAAGTTATTTTATCTAGTTCTTTCGCATTTTTAGACCAATACACAATATTGAGATGACCACGTATGATTCGTGAATTATCATCTGCATTGATTTGGTCCAAAATGTGCTGAATTTTACCAAGCACCACTTTGTTCTGTGAACCAAAATTTGAACTTTTATTAAGTTCCTCTATTTTCTTATCTAGTAGCTTTCGCCATTTTTGTTTGTCATCCAAATACAGAATCTGGTTAACAATATGGTTTTCATTGAGTGTAAGTCCTAGACCATCGATAAATCCTTGATGAAACACAAAATCATCCGAAGTGAATTTCTCATTGGTTTTGCTACTTTGTACATTTTCGCCAAAGCATAATTCGCTGTTGATGGCGAGCGTATCAAAATGGTTTTCGCCTATATTGACGTTTTTCTTTTCCAATAAAATATCGGTATCAAAGCCTTCATTGAAACCATTGAAATAACTATTTGTTAATTGCAGAATGTCTTTTGCATTTAGTGGAAGGAATTCTATTTTTCTACTATTATTTATAAAGGAAACCGAATCGTTTACAGAATTAGCGAAGCTCTTAATGTTATCATCCAATTCTTGTACAACACCCTTTGAAACTTTTCTGAAGGGATTGACGTATTTTGGATTGTTGAGTGCTTTGTTTTTGGTTAATATGAAGAACAAATAACATTTATGCTCTATATGTCCGCGCCCTTTAAAATGCTGGTGTGTGGCTTTTTCTAAAAAGGTGGTGTTTGGAAGTTGTTCTGAAGAATAGGATTTCTTAAGGTAGATGTCTTGTTTATGTACAACAGTTCCAATAGGTAACGATTTCAAAGCTTGAAACCAAGCACCATGCATATCCTCAAAATCCTTTTCGGACAAGGAATAGATTTCTGGCAGATTCCCTTCATAGCATAAAACCACATTGCCATTATTGGCAAATACGATATGGTCTTGAATATCTACAATAGGTTGATATGCTGAAATATTAATCTTGTTCATAATCGAAGCCGGAATTTCTTTTGTTGCTTATAATTCTTGGGAAGGCTTTTGCCATCTGAAAAAGTTGTGGATTGTGGGTTATGCGCGTCAAGGCAACATATAAGGCAGAGTTGAAAACCAAAATGCCAATTATCAATCCAAAACTGAAAGAAAAAATGATGATTAATAATGATGCAAGAATTGAAACCATCATTAAGGCAAATAGGGAAATGGGCAACCCAAAAATGACTGCCCGTTTCCTAATGTTTTTATATACTTCGTATTTCTTCATATAGCTTTTCTAATAAAGCCCTCGATGAGGGTCATTAAACTACTATAGTTATCAAGTAAGTGAAGATGCCTACTACAGCGCCAGCGATGAGAACGAATACTAAAACACGAGTAATCCCTTTTTTAAGATCTGCGTTCTCGCCAAAGAAATGACCAGCATTAAATAGGAATCCAATAAGGAAAATGACACCAAGAATGATGGGGAAAATGGTTCTAATGGTATCTGAAACATCGTTTACAGAATCTTCAATACCACCAATTTGAGCAAAGCTTGACGCTGATGTTAGCAAGAATGCGAGTAAGATAAAAATTGATTTTTTCATAATTATTTGGTTTAGCCTGTAGAGGCAGTTTCTGATTTTATTTTGTGAAATCTATTATGAAATGAAGTTGATGGAAGAAAATCTCTAAATTTTAACGCTAATTGGTGTTAAACTTTTGAAGATTATTAAGGAAGTGATTGATTTCTTGAATATTGTGTAATCTAAAACGATTATTATGAACACATTAAATCAAATTATAGTACTGTTATTCTGTCTGTTTTTTTTAAATTTTACCTATGCACAGAATAGCAAAAACCAAGCAAGGAATCCTATTGTTGTAATAGATCCTGGACATGGTGGAAAAGATGCTGGTGCAACGAGCAGAAATGGTATAAAGGAAAAGGATATTGCTTTGGGTATCGCTTCTAAAATAGTGGTACTCAATAATACCTTATTTGAAAACCCTTTAATGTTATATCTCACTAGATATAAAGACACATTAATATCTCTAGGCGATAGAACACAACTATCCAAAAAACTTAAAGCTGATATATTCATTTCGACACATTGCAATCAAGCTATAAACAGAACAGCATCAGGAACAGAGGTTTTTATTCATCCTAAAAGTGAAATACAAGCTGATGAATCTGCTTATTTAGGATTTACCATACAGAAAGGATTGGCTGATATACTTGGCATTAAGAATAGAGGTATAAAATATGGCAATTTTCAGGTGTTACGGGATAATGACGATAGTACTGCTACCATCCTTTTAGAGCTTGGATTTTTATCCCACACAGATGAAGCAATTTACTTGTCAAATGAAAATTCGCAGTACGCTGTTGCGCTTGTAATGTTGAAGTCTATTATTAAATTTTTGGGTTTATGAGGGAGTTGTATGCGGAGGTTTTTAACAGCTTGAAAGGATTAATTTTTGTAATAATTAGAAAATTACTTAGTCTGCTTAAAAAATAGAAATACTATATTTCTAATTTATTTAAAGTTGTGATAAAAGACCTTTTTCTATAGTATTCATTATATTCAAAACATACTCTCCCTCTTACAATACCTGCATGTATTTTATGTTTGTTAGAAAAATCTAAAATAATATCATCTGTAAACTCTTCATTAAGAGTTATAAAATCGCTCCATAGGTTCTGTTCTATAAGATTATTTCTTGCATAGTTGTCAGCTTCAAACTCTACAATTTCGGTATTGGAACTATTTATAAAGAATTCCTCGTCTCGATATTGGGGTTTGTCAGGATTAGTTAAATGTTCAAAAACATGACCCAATTCATGGAACAACGTAAAAGCAAAATTATCCAGACGTTTATATTTTAGAGATAGAACAATTGCAGGATTCTCTCCTGACATAAATGACTTTCCATCAACTGGAGTTTGAGGAGGCCTGTTTAGTGTAAAAAACTTTATTCCAAACTTATTTAAAATTGTCCTTGTTTTGTTGATTACATCTTGGTTGCTGTAAAAGCATTTTTTCAACTCTTTTAACAACAGTTGTTCATTTGAACGCTTAAAGCTAGGAACTGTTTCTTGATTCGCTTTATATTTAGCCATAAGAGACCAAGCGACTACATTGTACTTGTTTTCAGAAAATTTTGAGGATTTTCTAAAGTAGGTAGGATTAAATTCACTAACTCTTTTTTCAAGACTTTTGTAATCTTCCACACCATAAACTCTATAAATTTTATCAATATCATCTGATGTGTTGACTCCTATATTTTGTTTTTTAAAGAAGTTTAATGGAACAATCCCACTCTCTTCAATATCATTCCATTCTTTTATTGATTTTGTTTTCTTAATTACATCTTCATCATTGTGAGCTTGATATAAGTTAAATTTCATTTGTTCCATTAGCCAATAATTAGCATCCTCAAATCCTGCTGATTCAAGTGCTATTGCTATATGAACATTAATATTTCTATTACCTTTTAATATATTGTTGAGCAAAGAATGAGCTACGTCAATTCTTGAGGCTAGGTCTCGTTGGCTTAAACTTCTTTCATTCAACATATTATCAAGTGTAATACCTGGGTGAATGACTTTGTTTCGCATAAAAGGGTTTAGATTTAAAAAGTGTACAAATATAGTTATTAACTTCTTAATATCAATAAAATGTTAATAACTTTATTCGAATTAGTTGATAAAAATTGAAAACTTTATATAATGTCATAACGAATCTATTTTTAAATTATTGTAAGTTTGTTTTAGAATCAACTAAAAATATTTATATAGAATAAATGTTAACAAAATTGTTATCACTAAAAATTTAATTAACTGATTTTTTAGTATATTTGTAGATGTATAATTTTAAATATTAAGCTGACATGAAATAAAAAAAATCCAATTTGTTGTTGGAGCAACAGATTGGATTTAAGATTATCTAGGAATTTTTTTTAGTCTGGTAAACTAATCTTCAAAAGGCTTGTCACCTAAATTGAAGCGTTCCTTATGTTTTTATTTTGTTCTACGAAAGTAACATCTTTTTAGGATTTATACAATTGTTTTAACAAAATATTTTACCGGAGCAGTACATAGCCCATGCTGTTTTAAAGAAAATGGGGTGTTAAAGAGCTATCTATTTTGATGGCATTTTGTGAAACAATAAATTTTATAACAGATGATTTATTTATTTAAAATTAATAATCAGAAATTCGAGTCCGACGAATCAAAAAAAACAGGACGTGAATTATTAACTATTGCTAATTTGACTCCTGTAGAGGATTTTGAGTTACTATACAAAATCAACGAAAAGGGCTTCGAGCCTATTCAACTTGATGAGATAGTTGACCTCAAAACAGCAGGTATTGAAGGTTTCAAGGCAAAACCTTATAGAAAGCTGAAAATAAAAGTTGATGACAAGCAGTACGAAGTTGAAGAGTGTTTTATGACTCCTTTAGAAATAATGGTTATGGCAGGTATTAACCCTGACCGATTCTATCTAAAAGAGATTCGTAAAGGTATTGTAGAAGTGTCTTATAAAGACGATGTCGAACATAAGATAGCTATAACCAAAACATCATGTTTTGTAAGCTGTGAACGAGAAGAGATTAAATGTGTTATTGTAAATGCTAGAGAAAAGGCATGGAGCAATGAAAAAATCTCTTTCGATGATGTTGTAAAACTTGCTTATGGAGAAGTTTCCACTAATCCTAATGTGATTTATACAATAAATTATAAGCGAGGTGTACCTAGTAAGCCAGAAGGAAGTATGGTTAAAGGTGAAGTGATATATGTTAAAAATAAAATGATTTTCAATGTCACACAAACTAATAAATCATAGTCCAGACGTCAAAAAACTTCGTGACAATGGTTACGAAGTAGAAGTAATTGGAAATTACTTATTGATGCATAGTGTTCCTTATTTGAACGCTAATAAAGAAGTAATAAAAGGCACGTTGGTTAGCAACGTGTCTATTGCTAACAATCAAGTTACAAAGCCTAATACACATGTAATACATTTTGCAGGTGAATTTCCTTGTAACATTGATGGAACTATAATTCGTCAGTTACAGCATTCGAGTCGAACTACGAATTTAACTGATAGGATTGTTGTGAACCATTCATTTTCAAACAAACCTGCAAATGGTTATCAGAATTACTATGATAAAATGGTGCAGTATGCTGAAATTATTTCAGCACCTGCCAGAAATATTGACCCTAGTGTTACTGCTCGAACATATAAAGTTATTGAGTCATTGGATGAGGAGTCAGTATTAAATTATAGTGATACCAATTCTTCAAAAGCTGAAATTGAAGCCATTAACCAAAAGTTGTCAGGGCTTAAAATTGGCATTATAGGTCTTGGAGGTACAGGTTCTTACATATTAGATTTCATAGCAAAAACTTATGTAGGCGAAATACACTTGTATGATGGTGATAAGTTTTTACAACATAATGCTTTTAGAGTACCTGGTGCACCTTCGATGGAAGAACTCAATGAATCCGTTTTAAAGGTAGATTATCTTTACAATATTTATTCTAAAATGCACAAGCATATTATAACTCATGGTTTGTTTATAAATGAATCTAATGTAGGTATGCTTAAAGATTTGGATTTTGTATTTGTTTGTATTGACAAAAGTGAAATCAAAGAATTAATATTTAAAAAACTGGAAGATGAAGGGGTCGAATTTATTGATACAGGAATTGGAGTGGAACGAGTTGATGATTCCTTAATAGGAATGATTAGGACTACTACGAGTACTAAAAATAAAAGAGACCATGTTTGGAATGGATGTATTTCATTTGCTGATGAAGAAAATGAAGAGTATGCTTCCAATATCCAAATTGCTCCTTTGAACTGCTTAAATGCAACGTTTGCTGTAATTAAGTTTTACAAGCGTTATGGCGTTTTAAATGACCTTGAGAATGAGCATCACAGCACTTATTCGATTAACGTTAATCAATTAGTAAGTGATGAGATTTCAGCATAAGTTCGTTGACTTTATACCAGATATAATTGAAGGAGGTATTCTGTACATTTCTTTAGATTATGGTACAGTGATTCATAAATGTGCCTGTGGTTGTGGAAGTGAGGTTAATACACCTTTAACTCCTAGAGGATGGAAAATGATTTATAATGGAGAGGCAATCAGTTTAAAACCATCGGTTGGTAACTGGAGTTTTGATTGTAAATCTCATTATTGGATTACTAACAACGAGGTTGAATGGTCATTAAAATGGTCTGACGAAACTATACGTGAAGTTAGAGCAGTTGAAGATTCCGAAAGAGAGGAGTATTATAGGAATAAAGACTCGCAAAATTTAGAGGAGGGATTAAGTCATTCTGTTGAATTGCCTAAACCTGAGTCTAAAAAGAGGAGTTGGTTTCAGAAGCTCTTATTTTGGAAATAGTTTATAAGCCCTAGTTGAAAGACTGGGGTTTATTTTCTTTTAAATAGATAAATCAATATTCCCCCAAACCAAAGGATGCTCACTAGCAGCAACATTTCTATTAGAAACAGATTTATAGATAGACCATTGCGGATGTTTTTCTGGCCACATCGCTTTACGATTCAAACCACTATCTTTCATCTTACTAAATAAAGTTGGAGAGAACAACATGTAATCTTTCTGCTTAATATTAACACCCATTCTGTAAGCACCTAATCTAAAGTAAGTACCATCATTTCCTTTATCGATATCCACTTCAAAAGAGAGATGTTTTGTAATGTCTTTTAAGTCTGTGTCTTGAATTAAAGGCGATAAAGAATTACAATAAGATGGCACGTTAAATGTACCTGCGATGATGACATTGGTTTTACCTTCAGCTATTAGCTTTCTATAAACTTCAGCAATCTTCCAAACTTGTTTTTTTCGAATGTTATCGAATTGTTTTCTCTCTTTTGTGGGCTTTTCTAAATAAGCATTTAAGACCCAAATGGTTTCTTTGAATGGTGTGCTAATTTCATATTCAATTAAATTTTTGCCATCGTCGTTAGTTGCTGCATTGATATTATGGGTTCTAATAGCTTCTAAATTATAGCCTTGTCGTAAAGCTATTCCCATTTCTAAACCATTCATATCATTACCTTGAATCACAAAAGAGTGTTCAAAAGGTTTACAGTCAAATTCTGGGAGAATAAGCTGGTTAAAATCCTCAAAAGAAGCTCTATCTTCAATTTCTTGTAGCAGTAAAATATCTGGATTTACATTGGCGATAACCTGGGCTTTGTGTTGCGTGGACTTGGGATGAATAGGAACGGTTTGAAGTTTTATCCACCCATTCCAATCTGTGAGATTATTGGCTTTGCAATCAATAGAGTGGCTAAGACCTTTCATAAAGAGAAAACCTGCTTTTCGTCTCAAAACTGCATAAGGCCTAGGGCTTGATTTTTCAAAACCTATTAAAAATGAGAGTTCTCTAATCCGATCTTGCTGGGTTAATGATTTAGTAGGTACGATCATGAGTTTGTCAAGCTCTATTGTCCAATCGACAGTTAAATTTTTGGTTAGTTTTTCTAAAAGACTTCTGTCTCTGTGGAATAAGTTCTGAACATTAAAAGTTGCTATTTTCATAATTTCTAAATATTTATTTTCGTTTATCGCTAGTATCTTGATCGAATGCCACGAGGTTGAATAATTCTCGCATTCTGCTTCGGACTCTATTGCCATATAAATCTTCCAATTCTTCAGCATTTAGATTTGTAGTTCCGTGGGTTTTTATGTGATGGTTTATAAAAAGTTCGTGTCGTGAGAGTAAGATTTCGCCCATGACATTACAGTCTTTTCCGTAATGTCTTCCAATAGGTTCAACGCCTAAATCATCAAAGCAGAAAAACTGCCTACATCCATAATCTTCAATAGTTTTGTAGCCAATGTGATTGAAACCAAAGACGATATTTCTGGAAGGAATTAGGATGTATGGCTTTTGCAACGGAACAATGTTTTTTAGTAGAATCATTAAACTTGTTTTGCCACATCCAACAGGTCCAGAAAGTAAAATGCCTTTATTTGGGTCAATCTCATTTTTCTCGCAATTTTCTTTGTCTTTTATGAAATAATGGCAGAGTTTTAAGATGATTGGTCGGTCTTCTTCGTAGATTTTAAATTGATTACCAAAGAGCATTTTTCCTTTAACATCGAGGTAGATTAAGATTTTTTCAAAATCGTATATCACTTCTTTGCCATCAAACGTACCAATGTCATACGTTTTGTGTTCTTCGACTATTTTACAAGGGTTGACCATAATCTTTGTTTTTATTGGTTCGCAGGTTGTCCTTTTTTTGAGGAACTGCATCTGCAGTTTCAAATTCGTTGGCTTTTAGCATCCAATTACTCGCTGTAGCATGCCAATCTTCAATTTTTATTTTGCCACCAATTTTCCATCCGATGCCCTGGTAGTGGTTGTAGAATTTCTTGGCTTCATTATCAGGCCATTTTTTATTTTTAAAAAAATCAATCACTTCAAATTCATTTTTTGGTAGCTTAGTTTTATTTATGTTTTCCATTTGTTTATTACTGTTTGTATTACGTATCAATGCTTGTTCAGTACTTGTTTCAAACTCATTCACAACTTGTTCAGAGGTTGTGCCGAAATTGAACAACTTGATTTTACTACCTTTATATGGATTATGTGAAGGGAAATATTTTAGATAATCCCATGAATCCATTTGTTTTAAACAGCGATGATAAGTTGCTGTCGAACCAATTTTTGAGAGTTCCATAACTTCTTGTCTGTCTATATAAAATTCGTCTCGAAATCGGTTTAAATTCCAAAACTGAAACAAAGCCATATACAAGCTGACATGAGTTGTGTTTAGTCTTTTGTCTGCATAGAATTTTTGAAATACAGCATTGAGATGTTTTATATAATTCATACATCCTTAATCGATTTTGTGGTGCACGCGATTATTGTCCATAACCTTTTGGATTTCTTCGGAATCATAAAAAATGATGCCACCAACCTTTGTATAGGGGAGTGTGCCTTTAATTCGAAGATTCTGTAAAGTGCCAGGACTAATTTGAAGCAAGTCCATGAGTTCTGAAGATTTTAGATATTTCTTCAGTTTACCTTGCGCTTGTTTGCTTAAAAGTTTTTTAATGTCATCGAGTAATTCAAGTTTAAAATCCCTAAGATCATCTGTAGTAATAATTGTTGCTGGCATAGTAGAACTATTTTTAGAAAAGAACTACCATTTTGCTTTCAACTAAGATGATAGTCCTTGACCTGATTTGACTTTCGTTCGACAAATTTGAATAGTATTGATGGATTTTAATCAGTAGTTAAACCGTAGTGGGGTCAAAATTTAACATTTTGATAAATGGTATTATTTGATGTGTTTTGGTAATAAAAATGATTGTTTAAATAAGAAGTGATTCCTTTTTTTGAAAGATAAATTTAAAAACGTAAGGTAAACCGAGTACTGTGTTTTTTGAAGTGTTATTCTTCTGAACTCTCCATATGAGAAAGTAAACTTGCGGAAAGGTCATCCAAGAACTTGGTGCGACTAATTTTTCGAGATTTTATATCAGCAAAGGTTTTATAGTAGTCGCCCAGTTTGAAATGAAATACACTTTCTAAGGTAGAAGCAATTTCTTTAATATCAGATTTTCCGTTATTAATGACTCTACTATGGTATAACGCATAAACCAATTCTGTGAGAGCAGTTTTTGAAGATGTCCACTCTAGCTCTGTAAGATTGTTCAATTCTAATTCATTCTTATATTTTGATTTTTTAGCATCGAATAATCTGTTTTGTAAATAATTGATAAAACGCTTTGATGCCTTTAATTTGCCTAAGAGTAAATCATAAGGGGTACAGAAGTCTGGGTCTTGAAAGTAAAATTTTGAAGATGTTATAGGAAGATTATCAAAATAATCTCTTGTGAAGTATTGTTGGTCTAGATGTGTCTGTTTGGATTCAATGTATTGTACAAAGTCCATGTTATATAGAAAGAAACGATTTAGTTTGCCTAGTTTCTTTTTCACGTATTTTCTTTGTTGTCTTGTATCTACTTTAGGAAATTGAATTTCAAAAGATCGGATTTCTGAATAATATATAAGTTGAGAAAATGGAATTTGTTTTATTCTTTTAAAGAATTCTATTTCTTCTTCAGTAGATTTAAAACCATCGATGACTACTGCTTTTTTATATGTGTTTAGAAGGTTTCGACAAGCGATTATGGATTTGTTTGATCGTTCAATAATTCCATTGGAACTATATTTTATTTCATCCAAATTGAATAGTAGATTCTTATTTTTATTTTTAAAATCCATTCTGTCATTTTAATATAGAAATAGTCATTTCTAAGAAGAATGTAAAATTTAAAAGGATGATATGAAAGATGTAAATGAGAGAAACTAATAATATTTTTTTCGATCATATTAATGCTTCTATTAATTTAGGTTTTTTAGGGACTAACTATTTCATTTTAATTCTAAGTTGTTTAAAATATAAATAGAATCAAAATTATATCTGTGTAGTTTCTGCGTATTTTGTGTGTGAATTTTTGTTCACATGTATTTTGTTGTTTATGATTAACCTTTTAACTTTTTTACAAAGTCCTCTTTATTAGAAACACTAGACTTTATAAAAATATTTGAAGCATGTTTCCTTACCGTTCCATATGATATAAACATATTTTTGGATATTTTTTTATAACTATCTCCTTTAATAATTTGAATAGCAATTTCATTCTCTCTATTTGTGAAACCAAAATCTCTTCCGATATTTCTTTTCAACATGTACGTGTTCTTTAAACGGTATAAATAACTATTAATCTCCATGATAGTAACCAAAAAGAAAGCCATGGATACTAAAGGCTGGGTAATAGGTTGAAAATCTCCAAAGTATGTTAGTAAAGGCAAAAGAATTACGGATAATATAGAAGTAAGACCTAAGTAAGTTTGAATTTTGAAGTATCGCTGTCTTTTAACTTCTTTTCTTATTGTCATAAAGAAATATATCAAAAATGTTATGGACATAAATATAGGTAATACCAAAAATAGACTTCTAGAAAAATTGAGTGAGCTTGTATAATAATATGGTATAATGAATAAAAATATAAAGCACA
The DNA here is from genome assembly GCF_030344935.1 of Algibacter luteus. NCBI lineage: Bacteria > Pseudomonadati > Bacteroidota > Flavobacteriia > Flavobacteriales > Flavobacteriaceae > Algibacter > Algibacter luteus. Next base: position 3,334,370 of record NZ_CP128313.1, on the reverse strand, counting down.
GAGATAGTATTATTGATAGATTTTTGATTTTAAAAAATGGATTTGGTGTGATAACATTAAACTCTATATATAAATACCAAACAAGATATATACACATAATAATGGAAATACTATATGTTGCTATGTATTGAAGAAATAGAGGTCCAGGTAGAGATGTGTTAGGTAATAAACCATTAAGTATATTATAGAGTAGAAAAAGGATAGCCAGAACCAAATATCTGTAAGAAGCTTTGATTGTTTTATGTTTACTAAAGATTATTTTGAATAGTTGAAAAACAATGATTAGGCTAATTACAATACATATAAATAATACAATCCAATGCATTGATGATGAATATACGTATTCAGGTGTGAAATGATATTTTTGCTCTTGGGGCTGCATATAAGTATTTGAATAACAAAATATTGCATATAATTTTCATTACAGTTAAAGATACTATATATTAGTGTTAATCAAAAATCAGCTTATAATGTTGTCTAAAAAATACAGTTTAGGTTTTTTTCCAACTCCACTGGAGCGATTGGAGAATTTATCTAAAAAATATCCTGATTATAATTTGTTTATTAAACGGGATGATAATTCAGGATTAGCTTCAGGAGGAAACAAAGTAAGGAAATTACAATACTTTATTTACGATGCTTTAGAAAAAGGATGTGATACTATAATTACTGCAGGAGCACAACAATCCAATCATTGTCGACAAACAGCTGCGGCTTGTGCAAAAACTGGATTAGAATGTCATTTACTGCTAGGAGGAAAAGAGCCTAAAAATTATAATGGTAATTTGTTGCTTTCCCATTTATTAGGAGCTAAAATTCATTTTACTGGAGATAATAGAAAAGGAGAGGATATAATTAAATTAAAGCAAGATCTAGAAGCGCAGAAAAAAAATATTTACGAAATCCCTTATGGTGGATCTAATTTACTTGGAGCTTATGGTTTTGTGGATGCTGTTAAAGAATTGAAGGAACAACTTTTAGAAAATAACTTGAAAATCGATTATATTTTCTTTGCATCAAGTTCTGGCGGAACACAAGCTGGGCTTAAACTTGGTATAGATTTATACGATCTTGATATAAAACTAATGCCAATTAGTATAGATAAAATTGGTTTAGGAGATAAAACACTAGACGATGCTGTTTTAGAGATACTGCATCAAGGTCAAAAAGAATTGAGTATTCAAAAAACGTACTCAATTAAAGATGCAACACTTATTAGAGATTATGATAAACCTGGTTATGGAGTAATTACTGAAAACGAAAAGATGGCCATAAAGCAATTGGCTCAAAGTGAAGGTATATTGTTAGACCCCGTTTATTCTGGCAGAGCATTTTACGGAATGATTGACCATCTTCAAAATAACAAAATTGAGAAAAACTCTAATGTGCTCTTTTGGCATACAGGTGGTTTGCCGGCAAATTTTTATTATTCCGAAGAGCTTTTAAAATAACTTAAAAGTTGATTACACTTTCCAAAGCATCATCAGCTTCTTCATGGATAAAATTAGCTTGATATACTAAAGTCGTTTTTAAATCGCTGTGTCTGTATAGTTTTTGAAGCATTCTAGGATGAATCTTATTGCCAGCGATATTTCCAAAACTGTGTCGAGCAATATGGTTAGAAAGATTTTTGTCTATTTCACAGATACCACCAATTCGCTTTAAATATTTATTAAGCAGTTTAGTCGCATTTCTAGTTTTTCTAAACACATCTTCAGTATCAGATTCATTTACATCTTTTAGAAATGGGAAGATAAAGCCGTTGTTAGCTTCTTTATCTTGTTTGTAATATTCGAGTATTGCTTCCGCTTTCTCGGACACTTTAAGACTTAGCGGTTTTTCATTCTTATTCATTACATAGAACAAACGACCATCTTTAAAATCTGACCATTTTAGTTTTATAGCATCCGAAATACGTATTCCAGCAAAGTAAAAAGTAAATAGCCATACGTTTTGAGTATGGTAAATTGAAGTGTCTTCTGTTAGTTCTATATTTTCTATTTTCTGAATCTCTGGAGCAGTTAAGCCAATTTTGTTGCCAGAACCAATTTTTATTTTTTCTTTGTCGCCACCAAAAGGATAGAATTTTTTATCGATAATTTTATCATTAATCGCAGAATTAAAAAGAGTTCTAATAAAGATTAATTGATTTGTTTTCGTTCTAGTTTTGTGTTCTAGATAAACTTGGCAAAACGTTTTATATTTTTCGATAAAGAATTCATTGATATCTTCAAAATAGAGTGAACTGTTTTTCTTGAAGTAGGTAATAGCATCATCCCAATGATATTCATATTTACGTCCTTTCGAAATACGTTCCTTTCGTCTTTTCTTAATTGCATCTTTAACTTCCTCGATAGTCAGAGATTCATCTAAATTCATGAACTCTTCTAAATTATAAAGTATCGATAATTCAGATTTAGCAACTGAGAATACACCTCTTTTAAATTTTGTTTCAATTCGAAGTGCTGCTATTTTATAAAATGAATTTCTTGTTCTTGAACCTTGTAGATTCTTTTTAATGAGTTTGCTGGATGAATTATTGTTTTTCTCAAATGAAATATCATTAGCTTCAGTAAGCTTTTTGAGTAAGAAATTATTAAGCTTTTTAGAATTAGGATGTGATTTTTTTACTTTTCCTTCATCAGCGTTCCAATCTTTATCTAGCACATATTGACCTAAAAAACAGTAATTAGTCTTATAGTCCTTACTTATTCTAAGGGCTAAAGGGGCAGTGCCATCTTTTCTCTGCTTGTTTTTGCGTCTTACTATTTTAATGCTAGCCATAATTAACTAATATTTGTAAAGTTAAGAAATATAATTTAATGGGTACAGAATAGGTACAGAATAATTTAACTTTAATTGATATTATTTAATATCTAATTTAATTGTAAGTATCGTTATTATTATGTTTTATATATGAATGGTTGATTATTAGCGTTATGATAATAAGGCTCATAACCCGAAGGTCACTGGTTCGAGTCCAGTTCCCGCTACTAATTTAAAAGTCAATTATTTGTAAATCAAATGGTTGGCTTTTTTTCTTCCCGAAATTATCCCGAATAGTTGAAAGCTGTTACTTTTACAGTGTTAAGTTTTCATTAGTTTATATATCGTTACGTAAGAAATATTTAGTTACTACAACAAATAACCTGATAATTCATTTTCTCAATAAAAAAATCAAAACTTTAAATAAAGTTCAAATTAATCCATGGTTTAGAAAAGTTTGTTTTTTCAAATGGGGGTATGGAACAATTTTGGATTAACCCCGCCATTTCATATTGGGGTAGGGTGCTTTTCATTTGCAAATCATATATTTTGGTAATTTTATCTTTCTCAAAAAATTTTTTTTAAAAAATTAAATAAAAATTTTCTGCTTTGCCATGATATTTGCTTGATTCGATTTATGTTATTGTAGGAATTTTAATTATATTTAATCGGTTAATTAATTTGAATTTTAGTAAATCATTTTATGATTAAAAAATTACTTTGGATTTTATCTTTTTTCATTTTAATAAATTGCATACAGAACAATAGAAATTCTAGTTTTGAAGTACAGGAATCTCAATTTATTTTACTTTCTGAGGGAATTGATAAAGATGAAAACAGATGGGATGGAGATTATTGTGCCGATATAGAATACCATAACCCAAACACAGGAACCTATTCAAGTTATACTCTAACTATAGAGGTTTTAAATAATGAGTTAGAATTAATAAATTTTCCAAACGGGGGGTATCTTGACGATTTTTATAGTGTAGAATTTGATGAAGATGGATATGCTGAATTTACGTCAGATAGAGGATATGATTATGAGGTGCAAATTACAGGTGAAATTAGAGATTGTTTTGAAGATGTCCCTATGGCTGTTCAATGTAATGGTATTACTGAAGATGGAGACCAATGTAGAAATTTAACAGATAATTATAATGGGTATTGCTGGCAACATGAAGAACAGGAATAAATTCATTTTATAAGTCCATGTATAGTCATTACTTAGGAACTTTATTATAAGCTTTAACACTCGTTACAAAAAATACTATAATGAAACCATTAAAAAACAAACCTCTTCTGATTTTAATAATCATTACATCGCAATTTATTTTTGGACAAAATTTAACACTTAATGATATTGAAAATATCTGTAGTAAATCAAACTGGGAAGGTGCTAACCAGTTTTTGATGAATAAAGGCTGGGAGTATTATGATTCAGAAAAAGGGAGTTCAGAAAAGTACAGCACAATAACCTGGTCATTTAATAAATCATATGGCGACAAAGCTTCTGCATGGTTTTATTTGTATTCTTATGAAGGAAGTCCAGAAAAAGTAAGTTATTCAGTTTTTAACAAGCCCTCCTACACTATAATTCAAAATGCCTTGAGTTCAAATGGATATAAACTCCAAGAGAGTAAGATAGAAGACAACGAACTCATATCCACCTATTCAAACTTCAAGTTCATATTAAAGATTACTACCGAAAAAAGAGAAAAAGATGAAGATTCATTCAGAGATGAAAGCATAACAGCATACGGCTTCCAGCTCATCCAAAAGTCAAGTGTTTATGACCCTAATAATGGTAAAAAAGTAAATTATTTTTCTAATGGTTCTAAAGAAGTTGAATATACTTTAGTTAATGGCAAATATAATGGGGTCTTAAAGGTTTATCATAATAATGGAAAAGTTAAGAGAATAATAAATTATAAAAATGGACTTGCTCAAGGCAAACTTTCTGAGTTTGATAATGATGGTAATATGACATTTGAATGTTTAATGTTAAATGATAAAAAGAACGGGCTTGCAAAATCCTACAAAGATGGAAAAATATCAAATTCAACTAATTATAAAAATGACATTCAAAATGGAGAGAGAATTAACTATTATTATGATGAAGAATCAAGAGTATTAATTGGTAAATCAATTGGTAATTACTTAAATGGGGAGATGAATGGTGTTTGGAATTTTAAATATATTGATAAGGATTCAAAAGAAAGGGTTCTAACTATAAATAATTACTCAAAAGGTATAAAATATGGATTCAATCAAGAAGTTCAAGGTGATAGTTTAATATTAGCAAATTATTTGAACAATAAACTTGACGGAGAGTATAAGTTATACCGAGACCTAACAAAATATTTCTTTGGAGGCGTTATAGAAACAGATATATCAAAATTGTTTTTAATTTCTGAGGGAAGTTATAAAAATGATGAAAAATCTGGATATTGGAAAAACTATACATTTTCAAAAACATTAAGTAGTGAAGGGGCTTATTTGAATGATTTAAAAAATGGAGAGTGGAAGTATTATTACTCAAAATATGTTAACGAAGGAAAACCATTGCCATATTCAGAAAAATTATTTCTTATCGAAAATTATAGAGATGGAAAGTTAAATGGTAAGTCAAAAAGGCTTTCCTTTTTGAACAAAGAAAAAATATGTTCGGAATTAGATGAAAATAATAAACTAGTGGATACTTGTACAATATTAGTTTTCGATAAAGCTTTAGAAACATCTTATTATAAGGATGGGGAGCTAAATGGAATGTACGAATTAAGAGATTCACTTAACACTATTATTAAAAAAGGGATGTATGAAGATGGTTTGAAAGTAGGAGAATGGGTTGAAAGTTATGTTGATACTACAGCAAACGGCATTTCATTTCGCAGATTTTATAAAGGCTCCTATTCTTTCGATGATGAAGAAGGAAAATGGATTATGTACTACAATGAAAATAAAATTGAGAAAACCATTAACTATTCCAACGGAAAATTAGATGGAGAATTCATAGAATGGAATGAATTTAATAGACCAAGGGAGATAAAGCAATTTAAATATGGAAAACTTACAGAGTTAGTAGTAAACGATAGTTTAGGCAAAACCCCTTTAAGAAAGTATGAGATTTTTGATGAATCTTCGGATAAATATAAGTGTCGATATACACAGTTTTTTTCGGATGCTAAGGTTTCGCAAGTTTATTGGATAAAAAAAGAAAATGAAATTAGTCACAATTGGTTTGATGTGCTTTTTCAATTGAAGCTTGAAAAGGGAGACCCAACATTTATTTATAAAGACGGAGAGTTCAAACTTCATGGCGTAGATAGTAATCTACTCATGACGGGAAATTATTTAAATGAAGATAAAATTGATACTTGGGTGTATTTTTATAAACCTCAAAATGTTAAAATAGAGATTAAGTATAAGGACAATACTAATGTTCTTGAAAAATATTTAACATTGGATAATGCGCTATATTCAGGAGATTTTACTTATGAAAACAGTAGCGAAAATGTAAAGGAAATAAGGAGTATTAAAGACGGCTTAAGAAATGGAAAAACAGAGTTTATTGATTTATTAACGGGAAAAACTATAAAAAAAGTAAAATATAAAGATGGAGAAATTAAATAAATTTTAACCCAATTAACAATAATAATTTCAGTGTATTTCAATATAGAAAATCAAAAGCAACTTCGAAAGGTTTTTAAAACTTTAAAAGAGAGAGTTGACAACTTAACTTCAGAGCAACATAAACTTGGTTATCAGCAACGAAATGAGCTTATATCTCATGTTCTTGGAGGATATAATCACGATGAGCAGCTTCAAGCACAGAAAAAAGGATGGGAGGCTACAGGACAGGAACAACGAGTTGTTAAGTGGATTTATGAGTTAATGAGAGAAAAGAGAGATTTATATGGATATTTTGAGAAACCAGAGGAAATCCATTTAGAATTACAAAACTTAATTAAACAGTCCGAGGATAAGGAGTTATTTGAAATTGCTAATATTCTTAATTATTGGAGATTAAAAATAATTTAATACCTTAAATATTATTCAATCTTTCAATTAACTAATATTTAATGTAGTAATAATTTATATCAAAATTATGAAGTAAAAACATTCCAATTTAGTACACTTATGTCTTCTGATTTTAACAGCTATGTCCTTAGTTGGTGTTCAAAATTTAAAAGGTCAAATTAGATTGATTTTGTAATACCTATATACAGAGCAAAAAAACGGATTTTTTAAGTGTGCAAAAATTGCCAAAAATAGCGGTTTGGGGATAGGGTTTAAGTAATACACAAATTAAGTTCTAAAATCAACCAACTAATTAGCATTTATAAATTAATAGCTCTTGGGAATGTCAACTAACATTTCATTTCTCCAGTCCACGGGTCGATATAACAATATTTTGGAGAATTATCTGCTTCAACTTCTTTAATTCCAGATTCGGAATCACTAGGGTTTTTAATTTTTTTAATTCTTATTTCATCAATTTGAAAATTGAATTCGGCTTTATTAGAAATATAAGATTCTAACAATTCTTTGATTTCTGACCAAGTTTTTTCTTCCATATTTTTATTAATTTGCTTCTGTGACTAAAATTTCTATACTATCTTCTATAGTTGTTTCCAAACCATTTTCGTCCAATAAAATTGCTTTGATTAAAATTTTTTGATTTCCAGATATTTGTCCAGCAAAATAAGTTGTTTTAGCAATACTTGCATGGTCTGAACTACTTATTACTTTAGTGAATTTTCCGTCTCCTGAAGTTCCATCACTTAAAAAATCTTTAAAAATCACATTATTTCCTTTACTCACATTCTTATCTTCATTGTTAGTCAACACTGCATCAATAGGAAAAGCTTCTTCGAAATTATTATCGATTGAAAAACCCAGTGTTTTTAAAACTAAATTTGCTGGAATTGATGGGTTTGAAGTTATAGTTGCTTTATAGATATACTGATTAATGTTGAATTCAACTTCGCTATCAAGATTAACTGTAGAGGATTTAACAGTAACCATAGCTTTCAGGTTTTTCTTTATATCCCGAATTGGTTTAATTGTAATTTTATTACTTTCAGAATCAACAAAAGTTCCATTCGTGATTTCAGCCTCGACTTTAATAAGTTCTTCTTTGGCGTCCTCATTAAAAGTTAAAACAAAAGTAACTTCATCTGAGCCGTCTGACACCCAAAAATCTCTGGATTGTCTAATATCAAGTAAGTCTCCAAAGGTGACTTCATCAGTACAACTGAATAAAAACGATACAAAAATGAAATAAAATAATTTTCTCATATTAAAAAATATTACCAACTAGTTTTGTCACATAACCAAACAAATCAAAATCAAAAGATATGCTAGCGTAAGGTGCAAATTGCACAGTACTATTCTCCACTATAGGGTTTGGGTCATTTTCTCTTACAAACAATGTACCTAAACCAAATCTAACCTGCCTATCAATTCTATAATTAATCCCAAGCATCGGACTCACTCCATTGTAAAAATCTCTATAGCCAACCTCATTAATTTTACCCACGGTTACCCCTACATTTAGTGACCACCTGTGCCTAAAATCTTTATCTTTAATGTCCTTAAATTTTTGCTCTTTATTGATTCCTCCAAAATGCCAATTAAGCCCAAAATAGGGTCTAGCAATGTATTTAATATCACCTTCATAATTATGAGCAAAGGCATTTACAAAACCAAAGTCAGTAATTAAGCTTTTTGAATTCTCTGTTTTCAATGACCCAGATCCAGATTTTGCAGCTATTAATACTGATATTGGATGTCTGTGTTCCAAGTATCCAATTATTAATTTATTTTTCTTCTCTAGAACATCCTTATTCTTCTTCAGTTTTTTAATGTAAGTATCATTTATAACCTCATAAAAAGAAGTAGCAATTAAATCATCAACGGTTAGGTAAAGTTCTTTAGCTTCAATCTTTAAACTATCAATAATGGCTAAATTCTCTTTTAGTTTTTTTAATCTTTTATGATAATTAAAATTATCTTTTGAAAGAGTGCCATAAAAAAAATCTTTTCTTTTCTCATTCTCATTCTTAAGAAAAATATCACTTATTTTAAGAAAGTATTTATGAGACACTTCCTTATCCTTAAATAATTTTAATAGTTTTCTTATTTGAGATAAATCAAAAGCACTACTAACATCAGGCATTTCCATCTTTGTGACTAATTCCGATTCTAACAAAAAAATGCTAGAAAATTTTTTGGAGTAATCTTTTGTAAAATATGTATTTACGAACTGTTCTTTTGGTAGCATTGCAGATATATTTTTGGCTCTGTCATATCCTCTGTATTCAAAAGATAAAATCTTTTCTTCATAAAAATTTATATGCTCCTTATAAGTAAAGGCTTCTTTGGAAATCCTTGTTTTTATATCTTCTAAAGAGAGATTATCAATGTCTTGAGTCTCAAAACCTGATTTAAAAATCTCTTTAATATTTTGTTCACTTATTTTATCGAGGCTATCTTGAAGTATATAATTTTTAATTTCAATACTATATGTAGGAACAGATTTGATTAAATTAAAAAACTTTTTACTTTTAAAATGCTTACTAAGCATCAAGTAGTAATTATTAATCAGTTCTTGAGAATATTTTTTGTACAGTATAATTTCGTAGTTTAATCTAGGGTCTAATTCTGGGAGATAGACATGTAATTCTTTATTATCATTAGGTTCAAATTTCAGAGTCTTTTTCGCCTCCTTTACTTCTGTTTCTATAAAGAGTTCTTTATAACCGTTATCACATTTCGAAGATTCAGGTTTTACAATTGGATTTAACCACCAGTTATTTCCGAGTATTGAATCCTTAAAAGATTCATAGTTTTCACATTTTACTTTAAAAACACTCTTTTTCCTTTCGTCCTTTATATTTCCAATAGGTAGGAGAATTTTATCCTTAGTAATATCCTTATGATTAATATCAAAATAATCATATTTTCTATTTAGCCATTTTACTGATACTAAATTAAGCTCATAAAGTTGACCGGTATGCAAAAAATCCTGTCCTTCTTTGATTACTAAAAGTGATTCTTTGTCAAAAGGTAGTGTTCCAGAAAGTTCCTCTTTTTTTGCATCATAAATTATTTTATCCAAACCATTTGCATCAACTATCTCAGATTGGCTAAAACAATAGAAGCTTGTGAAGACAATACAAATTAAACGTAAAAGTAATTTCATAAATTATTTTGTAAAACTTAATATCCCAAATATAGTTATTATTCTTACAAAACAAATACCCGATATTAGGTATATTTATTTTACGTCCTGCAATTCTTCTAAAATCTATATAAATATGAAAACTACAGTAGCTGCAAAAAGAGCTTTTTTAGACCTTCTTTTTATTAAGAACCAAATACACAAACTTTTTGCAAATGAAGAGAAGTATAAGAGCTTAGTCTCTTTTATGATGTCCAAAAACTTTCTAGAATCTAATGAACCGTTACCCACAATAAAATCCATGGAACAAATTTTAGGATTGAGACCTCATAAGCTGAGAAAACTTATTCACGATTTATATGAAGAAATGTTTGGGAATGAATTAAATCATGCTTTGAAATTTAACAAGATAGAAATCTATTTTGACTTGCACTATTTCGAAGGTCAATACGGCTATTTCAAATGTAGTGATTTAGCATTTATCCCTAGAGTTGGAGAAAACATGACTATACCTTTTTTAAAAGCTAAAGTTGGAACAGATTATTTCTATGTAGATAGTATTAGGCACTCACTTGAAAACGATGTCCAGAGAATTGATATTAGATTAAATTCTGGGTTTTATAATAAGTATTTCCATTATGAGAAATATAAAGCTTACGAAGAGGGTAGAATTAGCTTAAGAGATTTATTCCGCAAACATGATTTAAATTTGAAAGACCAAATGAGACTTTAGCAATACTTTTAGTTTTTATTTGCTTGTATCATAATTTTAAATCTCAATAATTAAGATTTTAGAATCTACTTCTTAATATTTTTTTGTAAGTAACAATTTTCTTACTTTAGTAACCTCTCCTGAAATAATTATTAGCTGTTCTAACTTTTATAAAACGATATAATGAGTAAACAACCTAAAACAGATTCTAATAAACATACTGATTTAATTTTCTTGCTTACACCAAATTTTGATTATAAAGATTTGTAAATGGAAGTATTTATTTATCAAATTGTAATTGCAGCGCTAATTATCATTTCGGGTTATTCTGGAAAAAAGGCGAAAGTTATAACAACTATTATTATTGCACTTTTTACTATTACCCACATTTTTATGCCATGGTTAATGATATTACAATTCATAACTATAGCGATTAGCTTTTCAGTAGCTAGCTACATAGCCAATAAAAAAGACGAACAGAAAAAGTTGAAAATGTTAAATTCCTCTGTTAATTCAATTAACGAACCTATGGGGTTAATGGGCATATTTGGTATTCTATTTTTACTTTTTGCAATTATAGCGATGCTTTATTCTTTCGCTTCCTTTTTGGGCTATGTCACGGGCTGGTTTGACGTGGATGATTGGTTTTAATTGAATTTTATAAATTGATGGATGTACTAAAAAAAATAGAAAGGCGTTGGCTTAAAAACTTTCAAGAGTCTCCATTGGTTCTAAATAACGAATTCCAGCCAAAAGTTGCATCTCAATTATTCTACGGTTTTGGTGACCAATCAGAGCACAATATTGAATTTGAACTTGGATTCAATGAATTCTACAATGATTTTGATTATTCTAACCCTTATGCTCAATTGAGCGAACTTCTTAAGTATTTGAATTTTATTGGTATTACGATAAAATCAGAAAATGTTGTAAAATCAATGAGTGATGGGACAAGCGATTGGACAACGTTTACTAAAAAGGTATTTTACCTATTAAAACAACTAGCTCGTTATGATAAAACATTAGACATTCGCAATCCTTATTTTGATAATTTAGGTGATCTTTACTTCTTTATGAGAATAGAAGGGACAGGTTCAGAAGTAAATCAGCAATTATCACTTTTTGAAGAAGTTCAACTTCCTGATTTTTATAATAAATATATAGAACTTCCTGAAAATTATTCCAATGATGAAATAGCAATTCAATTATTTGAGGAAATTGAGAATAACAATAATTCGTATTTTATAACTGGAAAGGCAGGTACTGGAAAATCAACATTTATACATTATTTTACAAAAAACACTACTAAAGACACTCTTTTATTTGCTTTTACAGGAATTGCTGCTATCAATATTGGAGGGCAAACACTTCATTCTTTTTTTGGATTTCCTTTTAAACCATTGCTTCCAGAAGACGAAGACATAAGACGTTATAATCCTAATTTTCAAAAATATAAGATTCTCCAGAAAACCAAAACTATAATTGTAGATGAAGTGTCCATGTTGCGTTCAGATTTACTTGAAGGACTTGATTTCTCTTTAAGAATAAACGGAGGTGACCCTCATAAGCGTTTCGGTGGAAAACAAATGATATTTGTTGGTGATGCTTTTCAGTTACCACCCATTGTGGACAGAAAAGACCCAATTCAAGAAAGAGTATTCAACCATATTTATAATAGTGAGTATTTTTTTGATTCCCCATCGTTTTTAGATTTAAAACCCAGATTGTTTGAATTTGAGAAGGTACATAGACAGTCTGAGTTGAAATTTGTGGAACATTTAAATAAACTAAGAAATTATAGTTTCTCAGAAAGCGATATTCAATTTTTTAATCAAAGATATGCGCCAAGTTATACTCCTAATATGAATGATTTTGTTATGATGCTTACTAGTAATAATTATATAGCAAATGATGAAAACCAAAGACGCTTAGCCCATTTACCATATGCTTCCGAATTTTTTAAAGCTAACATAAATGGCGAATTTAAAGAAGACAAATACCCTACATTACCAATTTTAGAACTGAAAAGAGGTGCTCAAATAATGTTTGTCAAGAATGATTCATATGAAATGGGAAGAAGGTGGGTAAATGGCACAATAGGTAAAGTTAATTTTATAAAAGATAAGAGCATAGAAGTTGAATTGGCAAATGGAGAAACTTACGAAGTTGGAATGGAAACATGGGAAAACAGAAAATATCAATGGGACAGATTTAAAGGAGCCATCACATCAAAAGTAGTAGGTACCTTTACACAATTACCTATTAAATTAGCATGGGCAATAACTATACACAAAAGTCAGGGACTTTCTTTTGATAAAGTTCATATTGATTTAGGCAAGGGAGCTTTTGTTAATGGACAACTTTATACCGCTTTGAGTAGATGTAGGAATTTTAATGGACTAACTCTTAAACGTCAAATTACAAAAAGTGATATAATTGTTGACTCAAGATTAGTTGAGTTTAATAAAGCTGTAGAAAATGGTGAATTAGTATCATCCAGAAATTTTTTACATAGTAAGGAAGACATAGAGGATATTATGAGTTCAATTAAAAGTGAGCTTTTAAATATTAACTACCAGAACACAGATTATAATGACAAGCTGATTAAGTTAAGGCTTAACACTAAATTAGATTTCGGTATTTATGAAGGAGAAACACTGGAACAAATTTTAAAACATTCCCCTGACTATATCTTAGAACTTTTAAAATTGGAGTATATAGTTATAGCTCCTTCTACAATTGAGATAATTGAAAAGAAATATATCAATTTTGATATTTCACCTGAAAAAATAGAGGAGATGAAATTAAAGAATGAACGGTATAACGAAGAATAAAAATGCTAAATTTAACCATTACTAACACAACACCTCAGATTAAAATATGACAGCTACAGATTTTCTTACCATTTTAGGTTTAGCTTTAGCTGTTTGGGCATTAATACCAAAAAAAGAAAGAAACTTTGTAATGCTGTTTTTTTCCAAAAGGCAAATCATTTTTTTTGGTATAAGCTTGATGTTTCTTCATTATTTGTTTGCGTTTGATTGGCTGTTAGAAAATTGGTTTCCTTGGTTATCTGTATTTACTTCTGAAAAAGGGATACCTAGCTCTACTTGGGCATATCTGTTTTCTTTGGTTTTAATAGGTGCACCTGTTTTACAAGTTATGTTTGGTTTTTTCTCTTCTACAAGAAGGCAAGAATTGATTTCATTATATAACACACTTCTAAAGGAGGATGATATAGACCTATTAGTAGAGTATATAAATAAATACCATATATCAGATATTCAAGCATATTTAAAAGGACTTTCTTATCTGCCAGAAAAAGAGAATATTGATATGATTTTAAGAAGGCGAACTGAAAAAGACGAAGCATTTGATAAGCTTATTAAGCCTAGAAGGATGCAGTTTGCAGCTAATGTTTATGGAAGGATTTTGCAAAGTGATGATTTTATTAATAAAGCTGCTTCTAAATACCCAGAACTTTTTGCTACCGCATTTGCAGGTATGGAATCAGAAAAAGCAGCAAATCCAGATTTAGTAAAGCTTTACATTGAAAACATTTTTGAAAGTAAGAATCAATCTTTTGTTAAGGAATTAAAGATTGTCAATGATTCAGAATCATCAATAGAAAGTATTTTCAATGACTACGATATACCTATATTATATGGTCTCCTCTCTCACACAAAGACAGCTTTCCAAAATGCTGTATGGTATCCAGTAGGCGAAAAAGGTGTAAAATCTCTCAAGTACGATTCAGAACAGCAAGTATTCTTACAGAAAAAGTATGATTCAGCTTTAGAGTCTGAATTATGGAATCAAAAAATTTATATAGCGATTGTCTATTTTGATTATATGGTTCGTGAGACTATATTTAAAAATAATAAATGGCACATGTGGCTGTTTTATTATCGAAGCTTCACAAAGGAGCTAATCGAAATTATTCCAAGTTCAAATGATTACGATGGAGATACTGAACGCCCTTCATTTACTCACTCTTTGATAGTTGATATGATATGGATTATGCGAGGCTGGATTGAATTAGCTAAAAAGCGTAATGTTAAGCACAGAGTAATAGATACTATAAAGTGCCTTGGAGATTGCTTAGATACCATTTGTGCTGCTCCTGAAGATAAAGTATCTTCGGCTTTCAAAAAACGTCAAGTAAACCTAATTATATCACTTTGGTTTGAGTACTCTTATCACGCTGATAATAAGGCTGTCAAATTAGCTAGAGATTGGATGGAAATGATGTTTTTGAACCCCAAAGGAGTTGATTCAACTTATCAACCAGTTTCTAACGATTACAAAGAAGTCATGAGAGAAGCTTGGCGAGATTTTGATAAAATCCCTTATCAAATGCATGGTGAGAATGGGTCTGTAAAAGATTTTACAGATAAAATAATTGTCCCTTTAGGGATTAACTAAAATAATTAAATGAACAACAAATCACACAATCAAATTGTAAGTTTCATCTGGGGAATAGCCGATGATGTATTAAGAGATGTCTTTGTAAGAGGTAAATACCGTGACATTATACTGCCTTTTACTGTACTTAGAAGGTTAGATGCTCTCCTAGTTCCCACTAAAGAACAAGTTTTAGAAACCGTTAAATTTCTGAAGAAAGAAAAGATTGACGATAAATCTGCCTTAAAATCCGTAACAGGATTTCCTTTCTGGAATACTTCCCGATTTACCTTTGAAAGCTTACTTGATGATTCAGATAATATAGATAGTAACTTAGAAGTATACTTGGATGGATTCAGCCCAAATGTACAAGAAATCATTAGCAAGTTCAAACTGAGAAATCAGTTAGAAACCATGAAGGAGAATGAGATTACTTATTTGCTAATTGAGAAGTTTGCAACCAAAGAAGTAAACTTAAGCCCTAATGAAGCATTAAATGGTAAAGGTGAAAAAATGCCTCCTTTAACCAACCTAGGAATGGGTTATGTGTTTGAGGAACTAATTAGAAAGTTTAACGAAGAAAACAACGAAGAGGCAGGGGAACATTTCACACCTAGAGAAATCATCAAATTGATGACCCATATTTTGTTTACACCTGTTAAAGACCAAATTAATAAAGGAACACATTTAATATACGACCCTGCTTGTGGAAGCGGTGGTATGTTAACTGAAGCAGAACATTACGCTCTGGACGTAACGGATAATAAAGCTTCATTTCTACTCTACGGACAAGAAGTAAATCCAGAGACATACGCTATTTGTACTTCAGACATGCTTATTAAGGGTGAAAAACCAGAGAATATAGCTTTCGGTTCAACCCTTTCAAAAGATGGCTTCCCTAATCTTAATTTCGATTTTATGTTATCTAATCCGCCTTATGGAAAAACATGGAAATTAGATGTGGATGCTATTGTAGATGATAGAGGGAAAAAAGGCAAAGAAAAAATTAAGGATTCTCGTTTTCAAGTAGGTTTACCAACCATTTCAGATGGGCAATTATTGTTCTTAATGAACATGGTTAGCAAGATGAAGCATAACACGGAATTAGGAAGTCGTATTGCTACGGTGCATAATGGTTCTGCTTTGTTTACTGGTGATGCTGGAGGAGGCGAAAGCGAAATTCGTAAACATATCATAGAAAATGACTGGTTAGAGTGTATTATAGCTTTACCAAAAAACATCTTTTATAATACGGGTATTCCAACTTATGTGTGGATTGTAAGCAACAGAAAACCTGCTCACAGAGAAGGTAAGGTTCAATTAATAAATGCTTTAGAGTTATATGTAAAACTCCGTAAGAATTTAGGGGATAAGAATTGTGAAATGACGAGTGAACATATTGACCAAATCACGCAGTTATATATGGATTTTGAAGAAAATGATATTTCTAAAATCTATCCAAACGACTATTTTGGTTATAACAAAATTACAGTAGAACGTCCTTTGCGTTTATCGGCTCAATTTACAAATGAAAACATTGCCACACTTCGTTTTGATAAAGGATTATTAGACGAAATGTCTTGGGCTTTTGAAAAATTTGGCGATGACATTTACACTAAACTAGAACAGTTTAAACCACAGATAGAGGCATATTTAAAAAAGAACGAAATTAAACTGAAGGCTACCGTTAAAAAGAATTTATTGAGTCAAAAGTTCTGGACAACCCAATTGGAATTATTAAGTGCTGCCAAACAATTGATGACAAAAATTGGAACCGAACAACATGACGATTTTAATACGTTTAAAGCATTGGTTTCAAAAACCATAAAGCAAGAAAAATTGAATCTAGATGCAAAAGCTATAAAACGCATATTAGATGCTATTACATGGAAAAATGAAGAGGCAGAGCGAGTAATCAAGAAAAAAGAAAAAGACGGCACTGTTATTTATGAACCAGACTCAGATTTACGAGATACCGAAAAAGTGCCATTAGATGAAGGTATCCAAACCTATTTTCAGCGTGAAGTGTTGCAACATATACCTGATGCCTGGATAGACCACAGTAAAACAGTAAAGGGCTACGAGATATCATTTACACGTTATTTTTATAACTATGTACCACCAAGAAGTATTGAGGAAATTACCACAGAAATTTTACAATTAGAAGAAGAAACAGAAGGAATATTGAACGAAATTGTTAACAACTAATATGGAATACAATGAATTGAAAAACACTAGTGCCATTTGGATTCCTGAAATTCCTAAACATTGGGACTTAATTAAGGTAAGGCATTTATTTAAGGAATCTTCAATTAAAGGATTTCCAAATGAACCTCTTTTAGTCGCTTCTCAAAAACATGGTGTTGTAAACAAAGATGTGTATGGACAACGCACTATGGAAGCAACGAAAGACTTCCACAACCTGAAACTTGTTGAAAAAGGGGATTTTGTTATTAGCTTACGTTCCTTTCAAGGTGGAATTGAATATGCCCATCAAAGAGGAATAATTAGTCCTGCATATACTATACTAAAAGAATTGAAACCTATCAACAAACGATATTTTAAACACTTATTTAAATCAAAGCCTTTTATATCGTTAATGACTTTATGCGTAAAAGGAATAAGAGATGGTCAAAATATTGATTTCCCTACTTTTAAAGGGGAATTCTTGCCAGTACCTCCAATTGAAGAACAAGAGGCAATTGGAGCTTATCTCGATAAAAAAACTAAAAAAATTAAAGAGTTTATAAAGAAGAAAAAACGCTTGATTGAATTGTTGGAAGAGGAGAAAAGAGGAATTGTCAATATTGCAATTAGCAGGGGAGACAACCCAAATGTTAAATTAATCGACACTGGAATTGAATGGTTAGGAAAAGTTCCATCACATTGGAGCGTTAAAAAAATCAAATACATAACCACACTTATTGCTGATGGAACTCACCAAACACCAGTTTATACTGAAAATGGCTATCCATTTCTCAGGATTACGGATATAAATGGAGATAAAATTAATTGGGACGAGGTTAGATACATTTCAGAAAAAGAACACAAGTCACTAACAAAAACTCGCAAGGGAAGAAAAGGTGATATACTTTTATCAAAAAATGGAACCATAGGAAAAGTTATTGAAGTTACATGGGATGAAGAATTCAGCTTTTTTGTCAGCTTATGCTTGATAAGGTTTAAAAAATCGATTTTACCAAAGTATTTTAGTTATTTCTTTAAAAGTGATATTGTATTTGACCAATTAAATGAAGGGAGTAAAACAACTTCTGTTACTAACCTTCATTTAGAAAAAATAAAAGAGCTTAGAATAGCTTATCCCGAAATTACAGAACAAGAAAAGATTTGCAAATACCTAGATATCGAATGTGGAAAGGTAGATGTTGCTATTTCAAAAGCAAAATTGGAAATCGAAAAAGCTAATGAATATCAAGAAAGTTTAATTACACAAGTGGTCACAGGTCAATTAAAAGTTCCAACACTAAAACAAGAAAACGTATTGAGTTAATATTATGACATTTACAGATACATCAGAAAAAGGGTTTCAAAAATACATAACTAAAGAATTAGTAGAGAAGAATCACTTTGTAGAGAGCGTTTCAAATGACTTTGATAAAGAGTTTTGCATTAATCCGTCTCACCTTTGGGAATTTATTAAAGCTACTCAACCTGATGCCTATGAGATGATTCAACGTAAAGGGGAACGAGCTTTTTTGGTGCGTTTAGATGAAAAGCTTCGTAAACTAGGTGTTATAGAAGTATTGCGTAAAGGTGTTAAGCATTTTGATAAAACTGTAGACCTATTTTATCGCCAGCCATCATCTTCATATAATACTAAAGACAAAACGAGGTATGATTCCAATATTTTTGCAGTTACCCAAGAGTTAGTGTATAGTAGCGATAATGCAAACCGTTTAGACCTTACCATTTTTGTTAATGGTATTCCAATCATAACTTGTGAGTTAAAAAATCCATTAAGTGGTCAAACCGTACATAATGGTATTCGTCAGTATCAAAACGACAGAGACCCAAAGGAAAAAATATTTTCCTTCGCTCGTTGTATGGTTCATTTTGCAGCCGACACCGAGTTGATATTCATGTCAACACAGCTCAACTATAAAAAAACGTTTTTCTTGCCTTTTAATAAAGGTCTAAATGAAGGTAAACCATCAGGTAATTTTGGAGCAGGAAATCCTATAAATCCAAACGGTATAAAAACCCATTATTTCTGGGAGGAGATTTTGACTAAAGACTCTCTAGCTAATATTATAGATAAGTTTGCTCAAGTAGTTGAAGAAACTGATGAAGATACCAAAAAGAAAAAACGCATCATGATTTTTCCGAGGTATCATCAATTAACTGCTGTAAGGCAAATATTAGCGCATGCCAAAAGGAATGGTTTAGGGAAAAAGTATTTAATTCAGCACAGTGCTGGCTCTGGAAAATCGAAATCTATTGCTTGGTTGGCACACCAGCTTCATGGTTTGTTTGATACTTCTGGGGAAAAGCATTTATTCGATTCTGTTATAGTAATTACAGACCGTATAGTGCTGGATAAACAGCTTAGTGAGGATATTAAGCAGTTTTCTCCTAAAAGAGGCATTGTGGAACATATTACAAGTGTAGGAGGTAGTAAAACGAGTAATCTGCAAGAAGCTCTAGCCAACAGAAAGAAGGTTATTATTTGTACAGTACAGACCTTCCCTTTTCTACTTGATGAAATGTCTGATTTACCAGCTATGAAATTCGGAATAGTTATAGATGAGGCACATTCTGGGCAGAGTGGACAAACATCGTCTAAAATGAATGCTGTTTTAGCTGATAAACATGAAGATGCTGAAGAGCCACAGGAAAAAACTTTAGAGGATAAAATAAACGATTTGATTGAAAGTCGTAAAATGATTACCAATGGTTCTTATTTTGCCTTTACTGCCACACCTAAAAATAAAACCCTTGAAACTTTTGGCGTAAAGTCCAGCGAAACGTATACAGATGAAAATGGAGAAGTAAAATCAAGATTCTTTCCTTTTCATGTTTATAGCATGAAACAAGCTATTGAGGAAGAGTTTATACTTGATGTATTAAAAAACTACACAACTTATAATTCATTTTATAAGCTTATTAAGGCAGTAGAAGATAATCCCGAATTTGATACCAAGCAAGCTCAAAAAAAATTACGTGCTTATGTAGAAGGGCATCCATTTGCCATAGCAGAAAAGGCTAAAATTATGCTTGACCATTTCCATAGAGATGTAAGGCAGCTTATTAATGGCGAAGCTAAAACCATGATAGTGACAAAGAGTATCATTTCAGCGATTCAATACAAGAAAGCCTTTGATGAGTACTTAAAAGAAATAAAGTCGCCTTACAAGGCGGTTGTAGCCTTTTCTGGCAAGAAAACTTATAAGGGTGTAGAATATGATGAAGTAAGCATGAATAGCTTTAGCTCTTATAAAACCGATATTCCAAAAAACTTTAATAAAAGGGAGAATCGTTTCCTTATTGTTGCAGATAAATACCAAACTGGTTTTGACCAGCCTTTATTGCATACGATGTATGTGGATAAAAAATTGTCGGATGTACAAGCTGTTCAAACTTTATCGAGATTAAATAGAGCTAAAAAGCCATATAAGAAAGACACCTTTGTTTTAGATTTTTACAACAAAACAGAAGACATTCAAAAAGCATTTGAACCTTACTATACGGCTACAATTTTAAGTGAAGAAACCAACCCCAATAAGCTTAATGACTTAGTTGATAATTTGGAAGTTTTTGAAGTGTATAACGAATATAATATTGACGATTTCTTTGAAAAGTTTGTAAATGGAGAAGAACGATTTAAGTGGGAACCTATCATTGACCGTTCTGCTGAATTCTTTAAAGATGAATTGACAAAAGACCAGAAAATTGAGTTTAAAAATAATGCTAAATCCTACTTGAGAGTTTATAGTTATCTAGGAAAGATTTTAGATTTTAATAATCAAGATTGGGAAAAACTATTTTGGTATTTAAAATGTCTAGTGCCAAAGCTTTTTATTGAAAGAACTGAAGATTTAGCTGAAGGGATATTAGAAAGCATTGACATGGATAGTTATCGCCCATCGAGAGAAGGAACTGAAGATATCGGACTTGCTTCAGAGCCTGGAGAAGTACGAGGCATTCCTGTAGAAGTAGGAGGAGGTCAATCAGAACCCGAATTAGATACACTTGAAAATATATTAGGAGCCTTCAATCAGCGTTTCGGTGATATTGATTGGACTGATAAGGACAAGGTAAATCAGATTTTAACAGAGCAGCTTCCAACAGAAATGAGAGCTAACAAAGAAATAATGGATGCTATTCAACACTCAGACCGACAAAATGCTAAGATTTCTTCAGATAAAAAACTAGAAGAATTGATGCAGCAATATTTGTTCAGTCAGACCGAAATATTTAAAAAGTTCACCACTGATAAAGATTTTCAAAGACGTTATAAAGAGTTCATTTTTGATACCTTAATGGATGCGAATAAACGTGGTGGAATAAATCCTTAGTATTAACAATTAAAGTTGTCTTTGTCTGAGTTGTTTAAACATAATAATTTGAAGGAAATTCTAAGTTTAAATGTTAGGGAGATAGTTATTATATCAAGAATCGAGTATGGATGAAATAAAATCAATTATTAGAAAAGGATTAAAAGCTTCTGCTAACAGAAAGGAAGTTTTAGAGGCTAAAATTGAATTTGATAAACTAGTCATACATAATGTAAATATTTCAAAAAAAAGCATTGGAATATATAATATTTTAAGAGATGACATCAATCTGTTTAGGATTGAAAATCCTGATATTAAATCAAAACAACCAATTCAATGGTGGTATAAATATGATAGTGGAAGTTCCACTTTTGTAGGTGCCCAAGAAGCAGCTTACGATTACTGTGTGAAATGGATATCTGACATGCTATCTCCAACTTATATTCATGATAAAAGTAATCGAAAAAAGCTCGATGTTTATGGTGATTTCAATGGAACTAAGGTTTCTCTTGCAAATGGACACGAAATAGTCAATAATCTTACCCCTATTACTGCTTTAGATTTTGTTGTAGATTATTACGCTGATTTAAGGAATAAAATATGGAAAATAATAGAGATTTTGGCATAATGAAAAATGGATTAAGCATTAAATAAATATGAATATATTCAGAATTCTTTCCTCAAATGACGGCTCTATCAATGAACCTAACGTTAGCTCTTTTTTGGCTTACTTATTAGACCCAAATGAAGACCATGGTATCTCTAGCTTATTACTTCAAGAGGTTTTAAATGATATCATTTCGATTGACGATAAGTTTTTGTCTAAAATTAAATTTCAAGGCAGAGCAACCGATTTATCTAAATATTCTGGCTATGCTGTTAATATAATACCTGAACTTTCAGTTAACCTTGAAAAGCGTGGCAAAAGGAAACGAAGAGACATAGATGTTATTATTGAAATAACTGATAATAAAACTGGAGAATTAATTTATTCTATTTGTTTAGAGAACAAAATAACAGATACTTCGATTAGTAAAAATGATTCCCAACTGGAAGATGAACTTATAGGTTTGAAAAACTATTATGAAGAAAGTGATTTTTCCCCAGAAATCTATGTTATTTATTTAACACCAACTCCATCAAATATATCCACTGATTCTTTTGAAAAGTTAATATATGATAGAAAGTTTCATATGTATTGGGATAATCATGAGAATTCTGTATTCAACAAACTTATCAAAATTTTTAATGATGAAAATGAAGGGTTAATAGACCCGATAAATAATCAATCATCCTATTTGATTAAATCTTTCCTTTCATTCATTAAAACTAATTTTAAAAGCTACGTAGAAGAGCGTAAAGAAAAATTAGAGAAAAAGAATTATGGCAAACCTGTAATTGATTTACTGAAAGACTTTTCAAGGGCATTAGAAATAGGTCAGGAATATGGAGTTGATTTTATTAGAAATGAATTTTCCAAATATGTTCTGGATTCTACAGGGATAGAGCTGCATAAAGCCACAAGAAATGCTCATATCTTACTTTCTATAGTAAATGAAAAAAATAGAGGGCATTATAATATTAAGAGACCAGATGATGAAAGAAAAAATATATTTTGTTATTCAGATAATTCTAGAAAAAGTATCAAACTTTTTAACCCTCAAATTGATGCTGAATTAAAGGTTTATTTTAAAGGGGAAGATGAGATTGAATTTGTGAGGGCTAAGGAAGTTTATAAACTTATGGAATCGTAATTGTGAAACTGTTAAATCTATTGCTTAAAGTATATTTCTTAAGCCGTAATCCTAAATAAGCTAATGGAATTATAGAATGACATTTACCGATTCATGGTCTGAAAATAATATTTATAAAAT
This sequence comes from Algibacter luteus, assembly GCF_030344935.1. NCBI lineage: Bacteria > Pseudomonadati > Bacteroidota > Flavobacteriia > Flavobacteriales > Flavobacteriaceae > Algibacter > Algibacter luteus. The sequence goes on along the minus strand of NZ_CP128313.1, from coordinate 3,310,913 downwards.
ATTTTACAAATGAAAAAATCTCTATTAATATTTATTGTTATACTATTAATTCAATCGTGTAAAGATGGATTAGATGTACATTTTAATGATAAAAATGCATTGAAAATAGTTGAAGCGCAATGTAAATTACTACCAGATGAGCTTTGTTCTAAATTTAAAGCTAACTATGAAATAGTTTTAATTTACAATGCCATTGGACAAGACGGTAAAATGGGTGCAATTCAAGACTATAAAAAGAGTATTGAGAATATAACATTACAGGATATTCTAGATAAATCGTTAAAAGATAATTAAGCTACCATACTTCAATTGTAATTTGTGGCTTGATTCCATTGAATTCAAAAAGTTGGTTGGTAAGTTCCTCTTTTATTAAGCCTGCATATTCATGAGTTGTGGCTATGGAATCATGAATTGTAAACATCGGTATTTCTGGGTTTTTTAATGCAATTCCCTTGGTTATTTGATCTATTATTAAATTAGCTTCTATATTCTGCAAAAAAATTGGAAACATTGATTTCTCTTTACTTTTAAGTTTTTCAGATAACTCAAATATTTTATTGGGTAAAATTCTCTTTAATTCATTATATCTAGCCTCTTTATTACCATTAGAGCAGTATAAAAATTCAAGCATTACTGCTTTACAATAATCTCTTATTGTGTTAAAAGGTTTGGTGACTTTACAGCTTGATTTCTTATTATAAAATTTATCAGATATTCCTAAGGGTGTTTGAATAGAGTAAAGAAATTCTTCCGAAAAATTAGCTCCAATATAAGAGTAAATGTCTTCATTCTCTATTAAATAAATAAAATCTTCAATCTCTTTGAAATCAACGCTTTTCAAGCTTTCCTTAATCATAACAGTAACAATAACATCTTTTATAACTTCACATATATCTTTCTTAACAATAGTACTTAAATAATTATCAATGTGAGTTTCATCCCTGTCAAGGAAAATGAGTTTTAATAATCCTGTGTATAAATAGGGTTGAGAAGCTTTAATATCTAGCGATACCATTGTTTCATTTTTTAACCTTAAGAAGGGTCTTAAATCTTTAGGCATATTGGTTAAAATTGAATGAAGTCTATTGTCTTTCCCTTGTCTTTGATAATATATAAATCCTTCATTTAGCATTTCAATCATCCATCTTCTTTGGTGTTTTTTAGAGTCTTCCATTTTCACTGAATTAACATAATCTATAGCGTTGTCATAGTCTACACTCAGGTATTCTGGACATAACCATTTGGTAAGGTGTTTACAGCTTTTATCAGCTTTTTTTACCCTAGCATCATATCCTTTTTTTAGATTTCTTTTAAAAACAAAACTCTCAGGGTCGTATTTGACAAACTTATAATGTCTAGTTTTTGGCTTGATTATTTTAAATGATTTTGAAACCTTTTTTTTAATGCTATATGTTCTAAACTCTATAAATGCCTTTTCAATTAGGAAGTCAAAATATACTTTATAATTATGGTGTCGTTTCTGGAGAATTTTAGCATTTAAGAATACAAAGCCATTATCAGCTTTATCTTTTGCCTGAGCTTCCTGATAACTTATTAAATGAATAAAATAGCAGGCAATATCTAGCTTGATTCTTTTTTTTCCTTTGAGATGTATCAAATTATTAAGCTTAACCTCTTTCTTAAGCCTATTAAAAATGGATTCTTCAAGAAGGAAGAAAATAGGTCTGTTCCGAATTTTAGTCTTCATTTTGACCGCCTTTCTTATTCTCTAAGAAATCAATAACATCTTGGTACTTGTAAAGAGGTTTTCTGCCTGCTCTAGCTACAGGTATTAAAACACCTTTTTCCTTCCAATTCCAGAGTGTGCTTAGCGACTTTACATTGCATATTTCAGCTACATCTTCACTCGTTAAAAATTCTTTATTATTACTCTCTTTAGAAGATATAATAATTTGTTCTAAACGTGGTAAAAGAATTTTAATAAGAGATTCTATTAACTCATTTACAGATACTTGTGTTAAGATTAATTTTGTCATGATATTACTTTTTAATTATTAATACTACAAATATCAAGCATATCAAAATCTTAAAAAATACTCTTATTTAAAACTAAGAGTACAATTTAAATATGAGGAAAAATAAAAATATTAAGCCAATGAATATGGTCGATGAGGGAAGATTTTAAATTAGCTAATATGACCCCTATTAAAATAAATACAAACTAGGAGTCTATATTTTCAAAGCAAGGACAAATTTCTCCAGTTTTTCCCTTTTTTGTTTTGTTTGAGGTTCTTTTTGATTTAAGAAGTCTTTAGGAATTAAGGTTTCTCCTTTTAGTAAAAAAAATTCAGATGTTATCAGCCAATGTTTGTTTTTAGTGTTTTTTATGACTTTGTGTTGTCTTAACAATTTAATGAAGAAATAAAGTGTTGTTTTTTGGTCAGTCCAATTTATTTTATTGACTAATGGTCTGTTTTCAAATAAACCTTTAAATGTGTCAAATGGTGTGTCATAGTATATGAAACTTGTTTTTAAATACTTATCATACAAATATTTAAGTCTTTTGTCCTCTGGGTGATGTGTAAACTTAAACGAATTGATAGGTTCGTTTAAATAATACCACTTTGAAAGATAATTACGGTTACTCTTGTTTAAGTCTAAGTGGTAAGAAACAAATATTGATTCAAGAATTTCCTTTATAATAGTTTGTAATATGTTATAATAGCCTTTGCTATGTTGAGCATAATATGGAGAATCTTTATTGATTGAATTTACTGTTTTATACAATTTGATTAAACTACTGACGATCTTATTTACATATTCATTATTTCCCTTAATTAGACTGTACTCGTAAATAAACCAGTTCAGAGAATGTTCTCCTTTCTTTTTTAAATCATTATAAAATGTAAATCCTTCATTAAAATGTCTAAACTCAATTATCTCTATGGTTTCTTTGTCACATAAATCTTCTAAAAATTGGAAGGGATGAGATAAATTTCCTTTTCTATCATGTGTGAAAGTTCTGGGAACATATTTTAAGAAGAGTTTAGAGTATTTATTTTCTGTGATTTTGTTCATAGCAATTATGCTTGATTAAGAATTTTGTTCCCATAGGTCTTGTACCATAGCGATATGTTCGTCTTGAGTAGTCTTTACGTACTTAATAAATTGTTGTTCAGAGATATGCCCAGTAATTGACATTATCGTCTGATTAGGAAGTTTTCCATAGAGGTTACTAGCAAATGACCTTCGGTTTGTGTGAGATGAAACTAGCTCATATTTAGGATAGTAACCTCTTTCTTTTCTTTTGGTTTTTGGATTCATTTTATTGCCCATTACTATTTGGGTGATACCAACTTCTTTGCAAACTTCCTTCATATATTTATTGAATTTAACATCTGATATCATTCTGGGTAGCTGTCCGTCATTTTCATCTATTATAGCCCTTACATGATTGTGTATTGGTATTTTAATAAATACATCGGTTTTTACAGAATCGACAATTTGGATTTCATTTTCGTTGATATTGAATTCGTGTATTCTTTTTAAATCAGAAATTCTCAACCCAGACCACAATCCAATAATCATTAATTGTCTAACATTATTGAGTCTATCATTATCTTTAAAATCAGCGTCGAAAATTTTATTAATCTCAACCTCATTCAGATAAACATCTAATGGCTTATCTCTTTTAGCAGTAAAACTTCTATGTTCAAATTCTGGGCTAACCTTAAGTCCAATTGTTTTAGCTTCTCTACAGAAATTTTTTATTTGATCTATGTATTTACTTATGGTTGTTCCTCCATAGTTTCCATCTATTTTTAAAAAGGATAGAAAGGATTTATGAAACGCCAAGTCTATATCCCAAATCTTTAGTATAATTTGTTCTCTCTCTTCAAATTCTATTAAGCGTTTCAAAGTTGTTTGATACTTCTGAATTGTTTTAGGACTTATGATCTTTGTAGTTCTTGGGTTAATTCTTGTTTTAGACTCTTCAATATATTTTTTTACAAATGGTACGAAGTAAATTTCATGGTTTGAAGATTCGTCTTGAGGTCTATTATTAAATTTTAGTATTGTCTTATCTAGCCATTTTTTATCAATAACACCTCCATCTGAATAGTGCGCTGTGTATGAATTTATGATAAATTCTTTTAGGTTTCTAAGTTTTTTTGTTAAATCAAGTTCATCCGCTTTTGTTTCTATGCCTAAAGTGACTCGTTGCTGTTTTTGAGACCAGTATTTGGGATTTAACAAGTAATTAGTATTAGACGTTACATCAATAGCTTTTCCTTTATAGAACCTTGCATAAATACTGGAAGGATTCTTTTTAGATTTCACTAAGAATTTTACGTTAGCCATGTCTTGATTATTTATATTCAAAGATAAGAAATATTTTCCCGATATTTTCCCAATTTTATTAAAATGAAACCAAATCAGATAATATTAAAAATGAATCGAATCTTGAATTAGTTAATATGTATAGGGGTTTCAGGATTTTTAAAATCAAGTTGAATCATTTGGAATCAATTGATGTAGAACAGTTCCCGCTACTAAGAGAAGAACCAAACACAGAATTGTGTTTGGTTTTTTTATGCGCAAAATTATCTAGTATAAAAGTTTTGTTATTTTGGAGCAGAAGATTCTCTAACAACCAATTCAGCATCCAGAATAATCTTATTCAAGGTTTGCTTAATTGTTTTTTTATTCTTGTAATTCAAGAAGGTTAAAGCGGCTTGTTTGCCAATTTCCTCACTATGCTGATTGATACTTGTAATTGAAGGAGTAACCATAGCAGTGAAAGGTTCGTTACCAAAACCAACCAAAGCAATATCTTCTGGAACTTTTATTTGTAATTCGTTAAGTAGTTGTAAGGCGCCAAGAGCAGCGTAATCACTTGCAATATAAACAGCATCGGGTCTATTTTTGAGTTTTAATAATTGCTCCATTTTTTGTCTTCCGTCTTCTATAGTGAGGCTGCTTTCAATAAGGAGTTCATTATCTAAAGGAAGTTGATGTTTTTTCAAGGCATCAACGTAACCTCTAATTCTATTATTAAAAATTCTGGTATGTTTATAACCGCCAATATGTGCAATTCGTTTTCTACCTTGTTTAACGAGATGCTCAACAATAACATGACTGCTTTCATAATCATTAATTCCAATATAATCTACGTTTAAATCGTTCTCACCGCGATCAAAAAGTATTAAAGGGATACCTTTAGCCTTTACTTTTTCATAAAATTCTAAATCTATAGTTTCATTAGCCATTGAAGCTATAATCCCATCAACTTGTGTAAATAATAAAGTATCTATGTTGTTGCATTCTTTTTTATAGGATTCGTTTGATTGTGTTATTATAATATTATATCCTTCTTTATTTAAAACTTCTTCTATATTTTGAATCACCGAAGAAAAAAAGTTGCTATTGGTTCGAGGTACAATAACACCAACTAAATTACTTTTACCTTTTCGCAAGGCACTAGCAAGGTGATTGGGCTGATAATCTAAATTTTTAGCTACTTGTTTTACGGCTTTTTTAGTTTTTTTACTAATTCTAGAGTCGTCATGAAGCGCTTTAGAAACCGCAGCAGTAGAGATATTTAGCACATTTGCAATATCTTTTATAGTAGTTTTCTTTTTAGTATTCAATTTTTTTATATCTTTGCTTAATCGTTTAAGCAAATGTAATGTATTTATTGTTTGAATCAAAATCTTCAATACATTAAAGGTTTTGGTTTTATTTTTAATTTTTTGGTTAAACGTTTAAGCAAACTAATTAATATTTTAAATAAGAATTAAACAAATGGGTAAAGTAGTAACATTTGGAGAAATCATGTTAAGATTAGCTCCTCAAGGATTTTTAAGATTTTCTCAAGCAAATAGCTTTGATGCTATTTACGGAGGAGGTGAATCAAACGTAGCAGTATCGTTAGCAAACTATGGTGTAGATGTAGATTTTGTAACACGTTTACCAAAAAATGATATTGGTGAATGTGCCATGATGGAAATGCGCAAAAGAGGCGTTGGTGTTGATAAAATTGTATGGGGTGGAGATCGTTTAGGTATCTACTTCTTAGAAACGGGTGCCGTATCTAGAGGTTCTAAAGTAGTTTATGATAGAGCACATTCTGCCATTGCAGAAATTAAGTCTGGAATGATTGATTGGGACGCAGTTTTTGAAGGGTGTGAATGGTTTCACTGGACAGGTATTACTCCTGCTATTTCTCAAGGATCTGCTGATGTGTGTTTGGAGGCTGTAAAAGCTGCTAGTGCAAAAGGAATAACTATTTCTACAGATTTAAATTACAGAGCAAAACTTTGGAAATATTGTGATGCTGCTCATAGAGAAAAAGTAATGACCGAGTTAACATCGTACTGTGATATTGTTTTAGGTAACGAAGAAGATGCTGAAATGCACTTTGGTATTAAACCAGAAGGAATTACTGTTCAAACTCAAGGGCACGATGTAAAAGCTGAAGCTTTCTTATCGGTTTGTGAGCAAATGATGGAAAAATTTCCAAGAGCTAAAAAAGTAATTACGACTTTAAGAGGATCTATTTCTGCTTCTCATAATACATGGGCTGGTGTGTTATATGATGGTAAAACATTATTCCAAACACGTCAGTATCAAATTACAGATATCGTTGATAGAGTTGGTGGAGGAGATTCATTTATGGGAGGTTTAATCTACGGATTATTAAAATACCCAAAAGACGATCAAAATGCTTTAGATTTTGCTGTAGCTGCTTCATGTTTAAAACATACTATTAAAGGTGATGCCAACTTAGTAACAGTTGCCGAGGTTGAAAAACTTATGGGTGGTGATGCTTCAGGGCGTGTTGCTAGATAAGCATCTAATAAATCATTATTATTTTAAAATAACCTTTAAAGTCACATGAAAAAATCGATTGCAATTATTTGCGGAGGCGGTCCAGCTCCTGGTATCAATACCGTTATTAGTACAGTGGCCAAAACTTTTTTAAAAGATGGTTACGAGGTAATTGGTGTTCATCATGGGTATCAAGGATTATTGTCAGACAATCCAGAATTGAAGATTTTCGATTTTCATCATGCCGATCGTATTTTTAGCCGTGGTGGTTCTACTTTAATTATGAGTAGATTTAAACCCAAGGATAGCGACTTTAAAGCTGATTTTTTTAAAAAACATAATGTAAAATTATTGGTAACTATTGGCGGCGATGATACAGCATCAACCGCCAATAGATTAACCAAGTATCTTCAATCTCAAGATTTAACGGTTTCGCATGTTCATGTTCCAAAAACTATAGATAACGATTTGCCTTTACCTGATAGAAATCCAACTTTTGGTTTTCATACAGCTAAAGATGAAGGTGTTCGTATAGGAAATACGGTTTATGAAGATGCCAGAACTAGTGAAAACTGGTTTGTTGTATCTGCTATGGGGCGTTCAGCGGGTCATTTGGCTTTTGGCATTGCTTCGGCTTGTCATTTTCAAATGATGATTATTCCAGAAATGTTTGATAAAACAACCATTACTTTCGAAAAGCTCATTAACTTGATTGTGTCTTCAATAGTAAAATGCAAAATTGAAGGCGTAGAGTATGGCGTTGCTTTGGTAAGTGAAGGTGTTTTTCATTTTATGGAAGAGGAAGAAATTATAAACTCCGGAATCAATTTTACTTATGATGATCATGGACATCCTGAGTTAGGAAATGTAAGTAAGTCTCATATTTTTAACTATCTTTTACAATTAAAATTAAAAGAGATCGGGCTAAAAGTTAAATCAAGACCAGTAGAACTTGGTTATGAATTAAGATGTTGTAATCCCATTGCTTTTGATTTAACATTGTGTACGCTTTTAGGAATAGGCGTTAAGAAATTATTTGACCAAGGTATTTCTGGTTGCATAGTTAGTGCAAATTCCAAAGGAGATATAACACCTTTATTTTTAAAAGATTTTGAAGATGAAAATGGTAAAATACCTCCAAGATTGGTAGATATTAATTCGGATATGGCACAATTATTCATTAACAATTTGTTCTATATTCAAGAAAAGGATTATGAAAAAGCTAAAAAATATGTGCCAAACCCCGAGGCATATGATTTTAAGAAAATATTAAACTGGAACTAAAAATTAAAAAACAATAAAATGGCACAATTTTCAAGATTAGAAGTGGCACAAGCAATGAAAGATACCGGAATGATTCCTTTATTCTTTCATAATGATATAGAATTAAGTAAAAAAGTATTAAAAGCATGCTACGATGGTGGTGCGCGTTTAATGGAGTTTACAGCACGTGGTGATTTCGCTCATGAAGTTTTTGGAGAGTTAACCAAATATGCAATTAAAAAATTACCTGGAATGATTATGGGTGTTGGTTCTGTTACCGATGCAGGACAAGCATCATTGTATATGGCTTTGGGAGCAAACTTTATAGTAACACCAGTATTAAGAGAAGATATTGCAATTGCATGTAATAGAAGAAAAGTACTTTGGTCTCCTGGTTGTGGTACATTAACTGAAATTACTAGAGCTGAAGAGCTAGGATGCGAAATTGTAAAATTATTCCCTGGCGATATTTACGGGCCACAATTTGTAAAAGGTATAAAAGGACCACAACAATGGACCTCTATTATGCCAACAGGTGGAGTTTCTCCAACTGAGGAAAATTTAAAAGCTTGGTTTGATGCAGGTGTAACTTGTGTTGGAATGGGATCTAAATTAATCTCAAAAGAAATTATTGCTAACAAAGACTATGCAAAACTAGAGAAAGATGTAAAAGCTGCTTTAGCGATTGTTAAATCTGTTAGAAAATAATAGTAGTAGTTAATTAAGTTTAAAAGAGTCACATGAATTGTGGCTCTTTTTTTGTTTTATTCAAATTTTAACCATGGTTTGTAATGCCTTAGTCATTAGAAACTATACTTTATCATGTCGCATTATTTTTCTTTTTTACTCTATATAATTTTGCTACATTTGGCATCGAATAAAAAATTTTTAAAATGAAAATAATGAAATACTTAAGTCTTACAGCGGTGTTAATTTTTCTAGTATCCTGTAATAAAAATGGTGCTGCCCAAAAGCCTATTAAAACAGAATTAGATTCAGTGAGTTATGCCATTGGAATGGATGTTGCTAAAAATGTAAAGGCAAGTTTTGATGATTTTGATAATGACTTGTTTATTCAAGGATTTAATAATGTCATTGATTCAACTGATATATTATTAGATCAGGCCGTTGCGCAACAAGTAGTAAGAACATATTTCCAAAACAAACAAAAGGAAGAAGCCGTTAAGCGTCAAGAAGAAGCTCTAAAAAATAAAGAAGAGGGTGAAAAATTCCTGTCTGAAAATAAAACAAAAGATGGTGTTGTAACTACTGAAAGTGGGTTACAATATATGGTTCTTAAAGAAGGAACAGGTGAAAAACCTACTACCGCATCAAAAGTAAAAGTGCATTACCATGGTACTTTAATTGACGGAACTGTATTTGATAGTTCAGTTGATAGAGGTGAGCCAACTGAGTTTGGAGTAACTCAAGTGATTAAAGGTTGGACTGAAGGTTTACAATTAATGCCAGTTGGATCAAAATACAAATTTTTTATCCCAAGTGATTTAGCATATGGTGGTAACCCAAGACCAGGTGGGGCTATTAAACCGAATTCTACTTTAATTTTCGATGTAGAATTACTAGAAATAGTAAAGTAAAAAAGATATTATTACCATAATAAAACAGTCGTTTAACATAAGTTTAAACGACTGTTTTTTGTTTAGTTAGTTATCTAGTTCGTCTTTTTTCTTGCCACCCATCATAAATTTGATTAGAAACCCAACCAGTGTTAGGCAAACAATTCCAAAAACGGCAATCATTATGGCGCCATTAGTCCAGCTATAAAGAGAAATAAATTGAGCTATCATAATTTAAAATTTTCAGCTAAATTAATACACTTCATGATGAGTAAATATGATTTTTATCAGATATTTAAAATGAAATAAATTGGTTTTAAAGTCAATAGATAGCGCAATTGATAATCCAAGGTTGTAACTTTGTAGTCTTAAAAAATAAAATAAAATGAACCATAAAGCAGGTTTTGTAAATATTATTGGAAATCCGAATGTTGGTAAATCTACATTAATGAATGCTTTTGTTGGAGAAAAACTTTCTATTATCACATCAAAAGCACAAACAACAAGACATCGAATTTTAGGAATTGTAAACGGAGATGATTTTCAAGTAGTTTTAAGTGATACTCCCGGCATTATAAAACCAGCGTACGAGTTACAAGAGTCTATGATGGGCTTTGTAAAATCTGCTTTTGAAGATGCCGATGTACTTATTTACATGGTGGAAATAGGTGAGAAGGAACTAAAAGATGAAGCGTTTTTTAATAAAATTACCAATTCCAAAATCCCGGTTTTATTACTTCTAAATAAAATAGATAAGTCAGATCAAGTACAGTTAGAAGAGCAAGTTCAGTCATGGGCTGAAAAAGTTCCCAATGCTGAGATTTTTCCAATTTCTGCCCTAGAAGGATTTAATGTTAAGGAGGTATTTAATCGCATTATCGAATTACTTCCAGAATCGCCCCCATTTTATCCAAAAGACCAATTAACAGATAAGCCAGAACGTTTTTTTATTAATGAAACCATCAGGGAAAAGATTCTCATTCATTACAAAAAAGAAATCCCTTATGCTGTCGAGGTTGATACTGAAGAGTTTTTCGAAGAAGAAAATATAATTCGTGTCCGATCGGTAATAATGGTTGAAAGAGAAACTCAAAAAGGTATTATTATTGGACATAAAGGTTCTGCATTAAAACGCGTTGGAGTTGAAGCTCGTAAGGATTTAGAAGCTTTTTTCGGTAAACAAATTCATCTTGAACTATACGTTAAAGTAAATAAAAACTGGCGTAGTAATCAAAATCAATTGAAGCGTTTTGGTTATAACCAATAAGCCGTATTAATCTCCTCATGTAAGGATTTCGATGTGGTAACGACAAAGTTGCATGTGGTTTAGATTAGTATTTATAGGTGTCCTTTCAATCTTCATCGTGAGTTGTAGTAGTAAAAATGACTTACAAGCGGATATAATTACTGATTCTGATTGGATTGTTGATGAACTAGATGTTACAGGAGAATTCTTTTTATACCCACTTGCATTAAATCCAAATTTCGATAGTGTTCAGAGCATAAACCTAGCTAATGGTGAGTTGGTTGGTATTGTTAACTTTGGTAATCAAGTTATTGTTTATCCCTATGTTTATACTTTTGAGAACGAAGTTATAAATAGTGAATTTCAAGGCAGGAAATATGCTTTCACCTATTGTCCTATTACTAAAAGTGCTATTGCGTTTAATCGAACAGGAATTTTTAGGGCTTCAGGATATTTATATAAAAACAACTTAACACCATGGGATGCTGAAACCGAATCCATTTGGTCACAAATGCTAATAAAAGGTATTCAGGGTGATAGAAAAAATAATAGATTTAATACCATACCAGTATTAGAAACCACTTGGGGTGTAGTGAAATCCTTTTTTCCTAATGCTAAAGTGCTCGCTGGTCCTCCTTCATTAAATAATAAATCGTCTTTAAAGTACAATAGTAAACCTCCAGATGATACAGGTAACACTGACGACGATTCGGGTGGCAACATACCAAATAATGACGATTTTGTATATGGTATTATTGATGATTTTGACAATGTGCATATTTTTAAATATTCAGATTTCTCTAATCAAATGATTGTTAAAATCATTAGGAATCAAGAATATATCATTGTTGGTAATCAATCAAAACGATTCATAAATGCTTTTAAAGTTAGTAACGCCAACGATTTTGAAGAATTGGAAAATCAATTACCTTATGTTATCAAGAATAAAAATGGTGTAAAATATAATATTTTAGGTGTTGGAAGTAACGGTAGTACTTTAGAAAAACCAAAATATGCCTACGTTGCTATTTGGAGGGCTTGGGAAGATTTTTATTCAAGTTTTAATTTTATAGATAAAGAATAATAATTGCTTCTATTGGTCTATCTTCAGTACATTATTCATAAAATTATTTAGTAATCGCATTTCTTTAGTACTTGATGCCTTACCTATACTTCCAGCAAAATATAACGCAATCCAAATTAATACCATTAACAGTGTTACACTAATCTGAATTGCATAGCTTTTTTTCAGAGACCAGTTGGTATAAGTCCAAATAGCAAAAGCAATAAATATACCCGCAACTAAAAAATGTAAGAACATAAAGAGTGTCCAAACCGTTGGATTAGGTCCAAATAAACCGTGTAACCGACTTGAGTTTTCATCTACTTTGTTGATTTCTAAATGCAGTTGAGGCGACCAAAAATGTTGCTGTATTTTAGGAAACTTTATAAAAACATGATCGTCAATACGAGTTACAATAAACTCTTTTTGAGTTTTTTTAGCGGTCTCAAAATCTTTTAAAATAGACTCGTTAGGTCTTGGGATTTCAAGTTTAAACCTTGGACGCAATACAATATCGTTACTTAATGCCATCTTAATTAGTTTCGCAAAGTAAAATACTATTTTTTATTTAAACTTTAAATAACTTCAATCTTTATTAAAAAAGAACTTTGCGTCGTGTATATTTCCTATTTTTGCAAAATATTTCGGAGAGAAATAAAAAAGGCACCGGATGAGGTGTGAAACTTAAAGAAAAGAGAATGAGTAATATAGTAGCAATAGTAGGAAGGCCAAATGTTGGGAAGTCAACATTCTTTAATCGTTTAATACAACGAAGAGAAGCCATTGTTGATGCTGTTAGTGGAGTTACTAGAGATCGTCATTATGGTAAGAGTGAATGGAATGGTAAAGAATTTTCATTAATCGATACCGGAGGTTACGTTCTTGGAAGTGATGATGTTTTTGAAGCTGAAATAGATAAGCAAGTAGAATTGGCTATTGATGAAGCAGATGCAATCATTTTTATGGTAGATGTTGAATCTGGTGTAACAGGTATGGATGAAGACGTTGCTAAATTATTAAGGAAGGTTAATAAACCTGTTTTTTTAGTAGTCAATAAGGTTGATAATGGAAAACGAGCTGAAGATGCTGTTGAATTTTATGCTTTGGGTCTCGGTGAATATTATACCGTTGCTAGTATAAATGGTAGCGGAACAGGCGAGCTGCTAGATGCACTTGTAGAGGCTTTACCAGAAAAAGAAGAAGTTGTTGAAGAAGATTTACCTCGTTTTGCAGTGGTTGGAAGACCTAACGCGGGAAAATCATCGTTTATAAACGCACTTATTGGTAAAGATCGATACATTGTAACAGATATTGCTGGAACTACAAGAGATTCAATAGATACGAAATACAATCGATTTGGATTTGAATTTAATTTAGTAGACACTGCAGGAATTAGACGAAAATCTAAAGTAAAAGAAGATTTAGAGTTCTACTCTGTGATGCGAAGTGTTCGGGCCATCGAACATAGTGATGTCTGTTTACTAGTTTTAGATGCCAATAGAGGTTTTGATGGACAGGTGCAAAATATTTTTTGGTTGGCTGAACGCAATAGAAAAGGTATTGTGGTTTTAGTTAATAAATGGGATTTAGTTGAGAAGGATCATAAGTCGGTAAAAGAATATGAAAAAGCTATTAAAAAACAAATGGAACCATTTACAGATGTTCCAATTATTTTTATATCTGCATTAACAAAACAGCGTATTTTTAAAGCTATTGAAACTGCTGTAGAGGTTTATAAAAACCGAACTAAAAAAATAAAAACAAGCGAGCTAAACGATGTGCTGTTGCCAATCATAGAAAACTATCCACCGCCAGCATATAAAGCAAAATTTGTAAAAATAAAATATATCATGCAGTTGCCAACGCCGCAACCACAATTTGCGTTTTTCTGTAATTTACCTCAATATGTAAAAGAGCCTTATAAAAGGTTTTTAGAAAATAAGCTAAGAGAACATTTTGGTTTTACTGGCGTTCCAATCAGTGTTTATATGCGCAAAAAATAATTTCCCCAAAAGCCTTAAGTTTTTTGATTGGTTTTAAGATTATTTAGTTATTTTTAAAGTGTAACTAACTAATTTATGAGTCAAATAATAACATTTGGTGAAGTACTTATGCGTATATCACCTCGAGGGAATAGAAAATTTATACAATCTAATACAGTTGAATTTTATTTTGGTGGTACCGAATTAAATGTAGGTATCTCAATTGCTAATTTTGGAGGTAATGTGAAACACATAACCTGTATTTCGGATGATTTTATTGGTAATACCGCCATGGCTTATCTTAATAAATTTGATTTAGATACTACAGCTATTGTAAGATCCAACAGGCCTTTAGGGGTTTATTTTTTAGAAGTTGGGGCGGTAATGAGGCCGAGTTCTATTTCTTATAACAGATCACATTCTGCCTTTTCTGAAATAAAACCAAGTATGGTTGATTGGGAAAAATCATTAGCAGACGGTGGCTGGTTTCATTGGACAGGAATAACACCTGCTTTATCTCAAGGCAGTTACGATACTTTAAAAGAAGGCTTAAAATTAGCTAGAAAAAAAGGGATGCAAGTTTCGGCAGACCCAACTTACAGAAGTGGGCTTTGGAAATACGGAGTAGATGCCAAAGAAGCTTTAACCGAATTACTACATTGTTCAACTATATTTATTGGTGGTATAAATGAAATGAATGAAGTGCTTGGAACAAATTTCGGATACAGTAATGATGAGTTTGTTGAAGCTAGTAAATTAATCATGGATAAATTTCCAACAATTGAAAAGGTATTTGATAAAATTAGAACTTCTATAAATTCATCGTGGCATAAAATACGAGCAAGAATGTGGAATGGTAGTGAGTTTCGTGAAACTCAAGATTTCGATATTACACATATTGTAGATCGCATTGGAACAGGAGATGCATTTGCGGCAGGATTAATTTATGGATTATTAAATTATGATGATACTAAATCTATGGAATTCGCAAGTGCAGCTTGTGCTTTAAAACACACTTATGTGGGCGATGTAAATTATACAACCATTGATGAGGTTTTGCGTATTGTTGATGGTAATGTAACCGGCCGTTTTAATAGATAAATTTTTACCAACCACCAGAAGCACCACCGCCACCAAAGCCACCGCCGCCGAAGCCACCGCCAAAGCCGCCACCACCGGATGACCATCCACCGTCGCCAGAGCTTCCACCCCAGCCAGAAGAGCCTCTGCGGTAACTGTCACGGCCCATATTACTGAGAATAATGGCTTCTAATAAATCGGTTCCAGCAGAACGATTTCCTCGGTTTCCGCCGCCACCGCGTCTATTTTTAGAAATAGATATAAGAATGATGATAAATATAAAAATCAGTATAATAATGAGTCCTACAGGAAAGTCACTTTCGTTTGATTGACGGGTGCCTTGATATTCACCGTTCATAACTTCAAAAACTGCATCGGCGCCTCTATTTAATCCACCGTAGTAATCATTCTGTTTAAAGTATGGAATAATATCACGTTCAATAATACGCTTAGACATTGCATCGGTTAGTAAATGCTCAACACCGTAACCTGTATTTATTGCAATTCTTCTATCAGAATGGGCGAGTATTATTAAAATACCATTGTCTTCTTTGGCTTGACCAATTCCCCATTCTTGCCCCCATTTGGCACCCAAGTAATTTATGTTTTCTCCGTTGGTAGATTTGATGATAGTAACAACTATTTGCGTTGAAGTTGTATCAGAATATTTAATTAATTTTTGCTCTAAATTGGTTTTTTGAGAAGCCGAAAGTAAATTTATATAGTCATAAACACTTGTTTCCAGATTAGGTTTTGCAGGAATATCAAACTGGGCAAAACTAACGTTTGTAGCGGAGAACAGCAGCAAAAAAGCACAAATGAAGCTTTTTCTGTTTGTTACTTTTCTAAAATTCAAAATTGAAATTTGCATGTTTAAACCTACCCTTTAGAAATTTCATTTGTTAGTTCGTTAGTGTCTAAATCTGAATATGGAAAATATTTTTTCAACTGTTCACCAGATTTTAAAATCCCTTCAATAAGTCCTTGTTTGAAATTACCTTCCTTAAAATAAGATTGCATGAGGTTTTTAGTACTGTCCCAAAACGATTCTCCAACCACCTTGTTAATGCCTTTGTCTCCATAAATCACAAAGGTTTTGTCTTCTACAGCAAGATAAATTAACACGCCGTTTTGAAGCCTGGTATTATCCATTTTTAAGGTATGAAAAAGTTCTAGCGTTCGAGCTGTTGCATCACCTTTGCTAGTTTTTTCGATATGAACTCGTATTTCTCCTGAAGTATTTAGTTCAGCCACTCGTATAGCCTCAACTATATCTTGTTCTTCATCGGCTGTCAAAAAATCTTCAATTTTACTAGACATGTTTTCTATTTAAAATCGAAATTAACGTCGGGTGCTTTTTCACTACCTGCTTCTGATTTGAAATAACTCAATTCATCAAAATTTAAAATACCAGCTAATAAAGAGTTTGGAAAGGTTTTAATGTGTTTATTGTATGGTTCAACAGCTTCGTTAAAACGATCTCTTGCTACATTAATTCTGTTTTCAGTACCTTCCAATTGGCTTTGTAATTCTAGGAAATTTTGATTTGCTTTTAAGTCAGGATAGCGTTCTACCGTTACCAATAAACTTTTTAAAGCGCCTGATAAACCACCTTGAACTTCGTTAAATTTAGCTAACTGTTCAGGAGTGATATTTGTAGGGTCGATGTTAATTGAAGTCGCTTTGGCTCTGGCTTCAATAACCGCTTGCAATGTGCCTTTTTCAAAATCGGCAGCACCTTGTACTGTTTTAACTAAATTGCCAATTAAGTCGTTTCGACGCTGATAACTACTTTCTACATTAGCCCATGTTTTAGTTGCAGTTTCTTTCAAGTTTACAGCAGTATTGTTAAAGCCTTTTCCCCAAGAATAAAGACCTAAAACTATTACCGCAATAATAATTATTGGTAAAAATTTCTTCATGATAAATAAGTTTGATCTGTTTTAGTTAATGTTATTTATATGACACTTTTTATAGCAAAAAGTTACATCAACCTTTAATATTAAAGATGTTGTTTTATTTTAATAAGCTGGTTTTTTACATCTTCAAGCTTACTAATAATTTCAAAATTACTTAGTGCTTGTTTTTTTTCTTCTTTCAAATGTATTTTAGCACCTTCCAAAGTAAATCCTCGCTCTTTTACTAAATGGTAAATAAATTTAAGATTTTTTATATCCTCTGGCGTGAATTTTCGGTTGCCTTTAGCGTTTTTTTTAGGTTTAAGTACATCAAATTCCCCCTCCCAGAATCGGATTAAAGATGTGTTCACACCAAAGGCTTTAGCGACTTCGCCAATACCATAATATCTTTTTTCTGGTAAATCTATATGCATTAATCTAGAGATTGATTTTCTAACGAGGCGTGTTCTAATAATTTATTAAACTCTTCCGCAGTTAAACTTCCGTAGTAGAAGTTTATTGGGTTAATTCGGTCTCCATCTTTAAAGATTTCGTAATGCAGATGTGGTGCTTCAGAGCGTCCTGTACTACCAACAAAACCTATTAAATCACCACGTTTCACTTTTTGATTTTTGCGAACATTATACTTGTATAAATGGGCGTATAAACTGGTGTAACCGTAACCGTGGTTTATTCTTATGTGTTTTCCGTAACCAGAAGAATTACTGTCTGCTCGTTCAACAACACCATCTCCGCTAGCGTAGATGGGCGTTCCTCTTGGCGCCGTAAAATCCATACCCCAATGCATTTTCCTAACTTTAGTAAATGGGTCCGAACGCATACCATACCCTGATGCCATACGTGTTAAATCTTCATTACTTACGGGTTGTATGGCTGGTATTGCAGCTAATAAACTTTCTTTCTCTTTAGCAAGTATCGCAATTTCATCTAGTGATTTAGATTGCACAACTATTTGTTTTTGAAGAATATCTAAGCGCTTGTTACTTTCAATAATTAGTTTAGAATTATCAAAGCCTTCTAGATTTTTATATCTGTTTATACCTCCAAATCCTGCTCTTCGTTGTTCTTCAGGTATAGGATTTGCCTCAAAATATACGCGATAAATGTTATTATCTCTATCGGCTATATTAGCTAAAACAGCTTCAGCTTGTTCCATCTTTTTATTGAGTAATTCAAACTGTAATTGGGCGTTTTGTAACTCTCTTTTTAAAGCACGTTCTTTAGGAGATTCAACGTATTGGCTTGCAATAAAAACAAAAATAAACGCAAAAAATGCAGCAGCCAACATAAACAGAGTAGCATACTTGAATGTAGTACGCTTTTTTCGCTCTATTTTGCGATAAGAAAGCGATTCTTTATCATAGTAATATTTTACCTTACTCATTTCTTAAATTATGCTATTTTTGCAACTAAATTTGAATAACCAATTTTTGGTCTGTCAGATATGTAAACGAACAAACCTACGAAATTATTTTCATAATAATTAAGGCTTTGTTTTAATCAGTTAGCCCAAGCTCTTCTTATTTTTAAAAAATTTTGGAGAGTAAATATAAAAATAGTTTCTTATTTAAAATAATTTATAAGAAACAAGATGCTCAATAATTATAGATGAACTCACAAGAAGTACGATCAAAATTTTTAAGTTTTTTTGAAGAAAAAAAGCACAGCATAGTGCCATCGGCTCCTATGGTTTTAAAAGACGACCCAACTTTAATGTTTGTTAATTCGGGTATGGCGCCTTTTAAAGAATATTTTCTTGGAAATGCGCAACCTAAAAATAACCGTATTGCAGATACGCAGAAATGTTTGCGTGTTTCTGGTAAACATAACGATTTGGAAGAAGTAGGTTATGACACGTACCACCATACTCTGTTCGAAATGTTAGGGAACTGGAGTTTTGGCGATTATTTTAAAAAGGAAGCTATAGCTTGGGCTTGGGAGTTGCTAACTGAAGTTTACGGCATCGATAAAGATATTTTATACGTTTCAGTATTTGAAGGAAGTGAAGATGACGGTTTGGGAATGGATACTGAAGCATACGATATTTGGAAAGAATACATTTCCGAAGACCGTATTTTAAAAGGCAATAAAAAGGATAACTTCTGGGAAATGGGAGATCAAGGACCATGTGGCCCTTGTAGTGAAATTCATGTAGATATTCGTTCTGCAGAAGAAAAAGCGAAAGTTTCAGGTAAAGATTTAGTAAATCAAGACCACCCACAAGTTGTAGAGATTTGGAATTTGGTTTTTATGCAATACAACCGAAAAGCCAATGGATCCCTTGAACCTTTACCTAACAAACATATTGATACAGGAATGGGTTTTGAGCGCTTATGCATGGTGTTGCAAAATGTTCAGTCTAATTATGATACCGACGTTTTTAAACCTATAATTCGCGAAATTGAAACCATTACCGCTAAAACTTATGGAAAAGAAGAAAAGGCAGATGTTGCTATTCGAGTAATATCAGACCATGTGCGGGCTGTGGCATTTTCTATTGCAGATGGACAATTACCAAGTAATACTGGAGCAGGTTATGTAATTAGAAGAATTTTGCGTCGCGCTGTGCGTTACGGATTTACATTTCTTGATAAAAAAGAACCGTTTATTTACCGATTAGTTGATGTTTTGAGTAATAGAATGGGGAAAGCTTTTCCTGAATTGAAAGCTCAAAAACAACTTATTGAGAATGTTATTAAAGAAGAAGAACAATCTTTTTTAAGAACACTCGATCAAGGTCTGGTGTTGTTAAATAGAATTGTAGATGAAACCAAAAGCGATACCGTTTCAGGAGAAAAAGCTTTTGAATTGTACGATACTTATGGTTTTCCAATAGATTTAACAGCATTAATTCTTTCAGAGAAAGGCTTGAAGTTAGACGAAAAAGGATTTAATGAGCAGTTGCAAAAACAAAAAAATCGATCGCGTGCGGCAAGTGAAATGTCTACTGACGATTGGACTATTTTAGCAGAAGATGGCGAAGAAGAATTTGTTGGTTACGATACTTTAGAAGCTCAAGTTAAAATTACCAGATATAGAAAAGTAACATCTAAGAAAGATGGCGACATGTATCAATTGGTGTTTAATTTAACACCATTTTATCCTGAAGGTGGTGGACAAGTTGGTGATAAAGGGTATTTAGAAGACGCTCATGGCGATGTGGTTTATATCCTAGATACTAAAAAGGAAAACAACGTTATTATTCATTTTACTAAGAATCTACCTAAACATATTAACGAGTCTTTTAAAGCGGTTGTTGATGCTAAACAACGTTACAGAACAGAATGTAATCATACGGCAACGCACTTGCTTCATCAGGCCTTACGCGAGGTATTAGGAACGCACGTAGAACAAAAAGGAAGTGCGGTACACTCAAAATATTTACGATTCGATTTTTCACATTTTTCAAAATTGACTGTAGATGAATTACGCGATGTAGAAAATTTTGTGAACCGGAGAATAGAAGGGAAATTACCTTTAGTAGAAATGCGTAATATTCCAAAAGAAGAAGCTATTGCCGAAGGCGCAATGAGTTTGTTTGGTGAAAAATATGGCGATACGGTTCGTGCGATTCGTTTTGGTAAATCCATAGAATTATGCGGAGGTACTCACGTTAAGAATACAGCAGATATCTGGCATTTTAAAATAGTTTCAGAAGGCGCAGTAGCTGCAGGTATTAGAAGAATTGAGGCGATTACCAATGACGCTGTTAAAGACTTTTATTTTGAAAATAACAGAGCTTATTTCGAAATGAAAGATTTATTAAACAATGCTAAAGAACCTGTTAAAGCACTTCAAAGTTTACAAGAAGAAAACACCAATTTAAAGAAGCAAATTGAATCTTTGTTAAGAGATAAAGCTAAAAACATAAAGGGTGAACTTAAAAATGAACTCGAAACTATAAACGGTGTTCAGTTTTTGGCTAAAAAGTTAGATTTAGATGCTGCTGGATTAAAAGATGTGGCTTTCGAATTAGGAGGGCAGTTTAATAATTTGTTCTTACTATTGGCTACCGACCAAGGAGGTAAAGCCTTATTATCTTGTTATATTTCTAAAGAATTGGTGGAGAGCAAAGGGTTGAATGCAGGACAAGTAGTTAGAGAATTGGGTAAATACATCCAAGGTGGTGGTGGCGGACAACCATTTTTTGCAACTGCAGGTGGTAAAAATCCAGGTGGGATTGCGGACGCCTTCGAGAATGCTAAGAATTACATTATTTAGTATTCTATTAAACTTCGTAAAATGAAACGACTTTTATTTTTCATCTGCTTGTTAATGTCATTCGTAATGAATGCCCAAAAACATGATCTTCCAAAAAATCCAAAAGTAGGAGAAGTTTATGGTCGTTTTGAAATTGAAGGGAAGGATCCTATATGGCTTAGAGTTTTAGAGGCAACTCCAAAACGAGTTACTAAAACTCAAAAACAATTGATAGATCTGGGTTATACATTAAAAGTCACTGGAAATCTTGATAAAGCTACAGAAGCGGCATTATTAGAGTTTAATAAAAAGGAAATTAATATTGTTTGTGCTGGTGTGATTACCGAGAAAACAGTTCCGATTCTAAAAAAGCGATTAAAGGAACTTAAACGAGAAAAGAAAAAAACTCTTAAAAATTATTGAACTTACAAACTCAAATACCATTTTCTAAAAAGTCTAATAATTTAATAGATTATAAGTCTAACATTTTATTACTAGGTTCCTGTTTTTCAGAAAACATAGGTGAAAAGTTAGAGTATCATAAAATACAAAATACTCAGAATCCCTTCGGTATTTTATTTCACCCTGCCGCAATAGAACGTTTAATTGCCAATGCCATAGAGCATAAGCAATACACAGAGAAAGATGTTTTCTTTCATAACGAGCAATGGCATTGCTTTGAGGCCCACTCACAGTTAAGTCATACTTCGAAAGAAGCATTAATTAATGGGTTGAATGCTAATTTAAATAGTACCTTTAATAAGCTTCAAAACGCAACGCATATCATCATGACTTTAGGAACAGCTTGGGCATATCGATATCTTAAAACAGGAGAATTTGTTGCTAATTGTCACAAAGTGCCTCAATCGGAATTTGAAAAAGTATTATTGTCGGTTGAAGATATTACTGAAACTTTAAAAAATATAATAGCTCAAATTAGATCGATTAATTATAATGTAGAAGTGGTTTTTACAGTATCGCCAATAAGACATATTAAGGATGGATTTATAGAAAACACACAGAGTAAAGCGCATTTAATTTCTTCTATTCATCAAATAATAGGTAATAAATCCAGTTATTTTCCATCATATGAAATCATGATGGACGAACTTCGCGATTATCGTTTTTATTCTGAAGATATGATTCATCCTAACCAAACCGCGATAAATTATATTTGGGAAAGATTTAAAATGGTATGGATTTCTGAAGACTCCTATAGCATTATGGATGAAGTGGATACTATTCAAAAAGGACTGCGTCACAAACCATTCAATCCTGATTCTGATGCACACAAGGCCTTTGTAGAGAAATTACAGGCAAGAATTCTGAAGCTAAAAGCACAATTTCCTCATTTCAAATAACAACACGGTTTCCTTTTAAAGATTCAGGGAGCTTAAAAAATATTCATCTAATTAATTAAAATAATAGAACACTTTTCTTACGTAGAATTGTTAATTATATTGAAAATCAGATTATTGTAATTCGTCTTTTTTAATAACATTTGGTCGAGTATTTGTAAGATATATCACTTTTAATTGTAGATTTAGATTGCTATTAATCAGTTCATATCAAAAAACACCAATGCTTATCAATATTTTGATTTGTAATTGGTGTTTTTTTTGAATGACTTATTAATTAAATAATTTTGTCATAACAATAAATTCATGTTGTTTCTGAAATTACAAAGTATATTTGTGGTGTTAGTTTAAAATTGATTGAATACATTAGTTAGACTTCTTATGTCGAAGGAAACTAATGTTTTTTTGTTTAAATTAGTCCATGCGAAAAATTCTATTCGGTGTTATCATCACTTTAGTGGTTTTATTTACGTTTAAATATTGCGGAGAAAAACGCGAAGACACAATTATTCTCAAAGAAAATTCGGCTTTAATTCAAGAACAAATTAAAAATGTTGGTAAACTCATAGTTACCGAAGGGCATTTTAGTGAAGTTTTTACATATAAAAATTCTAAAGATCTATTTGGAGATTTATTATCGGCTGAAAAAAAAGCACTGGTTGTTGTAAATGCTGAAGTTACGGTGGCCTACGATTTAAGTCAAATTGAATTTGAAGTAGATGAGGTCAATAAAACGCTTACCATTTTAAGTATACCCGATGAGGAGGTAAAAATCAATCCTGATTTTGAGTATTATGATGTGCAGGCAGATTACTTAAATCCGTTTGAAGCTAAAGATTATAACGATATTAAGAATATGGTAAATGCGACGCTATCAAAAAAAATAGAAGCTTCAGATTTAAAAGCGAATGCCAAAAACCGACTTTTAAGCGAACTTTCAAAATTTTATATTCTAACCAATTCCTTAGGCTGGACATTAAAATATAACCAAAACGAACTGCAATCAATAAACGATTTGCAAGGGTTAAAGTTATAGTTTGCTATTCAAGCTTGTCCAACCACCTCCGTTTACGGCCTCTATACCATTATTCTTTAAAATCAAAGCAGCACTTCCAGACCGCATGCCACTTGCACAACACGTGATTACTGGCTTATTGTATTTTTTTATATCATTAATTTTTGATCCGATGGCTTGTAAAGGAATGTTTTTTGAACCCGCAATAGCACCTTGGCTAAACTCACCTGTAGTTCTCACATCTATAATTATGGCACCTCTTTCTTGAAATTCTTTAATCATGTTATTCTTATTTCCAAATAATAAATTCAATAAACCCATATAATTATTTTTAATGCAAATTACTCCAAAAAAGTTTAAAGCGTGAGTAACATAAGTTGCATTACGAAGCATTAAAATTTTATGTATATTCATCCTTTAGAAACTTGAGTCTTTATGAAACCTTATGTAACGCTTACTATAACCAATACTATTGGTGTTATTGAATTTTTTCACCCTAATAGAAATTCAATGCCTAGTGATATTTTATCACTTTTAGAGGAAACTATTGTAAGTGCAAGTAAAAACAATGATGTAAAAGTTATTGTTTTAAAAAGTGGAGGCGAAAGAGCATTTTGTGCAGGTGCAAGCTTAAATGAGCTTATTACAATTGAAAATGAAGCGATGGGGAAAACTTTTTTCTCTGGGTTTGCCAATGTTATTAATGCAATGAGAAAATGTCCTAAAATTATTTTAGGACGTATTCAAGGAAAAGCTGTTGGTGGCGGTGTTGGTTTAGCAGCGGCAACAGACTATTGTATGGCAACCAAATTTGCTTCTATAAAATTGAGTGAATTAAGTATTGGCATTGGTCCGTTTGTTATAGAACCCGTGGTGTCAAGAAAAATTGGTGTTACTGCGATGACACAAATGACAATCGATGCTGAAACATTTTTCTCAACACAGTTTGCTAAAGATAAAGGGCTTTATGCTGAAGTTTTTGAAACTACCGAAGCTTTAGATGACGCTTTAAATACTTTGGCTACCAAACTAGCTAGTTATAATCCTGAAGCTTTAACTGAAATGAAAAAAGTATTTTGGAAGGATACCGATCATTGGGATGACTTGTTAACCGAACGCGCTGAAATTAGCGGAAAACTCGTGCTAAGTGAATTCACAAAAAAGACTTTAAAAAGCTTCAGATCTTAATAGCTTTTTAATTAATGACGGTGTTTTTGTGAATTATGGATAATCCATCATCAATTAAATGACCTAAATTTGGTTTATTCTGCTTAATAGTTTCAAAATGTTTCAATATTTTTTCCGATAATTCAGTTTCATTTCCTAGGTGTGCTAATTCGTAGAGTTCAACTGGTAACAACCAATCATTAGGATGCTTTTCTATAAGTTGCTCAAGCACTTTTGTTCTTGAAATGGTTTTATTAGTGCCATCTCTATAATCTCTAACCTGTTGATATAAAGTTTCTAAGGCTAATCGTCCTTTTGATTTTTTAATATGAATGGTTTGCGATGATGTTTTATGTGTAATTAAATCAAAGCTATTTAAATCCGCAGGTCCTGAAAATGCTGAAACAATTTCTTTTCCAACAGCCATATCGTAAATGCCCCATTCTGGTTTAAAGAGTGTTAAGTTATTGTGCGATACGGTACAGTTTTTAAAACTAATAAGAATGATTTTTCCTTGTAAGTTCCGTTTTCCAGTGATGATTTCTCCTGAAATTTTCACACCGCCTTCAAACTCTAAATGTACTACCTTACCCTCATAAATATGATATGCGGCCAAATCTCGAGGACTCATATCTTCAATAGCTAGGTTGATGCCTTTTAATTTTCCGATGGGAGACCCAAAACCTTTTTGATGCGTGATTGTGCCGTGACCCACAAGTTCTTTTTCTCTGTAAGCGAGTGCTGTTTCGCCAATGGTTTGAACATAAATGGGCTTGTTCTCATTTTCAATAACAGTGTCAAATACTCCGGAGATTTGAAGCCCTGTACTTAATTCAATGGTGCCCAAGGCATGTGACGCTATTAATTTTTTAATTCCAGAAAGCCCGCCTTTTCGCAATGCCATAGTGTTAGCAAACTCTTCCAAAACCAAACTTAAATGGGCAAAATCTGGTGTAACATAAAGCTGAGGTTGTGGTTTGGTAATATCGAAATCTTTATAGGTTGCATTAATATCATAGGGTAATTTTTCAACTTCATCTGTCATGCACCATGCACTTTCTCCAATTGAAGAAAGCAATCCAGCACCATAAATTTTCGGATTTTCTTGCGTGCCAATTAAGCCATATTCAACGGTCCACCAATGCAAATTTCTTATGAGAGCCATTTCGCTTGGCGTTCCCATAGTTTGTTGTAAATCTTCAACTTTTTTTTCTGCAGAAATAATATCTTCTTCCGTCGAATTGGGAGCTTCTTTAATTATAGATAAATGCCTTACAGCTTCATACAATTCATAATCTTTTGCTGATGAAATTGCCTTACATCCAATTTCTCCAAAGCGTCTTAAATATTCCGCATATTCGGGATTCGCAATTATTGGTGCGTGTCCAGCGCCTTCATGAATAATATCAGGAGCAGGTGTATACTCAATATGTTCTAACTGTCTTATGTCACTCGCAATTACTAGTACATTATACGCTTGAAACTCCATAAATGCATTGGGTGGTATAAACCCATCAACCGCCACGGCAGCCCAACCTATATCTTTTAAAATACGATTCATGCCATACATGTTGGGAATGCTATCAATGGAAATACCTGTGTGTTTTAATCCTTCCAAATAAGACTCATGGGCTACGGTGCTTAAAAAATCAACATTTTTACGCATCACATAGCGCCAAACGGCCTGATCGATTGCTGAATAACCCTCATAGTTTTGAGGTTTAATAAATTGCTGAAGATGCTTGGGTAGCTTTTGAAGTATTTCGTTAGATTCAAATAAATGCGACATCGGTAAATTTTATGTATAAAACTTGTTTAAAAATACGAATAATACATTGAAATATTCAGTTTTTAACTTTTCTTTCAATAGAATGTCGTTTATAAAAATATATATAACCAGACAAAATTGGTTTTAATACGTTAAATGTATTAAATAAAAAAGGCAGCTAATTAGCTGCCTTTTAATCTTTTTTATTGTTGGGAACCTGGAGGGTATTTCTCCATAATTTTAGTAACAAATTCTTTTATTCGAGCCTCTTTCTTATCCATGTTTCTAGTAAGATATCCAGTGCCCATACCTTGCCAAACCAATTCTTTTTTGTTGGCGTCAATAAGGTCTATATATAAATGGCCTTGTACACTGGTGGTTACATTAGGTTGGTTCCAACCCCAGCCCCATCCAGGACCAAAGCCACCCCAGCCACCCCAGCCCCAGGCACCGTAGCCCCAAGTATTGTTGTAAACGTTTACACGTTGCTGAGATTTGGTAAATAGACTTACCAGAATATCTGGATTTTCAGATTTAGTATAGCCTTTTGCTAAAAGTTCAGATTCAATGGCACGAAGTATTCTGCGTTTGTCTAAATCACTTATTTCAGCTTTATCAATTCCAGTTTTAAAGAATGCGAATGTTTTGTAATCACTAAAATTCGCCTCTTTATCATAATCGGCAGCTACTCTTACCGAGCTACAAGAAGCAAATACAAGTAGTAATGTCACAATTGGTAGGGTTTTAATAATTTTTTTCATAATACATTTTTTTTAAGGTTGCAGTGGCTGTAAAAACTATTCGGGACTTAAAATTAATATTTTTTAACAGCTTTTTTTAATGACTTCTATCATCAATAGCATCAATAATCATACCAAGTATAGACTACAATCAAAGGCTTTTTTGCTTACTTTTTTATTGAATTTGTCGCTGGATTATAGCCGTAGGGGCAATGCCTGCATCCGCTCTCGCAACAATACCCGCGTTTTAAAAGATACTGCTCGGTAAAACAGCGATACCCTTCAGGTGTTAGGTAGTAATCGCCCTCTTCAATGGGAATAAACTTTTTCATGAATCACAAAGATAATGTAAATTGGATTGATTTTTGAAGTTGCTTAATCATGATATTTATTTCAAAACATATCGTTCCTAGAGGTTATACAGGTATAACCATATGGCCTTTTGTGTTTTTAAAATCGAAATTCTTAAAAGAAAATCAGGTTTTAATTAACCATGAAAGAATTCATTTGAAACAGCAATTAGAATTGTTAGTTATCCCCTTTTATCTCATTTATGGTGTCGAGTTTTTGGTAAAATTAATTAAGTACAAAAATTGGCACAAAGCTTATAAGAATATTTCGTTTGAAAAAGAGGCTTATTGTAACGAATTTGATTTAGAATATTTAAAGCATCGACCTTTTTGGCATTTTTTAAAGTATCTTTGATACCATGATATTTGAGTTTGAAAAGACCATAAACGAGCGGGTAAATCTTCCTAAAACCAAAGGCGTCGAATTGTATGTAAAACGCGAAGATCAAATACATGCATTTGTATCTGGAAATAAATATAGAAAGCTAAAATACAATCTCTTAGAAGCTGAAAAAACGGGTTATAAAACGTTGCTAACTTTTGGTGGTGCGTTTTCCAACCATATTGCAGCGGTGGCTTCCGCAGGACATTTAATTGGGTTTAAAACCATCGGAGTTATAAGAGGAGATGAATTAGAATCTAAAATATCTGAAAACGCTACTTTAAATTTTGCACAAGAAAATGGGATGCAATTTAAATTTGTATCACGTGAAATTTATCGTAGTAAAATTTCGGAATCTTTTTTAGAATCTTTGAAGGCTGAATTTGGTGAATTTTATGTGATTCCTGAAGGTGGTACAAACGAATTAGCCGTGAAAGGCTGTCAAGAAATTTTATATCCAGAAGATTTTAATTTTGATTATATCTGTTGTTCGGTAGGTACAGGAGGCACTATTTCAGGGCTTATCAATAGTTCACAACCTAGTCAACAAGTTTTAGGTTTTCCTGCCTTAAAAGGTAATTTTTTAAAAGAAGATATTAGTAAATTTGCAACTCAAACCAACTGGAAACTTATTTCAGACTATCATTTTGGAGGTTATGCCAAAATAAATGACGAATTGGTAGCGTTTATAAACCAGTTTAAATCGGATTATAACCTGCCTTTAGATCCAGTTTATTCAGGAAAAATGATGTTTGGAATTCTGGATTTAATAGACAAAAATTATTTCCCCAAGGGATCAAAAATATTGGCTATTCATACTGGAGGTTTGCAAGGCATTGAAGGAATGAATGCTCATTTAAGAAAGAAAAATTTATCTGAAATTATTTAATTTAATGAAAAGACTAATCGTTATATTTTGTGTTACACTTTTAGCATTTAGTTGCAAATCCAGAAAAGGTATTGTAACCAAAAAACATAAGGACAATACTAAATCTGTTGAAGTAACTCAAAAAGATAATGAGCAAAAAAGTGAAGAAGAATCGCCAGCAGTGTATGTTACGAGCACAGAACATTACATCGATTTGCACAAAGCTACCGCGCAACAAGAAATGAGTTTGTATGGTATTCCTGCTAGTATCACTTTAGCGCAAGGTATTTTAGAATCGGGTTCGGGAAGAGGAAGATTATCAGTTGAAGCGAACAATCATTTCGGAATTAAATGTCATGAATGGACAGGAAAAAAAATATATCACGACGATGATGAGAAGCAAGAATGTTTCAGAAAATATAAGGATGCAAAATATTCGTTTCGAGACCATTCATTGTTTTTAACTGAAAGAAAACGGTATTCAGATCTTTTTAAACTTAAAATAGAAGATTATAAGGGGTGGGCTAAAGGCTTAAAAGCTGCTGGATATGCTACCGATAGGAAGTATCCGCAAAAACTTATTAGCTTAATAGAACGTTATAAATTGTACGAGTACGATAAAGAGGTTTTAGGCGATAAGTATAAGAAATTCGAGTTGCCTAAATCTGAAGGACGAATAACTTATACCGTTGTAAAAGGAGATACTTTGTATTCTATTTCTCGAGCACATAATATTACTGTTGAAGAACTTCAAAATATAAATGGTTTGAGCGATACGGCCCTTAGTATTGGGCAGGTATTAGTCGTAAAATCATCATCAAACAACTAATTAATTTTCATGATTTATAAAAGAAGCAGCGCATTGTTCGCTGAAGCAGAAAAAGTAATTCCAGGAGGCGTAAACTCGCCAGTAAGAGCTTTTAAAGGTGTAGGCGGAACGCCAATTTTTGTAAAAGAAGCCAAAGGTTCCTATTTATATGATGAAGATGGCAACAGATTAATTGATTACATAAATTCTTGGGGGCCCATGATATTAGGTCATGCCCACGAACCTGTTGTAAACGCTGTTATTGAAAAGGCTAAAAAAGGAACTTCCTTTGGAATGCCTACTGAAATTGAAACCAAAATCGCTGAATTAGCGGTGTCTATGGTGCCTAATATCGATAAAATTAGGTTTGTTAATTCTGGAACTGAAGCCTGCATGAGCGCTGTAAGATTAGCAAGAGGCTATACTGGGAAAGATAAAATTATAAAATTTTCGGGCTGTTATCACGGACATTCAGATTCGTTTTTAATTCAAGCAGGAAGTGGTGCTAGCACCTTCGGGACACCAAATAGCCCAGGTGTTACCAAAGGAACTGCAAAAGATACGTTGTTAGCTCAATTCAACAATATTGATAATGTAAAAGCCTTAATAGAAGCGAACAAAGGCGAAATAGCCTGTATTATTATTGAGCCAGTAGCTGGAAATATGGGTTGTATTCCGCCTAAGGAAGGATTTTTACAAGGCTTAAGAACCTTGTGTGACGAGAATGATATGCTTTTGATTTTTGATGAGGTAATGACTGGTTTTCGATTGTCTAAAGGAGGGGCACAAGAATTATATGGTATAAATGCAGATATTGTTTGCTTTGGAAAAGTTATTGGCGGCGGACTTCCAGTTGGGGCATTTGCGGCACGTAATGAAATTATGAATTACTTAGCACCATTAGGTCCGGTTTATCAAGCAGGAACTTTAAGCGGTAATCCGTTGGCCATGGCTGCAGGTTTAGCGATGCTTACCGAACTTAATACAAACCCTGAAGTTTTTAAAAGGCTAGAAGATAAAACTGCCTATTTGCACGAAGGCATTGCAAAGGTATTAACCGAAAATAGTATAACACATACCATTAATAGAGTAGGCTCTATGATTTCTGTGCATTTTGATGAAGCCGATGTGGTAGATTTTGATACAGCTGCCAAAGGAAACAATGATACTTTTAAAAAATTCTTTCATGGCATGTTGAACGCTGGTGTTTACATTGCACCTAGTGCTTTTGAAACTTGGTTTATAACAGACGCCTTAAGTTATGAAGATTTAGATTTTACTATTGAAGCTGTAAAAAAGGTTGCAACTGCTTTATAAAAGAAAACGCATCCCGAAATTTCGGGATGCGTTTAACATCAACTAAACTATAATCAACTAACTAAACTAAATTTTTATTCGGTTTTAGAACGCATTTTTTCTTTCATGCCTTTCTTTTTGTCTTTTCCTTTTTTTGCTTGTCGCATTTGAGATTTCTCCCATTTAGCATATTGCTCGTCGTTTAAAATCTTTTTCATTTTAGCCTTCATAGCAATTTTATGATCTAATTTGGCATTAGCCATTTTGTAGCGCTCTTCATCGGTAGGTTTTTTAGCTTCTCCACTTTCTTTTTTAGCTTTACGTGCTGCCATCATTTCTTTTCTTTTGGTAGCATTATCTAAATTTATTTTCATAACCTCTTTTTGTTGAGATTCTGTTAAATCTAAATGTAAAGTCATTTTTTTAGTTTGAAGTGTCGCTATTTCTTCTGCAGAAAGATTCATCATTTTATTGGCTCTTTCACCTCTGTTTCCTCTTTCTTTATTCTGTTGTTGTGCTGTAACTTGTAATGCTAACAACGCTACAGCAATAATTAAGATTTTTTTCATTTTGTGTATTTTTATATGTCTTTGCTCTTTTGACTTTCACATTTTAAAAAGGTTTAATTGTCAATAGAAATTTAACGACACGTTAACAAAATTGTGCATTTGTTTTGGAAATGGATTTGCGTTAGGGATTGTAGTGAAATGCCTACAGTGAGGCACGAACACGGACTTGCAGTGTAAAGTCCGACCCTTTTGGTAACCTGCCTGCCGGCAGGCAGGCGCCCTAAAAAATTATTTTGCGATTGGTATTTTTAAACTAATACCTGTTTGAAAGTCTGGCGCGTTGTTGACTTCTAAATCTTCTTTTATGAAAAGGGTGAGCATGTATTTTGGTGTGCCGTAGGTGTATATGAAATTCCAGCTAGATAATGGTTGGTAAAGATTGTATACACCGTTTTGCCAACCACCATTAATTTCACGCCATTTTCCTATAAGTTTGAAATAATCGTATTCTTCTTTTTTATTATAGCGCGTCTGGATATGATAATTAATACCAAAAGCATTGTAATTGCCTTTTAGCGTGTATTTGGTAATTTCTATTTCGGCTTCGAAAGTTCCTAAATAAGGATTATTACCTAAATCCATCACGTCTTTAAAATTGATTAAATTTTTACGTAATACGTTTAAGCCTGTGGCAATATTTAACTCGTAGTTTTTTTTTAACGGCAGTTTTTTAATGGCATTTGCTGAAATTCCTACATCGATAGATGAATTAAACCTTGAAGTGTTTAAACCCACATGCGTACCAAAATTCAAGAAAATACGTCGCGACTTATTGATGTTGAGTTTTGGGTAGTAAAAATGACTTAACTCTATGCCTCCCAGAAAGAATGTGTTATTATTTAGCTCTAAGGTATTACCGTTGCGATCTAAATATTTGAAATTGACTTGGTTTAAACCATAATAGCGCCTACCAAATGGATCTTCGCCACCAGCAACATGGCTATGAAACCATTCTATAGACTCATCGCTGGTAAAAAATGAAAACGGGTATTTACCTTTGGTAATAAGGTAGGATCTCAATGATATACCTATTTCGTGTTGTTGATTAATGGGAATGGTCGCCGTTGCTCTAAATTCTTTGATAACAGCGTCAATAACAATGTTTAAATAATCGGCAGGTGTGGTTTCTTGGTCTATAAAATGAAACGGACGTATATTCCATGCTACCTCACTTTGCTGTGCTCTAACGGTTGGATCTTTTGGGTAATAAGATTCTACATACGGGTGAAAATTATTTCCGCTAGTATAATTTATTGCCACCGTTGCTTTTAAAGGCGGCGCATATTTAAAATTGGTATTTAGTCTAGAACTAAAAATTCCAAAATGGTGGGTAGATAAAATACTAGGGTTTTCAATACCATTTTTAATTAATAGGCTATCTTTTTGTTGCGCTTGAGTGAGAGTGCAACATTGTAATAAGATAATTAAAGCAAATGGTATGATTTTTTGCATCGAGCAAAAATAAGTAAAGTTTTGTTTGATATTTAATTCTGCTTGAGTGAATTCTGAATATAGGGAAGAAACCAATTTATTGTATATTAGTATGCTAACATCTTTTATTAATGCCGTATTGGTTACATATTCTTATCATCATTTTAATTGCTTATGTGGTAATAAGTATTGCCTTGTATTATTTACAAGATTATATGCTATTTAAGCCCGAAAAACTTCCAAATGATTTTGAATTCTATTATGAAAATCAAGACACCAAAGAGTATAATTTAGAAACAAGAGATGGTGCTATAATTAATGGTTTACTTTTTAAGCCTAAGGGCGAATCAAAAGGCATTGTATTATATCTCAAAGGAAATTCTAAAAGCATAAAAGGTTGGGGTAAATTTGCTGTAGATTTTACCAGACATGGTTACAATGTGCTCATGGTAGATTATCGAGGTTTTGGAAAAAGTACGGGCAGACGCTCACAGAAAGCCATAAAGAGAGACTTACAAGAGGTTTATAATAAAATTAAGGAGCGTACTTCTGAAAATAGAATCATTTTATACGGAAGATCTTTAGGTTCTGGTTTTGCTGCAAAACTAGCTTCTATGAATCACCCCAAAATGCTTATTCTAGATGCACCTTATTATAGTCTAACAAAAGTTACCGCGCGATATGCGCCTTTTATGCCATTATCAGTTTTAATAAAATATCCGTTACCAACCTATAAATGGCTCAAGTATGTGCAGTGCCCAATACATATTATTCATGGTACGAATGATAAGTTAATACCATATAAAACGAGTGTAAAATTATCGAAGGTAAACCCTAAACTAACGAAACTGCATACAGTAATTGGTGGTGGACATAAAAATTTAAATAATTTTGAATCGTATCATAAAATGATTCATGATATATTGAATAACACTCCTCAAGATATCGATTTATCAACTACAAGCATTCATGTTCAACACAGCTCAAAACCCAATAAAACGAAAATTTAAAAACCTAGTTTTTGTTTTACTCAGTTTATATTTTATGGTAACAGCCCTTTTATATTTTTTTCAAGAGAAAATGTTGTTTTTGCCAACGGTTTTAGAGCAAGATTACACCTATCAATTCTCATATCCTTTTGAAGAACTATTTTTTCAAACAGAAACCAATGCTGTAATAAATGCCATCCATTTTAAAATTGAACAACCTAAAGGTGTGGTGCTTTTTTTTCATGGTAATGCTGGCGATTTATCGCGTTGGGGTGTTTTAGCAGAATATTTTGTTGAAAAACAGTATGATGTTTTAATCATGGACTACAGAACCTACGGAAAAAGCAAAGGCAAACTTAGTGAAGAGGCATTGTACCACGACGGACAGTATTGCTACAATTATATAAAAGGTTTATATGATGAAGATGATATCACTATTTACGGACGATCATTAGGAACTGGAATAGCAACTTATTTAGCTTCCAAAAACAAACCGAAACAACTCATTTTAGAAACCCCTTATTACAGTATATTAGATGTTGCCGAATCTCGGTTTTCCATATTGCCAGTAAAAGCACTATTAAAATACAAATTGCTGAGTTATCGGTTTATTCAAAAAACCGATTGCCCTATTTTAATGTTGCATGGCACCAGTGATGATGTTGTGCCTTATGCATCTGCCGAAAAACTCTACAACGCTTCGCCTAAAGATAGAACCACATTTGTGTCTTTTCCAGATGGAACGCATCATAATTTAAGTGCGTTTGATGCTTATCATAGTCATATGGAAATGGTACTTAAATAAACTTTATAGTTGGGTTACGGTGCTGATTAAAAGCAGCGGAAATAGCTTCTTTTTCTTAATATTTTAACATATCTAAGTATTAATTCTTAAATAAAAATTAAAATACAAAAAAGGAGTGTTAAACATTTCTAAATTACTTTTCTAAACGCTAAATATTCTGTCTATTTGTAGAGAAGTTTAGTTAATAAATTTAGTTAGTTTAGTTAGTTTTAAAAAAAGCCAGTAATTCATGAATTACTGGCTTTTTTAATTTTAGATATAAGTGTACTTTAAACGAGATTAACAAACAATCCTTGATCAGTCTTTTCAACTTTAGCAAGATTGTTTTTAGTTAATTCTTTAATCGATTTATCCCATTTTTTATTTGATAAACCAGATTGTCCTTTCAACGCAACTAGATCAATCGTTTCAGCTTTCTTCAAAATATCTAGCACCGCTTTCGCATCATCGCTAATAGCAACGGCTTTTTTCTCTGGTCGCATTTGTGGGAAGAACAACACCTCTTGTATAGACTGGTTGTTAGTTAAAAACATAATTAATCGATCCATACCAATACCCATGCCCGAAGTAGGAGGCATACCATACTCTAAAGCTCTTAAAAAATCATAATCAATAAACTCGGTAGCTTCATCGTCGCCTTTCGCAGCCAACTTCAATTGGTGTTCAAAACGCTCACGTTGGTCAATAGGGTCATTAAGTTCAGAATACGCATTTGCAATTTCTTTACCACAAACCATCAACTCAAAACGCTCGGTTAATTCTGGGTTATCACGGTGTTCTTTACAAAGTGGGCTCATTTCTTTTGGGTAATCCGTAATGAATGTTGGTTGGATGTAATTGCCCTCGCATTTTTCACCAAAAATCTCATCAATAAGCTTCCCTTTGCCCATGGTATCATCAACTTCAATACCCATATCTTTGGCGGCTTGTTTTATTTCGTCTTCAGATTTCCCAGTAATGTCAAATCCAGTAAAATGCTTTATCGAATCGGCCATAGTTACTCTAGCATATGGCGCTTTAAAATCAATTTCGTGTTTGCCAAAAGTAGCTTTCGTACTTCCGTTTACAGCCATAGCACAATGCTCTAACAAACGCTCGCAGAAATCCATCATCCAGTTATAATCTTTGTAAGCTACATAGATTTCCATAGCCGTAAACTCAGGATTGTGGGTTCTGTCCATTCCCTCGTTTCTAAAGTTTTTAGAAAACTCATAAACGCCATCAAAACCACCAACAATTAATCTTTTTAAATAAAGTTCGTTAGCGATTCTCATATACAACGGAATATCTAAAGCATTGTGGTGCGTTACAAACGGGCGTGCCGCAGCACCACCAGGAATAGGTTGTAAAACGGGCGTTTCAACTTCAAAATAACCAGCATCATTAAAAAACGAACGCATCGCATTAAACAATTTGGTACGCTTTACAAAAACGTCTTTAACTTGTGGGTTTACTACCAAATCGGCATAACGCTGTCTGTAACGTTGCTCGGGGTCGGTAAAAGCATCATGCACTTTACCTTCGGCATCTGTTCTAGGTAATGGTAGCGGTTTTAAAGCTTTACTAAGCAGCGTAAAATTTTTAACTTTCACAGTTTTCTCACCAACTTTGGTTAAAAACAATTCGCCTTCAACACCAATAAAATCGCCTATATCAAGTAGTTTTTTATAAACTTCGTTGTACTTGCTTTTGTCATCACCAGTACAAATTTCATCTCTGTTAAAATACACCTGTATCCGTCCGTCAGCATCTTGTAATTCAGCAAAACTCGCGTTTCCTTGAATACGTCTAGACATCAAACGACCTGCAATATTTACCTGTTTTCCTTCCTCAAAATTGGCTTTTATAGATTTCGATGTGTTTTTAACAGGATATAAATCGGCAGGATAAGGGTTAATACCCAATTCGCGTAATTTGGCTAGTTTTTCTCTTCTTACAAGTTCTTGTTCTGATAGTTGCGACATAGTCTAATGGCTGTGTAAAAATTTTTAAGGCACAAAGATAATCAATTGATTTACGATTTACGATTATTGAATTACGATTTTTTTTTAGGCGCCTGCCTGCCGGTAGGCAGGTTACCACAAGGGTCGGGCTTTCCATTACAATCTTTTTGCTCGTGCCTCACAAAAAGGATTTTCATTGCAATCCCTAACGCAAATTGTAACAAAAAATATACTTTTACGTCATATAATTAAATCATCAATTAAAAAATAAATCATGAGTTTCTGGAGAGTTTTACTGTCTATTATTTGTCCACCTTTAGCCGTTATCGATAAAGGTTGCGGTTCTATTATTATTGTGTTCTTGTTATGGCTTTGTGGCTGGGTGCCAGGAGTTATAGCAGCATTGGTAATACTTAATAATCCTAAAAATTAGTTTGTAGAAGGTGCTTTTCAGTAACAGGTAGTCGATTAATTGGCTGCTATCATCTATCTACCTTCTTCATTCAAAATCATATAAAATATTGTAATTTTGCGGTTCATGAATAAGAACATCGAACTTCAAGATTTAGGCCTTAAAGATTACAAGCAAACTTGGGATTACCAAGAAAACTTGTTTAAAGCTATTGTAGATACTAAAATTAAAAACAGACGCGAAAACGCCGCTTTAGAAACCAAAAACTATTTTTTGTTTGTAGAGCATCCGCATGTTTACACCCTTGGTAAAAGTGGCGATATGTCCAACTTATTGGTTGACGAAGCACAATTAAAAGCAAAAAACGCAAGTTTCTATAAAGTAAATCGCGGCGGTGATATTACCTATCATGGCCCTGGTCAAATTGTTGGATATCCTATTTTAGATTTAGATAATTTTTTTACCGATATTCATAAATACCTACGTTTTCTTGAAGAAATGATCATTTTAACCCTTGCTGAATACGGTTTAAAAGCCGAACGAAGCCCTGGCGAAACAGGTGTTTGGCTAGATGTAGGCACGCCATTTGCACGAAAAATTTGTGCTATGGGTGTACGGGCAAGCCGCTGGGTTACCATGCACGGATTTGCTCTTAATGTAAATGCCGATTTAGGGTATTTCGATTTAATGATTCCTTGCGGTATTCGTGGAAAAGCGGTCACTTCGCTTAACGTAGAACTCGGACTTGAAAAAGTAGATGAATCTGAAGTTAAAGCAAAACTTTTGAAGCATTTTAAATCGCTTTTTGAGGCAGAGTTTTATCAGGGGAGCTAACGGTTTTGTAAACAAGGTTATCAGTCGTTATTTTTTAAATAAAAATACCAAAGGGATATTGAGCCTTTTACTCCAGGCATTTTCACTATGATTTTCTCCTGGGAAAAATTTAGTTAGCCAATTGTTTTCATTGTATCCTTTTTTTACCATCAACTGGTCGACTTCTTTTTGGATTTCCGGATACAACTTATCTAATGTTTCATCTCCACAATCAAAGTAAATTTTATGATTTTTGGGATTTGGAAGGTTTTTATTCAAGTACTTAATAAATGCACCAGGCATAGGGTTGTTATCAAGTGTAAAAGTACCTGTCCAATGCGTTGATAAACAGGCTGCACCTCCAAATATTTTTGGGTATTCACAAATAGCATACATAGAAATTAAACCTCCCATACTGCTACCCATCACGAATGTGTTTTCTTTGTTGGAATAAACCGAATAGGTTTTATCGATATATGGTTTTAGCTCTTCAACAACAAACTTAAGGTAATTGTTGGATTGAGGATTAAATGTTTTTTTTATTGGAACGTGCGAGCGTTTAAGTTGAGCATTGATTGTGTCTTTTTGACTAGTTGATAAATATTTAAATGGTTCTTGCGGAAAATAATCAGAGTGCCTTGTTTCGCCTCCATTCCAAATACCAACTACAATAAATTCTTTAAGCTTATTTGATTGAAATAATTTAGAAGCCGCATCATCTATATTCCAAGCTTGTTTATTCCATGAACTTTCAGGGTCAAATAACATTTGTCCATCATGCATGTATAATACCGCATATTTTTTCGATTGAGAATAGCCTTCTGGCATCCATATATCAACATGCCTTGAGGTTATATATTTGGACTCAAAATTCTCAATACGTTTTATCTTACCATGAACAACTTTTGGAAGCGTATTTTGAGCTTTTACAGAAAGAATAAAAGATAAGATTATGGCGGTACTTATTAATTTTTTCATCTGTTATGTGTGTTAAAAACTTTTCTGTTTTTTTTCTTTAATATCTGCTAACTTAAATGATATGAAGTCGTTTTACTGATTGATATCAGTTGTTAGCAAATTTAGAAGATAAATTTTACGAATTCAAGTTTCTATAGTGGTTCTATGGTTAAATCGTTTCCTGTTAGATTGTCAGTAATTGAGTGCTATCAAAAATTATTTTTCAAATATGGCAACTGCTCTTACTGGAGAACCTGTTCCTCCTCTAATTTTTAATGGAAATCCAATAAATCGGAAACGTCCTCTACCAATTAATAAATTAAGATTTATCATATTTTCATAATGCGTAAAGCCTAATTCTCCGCAAATTTGATGTACTTCTTTATTAGATATTTTTGGAACACCAGGAGACATGGTTTCAACTCCAAAAGCAGAGATTTTTTGTTCTCCTAACCAACGCGCAGCTTCTCCAGAAATACCGGGTCCGTTTCCCCAATCATTGTCGTTAAAATGTTTTCGGTAATGGTCTGTATAAATTAAAATGGTGTCTCTTTTTCTGATTTCTAAATTCGCTTTTTTACAAGCATTTTCAATTTCAAAAGGCTCAATTAATTCTTTAAGTTTTTTGTGAGAGAAATCTAAGCAAATGCCTTCTGTATAAAACATAGATAAAGGCATCGTATCTATTGATTGTCCTTCATATTGTTTTGCCATATGATTTATGGCGTCAACATGCGTTCCAGTGTGTTCTCCAAGTTCTAATTTATGTACAGCAGGGGTTCTTTTTTTTGGGTTATTAAGTCCTTCCCATTCTTCGTGAGAATTGTGAATTTCCATTTTTACTTGAGGCAGATCTTTAAAAACAGGCATGCCTTCATAAATTTCTTGACTTAAATCAATAATTTCAATCATGTGGTTTCGTTTTTAAAATGTATTTCAATGAAATGTTGTTAGTGAAGTAAATAGGAAAAGTTACAAAACGAGTATTCTAATACTTCTCCGGCACAAACGTTTGGTAATTCATTGGTGGTCTTACATAGGCTTTATAGTCTGGTAACTCCGGAAGTTCAATAGGCTTAATATCCATTTTTTGGTATGGAATCTGACTTAAAACATGGCTAATACAATTTAAACGCGCTTTTTTCTTGTTGTCTGAGTTTACTACATACCAAGGCACTTGTTTAGTATCTGTATGTGCAAACATGTTGTCTTTAGCTTTAGAATATTCCAACCATCGAGAGCGAGATTCTAAATCCATCGGACTAAATTTCCAACGCTTTAAAGGATTGCTTATTCGGTTTTTAAAACGTCGTTCTTGTTCTTCGTCGCTTACAGAAAACCAATACTTTAAAACTATAATTCCCGATCGAACTAACATACGTTCAAACTCTGGACATGAACGCAAAAACTCATCGTATTCGTCATTAGTGCAAAATCCCATTACTTTTTCTACTCCGGCTCGGTTATACCAACTTCTATCAAAAAGTACAATTTCACCAGCAGCAGGTAAATGGTAAACATATCTTTGAAAATACCATTGTGTTTTTTCTTTTTCGGTAGGAACGCCTAATGCAACTACTTTGCAAACTCTGGGGTTTAAAGGTTCTGTAAATCGTTTTATAGTTCCACCT
Source organism: Algibacter luteus (assembly GCF_030344935.1). Lineage (NCBI taxonomy): Bacteria > Pseudomonadati > Bacteroidota > Flavobacteriia > Flavobacteriales > Flavobacteriaceae > Algibacter > Algibacter luteus. The sequence goes on along the minus strand of NZ_CP128313.1, from coordinate 3,270,489 downwards.
TTACCAGAAGCATCTCTGCCTTCAAAAACAATAACCACTTTTAAACCTTGTTTTTTAACCCATTCTTGTAGATGAACTAATTCGGTATGTAGTTTTGCTAATTCAGCTTCGTAATTGAATTTTTTGTCTTTTGCCATATTAAAACTTTTACGAAACACAAGTTACAGAAAAACATAAAAATGAAGCGATTTAAGCACGCTTTATTGCTTAAAATAAAGTTAATTTATAAAGGTTCTTATTAATTTTCGGCATTAAAAAATACTTTGTAATAATGCATTTTCTTTTCCTCGTCATAACCGCGTTCCAAATATTCCGAAGAAGCATCAGGAGCATCAATATCTAACTTTATTTGTATGTGCGTATCTAACTTAATATCGGTTTTTATTTTTCGTTTTTCCTTGGTTACAACCGCTTCGGCAACATTAAACTGATTTCTAATCACGAGATTCTGTTCACCTTCAAATTCTTTTTTATAGTTTTCAAATTCGCGAATTTGCTTTTCGTTTTCAAAAAGTTCTTCTTTAAATCGCTCAACATTGACTACTTCATTTTCTTTAAAAAAATCGATGGTTTTAGCTAAAAACATATTTTGTTCTTGTGCGCCATAACTGGTTTTTATAATTTCAGTTGAAAAATCTTTGCACAACTCAATATACTGTTGAGTATGATTATTAGCGTCATCGGCGTACTTAATATTTAAAAAATGATTGAGCCAATATTGGGCATCGTAACTATTATTGTCTACACTTAAAATAATGTTGCCTTCAGTATCGCTTTGGTTTAAAATTAAACAGCCTTTATCAACTTTTTTACTGCTAATACCTTTTTGTACTAAAACATCGTAACTGTTGTTTTCTAAATACGTTTGAAAGAAATTAACCTTATTTTCAATTTTAAAAATACCTAGAGCGTTGGTTGTCATGTCCCGAAACTCGATACCTTCAAACATAACAACCAATACATCGCCAGTTTTTATTTGCGCTGAACTCGATTGCTCGTATAAATGTGTGACAATGTGTTTTGAAATGTCTATAAAACTATCTTCATCATTAAACAATTGCGTGCAATAGCTGTTAATTTCATTTAAAGCAATATTAGCGTGATGATTAAAACGGTAACTCTGTACCACACTGCCAAATGGCCTTAACAAAAAGGGTAACATTAAATCGTAGCTCGCTTCGTCAAAATCAACTAGTTTTTCTGAAAATGCATTTTTAGTGTCGTTGAATTTATTACCAACTTTATGGATGATGAATTTTGAAATTGAGGCGTTTTTTCTTGAAATCATGTATCGTGTATTATTAATGCAATACTATAAAATTAAGCTGAATTTGGTTTAAAAAAAGAGCGCCAAAACATAATATTTTGACGCTCGAGATTCGAGGACTTGCATTTGGCGGTAAAATACCGCTATTTACTAAAACTTGTAAGTTCTGAGTAACCCATAAGTTTATCATTTTTATTATATGTTTCATTTCTAATCATGCCAACACCTTCTGCTATCCATTCTTTAATTTTAAACTTCATTTTCATACCCATTTTCATTTCGTTGTTGTAGCTAATAGCAAAACAATCAAAAGTGCCTGCAGGTGTGGTGATAGATTCTTTTTTGTCTACGGTTCGGTTTAACATATTAACGCTCATGTTCATAGTGATGCCTCCCATATTTAAAGCCATATTCATGTTAGCATTGTTTAAGTTTTGGCCCACTTGCAAATCATTTGGAAGCTCAATATTAGTACCAGTAAATTCCATTTCCATGTCTTTGTATTGATTTAACATGTCTGGATTCATTAACGACTTAAAGTCAATAGAAATTTTATTACCATCGCACATTACATTATAGCTCATGGTTGTAACTTCTTTGTCTTTCGAGTCAAAAATTACAGCTTCAATAGTTGCCACATTATCTTCAATATTTGATACATGATATTTAACGACGCCTTCTTTCTTGCCTTTTTTGTCGTAATTGGTAATTTCAAATTTGGTGCCTTCTTCAAAAGGGTAGTAGGCTTTGCAATTACTTTGGCTATAAGATGAAAAACTTATAAAAAATAGACCAATGAGTATGATGATTTTTGTTTTCATATTATTTTAAATTTTTACAAATTCTACACGACGGTTTTGTGCTTTTCCGTCGCTAGTGCTGTTGTCTTCAACCGGTTCGCTTTCACCTTTTCCATCTGTTTGCAATCTACTTCCAGAAATTTTATAAACTTCAATTAATGCGTTTTTTACGGCTTCTGCACGTGCTTGAGAGAGCTGCAAATTGGATGCCTCGGTACCATCAGCATCCGTATGTCCAATAATCTTTAAATTAATATTTTCATCTTGCATTAATACCTGAGATATTTGGCGAATAATACCATAACTCTGAGGTTTTAAATTTGCAGAACCTGTATCGAATAAAATGCCGTTAGTTGAAATTTTGCCTTCTGAAATTAGTTTTCGTCTTAAATCTTCACCACCTTCTGAAACTTTTAAATTTTTGATAAAAATACGTTCCTTGCCATCTTTGAAATTGTTCACATTAAATTTTATAAAGTTTACTCGATGTTCGAGAGACATCATTCTTGGCACATCGATATATTTTTTTTCATTTACCCATATACGAAAACGTTGTTTGTTTACAGCTATGGCAATGTGCGGTTTATTTAACACCGCTTTTCTAATATCGGCTTTTACGCCATTGTTAATGCCACCACCACCGCGGTTTACATAATTTTGAACTCGAATTTCTACTGGAGTATATTGACAAAATGGAATACTGGCAACGGTGTAAGTAGGACCGTGACTAAAATCGTTTGTGCTACTTAAATATATAAATAGTCTGGCAGTTGATGAGGTCTTTTTATCTAAACCACTAACTAAAACATCAAATTCAATGGTATATTCTTCGGGTAAACTTTTTACATCTGGGATATAGTAGTTTCCATAACCAGAGAGTAAATCAAACCATTTTTCGTTATTTATTTGCACCACTTCACCACCACCATTAGCATTCCACTTACTAGGAAAATCACCTATGAAATCTTTTTCAAAATCATCAAAAAATAAGAGCTTATCTCCAGGAACAAAATCAAATTTGCTATAAATCTCTAAATTGTCAGATATATTGGTATCATCGTTGTCTCCAATATCATTGTTGGTTGAAGTAGAATTGGTTTCTGGATTATCATTGGTTGAAGTGTCATTAGATTCATCTTCAGGTTCTTCTTCAGTGTCACGTTCCCGCTGTCCTAACAATAATTCTTTCGCAGTTTTTATGCTATAATTAAGGGCTTTTTTAGCTTTATTAATTTGTAAAGTAGCTTTAGCTTGTTTCAAGACGCTGGTCCCATCAACATCACTCAAAATATCTGGTGCGCTATCACTTAAACCTTCTAAATCGTCAAGAGCATCCTCGAGAACATCAATATCTTCATCATCTAAGGGTGTTCCAGCTTCGGCATACCCATCGTATTTGTAAACTTTATCATAAATATCAAACGACTCAGACACAAATTTATCAACGCTATAAATGCCAACTTTACTTCCTGGGCGTTTTAGTTTCTTGGTTTGTGCATCAATGTTAGGGAAAGTAAATACAAAAGCAATCCAAAAAAGTAGAATGCTGTAAGCACTTTTGGGAATTTTCATTTGTAATTAATTGATTAATAGCTGCCTTAAAGATAGAAATTAGTTTTTTACAAACAAAAATGTAGTGTTAAAATTCATGATAATTTCATACAACTTAATGTATTTAAATGATCATAAATTTAATTAATTTGATATAGAATAATAGCATTGCTTTCTCCTATGGTAACAAATTCTAAATTTTTATCCTTATCTATATTGTCTAACTCTATGGTCGAATTGCCATAAACCGGAAAATTGGGAAGTAATTTTGAGGCACTATCAAACAAATAGATTTTATGAGATTGCAAATCTGTTGTCGAAACATAAATTTTATCATTGATGTAAAATATCTTTGGATTTACGTAATTGCCAAAATCAAGCTCAGTAGTTTTATTTTTTATAAATAGCTTGTTTTCACTTTGTGTTACCAGCGTTTTACTTGTTGTTTCTATAAAATGATTATTAGAAAGGTTTAACTTTCTTGATGAAACGTTTCCCAATGGATTAACAGAAACTAAATCTCCAGACTCACTTGTAGTTGTGAAAGTATTATTATATAGAAAAACAGGTTGATTGGAGTATGAAAAAGACTGTTTTGGTTTAACTCTTATTTTACCGAGTCTATCTAAAATATAAAGGTTTTTGTTTGTTTTAATAATAATATAATCTTTACTACCAATTCTAAAGTGTTCGGGTTTACATACAACAGCATTTTTTGCCGATTTAAATTTAAAGCCAGATACTATTTTTCCTTTAACATTATACATTAATACGTTTTTACCTTGGGTAACTAAAAGTCGATAATCTTTTCTTTTATCGTAATCAAAAATAGCAAGCGGTTGTGTAATTTTGTCTTTAAAATTCAACGAAAACGGTTTAACTTCTCTCCCTTTTCTGTCTAAAACATAGACTTTTTTTAGTGTTGCAAAAGCCAGTTGTAAACGACCGTTTTTGTAAATATCAATTTGTTCAATTCTGCCTAAAACAGGTCCTTGTAATCGTTTTTTCCATAGAATTTTTCCTTTATTAGAAATAAGATAAAGGTTGTTGTTTACATCTTGCACAACAATTTCTTTATGCTTGGTAATATGATTTGTAACAAATTGAGGCGTGTTTAAGATATCATTATCTAACTTAATATTTAATTCTTCCGAAACAGAATTTAAAGACCCTCGAGTTTTGTTTTTATTTACAACGCCATTAACATGAGCAAAATTATTATCGTAGATAAATTGGATGGCCGATTGGTTATATTCTACAATATTAAATTTTTCATCGGAGCCTAAATTTTTATGAAAAATGTTTTTTAATGTTGAAGCATTATTTATCTGTAAAATTGAAGATGCATCACTAAGTTTCTCCTTGGTGTCTTCAAAAATTAAAGAGTTCGAAAAAGTGGTTTTGTTTTGATAACTAGCAATTATATTTTGCAACATGTCCATTTGGCTTGAAAACACAAAAAAATTATCTAAAATGCAATACAAATTGGCATGAGTATCGCTTATTAAAGGTGAAAATGTTTCAGCGAATAACTTAGGTTGACTAAAATTATAAATTTCAATTTCTCTATAAGTATCTGTAACGGATTGTTCTGCTATTAAAGCATCTTTAGTAGCTATAACATCTACAGAGTTAAGTACAATAGCACGGTTTTTATCTTCATAAATCACACCAACTTCTACAACATCATTAAAAAGAATAGCGTTACTCATTAAAGAATCTTTCTGCTGATATTTCAATAAATTTGATTCTAAAATCTTAAAATCATTAAAGGAAAAACTCATAAAACCGTCGCTGTTTGAAGGCGTTATATGCTGAGTTTGATTAACCTGAGGATAGGTGTTTTTGAAAATATTAATTAATTTTTTTGAAGAATCTAAAGCTTTAGTGATACCATTAAAATAAATACTGTTCTGGTTCATTTCAACGTCAAGAGCAAGATATTCGGTAAAATTATTAAGATTTAAAAAATCTTCAATAAAAAATGTTGAAATAAATTCTGAATTGGGTTTTATAATAATAGAGCAGGATTTGTCGTTGCTAGTAGTGCGATAGGCTTTTTTGAATTCATCATCATCGTTAAAACTACTAAAAGTATTTTCTACTATGGATTTTGATGATGAAACTACTAGCACACTATCAATACTTGCAGTGTAAAAAGAATTATCATTTAGTGTCGATTTTATTATTGTTTTGTTTTTATAGGTTAACGTTTCTTCAGTGTAATTTGGAAGTGAATCTGTTTCGAGTATATTCGAATTTAGTTTGGTAATCACGGTGAAATCCAGATTGTCATTAACGCCTTCAGATAAACATAAAACAACTTCATTTAATGGCTTGAGTAAAGCCAAAGGCTTTAGCTTTTCTTGTAAACGATTGTAAGCAGTTGTTTTGGAAAACCGTTCAATAAAATCGTTGTTTTTTAAACTACTATTTAAACTTTCTAGATTATTGGTTTTAATAATTAAACTAGCATTGTCAGGAATAAATTCTATAAGATTGTTGTGTTTTTTGCCTGTGTTTGAGCAACCAAAAAATAAAATAAGTAGGAGGGAACTGCAAAATAATCTCATGGACTTCATTAATTTCAGCAAATATAAAAACTTAAAAACCTAACTTTAATTGTTCTGGCATTAATCTAAAAGATTTTCTGTGATATTTGGTTATGCCGTACTTTTTTATGGCAGCCCTGTGTTCTTTGGTTGGGTAACCTTTATTTTGTTTCCAATTGTACATCGGAAATTCTTCATGAATTTTATCCATGTATTTATCACGGTAAGTTTTTGCTAGTATAGAAGCGGCTGCAATGCTTAAATACTTACCATCTCCTTTTATTATGGTTTCGTAAGGAATATTTTTAAAGGGCTTGAATTTATTACCATCAACAATTATAAATTCTGGTATTGTATTTAAGTTTTCTATAGCCTGATGCATAGCTAAAATAGAAGCGTTTAAAATATTAATAGTATCTATTTCTTCTTGAAAAACATGAGAAACTCCAAAACAAATAGACTCTTCTTCAATAACCGGTTTTAAAAGCGTTCTTTTTTTTTCGCTTAATTGTTTGGAATCGTTTAATATTAAATTCTTAAAATCTTTAGGTAAAATCACTGCTGCAGCGGTTACAGGACCAGCCAAACAACCGCGTCCTGCTTCGTCAGTTCCGCATTCTAAATTGTATTCAGAGTGGTTTAGTAATAGCATATTTAAAATAAAAACAAATATAAAATTAACTTGCTAGGTATCATTCATATAAACTAGCGATGTGTATGTTTTTCGTAAAAGTAGTTGTTTTTTAAATTTATTATTTAGATGTTTGCTATCGACTAACTCAAATATAATTTTAAATCTCATCTATGTAATTAGATGTTATAATTAAAAAGAAAGCCAGCGAAGAAACGCTGGCTTTCTTTATTTAAAATATTTTTCAACACTTTACGTTCAAATAATTACTTTTGCCAAAGAATATCTGGAAACAACAAAATTTTCTTCAGTTCACTCTTAATCTTAATATGGTAGTAACCCTAAAAATTAAAAATAGAAATATATATAATCAGATGCTTAAAGTCTTATTAACTTGTTTCGGGTTGCTTATAGTTAATATTAGTACGGCTCAAATACAACCAATTCAAAAGGGTACTAGTATAGACGATAAATCTTTTGGTGTACAAGATTCAATTAGGAGCAAAACAAAAGGGGCAAGCACAAAAAGTCCAAAAACTAAAATAGAAGATTATCTAATCATTTCTCAAGGAAGAGATACCACCTTTGTGGATACTACATTAACCATTAGAAAAGAATACAAGTTTAATTACCTTCGTAAAGATAATTTCGGCTTAATTCCATTTTCTAATGTTGGGCAATCTTATAATAGCCTAACCTATAATTTTCAAAATACCGAGGCCATGCCAAAATTTGGCGCGACAGCAAGACACTTTAATTATATGGAAATCGATGATATATTTTATTATCGAATGCCAACCCCGTTTACCGAGTTGTTTTATCGTACCGTGTTTGAACAAGGGCAGACTGCCGATTCTTTTTTTAGTGTTAACGTTTCACCACAATTAAACTTCTCCATCGCTTATAAAGGTATGCGCTCCATTGGCTTTTACCAGCACGCCATTACAAGTACAGGTAATTTTAGGTTTACATCAAACTATACTTCTAAAAATAAGAAGTATCAGGCCAGAGGCCATATAGTAACACAAGATTTGTATAATGAAGAAAATGGCGGACTAATTGACGAAAGTGTAGAAAATTTTGAAGCAGGCATAGAAGAATTTCTTGAACGCTCCATCCTCGATGTTAATTATGAAAATGCCGAAAATATTTTAATTGGTAAACGCATTTATCTCGATCAAAACTACGACATCTATAAAAAAGTAATTGAGAAGTATCTTCCTAACACCTTAAACGATTCTACTTCAAAAAGCAGACTTAGTGTAAGACACATCATGACTTTTGAAGATAAATACTATCAATATAAACAAACAACAGCGAATACGACTATTTTTGGAGATGCATTCAAATCAAGAAGTTTATCAGATAAAGCAACACTAGAAAATTTCTATAACGAGCTGCAACTAGATTACTATAATAACGTATTAGGTAACGTTCAAATAAATGTAAACAATACCAACTATAACTACGGTTATAATAAGTTAGTAGTTTTAAACAGTAATACTATTGTAAATCGCTTAAAAGGAAATGTGTTTGGTGTAGGCGGTAAATATAGTAAACGCTATAAAGGCTTTCGATTAAACGGAGAGTTGGGAGTAAATGTCACTGGAGATTTTGAAGGCAATTACCTCAAAGCAGATGCAACCTTTAAATTAAACGACGATATTTCGGCATCGGCATCCTTAAATCACAGTTCAAAAGTGCCAAACTTTAATACATTATTATACCAAAGTGATTATTTAAATTACAACTGGCAAAATAATTTCAATAATATCGAAGCCCAGCAAATAGGGTTCAATCTTAAATATAAAGAACTTGCAAACATCACCGCAGATTTCTCAACAATAAATGATTACGTATACTTTAAAAAAGACGAAACCACAGCACAAGTCAATCCATTTCAAAACAATAAATCCATATCCTACTTTAGGGTTAAGTTAGAAAACGAAATAAAATTCGGAAAATTCGCCCTAAACAATACTATAATGTATCAAAACGTAAAGGACGATAATCAGGTATTAAACGTTCCCGAAATAAACACCCGAAACACATTCTATTTCTCAAGTCACCTATTCAAAAAAGCCATGTATCTTCAAACCGGTGTAACATTAAATTACTTCTCAAAGTATTATATGGATGCTTACAGTCCATTACTATCAGAATTTTATGTACAAAACGAAACCCAATATGGCGATTTTCCAAGGTTAGATTTTTTCTTAAACGCAAAAATCCGTCAAACCCGTATCTATTTCAAGCTCGAACATTTCAATTCCTCATTCACAGGCTATAACTTTTATTCAGCACCAACGTATCCATACCGCGATTTCGCAATACGTTTCGGCTTAGTATGGAATTTCTTCCTATAAAATTTTTTTATTAGTGCGTTCCCCAAAGGGGTCGGGCTGAATTTTATCCTGAGCGGAGTCTAAGGGTTTCAAGTGCTCGCGTCGTACCTCCGCTGTGGGCTATCCACTACAATCCCTAACGCGGGCATAACGATATAATGATTAAATACGATAACAATACCGTTCACATAATAAAAGAACAATTCAAGCCTACAAGATTCACAGGTCAAAATAGCTGATCAATTAACAGTATATAATCCGTACCTAGATGCTTTTAGTCATAAGATTAAAAAAAAGTTAAATAAAATTAAGGGTTATAAATAACAGAAAACAAGGCAGTTAAAAGTGATATAAAAAAAAGGCAAAAAAAAGTTTAAAAAAGCCATTGCGTAATTAAAAATAGGTAGTATGTTTGCACCCGCTAAAAACAGCAGTAGAGTTGTTTGGCGAAGTTCATAAAATGTTACTTATTTAGTTGGGAAAGAAAAAGGTTCATATTTTTTTCAAAAAAGATTAAAAAAGTATTGTGGAGTTTAAAAAAGGGTTTTATATTTGCACCCGCTTAAGGAGGAAAGACTTTAAGAAAAGATAAAAAAAGTTCATAAACATATTGAATTGACAGCGTAAGAAAGTTATTGGAAACGATAATTTTCAACAAAGAGAATAGACCATTTTGAGTACTAGAGATTCTGATTAGTTGTTAAAAGTTGTTGCATTGTATTATAAATATGATAGTAACACACAAAAATTAACGATGAAGAGTTTGATCCTGGCTCAGGATGAACGCTAGCGGCAGGCCTAACACATGCAAGTCGAGGGGTAACAGAGAGAAGCTTGCTTCTTTGCTGACGACCGGCGCACGGGTGCGTAACGCGTATACAATCTACCTTGTACTGGGGGATAGCCTTTAGAAATGAAGATTAATACCCCATAGTATGTTAAGTTCGCATGGACCTAATATTAAAGGTTACGGTACAAGATGAGTATGCGTCCTATTAGCTAGTTGGTATGGTAACGGCATACCAAGGCAACGATAGGTAGGGGCCCTGAGAGGGGGATCCCCCACACTGGTACTGAGACACGGACCAGACTCCTACGGGAGGCAGCAGTGAGGAATATTGGACAATGGAGGCAACTCTGATCCAGCCATGCCGCGTGCAGGAAGACTGCCCTATGGGTTGTAAACTGCTTTTATACAGGAAGAAACATCGCTACGTGTAGCGACTTGACGGTACTGTAAGAATAAGGATCGGCTAACTCCGTGCCAGCAGCCGCGGTAATACGGAGGATCCAAGCGTTATCCGGAATCATTGGGTTTAAAGGGTCCGTAGGTGGATAATTAAGTCAGGGGTGAAAGTCTGCAGCTCAACTGTAGAATTGCCTTTGATACTGGTTATCTTGAATTATTATGAAGTAGTTAGAATATGTAGTGTAGCGGTGAAATGCATAGATATTACATAGAATACCAATTGCGAAGGCAGATTACTAATAATATATTGACACTGATGGACGAAAGCGTAGGTAGCGAACGGGATTAGATACCCCGGTAGTCTACGCCGTAAACGATGGATACTAGCTGTTCGGATTTATCTGAGTGGCTAAGCGAAAGTGATAAGTATCCCACCTGGGGAGTACGTTCGCAAGAATGAAACTCAAAGGAATTGACGGGGGCCCGCACAAGCGGTGGAGCATGTGGTTTAATTCGATGATACGCGAGGAACCTTACCAGGGCTTAAATGTAGATTGACAGGTTTAGAGATAGACTTTTCTTCGGACAATTTACAAGGTGCTGCATGGTTGTCGTCAGCTCGTGCCGTGAGGTGTCAGGTTAAGTCCTATAACGAGCGCAACCCCTGTTGTTAGTTGCCAGCATGTAAAGATGGGAACTCTAACAAGACTGCCAGTGCAAACTGTGAGGAAGGTGGGGATGACGTCAAATCATCACGGCCCTTACGTCCTGGGCTACACACGTGCTACAATGGTAGGGACAGAGAGCAGCCACTGGGTGACCAGGAGCGAATCTATAAACCCTATCACAGTTCGGATCGGAGTCTGCAACTCGACTCCGTGAAGCTGGAATCGCTAGTAATCGCATATCAGCCATGATGCGGTGAATACGTTCCCGGGCCTTGTACACACCGCCCGTCAAGCCATGGAAGCTGGAAGTGCCTGAAGTCCGTCACCGCAAGGAGCGGCCTAGGGTAAAGTCGGTAACTAGGGCTAAGTCGTAACAAGGTAGCCGTACCGGAAGGTGCGGCTGGAACACCTCCTTTCTAGAGAAAGACGACTAAAAAGTATCATAACTATTACGAGAGATAGTTTATTCTCATTGCTGTTAATTTAAAAAATAAGTCACCAGAAAACGGTGGTCGGTAATAAATATATTACTGAAAACTGAACACTGACGACTATAAACAGTCTCATAGCTCAGCTGGTTAGAGCGCTACACTGATAATGTAGAGGTCGGCAGTTCGAGTCTGCCTGAGACTACAACCTAAGGTTGATTTTATTATTAGATAATTATTATTTAATAAAGAATTGATTTTAGACGTTCATTACAAATTGAAAAGGAAATTCTAGAAGAGGACTATCCACCAACGAGTCGGCAACAAGCGACTGCATACTGCAGACTGTGGACTGTCAACTTAAAGAAACGGGGGATTAGCTCAGCTGGCTAGAGCGCCTGCCTTGCACGCAGGAGGTCATCGGTTCGACTCCGATATTCTCCACGATTCTAGATGGTTAGAAAGTTAGACCATTAGATGTTTAGATATTGTCTAGCAATCTAAAAATCTAACGTTCTAAAAATCTTTAGAAAAACGTTCATTGACATATTGAAAAAAGATACATGAAAATATGATTAGATTAGTCTAATCATATTTAAGTAATAATTAGGATTAATTAGAATCACGAGCGATATCTAATTAATCATATTATGTTTATCAAATCGTTGATAGACATAGTAAACTCATTAAAAAAGCAAAAAGTACAATAAGCTAAATAAGGGCGTATGGGGAATGCCTAGGCTCTCAAAGGCGAAGAAGGACGTGATAAGCTGCGAAAAGCTGCGGGGATCAGCACACATGAATTGATCCGCAGATATCCGAATGGGGCAACCCACTATATTGAAGATATAGTATCCGCAAGGAGGCGAACCCGGAGAACTGAAACATCTAAGTACCCGGAGGAGAAGAAAACAAAAGTGATTCCGTTAGTAGTGGCGAGCGAACGCGGATTAGCCCAAACCAGTGTTGTTACGGCAATACTGGGGTTGTAGGACCACGACATTAGAAGCATAATGAATTAGAACTGTTTGGAAAGACAGGCCATAGACGGTGATAGCCCGGTATAAGTAAAGCATGTGGATATAGTGGTATCCTGAGTAGTGCGGGGCACGTGAAACCCTGTATGAAACAGTCGGGACCATCCGATAAGGCTAAATACTCTTGAGAGACCGATAGTGAACTAGTACCGTGAGGGAAAGGTGAAAAGAACCCTGAATAAGGGAGTGAAATAGAACCTGAAACCATACGCTTACAAGCGGTCGGAGCAGACTTGATCTGTGACGGCGTGCCTTTTGCATAATGAGCCTACGAGTTACCGTTGCTAGCAAGGTTAAGCACTTCAGGTGCGGATCCGTAGCGAAAGCGAGTCTGAATAGGGCGCTTTAGTTAGTAGTGGTAGACGCGAAACCGTGTGATCTACCCATGGGCAGGTTGAAGCAGTAGTAACATACTGTGGAGGACCGAACCGGTTGACGTTGAAAAGTCTTCGGATGACCTGTGGGTAGGGGTGAAAGGCCAATCAAACTCGGAAATAGCTCGTACTCCCCGAAATGCATTTAGGTGCAGCGTTGATTAATAGTTTTATAGAGGTAGAGCTACTGATTGGATGCGGGGGCTTCACCGCCTACCAATTCCTGACAAACTCCGAATGCTATAAAATGTTTATCAGCAGTGAGGGCATGGGTGCTAAGGTCCATGTCCGAGAGGGAAAGAACCCAGACCATCAGCTAAGGTCCCAAAATATATGTTAAGTTGAAAAAACGAGGTTGAACTGCTTAGACAGCTAGGATGTTGGCTTGGAAGCAGCCATTCATTTAAAGAGTGCGTAACAGCTCACTAGTCGAGCGGTTCGGCATGGATAATAATCGGGCATAAACATATTACCGAAGCTATGGGATAGAAATATCGGTAGGGGAGCATTGTAGTGTCGTCGAAGGTGTGTTGTGAGACATGCTGGAGAAGCTACAAAAGAAAATGTAGGCATAAGTAACGATAATGCGGGCGAGAAACCCGCACTCCGAAAGACTAAGGTTTCCTCAGCTATGCTAATCAGCTGAGGGTTAGTCGGGACCTAACGCGAACCCGAAAGGGGTAGTGGATGGACAACAGGTTAATATTCCTGTACCCGCTCTCAATAAAAGTGACGGAGGCGTATATTTGGTGCGAACTGACGGAATAGTTCGTTGAAGCCAGTGGTAACACGGCGATAGTACACTGAGGTTTCGGCCAAGGTGATAATCCAGAGAAGCGACTTCCAAGAAAAGCGAGAGAAGCGGCCCGTACCCTAAACCGACACAGGTAGTTGGGATGAGAATTCTAAGGAGCTCGAGAGATTCATGGCTAAGGAATTAGGCAAAATAGACTCGTAACTTCGGGAGAAGAGTCGCCACCCTTCGGGGTGGCCGCAGTGAAAAGGTCCAGGCGACTGTTTATCAAAAACACAGGGCTATGCTAAATTGAAAGATGATGTATATGGCCTGACACCTGCCCGGTGCTGGAAGGTTAAGTGGAGTTGTTAGCTTCGGCAAAGCAATCAAATGAAGCCCCAGTAAACGGCGGCCGTAACTATAACGGTCCTAAGGTAGCGAAATTCCTTGTCGGGTAAGTTCCGACCTGCACGAATGGTGCAACGATCTGGACACTGTCTCAGCCATGAGCTCGGTGAAATTGTAGTATCGGTGAAGATGCCGATTACCCGCTGTGGGACGAAAAGACCCCGTGCACCTTTACTATAGCTTAGTATTGGTTTTGGATAAGTAATGTGTAGGATAGGTGGGAGACTTTGAAGTGGCGTCGCTAGGCGTTGTGGAGTCATTGTTGAAATACCACCCTTTGCTTATCTAGAGTCTAACCTTCTTAGGAAGGGACAGTGCTTGGTGGGTAGTTTGACTGGGGTGGTCGCCTCCAAAAGAGTAACGGAGGCTTCTAAAGGTTCCCTCAGCACGCTTGGTAACCGTGCGTAGAGTGCAATGGCATAAGGGAGCTTGACTGAGAGACCTACAAGTCGATCAGGTACGAAAGTAGAGCATAGTGATCCGGTGGTTCCGCATGGAAGGGCCATCGCTCAAAGGATAAAAGGTACGCCGGGGATAACAGGCTGATCTCCCCCAAGAGCTCATATCGACGGGGGGGTTTGGCACCTCGATGTCGGCTCGTCACATCCTGGGGCTGGAGAAGGTCCCAAGGGTTGGGCTGTTCGCCCATTAAAGTGGCACGCGAGCTGGGTTCAGAACGTCGTGAGACAGTTCGGTCTCTATCTACAGTGGGCGTTAGAAATTTGAGTGGATCTGACTCTAGTACGAGAGGACCGAGTTGGACAAACCTCTGGTGTATCTGTTGTTCCGCCAGGAGCATTGCAGAGTAGCTACGTTTGGAAGGGATAAGCGCTGAAAGCATATAAGCGCGAAACCCACCACAAGATGAGATTTCTTTAAAGGGTCGTGGGAGATGACCACGTTGATAGGCTATAGGTGTAAAGGCAGTAATGTCATAGCCGAGTAGTACTAATAACCCATAGGCTTATTGTACGCCTGTTTTTTTATAAAGTTCAATAGAATTATTACAATCATGTTCTTATTTTCAATATGTTAAGATATTTGTTCCGATTTTAATCGGAACGCTGAAGACTAGAAGCGAAAGCCGACAGTCAGCAGCTATAACTTAAGGTGGTTATAGCGATGGGGCTCACCTCTTACCATTCCGAACAGAGAAGTTAAGCCCATTAGCGCCGATGGTACTACATTTGTGGGAGAGTAGGTCGTTGCCTTTTTTGAAAGCCCTTCATGGAAACATGGAGGGTTTTTTTGTGCTTTAAATCGAAATAGTATTGAAAAGCAAACCATCGGTGCCGATGGTACTACATTAGGGGAGCTTAGAATAGTTGCCTTTTATGGATCCCAATTCTTATTCTAGAATCGGGATTTTTTTTGATCTAAACTCAAAACATACCAAAACGGTATTAATGGCAAGCGGGAAGTTAACACAGACTTGCGGGAGTGATAGTAGAGGATAGCTTTTGGCGAGGCGAGCATCGAGCCAAAACTAGTAACGGATAGCGCGGTTTTTGCTTTTTCTGGAAAAACCCGCCCTAAAAATCATTATGAATATTTTAAAAACAAAAAATCCCGTAAACATTAAAGTTTCGGGATTTTTTTGTGGTACCTCCAGTACCATTATTTGCTTGAATCTATGTTATGCTATTTTATATAATAATCTTTTTGTGCCTTTATTTATAATACTTATGAGATATTTTAAATAATTTATATACTTTTGAAATAACAATAGTTAAAGGAGATGTTGTCCCTTTTGTTGTCCCTTTTTATATAAATCATTTATTGAAATTATGAGTAAATCAATTAAACCTACTTCGGGAACGATTAAATATAGATTAAAAGATGGTAATTCCAAAAAGGAAACCTCTATAATTTTAGATTATAGTTTTGGTAGAAACAATCGCATAAAATTTGCCACGGGTTATAAAGTTTTACCTAAAAATTGGGATAAAACATACCAAAGAATTAGAGCGGTATCTACGATAAGAAATAGGGAAAAAGTTAATAGTGATTTATTGAACTTCTCTTCAGAATTTGTAGATGCAGTATCTAAATTAGATGACTTAGAAAAACAAAACAAGAATGTGTTAAAATCACTTCTTTTCAAAATTGTTCGAAAAAATGAAAACAATGACAGCTTAATTACTACTTTTTTTGAATATGCAGATGATTATATTGAAAAAAGAGAAAATCAAGCTAAGAATATTGATGCTGTAAAATTAAGTCCAATTACTATTAGGTCTTACAAGCAAACTGTAAATAGGCTAAAAGAATTTAATAGTCGTGTTAACTATAATTTAGATTTTGATAATATTAATATGAATTTTTATTATACGTTTATAAAATATTTGGAGGATAATAATTATTCTGTGAATACTATAGGTAAGCATATAAAGAATTTGGTAACTATTTTAAATAGAGCTACTGAAGACGGAATTAATACTAATCTTAAATATAAGCACTCTGAATTTAAAATGGTTTCTGAAGAAACTGTTTCAATTTATCTTACCGAAGCTGATATAGATGCTTTATATAAAACAGACTTGTCGAAAACAAAAGATTGGGAACTAGCTAGAGATATATTTTTAATTGGCTACTACACAGGGCAGAGAGTTTCAGATTATAATGGAATTACTAAAGACCAAATAAAAACGTTTAACGGAAAAGAAGTGTTTGAATTTAAGCAACAAAAAACTAGTAAGCGTGTTTATGTTCCAATTCATAGACGTGTTAAAAAAATAATGGAACAACGTTATAATGGTTTTCCTCCTCGTAAATTAAATAATCCAGATATTAACGAATATATTAAAGAAGCAGGAAGAAAAGCAGAGATAAATGAGCAAGTCACAATTCAAAAAACGGTTGGTGGAAAAAAGACTTCAGAAACAGTACCTAAGCACAAGCTCATTGTTTCACATACTGCAAGAAGATCATTTTGTACAAATGCTTATTTATCTAAAATGCCAACAATTGATATTATGTCTATCAGCGGTCATTCTACAGAGCGAGAATTTTATAAATACATAAAAGTGACACCTCAAGAAAGAGCTGTAAAAATTGCTGATAGTGCCTTTTTTAAAAATTAATTAATAACCTATAAATGAATTACAAAGATGCATTTGCAATTGATGAAAAGTCAAGTTTAGATCAAGGAAATAAAGATTATAAGTTTAACCTAAAAAATTACAGTAATTACGAGCCGAAATTAGTTGACGACTTCTATTTAAAGTACTTTATACGTTTGCTGCTTTTTGAAACTCGAATTTTAGAACTACATGGTTTTTTACAACATCATTACGATTATTGTAACGACCCAGAGCTCTACTATTCGGTTCTTGATCTTGAGGTTGTACCTAAAATTGAGGAGATTATTGACCATGCACAGGTGCGCCTAGAAGGACGAGGCTACTACAAAGAAGTAAAGTTAGAAAACGGTTTCACAGAAAGTGAAGGTATAATACAAAATTATGATTTAGATTACCCCCTAATGTTTCATCAGACATCTTTGAGCAGAAAACATAAAGAATTTGCGAAAAGAGTTGAAATCATCAATAAATTTATTTTAGACTACAAAGGTAAAAAAGAGAAAAGACCATTAAAGTGGATAGCAGGTCCATCCCAGTTAGCTGTGATTATTCAGGAGTTAATTTTACAAGGTTATATGGAAGGTGATATGCGAAATGGCGATGTAAATTGCCGCAAATTAGCACGAGAACTTTATGATGTTTTTGATATTAAAGATTGTGATTCAGCTAGCTCTATAGAAATATATCTCAGTCCAGGTAATAAGCGACATAAAGGAGCAAAACAAAAATTTGATGATAGAAACTTTCTTATTCCTCCAGCACGTTTAACATAGTTATTTAATACTGTTTATAAACTGGCGTATACACCTAAAGTCTAAATTAGGTGATGTTAATTGTAATATTGTACTATTAAGAATTAAACATAGTACAAATGAAGTCAACACAACTGCATGTTATTGAAACTACTCCCGAGGAGCTTACTGAAAATATCTTGATTGGTGTTGATTGTAAGTTAAAGGAGTTTTTTGATAAATATAAGCCACCTAAAAAAGATGAAGAAGAGCTACTCACAGTTGATGAAACTCTTGAAATTCTAAAATGTTCCAAACAAGCACTTTGGAATTGGCGCAAAAACGGTATACTCCCTAGTTATCGATTAGGGAATCGTGTCTACTACAAAAAGAGTGATATTTTTTCGAAACTCATTAAACAGGAATAGTATGATAAACAAAGGATTTATAATGCTACATCGTGAGTTAATCGATTGGGAATGGTATACGGATGTTAATGTTTGCAAATTGTTTGTGCATTGTTTGCTAAGGGTTAACTACAGCAAAAAAAAATGGCAGGGGATTGTTGTGAATAAAGGAGAGTTTATTACATCTTACGATAAACTTGCAGTCGAAACGGGGCTAACGGTAAGTAAGATAAGAACAGCTTTATCAAAATTAGAAAAAACAAATTACCTCAAAGTAGAAACTACAACAACTTATACTAAAATCAGCTTTCCAAAATTAAATGATTTTGTTGTTGAAGTTGGTCAGTCACAAAATGACACGCCAAATGACATACCAAATAGCAATGAAGTGGCAAACATTTCACAATCAAATGACAATCATTTAGCAACAACGAATACTAATAATAATTTAATAAAAAATAGAAAAAAGATATTTAGAGACAAGGTTTTCTCTCACTCCACTTTTGATAATATAATTTTAGAATCTTTTTTTGATTACTGGAGCGAGCTTAACACTAATAAAACAAAAATGCGTTTTGAAACAGAACGATTTTTTGAAATTGAGAAACGTTTAAAAAAATGGGCTGCAAATGAACGACCTAAAATGATTTCAACAAAAGTTAAACCTGAATTATTAACCAATAGATAATGAAATTATGAGACTTAACCAAACACAAAAAATCGGGGAAGTAGTCAGCAATTTTAAAACACAAAAAGTGAAAACTGATTGTCCGAAATTGATAATGCATCCACAACAAATCTTCACCAAACAGCAGTTATGGGAAGAATTTGTTATCGAGTTTCAAATGGAATATCGTAGAGAATTTAAAGGGTCTACTGATAACTTGACAAATATTAAGGTGCTGTTTTACTACTTTTTAAATGATTTGGAGTTCTTTAAATGTGAAAACCTTATACATGCTGAAAATGAACCATCTTTTAAGAAAGGATTGATGGTAGTGGGGAGTTATGGCATTGGCAAAAGCGCATATTTTAAGGTGTTTGAGAAAATATTTAATAAGCATAAAGTATTAAGGTTTAAAGGCTATGGTGCAAAAGATTTGGTAAAAAGTTATGAAGTATGTCCTACACCATTTGAAAGGAGTTATATGTTGGATAAAACAGTAAGGCCAAAGTTGTTTATTGACGATATTAATTCAGAACGAATTGCAAGCAACTACGGAAATTGTGATGTAATTGAGGAAATTCTCTTTAAACAAAACGAAAAAAAATACATGACTTATGTAACGTGCAACCATACCAATCACGAAAACAACATAGAGCAAACATTGTTCGATTTAGGTAATAGGTATGGTGGAAGGATGCACGACCGTTTCTTTGAAATGTTTAACATTGTTGTTTTTAAAGGAAAGAGCATGAGAAGATAAAAGGTTAAATTAAACTTTATTTTACGTTTTAATCAATTAAAATCTTGAAAACGACTATGAAAACAACAAAATTATGCAAACATTGTTGCCAAACTTTTGAAGCTAGAAGAAGTAATCACGTCTATTGCACCACAAGTTGTAAAACAAAAGCAAGCTATAAAAGAAATGACTATAAATATGTTTCAGGTCACTATCAAAAGGAAGAAACATTACCCAAAGGGGAAGGTTTAAGCCTACCTGTAAAAACCGATATTATAGATTCCATAAAAATCTTAGAAACTAAGATTGAAAGTATTCAAAAAGCACCAAAGATTAATGCAAATTCTATTTCAAATACGGCTATAGGATCTGCTACAGCAGATGCTGCAGTTTTTGCAGCAAAGAAATTATTTGCGCCAAATTCTCTACCTGCTACAAAAGGAGATATTGCAATTTTAAAGAATGAGTTAAATCAACTAAAAAGAATGATTCAGAATAGTACACCTAATAAGTCGTCATTATTTTGAAATTAGATATTTATTTAATCTATTTCTCATGAGATTTCTTACTTTTATGCAACCGCATTATTGGTAATTTAATTTATGGCATTATTCCAAACTTCAGTATTAAAAACCTATTTAGCCCAACGAGATAATTTAGCAGTAGAACGTGCTTATAAAAAATACATCAAGTATTTTCATAACCCTATAATTCAAGAAAATATTAAAAACTCTAAAGAAGAGCAATATCAAGCTAAATTCTTAGACGAGCTTTTTGTAAATATTCTAGATTACACCTTAAACCCAAAGCCCAACTTCAATATTACCACTGAGTTTAAAAACCAAAAAGGGGCAGGGAAAGCAGATGGAGCAATTTTAAGTAAAGGAATCGCTGTTGGTGTTATAGAATTAAAAGGTACAAATACTAAAGATTTAGAAAGCATTCGTAAACAAGCATTCGATTATAAAGCCAACCAAAAAGATTGTGTTTATGTTGTTACATCTAATTTTGAAAAATTACGTTTTTACATTAACGATGCTACCGAGTTTTTAGAGTTTAATCTCTTTCAGTTAGCACCAGAGGAATTTGCTTTAATGTATTTATGTCTTCAAAAAGACAATATTCTTAACAATCTACCACTCACTATTAAAGAAGCCTCCTTAGTAGAAGAAGATAAAATAACCAAGCAGTTTTATAACGATTACTCGGTATTTAAACGCGAACTTTTTAGAGACCTCGTAAAACGCAATGCCAAACGGATTAAAACGGAAGCTGTCATTGCGAGCGAAGCGCGGCAATCTCATGAAGAGAACAACGCTAATGAAAACAAAGCCCTCGAAAAAAACGTCAAACTATCCCTATTCAAAAAATCGCAAAAACTAATAGACCGTTTCCTGTTCATTTTCTTTGCTGAAGATAGAGACCTGTTACCTCCAAACTCAACCATCCAAATTTTGGATAAGTGGAAAGCCGACATCGATTTTGGAGACGAACGCCCACTGTATAACCTCTTTAAGCAATACTTTCATTTTTTAGATGAAGGTAGAAAAGGCACCACCTCAAGGGCAGAGATTTATGCCTACAATGGCGGTCTCTTTAAACCCGATGCCATTTTAGATAATTTGGAGATTGACGATGCTTTGCTCTACAAACACACCTACAAATTGGCTAAATACGATTTTAGCTCTCAGGTGGATGTTAATATTTTAGGGCATATTTTTGAAAACTCACTCAACGAAATTGAAAGCGTTAATGCCGAAATTGAAGGTGGTGCGTTCGATAAACAAAAAAGCAAACGTAAAAAAGATGGTGTTTTTTACACACCCAAATACATCACCAAATACATTGTAGAAAATACCGTTGGCAAACTCTGCCAAGAGAAAAAAGAAGCACTTGGTTTTAAAGAAGAAGCATATTTTGAAGTAAAAAAAGGCACACACCAAAACACCAAAAAACAACTGTTGGAAGTACTGGACAGCTATCGCGATTGGCTACTGCAAATAACCATTTGCGACCCAGCCTGTGGTTCGGGCGCATTTTTAAACCAAGCGTTGGACTTTTTAATAAAGGAACACCGCTATATTGACGAGCTAAAAGCAAAAGTTTTGGGTGGTGGCATGATATTAAGCGATATAGAAAACACTATTCTGGAAAACAATATTTACGGGGTAGACCTTAACGAAGAAAGCGTAGAAATAGCCAAACTCTCCTTATGGTTGCGTACCGCACAACCACGCCGAAAACTGAACGATTTAAGCAACAACATAAAATGTGGCAACTCGCTTATAGATAGTAAAGCCGTAGCAGGCGATAAAGCGTTTAATTGGCAGGAGCAATTCCCACAAATATTTAAAAACGGGGGTTTTGATGTGGTGATTGGGAATCCGCCATATGTTGCAAGGTCTCTTGACGATGGTACAAAAAAATATATTAACAAACATTTTCAAACTGCACAATATCAAATTGACCTATATGTTTCATTTATGGAAAAAGGAACTGAAATTTTAACTAATAATGGAGCAATAAGCTACATAGTTCCAAATTCTTGGTTGAAAAATCTTAAAATGTCTGATTGTAGAAAGTATGTGTTAAATAATCTTCATTTTACAGTTTTAATTCCAAATTTAGATAATGTATTTCCTGACGCTTCAGTAGACACCTTGGTGTTTGTTGCTCAAAAGAACGCTAATACTAACGGTAAGATAGATATTGTTGAGATTGCTGAAAAACAAACTTTTTTAAAACACGAAATAAAGCAAAATAGATTCTTAAATAATGATGGGTACATATTTGATGTTGAAATAAGCGAATCTATTCTACCAATTATTCAAAAAGTTAGAAGCGAAGTTATTTCAGTTGGAGAAATAATGGATGTAACAAGGGGTGTAAATCCTTATGATAAATATACTGGTCAAAGTGATGAAGTAATTAAAAATAGAGCTTACCACGCAAATTATAAGAAAGATGAATCATTTGTTCCAGAATTAAAAGGAAAGCACGTAAGTACCTATAATTATAATTGGGATGAAGAGCATTATATAAGTTATGGAGATTGGTTAGCTGCACCACGTCAAGAGAAATACTTCAAAGGCCCAAGAATTGTTTTTAGAGAAATATTAGGAAAGACACTCGTTAGTACTTTGATTAGAGAGCGATTTATTATTGACCGCAGTTTGTATATCGCTCGAATAGATGATGAGACTCAATCAAACTTCATTATTGAATATATAATAAGTATATTAAATTCAAAATTAATGTCATTTTATTTTCGTTATTCGAATAATGAGTTCGATACTTTGTTTCCAAAAATAAGAGTTGCAGAATTTAAAAAGCTCCCTATTAAAATAACCAGACCGGAAGTTCAACATAAGGCAAAAAAAGTAGTGGATGATTTATTATCAGGAAAGTCGAATCTAATTACTACTATTGAAAAATTCAAAATCTTTTTTAATCATAGCTTTTCATTAAACAAAATTCCTCGCAAACTCGAAAACTGGCACGATTTAAACTTTTCAGAATTTATAAAAGAACTCAACAAAGCCATTAAAAAAGCAGGCGGTACGCCACTTACCAAAAAAGACGAGTTTGAGTGGCTGGAGCTTTTTAAAGACAACAAGAAAAAAGCCCAAGACCTACAAACCCAAATTACCCAAACAGAAAAAGAAATTGATGCTATGGTGTATGAGCTGTATGGCTTAACAGAGGAGGAGATTGCTATTGTTGAGCAATCATAATTTTAACGGGGTATAATTGACTTGTTATAAAATTTTTGCACAACCATTGCATTAAATAATTGATATATTTGTATAAATTATATGAAAATCTTTTTTTCCATATCAATGTCTATTTTACTCTTTTTTCAAGGGATTAGCATAGATATGGACTTTTGTGGCCCAATTAAAGAAATTTCAAACGTTATTAACCATTATCAAGACCATAAAGTTTATGGTGACTCTTTCCTTGAATATGTAGTTGAAGATTACTTTGGCAGTGATACTCAAAATGAAGAGCATCATCATAACCCAGATAGGGAAAATACACCTGTTCATTCCCATAATCAATGTTGTCATCCTTTAGTATTAATTATTGCTAACAACAATTTGGCTTTAACCCATCGATTAAAATTTGAAGAGAAAAAACAGTATAATTTACATAAAGTAAACTTCACTTCCAGATATTTGGAATCACTTTTCCAGCCACCAAGGGCATAATTCAGTTTTTTTAAGGATAACTATATCCAATTTTGAGCCTATATGGTTCTTTTCATTTCGTGTAATTCTATTTCTTATATCAGAATTGTACCGAAAAGTTTAACTGAATTAATACATTTTCTATGATTAATAAAATCATTGATTTTTCAATCAATAACAAATTCATTATTGGTTTGCTAACGCTTACCATTGTTGGAGCAGGTATTTGGAGTATGACCCAAGTACCCATCGATGCTGTTCCAGATATTACTAACAATCAAGTACAGGTCATTACACAAGCGCCAAATTTAGGTACAGAGGACATTGAACAATTTGTAACCTATCCAGTAGAAGTGGCAATGAGCAACTTACCTGATGTGAAGGAAATCCGTTCTATTTCTCGTTTTGGTTTATCTGTGGTCACTATAGTTTTTGACGATGATATGGGAACGTATCTACCGCGTCAATTAGTAGCTGAAAAACTAAACGAAGTCAAAGAACAAATTCCGAGTGGTTTTGGCGAGCCAACTATGGGACCTATCTCTTCTGGTTTAGGAGAAATCTATCAATACACACTAAAAGTAACACCAGAGTATAAAGACACATATTCGGTGACTGATTTACGCACCATGCAAGATTGGATTGTGCAACGTCAAATGGCAATGGTGGAAGGTGTAGTTGAAGTAAACGCCATAGGTGGAAAAATTAAACAGTACGAAGTTGCTGTTGACCCAAACGAACTAAAAGCTATTGGTTTAACAATTACCGATGTTTTTGAAGCACTTGAAGCCAACAACCAAAACACAGGTGGTGCATACATTGAAAAGAACCATCAAGCCAATTTTATTCGTGGCGAAGGTTTGGTGCGTAGTTTAGAGGATATTAAAAAGATTACGGTTAAAAACACAAATAATATTCCAATTACCGTTGGTGACATTGCTACGGTACAATTTGGTGCTGCTATTCGTTATGGCGCTTTAACCCAAGATGGAGAAGGCGAAGTAGTTGGTGGTTTGGTTATGATGCTTAAAGGCGCTAATTCAAACGATGTTATTGAGAATGTAAAAGTGCGAATGGCTCAAATTGAAAAATCGCTGCCAGAAGGAGTCATTATCGAACCTTTGTTAGACCGAAGCAAATTAATAGCAGAAACAACTTCAACGGTTGCTACCAACCTAATTGAAGGCGCATTGATAGTCATTTTCGTTCTTATTTTCTTATTAGGTAATTGGCGAGGTGGTTTAATAGTAGCTTCAACAATTCCATTATCACTATTATTCGCATTTATACTAATGAATGTGTTTGACGTTTGGGCTAATTTGATGAGTCTGGGTGCAATAGATTTCGGAATTATTGTCGATGGTGCTGTAATTATTGTAGAAAGTACTGTATTTCTGATTGCTTCGCAAGTCTTAAAGAAAAGGAAATTGACATCCAAAGAACGTGATGGTGTTGCGGCAGATGCCTCAAAAAAAATGATGAATGCTGCCTTTTTTGGTCAGTTAATTATTCTAATTGTATTTCTACCAATATTAGCATTAGAAGGTATTGAAGGGAAAATGTTCAAACCAATGGCATTGACCTTTATTTTTGCGATGATTGGTGCAATGGTACTCTGTTTAACCTACGTTCCAATGATGTCTGCATTGGTATTAAGAGCACCAAAAAGCGATAAAAAATCGTATGGAGATAGATTTGTGCATTGGGTTGAAGATAAGTATCAACCATTATTGGTAAAGGCATTGCAAAAAGGAAAATGGATTATTGGTATTGCAGTCGTGCTATTCGGTATTACAGTCTTTATGTTCACAAAAATGGGTGGCGAATTTATTCCACAATTGGATGAAGGCGACATTGCATTTCACGCCATTTTAAAACCCGGAAGCTCGCTTACTGAAACGATTGAAACAACCACAAAAATTGAGCAAATTGTAAAAGCTAAATTTCCAGAAGTTGAAAAAATAGTCAGTCGAATTGGTGTTGCAGAAATTCCAACCGATCCCATGCCAATGGATTTAGCAGATGTATTTGTAATACTGAAACCTAAAAGCGAATGGACAACTGCCGAAACTAAAGACGAACTGATTGAAAAAATGAAAGAAGCGGTAGAAATCGTACCGGGCGTTAATTATGAATTTACCCAACCCATTGAAATGCGATTTAATGAGTTGCTTGAAGGTGTTAGAGAAGACATTGCCATTAAACTTTATGGTGAAGATATTGAGGTACTCTCTCAAAAAGCAGAAGAAATATCTAAAATTATAGCTGGTACAGAAGGAATTGGAGATATGAAAGCGGAAGCTACAACAGGGTTGCCACAAATGACCATTTCGTATAACAGAAATAAATTGGCACAATACGGACTTCAAATAAATACCTTAAACCAAATTGTACAATCAGCATTTGCAGGAGGAACAGCGGGCGTTATTTTTGAAGGTGAAAAGCGATTTGATTTAGTGGTTAGGTTAAGTTCTCATAATCGTAAAGACATAACTGATGTTCAAAATTTGTTTATCAACTTGCCTTCTGGTGCACAAATTCCACTTCGCGAAGTAGCTGATGTAAGTTACAAAGGCGGTCCAATGCAAATCAGTAGAGACAATACCAACAGAAGAACCTACGTAGGTATCAATGTAAGAGGGCGTGATGTAAAATCGTTGGTAACTGAAATAAAATCAAAATTAGATACACAATTAGAACTGCCTTCTGGTTATTTCATTCGCTATGGTGGTGCATTTGAAAATTTAGAACGTGCCAGTAACCGTTTACAAACTGTTGTTCCTATTGCCTTGTTACTCATTTTTGTACTGATTTATTTTGCATTAAAATCCTTACCACAAACGTTGATGATTTACATCGCAATCCCCATGGCAATCATTGGTGGTGTAGTAGCATTGTGGTTACGAGATATACCATTTAGTATTTCGGCAGGAGTCGGTTTTATCGTTTTATTTGGTGTTGCGGTATTAAACGGATTGGTAATGATTAGTGGTTTGAATGAATTAAAAGAAGAAGGTGTTACCAATCTAAAAGATAGAATCATTGAAGGTACAAA
The DNA here is from genome assembly GCF_030344935.1 of Algibacter luteus. Classification (NCBI taxonomy): domain Bacteria; kingdom Pseudomonadati; phylum Bacteroidota; class Flavobacteriia; order Flavobacteriales; family Flavobacteriaceae; genus Algibacter; species Algibacter luteus. The sequence continues at coordinate 3,243,631 of NZ_CP128313.1, read as the reverse complement.
GCGAAGAATTAGACCAATTATGTTAACCGCTTTTACAGATGTTTTAGGCTTTTTGCCTATGGCAATTTCAGCATCAGCTGGTGCAGAAGTTCAACGACCTTTAGCAACCGTTGTAATTGGTGGTTTATTAACGTCTACCTTATTAACATTATTCGTTTTACCTATATTATACCATTGGGTAGAAAACAAATCTTTCAAGTTTAGAGTAAATAAAAAAGTAATTCCAGTTACTGCGATGGTAGCTTTTATGTTTTTGTTACCAATAACAGGAAATGCGCAACAAATAAATGATTCGTTACCTATTATTTCGATGCAAGAAGCTGTAAAATTGGCTAAAGAAAACTATCCAAGTTTAAAACAGCAACAACTTGAAATTGATAAGCAACAACAATTAAAAGGAACTGCTTTCGATTTTGGTACTACTCAAATTTTTACGGGAGGTGAAGAAATTAATAACGGAAATGGTATTTACACCACTATTGGAGTTGGTCAATCGAATATTGATGTATTTGGTATAGCACCAAAGAGAAAATTACTGGAGCAACGCATTCAATCAGCTCAAAAAGCGTTTCAGCTTTCAGAATTAGATTTAGAATTGGAAGTAAAGAAAGCGTGGGCAAATGCTTTACAGAGTAAAAGGAATTATAATTTATACAAAGAGTTAGATTCTATTTATACCAACTTTGAAAAAGCAGTAGCATTAAATTATGAAGTCGAAGCCATTTCTAAATTAGAATATTCAGCAGCCAAAAATCAAGCTTTACAGATTCAGAATAAATTAATGCAATCAAAAAGTGAATATGCTATTGCATTACAACAGTTAAACCTTTGGTTGGTTTCAGATGATTTTTTCACGGTTTCAGATGAAATTGATATAGAGAGCGAAATAAATGTAGAATCCTTTAGTATAGAAGCACACCCTTTATATACTGTTTCTCAACTTCAACTCGCAGAGGCAGAAGCAAACTTTAAAGCTGCCAAAGCTGAAAATTTACCAAAGTTAAACCTGCAAGGTGGTTTGCAAAAAGTAAACGGAAATTCAGGGTTTTATACCTATCAAGCTGGTATTTCCATACCGTTTTTATCTGTTACAACAAAAGCACAAGTTAGAACTGCAAAAATTGATAGGCAAATTGCCGAATCAAATATGCAGTTCAAGCAAAAGGAAGTGCAATCTAAATTTAATCAAGCCAAAGAAAATCACCAAAAATGGAAAACATCTTGGCTGTTCTATAAGAATGAAGTATTACCACTTATTAAAGAACAAAAAACTGGTGCTTTGTTTGCCTATAGAGAAGGAGAGATTGATTACACGGCGTTTACACAACTTATAAAAGAAGCTATTCAATCTGAATTACAAGCTCAAGAAGCATTAATAAATTATTTAGAAAGCACATTTCAACTACAATATTTTAATCAATAAGACAATGAAATACACACAATATATAATTTTAGCATTACTAACAGTTTCATTTTTAGTTGTTGCTTGCGGAAATAAAGAAAGCCACAAAGAAGGTGATGGTCATTCTCATAACGAAGAACAAAAGATTGAAGAAAAAGATGACCATAGCGAAGGCGAAGAAGTGATGCTTTCAGAACAACAGTTTGAAGCCTTAAAAATGAAAATAGACACCATTGCATTGCGTAATATGAGTGGTTATGTAGAAGCCAATGGCACATTGGAAGTACCACCACAAAGTGAAGCAGCAATAACTTCTGTAGTTGGTGCAAATGTATTATCCATAAAAGTGATTGAAGGAGACAAAGTGAATAAAGGTCAAGTTGTGGCATATCTTTCACATCCAAATATTATTCAAATGCAAACCGATTATTTGAATGCTTTTAGCAATAGTAATTTTTTAAAGAAGAACTTTGAGCGTCAGCAAAAATTATATGATGCAGGAGTTGGCTCTGGTGCAAATTTTCAAAAAGCTGAAGCCGAATATGAGGCTTCTAAAGCTATGGTAAATGGTTTGGAGGCCCAGTTGAAACTATTAAACATTAATACGTCATCAGTACGAAATGGAACAATTGCTCAAAGTATTTCCTTACGCAGTCCTATTGAAGGCTATGTGCAAAAGGTAGAAGTAAAAACAGGACAGTATGTTGAACCTCAAACCGAACTCTTTGAAATAGTAAATACACATCACGTTCACGCTGATTTAATGGTGTTTGAAAAAGATGTGTATAAAGTTAAGAAAGGTCAAAAAGTAACCTTTAATGTACAAACAATGCAAGATGAAGAATTAACAGCTGAAATTTATTCGGTAAGTAAAACTTTCGAAGACAATCCCAAAGCGGTACACGTGCACGCAGAAATTGAGAATAAAAAAGGGATTCTTATTCCTGGAATGTATATCCAAGGTAAAATCCAAACTAAAAATACGAAAACTACAGCATTGCCCGAAAGTGCGATAGTAAAAGAAGGTGATAAATTTTTTGTGTTTTCGGCAGAAAAAGAAAATGACGATTGGAGTTTTAAACCAGTTGAAGTGCTTTTAGGAGCGAAAGATGGCAATTGGATAGCAGTTCAATTTACTGAAGAACAAGATAAAATCACAAAATTCGCTTATAACAATGCGTATTATTTAATAGCCGAAATGAAAAAAGGCGAAGCAGAACACGAACATTAATTATGCAAACAATAGAACAATTATTAGAGTCAAAAGATATACGTGTTACGGCAATGCGTTTATTGATTTATAAGTTTCTTGTAGAGAAACAAGTAGCAGTAACATTAAGTGATATTGAAAATGCTTTTGATAAAGCAGATAGAACTACGCTTTACAGAACCATAAAAACTTTTGAAGAAAAGGATATTGTACATCAAATAGACGATGGTACAGGTATTACCAAATACGCTTTATGTGAACACGGTTGTAGTTGTGATATAAAAACCGATTTACACTTACATTTCCATTGTAACAATTGCAATGAAACCATTTGCTTAACAGAACATAAAATCCCACAGATTAAAGTTCCTGATGGTTTTGTTTCGGAAAATGTAAACTTGGTGGTAAAAGGTATCTGTGATAAATGTAGTGGACAATAATTGCACTTCCATTGCATTGATAATTAAAGCATTTTTGTATCAAATTAGAAACTATGTTATTATTTGCTTATCTCGTATTGTATTTTTTATTAGTCTTTGTATTAAGGTCTTTATTACTTTGGAAAAAAACAGGTATAAACCCATTAACGTTTAATAAAACTGATGATGCTCACGGTTTTAATAGCAAGGTATTTACATTAATCACGTTTTTGGAATTAATAGTTGTTGGAATCTATGCTTTTAAAAGTGATTGGTATGAATACTTGCTTCCATTTTGGTGTATAGAAAACTCTACTTCACAAAAGATTGGTTGGACACTTTTGTTTCTATCGTTAATCGTAGTATGGATTTCTCAAAGCCAAATGGCGAATTCTTGGAGAATTGGGATTGATGAAAATAACAAAACTAAATTAGTAACAAATGGAATGTTTTCAATTTCAAGAAACCCAATTTTTCTTGGTATTATGATAGCAAATATCGGATTGTTTTTAGTGATACCAAACGCTTTTACATTATTAATAATTTCATTATCAACAATAAGTATAAACACCCAAATAAGATTAGAAGAAGAGTTTTTAAAAAGAGAATTCGAGAATGATTATTTAGAGTATGCAAAAAAAGTGAGACGTTGGATATAAATATTTTGTATTTGAAGAATTAGAATAATAATGAAAAAAAAGAAAATAAATTTAAGAGACTTAAAGCCCAGTTCAGAAAAAGAACATAGTCACTATGATGGTCACAATCATAGTGGCAGTTCAAGTAATATTAAAGCCTATATTCCAGCAATCATAAGTTTTTCAATCCTTATTATTGGTATTGGGTTAGACTATTTTGATGTTACCTTTTTCAAGGATTGGATTCGCATTATATGGTATGGTATTGCTTATTTACCAGTTGGACTTCCTGTTGTAAAAGAAGGTTGGGAAAGTATTAAAAAAGGCGATGTATTTACAGAGTTCTTTTTAATGTCTATAGCCACTATTGGAGCCTTTATTATTGGCGAATATCCTGAAGGTGTTGCAGTAATGTTGTTTTATGCAGTTGGGGAATTATTCCAAAATGCAGCAGTTAACAGAGCAAAAGGAAATATAAAAGCCTTATTGGATGTAAGACCAAATGAAGCTCTGGTATATCGCAACAATGATTATGTGTCTGTAAGTCCAGAAACGGTTGAAATTGGTGAAAAAGTGCAAGTACGTGTTGGAGAAAAAATCCCTTTAGATGGTATTCTACTTTCCGACAAAGGTTCATTCAACACAGCAGCATTAACAGGCGAAAGCAAACCTGATACGATTGTAAAAGGCGAAAAAGTATTTGCAGGAAGTATTAATTTGGATGGAGTAATTGAAATTGAAACCACCAAAGAATTTAAAGATAGTTCCATAGCCAGAATTTTGGATATGGTACAGAACGCAACAGCTCGCAAATCTAAAACAGAATTGTTCATTAGAAAGTTTGCACGTATTTATACACCAATAGTTGTGTTTTTAGCAATAGGTGTTACGTTTCTACCATACTTTTTTGTGGATGATTATGTTTTTAGAGATTGGCTATACAGAGCCTTAATTTTCTTGGTGATTTCCTGTCCGTGTGCTTTGGTAATCTCAATTCCGTTAGGCTATTTTGGTGGTTTGGGAGCAGCTTCAAAAAACGGAATTTTATTTAAAGGAGCGTCCTTTTTAGATGCAATGACCAAGATAAATACATTGGTAATGGACAAAACAGGAACAGTTACCAAAGGTGTTTTTAAAATCAAAGAAGTAAAAGCAATCGGTTGGAATGAAACCGAATTTATGCAATACTTAATGGCGATGGAAGAACAATCCACGCATCCAATTGCTAAAGCAATTTTAGAGTATAAAGCAGAAGGAGAAGATTTTGAAGCTACCGAAGTATCTGAAATTGCAGGTAAAGGTTTAAGAGGGATTGTAAATGGTAAAACAGTTTTAGTAGGAAATAAAGCCTTAATGACTTCTAATAATATTGATGTTCCATCTGAAACGGAATCTATTGTAGAATCTATCGTTTTAGTTGCAATCGATAATCAATTTGCAGGTTATGTAGTCATAGCAGATGAATTAAAGGAAGATGCAAAAGAAACTATTACAGCATTACACAAAGTAGGTATCAAAAATATTATGATGCTTTCCGGTGATAAAGATTCCATCACGCAACAAGTCGCTAAAGAGTTGAATATCAAAAATGCTAAAGGTGGTTTACTTCCAGAAGATAAATTAAACGAAGTTGAAATTTTAAAGAAAAATTCTGAAAATAAAGTAGCTTTTATAGGTGATGGTATTAACGATGCACCAGTTTTAGCAGCGAGTAATGTTGGTATTGCAATGGGTGGTTTAGGTAGTGATGTCGCTATTGAAACAGCAGATGTCATCATTCAAACAGACCAACCTTCAAAAGTCGTGAGAGCGATTAAAATAAGTCGTTCCACACGAAAAATAGTTTGGCAGAATATCATTTTAGCTTTTGGTGTTAAAGTCATTGTCTTGATATTAGGAGCTGGTGGTTTAGCCACAATGTGGGAAGCAGTTTTTGCAGATGTAGGAGTAGCATTATTAGCAATTTTAAACGCAGTCAGATTACAAAGAATGACTTGGAGTTAAAGTTTAAATACTATGCTATGAATAGAAAAGAGCATTGGGAAAACGTTTTTAAAACAAAATCTTTAGATGAAGTGAGTTGGTATGAGGTGGTACCAGAAACTTCTTTATCCTTTTTTAAGGAATCGAATATTTCAAAAGGAGCAAAAATTATCGATATTGGTGGTGGCGATAGTTTTTTAGTAGATAACTTGTTAAAGTTGGGGTACAAAGATATTACAGTTTTAGATATTTCTAAAGCGGCGTTAGATAGAGCAAAACTTCGTTTGAAAGACAAATCGAAGCATGTTAAATGGATAGTGGCAGATGTAGCGAATTTTTCACCAACTGAAAATTATGATTTTTGGCACGACAGAGCAGCATTTCACTTTTTAACAGATAAACAAAGTATAGACAACTATGTTAAAACGGTTCAAAACTATCTAAACAAGAATGGTAATTTAGTTATAGGTGCTTTTTCTGAAAATGGCCCCAAAAAGTGTAGTGGTTTAGCGATAAAGCAATATTCAGAAGCGACAATGACTAATCAATTTAAAATGTTTTTTGATAAAATTAGGTGCATTAAAATAGACCATATAACTCCTTTTGATACAAATCAAAATTTTATATTTTGCTGGTTCAAAAGAAAATAATGTCTTTTAATATGACGTATGGTTTAACTTTTTTTACCATTGTTGTTTAAATTTCAAGGTTTTAAATTTCTGTTAAACAAAATCGACATTTGTTAAAATTTCGTAACTTCGCAAATAGTATGAAACAAGTATTCCATAAAATAATGTCTTTAGCAATGGCTTTTGTAGTGTTATTCTCTACAATGTCATTTACTATGAATATGCATTATTGCGGAGATACTTTAGTAGAAACAGCTATTTTCCATAAAGCCAAAGGTTGCGGTATGGAAATGGAAAAACCTTCTACTGAAGGTTGTTCTATTACCAAGAAAAATTGTTGCGATGATAAACAATTAGCAATTGAAGGTCAAGACGAACTTCAATTACAAGTTGACAAAATTTCATTTGAACAACAGGTATTCATTGCTTCATTTGTTCACACATATATTAACCTTTTTGAAGGTTTAGAAAATAATGTATCTTCTTACGAAGAGTACAAACCACCACTCGTCATACGGCAACTCTACAAAATAGACGAGACTTATTTAATTTGATTTTTAAACAATAGACTTTTTTATCCTATGACTGCAATGTCGTAAGGATAAGTTGTTGTATTCGGTGTTCTCCAAACACTAATGTCTAACTGTTTAATAATAAAACTATATGCTTAATAAAGCAATCAAATTTCTTATAGAGAATAAACTCGTTGCAGTACTACTACTCGTTCTTTTCGTAGGATGGGGAACAGTAAATGCGCCTTTCAATTGGGATACAGGATTTTTACCAAGCAATCCTGTAGCTGTAGATGCAATTCCAGATATTGGAGAAAACCAACAAATTGTATTTACAAAGTGGGATGGTCGTTCACCACAAGATATTGAAGACCAAATTACCTATCCATTAACCACATCCTTGTTAGGTATTCCTGGAGTAAAAACTATTCGTAGTTCGTCTATGTTCGGCTTTTCAAGTATCTATATCATTTTTGAAGAAGACATAGAATTTTACTGGAGTCGAAGTCGTATTCTCGAAAAACTAAACTCATTACCAAGTGGTTTACTCCCTGAAGGTGTTAATCCTGCATTGGGTCCAGATGCTACAGGATTAGGACAAATATTTTGGTATACACTTGAAGGTCGAGATGAAAGCGGAAATGTAACAGGTGGTTGGGATTTACAAGAATTGCGAAGTATTCAAGATTACTATGTTAAATATGCACTATCCTCTGCAAGTGGAGTATCAGAAGTCGCTTCTATTGGTGGTTATGTTCAGGAATATCAAGTAGATGTTGATCCAGAGTTGATGCGCCAATATAATATTGGATTACAACACGTTGTAATGGCAGTTAAAGAAAGTAATAAAGATATTGGTGCTCAAACTATTGAAATCAATAATGCAGAATATTTAGTGCGTGGTTTAGGTTATGTGAAATCTATTTCAGACATAGAAAATGCAGTCGTTACTTCCGAAGATTATACAGCAATACGAATTAAAGATATTGGAAAAGTATCATTAGGTCCTGCAACCAGACGTGGCTTATTAGATAAAGAAGGTGCAGAAGTTGTTGGTGCTGTTGTAGTAGCGCGTTATGGTGCAAACCCAATGGAAGTTATCAATAATGTAAAAGAGAAAATTAACGAATTAAGTGCAGGATTACCTTCAAAAGTATTAGCAGATGGTAGAACATCACAACTAACCATTGTACCATTTTACGATAGAACAGTATTAATTCAAGAAACATTAGGTACACTTAACGAAGCATTGACTTTAGAAATTCTAATAACCATTTTGGTTATTGTCATTATGGTGTTTAATCTTCGAGCTTCGGTATTAATTTCTGGCTTATTGCCTGTAGCAGTATTGATGGTTTTTATAGCCATGAAACTCTTTGGAGTAGATGCAAACATCGTCGCTTTATCTGGTATCGCTATTGCCATTGGTACAATGGTTGATGTTGGTGTCATACTTTCAGAAAACATTATAAGGCATCTAGATGAAGATGATGGAACACAATCTATTAATGCGGTAGTTTATAACGCCACAGCTGAAGTATCTGGTGCCATCGTTACCGCGGTAATGACCACAATAATCAGTTTCATTCCTGTATTTACAATGATTGGAGCAGAGGGAAAACTATTCAGGCCATTAGCTTTTACAAAAACCTTTGCTTTAACAGCATCTATTATTGTCGCTTTATTTTTAATTCCACCGTTTGCCGCCTTTTTATTCAGAAAGAAAAGCATTAAAAACACTTTTAAAACTATTTTAAATGGGGTTTTAATAGTATTGGGTATTGCAGCGATAATCTACGGTTATTGGTTAGGGTTAGTGTTGATAGCATTTGGAATTACGGCACTTCTCAATCTTCAAAATAAAATAACAGACAAACAAGCTAATCTTGTCAATATCATTATTTCAGCATCAGCAATCATATTTCTGTTAGCTGAATATTGGAGACCATTAGGCGTTGATAAAAGCATCTTCTGGAATCTCATTTTTGTTAGTGTTATATGTTTTGGTTTATTAGGTGTTTTTTCGCTATTCATCAAATACTATACTCGTATTTTAAGTTGGTGTTTAGATAATAAATTATTGTTTCTATCTGTACCAACAGCTATTGTAATTGCAGGATTTTTTATTATGAAGAACACAGGTAAAGAGTTTATGCCATCCTTAAACGAAGGCTCATTTCTACTTATGCCAACATCAATGCCACATTCTGGCGTAGAAGAAAACAAACTAGTTTTACAGCAATTGGATATGGCAGTAGCCAGTATTCCAGAAATTGAAACAATTGTAGGTAAAGCAGGTAGAACAGAATCAGCGTTAGACCCAGCACCTCTATCAATGTATGAGAACATCATTCAGTATAAATCAGAATATATGCTGAATGCAGATGGAGAAAGGCAACGCTACAAAGTAAATGATGATGGTTTGTTTGAATTAAAAGATGGTCGTACTATTTCTAATCCAAATAATTCCGAAAATGTTGCTTTTAGCACAGTTAAAAGGTCTCAACTAATTGAAGATTACGATGGTGAATACTATCGCAATTGGCGACCAGAAATTGAATCACCAGACGATATTTGGAATGAAATTGTAAGAGTCACCAAATTACCGGGAGTTACGTCAGCACCAAAACTACAACCTATTGAAACCCGATTGGTAATGCTTCAAACAGGAATGCGAGCACCTATGGGAATAAAGGTAAAAGGACAAGACTTAAAGCAAATTGAAGCGTTTGGCGTCCAATTAGAGAACATCATCAAGGAAGCTGAAGGTGTTAAAAAAGAAGCTGTTTTTGCAGACCGTATTGTTGGTAAACCGTATTTGTTGATTGATATTGATAGAGAGAAAATCGCACGATATGGCATTTCAATACAAGATGTTCAAGATGTATTGAAAGTCGCAGTTGGTGGTATGGTTTTAACACAAACGGTTGAAGGTCGAGAGCGATATGGTGTTCGTGTGCGATACCCAAGAGAATTACGAGCAAACCCAACAGACTTACAACAGATTTATGTGCCAGTTGAAAAAGGCAGTCCTGTTCCATTAAGTGAATTGGCAACCATTCGCTACGAACAAGGACCACAAGTCATAAAAAGTGAAGACACCTTTTTAGTAGGTTATGTCTTGTTTGATAAATTAGATGGTTTTGCAGAAGTAAGCGTTGTTGAAAATGCACAAGCATTGATTCAAGAAAAGATAGATTCTGGTGAGTTAATTGTGCCAAAAGGTATCAATTATGCATTCACAGGAACTTACGAAAATCAATTACGAGCAGAAAAAACGCTATCCGTTGTTGTGCCATTAGCCTTGGCAATCATCTTTTTAATACTGTATTTCCAATTCCGTTCTGTTGGCACATCATTAATGGTGTTTACAGGTATCGCAGTAGCGTTTGCAGGTGGCTTTATAATGATATGGCTCTATGGTCAAGATTGGTTTTTAAACTTCAACTTCTTTGGCGAAAACCTACGTGATTTATTCCAGATGCATCCCATTAATTTAAGTGTAGCAGTTTGGGTTGGGTTTATTGCACTTTTCGGTATTGCAACAGATGATGGTGTAGTAATGGCTACCTATTTAACGCAAACTTTTAATAGAAATACACCAGAGAATAAAAAGGAAGTAAGAGCGTCCATAGTAGAAGCAGGAGAAAAACGTATCAGACCTTGCTTAATGACAACAGCTACTACCATATTAGCATTATTGCCAGTATTAACCTCTACAGGACGAGGAAGCGATATTATGATTCCAATGGCAATACCAAGTTTTGGCGGAATGCTCATAGCCTTAATAACCTTATTTGTAGTTCCAGTATTATATAGCTGGAAATCCGAAGTTCAACTTAAAAGAGCAACAAAATGAAATATATAAAATTCAATATAAAAACAGTCTTTGTGCTTTGTTCTTTATGCTTTGTTCTTTCTGCACAAAGTCAAGAGTTAGAAACGCTTATTGATGTAGCATTAAATAACAATCCAGAAATTCAAAAATTTGAGTTGCAATACAAAAGAGTTTCCGAAAAGGTAAACGAAGTCAATACGATTCCTAATACTGAATTTGGTGTAGGTTATTTTGTAAGCGAACCAGAAACGAGAACAGGAGCGCAACGATTTAAAGTATCTGCCAAACAAATGTTACCGTGGTTTGGCACAATTACATCAAGAAAAAATTATGTCAGTTCATTAGCTGATGCTAAATATGAAGACATTGTTATTGCAAAGCGAAAATTGATGGCTTCTGTATCACAATCCTATTATAATCTTTACGCTAATAAAGCAAAACAAGAGGTTTTATGCGAGAATATTAAACTACTGGAAACCTATGAGACATTGGCTCTAACATCGGTTGAGGTTGGTAAAGCATCTGCTGTAGATGTGTTGCGATTACAAATGCGTCAAAATGAAATGCAACAATTAAAAGATGTTTTAAGTCAACAGTTTTTAGCAGAACAAACGAATCTTAATAATCTTTTGAATAGAGAAAATGATGTTGCTGTTACTGTGGTAGATAGTTTAATGATGCCTTCAGAAGACTTTGAAATCATTACTGAAAATTTAGCATTACATCCTGAATTGTTGAAGTATGATAAACTATATCAATCCATAGAACAATCAGAATTATTAAACCAAAAAGAAAGCAGTCCTTTGATTGGTTTTGGCTTGGACTATATCAACGTTTCTGAAAGACCAGATATGAATTTCTCGGATAACGGTAAAGATATTGTGATGCCAATGGTTTCGGTATCCATCCCAATTTTTAATAAAAAATATAAATCTCAAACCAAGCAAAATGAGTTAGAACAGCAAGAAATAACAGCTCAAAAACAGGAACGCTTAAACACTTTGGAAACACTTTTAAGCAAGACGATTAATGAGCGTATTTCGGCAAGAATAAGTTATGAGACTCAAACCAAGAATTTAAAACAAGCTAAAGATGCAGAAGACATCTTAATCAAAAGTTACGAAACAGGAACTATAGATTTTAATGATGTTTTGGATATTCAGGAATTGCAACTAAAGTTTCAAATGAACCAAATAGAGTCTATTAAGGGCTACTATGTGCAAAGCACAATTATTAATTATTTAATTCAGTAAACAATGAAAATATTAAACACAATACTTCTTTTATTCCTAACGTCAATCGCATTTGCCCAAGTAGGGACTAATGGAGATGATAGAAACGAAGAAGGAAGGAAAATAAAAGAATATAACCTCACTATAGAAGAAAATGAAATGACACTTGCTGGTGTAACTGCAAAAGGTATGACAATCAATGGTAGTATTCCTGGGCCAGTTTTAGAATTTAATGTAGGAGACCTCGCCATTATTAATGTTACCAATAAAATGGATGAAGAAACCTCTGTGCATTGGCACGGATTAATTCTTCCTAATTTTTATGATGGTGTGCCCTATTTAACAACGCCACCAATAAAACCTGGTACAACATTTCAATACAGAATCCCTATCAATCAATCTGGTACATATTGGTATCATTCCCATACCATGTTACAAGAACAGATAGGAGTATATGGCTCAATTGTTATTCAGCCTAAAGAAAAAACATTGGAATATGATACAGATTTAGTCGTAGTGCTTTCGGATTGGACAAATGAAAAACCAATGAATGTGCTTCGTAACCTTAAACGAGGTAACGAATGGTATCAAGTTAAAAAAGGAACAGCAGTACCGTTAAGTAGAGTTGTAAAAGAAGGTGCATTAGGCGCGCAATTTAAATTTTGGCGTGATAGAATGGAAGGTGCAGATATTGCAGATGTTTACTATCCTGCTTTTCTTTCAAATGGTAAAAAAATGGCGCAATATCCAGAGTTTAAACCTGGAGAAAAAGTAAGACTTCGTTTCATCAACGCTTCTGCATCGACTTATTATTGGATGGATTTTGGAGCAGGTAATCCAACAATTGTTTCTAGTGATGGTGTTGATGTAACACCAGTCAATAAAAGCAGATTTCTCTTTGGTATCGCAGAAACCTATGATGTTATAGTGACTATTCCTAACGGTACATTGGAAGTTATAGCAACAGCACAAGATGGCTCTGGCAGTACATCCATTCGTTTAGGAAGTGGCAAACTTTTTCCTGCAACTGTAATAGATAGACCAGACAAAGTTGCGATGATGAAGCAAATGGCTAAAATGGATATGAAAATGGGAGCACCTGCAATGGTAGGAAATCAAAAGAAAAATACACCGGAAGCTTTAATGAAAAGGTATGGAATGCAAATGGATATGAAAGATGGCAAGATGAATATGGATATGAATAATAAGATGTCGATGCAAGATGGTAAGATGGATAATCAAATGAGTATGAAAAAGGACGACCAAAAACCTATGAATGATAATCATATGCAAATGGAAATGGACAAAAAGATGGATATGAAAAAGGATTCTATGCCAATGAACCATAATATGTCTATGATGCCAAAAGACAGTTCGTCGTTTGATTATAATACACGTAAAACTTATTTCAACTATGATTTTTTAAAGGCAAAAGAAAATACGACTTATAAGAAAGATTTACCTGTAAATGACCTTTTGCTCAACCTAACAGGTAATATGCAACGCTATGTGTGGAGTATTAATGGTGTGCCATTATCCGAAACAGATAAGATTAAAATTAAAGGTGGAGAAGTAACCAGAATAACCTTAAATAACTTAACAATGATGCACCATCCAATGCATCTTCACGGTCATTATTTTAGAGTTATTAACGAAAATGGAGAACGTTCGCCTTTAAAACATACGGTCAATGTGCCACCAATGCAAAAAGTGATTATTGAATTTTATAACGAAGAATATGGCGATTGGTTTTTTCATTGCCACATATTATATCATATGATGGGTGGTATGGCAAGAGTGTTTAGTTATGATACACCAAGGGATGAAAGAATGGAAGCCTATCCAGTTCAAAAACTCATCAATGAAACAGACCATTATTATTCTTGGGGAAGAGCTCGTGCAGGTTCAAATTTCACAGAATTAAACCTTATGTCCAGTAATATTAGAAATGAATTTGGCTTGCGTGCCGAATTTGACTATGACCGAAATGCTGAAGTAGAAGTAAATTATAACCGATACTTAAATGATTGGATGCGTGTGTATGCAGGTGTAAATACCGAAACGTCAATACCAAATTCTTATGATACGTTTAATACTGTTGGTTTAGTTGGTATTAAATACTTTACACCATACAGGTTTAATGTTGATGTGAGTATGGACCATCAATTGCGTCCAAGAATCCGTTTAGATAGAGAGCTTTTACTTTTTCCAAGGCTTTTTATAGAGGGCGAATATGAATACAGAGCAGACTTTGGTTGGGTCAATGATATAGGGAATACATCCTATCAAGGTGAAACCCAATGGTTAGTTGGAGCCTCTTATATTTTATCACGAAATTTTTCAATACAAGGCAACTATAACAACCGATACGGTTGGGGTGGCGGACTTTTGGTAAGATTTTAATTAAAAAAAATAGACAATGAAACACACATATCACATACACGGAATGACTTGCAACGGTTGTCGCAGTCACGTAGAAGAAACACTTTCAAAAGTAGAAGGTGTTTCAAAAGCAACAGTCAATTTAGAAAAGGCAGAAGCTACAATCGAAATGGAATCGCATATTCCTATAGAAACATTTCAAGAAGCCTTAAAAAATGATGGTGGGAGATACAGTATTCATAAACAAGGTGAACAGCTCCATCTAACTTCCCCGAAGGGGAAGAAAAATAAACGTCGCGAAAAAGCCCCCTTTGGGGGTTTGGGGGATGGCACATTTTATTGCCCAATGCATTGCGAAGGTGATAAAACCTACGATAAACCTGGCGATTGTCCTGTTTGCGGAATGGATTTGGTTGAAGAACAAAATCTATCATCAGCTACAACAGAACAATGGACGTGTTCAATGCACCCAGAAGTAGTAAAGGATGAAGCAGGTTCGTGTCCTATTTGCGGTATGGATTTAGTACCAATACAACCAGACCTTTCTGCTGAAGAAAAGACCTATAAAAAATTATTGAAGAAGTTTTGGATAGCAACTGCATTCACATTACCAATATTCTTAATGGCTATGAGCGAAATGCTCAATAACAATCCATTGTACAATATAATGGAACAGAAATATTGGAATTGGATTCAGTTTGCATTATCTATTCCAGTTGTATTTTATGCGACTTGGATGTTCTTTGAACGTGCTTATAGAAGTATAAAAACGTGGAATCTCAATATGTTTACACTCATTGGAATAGGTGCAGGTGTAGCTTGGTTATTTAGTGTTTTTGGCATGTTTTTTCCAGATGTATTTCCCGCACAGTTTAAAACAGAATCAGGTGCAGTACACGTCTATTTTGAGGCTGCAACGGTTATTCTAACCTTGGTGCTTTTAGGACAGTTGTTAGAAGCGCGTGCGCATAGTAAAACCAATTCGGCAGTCAAAGAGTTACTAAAGTTAGCACCTAATAAAGCCATTAAAATGGTAGATGGTTCAGCAATTGAAGTCAGTATAGATAAGATAGAATTAAATGATATTCTAAAAGTAAAACCGGGCGATAAAATTCCTGTAGATGGAGTGATAGCCGAAGGTGATACAACCATTGACGAATCTATGATTACAGGAGAACCCATTCCTGTAAATAAAACTATAGGTGATAAAGTAACTAGTGGAACAATTAATGGTAATCAATCTTTCTTAATGAAAGCTGAAAAAATTGGCAGCGATACATTGCTTTCACAAATCATTCATATGGTTAATGATGCTAGTAGAAGCCGTGCACCAATTCAGAATTTAGCAGATAAAGTATCGGGTTATTTCGTACCAGTTGTAGTTATCATATCGATAATCACATTTATTGTTTGGGCTATTTGGGGTCCACAACCAGTTTATGTGTATGCGTTTGTGAATGCAATTGCAGTACTAATCATTGCGTGTCCGTGTGCTTTAGGTTTGGCAACACCTATGTCTGTAATGGTTGGTGTTGGTAAAGGTGCTCAAAACGGTGTATTGATTAAAAATGCCGAAGCTCTTGAAAAAATGGACAAGGTAGACGCTTTAATTATTGATAAAACGGGAACGATTACAGAAGGTAAACCTACTGTAGAAAAAGTAGGCTCTTTCAGTGAAAGTTATAGTGAAAGCGAAGTGCTTCAATACATTGTATCATTAAACAGCAACAGCGAACATCCATTAGCCGAAGCAACAGTTAAATATGGAAAAGAGCATAATGCTGAAATAATAAAATCTGAAAACTTTAGTGCTGTTACAGGAAAAGGCGTTGAGGCCATAATAAACAATAAAAAAGTAGCATTAGGAAATCCTAAAATGATGGAATATGCCAAGGCAGATATTACTTCTAAAATGAAAGACGAAGCTAAAACGTATCAAAAGCAAGGCAAAACAGTTTCTTATTTATCAATAGATGAAACCGTTGTTGGGTATGTAGTTATAGGCGATAAAATAAAAGAAACAAGTGTCAAAGCGATTAAAGTACTTCAAGATAAAGGTATTGACGTTATAATGCTAACAGGCGATAATCACGACACAGCACAAGCAGTAGCATCAGAGCTTAATCTTGCAGATTTTAAAGCCAGTATGTTACCAGAAGATAAACTCAAAGAAGTAGAGAAACTGCAAGAAAAAGGAAAAGTGGTTGCAATGGCAGGTGATGGTATTAATGATGCACCAGCATTGGCAAAAAGTGATGTAGGTATTGCGATGGGTACAGGAACAGATGTAGCGATAGAAAGTGCAATGATTACCTTGGTAAAAGGTGATTTACACGGAATAGTAAAGGCTAAAAATTTAAGCCATTCCGTAATGAAGAATATAAAGCAGAATCTATTTTTCGCACTTATTTACAACACATTAGGAGTACCTATTGCAGCAGGTGTTTTATTTCCTTTTTTCGGAATATTACTCTCACCAATGATAGCAGCGTTAGCAATGAGTTTTAGCTCTGTTTCAGTAATAGTAAACGCATTACGATTAAGAAATATTAAAATATAACACTATGAAAAAATATATAATTTACTTCGGAATATTGTTAGTTGGGTTGTTGTTAGGATGGTTGATTTTTGGTGATTCATCAAAAAAAGAAGCAGAACATAATCACAATGAAGTTTCAGAAACCAATCAAATCTGGACGTGTTCAATGCATCCACAAATTATGCAACCAGAACCAGGCGATTGTCCTATTTGTGGTATGGATTTAATTCCTGCCGAAAGTGGAAGTGATGGTCTATTAGCAGACCAATTCAAATTAACCAAAAATGCTATGGCTTTAGCCAATATCCAAACAACCATAATCGGTAATGGAAATGTTGATGGCAACACAATTAAATTATCTGGTAAAATTGCTGAAAATGAAGAAGCTAATGCAGTACAAGTAAGTTATTTTTCGGGTAGAATAGAACGTTTGAATGTCAGTTTTACAGGAGAAGATGTCCGTAAAGGTCAATTATTAGCAACCATTTATTCGCCAGAATTGTATGCAGCACAACAAGAGTTAATTACAGCATCATCTTTAAAGGAATCGCAACCTACATTGTACAAGGCGGTTCGCAATAAATTGAAGTTGTGGAAGCTATCTGAAAATCAAATCAATCAAATAGAAGAAACTGGAAAAGTAAAAGAAAACTTTCCAGTTTATGCAACCGTTTCAGGAACAGTTACCGAAAAATTAGTAGAACAAGGCGATTACATTAAACAAGGTCAACCATTACTTAAAATTGCAAATCTCAATACGGTTTGGGCAAACTTTGATGTCTATGAAAATCAAATCGATTTTTTTAAAAAGGGACAAGAAGTTTTAGTGACTACAAACGCTTATGCTAATAAGGAATTTAAAGGGAAAGTAGATTTCATTGAACCAATATTGAATACCAAAACAAGAACGGTAACCTTACGTGTGGTGCTTAATAATAAAAACGATGTATTTAAACCAGGAATGTTTGTAACCGCCAATATTGAACGAGTTTCAAGAAGTAATGATGAGGTATTAACAATCCCAGCATCTGCTGTACTTTGGACAGGTGAACGTTCTGTTGTCTATTTAAAAACCAATCCAGACCAAACCGTTTTTGAAATGCGTGAAGTTGTTTTAGGTAATCAAATTGGTAATGAATATGAAGTTTTAGAAGGATTATTTGTTGGAAATGAAATCGTAACTAACGGAACTTTTACGGTTGATGCAGCAGCTCAATTAAAAGGTAAAAAATCAATGATGAATAAAGATGGTGGCAAAGTAATGACTGGTCACGAAGGACATTTAGGAATGGATAATAATGCATCAAAAAAAGAAAGTGGTCATACTAATATGAACGAAAGATTGACAGTATCAGAGAAATTTCAAGAACAACTAAAAGTTGTTTACATTGACTATATCAATTTAAAAGATGCTTTAGTTAAAGAAGATTCAAAAAATACTTCAGTTAATGCAACAAGTTTATTAAACAATTTGAGTAAAGTGGATATGAAATTATTATCAAACAATAATGCTCATACACATTGGATGTCATTAGTAAAAGAAATACAATCTTCTGCGACATCTATTTCTAAAACCTCTGATATAAAGGCTCAAAGAGACCATTTCAAGCATTTATCATCACATCTAATCAATACGGTTCAATTATTTGGTGTCAATGAAAAAGTGTATGTAGAATTTTGTCCAATGGCAGATAATAACAATGGTGCATACTGGTTGAGCAAAGAAGAAAAAGTAATCAATCCATATTTTGGTGAAGCAATGCTAACCTGTGGAGAAGTAAAACAAGTAATAGAATAATAACAATTAAATTTTAAAACAATGAAAAGAGTAATTTTAAGTGTAACTGTAATAATGGCTATAGGTTTAACAAGTTGTAAAAACGAAGCCAAGCAAGAAAAAGAAACAACAGAAACAAAAACAGAAGTATCTGAAGATATGGCTATGGCAGATATATCTTTTGGTGTTAGAGGTAATTGTGGAATGTGTAAAAGTACCATTGAAAAAGCTGCCAATAGTGTTGAAGGTGTTGCAAGTGCCAATTGGGATGTCGATAAAAAGAAGATTGATGTTTCTTTTGATGATACCAAAACAGATGCAATGGCAATTCATAAAGCAATAGCAGCTTCAGGTTACGACACCGAAAAAGTTGCAGGAAGTGAAGAAGCCTATAAAGATTTACCAGGTTGTTGTCAATACGATCACGAAATGACGATGAATCAAAAATAAAGAAGTAAAATTGTGTATACTGTCCCTTATGTTGTCCCTGTAAAAACAAAAAACCCCGTAAACATTGAAGTTTCGGGATTTTTTCGTGGTACCTCCAGGAATCGAACCAGGGACACAAGGATTTTCAGTCCTTTGCTCTACCAACTGAGCTAAGGTACCTCGCCAAAGCGGTTGCAAATATATATTCAATTTTGTTATTCGCCAAGAGAAAATTGTAAAAAATTAAATATTTTGCTGGAAAATTTTAATATGAACAGATAACTTATTTCTAATTAATAATATAGATAAACTTGGACTGGTTATTGTGTGTCATTTTGTAAATTTAAGTTTTTTAGAGATATGAATTTAATAATTGATGTTGGGAATTCTTATGTAAAACTTGCTGTTTTTAAAGGCATAGATATAAAATATAAGACAACCGTAGAACTGAATAGGATTTTAAAAGAACTTAAGGCTATTAAAAAGGAGTTTAAGCTAATTGAGCACGCGATAATTTCATCGGTAGGAAAACTTGAAAAAAGGGATTTAAGTGCTATTTCAAAATATTTTGATATAATTATTTTAGATGCTAATATAAAGGTTCCATTTAAAAACTTATATAAAACGCCAAAAACGCTAGGTGTTGATAGAATTGCATTGGTTTGCGCTTCAATGATAAACTACTCAAATAATAATGTTTTAATTATTGATGCTGGCACCTGTATTACATACGATTTTATAAATAATAAGAATGAATATTTGGGTGGAGCTATTTCTCCTGGAATAAGAGTACGCTATAAATCGTTAAATAATTTAACTGCGAATTTACCGTTATTAGAAACGGAAATGCCTAAAAATATTGTTGGAGAGTCTACTGAGGAGTCTATACATTCTGGAGTTATTCATGGCGTTTTGAATGAAATTGATGGGGTTATTGAATCTTATAAAATGAATTATTTAGATTTAACAGTAATTTTAACAGGTGGCGATGGTAAATTCTTGTCTAAACAATTAAAAAGTAGCATATTTGCCAATCCTAATTTTCTTTTAGAAGGATTGAACTTTATTTTACAATATAACTCAAACTAATGATTAAAAAACTTGTACTAGTTTTTATTGCAGTAACCGCTATTAATAGTTACGCACAACAAGGAACAACATCACCTTATTCTTTTTATGGTATTGGAAGTTTAAAATTTAAAGGGACTGTTGAAAATAGAAGTATGGGAGGTTTGAGTATTTATACCGATAGTATTCATGTGAATTTGAGAAATCCAGCATCTTACGCAGGTGAAAACTTAGAAATGTGGGGAGGCGAAAGCAGGCCCGTAAAGTTTGCTGTTGGAGGGAGTTATTCTAATACGAATTTAGAAAGCGATAAAGGCAGTGATAAGGCCTCGTCTTCAACCTTTGACTATTTAGCACTAAATATTCCAGTTGGAAAGTTTGGTTTTGGCTTTGGTTTATTGCCATATACAGCTGTTGGTTATAAACTAGAATCGTTAAATGCTAGTGAAGATCCTGCATATAAATTTGAAGGAGAAGGGGGTTTAAATAAAGCTTTTTTAGGTTTCGGCTATCTTTTGGCTAAAGGATTATCAGTTGGAGTAGATATACAATATAATTTTGGAAATGTTCAAAATAGTATCATTGCTTACCAATATTCTGATGGCTTACCTACACAATATCAGTCTCTTGAAAAAAATAGATCGGATTTAAGTGGGTTAAATTTAAATTTTGGAGTATCTTATAAAACCATGTTAAACCAGAAATTAGAATTAGTTTCTAGTTTGGCTTATAGACCTGAAAGTAATTTAACATCGAAGAACGAAAGATCGTTATCTACGGTAACAATAAATAGTTCAGGTCAAGTGTTTGAAAGAAATACTATAGAAGCAGATTTGGCTGCTTCGAATTTAGATGAGACAGATTTAATCTTACCTTCGAGGCTGTCATTTGGTGCAGGTATAGGTGAACCTAGAAAGTGGTTCGTTGGAGCAGAAACCACCTTTTTAAAGTCTGGTGATTTTTCGTCTGAATTATCGAGCAACAACACAGCCTATGAGGATGCCTACTCGTTGTCTATTGGAGGATTTTATATCCCGCAGTATAGTTCTTTTTCAAGTTATTGGAAACGGGTTGTATATCGTGCAGGATTTAGAACTGAAGAAACTGGGTTAAACATTAATAACGAATCCATTAAAGAGTTTGGCATATCTTTTGGTATAGGTATACCAGTTGGAGATGCAAGATTACTGTCAAACGCAAATTTAGGCTTCGAAATTGGACAACGAGGTACAAAAAACAGTAATTTAATACAAGAGAATTTTATTAATTTCCAATTAAGTTTATCTTTGAACGATAGATGGTTTAATAAAAGGAAGTATGACTAAACAGGACAAAATTAAAATCATGAAAACAAAAATTACATTATTACTAGCTTTTTTATTTTTTGGGTTGAACTTAGGTTTTGCGCAACAAGATGAAGAATGTATGACGAAGCTTTCGATATTCCATGAATATACTAAAGCGAAAAACTTCGATGCTGCTTATGAGCCTTGGATGGCGGTAAGAAATAAGTGTCCTAAGTTTAATAACGCAATATATGTTGATGGTGAAAAAATTCTAGAACATAAGATTGATAATGCAACTGGTGCGGAAAAAGTGGCTTTTATTAATGACCTTATTAAATTATGGGAACAAAGAGCAGAACATTTTGCAAACAAAACACCAAAAGGTGAATACGCTGCACAATCTTGTCAATTAATGTATGACAATAGAAAAGAGTTAGGGAAATCAGATCAAGAATTATACGATTGTTTTGATGCTGCTTATAAGTTAGATAAAGAAACATTTTCAAACCCTAAAAGCTTATACACCTATTTTTCTTTAATGGTTGATTTGTATGATGCCGGTAAAAAGCCTGCTGCAGATTTATTTAATAAATATGATGATGTTGTTGAAAAGGTTGAAGATGAAGTAAAGAGTTTTTCTGGAAAGTTAAATAAGCTTATTGAAAAAGAAGAAGCTGGTACAGCTTTAACTAGTAAGGAAGGTAAATACAAAAAGTATTATGAAAGCTATTTAAAGGCTTACGATCAAATTTCTGGAAGTATAGATGGAAAGCTAGGTGATAGAGCAAATTGCCAAAACTTAATTCCATTATATAAGAAAGATTTTGAGGCAAATAAAGGCAATGCAGTTTGGTTACAAAGAGCAGCTGGAAAAATGTCTGAAAAAGAATGTACAGATGATCCATTATTCTTTGAATTAGTAAACGCTTATCATAATTTAAGTCCTTCGGCTAATTCAGCTTATTACTTAGGTCTTTTAAAAGATAAAGATGGAGATACAAATGGTGCCATATCATTTTTTGAGCAAGCCATTGGTTTAGAAACAGATGATTTCAAGAAATCTAAACTATATTATAAAATTGCTACGAAACTTAAAGCTAGAGGAAGCTTTGGAAAGGCAAGAAACTATTACAGACAAGCTTTAAAGTTAAATCCATCAAATGGAAGACCTTATATAGCTATAGCATCTATGTACGCTTCAAGTGCTAATAACTGTGGCGATACTAATTTTGATAAAAGAGCAGTGTATTGGTTAGCGGCAGACGAGGCTAGAAAAGCGGCTCGTGTTGACCCAACATTAAGTAAAGCAGCTGGACAATCAATTGCTAACTATATGGCTAAAGCACCTCAAAAAGCTGAAATCTTTAGTTCGGGAAGAGCTGGACAAACTATTAAAATTAATTGTTGGATTGGAGCTTCTGTTACAGTGCCAAATATTTAATGAAAAAAAGAGTAACATATTATATATTAAACATAGTCACAATATTTATTGTGACTATGTTTTTTTCATGTAATGATAGTTTTAAACAAGTACAGAAAATAGGTATTTCTGAAAACGAACCTATAGGTGTAGATTATAATATTAATGTGAAGTATACGGATTCTGGTAGGGTTTCTGCAAACCTCATTAGTTCAAAAATGTTAGACTATTCCAACAGAGATTTTCCATTTCATCAGTTTACAGATGGTGTAACACTTTATGTATATGATAAGCAAAATAAAAAAAGTACCGTAGTGGCAGAAAATGCCTTTGTATACGCGAATACAGATTTAATTGATATGCAGGATAATGTGGTGATTACTACGCATGATAATAGAGTACTAAAAACGGATCAATTGTTTTATGATCAAAAAAAAGAATGGTTGTACACGAATAAACCCGTAAGTTTCAAAACCGATCAAGATCTCATAAATGGCAATGGTTTTGATTCCAATGCCGATTTTACAAATGCCGAAGTATTAGAAGTAACTGGAATTATTACTTTGGAAGATTAGTTTTATCAAATTAATCGAATTTACCTTTCTCAATTTTAAGTATCTTTACGCTTTAAATTTTAAATGATGAAATATTCTAAGATTTTTCAGTACGCTTACCTGGTTTTTGCGGTATTATTTATTTATGATGGCATAACTAAATGGGGTAACGGTACTAATGGTGCTTACATTTCTTTGGGATTAGCTGCATTGGCTATTTTTATGTACTTCTTTAGAAGACGCTTTAGTGATAAATTTGAGAAAAGAGACAATTCTAAATAAATGAGCATTTATGTTATCATTATAATTTTATCACTAATCCTTTCTGCATTTTTTTCAGGGATGGAGATCGCTTACGTGTCTTCAAATAAAATTCATATTGAAATTGAGAAAAAACAGGATGGTATTCTTGCTAAAGCTCTAACAAAACTAACTGCGAAACCCTCTAAATTTATAACTACAATGCTTATTGGAAACAATATTGCACTAGTTATTTATGGGTTTTTTATGGGCGATTTGTTAGTGGGTTGGTTTCAGTCTTTACTGCCAACAAGTTATGGCTTACTTGATTATATGTTAACCGATTTGAGTTTGTTAACACAAACTATCATTTCAACATTTATTATTTTAATTACCGCCGAGTTTTTGCCGAAAGTTTTTTTTCAGATTTATGCGAATACTTTAATTAAAGCATTGGCAATACCTGCCTATATTTTTTATATCGGATTTTCATTAGTATCAGAATTTGTGATTTGGATTTCAGATTTTGTGTTGAAAGTGCTTTTTAAAACGGATGGAGATCAGATTCAATTAGCTTTTACAAAAGTGGAGTTAGGTAATTACATAAGCGAACAAATGGAGTCGGTTGAAGAAAAAGATGATGTAGATAGCGAAATTCAAATTTTTCAAAATGCACTTGAATTTTCAGAAGTAAAAGCTCGAGAAGTAATGATTCCAAGAACTGAAATTATTGCTGTAGAAATTTCAGACTCTGTAAAATCGCTAAATACCTTATTTACAGAAACAGGAAGAACTAAAATATTGGTTTATAAAGATACTGTTGATGATATTGTAGGATACGTTCACTCTTTTGAGTTGTTTAAAAAACGTAAAACCATAAAGTCTATGTTAACACCAGTAGAGTTTGTGCCAGAAACTGTGTTAATTAAGGATGTGTTGAGTGTACTCACTAAAAAGCGCAGAAGTATTGCAGTAGTTCTAGATGAATACGGTGGTACTTCTGGGATAATGACCGTTGAAGATATTGTTGAGGAGTTATTTGGAGAAATTGAAGATGAACACGATTCGGTTGATTTGATAGAAGAAACATTAGAAGCTAATAATTATAAATTTTCGGCGCGTTTAGAAGTGGATTACATAAATGAAACTTATAAGATAAATTTGCCTGAAAGTGAAAATTATGAGACACTTGGGGGGCTTGTAGTGAATCATACTGAAGAAATTCCTGCACAGAATGATGTTGTAATTATAGATAACTTTCAATTTACAATTTTAGAAGTGTCAAATACAAAAATTGATTTGGTTGAAATTAAACTACTCATAGAAGATAAATAAGTGGTTTTAATATCCGAAACATTAAATAAATTTCAGAGTTGAACTTCCAAACTATCATTAACAACTTTTTGGTTTTTTACGATTACAATAAAACAAATATCCCTTTTATTATTGAATAGAAAATGGTATTTTCGCGCACGATATTTTTTTCAGTTAGAAATTAATTGATACCAACTTAACAAGCAAATCCCTACTATCGGGCATTAAAAATTTAATTTACAAATGGCAGTTTTAAATAAAATAAGACAACGTTCACTTTTTTTGATATTAATTATCGCTTTAGCGTTATTCTCTTTCGTATTAGCAGATTTATTCAAAAACAGTGATGCGCTAACATCGAAGTCTCAAAATATTGTTGCAACCATAAACGGAAAAGAAATTTCTCGTGAAGACTTTATGTTTAAAGTAGAACAGTTACAACGTCAAATGGGACCGAACGCAACCACTACCCAAGTGATGAATAGAGTATGGGAACAGGAAGTGAGACAAGCCGTTATGGAAACTCAATTCGAAGAGTTGGAAATTTCTGTTGAAAAAGACCAAATGAGAGATTTACTTAAAACGTCTTTAGCAACAAACCCTAATTTTTTAAATGAAGCAGGTGTATTCGATGAAAATAAAATGAATGAATACATCGCTAATTTAAAAGAAACATCACCTGCAGGATTTGAGAGTTGGATTAATTATGAAAATCAATTAGCATCAAATGCCTTAAATCAAAACTATTTCAATATGGTTAAGGCAGGATTAACAGGAACATTAGCAGAAGGAAAATTAGAGCATGAACTTGAAGGAAATAAAGTAGATATAAAATATGTTCAAATTCCTTTTTCTTCGATTCCAGATAGTATTGTTGAAGTGTCAAAATCAGAGATTGCCACATACATCAAAAAGAATAAAAAACAATTTGAAGTTGAGGCATCAAGAGATATTCGATTTGTAGAATTTAAAGAGGTAGCTTCAGTTGAAGATGAAAATGTTATAAAATCAGAATTAGAAACATATATCAACGGAAGATTGGTTGACGAAAGAGGTAGAAAAGATACTATAGTTGCTTTTTCAAAGGTAAAAGATAATGAAGCTTATATTAATTCAATTGCCGCTTCAGATATTAAGTTTGATGAGCGTTTTGTATTTAAATCGAGTTTACCGACAGAATTTGCGGATGCTATTTATAATTTAAATGAAGGTGAAGTTTATGGACCTTATAAGCACGACGGAAGTTTTAAAGTAACAAAAGTTATTGCCGTAAAACAAATTCCAGATTCAGCTAAAGTAAGACACATTTTAATTCCTTTTAAAGGCGCGCAAAGTGCTGATCCTGAGGAAACAAAAACTGAAGCGCAAGCAAAAGCAACTGCTGATAGCTTGTTAACTATTCTAAAAAGAAATCGCTCAAAATTCCCAGAGTTTGTTACGGCGTTTTCTTCTGATAAAGGAAGTGTTGAAAAGGGAGGTCGTTACGATTGGCACCCATATAACACGATGGTACCTGAATTCAATGATTTTGAATTTGAAGGTAAAACAGGTGATTTGGGCGTAGTAAAGACGGTATTTGGCTTCCACATTATTGAAATAGAGGGTCAAAAAAACAAAACCAAAGCTATTCAGGTAGGTACTATTGCTAGAAAAATAGAACCCTCAGAAGCAACTACCGATAAAGTTTTCAGGGATGCTTCTAATTTTGAAATTAAAGCAGGTGATGGCGATTTTGAAGCACTTGCCATTGAGAAAAAATATACAGTAAGACCAGTAAATGGCATCAAAGTTTTAGATGAAAATATACCAGGAGTTGGAAATCAAAGACCAATTGTACGTTGGGCTTTTGAGGAAGATGTTGAAGTTGGTGATATTAAACGATTTAATATTCCTAATGGTTATGTAATTGCACAATTAGTTGCAAAGCACGAAAAAGGTTTAATGTCTGTTGAAGATGCCACAGCTAGAGTATTGCCAATTGTTAGAAAAGAAAAGAAGGCAAAACTTATTAAAGATAGAGTGTCTGCTACAACTTTGGATGCTTTAGCCACAGCTGAAAAAACAAGTGTAAGAACTGCGAGTGGTATCAATATGAAAAACCCAACCATTTCTGGAGCTGGTAGAGAGCCGTTAGTAGTTGGTGCTGCATTCGGTTTAAAGGAAGGTGAAACTTCTGGACTAATTGAAGGTGCAAATGGTGTATATATGGTGCAAGTTACTAAAGTTACTCCAGCAGTAGAATTAGATAATTATCAAGCTGCTGCTAATAGAGTTGAACAACAAAAGGCTAGTGCTGTAAATACAAAACTTTATAATGCATTAAAAGAAGCTGCTGAAATTGAAGACAATAGAGCAGCAAGTCAAATACAATAGTTATATTATTATAGATAAATAAAAAAAGCCTCGATTATCGAGGCTTTTTTTATACGTCTAAAATACCATATTCTTATATGGTAATATGGTAGTAAAACCTTTTTCTTTAAAATATTGTTGAGGATTGATTTTTGATGCAACCATTATAAAATCTCCACCCCAAGCTCCTAGGCTTTTTATAGCGCCATCAAAATCATGAAACATAGCTTCTTTTAAAGGTATTTGGTTAGTTAATTTTGAAATGATGGTTTCATGTTCATACATTAAGTTTTGAAAATGTTCTAACGATTTAGAATGTATCATTTCTAAAGTCATTTTGTTAATTATTTCAATGGCTTCTTTGGTATTGACTTTATTTTTATGATAGTGTTGTATCCCATCGCGACTGTTTTGTTTTTTATTTAAATGCACGAAATAAATTTGTTCCTTAAAGATTGGATTAAAGTCAATCTCAGTAATTATCCTTTTATCTATTTGAACTTGATTAGTGCTTTTATTAAGATGAAGTTGATAAGTTATAGCATTATTGTTTTGCGCACAAGCAATGTCGTATCCACTCCCGCCAAATGTTTTATCTAAAAGCTTGAATGGGTCAATATTTGCCCACTGTGCTATATTATTTATAAGCGTAGATGATGTCCCTAAGCCCCAGTTTTTTGGAAATTCTAAGTTCGTTTTAATATTAAAACCTTGTTGAGTGTTTAAAAATTCGGGATTTAAATTTTTGGTAGCGTTTAAAATTTGAGACAATCGTTTTGAAATCGCATCTTCATTTTTTGGTTTGAATTGATTTAATTCAAAATCATTTTCAAACCAGACCTCATTATTTTCATCAAAACTTTGCCATACTAATTTAGTTTCTTCAATGGGTTTGATACTTAATGATTGTCCAAATTTTGTTGGAATAGCCAAAGCTAATGCACCATCAAGAACGACATATTCTCCAGAGAGTAGGAGCTTGCCATGACTGTAAAAGGTTTTACTTTTCACTATTCGCTCTTAATTTTGTTAAAGCTTCAGTTACCGCACTATGCGTAACAGGATTGGTTTTAAAATGTTCAGTCAAAGCCAGCTTTTCGTCGTCATTGGCTTCAAACTGATTTAGAATATTCATTAAGTGCATTTTCATATGACCCTGTTGAATGCCAGTTGTTGTTAATGAACGTAATGCCGCAAAATTTTGAGCTAAACCCGCTACGGCAACAATTTGCATCAATTCCTTAGCAGATGGTTTGTGTAATAATTCTAAAGCTAGTTTCACCAAAGGGTGAAGCCCTGTAAGTCCACCAACGGTTCCTAAAGCTAAAGGCAATTCGGTCCAAAAAGTAAAAATGCCGTTTTCTATTTTAGCATGAGTCAAGCTACTGTAACTTCCGTTTCTCGCAGCGTAAGCATGTACACCTGCTTCAACAGCCCTGAAATCGTTTCCTGTAGCCAGTACAACCGCGTCAATACCATTCATAACTCCTTTGTTATGGGTTACCGCTCTGTATGGCTCTATTTCAGCAATATTTACAGCTTGTATAAATTTGTTAGCAAAGTCTTCACCAGAAATGGAGTCTTTTTCACTTAAGTCTTCAATAGGGCAACTCACTTCTGCACGCACTAAGCAATCAGGCACGTAATTAGAAAGGATACTCATTACAATGTCTATCTGTTTTTCTTCTTCAGAAAATAAGGCAAACTGCAAAGCTTCCTGTTTAAAAGTTTTTGCAAACTGCTCTAAGCAAGAATTTATAAAATTAGCGCCCATAGCATCTAAAGTTTCGAATGATGCATGCAGCTGGTAATAGTTGTTTATGCTTGATGATTTATCCCGCAGTTCAATATCAATAATGCCACCACCACGCTTTTTCATATTTCGAGTGATGGCTTCAGTATCATTAATTAATTTTGATTTTACTTGATTGAAAAACTGTTTTAATTTTTCAAAATCACCTTGATAAATAAAATGTACTTGACCAATTTTAGTGGTTGCTATGACTTTTGTCTTAAATCCACCTCTTTCTAACCAAAATTTAGCTGCTTTACTTGCAGCAGCAACAACTGAACTTTCTTCTATAGCCATTGGAATAGTATAAAGTTTGTTGTTGATTAGAAAATTAGGAGCAACACCAAGTGGTAAATAATAGTTTGTAATCGTATTTTCTATAAACTCATCGTGTAATTTTTGTAGCTTTATATTAGAATTCCAATATTGTTTTAAAATCTCTTTAGCGTCTTCAGCATCTGAAAAATAAGTATCAACTATCCAATCAATCTTTTTTGATTTTGATAATTTAGAAAAACCAGCAATCGTTTTACTCATAGTCTTACAAATTTGCAGTGCAAAGATACTACTCTTGGTATGAATATTGAATACCTAGTTAAAAACCGTATTATTAAGTGTTAATAATTAGGGTTTTTTGCATAATTTTTAGTAAACTTGACATCAATTTATGAAATAAATAGTTTTTTTGATGATACACTTCTAATTGATTAATTTTTTCAAGTTAAAAGTCAGTTTATTAGTGCAACTTAAGATTAAAAAAATAATTATTATAACTACATGAAACATATTAAATTCTCCTATTTCGTTTGCATTTTCATTACAACATTTTTATCGGCACAAACAAAAGAAATTACTTTAGAAGACATTTGGAAAGATGGCACTTTTAGAACTGAACGTATGGATGTATTGCATTCGATGCAAAACGGTCAGCAATATTCAGTTTTAAATTTTGATAGAGATAGTAGAAGTACCTCGATAGATATTTATGATTACAAAACTTTGAAAAAGGTAAAGACCTTGGTAAGTTCTGAAAATCTTGAAGACATTCCATATTTTACAGATTATACGTTTAGTAATGACGAACAAAAAGTAATTTTAGCCACGAATGAAAAAGCTATTTACCGACGATCAGCACTCGGAAATTACTATATTTATAATGTAAAGGATGCATCTTTAGATTTAATATCAGAAGATAAAATTCAAGAACCTACATTTTCGCCCGATGGTAATAAAGTGGCCTTTGCTAAAGACAATAATCTTTATGTCAAAAATCTAGAAAGTGGAGCAATTACTCAAATAACTACTGACGGTGAAAAAAATAAAGTTATAAACGGTATCACAGACTGGGTTTATGAGGAAGAATTTAGTTTTGTACGCGCTTTCGATTGGAATGCCGATAGTAACAAGATTGCATTTATTCGTTTTGATGAAACTCAGGTTCCTGAGTTTTCTATGGATGTTTATGGTACTGAACTTTATCAAACGCAACACGTTTTTAAATACCCAAAGGCGGGTGAAGCTAACGCTTTAGTTTCATTACATATTTTCGATTTAACCTCTAAAAATACCGAAGAAGTTAAGTTGGATAAAGCTTATGAGGATTTCTATATTCCTAGAATAAAATGGACAAATAGCCCCGATGTTTTAAGTGCACAATACATGAATAGGCACCAAAATGAATTGGACTTATGGATGATTAATGCAAAAACTAACAATTCAAAATTAGTGTTAGCGGAAACAGATAAAGCTTATGTTGACGTTACAGATAACTTAACTTTTTTAAAGGACAATAGTTTTATTTGGACGAGTGAAAAAGATGGTTTCAATCACATTTATCATTATGATAAAAATGGAAACTTAATCAATCAGGTAACAAAAGGAAATTGGGAAGTAACCAATTACTATGGTTATGATGAAAAGAATAATACAATCTTTTATCAATCTGTTGAAAATGGCTCGATAAATAGAGATGTTTATTCAATAAGCCTTAACGGAAGAAATAAGAAGCGCCTAACTAAAAGTGATGGTACAAATAGCGCATCCTTTAGTGCCGATTTTTCATTTTTTATTAATACTTTCTCTAGTGCTACAACACCACCTGAGTATACTTTGAATAGTTCAGTATCGGGTAATTTAATCAAAAGCATTAAGGATAACGATAAATTAGCTCAAACACTTTCTGAATATAAAACATCTAAAAAAGAATTCAGTACCATTCATATTAATGGGAACGATTTAAATATGTGGATGATAAAACCTGCAGATTTTGATGCTTCTAAAACATATCCTTTATTAATGTATCAATACTCAGGTCCTGGTTCTCAGCAAGTGGCAAATAGATGGAACGGTGCTAACGATTATTGGTATCAACATTTAGCACAACAAGGCTATGTTATTGCTTGTATTGATGGTAGAGGCACTGGTTTTAAAGGAGCCGATTTTAAAAAGGTTACACAGAATGAATTAGGTAAATACGAAGTTGAAGATCAAATTGCGGCAGCAAAACAATTAGGCGAGTTAGATTATATTGACGCTGAAAGAATTGGTATTTGGGGTTGGAGTTATGGTGGTTTTATGAGTAGTAACTGTTTATTTAAAGGTAACGATGTTTTTAATATGGCAATTGCAGTCGCACCAGTTAGTAGCTGGAGATTTTACGACACAATCTATACAGAACGTTACATGACCACTCCTCAAGAAAATGCTAGTGGTTATGATGAAAATTCACCAATAAACCACGTTGATAAATTAAAAGGCGAATTTCTTTTAGTGCATGGTTCTAGTGACGATAATGTGCATTTACAAAACACCATGCGTTTAGCAGAGGCCTTAATTCAAGCCGATAAGCAGTTTGACTGGGCCATTTATCCAGATAAAAACCACGGTATTTATGGTGGAAACACAAGACTACACTTGTATAAAAAAATGACAAACTTTATACACGAAACGCTTGGAGATAAAATACAGAAAGAAGAAGAATCGAAAGTGAATCAAAATAAAATTAAAGGATAAAAACTAACCAAAAATAAACATATGTCTGCGTCAGCTTTAAAACCACATCAAAAGGAATTATTTGGACAACCAATAGGATTATACATACTATTCTTAACAGAAATGTGGGAACGTTTCTCATATTATGGAATGCGAGCACTTTTGGTGCTTTACATGACCACTCAAACTATGGGTGATGATAGAGGACCTGGTTTAGGTTGGAGCAATCAAGAAGCATTGGCGCTTTATGGTTGGTATACCATGTTGGTTTATGTAATGTCTATTCCTGGAGGGATGATAGCTGATAAAATCATAGGGCAAAAACGAGCAGTGCTTTACGGTGCTATAATATTATGTTTAGGACATGGTGTTTTAGTGCTTACCGATATTTGGGCGTTTTACACGGGATTAGGACTTGTTATACTTGGTGTTGGATTGTTAAAACCTAATATTTCTACCATGGTAGGAGGGTTGTATAAGCAAGGAGATATTAGGCGAGATAAAGGATTTAGTATTTTTTATATCGGAATTAATTTAGGCTCGTTATTAGCTACTCTTACAGTAGGATTGGTAGTTGCAGAATGGGGATGGCATGCAGGATTTGGACTTGCAGGAGTTGTAATGGTTATTGGATTGCTAAACTATATTGCAGGTCAAAAATATTTAACTGAGGTCGGGAATTTCATTCCAAGTACAAATGATGAAAATGAAGTGTCTTATGGTGATTTATACTCTAAATTATTTAGCTCACCAAAACAATTAATGTTTGCTGGAATATTATTGGTTGCATCATTAATTGGTTGGTACACCATGGGTTGGAGTTACGGATTATTATTTTTGTTTTTAACCGCAATTGCATCATTACTTATGATGATTTATAAAGAATTAGATACACAAATATTTAAAGATCGATTCTTAGTACTTCTTTTGTCATTTATAATGGTAATTATATTTTGGGGTGCTTTTGAACAAGCAGGAGGTTTAATGAATCTTTACACAGAAACCAATACGAATAGAATGTTGTTTGGATGGGAAATTCCAACGGTAATGTTTCAAAGTTTAAATGCAGGGTTTATCATTATTTTTGCCACGGGTGTTGCAAGCGTTTGGGCTAAGCGAAAGTTAAAAGGTAAAGAAGCTTCGTCATTATTTAAAATGGCATTAGGTATTATCATTATGGGATTCGGATTTCTATTTATGGTTTTCGCTGCAATGGAGTTTGATAAATCTGGAACGTCAAGTATGATTTGGTTGGTGTTAGCTTATTTATTTCATACCATTGGTGAGTTATGTATCTCTCCAGTTGCATTATCATTTATTACAAAATTGGCGCCAGTTAAATATGCGTCGTTAATGATGGGGGTGTACTTTGCTGCAACAGGTTTGGGTAATAAAGTGGCAGGAATTGTAGGAGAATCGGCCTCAGAGTTTGGCGAGTTAACTATTTTCTCAGGCATTGTAATCTTCACCGTTATTATAGGTTTATTGTTTATTATGATTTTAAAACCTTTAAAACGATTAACACATGGTGCTGAAGAAAGCGAAAGGATATTAAAAAATGAAGAAGCCGAAGGTTTCGAATTAGCTGATAATTAAAATTTAAAACCCTATTTTAGTAGGGTTTTATTCATTATAAATTTAACTAATCTTTTATGAATACGGATATTGAAAATCTTTTTAAAGACAAGGTCATTGGTCATCCTGCGGGTCTTTTTGTAATATTTTTTACTGAAATGTGGGAGCGTTTTTCATTTTACGGAATGAAAATTCTGCTAGTTCTATTTTTAACGGCTCCGTATTTAAGCGATAATCCGGGGTGGGAATGGTCAAGAGAAAATGCTTTAGCTTTAATTGGCACCTATTCTTCGTTATTATACTTAACACCAATTGTAGGAGGTTGGTTAGCGGATAAAATTACGGGTTATAAGTGGGCTGTAATTATAGGGTGTTTCATCATGATGTTAGGTCACGCGGCGATGGTTTTCGAAACCACGTGGTCCTTATATCTAGGTTTGGCGTTGTTAGTTATTGGTACTGGGTTTTTTAAGCCAAACATGACGTCTATGATTTCTGAAATGTACAAAGGCAAAGAATCAAAGAAGGATGGCGCTTATACCATTTATTATATGGGTGTTAACGCAGGTGCGTTTTTTGGCATGATGCTTTGCGGTTATTTGGCTGAAAATATTGGTTGGAGTTATGGATTTGGGTTAGCGGGGATATTCATGCTTGGTGGATTAGTACAATTTTGGTTAGCTAAAGATTTGTTTGGACAAATTGGTGAAAGACCTTCAAAAGTTTATGAAGTTGAATTACCACAAAATATAAATGAAGAATCACCTTCTGTGAGCATAGAGAAGCAAGAAGATGAAAAACTAAATCCGTTTACATCTATTGATAAATTATTAATTGTTTTATCTGCAATTGGAGGACTCTTGTATCTGTTTAATGATCCGATATCAAAAATAGGAAACATCAATTTATTACCATTTAGCTTAGGTAATTTAGATGGTTCAAGCGCCACAATTTTAATAGCTTTGGTCTTGTTCTTGTATCTAATTATTTCAAGAATGTCTAGGTATAATGCTGTAATAAGAGACAAGATTATCGCAGTTTCAATTTTTGGGATTTTCACAGTATTCTTTTTTGGAGCTTTTGAGCAGTCATTAGGTTCTATGACGCTTTTTGCTAGAGATTATACGGCCAGAGCATTAACAGGAAATTCAGCTTTAATATTTAAAATTATTGATACTGTTCTGACTATAGTTCCGTTGGCAATAATAACTTGGGTATTGTATTTATTATTTAAAAAAACATACTCAAAAATACCATATTCAAATATCGTGCTTGGAGCAACATTTGTCTTTTTATGGTATGTTGTTTATTATAAAATTAATAATGAGTTTAGTAAAGAAACTACAGAGGTTGGTGCTTCTTGGTTCGGTATCTTAAATTCATTCTTCATTATTACATTAGCGCCTCTATTTTCAAAATGGTGGGAAAGTAAATATAACCCCAGTGTAGCAATGAAATATGGTATTGGATTAATTCTATTAGGTTTAGGATTTGGGATATTAGTTTTTGGAACGCTAGGAATACCACAAGGAGCAAAAACAGCTTCTGTAAGTATGATTTTCTTAATATTGGCCTATTTATTCCATACCATGGGTGAATTGTGTATTTCTCCTGTAGGGTTATCTTATCTCAGTAAATTGGTTCCAGGTAGAATGATTGGATTTATGTTTGGTATTTGGTATTTAGCCATTGCCATTGGTCAGAAGGCGGCAGGCACCATGGGCGGAATGATTGACAAAATAACTGAACAATACTCATTAAGTACATTTTTCTTAATATTTACGTTGGTTCCCGCTGGTGTAGGTGTGATTTCCATGTTATTAAATCCGATATTAAAAAAATTAATGCATGGTGTTCGTTAATCGAATAAATAGTTAAATAACTATCAAAATGCTCCTAATTAGGAGCATTTTTTGTAAGTTCGGAACAACTTTTGCAACAGAGTTAGTCATGAAGAAGATTATATTTTTACTCCTAGCTACGGCCTTCGTAAGTTTTAACGCCATAGCTCAAAAGATAAATTGGGTATCTTTAGAAGAAGCTGTTAAACTTCAGAAAAAGAATCCTAAAAAAATTATGATTGATGCTTACACCAATTGGTGCGGACCTTGTAAAATGCTTGATAGAAACACGTTTCAAAATCAAGATGTTGCCGATTATGTGAATAAACATTATTACGCTGTAAAGTTTAATGCAGAAGGTAACGAGGTTGTGAATTTTAATGGACAAGAATTCTCAAATCCTAATTACAATCCAGATTTAGCAAATAGAAGAAATTCGCCTCACGAATTATCGCGTTATTTTCAAATTCAAGTATTCCCTACCATTGTTTTTTTAGATGAAAATTCAAATTTAATTTTCCCTTTAAAAGGTTATAAAACGCCGCAGCAAATAGAGCTTTATTTGAAAATGTTTAAACGAGATGATCATAAAACTCTAGATACCCAAGAAAAATTTAATGCTTATTATAAGGCATTTCAAAACGAATTTAAAGGGTAACCTAAAACAATAAAAATGAAAAAAATTATATTTATTTTGATTTTAATTGGATTCATGTCTGTTCAAACTTTCGCTCAGAAAAGGATAACATGGCATACCGATTTTAATGAAGCACTAGAATTAGCTCTGAATGAAGATAAAAAAGTAATGCTGTTTTTTACAGGCTCAGATTGGTGTGGTTGGTGTATTAAATTACAAAATGAAGTGTTTAAAACTCCTGACTTTGAAAAATGGTCTGACGATTTGGTGTTAGTAGAATTAGATTTTCCAAGACGAACACCTCAAGACCCTAAACTGAAAGGGCAAAATCGTCAATTACAAGCAATGTTTAAAGTAAGAGGGTATCCTTCAGTCTATTTCGTGCAACCAGAAAAAATGCCTGATGGCAAAATGAATTTGAATAATCTTGGTAAAACAGGTTATGTAAGAGGAGGAGCCGGTAAATGGCTCGAGGTTGCAAATAACATCGTTAATAAAACAATCTAGAGGTTTTAATAATTTATAATAAAAGCTCCTTTTTTACTTGTATGGTGAAAAGGGAGCTTTCTTTTATTACATATATTTTCCCAATGGTCTATATAAGATTTATAGTTACTTCCATCGGCAATAATTTGTTTTGGTTTTAACGAATCAATCAATCTATTTAAGTTAATTTTTGGCGATTGCCTAAGTAATACATATTCTGGATTTATAGACTTTATATTGTAAACTCCTAAACTATCAATAATTAAAAGATGCTTCTTATTTAGCTGGTAAATTGGTTTGATGCTATCTTCTAAAACTGTTTTTATATGATTGCCAACAGTGTAATCTTTTATAATTTTATTATGAGCACGAGTTATGCTATCAAAATCGTTTGCAATAACTATTTTGTTATTTGAGAGGTTCCCTAATAAACTATTTCTGCTTTTGTGAAACACAATAAATTCATTTGAATGTTTATTGAAAGTATTATAGAATAATGCCCCTTGAGCAATAAGTATTGCACTTAAAAACAGCTTTAAGTTTAAATAATTTTTTTTGAAAAGCAGTCGAATAAAAGTGATAATGACTAAATAAGAAACAAGCACATTAAGTAGGCTAAAAGAAATGTCTTTAAATAAGAATGCTTCTTGTTTAGATACCCAACCAACAAAACTATTCATTAAATAAATAACATGTCCGAACACATCTGCTAAAAATTGTGGAAGCATGTTTAAAACAGCTAACAAAATGACTAGTATGCCAAAACCTAGAATAATTCCTAAACCTGGAATGATTACTAAATTCGAAATAAAAAATAAACTTGGAAACTGATGAAAGTAATATAAACTAACAGGAATAATACCAAATTGAGCTGAAATGGTTATGGTGAATGTATGCCAGAATACATTTGTGAGCCAGTATTTGGGTTTCCATATACGATAAAGCAATGGGTCAATGGTTACTATTGCAAATACGGCGAGATAACTCAATTGAAATCCAACATCAAAAATAAATAGTGGTTTAAAAAGCAAGATCACAAATATGCTTATGGCAAGCGTGTTAAATATGTTAGTTGGTCGTTTCAAGTTAATTGCGATGGCAACAATACTAAACATAGTTACGGCTCGAGTAACCGAAGCAGAAAGACCTGCAAGCAAGGCAAAACTCCATAAAATACTTAACAGTAAAATAGTTTTTATAAGTTTTCCATGTTTAAGTCGTTCTATTGGTTTTAAAATGAACCCAAGAATGATTAGTATAATACCCACATGCAATCCTGAAACAGCTAATATATGTATGGCTCCAGCATTGGTGTAGCTGGTGTAAACTTCGTCGCTAATATCTTGGCGTTGCCCCATTAAAAGTGCATTAATAATGGCAAGTTCGTCTGGATTAAAATGATAGAGTTTTAGCTTATCGTTTACATGCTGCCGAATATCATCTGCTATTCCTAGGAGTGTTTTGGTATTAGATTCAACTGGGAATAAGACATCTTCATTAATAAAGAGTTGATGATAGATGTATTTTTTCTTTAAATAATTTTTATAATCAAATTGGTGTGGGTTTAAAGGATGGATTAAATTTTTGAATTCGGCTTTACTAATAAAAACATCATCAACTTTTAAAGGATTTTGCAAGCTGTCTTTCTGTATGTTTAGAAGCGTTTTGCCAGTTGTTTGTTTACCTTCTATTTCTAATATGTCAATAACATATTTATCATAAAAGTTACCTGGTTTTAAAACCTCACGAACTCTAAATGTAATGGTTTTTAAAAGGTTGTTTTCAGCAGCAATAACATGAGTGTAATGATTCGAAAAGTTTTTCTGGTTATGGAAATTAGTAGTTAATACACCGATGGATATGGTTACAAAAAAAGTAATTAATCCAAACCAGATAGATTGTGTAAATTGTTTGTGAGTTATAATATAAATAACAGCTAGAAGTATCAATAAAATAGCTGTTAGTGCAATTGAAAGTTGCAGCGAAATATCAATTAAATAGCCAATAATGATGCCTATAATGAGGCAAAAAGTTAGTTTAATTATGGCGAAATTGAGTAACCTCATACCCTTGAAAGATATAAAATAATCTTATAAGATACGTCTAGCTTCATGAAAAGCGTTAAGCCAATAATTTTCATTGAGTCTAGATATGGTTACACCTTGGCTTGTAGTAGCATGAATAAATTCGATATCGTTATTTTTTATGGCAATTATAAGGCCGACATGATTGATTGAATTTCTTCGATTCTTACCTGTTTTAAAAAATAATAAATCACCAGCAGAAACATCTTTTAAAGAAATTTTTCCACCTCTTTTTGCCATGTCTCGAGACATCCTTGGTAGGATAATATTATTAGATTTGAAAGATTCATATATCAAACCAGAGCAATCCATCCCAGATTTAGTTGTGCCTCCCCATTTATAACGTGTACCTTCAAACTGTTTAGCATATTCAATAATATCGTCCGCTTTAGTCCTATTTTCAACTGAACTAGTAACAACAGGTTGGTTACGTTCTGTTTTGCTCTTTTTCGTGATTATTTTTGTGCTTGAAGTTTTTCTGTCTTTAGCACGTTTAGAAGATTTACAACTGCCAAAACTTAAAATTAGAAGAAGACATATTACGACTATTCTCATCTCATTATTAAGTTTTTATAGCTTCGTATATTAAACGAGCTGTTTTTTCGCTGGCGCCTTTTCCGCCCAAAGTCTTTTCTAATTCGTAATAGGCTAAAAATAGTTGTTTACGATATTCAGAATCCAATATATGGTCTAGTTCTTCCTTCAATCGTTTTTTATTGAATTCATTTTGTATCAGTTCTGTAACTACTTCTTTGTCCATTATTAAATTTACTAACGAAATAAACTTAAGGGTTATTATCCGGTAAGCGATTTGGTACGAGATTGTACTTCCTTTATAACAGACTACTTGAGGCACTTTAAAGAGAGCAGTTTCAAGGGTTGCAGTTCCCGATGTAACTAAAGCTGCATAAGAGATACTCAATAAATCATAAGTTTTATTTTCGATGAATTTTACATTGGTCGATTTTATAAATTGTTGGTAAAAACTGAAATCTTGACTCGGTGCGCCTGCAATAACAAATTGATAGTCTGGATAATCATCTATTAAGCTCAGCATAACTGAGAGCATTTTTGTTATTTCTTGCTTTCTACTACCAGGTAGTAAGGCAATAATAGGTTTGTCTCCAAGATTATTGTCTTTTCTAAAATTAAGTTCATTTACCTGATTTCTATTTGCGATAGCATCAATTAAAGGATGCCCCACAAAGGTAACTTCATACCCATGTTTTTTATAGAAAGGTTTAACAAAAGGAAGTATAACAAACATGGCATCAATATCTCGCTTTATGGCTTTTACTCTGCTCGCCCTTGAAGCCCAAACTTGAGGTGAAATGTAATAATTGGTTCTAAAGCCTTTTTGTTTTGCCCATTTCGCTATACGTAAATTAAAACCTGAATTGTCAATAAAAACGATAACATCAGGATTAAAATTTTCAATATCAGATTTACAAAATGAAATATCTTTAAAAATCTTGTTGAGGTTCATTAAAACTTCAGCAAAACCCATAAATGCTCGTTCTTTATAGTGTTTTACTAAGGTTCCGCCAGCTTGCTCCATAAGGTCGCCACCCCAAAATCGAATATCTGCATTAGTATCTAGTTTTTTTAATGCGGATATAAGATTGGATCCATGTAAATCACCTGATGCTTCTCCAGCAATAATGTAATATTTCATATTCCAGTGAACAGGTTATGCGCAGTCCAACCTTTCTATTCAATTTTTAAGTAATATCCTCTCGTCTGCGCTCGAGGGAAAAGAAATTAAAAGAGTTTAAAAACAAAGGTAAAAACAGCAATAAATACAGTTATTAACAGCACACCTCTTGCTCTATAATCTTGCTTTTTTTTAATAAAAATAAAGAACGCGATTAAGTTTAAGATAGCTCCAAGACTAATGAGTTTCCCTAAAAATCCCTCTTGAGCGGCGGCTTTAATTACGTCCGTGAAATCATCGCCCTTTCCCAATAAATTAGATGCAATAAATAAACCTATAGCATTAGCAATAAGCCCTACTAACATACCAATAAAAATATCTTTCTTCATTAATTATATATTTCTGTTTTTATAAATTCCAGTTATTTAAATCCTTTAAAAAATAATGTGCGGTTAAATCAAATTGTGCAGGAACTAAAGAGATATAACCGTTTTCAAGTGCCCATTCATCAGTATCTTCACCACCATCTAAATTTACAAACTTCCCGGTAAGCCAGTAGTAATCTTTTCCTTGAGGGGTTTTGCGTTTATCAAATTCTTCAACCCAATTTGCTCTGGCTTGTCTACATACTTTAATTCCTTTAATTTCCTTTTCTTCGATGTTTGGAATATTAACATTTAAAACAACACCGTTAGGTAATCCATGCTCCAAAACTTGTTCTGTTATTTTTTTTACAAAAGACTTAGAGGCTTCAAAGTTAGCATCCCAACTGTAATCTAATAACGAAAAACCTATGGCAGGTATGCCTTCAATTCCAGCTTCAATAGCAGCACTCATAGTGCCCGAATATATCACATTTATCGATGCATTCGAACCGTGATTTATTCCAGAAACACAAAGATCTGGTGTTCTGCCTAGAATTTCTCGAATTGCCAATTTAACACAATCGGCAGGAGTTCCTGAACAACTAA
The DNA here is from genome assembly GCF_030344935.1 of Algibacter luteus. Lineage (NCBI taxonomy): Bacteria > Pseudomonadati > Bacteroidota > Flavobacteriia > Flavobacteriales > Flavobacteriaceae > Algibacter > Algibacter luteus. The sequence continues at coordinate 3,202,376 of NZ_CP128313.1, read as the reverse complement.
ATTCTTTTTGAGGTCCGTTGTCAATATTTACTTCTGTGGCATACAATGTGGCATTTAAAGTAATGGCGTGCCCCATACCACTTTGAGGGGAATCTGGAGCAACAACTACAACATCACCAATAGTCTTCATTACAGTAATTAACGTCCTGATTCCTGGGGCATTAATACCGTCATCATTCGTTACAAGTATAAGTGGCTTTTTGCTCATATTTTTGTTAAAAATCATCGCTAAAATACGTAATTTCGTTAGTAAATGGTTAAATTCTTTGGTTTAACAAAAAATTAATAACGATTCCCATAAATGGCATGGTTTTTTCTTTATTTTAGTGAAAATTATGCTGTGCTTACTAGAAGCAAAAAAGATTTAAACATGAAAAATATTATGAAAAGGAATTATAAAGTGCTATCGCTGTTGCTTTTGCTAGCTTTTGCGTCGTGTAGCTTCACATCAAAAAAATTCAGTAATCCAGATAAAGATAAATTGTTAATTCAAATAATTACGTTTGTAATTGAACAAGGTCATTTTGACCCTATCGCTATAGATGACGCTTTTTCAGAGGAATTATTTGAGGATTTCGTTGAGGTGATGGACCCTGTAAAACGATATTTTTATAAGTCTGATTACGAAGATTTTGCAAAATTTAAGCACATTATTGATGATCAATTAAAAGTTACAGACATTACCTTTTTTAATGTAGTTCATGATCGTTTCCTAAAACGAATTGAAGAATCAAAAGAGATATATAAAGAGATTTTGTCTCAGCCCTTTGATTACAGTATTGATGAGAGTTTTGATACTAATTACGAAAACACTGATTTTGTAAAAAATAAAAAAGAGATGAAGGATCGATGGAGAAAACAATTAAAGTTTTCTACACTTTCTAATTATGATGATATTTTAGACGAAGAAAAAAGGCTTAAAGAAAAGGACCCTTCTTACATTATGAAATCAATCGAGCAAATCGAGAAAGAGGCAAGAGAGGCTACGTTAAGATCTATAAACATTTATTTTGAAGATTATATTGACGATCAAAAACGTGAAGATTGGTTCGCTTTATATGTAAATACAATTGTTGAAGAGTTTGATCCTCATACTTACTATCTAGCCCCAAAAGGTAAAGAAGATTTCGATCAGCGTATGTCGGGTAAATTAGAAGGCATTGGTGCAAGACTTCAGAAGCGAATGGATTATATAAAAATTGTAGAATTAATATCAGGTGGTCCAGCGTGGAGAAATAAAGAGCTTGAAGTTGAAGATGTGATTTTAAAAGTAAAACAAGAAGATGAACAGTTTCCAGTAGACATTGTTGGAATGCGAATAAATGATGCGATTAAATATATAAAAGGCCCTAAAGGGACAAAAGTAACACTAACCGTAAAGAAAGTTGATGGCACTATTAAAGATGTAACCATAACCAGAGATGTTGTGGAGGTATTTGATACTTATGCGAAATCATCAATAGTTGAAAAGGATGGTAAAAAGTTTGGAATTATAGATTTGCCAGCTTTTTATGTTGATTTTGAAGACTACAAAAATATTAATGCCGCTAAAGATGTAAAGCATGAAATTGAGCGATTAAAAGAAGAAGGCATGGAAGGATTGGTGCTCGATTTACGCAATAATGGTGGAGGTTCTTTGCCAACAGTTGTAGATATGGCTGGTTTATTTATTAAAGATGGCCCTATCGTACAGGTGCGTTCTACAAACGAGCCAAAAGAAGTTTTAAAGGACAGAGATAAATCTATTGTTTGGGATGGTCCGTTAGTAATTTTAGTTAACGAAATTTCAGCTTCGGCATCCGAAATTTTGGCTGCGGCAATGCAAGATTATAAGCGTGCAATCATTATAGGAAGTAAGCAAACATATGGAAAAGGTACAGTGCAAAATGTTATTAATTTAAATAACATGATTAGAACAAATACTAGCGGCGATTTAGGAGCTTTAGCCCTTACAAGACAGAAGTATTACAGAATTAATGGAGGATCGGTTCAATTGGAGGGCGTTAAAAGCGATATTACAGTTCCAGGTAGATTTAGTTTTATTGATGTAGGTGAAAAAGACAAAGAAAATCCATTGCCTTATGATGAAATAGATGCTGCGGATTACACACCATGGGAATACTACTTTGATTATGATGCTACAATTACTAAAAGTAAGCAACGTATGAGTAATAATGAACAATTAAAGCTTATTGAAGAAAACGCCAAATGGGTAAAAAGTAAAATTGATGAGACGGTTTTCTCATTAAATTATCAAACATATAAAGCGCAAGTTGAAGCAAATGAACTTGAATCTAAAAAGTACGATGCTATTACAAATTATAATTCTGATTTAACTTTTGATTCTACTAGATTTGAAAAGCAACTCATTGCTCAGGATACTACAGATTTAAAAGAAAAACGCAAGCGCTGGCATGAAAGTTTAAGTAAAGATGTTTATGTAGAAGAAGCTTTAAACGTTTTAGAAGATTTAAAAACCGCTTATCCAATTAAAAAAGTAGCATCCACGGTACAGAAATAATTTAGTTTATGAGTCAAAAAACAAACTCACTAAAACAATTAGCGCTCCAAAAGTTTAAAAAAAACTTTTGGGGCGTTTTAAGTTTTTACTTCATTGCGTCGGTGGGGTTGATTTCAATTTTTGCATATGTGTTCGCTCCAGACAATTCGCAATATGCCAACCAAATGCATTTAGCAATTCATTCAAAGCAACCCGGTTTTAAGGTTCAAATGCTTACCATTCCATCAAAAATCACAATGAATCAAAGCCTAATTGATAGGGTTTTTTTTGGAAAGAAAAATACAAATACGGAAGTTCCTATTTCAGAATATACTATCACAGAAGATGAATTAGTTTATAAAGAATTTGCCTCTGATGGATTGCAAGGTGCTGAAAAAGAGCTTAAACTAAATATTTTTGCCAATAACTCCCCTAAAGAATATATAGAGCATAAGACTTTTCTTTTCGGAACAGATAAATATGGTAGAGATTTATTAAGCCGTGTATTAGTAGGCGCAAGAATTTCCTTTTTTATAGGATTTGTCGCGGTTCTCATTTCCCTAATTATTGGTGTAACCTTGGGAAGTATTGCGGGTTATTTTGGTGGAAAAATAGATGCCTTAATCATGTGGATTATCAATGTTACATGGTCTATACCTACGCTTTTATTGGTAATTGCTATAACGCTAGCTTTAGGTAAAGGCTTTTGGCAAGTTTTTATTGCTGTTGGTTTAACAATGTGGGTGGAGGTCGCAAGAGTGGTTCGTGGGCAAATTATAAGCACCAAAGAAATGCAATATGTAACGGCCGCAAGAGCGTTGGGATATAATGATTTTAGAATTATAACGAAGCATATTTTACCTAATATAATGGCGCCAGTAATTGTTATTTCAGCGGCTAATTTTGCCGCTGCTATTTTAATAGAAAGCGGACTCAGTTTTTTAGGTATTGGTGCCCAACCACCAATGGCTAGTTGGGGTGCTATGATAAAAGATCATTATAATTATATTATACTTGGTAAACCTTATTTAGCCGTTATACCAGGACTTTGTATCATGAGTTTGGTTATGGCATTTATGCTCATTGGGAATGCGTTAAGAGATGCTTTTGATGTGAAAAGCTAAGGTAGAAGAGAAGCTCAATTTTAATTGAGTTTAGATCATAAAATTAATTAGAATCTATTTGCATGTTTTCATTCAACGAATCAATATAATTTAAAACATCATCTTTCCCAATATCTTTAGAAGAGGAGGTGATAAAGTAATTTGGCATGTCTTCCCAAGTTTCTAAAAGTACAGATTTGTAATCTTCAACATGTCTTATAATAGCATTGGGTTTCAATTTGTCAGCTTTTGTAAAAATGATAGAAAAAGGAATGCCATTTTCCCCGAGCCACTGCATAAATTCTAAATCTATGGGTTGAGGTGTGTGTCTTATATCCACTAGAACAAATGCCGTTACAAGCTGTTCGCGGAGAGAAAAATACTCGGTAATAAATTTTTGAAATACTTTTTTAGAACTTTTAGATACACGTGCATAACCATACCCAGGTAAATCTACCAAGTGCCAATTTTTATTAATTAAAAAATGATTGATAAGCTGAGTTTTACCAGGTCTGCCAGATGTTTTAGCTAAACTTTTTCGGCTGGTAAGCATGTTAATCAAAGAAGATTTTCCAACATTGCTTCGTCCTATAAAAGCGTATTCGGGTAGTCTGCTTTTAGGGCATTTTGCAACATCAGAGTTGCTCATAACAAATTCGGCAGATTTAATGTGCATATACGTTTTGAGTTTCGGATTTGGAATAACTTGATTGGAAAACTCTAATGAAATTTTCTTTTTTGTAACCAAGAGTCTAAAATTTCATTAAACTCTTTAGGGTGTTCCATCATAGCAGCGTGCCCACATTTATCAATCCAAAACAATTCCGAATCCGGTAAAAGTTCATTAAATTCTACCGCAACTTCAGGTGGTGTTACTGTATCATTTTTACCCCAGATAATGCATGTTGGTGTTTTGATTGTTGGTAAGTCTTTAGACATATTATGCCTAATGGCACTTTTTGCAATGGCTAATGTTTTTATAAGCTTATTTCGGTCGTTTACAGTTTCATAAACTTCATCAACTATTTCTTTTGTGGCTATAGCAGGATCGTAAAAAACATCTTGCGCCTTCTTCTTAATGACTTCATAATCGCTGCGTTTGGTGTAACCTCCACCCATAGCGTTTTCATACAATCCAGAACTGCCAGTAATGATAAGTGCTTTAACGCTTTCTGGAAATAGTTTGGTGTGGTACAAACCAATGTGCCCTCCTAAAGAATTCCCTAATAGAATCACTTCTTTATAGCCTTTAAACTCAATAAAGTCGTGCAAATATTTTGCAAAATGCTTCACGTTTGTTTTTAATAAAGACAGTGTGTAAAGTGGTAGTTCGGGTATAATTACTTTATAACCCTTATTACTAAAATATTGAGTAACTGCATCAAAATTACTTAAACCTCCCATAAGGCCATGTAATACAATGATTGGTGTCCCTTCACCTGCTTCTATATAGCTATAGTTTTGTTCTTTTTTTAAACGATGCGTCATTAATCGGTTAGTCATTCATTCGTTAAAAACAAATATAGGTATTTCATTCATAATTCCACCATAATAATTGTTTTCGAGAAAAAAAGTGAATGATGATCATTTCAAAATTAAAATATCAACTATGTAAAGACGGAAAAGTAGTAATACATATAAAATATTCAAGTAGTCTCATCATGTGGTTTTGGATTTATAAATCGGATAAAAAACAACTTTCATCAAAAATTTATTAACAAAGTGGTATTAAGTGGTATAATGTGGGATATTTTTCAATATATTTGACACTTAATCGTTTAAAAGTCAACAAACCTTCTTTGGATTTAATTACAGGAACATACGATTGCAAAGTGGATGCTAAAGGCAGATTAATGATGCCTGCGTCTATCAAAAAGCAACTTTCTGCTGTTTTGCAGGATGGTTTTGTGCTGCGTCGTTCGGTGTTTCAAAAATGTTTAGAGCTATACCCGATGGGTGAATGGCAGGTGTTGATGCAAAAGATGAATAGGCTTAATAAGTTTAAAAAGAAGAATAACGATTTCATAAGAAGGTTTACTGCTGGTGCAAAAATGGTTGATGTTGATGTGAATGGCAGGTTATTGATTCCAAAAGATTTAACAGTGTTTGCTAATATTTCAAAAAATATTGTAGTGGCTTCGGCTATTAACATTATTGAAATTTGGGATAAAGATTTATACGAACAAGCTATTGATGATGCAGCATTAGATTTTGCTGATTTGGCTGAAGAGGTAATGGGACAAGATGATGACGACCATGGAATATCATAATCCTGTGCTCTTAAAAGAAACTGTTGATGGGCTGAATATAAGTCCAGATGGCATTTATGTAGATGTCACTTTCGGTGGTGGTGGACATAGTAAAGAAATATTAAAACGACTTGGTGATAAAGGAAAGCTATTTGCTTTTGATCAAGATTCAGACGCTCTTAAAAATACAATTGATGATGATAGGTTTACGCTAATTCATGAAAATTTTAGATTTCTAAAACGGTTTTTAAGATTTCATGGTGTGAGGCAGGTTGATGGAATTTTGGCCGATTTTGGAGTGTCATCTCATCAATTTGACGTGGCAGAACGAGGTTTTTCAACACGTTTTGAAGCAGATTTGGATATGCGAATGAATCAGGCTAGCGAGCTTTCTGCATTTCATGTGGTTAATGAATATGATGAAGAACAAATAAAGCAAGTGTTATTGCAGTACGGTGAGTTGCGTGCAGCTCCTGCCATGGCAAAATTAATTGTTGAGAGTAGAGCAAAGGAGCCAATTGTAACAAGCGAACAATTAAAAGCAGTGCTTAAAAAGTTTTTGCCACCGCGTTTTGAAAATAAAGTGTTGGCCCAGATTTATCAAGCTATTAGAATAGAGGTCAATCAAGAAATTGAGGTTTTAAAGGAGTTTTTGATGCAAACTCCAGAAGTGTTGAAACCAGGAGGTCGTTTAAGTTTGATATCCTATCATTCTCTTGAAGATCGATTGGTGAAACGATTTATAAGAAACGGTATGTTTAGTGGTGAGCCAGAGCGCGATATGTATGGCAATTTTGAAGTGCCACTTAAAAAAGTAAATGGGTTAATTGTACCAACGGCAGAAGAAATAAAAATGAATAACAGGGCAAGAAGTGCGAAACTGAGAATTGCTGAGAAATTATAAATGAAGAAGAATATCTATAACATATTAAAAGGGACTTTTTTAGTTAGTGATGATTCATTTAGAAACTGGCGTTTCATAATATTTATTTCAGGTCTTGCAATAATCATGATTGCTAGCTCGCATAGTGCAGATAAGAAAGTTTACGAAATAGCCAGGTTAAAAAATGAAGTTAAAGAAATGCGATCGGCTTTTGTTGATGGGCGTTCAAAACTTATGAGACTTAAAATGGAGTCGCATGTTATAGCTGTAATGAAAGAAAAAGGGTTGGCGCCCTCCGTAATTCCGCCAAAAAAAATAAAAGTTAAAAAGCAAAATTGATAACGCACCCTTGGCAGTAAACGAGAGAAACATATTAAACCGTTTGTATTTTATAGCTGGATGTATGTTCATCTTCGGTCTTGCTGTGGTGTTTAAATTATTAAGTATCCAGTTTCTTCAAGGAGATGTTTATAGAGCTAAAGCCACAGAGCGTGTTGTAAAAAATGTTATTATTCCTGCCAACAGAGGAAATGTGTATTCGGTTAACGGCAATTTATTAGCCACGTCAATCCCTAAATACGATATTCGTTTAGATGCACTTACCCCTTCATCAAAAACTTTCGAAAAACACATCAAGACGCTTTGCGATTCTCTTTCAAAATTTACAGGTAAATCCTCTAATCAAATAGAAAAGGATGTGAGACGGGCACGTGCAAATAAAAACAGATATTTTTTATTGGCTAGAAATATTGGGTATTCAGATTATATCCGATTAAGAAATTTTCCATTATTAAACCTCGGTGCTTTTAAGGGTGGTTTAATAGTAGAGCAAACTACGAAGCGCGAACATCCTATGGGTGGTATCGCTCAAAGAACAATTGGTTACGAGCGAATTGATGATAATGGAAATGTGACTAGACCTGGAATTGACGGTGCTTTTGGAGTGAAATATTTACGAGGTGTCGACGGGCAACGTAAAAAACAACAAATAGGGAAAGGGCAGTGGAAACCTTTAAGTGATGCCAATGAAATTGAGCCAAAAGATGGGTATGATGTTTATACAACCATTGATGTTAACATTCAAGATATAGCGCATCACTCATTGCTGGAACAATTAGAAAAATACAAAGCAGACCATGGCTGTGTTGTAGTAATGGAAACTAAAACGGGCGAAATTCGTGCCATTTCAAACCTTGGAAGAAATAAAAACGGACATTATTATGAGCGTTTAAATTACGCTGTAGGTGAAAGTCATGAGTCAGGTTCTACATTTAAACTTATGGCGCTTGCCGCAGTTTTTGAAGACAAACTTGCTGATACCAGTGATGTAGTGGATACAGAGAAAGGCATTGTAAAATATTATGGAAAATCAGTTCGAGATTCTAAACATGGTGGCTACGGAAAAATTAGTGTTGCCAAAGCTTTTGAGGTGTCATCAAACACTGGTATTGTCAAAGTAATAGATAAAGCCTACAGAAAACAGCCAGAAAAGTTTGTTGATAGATTGTATGAAATGAATCTTCAAGACAACTTGAATCTCCCTTTAATTGGTGAGCCAGAACCTATAATTCCAGATCCTAGGGTAAAAAATGGGCGTTGGAGCGGTATTGCTTTACAGTGGATGGCTTATGGTTATGGCGTTCAGTTTACCCCATTACAAACCCTTACGTTTTATAATGCCATTGCGAATGATGGAGTTATGGTTAAACCTAGGTTTTTAAAAGAGGTTAAAGAGTTTGATAAAGTTATTGAGCCTTTTAATAAAGAGGTAATCAACAAACAAATATGCTCTAAAGAAACCATCGCTAAATTGCAAACATTGCTCAAAAATGTTGTTGAAAAGAAACATGGAACAGGCCACAGGTTGTATTCTGAAAACTTTTCAATGGCAGGAAAAACAGGTACTTGTCAAAAAAATTATAGAGATAAGGAAAAGCTCAACTACATCTCGTCTTTTGCTGGATATTTCCCTGCTGAAAACCCAAAATATTCTTGCATTGTAGTTATTCATGAGCCTGATAAGAGCGTTGGGTATTATGGTGCCGATGTTTCTGGTCCTGTGTTTAAAAGAGTCGCGCAAAAAATCTACACAGATACACCATTAATTGATGAGATAGAATCTTTAGAAGTTCAAATTGGTTCAGTTGAAGAAGATTATGAAAGCTATTATAAAACAGCGCAAACTTATAAAACAATTATGCCAAATGTTGTTGGCATGCCAGCAATGGATGCCTTAGCATTGTTAGAAAATATGCAAGTAAATGTTGCTGTAAAATTAGAAGGTAGCGGTGTTGTTAAGGCGCAATCAATCAATAAGAACACAAAATTAAAAAACAATCAAACTATAGTCTTAAAAGCCTCATGAAAGTTTTAAAAGACATATTATATAAGGTTACTTTAAACGCTGTCGTTGGTTCGACTAGTGTCGAGTTGTCTACTATAGAATTCAACTCTAGAAAAATAATAAAGGGCAGTTTGTTTGTGGCAATTCGAGGTTCAATCACAGATGGTCATGAGTATATTGATAAAGCAATAAAAAATGGTGCCACTAGTGTGGTTTGTGAAGCGATTCCAGAAAAATTGGTAGATGGTATTACCTATATAGAAGTTGATAATACTAGTAAAGCATTAGCGGTAATGGCATCAAATTACTATGAAAACCCTTCAGAGAATTTAAGGCTAGTTGGTGTTACAGGGACAAATGGAAAAACTACAGTAACAAGCTTGCTGTATCAATTATTTAAAAAAGCAGGATATAAAGTTGGGTTGCTATCAACTGTGAAAATTATGGTAGATGAAACTGAGTATAAGGCAACTCATACTACTCCAGATTCTTTAACCATAAATAAGTATTTAAGAGAAATGAATGATGAAGGTGTTGAGTTTTGCTTTATGGAAGTGAGTTCTCATGGTATTCATCAATATAGAACCGAAGGTTTGCATTTTGAAGGTGGAATCTTTACAAATCTTACACATGATCATTTAGATTATCACAGCACATTTGCTGAATATCGCGATGTTAAAAAGAAGTTTTTTGATGAGCTTCCTAGTAATGCATTTGCACTATCAAATGTCGATGATAAGAACGGTTTAGTGATGTTGCAGAATACAAGAGCTAAAAAATACACCTATGCTTTAAAGCAATATGCAGACTACAAAACTCAAATTTTAGAAAATCAATTTGGAGGCTTATTACTAAAAGTTAATGATAGTGAAGTTTGGACAAGACTTATTGGAAATTTTAATGCCTACAATGTTTTAGCTATTTACGCTACTGCTGAATTGTTGGGGTTAGAACGAGTTGAAATACTACGCTTAATAAGCGATTTGGAAAGTGTGAGTGGAAGATTTCAGTACGTGGTATCAAGTGATAAAATTACCGCCATTGTTGATTATGCTCATACTCCTGATGCTTTAAAAAATGTATTAGAAACTATTAATAGCATTCGAACTAAAAACGAAGAGTTAATAACAGTTGTGGGTTGCGGTGGAGACAGAGATAAAACCAAACGACCAAAAATGGGACATATCGCCACGGCCTTAAGTACCAAAGTCATTTTTACAAATGATAATCCCAGAACCGAAAACCCTGATCAGATTTTAAAAGAAATTGAATCTGGAGTAGAGCCACAAAATTTCAAGAAGGCATTAACCATTGCGGACAGAAAGCAAGCCATAAAAGCAGCATGCCAAATGGCGCAACCCAACGATATCATATTAATTGCTGGCAAAGGCCATGAAACCTATCAAGAAATTAATGGTGAGCGATTTGATTTTGATGACCTTAAAATAGTAAAAGAACTTTTAAAACAATTACAGAAGTAAATGTCATTCTAAGCTTAAGCAAAGAATCTCAAAAATAATAAGATGTTATACTACCTATTTGAATATTTAGAACAACAGTTTCAACTTCCAGGGGCTACTCTTTTTGGGTTTTTAACCTTTAGAGCTGCAATGGCAATGATTTTGTCGCTGTTAATTTCTACAATTTATGGTAAAAGAATTATCCGTTTTTTACAAAGACAACAAGTAGGAGAAACGATTAGAGATTTAGGGCTTGAAGGGCAGAAAGAAAAAGCAGGAACCCCTACTATGGGTGGTGTAATTATCATTTTGGCTACGCTTATTCCTGTACTGTTATTGGCAAAATTGGAGAACATTTATATCATTCTTCTCATAGTAACCACATTATGGATGGGAACTATAGGGTTTATAGATGATTACATTAAGAAGTTTAAAAAAAATAAAGAAGGACTTAAAGGGCGCTTTAAAGTTTTAGGGCAAGTAGGATTAGGAATTATTGTTGGAGCAACTTTGTTTTTCCATCCTGAAGTAACGATGAAAGAAAAACTGCCCATTGCAGAACAGCGAGCGTTGTTGGCTGAAAATCCAGATATCGAGCCTTTTAAATTGTTTAAAGATGAAGTTAAATCCACCAAAACTACCATTCCTTTTGTTAAAGGAAACGAATTTGACTATTCAATGGTCATTACTTGGATAAGCCCAAATCTTGAAAAATACGCGTGGATAGTATTTATTTTGGTTGCCATTTTTATAATTACAGCAGTTTCTAACGGCGCAAATCTTACCGATGGAATAGATGGGTTGGCAGCTGGAACTTCTGCAATAATTGTGCTCACTTTAGGGATTTTTGCCTGGGTATCGGGTAACATAATTTTCTCAGAGTATTTGAATATTATGTATATACCAAGAGTTGAAGAAATTACAATTTATATCACAGCATTTGTAGGTGCATTAATTGGTTTTTTATGGTATAACACATTTCCTGCTCAGGTTTTTATGGGCGATACGGGAAGTTTGACTATTGGTGGAATTATAGCAGTAATAGCTATTGCAGTTAGAAAAGAATGGTTAATTCCAGTGTTATGCGGCATCTTTTTAGCAGAAAACCTTTCTGTAGTAATGCAGGTAAGTTGGTTTAAATACACCAAAAAGAAGTATGGAGAAGGACGACGAATTTTTAAAATGTCACCATTGCATCACCATTATCAAAAATCTGGATATCACGAAAGTAAAATAGTTACACGTTTTTGGATTGTAGGCATATTGCTCGCAATCCTTTCAATTGTAACATTGAAAATTAGATAATACTTGTTGTGCTGAGTGTAACCAAAGCATTTCATAAAAAGAATGAAAAAACAACGATTAGTCATATTAGGAGGGGGAGAAAGTGGTGTTGGAACAGCACTTTTAGGAAAAGCGAATGGATATGATGTTTTTATTTCTGATAAAGGAAAAATAAAAGAGAAGTACAAACAAGTTCTTTTACATAATGAGATTGAATGGGAAGATGAAACGCATACGGAATCAAAAATTCTAAATGCTGATATCGTCATGAAAAGCCCTGGCATTCCTGATAAAGTTGTATTGGTTAAAGCTATTCGTGATAAAGGAATTCAAATCGTTTCAGAAATTGAATTCGCGTCTAAATTCACTAATGCTACAGTTGTTGGGATAACAGGAAGTAATGGTAAAACTACCACGGCAACGTTAACGCATCATATTTTAAAACAAGAATTAAATGTAGGGTTAGCAGGAAATATTGGAGATAGTTTTGCAAAACAGGTTTTAGAAAATGATTATGAAAATTACGTGCTAGAAATAAGCAGTTTTCAGTTAGATGATATCATTGATTTCAAGCCTAAAATTGCCGTATTACTCAATATTACACCCGATCATTTAGATAGATATAATTATGAGTTTGAAAATTATATCCGTTCAAAATTTAGAATTGCCATAAATCAAACAAAAGATGATTATTTGATTTATGACGCTGATGATGAGGTGATAACAAATCATCTTAAAAATAACCCAGTTCAATCTCAATTATTGCCATTTTCATTAACAAAAACTATTGAGAATGGTGCGTATTTAGACAAAGAAAACATAAAACTAACAATAAATAACAATCAATTAATTATGCCAACAGCAAACATAACTTTAGAAGGAAAGCACAATATTAAAAATGCCATGGCAGCTTCCACTGTGGCACATTTACTAAAAATTAGAAAACAAACTATTCGTGAAAGTTTAGAGAATTTTCAAGGTGTCGAACATCGTTTAGAGCAGGTACTTAAAATCAACAAAGTGCAGTACATAAACGACTCAAAAGCCACAAATGTAAATGCAACGTATTATGCGCTTGAAAGTATGGATGCTCCAACGGTTTGGATTGTAGGGGGTGTCGATAAAGGAAATAATTATGAAGAGTTGTTTCCGTTTATAAATGAAAAAGTGAAAGCCATTATATGTCTAGGTGTTGATAATGAGAAACTAATGAACACTTTTGGTAATATGGTTGATGTGATAATTGAGACGCAATTTATGAGTGAAGCTGTGAAAATAGCTTATAAAATAGCTGAAGCTGGCGATAATGTTTTACTGTCTCCTGCTTGTGCTAGTTTTGATTTATTTGAAAACTATGAAGACCGCGGTCGTCAATTTAAAAATGCAGTAAGAAACTTATAATATTAGTTAAAAGTGCAAACCCTATTTAAAAACATAAAAGGCGATAGATTAATTTGGGCAATAGTAGCGTTATTGGCTATTCTTTCGTTTTTACCTGTTTACAGTGCCGCTAGCAACTTAGCTTACAAAGGTGCAGGCAGTAGTACTTTTACTTTTTTTATTAAGCACTTTGTGCATTTGGTTTTAGGATTTGCTATTATTTATGGTGTGCATAAAATTCCATACAGGTATTTTAAAGGCTTGTCATTAATAATGATACCAGTGGTTTTAGTTTTGTTAGGCTTAACCATTCTTCAAGGAAAAACTATTGATGGTGCGAATGCTAGCAGATGGATTCAAATTCCCTTTGTCGGTATGTCTTTTCAAACATCTACCCTAGCTGCTGTTGTGCTTATGGTGTATGTGGCAAGATACATGTCTAAAATTAAAGACGAAATTATCACCTTTAAAGCATCTATATTACCGCTATGGCTGCCTGTTTTTCTCATCTTAATCTTGATTTTGCCTGCCAATTTCTCAACGGCGGCAATCATGTTTTTAATGGTGTTAATGTTGGTATTTTTAGGTGGATATCCACTGAGGTATTTAGCCGTAATTGTTGGTTCGGGTATTTTGGTTTTAACTCTTTTTATTTTAATAGCGAAAGCGTTTCCAGATGCTATGCCTAATAGAGTTGATACGTGGATGGGACGAATTGAAAGTTTCTCTAACCCTGAAGATACAGAAGCTGATTATCAAATAGAAAAGGCAAAAATTGCCATTGCTACCGGAGGAATTAAAGGTGTAGGTCCAGGAAAGAGTATGCAAAAGAACTTTTTACCACAGTCGTCTTCAGATTTTATTTTCGCCATTATTATTGAAGAATATGGATTAATAGGCGGGTTTGTAATCATGACATTATACTTGTGGTTGCTATTTAGAATTGTAATTGTTTCACAAAAAGCCGACACCATTTTTGGTAAACTTTTGGTTTTAGGTGTTGGGTTGCCTATTGTGTTTCAGGCTTTAATTAATATGGCTGTTGCAGTAGAATTGTTTCCGGTTACAGGTCAAACCTTACCATTAATAAGTAGTGGAGGTACATCTATCTGGATGACGTGTTTAGCCATAGGAATAATTTTAAGTGTTAGTGCAAAACGAGAAGAAATAAAAGAACAAGAGATAAACGAAGACAATCCGTTAGAAATTCTATCGGAAACTATATAAATGAGCAACTATAAAATCATATTATCTGGTGGAGGTACAGGAGGACATATTTATCCTGCCATTGCCATTGCAAACGAGTTAAAATCGCGTTTTCCTGATGCTGAATTTTTGTTTGTGGGTGCTAAAGATAGAATGGAAATGGAAAAAGTTCCTCAAGCCGGATATCGTATTGAAGGATTATGGATTTCTGGTGTTCAGCGTAAGCTTACCATGAAGAATTTAAGTTTTCCTTTTAAAGTGATGAGTAGTCTTTTAAAAGCTCGAAAAATCATCAAAACATTTAAGCCAGATGTTGCCATTGGTACAGGTGGATTTGCAAGTGGGCCATTGTTGCAAGCAGCGGTTTCTAATAAGATTCCTTCGTTAATACAAGAGCAAAATTCATATCCTGGAATAACCAACAAGATTTTAGCAAAAAAAGCTAAAAAAATATGTGTCGCTTATGATGGGTTGGAACGATTTTTTCCAAAAGATAAAATTATAAAAACAGGAAATCCTGTACGTCAAAGTTTATTAGATATTGAAACCAAAACCGTTGAAGCAAAAAAATTTTTCGATTTAGATGCTAATAAGCTCACGTTATTGATAATTGGCGGGAGTTTAGGTTCTAGAAGAATAAACCAACTCATAGAAAAGGAGCTCGACTTCTTCGATACTCAAAACATCCAAATTATATGGCAGTGCGGTAAGTTGTATTATCAGCAATATAAACTTCACGGTAACACGAAAAGTATTCAGGTTTATGAATTTTTAAATAATATGGATTTTGCTTATGCCGCGGCAGATATAGTGATTTCAAGAGCAGGGGCGGGGTCGGTTTCAGAGCTATGTATTGTTGGGAAGCCTGTGATTTTTATTCCATCGCCAAATGTGGCAGAAGACCATCAAACCAAAAACGCCATGTCTATTGTGAAAGAAGACGCAGCTTTAATGATTAAGGAAGAAGATTTAGATGCAAATTTTGAAAACACGTTATCACAGCTTATCCATTCAACTGAAAAGCAAAAAACATTAGGCAAAAACATAAAAGCACTGGCATTGGTAAATGCTACAAAAGATATAGCAGACGAAGTCGAAAAACTTCTCAAGGAAAGTAAATGAATTTAAAAGATATCCATAACATCTATTTTATTGGCATTGGCGGTATAGGCATGAGTGCTTTGGCTCGCTATTTTAATGCCAATAATAAGCTTGTTTCTGGTTACGATAAAACACCAACAGATATCACTAATGGATTAAAAGAATTAGGTATTGAGGTTAATTTTACAGATTCAGTCGAAAATATTAAATCTGTGTTACAAAATAAGGAAACAACATTGATTGTCTACACGCCTGCGATACCTAAAAACCATGAACAATTAAATTATTTTAAAAACAACGGATTTAAAGTATTTAAACGTTCTCAAATCTTAGGATTAATTACAGAAAATACATTTTGTTTAGCAGTTGCGGGTACACACGGAAAAACAACGACAACAAGTATTTTAGGACATCTAATGCATGAATGCCAAGTGCCTTTAACTGCTTTTTTAGGTGGAATTAGTGAGAATTATAATTCAAATTTAATTTTGGGTGGTAATGAAGTTTCTGTTGTTGAAGCCGATGAGTTCGATCGTTCGTTTTTAACCCTCTCACCGAATTTAGCTTGCATTACCTCTATGGATGCAGATCATTTGGATATTTACGGTGATGCTTCAGAATTAAAAAAATCCTTTGAAGATTTCACGAAAAGGATAAAACCCAACGGGAAATTGTTTATTAAAAATGGCTTACCTCTAAGCGGTATAACTTATGGGATAGAAGACGATTCAGATTATACAATTCAAAATATAAAAATATATAATGGTACTTATGTTTTTGATGTAAAAACTCCAAAAACAGAACTAGAAAATTTAAAATTTAACCTACCTGGTAGACACAATTTGTCGAATGCGTTAGTAGCCTTGGCGATGGCTGTAGAATATGGTTGCCCAAACCAACAGCTCGCCAAAGCTTTAGCATCTTATAAAGGTGTAAAACGCAGATTTACGTATCACATTAAAACTGATGATTTTGTGTTTATTGATGATTATGCTCATCACCCAGAAGAAATAAACGCAGTGCATCAAGCGGTTAGAGAAATGTATCCTAACAAGAAAGTATTAGCCATTTTTCAGCCTCATTTATATAGTAGAACGAATGATTTTGCAGATGAATTTGCAAAAAGCTTATCTCAGTTTGATGAGCTGTTATTATTAGATATTTATCCAGCTAGAGAATTGCCGATTCCTGGTGTTACCTCTGCTTGGTTATTAGAAAAGGTAAGTCATAAAAACAAGCAACTCATTGGTAAAAATGAATTGCTCACTAAAATACACGAATCTCAAGCTCAAGTTATTTTAACAATGGGCGCTGGAGATATTGGAGAAGAAGTAAGACATATTAAAAAGGAATTTAGTTATGCGAATTAATTGGGGCTACATAAAATTAGTGGTTTTGTTTGCTGTGGTGGTCTTTTTGTTTGCCTTTGCTACGATAAGAAATGGTGAACGACAAATTACAGAACCAAGCATAAAATTTGTTGGCGAAAACAATTTGTTCTTAACAAACGAAACTGTTAGTAAATTGTTAATACAAAATTATGGCGCTCTTAAAAACGTGCCTAAAGAAACTTTAGTTTTGGATGAATTAGAAAAAGCCCTCAAATCTAATCCTATGGTTAAAAATGCTGAAGTGTATGTGTCTGTAAATGCTACACTTAACGCGGAAATAGAACAAAAAACACCTATTGCAAGAGTAAGTACAAATGCGTCTTATTATATTGATGATGAAGGTTCATTCATGCCATTGTCAAAAAATTATTCTGCACGAGTGCCATTAGTTACTGGTTATGTGGAAAAAAATAATTTAAAAAACGTCTATAAAATAGCTCGAAAAATTAAAGAAGATGAGTTTCTAAAAAAACATGTTTTTGAGATTCATCAAGAAAGAGATAAGAAGCTTTATTTAAGACTAAGGAAGTGTGATTTTTTGGTGCAATTAGGGGATGAAAAATTTTTGGATAAAAAAATAAATAACCTCAAAGCATTTTATAAAAAAAATCAAAAGGATAATACACTAAACAGTTATAGTAAAGTGAATTTACAGTTTGAAAATCAAGTAATATGTACCAAAATTTAAACTATGGAGCATAATTTAGCAGTAGGATTAGACATAGGAACCACAAAAATTGTGGCAATGATTGGGCGTAAAAATGAATACGGCAAAGTTGAAATTTTAGGTATAGGTAAATCTAAAAGTTTGGGAGTGCATCGTGGTGTTGTAAACAACATAACCCAAACTATTCAGTCTATTCAACAAGCTGTTCAAGAAGCAGAAGTTGCAGCAGATTTAAAAATAGAAGATGTAACTGTTGGGATAGCAGGACAACATATAAGAAGTTTACAACATAGTGATTATATCACCAGAGCGAATTCTGAAACGGTGATTGACGAAGATGATATTGATAGACTTATCAATCAAGTTCATAAACTTGTAATGCTTCCGGGTGAAGAAATTATTCATGTACTGCCTCAAGAATATAAAGTTGATGGTCAAGCCGAAATAAAAGAGCCCATTGGTATGTATGGTGGTAGATTAGAAGCTAATTTTCATGTTGTTGTTGGTCAAGTATCATCCATTAGAAATATAGGGCGTTGTGTACAAAGTTCTGGATTGAACCTTGAAGGAATTACCCTCGAGCCTTTAGCATCTGCTAATGCTGTTTTAAGTCAGGAAGAAAAAGAAGCAGGTGTTGCCTTAATTGATATAGGTGGTGGAACGACAGATTTGGCCATTTTTAGAGATGGAATCATACGTCATACGGCAGTAATTCCATTTGGAGGTAATGTGATTACGGAAGATATTAAAGAAGGTTGTTCTATAATTGAAAAGCAAGCCGAATTATTAAAAATAAAATTTGGTTCTGCGTGGCCAGGGGAAAATAAGGATAATGAAATCGTTTCTATTCCTGGGTTAAGAGGAAGAGAGCCTAAAGAAATAACCTTAAAAAACTTATCTAAAATTATTCACGCCCGTGTTGTTGAAATAATCGAGCAAGTGTATGTCGAGATAAAGAATTACGGACACGAAGAACAAAAGAAAAAATTAATAGCCGGAATAGTTTTAACAGGAGGAGGAAGTCAACTTAAACATTTAAAGCAATTAGTTGAATATATCACAGGCATGGATACTAGAATTGGGTACCCTAATGAGCATTTAGCAGGCGATAGTGATGACGATGTTACGAGCCCGCTTTTCGCAACTGCGGTTGGTTTAGTGTTAGATGGTTTAAAACGTCAAGAAAGAAAAAAAGTTGAACTGCAAGAAGAGATAATAAGTCATGAAGAAGAATCGGAAGATGAAGACGAAGTAAAAGAAAAACCATTAAAAGAACGACGCTCTTTTCTTGATAAGTTAACCGAGCGTGTTAAAGACTTTTTAGATAATGCAGAGTAGAACTATAAAATAAAAAGTCTTTAAGACTTAGTGAGAAAAAAATCCATTTGAATTAAAATATTAAGTACAAAACCCCAAAAAACAGAATTTTATGAGCAGCAAAAAAGAATTCGAAACAAACATATCATTTGATTTGCCTAAAAACCAATCAAATGTCATTAAAGTCATAGGTGTTGGTGGCGGTGGCAGCAATGCCATTAATCATATGTTCCAGCAAGGTATAAAAGGTGTAGATTTTTACATTTGTAATACCGATGCACAGGCATTACAAAATAGTGGTGTGCCTAATAAAATCCAGTTAGGTCTTAATTTAACCGAAGGATTAGGGGCTGGTGCAAATCCAGATATAGGCGAGCAATCTGCTGTTGAGAGTTTTGATGACATTTCTCAAATGCTAGACTCAAACACAAAAATGGTTTTTATTACTGCAGGAATGGGGGGTGGAACCGGTACTGGGGCAGCTCCAATTATTGCTAAAATGGCTAAAGATTTAGACATTTTAACTGTTGGAATTGTAACAATGCCATTTCAGTTTGAAGGGAGAATGCGTATTGAGCAATCTCAAAAAGGAATTGAAAAATTAAGAAAAGTAGTCGATTCGTTAATCGTTATCAATAATAATAAACTTCGTGAAGTATACGGAAACCTAGGTTTTAAAGCAGGTTTCTCGAAAGCCGATGAGGTGCTATCTACTGCTGCTCGTGGTATAGCCGAAGTTATTACACATCACTACACTCAAAACATCGATTTACGCGACGCTAAAACTGTTTTAAGTAATAGCGGAACGGCCATAATGGGTTCTGCCTTAGCTTCAGGTCAAGATCGTGCACAAGATGCCATTCGTAAAGCGCTCGATTCTCCATTATTAAACGATAATAAAATAACAGGTGCTAAGAACGTATTATTATTAATCGTTTCTGGCACCCAAGAAATAACAATTGACGAGATTGGAGAAATAAATGATCACATTCAAAATGAAGCTGGTCATGGTGCTAACATCATTATGGGTGTTGGCGAAGATGAATCTTTAGAAGAGTCAATTGCTGTAACCATTATAGCTACAGGATTTAATATAGAACAACAAGATGAAATTTCCAATACAGAAACTAAGAAGGTTGTTCATTCTTTAAGTGAAGATTTAGAATTAGATGCAAAAGAAAAAGAACCAGTTGTTATCGAACCAACAATTGTTCTTGAAGAAAAGAAGGAGCCGCCAGTAGTTCGTCACACTTTAGAGATTGAAGAAGAGGAAGTTACTTTTGTTAAAAAGGAAGAGATTGAAGAAAAACATAGCGATATTGAACTCATTCCAACTTCAGAAATTATAAAAAACATGAATGTGGTTTATGATGAAGTAAAAGCTGATTATGGCACATTTGAAGAAGATGAAGATTTCATTATCAAACCAGTTACTAGAATGGTTGCAGACGTTGAAAATGTCCAGGATATTGAAGTTATTTCAGATAGTATTGAAGAAGAGCAACAAATCACATTAACCTTTGATTTGCCATTGTCAAATTCAAGCGAATCCAAAGAAGAAGAAATAGAAAATGAAGATTTAGTAACTTATGATTTAACCGATGATGTAAAAGATATATCTGTTAATGACTATGTGGAGTTAATCACTGTAAACGAGACAAACGAAGAAGGCGATATTCGTTATGCATTGGATGATTATGTTGAGGTAGAATCTTCAATGAATAATACTCAGAAAGTAACTAAAGTTGTTGAAGAAGAAGTAGATGAGGAAGTTGTCTTTGAAAAGAAAGTTGTTAAAGAACCTGAATTAGGAGAAGATACAGCGGAAGAAATAGACCCAATGAATAGTCCAATTTCAGAGTTGTTAAAAGAGCGTGCGGAAGAGCGCAGACGTAAAATGAAGGACTTTAATTATAAATTTAATAATGCCAAAATTGATGATATTGAAAAAGTGCCTGCTTACAAGCGTCAAGGTGTCGATTTAAAAGAAACTAAGCATTCATCAGAAACAGATTTATCTAGAACAAGTATTGGTTTAGATGATAATGATGATCTTCAATTAAGAAATAATAATTCATTTTTACATGATAATGTAGATTGATTTATTCGAATTTAACCTAGTGTGTTATTTAATGACCCGAAAAGTTCCCTCAACTTTTCGGGTTTTTTTCTGGTCTTTAATGCAAAGGCAGAAATCTATTTTTTATCTTCGCAAACAGCAAATATTAAAAACTATGAGTTTACAACAAGAAGTAATGACAGCTTTAAAAGCAGCTATGAAATCTAAAGATCAAACAGCGTTAACAGCATTACGAGCTGTAAAATCGGCTATTCTTTTAGCTCAGACAGAATCAGGTGCAAAAGAAGAATTAACGCAAGAGCAGGAGCTTAAAATACTCCAGAAGCTAGTTAAACAACGTAAAGATAGTGCTGCAATTTATTTAGAGCAAGGTAGAAAGGATTTGGCATTACCTGAAATTGATGAAGCTGAAGTTATAAGTCAGTTTTTACCTGAAGCACTAACTGATGACGAAATTGAGAAGGTTGTTGTGGCTATAATTGAGCAAACAGGAGCTAACGGCATGAAGGATATGGGGAAAGTTATGGGAATGGTTAGTAAAGAATTAGCTGGACAAGCAGATGGTAAAACCATTTCTAATATTGTAAAGGCTAAGTTATCTTAAGTTATTAAACATAAATTATAATGGCTGCGTAGTTCAACTGGATAGAATATCAGATTTCGGCTCTGAGGGTTGGGGGTTCGAATCCCTTCGCGGTCACAAATAAAAAGCAACTAAAAAATAATCTCAATATTTTGGGATTAGTTTTTAGTTGCTTTTTGCATATCGTAAAAACTTAGAATGTTTTTTAGGGCATTTTAAAATTCCAACTATTTTAATTCAAGAATATAACCATAAAAGGATCTAAATCACCATGACTTTTATCATGCTTTATTTAGAATTAGTTTAATAATTTTAGTGAACTAATTATTTAAAACTTAATGTCATGATACGAAAAGCACCAGTTTCTATGATAATGACAGAGCATGTCATCACATTAAAAAAAACAGATAGCCTAGAAAAAGCCGAAAAGTTATTTAAGCGACATAAAATAAGACATATTCCTGTTGTCGATGACGATGCCATAATTGGAATGCTTAGTTATTCTGACTTATTACGATTAAGTTTTGCCGATGTTACCAATGAAGACGAAAACATTGTAGATGTAATGGTATATAATATGTTTAAAATAGACCAAGTAATGAAACGAAACTTAGTTACAGTATCGTCATCAAAATCTATAAAAGAGGTTGCTGAAATATTAGCTAAAAACGAATTTCATGCGCTACCGGTAGTGGATAATAATAAGTTAAGTGGCATTGTAACTACTACAGATTTAATTAAGTATTTACTTAAACAGTTTTAAATCATCTTAGTATGTCATCAAATAAGGTTTTATTATTTCAAATGATTTATTGATAAAGCCTCCTTATGAGTTAGTATTTTTTTTAATCTAAATGAAATCTCATGAAACATATTCCAGTATCTTCAATTATGACTAAAAAAATTGTAGCAATTACCCTTACGGAAGATTTAGAAAGGGCTGAATTGTTATTTAAGCGTCATAAAATAAGACATATTCCAGTCGTTTCCAATGAGGTTATAGTTGGAATGTTAAGTTATACAGATTTGATGCGAATAAGTATTGCAGAAACTGATGATGAAGCCGGAAATACAATTGATTCGATAGTCTTTAATACTTTTAAAATAGAACAAGTCATGGCAAAAAGTGTCGTGACTGTTAGTAGTGAAACGTCAATTAAAGAAGCTGCTAAAATTCTGGCTAATAACGAATTTCATGCTTTACCAGTAGTTGATAATGGCGAACTGGTTGGTATGATAACAACTACAGATTTACTCAACTATCTCATTAACGAGATTTAAGAATTAGCAAGAGCTTTTAATTCTTTGATAGTTTTAGGTTGGTCCTTACTTTTAAAAACATAGCTTCCTGCTACTAATACATCGGCTCCGGCATCAACCAGTTGTTTAGCATTTTTATTGGTTACTCCGCCATCAATTTCTATTTTGGTTGCAGCACCTTTTCTTGTAATTAATTCTTTTAGCTGCTTAACTTTATTATAAGTGTTTTCAATAAAACTTTGTCCGCCAAACCCTGGGTTAACACTCATTAAGCATACTAAATCAATATCATTTATAGTATCTTCCAAAAGACTAACATTGGTGTGTGGGTTTAGCGCGACACCTGCTTTCATGCCTTCTGCTTTTATGGCTTGTAAGGTTCTATGTAAATGTGTGCAGGCTTCGACGTGTACAGTTAAAATATGACTACCTAAATTGGCAAATGTTTTAATGTATCTATCTGGTTCTACAATCATTAAGTGTACATCAATGGTTTTATTGGCGTGTTTGTTAATAGCTTGTAGTACCGGCATCCCAAATGAAATATTTGGTACAAAAACACCATCCATAATATCAATATGAAACCAATCTGCATCACTCTTGTTCACCATTTCTATATCTCGTTGAAGGTTAGCAAAATCTGCTGCTAATATGGAAGGTGCAATTAATTTAGAACTCATTTTAAAATATTAAATATTGTGTAAAAATAAAGGTTTTAGAATCTTTTTTAACCAATGACACTAATAAAATTTTCAACCATTGAAATAACCTTATTTGCAATGTTATTATCGGCTTGTTTTAACCAATTAAGATATTCGTTTAATTGCTTAAATTCATCACTACTTTTTACTATCGAAAACCCGAAATTATAGTCTTCAAATATGCGTTGTTCAATATTGTTGTTTATTACTTTAATTATGTTTTTGTGTCTAGAATCAAATTTAATTTTTTCATAGGTAGTATCTACATGATCTTCAGCGCCTTCAAGAACTTGTAAAAAGTTGCCATTTTGGTATATTAAAATACCCGTAATATTTCGTTTTAAATTATTTTGTTTCGCCTTGGCGTATATTCTTTTTATGTTTTCTAACGACTCAGATTCATTTGAATCACTTATGTAACAAATCGTTTTTAACATATAAGGTTTATATTGGTTGGTGTCGCTAATGTAAAAAGATGTTTTGGTTATTTCGAATTTTTTTAAAAAATAAACCCGCGGTAATCAGCCGCGGGTTCTTTCATCAATCAAAAAACGAACAGTTATGTTTTGTAACTGTTGTTACTGTAATTTAGTCGTAATTATTGTTAATTACTATCCTAAATAAGTCTTTAATATTTTACTTCTAGACGTATGTTTTAATCTACGAATAGCTTTTTCTTTAATTTGTCTTACACGCTCACGAGTTAAATCGAAAGTCTCACCAATTTCTTCAAGAGTCATTGGGTGTTGATTACCTAATCCAAAGTATAAACGGATAACGTCGGCTTCACGCGGCGTTAATGTCTCTAGGGCACGTT
Organism: Algibacter luteus; assembly: GCF_030344935.1. Lineage (NCBI taxonomy): Bacteria > Pseudomonadati > Bacteroidota > Flavobacteriia > Flavobacteriales > Flavobacteriaceae > Algibacter > Algibacter luteus. The sequence goes on along the minus strand of NZ_CP128313.1, from coordinate 3,178,050 downwards.
CAATTTCTGTACGTAAAGATTCGTGCAATAATTCCTTATCAGGATTTGGCGATTCTCCAGAATTCAATACATCATATAAGTTAGAATCTTCACCTTCTACTAAAGGCGCATCCATACTTACGTGACGTCCTGAGTTTTTCATGGACTCTTTTACATCATTAATTGTCATATCCAATTCTTTAGCAATTTCTTCTGCCGAAGGAGGACGTTCATGACTTTGCTCTAAAAATGCAAACGTTTTATTGATTTTATTTATAGAACCAATTTTATTTAAAGGTAAACGTACAATACGAGATTGTTCAGCTAAAGCTTGAAGAATCGATTGACGAATCCACCAAACCGCATACGATATAAATTTAAATCCACGAGTTTCATCAAAACGTTGCGCTGCTTTAATTAAACCTAAGTTACCTTCATTAATTAAATCAGGTAATGTAAGTCCTTGGTTTTGGTATTGTTTAGCCACAGATACAACGAAACGTAAATTAGCTTTGGTTAACTTTTCTAAAGCAATTTGATCACCAGCTTTAATGCGTTGAGCTAATTCTACTTCTTCGTCGGCTGTAATTAAATCAACCTTACCAATTTCCTGTAGGTATTTATCTAACGAAGCGGTTTCTCTATTAGTAACCTGCTTCGTAATTTTAAGTTGTCTCATCTAAAGTTCTCCTGTATTAAATTGTGAATAAAATAGGTCGTTCAATAGTTATACGTAAGAATAACAGTTTTTGTTACAAAAAAATTCAAAATATTTGCCGTTTCTTATATTTATGACTCAAAACGACCTAAAAAGTCACTTAAATGTGTTAATTTTTAAAAATTTAACACGATTATAACTACAATATTTTTTTCATTTTATATCCTAAATGTATTATTTTTTGTTCTTTAATCGAACAATTTTGATTCTTAACTAATTTTTCAGGTTTTATACCATATTCAAACGTAATATAGCATCATATTAATAATATTGGTTTAAGATAAGATTAGGATCCCCCCAAACTAGCTTAAAATAAACTAGAATTAGAAAATGAAAAAAAACCTACTTATAATGTGCTTTGTATTGGCAATTATTCCTGCCAGCTCTCAAGAAAAACTTTCTTTGAACGATTGTATTATAATTGGTTTTAAGAACAATCTTACTCTTAAAAATAAATCGCTTGATATTGCCAAGGCGAAACTTGTAAACAAACAGAGTGTTTGGAATAACTTACCAAGAATTAATTTTGGCGCTTCACAGGATTACGAGTACGGTTTTAATATTGAGCCTACAACTAATACCAGAATTAACGAAGATTTCTTATCGAATGATCTCGCCTTAAACGCATCAGTTGATGTTTTTAATTTAGCTAAACTTAAACGACAATCCAAGACTAAAATAGATTTGTTAAAATCGGTAGTTGATTTAGATGCCGATCGTAAAATTCTGTTAATCAATATAGTTCAGTATTATTTAGAAGTGATGTTTAATAAAGAATACGTTAGTATTTTAGAAAACCAACTTTTAGAAAGTGAGAACCAATTAGATAGACTTAATAAAGCATTAAGTTTTGGATATATATCAAAAAGTGAATTGTATGATGCAGAGGCAGAATATGCAATTGATAAGAAAAATGTACTTATTGGAAAAAATAGTACGAGACGCTCGATATTAAACTTATTTAATTTACTAAACTATAAAGCAAATATTGACGAAGTTGAATTTGTTGATGTTAAGTTTGAGCTAGATACCACACCAATTGGAGATAAGCGTAAGTTAATTGCAAAAACGCTAAACAATAATAATCAAATTACAAGTGCAAAATATAATTTGGAAAGTGCAAAAAAACAAGTAGAAATCTATAGAGCACAATATTTCCCAACAATAAAACTTCAATATCAGTTAGAATCATTCTTTACTAAAAGTTTATCCAATCCGGATGACGACTATGATTCATTTAATAGTCAATTAAGAAATAATCAAACAAATTTTATTGGAGCTTCTATTAGTGTTCCCATATTTAATGGATTACAAAACCGCTATGATGTGCAGATTGCAAAAGTAGAATATGAGAAGGCTAAAATTGATCAAGAAATTGTTACAAATAACATTAATTATCAAGTACAGCAAACATTGCAAGATTTAGAAAATGCTATTTCAACTTACGAAACATCATTACAAGTGGTTCATGCTGCACTAGAATCATTTCGAATGTCTCGATTAAAATATGAACAAGGAAAAATTAATGCTTTCAACTTTGCCGCTGCTAAAGAAAACAGCTTGAAAGCAGAAATTGAGTTATTAGACTCAAAGTACAAAATTTACTTTTTTAGAGAAAAGCTTAAGATTTTTTCTATAAAGTAAAAACGACCTACTAGTAGTTTTTTATAAGTGTCTGGTTTTTAGATAAGTTGTAAGAAATACTCGTTAATGGACTACATAATAATAAGAATATAGTAGTACATTTGATATAAGCTATTATTAATAAAAAAGATGAAATTATGTTAAATTTAGACAAATTAATTAAGGACCTAAACTTTGAAAATATAGATGAAGTAATAGGTGGAGGAAAAAAGAAAAAAAAGAAAAAAAACAAATCTAGTAAAAGCAGTAAAAGCTCTAAAAGTAGTTCTAGTAGCTCAAGTAGTTCTAGCTCTAAAGGTGGAGGATGTGGTCTTCCAGCTGGGGATATTTTAGGAATTGGACACTAGATTTTAAAATAATTATAATATTTTTGAAAGCAGATTAATTTAATTAATCTGCTTTTTTTTGTGATTTAACAATGTATAAACTATCCGGCTACATAAAACTTTCGAAAGAAAAAAAGAAGAATAAAGAGATTCATTATTATGTAATAATGACAAGAAAAAGCGTTCGGCATTTTCTTATTAATCAATTCATCTTCGATTTTTTAGCTGCTTTTAAAAAACCAACAACGTTTGATAAAGTTTTAAATGAGTACACGTCTAAAATAACTAAAAAAGACGATCTAAAAGAGCTAGAAACGCAGTTACGCGTTTTTTACGATGACATGCGAAAACGCAATTGGATAGTTACAGAGCATGCTGTTGTTATAGAATCCAACGTTGAAACGCTATTTAATAAAAATGATGAATTTCTACATTACAAGGTTAAGAAAGTTTTAGCCAATAATAAGCGTACAGATGTTTATTTGGTGCGGGATAAATTAACAAATAAGCAAGTTGTAATCAAGTTGTTAAACAGATTAAAAGTTTCAAGCGATAAGCGCTACCACAAATACTTAAATGAATTTAAAATTGAGTATAATTTTTTAACCAAATTCAATTCCATATACATCAATAAAGCTCTAGATTTTTCTTTTTATAATGAGCAGGCGTTGATAGTTTTAAAATACGAAAGAGGCAAATCTGTAAACCGGTTTGTGGATGATCATTTTTTAAACTCAAAAGATAAAGCTAAACTGGTTTTAAAAATATTAAAAGCGTTTAGTTTGGTGCATGATGCTGGGGTGTTTCATGGCGATATTCATTTTAGTAACATTATGGTTAACAAAAATAAGCAACCTAGAATCATAGACTTTGGTTACTCGAATGCAGTCGAAGAAGTTAAAAATGAATCTAAAAATATTAGAAATGGTGGTGTTTATAGTTTTATCCCTCCAGAACGAGCAATAAGATCTTTGGACCGCCGATTTTCCTCAGTCCAGCAATTTCAGTCTGAAGTTTATCAAATAAGTTTAGTTTTATATTATATCTATATGAAAAAACTACCATTCAAGGCCATAACTTGGAAAACAATGGTAGATGAAAAACAAGCTTTTAATATTGAAACTTATCAGCCATTTTTAAAAAGACGAATGCCAGTTTTAATAAGAAATTTTATTATTAAAGGGTTTCAAAAAGAGCCTGAAAACAGATTTGAAACCGCACAAGATATGCACAGCAATTGGAAAAAAATTATTGATAAATTATCGTAGTATGCTGCCAAATACACTTTCTTCGTAGCATTTTACAATTCTACAGATAATTAAACTCGGTTTAAAAAAAAATACAATATATTTAGATGCCTTTTAGTAAAAAGGAATTTTTACATGATAGATCAGCAAATAAGACATAACGATTGTGGTGTAAGTGCCATTAAAACGGTTTATAACATATTAAATAAAAGTATAAGCCGAAACTATATAAAAGACGAGGTTTTTTTAAACGAATTTGGTTCTAGAATATCAGATCTAAAAAGTTTTTTTAATAATAATGGTTGTGTAGCAAATTTTAGTCTACTTGATGTAAATACTACAAAAAACAAAAAGGAATATTTTGCATCTCTTTTTCCGTTTATTGTGCCAATAGACCAAAAGGGTGAATTGCATTTTATTGTAATAAATGGGATAAAAAAGAATAAACTAAAGGTTTACGATTCAACCCAAGCCAAGGTATATTATCTCACTTTAGAAGAGCTTAAAAAAAGAGCTCATTTCTCAAACAGTTACTTAGAGCAAATACCACTAATAGAGAGGTTAGAAATACTTATTAGCCAAGAGCTATCAGAATATAATATAGATAAAAAAGCAGCTTTAAAAGACAACGATCTAGCAACGCTTTTTAATAAAATAACTTACTTTTCTTATTACAAAGAAAATTATCCTTTTGCGAGTCCAGAATTAGAAAAAAAGTTCATTGTAGACATTATTTTTAATCAAGAGATTAACTTATTGCCAGAGCATTTCAGAAGTCTGCAATACGAAAAGGAAATTATTAAAATTAATGCGCCTTTAATATTAACCGTTAAGGTTGATGAAGCTGCAGAACCACTTCCTCCTGAGAATTTAGAGGTTAAGGAAAATTTATATTACAAGTTGTTAGATGGCTTAAAGGGCAATAGAAAACTTTGGTATATTTATATTTTTACAGCCATTTTTGCTGCTTCAGTTACCCAATTGGCAGTATTTATTAATCAAATTTTAATTGATAAAGTCTTACCAAGTTTTCAAATTAACATACTAATTTTATTTGCTATAGGTGTTGGTATATTTAGCCTTTTTAACATGATAATTGGTTTGTATAAAAGTTTTATACAAATTCATTTAGGTAATATTCTAGATAAGTACTTTTTGGGTACCTTCGATCAAAAACTTAATGATTTTTCAATTGCATTTATTCAATCTTTTAAAAGAGGAGACTTAACAGAACGATTAAGCGATTCTACAAAACTTAAAACATTTTTCTTAAGGTTTTTTACTCGAATTTTGGTAGATGTTTTTGTTTCATTTTACTCTTTATTATTACTATTATTTATCAACTGGAAGCTTACTATAATTGTATTTGTAGTGATGCTCTTGTTTTACATTTGGTTTAGGGTAATGACCCCAATTTTAAAATCAAATGAAATGAAACGTTTTGCGATAAAAGCAAACTTTTTTTCAATTATGATTGAGAAAATTGAAGGTATTCAGGTTATAAAAAGTTTTAAAATTGAAAATTTAGTATCAAATAAGGTGCTTACTAATGTCGATAATTTAATAAGTATTCAAACCAAAGTAAAGTACTATAGTTTGATAAACAATTTTATTGTATCCATAATTACATTAATCGCTTCTTTACTTATACTCACGTTGCTTTCAAAAGAATCAATTGAAAATCAAACCATTACAATTGGTCAAATCATTACATTCGTCGCGTTATCGGCAAAAATATTTAGTTCCTTGAGCCGTATTTTATCTGAGAATTTAGATCTACAAGAAAACCTAGTTATTCTAAATAGGTTCTTTGATTTTAATGAGAAAAATACGTATGCTGACAATAAAAATAATATTAATGAAATTAATATCAATAGCATAGAATTTAAAGATGTCAAGTTTGAATATTTGCCAAATATGCCCATTTTAAAGGATATTAATATGACTATTAATCAGGGCGATAAAATTAAAATTGAAGGAAAAAATGGATCTGGTAAATCAACGTTTTGTAAAATTTTATCGTTGCTATATTCGCCTACTCATGGTGAAATTTTAATAAACAATATTGAACATAAATTATACAATAGAAATGTATTACGAGATACTATTTTATTAACAACAAACGAAGATATTTTATTTAACGAGTCGTTACTTTTTAATATCACTTTTGGGAAGAAAATTGAAACTGAAGCAATTGTTAACATGGCAAAACAAATTGATTTTTATGATTTTATTGCTTCTAATCCCGAGGGCTTAAATTATAGAATTAATGAAAATGGTAGAAACCTTTCGACAGGACAACGTAAAAAAGTACTTTTATTACGTGCATTGTTAAGCGATGCCGAAGTTATTATTTTAGATGAAGTCTTATCAGGCATAGATACATCATCGCGAAAAATAATTGAAAATACACTTACTGAATCAAACAAGACGGTTTTAGTAATTTCGCATGAGCCTACAGAAGGTATAGAATTTAATAAAACTTATTTATTAAATAAAGGTGAATTAACTTTAAACAACGCTTAAAATGAGTTTCTTAAAAATATATAAAGAATTTTTCGGCAAAAAGGAAAGCTTTTTGAACGAGGACTTTAATGTATACGACTCTAAAGAAATTAATTTTATAAAGATATTCTATAAGATTTTATTGGTGTTTTTAGCGATTGTTTCATTGTGTTTATTTGTAATTCCTGTTAACGATACTGTAACATTCAATTATGGAGAGATAGTTTCTAAGAATCCAGAAATCGATTTTAAAGCACCTTTTGAAATAGTTCCAGAAAAAACCTTAGTAAGTAAAGGCGATTTAGTTAAAAAAGGCGATACCTTAATGATTGTTGGTAACACAAGTGATGAATATGTAACCTTGTATCAGCAAAATAAATCGTTAGATATTGATAAATTAAATGTAGAAGAAAAAGTTGAGTTTTATAAACGAGAAATGGAACTCGGTTTTGATCAATACAATTTAAACCGAAAAAAAATAGGAAACGAAATTGAAGGTTTAAGGCAAAAGGTGAAATTATTACGCGAGCAAGAACGTATTAAACACGGTAAGCTTAAGTCTGACTCCATTATGTACAAACAGGAAGTAATAAGTTTAATTGAACTTAGAAATTCTTATGGTGATTATTTAAACGTAAAAAATCAGGTTGTTGAGAGTGAAAATCTTGTATCACAATTACGTGGACAGTATAGCACTCTAGAAAACGAGTATTTCCAGAAAAAGAATACTTTAGAAATTCAAATTTCAGATTTGTTAGCTTCACAAAATAGATTAGAACAACAAAAGGAAAACGTGAGTTCTAAGTTAGAAACCAAAGAAAAGTCCATTGTAATACTCCAATCAGAAATGAATAAACAATATATCGTTTCAAATATTGATGGTGTTGTTATTGATGTATTTACTGAAAATCAAAACGTTAGTTTTATAAATAAGGGGCAATCACTAATTACTATTTCACCAGAAAGTGAAGATTTTTATGCGCGTGTCAGAATAGATGAACAGTTTTTAAAATATCTAGAAGTTGGTCAAACCGCCCACTTAAAATTAGATGCTTACTACTTTTATCAATACGGACCAATTAAAGGCAAAGTAAGTTTTATTCCAGACAGAAAAGAAAAGGATAATAATTTTTATGTGCATGTAGATTTACCTAAAAATCATAGATTTAATTTACGGTCAGGGTATTCTGTACAAGGCGATATCATTTTAAATAAAATGATATTAGGTAGATATATTATTAAAAAATTATTCGAAAAGTACGACAATCAATTCACCACACAAAAACCGCCACCTGTAAAACAAGAGCTTAATTAGTTCAGTTTTAAATTTTGATTAAATAATTAGGCGTTAAGTTTATACTTTCCAGCATCTCTTCAGTATACTTATAATGACCGCGTACAGTAATGATTCTAAAACGAGACGATTTTAAATTACTAATAGTGTTCAAAAACAACCACTTCGATTTTAATAGTCTTGGTTTTTCGGATTTTAAGCTAATATCAAAATAATGCTTTCGACCCTCTTTGGTTGCAACAATATCTGGAGTTATACTAATATCGCTACCCGCTTTTATAAATGATTTCGGAGTTTCATAACCTTCAATATCGGCTTTAATATTTTCAAACCCTCTATTTTCTAGATAGGTAATTGAACTTTCTACTACGTCGGTGTTATCTATTTTATCTTCTTGTATCATAATTCATAAGATAATGAAAATCAACACATAAGCAAATAATTAACAAGGTTTAACTTTTGGAAGTACCTGATTTACTCAAAATCAAATGCGTCATTATCAATAATAATGCGATCTCGTAATCTATTAATTTTTTGGTGCATTCTATTGAAAAATAGAGAACGGTCTTTCTCTCCTGCATTAACCAATAATTTGGAAATGCTCATTTGTTTTTCAAAGAACTCATGCATGAGTTCGCAAGTTGGCTGGTGTTCAATTTTAAAATAACTTATTACTGTAAAAGGCGTAAAAAACACCTTTTGATGTGGAGTTTTCACCATAACGGTGTTACTCATTGTATGTATATCATTTATATAAAGATTGTAGATTGATTTATTTTTTGAACCAACTAAACATTGCTGGATAGCTTGTTTTTCAATAAGGAGTACAACATCTTCAATATCTTTACAAATTAGTAAAGCGAGTTCTTTTGAGAGCGCGCCAGCTTCAAAATAATAGAGTACTTGCTGCAAAGAACCATTAATAGTTGTGTTATTCCATATTTCAGTAATATTTATGTCTTTATATACTTGTCCTAATTTAAAAGCATTTTCTAACAGAGAGTCTGGAATGTTTTTTATAAAATGATCAAACGAAATTTTATTTCGAGTCATTTCTGGATCTACATCTTTTAACCAAACATACATTTTGTAGCGCGACAAGTACGAATCTTTTAAAGTGTGAAAAAGTGGAATGTCTTTAGCTGAATAAATTATGGTCGCACTTTTTAGTTTTGTTAATGGGTATACGTTGTTATAAGATTGTTTTAGCCACATTTCTAAACCCACAATGTTATGGATTGGTGGCGATAAGTCTGCAAGAATGGTTGTACTACTTCCAACCTCAAATAACTTATTTAATGAAATTTTATAATGTTTTGCGAGTTTTACTCCTTCTTCTAATGAAATACTTGTTTTTTGGTTGATTCTTCTATAAGCAGCATCGTAGCCAATATCTAGTACCGAAGCAATTTCGTCAACAAATGAAGTGTTATTATTGGATTTAGACTTTAAATATTTAATAAATAATTCTTGCATTTTTTCAAAAATTGCAAGTAGGAAGTAGAATGGTTTTGTGAAAATTAAGAAAAATAAATGAGTTTTTCAGACTATTTACGATATGCCTATGTGATTTTTACAACTAATTTTAAGTTATTAATCAATTGCATATCAGTTGCTAAGCAGTTTTTGTGTGATATTTAAATCAATTTATTATGAAAACAATTAAATATATTATTATCACCGCTCTTTTGATGCAAGGTGTTTGTGTTTATACCCAAACAGAAACAAATAGTTTATTCATTCGTGTATTTTCAGAATCAAGAAAAAAAATAGCTAAAGGTAAAATTGTGTTTATGAACGATAGTATTTTGTGTTTGAAAAGAGGTCAAAAAAAGCAGAATATTCAAGTGAAGGATATCTGGCGAATTAAAACGAAACGATCTGAAGGGAATAGTGTTTTAGCATCTACAGCAACAGGCGCAACTATTGGAATAGTATTGGGAGTTGCAACCGCAGATCCATCTGATTGGTGGGGTTACACAGCAGGCGAAGGCGCAATAGCTTTTGGGAGCTTAGGAGCTATTGGAGGAGCTGCAATAGGAGGAATCTCCAGTGCGTTTAAAAACTCTGAAACTTATGTTATAAATGGAGATATTGATAAATGGAGGCTTTTTAAAGAAATGATTGAGATGGTAAAGTATAAATAAATATATCTAAACAAATAAAAGCCCGTTTCAAATTGAAACGGGCTTGTTATTAAGATTTGAAAAATAAACTAATCCTCTTTTTTGTTGTCTCTTGGTCTTCTATCGTCACGACGGTTGTCGCGTCCACGATTATCTCTACCTCGGTTATCACGACCGCGATTATCTCTATTGTTATCTCTTGGTGGTCTTGCTACATAACCTTCTGGTTTTTCTAATAAAGCTTTACGAGATACTTTTTCTTTACGTGTTTTTGGATCAACTCCAAAATACTTCACGTTAAATACGTCTCCCATATTTACTACATCAGAAACATTTTCAGTACGTTCCCAAGCTAATTCACTTACGTGCAACAAAACCTCATTTCCTGGAGCCTGAATATATTCAACAACAGCACCAAAATCTAACATTTTAATAACTTTAACTTCGTAAGTACCTCCAACTTCAGGCTTAAACAATAAAGAATCTATTTTTGCCATTACAGCATCAATACCTTTACTTCCAACACCTAAAACTTCTACAACACCTTCTTCTGTAACTGGGTCTTCATTAATTACAATAGTCGTATCGGTTTCTTTTTGTAATTCTTGAATTACTTTTCCACCAGGACCAATTAATGCGCCAATAAATTCATTAGGAATACGTCTAGTTACCATTGTAGGCGCGTGTTCTTTAACTTCAGCATTAGGTGTAGCAATGGTCTCAGTAATTTTATCTAAGATATGTAAACGACCATCACGAGCTTGTTTTAAGGCATTTACTAAAATCTCGTAACTTAATCCTTTTACTTTTATATCCATTTGGCAAGCCGTTATACCATCAGCAGTACCTGTTACTTTAAAGTCCATATCACCTAAATGATCTTCATCACCTAAAATATCAGATAAAACAGCATATTTTCCAGAATCAGCATCAGAAATTAATCCCATGGCAATACCAGAAACAGGCTTTTTTAATTGAACACCAGCATCCATCATTGCCATAGTTCCAGCACAAACCGTTGCCATTGAAGAAGAACCATTAGATTCTAAAATCTCTGAAACGATACGCACAGTGTACGGGCAATCGTCAGGAACCATACCTTTTAATGCACGCTGCGCTAAATTTCCATGTCCTACTTCACGACGCGAAGTCCCACGAATTGGTCTTGCCTCACCGGTTGAAAAAGGAGGGAAGTTGTAATGTAAATAAAAACGCTCTTCACCTTCAAAAGATGGCATATCAATTTGGTTTGCTTCTCTACTTGTACCTAAAGTAACCGTAGCTAAAGCTTGAGTTTCTCCTCGTGTAAAAATTGAAGAACCATGGGTTGATGGTAAATAATCTACCTCACACCAAATTGGTCTAATTTCGTCAGTTTTTCTGCCATCTAAACGTAAACCTTCATTTAATGTTAAATCTCTAACTGCTGCTTTTTCGGCTTTACTGTAGTATTTAGAAACTAAATCACCAATATCTTCTAACTCTTCTTCAGAGAATGAAGCTTTTATTTCTTCTTTTATTTCTGCAAATGCAGCACTACGTTCATGTTTTGCAGAACCTGCTTTAGCAACAGCATATACTTTGTCATATGCCATATCATGAATTTTCTTAGCCAAATCTTCATCTTCGCGTTCTGGATCATACTCACGTACTTCTTTTTTACCGAAAGCTTCAGCTAATTTTACTTGAGCGGCACATTGTACTTTAATTGCTTCATGTGCAAACTTTATAGCTTCAGTCATTTCTTCTTCAGAAATCTCATTCATTTCACCTTCAACCATCATTACAGAATCAGCTGAAGCTCCAATCATCATATCGATGTCAGATTCTTCTAATTGTGATCTTGTTGGATTGATAATAAATTCGCCATTTACACGACCAACTCTGGCTTCAGAAATTGGGCATTCAAAAGGGAAATCAGATAATTGAATTGCTGCAGATGCGGCTAAACCTGCCATAGCATCTGGCATAACATCATCATCATGAGACATTAATTGAATCATCACCTGAGTTTCAGAATGATAATCTTTTGGGAATAACGGACGTAAAACACGGTCTACCAAACGCATAGTTAAAACTTCACCATCACTTGGTCTAGCTTCTCTTTTAAAGAAACCGCCAGGGTATCTACCAGCAGCCGCAAATTTTTCACGATAATCTACTGTTAAAGGTAAAAAGTCCACATCGGCTTGTTTGTAATTGGAAACAACTGTACACAAAAGCATACATTTTCCAGATTGCACAACAACACTACCATGAGCTTGTTTTGCTAATTTTCCGGTTTCAATAGAAATTTCTCTACCGTCACCAAGGTCTATAACCTCTTTAAAAACTTTTGGAATCATAAATTTTTTCTTGTAATTCAAGTATAATCATACTCAAATCATGTTAAACAATGGTCGTTGTGTTGTGTGTAGTTGTTGTGTGTGCGACTTAAAAGTCTTGACCAATGAAAAACTGTTTGTTCCGATTTCGCCTCGGAATCTAGCTTCTTCTAAAACGTTCTTTAAACTCTTACGCTGGAGTTGTTTTATTGGGCGTTACCCACAAGGGGTCGGGCTTTGTGCTATATCTTTTTTGCAGAAAAAGCAAAAAAGGATGCCACTACAATCCCTAACGCAAAAACAAAAAAGAGGCTAGAAATAGCCTCTTTTTTATAAATATTATTTTCTTAAATTTAATTCTTTTACTATGGCACGATATCTTAAGATATCTTTCTTAGTTAAGTAATCTAGTAAAGCACGACGCTTTCCTACTAATTTCACTAAAGAACGCTCAGTATTATAATCTTTACGATTATTTTTTAAATGCTCAGTTAAGTGATTAATTCTATGCGTAAATAACGCAATTTGTCCTTCTGCACTTCCAGTATCGTTCTTTCCTTTACCGTGTTTTGCGAAGAGTTTTTCTTTTGCTTCTTTTGCTAAATACATGCTAATATTATTGTAAATGATTGTTATGTACACGAAAGCCTTTCTTTCGAGCGGCAAAGATAGGTATTTTTTATAATTAAACAAGACTTCTTTTTCTGTAAAATTTTTATTAAATTAACATGAAAATACTTAATATCCATGGATAAAATATTTACCAATGCCATAGATACCAATTTATTACCCGAAATTTTTAACAATGCCTATCATGGTATTGCAATTGTGGGTTTAGATGGGAAGTGGCTATTGGTAAGTAAAAGTTTGTGTGATATTTTAGGTTATACCGAAAAGGAGTTATTAAGCCTATCTTTTCAAGATATTACTCATAAAGAAGACATTCCCTTAGATTTGCGTCAATTAAATCAACTTCTAAAAGGTGAAATAGAAAACTACAAAATGCAGAAGCGCTATTTTACCAAAAATGGGGACCTTATTTGGGCGCAATTATCTGTGTCTTTGGTGCGTGATGAAGAAAACAAACCAAAATATTTTATTTCACAAGTACAAGATATTACCAAGCGTAAAAGAAAAGAAAATAATAGGGCTATAATTGCAAAAGTCATTAAAGAGCAAAATCAGCGCCTATTAAATTTCTCAAGGATAATTACTCACAATTTAAAAACTCATGCAGGGAATTTAGATAATTTAACAAAATTTGTTGAAGAAGAAATCCCTGAAACTTCAACCAATGAGAGTTTTAAGGTATTGAAACAAGCGGTTCAAAATTTACAAGATACCGTCGCGCACCTTACAGAAATAGCTAAATTTTCCAAATACGACAAATCTCAACTTAGACCATTAAATTTATATGAATATGCTGTAAATGCCATTTATAATATAGCCTCATTAGCAAAAAATAATAATTGTGAAATCGAGAATTTAATTGGAAAAGATGTGAAAGTTATTGGAATTGAGGCTTATCTAGACAGCATATTATTAAATCTGCTAACAAATGCTATTAAATACCGAGAAGAATCTAGAACAGGGCATATTATTTTAAAAACCAAATTAAAAAATAATCGAATTGTTTTGACCGTACAAGATAACGGCATGGGCATAGACTTAAATAAACATGGAAAAAAAATGTTTTCGCTTTATCAAACCTTCCATAATCATAGCGATTCTACAGGTGTCGGTTTATTTATCACAAAAAATCAAGTTGAGACTATTGGAGGTCGAATCAAGGTGAAAAGTAAAGTAGGTAAAGGTTCTAAGTTTATGGTTTATTTCAGACCAGGTTAGTTTAATTGCTCAATTTCAAAAAAAAAGAGTCGGTAATTTTACCGACTCTTTTCTTTTTATATTTATACTACATTTTATTTTCTTAGAGGTTGATTCAATATCAAATCTAAATATTTATTTACCTTGTCTTTAAGCTCTTTACGCAGCGTTATAAAGTCAAGAAACCCGTGTTCTAGTAAAAATTCTGAAGTTTGGAATCCTTCTGGTAACTCCTTTCCAGTTGTATCTCTTACAATACGTGGTCCAGCGAATCCTATTAAAGCTCCAGGCTCTGCAATATTAATATCACCTAACATAGCAAAAGAAGCCGTAGTTCCTCCTGTTGTTGGGTCGGTACATAATGAAATGTAAGGCAATTGAGCATCGGCTAATTGCGCTAATTTTACAGATGTTTTGGCTAATTGCATCAATGAAAATGCAGCTTCCATCATTCTAGCTCCTCCAGATTTTGATATAACCATTAAAGGCAATTTGTTTTTAAGCGCATAATCTGCTGCTCGAGCAATTTTTTCACCTACAACACTTCCCATAGATCCGCCAATAAAAGCAAAATCCATACAAGCTACCACCAATTCTTTACCTTTAGATTTTCCAACGGCACATCTAACCGCATCTTTTAGTTTGGTTTTCTTCTGTGCAGCTTTTAAACGATCTGGATATTTTTTGGTGTCTTCAAATTTAAGTGGGTCTTTAGATTCTAGATTAGCATCTAACTCCTTAAATTTATTATCGTCAAAAAGAATTTCAAAATATTCTCTACTACCAATTCTTACATGGTACCCGTCTTCTGGACTAACGTAATAGTTTTTTTCTAACTCTTCTGTATCAACAATTTTACCCGTTGGAGATTTATACCACAGTCCTTTTGGGGTGTCTTTTTTCTCTTCGGTAGTTGTTGTAATTCCTTTTGTTTTTCTTTTAAACCAAGACATATATTGATTTATTTTTTAAGTTTTTACGATTTTTTGATTTATAATAAATCTAAAAATCATGGATTTTGGTTAGTTGATTTTTGCGTTTGCAAAGTGTACAAAATTACTATTTTTATTAATCAAACTCAAAATTTGTGACTCCAATCTCGAATCTTTAAATATAGTAAAAATAAAAATCCTGCTTTACACCAACCTAGTTAGTTGTAAAACAGGATTTTATATATTATATGTGTTAGAGAATCAAAGCAATGTTTGTTTCTGTTAACATTCGGGAAAGAATTAAAAATTCAACCCTTAACAAACGCTCAAATATTATAGAGTATTTACATTGTTTAAATCTTCAAAAGCCTTTTTTAAACGCTCCACAAAAGTTTTTTCGCCTTCACGTAACCAAACTCTTGGGTCGTAATATTTTTTATTAGGAACGTCGTCTCCATCCGGGTTTCCAATTTGTCCTTTAAGATAATCAGCTTTAGAGTTCATATAATCTCTAATACCACTCATAAATGCATATTGTAAATCGGTGTCGATATTCATTTTAATCACTCCGTAGCTAATACCCTCACGAATTTCTTCAACTGTAGAACCAGATCCGCCGTGGAATACAAAATCGATATGATTATGCTCTACACCGTATTTTTTCGAGATATATTCTTGAGAATTTTTTAAGATTTTTGGAGTTAACTTGACATTTCCTGGTTTGTAAACACCATGTACATTACCAAAAGCCGCAGCAATAGTAAATTGATCGCTTACTTTACTTAATTCTTCGTAAGCATAAGCCACCTCTTCTGGTTGTGTGTATAATTTAGAATCATCAACATCGGTATTATCAACACCATCTTCTTCACCACCTGTAATACCAAGCTCTATCTCTAAAGTCATGCCCATTTTAGACATTCTTTCTAAATATTGTTTACAAATTTCTATGTTTTCTTCAATTGGCTCCTCTGAAAGGTCAATCATATGTGAACTGAATAAAGATTTTCCAGTTTCTTTATAATGTACTTCACTAGCATCTAATAAGCCATCAATCCATGGCAATAATTTTTTAGCACAATGGTCTGTATGTAAAATAACAGTAACACCGTAAGCTTCCGCTAAAGTATGTACATGTTTTGCTCCAGCAACTGCTCCTGCAATGGCTGCTTTTTGCCCATCGTTGCTTAAACCTTTACCTGCATTAAATTGTGCGCCACCATTAGAGAATTGTATAATTACAGGAGCATTTAAATCTCTAGCCGTTTCTAAAACGCCATTTATAGTGTCTGACCCTATTACGTTTACTGCTGGTAACGCATAGTTATTAGCTTTTGCGTGGTTGAAAATAGCTTGTACTTCTTTGCCTGTTGCAACCCCTGGTTTTATGTTGTGTCCCATTACTTATGTTTTAAATTTAATTAGTGATTAGTAAAATTCAAAAGTAATCAATTTTATAATAATTAGTGTCGGTTTTTACCTTTGAAAGCGTAA
The DNA here is from genome assembly GCF_030344935.1 of Algibacter luteus. Lineage (NCBI taxonomy): Bacteria > Pseudomonadati > Bacteroidota > Flavobacteriia > Flavobacteriales > Flavobacteriaceae > Algibacter > Algibacter luteus. The sequence continues at coordinate 3,161,634 of NZ_CP128313.1, read as the reverse complement.
AGTTTGACTAAAACGTTTTAGTAGAATTTTGAGTTTAGTGACTTGTTATTATGAGTTTTACAGTGGTAAAAAATAAGTTTAAATAGTGATAAAGGTAGAAACTGTATCTATTAAAAAGGGTAGTTGATACCAATATTATAAACAGCGTTGGTAAAGTTAAAGTCGTTTAACCACCTGTTACCCTCACTGTAAGAGGGGTCGTAGGATTTGAAACCAACATCAAATCTGAATATAAAAAAACTAAAATCGTATCGTAACCCAAAGCCAGAACCAACCGCAATGTCTTTTAATGAATTAAACCCTGAAAAAGTGGCAGCATCATCTTCAACATTGTCTAAAACATTCCAAATATTTCCGGCGTCAACGAAAATAGCGCCATTTAAATCGCCAAAAACATTGAAACGTTGTTCTACACTAAAAGCTAGTTTAAAATTTGCTTCATTGAACTCGTTCGTAGATTCTGAGCTTCCAGGACCTAAATTATAGGCGCTCCACGCACGATTATCGTTAGGTCCACCGGCAAAGAAACTCTTTGCAAACGGAATACTGTTGGAGTTGCCATATGGAATAGCTATACCCACAAATCCTCTGGCTGCAAGTACATTTTTTTTGCCTAAATCCCAGTGTTTAATATAATCGAGTTCGGTTTTAACGTATTGGGAATAGGCAACATCAAGAAATTGATAACGACCTTCATCATCTTTTTTCAATCCTAAAAGTTTTGAAGTGCTAGCTAATACATTTCCTGCCAGTTCAAGTTTTGCTCGAAAAATAGAAAAATCATTATCAAATAAATTCGTTCTATCATCTTTCGAATAACTAAAACTAGACGATAAAATTAAGTTGTTTTCTGTTAATCTGTTTTTACGTTCGCTGATGCCCGAAACGGCTTGATAGTCGGTTGCATTACTTGATTCATAGTTGGTATCACTCAAAACTAAATCGATAAAATCGTCTGCTTTTTCCTCTATTAAACTTTCAGCTCCAGCTTCATTTGTTGAAATATATTCTGAAGGAGTATTATAAGAGTCGAGTGCAATATCTTCCAAACTATCAAAGGCATTGGTATAGACACTAAAGTAGTTATTCGGGTTTTTATTGTTTACAAATTGAATATTAAACAAGTCTAATCTGTTTGTAACCTTCGTGCTTGGATACCAATTATAACTAAAATTACCACTAAAAGTTTGTTTATCTAATCCTATGTTGGTTTGACTGGTCGTAGCTAAGCCAATACTTGTACTAGGCGACATGTATTTTGGAATGATGTTTTCTGTATAAAACGGAGAAAACAATCTTGGGATGGTTAATTTTACGTTTAAACCATATTCTACGATATCAAAAAACGGGTCGCCTTTTTCTCGAGCATCTTCAGATGCACCAATAGAACCAATACCCGATAACGACAAGGTTTCAGCGCCTTTAAAAATATTTCTAATTTGTAAACTTGGGTTAAGCGAAAAACCTACTTGCTGAATATTACTTTGCGATACATCGGCACTAAAATTTAAATTAAACTTTTTTAAAGGCGACAGTCGAATGGTATCTGTTAATGTGTTATCTGGATTCTCAAAATATTCAATATTAGGATATTTAAACGTACGAAGCTCAGTTAAATAACGATAGGTTCTAGTTCGGTCTATGTTACGATAAACCGCTCCTGGAGATATAAAAATAGCATCTGTAATGGCCTTTGGTCTATATCGCATTTTACCATAACTGAACAATTTATAACCACCATAAGACACCGAATCTTGAAAGGGTTTGTTTCGGTTTTCATAACTATAATCGGTAATAATATTGACATCGCTAATTCTATAAACTTTAAAAGGTTCTCGTCTTATAGAATCAGGAGTTCTAATAGCTCTATCCTGTATTTTAACTCCAACATTTACTTTTTTGTTGGTGCCTATAGTATCCATTTCAAAGGTGATATAATCTTGATTGAAATGATAAATACCAGAATTTAATAACTCATTTGATATGCGTTCGCGCTCTTGTTCAAAATTTGTTACTCGATATTGTTCTCCAGTTTTTATTAATGCATTTTTCTCAAACCTTTTGTACAAGGAATCAATAATTGGCGACTTTATAGTTTCTGTTATTGAATCTATTAAAAAGGCTTGATTTGTAGCGACTTCGTAGGTTATTTGGGCACGTTTATTATCTTTTTTTTCAATACTATAGTCTGCTTCAACATCAAACCACCCATTGCTTATGTAATAATCTTTAAGTCTACCAACCGATCGTTTGGTTTTTTCTTCATTAACAATAACCGGGGCTTCTCCGGTTTCTTTAAGCCAATTATTAAAACCAACTGCAGTCTTTTTAAGCTTATCTACTTGCTTTTGCGAAAAACGTTTAGTTAGTTTTTCTCTTCGTTTAGGTTTTTTATCTAACCAAGCTTCAAAAAGAGAATCTCGATTCGGTCTGGCCTTATTGTAAATATGGAGGCGAAGTGGAATACCGGCTATTTTTCTGTTGGGTTTTTGATATAGTAAATTGTTTATGGTTTCGGTATTATCTTTTTTCTCATTAACAACAACAGTCGTGTTAGTTAGTAAATACTCGTCTTCAGCAACTCTTTTCACTGCGTTACAAGAGTATAAATAACCTGCAAGTAATGCTAAAATTAATATTTTTGAGAGCTGTTTTTTCAAATGAAATTAATAGTTAATTTAAGTTTTAGACTTTTATAGACGTCAGTATTTGTAAGTTTGTAATTGAAATGTTGATAATCGATTCAAAAATACATTATTTAAACATAAAAAATATAAATGCTTTCTAAAAGTCAAATAAAATTAATAACGAGTTTAAAGCAAAAAAAATATAGACAACAGCATGGATTTTTTGTTGTTGAAGGTATTAAAACGATAAAAGAATTATTACATTCAGATTTTAAGCTTCACTTATTATTTACTACAGAATCGTTCAATATTAATGCCAAAGATGAAGTTTTAATCACGGAATCAGATTTAAAACGCATTAGTTTTTTAAAGACCCCAAATAAAGCACTTGCAATTTTTAAAATACCAGAGTTTAAGGCTATAAATCAGTCTGGTCTTATTGTTGCTCTTGATGCCATAAGAGATCCTGGAAATCTGGGTACTATTATTAGGTTATGCGATTGGTTTGGTATTAATGAACTTGTTTGCAGTAAAGAAACTGTAGATTGTTATAACCCCAAGGTTATTCAAGCAACTATGGGTTCAATTACACGAGTAAATATTTCTTATGTTGATTTGGTTTCGTTTTTAAAAGAAAGCAATTTACTTGTTTTCGGTGCGTTTATGGATGGTGAAAATGTTTATAAAACCACACTCCCTGAAAAAGGTATTTTAGTGATGGGCAACGAAGCCAATGGCGTTTCAAACGAAGTTGAAAAGTTTGTAACAGAAAAAATATCAATTCCAAGGTTTGGAGATGTTCAAGCCACCGAAAGTTTAAATGTAGCTACAGCAACTGCTATTTTATTAAGCGAATTTTGCAGACGATTCTAAAATAACAATCACGTAACAAATTAAAAATAATTATTGATTCTTTTTTTCTTGTAGCTTATTGAAACGTAAAGTTGATAAAAACGCCACGTGTTTGCATACCTGCTATATTACTTGTCCAAGGGCTATTAGGGTCGTTATCTCTAACTAATTCATCGTTAATTCCGAAAAGCCCACGAATAGAAGGTGTAAATTTAAAGTTGTACAAATAGAAGTCGATACCAAAACCTAATTCGTAGAAAATAGAATTTTTGGTTGTTCTAAATTGCCCGTTGCTATTGTCTTCAGGGTTGTTTTCGTTGCTAGATAGATTGAGCGCCGTTGAAAACCCGCCAACAATAAAAGGTTTAAAATTATTAACTCGTTTCGTCGAAACTTTTAATAATAAAGGGATATGGATGTATGTCGATTTTACTTCTCTAACCAAATCTGAAGCTTTCACATCTGGTTCGCCCTGAAACCATTCTTGTCCATAATATAATTCTCGAGTCGTAATAAGCAAACCAGGTTCCAAACGCAAATCAATAAAACTATTAATACGTAAATTACCAATAAGGCCAACGCTAAAGCCTGGGCTTCGTTTTACATATATATCTCGTAAATCGGTGTTATAGTCAAAATTAAAATCGTAATTATTAATGCCTAAAAAGTACCCCCAGCGTAGTAAATTATTATCGGTAGATCCTCGTCCTTGGTTGGCGTCATAGGTTACTTTTTCTTTCTTAAATAACTGAGCGTTAGAAGTTTCTATGATGAATAAAAAAGAAATAAAGGCAAAAAAATACTTCATATAATTACTTAGACGATTTATAAATAGTTGCAACACCAAAGGTTTGAGGGAAATCTTCAACATTTATAAACCCAATATTACGTAAAATATTGTTTAAGGCTTCTCCATATGGAAATACAGATGCAGAATCACTTAAATATTTATAGGCACTTCGGTCTTTAGAAAAGGCTTTACCAATAAGCGGTAAAATATTTTTGGTGTAATACTTATAACCCTGTTTGAATGGTGTTTTTGTGGGAACAGAGGTTTCTAAAATCACAAATGTTCCATGAGGTTTTAAAACTCGGTAAATTTCTTTCAAACCGTTTTCAAGAGTTTCAAAGTTTCTCACACCAAATGCAACGGTAATAGCATCAAATGAATCATCTTCAAAAGGCATGTTTTCAGAATCACCTAAAACCATTTCAATTTTAGATTCTAATGATTTTTTATTAATTTTTTGTTTTCCAATTTCAAGCATACCACTGCTAATATCCAAACCTACAATTTTAGTTGCATTGGTTTCAGCAAGATTTATAGCTAAATCGCCGGTGCCAGTAGCGATATCTAAAACAGTGTCAGGATTCGACTTTTTAACTATTTCAACAACTCTTTTCCGCCATTTAATATCAATACCAAAAGATATCACGCGGTTCAAACCATCATAATCACCAGAAATGTTGTCAAACATTTGGGTAACCTGTTCTTTTTTACCTAAGTCGCTGTTTTTATAGGGCTTTACTTTCGACAAATCTTAAAATTTTTCAGCAAATATAATCTTTTAAGAAAGCTAAACATAATAAGAATTCTAAATATTATAATAATCAATTTCCATCTTCAATATTTATTTTATACTATCTTTGCTGTACTTTTTATGATAATTAAATAATGAAAATAATTATTGCTGGTGCTGGTGAAGTAGGATTTCATTTAGCAAAATTATTGTCTTACGAATCCCAAGAGATTACTTTAATAGACATTGATAAAGAAAGCTTAGCATACGCAGATACGCATTTAGATATTAAAGTTTTAAGAGGAGATACAACCTCAATTGCTATTTTAAAGGAAGCTAAAATAGACGTCTGCGATTTATTCATTGCCGTAACAGCAATTGAAACTACCAATATTACCGTTTGTGTTTTAGCGAAACAGTTAGGTGCAAAAAAAACCATAGCTAGAATTACCAATACCGAGTTTATAAATTTTAAAGATGAAGTCGGTTTTACAAAATTTGGTATAGATGAATTAATTTCTCCCGAATCGTTGGCAGCAGCAGAAATTGAACTGTCATTAAAACAATCTTCCTTTAATGAAACTTACGAGTTTGAAGATGGTGCGCTTACTATGGTTGGATTAACACTTTCTAGTTCTGCCTCTTTTGTTGGTAAAATGGTGAAGGAAGCAGCCGAAATTTTACCAGAAATTCATTTTATTCCTATAGCTATTCAACGATTTGGCACACAATATACTATCATTCCAAGAGGAGATACTGAGTTTAAACGAGGCGATAATGTGGTATTTATAACCTCTGAGGGTGGAGCCGAAGAACTTTGTAAACTTACAGGAAAAGATAATACAGATATTAAAGATGTTATGATTCTGGGCGGAAGCCAAATAGGTTTTAAATCGGCCAGAGATTTAAGCGATAAAGGTTTTAATGTTAAACTTTTAGAAGCGAATAAAGAACGTGCTTTTGATATTGCCGACGATTTACCAAACGTATTGGTTATTCAAAGTGACGGGCGAAATGTAGATATTCTTGATGAAGAAAATATAAGTGGTATGGATGCTTTTATTGCGGTTGGCGATAATTCTGAAACCAACATCATGTCATGCCTTGTAGCTAAATCAAAAGGAGTTAAGAAAACCATTGCACTTGTTGAAAACATGGATTATTTCGAGCTTTCGCATTCTGTTGGTATTGAAACTTTAATCAACAAAAAACTACTTGCTGCAAATAACATTTTCAGATATATTAGAAAAGGCGAAGTGCTTGCAATGACAAAGTTGAGCAACATGAATGCTGAAATACTAGAGTTTGAGGTAAAAGCTTCTTCGTCTATATGCAATAAATACATAAAAAATATCGACTTCCCTAGATCTGCGATTATTGGTGGCGTCATTAGAAACGACGAAGGTGTTATTGCTTTAGGCGATTTTAAAATTCAAGAAGGTGATAAGGTTGTAGTTTGCAGTTTATTACAATCCATTAAAGGTGTTGAAAAACTTTTCCGTTAGTATGCGCAGATCCATGAAGCTTAATTACAAAATTATTTTCCATTTTTTGGGATTGCTCATGTTGTTTAATGGTGGTTTTATGCTTTTGTCTTCTTTGGTAAGTTATATTTATAAAGATGGTGTATCACTTCAAATATTTTTAGCAGGTCTTGCTACTTTATTCTTAGGAGCTATCGCTATGGTTTTTACAAAAAATCATACCAAAGAAATGAATAAGCGCGAGGGCTATATCGTCGTTAGTTTTGGTTGGATAATCATGGCACTTTCAGGAACGTTACCGTATGTTTTTACAGAAAGTATTCCAAGTTTTACAAATGCTTTTTTCGAAACCATGTCGGGTTATACAACAACTGGAGCTTCAATTTTAAACGATATTGAAGCAGTGCCAAAAGGTGTATTGTTCTGGCGAAGTTTAACACATTGGATAGGAGGTATGGGTATTATCGTTTTAGCCATTGCCATTTTACCTTTGTTGGGTATTGGAGGTATGCAGCTTTTTGCTGCCGAAGCTCCTGGTCCAAATGCCGATAAATTGCACCCCAGAATTACCGACACAGCAAAACGTCTTTGGCTTATTTATTTTGGTTATACCGCCGCAGAAACTTTATTGCTAAGTGCTGCAGGTATGTCGTTTTTCGATGCTATAAATCATGCGCTTTGTACCTTATCTACAGGTGGGTTTTCAACCAAAAATGCGAGTGTTGCTTATTGGAATAGCCAGCCAATAATTCAATACATCATCATCCTGTTTATGTTTTTAGCAGGTACAAACTTCGTACTAAGTTATTTTGCATTCAAGGGTAAAGTTCAAAAAGTTATAAACGACGAGGAGTTTAAGCTCTACTTTAAATTTGTAGCTATTTTTACAATAATAGCCGCATTAATTATATATTTCAGAGCCGATGTTTCGGCGTCTTCAGTAAATCATCCTATGGTTTGGGGTGAGGGCGAAAGCGCCTTTAGGCATGCCTTATTTCAAGTACTTGCTATTATAACAACTACAGGTTTTGTAACTGCCGATTATACCATGTGGACCCCCTTTTTGGTGGTCTTCTTTTTCGGATTAATGTTTCTAGGTGGTTCTGCAGGAAGTACCTCAGGAGGTGTAAAAGTAGTACGTCATTTAATCCTAATTAAAAACGGATTTTTAGAGTTCAAACGCACCCTACACCCAAGTGCTATCTTGCCAGTTCGCTATAACAAACGCGCCATTTCTGGCGATATCGTATTTAATATCCTAGGGTTTTTCATCCTTTACATGCTCTCTTTCATTATTGGTTCTTTGGGCTTCTCTATTTTGGGCATCGAGTTTAAATCTGCCATCGGTTTAGCGGCCTCGACATTAGGTAATGTAGGTCCTGCTTTAGGCGATTATGGCCCTGTAAACAACTACGCACCACTGCCATCCTTAGGTAAATGGTGGGCATCATTTTTAATGCTAATAGGGCGTTTAGAGCTCTTTACCGTCCTCATTTTATTCACCCCATTTTTCTGGAGAAATAGATAGTTTTTTAGCGCGTTACCGCAAGGGTCGGGCTTTTCATTACTAGTTTTGGCTCGATGCGTGCCTCGCCAAAAGCTAACCATTACAATCCCTAACGCGAGTGTTTCGTGTTAGTTTTCACAAAAATAGAAATATCTTAAAACAAAAAAAAGCCATTAAAATAGTGGCTTTTTTTTGTTTTGTGTTATATCAACTTAACTAACAGCATCTTTAATTCGCTTAATAGCTTCAATTATTTGTTCTTGCGAAGCAGCATAAGAAATTCTAATACAATCAGGGTTTCCAAAAGCTTCTCCTGTAACCGTTGCAACCAGTGCTTCTTCTAATAAATATAAAGAAAAATCAGTTGCATTATTAATCTTCTTTCCTCTTAAAGTTTTACCAAAAAAATAGGTAACGTCAGGGAAAATATAAAAGGCGCCATCTGGAGTGTTAGATTTAAATCCTTCAATCTCGTTAACTAATTTTAAAATTAAATCTCGACGTACCTTAAATTCATCAATCATGTATTGTACACGAGAAGCCGGTTCATTTAAAGCTGTAATTACCGCACGTTGTGCAATACAGTTGGCACCACTAGTTATTTGTCCTTGCATTTTATTACAAGCTCTAGCGATTTTTTCAGGAGCACCAAGGTATCCAATACGCCATCCAGTCATGGCAAAAGCTTTTGATACACCGTTTACTGTAATGGTGTTATTATACATGTCATCAAACTCAGCAATACTTGCATGTCCTTCACCGTAGTTTATGTGTTCATATATTTCATCAGAAACCACATAAATGTTAGGATGTTTCACCAATACATCAGCTAATGCTCTTAATTCAGATTTACTGTAAACAGAACCACTTGGATTACATGGCGAGCTAAACCATAACATTTTTGTTTTTGGTGTAATAGCGGCTTCCAATTGTGCCGGTGTCATTTTAAAATCGGTATCAATCGAAGTTTTTACCTCTACAGGAATACCATCATTTAATTTTACAATATCAGCATAACTTACCCAATACGGGCATGGTAGTATTACCTCGTCGCCCTCATTAAGCATCACACCTGCAATATTAGCTAAACACTGTTTAGCACCAGTAGATACAACTATTTGTGCAGGGGTGTAAGTTAAATTATTATCACGTTTAAATTTAGTGATAATCGCATCTTTTAATTCCCCATAACCATCAACGGGTGTATAAGAGTTGTAATTTTCATTAATAGCTTGAATTGCGGCTTCTTTTATAAAATCTGGAGTGTTGAAATCTGGTTCTCCTAGGCTTAAGCCAATAATATCTTTTCCTTCGCCTCTAAGCTCTCTAGCTTTTGCTGCCATTGCCAAAGTAGCAGACGTAGCCATGTTTAAAATTCTATCAGATAGTAATTGCATTTGTTTTTTTTAGGTATTTGATCGGTATATAAAAATTTAGGCTAAACTAGGTTTTTCTCCTAGTACTTTTAATTGGTTGTAATGTTCTGCTACAGCTTTCCAAAAGGTTTTGTACTCATTGTAAGGCAAGCTAAATTCTTGAGCAGTTTCTTTAACTATTTTAGCTATTTTGTTGTAGTGTATGTGGCTTATATTTGAAAACAAGTGATGCTCTACTTGTCGGTTTAATCCACCTGTATAAAATTCTACAAACCAACTTTTTGGCGAAAAATTAGACGTGGTATGTAATTGATGTATAGCCCAAGTGTTTTTCATGTTGCCTTCACTATCAGGAAGCGGCATTTCTGTATTTGGCATAACATGAGCCAATTGAAAAATAACACTTAGTATGATACCCGCAGTATAATGCATTACAAAAAATCCTATCAATACTTCCCACCATGCAAAACCTAATGATAAAGGTAAAATCACCCAAATAGAATAATACACTATTTTTCCAATTATAAGTTTAGTCCACTGCGTAGCTGGATTAGGCATTTTGCCATAAGCTAATTTTCTTTTTAAGTATTTATAAGTTTGCACAAAATCGGTAGTTATAGCCCAATTGGCAGTTAACAAACCATATAAAAAGAAAGCATAAAATCTTTGGTATTTGTGAATTTTAAGCCATTCAGCATGCTTAGAAAATCTAATGATTCTTCCGGCATCAATATCTTCGTCATGTCCTTGTATGTTTGTGTAGGTATGGTGTAATACATTGTGTTGTACTTTCCAATTGTAGTCGTTTCCAGCTAAGATGTAAATACTGCTACCCATGAGTTTGTTAACCCATTTTTTACTAGAAAAAGAGCCGTGATTGGCGTCGTGCATCACGTTCATGCCTACACCAGCCATACCAATACCAACAATTACCATTCCTAATATTTGAACCCAAGCAGGTAAATCTAAAGTTAAAATTAAAACCACAGGAACTATTAATAATGCAAACATCACTATAGCCTTTGTGTATAACTTCCAATTACCAGTACGTTTTAAATCATTTTCTTTAAAATAATCATTCACACGTTTATTTAAAGTTTTAAAAAACTTTGCAGGGTCTTTTCTTGAAAACGAAAGTGCTTGCTTACTCATATTTTTTAATTTAGTTTAATCTGTATGGTATTTATAATCGATACCATGGGGCAAAGATATGTATTATCCAACTCAACAAAGAACGTTTTTATGTAAAAATATGTATATAAAAAGTATATTTTTGTTGAAAATTTAACAGACGTAGAAAGTGTATAGGCCAAATTTTCTATGTTTTAAGGGCGTACATTACGTTTGCTTGCAACTACTCGATTAAATAAAACAGCTAATGAATCTTATTTTAAAATACTTTCCAAATCTAACAGAAGATCAAATAAATAAATTTGAAAAATTGGAATCTTTATATCAAGATTGGAACTTAAAAATTAATGTTGTTTCACGAAAAGATATTGATGAGCTTTATATACGCCATGTTTTGCATTCTCTAGGCATTGCTAAAGTAATAGAATTCAAACCTGGAAGTAAACTTTTGGATGTAGGTACCGGAGGAGGATTTCCGGGCATACCTTTAGCTATAATGTTTCCAGACTGTTCATTTCATTTGGTTGATAGTATTGCTAAAAAATTAAAAGTGGTAGATGAGGTTGTTGCAGGTTTAGGGTTAACCAATGTAAAAACAACACACAGCAGAGTGGAAAACATTGATGGTAAATACGAATTTATAATAAGTAGAGCTGTTGCCGCAATGCCTACGTTTGTGCATTGGGTAAAAGGCAAGATTGCCAAAGATCAGAAGCATGATATTAAAAATGGTATTCTGTATTTAAAAGGAGGTGATTTATCTGAAGAACTTAAAGATTACAGAACCACAACTATTTATAATTTAAGTGATTATTATACTGAAGATTTTTATGAAACGAAAAAAGTAGTTCATTTGCCAATGAAATATAAAGGATAATTAATCAATCTTAACTAAGGCATTAATTGCATTATTAAAGTAAAAATATTGTTCATGAAACCAATATGTGTTATTATAATCTTCAATTGAAGAGGCTTGTTTATCGGGATTTAATATGCCATTAGCCTTATCGAAATTTAATTTCGCATTGGCAGTATCATTAATTTTTACATAAGCCATTGCTAGACCTAAGTAGGCATCAAAATCTAGTGAATCAAATTTTATGGCTTCTTGAAAATCAGAAATAGCTTCGTCGTATTTGCCAATAAATAAAGTAGCAGCACCTCTGTAAAAATATGCGTAGGGGTTGTTTTTGTTAATTCTTAATGATTTTGTTAAATCGATATAGGCATCTTTATAATATTTCATTTCCATTAAAAAGGCGCCTCTATTAAAATAATTATCGGCGTTAGGCTGAATTGAAATGGCAGTAGTGTAATCTTTTAAAGCATTAGTATACTGCTCAATTGCCGAATAAGCTGTAGCTCTTAAAGCAAATACGTTGGCTGCTTCCGGAGCCTGTTTTATTATTGCAGTGAAATCTTTAATAGCACTCTCATATTCATTTAAATCTAATTTTACGCAAGCTAAACTATAAAGGGCATCAATAAATTTCTCGTCAAGCATGTAGGCTTTAGCATAATCTTCTTTTGCACCTGTAAAATCTTTTAAGCTGTATCGCGAATTTCCTCTGTTAAAATAGGTGTCGGCGTCAGGCTCTTCAACAATAATTTTTGAGTAATCAACGATTGCGCCACTATAATCGCCCATATCATTTTTAGCAATAGCCCTATAAAAGTAAAAGTCTAAATTTTCTGGTTCTAGTTTTATGGCTTCATTATAAAGCTTAATTTTTTTATTTAAATCTGTTTCACGGGAAGCTTGTCTTATAATTTTATTCGCTTGCCCAAAATAAAGTGTAGGGAATAAAATTAGAAAAAGTAGAAAGATTTTTTTCATAGTAGAATAGAAACAAATAATATGCCGTTTTATTATTAAAGTTAATATTTTTTTTTCAATAAATGATTTAAAGAATTTTATGTTTTTGTGAATTTTAGATAAAAAATTGTTAGAAATATCGACATAATACTCACAAAATAAAATTTTTTTGTTTTTTACCGAATAAATTTGCGTTATATCGATTTTTATTTTTATTATTGTGCATCGATTATTACATAATTGAACGTCTCTCATTATAATTTTAATGCCCTAAATCTAAATTAATATGAGAAGATCTTTACTTCAGAGTCTTTTAAGAAAAATTGTTTTTGTATTTGTTTTACTACTTGGTTTTGTAGGTAAAGCTCAAATTATCCAGGTTGAAATTATTGGAGGAGCCGTTATAACAGATGGTTCAACTATTTCAATAAATGAAGGAACACGAGTCGATTTTAGGATAACTAATATTGAACCTGGAAGTTGTGATAATGATAAACGGTTAAATGTTGAAGATGTGGATATCGACAATACTGCAGACTTCGATATTACACCTAATAACCCTAAAAGAAAGATAAAACAAGCATCATGTAATGGTAATGGAAGTAAATATCTTGATTTTGAAATTGAGAATACTAGTGGTAACTGTCCTTCAACAAGTACTTTAGTAACCATTGAGCTTAAAGATCAAGCCAATTTTACCTTTACTGTGGATGTTGAATCTACACCTGAAATTTTTGTATTAGGAGGCGTTCCATATGCCGATATATATCATGGAGATACTACAACTGAAGATGATAATGGTACATTTTTTGGTGTTGTTGAAGAAGGGGCTTCAGTCACTAGAACATATGTTATTTCGAATATAGGAAGTTGTAATCTTGATATTTCATCGGTAGTTAGTAGTAATACTGATTTTGCAGTATCATCACCATTTTCAATTCCTTATAATGATATATTGCCATTTGGGTCTATTATTTTTAATGTAACTTTTACAGCTCCTGCTTCTACTGGTACGCAATCTTCTATAATAAGTATTGGTAATAGTGATAACACAACATTTACGTTTACAGTGAGTGCTGAAATGTATGATTTTAATATCCCTGGACCTGGTGGTATAACTGCAGATTTTAGACTTTGGTTAAAGTCTACAAGAGGAATAACTGAAACGGCATCGAAAGTTTCAACTTGGGCAGATTTAGGTACAAATGGTAAAGACGCGATTCAACCTGTAGGAGCAAATCAGCCAACATATTTAGACAATGCAACTGACAATATAAATTTTAACCCTGTAATTGAGTTTGAAAATGATGGCGCAACTGTAGAACAATATTTGTATAATGCTACCAATGGATTTTACAGTCAGGATATATTTATCGTTATGATTCCTGATGCGACCATGACGAGTGCCTCGTCAAGAAACACTATTTTTGCAGGTATAACTGTAGGTACTGTTGGAGATATCACAGGTGTTGGCTTCGGTGATTATTCATCTGAATTTACAAACGAATCATTATCATACAACCAAGATATTGCTGGTGGAGGTAATTTTAATGGAGTTGCTGAAATCAATTCAACATACTCTAATGCTGGTATTATTAATGTAAGAAATAATTCAGTCACTGTACTCACTGGCCAAGAGATTTTATATAACTCTAATTTATTAACAACATCTGAAGTTAACGATGCTCCTTATGCGAATGTAACTTCTGTAGATCCAGGTCCGCCACCAACAGTTTTAGGAACTCGTTATTGGATTGGAAGAAATTATGATTTACAGGGAAGCTTAAATGGCAGAGTTGCAGAAATATTTACTTTTGCGGAACGTGTCCCAGATGCCGATCGCCAAAAAATTGAATCCTACTTAGGAATTAAATATGGTATCACTTTAGGTGCTGCCACCGAAGCTCAAAAAGACTACATAAATTCTTTTAATACTTCCGTTTGGGATATTTCAGCAAATGCTGGATATAATTACCATGTTGCTGGAATTGGAAGAGATTCTATTTCCGATTTAAATCAAAAACAATCTAAGACTATCAATTTAATAAACGAAGTAACTATAGGTTTAGGTGGTGTTTTTAATACCAACAGTGCTAATACTCACGAATTTAAAAAAGATGGTGATTTTTTAGTGTGGGGTAATGATAATGGTGCGTTTTCTGGGACTAATACCAACACTGTAACCGTAGCTTCTGGTTTAACAACGAGTTTAACTAGAATTGATAGAAAATGGATGATTGTAGAATCAAACGAAGATGTAAATGGAGATGTGGAAACAGTTTATGTATCTATTCCATCAGCAGCGTTTAGTGGTTTTTCGAAAACAGCGACTGAAGAATATGCATTGATTGTTGCTGATAATCCTAATTTTGCAGATGGAGATATCATTGATGTAATTCCGCTAAGATCTGAGGATGGAGGTGTAAATCTTCAAACATGGTACGATTTTGATGGGACCAAATATTTTACTTTCGGAAAAACTTCAAAATTAACAGATGACCATTCAATCAATATAGCTTCAGGTGATTACCTTGTTGGTGAGTCTAGTTTAAACCTTAATACCGATAATTTTACAATTTCGGCTTGGGTTAAGTGTCCAACTTTAGCTGCCAATAGAACAGTTATGGCCAAAGGTGAAAAACTACAGATAAGATTAAATACTTCTGGAAATATTGAAGTTTTTATTGATGATAGTGTTACACCAAAATATACTTCAAATATGGATATTGATGATGGTAAATGGCATCATACCGCATTTGTATTTGATAGTGGTACTATTTTAATGTATATCGACGGGGTTTTAGATAAATCTGTGCTAGATATAGTTCATCCTACACCAAATTTCAATAACTATGCTATTGGTGCATTGTATATTGATAAAAATAATGTAATAAATCCGCTTTTAGGAGAAATAGACGAAGTTTATGTATGGGATTTAGAGCTAACACAAGAGCAAATAAGATTCTTGATGAATCAAGAAATTGAACGATTTGATGTTAGTGGAACCGATTATACTACTGGAAAAATAATACCGCAAGCGTCGGCTAGTAATGTGGTTGCTTCTATACCATGGAGTAGTTTAAGAGTATATTACGATTTTAACTCAATTTATGGCTCAACCATTGAAGGGTTAACCGACGATCGTTTCTTCTTAAGACTAAAGTATTTAGATAAAGATAAATCGCTACTTGATGACCAAACTGCACCTGTGCCTTATATTTCGGCAAATAATGGCGATTGGGATACTGCAGCAACTTGGACCAATAATGCAGATCAAGTCATTCCAAATACACTAAGTTTAGATGGAAGTACTATGGTAGATTGGAATATTGTACAAATAGGTCATGATATTGATTCAGGTGATAGAGATATATCAGTTTTAGGTTTAATTCAAACCGATGGAACTCTAAAAATCGCAGACCCAATAGATCCGCAAAACGAAACAAACTCGGGTCAGGGTTTAACTATCTCACACTATTTAGAGTTAGACGGTATAATCGATTTAGTTGGAGAATCGCAATTAGTTCAATCTGAAGGTAGTGTTATAGATATTGACAGTGGAGGGTTTATTGAAAGAGATCAACAAGGAACTGCAAATGGTTTTAATTACAACTACTGGTCTTCTTCTGTGGGCCCAATTGCAGGAAATACAGCAACAAGAGGAACAGGTATTTCAACCACAAATGCAAACCATACAATTGCTAGTGTTTTAAAAGATGGAACAATATCTGGTTTATATCAAGATATGTTATTTAATAGTTCACCAGATGGTAGTACATCCATACCTCCTCCAGGTTTCGCAAGAACTATAAGTACTTACTGGCTTTATAAATTTTATGGTGCTGCAGATGACTATAACGCATGGGAGAAAATTAATGAGTCTACCTCATTAATGGCAGGCGAAGGATTTACAATGAAAGGAACTGCTGGAACTGCTTCTGTTCCAATATCAACAACACAAAATTATGTTTTTAAAGGATTGCCTAATAATGGTGATATTTCGTTAGCTTTAGATAATTCATCAGGTGAAGTAGACCGTTTAGTTGGAAATCCATACCCATCTGCGATTGATGCAACCGATTTTATTTTGGATAATTTGAGTATAGCTGATGGTGGTAACAATACCAACGGAACAGTAATTAATGGCGCACTTTATTTTTGGGATCATTTTGGTCAGGCAGACTCTCATGTTTTAAAAGATTATGTAGGTGGTTATGCTACACGAAATTTAACAGGTGGTGCAGCAGCAATTTCAAATGATGTTAGGGTTAATGATAATATGGCAACAGGAACAAAAGTTCCAGGGCCTTATATTCCTGTAAACCAAGGATTTTTTGTATCGACATTAATAGACGGATTTAATAATGATAATGGAACTCCAATAGCAACAGTTGATGGCGGTACTATAGTATTTAAAAACAGCCAACGTGTATTTGTTACCGAACTAGAAGAATCTTCACCAGGGGTGTTAGAATCTGTTTTTATGAAAACTTCTAAAAAGAAAAATTCAAATACTTTAGGTGAAAAAACAACTTATAATGATAATCCTATTATTCGATTAACCTATGATTCGCCATTAGGATATCATAGACAAATTGTTTTAGGAACGAATAGTAAAGCTTCTGAAGGATTTGATTTAGGATTTGATGCCTTTATGGTTGATGTTAACAAGGAGGACATGTATTGGAATTTAAATAATAATAAATTCGTAATTCAAGGTGTTGGAGGATTCAATTCTACTCAAGAATTTGACTTAGGATTAGTTGTGAATATCGCAGGCACTGCTAGAATTAATCTAACGTCTTTAGAAAATATGTCTGCTTCAATAGATGTATACATAAAAGATTTAGTGACTGAAGAAGTATTCAAAATTAACGAAACACCATTTGAAATTTATTTAGATGCTGGAACATATGATGATCGATTTAAATTGGTATTTCAATCGGATGAAGATTCTGTAATAACTGATGATGCGACTGAGGAAGTTGATAGTGTTACAAGAGGTATTTTTATCTCAGATACTTCTATATTTAAAATAATAAATACTGAAGAAATAGATCTTTTGGACCTTTCGGTTTACAATCTTTATGGTCAGAAAATCGAATTTGTAGAATTGAATACAAACACAGATACATCGGTACCATTATCTCTCTTAGAAGGTATTTATATTGTAAAATTAAAAACGGCTAAAGGCATAGTAACAAGAAAAATTATCAAGCAAATAAATTGAGAACGAGTGTTGAATAAAAAAAACCCATCAATTTTGATGGGTTTTTTTTATGTGTTTTTTTAAATTGTTTATTCTCCTAAAAACGGATATCTATAATCTGTAGGTGTTACAAAAGTTTCTTTAATCATTCTTGGTGATACCCAACGTAACAAGTTTTGTGCACTTCCGGCTTTATCGTTAGTTCCAGAAGCTCTTGCACCGCCAAATGGTTGTTGTCCTACAACAGCGCCAGTTGGCTTATCATTAATATAAAAGTTTCCGGCTGCGTTTTGTAAAGCTTCTGTGGCTTGTGTAATGGCGAATCTATCGGTTGATAAAATCGCACCTGTTAATGCGTACTCACTGGTGCCATCAACAAGTTTTAAAGTTTCAGCGTAAGCGTCATCTTCATAAACATAAATGGTAATGACTGGTCCAAAAAGTTCGGTACACATGGTTGTGTATTTTGGATCTGTAGTAACAATTACAGTAGGTTCAATAAAATACCCTTTGCTCTTATCATGACCACCACCAACTATAATATCAGCATTTGTATCCGCTTTAGCTTGGTCAATGTATTTGGCTAATTTATCAAAAGAGCCTTCATGAATAACCGCAGTAATAAAATTGCTCATATCTTCTGGAGAGCCCATTTTAAATGAGTTTACATCTTCAATAACAAATTTCTTAACGTCACTCCACAAACTTTTTGGAATGTATGCTCTAGAAGCTGCGCTACATTTTTGCCCTTGAAACTCAAAAGCACCACGTACAATAGCTGTTGCTACTTGTTTGGCGTTAGCTGTTTTATGAGCAACAATAAAATCTTTACCGCCAGTTTCTCCAACTATTCTCGGGTATGTTTTGTAATTATGAATGTTGTTCCCTATTTGTTTCCATAGTTCTTTAAAAATATAAGTAGAACCTGTGAAATGTAATCCTGAGAAATCAGGACTCGCCATAACGGTGTTGGTAATCATTACAGGGTCTCCAAAAACAACGTTTATAACTCCCGCAGGAACACCGGCTTCTTTAAACACATCCATAATTACTTTAGCAGAATAAATTTGGCTATCACTTGGTTTCCAAACTACAACATTCCCCATTAATGCCATACAAGCAGGCAAGTTTCCGGCAATGGCTGTAAAGTTAAATGGTGTAACCGCATAAGTAAAGCCTTCTAAGGGTCTATACTCAACTCTATTCCATGCATCACTTGTGCTTTCTGGTTGCTCCATGTAAATGTCGGTCATAAACTGAACGTTGAAACGCAAGAAATCTATCAACTCACAAGCAGCATCAATTTCTGCTTGATGGATGGTCTTAGACTGCGCAATCATGGTTGCAGCATTAATTTTTGCTCTATATGGTCCAGCAATTAATTCAGCAGCTTTTAAAAAGATACCGGCGCGTTGTTCCCAAGGCATTAAACTCCAAGTTTTACGCGCTTCTAAAGCTGTTGCAATAGCTTCTTCAACATGACTTTGTTCTGCAAGGTGATACGTGCCCACAACATGTTTATGGTCGTGTGGCGGGGACATTGTTCTGGTATTACCCGTTGTTACATCTTTGCCATTTATGTATAAAGGAATGTCAATTTTACTATTAAACATGTTTTTGTAAGTCTTTAGGACTGCATCACGTTCTGGTGATCCAGGTGCATAAGATTTTACAGGTTCGTTAACAGCAATTGGTACATTAAAAAAGCCTTTTCCCATGATTTTCTATTTTTTGTTATTGAATTTTCAGTAAATCTGGCACAAATTTACGAATATTTAAATGATTTAATTGAAAGTTGACTTCTTAAAACCACGTTAATTTTTATTTATTTTTTGTAAGTTGCTATCCTGTTTTAAGACTACAGATTTTATGTGCACCGTAACCATTTATCCAAAAAATAATTATGATTTTGTATTAACGACAAATCGTGATGAAGCACCTGATAGGGAGTCTTTAGAACCTGATTTTTACACTATAGATAACACTAAATTGTTGTTTCCGAAGGATGTAAAAGGGGGGACATGGATTGGTGTTAGTGAAAAAAATCGTGTAGTTTGCGTGCTTAATGGTGGTTTTAAACATCATGAGCGTTTACCAGAGTATAGAAAGAGTAGAGGTGTTGTTGCCAACGATTTTATGCTTGCTGATGATATTGTTACATGCATAGAGGCTTATAATCTTGTTGGTATTGAACCCTTCACTATGGTTATTCCAGATTGGAACCAAACACTTAAAATCTTCGAATTGGTGTGGGATGGTAATTTCAAACACTTGGTTGAATTGCCTCCTGAACCTAGAGTATGGTCTTCTTCGACTTTATATACCGATGGTATGCAAAAAGAGCGCCAGCTATGGTTTGAAAATTTTATTGCTTTTAATGTTTTGAGTGGAGAAACATTACTTGAGTTTCATAAAACTGAAGATGTAGATAATTTAGATTATGGCCTTATTATGGACCGTGGTTTTGTAAAAACAACAAGTATTACCCAAGTTGAAAAAACAGGTGGCCAATTGCAAATGCGCTATGAAAACTTAGAGCAAAATATAGTGACTACTAAAACTTTTAATGTTCCTCAAATTGTTAATGGATAATACGGGTATTATTTTAACATTAGCGTATCCTGATACCATTGTAATGGTTTCTGAAGAGTGGTTTTCACCATATTTAAGATATTTAGGTGTTGGTAAAAAGAATTATTTACGCGCAGGACATGCCGCATTGGTTTTAATTGAAAAATCAACGGGTGTTTTAGAATATCATGATTTTGGAAGGTATATCACGCCAGAACCCACAGGACGAGTTCGAGGTAGAGATACCGATAATGAATTACATTTCCCGCTAAAAGCTGAAATAGAACATAACGAGATTAAAAACTTAGATGTTATTTTAGAGTATTTAGGAACGCACCCCAAAATTACGCATGGTGATGGTAAATTAGTAGCTTCGGTTTGTAATGCGGTAAACTATAAAAAAGCGAGAGCCCATATAACCAGCATGCAAGAAAAGCATTTTATAAGGTATGCTGCTTTTGTAAAAGATGCTTGTAATTGCGCGCGTTTTGTAACCGATACTTTGATTGCTTCGGTAACTGATGCTAAGATTAAAAAAAGACTGAAAAACTCAAAATGGTTTACACCGAGTACCGTTGGAAATGTGTTACTTGCTGATACTGAAAATCACCCTTATGAGGTTTCAGAAATGGGCGAAATAACAAAATTTACAGGGTCGCAACGAAGTGAAAACATACGTTGTTTTTTAGATAAGTTGAAAGATCATGAAGTGAATTTGGTTGGAACTCAACATCCAAAACCGGTTAATGACTTACATGAAAAGGCACAGTGGCTCTCTGGAATAGCTGCTGGTGCTTGGTTTGAATTACACAAAAAAGGGCATGATGTAGAATATCATTTTAGACGGGTTTCGCCATACGGAAATATTGATATTCATGATGTATTTACTGTTGAAGATAACTCGTTTGATTACGATTTAGAGTTTGAATTTATTCATTATTCTAATTGTAAATTTTTCCATGTCAAACAAAATGAACGTATTTATAGGTTTGAAAGAAAATCTTAATCTTAATAAATACTTGAAGTTGATTTGCGTTAGGGATTGCAATGAAAATCCTTTTTGTGAGGCACGATCAAAAAGATTGTAATGAAAAGCCCGACCCGATAGGGTAACGCCCAATTTATCTTCTAATTTATTGCAAAGGGTGCACTTAATTTAAATGTTGGGATGGTAACCTGAAATTTTTTGGTGGTTGTGAAGTTAACCATACTGTAATGACCTTGCATAGCACCAAAAGGAGAGGTGAGTAAACAACCCGATGTATAGGTGTGCGAATCGCCCGGTTTTAGTACTGGTTTTTTGCCAATAACACCTTCGCCAGAGACTGTTTCAATGTTATTTAGCGCGTCTAATATTTCCCAATGGCGCGCATTTAATTGCACAGAATCTTTACTCTGGTTTTCGATTGTAATAGTATATCCAAAGGCGTATTGTATTTTATAATTTTTATAAAACGAGCCCTCGAAGGTGGTTTCTACCGAAATTTTTATGCCTTTTGTTACTTGTTGAACCATTGTTGTGCAAAGTATTAGCGCGTGCTAAAATAATAAATATTAAGTGGTTAACGTAATTTTTAACGTCTTTGATGGAAAAATTAGATGAAATGCATTTTTAGCCTGCAATAATTGTTAAAATTCTATTTTAACTAAGTGTTAATGCGGTATTTATTATGTATTAGTCGGCTTAGTTAGTGATGTTTGTAGACGATACTTGGTTAAAACCTATGATTCGGTCGTATCGAGCACCTAAATTTCTGTAATATACCAATACTTTATAATTGTTTTCGGTTTGCCAAAAATTGCCACTTATAGCGCCTTCATCTAAGATACCATTTTTATCTACTACCACATATTTGTAGTTATAAAACCCTTGCTTGAGCTTTAATTTTGTTTTGTAAACTCTGCCTTCGGGGTAAAAGTCCATTCGGTTCTCGTCATTAAGAGCAAAGTTATTATAATTGCCATATACATATATGTTTTTACCATCGAGTAATTCTGGATATTGTAAAGAGAAATGTACTTGAACATAATCTGCTTCTACACTTACATCGTCTCTGTCTATAGCCACAATTTTAAATTGCCCGTTAATATCTGGATTATACGTATATGGTACGTTTTTTCGCGATCCATCCATAAATAAATAGGCTTGATAAATGTCTTCAAGTGCAATAGCTTGTACCCGCATCGTTGCAGCCCTTACATCTTTAGTCTCGAAAAATAAATATTCGTTTCCACCTGGGAACGCGGTTTCTTTTATATATCTATAAATAAGTTTATTGCCCACAGTATATTGTGGTTTTAGGTTGCCAATGGCGGTGTTTAAATTATTATTTTGAATGATTAATGTCTTTACGGTTTGCTGCGGGTTGTTAACCGATCTGCCTGCTGCAATTTCGATATCTACGGTTTGTGTGGTTTCAATATTGCTAACATCTCTTGAGCGTTTTATGGCGATACCAGGGGTAACGATGTCTTCATAAATCATAAATTTTCTTGAAAACACTAAGTCTCGAGAGTTGTTGTAAATGGAAATAATATAATTACCTGAAACTTTTAACTGTTTGGTTTGTGAATTAGGGAGTGATAATTTATAATGCGAATACAGTTGAAACGTATTAAAGGAGTTTTGATAGTCCTGAATACGAAAATTATCGATTCCTAAAAGGTATTCTGATTTTACGAGAACAGATGGTTTCCAGTTATAATCACAATGCTGAATTTTATAATAAAAATCCGGTTCGTTACTCACTAAAGCATCAAATTCTAAGTAAAAAGGTTCACCTAGTTTCATAATAGGAAGTTCTCCTAAATTGCTACTTGAGCTTTTAAAAGTAATTGATTTGATGTATTCAGGTGGGTTAACTTCTTGTTCTTGGCTGTTAAGCACAAAACTGGTAGTGATTAAAAGAGATAACCATATAAGTTTAAACGACATTCTAGACTTTTTTTTGTAAATATAAGCAAATTCTGTGCCTAAGCTAAATCGTATTATTTAGAATAAATATAAATAACAAGTAGAGATTAAATTGAGTATCAAATTAGCTATTTATTCGTATTTTTGCAGCGATTTTTAGACAACTAATTTCAATAAAATAAATATGTCAAACGACATTCGTATTAAAAAAGGTCTGGACATTAAACTTATAGGTGAAGCTGAAAAAGCCGTAGAACGTGCGATTATTAGCAACTACTGCACTATAAGACCAGAAGATTTTCATAGCGTTATACCAAAACTTGTTGCAAAAGAAGGCACTACAGTAAAAGCTGGAGGTGTATTGTTTTTCGACAAATCCAAAGAAGTAGTGAAATTTGTATCTCCTGTTTCTGGGAAAGTAGTTGAGGTGGTTAGAGGACCAAAAAGACGCATTGATGCTATAAAAATTGAAGCAGATAAAACACAAGTTTTTGAAGATTACGGTAAATGTGATATTGAGGGGTTAAGCCCTGAAGAAATTAAGGCACATTTATTAGCTTCAGGTTGCTGGCCGTTTGTAAAACAACGTCCGTATGATGTGATTGCAAATCCAGAAAAATCACCTAAAGCGATTTTTATTTCTGGTTATGCAAGCGCGCCATTAGCAGCCGATTTAGATTTTACACTTCAAGGAAAAGAAGCAGAGTTACAAGCTGCAATTACGGCTTTAGGTAAGTTAACCGAAGGTAAAGTGCATGTTTCTGTAGGGAAAGATGCTAATTCACCTTTATCGAATTTAAAAGGGATAACGTTACATAAAGTTTCAGGACCACATCCTTCTGGAAATGTGGGGACTCAAATAAATAGAATTGATCCTGTAAATAAAGGTGAAGTTGTATGGACGGTTGCACCTCAAGATTTAGTTATTATAGGTGAATTACTTTTAACAGGTAAGTTTAATGCTGAGCGTATTGTTGCTTTAGTAGGTTCTGCCGTTGAAAAACCTAGATACTTTAAAACACTTGCTGGAAGTGAAGTTTCTACTATTATTTATGATAAAGGTTTAAGCAAAAAATCAAATGCTCGTATTATTTCTGGAAATGTGCTATCAGGAAAAGAAATTAGGCCAGATGGAGTATTAGATTATTACAGTAATGTCATCTCTATAATCCCAGAAGGTGATGATTATGAGTTGTTTGGATGGAATAAGCCTGTGTTTAATAAAATTTCAACATCTCGAGCATTAACATTTTCGTGGTTAACGCCCAATAAGAAATATGATTTAAATACAAATACTAATGGTGAGCATCGCGCATTTGTTACTACAGGAACTTACGAAGAGGTGTTTCCATTAGATATTTATCCAATGCAAATTTTAAAAGCTTGTATGTATAAAGATTTAGATGAAATGGAAGCTTTAGGGATGTACGAAGTTGCTCCTGAAGATTTTGCATTAACAGAATTTGTATGTGTATCTAAACAACCACATCAAAAAATTATAAGAGAAGGTTTAGACTTAATGCTTAAAGAAATTGGTTAATTATTCATTTTAAACAGTAAAATGAAAAATGTTTAAGATTATTCATTGAGGAACGAAATGAAAAATATTGCAAGATGGATTTAAAAAAGAGATTACATATTTTAAAGAGAAAGTATAAGTACAAAAAAATGGCTCCTGCCTTTAATGCACTTCATACGTTTTTATACTTACCAGATGAAACTACTCATAATGGTACCCATATAAAAGCAGCAGACGATTTAAAGCGTACCATGAATATTGTAATTATGGCTATGGTGCCATGTTTATTGTTTGGTATGTTTAATGCTGGTTACCAGCATTATATTGCTTTAGGAGAAATTGAAGCCGTTTCAGGTGGGTTTTTTAGTTCTGAATTCTGGACACTAGATAATTTTCTGGTTGGTTTAGTGAAAATTTTACCGCTTGTAATTGTATCATACGGTGTTGGTTTAGCAATCGAATTTTTATTCGCAGTAATTAAAAAGCACGAAGTAGAAGAAGGTTATTTAGTAACTGGTATGCTAGTGCCATTAATTGTACCTGTTGATATTCCGTTATGGATGTTAGCTGTTGCAGTCGCTTTTGGTGTTGTTATAGGAAAAGAAGTTTTTGGTGGTACAGGGATGAATATCTTAAATCCAGCATTAACTATTAGAGCGTTTTTATTCTTCGCATATCCAACTTGGATGTCTGGAGATAAAGTTTGGGTTCATGGCGCGGTTGAAAGAGATCAAGCTATTGCAGCAGGACAAAACTTAGATGCTATTTCTGGAGAAACGATTTTAGGGAGTTTAGCACAAGGCAAAGAAGCAGGTTATGAAGTCATGGATATGTTCTTAGGATTTATTCCGGGTTCTGTTGGAGAAACTTCTACGTTATTAATAATTTTAGGTGGATTGTTTTTAATATTCACAAAAATAGGAAGCTGGAGAATTATGCTATCGTCAGTTGTTGGTGCCATTATTATGGGATTAATTTTTAATCAAGTTACGGCATCAGGATTGATTACAGAAAGTAGTAAATTTTACGGACTAATGAATGCTCCTTTTTGGGAACATTTAATAATAGGAGGATTTGCTTTTGGTACGGTGTTTATGGCTACCGATCCGGTAACTGCTTCGCAAACCAATAAAGGGAAATGGATTTATGGTTTCTTAGTTGGTTTTATATCAATAATGATTCGTGTGTTTAATCCAGCTTACCCTGAAGGTGTTATGTTAGCAATCTTGTTAATGAATGTGTTCGCACCAACTATTGATCATTATGTGGTTCAAGGTAATGTGAAGAAAAGAATGAAACGTTTAAAAGTAAAAACGGCTTAATCATGAGTAATAAAACAGATTCAAATATATATACAATACTATTCGCTATAGGAATGGTTGTGGTAGTTGGTGCTTTATTAGCTTTTACAGCAGCATCACTAAAGCCAAATATTACAGAAAATAAGCGTATTGAAAAGCAACAGAATATCTTATACGCCATGGGTGTTAATGAGAACGACGAAACAAGTGCTGTTTTCATTTCTGCAACAGAAGCACCTGAAGCTTTCCAATCGTTTATAAAAAAACAATTAGTTATTATTGACGGTGTTGCAAAAGAAGATGACCAAGCATATTTAATTGATATCAAAAAAGAAAAATCGGCTGCTAAAGATCCTGATTACTCTAGAAAATTACCATTATTTGTTGGTGAAAGAGAAGGTAAAACATATTACGTAGCTCCGATATATGGTAAAGGTTTATGGGATGCTATCTGGGGATATGTTGCTTTAGATGAAAATATGGTAGTACAGGGTGCTTATTTTGATCATAAAGGTGAAACACCTGGATTAGGAGCAAACATTAAGCAACGATTCTTTATGGATGATTTTTATGGAGAGCATCTATTAACTGAAAATGGTGCCTTTAAAGGTATTACCGTTGCAAAAGGTAATGCAGATCCTAAAAATCTAGATAAAACTGATAACGAAGTTGATGCCATTGCTGGTGCAACAATTACAGGAGATGGTGTTACAGCCATGATAAAAAGCGATTTAAAGTTATACAAGCCTTATTTCGATAGTTTAAAAACTCAAAAAACAAATTAATCTATGGGACTTTTATCAAAAAAAGACACAAAGTTAATCACAGACCCATTAGCGGATAATAACCCTATTACGATTCAAGTATTAGGTATTTGTTCAGCTTTAGCGATTACTGCAGAATTGAAAGCTTCAATTGTAATGGCTGTTTCGGTATTGTTTGTTTTAGGAATAGGAAACGTGGTTATTTCTTTGATGAGAAATATAATTCCATCTAAAATTAGAATTATAGTTCAGCTTGTAGTTGTAGCAGCTCTTGTAATTATAGTAGATCAAGTTTTAAAAGCTTTTGCTTACGAGTTAAGTAAAACCTTATCAGTATTCGTAGGTCTTATTATTACAAACTGTATTATTATGGGACGTTTTGAAGCTTTTGCTTTAGGTAACGGACCATGGCGTTCATTTCTTGACGGTATAGGAAATGCAGCAGGTTACGGTGTTATTCTTATTATAGTTGGATTTTTTAGAGAGCTTTTAGGTTCTGGTACTTTACTTGGATTTAAGGTTTTAGGAGATCCTATCGAGAAAACAGGATTGTATGCTTTAGGCTATGAAAATAACGGTTTTATGTTATTATCGCCAATGGCATTAATTGTAGTTGGTATTATAATATGGGTACAACGTAGTAGAAATAAAGCATTAATAGAAGATCATTAAATAAGTAAGCAGTTTGCAGAAACAGTAAACAGTAAATAACTGTAAACTGGGACCGTGACTGAAAACTCAAAATATATGGAACATATAGAATTATTTTTCAAATCAATATTTATAGATAACATGGTATTTGCCACGTTCTTAGGGATGTGTTCTTACCTAGCTGTATCTAAAAAAGTAAGTACAGCCGTTGGTCTAGGTGCTGCAGTAATTTTCGTATTGGCTATTACAGTACCATTAAACTGGTTATTGGATCAATATTTATTACAACCGGGAGCATTATCTTGGTTAGGTGCTGAATATGCAGATTATGATTTAAGTTTCTTGTCATTCATCATGTTTATTGCAACCATTGCAACCATGGTACAATTGGTAGAAATTGTAGTGGAAAAATTTTCACCTTCATTGTATAATTCATTAGGGATATTTTTACCGCTTATTGCAGTAAACTGTGCGATTTTGGGAGGGTCATTATTTATGCAATCTCGTGAAATACCAACGTTAGGTTTAGCATTAAACTACGGTATAGGTTCTGGAATCGGATGGTTTTTAGCAATTTTAGCCATTGCAGCTATTCGTGAGAAAATTAGATATTCAAATGTGCCACCAGCTTTAAGAGGGTTAGGAATAACTTTCATTATTACAGGTTTAATGGCTATAGGATTTATGAGTTTTGGAGGTATGTTAACGGGTGGTGACGATGAAGCTCCAAAAGCAGACGAAGCTACCCAAGTAGAAGCTTCAAAAGAAGATTTAAATAAAGAAAAAGTGTTAGCTAACAACATAAAAGTAAATGAGTAATATGATATTAGCCGCAGGAACATTAGGAACCGTAATAGCAACTGTAACAGCGTTTTTAGTAATTACTTTGTTGTTGGTCGCATTGTTATTATTTGTAAAACAAAAACTTTCGCCATCAGGTCCAGTTAAAATCACCATTAATGGTGAAAAAGAAATTGAGGTAGCCTCTGGAGGAAGTTTACTTTCTACATTAGGAGCTCAAAAAATATTCTTACCATCGGCATGTGGTGGTGGTGGAACTTGTATTCAATGTGAATGTCACGTTTTAGAAGGTGGAGGTGAAGCGCTTCCTACTGAAACGCCTCATTTTACAAGAAAAGAATTGCAGCATGGTGCGCGATTAGCGTGTCAAGTTAAAGTAAAGCAAGACATGGATATTACCATACCAGAAGAAGTTTTTGGTATTAAAAAATGGGAAGCAACTGTTGTACGTAATTATAATGTAGCCTCTTTTATTAAGGAATTTGTTGTTGAAATTCCAGAGGATATGGGTTATAAAGCTGGTGGATACATTCAAATTGAAATTCCTCCTTGTCAGATAAAATATGCTGATATTGATATTACAGCACACCCAGAAGAACATGAAACTCCAGATAAGTTTCAAGCTGAGTGGGATAAGTTTGGTCTTTGGCCACTAGTAATGAAGAATGATGAAACTGTTGAAAGAGCTTATTCTATGGCTTCTTACCCAGCAGAAGGTCGAGAAATTATGTTAAATGTTCGTATTGCTACACCGCCTTGGGATCGTGCAAAAAACGGCTGGATGGATGTTAACCCTGGTGTTGCTTCATCTTACATTTTTGCTCAAAAACCAGGTGATAAAGTAACTATTTCAGGTCCTTACGGTGAGTTTTTCATTAATGAATCTGAAAGTGAAATGCTATACGTTGGTGGTGGAGCAGGAATGGCACCAATGCGTTCGCATTTATATCACCTTTTCAAAACATTAAAGACTGGAAGAAAAGTAACTTATTGGTATGGTGGACGATCTAAAAGAGAGTTATTCTATTTAGATCACTTTTATCAGTTAGAAAAAGATTTCCCTAACTTTAATTTCTATTTAGCATTATCTGAACCATTACCAGAAGATAACTGGAAGGTTAAAGAAACTATAGATTCACCAGGTGATGGATTCGTTGGATTTATCCACAATTGTGTAATTGATAATTATTTAAGTTTACATGAATCACCAGAAGATATTGAATTATATTTCTGTGGACCTCCATTAATGAACAAAGCAGTTCAAAAAATGGGTGAAGATTTTGGTATCCCTGATGAGCATATCAGATTTGATGATTTTGGTGGATAAGACTATCACACATTTATAAATAAAAAAACCGCCTTTTCTGGCGGTTTTTTTATGCCCAGTTTTTAAGTAAGATGTTATCCTAACAGAGCCTATAAATGCAAAACTATGTATTTTATCGATAAAAATTTGCATTTCATCGAATAAAAGTTATATTTGTCTTGTTGAACCCCAAAATTACTAAAATGAAAAAGTAACCTATTTATTGATTTTAGTCTACGTTTGTTCTTTTATGGTTGGTGTAAAATTAACTAATAGAATAGCAAAATTACAAGCACATTATTTTTCCCTAAAATGTTCAAACTCATTAATTACTATGAGCGCAAAATGCTTTTAATTGTTTCATTAATTAATGATTTAAATAAGTAAGATACTTTTTCTGTAAAATTTAAACCAGCAAAAATGTTGGTAGTTAATGTTTAATTAAATTTTATGTTATGAGTAAACCACTTACAGAACAGGAATTACACAATCTTGCAATGAATCATGTTGGCAAAGATCTAGAAGACCAAGGCTTTCAATTTATTACGATAAATAATAAATTAGAAAAGCATCCTCAATTTATATGTGTTGACAAAAACAATCAATGTTATTATGTAATTGTAAGAGCAGTAAAATTACCATTTAACCCTTATAAATATAATGTGGTTTGGATGGAATCTTTTAAATACCATGCCTATAGAAAAAATGCTAAAGTACTTTACGCAGGAATTGGTTTAGGTAATGCAGAGGATGAAAATCTTCCGTTATATATTGATCAAGATTATTTGTTTGAATATACAGGAATACAAACATTACAAACAATACTAAATTAAATAAAAGGTAAACATCCATTCTATTTAATAAAATTAAACCAATATTTATACTATGTCGTAAAAAGCCTTTTGATTTTTAACTTCAAACAATTTTGTATAATCCATAACATTGTCAATGCCATCCATTTCGCATAAAATTCGAATAACGTCACTTAATCCTTTAAATAAAATAATTTTGTCCGTTGGATTTTTTGGTTTGGCATTTTTATAATGTAGAGGTAATTGATAACCACATGCTTTTAAAAAAGTTGCTTCAATTTCAAGTAATTCTAGTGGCGAATAGCCATTAAACTTTCGCCCGATTCTTTGATGAACGGTCCCAATATAATTAAGTTTTATAGAACCATGATGGTCTGAGAGATGTTTCCAACTATCAGTATTATCTAAAATATTCCCCACAGCACATTGTTTATTACATTCAGGGTTTAATTTATTGCTATGAAACGCGGTATAGAGCTTTTTCAATGCAGCTTCTAGTCTAGGAGAGGTTTTCATATTCATTTGTTTTGACCTTAAATTAATAAAAAATACACGCTTCTTTATTAAGTTTATCTTAAAATTAAAAAAAAATCAAACTTTTTATTTTATGTAATCAGGATGCTACACGTTGTATGATTAATATATCATATCATCGAAACATTTATAAAATGGCATTATCTCTACAGCATTTGTGCTATTTTTGATATATGAGTAAGCCACTTACAGAACAGGAATTACATAATCTTGCCATGAATCATGTTGGTAAAGATCTAGAAGAACGTGGTTTTGAGTTTATTGCAGTAAATAGTAAGCTTAAAAAGCATCCTCAATTTGTCTGTATTGATAAAAACAAGCAATATTATTTTGTAATTGTTAGAGCAGTGATTTTACCAGAAAATCCAAATAATTACGATGTGTTGTGGATGGAGACTTTTAAAAAGCACGCTAGAGAAAAAGATGCAAAGGTGTTGTATGCAGGTGTTGGAATTGGAAGTATAGAAGGAGAAAAGCAACCTATTTATTTAAACGAAGATTATTTATTAGAGTATAACGGTATTCAGGTTTTAGAAACTAATTTGAATTAGAGAAATTTTATGAAGCAAGTATTAGGCGTATTATTGGTTAGTTTTTTGATATCTTGTAATGGAGAACAAAAAAACACCAAACTTACTGGAGCCGTTTTTGGGACTAGTTATTCTATAATTTATGATTCCGATATTAATTATGAAAAACAATTTGATAGTTTGTTTTATGTGATTAATAAATCGATGTCTACATATCAAATCAATTCCGATATTTCAAAATTAAATAGAAACGAAACTGTTGAAATTGATAATCATTTTATTAATGTTTATGATGCGTCAAAAGAAATTTTTGGATTAACTGAAGGCGCTTTCGACCCAACAATTGGTAACGTGGTTAATGCGTGGCAATTCGGAGCTGAGAACACTATAGAAGTTGTTGATAGTTTAAAAATAGATAGTTTAATGCAATATGTAGGCTATGATAAAACATACAGGTTAAAGCGTTCTATTATTAAATCGAATCCTAATGTGTATTTAGAGTTTAACGCTATTGCAAAAGGTTATGGCGTTGATGTGATTGGAGAGTTTCTTGAATCTCAAAATGTGAAGAATTATTTAGTTGAAATTGGTGGTGAGTTAAGAGCGAAAGGTAGAAATACTGAAAAACATAGTAAATGGAAAGTGGGTGTTGAAGAACCAAACTTTGAAGGCGGACAGTCTATATTAAAAGCTATTTCTTTAAAAAATGAAGCTATGGCAACCTCTGGTACTTATAGAAAATTTAAGGTTGATGAGAACGGCAATCGATATGCCCATATAATTAATACCGAAACAGGTTACCCGAGTAAAACCAATTTACTAAGTGTTTCTGTAATTGCAGAAAATTGTATGACTGCTGACGCTTATGCTACAGCTTTTAAAGTCATGGGAATAGAAAAGGTGAAAACATTTTTAAAGCGACACCCAGAATTGAAAGTCTTTTTAATTTTTGTGAATGATAATCAAGAGCTTGAAACTCTTACATTAAATGGGTTTCCTGAGGAATAATTATTTGTAAACTACTGGAATTATTTCGCCTTTAGCTAAACAATATTCGGTAATTTTTTCAGGGGAAATTGTTTGAGTATAATCTACGGCTTCAACTTTAAAACCAATGGAGCGAAGTTTATCAAAATAATCTCGACCATATACGCGAACATGATCGTATTGTCCAAATATTTTTGCGCGTTCTTTTTTATCTGTGATGGTATTATCTTCAAAAGTAATGGACCTATTTAAATCTTGCGGAATTTGAAAAATACCTATACCACCAGCTTTAAGCACGCGATACAATTCCTGCATGGCTTTGGTGTCATCAGGGATATGCTCTAAAACATGATTGCATAATATCACATCAAATTCATTATCGTTGAAGGGAAGGTTACAAATATCGGCCTTAACATCTGCCAATGGCGAGTTTAAATCTGTGGTGACATAGTTTAGATTTTTCATATTTCTAAAACGCTTATAAAACGCTTGTTCTGGAGCAAAGTGAAGTACTTTTTTTTCAGCAGTAAAAAAGTCGGTTTCATTTTTAAGATACAACCAAAGTAATCGATGTCTTTCTAAACTTAAAGTTGAAGGTGATAATACGTTGTTTCGTTGGCTGCCATAACCATAAGGTAAAAAGGTTTTAAATGATTTACCATCAATGGGGTCGGTATAAGTTTTTCCTTTTAAAAAGAAAGCTAAAATTGGTCTTATAGCATAACTTAGCCTAATGAGCAAGGGCCTAGGAACGGTATTAAGTATAAGTTTGAAAATTTGTTTCAAAAGTGATTATTTATAATCTTCACGTACAGGATAAAAAGTATCAATTACAACGCAATCTGTTAAAGCAAGAGCACCGTGCTCTGTGTTAGAAGGAATGATAGTAATCGAATTGGAATCAAGTATTTGGGTTTTACCATCAATAGTCATTTGTAATTTACCAGAAATTACTTGGGTAATTTGCTCATGAACATGAGAATGAACAGGTAATACTGCGCCTTTTACAATGTTTACCAATCCAACGGTATTGTTGTTGGTATGTATATATTTACCTTTAATGCCATCTATTAAAATCTTATCTGTAATATCTGAGAATTTATGGGTCATAGTTACAAAACTAATGCCTTTTGTCTAAATTCATTTTCCTCATCGCTTACAATTCCTAAAGCATCATAAATATATGCGAATGTTGAAAGTAATTCTGGTTTACCATCAATAAGTGCTACATCATGTTCAAAATGTGCCGAAGGTTTACCATCTTGTGTCGTAATGGTCCAACCGTCTCTATGTTGTTTTATGCGGTGTGTTCCCATATTAATCATAGGTTCTATAGCCACAACCATGCCTTCAACAAATTTTTTGCCTTTACCACGTTTGCCGTAATTCGGCATTTCTGGGTCTTCGTGCATTTTGCTTCCTAAACCATGACCTACTAATTCTCTAACTACACCGTAACCATGATCTTCACAATACTTTTGAATCGCATAACCCACATCGCCAACACGATTATTAGCTTTAAATTCTCTAATACCAACGTATAAGGATTCTTTGGTTACTTGAAGTAATTTTTCTGTTTCTGGATCAATTTCACCAACTGCAAAAGTATAGGCGTGGTCTCCATAAAACCCATTTTTTAATGCGCCACAATCAATAGAAATAATATCGCCTTCAACCAAAGGTGTAGCGTTGGGAATACCATGTACTACTTGTGAATTAGGACTCATGCAAAGGGTATTTGGGAAATCATATAACCCTAAAAACCCTGGAATAGCACCTTGGTCTCTTATACATTCTTCAGCAATTTTATCTAATTGAAGCGTTGTAACTCCTGGTTTAATTTCTTTTGCTAATTCACCTAATGTTTTAGATACAATTAAAGCACTTTCGCGCATTAATTCTATTTCTTCTCTTGTTTTAACAATAATCATAAAAATAATAATAGGAGTGCAAAGATACTTAAAAACTCAAGTTATTTAAATAGCCCAAAAAAGCCTTTCTTTTTTTCGGGAATAGGAGGTGCCGTGTTTGTGAGCAGTTGATAAACTTCGCCCCAACCTGGAAAACCTCCAATATTTCTGTCGTCTATAAATAAATCAGCATTAATCTTTCTGCTTATGTCGTTTACGAATTCTTCTTCAGGAAAACTTTTATTTACAGCGTAAAAACGAATACCATTTTCTTCGCAAAAGTTAACAGCTTCTTGAAGTCTGTCACCGCATCTGTATGTCCATAAAATAAGGCGGTGACCATCTTCTTGCAATTTTTTTAAAGTTTCAAATGCAAATAATATAGGTTTGCCGATTTTGGGATAAGCATCTTCAACGATAGTCCCGTCAAAATCAATAGCAATGATAAGTGTATCGTTAAAATTCATTTTTTTTCAATTACATAGATTAGGGCAAAGTTACGCTAATTAATTTTTTTTATTAAACTAAGGGATGTTGAGTCATTGCAGCGGGTTGTTCAACATTCATCAATTTTAAAATAGTTGGTGCGATATCTCCTAAAATACCATCTTTAATTGTTTTTAATTCATTGTCAATTAAAATTACAGGTACTGGGTTAGTTGTGTGTGCGGTGTTAGGTGAGCCATCAGGGTTTATCATGGTTTCACAATTACCGTGATCTGCAATGAGTAATGTGGTGTAGCCATTGTTTAATGCTGTAGTTACCACATCTTTAACACATTCGTCTACGGCTTCACATGCTTTTATTGCAGCTTCCATAACACCGGTATGACCAACCATATCACCATTGGCAAAGTTTAAACATACAAAATCAACATCGCCTTTTTCAAGTTCAGGAACCAGTGCATCACGCAATTCATAAGCGCTCATTTCTGGTTTTAAATCGTAAGTTGCCACTTTTGGTGAGTTTCTTAAAATACGCTTTTCGCCTTTAAATTCTTGCTCTCTTCCACCAGAAAAGAAAAAGGTAACATGCGGATATTTTTCAGTTTCAGCTATCCTAATTTGTGTTTTGTTATTTTTCTCTAACACTTCACCCAAGGTTTCAGTTAAGTTTTCTTTGTTGAAAATAACTTTAATATTTTTATAAGTATCGTTGTAATTGGTTAGAGTTACATAATGCAAATCTAATTTGTGCATATTGTATTCTGGAAAATCAACTTGAGAAAGTACTTCTGTTAATTCTCTACCACGGTCTGTTCTAAAATTAAAAAAGATTATAACGTCACCATTTTTAATTTTAGTGAGCGGTTGGTTGTTATCATCAACAGCAATTATGGGCTTGATAAACTCATCGGTAACATCGTTAGCGTAATTGGCTTCTATACTTTGAGTTATATTGTTTGAGTTTTCACCAACATTATTTACTAAGGCATCGTATACGAGTTTAACACGTTCCCAACGTTTATCTCTATCCATGGCATAATAACGACCCGAGATGGTTGCAATTTTAGCATTTGTATTTTCTATATGGTTTTCTAACTGCTTAACAAATCCGGCACCCGATTTTGGGTCTACGTCACGTCCGTCTGTAAATCCATGAACATAAGAATTTTGAACTCCAAATTCGTTAGCAGCGTCAATTAATCCTAATAAATGATTAATGTGCGAGTGTACACCTCCATCACTTAAAAGTCCTAAAAAATGAATATCTTTATTGTTTGATTTAGCGTAATCAAACGCATCTACCAATACTTTTTCGTTATTTAAGGTTTTGTTTTTTACAGCTAAATTTACCTTAACTAAATCTTGATAGACTATTCTACCAGCACCTAAATTCATGTGTCCAACTTCACTGTTTCCCATTTGCCCTTCTGGTAATCCAACATGCAAACCATCGGTACGAAGTGTGGCATAGGGATATTTTTTATATAAAGAATCTATAAATAGCGTGTTAGCTTGATCGACAGCCGAAACTTTTGGGTCAGGTGAATTTCCCCAACCATCAAGAATCATTAAAATAACTTTTTTGTTCATTTTTTGTTAAAATTTAAAACCGAACAAAGATACATAAGTTTCTTATAAATGGAGTTAAAAAAACCTTGTAAAAGCCTGATTTTTTAAGGAATGTTCTCATGTTTTTTTATGCAAACGTTTTCGTTAACAATGTGTGAATCAAACGTTAAAAATGTGTTATAAATGTTTTTTTATGTAACAGATTAAAATTATTGTCGTCTCTTTAGTATATCAAAAAACGTAAATCAATTAATCAAATTAAAATCTTTCATCATGAAAAAAACAATGATTATTACCGCAATGGCATTATGCTTTTCATTAGTATCAGCAAATGCAGCTCCAGAAAATCAAAGTGTTAATTACGAATTAGAAGCTTTTTTTAAAGTGAATTCGTTTTGTGTATCTATTGCCAAAGGCGATTTAGAAACTGTTCAAAAACTTATAAGTAGAGGGGCAGATGTTAATGAAAAATCTAATGGTATGACTCCTGCGATGTACGCTGCAAAATACAATAGAACAGAGATTTTAAAGCTTTTAATTATTCATGGCGCTAATTTAAAAGCAAAGTCTGATAAAAAAATGACAGCTTTAGAATATGCCCAGTTACATGGAGCAAGCGATACCGAAGCAATAATCATTGAGGCTTTGGCTGAAGCAAAAGCGAGCAAAAGAAAAATTATTTAAAATTTAGTAATTATTTGAGTTAGTCACTCGATTAAAAAAGCCTCATTTAATGAGGCTTTTTTGTATTATAAATTTCTGTATTTTTCGATGGCTTCTTGAATTTTTTCTATCCTATTGTCAGGATCTGGGTGTGTACTTTGAAATTCTGGTACGCGGTTTGGACCTGCTGCATCTTTTAATATTTTCATCACGCCAATCATTTCTTCTGGATTATAACCAGCTTTAATCATAAATTTCACACCAAGGTCGTCGCTTTCTAATTCATCGCCTCTTCCGTTGGTTAATAAGGTATTTTGCCCAATACCACTAACCAGTCCTCCCATATCGGCACCTACAGACCCTGCGGTTGATAGTCCTTGCCAATATTCGCTTTCGGCAATTCTTTCTGCACTGTGCCTTCCTAAAACATGTCCAATTTCATGCCCTAATACACCAGCTAATTGGTCTTCGTTTTCTAATTTTGAAAAAAGCGCATGCGTGATAAATATTTGTCCGCCAGGTAATGCAAATGCATTAATGGTATTTGGATCTGCTAATAAATGAAATTCGTATCTATAAGGCGTTTCGCGTGCAATACTATTATTTACTAGTTTATTCCCCACATTATCAACTAAGGCTTGATATTGGGTGTTTGGATGCAAACCACCATGTTGTTGTGCCATTTGTGGCGCGCTTTGTAAACCTATGGCTATTTCCTTATCAGGAGTCATGGAAATGGTTTGGGTTCTACCTGTATAAGGATTTACTTCTTGTTGGCTACACCTTTTGAAAACAAAAAATAACGCGATTGCTGCCCCTATTAATAGTCGGAATTTTAGATTTTTTCCTCTCATTTTAATAAAATTGGTTACTAAAATTACAAAATTTTAGGTTATAAAGGTTTGACACCGCAGATTTAAATAAGTCACTTCAATAAAATTCCTATTAAAGTTTTTTAATCATGACGTAATGGAGGCCTATATCTTTAATATTAAACGGTTTGCCAATTGTTTTGTATCCTTTTTTTTTATAGAAATTAGCAGCAACTTCCCGTGCATTACACCAAACTAAATTGATGTTTTTTGCTTTCAAGACGCGTTCTCCGTGTTTTAAAATAATACTACCTAATCCTTTATTTTGATAGGGTTTTAGTACCGCCATTCCTCTTAGTTGATATTGGGCTTTTTCTGAAGCATAAGGCGTCGTGTTTTTTAGAAAAGTACATATGCCTGCTAAAGTTTCATTATCGAAAATCCCGAAATGAAAAGTTGTATCCAGGTTATCCTCTTCAAAAGCGCAAGTTTCAATAGGTTTTCCTGCTCTTAAAACTGGATGCCTTACTGTAAATGCTTCCTCGGCAGTAATTTGTTTTATTTTATAATCAGTTGCGTTAATATGTTTATTGATTTTAGTAATTTTCAAACTTAAAAAATAATTATGTCAATACAGTTTAAGATTTTAGAAAAGGATCAAATTTTTGCGGCTGTTCCGCTAGTTTATAAGTTGAACGATTTTAAGGTGACAGAAGATAGTTTGAGTCAGCGATTTTCTGAAATGATAAATCAAAATTATGAATGCGCTGGTATTTATGATAATGAAAAATTAATTGGAGTTTGTGGTTTATGGTATTGCACAAGACATTATTCTGGCAAGAGTGCTGAAGCAGATCATGTTTATATTGATGATGGCTATCGCGGACAAGGTTTAGGTAAAAAATTCTTTGATTGGATTTATAATTATTTGATTAATAAAGGTTTTGAAACTATAGAGTTGAATACGTATGTAAGTAACAATCAGTCGCATAAATTTTACTTTAATGAAGGCTTTAAAATACTGGGATATCATTTTTTAAAAAAGCTATAAATTTTCTTGCGCAGAAAGAAACAGTTTATATATTTGCAGCGCAATAATGCGGGAGTAGCTCAGTTGGTAGAGCGTCAGCCTTCCAAGCTGAATGTCGCCAGTTCGAACCTGGTCTCCCGCTCTAAAAGCCTCTTCAAATTGATGAGGCTTTTTTTATACTAAAAAGTTCGATTTTTGGTTTAAAAACTAATGTTTGCTAAAACGCCCGCGTGAGGGATAGCAGTGGAAAGCCCACAGTGAGGTACGAACGAGGACTTGTAACGTATAGCCCGACCCTTTTTTTGGGGCACGCCCAAATTATTTTAATTGATTGAGTTGGGTTTCAGTTTCTACTTCGTAGGGAACTTTGTTGTACTCGAAAACTCGAGCCGTTAGTGGTCCTTTTAAAATGATGGAATTCTGGGTGACGTGTAACCAGCTTCCTTCGCGCAATCCTATTACAGGTGGCGTGTTGAAATGATGAAATTCTTTAATCCTGGTTTCTCTAGTTTCGCCCATATGCTTACTGTTGGCCAATGGGTCTAGATAATGCGGGTTGATGTTAAATGGAACCAAACCTAAGGCATTGAAACTTGGTGGGAGAACAATGGGCATATCGTTGGTGGTTTTAATGGTTAAACCACAAATGTTGCTCCCTGCGCTTGTACCCAAATAGGGTGTGCCATTTTTTACGGTTTGCTTTAAGATGTCTATAAGATTGTGTTTATACAGCTGGTTGGTAAGTACAAAAGTGTTGCCGCCACCCACAAATATGCCTTGTGCATTTTTAATGGCTTGGGCTGGATTGTTAAATTCATGAATGCCTTTTACCTTTATATTTATTTTTGCGAATGCCTTGTTGGCTAGTCGGGTATAATCTTCATGTGATATGCCACCAGGTCGTGCATAAGGAATGAAAAGTATGGTATCTGCGTTTTTAAAAAACGCCTTTAAATCTTGTATAATATACTCTAAATAGCCGCTGCCATGAACAGTGGAAGTGCTCGCAATTATAATATTTTGCATGAAATTATTGTTTATTTTGTAAAGCTAATGAAAAATTATATTTGCTAAAGATTTTAAGAATTTTACTTCATAATTTGAATTAAAAGTGGTATTTTCAAAATAAAAAACATGAAAAAATTTATGCTCTTTTTAACTCTGATTACAACCTTAAATAGTGTTGCGCAAACAATAACTAGGGTTGAGGTGTCTGGTAAAATTATTGTTGAAGGTAGCGATGTTGCAGGTATTACAATTTTTAATACATCGACTAATACAGGAACGATAACAGATGAAAATGGGGAATTTAGTTTGAAAGTTGCTTTAAATGATAACATAGAAGTTAGCGCGTTGCAATATCAAAACATTGGTTTTAAGGTTAATAAAGCTATTTTAGATTCTAGAAGAATGAAGCTTTTTTTAATTGAAGAGATTAACAGGTTAGATGAAGTTATTGTTTCTACAAAAGGGTTAACAGGTAATTTAAATACCGATATGGAAGATGCTAAACCGTTTAAGCCCAAATTGGATGCTTTATATTTTGGGGTAAAACGTAGCAAAGAATATGATTTTGAAACCGATTATAAATCTGAGGTTAGTAATATATCTGTGGATAGACAACACCAACCTATGGTAAATGGTCTTAACATTATAAACGTTGTAGACCAATTGTTATTACCGCTATTTAGATCTGGAGTTAAGGATAAAAAAACGGCCGGGGTACCTGAAGTTCCGATAGAATCAATTAAATATTATTTTGGATCGGAGTTTTTGGTTGATAATTTTAATATTCCAGAACATCGGGTTGAAGAATTTATAAGATATGTTGAAGCCGATGATTTTGATTATGCACTTCTTAATTACGGTAAAGAAATGGAGTTTCTTGAACTACTTAATAACAAAAGTGCAGAATTTCTGGGAAGAAAAAACTAAAACGTCTTGCTTTTAGGCCTTTTAACAAAACATTAAAAGCCATTTACATTTTCTTTAAGATTTGAAATACGTTCTTTACAGCCTAATGTAACCAATTTGAGGCGCGTATTTTTTATTTTAGGACTTATTTTTTGGTCTGTTTCTGCATTTAGTCAGTCTACAAATTTAATTGACATCTTGGGTAGAGTTGATAGTACTTCTGAAATTGAGAATATTCATGTTTTAAATAAAACAGGACAGAAATTCACAATTACAGATCGTAATGGTCATTTTAAGATTGCTGCAAAATTGAATGACACTTTAACTTTTTCATCAATTCAACATTTTAATAAAGAGGTTCTTGTAACGAAAGAAATTTTGGCTAACAGAGTCGTTTATGTGAAATTAGATGAAAAAATTAATGAGTTAGATGAAGTGGTAATTGGTAAAGTGTTAACTGGTAATTTAATGTCTGATATAGGAAATATAGAAGGAGAAGCTCCTATAAATTTTTATGATGTTGGAATACCTGGGTATACAGGAAAACCTGCAACACAAAGTGAAAGACGATTAAAGGAAGCAGGCGATTTCAAACCAAAAATGCTTTTAGGAGTTTTGACTGGTGGCTTGCCATTAAATCCAATACTTAATGGATTAAGTGGAAGAACCAAAAGACTTAAAAATAGGGTTAAACTTGAAGAGAAAGAAGCCTTAATACAAAGTATAAAAGCAAGATTATCGAAAGATTTTTTTGCTTCTAATCATTTAGAGGAAGATTTAAAAATGGATTTCTTTTATTTCTGTGCTGATGATGCGAATTTTTTACAACATTGCAAGAACAACATAGATTTTAAAATTTTAATTTTTTTAAGAATGAAATATAGGCAGTACTTAAATAATTTAGATTCTAGTAAAAATTAATAAGCTTTGGAATGCTTTTTGAATTTCAAAGAGTATTTTAGTCATCTTAAATTATTGTATGAAATTATTAAAAATTTTAATAGCAGCATTTATCTTGCCGCTTGTTGCGTTCACTTCTGTGCATAAATATTATATCAGTGTTACGCAGATTAATTATGTGCAAGAAAAAGAATCGGTTCAAATTATTTCTCGAATCTTTATCGACGATTTAGAAAACGCTTTACAAACTAACTATGATGAGTTTTTAGTACTTTCAGATAAAGACGAGGCACCTATAATTAGTTCTTACCTAAACCGATATTTACAAGAACATCTTAAGCTAAAAATAAATGATAAGGATGTAAAACTTAATTTTATTGGTAAAGAATATGAAGGCGATA
Source organism: Algibacter luteus (assembly GCF_030344935.1). Taxonomy (NCBI): domain Bacteria; kingdom Pseudomonadati; phylum Bacteroidota; class Flavobacteriia; order Flavobacteriales; family Flavobacteriaceae; genus Algibacter; species Algibacter luteus. The sequence goes on along the minus strand of NZ_CP128313.1, from coordinate 3,119,776 downwards.
TTGTACGTTGTTATTTAGAGGTAGAAGGCGTAACGCACATAGATACCTTCTCTGTTACAAATAGTATATTATTTGATTTGTTCGATGATCAAAAAAATATTATTAAAACAAAAATAAATTCTAAAAATAAAAGCGTCATACTAAGTTCAGATAATCCTAATGCTTTGTTAAAATTTAATTAAATTCTAGTATTTAGAATACATAATTTAGTATTTTCGGCCACATTTAATAACAATCTTCTAACGATTATTGTAAAAAACATATTTTTTTCTAACAAAACAAAATAGCAATGAAAAAACACGTTTATCTTTTCTTATCATTTGTATTCCTTGTTTCAGGAGTATTTGCACAAGAAAAAGTTACCCAAAAGCCGCAAGGTCATACCGATCAAAACAAGTTCAGACAAATGAAAGATGTTTTGGCTACCCCAAATGAGAGTAGAACTGCTTCTGGAGCTCCAGGGCACCTCTACACACAGCAACAAGTAGATTACGTGATGAATATTCGTCTGGACGAAAACAAGAGCCAGATTTTTGGTGACGAAAAAATAACGTACCATAATAATTCAAGAGATCATTTAGAATATTTATGGGTACAGTTAGATCAAAATATGCGTGCTAAAGATTCTAAAACGCCAGATATCACTACTGAAAGTTTTGACGCGGCATTTAATGGGCCACAATCATTTACAAAAGCGAATTTAAAAGATCGTTTTGATGGTGGGTTTAATATAGAATATGTAAAAAACGAAGATGGTTCGGATTTATCTTATTTAATAAATCAAACTATGATGAGAATAAATTTGGCAAAACCATTAGCACCAGGTGAAATTTTTAAGTTTCAGATAAAATGGTGGTATAATGTGAATAACCATATTTTAGAAGGTGGAAGATCGGGCTATGAAGCATTTCCAGATGGTAATAACACATATGTTATTGCTCAGTTTTATCCTAGACTTTGTGTTTATGATAATGTTGAAGGTTGGCAAAATATGCAGTTTTGGGGAAGAAGTGAGTTTGCACTTGAGTTTGGAGACTTTGATGTGAAAATTACAGTTCCTGCAGACCATATGTTGGAGGCTACTGGAGAGTTACAAAATAGAAAGGATTGTTTTACTAAAGAGCAGTTAAAACGTTACGAAAAAGCTACAAAAACTTTTGACAACCCTGTTTTTGTTATAACTCAAGAAGAAGCAGAACAAGCAGAAAAACAAAGAAGTACGAAAGAGAAAACATGGCATTTTAAAGCTAAAAACGTTAGAGATTATGCTTTTGCAACCTCAAGAAAATTTATCTATGATGCAATGGCGGTTGATATTAATGGAAGATCTGTAATGGCTATTTCATTATATTCTAAAGAAGGTAACCCACTTTGGGAAGAGCACTCTACGCGAGTTGTTGCTAATACTTTAGAAGAGTATTCAAAACTAACTTTTGATTATCCTTACAGTAAAGCGATTTCAGTTCATGCGCAAATGGGAATGGAATATCCAATGATATGTTTTAATTACGGACGTCCAGATCCAGATGGAAGCTATTCTGAGCGATTAAAAAGAGGAATGATTGGTGTAATTACGCATGAAGTAGGGCATAACTTCTTCCCAATGATTGTAAATAGTGATGAGCGCCAATGGACATGGATGGACGAAGGTTTAAATTCATTTGTTGAAACTTTAGCTGAGTTAGATTACGATCCTAACTTCATTACTGGAAACCTTCCAAAAGATATAGTGCCTTACATGGGTGGCGATCAAAATTTTATTTCACCAATTATGTCACAAGGTGATTACGTACACAAGTTTGGTCCGAATGCATATACAAAACCTGCAGCAGGATTATATATGTTAAGACAAACTATTATGGGTCCAGAATTGTTTGATTATGCTTTTAGAACCTATTCACAACGTTGGATGTTTAAACACCCTACGCCTGCAGATTTCTTCAGAACAATGGAAGATGCTTCTGCAATGGATTTAGATTGGTTTTGGAGAGGATGGTTCTACACAACTGATTATACCGATATTGGTGTAAAAGGTGTAAAACAATACTATTTAACAGATAAGCCTACGGAAGCGGCTGTTGAAACAGCTAAAATGTATAACATGAATCTTGATGATTATAAGGATAGATTAGTTTTTTATGCTGAAGCGAAAGAAGGAGAAAAGCCAACAGAAGCAAAAAATGCTTCCGACTTTAAATTCATTACTGATTATATTGAAAGTTTACCAGAAGCTGAAAAAGCAAGATTAAAAGATGCACCAAAGTATTTTTACGAAGTTACTTTTGAAAAACCAGGTGGATTAGTAATGCCAATTATATTGGAAATTACTTATGAAGATGGTACGAAAGAAAGAAAAACATTCCCAGCTCAAATTTGGAGATATAATGAATGGGAAGTAAAAAAGGTGTTTAGAACAGACAAAGCCATAACAAGCTTAGTTGTTGACCCAGATTTAGAAACTGCCGATGTTGATACGTCGAATAATTCATGGCCTAAGCAAGCAGAAGATAGCGAATTCGATAAGTTTAAAGAAAAGGTAAGAGGTTAATTAAAACCACATATTTTATAAAAAGGCCGATTTTAACAATCGGCTTTTTTTATTCTAACAAAACAACTCACTATATTTGTACTGTGATACTACAAGCAACATTTTTATTTATTAGTGGCGCGGAAATAGCGTTTATACTATTTATTGTCATTATGGTTTTTGGCGCTGATAAGTTGCCAGAAATAGCTCGTGGATTAGGTAAAGGTATGCGCACACTTAAAGACGCTACCAACGATATTAAACACGAAATCACAAAAACCGCCGAAAAAAACGGAATAGATACTAGCATCACTAAAGATGTAAAGAAAGAACTTGATAAAGTAAAGGACGACTTAGACGACTTTACAGGTTCAGTTAAACGTAAATTTTAGCGTTTAAACTATTTATCCGATTATAACTCAACTTTTTATCAAGAAGTTAAATCGTTTTAACGATTTTTTAATTTTTGTTTTGGATTAAAAAATACCTTTGGATTCCCTCCCAAACAATATTGGCGTCCCTCCCCAAATCAAATTTAATAGCCATGAGAATTAACCTATTCATCTGTTTTTTATTCTTTTCAATCTTATCTTTCGGAAAAGAAGACCGAGAAATTATCAAACAAATTGATCATATTAACTCGTCAGCCTTACAGTTTTATAATGATGATGAAATAGTAAAATCTTTCAAAGAATTTATTAGCGCTAAAGAATTGTCTGATTCTATCCAAGATCATTATGGTAGTGCAACTGCAAACTATAATTTAGGAAATATTTATTTCTTAATGGAGAATTACGAATCTGCCATACAATATTACAATTCAACAATTAATGTTTTAAAACCTATTGATGATAGCTATTTAATATCTAGCTCTTATCTAAATCTAGCTAAAATTTATAGAGAACAAAATATTGATACAAAAAGTATCCAATATTTTGAAAAAGCACTAAAATCTTCTGTGGTTAGTAAGTATATCAATGAACTTGAAAAAGAACAAATACAAAAAGTTTTTGTTGAAGCAAGAATTAATTTGTGTGAAATATATATTGAAAAGAAAAATTTTGATGAAGCGTTATTAAATCTTTTAAAACTAGAAGATTATTTAAAAACGAATGAAATCAGTTCAAACTTAAAGGGTTATTACAAGTACATTTATGGTGTTTATTCTGCGCATAATGAACTTTATAATAGCGCTAATATTAAGTTTAGAGAAGCTATTGTATTATTAAAAGAAGGCGACCAAGAAATTGATTTAGAATTGTTGAGTAATGTTTATATGCAATTGTCAATTTCATTAGCAAAAGCAGGTAAAAGTACCGAGGCTTATATTACATTATTAGAACATAATAGTTTTAAAGATAAACTTCTTAATGAAGAAAAAAGTAGACAAGATTTAATAATTAAATCGAAGTTTCTTATTGAGGATTATAAAAATGAAGCTCAAATAGCCAATGCAGCAAGAATTCAGCAAGTTGAAATTGCTAACAAGTTTAAAAGAATTAACACGGTAATATTTATAACCTTATTCTTATTAATTGGTTCAATAATTATAATCTATAGAAGTTATAGCCAAAAAATGAAGCTAAGTAAAACTTTAAAGGTAAAAAATAGCGAACTAGAATTAGCTAAAGACGAGGCTTTAAAATCATCAGAATTAAAAAGTAAATTTATATCTAATGTCTCTCATGAATTAAGAACTCCGCTTTATGGTGTAGTAGGTATTACTTCGTTGTTACTTGAAAATAATAGTCTAAACACCAAAGACAAGAAACATTTAAAATCATTAAAATACTCTGGAGATTATTTATTGAATTTAATAAATGATATCCTTCAAGTTGGTAAAATGGAAGCGAACAAGGTTGAACTTAAAAACGTATCTGTTAATTTAAAAGATATGTTAGCTGATATTGTTAATTCTTTTGATTATCGATTAGAAGAAACTAATAATCAAATTGAAATTTCAATTGATAATTATGTACCAGAATATATTAAATGTGATAAAGTAAGATTGTCTCAAATATTAATTAATTTAATAGGGAATAGTGTTAAGTTCACCGCAAACGGTATAATCAATTTAAGAGTAAAATTAGTTTCATTAGACAATAAAAATGTTGGTTTAAATTTTGAAATTGAAGATAACGGCATTGGTATTTCTAAAGATAAATTCGAAATGATATTTGATAACTTCTGTCAATTAGAAGATAGTAATTTAAATTATCAAGGTACAGGATTAGGTTTATCCATTACTAAAAATTTAATAGAGCTTTTTGAAAGTGAAATTAAATTAGAAAGTGAATTAGGTGTAGGTACAAAAATTAACTTTGAAATTAATTTTGAATTAGATCAAAACAAAACGAAAGTCATTTCAGATTTCGATTCTAAAGCTGAAAAGATTGAAAATCCTGAAGCAAATTATAATATTTTAGTTGCAGAGGATAACAAAATAAACCAAGTTGTAACCAAAAATTTATTGAAAAAACACGGGTACTTATGTACAATTGTTGAAAATGGTAAAGAGGCTTTAAAAGAAGTTAAAAATAATAAATACGATCTTATTTTAATGGATATTAATATGCCAGTAATGAACGGGAACGAAGCAACCGCTTTAATTAGACAGTTTAATAACTCCATTCCTATAGTTGCCTTAACAGCAGCAGATATTGAGGATGTAGAACAAAACTGTAAAGGTATTGGGTATAGCGATATCATCATTAAGCCTTTTGATAACTATGAGTTTTTCCAAGTAATTAACGAAAACATTCAAAACGCTCAGAATAATAATGGCGATGTGCAGTTAGTTTTAGCTTCTTAATTGAAGTTTCTAAGTGCTAAAGTTTTCTGGTAATTGTAAGTCCGTCTCGTATAGGTAAAACTACCGTTTCAACGCGATTATCAGCTTTCAAGAGTTTATTATATTCAATTAATGCGGGTGTAGAAGTATCATCTTTTTTAAAAGAGGTATCCAATACTTTGCCACTCCATAAAACATTGTCTGATAAAATAATACCTCCTGGGTTTAGCTTATCAATAATCACGTGAAAATAGTTTGAGTAATTTTCTTTATCGGCATCGATAAAAACCAAATCAAAGTTAATATTGAGGTTAGGTATAATATCAATAGCATTTCCTAAATGCTGATGAATTTGCTGACCATAACCAGATTTATCAAAATATTTTCGCTGAAAATCAACTAATTCTTCATTGATATCTATGGTGTGTAATTCTCCCTCGGATTGCATGCCTTCAGCTAAACACAACGCAGAATACCCAGTGTAAGTTCCAATTTCTAATATGTTTTTTGGGTTAACCATTTTTGAAATGATACTTAAAACACGCCCTTGATAATGCCCACTTAGCATTCTAGGTTGCAATATCTTTTGGTAGGTTTCTCGGTTTAGTTGTTGCAATAATGTGGGCTCATCTTCGGAATGTGCTACTACATAATTATCTAATTCTTCTGGTATAAAATGCATTAACTTAAAATCCTATTAATTAATTTCTGTTTGGCGTTTTCGTCGTCTCCACAAAGCCATTGTATCACGTTATGTTCCCAAATATCGTTGTATTCTTTTTCATTTATAATTTTTCTTTCCATAGCAAGGTCAAGTATTTTTCCTGGATAAGACGATTGTTTATCGCTTTCCATTTCTCCTAACGGATAAGGATCGTCAAGACCCATGATAACCTGTTTAGAACCGTGATTTCTAATCAAAAGCTCCAATCCTCCTGTATCGTGCACTAAGGTGTCAAAAAAGATGTTTTTATGCCCTACTGCTTTTCTTGGGTGGTGTTTGCCTTCAAATAGGTCGGGTCTGCCATCAAAACCTTGAATGCGTCGCCCTAAATTTATTTGTGCTAACTGTCCTCCGTGTGCAAAACACGTACGCATATTAGGAAATTTTTCTTGATACCCGTTTAAAGTTAAAAAATGATAAGCATCGCCACATTGCGCCAACATCCAAATTAAGTGAAAGCGCCATGATGTATTTTCTAATTTTATAAATTTTTCACCATCATAAGGATGAATTTCTACGGCTAGATTATACTGACTCGCCAATTCAAAAATAGGCTCGTTTTCTTCATCAAAAATGCAACGCCAAGTACCAATAGTATCCATATAATGTGTTGGTAAGCAAAGTAATTGCATGCCGTGATTCTCAACACAGCGTTCTATTTCCCAACAAGCACTTCTTATAAAAGCAGGGTGTACAACAAAACCACAGGTAAATTTACTGGGGTTATCATGTTGTACTTTAGCATTAAAATCGTTTTGAAAACGTAAGGCTTTTTTCATTTCTTCAACGCGTAAACCATTGCCATAAAGTTGCGATAAGTTTAAAACTACAGCATGGTCTAACTTGTTGCGTTCCATCCATTCCAGCTTTTCATCTAAGAAAAAGCTAGAGTCTGTTACTGGTCGTTTCCAGTCCTTTTGAAGCATGAATTTTCGGTCCTTATCCACCCAAAAAATACCTTTCTCTTGCATAAATTCTGGAATCTCTTCAGGGTAAGGCAATAAGTGTGAATGACCGTTAATTCTAAGTTTACGTTTCATTTTATAGTCCTGAGGGGTCAGGAATCTTTAAGTTAAAATTAATCTATTTGTACTTTCTTAGGAGGTTGCATTACTTCACCGCAATTCGGACAGCTACGTTTGTCCTTATCGCCATAATACTTATCAAATATTTTTGGCATATCAGTTTCAATATTGTCTAAAGTAAAATCCTCTTCATACAGTTTTGTTACACAATTTTCACAAAACCAAAGCAACGCATCGCGCACACCTTCAGGTCTTTTATATTCAATAACTAACCCAACGGTATTGGCACCTCGCTGCGGTGAATGTGGCACTTTAGGAGGCAATAAATAAATATCACCCTCTTTAATATGCACATCTTTTGGTGTGCCTTTATCAATAATTTTTAAAACAATATCACCTTCAACCTGATAGAAAAACTCAGGCGTTTCATTATAATGATAATCTTTTCTACTGTTAGGCCCGCCAACAACCATCACAATAAAATCGCCGTCTTTCCAAACCACTTTATTACCCACTGGCGGTTTTAAAAGATGCCTGTTTTCTTCAATCCAAGCTTTAAAATTTATAGGAGAAGTTAAATGACTCATAGTTTTATATTTTTGGCGTTACCACAAGGGTCAGGCTATCCGCTATATCTTTTTTGCTAGTTCTCTATTTTGTTCATGCTTCACAAAATACTCAAACTAACAAAAAAGGATGCCGCTTCTATCCTTAACGCGAATTTGTTATAAAGATACAAATACCAGAAATTTTATAGTGTTTTAGTTTCGTTAAATAATTACAAAGACTTGGTTCTTCCGCCATCAACAGGAACGTTAATACCGGTAATATAACTAGCTGCTTCACTGGCTAAAAAAGTTATGGCATTTGCCGTTTCTTCTGGTTTTGCAAAACGTTTCACGGGTGCATAATTTTTCATGATTTCGGTCATGTCTTCAATAGTTCGCCCTTCAATATTCGCTTTAATTTTTATAATTTCAGTTAATCGTTCGGTGTCTGTAAATCCAGGAAGCACATTGTTAACTGTAATGCCAAATTCGGCAACTTCTACCGAAAGGGTTTTACTCCAATTACCTACGGCACCTCTAATGGTATTACTTACACCAAGTCCCGGAATAGGTTCTTTTACCGATGTAGAAATTACATTAATAATCCTTCCAAAACCCTCAGCTTTCATAAAAGGAATAGTGGCCTGTGCCAAAAGATGGTTGCATTTTAAATGCATAGTAAATGCGTTATCAAAAGCTTCTAAACTTGCAGTTAATAAGCTTCCGCTTCTCGGTCCTCCAGTATTATTTATAACAATATGAAAACCATGTTCTTTTTCAATAAATTTTATAACCTGCTCCTGAAGTTCCCTAGGGTTCGAAAAATCGGCCACGATATAACTATGGTTTCTATGCTGTGGTAATTCTTCTAAAACTTCTTTTAGTTTTTCACGGTTTCTTGCTACAAGAGTTACATTAACACCTTCGGCAGCTAATGCTATAGCTGTGGCTTTCCCAATGCCTTGTGTGCTTCCGCAAACAAGTGCGTTTTTGTTATTTAGTTTTAAATCCATAATTCTTACTGTTTGGTCGAGCGCAGTCGAGACCTAGTTCTTTAATTATTATTTTTTAAATGAGATGCCGAAACAAGTTCAGCATGACATCAGAGTGTCAATATTTTATACAAACATTCTTAGCTTCTGTAAAAAAGCGTAATGCTTCAAAGCCACCTTCGCGTCCAACGCCAGAAGCTTTTATACCACCAAAAGGAGTGCGTAAATCGCGTAACATCCAAGTGTTTACCCAAACAATGCCAGCTTCTAATTGATTACTTAAACGCATCGAACGCTTTAAATTGTTAGTCCATAAAGTAGCCGATAAGCCATACTTAACTTTATTGGCCATTTCTAAAACTTCATCTTCAGTATTAAACGGCATTATGGTAACTACTGGCCCGAAAATTTCTTCTTGATTCACACGGCATTCGTCGGTTGCAACTTCAATCACTGTTGGTTCCAAATAATAGCCATTTTCTAAGCCTTTTACCAAAACTTTTTTACCTCCACAAAGGATTTTGCCTTTTTCGGTTTTGGCAAGGTCTATATAGCGTAAAACTTTTTCTAAATGCTGTTTAGAAACTAAAGCACCAAGATCTGTTGTTGCCATTGCCGGATTTCCTACTTTTAGTTGTTTTACTCGTGAAACAAAATCGGTTTTAAATTTTTTATAAATCGATGCTTCTACAAAAATGCGACTTCCACATAAACAAATTTGACCTTGATTGGCGAATGATGAGCGCACTGTGGTTTTTAACATATCATCATAATCACAATCTGCAAAAATGATGTTTGGGTTTTTGCCTCCTAGCTCTAAAGATAGCTTTTTAAAAAGAGGCGCTGCAATTTTAGCAATATGAGCACCTGTTTCTGTGCCTCCAGTAAACGAAATGGCCTTTATTTCTGGGTGTTCAACAATGGCTTGTCCTGTTGTGTTTCCTAAACCGTGTACAATATTTAAAACACCATGAGGTAAACCAGCTTCAGCACAAATTTGCCCTAATAAATAGGCGGTCATAGGTGTTACCTCACTTGGTTTCGCAACAACGCAATTGCCAGCAGCTATTGCAGGTGCAATTTTCCATGTGAATAAATAAAGTGGAAGGTTCCATGGGGATATACAACCAACAACGCCAATAGGTTGTCGCAAGGTGTAATTAATTGCATCTTGTCCTACACTTTCATGACTTTCACTAGCGAACTGCGTTATCGCATTGCCAAAGAACCTAAAATTACTGGCAGCTCGCGGTATGTCAATAGATTTAGCTAAACTTATAGGTTTGCCATTGTCTTTACTTTCAGCTTCAGCAAGCCGCTCCAAGTTGGCTTCAAGTAGTTCTGAAATTTTTATTAAAATTCTACTGCGCTTTTCCAAAGTGGTTTGAGACCAATGTTTAAATGCCTTTTGGGCGCTTTTATACGCAGTTTCTACATCTTCTTTTGACGAGTTGGGTATTTGTCCATAAACTTCACCATTGGCTGGACAATAATTATCTATCCAGTCGTTTGAGATTGGATTTACGAATTTGCCGTTTATGAAGTTTTGGATTTTCATTTTGTTTTATATGTATGCCTAATGTAAATTACTTTATGCTTGTCCGGTCGAGCGCAGTCGAGACCTATTTAGATTCTGGTTTATACTTTGAATGCGTTGCATTTCTGCATTCAGCTAAAATCTCTAATAAATCAAAATTTTCATTTGCTAGAGCCAACTTTTTCTTCCCACTCCATTTTTTGATTTTCTTTTCAAAATATATAGCTTGATTTACATCATTAAATTCTTGATGAAAAATTAATTCTAAAGGCCTTCGTTTAAATGTAAAACAATTTTTATTTAGTCCATTTTGATATTCTTCAAATCTTCTAGAAATGTTAATTGTTATTCCTGTATATGTCAAACCGTCTGAACATTTCAGTTTGTATACAAAATACGTTCTCATTACAATCCTCTCGACTGCGCTCGAGGAGACATTTAGTTTAAATTATATCTTTTTATAAGCCATAACCTTGATCTCCACCACCAAATCAGGATGTGGTAATTGATGCACTGCAACTGTAGTTCGTGTTGGTCCTGTTGCCGCATCAAAAAACTCTGCATAGGCTTTGTTATAGCCGGCAAAATCGTTCATATTCACTAAAAATGATGTCACATCCACAACATCCTTTAACGAAGCACCTGTTTTGGCTAAGCTCTTTTCAATATTTTTTAAAACTTCTCGGGTTTGTACCTCAATATTCAAATGTTTTGTCCCCATGTTGTCAATAATATTAACGCCTGCAATAGTGTTATCCGGTCTTCGGGAACTTGTTCCAGATACGAATATAAAATCGCCAACACGTTTGGTATGTGGGTATGCGCCTCTTGGTGTTACATTGTCGTCCATAATTATTGATTTAATCCAGCTATTCTATCATCTTCAAGAATGGCTTCGGTTTCTTGTTTTACTTGTTCTAAAATTGTCTTTAAATCGCCGTTGATATCAATTTTTTTATCAGCTAGTAAATTCAGTATGGCCTTATCTTGAGCTCGACCTCGCAACATGGCTTCTCTATAGCCAATATCTTCATTAAAAGTCACTAAGGCATATTTTGATGCATAGTCTTCAGGAAATTGTTTTTCTAAAGCCATCTCCAATTTACGCTTTTCTTGAAAAATAGCTTGATTAACATGCCCTTTCATTTCGTGAAAATTGTCTATAGCCAAATCTGCAATAGCATCGGTATCTTTTTTGCGTCTTTTTTCATAGGTTTTAAAAGTGGCTTCCCAACTACTTAAATTTTCATCTAAAACAGCATCAAACTCCACGACATCTTCAAACGAAGCATTCATACCTTGACCGTAAAAAGGAACAATAGCATGTGCTGCATCTCCCATTAAAAGTGTATTACCTTTATAATGCCATGGTGAACATTTAATGGTGCCTAAAGGCGCTGTGGGGTTCGTGAAAAAATCATCTAATAAATTGGGCATTACAGCCAAAGCATCTGGAAATTCTTTACTAAAAAACTCGAGCACACGCTCATCGTTAGTTAAATTATTAAAATTGTAAGCACCTTCGTCATAACTTAAAAATAGCGTTACTGTAAAACTGCCATCTAAATTGGGTAGTGCTATTAGCATGAAACTACCACGTGGCCAAATGTGAAGGGCATTTTTATATATTTTGAAATCGCCATTATCTTTAGGTAATATACTTAATTCTTTATAGCCATGCGTTAAATAGGCTTGTGAAAAGCTAAATAAGAATTTTTTTCCTAAATAGTAACTCTTACGTAATGCTGAACCCGCACCATCGGTGGCTATAATAACGTCGGCATCTTCTAAAAATTCGTCTTTGGTATTGTAATCTTTAAATAATGCCGTGGTATTTTCAAAATCAATAGATTTACATTTTTTATTGAAATGAATGTTGACATTCTCATGCTTTTCTGCTTCATCCAATAGTAATGCATTGAGTTCGCCACGAGAAATAGAGTTGATGAATTCATGCGTTCGACCGCTGTAATTGGATTGAAATGTGTTGCCATGTGCATCGTGAATCATTCGACCGTGCATAGGTATGCAAAGCGCTTTCACTTGGTCTTCTAAACCAACGAGTTTCATGGCTTTATTCCCTCGGACTGAAAAGGCCAAATTTATAGATCGACCTGCGGATATATCTACTTTTCGTAAATCAGGACGCATTTCGTAAACCGAAACATTGTATCCTCTTTGGCCTAAACGTAAAGCTAAAAGCGAACCACAAAGACCAGCGCCTATAATTAATATGTTTTGTTGCTTAGGCATTCAAAATACTTTTTAATTTTTCTACTAACCGATAAACATCTTCAAAAGAATTGTATAACGGTACAGGAGCACACCTTATCACATCAGGCTCTCTCCAATCACTAATGATGCCTACTTCAGTCAATTTATTGTGTAATGATTTATCCGCATTTTTCACCTGAATGGAGAGCTGGCAACCGCGCTCTTCAGGTTTTTTTGGTGTTATGATTCTAATGGTGTCTTCACCTAATTGTTTCAACAAATATTCAAAGTAGCCTGTTAGTTTTTTAGACTTGTTAATCAACTTATCCATTCCAACTTCATTAAATAAATCTAACGAAGCTTTTATAGCTGCCATTGATAGGATAGGAGGATTGCTTAATTGCCAACCTTCAGCTCCTGGTAATTGATCAAACTCCCCACGCATGTTAAACCGCGTTTGTTTATTGTGGCTCCACCAACCTGTAAAACGGTTTAAATCTTTTCTATAAGCATGTCTTTCATGTACAAAACAACCTGCTAAACTTCCAGGTCCAGAATTTAAATATTTGTAGGTGCACCAAACCGCAAAATCTGCACCAGAATCGTGGAGGTTTAGCGCTACATTTCCAGCGCCATGTGCACAATCAAAACCAACGTTGCAACCCTGTTTGTGTCCCAACTGTGTTATGCGTTTTAAATCGAAATATTGACCAGTATAGTAATTAACGCCACCAATCATTATTAAAGCAATTTCTTCACCTTGAGTTTCTAATATAGTTTCTAAATCATCATAATTTAATAATTCTTCTCCTGGTCTTGGTTTCCAAAGCACAACACCTTCATTATCATCAAATCCATGATGACGCACTTGCGATTCAACAGCATATTTATCAGATGGAAAAGCATCACTTTCAATTAAGATTTTATAACGGGTTTTAGTTGGTTTGTAAAACGACACCATCATGAAATGTAAGTTGGCAGTAAGCGTGTTCATAACCACAACTTCAATAGGTTTGGCGCCTACAACTTTTGCCATACTTTCGGTTAAAAATTCATGATAGGCCAACCACGGGTTTTTGGCTTCAAAATGTCCTTCTACGCCTAAATTAGCCCAATCATTAAGTTCTTGATTTACGTATGCCTTGGTTTGTTTAGGTTGCAATCCCAACGAATTGCCAGTCATATAAATCCAAGCATCACCTTGTTTATCTTTTGGGATGTGAAACTGATTTCTGTAAGATTTAAGTTCGTCTTTACGGTCTTGATCTAAAGCATAATCTAGACCTAATTTATAGTCGGACAATGTGCGTATGTTTTCGGTTTCTAACAAAAATAAGAATTATAAAGTTAGTAACGAATGGCATAAACAAGATTAAAGTGACGTGATATTTTTTTGTATATTTAGTTAAAACTTGAAGCCATGTCTAAAACTAGAGAATATACCAATGGTGCAGTTACTGTTGTATGGAAACCAGAATTATGTATACATTCTGGAATTTGCGCAAAAGGCTTGCCAGATGTTTTTAGACCTAGAGTACGTCCTTGGGTTAGGATTGAAAAGGGTACGACCGAAGATTTAATCAATCAAGTTAAACGGTGTCCCTCTGGAGCATTGAGTTATTATCTAAACGGAGCGAAAGAAAATAAACCGGAAGCCTCTGAAACTAAGGTAGAAGTTTTAGAAAACGGACCCTTATTGGTTTACGGTGCATTAAAAGTCATTGATAAAGATGGTAGCGAAGAAGTTAAAAATAAAACAACCGCTTTTTGTAGATGTGGTGCTTCAAAAAATAAACCGTATTGCGATGGTACCCATTCAAAAAATAAGTTTATAGGATAATTAAATTAATCATATACAACTGAAAAGCGCATCAATAGTTTTGAACTATTGATGCGCTTTGATATATATAGACGCATAACGCGGAAAATAAATTGTATACTTTATATACGCAATAAGTTACGCTTTTGGATCTCTTTATTTGTAAAAAGTGAGAGTTATTCTAAAACAACCCGAATATTTTCAAGCTTTAAATTCCAATCATCATCACCTTTTTTATGGTCTTCAGCGAGTTTTAGGCCATTAAAATCTTGATACTTCTCAAAGGTATTGGCTAATGAAGGTTCTGCCTGATTACCTTTTCTGAATACCCATTCTTTGATTACATAGTTGTCATCAAAATAAATATCATAAGCATCGCCAGGTGTGTATCCACCTTCGTTTGGATAGGTAAGCGTGATTTTTTGCATCAATGTTTTGTGCACTGGCGACTCTGCTTTTACAGGTTCTGAAATTTGAGCGCTTGTATCCCAAACCAACTGAAACGGAATAAGCAACCAGAATTTGTCGTTTATAAAGGCTTTATCAACATTCATAGCAATACTATCCATTGCTTTTCTGTTATAACTAATGGTGTCCTTAGCAGTGATTAGAGTAACCTCGTTTGTTTTTGGTTGCCATATCCAACTTCGTTTTTCGGCAAAAGTAAATGCGATTTCATATACATGTTGCCAATGTTCAAAACCATGGGCGTTAGCGATTTTTTGCGCTGTAGTTGGTTCTTTATAGATAGGATTTAGGTCTTTTTTAGTTGATTGATTCTGTTTGCAACTGAAAGAAACTACTAGTATTAAGATGAGGTAAATATTCTTTTTCATGTGTTTATTGAAATGTTTAAAGCAGTATTATGCCGATATTTCCTAATTTAGGTTTTTGTAAAGATATAATTTGATAATGGAATCTCACGATAAATACTTTGAAACCAACAAACAGACGTGGAACAATAAAGTAAAAGTACATGCCAAAAGCAATATGTACAATTTGGAAGCTTTTAAACAAGGGCAATCGTCTTTAATGCCTTATGAATTAGAGTCTTTGGGAGATGTGAAAAATAAATCATTATTGCATTTACAGTGCCATTTCGGTCAAGATACATTAAGTTGGAGCAGGATGGGAGCGAAGTGCACAGGCGTGGATTTAAGCGATGAAGGCATAAAATTAGCGCAAACCTTAAATGCAGAACTTAACCTAGACGCAAATTTTGTGTGCTGTAATGTATTAGATACTTCAAAATATATTAATGATACGTTTGACATAGTTTTTACTAGCTACGGTGTTATTGGCTGGTTGCCTGATTTAAAACCTTGGGGTAAAATGATTGCAGATCGATTGAAGCAGGGTGGTACTTTTTTTATAGCAGAATTTCACCCGATAGTTTGGATGTTTGATTATTTAGGAGATAATCCTGTTATGAAATATGGTTACATGCAAGACGAGGTGATATATGAAGAATATGAAGGGACTTATGCTAATCAAGAAGCTAAAATGGTGAGTAAAGAGTACGGTTGGAATCATGGGTTAAGTGAAGTTATAAACGCCTTAACTGAAGCTGGATTGCACATTGAATATTTAAAAGAACATGATGAAAGTCCTTATGATGTTTTGCCAAATTTGATTAAAACGGATTCAGGAATGTTTGTAACTGAAGATAAGTTGTATCCTTTAATATTTACTTTGAAAGCTACTAAATTTTAGATTTTAGTAGTTCGTTTAACGGTTTGAGTATGGTTAGTGGTGGATTTCGAAGCACTTAACTTTCGATTTAACACTTGTTTTGTTAAGAGTTTAAACATTGATTATCAGCATAAAAACGCCATTAACTATACACCTCGTTGTCTTCAGTGTTTTTTTTGATTTTAGCTTATAAATCATATGGTTTAAGGAATAAATTGATAGATAGAAAAACTCGGAATTCCAGTTTGGCAATGATTTCCACAAATATTAACATTTAATCCCAACCCTAAAAATGCCTTTCCATTTACAACAAAATTAGTTTTTGATTTCAGCCTATTGTTTCCTACGGATGGAAATCGTTCAATCAACCCCGTCCATTCATTGCTTGTTGGATTGTATTTCCATAAAGAGTTAACATCTAGGCAAATATAACCTTCACCATTAAAACTAAAACCTGTGGCATAAAGAGTAGCATAATAATCTGTACCAGTTGCATCATAATAAGTAGGTATTTTTGCACTTTGTTTTTCATACCAAGAATTTGTTTCAGGGGAATATTCCCAAAAATCGGTACTTGGTAGATAATCTTCTGAATTGTAACCGAACCCCACATAACCCTTACTTTCTATACTAAAACCAACGACGCCCCAATTACTTTCACCAGGGTAGTCCGCTAGTTGATTCCATGAGTTATCGGAAGGCGAGAATTCCCAAAAATCTCTTTTACCATAACCACCACAACCAACATAACCTTTGTTGTTTATAACAAAACCGATAGATTTAGCTCTTCCTTCTCCAGGAAAATCGGGTAATTGCGTCCAAGTATCATTATCAGGGTTGTATTCCCAAAAATCTTGCTTGAATCCAGTTTCAGAGTTCCATCCATCAGCGTCGGGCTCAACAGCTAAGTATTTACCTAATCCAACATATCCCTTCCCATTAATGCTAAAACTAACAGCCTCCGTTCTTTTCTCACCTGGAAAATCATTTAATCTTCTCCAAGTATCGGTCTCAGCATTGTATTCCCAAAAATCATCTTTAAAACCACCCTGGGATGTGGGAGGGTTACCTCCAAATGAATCATAGTCATATTGATAATCACTACCTAGACCAACATAGGCTTTGCCCTCAATAGAAAATGATACAGCACCATGTCTACCCATTCCGTTTCCAAAATCAGCTTTTATATCCCAAGAACCTGAAGTAGTAACAGTTATTTTACAAATAGCGGATTTATTGTTATTTGTGCTTGCAGTTATTTCCGCAGAGCCAATATTTATTGGTTTAACGACTCCCTTATTGTTAACAGATACTATAGTGGTATCAGAACTTTCCCATGTTACTTCTTTATCAATAGTATTTGAAGGACTTATTGTTGCTATTAATTGTAATGTGTTACTTCCTTTTAAATCAATTGATGTATGATTCAATGTTATTTTCTCAGCTTCAATTGATACGAATTCATCATTATTACAAGAGATAAAAAAGGGTAGTATAAGAAATAATAGATATGCTTTCATTTTCATTTTTTTTATATTAGAAATTTGTCAACATTGAAGACAACTAAGGCGGATATCAAACGTTTAAATGTTTTATATCCGACGTTAAACGAAGTTAGTCTATTTTTCTGACAAAGTCAAGCCTTTAACCAAGAGTTCTTAGTGACTCTCTTTTAGGAATTCTTTTGGAAAATTAGCCTTAAAACGATTTAACCTTGGAATAGAAACATTCTGGATATAGGGATGATTTGGATTTCGTTTTTCGTAATCTTGATGATAATCTTCGGCAACCCAGAATTTTTGAAACGGATAGACTTCGGCAGCAATTGTAGCATTAATTTTTTTAGCCAAAGCAGCTTTTTTTTCTAAAATGATTTGTTTTTGAGCCTCGTTTTGGTAAAATAGTATAGAACGGTATTGCGATCCGCGGTCGTTACCTTGTCCGTTTACTTGAGTGACGTTTTGTGATGCAAAATACACATCTACCAGCGTTTCAAAACTCACAACATTAGGGTCGTAAATAATTTCTACGGCTTCGGCGTGTCCCGTTCTGCCTGTGTTACTGGCTTCGTAAGTTGGGTTTTTGGTATATCCGCCAGAATACCCTGAAATAGATTCTTCAACACCTTTTACACTTTCGTAAATGGCTTCTACACACCAAAAGCATCCGCTTGCGAAATAGGCTTTGGCTTTTCCGTTTTCAATGGGAACTTCAATAGGATTTGCGTTTATAACGGCTTCTTGTTCTTTTTTTGATTGTGCGGTATTTTGGCAACTAAACAAAAGGGCAAGTGCTAATACAGGTAGAATTCGATTCATAGCTTTTAATTTTCTTTTGTTAGACGTATAAAAGTACGAAACCTTAAATGGTTTGTGTTAATGTTGTTTTATAATTGTTTTGTGTTGGTGTATGCAAGCCGTAGTCTAAGGCACGTTGCAGGCAAGCAAGTCCGATTCTTGTGGTAACCTGCCTGCTTTCAGGCAGGCGCCCAAAATATAAGGCATAAAAAAAGCCTCCAGTTTTCTGAAGGCTTTGTTATTCCATTTAAAAATGGATTATAGTTTTGCAAACAATTTTTGCATTTTTTCTTTTTGCTCTTCGGCTAAAGCCGCATCAACTAAAATACGTCCGCTATGCTCGTCGGTAATTACTTTTTTGCGTGACGCAATTTCTACTTGAACTTGTGGTGGAATAGTAAAGAAAGAACCCCCAGAAGCACCTCTTTCTATTGGTACGACTGCTAATCCATTTTTTACATTGGTTCTAATTCTGGTGTAAGCTGCTACTAAACGCTCGTCGATTTGTTTTTTGTACTCTTCAGACTTGCTTATTAATGCTTGTTCTTCTTTTTCAGTTTCAGCTAAAATAGCATCCAACTCACCTTTTTTATGTTTTAAGTGATTTTCGCGCTCTTTTAAACGCTCTTTAGTTTCAGCAATCACTTCTTTTTTCTGCTCTATTTGAACTTTAAATTCTTTTATGTGCTTTTCGGCTAACTCAATTTCTAATTCTTGAAATTCAATTTCTTTAGTTAACGAGTTATATTCTCTGTTATTTCTAACATTTTTTTGTTGCTCGCTGTACTTTTTCATTAAAGCTTTAGACTCTTCAATTAAATTTTTCTTTCCAGCAATATCGTTATCAATAACCTCTAAATTAGATACAAGTTTTTCCAATCTGATGTTTAATCCAGCAACTTCATCTTCTAAATCACGAACTTCTAATGGAAGTTCTCCACGAACATTTCTAATTTCATCTATACGAGAATCGATGAGTTGTAAATCGTATAAAGCTCTTAAACGCTCTTCAACAGTAACTTCTTTCTTTTTAGCCATACTTTAAAAATACTTAACGGGATTTGTATTTGTCTTTGATAAAATGATTGCAAAATTAGTAATTTTTTTTGTAAGATATGCTACTAAAAGATTTTTTGTGAATTGTTCACTTTCATAATGCCCAATATCGGCTAAAAGGATGTTGTTTTCGGCAGTAAAAAAGTCGTGATATTTTAAATCGGCTGTCACAAAAGCATCAGCACCATTAGCTTTAGCGGCATTTATGGCAAAACTTCCTGAACCGCCCAAAACGGCAACTTTTTTTATTTTTTTATTTAAAAATATGGTGTGCCTAATGCAACCGGTGTTCATTTTTGTTTTTAAGTGGTTTAGAAAACTGGCTTCGTCCATAGATTTTTCAAATTCTCCAATCATGCCCATACCAATATTTTGATTTTTGTTTTCAATCGTGGTGACCTCATAAGCTACTTCTTCGTAAGAATGGGTTTTAAAAAGCGTTGACAGAATTTGTGTTTCTAAATGTTTGGCATAAGTAACGGTTATTTTAGTTTCGTTTTCAGAATGTGTTTCACCTTTAGTTCCAAGGGTTGGATTGGAATTTTCATTGCCTTTATAAGTGCCATAGCCTTCAACATTAAAACTACAATCTGAATAGTTGCCAATATGACCTGCTCCTGCTTGAAATAAAGCTGTTCTTAGTTGTTCTGCTTCTTTTTTTGGAACATAAGTGGTTAGCTTTTTTATAGTTTCGCTTTGTGGAATTAAAATGCGTTTGTTAATTAATCCTAATTGATTACAAATCATATCGTTTACACCTTGCAGCGCATTATCAAGTGCTGTATGGATGCTGAAAATAGCAATATCATGTTTTATAGCTTTCATAACAACACGCTCTACATAATTTTTACCGGTAAGCTTTTTCAAACCTTTAAAAATAATAGGGTGGAAGCTCACAATAAGATTACAGTTTTCTTGAATGGCTTCGTCTACAACCGTTTCAAGCGTATCAAGGGTAACTAAAATTCCTGTGATTTCTTGTGTTTTATCGCCTACTAAAAGGCCTACATTATCAAAATCTTCTGCATAAGCTAAAGGCGCAAGGTCTTCTAAATGATTAATAACGTCTTGTACAATCATATTTATTTGTGTTTAAATTCAAAGATAAAATAATTACATTCGCTTAAATGAAGTTAATAAGAAAAATATTATTCCCAATAGTTCCAATTTATTATTTGGTGACTTGGTTAAGAAATAAGTTGTACGATTTAGGTATAAAGAAATCGACAACTTATGATTTACCAGTGATTTGTGTTGGTAATTTAAGCGTTGGTGGTACAGGCAAAACACCTATGATTGAATATTTAATTAACTTATTAAAAGCCGATTATAAAGTAGCAACGCTGAGTAGGGGTTATAAACGAAAAACGAAAGGTTTCCAGTTGGCTAATGAAAATTCAACTGCTGAAACTATTGGAGATGAACCGTTTCAATTTTACACAAAATTTAAAAAAGAAGTATCTGTAGCTGTTGATTCTAATAGGCGAAACGGAATTGAGAATTTAAAAAAAGTCAATCCTGATGTTATTTTATTAGACGACGCGTTTCAACATAGAAAAGTAAAAGCGGGATTTAATATTTTATTAACCACTTTTGATAATCCATATTTTGAAGATATTTTGTTGCCTACAGGCGATTTAAGAGAACCCAGAAGTGGCGCAAAACGAGCCGATATTATAGTGGTAACTAAATGTCCTGAAGCTATTAATGAAAAAGAAAAAGCGAATTTTATAAAGCGAATAAACCCTAAAAGGCATCAACATGTTCTTTTTAGTACGGTTGTGTATGCTGATACTTTGATTTCTGCTGAAAAAACGATGTTGCTTAAAGAAATAGCACCTTTTACATTGGTAACTGGAATAGCAAACTCAAAACCATTAGTTGAATTTTTAAACGCGAAACATTTAGGTTTTGAACATGTAAATTTTAAAGATCATCATGATTTTTCTGCTGAAGATATTGCAGCTTTAGAAAAAAAGGAGCTCATTATTACAACTGAAAAGGATTTTGTGAGATTGAATCCATACCACGTATTAAAAGATAAACTTTATTATCTACCAATTTCGGTTAATATAGACAGTGCAACTGCACTCAATAAACTTGTTAAAGATTTTGTTAAGCGCTAGATGAGGTATTATTTTTACTAGCCAGAGCGTTATAAAGTTTTTTCTCGAATTCTTCTTGCTTAAACGGTTTTGGAATGATATCTGTAAAACCAGCTTCTTCAAACTCGTGCATTTTATCTTCAATAGTTACCGCAGTAAGGGCAAAAATGGTAAGTTCTTTATCAAACGATCTAACAATTTTAGTGGCTTCAATACCGCTAATTCCTGGCATATGAATATCCATTAAAATAATGTTATAATCGTTATTTTTTATTCTATCAACCGCATCCTCACCATTATCTACAATATCGCACTTGAGATCCATTTTAGTTAGAATCTTTTTGGTAATCATTTGGTTAATTTTATTGTCTTCAACAACTAAAATTTTAACTTTACTTAAGTCAATATTGCTTTTATTACCATCAAAATAGGTGACTTTATTTTCTTCGGCCTCTTTAATATTAGTGTGTTCAAGTGGAATTTCAAAATAGAAAGTAGTTCCTACTTCCAATTCACTCTTCACATAAATCTTACCTTTTAAAATATCAATTAATCCTTTAACAATAGAAAGACCTAAACCTGTTCCGCCATACTTACGGTTAATTTGAATAGACCCTTGAGAGAAACTTTCAAACATATGGTCTTGCTTCTCTTGGCTAATACCAATACCATTATCTTCTACTTCAAATCGAAGGGTATACAATTTACCTTTTTCTTCAATTTTATAAACACGTATCCAGATGTCGCCATCTTTGGTGAATTTAATGGAGTTTCCAATTAAATTAATTAGGATTTGTGAAATTTTTAATTGGTCGGCAATGTAATTTTCGGGTAAATCTTTGTCGTATTCAAAATGAATTTTAACGTTATTATCTTGCGCAGAATTGTTAAGTGCTAAAATAATGTTGTTTATTTTCTTTTTTAGATTGAACGATTCTGGTTCTATATCAACTTTATTGGCTTCAATTTTATTTATTTGAAGAATATCGTTTATGAATGTTAATAAATAGTCTCCAGAAAATTTAAGCGATTTTAAATGTTGTATTTGTTCTGGTTTTGGGTTTTCGTCTAAAAGCATATTGCTTAAACCAGTAACAGCATAGAGTGGTGTTCGCAATTCGTGAGTTACAGTTGATAAGAAGTTGGCTTTAGTTTTCGAGGCTAATTCTGCCTTCTCTTTTGCAATAATAAGTTCTCCATTTTTTTTATGAAGCATATTATTGGTTTTCAGTCTAATATTATTGTTCTTGTAAAGCGATAACGTTAAAAGCGATAAAATTGTAATTAGCGCCACACTTAAAATAGAAATTAGCGTACCTAGGTTTTTATCATCTTCAGCCTTCTCTAATTTTTGCACTACTTCTTTGTTTTTTTCTATTTCTTCGTTTAATCGAAATTGAGTTTCTTGATTTCTAGACGAATTTATTCGCGTTAAACTTCTAATAGAGTCTGATAAATTGAGGTGAGCACTTAAAAAATTTCTAGAAAGTTTATGGTTATCTAACTCGTAATATAAATCACTTACTACAACATAACCTTCATTAAGAATATTGGTATAATTGTTAGTTTTAGCAATTTGTAATCCTTCTAGTGCAACCTCTAATGCTTTAGTTTTATTGCCAAGTTTATTATAAATTTTTGCGTGATTAATTAGTGTTTCACTCTGGATTTTTAAATAATCATATTTTTTGGCAATTGCTAAAGATTGCTCAATAACATCTCTTGCTTTTTTGTAATTTTTTAAATCGCTATAAGTTTTACCTTCACACAATAAGGTTTCTGCTAATTCTTCATTTAAATCTTCTTCTTCAAATTTAGATTTTGCAGCCGTATATGAGTCTAAAGCAGAATAGTAGTCTTTTTTAGCAAAATAAATATCACCAAATGTTTTGTACGAGCTACCAAGGTTAACGTTGTCATTTATTATACGTTGTATTTCTATAGCTTTATTTAAGGATTTTATTGCCTTTTCTTCTTCTTCAAGAATAA
Organism: Algibacter luteus; assembly: GCF_030344935.1. Lineage (NCBI taxonomy): Bacteria > Pseudomonadati > Bacteroidota > Flavobacteriia > Flavobacteriales > Flavobacteriaceae > Algibacter > Algibacter luteus. The sequence goes on along the minus strand of NZ_CP128313.1, from coordinate 3,096,460 downwards.
GTTCTAACCTGCCTTTTATAGCGTAAATAACACCAATACTTTTTTTAATATCTGCTTTTTCTGCTAATTCTAAGGCTTCGTCAAGATTTTTTTTAGCCTTATAATAATTGTAGTTTTCTAACTCTGTTTGCGATTGAGCAATACGGTAGTTAATATTATTTTGTACTAATTCAGGGTCTTCATCAATTGCTTTTTGGGCAAAAGCACTGATGTTGATTAGCATAAAAATTAGTAATATGTAGGATTTTATTTGGGGCATATTAATAAATGTTGCGGACAAATATAATTATTTTATCGATAAAAGACACTTTTTTTCCGATAAATTACACAATAAGTCGATAATTCTCTGTGAATAGCCTGTTTCATTATCATACCATCCTATTATTTTTACCATATTTCCAATTACGGATGTCATTTGCGAATCGAATATGCACGAATGTGGGTTACCAACAATATCAATAGAAACGATAGGATCTTCAGTATATTCTAAAATGCCCTTATAATTTGTTTCAGCGGCATTTTTAAAAGCATTATTAATGTCTTTGATAGTAACCGTTTTTTTTACATTAAATGTAATATCGGTTAACGATCCGTTTATTACTGGCACTCTTATGCCACAGCCACCAATGACATCAGATAAATCTGGGAATATTTTAGTAAGCGCTTTTGCCGCTCCTGTTGTTGTAGGCACTATTGACTGACTTGCAGCTCTTGAGCGTCGTAAATCACGATGTGGTTGATCGTGTAAGCTTTGGTCGGTAGTGTAGGAGTGCACCGTTGTAATGTAAGCTTGATTAATGCCACACAGTTCATTAATAATTTGAATCATTGGTGCAGCATTATTGGTAGTACACGATGCATTCGAAATTATAGTTTCGGTACCATCAATACTATCATCATTAACACCTATTACAATGGTTTTTATATCTTCTTCAAGTGGCGGAACACTTAAAACAACTTGTTTGGCACCATTATTAATGTGATGTTTTAAATCTGATGATAGTTTAAATTTACCCGTACACTCAATTACAAAATCAATTTCATAAGGTTCCCAATTAATATCTTTCGGATTATTTTTATTTAGAAGCGGGATGGCATGTTGGTTAACAACAATCTCGTTTTGGGTATGAGTTATATCACCATTAAAAATACCATGAACACTATCATATTTAAGTAAATGCGATAATGTTTTAGCATCTGCTAAATCGTTAATAGCAACAACTTTAATGTCATTATGGTTCTGCAGCAATCTAAAAACGCGTCTGCCAATTCTGCCAAAACCGTTAATAGCAACATGAATCATAATTAGTTTATGTGTTTTTGCGCCTTGTAAGACGATCTTACTAAAGCACTACTTTCAACATGGCGAAATCCTAAATCCAATCCAATTTCTTCATATTCTTTGAATTGGTCTGGATTAATAAATTGCTGTACTGGTAAGTGTTTTTTGCTTGGTTGCAGATATTGCCCAATCGTAACCACGTCCACATCGTTAGCCTTCAAGTCGTGAAGCGTTTCTATGACTTCTTCTCTGGTTTCACCTAAGCCTAACATAATTCCAGACTTTGTGCGTCGTTGCCCTTGTTGTTTCAAGTATTTTAAAACGCCCATGCTTCGGTCGTATTGCGCCTGTATTCTAACTTCGCGAGTTAAGCGTCTTACAGTTTCAATATTATGAGATACTACTTCAGGTGCCACATCAATAATTCTGTCTATATGTTTTTCAATACCTTGAAAATCAGGAATCAGAGTTTCTAGTGTCGTTTCAGGATTCATTCTTCTAACAGCCTTAACGGTTTCTGCCCACATAATGCTTCCCATATCTTTTAAATCATCTCTATCTACACTAGTTAAAACCGCATGTTTAATACTCATAATTTTTATAGAACGTGCCACTTTCTCGGGTTCATCCCAATCTACGGTTTCTGGTCGCCCAGTTTTTACACCACAAAACCCACAAGAACGCGTACAAATATTACCAAGAATCATAAAAGTTGCGGTACCTTCACCCCAGCATTCCCCCATATTTGGGCAACTTCCAGAGGTGCAAATCGTGTTTAACTTATATTTATCTACAAGTCCTCTTAATTCGGTATACTTTTTTCCGGTTGGAAGTTTAACACGAAGCCATTTGGGTTTAGCTTGTCTTTCAGGTAATATATTTGAAGCCGTTTCGTTGTTCATATCTTGAAAATATAGGCAGCAAAGATACGAAGTATTCTTTTAAAAGCTGCTAATTTAAGTTGTTCAGTGCATCACAGAAAACATTAAAATAGCAAAGATTAATTGACTTAAATTTAATTTTTTGGGCGTTCCTTAAAGGTCGGGCTTTCCGCTGCAAGTCCTCGTTCGTGCCTCCCTGTGGGCTTTTATTCAAACTTTTTTATTTTATATTAATGAATTCATGAACATAAATGTCGCTGCAATCCCTAACGCGGTATGTCATTTCAATTAAAGTTTACTACTTTTCTTGAATAATTTCGGCCAATAGTTTTTTAGCACGTAGCAACTTTACTTTTACATTATTAATAGGCTCATCAAGTTCTTCAGAGATTTCTTTATAACTCAGTTCTTGAAAATAGCGTAGATTTATAACTTCTTGATAATGAGGCTTTAATTTTTTAATATCTCGAAGTAATTTAGCTAAATGTTGCTCGGTAATAAGCTTGTCTTCGGGAGAAGGCGATTCATCTAAAACCTGAAACATATTTCTATCATCCTTCGAAATAACCTGAGTAATAGAATTCTTTTCTTTTCTTAATAAATCAATATGAATGTTTTTGGAAATGGTAATCAACCATGTTTTAAACGTGTATTTTTCATTAAAAGTTTCAATTCTATCGAAAGCTTTCGAAAATGTTTGAATCGTGATGTCTTCAGCGTCATTTTCGTTTTGTGTGCGTTTTAATTGAAAACCATACACATCATCCCAAAACTTATCTAATAAATAATTAAATGCCTTTTGGTTATTTTTTTTAGCACGAGCAATGGCTTCCTCTATTTCCAATGGTTGGGTTTTGAAACAAGATTATTTATAAAGATAGTTAATTGCATAACAATTAGAAAAATTTCCAGAAATGGAATAAAGAAAATTAAATCTAATTCTTTTAACTTTTTTGACGACAAACCCATTACAGTGTACTGTAAAATAATTCTAGTTAAAAACAAAGCGAGTACAATTTTCCAATTATATAAGGTTGTTATAAGTAGTATACTCAATATCCAGAATAATAAATTCGACACATATAATAGGGCTAACAGCACTTTGTGTTTTAGCTTATAATGTTTTGCCGTGGATACGTGTCTTCTCTTTTGTTTAAACCAAGCATCAAATGTTTTTTTAGGAGTCGATTTAGTAAAGCTTCCGCTAGTATAACATAAGGCTGTGTTTCGAACTGTCGCCATTTGATTTACAAATAAATCGTCATCGCCCGATCTTATTTTTATGTGATTGATAAACCCATTAGCATTAAAAAACTCTTTTCTGGTATAGGCCAAATTTCTACCAACACCCATATAAGGCATACCTAACTTAGCGAAAGAAAAGTAATTAATAGCGGTAACAAGGGTTTCAAATCGAATTAATTTATTTAAAAACGACTTATTTATTTTGCCATATGCACCATAACCAAGTACAATAGATTTTTTATTACTAAAATGAGAACTCATTTTTTTTATCCATTGTTTTGATACGGGTTTACAATCAGCATCGGTAAATAAAAGATAATCGTTTTTTGCTGCTTTAATACCTAATGTTAATGCATATTTTTTATTGCCCCAAAAGGCTTCAATACTTTTTACATTAACAATTTTTATGTTGCTATGTGCTTTTGAAAAGTGTTCCATCACTTCTAAGGTATCATCTTTGGAAGCATCGTTAATTAGCACAATTTCAAAGTCGGGATAGTCTTGTGCAATTACTGAAGGCAGAAACGCTTTTAAGTTTTCGGCTTCATTTTTGGCACATATAATAACAGAAACAGGAATGTTTTTTTGAGAGACTTTTTGCTTTTTTGCAAAGGCAAATTTACTAAAGAAAAAAACGTAAAATATAACTTGAATGATAACTACAGCAACAAATCCGTAGAATACAATATCAAGAAAACCCATATAATATTAAGAGTGTTGTGGTTCGTTGCAATCGCTAAATTGATCTGGAGTTTTACCGCAAAAACCACAAGCCTCACCATCTTGATTTAGCATCGGGTTTTGACTCGCGCAAGTTCCGGCGAATTTGCCGTCTTTTTTTGCCCAAATTTTAATGGCTATTCCTGCAACACCTAACCCTAAAATGGCTATGGTAATTAATATAAGTTTCATTGCGAAGTTGTAATAATTTATGCAAAGATATGATTTTAGTTAGTAAAATTTATAAGAAATAATACTGAAACTTTTGAAACTAATAAAAGTTATATTTTGTAATTATTTGTCGAGATAAATTAATAAAAAAAGCCTCATTTAATTAAACGAGGCTTTTAACTTACTTGTAAATTGTTTTAATGCAAACTAATTTGTGCTACTGAGTTTTTTACCGAGGCAATATTATTACCGCCTTTAGGCTCTATGGTAATACTTAAAGCTAAAGCATCTTCCATATATGGTATGCTTCTAAGTTTTCGGTCTGCCTTATCCAAAATTCCTAGGTTTACCATTTTACCTTGTAACTCTGCCCAAATTTGATAACATTGCTCTTCTGGTAATTCTGGTAAAGAAACTACATCAATCATAGATGTTTTTTCTTTAGGATTAATGTATGCTACCGTTTTTAAATCTTTGGCACGCTCGTTACCCTTAATAATGTATTTTTCAGTTTCAGGATTATTAAGTTTTAATAACTGCCTCATAACGTTATCCAGCATCTTGTTGTTTTGCTCTATATCACTACGTAAATCAAATAATTCTTCAACAACAACCTGATTCTCTTCTGAAAGTTTTTGATTGTGGGTATAGAATAAATAAGATGTTCCGGCAAAAATTAATGCAGCAATACTAGCCGCTACACTAAATTGATACCATTTTCTGTATCTAGTTCTTGATTTTAATTGAACAACTGGTGTGTCGTCAAGTTCATCTAAAATATTATATAAGATGTGTTCTGGTGCCTCAACAGCATTAGCTTTCGCAACTACTTCTAGGTTGTGTTGCATAGTGTTGTAGGCGTTCTCTATTTCTGGGTATCTTGCAATATAAGACTCCACCTTTTCTGCTTCTGCAGAAGTGGTTTCACCTAAAAGATATTTGTCTAATAGGCCAGAATTTAAAAAAGTATTTATTTTCGCATTCATGACTCGTTTTATTTAGGGTCGTAAATTTTCTTTAATTCACGTAATCCAATTTTTAATCTTGATTTAATTGTTCCTAACGGAATATTCAGTTCGTCGCTAGCTTCTTGCTGCGTCATGCCCTCAAAAAAGAGCGCATTAATCACTATTTGATATTTTTCATCTAAACTATTTAAATGTTTTTTTATATCTAAAACATCCTGATTTAGTTCGTTGGATGTTACTTTATATACGTTTGAAGTTTCCATTTGGACTTCTTTACCTTGTTTATTTTTCTGCGAACGTACTTTGTCAATAGCCGTGTTATAGGCGATTCTGTACAACCATGTAAATAATTTTGCTTTGCTAGCATCGTATTTATTTGCATAACGCCAAATTTTCACAAAACTCTCTTGTAGTACATCTTGTGCAGTATCATCGTCCTCAATAACCTTTTTAATAACACCAAACAGGGCATCTGCATAATATTCATATAGCAAACCAATAGCTTTTTTATCGCTATTTTGTAATAAGGTCACTATTTGCTTTTCAATAGGTGAAATCAAGACGTGTTGGTTTTGGTTATAAGTGTTTAGTTGGTAATTGATATTACCAAAGTTAGAAATTTCTTTTTAGATTATAAGATATTTACTTCAGCTTCAATTGAAATGTCAAAAAGGCGTTTCACGGTTTTTTGGATTAATCTTGAAAGATTTAGTATATCCGTTCCATTAGCATTCCCATAATTAACAAGAACTAAGGCTTGTTTTTTATGCACACCATAATCACCAAAGCGTTTTCCTTTAAATCCAGCTTTCTCTATAAGCCAACCTGCAGGAACTTTTACTAGATCATCTGAAACACGATAACATGGTAGCTCTTCAAAATTTTTAATTAAGGTATTGTAATGTGTTTTAGAAATAACCGGGTTTTTAAAAAAACTTCCGCTATTACCAATTTCTTTAGGGTTTGGTAATTTACTTTGCCTAATATTTATAACGGCTTCAGATATAGTATTAATGGTTGGATGAGAAATTTGCATCGCTTCCAATTCTGAAGAAATGGCACCGTAATTAATATTTAATTTGTGGTTTTTTTTAGTTAATTTGAAATTGACGCTGGTAATGATGTATTTATTTTTAGCTTCTTGCTTAAAAATAGAGTTGCGATAACCAAAATTGCAATCTGCTTTAGCAAATGATTGTAAAGAAAGTGATTCTATAGATATGGCTTCGCAAGAAACAAAAGTGTCTTTCAGCTCAACACCATAAGCACCTATATTCTGTATTGGGGCGGTACCTACATTTCCTGGAATTAATGACAAATTTTCAACACCGCCATACCCTTTATTGATGCAGTATAGCACAAACTCGTGCCAGTTTTCTCCTGCATTGGCTTTAATTATAACGGAATCTTCATCTTCACTAACAATATTTATACCTTTAATATTGATGTGAACTACAAGTCCTTTAAAATCTTGAGTTAACAGAATGTTGCTACCCCCGCCAATAATCAGCTTTTCTGGATATTCAGATAAGTTTAAAATATCCTTTAAATCTTGAATGTTATTTATCGAAACAAAATGTTTCGCTTTTACATCAATACCAAAGGTGTTGTATGGTTTTAGGGATATGTTATCTCTTATTTGCACTAATCTTTATAAACTTTTAGGGCTTCTTTTAAAATGTGTACAGCTTTTATTAAACTCTCTTTATCAAGTACGTAAGCAATTCTTATTTGGTTTACACCTATGCCTGGAGTTGAGTAAAACCCTTCAGCTGGAGCAACCATAATCGTTTCATTATCTACTTCAAAATGCTCTAATAACCATTGCGCAAAATCGTCAGTATTTTTTACAGGCAACTCAACAATACAATAAAAGGCCCCTTGAGGTACTGCAACTTTTAGTTTATCTATTTTTTGTAATTCTGTAATTAATGTATTTCTTCTTTCAACATATTCCTTGATTACATCATCAAAATAACTTTGAGGTGTATCTAGCGCCGCTTCACTAGCTATTTGCGCATATGTTGGCGGACTTAACCTTGCCTGTGCAAATTTGAGTACCGTTTGCATAACGGTTTTGTTTTTAGAAACTAAACAACCTATACGCGCACCACACATGCTATATCTTTTTGACACCGAATCAATAACAACAGCGTGTTGGTCTATCCTTTCAGCCTGTAAAATTGAAAAATGTTTATGACCGTCGTAAACAAATTCTCTGTAAACCTCATCGGCCACTAAAAATAAATCATGTTTTATTGCTATTGCTGCAAGCTTTTTTATATCATCTTCAGTATATAAACAACCTGTAGGGTTCCCCGGGTTACAAATTAATATAGCCTTGGTTTTTGGAGTAATTAATTTCTCAAAAGTTTCTATTGAGGGTAACGCAAAATTATCGTCAATATTACACACTGCAGGAATTATATTAACACCTGAAGCTTTAGAAAATGCAATATAATTTGCATAAAAAGGCTCAGAAATAATTACTTCATCCTCAGGATCCATTATACTACTAAATAAAAAAAGTAGTGCTTCACTCGCACCTGTTGTAACAACTATGTCTTTATAAGTTACATAAATGGCATGTTTACTGTAATATTGAGCTAATTTTTTTCTGTATGTTTCAGATCCTTCAGATCTTGAGTAGGACAAGATTTCAATATCATTATTTTTAACCGCTTCTAAAGCAATTTCAGGGGTTTTAATATCCGGTTGACCGATATTTAAATAATAAATTTTTCTTCCCTTCTCAATAGCCTGTTCAGCATAAGGAACAAGTTTTCGAATCGGTGAAGATGGCATATCTCGACCTTTATTAGATATTGTTGGCATTATTAACTGTTTGGCTACAAAGTTGAGAAAATTATCTTAAAGTTTTTTTAAAATACGCTAGTAAATAAAAATGCTCGATTAAAGATTTGTAAATTGATATTCTAATTAATTAATTTCTCTTCGATGAATAAATGGTTTTATGCCTTATTGCTTGTTTTAAGTATATGCCTTTCTGGATATTCTCAAGATAAATTTGTTATTCAGAATAAAAAGCAATCGGATAAAATTCGATTTAAATCGGTTAATAACTTAATTATCATTCCTCTTGAAATTAATGGTGTTACACTTTCATTTTTATTAGACACGGGAGTGAGTAAACCAATAATATTTAACTTCTTAAACGTCTCAGATTCGCTAAAAATAAAAAATACTACTACAATTCATTTAAGAGGTTTAGGTGGAGGTGATACGGTAGAAGCATTAAAGTCTACCAACAACGTTATCAAAATAGGAGAGGCTGTCAAGTTAAAACAAGATTTATATGCTGTTTTTAATAATAATTTAAATTTTGCGCCTAGGTTAGGTGTTCCTGTTCATGGTATAATAGGTTTAGATGTATTTAAAGACTTGGTTGTTGAAATAAATTATGCTTCTGGCTATTTAAGGCTTACTATGCCTGAAAAATACAAGTATAAATCGTGCAAAAAATGCGAAAGAATCAATCTGGAGTTTTACAATGGTAAACCTTATATAAATGCCAAGGTTACCATAAAAAACAAGGAAATACCAGTTAAATTATTAATTGATTCTGGCGGTAGTGATGCTTTGTGGTTGTTTGAAGACGACTCTTTGGGTATTACATGTGGTGATAAATATTTTGAAGATTTTCTTGGTCTTGGATTAAACGGAAGTGTTTATGGAAAACGTTCTAAAATAGAAGCATTTTCATTAAATAGTTTTGTGCTTAAAGATGCCAATGTGGCCTATCCAAACGATGAGAATATATTTTTTGCAAAGAAAATAAAAGACAGAAATGGTAGTGTTTCAGGAAATATACTAAAACGGTTTAATATTATTTTCGATTACCAAAATGCAAAAATGACAATTTCTAAGAATAGTAAGTTTAAAGAGAGTTTTAGTTATAATAAAAGTGGTATGGAGCTTGCTCATGATGGGGTGAGAATACTAAGAGAAATTAAACGTAGCGCAATTAAAGCAAACAGTAATACTCAAAGTACTAATGATGGTATTGTTTTAGGCAACCAATATAAATTATCGTTAAAACCAGCTTATGCGATTGTTGAATTACGATCAGGTTCGCCCGCTGAGGAGGCCGGTTTACAAATAGGAGATATTATTATAAGTATAAACGGCAAGCAAACCTATCAATTATCACTTCAACAAGTTATGCATCTATTTTATGAAGAACATGATAAAAAAATGAAGATTAGAGTAGATAGGAATGGTAAATATTTAACATTCAATTTTAAACTAAAAAAATTGTTATAAGACATAAAAAAAGGCTTGAAAAGTTATTCAAGCCTTTTTTAATTAATGTGTTTATCTTTTACTATTGCTGCATAACGCTTTTTTCTTGTTTGTCAAGAACACTTACTTTACTAGGGTCAATGACTTCACCTTTAATTTTTAATGCAACAGTTGGAGTTTCAGCATTCGAAATTACCGTTATTGTTTTTCTAATTGGGTTTACTCTATTCGTATCATACTTAACCTCAATTTCTCCAGTTTTTCCTGGTAAAATTGGATCTTTAGGTTTTTTTGGTATTGTACATCCACAAGTAGATGAAACTTTAGATATTATTAAAGGTTCATTGCCAGTATTTGTAAATTCAAACACACGTACACCATTTGACCCTTTTTCTATTGTTCCGTAATCAATAACTTCAGATTTAAATTCAATTTTAGCTTGAGCGTTTACAGTAAAACTGATTAAACCAATAAATAAAATAGTAATTAATTGTTTCATGATTCTATTTTTTGTTGTTTTTTGTTTTACCCTGAAATCTTCAAGGTTTTGGTTAAAATTCGTTCATTTAACAAGTCAAACATAGTTACTTTTTCTACAACCTACAAAAATAATAGACGTAATGCAGGGATATTAACATATTCAACTCGTTCAAAAGTACGTATAGCTTTTAATGAAATAGCCCGTATACAGCTTAAATATGTTGTTTTCAATATTATCATTAAACTTATATGGCTTTCATAGAAAAAGAAATATAAGTACTTTTGCAAATCATTATTCAAAAACTATTCCAAAGCATGCAAATTCCATCAAAATATGATGCAAGTCAGGTAGAAAGTAAGTGGTACGATTACTGGATGAAACATAATTATTTTCATTCTACACCCGATGAAAGAGAGCCTTACACTATAGTTATTCCTCCACCAAACGTTACTGGAGTACTTCACATGGGGCACATGCTTAATAACACCATTCAAGATGTTTTAATACGTCGTGCACGTTTATTAGGTAAAAATGCTTGTTGGGTGCCAGGTACAGATCATGCATCTATCGCCACTGAGGCTAAAGTTGTTGCCAAGTTAAAAGAGCAGGGGATAGATAAAAATGACTTATCGAGAGATGAATTTTTAAAACATGCTTGGGACTGGACGCACGAATATGGCGGTGTGATTTTAGAACAGCTTAAAAAACTTGGATGCTCTTGTGATTGGGATAGAACCAAATTTACCATGGATGATGACATGAGTGAAGCCGTTATAAAAGTTTTTGTTGATTTATATGAAAAAGGTTTGATTTACCGAGGTTATAGAATGGTAAATTGGGATCCAGAGGCAAAAACGACATTGTCTGATGAAGAAGTAATTTATGAAGAAAAACAAGGTAATCTTTACTATTTAAATTATAAGATTGAAGGGAGTAATGATGCTTTAACGATAGCAACTACACGACCTGAAACCATTTTTGGTGATACAGCAATTTGTATTAATCCGAACGATGAGCGTTTTACGCACTTACGTGGAAAAAAAGCCATTGTACCAATTTGTAATCGAGTTATTCCAATTATTGAGGATGAATATGTTGATATTGAGTTTGGTACAGGTTGTTTAAAAGTAACACCTGCGCACGATGAAAACGACAAGGTTTTAGGAGATAAACATAATCTTGAAGTAATCGATATTTTTAATGAAGATGCATCGTTAAATAGTTTTGGCTTGCATTACCAAGGAAAAGATCGTTTTGAGGTAAGAAAAGATATAATTGAAGAACTAAAATCAGAAGGTGTTTTAATTAAAACTGAAACACATACCAATAAAGTAGGAACTTCAGAACGAACCAAAGCCGTTATTGAACCTCGCTTAAGCGACCAGTGGTTTTTGAAAATGGAAACCTTGGCTAAACCAGCAATTGAAGCTGTACTAGGAGAGAATCCAGATATTAATTTATTTCCAAAAAAGTTTGAAAACACCTATCGTCATTGGATGGAAAACATTCGCGATTGGAATATATCCAGACAATTAATGTGGGGGCAACAAATACCGGCTTATTACTATGGTGATGGAAAAGAAGATTTTGTTGTTGCTGAAAGTATTGATTTGGCATTAGAAAAAGCGAAACAAAAAACCAATAATCAAGAATTGGCAGTTGATAATCTTACGCAAGATAAAGATGCTTTAGATACTTGGTTCTCCTCGTGGTTGTGGCCAATTAGCGTTTTTGATGGTATTCGTAATCCTGACAATGAAGATATTAATTATTATTACCCAACAAACGATTTAGTAACCGGACCAGATATTTTATTTTTCTGGGTGGCTCGAATGATTATTTCTGGGTATGAATATAAAGGCGAAAGACCTTTTAAAAATGTTTATTTAACAGGATTGGTGCGCGATAAGCAGCGCCGAAAAATGAGTAAATCTTTAGGAAATTCTCCTGATGCTTTAAAACTTATTGAAGCATATGGTGCTGATGGTGTGCGTGTAGGTTTACTATTAAGTTCGGCAGCAGGTAACGATTTAATGTTTGATGAAGCGCTCTGCCAACAAGGAAAAGGTTTTGGTAATAAAATATGGAATGCATTTCGCTTAATTCAAGGTTGGGAAATCGATGAAAATATTCCGCAACCAGAAACAGCAAAAATAGGATTAGAATGGTACGAAGCTAAGTTTCAAAAAACTTTAATTGAAATTGAAGACCATTTTAGTAAATACAGATTAAGCGATGCCTTGATGAGTATTTATAAATTGATAATGGACGATTTTTCTTCTTGGCTTTTAGAAATTATAAAACCGGCATATCAAAAACCAATTGATGCAAAAACTTATAAATCGGTTATTGAAGCTTTAGAAAATAATCTTAAAATTCTTCATCCGTTTATGCCATTTTTAACCGAAGAAATTTGGCAATATATTTCTGAGAGAACGCCAGGAGAAGCATTAATTGTAGCTAAATGGCCTGAAAATAAAGCTATAAATGAAAATCTAATAACAGAGTTTGAATTTGCAGCAGAGGTTGTTTCTGGAATAAGAAATGTTAGAAAACAAAAGAATATCGCTTTTAAAGATGCGATAGGTTTTTCAGTGATTAATAATGAAAACATAAGTCCTAATTTTAATACCGTTATTGCGAAATTAGGAAATCTTGAAAGCATTAAAGAAACTTCTGAAGCCATTGATGGTGCATTGACTTTTAGAGTAAAATCTAACGAGTATTTTATTCCTATGGTTGGTGCTATTGATGTTGAGGCTGAAATCAAAAAATTAACCGAAGAATTAAATTATACTGAAGGCTTTTTGAAATCGGTGCAAAAGAAATTATCTAACGAACGATTTGTAGCAGGGGCTCCTGAACAAGTTGTAGCTAGTGAAAAGAAAAAAGAAGCAGATGCTTTAGCTAAAATCGAAACCTTGAAGGCAAGTTTAGCTAGCTTGAGTTAATTCGTTTATTCTATTCTTTAATTCCTGTCCAGGGAGCTGTAAATCCTCGTTTTGGACAATAGGTAATGCCGTAAAGTTTACCATCTTTTAAGTATCCTGAATGATAGTATTCATTGCTTTGATCTGTAGTGGAGAATGCAAAATACAATTCTGGCCAATTGTTATTTAGTATGCCGTTTGTAATTTCGCTACTGTAGAATGTTCCATTAAAGGCATTTTTATTTATAGTTTTCACGACAAAATATTGAAAATATTCATCAGAATCTGGAGTTGGCCTTAAGTCTATATTCCAATTACCAATAAAAGAATTGCTAGTTTCTGAAAGTTTTGAAGGTGTTTCTTGCGCTATACCATATTTTGGTAATGAAAGAAACAACATAAATATTAAATATTTCATCTTATAGTAATTATTATAAAACGAAGATACTCAATTCTTTATAAGGGGTCAATGGGTTTTATAATAGGGGTTTCTATTCTCTGTATAAAAAATAGTTATTTACCAAGTCGATGTAGTTTTGTTTAGCTTCGTCTTCGCTTAAGCTTTTAGCTTGAAATAGTGCATTGGTTTTAAAAGCATTAATTATAGGTTTTTTGCTTCTTGGTTTGCCGTAGTCGTTAGTTGCTTTTTTATAATAGGCATATAATTTTAAAAGTGTATCAGCGGGAAAAGGCTCGGTATGAGCATTAACGCGATCTACAGCCTCAAGAAATTCTATGTCTAATTTTTTACTACTCATTAATTTCTGCGATAATACTTTCGCCACCTCGAACTTTCTGGTTTAACGCAACCTTAATTTTAGTGTCTAATGGTAAGAATAAGTCCACCCTAGATCCGAATTTTATAAATCCAGATTCTCCACCTTGAATGGCTACATCGTCAACTTTTGCGTAATTTACAATACGTTTTGCTAATGCTCCAGCTATTTGTCTGTGTAATACTTTACCGTATGTTTTGTTTTCTACAACAACAGTTGTTCGCTCGTTTTCTTCACTGGCTTTAGGATGCCATGCTACTAAATACTTTCCAGGATGGTATTTACTAAACACCACTTTGCCTCCAATTGGATAACGCGTTACATGCACATTTATTGGGGACATAAATACACTTACTTGTAAGCGTTTGTCTTTAAAATATTCTTTTTCAAAAACTTCTTCAATCACCACTACTTTTCCGTCAACAGGTGATATAACTTGACCGTCGTTGAGAGCAGTGTTTCTTTTAGGGTTTCTAAAAAATTGTAATATTAAAAATAGTAATATTAACAAAGCGATCATGATAAGTGTTCTCAACCACATGATATCAATAAAATAATCAGTTAGTAAATAACCCCCAACAACAAGTATCAGAGTTATCACTATAATTTTATGTCCTTCTTTATGAAACATAGTTCAATATTTTTAAAAATAAATATACAAATGGTGCAGCAAAAATAATACTGTCAAGTCTGTCTAATAATCCGCCATGACCAGGCATGATTACACCACTATCTTTTACCTTAGCTTGTCTTTTAAATTTAGATTCTATGAGGTCGCCTAAGGTGCCAAACACACTAATTATAATGCTTAAAATTAGCCAACTTGTAAAATCTAAAGTCTCGGTAAAGGTAGTAATAAAATAACTTGCGATACATGAAAAAAACAACCCACCAATAAATCCTTCAACAGTTTTTTTAGGTGAAATAATTTCAAAAAGTTTTTGTTTCCCAAAGTTTTTTCCAACCAAATAAGCAAAAGAATCATTAACCCAAACTAAAATGAAAGCACCTAGTAAAATTTTTGGATTGTACGTGTCTTGAAAATAATTTGCTATTAATATTAAAAAAACAAAAGCACTAGATAAATAAAATGTGGTAAGTAAAAAGCGCTTGGTGCTAAATAACGGGATGCTTTTAATAGAAAATAAATCTTTAATTAAAAATAGATTTATAAATATGGATAAAACCGTTAAAATCTGTGTGGCTTCTTTTAATCCCGTATCTGTTTTGAGAACAACTTGCCAATATCCAAAAATAGCGTATATAATAATAAAAATAAGATACGGAATATTGCTTTTTAGCTGAATCAATTTTTTAAATTCGGCCAAACAAATAAGTCCGAAAACAAAAAATAGTAAACTTAGTGCATGTTCAAAACAAAGACTAATGAGTAATAATGCAACATAGATTAAACCAGAAAGTGATCGTACAAGCGTTTCCTTCATGTTATAAATCTTCTAACAGTAAAAGGTATAGGTTTTTAGCGCTACTACCATAACTCAAAAAATCTTTCTCATCGCCAGATTTAAAATGTTTAATGGTCGTAATATTTGTAGGGATGCGTTGTTTGTTTTTAGATTTAATTCCACGTAAACCTTCTCCAATATTTTCAACAATTTGGCTGGTTGTAGCAAAAACAATAAAATTAAAAGGAAGCTCTGGAAGTTTTTTTTCAAATATTTGTTTTGATGAAATTAATAATGATCCATCATTAGCAATCAAATTTTCACAAGTGGTTAAAAAATAAGTTGCTTCACTAATTTTTTTCGTTGGAAGTAAATGAGAGTTTTTGAATTTTTCTTTTAAATCAGAGTCCAACATTAAAACTTGTTCTTCTTCCCAACTATTTTCTTCGATAATATTCCCAAGATTACTGTAAATCTCAGTTAAATTTTCGCAATACAAGAACTTACCGCCATTAGCTTTAAAGTTTATAGTAAACCTTTCGTCTATTGGTAGTTTTATCTCCGGCATATATTTGCCACGGTCGTCAGATTTTAATTCTTCACCTGAACGTTCAGATTTAGAACCAAAAATTTTTCTAAAAAGACTCATTTAATGTGTTGCTATTAACTGAATATATTCTGAGGTTTTCCAAATATAAAAAATCTTAAATTAACCTTACGATTAATTCAAGATTTTTACCAAATGCTTAACAAATAGTAATGGTTTGGACTTATTCCTCTTCGTCTTTTACTTTATCACTAGAGTTTATAGGTTGCTCCTTTTCAAAAGCACGCTTTCC
This sequence comes from Algibacter luteus, assembly GCF_030344935.1. Classification (NCBI taxonomy): domain Bacteria; kingdom Pseudomonadati; phylum Bacteroidota; class Flavobacteriia; order Flavobacteriales; family Flavobacteriaceae; genus Algibacter; species Algibacter luteus. The sequence goes on along the minus strand of NZ_CP128313.1, from coordinate 3,080,498 downwards.
AAATATTTTTTCAAGGTTATCCTTGAAAATAACTTCTTTTTCTAACAATACCTCTGCAAGTTCTGTTAGTTTATCTTTATGTTCTTCTAATAATTTTATAGCACGTTCATATTGCTCCTCAATAATACGAGAGATTTCTTTATCTATAAGTTCGGCAGTCTGTTCGCTATATGGTTTTGTAAATCCGTATTCGCTTTGTCCAGATGAATCATAATAGGTAAGGTTTCCAATTTTATCACTTAGGCCATATACGGTAACCATGGCTCGAGCCTGTTTAGTAACTTTTTCTAAATCACTTAGTGCTCCAGTAGATATTTTATTAAAAATTACTTTTTCTGCAGCACGACCACCTAAGGCTGCACACATCTCATCTAGCATTTGCTCTGGACGAACAATTAAGCGTTCTTCTGGCAAATACCAGGCAGCACCTAATGAACGACCACGAGGTACAATTGTTACTTTTACTAAAGGTGCGGCATGTTCAAGCATCCAGCTAGTTACAGCGTGTCCAGCTTCGTGGAATGCCACTGCGCGTTTTTCGCTTGGCGTTATTATTTTGTTTTTCTTTTCTAAACCTCCTATAATTCTATCTACAGCGTCTAAGAAATCTTGTTTATCTACAGCTTTCTTACCTTGTCTCGCAGCAATTAATGCGGCTTCGTTACACACATTAGCAATATCGGCTCCTGAAAACCCTGGGGTTTGCTTTGATAAGAAATCTAAATCCAAATCTTTAGCTTTTTTCAAAGGTCTTAAATGCACTTCAAAAATTTCTTTACGCTCACGAACATCTGGTAAATCAACATATATCTGTCTATCAAAACGTCCAGCACGCATTAAAGCTTTATCTAGTATATCAGCTCTGTTGGTTGCAGCAATTACAATAACATTTGTATTCGTGCCAAAACCATCCATTTCAGTTAATAACTGGTTTAAGGTATTTTCACGCTCGTCATTACTACCAGACATAGCGTTTTTACCTCTTGCTCGACCTATGGCATCAATTTCATCAATAAAAATGATTGAAGGCGATTTTTCTTTGGCTTGCTTAAACAAGTCTCTAACACGAGAAGCACCAACCCCTACAAACATTTCAACAAAATCTGAACCTGATAGAGAAAAGAAAGGTACTTTTGCTTCACCTGCCACTGCCTTTGCTAATAAGGTTTTACCGGTTCCTGGAGGGCCTACAAGTAAGGCTCCTTTTGGGATTTTACCACCAAGCTTCGTATATTTTTCAGGAAATTTTAGGAAGTCTACTATTTCTTGAACTTCTTCTTTAGCCCCTTCAAGTCCTGCAACATCTTTAAAACTAGTTTTTACCTCTGTATTCTGGTCAAACAGTTTTGCTTTAGATTTTCCTATATTAAAAATTTGACCACCAGCACCTCCTCCGGCGCCACCAGACATACGTCTCATGATAAATATCCAAACACCAATTAAAAGAATAAATGGTAAAATACCCATGAGCAAATTCCCCCAATCGTTCGTTTCAGTATCAAAAGTTACAACTGGTTTTACAGAAAGGTTTTCTGTTAATTCTTTTAACTGATTTTCAAAATTTTGGAGGTCACCAAATTCAAACCTATAATTAGGTAATTTAGTCGCAGACGGTATAATTGTTTGAGGTTTAGAATTTTTATGAATTTCTTTGGCCTCGGCATCTTTGGTCAAATAAACTTTTGCTACACGTGTGTTTTTGACAATATCAACTCGCTCAACGTCACCATCTTCTAAATATCTAAAAAAATCTGATGGTGTTGTTTTATTTGCGTCTTGATAGGTGCTACCATTAAATAATTGATAGCCCAAAAACAATGCTATGAGTATGCCATAAATCCAATAAGGACTGAATTTAGGTTTTTTATCTTTTATATTTTTCTTTTCGTTTGCCATTCGTTTTTTTAGTAACTCGTTTCTATTATTGTTGTTTTAGCATCGCCCCAAAGACTCTCAATATCATAATAATCTCTTATATGTTTCTGAAAGACATGTACAACAACGTTTACGTAATCTATTAATACCCATTCGGCGTTATCTACACCTTCGGTATGCCATGGGTTATCTTTAAGTTCTTTGCTAACCTTTTTTTGTACAGAACTAACTATGGCGTTAACTTGCGTATTTGAAGTACCTTCGCAAATAATGAAGTAATCACAAACGGTGTTTTCAATTTCTCTTAAATCAAGAATATTTATTTCTTTACCTTTAACATCTTCAATTCCACTAATTATTACAGATATTAATTGGTCTGCACTTATTTTTTGTTTCGCCATTAATTATTTTTAATTTATGCAAAGTTATTATTTTTTTAGTTCTTTATACTTTAAAATAAGCATAAGATTTTAGAGTATTTTAATAACCTTTATATGCACTTAATCAAACTTAATGCCATTGGCTCCACAAATAGCTATTTAAAACACTTAAATGCTACAGAATCTATAGCGGATTATACTGCCGTAATAGCCGAAAACCAAACAGAAGGTAGAGGGCAAATGGGCACAATTTGGAACGTCGAAAATTCTAAAAACCTTACTTTTAGTGTGTTTAAAGACCTTTCTGAATTTCAATTTGAATCCGCCTTTTATATTAGTATGGTTGCTGCTTTATCTGTATATAGGACTCTCGATTTATTTTCTATTCCTAAACTAAATATTAAATGGCCTAACGACATTTTGTCAGAAAACAAGAAAATATGTGGTATTTTAATTGAAAATGTCATTAAGCAAAATACTGTAAATGCTTCAGTTATTGGAATTGGGTTAAATGTGAATCAAAATAATTTTGATAATTTACCTCTAGCATCTTCATTAAAATTGGTTACAGGCAAAACTTATGATTTAAATGAATTAGCTATTACGATTATCAATCAACTCAAAGAATATTTTTTATTACTAAATGATAATAAATTAAATGTGATAAAAAATGAATATGTTTCCTATCTATTTAGAAAAAATAAACCTTCAACATTTAAGGATGCGGAAGGTGTTATGTTTTCTGGATTTATAAAAGGTGTTTCTGAAACTGGTAATCTTCAAGTTTTGTTAGAAGATGAAATATTAAAGGAATTCGATATGAAGACTATTACCCTTTTGTACTAAATGGCTTTTGGAATACTGCTAGCCAATGTTTCAATAAATTTACTTATTGGACTTTTAATCATCATTGCCATCATTGGGTTAAAATCGCCAGTAAAATCTAATTTTACTTCACTTGAATCTGAGTTTACTTCTGTAATATTTGCGATAAGCGAAAAATCTATTTTACCCCCAGCAGCACCTAATACTATTTTATTTGGCGGGATAACTTCTTTTTTCTTTAGTATAATTTCTGGCATTCCTTTTAATGCGAAAAGAAATTTATCTTCACTTATAACTTCAAATTTACTTATGTTTTCAGGCATTAAAGATTCGAAGTTTTTTATATCAGCTAAAAAATTAAAGACATCTTCTGGAGATTTATCTACACTAATTTTTGGAGATTCTAAATTCATTATTTTTTTTAGTTATTAATTGTTAAGTGGTTTTGTAAAATCCAACTCCACCGTATAAAGCTATATCAATTAGCGTTCCATTTACTTGGATTGGAATTCCAATCTGATAATGTTTTTAATTCTTTCTCAGAAATATAATTGGTTTCTAGAGCTTCTTCAAGTAAGTTTTCATAGTTGCTTAATGTATTTAGTTGTATATTCTCTTTTTCAAAATTTTCAGCAGCAACATCAAAACCATAGGTAAAAATAGCAACCATTCCTTTTACGTTAATGCCGGCTTGTTTCAATGCTTTAACGGCATTTAAACTGCTTTTACCTGTGCTAATTAAGTCTTCTACCACTACAACATTTTGTCCGCTTTCTATAAAACCTTCTATTTGGTTTTTGCGCCCGTGTCCCTTAGCATCTGGTCTTACATAAATGAATGGTAAACCTAAATATTCGGCAACTAAAATGCCAATACCTATGGCTCCTGTTGCTACGCCTGCTATAACATCTGGTTTGCCATATTGTTTTTCAATATGTTTGGCCATGGTTTCGCGAATGTAATTTCTAATGGTAGGAAAAGATAATAGTATTCTATTATCACAATAAATTGGGGATTTCCATCCAGAAGCCCAAGTAAATGGCTCCTTTGGGCTTAGTTTTATAGCATTTATTTGCAATAAAACTTCAGCTGTTTTTTTAGCGGTGTCTTTGTCAAAAATCATGGTAGCAAAATTACGTATAAATTTAAATTTAACTCATTGTAATTAATATATAATCAGTTTTTTTTTAACTATTTAAAAAGCGGCTATTTATTTGTGTTCTTTCAATTTGCTTTTTACAAATAGGAAATAGATTACATTTAAATCTATTTTTTCGATAAAGCGTATTTTTTATTTGTTTAAATATATTTTACAAAAGTTAAACAAATAATATTATTGTTTAACTTTGAACAAAATAAATTAAACAATATCATGAAAGCAACACTACCAAGCCAAAGAACCAAATCTAGGAGCCTATTATTTTTTGCCTTTCTTTTTATTACATTTCAATCATTTGCAGATGTGACATGTGGAAATATTGAAGGATTCGAATTTACCAACGGACATGAGTCAACAACTTTATCTGATGGAGGTGTATACTCTATTGAGAATTTGCCTGATAATTTTTATATCAATTTGCATGTTGATGGTTATTCTCAGAGTGTACGTTACGTTTTGGAAAATTTAGATACTGGTAAGAAAATAAAAATTACTGAAAACTTATTACCATACACTTTTCCAGCTGGAAATAAACCTTGGTATCTAGGAAACGCCAATTATAAATTAACCGCATCATTATATAAATACGACTTGGGGTTTGGGCGTTGTGATACTAAAACAATTTATTTTACTCTCGGAGATACATGTAGTGCGGATGCCGGTGGCTTACATGCCAATGCCGATAGCGTTGTATTAAGTGGCGGTAAAGCGATGCTTAGTGCTACAGCGGATGGCAATATCAATATTCCAGAAGGATATAGCAGTATTTATGTCTTAACTTCAGGAACAGACTTAGTGATTGAAGCTGTAAACACAGATCCAGAGTTCACAGTAAACAGTGCCGGCTTATACACCATCCATACCTTAGTGTACGATGGCAGACCAGACAGTGCTAACTTTTTAGATTTAAGCATAGTAACTTTTGGAAGCACCACAGGTGTCGATGTATTAAATGTGGTAACCAATGCAGGTTTATGTGCGTCGTTGGATGTTGCAGGAGCACCAATTATGGTAGAAGACTGTAGTGCGGATGCCGGTGGCTTACATGCCAATGCCGATAGCGTTGTATTAAGTGGCGGTAAAGCGATGCTTAGTGCTACAGCGGATGGCAATATCAATATTCCAGAAGGATATAGCAGTATTTATGTCTTAACTTCAGGAACAGATTTAGTGATTGAAGCTGTAAACACAGATCCAGAGTTCACAGTAAACAGTGCCGGCTTATACACCATCCATACCTTAGTGTACGATGGCAGACCAGACAGTGCTAACTTTTTAGATTTAAGCATAGTAACTTTTGGAAGCACCACAGGTGTCGATGTATTAAATGTGGTAACCAATGCAGGTTTATGTGCGTCGTTGGATGTTGCAGGAGCACCAATTATGGTAGAAGACTGTAGTGCGGATGCCGGTGGCTTACATGCCAATGCCGATAGCGTTGTATTAAGTGGCGGTAAAGCGATGCTTAGTGCTACAGCGGATGGCAATATCAATATTCCAGAAGGATATAGCAGTATTTATGTCTTAACTTCAGGAACAGACTTAGTGATTGAAGCTGTAAACACAGATCCAGAGTTCACAGTAAACAGTGCAGGCTTATACACCATCCATACCTTAGTGTACGATGGCAGACCAGACAGTGCCAACTTTTTAGATTTAAGCATAGTAACTTTTGGAAGTACCACAGGTGTCGATGTATTAAATGTGGTAACCAATGCAGGTTTATGTGCGTCGTTGGATGTTGCAGGAGCCCCAATTATGGTAGAAGACTGTAGTGCGGATGCCGGTGGCTTACATGCCAATGCCGATAGCGTTGTATTAAGTGGCGGTAAAGCGATGCTTAGTGCTACAGCGGATGGCAATATCAATATTCCAGAAGGATATAGCAGTATTTATGTCTTAACTTCAGGAACAGACTTAGTGATTGAAGCTGTAAACACAGATCCAGAGTTCACAGTAAACAGTGCAGGCTTATACACCATCCATACCTTAGTGTATGATGGCAGACCAGACAGTGCCAACTTTTTAGATTTAAGCATAGTAACTTTTGGAAGTACCACAGGTGTCGATGTATTAAATGTGGTAACCAATGCAGGTTTATGTGCGTCGTTGGATGTTGCAGGAGCCCCAATTATGGTAGAAGACTGTAGTGCGGATGCCGGTGGCTTACATGCCAATGCCGATAGCGTTGTATTAAGTGGCGGTAAAGCGATGCTTAGTGCTACAGCGGATGGCAATATCAATATTCCAGAAGGATATAGCAGTATTTATGTCTTAACTTCAGGAACAGACTTAGTGATTGAAGCTGTAAACACAGATCCAGAGTTCACAGTAAACAGTGCCGGCTTATACACCATCCATACCTTAGTGTACGATGGCAGACCAGACAGTGCTAACTTTTTAGATTTAAGCATAGTAACTTTTGGAAGCACCACAGGTGTCGATGTATTAAATGTGGTAACCAATGCAGGTTTATGTGCGTCGTTGGATGTTGCAGGAGCACCAATTATGGTAGAAGACTGTAGTGCGGATGCCGGTGGCTTACATGCCAATGCCGATAGCGTTGTATTAAGTGGCGGTAAAGCGATGCTTAGTGCTACAGCGGATGGCAATATCAATATTCCAGAAGGATATAGCAGTATTTATGTCTTAACTTCAGGAACAGATTTAGTGATTGAAGCTGTAAACACAGATCCAGAGTTCACAGTAAACAGTGCCGGCTTATACACCATCCATACCTTAGTGTACGATGGCAGACCAGACAGTGCTAACTTTTTAGATTTAAGCATAGTAACTTTTGGAAGCACCACAGGTGTCGATGTATTAAATGTGGTAACCAATGCAGGTTTATGTGCGTCGTTGGATGTTGCAGGAGCCCCAATTATGGTAGAAGACTGTAGTGCGGATGCCGGTGGCTTACATGCCAATGCCGATAGCGTTGTATTAAGTGGCGGTAAAGCGATGCTTAGTGCTACAGCGGATGGCAATATCAATATTCCAGAAGGATATAGCAGTATTTATGTCTTAACTTCAGGAACAGATTTAGTGATTGAAGCTGTAAACACAGATCCAGAGTTCACAGTAAACAGTGCCGGCTTATACACCATCCATACCTTAGTGTACGATGGCAGACCAGACAGTGCTAACTTTTTAGATTTAAGCATAGTAACTTTTGGAAGCACCACAGGTGTCGATGTATTAAATGTGGTAACCAATGCAGGTTTATGTGCGTCGTTGGATGTTGCAGGAGCACCAATTATGGTAGAAGACTGTAGTGCGGATGCCGGTGGCTTACATGCCAATGCCGATAGCGTTGTATTAAGTGGCGGTAAAGCGATGCTTAGTGCTACAGCGGATGGCAATATCAATATTCCAGAAGGATATAGCAGTATTTATGTCTTAACTTCAGGAACAGACTTAGTGATTGAAGCTGTAAACACAGATCCAGAGTTCACAGTAAACAGTGCAGGCTTATACACCATCCATACCTTAGTGTATGATGGCAGACCAGACAGTGCCAACTTTTTAGATTTAAGCATAGTAACTTTTGGAAGCACCACAGGTGTCGATGTATTAAATGTGGTAACCAATGCAGGTTTATGTGCGTCGTTGGATGTTGCAGGAGCACCAATTATGGTAGAAGACTGTAGTGCGGATGCCGGTGGCTTACATGCCAATGCCGATAGCGTTGTATTAAGTGGCGGTAAAGCGATGCTTAGTGCTACAGCGGATGGCAATATCAATATTCCAGAAGGATATAGCAGTATTTATGTCTTAACTTCAGGAACAGATTTAGTGATTGAAGCTGTAAACACAGATCCAGAGTTCACAGTAAACAGTGCCGGCTTATACACCATCCATACCTTAGTGTATGATGGCAGACCAGACAGTGCTAACTTTTTAGATTTAAGCATAGTAACTTTTGGAAGCACCACAGGTGTCGATGTATTAAATGTGGTAACCAATGCAGGTTTATGTGCATCGTTGGATGTTGCAGGAGCACCTATTACGGTAGAAGAAGAAACGGAGATATGTACGGCAGATGCTGGAACTACGTACTCAAAAAATCCAATTCAATGTTTAGTAAGGAGGAGTGCAACAATTTCAGCTAAAACGAATAAACAACCAGTTATACCTAATGGATATCAACAATTATATGTTTTAACTGAAGCACATTCTTTAACCATATTAAATGTGTCAGATAGCCCAGTGTTTGAAGTAAACCATAGAGGTTTTTACAGAATTCACAGCTTAGTTTATAATCCAGATACTTTAGATTTATCTGTTGTTGTGCCAGGTCAAACAACTGGATTTGATGTAGTCAATTTAATTACAGAGAATAATATCTGTGCATCTCTTGATGTTCATGGAGCTATAAATATTGTATTAGGTTCGAAATGGTTTTGCTATTTCTTTAACAAATATTTCAATGGTGGAAATAGCGGAAAAAGTAGCTTATCGGCTAAAGGAGCTAATGATTTTAGTATTGATGGATTTGTAGATAAATATGATAGTTATGAAGCTTTCAAAAAAGATTTTATTAAAATGAATAGCATATCTAATTTTTTCCCAAACCCTGTAGTGCATAGTCTAAATGTTGAAATAGAGCTTATTGAAAATGAGGTTATGAATTATAATATCATTGATGTAAGCGGAAGAAGTGTGATGTCTGGAGTGGCTAATGATTTAGAATCTGGTTTACAAACTTTAAATACAAGTAGGTTGAATTCTGGAATGTATTTAGTGCAATTCTCATCGGAATATAGAACCATAACCAATAAAATTATAGTTAAGAAATAAGAAAAAGAAAGATTAAATGTTTAGAGAAAGTCGTTGTATTTACAACGACTTTCTTTTTTTTTGAAATAATTTATTTTTCAGAAGGTAAAAGTGTAAGTAAAAATGATATTTTTACCCTTCCAAAAAGTTAACTCTAACAAGTATGTATAAAGTTTTTGTTGGTGATAAGCCAATAATTTTAACCTCGGTCGTTGAGAAAGAAACCAACTTTAAAAATTATTTACTAAAAACCGTAAATATGGCTAAAGTGATTAGAAGGCTTAACAGAACATCGTTAAGTGAAGTTCGCTTAATACATAAAAACCCCGATAAAATATTAAAAAAATTTTTAAAGAAACTGCCTAATGTTATTGCTGGAGGAGGAAAGGTTTATAATGAAAAGGGAGAAATTTTATTTATTTATAGAAATGATAAATGGGATTTACCTAAAGGGAAAACAGAGAAAAAAGAATCCATTGAGGAAACTTCCATTCGAGAAGTAGAAGAAGAAACAGGCGTAAAAGGCTTAAAAATCACTAAACCATTAGATACAACTTATCATATTTTTAAGCGAAACGGTCGCTATAAAATTAAGATTACCTATTGGTTTGAAATGAAAACAAGTTATAATGGTAAATTAAAGGCTGAAGAATCTGAGGGCATCACTAAAGTTGCATGGTTAAATGGAAAAGAAATAGAAAAGGCTCTTGAAAACTCTTATGCTAATATAAAATTATTGTTGTAAGTTAATTTAATCGATATACAGGATACTGCATATGCGCTTTTTCATAGTATTCACTTTGTTTATACAACCAGTCTAACTGAGCATACCAGTTCGCATTAAATTCTGAATCGCTTTTTTTTCTTTGATCAAAAGCTTCACGTAAATCAGGATTATTTTCTAATAGTTCTAAAGCAATATCTTCCCAGACATATGGCGAAAAGCCTTCTTTTTGTTGCAAAATAGTATCAAAGAAGTTCCAGTTGAAAAACGAATCGATAGCTTGTGGTTCGAGAGTTTCTATCAAATACCTAATGGCTTCCTGTTCTGTATGTATGATGTAATCGCCTTTTTGAAAGTTTTTATTTTCTAAACTCGAACTAATTTGAACATTATAGTGGGGATAATGGCCTTCGTAAGCCATCCTTCTAGTGTCATAATCTGTAATTTTATAATGCTCAACTTCCAAAATAGTATCGTTTTCAAATCTTTTCATTTCAACCTTATTAAGCTTCAGTAAGTTAATAACTTGGTGCCAACCTTGAGGTATAATATATGCTGATGGAATTTCAATTATTTTAGTTGGTTTAAAGTAATTCTGATATTTTATAGTTTTAATAAAAGGCTTATTGGTGTCGTATTTTAATCGATTGAATCCAGTAACATCGCTTTTAATGGTTTTAGCTTCATATCCTTTAAAATTTAATTGTGATATTTCAGTGGTATCCACTTCCCAAAGCAACCTATAGGTTTTACTTTCATATAATCGTTTTATCTGCTCATTTTTAATTTTTGAAATGGTTTCACCATCTTCTTCAGTAATTGCAATCATACTTTTCAAAAGCTCATAAGTGCCCTCAACTCTTTGTTCGTAAGGTTTAAGCATGTGTGTTTCCACCATCATGCCCAAGCAATTAAAAAGTGTTGTATAGCCCGTTGAATATCTGGGGTAATCCATAAATTGAGAAAACCCTTTTTCAGGCACTTTGTTAAACACATTAACGTACGGTGTAATATCCCATTCTTTTTCAGCTAATTTTTGTTCTAATTTAGGCATCATTTCGGTATGTAAATAATGACCTAAATCACCTCCTAATTTATTGTGTTGCGTGAACAGATGGGTAAGTGTATATTGATAATTGGCACCATTACTAACGTGGGTATCAATAAAAACATCAGGTTTTACCAAATGAAAGATTTTTGAAAAGGTTTCGGCATTTTTAGTGTCACACTTTATAAAATCTCTATTTAAATCATAATTTCTGGCGTTTCCTCTAAAACCATATGCTTTTGGTCCGTTTTGGTTAGCTCTACTAGAGGTATTTCTATTTAAACTTCCACCAACATTATATATTGGAATAGTTGCCAAAATCGTGTTTTTCGGAGGTTCTATTCGCCCATGAACTAAATCTCTAAACAATAGCATGGTAGCGTCGATACCATCCGATTCTCCTGGATGAATACCATTATTTATAAAAAGAATGCGTTTATTTTTTCTAATCTCTGAAAAATCGAATTGGGTGTCTACATTAAAAGTTACCAAATGTAATGGTTTTCCTGAATCAGTTTCGCCTATAGAATCTATTGTAATTTGAGGATATGCTTCAGCTAAATTATTATAAAATTGAATTGTTAGTTGATAAGTCGCAGTTTCTAAACCATTAGAAATTTCAAAATGAGTTTCAAAGTTAAAATTTGGTTTTTCATTAGTTGTATTACAAGAAAATACAAAAATGAATAAGTAAAGCAGGCGTTTCATTTCAAACGATTTAGAATAAACTTTAACAAATATAACAATATGTACTTGTGAGTCTTTATATTAACTGTAAATTTGCACCTTCAAAAAAAAGCGACCATGACCGAGTTTATAAGAAGGCGAACAGCTAACGCCAAAAACGATATTTTAAGTGGAATTACAGTAGCTTTAGCCTTAGTGCCAGAAGCTGTAGCATTTGCATTTGTTGCAGGTGTTGATCCATTAGTCGGATTATATGCAGCCTTTATGATTGGTTTAATTACCTCAATTTTTGGAGGTCGACCAGGAATGATTAGTGGCGCAACAGGTGCATTAGCCGTAGTTATGGTTAGCTTAGTTGCCGAAGGAAATGCCATGGGAGCAGAAGGTGAGCAATTAGGATTATACTATTTATTTGCAACGGTTATTTTAATGGGAATTATACAAATGCTTGCTGGGGTTTTTAAGCTTGGTAAATTTGTGCGTTTAATTCCACATCCAGTAATGATGGGGTTTGTTAATGGTCTAGCAATTGTTATTTTCTTATCGCAATTGGGTATGTTTAAGGATGCCAATGGCGATTGGTTTTCAGGTAACGAGTTAACTATTATGGTTGCTTTAGTGGCTCTTACAATGGGTATTATGTTTGGCTTACCAAAGCTTACCAAAAAACTTCCAGAAGCGTTAATTGCGATTTTAGTAGTATCAGCCATTGTAATTTTTGGAAAATTAGATGTAGCCACAGTAGGAAGTTTTATAAGAGATGGAGGTGGAGAAGGTTTAAAAGGAGGGTTACCTCAATTTCAAACCGATATTTTTAGCAAAGTGCCTTTTAATTGGCAAACCATAAAATTTATTGGTCCGTATGCCTTAATACTTGCAGCCATTGGTTTAATAGAATCGTTAATGACCTTAAATTTAATTGACGAATTAACTGAAACTCGGGGAAACACTAACAGAGAATGTTTAGCTCAAGGTGGTGCTAATATTATAACTGGCTTCTTTGGAGGTATGGGTGGTTGTGCCATGATTGGGCAATCGTTAATCAATATTAAATCTGGCGGACGCACACGATTGTCGGGTATTGTTGCAGCTGTTTTGTTATTGGTATTTATACTTTTTGCATCTGGTTTAATAGAACAAGTACCTATTGCAGCCTTAGTAGGCGTTATGTTTATGGTAGTTATTGGTACGTTTGCATGGAGTAGTTTTAGAATATTAAATAAAATTCCGTTAAGTGATGTTATTGTCTTAATTGCAGTATCTGCATTAACTGTTATTTTCGATTTGGCAATTGCCGTTATCGCAGGAGTTATTATCAGTGCTTTGGTGTTCTCATGGGAAAACGCAAAACGTATTCGTGCACGTAAGCGCATTCGTGAAGATGGCACAAAGGTTTACGAAATTTGGGGGCCTTTGTTTTTTGGTTCTATTATCGCATTCAACGAAAAATTTGATGTTAAAAACGATCCAGATACTGTTGAGATTGATTTCGTAGAATCTCGTATAAGCGATCATTCGGCTATCGAAGCCATTTTCAATCTGGTAAACAAATACGAAGAGGCTGGTAAAAACATCAAACTTAAACACCTAAGTGAAGATTGTAAAATATTACTTTACAAGTCTAGTCCTAAGTTTAGAGAAGTGATTATTGAAGATATTGACGATCCGCGTTACCATTTAGCCGAAAACCCTGAGGCATTCACCAAAGGGCTTTCAGAGTATAAATTTTAAGATTTTTTTGGGCGCCTGCCTGTCTGCAGGCAGGTTACCACAAGGGTTGGGCTTTTCACTGCAATCTCTAACGTAAACCTGAACACCTGTTTTGGAATTCGATAGGGTTAAGCTTCATTATTCTATTAGACTATGTTTCAACGTATGGGTCTTTTTAATCGCTCTTTAACCATGTCAAAAGATTTTTTGCTGGCACGTTCCCAACGGTAAATGTTATGTTTTTTACCCTTGTTGGCTTCGAATTTCTCACGTTTTTCACGAATTTCATTAACCCATTTAAAACGTTTTTTTACAATGGTTTTAATAAGCTCATCATTCGTAGAAATGCGCTCCAAAGCATTTAAGCACGCAATTGATACATTTTGTACTTTATCATTAATACACTTTAATAAAGCAGGGATAGAACAGGGTTTTGCCAATTGCTCTAGAGCTTCGGCGGCCAGTTTTCTGGTTTTGTAATTTCCTTGTGTTACAGCATACTCTAACTTATCGGTATCCTCACTCTGCAACCAAAAGTTTATGGTACTTTCAGAGGGCTGAAGAAGCTTCAGTTTAAAAAGAAAGAATATGATTTTGTGTGACAAGGCGTTCATTGTAACGTTTACTTATTAGTATATAATTGATAAACTTTGTTACAATAAATCGAGTAGCTATTTTACCCTGACACTATCAGGAACCAATTTGGTATAATCTCCATTATTTCTAATCACATCGCGTACTATAGAGGATGCGATATACGACGTTTTTGCAGCAGTTAATAAAAACACAGTTTCAATTTCAGACAGACTTCTGTTGGTATGGGCAATGGCTTTTTCAAACTCAAAATCTGCCGGATTTCTTAGTCCGCGTAATATAAAATCAACACCAATTTCCTGACAAAAATCCACCGTTAAACCTTTATAAGTCACTACTTTTATTTTAGGCTCGTCGTCAAAGGCCTTTTCAATAAAACGTTTACGTTCAGCAAGTGTAAACATGTATTTTTTATCAGAATTCACGCCGATGGCAACAATAACTTCATCAAAAAGTGTTACGCCACGTTTAATAATATCGTAGTGTCCTAAAGTTAACGGATCAAAAGACCCTGGGAATAAAGCTCGTTTCATATGGCGCTTTTTTTCTCTCTATTTCAACTGCTTTACAAGCAATGTTCAGAGAAAAATTAATATAATGTAAATATAAGATTCTATTATTAATTCTCGTAATGGATTCTATCCTTTGAACTGATTATGAGTGGTTTTTTAGAGCTTCTTCAATGGCACTATCAAACAAATCGCTCAAACTAATTCCTGCAGCAGCAGCTTGTTGCGGTAGGATACTTTCTCTGGTTAGCCCAGGCACGGTATTCATTTCTAATAAATGTGGTTCACCATTTTTAAAAATAAACTCGCTTCTGCTAAAGCCTTTCATTTTTAAAACTTCGAATACCTTTTTGGCTTCTTTAGTTACTTTTTCTTCCTCCTCATTGGTTAATCTGGCTGGTGTTATTTCTTGAGATTTACCTAGATATTTGGCTTCGTAGTCAAAAAAATCATTTTCTGAAACTATTTCAGTTATCGGTAAAACTTTCGTTTCGCCTTTGTATGTTATAACGCCAACTGAAACTTCGGTGCCATCTAAAAACGACTCGATAATAATTTCGTCGTCTTCTTTAAAAGCCACATTAATGGCTTGCTGTAAATTTTCTTTGGTGTGTACTTTACTAACTCCAAAACTACTTCCAGCTTTATTGGCTTTTACAAAGCAAGGTAAGCCTACTTTGGCAATAATAGCATCTTCGTTAATTTGGTCGCCAAGATTGAGGTAAAAAGATTCGGCCGTTTTTATACCGTATGGTTTTAAAACACTTAAACAATCGCGTTTATTAAAAGTTAAGCTGGCTTGATACATATCGCAACTGGTGTGCGGAATATTTAATAATTTAAAATACCCTTGCATAAAGCCGTCTTCACCTGGTGAGCCATGAATGGCATTAAAAACACAATCGAAAGTAACTTTAAAACTGTCGATATTTATTGAGAAATCGTTTTTATCGATTGGAAATTCTTCATCGTCCTCATCTACATAAACCCATTTGTCTTTAAATATATGAACACGATATGGAGTGTATTTTGAAGTGTCTAGTGTTTCATAAACCACGTTACCGCTTGTTAATGAGATTTTGTATTCGCTGGAATAACCTCCCATAATGATGGCAATATTTTTTTTCATTTAATATTTAAATTATGTGATACTCACGATGGAGTAAATTTATTTAACACCTTTTATTAATTTAAGTAAAAATATGAAAGTTAGATTAATATTGTTTAAAATGAAACGCGAAACAGCGTTAAGGATTGTAGCCGTTCGTCTATCCCTCGATAGCCTTAACCTTTTTTGAGATTCGATAAAAAGGTATAGCTAAAAGCCCGACTCTTTTGGTAACCTGTCTGCAGACAGGCTGTCGCCCAAAACATTAAACTGAAAATTCTAATTGACTTTTTTACAACCAAAAACCAACAATAAAACGTATCTATTATTAGTTTATAAATTGGTATAGGCTAAAATATCATATATATTGCAAAAGAAAAAACAGTTGTGTTTTATATATTTGCCTAATTGAAAAATCTATAGATGAGTGTAATTAAATTCTTGACCAGTAAAACATTTTTAAAGCAATTAGTATTGGCAGTAGTAGCCGTTGTTGTATTTTGTTTTTTAATGTTAAAATATTTGAATTTTTCAACAAATCATGGAGATTTTGAGACCGTTCCGGAGCTTAAAGGGAAGTCTATAAATGTGGCTCAAATAGAGTTAGAGGATAATAATTTGGTTATGAAAATTCAAGATTCTGCTAATTATAATCCCGATTATCCTAAATTCTCGGTGATAGAACAAGAGCCATTGGCAGGTACTCAGGTTAAAGAAAATAGAAAAATATATATTACGCTTAATCCGTCGGGGTATCGAAAAATGAATATTCCTGATGGCTTAATAGACAGAACATACCGACAAGTAAAACCAACGCTGGAGGCTTTAGGTTTTAAAGTTGGACGCATTACATATGCTGATAATATTGGAAAAGATATGGTTTTAAAGCTTTCGCATAAAGGAAAAACACTTAATCCGGGCGATAAGCTAGCCAGAACTTCTGAGATTGATTTAGTGCTTGGTAATGGTAAGAGACCTTAACTAATGGACGACTTCACACCGCAATTACCAGACGAAGATAATCTTTACGAACACCACGCCTTTACAGTTGATAAAGGGCAAACGCCGTTACGTATTGATAAATATTTAATGAATTTTGTTGAAAATGCAACGCGAAACAAGATTCAGGCAGCAGCAAAAAACGGAAGTATTTTTGTTAATGATGTTCCTGTAAAATCGAATTATAAAGTAAAACCTAACGACCAAATTAGGGTGCTATTTACACATCCGCCTCACGAAAACTTGCTGGTTGGTGAAGACATTGAAATAGATGTGGTTTACGAAGATGACGATCTGTTAGTAGTTAACAAACCGGCTGGAATGGTTGTGCATCCGGGACATGGAAACTATTCGGGAACCCTTATAAACGCCTTAATTCATAGGTTTGATAACTTACCAAATAACTCTAGTGAACGCCCCGGATTGGTGCATAGAATTGATAAAGATACAAGCGGACTTTTAGTAGTTGCTAAAACCGAACAAGCCATGACGCATTTGTCGTTACAGTTTGCAAATAAAACCAGCGAACGCGAATATGTTGCCATTGTTTGGGGAAATATTGAAGAAGACGAAGGTACTGTTGAAGGCAATATTGGCCGTCACCCAAAAAACAGATTACAGAATACGGTTTTTCTTGACGATGAAGAAGATAAAGGCAAACCAGCCGTTACGCATTACAAAGTTTTAGAACGCTTAGGCTATGTAACCTTAGTGTCCTGCAAACTAGAAACTGGGCGTACGCACCAAATTCGTGTACACATGAAACACATTGGGCATACCTTGTTTAACGACGAGCGATATGGCGGTGAAAAAATATTAAAGGGCACCACTTTTACCAAATACAAACAGTTTGTAGATAATTGCTTTAAAGTATTGCCAAGGCAAGCTTTACATGCTAAAACCTTAGGGTTTGAGCATCCAACAACTGGTAAAATTATGCGTTTTGAAACACCAATACCAGAAGATATGCAGCAATGTATTGAGAAGTGGCGCACGTACTCTAAGCATCAGGATATTTAAATATTTGAGAAGCCAAGAATGTCTCCTTATTCGTTCGTTTTATTGCAGTTTTATGGGATGTTCGGTCGTCTTCGAACTCGATAAATGGGCGTCTTGAACTTGTTTGAGTTTTTAGCTTTTTTGTTTAGGATATGAATGACATTTTTTTTAAGCTCTTCGTAGTTAAAGTGTTTCTTAAATTTACTTGGAAATGTTAAAACCGTTTCATTGTTATCCATTTCAATCATGTAATCAGAACCGCTTAATTCAGAAGAAATAGGTGTGTTTTTAGTTGAAAATTTAATTATAACCTTGAAATTGTTGTTAAGAACGTAAAATTTATGCTGGTAATAGGGCTCACCTTTAATTAAGCTAAATTTTTCAAAAGCATAAATTCTATGGCGTTTCCAAAAGAAGTAATCATAACGATACCATCTCTTTTTGTAATTGTTTAAGGTATCTTTAGCTTGATTCTCATAGATTAATTTCTTGTAAGATTCTGTTTTATTGTACTTTTTTTGCCCATAGTATGCTTGAATCATTTTATAACAATTAAAGTTTGTTGGATGTTTTTCCGCTAGTTCTTTATAAGTGATTTCTGCCTTGATGTAGTTATTATTGCGCATTTCCAGTTCTGCTAAATTGTACAGAACGTCGCTATAGGCATTCGATTCCTTTGAAATGTTATTTTTAGCTATATAAAAATATTTTAAAGCATTTTTAAAGTCTTTTTTCATTAAATAAACTTCCGCTATTTTTTTGAAATGGTATTCAGCGGCATCCTCCTTAGTAATAGCTAATTTGTAATTTTTCAGAGCTTGTTCCCATTTACCAGTTATGAAATAAGTGTCTGCAAGCTGACTAAAATATTCACTTTTATTTGGATTCAGTTTAATGGCTTTTTTAAATGATTTTATGGCCTCTAAAAACCTCCCTTTATAGCTGCATACCGAACCTTTATGGATATGTACTTCAGGGTCGGTATTATCTTTTTTTATTGACAAATCGATTATTTTATAAAAATTATCAAAATCAGATTTCCTATCGTATGCCATAGCTACATAGTAAACTACTTTTGCAGAATAGTCTTTTACTTGAGGTGCATAATCAGAGATGATTTTGTCGTATTCCTTGTTTTCAAATAAGGTTTCTACCGTTTTTAGAATGTCTTCTTGTGAATGCCCAACGAGTCCCATAAAAGCTATGAAAACAGTAATCGTTATTTTTTTCATTAATAAATTTTTAAGCTCAGAGAAAAATGCAGTTTTAAAATACGCATATGTTTTATCCTACAAAAACGAATTTAGAAAAATTTCTCACAAAATCAAAAACTATCAATTCCATTTATAACCACATCACAAATAATTTTAAGCTTCAATTTAAAAAGTAAATTAGTAATTGTAACTTTGATGTAAATTCAAACAATTTCCTTGTCAGGGAATTAAAAGAGGCTTATGAAATTAGTATTATCACCAGCAAAGTCATTAGATTTTGAAACCAAATTACCAACCAAGATATACACGCAACCGCAGTTTTTAAAACAATCGGAACGTTTAAATAAATTGCTTAAAAAGAAATCTGCCAGAAGTTTATCTAAACTCATGAGCATTTCTAATGATTTAGGACAATTGAATTACGAACGTAATCAAACTTGGTCGTTACCGTTTTCAACTGAAAATGCACGACCCGCAGTGTATGCATTTAATGGCGATGTATATAGAGGTTTGGATGCTTATACGATTCCTGAAGAAAAATTAGAGACACTACAAAACACCGTTTTTATACTTTCAGGATTATACGGTTTATTGAAACCAACCGATTTAATTCAGCCTTATCGCTTAGAAATGGGAACGAAAATAAAAATTGGTGTAAAAAAGAATCTTTATGAATTCTGGAAAAAAGACATCACAAAGGCTTTAAACGAAGCGCTTGAAGATGATGAGTTATTTTTAAACCTTGCAAGTAACGAGTATTTTAAGGCCATAGATAAGAAAGCTTTAAAAGTACCGGTCATTACTGCTAATTTTAAAGATTTTAAAGACGGCGAGTATAAAATGATTTCGTTTTTTGCCAAAGCTGCGCGTGGTATGATGGCGCGTTATGTAGTTGATACCAATGCAAAAACTATCGATGATTTAAAAGGATTTAATTACGACGGGTATAGTTACAGCGAGTCCATGAGTTCAGATTCCGAACTTGTATTTATCAGATAATTATTTGGCTTTTGCCTTATCGCCAACATTTATTTTTTGTTCAATACTAGGTTTTTTTTTAATTCTTGGTCTTCTGGCTCCGAAAGTACCTCGATTAATTTTGCCTCGTTTTGTTTTTTTATCGCCTTTTCCCATATCTTTATTTTATATTCTTAAAATAGTGATTTTTTTACTTTTAAACAAATTAAAACCGTTGTCTTTACTGCAACTTCAAGAATTCAATTTAAAGACTAAAACAATAATATTTTCGCTTTCGCAGAAAAAAAGAAATGTTTAAACACAAACACCCATATAAACCATTTATAAAGAAGGATACGACTAAACTTATTGTGGGCACATTGCCACCACCACGATTTTCAACTCGTGCGCTTTTAGAAAAGGATGTCGATTTTTGTTATGGAAGTTATTATAATTCGTTATGGTTATTTATTGATAAGATTCATGGTTTAAATTTGAGATATGACAATTCTCAAGAAGCTATAGAACAGCGGAAACAGTTTTTAATACAACACAAAATAGGCGTTTGCGATATTGTTGACAGTGCAGAGCGCGAAAAAATTGATGCATCCGATTTAGGAATGCAAAACATAAAGCTTCGCGATATTATTGGGATTTTAAAACAATATCCGAATATTGATACGCTTTTATTCACTGGTGGAAACAGTAAAAACGGACCAGAATATTTCTTCAGAAGGCATATAAAAAAATACAACCTAAAATTGGAATTGGTTACTGATGAAGTACCACGAATACACCAATTTAATCTACCTGTCGGGTTGAGTACAGACGAAACCTCTATAAGAACAATCAAAACCGTTTCCCTAACTTCAGGCTCTGGAGCTGCTAACATATCAATAAGTAGAATTCCCCTTTACAAACAACTTAAAGCTAAAAACCCAAAATTTAACACGTTTGATTATCGAGTGATGCAGTACAGTGAGTTTTTTTAAACGAAATAATAAATATTACCCAGATAATTAGCTGTACCTTTGCGCCTTTAATTAGAAGGAGGTAGAATGCATTATGTTTTGTTATCTCAAACGTCCGTTACGGATCTTCATAAACACAATATATGTCATTTCAATCTTTAGGCTTATCCGAAGCCTTGCTAAAAGCAGTTAGCAAAAAAGGATACACCACCCCAAGTCCTATTCAACAAAAAGCAATACCTCCAGTTTTAGAAGGTAAAGACGTATTAGCATCGGCACAAACAGGAACAGGAAAAACAGCGGGTTTTACATTACCACTATTACACATTCTTTCTGAAAACCCAAAAGAAAAATACAGACCCATTCGTGCTTTAATACTAACACCAACCAGAGAACTAGCAGCTCAGGTATATACCAATGTTAAAGAATATAGCGAGTTTTTAAACTTAAGAAGCGCTGTTATTTTTGGTGGTGTTAATCAGAAGCCTCAAGCCGCAACCATTCGGCAAGGTATCGATATTTTGGTGGCTACTCCGGGTCGTTTATTAGATTTACAGAGTCAAGGGTTATTATCGTTAAAGCGTGTTGAAATTTTTGTTTTAGATGAAGCCGACCGTATGCTAGATATGGGTTTTTTAAGAGATATCGAGCGCGTTATAAAATCAATGCCTGAGAAACGCCAGAATTTAATGTTTTCGGCAACGTTTTCTAAGGATATAAAGAAATTAGCACATGGTATTTTAAACCATCCCGTGCAAGTTGAAGCAACACCTGAAAACACGACTGTTGAAGCCATAAGTCAAAAAGTATATCGTGTTGCTAAAGGCTTAAAAACAGGATTGATTATTAAGTTAATTTCTGAAGGTAACTGGAAACAGGTTTTGGTATTTACCAGAACAAAACATGGCGCTAATAGGCTCTGTGAAAAAATGATAAAATCTGGAATTACGGCAGCGGCTATTCATGGCAATAAAAGTCAAGGAGCAAGAACAAAAGCTTTGGCAGGATTTAAAACCGGAAAAGTTCGAGTTTTAGTAGCTACAGATATTGCGGCTCGTGGATTGGATATTCCGTTGTTACCACATGTTATAAATTTTGAATTGCCAAATATCTCTGAAGATTATGTACACAGAATTGGTAGAACTGGTAGAGCAGGAGCTAGTGGTGAAGCATTGTCGTTAGTAAGCGCAGATGAAACAACTTTTTTAAGAGATATTGAAAAGTTGATTGAAATGAAATTACCAGTTGAAATTATAGAAGGATTTGAACCCGATCCTAATGCTTCGACACAGCCTGAAAAAAGGCAACAACGTGGAGGAGGTAATCGTTCTAGAAATTCAAGATCGAATAATTCGAATAGTCAAAAAAGTAATAATTCCAGACGCCCAAAACGCAATAGTGATAGTCGCAGAAACGACAGACGGAATTAATAAATATCGTTAATGGAATCGCAACCCAATAATCCACTTCATGGAATTAAATTAGAACAAATTATAAACGATTTGGTGGCGCATTATGGTTGGGAATATATGGGCTATAACATAAAAATTAAATGTTTTACTGATAATCCTTCGGTAAAATCAAGCTTGAAATTTTTACGTAGAACGCCTTGGGCAAGAACTAAGGTTGAAACAATGTATTTGAAGATGCTGAAAAACAGAAAAGCGAATTAAATAAAAAGGCTCAAGTGAAAACTTGAGCCTTTTTTTAGAAGCAGTAAATCTACTTAGATTGCTATTTAATTAGTCCTATATTTAAGCTTCTTGCCATAACCGTTGTACAGCAACTAAATCTTTTTTCATGGCTTTATAAACCTCTTTTTTTTCAATGGTAATCTCTTTTTTACCTTTTTCAGCACCTCCTAAATCATATTCCAAATGCAGACTTACCGGAACATTGATTTTATATGCTTTTAATAGCGAAAAATATTTTTTAAAATTTACCATACCTTCGCCTATAGGCACATTAATAGGTTTCCACACACCATTTACTTGTCCCCATTTGTAATCTTTAAGAACAATAGTATTTATTGATGATTTTATAAGTTTTAAGCCATTTTCCCAAGACAGTCCACCTTCTACCATAGCATGTCTGATATCATATTGAGTACCAAAATAACCAGGTTCAGCTTGCTCTAATATCTTTTTAATTTCCCAAATAGAAGCTCCCACAGAGCGTCCTGCATGGTTTTGGTAACAACCCGAAATACCAAGTTGTTTATTAAGTAAACTAAGCGTTTTTATCTTTTGTTGGTAGTATTCTAAATCGGCTTCCATGGTGCGTTCTTCAGAATATTTAAACCAATTAGCTCTATAGTATTTTATACCGAGTTGAGCAGCAGTTTTTAAGACGTTAACATCTGTTTGGTTCGCTGCGTCTTCAACAGCGGTTGTCATCATTAAACAAGTCGAGCCACCTTTTTTAATATCGGCTATGGCTTTTGGTAAATCTTCAATTACAGTTTCTGGCAAAACATGGCCTTTTGGTCTTACAGTTAAATCTAACCCTTGAAACCCTAATTCAGCAGCTTTCTCACCTGCTTGTTCAAGGTTAAGAAATTGCAAATGTTTTGAAAATAAATGAATAGATAATGTATCTGTATTAGATTCATTTTCAAATAAATTATTAGAAAAACCTAGCAAAGGAATGAACCCAATGCCCAGTGCTGCTTGTTTTGTAAAAGATCGTCTAGTAATTGAGCTCATGTTTTTTATTTTTTAATGTGAAACAACAATAGGTTTTGTTTGTTGAGAATCGCTATCACTTGAAAGATTTATTAAATATAAGCCATTTGAAAATGATGACACATCAATACTAATTTCAGATTGTGATGATTTATAAGATTGCTCTAAAACTAATCTACCATCAAGATTATAAACTTTAAGGGCTTTTAAATTGCTTTGTTCACTCTTAATTGTAAAGTTATCTGTTACTGGATTCGGATATATTTTAATCTGCTTTTCAAAGGCATTGTCTTCAACTGATAAAGAACTTAATTCACCAAAAAACTCAATTTCACCAATGGCATTCCATTGACTTGTTCTTGTATCTCCTGCACTGTTAAATCTTCCGTAGCCCATTAATTTCACATAACGAGCTTCAGCATCTACTTCATATTGATTAAAAGCGGTTGTGCTAGTTGCGGTAAGCAATAACTCGCCAGTTGTGGGTAAAACCATAGTGAAGTCTGCTGTTTCTGTTCCAGTAGTAGAAACCCATATTTGATATCCAAAAGGATCTGATTTGTTAGTGGTTGTAAACTGGATAAAATCTAAGTTATATAAATCGCCTAAACTGTAAATAATGTATTCACCATCACCTTTGTAATCTCCAGCTAAAACAGCGCCATCATCGGCTGCCCAAACCGATCCATTATCTTTATCTAAAGTGTTTGCGGCATAATTAAATTTTGTTGTGCCGTTTACTTCTTCTTTCGAAAAGGAATCTATAGTCACTGGGTCGGTCGCAGTTCCTGTGTTTATTAAGGTATAAAGTGAGGTAATTTCAGCGCCTTCTTGTGTTACATTCAAGGTTCTTACAATATCATCGCCTCCTGGATCTTGTGTAAAAGTTACAGAACCTGTTCTGGTACTTGTATCTGTATTTTCGGTAACGGAAACCGAAACAGTTGCATTTCCTGTTCCAGAGTTTGTATTGATGGTTATCCAGCTGTCATTTGAAGCAGCCGTCCAACTTACATTCGAATTAACAGTTATATCGTTACTAGATGCCGATGCAGGAAGTGTTGATAAACTACTAACCGTTAAATAATCGCCTATAACTACTGAGCAATCACCATTTGAAATTGGACCTCCTACATTATTTAAAAAACAAGCTCCTATGCCATAACCTACCGTAGCATCGGTGGCTGGTTCATAAGCACCCATATCCGCACCTTTGCCAGCAGAACCAGTCCCTGAAAATGTAAATATTTCACCATCTGCTGTTGCTGTTATTCCGTTTTCTTCAGAAAACCCTGTAGTTGTTGCTCCTAAATTGGTACCTGTAAAAACGTTTCCTGAATAGGCTAAAGCGGTTCCAAGATTAGCAAATGCACTGGCGCTATCACCTGAAATAACATCAGATAAATTTGGATCACTAGTAGCAAAATAGATTAAGTTATTTGAAACTGTTCCCGTTGGATCGGTTGAGCCTTTATCTTCGTTATAAAATAACGGTGCATTAGTGTTTACAATAGTGTTGTTGGAAACATTAATGTTTTCAGATTTTTGATAACCGTTTGATACGCTTGTAGATGTACAAACAACGTTTGCACTATCGCCACCACCTATAAATGTGATACCGTTGTTCCATCTAGCTTGATCAAGCACAGTTATACAGTCTTGAATATAATTATTGGTGATGGTATGATTACTATCTGTAATTCTAATACCACCTGTTCCGTCTACATCTTCACCTAAAAAATAATTGCCATCAACAGTAGCGTTTGAACCATGACGAAGCACTAAAGAACCTCGACATCTTCTAAACGTATTATTCGTATAAACGTTGTTTTTACTCTTATTTGTGATGATTTCATTTTCCCCGTCAGCTTCCACAAAGTAATTATTACTTACAGTTACACTACTATCAACATTTTGATATTCGCTAGTACCAACACGAATAGTTTCACTATCTCCTGAATTGGATAGTGAAGCATTCATTTTAGCATATTTATAAAAATAATTGTTAGTAATAGTATGCCCAACAACCGCGCAACGGTCAGCTTCAGCATTATAAGCCACTTCTACTAGAACTAGCGCACCAGCACTTTGCTTATCCATGAACGAACAATTTATTACCGTATTATATGTGCCATATAAAACAATCCATCTGTGTTTTGTAATAGAATTATTCGCTATATCATCGGCAACATCATCTGGATGTATCGCCAAACTTTCAATTACACAGTTCTGGATGGTACTGTAAATAGCATAATCAAAGCCATCTCTAAATTCAATAAAATTGCTTGCACCATAACCATTTTTCCAATGGAAATCTGCAACAACAACGTGATCTCCACCAATACTCATGCGCAAACCACCATCAAATATTACTCCACCAGGAGTTTCGGCTTTAAATGTAATAGGCATGGCTGCGGAACCTGTAGTTGGCGAAAATTTAATTCTGGCATCGGAAGAGTAAGTTCCGTTTGCTAAAATAACAGTATCTCCAGCGGCTAGGGTTGCAGATAAAGCCGTAAGATCCTCAGGGTCGCTAATATTGTGTGTGGTTTGTGCTACCCCGCTATAGGAACTGAATACTATCAGTAACATGACACAGAACTGAGTTAAAACTTTTTGAAATGAAAGCTGGTTTTTTGTAGTTTGATGTTTCATAATTGTAAAGTTTGATTGTTGAAATAATTGGTTAACCAGTGTGGTAAACCAAATATAATAATAATCAAATTAGTATCAAACTTTTATGCGTTTAAGTATTTCAGTTTTAGATAATCGGTAAGATTTTGACGGTGAAGATGTTACTTGATTTGTTTGATGCCTTCGTAAACCACAATACTAACGGCGTTTGCAAGGTTTAAGCTGCGTACATGTTGGCTAAATAGTGGAATTTTAAATAAATTTTCGGAATATTGATTAAGAAGATCTTTGGGCAGTCCAACAGATTCTTTGCCAAAAATTAAAAACATGTCGTCTTCAAAAGGAATATCCCAATGATTTTTTGAGCCATGACTAGATAAAAACGCCATGGTTTTATCTTTATTGATAGAAAAAAACGCATCAATATTATCGTAATATGTAATTTGAAGATGTTGCCAATAATCTAAACCAGCGCGCTTTAAGCGCGTATCGTCAATTTCAAAGCCAAATGGTTTTACAAGGTGGAGATGAGAGCCAGATGCTAAAGCTAAACGCCCAATATTTCCTGTGTTATTAGGAATTTCGGGTTCAAATAAAACGATGTTTAGTGGCATTTAGTTTTGACTTTTAATTAACTGTAGCCATCAAAAATAAACAATTAATATGGATTATTTTTTAATGAATTTAGTTCTAAAAACGGCATTGTTTTGATCCTTAAATGTGGCAAAATAAATACCATGTCGTAAACTAGAAACGTCGATGCTAGATGAATTTACAGTTTCAAAATTTAATACCTTTTTTCCAGAGATATCACAAATTTCTATTTCAGAAAAATCAAAATTACGCGTTTCAATTGTCATAATATCTTTAACTGGGTTTGGAAATATTTTCAACAATGATTTTTGAAAATCTTCAGTATTCAAAGTAGGAACTTCTTCAATGCTAAAATTCGCAAACAAGACTTCTTCATCTCTTAAATCTGTGCGATTGTTTAAACTTCTGTAAATACCCCATTTAGGTCGTACAAAGTCGGCATTAGTTTGCCAATTTTTCACTGCATTATCGGTATAACTTAATAATACAGCATTATCACTCACTCTTTTTAATTCAATAGAATATGTACCTGAATCTGGACCCGCATTAGTGCCGTATTTTATAGATTCTGTAGCTTCTACCCATTCGCCTTTAAATGGCGCTATCGCCGTTTGAATCAATGTAGTTTGAGAGTTGGTTTCAGCATAACGTAATTCCAACCTGTCAGGAGTCGATTTACGAGCCGTTAGGGTGTACATAGGCATACTTTCATACAATCCACCCACAGATTTTAATTGGTGTAAATGCGTAAAGCTTGATGAAACTTGAAAACCGGCATCCAATTTAAACTTCCATTTATATATCACACTTTCGCCTTCAACGCCTTTTAAATTTGCTGGCGATTTATCGTATGTTTTTATTTCATTTCTTTGGCGGTCTGTAGAACCATTATATCTATCAGTGTCTGTGGCTTCATGAATATAAAAACGAAAGACGTTTATACCTAAAGTCGCATCAAAAGGTTCATCAATATGCTGAAAAGTTGGGGCGTGGCTACAATCTGGTTCCTCCACGGCGTCGTAGCCTGGAGCTAAAACTGAGTTTATTAAATCATAAGTTTGCATACCGCCAGAACCATCGGCATCAAGGGTAACTTGAGCATGTATTTGTGATACTGAGAAAAGTAAAACAACTAAATAGTATATAGATTTCATAGCAATTAAATAATTGGTTAACCAATTTCGTTAACCAAAGATAATCAAACAATTGTAATAAAATCTATTTCAAAATATTTTTCACAAACTTAGATATGGATGTAATGCCCTCTTTAGTAACATGCTTTACAAAAGCGCTACCAATTATGGCACCTTTGGCATATTTTGTAGCTTGTGTAAACGTGTTGTTATTACTTATCCCAAAACCTATAATTTGAGGGTTTTTAAGGTTCATTTTGGCAATTCGCTCAAAATAGGCAGTTTGTTCGTCACCAAAACCAGATTGAGCTCCCGTTGTACTTGCACTGCTTACCATGTAAATAAATCCGTTAGATATAGAATCTATAAATCTTATACGCTCATCACTCGTCTGTGGAGTAATTAAAAATACATTTATCAATCCATATTTTTCAAAAATAGTTTGATATTCTTCATGATACACATCAACCGGTAAATCAGGAATAATCAAACCGTCAATACCTATTTCTTTACATGTTTTACAAAAAGCTTCAACACCATACTGAAACATGGGGTTAAAATAGCCCATTATAATCAACGGAATATCCACAGTTTTACGAATATCTTTTAACTGATTAAAAAGTACCTCCGTAGTCATTCCATTTTTTAAAGCCTGGGTAGAGCTATCTTGAATCGTGGGTCCATCGGCCAATGGGTCGCTAAACGGCAAACCAATTTCAATCATATCTACCCCATTTGTCTCTAAATCTTTAATAATAGAAACCGTGTCGTTAATATTTGGGTACCCCGCCGTAAAATAGATAGACAATAATTTTTTATCTTCTTTAAGTTTCGCTTTAATACGATTCATTTTCTTTATTATTTTTTGGGCGTTACCACAAGGGTCGGGCTTTTCGCTATATCTTTTTTGCAGAAAAAGCAAAAAAGGATGTCGCTATAATCCCTAACGCATGCGTAACATTATCAATTTATATTTTGAAATATTCAATGTAATTCTGTAAATCTTTATCTCCTCTACCAGACAAACTCACAACAACAACATCGTCTGGTTTAAAGGTTTTCTGTTCAAAAATAGCCAAGGCGTGTGAGGTTTCAATGGCTGGAATAATACCTTCCAACTTACAAAGTTCTAAGCCTGCATTCATAGCATCATCATCAGTAATGGCCATAAATTCTGCACGCCCCGTTTTAGCTAAATGCGCATGCATGGGGCCAACACCAGGATAATCTAAACCAGCTGAAATCGAATAAGGCTCAGTAATTTGTCCATCTTTGGTTTGCATCAATAAGGTTTTACAGCCATGGATAATGCCTTCTTTTCCTAAAACCGATGTGGCTGCACTTTCACCTGAATCTACACCCAAACCAGCAGCTTCAACAGCAATAAGTTTCACATCAGGATTTTGTAAATAATGGTAATAGGTTCCGGCTGCATTACTACCGCCACCAATACAAGCCACCAAATAATCAGGATTTTCATTACCAGTTTGTTCCTTTAATTGCCATTTAATTTCATCTGAAACCACAGCCTGAAATCGGGTTACCATGTCTGGATACGGGTGCGGTCCAATAGCAGAACCAATAATGTAATGAGTGTTTACAGGATTGTTAATCCAATCCCGAATGGCTTCGTTTGTGGCATCTTTTAAAGTACGGCTTCCAGATAACGCAGGAACAACTTTGGCGCCTAACATTTTCATTCTAGCTACGTTTGGTGCTTGTCTTGCAATGTCAATTTCACCCATGTAAACGATACATTCCATTCCCATTAAAGCGCAAACGGTAGCAGTAGCAACACCATGTTGTCCTGCTCCAGTTTCGGCTATAATTCTAGTTTTCCCTAAACGTTTAGCCATTAATATCTGGCCAATGGTATTATTAATTTTGTGCGCTCCAGTGTGGTTTAAATCCTCGCGCTTTAAGTAAATTTTAGTGTTGTATTTTTTAGAAAGTCGTTTGGCAAAATAGAGTGGAGAAGGGCGACCAACATAGTCTTTTAAAAGCTGATTAAACTCCTTTTGAAATTCAGGTTCAGCCATTACTTTTAAATACTTTTGGCGTAATTCTTCAACATTTGGGTATAGCATTTCTGGAATAAATGCACCTCCAAATTCGCCATAATAGCCTTTTTCGTTAACATTATAATTCATAGCTTTTTTTTTAATTTTGTTATTCCTGATAAAGCAGAAATCTTTTTGAATTTTTTTAAATCGTCAATATTTTTTAGTCCGGGTTCAATCTCAAATTTGCTATTTACATCTAAAGCATAGCAATATTTTGATGCTTTGCTCTTTGCAAAGTTTTTAATGTCTTCAATTTCACTTAATCCAATACCACCACTTAAAAAGAATGGTTTTTCTGAAGGATAATTATTTAAAACATTCCAATCAAAGGTGTAGCCATTGCCTCCAGGTAATTTTCCTTTGGTGTCGAATAAGAAATAATCAACGAATGCTACATAAGGATTTAAAACACTAAAATCAAATGCATCTTTAATTGAAAATACTTTTATAACTTCAATGCCTTCAGATTTAATTTTTTCGCAATATTCTGGCGATTCTTTTCCGTGTAATTGTACGGCTTGTAAATCGTGTTTTTTAATATAATCAACAACCAAATCGAGATCGGCATCAACAAAAACACCTGTTTTTTTAATTGATTTCGGTAATTGAGGAATACTCTCAGAATCAAAGTTACGCGCAGATTTTTCATAGAATATAAAACCAAGATAATCAGGCTGCAATGCTGCAACTTGCTTTATGTTATCTTGATATTTCATACCGCAAACTTTTAGAGCAAGCCCCTCCCTAGCCCTCCCCAAAGGGGAGGGAATTGATTGCGGAGTATGTCGTTTATCTTTATTCATGTTTTTTACAAGAGTGAGTGTTCTCCTCCTTTGGAGGAGTTAGAGGAGGCTAAGATTTTTTATAAACTCCTTTGCGCTAGCTCCAGGATTATCAGTTTTCATAAAATTCTCACCTATTAAAAAACCTTGATACCCATAAGGTTGTAATTCTTTTATCGCTTCAATGTTACTAATGCCACTTTCTGATACTTTTACAAAGTCATCAGGAATCTTACTGCTTAAATTTTTACTCGTGTTTAAACTCACATCGAAGGTTTTTAAATTTCTATTGTTTACACCTAACATATCTATTGAAGGCATTATGGATTTTTGCAACTCTTCTTCATTATGAACTTCTAAAAGCACATCCAATTTCAAGCTTTTGGCAAACTCTGAAAATTTCTTGATATCGTCTCTAGTTAAAATGGCAGCAATTAATAAAATAACATCAGCACCGTAAGCTTTGGCTTCAAGCATTTGATATTCATCAATTATAAACTCCTTACGCAACAAAGGTAAGTTGCAACTCGCTCTTGCAGTAAGTAAATCATCTAACGAGCCACCAAAGTACTTGCCATCGGTTAAAACAGACATCCCGCAAACACCAGCATTTTCGTATCCTGATGCGACATCTTGAACATTTAAATTGTTATTGATTACCGATTTTGAGGGTGAGCGTCGTTTGTGTTCTGCGATTATGCCAGATTTGCTGTTTCGTAATTTATAAGCCAATGAAACGGTTTCTCTATTGAAAAGCACAGAATTTTCAAGTTGAGATATTGGAATCAATTTTTTTCTTAAATCAACTTCTTTGCGCTTATCGATTACTATTTTATCTAAAATATTCATTTGCTTAACTCTATTAAAGTGTCTAAACTTTGCTTTGCTTTACCAGAAAACAACGATTCTTTCGCGATTTCAAATCCTTCTTTATGGGTCAATTTATTGGAGGTAGCAATGGCTAATCCTGCATTGGCACATACCACATTGTTTTGTGCGTCTGTTCCTTTACCTTTAATAATATCAACGAAGATATTAGCTGCATCTTTAACGCTATCTCCGCCAAAAATAGCTTCTTGTTTTATCGTTTTTAGCCCTAAATTTTCTGGCGAAAACAGTTTTTCAGAATGATTAGAAACGATTTTAGCTTTTCCAGTTAATGAGATTTCATCATAACCATCTAAGGCGTAAACAATATTGTAATTATGTCCAGAGTTTTGATGTAAAAAACTATAAAGTCTTAAAACTTCCAAATTAAAAACACCTAGGACATGATTTTTAGGAAATGAAGGGTTAACTAATGGTCCTAACATATTGAAAAACGTTTTAACGCCCAATTCTCTTCTTATAGGTGCAACATTTTTCATTGCTGGATGAAACAACGGCGCATGTAAAATACAGATGCCTGCTTGATCTAAACATTTTTTTAGAAAGCCTTCATCGTTCGAGAATTTTACACCTAGAGATTCCATGACATTTGATGAACCTGAAGTAGAGGATACACCATAGTTTCCATGCTTAGAAACATGAACTCCAGCACCAGCGGTAATGAAAGCCGATAAAGTTGAAATATTGAAGGTGTTTTTACCATCACCTCCTGTACCAACTATGTCAATGGCGTTATAGCCGCTAAGATTTATTGGAACACATAATTCTAAAAGTGCATCTCTAAATCCTCTTAATTCTTCTATAGTAATGCTACGCATCATATAAACCGAAAGGAAACACGTAATTTGACTAGGGTTATACATATTGTTTGATATGTTAACTATAACCTGTTTTGCCTCCTCAGTTGTAAGGGTTTCGTGGTTTATAAGTCTATTTAAAATGTCTTTCATTACTTATTTTAGTTATTTACCCAGTTTTCTAAAATTGATTTTCCTTCAGGCGTTAAAACCGATTCTGGATGGTATTGTACGCCTCTTACATCGTAGGTTTTGTGCCTTAAAGACATGACTTGTCCGTTCGCATCAAATGAAGTCGCTTCTAAACTTTCTGGTAATTCTGGGTTAACAACCCAAGAGTGATACCGACCTACTTCAATATTTTTATCTAAGCCTTTAAAAATATATTCGTCATCAACACAAATCGTTACGTTAGTAGCAACACCGTGATAAACGTCATCGAGATTTATTAATGAACCGCCAAAAACTTCACCAATGGCTTGTTGTCCCAAGCATACACCTAAAATACTTTTAGTTGGTGCGTATTGTTCAATAATAGCTTTTAATAAACCTGCTTCGTCTGGTATTCCAGGACCTGGAGATAAGACTATTTTTTCAAAAGGCTCTACATCTTCTAAAGCTAACTTATCGTTTCTCACTACAGTAACATAACAATTTAAGTCTTCTAAATAGTGTACTAAATTGTACGTAAAACTGTCGTAGTTGTCTATAACTAATACTTTTTTCATCTTAAATATCTTCTGCTAATTTAATAGCTTTAGTTAATGCTCCTAATTTATTGTAAACCTCTTGCAGCTCGTTTTCTTGGTTTGATTTTGAAACCAATCCTGCTCCTGCTTGCCAGTTTAATTTGTAATCCTTACTTAAAAACGTCCGAATCATTATGGCGTGGTTAAAATTACCATCAAAATCCATAAAACCTATAGCTCCCCCGTAATATCCTCTGCTTGTCTTTTCATATTTTTCAATGAGTTGCATAGCCATATGCTTTGGTGCGCCGCTCAACGTTCCTGCAGGAAATGTATCTGCAACCACTTGCATGGTTGAGGTTGATTTGTGTTTTTGCCCTGTAACTTTACTAACCAAGTGAATAACATGCGAGAAAAATTGAACTTCACGATAGGTTACGACTTTTACATCGCTTCCGTGACGACTTAAATCGTTACGCGCTAAATCCACAAGCATTACGTGCTCTGCATTTTCTTTATCGTCTTTCTTGAGTTTTTCAGCCAAAATCTCATCTTTATGCTCATCTCCTGTGCGTTTAAAAGTTCCTGCAATGGGGTGGATTTCAGCTAAACCATCATCAACAATAAGCTGCGCTTCTGGCGAACTTCCAAAAATTTTAAAATCGCCGTAATCAAAATAAAATAAATAAGGCGACGGGTTTATGCTTCGTAAGGCACGATAAATATTAAAATCATCACCAGTAAATTCTTGAGAAAATCGTCTAGATAACACCAATTGAAAAACATCTCCGCGTTGGCAATGTTTTCTTGCCACCTCGACATGCTCTCTAAACTCATCATCAGTTAAATTAGATTTAATATCACCTTTAGCATTGAAACTATAAGAGGCAAAATTTTGAATATTAATCAGCTTATCAATGTCATCAATGTTATTTGGTGTGTCTTCAAAACAGTGCGCAAAAATATAAGCTTCGTTTTTAAAATGATTTATGGCTATAATGTTTTGATAAACCGCATAGTACATATCTGGAATAACCACTGAATTGTCTTTCTTTCCAATTTCAATATCTTCAAAATACCTAACCGCATCATAGGCTGTGTAACCAAAAATACCGTTGTTTATAAATTTGAAATTTTCTTCAGATTTAGTATCAAAGCGTTTGGTAAAATTGTAGATTTCATCAACCACATTAACATCTTCAGTAATATCCAACGATGCAGAACTTCCATCCGGAAAGGTCTCAGTAATCACTTCGTTTTCAACTTTAATTGTAGCAATCGGGTTAAAACAGATGTACGAGAAGTTTTTATGACTTCTGTGGTAGTCACCACTTTCCAACAGAATACTATTCGGAAATTTGTCGCGTATTTTATAATAAACAGAAACCGGCGTAATGGTATCTGTTAAAATTCTTTTGTGGTGTGTGAACAGACTAAATTTTTTCATTTTCGTTTCTCATTTTCTTCTAGATTCTGAAACAAATTCAGAACAAAGAAAAAGGCTTGTCGTGAATGACAAGCCTTTTGGATATTTTAGTTTTAAATATACTAGGGTTTTACTTCACGAAGATTAGTTTCGAAAGCACCACCACCAAGTATTATTTAAAAAAGTTTTCATTATTTATGTTTTACTGGTTCAAATATAGAAATGAAAATAGTTTTACACAAAACTTTAAATCATTTTTTACATAAAAGTTTGTTAAACTAGAAGAAACACAAAGAAGTATTAATTAATTTTATACTTATGAAGTTAAAACTATTATTTATTGCTATTCTTTTAATAGTGAGTTGTGCTAAAAAGAATAAAACAGCCGAAGTTTCTGCAGTAACGCAACAAGAGATTATTGAAAATGAGATAATTTCTGATGATTTTCAGTTAGAAGTTTATGATTATGCAGGTCTAGAACCATTTTTGAATAAAAAAGATGATAAAATTTACGTGGTTAATTTTTGGGCAACTTGGTGCGCACCTTGTGTAAAAGAGCTTCCTTATTTCGAGAAATTATATTCAGAATATAAAAACCAAAATGTTGAGGTTGTTTTAGTAAGTCTCGATTTCCCGCATCTTTACGATAAAAAATTAAAGCCTTTTATAAAAGAAAATAATCTCGTCTCTAAAGTAATTGCTTTAGATGATGCCGATATGAATACGTGGATTCCAAAAGTAGACGAAAGTTGGTCTGGATCCATACCAGCAACTGTAATTTACAAGAATAGTGAACGTCGATTTTATGAGCAATCTTTTAACTATGAAGAGTTAGAAACAGAAGTGAAACAATTTATAAAATAATAAAATATGAAAAAGTCAGTCAAAATCCTTTCAGCAGTTGTTCTGCTAGTTTTAATTAGTGCATTCAATGTAAACACACCTATAAGTGGTGGTTATCAAATTGGCGATATAGCCGAAGATTTTTCATTAAAAAATATCGACGGAAAAATGGTTTCAATGGCAGATTATAAAGATGCCAAAGGTTTCATCATTACATTTACATGCAATACCTGCCCATTTGCAGTGATGTATGAGGATAGAATACAAGCCCTCAATGAAAAATACGCGCCAAAAGGTTATCCTGTAATAGCAATAATGCCGAATAATACTGATGTTAAACCAGGCGATGCGATGCCTGAAATGAAAAAACGCGCGAAAGAAAAAGGCTTTACGTTTCCTTATTTAATGGACGAAGGGCAAAAAGTATATCCTAAGTTTGGAGCTACTAAAACACCACACATGTACGTACTGGAAAAAACGAAAAAAGGCAATGTAGTGCAGTATATTGGTGCTATTGATGATAATCATAAAGATGCTTCAGCAGTAAAAGTAAAGTATGTTGAAAATGCTGTGGATGCCCTTTTAAATGGTGAAGAAGTAACGCAAAAAGAAACCAAAGCTATTGGTTGTTCTATTAAAGTTTAAACGTTAAATTTTATAATTGGAATCCGGAGTGTAATACTTCGGATTTTTTTTCGTCTATAAATTTAGTTATCTTAATTTTGTAGGATATAATTTTAAAAGTAAATATGGAAGATTTAACGCAAGAAGAATGGGTAGAAAAATTATCAAACGATGATAACGCTGTAATTTTAGATGTAAGAACCGATGCCGAAGTAGCTGAAGGTATAATACCAAACGCCATTCATATTGATATTTACAAAGGGCAAGAATTTATTGATGAAATTGAAGATTTAGACAAAAGCAAAAATTATTACGTGTATTGTCGTTCTGGGAATAGAAGCGGTAAAGCGTGCCAAATCATGGAACAGCTTGGTTTTGAAAATGCCTATAATCTTGAAGGTGGTATGTTGCAGTGGACAGGAGATATTGTAGATTTAAAAACATAAAAAAATGAATCGATTTTATATTTTTCTTAGTTTAGTTTTATCAGTATCCGCGTTTAACTGCCAATCAAATACAGAAATTCAAACCGCTAAATTAAGCCCTCAGGTATTTAAAGATTCATTGGCTTTGATAGATGCGCAATTGGTAGACGTGAGAACCCCAGAGGAGTACAACGAAGGACATATTAAAAACGCTATAAACGTCAATTATCATTCTAGTTCGTTTAAGGACGATATTGGTAAACTCGATAGAGAAAAGGCAGTTTTTGTGTATTGTCGTTCTGGGAGAAGAAGTTCTAATAGTGTGGCCGATTTTAAAGCTCTAGGATTCAAAACGATTTACGATTTAGAAGGTGGCATTTTAAACTGGCAAAAAGAAAGTCTCGATACTGTTACCAAATGATGAAATTGGCCTAAATGAAATATTGCCGGTGTATTTTATCGATAATATGATCTTTCAACTACTTTTTTTAGTACTTCACCTTTTTTATTTTATATCGCCATTATAATTTCTTTTTTTTGATATAAAGTTTGCCATTTTATCCCTTATTTATTATTTTAATGGTGAATTTTTTGAAAATAATTAATTAATAGCATTTAAAATAGAAAGTGTAATGGAAAACGGTTACATCATATTAGGAATTATTGCTCTTTTATTCTTGAGCATGTATGGGTTCTCATATTTTTCTGTAGCAAGAGAAAAAATGATTCAAAAGAGAACGCAGCAAAAAGAGTTGGAAAAAGCTGAATTAAGAAGGCAAGCTCGTATTAAAAATCAAGAATTGATTGATGAGCGCGTTCGAAAATTCAACGAAAGAAAAGAAGAAATACAACATGAATTAATGTTGCTTAATAAAATGAAAGAAAAACAAAAAGCTGGTTAAGATTATTGTTTTGTTTCAATAAAAAAAAGCTCCTGAGATAAAATCTCAGGAGCTTTTTTTTGTGGAGTCGGAGAGATTAACTTTGTTTTTCACTAATGAATCCCATCCTGTAAATGTAACTTCCAGTCCTTTCAGGACTGACGCTTTAAAACAACAAAGTGCAATCAATTAAAATTGTTGCACTTTTCATGTCATAAATCGTAATCAAGTTACGCTTAATTGTGGAGTCGGAGAGAATCGAACTCTCGTCCAAACAAGTAACCAAAGAGCTTTCTACACGTTTATTCTTTTCTTGTTTTTTCGATTGCAAGCTGGTTAAAGACAACCTACTTACAACTTAGCTTCTTAATCTCGAAAAGGCAACAAAGCACTACCTAATCTTAGTCAATATTTACGATGCCTCAAAAAAGAACGCCATTAACCAAGGCTTTCCGGAGACATTTAGCCTTTCTACCTAGTAGAAATGTAGCAAATCTTACTATAATTCAGATTACGCAGCTAAAGCGTAGTTATTCTCGCCGTTTAAAATTTGATTTAGCCTTTTACGTGTCTCAAAATCATTACACGACGTGCTTACCGTTCAATTAATCTCGCTGTCAAAACCAGTCGACCCCGTTTTTAATGTCATAGTAAATTCTGTCACTTCGAGTGTCCCGAATAAATTACGGGATGTTTCAAGAAGTGGGCGTTACCCTTTCGGGTCAGGCTTTCGGCAGTCGCTCTCTGCGAGGAGCTCCAACAAATGCCTCAATCCTTAACGCGGGCTGCAAAGGTATCAAAAAGTTTCAATAACCTTGCATTTACACTTAGTTTCGTTCAAAATTTATACCAAACTATAAGTTTGTCAGATATTAAAAATTTTATCAATTTAGCAGGATACAATTATAAGTAATAACATGAAATTCGCCATTATAAAAGAACGTAAAAATCCACCAGACCGTCGCGTGGTGTTTTCGCCGTCAAAACTCAAAGAACTTGTAAATCAATTTCCTAAAGCTCAATTTAAAGTAGAATCTAGCGATATTCGTGTTTTTCCAGATGAGCAATATCAAGATGCTGGTTTCGAGGTGGTAAATGATGTTTCCGATTACGATGTTATGATTGGTGTTAAAGAAGTACCAATTGATGCGTTAATACCAAACAAAAAGTATTTTTTCTTTTCGCACACCATTAAAAAGCAGCCTTATAATCGTAAACTCTTAAAAGCTATTTTAGAAAAAAATATCGAATTATACGACCACGAAACCATTACAAACGAAAAAGGATTTCGTTTAATAGGTTTCGGACGTTTTGCTGGAATTGTAGGTGCTTATAACGGTTTTCGGGCTTGGGGATTAAAATACAATACGTGGCAATTACCAAAAGCAGGACCATTGCCAAATCAAGCGGCGTTAATAAAAGAGCTTAACAGTATTAAGCTTCCAAACATCAAAATATTGCTAACAGGAAGCGGTAAAGTATCTAACGGTTCACAAGAAATGTTAGATGCCATGAAAATTAAACGAGTTACAGTCGAAGCATATTTAAACGAAACTTTTAAAGAACCTGTTTATTGTAAAATTGATGTACTGGACTATAACAAGCGTAAAGACGGAAAAGTCTTTGATAATTTCGATTTTTTTAATAATCCACAGGCATATGAATCCGATTTTATGCGATTTGCCAAAGTGACAGATTATTTCATAGCAGGTCACTTCTATGGAGATGGCGCACCTTATTTATACACGCGAGGCGACGTAAAATCTCCAGATTTCAATATTAAAGTCGTTGCTGATATTAGTTGTGATGTAGATGGTCCTGTTGCTACAACATTACGAGCATCAACAATAGCAGATCCAATTTACGGTTACGACCCGAAAACTGAAACCGAAATAGATTATAAAAACGATAATGCTATTGTAGTTATGGCAGTAGATAATTTACCATGCGAACTTCCGCATGATGCTAGCGAAGGTTTTGGCGAGATGTTTTTACAACATGTAATACCTGCATTTTTTAATAACGATAAGGATGGTGTGTTAGAACGTGCAAAAATTACAGAAAACGGTAAACTAACTCCACGTTTTTCTTATTTACAAGATTATGTAGATGGAAAGGAATAAGTTTGTAGTATATTGCACATTCTTATTTTAAAATATGTCTAAAATCGCTTTAGTTACAGGCGCAGCATCTGGTTTGGGTTATGAGTTAGCAACACTTTTAGCTAACGATGAGTATACATTATTTTTAGTAGATATTGATGCGGAAAGGTTGGCGAATGTTAAAACCGAACTTAAAGAAAAGTTTAATGTTGAAGTGATTACGCTAGTAAAAGATTTATGCGAAACCAATGTGGCTCAAGATATATTTAATGCCGTTGAAGGCAAACCAATAGATGTATTAATCAATAATGCAGGATTTGGTTTGTTTGGTTCGTTTGTAGATACCGATTGGGAACGCGAATCTGAAATGCTTCATGTTCATATCATCACAACCACCCATTTAACCAAATTAGTCTTGGAAGGCATGGTTAAACGAGGTTCGGGTAGAATTTTAAATATGTCGTCGTTAGCAGCTTTTCAACCAGGACCATTAATGTCTATTTATTATGCCTCAAAAGGATTTATGTTATCGTTCTCTGAGGCCATTGCCAATGAACTTAAAGGCACTGGTGTTACGGTCACAGCATTATGTCCGGGGCCCACGAAAACAGCGTTTCAAAAAACGGTATCTGGTAATACTGGCGACAATAAAATTACTTTTAATATGGCTTCGGCTAAAGCTGTGGCCTTATATGGTTATAACTCCATGTTAAAAGGTAAAACCTATGCTATTCCGGGTAAATTCAATAAATTTTTAGCACTTTTACCAAGATTGGTAACTCGAAATGCTGCAGCCTCTATAGTTAGAAAAATTCAAGAAAAAAATAGAGATTAATTGTATTAAATTGATTATTTCAAAAGAAGTTTAGACTTATACTTCAATTTTTTCTCAAGGATTAAAACACTAATAATACCAAGCGAGTAGGCTACTAAATCGGTAACTTCAAAAGTGCTTCCTAGAAAGAGTTTCGCGACGTCATTGTTGTTTAAATCAAATAATTCCAGATAATTAGTGAGTTGTAAAAACTCTATGCAGAATGCTATGGCTAAAACAATAAGGGAAATTGTTACATGAAGCCCTTTTATGAAGCTTTTAAAAAAACAATAAAGCAAAATAACACATAAGTAATCGCCAAAAGTATGCCTGATAAATCCGGTTTTAAAATAGATTGCAATAAAGGCTTCTGTTACTAAAAGCAGAAAAGCAAATAGAAAATATGTTTTATTAAATTGAAACTTCATTGTATTTTCTTCTTAAAGATTATTGGTATGAATTAAGCTGCCATTAATAATAAAATATCTCATAGTTGTTTTTTGCGTTAGGGATTGTAGCGGTTAGCTTTTGCCGAGGCGTGCATCGAGGCAAAACTAGTAGCGAAAAGCGCGACCCCGCCAAAACGGGGTAACGCCCATAACTCATTTTAAAATTAACCGTTGTTCCAATCTATTTTACGAGATACAAACATGACGATGGCTAGGATTAAGAATAAGCCTATGCTGCCAACTAACAATGCGTAGTTTTCGAGTTGGATGATGACATAAATGAAAGCGTATAATGCGCTTAAGGATGCTCCAATAAATAACGGAAATTTGAATGTTTTTAATATGGATTTTGAATATAACGTAATGAGTAAAATTACCGAAATACCTGCAATTAAATAGGCTTTTAGAAAGTTACTGTGCTCTGAAATGGAAACTAAAAGGGTGTAAAACATGGTAAGTGCGAGCCCTATCATTAAATATTGAAAAGGGTGAATATTGATTTTACTGAGGGTTTGAATGAGGAAAAAAACTAAAAAAGTAAGCCCGATAACTAA
Organism: Algibacter luteus; assembly: GCF_030344935.1. NCBI lineage: Bacteria > Pseudomonadati > Bacteroidota > Flavobacteriia > Flavobacteriales > Flavobacteriaceae > Algibacter > Algibacter luteus. The sequence continues at coordinate 3,039,578 of NZ_CP128313.1, read as the reverse complement.
GAAGCCATATTTTGCTGAACGTTCGCTTTTTTGATACTCGTCTACCATGACCATAAATTTGGTTCCGAAGGCGAATTGGTTGAGTTTGGGAATGTTTTTTAGGTGTTGCTGCGAGAAAGCTCTGTTAATGTGAAGCACTTTCCAATCGGCTTTAAACCCGTTTTCTGTGATTTGTTTGGTTTCGTCGTTTGGTAAATAATTACCCATAAAACTGGGGTCTGGCCAATTCGATTCCATTTGCATGGTCGTGGTTTTTCCAATGGGGATAATTTCTATTTGTCGGCTGCCATTAAAGGTTATAGAAAAGTTGAAATTTGTTGATTTGGTGGCAAAAAGTGTTTCGCCTTTTATAAACGAAGATTCTAAAACATCGAGATTGTGATTATCGTTTTGGTTGAAGTTGGTTTCAAAATTATAGGTTTTATCGTTGAGATTTATTTGTACTTCGCTTTTAATTCCTTTTAAGTTTGATGTTTTTAAGATGATGGTGGCTTCGTTCCATACTATATCTTCTGGTTTAATGCCCTTTGCTGTTAAATCGACTGGAATATAGTGACCAGAGAAATCCATTTGCGTTGTAAATACGGCAGATTCAAAATTGCCTCTGCTTAAGGTTTTAGAATTTACCTTAACTTTTGAATCGAGATTTTCTGGAAATATATAGGCGTTTTTAATGTGGGTTTGAGTTTCTTTAAAATAGGTTTTGGTTTTCTCATTATAGGTTTTTGTTTCGGTGTACGATTTATAAGGTAATTTTAAAACAGGACCGTAAACTAAAACGTGGTTTCCCCATTTGCTGTTTATTTCATTGACAACATCGGTTTGCCTAAAAGCTCTTTCGTTTATTAAACTACTGATATATGATAACGGAATGAGAAGGATAATAACTAAAAAGCCTACCATTAACATGCGTGCTGTAATTGAAGTTTTAAGCCAATGGCCAATTTTGTTTTGTTGGGGATTGTTGTTTTGTGTTTCCATTTGTTTGATTTAAAAGTACTTTGAATTACAAAGTAAATTGATAAAAAAATATTTACTGTTTATTTATTAATTTTTCTAGAGCTTCAATATGTTTTTTAAACTCATGTTCGCCAAGAGTGGTGGTAGAGTATCTGGTATTTGGTTTTCTGCCAATAAATTGCTTTTCAACCTTAATGTATTCGGCATTTTCCAGAGCTTTGGTATGGCTTGCTAAATTACCATCGGTGGCTCCAAGAAGTTCTTTAAGCATATTAAAATCGGCATACTCATTTACCATTAAAACAGACATAATGCCTAATCTAATTCTATGATCGAATACTTTATTTATGTTGTTTATAATACTCATTATTGTCTAACTTCCTGCCAATGGTGTTCCGAATATACCAACCGCTAGTTCTATCCATATTAATATAATAATGGCTAAAATACCAAGTATTAATAACAGTTTGATGCTTTTTTTATTGATGTTTTGCACAACAAATTCAATTGCAACGACAGTACTAAGTAATAAGATGCCAGCAACTAAAAAATCTAAAAAAGACCAGTTAACTTCATTGGTAAATTGCATACTAATTAAAGGCAGTAGTAAAATTAGTAATATAAGAAGGACTAAATATTTTAATCTTTTGGTTATAGTAATCATGATTTTATGTGTTATTAATTAGACTTTTTGTCGAATTTTAAATACATCCAAGTACCGTAAACAATATGCATTATGCCAAACCCCATAACCCAGAACCAAAAACCATATCCAGGTTTCCACGAAGCTAACAAGCCCAATATTATTTGGATATAGCCCAAATACCTGATGTCTCCAATGCTATATTTTGAAGCATTTACCAAGGCCAAACCGTAAAAGATAAGCATTAATCCACCCGATTGGCCGTACTTGCCTTGGCTTAGAATGATTAAAATATAAAGCCCACCAACTATTAGAGGAATTAAAAAGTTAATAATTAAGCGCTGTGATGTAGCGTCCCAAATTTTAGCGTTGTGTTTTTTTGCTTTTCTAGTAGTTAGAAAAATCGCGGTAATAATACTAACTATAGCTACCATAATAAGTGTTAATAGGCAAGATTGAAACACCCATCCGTCTAGTGTTAATATGCCATTACTGTGGTTTGTAACCAACCAATAGGCTATTGCGGCACCAATTAATGCATAAATACCAGCTAATATTCCTGATAATCCGCTTAAGGAAATAAAGCGGGATGATTTATTCATTAAATCTTTTATCTCGCTAATGTCTTTTAGATAATCTTTTGATTCCATATAAAAGTACTTTGAAATACAAAGTAAATAAATTTTATTTAATTTTCACATATAATTTTTAGTTAATTTTATAAAGATTTAATTGAAGCTTATGAATCCAGCCGAAGAATATATTCTAAAAAAGGAAGAACCTTATAAGTCTATATTACTGCAATTGCAGGTTGTTATTGAGGCCGTTTTACCAAATTCTGAGATGTTATATAAATGGCGCATTCCATTTTTTTATAATAGAGGTATTCCTATTTGCTTTCTCAATCAGTCTAAAGATTATGTGGATTTGGCATTTTGGCATTTTGAACATATGGATCGCTACACAGAGTATTTTGTGGGTACTAATAGGAAATCTATACGTTCATTACGTTACAAATCGGTTGAGGATATTGATGATGAAATTATAGTGTACGTACTTGAGAAACAGTTGGAAATAAATACTAATCCGTTTAAATTAATTCTGAAACCAAAACGGAAGTAGTAAAAGATTTTAATATAATCTATTGTGCCATTATTTATTTTAAGCACTGAAAAGGGTGTAATATATATATCATAATGACCTTAGAATCGCCATCTCAGAGATTTTCAGTAGACTCCTTGTATGTTAAGTATTATTCTATATGTGAATTTTAATTTCAAAAGGCATGGAGTAATTAAAAAAGAGTTTATATCGTGAAGTTAGAAATATGAAAATTTGGTAGAAATCCGCTATGAACAATTCTAAAGTGTTCTTTTTATTCCTTAAGAATATTAATTGTTTTAGTATTCCTTTAAACCAAATTTTAATAAAGAATATGCTTTAATTTGATTTTTTCAAACTACGGTTTAGTAACCCCATAGCAACATATAGCACAGGAGATATTAATATTTCTTGAATGGTTCGAGCAAAACGTGTTAACATTAAACTTCCTCCAATAAACCAATCAAATAATCCAATGGAACAAATTATTAATAAACCTGAAATATGGACAATATGCCAGATAGTAGCCATCCAAGTGTCCTTTAATTTACCAAGGTGAAAAGTTCCAACAAAATATACAGTTATTGTAATAAAAAATGTAATGATATGCCTTAATTTTCGATTTAAGGATGCGGTTTGGATGTTTTCTGCAAAATACAAGAAATACCAAGAATAAATTATTACGATTACAATAAGTCCTGATATGAATCGAACCTTATCTGATTTGTATAGCTTCATTTTTAAAATTTATGTTGCGAGAATAAACCATCCAAATTATGAAAGTTGCTGTATAAATTGAAGCTTTTGCAAGGTAATGATGCGCAAATTCAAAATAACCATGATAATTTTCATGTAAAAAAATTAGTCCAGAACATCTTAAAATATTAGTGATGTCAAGAATAATAACCCCGATAATAACGTAAAGTACTTTACGCCAAAATTTAGAAGGCATACAGACGATAAAACCAATGTATAAAACTATTAATTCTAATCCGTTACAACGATCTACAATATAAATAACTTCTTTACCCTTGTGATAAATTAAGGACGCTTCTTCTTGTGATACTTTGCCAAAATAAGTCGAAGTTTTAATTTCTCTTTTTGATGTAAAGCCAGACATGGGAGTTGCTATATTTAGTAATTTAACAGTGGCTTCTCCAACATGAATGGTTAACGGATGGTCTAGAACCTTTGAATCGTATAAGAACACCCCATAAATAATTTTCCAAACAACAAAAAACAATAAGGCTTTTCCTAAAAAAAGCCTTATTGGTAAAGGGATATCATTGATTAAAGCCTTAAGCTTTGTTATTTTTATTGTCATACAATTTTTTAACTCCAAATGCTACTGCACCTATTAACAACGCTATTAGTCCACCGTCCAAAGGCAGTGAGTCTAGGGTGTCGGTTGGTCCTCCTGGAGGTCCTTGTAAAGCGTTTAAAGTTGTGGTGCCCATGATTGCAAAAATAGCAATCAGGTTAAAAATAGTCTTAAAAAATGTGTTTCTTTTATTTTTCATAATGGTTATATTTTAATTTATATTTAATTTTTTCATAATGGTTTGTCCATGAGAACTCAATTTCACAAAATACATGCCTTGGTTTGATATAAAGCTAGTATCTATGCTTGCTTTACTTCCTCCAATTAATCCTGTTTTACTATATAATTTAGCGCCTAGAGCATCGTAGATGGTAACTTCTAAATCATCCATTCCTAATGGAATGTTTAAGTAAAACTTACCAATGCTTGTCGGGTTAGGATACAATAAAATCTGCTCCATGTTAAAAGTGTTAACTGATAAAGATGTAGCTGCATAGACTATTTTAAATCGATTCCCTGCAATAGATTCAGGTACTCCAGAATCAACAGTATATGTATAATTGATAGATCCACTTTGTGGAATTTCAGTCATTGCGGTAGTATAAGCATCAAATAGATAAGCCGTTTCACCTTGTAATGCAATACCTTTAGCAACAATTGTATAATTGGTATTTCTATAGGTATTAATTTCTAACTGAATTTCTTCACCACTTTGAGGAGCTGCTCTATTTTCAATACTCAATAAAGTACCATTATTATTTGTTGCAAAATTCTCATCTAAGTTAGTGATTTTAGGAGCATCTAAGCCATCGATAGCATTATTCCCTTCGGTATCAAACAGAATTAATACACCATCTACTGCCGATTCATTATTGGCTAAAGCACTACTTTCATATAATGATAAAGATATTTGACCAACACTTTCATTGGCTTTATCAGAAGTTTTAAATACGTTGGTTTCCGGTTCAGAATTGGCTTTACTTGCTTGGGTAAAACTTAATGATGATTCGCCAGCATCTTGAGTATAAACCCAGCCTGCTTGACCTGCTTGTAAAAACTGATTAGCATCTGAATCACTAGGAACAGCCATACCGGTTGAAGCAATAATAGTCGTATAAGCCCCTCTAGAGCCTAATGTCGGATCCCAAACCCAGTAATAAGTCGGATTTATATTGGTTGCATTGGTAGTTAATACCGCATTCATATCTACTTGTGATTGGAAAGGATTCCCAACAGCTATAAAGCGTTGTTCAGGAACAGAAATTGCTATCGTACTCGAACCTTCGTTTTCTGCAGTTAATTCTCCTGTTGCACTTAAAGTAGTAACAGATGGCGTTGCATTATTATTGGTTAAATCGGTATTTCTATCACCTCTAATTAATATATGATACATAGTATCCGGCATTAAATTAGTTGCATTGGTATTAGCCATTTGCACATAATTATAGGCGTCGTTATCAAAAACATACATAGACGGATTACCAGAACTAGTGGTGTCAAAACCATTGGCTCCAGAATTGGACCCTGTAATATGAGTGTTTTGTTGCCAGTTCTCAGAAATAGGAGTACTAGTGGCTACCGGCGAAGCTAATTGTCGGTAAGCTCTTTTTGCTGGTATATATCGCTCAACTGTATAATCTCCTATAAAAGTACCTGTTCCTGAACCAATATATGCAGATCCAGTTGCATCTGATTCGAAGGTTGTCATACCATTATTAGTTACTGTACCATGATTAGTAAGCACAGTATTAGGGCTCATTTTTAATGAGGCATTGTTTTCAATCAAAAGACTTAAACCCTCATCAATGTTAAGATTGTCTGTTAATAGTGGGTAACTGTTGCTTTCTACATCTGGTATAATTACATTATTTGTAGGTGTTAAACCTGGTGCGTTATTACTTAACCAGTTGCCTGCATTCGTCCAATCAGAATCAATTGTACCAGACCAAATAAATGCTGAAGGTTCAACTGTGTCAGGTGTTCCTGGGTCACAATCATCATCAATACCATTGTCTAATATTTCTGTATTTCCTGGGAATCTAGCCGCATCATTATCATCACAATCGGTATCGGAGTTTACACCATCACCATCGGCATCAACCGTATCTGGTGTAGATTCATCACAATCATTATCAATACCATCATATAATATTTCTGTGTTTCCTGGGAATCTAGCTGCATCATTATCATCACAATCGGTATCGGAGTTTACACCATCACCATCAGCATCAACTGTGTCAGGTGTTTCAGGATTACAGTCGTTATCTATTCCATCGTAAAGAATTTCGGTAGCTGACGAGTTAACTGCAGGGTCATTGTCATCACAATCTGTATCAGCAGTCTCACCATCGCCATCGGCATCTTCTGCTTCATCAGCTTTAAGAGTAAATGTCATATAATCAAAACTTGGGCCGTTATCTAAAACTCTAAACCTAATTAGTAGAGGACCAGCTGGTAATTCAAATTCTCCTAAATTATCTGTTGTTGCATAATCACTTTGCGGTAGCCCCCCATCAGAAGTTGAATCATATAACAACGTTTTATCAGTGCCGTCTGTATTGTGCGAGTACACTTTAATATCTTTACTAGACCCACCATGTTTGTAGTTTACTCCCATATGGTATGTACCAGCAGTTACAACATTTACGGTATATATGGTATACTCATTAGGTAAAACGTCGGTAACAACATTCCCTGAGCCTCCAGCCTTAATATCAACATCACTAGACAGTCTAACCGTTTGTGTACCGGATGTAGAGCCACCTGCAGTCCTATCGTTATATGTTCCTAAAACTCCGGTAGGAATGTCATCTGTATTATCATTAAAGTTTGCGCCGTCGTCTCCAGAAGGCTCTCCAATTAATTCATCATAATTTTCAAGCTCTATTACTACTGGAGTATTAGGAGTAACTCCAAGTTGCGGTGTTGCACCATTGTAAGCCACACCACTGTATTGTGACGGGATTGTATCTGGTGTTTCAGGATTACAATCATCATCAATGCCATTATTTAATATTTCAGTAGCTGAAGAGTTTACATCTGCATTGTTATCGTCACAATCTGTATCAGAGTTTTCGCCATCACCATCAGCATCTTCAGTGTCTGGTGTATCTGGGTTACAATCGTTATCTATTCCATCATAAAGAATTTCAGAAGCTGAAGAGTTAATTGCTGGGTCATTGTCATCACAATCCGTATCAGAGTTTTCACCATCGCCATCAGCATCTTCAGTGTCTGGTGTATCAGGGTTACAATCGTTATCGATACCGTCGTAAAGAATTTCAGTAGCTGAAGAGTTCACAGCTGGATCGTTATCATCACAATCTGTATCTGAGTTTTCACCATCACCATCGGCATCTTCAGTGTCTAAAGTTTCAGGGTTACAATCGTTGTCGATACCATCGTAAAGAATTTCAGTAGCAGAGGAATTAACCGCTGGATCTGTGTCATCACAATCACCTTCATTTTCAGTTTGACCATCACCATCATCATCACTATCCGCAGAACTATCTAAAGTTTCAGGATTACAATCATCATCAATGCCATTATCTAATATTTCAGTAGCTGAAGAGTTCACAGCTGCATTGTTATCATCACAATCTGTGTCTGAGTTTTCACCATCGCCATCAGCATCTTCAGTGTCTAAAGTTTCAGGGTTACAATCGTTGTCGATACCATCGTAAAGAATTTCAGTAGCTGAAGAGTTCACAGCTGGATCGTTATCATCACAATCTGTATCTGAGTTTTCACCATCACCATCAGCATCTTCTGTATCTAAGGTATCAGGGTTGCAATCGTTATCGATACCGTCATAAAGAATTTCAGTAGCTGAAGAGTTCACAGCTGGATCGTTATCATCACAATCTGTATCTGAGTTTTCACCATCACCATCGGCATCTTCTGTGTCTAAAGTATCAGGGTTGCAATCGTTGTCAATACCATCGTAAAGAATTTCAGTAGCAGAAGAATTAACCGCTGGATCTGTGTCATCACAATCACCTTGATTTTCAGTTTGACCATCACCATCATCATCACTATCCGCAGAACTATCTAAAGTTTCAGGATTACAATCATCATCAATGCCATTATCTAATATTTCAGTAGCTGAAGAGTTCACAGATGGATTGTTATCATCACAATCTGTATCTGAGTTTTCACCATCACCATCAGCATCTTCAGTGTCTGGTGTATCTGGGTTACAATCGTTATCTATTCCATCATAAAGAATTTCAGTAGCTGAAGAGTTCACAGCTGGATCGTTATCATCACAATCTGTATCTGAGTTTTCACCATCACCATCGGCATCTTCAGTGTCTGGTGTATCAGGGTTGCAATCGTTATCGATACCATCGTAAAGAATTTCGGTAGCTGAAGAGTTCACAGCTGCATTGTTATCATCACAATCTGTATCTGAGTTTTCACCATCACCATCAGCATCTTCAGTGTCTGGTGTATCTGGGTTACAATCGTTATCTATTCCATCATAAAGAATTTCAGTAGCTGAAGAGTTCACAGCTGCATTGTTATCATCACAATCTGTATCTGAGTTTTCACCATCACCATCAGCATCTTCAGTGTCTGGTGTATCTGGGTTACAATCGTTATCTATTCCATCATAAAGAATTTCAGTAGCTGACGAGTTAACTGCTGCATTGTTATCATCACAATCTGTATCTGAGTTTTCACCATCACCATCGGCATCTTCTGTGTCTAAGGTATCAGGGTTGCAATCGTTATCGATACCGTCATAAAGAATTTCAGTAGCTGAAGAGTTCACAGCTGCATTGTTATCATCACAATCTGTATCTGAGTTTTCACCATCACCATCAGCATCTTCAGTGTCTGGTGTATCTGGGTTACAATCGTTATCTATTCCATCATAAAGAATTTCAGTAGCCGAAGAGTTAACTGCTGGGTCATTGTCATTACAATCTGTATCCGAGTTTTCGCCATCACCATCAGCATCTTCAGTGTCTAAGGTATCAGGGTTACAATCGTTGTCGATACCATCGTAAAGAATTTCAGTAGCTGACGAGTTAACTGCTGGGTCATTGTCATCACAATCCGTATCAGCAGTCTCACCATCTCCATCGGCATCTTCAGCTTCATCACCTTTAAGAGTAAATGTCATATAATCAAAACTTGGGCCGTTATCTAAAACTCTAAACCTAATTAATAGAGGACCAGCTGGTAATTCAAAAGACCCTAAATTATCTGTTGTCGCATAATCACTTTGTGGTAGCCCCCCATCAAGCGTTGAATCATATAACAACGTTTTATTAGCGCCGTTTGTATTGTGCGAGTACACTTTAATATCTTTACTAGTTCCACCATGTTTGTAGTTCACTCCCATATGGTAGGTGCCAGCAGTTACAACATTTACAGTGTATATTGTGTATTCATTAGGTAGAACATCTGTAAGTACATTGCCAGTTGCACCAGCCTTAATATCAACATCACTAGACAGTCTAACTGTTTGTGTTCCAGATGTAGAGCCACCTGCAGTCCTATCGTTATATGTTCCTAAAACTCCGGTAGGAATATCATCTGAATCATCATTAAAGTTCCCGCCGTCGTCTCCTGAAGGCTCTCCAATTAATTCATCATAATTTTCAAGCTCTATTACTACTGGAGTATTAGGAGTAACTCCAAGTTGCGGTGTTGCACCATTGTAAGCCACACCATTGTATGGAGCTAGTTCTACTTGTTCCTCGAGTACCCATTTAGTACTATCATCTGTACCATCTGCCAAAAGTTTAAGGGTGCCAGAAACAGTGTCCCAATGTACCAACATAGTGGCATTATCTTTTAAATAAAATTGATAAACATTATCTTCAACATTAACCGCTGTCCAAATTTTATCAGGATCATCGGTAGGAGGTGCTTTTGTGGTATGAACTGTAGTTCTAGTGCTTCCTACACCTCGCATAGAACCTCTGTTTTCGCTATCAATATTCCAATATGCATCACCAGCACCTGCTGCCACAAAATTAAAGTTAAAATCTGCGCCGCCTGCACCTAAAGGACCAGATTCGTAAACACTGGTTGATAAACCTTTTAGGTATTCACCAGTTGCAACATTTTTTAAGTTGTAAGTTGTTCCTTCAACAATTTGCGCTTGTATTTGGAGCGCAAACAATGTTAGTATTAAGAACCCTGTGATTTTTGAAGTAATTCTTTTCATTCGTTTCTAATTTAGTTTAATAGTTTCGAAACAAAGAAGTTAAAGTGCTATTACTATTGATTAATGGTTATAATAAATAATAATATTATGAATAGATAATAGGGAGTATAAAAAAATTTATGAATGTCTAAATATTTCAAATTAAATGATTAACGAAAAAAAATTCCGTTAAATTACAGATTAATCTACATGAAAAGATATTATTGAAAAACCCATCCTGTACAATCATGTACTATCCTGTACTGTCATGTTTTTCAAAGGTTTACGAAGATTTTTGGGGTGTGAATAATAAAGAATGTGGTTCGAAAAATAATGGGATACCATCTTAGTAATTCAGTTCTCAAATCTAAGTTTAGGAGGTTATTAGTGGATTGCGATTACCGGTTGTATGAAACTTAAAAAAGATTGTAGATTTGGATTTAATAAAATTTTGAAACGCTTTTAAATGCAACCGCAGATCGTGTTAGAAAAAGTAAGAGGGCTTGGTTTATTTAAGCTTAACATTTTTAAAGTTTTTGAGATTGCAATCAGGTTAGTTAATTACAATTCTAATTTGTTTAGAGGTATTAAATTCCAAATTCTTAATAATATCTATTGGCTTGTAGAAATTATAATTACATAACAGATTGAAACGTTTCTAGCATATCTTTAATAATAGCTTTTGTGTCGCCATCTGCGAGACTTTCAAAAGACACGTAGCCTTTATAGTTTTGATTTTTGATAATGGATGCAATTCTTTCTATATCCGCGGGTATTTTAGTACTATCTTGAGTTTTTACATGTTCTTTCACAAAATAGTAGTTGGCATAAGGCGCTAGTTTTTCAATTTCTGTGTAAGGGTCGTTAGAAGGTAAACTACCACAGTCTAATATAAGCCCGAACCAATCGGAATTAACACGTTTAAGAATATCAATCACCTCACTGCTAGTAAATAAAAACTCATCATGGTTTTGTAGTCCAACAATCACGCCGTTTTCTGCACCGTATTCAGCACATGTTTTGAATTCAATTACAAGCCAATCTTTTATTTGGTCTTTAGTGAAATCTTCGCTTTTGTTTCTGCCTGTAAAAACCCTCATTATGGTGGCGCCTAGTTTTGAGGAAACTTCAAGCCAATCTTTTATGTGTGCTTTATCCGCATTTCTACTTTCGATATCTGGTGTTACAAAATCATTTCGAATCCCTGTCCATGCAATGTCAAGACCCAATTCTAGAGCTTTTCGTTTTAGTGTAAAAAGTTCTTCGTTTGATGGTTTTTTTGGATATGATGAAAAATAATAACCAGTCAAATCTACAGCATCTAAACCAATATCTACAGCGAATTCCATCATGTCAACAAATGTCATTTCGCCACTTCTAAGCAAGGAGTTGAATGAGTAGGCATTAACACTATATTGCACTCTATTCTTTTTATTAGGTTGCTCTGTGCTAGGAAATGCCATGAGCCTGCCAGTACCCAAGATAAGAGGAGCTAATGCCATATTTTGTAAAAAAGCTCTTCTTGATTTTTGCATAATTGGTAATATTTAAAAGTTTAGATTCTTAGAAATTAGAAATTGTTTTTCTAATTGCAACCAAACGTGTCAATAACCCTTCTAAATTATCTAAATGTAACATATTGGCACCATCGCTTTTTGCATTTGCAGGATCGAAATGTGTTTCAATAAACAGTCCATCCACATGATTTACTACACCAGCTCTGGCTATGGTTTCTATCATATCTGGTCTGCCGCCTGTTACCCCAGCAGATTGATTAGGTTGTTGTAAAGAATGTGTAACATCTAGAACTGTAGGAGCAAAGGCCCTCATAGTTGGAATGCCTCTAAAATCTACAATCATATCTTGGTAGCCAAACATGGTACCACGATCGGTAATCCACGCTTTATCACTGCCCGCATCTTTTACTTTTTGCACAGCGTGTTTCATGGCTTCTGGACTCATAAATTGTCCTTTTTTTAAATTCACCACTTTACCTGTTTTTGCTGCTGCTACCACCAAATCGGTTTGGCGTACTAAAAACGCCGGAATTTGCAATACATCAACATACTGTGCTGCGAGTTGAGCGTCTGAAATTTCGTGAATATCTGTTACGGTTGGTATATCGAAGGTTTCGGATACTTTTTTAAGAATTTTTAAAGCTTTTTCGTCGCCAATACCCGTAAAACTATCAATTCTGCTGCGGTTTGCTTTTTTGAAACTGCCTTTAAAAATATATGGAATTTCTAACTTGTTAGTTATAGTAATCACTTTTTCGGCAATGCGAAGCGCCATATCTTCGCCTTCAATGGCACATGGTCCGCATAATAGAAAAAAGTTATTGGAATTGGTATGTTTTAGTTTGGGAACGTCGTTGAGGTTCATGTGCTTAAAAATTTAAGCAGCAAAGTTACAAAATTGCCTATTAACATAAGTGAAAAGTACTAATCTGATACCGAATATAAATTGCTGTTGGCAGTTACGCCCGCGTTAGGGATTGTAATGGTTAGCTTTTGGCGAGGCGCGCATCGAGCCAAAACTAGTAATGAAAAGCCCGACCCTTGTGGTAACGCCCAAATTGAAATTACATACTTTCTTTTAAGCTGTTTCTTATAATCCAGAGTGCCATAATGAAACTGGCAAAAACAAATAATCCGCCATACATCATGAGTTGTTTTATAGGGCTGGAAAGTGATACAATTTGTAGCAGGTCTGAAATAAAGGCTAAAATTAAATACGATGAAATACAAACGAAGGTAATACCAAGTGTGAAATTTAAGCGTTTACTTGGTTTTATAATTTGCCATAAAAACGGAATTCCAAACAGTAAAATTGGGTATGCGGTGATGCCTTCGCTTCGGTTTACAACAGTGAACCAGTACGCAGAAATGCTGATGAAATATAAATAAGGAATAACCTTGGTTATTTTATTGAAAAGGGACATAATTATTCATTTTTGATGTTTGAGAGAACGCTATTTTTATAAAATTAACGAAAACGACATTTAAAAAGTATAATACTATTTAATTATAACATATAATTAACTAAATATCATGTACCTTTGCACGCTTAAAATAAGGCACTGTTATGGCTAATATAAAAAATATTGCAATTATTGCACACGTTGATCATGGTAAAACAACCTTGGTTGATAAGATTATGTATCATTGTCAGCTCTTTAGAGAAAACGAAAATACTGGAGATTTAATTCTTGATAATAACGATTTAGAGCGTGAAAGAGGAATTACTATTACCTCTAAAAACGTTTCTGTAATATACAAAGACACAAAAATTAATATTATTGATACACCAGGTCACGCCGATTTTGGAGGAGAAGTAGAGCGTGTACTTAATATGGCAGATGGTGTTTTATTATTAGTTGATGCTTTTGAAGGACCAATGCCACAAACCCGTTTTGTATTACAAAAAGCGATTGATTTAGGTTTAAAACCTTGTGTGGTTGTTAATAAAGTAGATAAAGAAAACTGTACGCCAGACGAAGTACATGAAAAAGTTTTTGATTTAATGTTTGAATTGGGTGCTGAGGAATGGCAGTTAGATTTCCCTACCGTTTATGGGTCTGCGAAAAATAATTGGATGAGTGAAGATTGGCAAAAACCAACTACTAATATTGAGCCATTGTTAGATATGGTAATTGAGCATATACCTGCACCAAAAATTGCTGAAGGAACTACTCAAATGTTAATTACATCGTTAGATTTTTCATCATTTACAGGACGAATTGCTATTGGTAGATTAACACGTGGCGAATTAAAAGCAGGACAAAACATATCTTTAGTAAAAAGAGATGGTAGCGTTGTGAAATCAAAAATAAAAGAACTACATACTTTTGAAGGTTTAGGTCGTAAAAAAGTAGACGAAGTTCAAACTGGAGATATTTGTGCACTTGTTGGTCTAGAAAATTTTGAAATTGGTGATACTGTTGCTGATTGGGAAAACCCAGAAGGCCTAAAAACTATTGCTATTGATGAGCCAACAATGAGTATGTTGTTTACAATTAACGATTCGCCATTTTTTGGTAAAGACGGAAAATTTGTAACATCTCGACACATAAAAGATAGATTAAATAAAGAATTAGAAAAAAACTTAGCATTAAGAGTTGAAGAAACTGATAGTGCAGATAAGTTTATGGTTTTTGGTCGTGGTGTATTACACTTATCGGTTTTAATTGAAACGATGCGACGTGAAGGATACGAACTTCAAATTGGTCAGCCACAAGTAATTGTAAAAGTTATTGATGGTGTAAAATGTGAACCTGTTGAAGAAATGACTATTGATTTACCTGAAACAGTTTCTGGTAAAGCGATAGAAATGGTAACGATGCGTAAAGGTGAAATGCTGAGTATGGAAGCTAAAGGTGAACGTATGGTTTGTCAGTTTATGATACCATCTAGAGGTATTATTGGTTTACGAAACCAATTACTAACGGCTACTGCTGGTGAAGCTATTATGGCTCACCGTTTTAAAGAATATCAACCCCTGAAGGGAGGTATTCCTGAGCGTCAAAACGGATCGTTAGTTTCTATGGAAAAAGGACAAGCGATTCCTTATTCTATTGATAAATTACAAGATAGAGGTAAGTTTTTCGTTGATCCGGGTGAAGATATTTACGAGGGGCAAGTTATTGGTGAAAATTCTCGTGGTGATGATATGACGGTTAACGTAACCAAAACTAAAAAGTTAAGTAACGTACGTTCATCGGGTGCTGATGATAAAGCTAAAATTGTTCCGGCGATTAAATTCTCATTAGAAGAGGCTTTGGAATATATTCAAAAAGATGAGTATGTTGAGGTAACGCCTAACTATTTACGATTACGTAAAATTTACTTAACAGAAGTAGAGCGTAAACGAAACAAATCTATTTAATATGGAATTCTTAGGGGTTTCGTGGATAGAGTGGGTTGGTTATGCTGCAATGGCAACTGTACTGATATCATTCTTAATGAAATCTGTATATAGCTTACGAATAGTAAATGCCTTTGGGTGTTTACTATTTGTGTTTTATGGATTTATTCTTCAGCCCATATCCAAACCAATAATTATTACAAACATTGCCATTTTTTGTATTAATTTATACTACATTTTAAAAAATAAAAATTAGTTTTCTGCCTAAAGATTTAATTTATTAATGGCAGTTTTAGTGCGGATTTCAAGTATAACTTAAATCATTTTGTATATTTGATTACATTTATAAATCCAGAGAAATTGTAATCCCTTTAAGCGTTTATTGATATTAATAGCGTGTAATAAGTTAAATGGCCAAGGAAATAAAATATTAATTGAAAAAATTAATTGATTATATCAACAATAAGGTTTTAGTAAAAATAGCCTCATTACAAACCGCTTCAGTACTAACCAGAATAATAGCCGGTATTTTAACGTCGAAAGCTATAGCCGTATTTATTGGTGCAGAAGGGTTGGCTCTTATTGGTAATTTACGAAATTTTGTAGGAGCTTTTCAAACCGTTGCCACTGTTGGGTTTTATAAGGGGGTAGTTAAGTATATTTCTGAATTTAAAGAGGATACTGTAAAGTTAAGTAAAACCCTCTCTACGGTTTATTACATGGGATTTATAGCTACCGTTATAGTCTCATTTTTTTGTTATTTCAGGGCCGAATGGATAAATGATATCATATTTCCAACTTATAACGACTACGCATACGTTATTAAAATCTTCGCAATTGTGCTTCCTTTTTATGCTTTAAACATGTTCTCGTTCTCGATTATGAATGGGTTTTCAAAGTATAAAATCTTAATTATTATAAATATAATAGGGCAAATTTTAAGTGTTTCCATTGCCTTACTTTTAATTTATCAAAATAAGATTGATGGCGCATTAATATCGGTAGTTATAGCGGAGTCGTTAATTTTTCTAATCACGCTGGTTGGTATTATTAATAGAAAAAGTTTAGTCTCACAAATTAAAGTTAGTCAGGTTAGTTATAGTATATTTAAAAAGTTAAGTCCGTATTCATTAATGGCGCTTTTTTCGGCAGTGTTTTTGCCTTTTATTGCTATAGCCATAAGATCTTATATTATTGAAAATATTGGTTACAAAGATGCTGGTTTCTGGGAAGCTATGACTCGAATTTCAGACTACTATTTAATGTTTGTGAGTTCGTTAGTTGCACTTTATCTATTACCTCGATTTTCGGAAATTAATACGAAAAGGGAGTTTAAAAAAGAAGTAATAAGCTTTTATAAAACAATAATTCCGTTACTTTTTGCTGGGTTGGTTGTTATTTATTTGCTACGACATGTGATTGTATTAATCATATTCACTGAGGAATTTGAACCTGTTGAAGATTTATTTTTATTTCAACTTTTAGGCGATTTTGTAAAAATACTATCTATCATAATTGCATATCAATTTTTAGCTAAGAAAATGTTTTGGCATTATATATTAACCGAAGCTTTTTTAGTAATAATTTTATACGTTACTAGTGTTTATTTTATTGATTTACTTGACAACGTAGAAGGTGCGGTTATTGCTCATTTAGTGAGTTATTTAATGTATTTTGGTATATTATTGCTCATATTTGGAAGTTCTCTTTTTGGTGTAGAAAGCGAAAATAATTAACTATCCATTTTATTAATTTATTCTCCTTAATTATTGAAAATACCAAGTTTCATAAAAAATAATTTATTGTTAAAAGTAACTTCTGCTAACACAGGGTTGGTTTTAGTAAGAATGTTGTTTTCCTTAGTTTCACAAAAAGTATTGGCCATTTTAATCGGCGCAGAAGGAATTTCTTTAGTTGGTAATTTAAAAAATGTATTAGCTTTTCTTGAGCAGTTTTCAATATTAGGGACCTCAAATGGTTTAGTAAAGTATATTGCGCAACATAAAGACGATAAAAAGCAATTAAACAACTTATTTTCAACGGTTTTTGTTTTATCTGCTATTACCTGTATAATTTCCTTTATAATTTTATTTTTCTGGTCTAATACCCTGAGTAACTTCATTTTTGGAGAGGGTTCTGGTTTTGGTTTTATCTTTAAGATTTTAGCATTTATACTGCCTTTTACAAGTGTTAATGCCGTTTTGTACTCATTATTAAATGGATTGTCTGCCTACAGACTATTCTCGAAAATAGGGTTAGTTGTCGTTATTACAAGTACTGTTTTAATTGTGCTTTTAACTATAAAATTTGGACTTACAGGAAGTTTAATTGCCTTTAGCACCATACCTTTTTTGCAATTTCTCATTTATATTATTTTAAGTTCAAAAACTTACAGTGGTTATATTAATTTAAGAAGTATATCATTTAATTTAAGTTTTAAAAAGCAATTACTGTCTTATAGTTTAATGACCTTGGTAGTTGTTTTTCTTATTAACATAACAGATGTTGCCATTAGGCATTTAATTCAAGATAAAATAAGTATGGCCGATGCTGGTTATTGGACGGCTATGAATTCCATTTCTAAGGTATATATGCAATTTACCGCAGCAATATTTCCTTTGTATATTTTACCTGTGTATGCAAAATTGAACAATACGGTTGATTTTAGAAAAGAAGTGATTAAAATATATAAAATGCTATTGCCTTTGCTTTTTATTGGAATGGTAATCGTTTTTATTTTTAGGGATTTTATTATTAAAGCGTTATATACCAACGAGTTTTTAGAAATGTCTAGCCTTTTTAAATGGCAATTATTAGGAGATTTAGTTAAGTTTATAGCCATTGTATTATCTTATCAGTTTATAGCAAAAAAACAAATGGGTTATTTCATTATTACTGAAGTGTTTTCAGTTTTAATGTTCTATGGCTTTTCAGTTTATTTTATAGATATTTATGGAACAGACGGTGTGGTAATGGCACATTTTGTTAGATATGTTTTGTTTTTACTAATCGTACTATTTATTTTGAGACATAGTTTAATAGGTAGGGAAGTGGAGTAAAGAGCTTTGATGAATTAACTTTATGAAAAAATTATTGAAAATTTTCTATAAATATGGCACACTAATCATAGTTGCTTTTTTGTTTGAAATTATTTCAAGTTCAATAACAATATTTAGTTTATATAATTTTCTCGAAAATATTTTTTTCGCTAGCGCTTTAATCTGTCTGATTTATATATTCCAAAGTAATAAGTTAAAAACGATTTGTTTTTATATATCGTTTGTATTTTTTTCAATCTGTCTTTTTTTAGAAACTGCTTATTATTACTTGTTTGATACCTATTTTAGTTCGTCTGCTATATTTGTAACTTTAGATTCAAATGCCGAAGAAAGTAAAGAATTTTTAAACTTTTATATTGATACTCCAATAATCGTTTTCACACTTATTTTTGGTCTACTTGTTTTATACCTGCTTTTAAAATCACGTAATATCTTCGAAAATAACTTTGTTCAATCAAAATACTCAAAGCTTAAGATTCTATTATTGTTTTTTGGAATTGTTTTATTTATCCGTCAATCGACATTAATTCGATTTAATCTTCCTTATTTAATATTAAAATCTGGTATAGAATATAGAGCTGAATCTGAAAAACTTGGAGACTATAAAAATAACAAAACGGGTAACTTCAATGATGTTTCAAGGCTATCTGGTACTAATGAAGACGAGGTTTATGTTGTAATTATTGGCGAGTCTACAGCTAGATCACACATGGGAATTTATGATTATTACAGAGAAACAACGCCTAAACTTAGCAGTATTAAAAATCAATTGGCAATATACAACGATGTTATTAGTCCTCATGTTTATTCTGTTGGTGCCTTAACCAAGATTTTAACTTTAGCGAATTATGAAAATCCAGATAGAATATCAGAAGGCTCTATAATTCAACTAATTAATGCAGTAGGTTTTGATACGTATTGGCTTTCAAATCAAAGACCAATTGGCCCATTTGAAAGCATGATTACTAAAATTAGTCTCTCATCTAAAGAAAGTAAATTTTTAACAACAACTGTTGCAGGTAATAGTAAAGTTTTAGATGGTGAACTTTTAGTTGAGTTTAATAAAGCATTACGTTATAAAAAACAGAAGAAGGTTATATTTCTTCACATGATGGGAACACACCACCATTACGAAAACAGATATCCTGAGTCATTTAGTAAATTTAATGATGAACCTCGCACTAATTTTAAATCTGAAGAAAGCTTCGCTAAAATAAATCATTATGATAATACCATTTTATATAACGATTTTATCATTTCCGAAGTCATAAGAAAAGTGGACAGTCTTAATAAAAAAAGTTTTGTCTTATATTTTTCTGATCATGCAGAAGAAATGTATTCTGAATTAGATATGGCAGGTCATAATGAAGATATTTATTCCAAACAAATGTTTGATATCCCTTTCTTTTTGTGGCAATCACAAAAATATAAAGAGGAAAAGGCTTTGTATTTTGAAAGTAATAGAAAATATATGATTGACGATTTATTTCATTCAATAGCAGATTTACTTCATATTTCTGCTAAGGAGGTTGAAACATCAAGAAGTATTTTTAGTGAAGATTTTAAGGACCGAAAACGTATCATAAAAGATACTATTAATTATGATACTTTTTTTGCACCATGAAAAAAATATGCATCGTTACAACATCGTTAGGAAAAGGAGGCGCTGAACGTTTTAGTGCATTACTTTCTCTAATGCTTAGTAATTTGGGACATGAGATACATATTGTAACTACTAAAAGTGTTGTCGATTTTGATTTTTCAGGTCATTTATTTCAACTTGATGAATTATTAAGCAATAGTAATTCTAATTTTAAAAAAGTTAAAATCTTAAGGGCATATTTTAAAAATCAGAATTTCGATATTATTATAGATAACCGCACAAGACCAAATTTTTTTAAAGAATATATTCTATATAAAATTGTATTTAAAGCGAAAAGCATCATAACAGTTATTCATAGTTATCATTTAAAAAAGTATTTACCGCGTTTACCTTTCCTAGCAAAAATATTGTACAAGAATGTTGAAATTGTTGCTGTAAGCAAAGAAATTCAAAAAGTGCTTGTAAGTAAGTATAAGTTTGTCAATACTCATCAAATATACAATCCAAATAATATTGAAAGTATAACAAAAAAAGCGAATGAACCCATTATAATAAATGAAGATTATATATTGTTTTTTGGCCGTATTGACGAGAAAGTAAAGAATTTAACTTTGTTATTATCAGCATATAAACGTTCAATTTTACCGGAAAGAGGAATTAAACTATATGTAATAGGTGAAGGAGAAGATCTTGCTTTTTTACATGGAAAAATAAATGAATTTCGATTAGATTCTTACGTAAATCATATTAACTACCTCGAAAATCCTTTCCCATATGTTAAAAAGGCTATTTTTACGGTTTTAACTAGTAGACATGAAGGGTTTCCTATGGTTTTAGTAGAATCTTTAAGCTGCGGAACACCTGTTGTTTCAGTAGATTGTAAATCTGGACCGAATGAGATTGTTCAGCATAAACAGAATGGGTTGTTGGTAGAAAATCATAACGAAATGGCTTTGGCTGATGCTTTTAATTTATTTATTGAAGATCAATCTCTTTATTTAAAATGTAAAGAAAATACTAAAGCTAGTATACAAAGTTTTTCAATGGAAAAAATCTCTAAAACTTGGAATGAATTATTAAGTGAATTGGAACAAACAAAGTAGTATTTATAAATAAATTAACGAGATTATTGAAACTTTTTAGCAAACAAATTAATTTAAATAGTATAATTCAGATTCTTATATATGTATTTATAGGAATTTTTGTTATTTCAAAAGGTGCCATTTACTTTCCTGATAGTTATACATTTATAGATATGGCGTTGAATCATAGCCCGTTCTATTGTACTTTTTTGAAAATTTTCACTAGCGTTTTTGGAGATAGTTTTGAATTACCTCTAGTTATAGCCCAATATGGAATAATAGTATTTGGAGTGCATTTTTTTCTTTCCTATTTAAGACAGGTTTTTAATATTCATAAAGTTGGTATTATAATAATACAACTTATCTGTTTAGCACCTTGTGTTTATGTTCACGATTTAGGCAGCGCTATACTGAGTGAGGCTTTAACTTATCCTATTTTTTTGGTGATTTTTGCCTTAACCTTAAAAATGTTTGTGGAAGAGAATTTGACGTATTTATATAAGATTAGCGTTTTATTGTTTGTTCTAATTTTAACACGAGGACAATTTTTATCTTTAATACCGGCATTAATTTTAATAGTTGGTTTTATTCTTTATAAGAAGAAATCTTTCAAGAAATATTACTATTTTTTAGTTCTTTTGATAGCTATTCCAATTCTAACAAGTTTTACAGAAAGAGTCTATAATAAAATAGTATTTGGTCATTTTGTAAACAACGCTATGAATTATGTTCATGTTATTGCTTCACCATTTTATATTGCCAATGAAAGTGATATTAACCTTTTTTCTGATCAAGATCAAAGAACATATTTCAATTTAATTTATACGAGTTTACAAGAAGCAGAATTAACACGAAACCAAAACTTAAGTGTAGATAAGGATGATTATTTATTCTTTCAGCATAATTTTGCTAAAATATGTAATAGAAGAATTTATGACTTAGGTTTAGATTATTACCAAGCCAAAGGACTAAATTATATTGAAAGTAATATTGCTTTAAACACCTTGTGTTCCCAAATGGTTATTCCATTAATAAAGCAAAACTTTAAAGTTTGGATTAAACTTTTTACTAAAAACCTAAAAAACGCATTTGGCTCATCAAAACAATTCCTATTCTTTTTAATGTTACTCTGCTATGGAGTGTTTAACTTTATTAAGACGAATAAAAATATTTATAAATTTATTGTCATCGCTACATTGTTTATGTTTGCTAATAATGCGCTTATAGCTTTAGTAATACATTCTATAAAGCGCTATATTTTCTATTTTGATTGGGTTATTTTTGCAACTTTCATCATATTGTTAAACGAATTTTTTAAAAACGAAAAGCCACGTGAGTCTTGAATTATCTATAGTTATGCCATGCTTAAATGAAGCAGAAACTATCGCATCTTGTATAAAAAAGGCACAAACTTTTATGCAAGTAAATAATATTGATGGTGAAGTTGTAATTGGCGATAATGGAAGTACAGACGGCTCTCAGGAAATCGCTAAGAACTTAGGAGCAGTAGTCGTGAATGTTGAGAAAAAAGGATACGGAAACGCATCCAGAGGAGCAATAGAAGGTTCGCAGGGAAAATACATTATTACGGCAGATACAGATGATAGTCATGACATTCTTAACCTTAATTTATTTCTTGATAATTTGAGGTCAGGTTCAGACTTAGTCATGGGAAATCGTTTTAAAGGTGAAAATAAAAAAGATGCCATGCCTTTTTTACATCGCTATGTTGGAAACCCTGTTTTGACCTTTATTGGTAATTTATTTTTCAGAACTAATTTAGGCGATTTTCATTGTGGGTTAAGAGGTTTTACTCGAGATGCGTACAATAAAATGAACTTGTCAACTCCAGGTATGGAATTTGCCTCAGAAATTATTGTAAAGGCATCGTTATTAAATTTAAAGATAACTGAAGTACCTACAACAGTTTTTCCGGCTGGAAGAAATAGAAAAGCGCATTTAAGAACTTTCCCAGATGGTTGGCGACATTTAAGATTTTTATTGTTGTATAGTCCAAAATGGTTGTTCCTCATTCCAGGATTTTTATGCATGCTTATTGGTATAATTGGAGCCGTAAATATTTCGTTTGACACCAATAACCATAATTTAAAATGGATTCCACTTTTTGCTGGATTATTTTTAATAAGCTTTCAATTTGTAGTATTTTATGCACTCACTAAAATTTATGCAACTAACCATGGGTTAATTCCAAGAAAAAAAAGCTACGATAATTTATTCGTTTATTTCACTCTAGAACGTGGGGTAATACTTGGTTTTTTTCTAACATTAATAGGCCTAGCTATATATTATTTTGGCTTTAAAAACAATATGGAAAGTACAGAAAGAATACTAAAAATAATAGTGCCAGCTATAGTAGTTGTGGTTTTAGGAATTCAGACTATTCTTTTCAGTTTCTTTTTTAGCATCTTAGGTTTAAAAGAAGAGAAATAGTAAAGCGTAAATTACCTGTTGGCAGAATAGTACAATCCGTTTTTAACTAAAAGACTATGGATTTGTTTAGTTAATTTTAAAACATACTTTGGAGAATTAAGTAAAAATTTTTGCTTAAAGTTCAAATTAGAATCGTCAATTTCTGATTTTAGTTTTTTGTAAAGCTCATGCTCGTCATTCATTTTACATCGAATAGCTACAGCGCATCGGTTGATATCTAAATAAAGTTTAAGTGAAGCGTTTGTTTTTTCTTCTTCTGAGAAATTATTAATAAACTCATATCTAATATCATTATAATTGCTTTTTGATAAACTATTATCAACATGAAATTTATAAGACATGGTAATGCTGGGGTTGAAAGCAACTTCATATTTCAAAGCCATTTTAATCCATAAATCTAAATCTTGAGCAGTTTTTAAATTGGTATTGAAACCTCCAACAGAATTAAATTTTTCTTTTGTAAATCCAACTGCAGAAGTCCAAGCAACAGAATTAGTAACACTAGCTTTGAAAAAGTCTTTAACTATTAAGCAGTTTATATCATATTCAAAATTAAATTTGGCAGGTTGTTTTAACCTGTTCGTATAAATTACTTCGTAGTTATTACAAAATAAACCTGCGTTTGGGAATTTATCGATGAGCTTTTTTAATTCTAAAAGATGGTTTTCACTCCAAAGATCGTCGGCATCCAACAGAGCCATATATTTGCCTTCAGCATTGGCAACACCTACATTTCTAGCGTATGATGCGCCTTTGTTTTCTTGATTTATAATTTTAAAACGCGCATCAACTAAGGGTTTTATTTTATCTAAACTGCTATCTGTGGAGCCATCGTTTACTATAACGACTTCAAAATCTGTAAATACTTGCTTAAGCACACCTTTTATGGTTTGCTCAATCAAATCTTCCTTGTTGTACAAGGGTATAATTACAGAAAAAAAAGGCGTCATGTTTTTAAATTAATATGACAAAAATAACTTAATCTAAATAACTCAAAGACATATAGCGACGGGTGTTTAGATTTTAAATTGTAAGCAAAAAAAGGTGAAAAAATTTTATAAACGAATGCAAAAACGTAATTCAATTTAAACCTTTCCAATTTTATAAAAACCTTTAAAAATGTTGTGAATTCTGGTTCAATCATTCTGGTTTTGTATATAGTATCTAGATTCTCTAACGATTTATGTGTTTTCTTGAAATACACTTCATTCAAATCAACATCGCCATGTAAAACTGGGTTGTCTATATGTAAAATTGAGGCTTTAATTTCACTTAAATTATATGCAAAAACAGTGTCTTCATGACCATATTCAGTAATGCTTTTCTCAAAACCAATTGTGGTGAAAACACTTTTTTTAATTAATGTATTATTAAAAAGGACGCTTTTGTAAATATTTTTATTTCTTTTATTGGCGCTAGCATCTTCTTTAAAAATACCATATTTCCAGCGAAGTTTCCTGTTTGCTTCTACTTTTTCTGGGTGGATTCTTCCACCGTAAATAACATCGGTATCGGCTTGTAATGCTTTTTTATATCTCACTATGAATTGTGCATCTGGTAGTAATGAGTCGCCGTCAATAAATAGCAAGTTTTCATATTTCGATTCTCTTGCCAATGCATTTCTATTATTACTTAAACCAACATTTTTTGTTTGTGCAATGAATTTTGAATTTTTGAGCCTATTGATTTTTTCATTTTCCACGTTGATTGCAGATTTCGAGCCATCATCAATACAAATAATTTCAAACGCGATATTAGAATCGAGAGCTTGCTTTTCAAGTTGGCTTGCAAGCGGATATACATTGTAATTGTATGTAGGAATTAAAATTGAAAGCATTATTTGTTAGCAATTAATACTGTTTCTGGCGACAAAAATCCGTATTTTAAATCATCTTCATTTTGACTGTATGTGATTTGCTTCACATTAAAACCATTAGATTCCAATCTGTCTTTCAAACCCTCAATTGAATAAACTCTTACGTGATCTTCTTGTCCAAAATGTATAAAACGTTCTTCCGGAGTTGTTATAGAATCATTTTCATAAATATCACCTGTCTTATACGGTGTTTGAATATAAACTTTACCGTTTGGTTTAAGTACTCTGTAAAGTTCTTTCATAGCTTTTTGGTCGTTTGTAATATGCTCTAAGATATGATAACAAATAATAGTATCAAAAGTGGCGTCTTTTTGTTCGATATTGGTGATGTCGAATTTATAGTCGGCTAGAAATTCATTCTCAAAATCACTACTAAAGTAATTGATGTTTTTGTTTTTTTTTAGTGTTCTATAAAGGTTTCTAGAAGGTGAAAAATGCAGCAGATTTCCTTTTAATGTATCATTTTCATGAAGTAATTGCCAAAGCCTTCGGTTTCTTGATAAACTACCACAAAAAGGACAAAGTAAATCTTGATTTTCTAATTCAATAAAAGCTCTTAATTTTTTTTTACAAATATTGCATTCGTGATTGTTGCCTTTATAGAAAACACCAAATATATTCCGAAAAAGCATTTCATTCTTAATTAAGAAGCGCTTCGGAATTACAGATTTAAGACCTTTTTTTATAGAATTGTACATATTATCCTTTACGCTGAACTACCTCATATACCTGATTCTCATCACATTTCAAAGTCTTACTTGGGTATTTAAGAAGCAAAGCATAGTCGTGAGTTGCCATTAATATAGTATTGCCATTTTTATTAATGTCTTGAAGCACTTCCATGACTTCAACGCTTGTTTGCGGGTCTAAGTTTCCAGTAGGTTCGTCGGCAAGTATAAGCTCAGGATTATTTAACAATGCTCTTGCAATAGCAACACGTTGTTGTTCGCCTCCTGAAAGTTCGTGAGGAAATTTAAAACCTTTAGTTTTCATATCTACTTTGGTTAAAACTTCTTCAACACGTGTTTTCATTCTATCTTTGTCTTTCCAACCAGTCGCTTTTAAAACAAATAATAAATTATCATTTATAGTTCTATCCGTTAGCAGTTTAAAATCTTGAAATACCACGCCTAATTTTCGGCGTAGATAAGGAATGTCTTTTTCTTTAAGGTTTTTTAAATCGAAATCTACAATATGTCCTTCGCCTTCGGTAAGTGGTAAATCGCCATAAAGCGTTTTCATAAAACTACTTTTTCCGGTTCCCGTTTTTCCAATTAAATACACAAATTCGCCTTTATTAATTTCAACATTAACATTTGAAAGCACTAAGCTATCACCTTGAAAAATAGAAGCGTCTTTAAGTTGTAAAATAGGATCTGGCATAGATTAAATAGAATTCTTAATTGTCTGTTGTAAAAGTATTATTTAAAACTTGAATGTAAAAGATAAACGTCAAAACTTTAAAATAGTTGTAGATAAAACAATTGAATTCTGTGTTGTAATTTTCAGCATGTTTTAACATTTAATAACTCGGTTTATAATTATGGCACGATTATTACGTTATAAGATTCATATTAATTTATCTTTGATTTTAAATTTAATAATTAGTCCAAAATGATTAAGAAAAGTATCGGTTTATTAGTTATTGCAATAAGTTTTAGTTTTCAAATCATAGCGCAGCAATCTGCAACCTATACAAGTAGTTTGGTAGATTATCAAAAAGCATTGTCGCTTTATAATAATCAGCAGTATCAGGCGGCTCAAACTATGTTCAGTAATGTAAAGAAGACCGCGCAAGAAGATATTTTACAATCTAATTGTGCCTATTATATTGCGAACTGCGCAGTGCGATTAAACCAACAAAATGCAGACCAGTTGGTTGAAGATTTTGTAAAAGAATACCCAACTAGTACCAAAAGAAATACGGCATTTGTTGATGTAGCCGATTATTATTTTGAAAACTCAAAATACGCCTACGCTAGAAAATGGTATGATAAAGTTGATGAAAATGCTTTAGGTAGAAAAGAACGTGAAAAATTCTATTTTAATAATGGATATACTGCGTTTTCTACAAAACAATATAAAGATGCTAAAAAGTATCTAAGCAAAGTGGAAAACTCACAAGAATTCGGCTCGCAAGCGAAATACTATATCGGTTTTATGGCTTATGAAGGTGATGATTACGATCAGGCTAATGCGTATTTCGATCAAGTTAGCGACCAAGAGCGTTACAAAGAAAAACTTTCGTACTATCAGGCCGATTTAAATTTTAAACTCGGAAAATTTGAAAAAGCCATCGAACTTGCCAAAGCACGACTAGCGTCTAGCGATGATAATGAAGTTTCAGAGCTTTCAAAAATAATAGGCGAGAGTTATTTTAATTTAGAAAAGTATCAAACGGCAATTCCTTATTTAAAAGCATATAAAGGCAAAAGAGGAAAGTGGAATAATACCGATTTTTATCAACTTGGTTATGCTTACTACAAGCAAAAGGATTATGAAAATGCCATTTCAGAATTTAATAAAATAATTGGAGGGAATGATGCTATTGCCCAAAATGCATATTATCATTTAGGTGAAAGCTATATCAATTTAGATAAAAAACAAGAAGCATTAAATGCGTTTAGAAATGCATCACAAATGAATTTCGATTTAAAAATCCAAGAAGATGCTTGGTTAAATTATGCAAAAATTAGTTACGAAATAGGAAACCCATATCAATCGGCACCACAAGTGTTAGCCGGTTATTTAGAAAAATATCCAAATACGGGTTATAAAGAAGAAATTGAAACACTTTTAATTGATTCTTATATCACTTCCAAAAATTATAAAGAAGCCTTAAAACTACTCGAAAACAAAAATAGTTTTGAGAATAAAATGGCATATCAAAAAGTAGCATTTTACAGAGGTTTAGAATTATATAATGAAGGAAATTATCAAGAAGCCGAATCTCTTTTTGATGCGTCATTAAAAGAACCTCGTGATCCTATTTTTACTTCGAGAGCAACATTTTGGAAAGCAGAAGCCGATTATAATTTAACAAATTATGACGATGCACTTGTAGGTTTTAAACAGTTTCAGCAACAAACTGAGGCATCTTCTACTCCTGAAATCGAAAATATAGATTACAACTTAGGGTATACTTATTTTAAATTGAAAAACTATGGAAAAGCTTCCGAGTATTTCAATCGATTTGTGGCTAATAAAAAGGACGACAAAGTAAGACTTAATGATGCTTATTTACGCTTGGGTGATGGTTATTTCGTGTCTAGTCAATACCAAAGTGCCGTTTCAGCTTACGAAAAAGCAATCAAACTAAATGAAATTGATTCAGATTATCCCGCATTTCAAAAAACAATAAGCGTTGGGTATACAGGGCAAACTTCGAATAAAATAAAAGGCTTAGAAGATTTTATTGTCGAGTATCCTGACTCAAAACTTAGAGACGACGCACTTTACGAACTCGGAAATTCGTATGTAAAGGCCAATGAAGTAAATAAAGCGATGAAAGCTTATGATCAATTAAGTAGTGAATACCGTATGAGTTCTTTCGTGCCGAAAGCATTGTTGCGACAAGGGTTGGTTTATTATAATGGTAGTGATAACGAGCAAGCTTTAACAAAATTTAAAAAAGTAGCTGGCGATTATCCAGGAACACCCGAAGCGGTTCAAGCGGTTTCTACGGCACGATTAATTTATATTGATTTAGGTCGAGTAGATGAATATGCCCGTTGGGTAAAGCAATTGGATTATGTTGAGGTTACAGATGCCGATTTAGATAATGCCACCTATGAAGCAGCCGAAAAACAATATTTAGATAACAATACTGAAAAAGCCATAAAGCAATTTAATGGCTATTTAAATCAGTTTCCGAATGGCTTACATGCATTACAAGCACATTTTTATGTGGCGCAATTATATTACAAAACCAACTTATTGGAAAATGCAGCACCTCATTATAAATATGTGGTAGATGCAAGTCAGAGCGAATTTACAGAAGAAGCCTTATCGCGATTATCGCAGTTTTATTTAGAGCGTAAAAGTTGGAACAAAGCAATTCCCTTGTTAAAGCGTTTGGAAGCTGAAGCTAATTATCCACAGAATATTGTTTTTGCTCAATCCAATTTAATGAAAGCCCATTATCAATTAGAAGATTATACCAATGCGGTTTCCTATGCTGAAAAAGTTTTAGGAAGCTCTAAAATTGATAACAAAATTAAAAGCGATGCACATATTATAATTGCACGTTCTGCGATGAAAACAGGAAATGAAGACAGAGCAAAATCGGCATATGCGAATGTTGAGCGCGTGGCTACTGGAGAAACCGCAGCAGAAGCTTTGTATTTTAATGCATATTTTAAGAATAAAGAAGGTAGGTTTGAAGCTTCAAATAGTTCCGTTCAAAAATTAGCAAAAGATTTTTCAGGATATAAATATTATAGCGCCAAAGGCTTGGTGCTTATGGCTAAAAATTATTATGCTTTAAAAGATGCTTTTCAGGCTACTTATATTTTAGAAAGTGTCATTCAAAATTTCCCAGAGTTTGATGATGTCGTTTCCGAAGCCAAGACAGAACTGAATAAAATCAAAAGGGAAGAAGCCAAAACAAACGCATCTATTTCACCAGAAGATTAAATAGTCTGGTTGAGTGCAGCAAAAACCTAATACATAAATCAAAAATCGTCAATCGTTAATCAAAACATATCAAATATGCGTAAGCAAATAAAATATATTTTCACTGGTATTCTTTTATTTAGCATAACCCTAGGGTTTTCACAAAGAACACAAAACGACACTATTAACACTGGTGTAATTGATGTAGTAAAGCCATATACACCATCAATTTCAGATGCTTTTAAGGTTAAAGAGGTACCATCATTAAACGATGAAACTACCGAAACCAAAAAAGACATCAAATACAATATATTTTCGTTTCCTGTTGCATCAACCTTTACACCGGCAAAAGGAAAAGCGGCGGTTGTAGAAAAACGCGCCCCGGTAAAATTATTTGATAATTATGCTACTTTAGGCGTTGGAACTTACACGACTATTTTGGGTGAAGTTTATTTAAATCACGCGATAAATAGAAATGAAAGCGTTGGTGGTTATGTAAGCCATCATTCATCTGCGGGCGGAATTGAAGGCATATCATTCAACGATAATTTTTCAAATTCAAAATTAAATTTAAACTATTCCAGCCGATTAAAAGATTTAGCTTGGAATGTTGAAGGCGGTTTTCAGCATCAAATATACAATTGGTATGGTGTTCCAGAATCTCAAATAGCGCAAGCACAAGCCAACAATATTGAAGTAGATCATGCGTTTTTCGATGCCCATTTTGGTGGCGATATTTCATTTGAAGACACTTACATTAATTCCGGAAGTTTCTTTTTCAGACGCTTTGGAGACAATCAGGGCTCAGGAGAAAATAGATTTACCGTAAAAGCTAAAGTCGATGTACCTATTAACGATGTAGAAATTTCAACCGATTTAAAAATTGACTATTTAGGTGGAACTTTCGATAGAAATTATGAAGATACCAACGAGCTCAATTACGGTAACTTTCAAGTAGGGTTATCACCAACATATCAACTAAAACAAGACGATTTAACTTTAGATTTAGGCGTGTCTTTATTCTATTTAAACGATAAAGAATCAGGCGATAACAATTTTTATGTGTATCCAAATATTACGGCAACCTACAGATTAGTAAACGATGTTTTAATAGCTTACGGCGGCTTAAAGGGCGATTTAATTCAGAATTCATATCACGGATTTGCAAACGAAAATCCCTTCGTTTCGCCAACCTTATTCATCCAGCCAACAGATCAATTGTACAACGCATTTGTAGGTTTAAAAGGGAAATTATCGAGCAATATGAGCTATAATATTAGCGGTCGTTACATTGCCGATAGAAACAAAGCTCTTTTTAGAAACAACGAAATCACTTTAACAAACGAAGACTATACCTATGGTAACTCATTTGGCATCGTTTACGACGATATTGAAACCTTTGGAGTTGCAGGCGAAATAAATGTAGATGTTAACCGAAATTTTAAACTGGGCATAAAAGCGGAATATTTCTCTTATAACTCAGATAATGAAACCGAAGCGTGGAATTTACCAGACATAAAAGGTTCACTCTTTTTAGATTATCAGATAAACGAACATTGGTTTGCAGGCACAAATTTATTCTATATTGGCGAGCGTAAAGACCAGTTTTTCTTAAACGACGGCATGACAATTACTACGCCATTTACGGTGGTTCTAGATAGTTATTTCGATGCGAATGCGCACCTTGGCTATCACATAAACAATCAGCTTTCGGTATTTGCCAAAGCCAACAATATAGCTAATGAGGCTTATCAAAAATGGCAAAATTTCCCTGTACAGAGCATTCAGTTTTTAGCAGGAGCTACTTATAAGTTTGATTTTTAACACTTGTGTTACCCAAATCTCGTTTCAGGATCTCCTTAAAAATAATTTGGGCGTTACCCTGTCGGGTCGGGCTTTTCATTACAATCTTTTGCTCGTGCCTCACAAAAGGATTTTCATTGCAATCCCTAACGCGGGCGTATCAGCCAGAAAATGTATAAACCCAATGTGCATTGCTTAATTATGGCTATATTTATTTCAATTAAATAACACATGCAGAAAGTTTTTCTTTTTATCATTTTATTTTCGGCATTAAATGCGTTTTCTCAAAATCTGAAAAGCTGCAAATCTGTGGATGATGTAGAATCACTAATTGAAGGCGATTGGAAATTAAAAAACGATACTAAAAACGTTGTTTACAGGTTTAGTATTTCAAACCATAAAGGTTTTATTGAGGTGCTCCCAGAAATGAATTTACCACCAAAAGCCGAAAAAACTACAGAAAATGAAATCATTATCAACGATCATGAAAACTTCACAATTGTATTAAAACAAGGAAATTATTATATCGAAATTCAAAGTCTGTATTATCAAATGACCGAAAAGATTACGGTGTTAAATCAAACAAACTTTGTTTACGGTAAAGGAAAGTCTCAGCGCACTTTCATAAGAGATTAAAATTAGATTGTAATACGCGCCAAATAATCAAAATGTTCTCCTTCCATAGACATTTCACATGTAAGTCCAACAGTTTCACAGGCCAATTTTAAAGTTTCAAAATCTAAATACAACCACTTCATTGGTGATTCTTTTTCACCTTTATAGCTCAAAAAATAATCAAGCTCACCGTAGTAACCAGCATTCATATCCATCCAAAACCCGCCATCTTCATCTTCATACATATATTTTATATCCGATGAGTCAATTAAAATCTGTCCACCAGGATTCAAAAGTGTTTTTAACTGCGATAAGTATTTTGAAACTTGGGTCAGTTCTTGAAAAATACCAGTGCCATTCATTAACAATAAAATGGTATCAAACGTCTCGGTCTCATCCAAAATATTTAAAACTTCAGCATGCAATACACCGCGTTGTTTTGAAACTTCAATAGCACCTTTAGAAATATCAATAACTTTAACTTTATAGCCTTTGCTTTGCAAATACAAGCTATGGCTTCCTGATCCGCATCCAACATCTAAAATGTCACCTTTGCAAAGTTTTAAAGCTTTCTGCTCTATTTTAGGCATGTCTTTATATTCTCGAAACAAATAGGGAAGAGGTAACACATCTTCATCAGAAATATGCGTTGAAGTTATAATATCTTCGGAATAATTTCCATTTTGATAGTCTAATAAAGCGTTCCCAAAAAGGTCTTTCATTTTAAAAATTAAAAGGTATTAAATGCGTTAAAAATAAAACCCATTTAAGAGTCTAATAAAACAAATTGTCTAATTTTACACCATGCAAGACCTAATTAATAATCTTTCAAAGCTCGCCAAAGATAAACATAACGAAAACAAAAAGTTCTTCGCGAAGTTAAAAAAGAAACCGCCAAAAGATTTGGATTATCTTATGCAAGAATTGCATGAAGAGGAGTTTAAACGAACCGATTGTTTGGAGTGTGCCAACTGTTGTAAAACTACAGGTCCATTGTTTACAGATAAAGATGTGGATAGAATTGCGAAACATTTTAGAATGAAAACTCAGCAATTTATCGCCGAATTTTTACGAATCGATGAAGATAACGACTATGTTTTGCAAAGTGTACCTTGTACGTTTTTAGGGCCAGACAATTACTGTTCTATTTATGAGGTTAGACCAAAAGCATGCAAAGAATTTCCGCATACAGATAGAAAAAAGTTTCAGCAAATTTCAAACCTTACTTTAAAAAATGTGGCAATATGTCCTGCAGCTTATAACATAGTTGAGGACATGAAAAAGAGAATAAAATAGTATCTTTAAAACAAAAATTTAAACTTTTGGAAACTATTTTAAACTATTTCGAGACCATACCACCGTTACATAGAGGGATTATTATTGTGGCAGGTTTAACCTTTTTCTGGATTTTAGAAGGTGCAATGCCTTTAGTAAATTTCAATTACAAAAAGTGGAAACATGCAGTACCTAATATATTTTTCACTATTACAACAATTGCTGTAAATCTTCCTATGGCATTTTTGTTATTATATTCTGCCGATTGGGTAATGACTAATAATTTCGGAATTTTAAATTGGCTGCCAGAAATGTCGCTTTGGTTGTATGTATTATTAGGTGTCTTCTTAATGGATTTTTTTGGAGCTTATTTACCGCATTTAATTGAGCATAAAGTACCACCATTGTGGATGGTGCATTTGGTTCATCATTCCGACCATAAGGTGGATGCTACAACAGCAAACAGACATCATCCTATTGAGAGTGTTATTCGTTATTTGTTTACTTTATTAGGTGTTTTTGCGATTGGAGCGCCTATTGGGATAGTCATGTTATATCAATCTATGTCTATTGTCGCCACACAATTCAGTCATTCCAATATTAAACTTCCAAGAAAGGTTGATAAATGGTTAAGTTATGTGTTAGTATCTCCTAACATGCATAAAGTGCACCATCATTATAAAATGCCATATACAGATTCTAACTACGGAAATATTTTTTCGGTATGGGATAGACTACTTGGAACATACATGGAATTAGATCCAGATAAAATAATTTATGGCGTTGATGTGTTTCCTAATGAAGAAGAAAACAGCAATATTAAAGATTTACTGAAACAACCGTTTCAAAAGTATCAAAAGCCAACATCGTATGAAGCTGTAAATACTAATGAAGATTAGCTATTTTCAATATCGCTAATATGATGCTCTAAAGCCTTAACAGAGATTTTAATTTCTTTGATTAAAAGTGCTAAAGAAATAATTAATAAAATTAGAGCTGCACCAAAAACCCAAATAGCAACAATAGGTTGTTCTACATAAATTAAAAACATGGTGAGTACACAAAGTAACAAGCTGCTTATACCAGTTATTTGCATAGCTTGAGTCAAGTATAGCCGCTGTTTTAAGTTTTTTATTTGTTTTATTAATCGCTCGTCTTTCTGTTGTAAATATTTGTCATGTAAGTTTCTTATTATAGCAGCATAAGCTATAAACCTATTGGTGTAAGCCAGCATTATCAAGGAAATAGCAGAGAATAAAAGTGCAGGTGTTGTAAGTGTGAGTTCTTCCATAATTCAAATTTCTTTTAAATTTCAACAACATCAAATAAAAAAGCGGAATATTTTCTATTTTAGATGCATGCGAGAAGACTTCCTACATTACATCTGGAAACATAAAAAAATAGGAGTAAATAATTTAAAAACTGTTAACGGAGAGCCTGTCATGATAAATTCCGTGGGACAGCATAACTATAATTCAGGTCCAGATTTTTTTAATGCTCAACTTAAAATTGGAAATCAGCTTTGGGCTGGAAATGTTGAAATTCATATCAAATCTTCTGATTGGTTTTTGCATAATCATGAACAAGATAAAGCCTATGATAATGTCATTTTACATGTGGTTTGGGAAGATGACACTGAAGTTTTTAGGAAAGACAATAGCGTTATACCTACTTTAGAGCTCAAAAATATTGTTGATGTTGGTTTATTGCACAATTATGAAAGGTTATTTGCGAAACAAAACAAATGGATTAATTGTGAAAACGATTTTGCAATAGTAGATGGTTTTATTCTAGATAATTGGCTTGAGCGTCTATACTTTGAACGGTTAGAACGAAAATCTAAAAACATTGAAACGCTTTTAGCAGCATCAAAAAACGATTGGGAAGCTGTTTTGTTTAAAATGTTGACTAGAAATTTCGGATTAAAAGTCAATGGTGAGTCATTTTTTAGTTTAGCCCAATCCATCGATTTTTCAATTATTAGAAAAACACGAAATACTCCTCTAGTTTTAGAAGCATTGTTACTTGGACAATCGGGTTTACTTGAAAAAGATGTAGAAGATGCCTACCATCTAAGTTTAAAAAAAGAATATGAATTTCTAAAGCTAAAATTTAATCTAAATAATACTCAAGTGCTGCCGCTACAGTTTTTTAGATTAAGACCGCCTAATTTCCCAACCATAAGGTTATCTCAACTGGCAAGTTTATATGGTACAAATCAAAATTTATTTTCAAAAATCATCGAGATAAAAAAACTGGAAGAATTTTATGAGTTGTTTAAGGTATCAACTTCTAAGTTTTGGGAATCTCATTATACGTTTCAAAAAAAGTCAAAAACTATAAAAAAAACACTTACAAAGTCATTTGTAGATTTATTATTAATCAATACAATTCTGCCTTTAAAGTTCAGTTATTCCAAGCAAAAAGGAGAAGTAATAGATAATGAAATAATAAAACTAGCAACTTCCATTACTTCAGAAAAAAACAACATAATTAAAGCGTTTAACAATTTGAAAAAGGTTTCAAATTCGTCATTACATTCACAAGCACTCATACAACTTAAATCAGAGTATTGCGATAAAAACAAATGTTTACAATGTGCTATTGGGAATTCTCTTATTTCAGCGAATGCTTAATAAAACAGATAAAAATGAATAAATTCACAATCACTTTAAATTGTAAGATTATTTAAATAACTAATATTAAATTTATAGTTAAATTGCAGCATGAATAATATTTATAAACCTCTATTATTTTTCCAAAAACATGGTTATTACGTGTGCCAACGTATTGCAGAGAGGCTTGGGATAAGAGCTAAAGTGGTAAGAACATCATTCATGTATTTAACTTTCGTTACTCTTGGTTTTGGTTTTGCACTTTATTTGTTTTTAGCATTTTGGATGCGTATTAAAGATTTAGTTTATACAAAACGCTCATCGGTTTTTGATTTATGAACCAACTTGTACAGTTTTTTAGAACAAAAATATATACAGCCGTTTTGTTATTGGCTGCACTATTACTTATTGGAGTTACTGGTTATAAAATGATTTCTGGTTACACCTGGATCGATGCTTTGTATATGACCGTTATAACCATGACCACGGTGGGTTTTGGAGAAGTGGTGCCATTGGATGATCAATCTAAAATATTTACCATATTTTTAATTTTAGCGAGTGTAGTTATAGTAGGTTATGCTTTATCTATAATTACAGAATACATTTTAAGTAAAAATGACCTAGACGAATTAAAACAAAAAAAGATGCAAAAGGATATTGATAATTTCAAGAATCACATTGTAATTTGTGGCTACGGAAGAAACGGTAAGCAAGCAGCAAGAAAGCTCATGGCATACAATAAACAGTTTGTTGTAGTTGAAAAGAATAAAGAATTAGAAGACCGTTTAAAATTGGATGAAGTTCCCTATGTCATTGGAAATGCTAATGAAGATGAAACCTTAATTCAAGCAGGAGTTGATAGAGCTTCCTGTTTTATTTCGGCACTACCAAACGATGCCGATAATTTATTTGTGGTTCTTTCAACAAGACAACTGAATAAAAAAATAAATATAATTAGTCGTGCTTCAAACGAATCATCTTATGATAAGTTAAAGTTCGCGGGAGCCAATAATGTTATTTTACCAGATAAAATTGGAGGCGATCATATGGCATCATTAGTTGTTGTCCCTGGTTTAATGGAGTTTATTGATAATCTATCAATAGTTGGTAAGTCTGATATCAATATTGAAGAAGTTGCTGTTGAAAAATTTTATAATTCAAAAACACCTAAAACTATTAAGGATTTGGATCTAAGAAAAAAAACCGGATGCACCGTAATAGGCTATAAAGATGAAAATGGTGAATATATTGTAAATCCTGGGGCAGAATTAAAATTGGCAAGACATTCGAAAATTATCGTTCTAGGTCGTCCAGAACAAATTGAAGCCTTAAATACAGAGTACGATATCGATTAACGATTATGCTATTTTAACAACCATTGTTTTAAAAAATGATTTTTTTTTAGCATCTTGCTACCTTTTAATAAGAATCTTTCAATAAAAACTAACTAACATAATTTTCCAATGAAGAAATATCTTCTTTCAGTGCTCACTTTAATATTTCCATTTTTAATATTTGCTCAAGAAACTTCCGAAATAGGTTTAGACCAAAAAATAGATCAAGCATTTGCTCCCGTAGCTCAATTTTTTACAGATGTAATTTTCTTTCCAATTTACGATGATGGGGTTTATACAATTCCATTTGTATTATTATTATTAGTTGGTAGTGCATTGTTTTTTACAATTTATTTTGGGTTTCCAAATGTTAGATATTTCTGGACAGCTATTAATACGGTAAGAGGGAAGTATGAAGATATTGAAAAACATGGTGCTAAAGAACTTTATGGAGAAGATGGTATTGCACAGGGTCAAGACCTCTCAAATGTAGATATCGAGGAACATATTGAGAATCTTAAAACCGATTTAGCCATTGATGGCGATATTGTTGATACCATAAGAGATGAAAGTTCTGAAGGTGAAGTTTCGCATTTTCAAGCTTTAGCAACAGCAGTTTCCGGAACTGTAGGTAATGGTAATATTGCTGGTGTGGCATTGGCAATTGCTCTAGGAGGACCAGGCGCAACATTCTGGATGATTGTTTGTGGTTTATTAGGAATGTCTACAAAGTTTGTGGAGTGTACTTTAGGTGTGCAATACAGAGATGTTGGTGAAGATGGAACAGTATACGGTGGCCCTATGTATTATATAAGTAAAGGTCTTAAAGCCAAAGGATTTAAAACTTTTGGTAAAATAGCAGCAGGAATATTTGCTGTTTTCTGTATAGGAGGTTCTTTTGGTGGAGGTAATGCGGCACAATCTAATCAAGCCACTATCGTGATAAAAGAACTTTTCGAATGGGAAAGTACAGCGGCAGGAGCCATTGTTGGTTTGGTGTTGGCTGTTTTGGTTGGGGTAATTATCATTGGTGGAATTAAACGTATTGCATCGGTAACCGAAAAAGTAGTGCCTTTCATGGCCTTAATGTATATAGTTGCATGTGTTTATATTATCCTAAGTAATTTTAGCTTAATTGATGATGCAATTGGTCTAATAGTTGAAGAAGCTTTTAGTCCAACAGCTTTTGGAGTAGGTTCGTTAATTGGAGTATTGTTGGTAGGATTTCAACGTGCTGCCTTTTCGAACGAAGCAGGTGCAGGTTCAGCATCTATTGCTCATTCTGCAGTAAGAACAAAATACTCAGCGAGTGAAGGTTTAGTGGCTTTACTAGAGCCGTTTATTGATACAGTGGTAATTTGTACCATGACAGCTTTAGTAATTGTTATATTTAACTTTGGAGGATTCTTCGAATACGGTGGCGATGGATCTGGAGTTGTTTTTATTGACGGTATGCCTTTTGAAGGCGCAGGAATTACATCTAAAGCATTTGCACAATATATTCCATATTCAAATGTGTTTTTAACCATTGCCGTAGTTTTATTTGCGGTTTCAACAATGATTTCTTGGTCTTACTATGGCTTACAATCTTGGAAATTTCTTTTCGGTAGAGGTAAAACAGCCGATTTAATCTATAAACTTTTATTTTTAACTTTCGTAGTAATTGGTGCAGCGGCAAGTATGAACTCTATTTGGTCGTTCTCAGATGCCATGATTTTTGCCATGATTTTCCCGAACATGGTTGGTCTGTTCCTGTTGTTCCCAGTTGTTAAGCGACAATTAAAGCGCTATCTTGATGCTATTAACCTTAAAAAGGAAGCAATAGATAACTAAATAAACAAAGACTATAACAAATGAAATCCCATTTCACGTTTACTAAACAACAACGTAATGGGATTTTTTTATTGTTAATCCTCATAATTACCTTTCAATGTATTTACTTTTTTGTCGATTTTACTTCGGAAGAAGTTTCAGTTGATGAACAACAACTTTCAGATTTCATTAAAGAAATTGATTCTTTGAAAATAATTGAGTTACAAGAAAGAACACCTAAAATATTTCCATTTAACCCTAATTATTTAACCGATTTTAAAGGCGCTTCATTAGGAATGACTAATGAAGAAATTGATAGATTATTAAGGTTTAGAAATCAAAATAAATGGATAAATTCTGCTGAACAATTTCAAGAAGTTACCCAAGTATCAGATTCACTGTTGGCAGCACTTTCTGTGTATTTTAAATTTCCAGAATGGGTTACAAGTTCTAAACCTTCAAAAGTACGGTTTCCAACATCTTCGAATAATAAACCTAAGACATATGCACAAAAACAAGATTTGAATACAGCAACAGCACAAGACCTTCAAAATATTAATGGTATAGGCAAAACCTTTTCAGAACGTATTATTAAATATCGAAATAAATTAAAAGGTGGTTTTATTGCAGATGTTCAACTCGAAGATGTCTATGGTCTTACACCAGAATTAATTGAAAAAATTACAAATCAATTTACTGTTAAAACACCAAATTCAGTTAATAAAATAAACGTAAATAAGGCTTCAAGTAATGAATTAGTAAAGGTTCCTCATATAGATTACGAATTAGCCTATAATATTATTGAGCAACGAAAATTAAGACAGGGTTTCAATTCAATTGAGGAATTAACTAAAGTAAAAGACTTCCCTTTAAATAAAATAAAGATAATTGAATTATATTTGCACTTCGAAAAAGAAAAATAAATGAATAACATGTACTTCACTGAAGAACATCAGCTTTTTAGAAAAAGTATTCAAGACTTTTTACAGAAAGAGGTTGTACCGCATATTGAAAAATGGGAAGAAACTGGATCTATCGACCGGTTTATTTGGAAAAAATTTGGAGACATGGGTTTCTTCGGTATCAATTATCCAGAAGCATATGGTGGAATGAATTTAGATTTATTCTATACTGTTATTCTTCTTGAAGAACTTCAAAAAATAAATTCTGGCGGTTTCGCAGCAGCAATTTGGGCACATGCCTATTTAGCTATGACGCATTTAAATGCTGAAGGCGATGAGGCTATAAAAGAAAAATATTTAGCTCCAAGTATAACTGGAGATAAAATTGGATGTCTTTGTATTACTGAACCCTTTGGAGGAAGTGATGTAGCAGGTATGCGTACAACAGCAGTAAAAAAAGATGACCACTATATTATTAATGGTTCGAAAACATTTATTACTAATGGGGTGAGTAGTGATTATTTAGTGGTTGCTGCAAAAACAAATCCAGAACTTGGTAATAAAGGTATAAGCATATTTGTTTTAGACAGAAAAATGGAAGGTGTATCGGCAACCAAACTAAAAAAATTAGGTTGGAACGCTTCTGATACTGGCGAAATTGCTTTTGATAATGTTAAAATTCCAATTACAAATCGTTTAGGCGAAGAGAATAAAGGTTTCTCTTATATTATGGAGCATTTTTCATTGGAACGTCTAATCATGGGTGTTAATGCTCATGCCCGCGCAGAGTATGCGCTTGAATATGCTTTAAAATATATGAGTGAGCGTCAAGCTTTTGGAAAAACAATCAATAAGTTTCAAGCACTTAGACATAGTATTGCTGATTTTTATACCGAAATGGAAATCTGTAAAGTTTTCAATTATAATGTTGCTGCAAGATTAGATAAAGGCGAATATGTTGTAAAAGAAGCAACAATGTCTAAATTAAAGTCTACAAAAATGGCCGATGAGGTTATTTATCAATGCTTACAGTTTTTAGGAGGATATGGTTATATGGAAGAATACCCAATGGCTCGATTGTTAAGAGATAGCAGACTAGGACCAATTGGTGGTGGTACTTCAGAAATCTTAAGAGAGATTATCGCTAAAATAATAATAGATAAAAAAGAATATCGACCAGCAACTAAATAACTTATATTATTTTGGCGAAAATTGTATCTCAATTAGCTAAAATAATAATTGACAAAAAGGAATATCGCCCAAGTACTAAATTGATTAGTCATTTTTTAGCGAAAATTGTATCACAATTAGCTAAAACAATACTTGAAAAGTATTACATCCTTAAATTAAAAAAAACTTTAAAAGGTGTTTTTGTAATTCCAAAATAGTTTTATATTTGCAGCCAGAAATTTCTAAAAGAGAGGAGGTTAAGACACTATGTTAATAATTCCAGTTAAAGAAGGAGAAAATATAGATAGAGCGTTAAAGCGTTACAAGCGTAAGTTTGTTAGAACAACTATTAAAAATCAGTTGCAAGAACGTAAGCAGTTTACAAAGCCTTCAGTAGCTCGTAGAGCTCAAGTTCAAAAAGCACAATACATTCAATCATTAAGAGATGCAGAAAACATCTAATCTTAAATGATTTGATTTATTAAGAATATAAAAATCCCGCATTTTGCGGGATTTTTTTGTTTTGATAATTGTGGAATAACTACATTAAAGAAATTAAACTTGTCGTTTTGACTAATAACTTCTAACTTTAAATCTTTAACATATTTAAGATGCCTTTTAAATCTTTTCTGGATTACCTCTTATTAGAAAAAAACTATTCGAAGCTTACTGTTAAAGCTTATCAAAATGATTTGAATGATTTCTCAGAATTCATAAAAGTTGAATTCAATACTGCTTCTATAAATCAAGTTAATTATTCGCAAATTCGAAGCTGGATTGTAATCCTTGTAGAAAATCAACTTTCTAACCGTACAATTAATAGAAAAATATCAGCTTTAAATTCATATTATAAATTTCTTTTAAAAACAGGCGATATTAAGTTAAACCCGTTAGCAAAACACAAAGCATTAAAAACAAGTAAAAAAATTCAGGTACCTTTTTCTGAAGAAGAAATTAAAGACGTTTTAAACGACTTAAATTTTGCCGATGATTTTGAGGGGTTAAGAGATAAATTTATAATTGAACTTTTTTATTCTACTGGTATAAGAAGAATTGAATTGGTTGAGCTTAAATTATCGAGCTTAGATTTACATAAAAATACGTTAAAAGTATTAGGTAAAAGAAATAAAGAACGTATTATACCGTTAATAAAATCAGTGCATCAAACAGCTATTAAATACTTAGAAGCAAGATTACAATTGGATAAGATTGTTGATAAGGAATATCTTTTTTTGACGAAAAAAGGCGTTAAAATATATGAAACACTTGTCTACAGAATAATAAATGAGTATTTTAGTAAGGCATCTTCAAAGGTAAAGAAGAGTCCACATATTTTGAGGCACTCCTTCGCTACACATTTGTTAAACCAAGGTGCCGATTTAAATGCTGTTAAGGAGCTTTTAGGACATTCAAGTTTAGCTGCAACACAAGTTTATACACATAATAGTATTGCAGAATTAAAAAAAGTGCATATTGATGCACATCCAAGAAGTAAAAAATAGTAGTTGTAATAAAGTCTAACCAAAAAAGTAAACAGATGAAAGTAAACACCCAATCAGTAAATTTTAATGCAGACCAAAAATTGATTGATTTTATTCAAAAACGAATGGATAAATTAGATTTGTTTTACGATAAAGTTATTAAATCTGATGTTTTTTTAAAAGTTGAAAACACAAGTGATAAACAAAATAAAATTTTTGAAGCAAGAGTTAGTGTTCCAGGAGATAGCTTGGTAGTTAAAAAGCAATGTAAATCCTTTGAAGAAGGTACAGATATGGCAGTTGCATCGTTAGAAAGACAATTAAAAAAGAGAAAAGAGAAATTAAGAGCACATTTATAATAAAAATTCTCAAAAAATGTTTTGAATAAAATAAAAAATCTATACATTTGCAGTCCGTTAGAAATAACGGGCTTTTTTTATGCGCCAAAAGTATAAAAAACGCCGATGTAGCTCAGCTGGCTAGAGCAGCTGATTTGTAATCAGCAGGTCGTGGGTTCGAGTCCCTCCATCGGCTCAAGTTCTTAAAAAAAAATGAAATAAGTAAATTGGGGAGATACTCAAGCGGCCAACGAGGGCAGACTGTAAATCTGCTGACTACGTCTTCGCAGGTTCGAATCCTGCTCTCCCCACAACTTTTTTAGTTTTTTGTATATTTTGAAAACCTGATAAATAAGCATTTATCAAAAAATTGCGGGAGTAGCTCAGTTGGTAGAGCGTCAGCCTTCCAAGCTGAATGTCGCCGGTTCGAACCCGGTCTCCCGCTCTAAAATTCCTGCGAAGGCAGGAATCTCTTCTTTCATATTAGCTTAAATCTTGAAAAAGATTGGTTTTGAGAGAATAGGAAATAAAAACTTTACGCCGGTGTAGCTCAGGGGTAGAGCGTTTCCTTGGTAAGGAAGAGGTCACGAGTTCAAATCTCGTCATTGGCTCTATTTTTAGAGAAATTTAGAATACACTAATATTATTATATAACTAAGATTAAAATTATTTAAAAAACATGGCAAAGGCAACTTTCGATCGTTCAAAACCACATTTAAATATTGGTACAATTGGACACGTAGATCACGGTAAAACAACTTTAACTGCTGCTATTACTAAAGTATTAGCTGATGCAGG
Organism: Algibacter luteus; assembly: GCF_030344935.1. NCBI lineage: Bacteria > Pseudomonadati > Bacteroidota > Flavobacteriia > Flavobacteriales > Flavobacteriaceae > Algibacter > Algibacter luteus. The sequence goes on along the minus strand of NZ_CP128313.1, from coordinate 2,995,699 downwards.
TTACTCAGAAGCAAGATCATTTGATCAAATTGATAATGCTCCAGAAGAAAAAGAAAGAGGTATAACAATTAATACTTCTCACGTTGAATATCAAACAGCAAATCGTCACTATGCTCACGTTGACTGTCCAGGTCACGCGGATTACGTAAAGAACATGGTAACTGGTGCTGCACAAATGGATGGTGCTATTTTAGTTGTTGCTGCAACTGATGGTCCTATGCCACAAACTCGTGAGCACATCTTATTAGGTCGTCAAGTAGGAATTCCACGTATCGTTGTTTTCTTAAACAAAGTAGATATGGTTGATGATGAAGAGTTATTAGAATTAGTAGACATGGAAGTTAGAGATTTATTAAACTTCTATGAATATGATGGAGATAACGGTCCTGTAATTTCAGGTTCTGCTTTAGGTGCACTTAATGGTGAGCAAAAGTGGGTTGATACAGTTTTAGAATTAATGAAAGCTTGTGATGAGTGGATTGAAGAGCCAGTTCGTGATATGGATAAGCCTTTCTTAATGCCTATCGAAGATGTATTTTCTATTACTGGTCGTGGTACTGTAGCAACTGGTCGTATTGAGACTGGTGTTGCTAATACTGGAGATCCTGTAGAAATTATTGGTATGGGTGCAGAGAAATTAACTTCTACTATTACTGGTATCGAAATGTTCCGTCAAATATTAGATAGAGGTGAGGCTGGTGATAATGCCGGTATCTTATTAAGAGGTATTGAGAAATCTCAAATCTCAAGAGGTATGGTTATTACTAAACCAGGTTCAGTAACACCACATGCTAAATTCAAAGCTGAGGTTTATATCCTTAAAAAAGAAGAAGGTGGACGTCATACTCCATTCCATAATAACTACCGTCCACAGTTCTACGTACGTACAACTGACGTAACTGGTAACATTGCTTTACCTGATGGAGTTGAAATGGTTATGCCTGGAGATAACTTAACTATTACTGTTGAGTTAATTCAACCAATTGCAATGAACGTAGGTTTACGTTTCGCTATCCGTGAAGGAGGTAGAACAGTTGGTGCAGGTCAGGTAACTGAGATATTAGACTAATACAGTTTAAATAAATATTAAGTTAAGGTATTCCGTTTTTTTCGGAATACCTTCCCTTATATTTACGGGTTTAGCTCAGTTGGTAGAGCACTGGTCTCCAAAACCAGGTGTCGGGAGTTCGAGTCTCTCAACCCGTGCAATAGTAATTTGAGTATCATTTCAAATTGGAATAAAAAATAAGAACATGGCTGGAATTGTAAATTATATAAAAGAATCATTCGGAGAACTAAAAAATAATGTGTCTTGGCCAACATGGGCAGAAGCACAAAGTTTAACAGTTTTAGTTGCTGTATTTTCAATTATATTTTCCCTTGCTATTTGGGGTGTAGATACAGTATTCAGTAAAGTTATAGCAACTTACTTTCAATGGATTAACGGTTAAAAGAAGAATTTATGTCTGAAGTAAGTGAAAAAAAATGGTATGTTGTTCGAGCCGTAAGTGGTCAAGAAAACAAAATCAAAACGTATATCGAGAATGAAATTGCTCGTTTAGGTTTACAAGATTATGTTGATCAGGTTCTTGTTCCAACAGAAAAGGTGATACAAATCCGTAACGGAAAGAAAATTCAGAAAGAAAAAACGTTTTTTCCTGGATATATCATGATACAAGCAAATCTAACTGGTGAAGTTCCTCATATCATAAGATCGGTTACAAATGTAATTGGGTTTTTAGGGGAAACAAAAGGTGGAGACCCTGTACCATTAAGACAATCTGAAGTAAACAGAATGTTAGGTAAAGTTGATGAATTATCTGTAGAAGAAAGTGCTAATGTAGCGATACCTTTTACTAAAGGTGAAACTGTAAAAGTTATTGATGGTCCGTTTAATGGATTTGATGGTACTATTGAAAAAATAAATGAAGAAAAGCGTAAGCTAGAAGTAATGGTAAAGATTTTTGGAAGAAAAACACCATTAGAGCTAAGCTATATGCAAGTTGAAAAAGTATAATAATTGTTACACTATATAAATGATATATTACTAGGCTTCCAAATTTAGAAGTATATCAAACTAAATTATTAAAAATGGCAAAAGAAATTGGCAAAGTAGTTAAGTTACAAGTTCGGGGAGGTGCTGCGAATCCGTCGCCACCGGTTGGACCCGCTTTAGGAGCTGCTGGAGTTAACATTATGGAATTCTGTAAGCAATTTAATGCGAGAACACAGGATAAACCAGGTAAAGTGTTACCAGTAGTGATTACTGTTTATAAAGACAAATCATTTGACTTTGTAATCAAGACTCCTCCTGCAGCGGTACAATTATTAGAAGCGAGCAAAATTAAAAAAGGTTCAGGAGAGCCAAACCGAAAAAAAGTAGCTAAAGTATCTTGGGATCAGATTAAAACTATTGCAGAAGACAAAATGGTAGATTTAAATGCATTTACTGTTGAATCTGCTATGAAAATGGTTGCTGGTACAGCAAGATCAATGGGTATAACCGTAACTGGGCAATTCCCATCGTAATCTAATAAAGACATTATAAAATGGCAAGATTAACAAAAAAGCAAAAAGAAGCTTTAGCGAAAATAGAAAAAGGTAAAGTATATTCTTTAAATGAAGCATCGGCATTAGTAAAAGAAATTACTAATACCAAGTTTGATGCCTCTGTAGATTTAGCAATACGTTTAGGTGTAGACCCACGTAAAGCTAACCAGATGGTGAGAGGTGTAGTTTCATTACCTCACGGAACTGGTAAAGACATGAAAGTTTTAGCATTAGTAACTCCTGATAAAGAAGCAGAAGCTAAAGAAGCTGGAGCTGATTATGTAGGATTAGATGAATATCTCGAGAAAATCAAGAATGGTTGGACAGATGTTGACGTTATTATTACTATGCCTAGTGTAATGGGTAAATTAGGTCCTTTAGGACGTGTATTAGGTCCTCGTGGTTTAATGCCAAACCCAAAAACTGGAACAGTAACTATGGATGTTGCTAAAGCAGTTACTGAAGTAAAAGCTGGTAAAATTGACTTTAAAGTTGATAAAACTGGTATCGTTCATGCTGCAATTGGTAAAGCATCATTTAGTGCTGATAAAATTGAAGGTAACGCTCAAGAATTAATTCAAACATTAGTTAAACTTAAACCAACAACTGCAAAAGGTACATATGTAAAAAGCATTTTTATGTCTTCTACTATGAGCCCTAGTATAGCTGTTGATCCTAAAGTTGGTGGTTAATTAGTTAAAACTTTTATTATGACAAGACAAGAAAAATCACAAGTAATTGAGGAATTAACTGTAGAATTAGCTAACAATGGAAATATCTATTTAACCGATATTTCAGGATTAAACGCCGCTACAACCTCAGATTTACGTCGTGCTGCATTTAAAGCAAACGTAAAATTATCAGTTGTTAAAAATACATTATTAGCAAAAGCTATGGAAGCTTCAGACAGAGAGTTTGGAGATCTTCCTTCAGTATTAAAAGGAAATACATCTGTAATGTATTCTGAAACTGGTAATGTACCAGCTAAGTTAATTAAAACTTTCCGTAAGAAATCAGAAAAGCCTTTATTAAAAGGAGCATTTATTGAGGAAACAGTTTATATTGGCGACGATCAATTAGACATGTTAGTTGATATCAAGTCTAAAGAAGAGTTATTAGGAGAGATTATAGGATTACTACAATCGCCTGCTAAAAACGTTGTTTCAGCACTTAAATCAAGTGGCGGAACATTAGCTGGAATTATTAAAACACTATCTGAAAAAGAAGGATAGTCTTAACAAGTACGCACTTATTACAATTATATTATTATTAAAAATTTATTAAAACGATAGAAAAATGGCAGATTTAAAAGATTTCGCAGAACAATTAGTTAACCTTACAGTAAAAGAAGTAAATGAGTTAGCTACTATATTAAAAGATGAGTATGGTATTGAGCCTGCTGCTGCAGCTGTAGCTGTTGCTGCTGGTCCTGCTGCTGGTGGTGGAGACGCTGCTGAAGCTCAAACTGAATTTGATGTTATATTAAAAGCTGCAGGTGGCTCTAAGTTAGCTGTTGTAAAACTAGTAAAAGAATTAACTGGTCTTGGCTTAAAAGAAGCTAAAGAATTAGTTGATGGTGCACCTAGCCCAATTAAAGAAGGTGTTTCTAAAGATGAAGCTGAAGGCTTAAAAGCATCTTTAGAAGAAGCTGGGGCTGAGGTTGAGCTTAAGTAAGCTTAATAACTCAAGAACATAAAGGTTTAGGTCTGGAGAGTTGTCTTCAAGACCTAAACCATTTTGTGTATATAACAATTATATACAAAATTCAATTTTTTTTTAATCAAAATTCCGTCTATTGATGTTGTCAACACAAGCTGAAAGATTAAATTTCTCCTCTATTGTAAATAGAACAGAATATCCAGATTTCTTAGATATTCAAATTAAATCCTTTCAAGATTTTTTCCAATTGGAAACAAAATCAGAAGAAAGAGGTGATGAAGGTTTATACAATACCTTCATGGAAAATTTTCCAATTACAGATTCGCGTAATCAATTCATTTTAGAATTTTTAGATTACTTTGTAGATCCACCAAGATATACTATTGAAGAGTGTATCGAAAGAGGGTTAACTTATAGTGTTCCACTAAAAGCAAGGTTAAAGTTATATTGTACAGACCCTGAACATGAGGATTTCGAGACCATTGTTCAAGATGTGTACTTAGGAACTATTCCTTACATGACACCTAGTGGTACTTTTGTAATCAATGGCGCTGAACGTGTTGTTGTATCACAATTACACCGTTCACCTGGAGTATTTTTTGGACAATCACACCATGCTAATGGTACTAAATTATATTCAGCGAGAGTAATTCCTTTTAAAGGATCTTGGATTGAGTTTGCTACAGATATCAATCAAGTGATGTACGCATACATTGATAGAAAGAAGAAGTTACCAGTTACAACACTTTTCCGTGCAATTGGTTTTGAACGTGATAAGGATATTCTAGAAATCTTTGATTTAGCAGAAGAAATTAAAGTATCTAAATCTGGATTAAAGAAATATACTGGAAGAAAATTAGCGGCACGTGTACTTAATACATGGCACGAGGATTTCGTTGATGAAGATACTGGCGAAGTAGTTTCAATCGAGCGTAATGAAATTGTGCTTGATCGTGATACGGTTCTAGATAAAGAAAATATTGAAGAAATTATTGAAGCTGAAGTTAAAACCATTCTTTTACATAAAGAAGGTACAGAACAAGGTGATTATGCTATTATTCACAATACGCTTCAAAAAGATCCAACAAACTCTGAAAAAGAGGCTGTTGAACATATTTACAGACAATTACGTAATGCAGAACCGCCAGATGAAGAAACGGCTCGTGGAATAATTGATAAATTATTCTTTTCAGACCAACGTTATTCTTTAGGTGAAGTTGGGCGTTACAGAATGAACAAAAAATTAGGTCTTGATATTGGAATGGACAAGCAAGTGCTTACCAAAGAAGATATCATTACCATTATAAAATATTTAATCGAGCTTATCAATTCTAAAGCAGAGATTGATGATATTGATCACTTATCAAACCGTCGTGTACGTACTGTTGGTGAACAATTATCTCAACAATTTGGAGTTGGTTTAGCACGTATGGCACGTACTATTCGTGAGCGTATGAACGTTCGAGATAATGAAGTGTTTACACCTATAGATTTGATTAATGCTAAGACTTTGTCTTCAGTAATTAACTCATTTTTTGGTACAAACCAGTTGTCTCAGTTTATGGATCAAACCAATCCTTTAGCTGAAATTACGCATAAGCGTCGTTTATCAGCTCTTGGACCAGGTGGTTTATCAAGAGAGAGAGCAGGGTTTGAGGTACGTGACGTTCATTACACACATTACGGAAGACTTTGTCCTATTGAAACACCAGAAGGACCAAATATTGGTTTAATTTCTTCGCTTTCAGTATTTGCTAAAGTGAACTCTATGGGATTCATTGAAACACCTTATAGAAAAGTAACAGATGGTGTAGTTGATATTAAAAATGAGCCAATTTACTTAAGCGCCGAAGAAGAAGAAGAAAAATTGATTGCTCAAGCTACGGTTAAAGTTGATGATAAAGGTAAAATTACACACGATAAGGTAATTGCTAGAATGGAAGGTGACTTCCCAGTTATCGACCCTAATCAGTTACATTATACGGATGTTGCACCTAATCAAATTTCATCAATTTCGGCTTCTCTGATTCCATTCTTGGAACATGATGACGCAAACCGTGCATTGATGGGATCAAACATGATGCGTCAGGCTGTACCTTTATTAAGAGTAGATGCACCTATTGTTGGAACTGGTTTAGAACGTCAAGTAGCATCAGATTCTCGTGTTTTAATCAACGCTGAAGGATCAGGTGAAGTTTTATACGTAGATGCAAACGAAATCAAAATTAGATACGACCGTACTGAAGATGAGGCTAAAGTTAGTTTTGATAGTGATATTAAAACATACCAATTAGTTAAGTTCAGAAAAACGAACCAAGGTACTTCTATCAACCTTAAACCAATTGTTGTTAAAGGAGATAAAGTAACTAAAGGTCAAGTACTATGTGAAGGGTATGCCACTCAAAAAGGTGAGCTAGCACTTGGTAGAAATATGAAAGTAGCCTTTATGCCTTGGAAAGGGTATAACTTTGAGGATGCAATTGTAATTTCAGAAAAAGTAGTTCGTGAAGATATATTCACATCTATTCATATAGATGAGTACTCTTTGGAAGTAAGAGATACAAAATTAGGAAACGAAGAGTTAACTAATGATATTCCTAACGTTTCAGAAGAAGCTACTAAAGATCTTGATGAAAATGGAATGATTCGTATTGGTGCTGAAGTTAAACCAGGCGATATCTTAATTGGTAAGATTACTCCAAAAGGAGAGTCAGATCCAACTCCAGAAGAAAAATTATTACGTGCTATCTTTGGTGATAAAGCAGGTGATGTAAAAGATGCTTCTTTAAAAGCTTCTCCTTCATTAAACGGTGTAGTAATTGAGAAAAAATTATTTGCAAGAGCCGTAAAAGATAAACGTAAAAGAGCACAAGATAAAGATGATATTCTTGCTTTAGAAGCTCAATACGATAGAAAATTTGATGAGTTGAAAGATGTTTTAATCGAAAAACTTTTCAATATCGTTAACGGGAAAACAGCTCAAGGTATTTTTAATGATTTAGGTGAAGAAGTATTACCAAAAGGTAAAAAATTCACACTTAAAATGTTAAATGCTGTTGATGATTATGCGCATTTAGTATCTGGAAAATGGACTACAGATGATCATACAAATCAATTGGTAGCAGATTTAATTCATAACTACAAGATTAAAGAAAACGATTTACAGGGTTCTTTACGTCGTGAGAAATTTACAATTTCAGTAGGTGATGAGTTACCAGCAGGAATCATTAAATTAGCTAAGGTTTACATTGCTAAGAAACGTAAACTTAAAGTTGGTGATAAAATGGCAGGACGTCACGGTAACAAAGGTATTGTAGCTCGTATCGTTCGTCAAGAAGATATGCCGTTCTTAGAAGATGGAACGCCTGTTGATATTGTATTAAATCCACTTGGTGTACCTTCTCGTATGAACATTGGGCAGATTTATGAAACTGTATTAGGTTGGGCAGGTCAAAAATTAGATCGCAAATATGCGACTCCTATTTTTGATGGAGCAACTATCGATCAGATTAATGAATTTACAGATGAAGCTGGAATTCCTAGATATGGTCATACGTACCTATACGATGGTGGAACTGGTGAAAGATTTGATCAGCCAGCAACAGTTGGTGTAATCTATATGTTGAAATTAGGACATATGGTTGACGATAAAATGCACGCACGTTCTATAGGGCCTTACTCATTAATTACACAACAACCATTAGGTGGTAAAGCACAATTTGGTGGTCAGCGTTTTGGTGAGATGGAAGTTTGGGCACTTGAAGCTTATGGAGCATCAAGTACCTTACGTGAGATTTTAACTGTAAAATCTGATGATGTAATTGGTAGAGCCAAAACTTACGAAGCAATCGTAAAAGGTGAACCAATGCCTGATCCAGGTTTACCAGAATCTTTCAACGTACTTATGCACGAATTGAAAGGTTTAGGTCTAGACATCAGATTAGAGGAGTAGTTAATTAATTAAATTCATTTCAACCATTTATTATGGCAAGAAAACAAGATAAAAATACAGTTAAGAGATTTAATAAAATCTCAATTGGTTTAGCATCACCAGAGTCTATTTTAGCAGAATCTAGAGGTGAAGTTTTAAAACCAGAAACTATCAATTATCGAACGCACAAACCAGAACGTGATGGTTTGTTCTGTGAGCGTATTTTTGGTCCTGTAAAGGATTATGAGTGTGCTTGTGGTAAATATAAAAGAATACGTTACAAAGGTATTGTATGCGACCGTTGTGGTGTAGAAGTTACAGAAAAGAAAGTACGTCGTGATAGAGTAGGACACATTAACCTTGTTGTTCCTGTAGCACACATCTGGTACTTCCGTTCGTTACCAAATAAAATTGGTTATTTATTAGGATTACCATCTAAGAAATTAGATATGATTATTTACTACGAACGTTACGTAGTAATTCAACCAGGTAATGCTAAGAATGAAGAAGGAGAACCATTACAAAAAATGGATTTCTTAACTGAAGAAGAATATTTAAATATTTTAGAAGAACTTCCTCAAGATAACCAATATCTAGACGATTCAGACCCTAACAAGTTTTTAGCTAAAATGGGTGCTGAATGTTTAATTGAGTTATTAGCGAGAATTGATTTAGAAGCGTTATCATATGAGTTACGTCATAAAGCAAATACTGAAACGTCTAAACAACGTAAAACAGAAGCTTTAAAACGTTTACAAGTTGTTGAATCATTACGTGAGTCAAATCAAAATAGAGAAAACAGACCAGAGTGGATGATTATGAAGGTTATTCCTATCATTCCGCCAGAATTACGTCCGTTAGTGCCTTTAGATGGTGGTCGTTTCGCAACTTCAGATTTAAATGATTTATATCGTCGTGTAATTATCCGTAACAACCGTTTAAAGCGTTTAGTAGAGATAAAAGCTCCTGAAGTAATTTTACGTAACGAAAAACGTATGTTACAAGAATCTGTAGATTCATTGTTTGATAACACACGTAAATCATCTGCAGTAAAAACTGATTCTAACAGACCGTTAAAATCATTATCAGATTCACTTAAAGGTAAGCAAGGGCGTTTCCGTCAAAACTTACTTGGTAAGCGTGTTGACTATTCTGCACGTTCTGTAATTGTTGTTGGTCCAGAATTAAAATTATTTGAATGTGGATTGCCAAAAAATATGGCAGCTGAACTTTACAAGCCTTTTGTAATTAGAAAATTAATTGAAAGAGGTATTGTAAAAACAGTAAAATCTGCAAAGAAAATTATAGATAAAAGAGAGCCTGTGGTTTGGGATATCTTGGAAAATGTTCTTAAAGGACATCCAGTATTACTAAACCGTGCGCCTACATTACACCGTTTAGGTATTCAAGCTTTCCAACCAAAATTAATTGAAGGGAAAGCGATACAGTTACACCCATTAGTGTGTACAGCATTTAATGCCGATTTTGATGGTGACCAGATGGCAGTACATTTACCATTAGGGCCAGAAGCTATACTAGAATGTCAATTATTAATGTTGGCTTCTCATAACATCTTAAATCCTGCAAATGGTTCACCAGTAACGGTTCCTTCTCAAGATATGGTACTTGGTCTTTACTATATGACTAAGTTACGTAAGTCTACTCCAGAAGTTCCCGTGCAAGGTGAAGGATTAACTTTTTATTCTCCAGAAGAAGTAGAAATTGCTTTTAACGAGAAGAAAGTAGATTTAAATGCCGGAATTAAAGTACGTACCATTGACATTAATGAAAATGGTAAGTTAGACAGAATGATAGTTGAGACAACTGTTGGTAGAGTATTATTTAACCAACATGTACCTCAAGCGGCTGGATATATAAATGAAGTTCTTACTAAGAAATCTTTAAGAGATATTATTGGTAGAATTTTAAAAGTAACTTCTGTTCCTGAAACGGCAGATTTCTTAGATGGTATTAGAACTTTAGGATTTAAGTTTGCATTCCAAGGTGGTTTATCATTTAGTTTAGGTGATATTATTATTCCGCCAGAAAAACAAGGCATGATTGATAAAGCCAATACATTAGTTGACGGTATTACTGGAAACTATAACATGGGACTTATCACTAATAACGAGCGTTACAACCAAGTTATTGATATATGGACTTCAACAAATGCAGAATTGACTGAATTGTCAATGAAACGTATTCGTGAAGACCAACAAGGTTTCAACTCGGTATTTATGATGCTTGATTCTGGTGCTCGTGGATCTAAAGAACAGATTCGTCAGCTTACAGGTATGCGTGGATTAATGGCAAAGCCTAAAAAATCAAATGCAGGTGGAGGAGAAATTATTGAAAACCCAATTCTTTCTAACTTTAAAGAAGGACTTTCAATTTTAGAATACTTTATTTCTACTCACGGTGCTCGTAAGGGGCTTGCGGATACTGCACTTAAAACTGCAGATGCTGGTTACTTAACACGTCGTTTAGTTGATGTGTCTCAAGATGTTATTATTAATAGCGTTGATTGTGGTACCTTAAGAGGTGTAGAAGTTGAACCATTAAAAAAGAACGATGAAGTTGTTGAAACTTTAGAAGAAAGAATCGTTGGTCGTGTATCATTAAATGATGTGCATAATCCATTAACTGACGAATTATTAGTTTCTTCTGGGCAATTAATAGAAGATGATATCGCCAAGTCTATTGGAGATTCGCCAATTGAAAGTATCGAAGTTCGTTCTGCATTAACTTGTGAAGCTTTACAAGGTATTTGTGCTAAATGTTATGGTCGTAACCTTGCAACCGGTAAAATGGTACAAAGAGGTGAAGCTGTTGGTGTAGTTGCTGCACAATCTATTGGAGAACCTGGTACACAGCTTACGCTTCGTACATTCCACGTAGGTGGTATCGCAGGTAACATTTCAGAAGATAACAAGTTAGCTGTTAAGTTTGACGGTATTGCTGAAATAGAAGATTTAAAAACGGTTAAAGGTCAAGATAGTGACGGAAAAGCAATTGATATTGTAATTTCAAGAACGTCTGAACTTAAACTTACAGATAAGAAAACTGGTATTGTTTTAAGTAATAACAACATTCCTTATGGTTCGACAATTTTGGTTAAAAACGGTCAAGAACTGTCAAAAGGAGATGTGGTTTGTACTTGGGATCCATATAACGGTGTTATTATTTCAGAATTTGCTGGTAAAGTAAAATATGAAAACATCGAGCAAGGTGTAACATACCAAGTAGAAATTGATGAGCAAACAGGTTTCCAAGAAAAAGTAATTTCTGAATCTAGAAACAAAAAGCTTATTCCAACTTTACATATCGAAGATTCTAAAGGTGAAACTGTACGTTCGTACAACTTACCAGTAGGAGCTCACTTAATGATTGATGATGGCGAAAAGATTAACATAGGTAAAATTTTAGTAAAAATACCTCGTAAATCTGCTAAAGCTGGTGATATTACAGGTGGTCTTCCTCGTGTAACTGAGTTGTTTGAAGCACGTAACCCATCTAACCCCGCAGTAGTAAGTGAGATTGATGGTGTTGTTTCTTTCGGAAAAATTAAAAGAGGAAATCGTGAAATAGTTGTAGAATCTAAATTAGGAGAGGTTAAAAAGTATCTTGTAAAACTATCTAATCAAATTCTTGTTCAAGAAAATGATTATGTGAAAGCTGGTATGCCTTTATCTGACGGATCTATTACTCCAGATGATATCTTAAATATTAAAGGACCATCAGCTGTTCAGCAATACTTAGTAAACGAGGTACAAGAAGTTTATCGTTTACAGGGTGTAAAAATTAATGATAAGCACTTTGAAGTTGTTGTTAGACAAATGATGCGTAAAGTGAAGATTATTGATTCTGGTGATACTATCTTCTTAGAAGATCAATTAGCTCATAAAGATGAATTTATCAAAGAAAATGATGAAATCTTCGGAATGAAAGTTATTGAAGATGCTGGAGATTCGGCAAATCTTAAAGCGGGACAAATTATTTCGCCTCGTGATTTAAGAGATGAGAATTCTATCTTACGTAGAGAAGATAAGCAACTTGTAGTAGCAAGAGATGCTAAGCCTGCAACGGCTACACCTATTTTACAAGGTATTACAAGAGCATCACTTCAAACCAAGTCATTTATTTCTGCGGCATCGTTCCAGGAAACAACTAAAGTACTTAATGAAGCGGCAGTTGCCGGTAAAGTTGATACGTTAGAAGGCTTGAAAGAAAATGTAATTGTTGGACATAGAATTCCAGCAGGTACAGGTATGAGAAATTATACCGATATCATTGTAGGCTCTAAAGAAGAGTTTGATGAAATGATGCAAGTAAAGCAAGAATTAAATTATAATTAAATTTTATTTCCGCGCCTGCCTGCCGGCAGGCAGGAAGGCGGGAATATATAAAACTAAAAGCCTTCATGTTTAATATACTTGAAGGCTTTTTAAATATTTAAATAAAGATTATTATGGCAGATGATAAAAACAATCCAAAACAAGGACAGATTAACATAGAACTAGATGAGAAGGTAGCAGAAGGAACATATTCCAATCTAGCTATTATTAACCATTCTGTTTCTGAGTTTGTTGTTGATTTTGTAAATATTATGCCAGGGATTCCTAAAAATAAGGTAAAGGCTAGAATAATATTAACGCCGCAGCATGCTAAACGATTGTTAAAAGCATTAGGTGATAATGTAGCCAGATTTGAGAGCGCACATGGTGAAATTAAAGATTATGAGCAACCGCCAATGCCACTAAATTTTGGACCGACAGGGCAGGCATAATTATTAATTTAATTATGGTGTTGCATGATAATCCATTTGGATCTGGCACCGTCATAAACCAGTTCAATCATTCCCCAATCCTTTGCTGCCATTTTATCGTTTACTTCAATTCTATTTCCTGCGTTAGATCCAGCATTGTTATCCAATAGCTTAACTTCATTGCCTTGTGCGTAGATCCAAATATGTTGGCCATCATAGCCATCTTTTATACCAGTAATTTCAGTATCTCCGGCAGAATTATTTATACGAATTATATGCTTACCCTCATTGGCTTCACCCGGATCTAGTAAAAGATCTATGTTATGGTTAGTTTTTGTTGAGAAGGATACACTGCCAAAATAATAATCGAAATTGCTGGATAATGTATTATTAGTAAGTTTTAGATTACTCCCTATATAAATTTCTCGTAAGGTTCCAGAATTATCAAGACCAGTTACCTTCGTGGTTGTAACGCCTACTTGATTTGTTGTTTCTATTCGTGCTGTACCTACAACATGTAATGTTTCTTGAGGATTGGTAGTGTTAATTCCAACTTGTGCCGAAAGATTTAACGTAAAGAGACATACAAAGATACTAATAGTATTAAGTAGCTTCATGATATTTATTGAGAGTTATGTAATAGCAATTTATATACTGAAAATCAGTGTTATAACTAGTTACAAATTAAATACTTTATAATTTAAAACGCAAAATTATATATAAAAACCTGTAAATAAGTGTGTTATATTGGATTTGTCTGTTGTAATGGTGGGAGTTATTATCCTATAACCACATCAGAAATAGCTTAAAACATAACAAGTATTAAAATAATTGTTATAAAAACATAAATATTTTAAGTTTAATAACTTGTTACTGGAACAGTTTTTAAAGTTATAATTAGTTTGTGAATCTACGCAACTTCTTTCTTATTTAAATAATATTTCAAGGCACCAGTGGGGCACTTCTTTACTTGTTTAATAATTTGTACAGAACTTGCTCCATTAATATCTATCCAGGGTATTACGGAGTCTCTAAATACATTAGAAAGCTGTTTAGCACAATTGTCTGCATGTTTACAGATGCATGGGTCGTAGGTTACTGTGATTTCCGAATTACTAAATTCTCTTGCATTTATTTTCATAATCAATCAATTTGGGGTTGAGATTTGTTTTATAAATTTATAAGGAGCCCCAAAAAATGAATCTAATAATCGATTAAAAACCTATTTTTTCTTATGAATAGATGAAATGCAGCCTTAGTTAATCAAATTCCGATGTAAAATGAAGTTTAATATTCGGATATTTTTGTTGCGTCATTTGCAAAGAGAAAGGAGAATCTGCTAAAAAAACTAATTGGTTTTGTTTGTCTTTGGCTAGAAAACGCTGTTTTACGCGCACAAACTCTTTGTATTCTTCAGATTTTGAGTTTTTTGGATCTACCCAACATGCTTTATGCACATTTAAATTTTCGTATGTACATTTGGCACCATACTCATGTTCAAGTCTATATTGTATAACTTCATATTGCAGCGCACCAACAGTTCCAATAACTTTTCTACCATTAAGTTCTAAGGTAAATAATTGTGCAACCCCTTCATCCATAAGTTGGTCAATGCCTTTAAACAATTGCTTCGACTTTAACGGGTCGGCATTATTAATATATCTAAAATGTTCTGGAGAGAAACTAGGAACCCCTTTGTAATTTAAAACTTCGCCCTCGGTTAGGGTATCGCCAATTTTAAATGTTCCAGTATCTTGCAGGCCTACAATATCACCAGGGTAAGAGATATCTACGATTTCTTTCTTTTCAGCAAAAAAAGCATTTGGACTAGAAAATTTCACTTTCTTATTATGCCTTACATGAAGGTATTGTGTATTTCGTTTAAATTCTCCTGAAACAATTTTAACAAAAGCTAAACGGTTTCTATGGTTAGGATCCATATTGGCATGAATCTTAAAAACAAACCCGCTAAAATTTTTCTCTTCAGGTTTAACCAAGCGTTCTTCACTTTGTTTTGGTCTTGGTTTAGGAGCAATATCAACAAAACAGTCCAGTAATTCTCTAACCCCAAAGTTATTTAATGCTGAACCAAAAAACACAGGTTGTTGGTTTCCGTTTAAATATTCTTCCTTATTAAAACTTGGGTAAATACCTTCTACTAATTCAATTTCCTCTCTTAATGTATTGGCAGCTTTGTCTCCAACGAGTTTATCTAATTCGGAAGACGATAAATCCGAAATTTCAATGGTTTCTTCAATGTCTTTTCTACTATCTCCACTAAAAAGGTTCACATTTTTTTCCCAAATATTATAAATACCTTTAAATTCATAACCCATGCCAATTGGGAAGCTAAGTGGTACAACTTTAAGTCCTAATTTTTGCTCAACCTCATCTAGCAAATCAAATGCATCTTTTCCTTCTCTATCCATTTTATTAATGAATACAATCATCGGGATTTTTCGCATACGGCAAACTTCAACTAGTTTTTCAGTTTGCTCCTCAACTCCTTTTGCAACGTCTATAACAACTATTACACTATCTACTGCCGTTAATGTTCTAAAAGTATCTTCAGCAAAATCTTTATGCCCCGGGGTGTCTAAAATGTTTATTTTTATACCATTGTACTCAAATGCTAAAACAGATGTTGCTACCGATATTCCACGTTGGCGTTCTATTTCCATAAAATCACTGGTAGCACCTTTTTTTATTTTGTTGCTTTTTACAGCACCAGCTTCTTGAATAGCACCTCCAAAAAGTAATAGCTTTTCTGTTAAAGTCGTTTTACCAGCATCAGGGTGAGAAATGATACCAAATGTGCGTCTACGCTGTATTTCTTTTAAAAAACTCATAATAATCGTGCAAATAGTTTGCAAAGATACTATTAATTAATAAGTGCCAACAATAATAATTGTTTCTAAATGTGACCTTTAATTTAAAGGTGTGTCATACTTTTTGTGAAATACCGTTTTATTATTTTTTGATCAAGAATTGAGTTACGTGAATTAATTGTTTATTTTTGTTCGACGAAAGGAAAATAAATACGATATCATGTATTCATTTAATTATTTTAATAGCCCTAATTTGGCTATTGAGTATTAAATGCGTAGTTACTAATTATTAAAATTGTTTGATACTTTAAGTATTTGCCGTTAATTTACCGGAGAAAATTATTTTATAATTAGGTTTTAGGTGTCTTTGTTGAAGCATAAACATTTGTTAATTAAAATTTTATTAGATACTTTTAGCATTAATGATTTTTAAAGATTCTTTTCAAATGAATATTGAAGAAACATTCTATTATATTAAATTAACTTTTGAAGGCGCCGTTGGCGCTTTTTGTGTTATATAAAAAATTAAATTAGACTAAAATTTTACTCCATAATAATATGCAAATCACTACTCGATTCTCATTTAAATTCTTAATCTGTTTTTCGTTTGTTATTTTTTCGCAGGGATTAAATGCGCAAGATTGTCCTACCATATCATCCGAAGGTATATTTGATCCTCTTTCAGACGTATTAATAACATCCTATCATCAATCCATGGCAAAAACATCCACAAATATTGTGGCTTGGGGTGAAGATATGACTGCAAACGGTACTACTGATGCAACAAGCATTACTGAAGTAATACCTGCTAATGGTTATAATTACACTGGGACTCCAGTTCATTTTGGTGTGTCAGGTAATACTGGTGGTCAAGCTTTTTTAGCAACAACCACGAGTTTATATGCTTGGGGTTTAAGTGGGGAAGTGGTTGACGGCTCGTTTGTATCAGGTAATGCATTTAACGATATGAATGCTACACAAACCTTACCATTTACCGCAGCTAATATTACACAAATTCATGCAAGTTCAGACGTGCTATTTATTTTAGCGTCGGGTCAAGTATGGGTAGCTACCACTGGTACAACAGCACCAAATGGCAATGCAAGTGGAGATGGAAATATTTGGCATCAAGTGCAAACGTCTGCAGGAAACCCTTTAAATAATGTAGTTCAAGTAACTGGAAATAAATACGCAGGATATGCTTTGCTTAATGATGGTAGTCTTTATGCATGGGGAGACGATGTTGAATTAGGAAATGGAGGTGGTACTCAAAATTTAGATTATGCAACGCAAATGACGGCACCACCCGTTTCGGTAACGTTTATTTCTTCATTTACACATAATGATGGAGATACTGGGCTTCTTGCATTAGGCTCAGATACCAAAATATATGGAGTAGGGGCAAATACATTAGGTGAAATTATTACAACTGGAACCGGAAATGTAGACACATGGACAGCCATACAGGCCGCTGGTGGTGGCGATTTTGTTGGAGTGATTCAACTGTCAACATCGCATACTTCCGAAGAATGGGCTGGTGCATCTGCAATTATTGCTGGAGCAACCTCCTCAGACCCAAATGTTCTTTATACTTGGGGTTTAAATAATACTGACTCTTTAGGTCATGGGGCTAATGCCACAATTGACGATCCAACAATTCCACCATCATTTAACGTTGGAGTAGACGACCCTGTTCATGCAAGTGTAGGAGGTCATGCAACTACCTTTTTTAACAGAGCAAATGGTGGTTCAATTTGTTTTGTAGGCCATATTTCGAATGGAAGTACTGGTGGATTGACCACAGGTGATGGTTCTACTTTTGAATGTGTTATTCCCGCAACAGTTGAACTATGTGGGTTTGTAACACCTATTGCTGCCAATGATGATAGTGGGTCTGTGAACGAAGGAATAGGAGGAATAGCTATTGCTAACGTTCTAGCTAATGATGATTTAGACGGTAATACACCCACAACTTCTAATGTTATATTAACTCAGATAAGTACTAGTAATCCTGGAGTAACGTTGAATACGGCTACAGGAGCTGTGAATGTAACTTCTGCGGTTCCAACCGGAACTTATGTTGTAGAATATCAAATATGTGAATCTGCTGTACCAACCAACTGTAAAACAGCTTTAGCTACTGTAACAGTATTGTTAGATACCGATGGTGATGGAATTGCTAATATCGACGATTTAGATGATGATAATGATGGTATTTTAGATACTGTTGAAAATGTTTGTGTGCCTTCAACTTTAGATTGGTTTAATCATTATGTTGAGGGGAATTCTGAAACAACAGGAGATGATCCTACAGTAACTCCTGCCTCACCACCTTTAGATTTTGACGGCGTATCAATTGCATTCAGTAGAACCTCAAATACAACCGGAAACTATAGAATTAACGATTTTTATGGAATTGATGGTTATACTATGTTCCAAGCTTCAATCGCTGGAGGAGAATCTATACATACTTTTGATTTTACTAGAGAAGTAAACGACCTAGCTTTTACTTTGTTCGATCTTGATATTGGTTCCAACTTTACAGATGAAATCCAGTTTGTGATTATCTCGCAAGGAGTAGAATATACGATGACTCCTGCTGATTATACATTAGGAGCAAATATGATTTACGCAGGAAATAACACCTTTGTTGGAAATGGACTTGATGAAAATTTAGGGATAAGTTTTACTGTTCCTATCGAAAAAATGGTGATCTATTACAGGCAAGTTGGAGATAATCCTTCAGTAAATCAAGGAATGGCGCTAAGCGATTTATCGTTTTGTGTACCACCTGATACCGATGGTGATAATATTCCAGATTATTTAGATGTAGATAGTGACAATGATGGTTGTTTTGATGCACTTGAAGGTGATGGAGGAATCACTTTAGCACAAGTTAATGGAACCACGGGTCAAATTAATGGTTCAGTAGACGCCAACGGTGTTCCTGATTTAGTTTCAGGTGGTCAAGGAGATGTAAGTTCTACTGACGATACAATATTAGGTCCTTTATGTGCAATCGATGCTGTAGTCGATGATTTTAGTGGAAGCCCAATAAATAGTTTAAATGGAGGCAGCACAACTACAGTATTAGGCAACGACACCTTAAAAGGTGCGGCAGTAGTTCCAGCAGATATCACATTAACACCAGGTACAGCACCAAGTCCAGCATCAGGAAGCATTACGATGAATGCTGATGGTACGATTACGGTAGCTCCAGGTACAACAGCAGGAACATACACTTACGATTATACCATATGTGAGGATGCTAATCCAAGTAACTGTGATACCGCTACAGCAACTGTAGTCGTAGATCCAGCGCCAATCGATGCCGTAGCAGACGATTACAGCGCCTCTCCAGTAAACGGATTTGCAGGTGGTAGCACGACAACGGTATTAGGCAACGACACCTTAAACGGTGTAGCCGTAGTTCCAGCAGATGTGACATTAACACCAGGTACAGCACCAAGTCCAGCATCAGGAAGCATTACGATGAATGCCGATGGTACGATTACGGTAGCTCCAGGTACAACAGCAGGAACATACACTTACGATTACACAATTTGTGAGAACTTAAACCCAGCAAACTGTGATACCGCTACAGCAACTGTAGTCGTAGATCCAGCGCCAATCGATGCCGTAGCAGACGATTACAGCGCCTCTCCAGTAAACGGATTTGCAGGTGGTAGCACAACAACGGTATTAGGGAACGACACCTTAAACGGTGTAGCCGTAGTTCCAGCAGATGTGACATTAACACCAGGTACAGCACCAAGTCCAGCATCAGGAAGCATTACGATGAATGCCGATGGTACGATTACGGTAGCTCCAGGTACAACAGCAGGAACATACACTTACGATTACACAATTTGTGAGAACTTAAACCCAGCAAACTGTGATACCGCTACAGCAACTGTAGTCGTAGATCCAGCGCCAATCGATGCCGTAGCAGACGATTACAGCGCCTCTCCAGTAAACGGATTTGCAGGTGGTAGCACAACAACGGTATTAGGGAACGACACCTTAAACGGTGTAGCCGTAGTTCCAGCAGATGTGACATTAACACCTGGCACAGCACCAAGTCCAGCATCAGGAAGCATTACGATGAATGCCGATGGTACGATTACGGTAGCTCCAGGTACAACAGCAGGAACATACACTTACGATTACACAATTTGTGAGAACTTAAACCCAGCAAACTGTGATACCGCTACAACAACTGTAGTCGTAGATCCAGCGCCAATCGATGCCGTAGCAGACGATTACAGCGCCTCTCCAGTAAACGGATTTGCAGGTGGTAGCACAACAACGGTATTAGGCAACGACACCTTAAACGGTGTAGCCGTAGTTCCAGCAGATGTGACATTAACACCTGGCACAGCACCAAGTCCAGCATCAGGAAGCATTACGATGAATGCCGATGGTACGATTACGGTAGCTCCAGGTACAACAGCAGGAACATACACTTACGATTACACAATTTGTGAGAACTTAAACCCAGCAAACTGTGATACCGCTACAGCAACTGTAGTCGTAGATCCAGCGCCAATCGATGCCGTAGCAGACGATTACAGCGCCTCTCCAGTAAACGGATTTGCAGGTGGTAGCACAACAACGGTATTAGGGAACGACACCTTAAACGGTGTAGCCGTAGTTCCAGCAGATGTGACATTAACACCTGGCACAGCACCAAGTCCAGCATCAGGAAGCATTACGATGAATGCCGATGGTACGATTACGGTAGCTCCAGGTACAACAGCAGGAACATACACTTACGATTACACAATTTGTGAGAACTTAAACCCAGCAAACTGTGATACCGCTACAGCAACTGTAGTCGTAGATCCAGCGCCAATCGATGCCGTAGCAGACGATTACAGCGCCTCTCCAGTAAACGGATTTGCAGGTGGTAGCACAACAACGGTATTAGGCAACGACACCTTAAACGGTGTAGCCGTAGTTCCAGCAGATGTGACATTAACACCTGGCACAGCACCAAGTCCAGCATCAGGAAGCATTACGATGAATGCCGATGGTACGATTACGGTAGCTCCAGGTACAACAGCAGGAACATACACTTACGATTACACAATTTGTGAGAACTTAAACCCAGCAAACTGTGATACCGCTACAACAACTGTAGTCGTAGATCCAGCGCCAATCGATGCCGTAGCAGACGATTACAGCGCCTCTCCAGTAAACGGATTTGCAGGTGGTAGCACAACAACGGTATTAGGCAACGACACCTTAAACGGTGTAGCCGTAGTTCCAGCAGATGTGACATTAACACCTGGCACAGCACCAAGTCCAGCATCAGGAAGCATTACGATGAATGCCGATGGTACGATTACGGTAGCTCCAGGTACAACAGCAGGAACATACACTTACGATTACACAATTTGTGAGAACTTAAACCCAGCAAACTGTGATACCGCTACAGCAACTGTAGTCGTAGATCCAGCGCCAATCGATGCCGTAGCAGACGATTACAGCGCCTCTCCAGTAAACGGATTTGCAGGTGGTAGCACAACAACGGTATTAGGGAACGACACCTTAAACGGTGTAGCCGTAGTTCCAGCAGATGTGACATTAACACCAGGTACAGCACCAAGTCCAGCATCAGGAAGCATTACGATGAATGCCGATGGTACGATTACGGTAGCTCCAGGTACAACAGCAGGAACATACACTTACGATTACACAATTTGTGAGAACTTAAACCCAGCAAACTGTGATACCGCTACAGCAACTGTAGTCGTAGATCCAGCGCCAATCGATGCCGTAGCCGACGATTACAGCGCCTCTCCAGTAAACGGATTTGCAGGTGGTAGCACAACAACGGTATTAGGCAACGACACCTTAAACGGTGTAGCCGTAGTTCCAGCAGATGTGACATTAACACCAGGCACAGCACCAAGTCCAGCATCAGGAAGCATTACGATGAATGCCGATGGTACGATTACGGTAGCTCCAGGTACAACAGCAGGAACATACACTTACGATTACACAATTTGTGAGAACTTAAACCCAGCAAACTGTGATACCGCTACAGCAACTGTAGTCGTAGATCCAGCGCCAATCGATGCCGTAGCCGACGATTACAGCGCCTCTCCAGTAAACGGATTTGCAGGTGGTAGCACAACAACGGTATTAGGGAACGACACCTTAAACGGTGTAGCCGTAGTTCCAGCAGATGTGACATTAACACCAGGTACAGCACCAAGTCCAGCATCAGGAAGCATTACGATGAATGCCGATGGTACGATTACGGTAGCTCCAGGTACAACAGCAGGAACATACACTTACGATTACACCATTTGTGAGAACTTAAACCCAGCAAACTGTGATACCGCTACAGCAACTGTAGTCGTAGATCCAGCGCCAATCGATGCCGTAGCAGACGATTACAGCGCCTCTCCAGTAAACGGATTTGCAGGTGGTAGCACAACAACGGTATTAGGCAACGACACCTTAAACGGTGTAGCCGTAGTTCCAGCAGATGTGACATTAACACCAGGTACAGCACCAAGTCCAGCATCAGGAAGCATTACGATGAATGCTGATGGTACCATTACGGTAGCTCCAGGTACAACAGCAGGAACATACACTTACGATTACACCATTTGTGAGAACTTAAACCCAGCAAACTGTGATACCGCTACAGCAACTGTAGTCGTAGATCCAGCGCCAATCGATGCCGTAGCAGACGATTACAGCGCCTCTCCAGTAAACGGATTTGCAGGTGGTAGCACAACAACGGTATTAGGCAACGACACCTTAAACGGAGTAGCCGTAGTTCCAGCAGATATCACATTAACACCAGGCACAGCACCAAGTCCAGCATCAGGAAGCATTACGATGAATGCCGATGGTACGATTACGGTAGCTCCAGGTACAACAGCAGGAACATACACTTACGATTACACAATTTGTGAGAACTTAAACCCAGCAAACTGTGATACCGCTACAGCAACTGTAGTCGTAGATCCAGCGCCAATCGATGCCGTAGCAGACGATTACAGCGCCTCTCCAGTAAACGGATTTGCAGGTGGTAGCACAACAACGGTATTAGGCAACGACACCTTAAACGGTGTAGCCGTAGTTCCAGCAGATGTGACATTAACACCTGGCACAGCACCAAGTCCAGCATCAGGAAGCATTACGATGAATGCCGATGGTACGATTACGGTAGCTCCAGGTACAACAGCAGGAACATACACTTACGATTACACAATTTGTGAGAACTTAAACCCAGCAAACTGTGATACCGCTACAACAACTGTAGTCGTAGATCCAGCGCCAATCGATGCCGTAGCAGACGATTACAGCGCCTCTCCAGTAAACGGATTTGCAGGTGGTAGCACAACAACGGTATTAGGCAACGACACCTTAAACGGTGTAGCCGTAGTTCCAGCAGATGTGACATTAACACCTGGCACAGCACCAAGTCCAGCATCAGGAAGCATTACGATGAATGCCGATGGTACGATTACGGTAGCTCCAGGTACAACAGCAGGAACATACACTTACGATTACACAATTTGTGAGAACTTAAACCCAGCAAACTGTGATACCGCTACAGCAACTGTAGTCGTAGATCCAGCGCCAATCGATGCCGTAGCAGACGATTACAGCGCCTCTCCAGTAAACGGATTTGCAGGTGGTAGCACAACAACGGTATTAGGCAACGACACCTTAAACGGTGTAGCCGTAGTTCCAGCAGATGTGACATTAACACCAGGTACAGCACCAAGTCCAGCATCAGGAAGCATTACGATGAATGCCGATGGTACGATTACGGTAGCTCCAGGTACAACAGCAGGAACATACACTTACGATTACACAATTTGTGAGAACTTAAACCCAGCAAACTGTGATACCGCTACAACAACTGTAGTCGTAGATCCAGCGCCAATCGATGCCGTAGCAGACGATTACAGCGCCTCTCCAGTAAACGGATTTGCAGGTGGTAGCACAACAACGGTATTAGGCAACGACACCTTAAACGGTGTAGCCGTAGTTCCAGCAGATGTGACATTAACACCTGGCACAGCACCAAGTCCAGCATCAGGAAGCATTACGATGAATGCCGATGGTACGATTACGGTAGCTCCAGGTACAACAGCAGGAACATACACTTACGATTACACAATTTGTGAGAACTTAAACCCAGCAAACTGTGATACCGCTACAGCAACTGTAGTCGTAGATCCAGCGCCAATCGATGCCGTAGCAGACGATTACAGCGCCTCTCCAGTAAACGGATTTGCAGGTGGTAGCACAACAACGGTATTAGGGAACGACACCTTAAACGGTGTAGCCGTAGTTCCAGCAGATGTGACATTAACACCAGGTACAGCACCAAGTCCAGCATCAGGAAGCATTACGATGAATGCCGATGGTACGATTACGGTAGCTCCAGGTACAACAGCAGGAACATACACTTACGATTACACAATTTGTGAGAACTTAAACCCAGCAAACTGTGATACCGCTACAGCAACTGTAGTCGTAGATCCAGCGCCAATCGATGCCGTAGCAGACGATTACAGCGCCTCTCCAGTAAACGGATTTGCAGGTGGTAGCACAACAACGGTATTAGGCAACGACACCTTAAACGGTGTAGCCGTAGTTCCAGCAGATGTGACATTAACACCAGGCACAGCACCAAGTCCAGCATCAGGAAGCATTACGATGAATGCCGATGGTACGATTACGGTAGCTCCAGGTACAACAGCAGGAACATACACTTACGATTACACAATTTGTGAGAACTTAAACCCAGCAAACTGTGATACCGCTACAGCAACTGTAGTCGTAGATCCAGCGCCAATCGATGCCGTAGCAGACGATTACAGCGCCTCTCCAGTAAACGGATTTGCAGGTGGTAGCACAACAACGGTATTAGGGAACGACACCTTAAACGGTGTAGCCGTAGTTCCAGCAGATGTGACATTAACACCAGGTACAGCACCAAGTCCAGCATCAGGAAGCATTACGATGAATGCCGATGGTACGATTACGGTAGCTCCAGGCACAACGGCAGGAACATACACTTACGATTACACAATTTGTGAGAACTTAAACCCAGCAAACTGTGATACCGCTACAGCAACTGTAGTCGTAGATCCAGCGCCAATCGATGCCGTAGCCGACGATTACAGCGCCTCTCCAGTAAACGGATTTGCAGGTGGCAGTACAACAACGGTATTAGGCAACGACACCTTAAACGGAGTAGCCGTAGTTCCAGCAGATATCACATTAACACCAGGTACAGCACCAAGTCCAGCATCAGGAAGCATAACGATGAATGCTGATGGTACCATTACGGTAGCTCCAGGCACAACGGCAGGAACATACACCTACGATTACACCATTTGTGAAAATATAAATCCAGCAAATTGTGATACAGCAACAGCAACTGTAGTTGTTTTACCGGATTATGATCAAGATGGAGTAATCGATATTATTGATATTGATGATGACAATGATGGTATTCCTGACACACTAGAAACCAATGGAACAGATCCAACAGCAGATGTTGATAACGATGGTGTTCCAGCATATTTAGATGAGGATGATACTAATCCCGTAATTGGAGATGATACTCCTGGTATAGAGAAAGAATTTGATTTTGACGGTGATGGAATTCCTAATCATTTAGATTTAGATGCCGATAATGATGCTATTCCTGATGTATTAGAAGCAGGAAATACAGATTCAAATAATGATGGTATTGTTGATTCAATAAGTTTTGGGGCAAATGGTCTTGCGGATGAAGTAGAAACAAGCGCTGAAAGTGGAGTATTAATAAATAATCCTCTAAATACCGATTCTAATTCAGATAGTAGCCAAAGTTATACGCTTTATGATTTTCTGGATGTAGATTCTGATAACGATGGTATCACAGATACTGCTGAAGCATTTTCAAATAATGCTACCTATAATGATGCCGATAATGATGGGCAAGTTGACGGACTAGTAGATTTAGATAATAACGGTTGGCATGATACTATTGATAATGAAGTAACATTTCCGGTATTAAGAAATTCTGATGCGGATACCATACCAAATCATTTAGATTTAGATTCGGATGGAGACGGATTGCCAGATACTTTTGAGGGTAATTTCCAAGTTGCCGATAATGATAACGATGGTATAGTTGGAACAGGAATACCAGTAGATTCAGATGGAGATGGACTTGCCGATTCGAATGATCCTGATAATGCAGGAAATATTCTTGGAGGTTTTGGTTTTAATCAAGATAGAGATGGAGACGGCGTAAACAATTATTTAGATATCGATATCGACAATGATGGTATCATCGATAATATTGAAGGACAAGGTACATTTAGCTATGTAAGTCCTACAGGTTTAGATACCGACGGTGATGGAATAGATAATGCATATGATGTTGATAATAGCGGTGTTGGAATAGGTTATACAAATACCGATGGAGGAAGCGCACCAGATTATGCTGATACTGATTCAGATGGTGTTGATGGCGTTGGCGATGCTTTCGATTTATTAGAAAATGCTGTAGATAATTCTATAGATGGTCCATTAGATACCGATAATGACGGAATCGTTGACCCTGCATTATTTGTTGATGTTGATGGCGACGGTTTGCATGATGATTTTGAGTATTCTAATCCAGCAATTGATGGAGCCAATAACACAACAAATCCTGACAATGCCACAAATAACAATCAACTACCTACAGATCAACCTGATGTTGACCCTGCTGGTGGAGATAGAGATTGGAGAGAATTAAGTTCTCAAGATAAAGATCAGGATGGAATTCCAGATGTTTCAGATTTAGATGATGATAATGATGGCATACTTGATACTGAAGAAGACGAAAATTTAGATGGAGATAATGACCCAAGAACAAACCCAACAGATTTTGATGGCGATGGTGTTCCTGATTATTTCGATTTAGATTCAGATAATGACGGTATTCCAGATTATACTGAAGCTGGAGGAACTAACGACCCAGATGGAAATGGACAAGAAGGAACGGGTGTTTTAGATAACACAGAAGTCGATGCTAACGGTATACCATTAGGAGTCGCTCCTGGAGGATTGTCACCAATTGATACCGATGGAGATGGAAACTTTGATTTTCTAGATTTAGATTCTGATAATGATGGTATATCTGATGTGCTTGAAGCTGGAGGTGTTGATTCCAATGGAAACGGAAGATACGGATCTGGAACAACCAATGATAGTGATGCAGATGGGTTAGTTGATGCCTTGGATCCTTATGATGACCGAGATGGTAATTTGGATTCAAATCAAGGAGGCACACCTTTAATCATAGAAGATACTGACGGTGATGGTCAATTGAACTACTTAGATTTAGATTCTGATAATGATACTATACCAGACAATGTCGAAGGTCAGTCGACTGTTGGTTATATCGCACCGAGTGGTGTAGACACAGATAACGATGGGTTAGATGATAGTTATGATAATTCTAATGGAGGTACTTATATAAATGTTGTTAATACCGATGGTACTGATACTCCTGATTATCTAGATTTAGATTCTGATAACGATTCATTATTTGATATTGATGAAGCAGGAAATAGTGTTGCTGACACCGACTCCGATGGACAAACTAATGGGGTAACTGGAGCTAATGGATTGGATGATGCTTATGATGATGGTACAGCTGGTGATACATTTACGGATCCAAACGGTATTTTAGATAATACACAAACAGATAATTTCCCTGATACTGATGCTGATGTATTCACTGGAGGAGATGTAGATTATAGAGATAACACTTTTGAAGATAATGACGGGGATGGTATTGCTGATGCTATAGATTTAGATGATGATAACGATGGGATTCTAGATACTGAGGAATCAAATGGTACAGATCCTTTAGCTGATGCAGATGGAGATAATGTACCAGATTATCAAGATCCCGATTTTTGTACTTTAAACAGTTTCGGTATCTGTGAAAATTTAGATATCGATAATGATGGTATTCCAAACCATTTTGATACTGATAGTGATAATGATGGTTGTCCTGATGCAAACGAGGCATATTCTGATTCAACTGCTGATTCGAATAATGATGGAACATATGGCGGTGTTGTCGGGGCATCAGAAGTGAATTCGGATGGAACAGTAATAGCTGCTACTTATCCGGGAACTAATGCTAATGTAATTACTGCAGTTCAAGTTACTGTTGATGTGGTACCATCTAATCAAAGTGAAATTGAAGGTAATCCAGCAACTTTTTCTGTAACTGCGTCATCTGAAAGCACTACAACTTTTGCTTTAGGTGTACCAGATTATGGAATTCCACCTGCTACGGATGATTCAGCTTCCCTAATTTATCAATGGCAAGAAAATGGATTAAATTTATCAGATACAGGTGTTTATAGTGGCACGACAACGGCAATTTTAAATATATCTGATGTTACAGGTTTAGATGGAAATATATATAATGTCATTATAACACATGCCAATAATGTTTGTATTGAAGAGCAGAATAGCGCAACATTAAATGTTATTCCAAGAATAATTGCTAATGATGATGACTTTTCTTCAGTCGCTGTCAATGGAACAGATGGTGGAACTAGTACTACAGTATTAGCTAATGATACTATTAATGGTGCAGCAGTAATATCAGCAAATATTACGTTAACACCAGGTACAGCACCAAGTCCAGCATCAGGAAGCATTACGATGAATGCTGATGGTACCATTACGGTAGCTCCAGGTACAACAGCAGGAACATACACTTACGATTATACAATTTGTGAGAACTTAAACCCAGCAAACTGTGATACCGCTACAGCAACTGTAGTCGTAGATCCAGCGCCAATCGATGCCGTAGCGGACGATTACAGCGCCTCTCCAGTAAACGGATTTGCAGGTGGTAGCACAACAACGGTATTAGGCAACGACACCTTAAACGGTGTAGCCGTAGTTCCAGCAGATGTGACATTAACACCAGGTACAGCACCAAGTCCAGCATCAGGAAGCATTACAATGAATGCTGATGGTACGATTACGGTAGCTCCAGGTACAACAGCGGGAACATACACTTACGATTACACAATTTGTGAGAACTTAAACCCAGCGAACTGTGATACGGCAACAGCGACATTAGTTGTAGAAGCTTGTCCATCTCCTATTGATACAGATGGTGATGGTTTAACGGATTGTGAGGAAACGACAGGAATCGATGATCCATCGACACCAGCAGATCCAACAACGTTCCCAGGAGGCCCAACTTCAGATCCGAATGATCCATGTGATCCAATCGGAATCAATACAACAGATACCGATGGTGATGGTTTAACAGATTGTGAGGAAACAACTGGAATTGATGATCCAAGTACCCCAGCAGATCCAACAACGTTCCCAGGAGGTCCAACTTCAGATCCAAATGATCCATGTGATCCAATCGGAATCAATACAACAGATACCGATGGTGATGGTTTAACAGATTGTGAGGAAACGACAGGAATCGATGATCCATCGACACCAGCAGATCCAACAACGTTCCCAGGAGGCCCGACATCAGATCCAAACGATCCATGTGATCCAATCGGAATCGATACAACAGATACCGATGGAGATGGTTTAACGGATTGTGAGGAAACGACAGGAATCGATGATCCATCGACACCAGCAGATCCAACAACGTTCCCTGGAGGCCCGACATCAGATCCGAACGATCCATGTGATCCAATCGGAATCGATACAACAGATACGGATGGAGACGGATTAACAGATTGCGAGGAAACCACTGGAATCGATGATCCAAGTACTCCTGCAGATCCAACAACATTCCCTGGAGGCCCAACATCAGATCCAAACGATCCATGTGATCCAATCGGAATCAATACGACAGATACCGATGGTGATGGTTTAACCGATTGTGAGGAAACTACAGGAATAGATGATCCAAGTACGCCAGCAGATCCAACAACATTCCCAGGAGGACCGACATTCGATCCAAATGATCCTTGTGACCCAATCGGAATCAATACGACAGATAGTGATGGTGATGGTTTAACAGATTGTGAGGAAACAACAGGAATCGATGATCCATCGACTCCAGATGATCCAAACAATTACCCAGGAGGACCATTTGATCCAAATGATCCATGTGATCCAATCGGAATTAATACGACAGATACTGATGGTGATGGTTTAACAGATTGTGAGGAAACAACAGGAATCGATGATCCATCGACTCCAGATGATCCAAACAATTACCCAGGAGGACCATTTGATCCAAATGATCCATGTGATCCAATCGGAATTAATACTACAGATACTGATGGTGATGGTTTAACAGATTGTGAGGAAACAACAGGAATCGATGATCCATCGACTCCAGATGATCCAAACAATTACCCAGGAGGCCCATTTGATCCTAATGATGATTGTGATCCAATTGAGTCAAATTGTTACCCAGTAGCTAATAACGATGGCGCTAGTACAGACCCTGGAGTAGATGTTATAATTAATATTACAAATAATGATTCTGATCCAAATGGAACTATTGATATTTCAACAATCGATTTAGATCCTAGTACACCAGGACAGCAAAGTACATTTACTGTACCAGGTGAAGGAACATTTACAGATAATGGAGATGGAACTGTAACATTTAGTCCTGCTCCAGGATATAATGATGGAACAACAGTGATTACTTATACTGTTAATGATAATGAAGGAAATACTTCAAATGTAGCTACAATTACCGTAGTTGTTCCGTTATGTACTTCAACAGTAGATACTGACGGTGATGGTTTAACAGATTGCGAGGAGATTACAGGAGTAGATGATCCAAGTACGCCAGCGGATCCAACAACATTCCCAGGAGGCCCGACATCAGATCCGAACGATCCATGTGATCCAATTGGAATCAACACGACAGATAGTGATGGTGATGGTTTAACAGACTGCGAGGAGATTACAGGAGTAGATGATCCAAGTACGCCAGCAGATCCAACAACGTTCCCTGGAGGCCCGACATCAGATCCGAACGATCCATGTGATCCAATCGGAATCGATACAACAGATACAGATGGTGATGGTTTAACGGATTGTGAGGAAACGACAGGAATCGATGATCCAAGTACACCAGCAGATCCAACAACGTTCCCAGGAGGTCCAACATCAGATCCGAATGATCCATGTGATCCAATCGGAATCAATACGACAGATACAGATGGAGACGGATTAACGGATTGTGAGGAAACGACAGGAATCGATGATCCATCGACACCAGCAGATCCAACAACGTTCCCAGGAGGTCCAACATCAGATCCAAACGATCCATGTGATCCAATCGGAATCAACGCAACAGATACCGATGGTGATGGTTTAACTGATTGTGAGGAAACGACTGGAATCGATGATCCAAGTACCCCAGCAGATCCAACGACGTTCCCTGGAGGTCCAACATCAGATCCGAATGATCCATGTGATCCAATCGGAATCAATACGACAGATACAGATGGAGACGGATTAACGGATTGTGAGGAAACGACAGGAATCGATGATCCATCGACACCAGCAGATCCAACAACGTTCCCAGGAGGTCCGACATCAGATCCGAACGATCCATGTGATCCAATCGGAATCAATACAACAGATACCGATGGAGACGGATTAACAGATTGTGAGGAAACTACTGGAATTGATGATCCATCTACACCAGCAGATCCAACAACGTTCCCAGGCGGACCGACATCAGATCCAAACGATCCATGTGATCCAATCGGAATCAATACGACAGATACCGATGGTGATGGTTTAACAGACTGTGAGGAGATTACTGGAATAGATGATCCATCTACACCAGCAGATCCAACAACATTCCCAGGCGGACCGACATCAGATCCAAACGATCCATGTGACCCAATCGGATTAAATACGACAGATACTGATGGTGACGGATTAACAGATTGCGAGGAAATTACTGGAATAGATGATCCAAGTACACCAGCAGATCCAACAACATTCCCAGGAGGACCATTTGATCCAAATGATCCATGTGATCCAATCGGAATTAATACGACAGATAGTGATGGTGATGGTTTAACTGATTGTGAGGAAACAACAGGAATCGATGATCCTTCAACTCCAGATGATCCAAATAGTTATCCAGGAGGACCATTTGATTCAAATGATCCATGTGATCCAATCGGAATTAATACGACAGATACTGATGGTGATGGTTTAACAGATTGTGAGGAAACAACAGGAATCGATGATCCATCGACTCCAGATGATCCAAACAATTATCCAGGAGGACCATTTGATCCAAACGATCCATGTGATCCAATCGGAATCAATACGACAGATAGTGATGGTGATGGTTTAACCGATTGTGAGGAAACGACTGGAATCGATGATCCTTCCACACCGGCGGATCCAACAACATTCCCAGGAGGTCCAACATCAGATCCGAATGATCCATGTGATCCAATCGGAATCAATACAACAGATACAGATGGTGACGGTTTAACTGATTGTGAGGAAACGACTGGAATCGATGATCCAAGTACCCCAGCAGATCCAACAACGTTCCCAGGAGGTCCAACTTCAGATCCGAATGATCCATGTGATCCAATCGGAATCAACACAACAGATACCGATGGTGATGGTTTAACAGATTGTGAGGAAACGACAGGAATCGATGATCCATCGACACCAGCAGATCCAACAACGTTCCCAGGAGGACCGACATCAGATCCGAATGATCCATGTGATCCAATCGGAATCAATACGACAGATACCGATGGAGATGGATTAACTGATTGTGAGGAAACGACTGGAATCGATGATCCAAGCACACCAGCAGATCCAACAACATTCCCAGGAGGACCGACGTCAGATCCGAATGATCCATG
Organism: Algibacter luteus; assembly: GCF_030344935.1. NCBI lineage: Bacteria > Pseudomonadati > Bacteroidota > Flavobacteriia > Flavobacteriales > Flavobacteriaceae > Algibacter > Algibacter luteus. The sequence continues at coordinate 2,963,071 of NZ_CP128313.1, read as the reverse complement.
TGATCCAATCGGAATCAACACAACAGATACCGATGGTGATGGTTTAACGGATTGTGAGGAAACGACTGGAATCGATGATCCAAGTACACCGGCAGATCCAACAACATTCCCAGGTGGACCAACATCAGATCCAAATGATCCTTGTGATCCAATCACTACCGGTTGTCAAATTTCAATAGAAGTAACAAAAACGGCACAAGTATTTGGAACTGATTTAGGAGATGAGATTGAGTATACCATCGAAGTTCAAAATACTGGAGACATTATGTTAACAAACATATCTTTAGTAGATACGTTCTTAGATGCCAATGGAAATGTGATAACATTAACTGAAGAACCTGAGTTTGATAGTGCAGACCAAGGAAGTACAGAAGGGACTCTGCTTGCAGGTGAAACAGCTACTTATTATGCTAGCTTTACCATAACCCAAGAAGCAATTAATGCCGGTGGTGTTAGTAATAGTGTAGTAGCAAATGCATCATCGAGTTCATTAGGTACTGTTAGTGATACGAGTGATAATGGTGACGATTTAGACGGAAATGCATCTGATGACCCAACATTTACAGAACTGGGATGCTTACTTGTATTTAATGAGTTCTCACCTAATGATGACGGAGTTAATGATACTTTAATAATTAATTGTATTGAAAACTATCCAAATAATAAATTAGAAGTATATAATCGTTGGGGTAACATCGTTTATGAAAAACGAGGTTATAATAATGATTGGGATGGAACATCAAACGGAAGAGTTACAGTAAATACTGCTGAAAAACTTCCGGAAGGAACCTATTACTATGTTTTAGACTTTGGTGATGGCTCTAAACCTAAAGTAGGATGGTTATACATAAATAGATAATTAAAGTAAACGACTAAAAAATATTTAAAAAATGATAAAAAAATCATCATTAATAAAAAGTTTAATTTTAGTAGTGTTTACTGCACTATTAAGTATTGAAACAGAAGCTCAGCAAGACCCTCAGTTTACTCATTATATGTATAACACAATGAGTGTAAATCCGGGCTATGCAGGACAACGAAATACCTTAAGTGCTACAGCTTTATATAGAACCCAATGGGTAGGTATTGACGGGGCTCCAAAAACAATGACATTTGGTATTCATTCCCCATTAAGAAACGATAGAATAGGATTAGGTTTAAATGTAGTGAGTGATCAATTAGGACCAGCCGAGGAAACAAGCATTGATGCCAATTTTTCGTATTCTATTCCTGTTAATGAATCTGGCGATTTAGAATTGTCTTTCGGAATAAAAGGTGGATTACACCTTCTTGATACAGATTGGAGCAAGGGTCGATATCAAAATGAAGACAATGCATTTAATGAGAACATTAATTTAATATCTCCAACTCTGGGAGCTGGATTATACTTACATTCAGAAAAATGGTATTTAGGATTTGCAGTGCCTAATATTTTAAATACCGAACATTACGATGATTTTCAAGAATCAATTGCTACTGAAAGATTACATTACTTTTTAATAGGAGGATATGTTTTTAATTTAAGTGATAATACTAAATTAAAACCAGCCTTTTTAGTAAAAGGTGTTTCGGGAGCACCAGTAATAGCAGATCTTTCAGCAAACGCTTTATTCAATGAAAAGTTTACTTTAGGATTAGCATATAGATGGGATGATTCTGTGAGCGGCTTAGTAGGATTTCAACTAAGCCCCGAAATATTTATAGGATATGCTTATGATGCGACTACTACGGCACTTAACAATTATAATAGTGGTACTCATGAAATAATGCTGCGATTTGAATTACAACAAATTGCGAAAATTTTATCACCAAGATTCTTCTAAAAAGACATAGATATGAAATTAAGAATATATATTTTAACCTTAGTAAGTGTTTTTAGTTTAAGTTTTTCTTTTGCTCAAAAAGGTAAAATAAAAGCAGCTGAAAAACAATATGAAAATTTGTCTTATAAGAAATCTACAGATGCTCTATTAAAACTTGTAGAAGAAGGTAATGCTAATGGAGATGTTTATCAAAAGTTAGCAAATGCCTATTATTTTAATGGGCAAATGGAAAATGCTGTAAAATGGTATAAAGAGTTATTTTTCTTAGGTAAAGAAATTGAATTAGAAAGTTATTACAGGTATGCTCAAGCATTAAAAGGCATTGGAGAGTATTTTAAATCAGATGAAATTATGGAGAAATTCAGTGAATTACATCCAGCAGACTCCAGAGCAATAGCGTTTACAAAGTCACGTAATTATTTGGACATGATTGAAAATATTTCAGATGATTATGTTTTGGAAAATCTCGATTTCAATACATCTTATTCAGATTTTGGAGCAACATTTTATGGTACAGAACTATATTTTGCTTCCTCAAGAGAAGAGAAGGATGATATTTACCAATGGAATCAACAACCGTTTTTGAATATCTATAGAGCCAAAGAAGGAGCTTCAGAGGTCGTTAAAATTCAAGGTGATGTAAATTCAAAATATCATGAATCTTCAGCAGTTTTTACTAAAGATGGTAAAACTATGTATTTCACAAGAAATAACTTTTTTAAAGGTAATTTTAAGAAGAGTAATGAAGATATACATGGATTAAAAATTTATAAAGCTACATTAGTAGATAGTCTATGGACCAATATTGTATCACTCCCGTTTAATAACGACGATTATAATGTAGCTCACCCAGCACTTAGTGTAGACGAAAAGAAACTATATTTTGCGTCTGATATGTTCGGCACTCAAGGTGCTTCAGATATTTTTGTAGCTGATATTAATGAAGATGGTACATATGGCGAACCAATAAATTTAGGTCCAAAAGTTAATACAGAAGGAAGAGAGAATTTTCCTTTTGTTAGTGAAAAGGGTATACTTTATTTTTCATCCGATGGACATGTAGGTTTAGGAGGTTTAGATGTTTTTAAAGTTGAATTAGATAAATTAAATGAAACTTCAATATTAATTCAAAACCTAGGTAAACCCATAAATAGTTCTAAAGATGATTTTGGATTTATAATTAATGAAACCAGTGGAAAGGGTTTCATTTCTTCAAATAGAGAAGGAGGAAAAGGAGATGACGATATTTATAGTTTTGTAAAGCCACCATGTTCTAGAGCAATTACTGGAACCGTATTAAATAAAAGAACTTCAGAAGTGTTAAGTAATGCTGATGTTTTTGTATACGATTCTAGTAGAAACTTGTTAAAGTCTTTAAAAAGTGACGATTCAGGAAAATTTACTTTTGATTTAAGTTGTAATGAAAGAACTTATTTAATCGAAGCAAAAAAAGATAAGTTTAAAGATGATTTTACTGATTTTTCGATAAAACCTAATGAAGAAACTAGTTTGAAATTAGAATTGAAATTAGACCCGGCGGTTGCCAAAGTAGGTACAGATTTAGCATTGTTACTTAATTTGAATCCAATTTATTTTGATTATGATAAATCTTTTATCCGTCCGGATGCCGAAATAGAATTGGCTAAGGTTATTAATTATATGAAAGAATATCCAAACGTAAAAGTGGATGTTCGATCTCATACCGATTCAAGAGGTAGAGATGCTTATAACTGGGCATTATCGAATAGAAGAAACAAATCAACACGAGAGTATATAATTAATAAAGGCGGTATTTCTGCTGGCCGACTTTCAGGTCAAGGTTATGGAGAAACTCGTTTAACTAATCGTTGTACAAATGCTTTTAAATCCATTTGTTCAGAAGCAGAGCATCAAGCTAATAGACGAAGCGAATTTATAGTCGTTGAAAATTAACAGATCTAACCATCAATAAAAAAGCATCTAATTCATTTAGATGCTTTTTTTATTTATACATGGATTTAACAAGTTGCAATTTTGTTTGTATTTTTGTTAAACTATGAAAGAAGAAAAAGTGATCCTTGTTAACGAAAAGGATGAGCAAATAGGTTTAATGCCAAAGCTAGAAGCCCACGAAAAAGCGTTGCTACATCGGGCATTTTCGGTTTTTATTTTTAATGATAAAAATGAATTGATGTTACAACAAAGAGCTTTTAATAAATACCATTCTCCAGGGCTATGGACAAACACCTGCTGCAGTCATCAGCGTGATGGTGAATCTAATTTAGAAGCAGGAAAAAGACGTTTAATGGAGGAAATGGGATTTGTTGTTGACTTAAAAGAGACCATTTCCTTTATTTATAAAGCGCCATTTGATAATGGTTTAACCGAGCACGAATTTGATCATGTTTTACTTGGTAAATACAATGGCGAGCCGCACATTAACAAGGAAGAAGTGGCTAGTTGGAAATGGATGCCTCTGGAAGAAGTAAAAACAGATATTGCAAAACACCCAGAAAGTTATACTGAATGGTTCAAGGTAATTTTTGATAAATTCTACGAGCATATAAATATAGCATCAGAATGATAGTAACTGTAAGTAGAAAAGCACATTTTAATGCGGCACACAGACTGTATAGAAAAGATTGGAGTTTTGAAAAAAACGACGAAATTTTCGGAAAATGCAATAACCCAAATTTTCACGGTCATAATTACGAACTCATTGTAAGTGTTACTGGTGAAATAGATAAAGAAACGGGCTATGTTATTGATATGAAAGTTTTAAAGGACATTATAAAATCTGAAGTTGAAGATGCTTTTGACCATAAGAATTTAAACGAAGAAGTCCCTGAATTTAGAGATTTAAATCCTACTGCTGAAAATATATCGGTTATAATTTATAATAAAATTAAGCCTAAGTTAAGCCCAAATTTAAAACTCGAAATTACACTTTATGAAACACCTCGTAATTTTGTGGTTTATTCAGGACATTAAGAGGAGGATAAGCAATTAAATCTAATTAAAAACACACTTAATAATTAATTTTAAAAACGGTAGACTATTAGAAGTTTATGTTTAATTTTGCAACCTAAATAAATAAGAAATTATGGCAAATGTTAGAGATTTAAAAAAGGATATAAATTACGTTCTAGGAGATATTATAGAAGCAGTTTACATTTGGGAATATTCCAATACAGATAAGGACACTAAGAAAAGTGAGGCAATTATTGACGAAGCTATTGAGACTTTCGATGAATTAATCGCAAAGGTAAATGCTAAAGACGTTGATAACCCAAAAGCTCATTTTAAAGCAATAAATAATGAGCTTGAAACTAAAGGGCGTGCTTTAATTGAAAAAATCAACAAACTAGGGTAAAATTTTATAACGGGTGTTTGCAATTGTAATTTTTGCTATTATATTTGCACCCGTTAAAACGCCGATGTAGCTCAGCTGGCTAGAGCAGCTGATTTGTAATCAGCAGGTCGTGGGTTCGAGTCCCTCCATCGGCTCAAAAAAAAAGCCTTTCCGAACGGAAAGGCTTTTTTGTTTATATATATGAATTCATTTTAATTTACTTCGTTCTTTTTGATTTCCTTAATAAAGGTCCCGAGTTCTTTACCATATTTAGACGCTTTAACTTTAGGTGTTAAAGAATTATTTATGGTATCTAATAAATCAATTCTTGCATCGTAAATTTCTGATAAAGCCAGATAAGGCGCAACTTCACTGTCTTTATTGTTTAGTGCAAAGTTTACAGTATACAAATATTTTCGTTTAATATTTTTGTTAGATTCTTTAATAAGAGCATTTAATTTAGCCGTATCACCAACTTTTTGAGCTTCAAATTGTTCTTTTAGAACATCTAAATTTCTATTATTTAGTTTAGATATTACGGTATTATATTCTTCTAAAGTTTTTTGTTGTTTTGATCCTTTAATATTGGCATCAAAAGCAAAGTTTTTTAAAGTAGTATTAATCTCCGTTATACCTTTATCTGCGAAAAACTCAATTCGGTCTTTTTCAGCACTTTTTTTATCTAGGTATAAATAAAAAACTTCTGGGGTTTCTAAAGTACTATATAATTCTATTGGTACTGCACCATTAACAACAATTGAGTCTACCGTAACCAGAGCGGTATCTTGTATTTTTTTAAGATAAAGAGTTCCTTTTTTTAAGCCCTTTACATGGGCTTTTACAGTTAAATCATGTTGTTCTTTACCGCAAGAAATAAATATAATAGTTAATAATAGAATTGATAATTTCTTCATGAAGTTTAATGTGATTTTATAGAAGCACAAATATCATATAATTAAACGTGAATTACTAGTAGGTCTATATAATTTTAGAAGTCCTTGTTATTTGTTAAAGTATTCTTAAAAATAAATTAACAAATTCTTTGGCATAAGGATTGCTATATATTAATCGTAATTACATTCGTTATTAAAGTTTATTGAGTAGTTACTTTAAACTGAAGATTTGTAATTCATATTTGGTTGGTTAGTTAGAAAAAGAGCATCTTATTTAAGATGCTTTTTTCGTTCATCTTGTTTAGTGGAATAGGTTTTTAAAGTACATTGATAGTGCATTTCATCGATAATATCGATGAACTCATCCGTAAATGTTAAAATTAAATGTATTTCATCGATTTTTAATGTATTTTGTCGTTCAAATATATTTTGAAATTCTATATTTGACATGTACTAAATAACACACTTTTTAGTTCAATGGATTAATTAATTAATATTTGCATTATGTTGTTAAAAAAGGAAACCCCAAATCTAGCATCATAGTATAAAAAGCAAATTGAAAAAAGACCGAGTTTGAGGGAACTCGGTTTTTTTATGCAATAATTCTAAATGTTAAATTAATTCGATTTCCTATTTTCTTTTTAGTTTTTGGAATTTGATGTAACCAGTTTGTTTGTGTTTTACCTTTCATGAGTAAAAGGCTACCATGTTGCAATGTTAATTTGGATTTAAGTGATTTATTAAATTTGTGTTTAAATTGAAAAACTCTTTCAGCACCAAAAGTTACTGAAGCAATAATTGGGTCTTTACCCAACTCTTTTTCGTTATCTGCATGCCATCCGTTGCTATCATTACCATCTCGATACAAATTGGCTAAACAACTAGTGAATTTGATATTAATTTGCTTTTCAATTTTGTTTTTAATCTCTAATAGGTCACCTTTAAAAGGATTTGGTTGCATAGTAATATTACTGTATTTATAATTCTTTTTGTTATCTGCATAAAAAGCTGTTAAGCGTGGCTGTAAGAAGGTTTTCCCGTATACTTTTATATAATCTTGTTTCCAGTTAATTTGACTCATTAAACTATCAAAATAATCATTGGCTTCTTGTAAACTGAAAAAAATAGGAAAATATGCAACATCTGCATCTTTCAAGTTCAAATTTATTGGAGATTCAAAAAGCATATTCTTTTATTTTCTAAATTAGCATAATTCAAAAAATAATGAATTATACTTTACCTATTTTTATTTGCCTGTTTATTAACAGCATATTTGCCCAACTTCCTAATGGTTTTGTGTATGTTGAAAATATTATACCCGATTTAGAAGTTGAATTGCGGTATTTTACTTCAAACAATTTTGTAGGAGAACCTATTGAAGGTTATCACGCTAATAAACTTATATTAACAAGAGAGTCTGCCGAAGCACTTAAATTGGTTCATGAAGCTTTGCAAGAACAAAACCTGTGTTTGAAGGTTTATGATGGTTATAGGCCGCAGCGTGCCGTAAATCATTTTATAAATTGGGCAAAGGATTTAAATGATACCATTAACAAAACCGTTTTTTATCCGAATGTAAAAAAACGAAATTTATTTAAGGAAGAATACATTGCTTCTAGGTCTGGACATAGTAGAGGGAGCACGCTCGATTTAACCATTATAGACGCTAATACAGGTGTTATTTTGGATATGGGAAGTGTATATGATTTTTTTGGTGAAGAATCATGGGTGAATTATGATAACTTAACAGACCAACAGAAAAAGAATAGACAACTACTTCAATTTTATATGAGCAAATATGGGTTTAGAAATTACCCAAAAGAGTGGTGGCATTTTACATTGCGTGGAGAACCATTTCCTAATACGTATTTTGATTTTCCTGTAAACTAAAAAACTGCTTTACATAAAAAGGCAGTTTTTTAGTTTATTAAAAATCATATGACTATTCCTTATCTAAGTTCTTGGTCATATTAAAACCTATAAATAAACCTAGTCCAGCCATAAGGAAAATAGTTGCAGGATATACCGCATCTTCATCCAGAGTCGTGTATTGATCTAAAATTGAAGCTATAAATACTCCTAAACCAATACCCATAAGTAAAAGGGATAAGTTTAAAATAAGTATTTTCCAAATTGGCGCTGTGTACCCTTTTCCTTTTACAAAAATACTGGCGTCTGCTCCTTTTTCTATTAGTGCCAAACGCTCTTTATTTCTAGTTGAAAAATATAAATAAAATACTCCGAAAATTGCACCAAATATAATTGGTATAATGATTAATTCTGATCCCATAATTGTTCGTTTTTAATTGATTACTTTTAATTTGTACATAGCTTATGACGACAAATATTTTATTTAGGTTACACAATTAGTTAATTTTTTTTTCAAAGTTTATTGTAACCTTATAAGAAAAATGGTCGTCTTACTTTCAAAATGACCATCAACGACCAACACTATATTGATTTAATTAATAAAGGAGATACCAATGCATTTGCTAAACTGGTAGACCGTTATAAGGATTTAGTGTACACTTTAACTTTGCGTATGTTGAAAAATAGAGAAGAGGCTGAAGAAGTATCTCAAGATACTTTCATAAAAGTTTATAAGTCTATAAATCAATATAAAGGAGAATCAAAATTTTCAACATGGATTTATAGAATAGCATATAATAGAAGTTTAGATCGTTTGAAGAAGAATCGAAAGTATTTTAACAATGTTGCTATTGATGAATTTACTGAGCATCAGGTAAAAACAATAGATAATGCTTTGAGTAAATTAGAAGATGAAGAGCGTAATCATGCTATTCAAAAATGTATTGCATTACTGTCAAGTGATGATGCCTTTCTTTTAACTTTATATTATTTTGAAGACCAAAATTTAGATGAAATTTCGAAAGTCATAGGTTTAACAATAAATAATGTGAAAGTGAAATTGTTTAGAAGTAGAAAGAAACTTGCAACTATTATGATGGCACATCTAGAACCAGAAATTATTGAACATTATGGAAGAGAAAGAAACTAAATACTTAGAGGATTTATTAAGAAAAGTTATTGGAGAAACAACTATCGAAAGTCCTTCTTTAGATTTTACCAATGCAGTGATTACAAGAATAAACGAGTTGCATAAAAGTGAAGTAACAGTATACAAACCGCTAATTTCTAAAATGGCCTGGATTCTAATTGCTTTAGTTGTGGTCTCATATATTATATTCTTTGCATCTAAAACGGAATCTTCTAATTGGCTAACGTCAGTAGATTTTAAAATTCTTTCAAAAATAAATGTTTTATCAGATGTAACACTATCGAAAACATTTACTTACGCTATTCTCTTTTTAGCATTAATGTTTTGTATACAAATACCTCTAATTAAAAATCATGTTAATAAACGCTATGAAATTTAGATAATCAATTACGTTTGTTTTGGATAAAGATTTTAATACCAGCGTTTCTTTTTCTTTTTAGAAGCGACACTTTTTCTCCCTTTTTTATGCTTGCTTCCTGTTTTTTTCGACTTATGGATAATAGGTTTTGCCTTAGGGTCTAGCGGGTAAGGATGCTCATCAATAACATCTAATTGCATTTGAATGAGTTGTTGAATAGTGATAATGTAACTCTTCTCATCGGCAGAACAAAGCGAATACGCCATTCCTGTATTTCCTGCTCTCGCAGTTCTTCCAATGCGGTGTACATAAGTTTCTGGTACGTTTGGTAAATCGAAATTCACAACAGCATCAAGGTCGTTAATATCAATCCCTCGTGCAGCCACATCGGTAGCAATTAAAATGTTAACTTCTCCTTTTTTAAATCTGTTTAAAGCTTCTTGTCTTGCGGTCTGACTTTTATCACCATGAATACTATCAACTTTATAGCCATTATTTATAAGGGTCTTTTCAAGTTTATCCACACCAAATTTTGTTCGTCTAAAAATGATAATATTGCCTTTAATGGTATTTCTAAGTAAGTGTAAACACAACTCTATTTTGTTTCGCTTTGGAACATAATAAAGTAATTGATTTACGTTTTTTGAAGTTGATGAATTTTGCGAAACTTCCACCCGTTCTGGCTCGTTTAAAATAGAATTCGTTAATTGCTCAACTTTATAAGGTATAGTTGCAGAAAACAATAAAATCTGTTTTTCTTTAGTGCATAATCGCTCTATTTTTTTAACATCGTCAATAAACCCCATGTCTAGCATTAAATCAGCTTCATCTAATACTAATGTTTCTACATAATCTAGGTTAACGAAATCTTGTTTATGTAAATCGAGTAAACGCCCCGGAGTTGCAATTAAAATATCGATGCCTTTTTTTAAAACATCTTTTTGCGGTTCAATTGAAGTGCCACCAAAAACAACGGTTGTTCTTAAATTGGTATATGTGCTATAAGCTTTAAAATTTTCTTCTATTTGTATAGCTAATTCGCGGGTAGGACTTACAATTAAAGCTTTAACAGTTTTTCCTTTTTTTGGCGCATCTTGTTTATCTAATAAAGATTGAAGAATGGGAAGTGCAAAAGCAGCTGTTTTACCAGTACCTGTTTGCGCAGAAACGATAACATCTCTTTTGTTTAATACAAAAGGAATGGTTTTTTCTTGAACCAGAGTAGGATTGTCGTAACCAGCCTCAGCAACCGCACGTAAAATCGGTCGGCTTATTTTTAATTCTTTAAAAGACATTTGTAAAAGTTTGGCACAAAGATATGACAAACATGGCCAAAATTAATTTTTTAAATATCCACCCAGGAGAGCTCTTTTTTTAGCAGGAATTGCAGGGCTTTGAATTGCTATTTTTAGTAAATCTTGGTCTTTTTTCTTTGCATACACCAATTGAAATAGTTGTGCCACAGAAATTCTATGTTCAGGTCGTTCTAGCAATTTAAATTCATCATTTACACTAACAGTGCCTTCTTCTATTACGCTTAGATAGGTGCCACCAAAACCATGTTGAATAAATTGCTTTATAACATGTTGATTTTCAAATTTATGTCCTAATTTATAACAGGGCTCACGGTATTGAGAAACTCTAACTGTGGCATGACCTATTTTATAAACATCTCCTAAGAATACTTCGTTTTCATTAAAATCTGAAACTGTTAGATTCTCACCAAACATTCCCCAAGACCAATTTAAATTTGGGTAGAGGTTTTTCCAATACGGATATTCTTCAGCAGAAAACATATAACAAGCTTTAAACTCGCCACCATGATGTACTCTATCTGTAACTTCATCACCTTTAATATCATTTTTTGTTAGGTAAATAGGTTGATTGGTAGGCTTTTTAAAAATACCTGTTGTTTCTTCTTTACCGTTCCAATTAAAAGTTACAGGTTCTGCGATGTTAGTTGAGATTATTTTCATGAGCTATTTTTACGCATTTTTAAAACTTATGATTTATACAAATAATCATAATTTCAAGTAATATAACATTTTCTTAGCTTCTAGCTTCAATACTGTATTGAATATCTAATTTAAGACCTCCAAACCATTTCGTTGAAAAGTTATAAAGTGATGCTTCTATAATTCCTAAAAAAAAACCAATGCATGAAAAAATTAAAGGCATGCCAATAAGTGCTCCAAATGCTAATACACTTCCATAACTTAACCCAGGTGTTTCAGTAGATGTCATCCAATCTAGCGTTACAAGAGTATCAATTATTAATCCACCAAAAGCATATATAATTCCTAAAATGAATCCAATAATAATCCCAAGAAATGCCTGTAATTTCGCAAAAGATAATACTCCAATTTTCTTTATTTTTCTCATCATTTTTTGTGTTAAATTCATAAATGAGTTCTAGTACATGTTCTTTTTCGTTAACATAATTCTTTCTCTTCTAAATTAAGACTTTTTGTTAGTTTAATTGCAAAAAAAAACCACCTTGCTTTCGCAAAGTGGTTTTATGTGTAGTTTAATTTCTATTTAATTACATGGCTGCTTTGTAAATATTTATAGTGTCTTCTAGTGTTACATCTCTTGGGTTTCCCCCAGTACATACATCTGCAAGTGCATTTTTAGCCATTTCTTCAAAGTCTTTTTCTTTTACACCTAACTCTTTTAATCCAGAAGGTATGCCAACTGATTTTGACAAAGCTTTTATCGCTTCGATAGCAGCATTGGCACCTTGAGTATCGCTCATTTCTAAAACTCCAACGCCCATGGCTCGTGCAACCCTTTTAAGTTTATGTGCACATGCTGGAATATTGAATTGTTCTACATGCGGTAATAGTATAGCATTCGCAACACCATGCGGTAAATCATACATACCTCCCAATTGATGTGCCATAGAATGCACGTATCCTAAACCAGCATTTGAGAATGCCTGTCCTGCAATGAATTGGCCCCATGCCATCTTGCTTCTCGCTTCGAGATCTTTACCATCCACAACGGCTTTTTCTAAACTTTGTGATATTAATTTTATAGCTTCTAGCGCTAAAGCATCAGACCAACCAAAGGCGCCTTTCGTAACATAAGTTTCTATGGCGTGAGTTAAGGCATCCATTCCTGTAGCTGCCGTTAAAGCTGCAGGTTTTCCTAACATTAATTTTGGATCGTTTACAGCAATTTTAACTAAACAGTTTTTATCAACCATTACCATTTTTATATGGCGTTCTTCATCTGTAATTACATAATTAATGGTTACCTCACTTGCGGTACCCGCTGTAGTATTTATTGCAATAATTGGTAACGATGCATGTTTTGATAAATGAATTCCTTCATAATCACCAATGTTGCCCCCGTTGGTTGCAAGAATTCCAATGGCTTTACCACAATCTTGAGGTGATCCTCCACCAAGTGTTATAATAAAATCACAATTGTTCTTTTCTAATAATTCTAAGCCGTCGTTTACGTTTTTAACTGTTGGATTTGGATGAACATCGTCAAATATTATGGCTTCAATATTAGAAGATTTGATAACTTTCAATACTTCTCTGGCAACTCCTAATTTTACTAAAACTTTGTCAGTAACAAATAGTGCTTTTTTATAAGGAAGTGTCTTTAATTCTTCTCCTAAATCATTTAATGCACCTGGTCCTATTAAGCTTAAAGGGGGTAAATATATTCTTCTGTTTTGTAACATGTTTGATAGTTTTATTTAAATTTAAAAGCATAAAGGACTATAATAGTTGCCACTTATTTTATGACTTTTATCAATTTTATAAATGCAAAAGCATTAATGAAAATTTAAAGATTGTAAAGTGTTTATTATATCTTATTTTGATCTTAATATTTGTAATTTTTTGCCTGCTATTAATGTTAAAAGTTGAATGGATTTGTTAAAAAAATGATTTAATAAAAAAACCACCTTGCTTGCACAAAGTGGTTTTAAAATATAATAGGTTGCCGAATAATTTCAGCGTATCAACTATTTAATCATCTCATAGCTACGTTTAATGAAGTTTGTTAATTCTTCACCTTTTAATAACCCTTGAGATAAACGTGCTAAATCTAAACTTTGGTTAATTAAACGCTCTTGCTTCTTTTTGGTTTTTGTGTTTAAAATTTCACTAACCAAATCAGAGTTTGTATTAACAACAAGGTTATACAATTCTGGCATATTACCCATGCCAAACATACCGCCACCGCCAGTTTGCTGCATTTCTTTCATACGGCGCATAAATTCTGGTTGCGTGATTATAAACGGGTTTGCACTACTATCCATAGCTTCAAGTTGAACCATGAATTTTTCAGAAGGAATAACTTCTTTTAAAACTTCTTCTAATGTTTTCTTTTGATCATCATCTAGTTTAGAAATTACATTATCGTCTTTCTTAATTAAATTATCAATGTGATCGCCATCAACACGTGCAAATGAGATATTTTCTTTAGTAGATTCTAACTTCTGGATTAAATGAGAAACAATTGGAGAATCTAATAATAATACCTCGTAGCCTTTAGCTTTAGCAGCTTCAATGTAGCTGTGTTGTGCATCTTTATCAGAGGCGTAAAGAATTACCAATTTATCGTCTTTATCTGTTTGTTTTGCCTTTATTTTATTGAAAAGCTCTTCGTAAGTGTAATATTTACCATCTACCGATGGATATAAAGTAAATGCATCGGCTTTTTCAAAGAATTTTTCTTCAGAAAGCATACCGTATTCGATTACGATTTTAATATCGTTCCATTTAGCTTCAAAATCTTCACGATTGTTATTGAATAGCGATTTTAACTTATCAGCTACTTTTCTTGTGATGTATGACGAAATCTTTTTAACAGCACCATCGGCTTGTAAATAAGAACGTGATACGTTTAATGGAATGTCTGGAGAATCTATAACACCGCGCAACATGGTTAAAAATTCTGGAACAATACCTTCAACATTATCTGTTACAAATACTTGGTTTTGGTACAGTTGAATTTTATCCTTCTGAATTTGCATGTCGTTAGACAGTTTAGGGAAGTATAAAATACCAGTTAAATTAAAAGGATAATCTACATTTAAATGAATATTGAATAAAGGCTCTTCAAATTGCATTGGATACAATTCTCTGTAAAAGTCTTTATAATCTTGATCTTCTAAATCTGCTGGTTGTTTTGTCCATGCCGGATTTGGGTTGTTAATGATATTATCAACCGTAATTTTTCGTTTTGGCTCTTTTGTTTCCTTACCATCTTTGTCGGTAATAGTTGCAGGTTCATGCTCTGGGTCATTTATTTCTTTCGTTCCAAACTTAATTGGAATTGGCATAAACTTGTTGTACTTCACTAAGAGTTCACGAATTCGTGATTCTTCTAAAAATTCTTTGTCATCATCAGTAATGTGAAGTATAATTTCGGTTCCTCTATCTGTTTTTTCAGCAGGTTCTAAGGTAAACTGTGGTGAACCATCGCAAGTCCAATGTGCTGCAGGTTCATCTTTATATGATTTTGTAATAATTTCAACTTTCTCAGCTACCATAAAAGCAGAGTAGAATCCTAAACCAAAATGCCCAATAATACCTGAATCTTTTGCAGAATCTTTGTATTTATCTAAAAACTCTTCGGCCCCAGAAAAGGCAACTTGATTGATATACTTTTCAACCTCTTCAGCAGTCATACCCAAACCTTGATCTATGATATGAAGTTTTTTACCTTCTTTATCAATTTTAACTTCAATCTGAGGGTTACCATACTCAACCTTGGCATCACCAACGTTAGTTAAGTGTTTTAATTTTAAAGTTGCATCTGTAGCATTACTAATAAGCTCACGTAAAAATATTTCGTGATCGCTATACAAGAATTTTTTAATGAGCGGAAAAATGTTCTCTACCGATACATTAATGTTTCCTTTTGTCATGATATCTTAGTTTTATTCAATTTATAATTATGTTTCTGTTATAGTCAACAAAAATGCCAATTACATAAATATGACAAACTGACATTAATATTTTGGGAAATACTATTTTGCATTTTGAAGATTTAATTTTGTATTTTGCTTATTCTAAACTGAATAAAAACATGTATAATTCAAAAATTATAGGATTAGGAAAATACGTTCCAGATAATGTGGTTACCAACCATGATTTATCTAAAATGATGGATACTAACGATGAATGGATCCAAGAGCGTACGGGAATAAAAGAACGCAGATGGATTCCGGAAGGGTCTGACGATACATCGGCAGTCATGGGTGCCAAAGCAGCAAAAATAGCTATTGAGCGTTCTGGATTGACTAAAGACGATATCGATTTTATTGTATTTGCTACATTAAGTCCAGATTACTATTTTCCAGGTTGTGGCGTGCAAATTCAGGATATGCTAGATATGAAAACCGTAGGTGCATTAGATGTTAGAAACCAATGTTCAGGTTTTGTTTATGCCATCTCTGTTGCAGACCAGTTTATTAAAACCGGCATGTATAAAAACATTTTAGTAATTGGAGCTGAATATCATAGTAACGGACTAGATAAAAGCACAAGAGGAAGAGGTGTAACTGTTATTTTTGGAGACGGGGCAGGAGCTTGTGTTTTATCAAGAGAAGAAGATAACACCAAAGGTATACTCTCTACACATCTACATAGTGAAGGTAAATATGCCGATAAATTAATTGTTGAAGGCCCTAGTATTGCACATTGGGTGCCCGAAATTATTGCGGCAGGAGAAGAAGACACAACCTATTTCCCATATATGGATGGAACATTTGTGTTTAAACATGCAGTTGTACGTTTTAGCGAAGTTATTATTGAAGGCTTACAAAAAAACGGATTGCAAAAAGAAAACATAGATATGCTTATTCCGCACCAAGCCAATTTACGTATAGCACAGTTTATACAGAAAAAATTTGGATTAAGAGACGATCAGGTCTTTAACAATATCATGAAATATGGTAATACCACTGCGGCATCAGTAATAATTGCACTTACTGAAGCTTGGGAAGAAGGCAAAATAAAAGAAGGCGATAATGTAGTTTTAGCAGCTTTTGGTAGTGGATTTACTTGGGCGAGTGCCATAATCAAATGGTAAGCTTTGATACTTGTATGAAATTGGATAATTAACTGAAGGTGCAAAAATAGAGTTACCTTAAATCAAGAGATTTATATCGAAAAACCCGAAACTAATATTTCGGGTTTTTCTAGCTATTAATCAACTTCAATTAACACTAATGTGAAGAATCTTAATGGTTTAGACGTTTAAAATCCAATAAAATAACAAGCGCATGCTTTCATTTAACGATTTTTAACAACTAATAAAAAACTCGAAACAAGTTTCGAGTTTTTTTAATACTAATCTTGTTTACGAATATGTTTTTTGTAGACGACTAACTCTAAATAATTACTTCTTCGTTTTGGTTAGATTGTGTATTATACGTTTAACGTAAGTTTATTGTATGTTATTGTGTTGATAATCAAATTTTAACATTTTTTTATTTAGCCGAATAAACAAAACCCCTAAATCGTAAAGATTTAGGGGTTTCTTATTTAATATATCCAGATAAATACTAACCATCAAATATTTGAGGACTATTAAATAATTCTATAAAAATCCGCCACCACCAGATTTGGTATTGTCATCACGTTGTTTTCTGCGCAGTGCACGGTATTTATTTCCGCCAAATCGATAAGAAAGGGCTATGTTCCAGGTGTTACTCTCCCAATTAAAACCACCTACCGATGGGTAGGGTGTATCGCCTTCAAACTCAAATTTCATGGTATTTAAGATATCGCTATAATTAAAACTAAACGTTGCTCTGTCGTCTTCTAAGAAGCTATAGCGCATTCCTGTATTAACCATAAACATGGGCAATCTTGTAAACTGAATTCCTTTTTCTTCGCCTCGATACATTGTAAATAAAGAGAAACTTAGTTTTTTTGATACTTTAAAATTATTAAACGCTCTCAGGTTCCAAATCACATTATCTACCTCGGTATCTAATCTCACAATATCATCAACGGTTGCATTATCAATATCATCGGTATCAATAATTTCGGTAATACCTCGTTGCGTTTGCGAGTACAAATCAAAACTAGCATTTAAACTCCACCATTTTGTTGGGCGATAATTAGTAGATAATTCTAAACCAAATGCTGTGGTGTTATCAAAATTGTCGAATGATAAAATGGCATTCCCTAAAGAAACATCAGTTCTGTCGATATAAACGTACCTATTAATATTGTCTTCAATTATTCTATAAAACACACCTGCTGTTATGCTGCCGTTTTTAAGTTGTCGGGTATAATTTGTTTCCATAGAATTTGTGAATTGTGGCTGTAACTGTGTGTTTCCAAAAGAAGAAATACGCGGTGTACTCCATTCTCTAATTGGATTTACTTGTTGTAAACCAGGACGATCAACACGTCTGCTAAAACTTAATTGATATGAATTTTTTTCAGAAGGATTGAAAGTTAAAAATGCTGAAGGATACACTTGAAAATAATCATTGGTAAACGGAATTAATTCTGTACTATTATCATCAAAAGTTCTTAAGGCATCTGCCGAAACGTTAACTTGTTCTGCACGTACACCTAATTGATAATTCCACTTTTCAAGGGTTTTTCCGAAGGTAAAATATGCCGAATAAATATCTCTGTTATAGGTAAAATCTGTGCTTGGGGTTGGTATAATATTGGCGTCGCTAGAAAAGGTCTGTCCTGTAGAAGAATAATCAATATCCGAATCAAAAAGTCGAGCTTCTAATCCTGCTTCAATTTTAGTTTTTTCGTTAATTGGTTTAACATAATCTACGTTTACTGTAGTTTGATTACGCTTGGTATCTACATTGTCAACATAATTTGGTGGAAAACTAAAATTAAAGAAATCGAAATTCGCAATTTCATCATTTTCAAAATCGTTATAATCAATTTCAATGTCTAATGTTTCGTTTTCATCAGTAAACTCATGTTTATAAGCTAGATTATATTGCCCTGAACTGTTTTCAGAATCATTGCTAAATAATTGACTTTGTGTAAAAGTATTATCAGTAATAATTGTGCTTCCAAACCCATCACCTTGAAAAATATTTTGATTGGTAAAAAACGAAATGGTGTTTTTATCGTTCATATAAAAATCAACACCTATTTTGTATAAGTGCGATTTATTATTGTTACCAAATTTAAAATCTTGTCGGGTATTATCGTCCAACCTGTCAATACCTCCAAAATTGTCGTACTTACCAATATTGTTTCCGTAGTTGCCATAAAAATTGAATTTGCCATTTCTATAATTCATATCAATAGAACTATTAAATTTAGCAAACACCTCTTTAGTTACACCTACATTAAAATTTCCGTTAAAACCAATTTGAGTGTTTTTATGGAGTTTAATGTTAATAATACCACTCATGCCTTCAGGATTATACTTGGCAGAAGGGTTAGTAATTAATTCAATTTGTTTTATCGAAGTAGAAGGAATCTGTTTTAAAAGTTGAGCAATTGGCACATTACTGAGTTTACCATCAACCATAACACGAACATTTTCGTTGCCTCGTAAACTAATGTTACCTGTTTGCTGATCTACACTTACAGACGGGATATTATTCATAATATCACTTGCACTCGCACCAGCAGTTGTTAGGTCTTTTCCTATAGTAATTACTTTTCTATCTACTTTTTGTTGTATTGTTGAAACATCGGCTACAACGGTAACTTCATCCAAGCCTTCAGCTTCTTCTTCTAATAAAACATCGCCTAAATTAACTTTGTAATTACCTTTGCCAATTGTTATATTCTTGTTTACCGTTTTGTATCCTATGTATTGAATACTAACTACAACTTTTCCTTCTTCAATTTTCTCAATAATAAAGGATCCATCGTCAAGTGTTATACTTCCAGTAACTGTTTTGCCAGCATCATTTTTAATAATAATGTTAACATAGGGTAAGGGTTCTTTTAAAGTGGCGTCTAAAACTCTACCTGAAATAGTTCCGGTTTTATCATCTTTGGGGTCTGTGTTTGTGGCTTGTACTGTAAAAAAAGAAAATAGAACAGTACATAAAATGAATAAACTTCTCATTTGATTTGTTTGGTTTTTTGATTGATATATCTAAAATAGACGAAAAAACTGAGCTTCTGTTACTATATTTAGTGGATATTAACAGTCTTTTAACTTTTATTAACGAATGAATAAACCTACGTTGGTGCTTGGGGCATCATTAAAACCCAACAGATATTCTAACTATGCTATACAAAGATTGGTGGCTAACAACATTGAAGTAAAGGCTTTGGGAGTGCGAACCGGAGAAGTTTCTGGTGTAACTATTGAGACTGAAAAATTACCTTTTAAAAATATTGATACCGTTACGTTGTATTTAAATCCTAAAAGACAAGAGGAATATTATGATTATATCTTAGCGTTAAATCCAAGGCGTGTCATTTTTAATCCTGGAACGGAAAATCCTGAATTATATAAAATTTTAAAAGAGAATAATATTGAATTTGAAGCTGCTTGTACTTTAGTGTTGCTTTCTACGAATCAATATTAGACCTAAAAATGTCAATATGCCGTTTATAATTAGTATTTCAAAACCAATTTGATAACCACTTAATATATCTACGGAGTATGCATTAATAATATATGAAACTATTGGTGCAATAATGGCAACAATCCATACATACTGGTCTTTAAGTTGAATTTTGGTATAAATTCCAAAAGCAAATAAACCCAATAATGGTCCGTAAGTGTATCCTGCCGCTTTAAAAAGCTCCCAGATAACCGATACATCTTTAAAAATAGCATCAAAGAGAACAATAACAACAACGAGCAGTAAGCTAATAAAAACATGTGTTCGTTTTCTAATTCGTTTTTGCGACGCTTTGGGTTTTTTATCTAATTCAATAATATCAATACAAAACGAAGTGGTTAACGATGTTAAAGCAGAATCGGCGCTGGAATAAGCCGCAGCAATAAGCCCCAGCAAAAAGAAAGCTGAGGTTAGTACACCAATTTCTGGTAACATGGCTATGGTAGGAAATAAGTCGTCTTTTTTGGCTGTTATTCCATGTTGGTTAGCGTATTGCGTAAGCATCAAACCCAAAACTAAAAACAAAATATTTACAAAAATTAACACAATACTAAATGATACCATATTTTTTTGAGCCTCTTTGAGGTTTTTACAAGTCAGGTTTTTTTGCATCATGTCTTGGTCTAGTCCCGTCATGGTAATAGTAATAAACATACCTGCTAGAAAACTTTTAATAAAATATTGCGCATCGTTCACATCGTCTAAGAAAAAAACTTTACTCATGGTGCTTTGTTTTACATTGGAGTAAACCTCAGAAATACTATTTAAATCTAGTGCCGAGGCCAAAAAACCAATAGTAATAACTACTGATACCAACATGAAAAGCGTTTGAAGCGTATCTGTAAAAATGATTGTTTTTATACCACCTTTAAACGTATAAAGCCATATCAAAGCTATAGTGATAATTACTGTAATTGTAAAAGGCACTTGAAATTGATCAAAGATGAGTAACTGCAATACTTTTGCAACTAAAAACAACCTAAAAGATGCACCAACAACACGAGAAATTAAAAAGGCGACAGAGCCTGTTTTGTAACTAACATTCCCAAATCGGTCTTTTAAATAAGTGTAAATAGAGGTTAAATTGAGCTTGTAGTAAATAGGTAATAACACATAAGCGATAACTAGATACCCGAAAAAATACCCAAATACCACTTGTAAATATCCAAATTGTTTGGCTTCAACAGCACCGGGAACCGAGATGAAAGTTACACCTGAAAGCGATGCACCAATCATGCCAAAAGCTACTAAATACCAAGGAGCCGATTTGTTGGCTTTAAAAAAAGCTTCGTTGCTGTCTTCTTTTCCGGTGAAGTAAGAGATTAATATCAAAACAACAAAATAGGCTGCTATAAGTAGCATGATTTGAGTGGTGCTCATAAAAACGATTTTTTCAGGATTTGAAAGTACAAATATTAATTGAAAAAGTGTGTTTAGGGCGTTTTCTGAAAAAATTATAGTCTCAAAACAACTAAAGCTTCCTGTCAATGTGTTAAAAGGGTAATTTAAAATTAGCGAAATTCAGGTCTAAATAGTAATTTCGCTGCATGGAATTTTCTTCAAAATTATTGGAGCGTGCAGTAAACGAAATGTCTCAATTGCCAGGTATTGGTAAGCGAACAGCATTACGTTTAGTTTTACATATGTTGAGACAACCTAAGGAGCAAACATTAGCTTTGTCTGAAGCGCTTCAAACTATGCGAAAGGAAATAAAATTCTGCAAATCTTGCCATAATATTAGTGATGTTGAGCTTTGTGAGATTTGTGCCAACCCAAAACGAAATACCCAAATTATCTGTGTTGTAGAAGATATAAGAGATGTTATGGCTATTGAAAACACAAGTTCGTTTAAAGGGTTGTATCATGTTTTAGGAGGAAAAATTTCTCCTATGGATGGTATTGGTCCGCATGATTTAAACATTGAAACATTGGTAAATAAAGTAAAGGAAGGTGAAGTTACAGAACTAATTTTAGCATTAAGCTCTACTATGGAAGGCGATACAACCAACTTTTATATCTACAAGCAAATTAAAGATTACAATGTAACCACTTCTACCATAGCCAGAGGAATTTCGGTAGGCGATGAGTTGGAATATGCAGATGAAATTACCCTTGGAAGAAGTATTGTAAACCGAATTCCATTTGAATCTTCCATAAAACTATAAAACCAATAGCATTTGAAACTATCTGTAGTTATTTTAAATTATAAGGTTCAATATTTCTTGGAATTATGTCTAAGTAGTGTTGAGGCTGCCATTTCAAATATTGATGCAGAAATTATTGTTGTGGATAATAATTCAGAAGATGGAAGTTGCCAAATGGTAAAAAACTTATTTCCAGATGTTGTCCTCATTGAAAATAAACGGAATGATGGTTTTTCAAAAGGTAATAATATTGGGGTTGAAAGAGCAAAAGGTGAGTTTATATGCATATTAAATCCAGATACTGTAGTTGCTGAAGATACCTTTTTAAAACTTTTAGATTTCTCGAAGGATAAAGATAAACTGGGTATTGTTGGTTGTAAATTAATTGATGGTAGAGGAAATTTTTTACCAGAAAGCAAGCGTAAAATACCGTATGTAATAGCTTCATTTAAAAAACTAATGGGAAACCCAGAAGATTACTATGCAACTCATATTCAAGAAAATGAAATTAGCAAAGTTGAGATTTTAGTGGGGGCTTTCATGTTTTTAAAAAAATCGGTTTATCAAGCGATAGAAGGGTTTGATGAAGATTATTTCATGTATGGTGAAGATATTGATATTTCATATAAAGCACTGAAGCATGGTTTCGAAAATTACTATTACGGTGATACAACAATCATTCATTTTAAAGGCGAAAGTACGTTAAGAGATAAAAATTATGCGCGCCGTTTTTATGGAGCAATGCAAATTTTCTACAAAAAGCATTTCAAGAAAAATGTGTTGTTTGATTTGTTTGTTTCTTTCGGAATTAGCTTTGTATATTTTTTTAGAAAGCAACACGTTAAAAAGATTAAAAATGTAAAACGATATGTGTTCATTTCTAATCAAAAAAGTGAGCAATTAAATAAAGCTTTAAATATTGAAGTTATATTACGGAAGGATTTACAACATATTGAAAACGAATCAGAAGTTATATTTGATGCTAATATGCTAAGTTATAAAGAGATTATTACTTTCATGGACACGAATACGTTAGATGCGTCAATAACCTTTAAAATCTGGCCTAAAAGCTCTAAATTTGCAATTGGAAGTGATGATGCAATAAGCAGAGGTGAGGTTATTAGATTAGCATAGTATTTTTTGAAGATAATAAGACGAAATACTAGTTTTTTTGCTAATTTTGCAAAATAAAATAAAAAATCAAGTAGTAGATTATTAATATGGCAAAGTTTGAGCTTAAATTACCAAAAATGGGGGAGAGTGTTGCAGAAGCAACAATAACATCTTGGTTGAAAAATGTTGGTGATACTATTGAAATGGACGATCCTGTATTGGAAATTGCAACAGATAAAGTAGATAGTGAAGTGCCAAGTGAAGTTGACGGTGTTTTAGTTGAACGCTTTTTCAATGTTGATGAAGTGGTTCAAGTTGGCCAAGTATTGGCTATTATTGAAACTGAAGGAGATGAAACTGATGAAGCCGAAGAATCAACTAATGTTGAAGAGGAAATAGTTCCTGAAGTTGCAGTTCAACAAATAGAAGAAACCATTACTAAAGCCAAAGAAACTGTTGCTCCTGCAGTATCTACAAGCGATCGTTTTTATTCGCCGTTAGTTAAAAATATTGCTAAGGCAGAAGGAGTTTCTCAAGCAGAATTAGATCAAATTTCTGGAACAGGAAAAGATGGTCGGGTTACTAAAAACGATATTCTAGATTATATTAAAAATAAAGGTAGTCAACAACAACCTGCTGCCACTAAATCTCAGCCAACAGTGGCGTCAGTAGCACCTGTTAATACTGAATCGTTGCCAAAACAAGATAAACCTGTTGTTGTTTCAAATGGTGAAGATGAAATTATAGAAATGACCAGAATGGGTAAACTTATTGCGCATCATATGGTTGAATCTGTTCAAACGTCTGCACATGTGCAAAGTTTTATTGAGGCTGATGTAACGAATATCTGGAATTGGAGAAAGAAAGTTAAAGATGCTTTTATGAAGCGTGAAGGTGAAAACTTAACGTTTACGCCAATTTTTATGGAAGCTATTGCAAAAGCTTTACGCGATTATCCGATGATGAATATTTCTGTTCAAGGTGACAAAATCATTAAAAAGAAAAACATCAATCTAGGAATGGCTGCTGCTTTGCCAGATGGAAATTTAATAGTGCCTGTTATTAAAAATGCCGACCAATTAAATTTGGTAGGGATGACGAAGCAAGTAAATGATTTAGCTAATCGTGCAAGAATAGGTAAATTAAAACCAGATGATACTCAAGGCGGAACTTATACGGTTACTAATGTTGGTACATTTGGAAGTATTATGGGTACACCAATTATTAATCAGCCACAAGTTGGTATTTTAGCACTTGGTGCTATTAGAAAAGTACCTGCGGTAATTGAAACTCCAGAAGGCGATTTTATAGGTATTCGATACAAAATGTTCTTATCACATTCATACGATCATCGTGTGGTTAATGGTGCTTTAGGTGGGCAATTTGTAAAAGCAGTTACAGATTATCTTGAGGCTTGGGACATGAATAGAGAGATATAAATGAAGTAAAGTAATCAATAGTTAAGCCCGACCTTAAAAACGGTTGGGTTTTTTTATTTTTGTAAAAAATTAGTATTAAACCACCAGAATTAATGCAGTTAAACTTAACAAAACCAATTTGTTTTTTCGATTTAGAAACAACGGGAATTAATATAACAAACGATCGTATTGTTGAGATTTCAATTTTAAAAGTGTTTCCTAATGGGACACAAGAAAGCAAAACGTGGTTAGTAAATCCTGAAAAGCCTATTCCAAAAGAAGTAACAGAAATTCATGGTATAACTGACGAAAAAGTAGCAAACGAACCTACTTTTAAAGAACTAGCCAAAGAGATTTATGACATGATTAAAGATTCTGATTTGGGTGGGTTTAATTCCAACAGGTTTGATATCCCTTTGTTAGCTGAAGAAATGTTGCGCGCTGAAATTGATTTTGATATGAAAAATAGAGTGGCTATTGATGTGCAAACCATTTTTCATAAAATGGAACAACGTACTTTAAGCGCTGCGTATAAATTTTACTGCGACGAAAATCTAGATGATGCCCACAGTGCGGAGGCTGATACTATGGCTACTTACGAGGTATTAAAGGCACAATTAGCTAAATATGACGAATTGGAAAATGACACTAAATTTTTAGCAGAATTTAGCTCGCGTAAAAAGTTTGCAGATTTTGCAGGTTTTATAGCGTATAATAAAAAAGGAGAAGAGTGTTTTTCTTTTGGAAAACATAAAGGCAAGTTGGTAACGGAAGTTTTAGAAAAGGAACCAGGTTATTTTGGCTGGTTGTTAAATGCCGATTTTCCGTTGTACACCAAAAAGGTGTTAACAGCTATAAAGCTTAGAAGTTTTAATAATAAATTAGGATAGTATAGGCTTAAATTTTTGTGTCTAAAATATCTGGATATTTCGCGTTAGAGATTGCAATTGAAAGCCCAAACTCAGGAACGAACGAGGACGTGCAATGTAAAGCCCGACCCTTGTGGTAACCTGCTTGCCGGTAGGCAGGCGCCCAAATAAATTTTAATGAATGAAATTAATTTGTATTGGTAGAAATTATACCGAACACATAAAAGAGTTAAAAAACGAAAAACCAACCGATCCTGTGGTGTTTTTAAAGCCAGATACCGCAATTTTGCTCAAAAAACAGCCATTTTTTATTCCAGATTTTTCGGATGATGTGCATTATGAAGTTGAGGTTTTGGTGAAAATAAACAAGGTTGGAAAGTATATTGATAAGAAATTTGCCCATAAGTATTATGATGAGATTGGGTTGGGTATTGACTTTACTGCTCGCGATTTACAAAGTACATTAAAAGCTAAAGGATTACCTTGGGAGAAGGCAAAAGCTTTCGACGGAGCTGCTGTAATTGGCAAATGGATTGATAAAAAGGAGATTGAAAATATTGATGCATTAAATTTTTCTTTAAAAAAGAATGAAGAAATTGTACAAAATGGAAATACAAGCCATATGCTTTGGAAAATTGATGAATTAATAGAATATGTGTCGAAATATTTTACTTTAAAGATTGGAGATATTATATTTACAGGTACACCAGCAGGAGTTGGCAAAGTTATTGCTAATGATAAGTTAAAAGGATTTATAGAAAACAAAGAAATGTTTTCGATAACAGTTAAATAACATGGAATTAAATTACAAATTACACCGAGTACGAGAATTAGCTGATAATGATGAGGATTTTATAGCCTCGTTAGCCGAAGCTTTTTTAGAAGAAGTTCCTGAAGATGCAGAGCGTTTAAAAAATGCTGTTGCAGAAAAAAATTATCAGGAAGCTTATCAGGCAGCACATAAAATGAAGCCTACGGTTGATTTATTTGAACTTGGTGTTTTAGATAAATTAATAGAGGTACAAGATTGGGGTAAGTTTACTAAAACTGAAGAGGATGTAACGACTCAGTTAGAAATTGTACTTACCGCGGTTGAAAAAGCTAGTGCCGAAATAAAATCTGATTTTAAATTATAGCTTATGATAGCCGAAATTATAACCATCGGCGACGAACTATTAATTGGCCAGGTTATAGATACCAATTCTTCTTTTATTGCTAAACAGCTTAATAAAATTGGAGTATCTATTTATCAAATTACATCGGTACAAGATGAAAAGTCGCATATTCTTCAAGCCTTAAGCGACGCAGAACACCGTGTAGATATTGTTATTATTACTGGTGGTTTAGGGCCAACTAAAGACGATATTACCAAAAAAACCATTGCAGAATATTTTGATGATTCGTTAGTTCGAGATGATTCTGTACTTCAAAATATTGAATCGATTTGGAAGCAGCATGTAAGAACAACGTTGCTTCAAGTGAATAAAGATCAAGCTTTAATCCCATCAAAATCAAAACCTTTAATGAATAGGTTGGGTACTGCACCTGGGATGTGGATAGAAAAAGCGGAAAAAGTTTTTATTTCGCTACCAGGAGTACCTTATGAAATGAAAGCTTTAATCGATTATGAAGTTATTCCAAAATTAACTGATAAATACCATTGTCCTTTCATAATTCACAGAACTCTGATGGTTTATGGTCTGGGGGAAAGCGCGCTGGCCGAAAGAATAGAAGCTTGGGAAGATGCATTACCAGAACATATTAAACTCGCTTACTTACCTAATCTGGGGCAAATGCGTCTACGTTTATCAACAAAAGGCTTTGATGAGCAGAAGTTAAAAAGAGAAGTACAAGAACAAATTGATAAAGTATTACCTTATATAAAAGATGAATTTGCTGGATTTGAAGACGAAGAAGGTTCTGTTGAAATGGTTATTGCTAAACAATTAACTAAAATTGGAAAAACATTGGCAATTGCCGAAAGCTGCACAGGTGGTGCGGTAGCAGAACGTTTTACGGTGCATTCTGGAGCCTCAGCCTATTTTAAAGGCGGTGTTGTTACGTATTCTACACAATCAAAAATAAATGTTTTACAGGTTCCAAAATCTTTAATAGATCAATATTCAGTAGTAAGTGCACAAGTTGCAGAGGCTATGGCTAAAAATGCCTTGGATTTATTTCAATCAGATTATGCGATTGCGACAACCGGAAATGCGGGACCAACAAAAGGCGATTCTGATGCCGATGTGGGTACAGTTTTTATTGCTATTGCTACCAAAACACAAGTATATTCGCAGGAATTTAACTTCGGAAATTTACGCTTAAAAGTGATAAATAAAGCAGTAAATAAAGCTTTAGAAATGCTTCTAAAAGAAATTTTTAAAAATTGATAAAAATTAGGTTGTCATAATATAAAGAATTTGTATATTTGCACCTCGATTTTAAGCAACAAAGAATTTAAAGTTATATAGAATGTCAAGAGTTTGTGAACTTACAGGAAAGAAGGCCATGGTTGGAAACAATGTGTCTCATGCAATGAACAAAACTAAACGCAAGTTTCATGCGAATTTAGTTAAGAAACGTTTTTATATTCCAGAAGAAGACAGCTGGATAACTTTAAAAGTTTCTACATCTGCTTTGAAAACTATCAATAAAATAGGTATATCTGCAGCAATTAAGGAAGCAAAATCTAACGGATTTTTAAAATAATAGCTGTATTTAATAAGTAATAGACATGGCAAAGAAAGGTAATAGAATACAAGTAATATTAGAATGTACAGAGCATAAAGAGTCTGGTCAACCAGGAACTTCTCGTTACATCACTACAAAAAATAAAAAGAATACGCCAGATAGAATGGAAATTAAAAAATTCAATCCTATCCTTAAACGTATGACAGTTCATAAAGAGATAAAATAATAAGTCATGGCAAAGAAAACAGTAGCAACGTTACAAACATCTTCTAAGAGATTAACAAAAGCAATAAAAATGGTGAAATCACCTAAAACAGGTGCTTACATGTTTGTTGAATCAATCATGGCTCCAGAACTTACAAACGACTTTTTCAACAAAAAGTAAGAATAAGTTTTTTAAAATATACAAAGCTGCTTTCTTTATTGGAAGCAGCTTTTTTATGTTTATATTTGAGCGTAACTAAGTTTTTCTGCCATATTATCAGTAAAATAAATATGGTAAGGAATTTGCTTAATTGTTATTAGAGCGCCTGCCTACCGGCAGGCAGGTTACCACAAGGGTCGGGCTTTTCGCTATATCTTTTGCTTTGGCAAAAGGATGTCGCTACAATCCCTAACGCATAGTCAAGTATAAATGAAACAACCAATCAGATAATTGAAATGAGTTTTTTTAAAAAAATATTTTCTTCAGAAAAAAAGGAAACCCTAGATAAAGGTTTAGAAAAATCTAAGTCTAGTTTTTTTGGTAAACTAAGTAAAGCCGTCGCAGGAAAGTCTAAAGTAGATGATGAGGTATTAGATAATCTTGAAGAAGTTTTAGTAAGTAGCGATGTTGGTGTAAACACCACTTTAAAAGTTATTGAACGCATAGAAGAGCGCGTATCTAAAGATAAATATTTAGGAACCGATGAGCTCAACCAAATCCTTCGTGAAGAAATTGCATCATTACTAAGTGAAACCAACGTTGGTGAAGAAACCGATTTCACAATTCCAGAATTACCTAAACAAGAAAACGGAACTAAAACACCATACGTATTAATGGTTGTAGGGGTTAATGGCGTTGGAAAAACAACAACAATAGGCAAGTTAGCTTATCAATTTAAAAAGCAAGGATTAAATGTGGTTCTTGGTGCTGCCGATACGTTTAGAGCGGCAGCCATAGATCAGCTTCAAGTTTGGGCAGACCGCGTAGAAGTGCCTATGGTAAGACAAGATATGGGCAGCGATCCTGCATCCGTAGCTTTCGATGCTTTAAAATCTGGTGTAAGTCAAGATGCCGATGTTATCATAATAGATACCGCTGGTCGTTTACATAATAAAGTAAACCTCATGAACGAGCTTACTAAAGTAAAACGCGTGATGCAAAAAGTAGTTGCCGATGCGCCACACGATGTTTTATTGGTTTTAGATGGCTCAACAGGACAAAACGCTTTCGAACAGGCTAAACAATTTACTGCAGCGACAGAAGTTACATCGTTAGCCGTAACCAAACTTGATGGAACTGCAAAAGGTGGTGTTGTTATAGGAATATCCGATCAATTTCAAATTCCAGTAAAGTATATTGGTGTTGGCGAAGGGATTGAAGATTTACAAGTTTTTAATAAATACGAGTTTGTAGATTCTTTTTTCAAATAATCGATTTTACTTCTTGAGGAGATAGGAATCCACTTTTTTTGCTATTTTTAATGTAAAACATTGAAAATGAGTTACAATATTTACCACAATCTCTTAATAAAAGCTTCGCCAAAGCAAGTTTTCGATGCGGTTTCGCAACCAGAACACTTAAATAATTGGTGGTCGCTAAAATCTTCAGGGAAACCAGAACTCAATTCAGAATACAACTTAAACTTTACAGATAAATACAATTGGTATTGTAAAGTTTCAAAAGTAAAAGTGAATGCATCTTTTCATTTAAAAATGACAGAATCTGACGAAGATTGGCTGCCCACAACCTTCGGATTTGAATTAGAACCAAAAGAAAATGGTACGTATTTAAGATTCAGTCACCAAAATTGGCCAGAAATTAACGACCATTTTAAACATTCCTCGTTCTGTTGGGCGTTGCTTTTAAATGGCCTAAAAAATTATCTTGAAAAAGGTGTTGTCATTCCATTTGAAAGTCGTGCCTAATCGATAAAGGCGTTAATTTTAGCCCATAAGTCATTATCAAAATTAGATAAGGCAAAATTGTCGCCATCTGCGGCATCTCCTAATCGAACAACCACTAATTTTTTACTAGGCACCACATATATTTTTTGATCGTTTTTTCCTAAAGCAGCATACATATCATCTGGTGCATTCGGAACTAATTTGCCATTAAATTCTAGCTGACTCTGTGGTAAATGATAACTCGATTTCCCATTAAGCCACCATAAATATCCATAAGCTTCATTGATGTTTTGAGATGTATTTATGGCTTCGTTTAAATAACTTTTTGAAACTATTTGTGTGCCATCCCAATTCCCATCGGCATAAATTAATAAGCCAAATCGTGCCATACTTAACGTGTTACTGGCATAAACATTTAAATCACCTATGTTAAACCAACCGCCATTCATTCCAATTTTATCCTTCAGTTTGGAATTGAAATAATCATTCCAACTTCTATTAGAGGCCTCTGCAATAACATCTTGCATTTTTACATAAACATTATGATATGCCCATCGTGTTCCGGCATCGGCAACATATTGCAGATTACTTGAAGATACATCATCACCTAAAGTATCATCTAAACCGGAATTCATAGATAACAAATGTTTACACGTAATCAAGTTCTCTTTTTCCAAAGCAGCATTTGTCCAACCATTACCTAAATAGTCTGAAACTTTTTTGTTAATAGTAATTAGGCCTTCATCTTGTGCAATACCTGATAGGGTAGAAGTTAATGTCTTTCCAGCACTCGCCCAATACCAGAGTTTAGATTCATCATGATTATTAAAGTACGCCTCTAATACAATGCGTCCGTTGTAGAGCATTATAAAGCCTTTGGTGTTTTTTTCTTCTAAATAATTTAACAGTGATTGTTTTGCAGTTTCGTTGTATCCTAATTCTGTAGCTGAAATTGTTTCCCAAGTATCAGAGTTAACTGGTGGAAAATAAAGATTAGTATTCGTAGGACTTGGTTCTTCTGAAGAATCATCAGATGAGCAGCTAAAAACAAATAAGGAAATGAAAATACAGTAATATAATATGGATTTCATAACGTAGGTTTTCAAATTTGGACACTCAAATATATAAAAGGTTTAATTATAAAGAGTTATTAAACTTAAAAATCAAAATTCGTCAATCTAAAATCATTAATCATTCCGTATCTTTGCGCCCTGATTTATAGATAGTATGCGCACAAAGACTCTTAAAAAGAACAAGATTAATGTTGTAACCCTTGGTTGTAGTAAAAATGTTTACGACAGCGAAGTGCTTATGGGGCAATTAAAGGCCAGCGGAAAAGATGTGGTACACGAAGAAGAAGGCAATATTGTTGTTATAAATACCTGCGGATTTATTAATAATGCGAAGGAAGAAAGTGTGAATACCATTCTGGAGTATATGCAGAAGAAAGAAGATGGCGATGTGGATAAAGTGTTTGTAACAGGTTGTTTAAGTGAGCGTTACAAACCAGATTTGCAAAAAGAAATACCTAATGTAGATCAATATTTTGGAACTACAGAGTTACCAGGTTTGTTAAAAGCTTTAGGTGCAGACTATAAACACGAATTGATTGGAGAGCGTTTAACCACCACCCCAAAAAATTACGCGTATTTAAAAATTGCAGAAGGTTGCGACCGACCATGTTCTTTTTGCGCGATTCCAATCATGCGAGGGAAACATAAAAGTACGCCTATTGAAGAGATTGTTATTGAAGCTGAAAAGTTAGCGGCAAACGGAGTTAAAGAATTAATTTTAATTGCTCAAGATTTAACGTATTACGGATTGGATTTATACAAAAAACGTAACCTTGCTGAATTGCTTGAAGCTTTAGTGAAAGTAGAAGGTGTGGAGTGGATTCGTTTGCATTATGCATTTCCAACAGGGTTTCCGTTGGATGTTTTAGACGTTATGAATCGTGAGCCAAAGATTTGTAATTATTTAGATATTCCGTTGCAGCATATTTCAGATGATATCTTAAAGAGTATGCGTCGTGGTACGACTAAAGAGAAAACAACTAAGTTAATTTCCCAATTTAGAGAAGCTGTTCCAGAAATGACAATTAGAACCACGCTTATTGTGGGATATCCGGGAGAAACCGAGGCACATTTTCAGGAATTAAAACAATGGGTAAAAGACATGCGTTTTGAACGTTTAGGCTGTTTTACTTATTCTCATGAAGAAAACACTCATGCTTATAATTTGGAAGACGATGTACCTGAAGAAGTAAAAATTGAAAGGGCCAACCAAATTATGGAAATTCAGTCGCAAATTTCTTGGGAGCTCAACCAACAAAAAATAGGTAAAACATTTAAAGTAGTTATTGATAGAAAAGAAGGGAATTACTTTATTGGGCGTACTGAGTTTGATTCTCCAGATGTTGATAACGAAGTTTTAATAGATGCTACAAAAACCTATTTAAAAACAGGCGAATTTGCTCAGGTTAAAATAATTGAAGCCGAAGATTTCGATTTATACGCTGAAGTTGTTACGCCGCAATAAATCTTAAACCAAACAGTTTTTAGGTATCAATTCTTCAAGCGAATTAAAGTTATAGATTTTATGATCTAGTAAATGTGACGGATACACATTTTGTAAGGCATGCATCATTACAGAACTTCTATCAGGAAAATCAGTTTCCCAATCGGCTATCATTTGTTTTACTTTTTTACGTTGTAGGTTTTCTTGCGAACCACATAAATTACAAGGGATTATCGGAAAATTCATGTGATGCGCATACATCTCAATATCATTTTCTTTACAAAAAGCTAAAGGTCTTAAAATCACTAAATCGCCAGCGTCATTTTTAAATTTAGGAGGCATGGTTTCTAGTTTTCCAGCAAAAAAGAAATTCAATAAAAAGGTTTCTAAAATATCGTTTCTATGATGCCCTAGTGCCAGTTTGTTATAACCTAAATCTTTGGCAGCTTCGTACAACGTGCCACGTCGTAATCTTGAGCAAAGACTACAGGTAGTTTTGCCTTCGATTGTTTTTTCCATAACAACCTTATAGGTATTTTTTTCTATAATTTTATAGTCAACCTCCAAAGCATCAAGATAATTTGGTAAGACCTCTTCTGGAAAACCCGGTTGTTTTTGGTCGAGGTTAACCGCTATAATTTCAAACGAAATGGGTGCCACTTTTTGGAAGTGTAACATCATTTGCAGCAAAGTATAACTGTCTTTGCCACCAGACAAACAAACCATAATTTTATCGCCATTTTCAATCATTGTAAATTGCTCGATAGCTGCACCTACTGCGCGGTGTAATTTTTTTGTAACCTGAACTAAATTTTCCATAGATGCAAAAATATTATTTAATCGCATAAAATGTAATATTTTAATACTTTTGAGTATGTATTTATAAATGTCACTCCATTGAATTTTTCAGATTTTCTATTTAACATTAGCGCTATACCTATTCGAGTTTTAGATCCTACTATTCAGGCGTCTAAATACGTTAGCATGGATTTATCTGAAAACAACGACACGCTTAATGCTATTGATGTGTCGTCAGCTTCAAAATTAGGCGAATACGTTAATAATTTCATCTCTCAGCATCAAGCCGAAGTGGCTTATGGTGGCTATTTAGAAGTTCGAAATATTTATAAAAGAAGCCAGCATTTTAATAGTCAAGCGCATGATGAACGTAATATTCATTTGGGTGTCGATTTATGGTGTGCCGCTAAATCGCCTATTTATGCGCCTTTTAGTGGAACAATTCATAGTTTTAAGAATAATACGAATTATGGTGACTACGGACCAACAATCATCTTAAAACATACTTTTGAAGGTGTTGAATTTTATACCCTTTATGGGCATTTAAGCGCAGATTCTATTGAAAATTTACAAGAAGGACAACCCATTTCTAAAGAAGAACCATTTGCTGTTTTAGGTGATGAAACAGTCAATGGAAATTATCCACCACATTTACATTTCCAAATAATAAAAGATTTACAAGGATTAAAAGGCGATTATCCTGGAGTCTGTTCTAAAAAAGATTTAGAGTTTTATAGATTGAATTGTCCCGACCCGAATTTGCTGTTGAAGTTTTGAGATTTTTTTGGGTTCGTTTAACGTTCTCGGCTATGAGTAGTTGCGTGGGATAGTACTTAACTTTGCAAGTACACATCAAACTGAAAATTCGCGAGGATTTTCTGAAGTAGGCAAGAACAAGCAATTACTTATAGCCATTGTTAGCAAATGTTTTTTTATTCTGTACAAATTCCATTCATTAAATCTTCTTTTGTTGGGTTATAAGCATTACCATAAATAGAGTAATGACTATAGGGGAAATTTTCAAAAAAATTTGTCAACCCACAAAAATCATTGAGTATCGAATTACCTCCGATAGAAAAATGATAGTCTTCATATTCAGAAGTAATTCCTACTATAGTTTCTAACTTATTCAACCCATCCAAGTTCTCAAGTATACTATTATCATCAATTTTAATAACTCCGGCTACACTTTGAAGGTTGCTCAAAGCATTAATATTTTGAAAAACAGTATTAAAAATATATAGATGACCTCCTATAGCGGTAAGTTTATTTAGGGCATTCATATTGGGTAAGATAGAATTCGAGCTGATAGCTAAGTCACCATTTAAAGTAGTAAGGTTAGACAAACCATCTATATTTTCTAAAATCGGATTTTTAGATATAGTCAAACCTCCAAGTTGATTTATTTTTGATAAAGCATTGACATTTATTAACTTCTTATTCTCACCAATTCCTAAACCTCCGCCAACATAAGTTAAATTTTCAAAAACATTTAAATCACTCAAATTAGTGTTCTCAAGTATTAGGTTATACTTAACCAAAGATAATTGATTGAAAGTATCATAATTATTTAGCTCTGGTAGATTACTCAGAACTAAACTTCCATTTATTTCAGTGAATTTTGGAAAAAGACTTATATCAGTGAGATTTGGTAAAAAACGCAAGACTAAATCACCTCCTAAATAATTGAGATTTACTAACCCGTTGATATTAATTAAAATACCTCCAGATATATTTAGGTCTTCATCAATATTTTCAATTCCGTCTAACCCATCAATATTATTCAACTTATCATTACTGTCAATATATAAGCTTTTTCCGATACTTTTAATTCCCTTTAGTCCGTCAATATTATTTAATAATTTATTTCCGGAAATGTCCAAAGTACCAGTAATCAAAGTAATACTATTCAGCGCATCAACATTGGTCATATTGAATTCGGAATCCTGAAAATCATGAATACGTAAACTTCCGTGTATTTCTTTATAATTTTGGCTACCAAAGTGGTTTAATTCTTCTTGCGAACTTAAAAAAAGAGATCCATTAAATATTTCTATTTCAACATCTGTTAAAGTAATTGTAATCAATATTTCTTTTGAAACATTTGAATTTGTAAGTTTAACTGTTCCAGTAATTTCAGGGTTAGATTCATAGTTGAATAAAGTTTCATCTAATACAGTTATTTCTCCGTTTTCTGAATTAATGGAAAAAGCCCCATTTGGACTTTGGCTTACCAATGAATACGATATTTGGCCAACATTTGTAGTTGCTTGAATTTGACCAATAATTTCGCCAGATATGGGGTTTTCAGAAATTGTAATATTTAGGTTCGAAGATTCAATAGTAATTTGTTCTTGGATATTATCTTTATTTTCATCTTTGCTGCATGAAAAATTAATAATAAAAATTAATAATGTGAAAATTTCTAATAGTTTTTTCATTTTTTTTTTTAATGTTTGCTAACTCAGGCGGATATAAAACGTTTAAATGTTTTATATCCGACGTTAAACGAAGTTAGTTGAAATTTATTACAAAATCAAGTAGTCAATGTATTTTTTAAAGCTAAAATGATAACTTCTTTAATTTCAAAATGCATTTGATTGTGTTGAGCATATTTTTGATTCACTTCAACCTCAATACCCAGATAATTTAATGGAAATTGTTTGCGTAAGTAGGTTGTAAACCCGTCTGCTTTTCCTAAATACGGATAGTTAAAACGTATATTTAAGTTTGGGTTTTGAGCTTTTAATTCTACTTTGAAATTAGTAGCAAATATTTTTTCACTTTGTTTTTTAGAATCATATAACAAGCCAACGTCGCATTGTCTTTCAACCTTGTTTAAAATAGGCGTAAAAGAATGCATAGAAAGATGCATAACAGCTTCACCGTTATCAATCCAATTTTTAATAGTGTTTTCAACTTGATTGCGATACACCAAATAATGCGATTGAATAATGCTTACTTTTTCTTGTTTAGGAATATCTTTTGTGAATTCTGAAAATAATTTGGGATGATGCAACGACCTGTTGAGTTCAATAAGCAATCTGCTTGTTTCAGAATACAAAGCATAATCCGCAAGAGGTCCTAAAGATTTAAAAATATCTAAAGCGCCCAAATCATAACCGCGGTGTGAGTTTAAAACCGATACGGAATCTTTAAAGTATTTTTTAAAGGGCTTTGGTATATCATTGCCTCCATGTTCGCATGTTACTATAAGTTTCATGGTACAAAAAGCTTGTTTTCTTGCAAACATTGTGCGAGTTGCAGATACACTTTTTTGATATTATCTTCTGAATAATTATTAGCAACTGCTTTTAAAATACGGGTTGATAAAGTGCCATTTTCCAAAATGTTTTGAAGAGCTTCATAATGAGATTTATGAATATTTGGTTTAACCAATTGATAGAGTTGTTTCCAAATATCTTGTACAGTACAGGCTTGTTCTATTTCGAACAAATTTAAATAGGTTAGGTCTGTTACAATGTAGTCTTCACCTTCTTTGATGCACGGATTCAAAATACTGTATAGCGATTCCTTCGACCATGATTTTTGTTGGTTGAGGGTAGATGTTTTATTCTCAACAAGAAGTTTAATCACTTCAATGATTAATACACAAATGGCAATATCTGCTTTTGGGCATTCTTGAATATCAACCAACCTAATTTCAATAGCATTTCTATCAAAACGGGCAATAGCACCTCTGGAGTTTAGAAAATAATGATCTAAAATATGCTCGGTATCAAAAGGTTTTATGACTTTGTTAATAGGAGTGAAAATGAAAATTTCATAGTCTTTTTTCGAAAATACCTGTTCAGGAATTACCATACCAGTCATTTCTGGAATTTCTTTTTGATTGGTTTTGTAATATTCTAATCGGGTATCTTTAAAACCTGTGTTTTTGCCTTCTAAAATAGGTGAACTTGCACATAAGCCTGGAATGATAGGTAAAATCAATCGTACAGCTGCATGTAGTTTTTCAAATTCTTCATCGTCAAAAAATGGCAAGTTAATGTGCGTACTTTGTACGTTGCTCCAACCATGTCCTTTACAGTTAAAAATGCGATTGTACAAGGCATAAACTTCGCTATAACTATGTTTCCAAAGCTCGGTATCGGTTAACGGACTCATGAGTGGATGCGCTGCGGTTGGTAATAATTGCGCATTTATAGTACTTAAAATCGCATTGATTTCTTTTATGTTATCATGGAAAGAATCGGCAAGTGAATCCAATTCGTGGGTTGGTCCGTTTGTTTTTAACTCCACAACATGCGCCACCAATTCGTTACTCCAAGCCACGTCACCATTATCAATGTCATCAGTCAAAGTGCCATTTTTGATAGTCAGTAATGAATCTACTTTAGACGCAACTTTAAAATCTGTTTTGTTAACGAGCATGTATTCCAGTTCGATACCAAAAACTTCAAACAAATGATATGTTTTACTCATGTTAGTCTAACCTATTTTTAAATGCCGTTAATATCTCAGTATAAACCAAATCGCCATAATACCCATCTTCAACACCAAAATCGATATTTGGGTTATCATTAATTTCTATAACCATTGGCTTTTCATTTACCACTTTAATATCAATACCTAACAAACCATCTCCAATAAGTTTAGCAGATTTTAGTGCCATTTTTAGTACTTTTTTAGGAACAGCATCAATTGGTAGACAATCGGCATCACCATCTTGTTCCGTTTTCTTTTTAGCTTTCCAGTTATAAATTTGCCAATGCCCTTTAGCCATGTAATATTTACAGGCGAAAAAGGGTTTACCATCTAGAATGCCAATACGCCAATCGTAATCTGAAGGACAGAACTCTTGAGCAATAATTAAGTCGGATTCTTTTAACATGGCGTTCGCCAATTCAAAAAATTCTTCGTTGGTTTTTGCCTTTTTCACCCCAAATGAAAATGTAGAATCTGGAGCTTTTAGAACACACGGTAAACCAGTAAGTTCCAAGACTTGATTCAGATTGTCCTTATGTACAATAACTGTTTTAGGTGTTTTAATATTCGCATTTTGAAGCGCTTCGGCCATATACACTTTGTTGCAGCATTTTAGAATGGCATCCGGATAATCAATAATAGCAATGCCTTCTTGTTGTGCTTTTCGTGAAAAAGCGTAGGCTTCGTTATTAACCTCGGTGCTCTGTCTAATAAATAAAGCGTCAAAGGATGATAATCGCGATAAATCTTTAGGCTCAATAATTTCGGCATAAATATTCATCTTTTCTGCAATTTCAATAAACTTCTTTAAGGCCTTTGGATTACTTGGTGGTGCAGGATCGTTGGGGTTTACCAAAATAGCTAAATCGAATTCACTTTTGGTTAATTTAGGTGAATCGTATCGCTTCTTAGAAAAATATTGATTAGCAAATTCTTGAACACTTTCGAGATGCTCTTGCGGAATTTCAGATTCTGAAATCACTTTTACACTTTGAATATTCCACTTCGTATTAAAATTAAATTTCACACGAAAAAACGGTACTTGAAAATGTTTATAAAACAGCGTGCTTAATTCCTTGTATTTTTGAGCCACATTCTGTCCGAAATAAATACTCAATGTAAATTCTCTAGATTTAATGTTTTTAAGACTTTGCTGAATGATATCGTCAAATTCATCAGATACAATTCTAACCAGTTTTAAAGTTTTTAAATCGACAATATTTTTTACCGTGGGAATAGCTAAATGTCCTCGAGCTTCGGCTAGAAGTGACACGTAATAACCTTTCGATTGGTAGTTATACTCTTTACAGAGATTAAATATTCGAGCTTTTTTGAGTACTGAAAATTTTGGGTTTGTTAAGTAATCTTGTGAAGAAATTACCGTAATATTCTCAATCGAAAAATTCCATTTTTCAGGTTGATTGACAACAATATATTTTTGCATTAAATTAGCTTATCGCCATTAAAATTTTAAACAAAATTAGTCTTTTTTTGAATTCAAAAATTATTTTGATTTAAATATATTTTAGAAAATTATCCATAGCAAACAAACCGTGCTAAACCCTACTAATGCTATAATAGTAGTCATTACTGTCCAACTTTTAAAGGTCTGTTTTTCTGATAGTCCGAGGTATTTACTAACTAACCAGAACCCACTATCGTTTACATGAGACATAATAGATGCACCAGATGCAATAGCAATTACTAAAAGGGCTTTGTTTATTTCAGTTGAATCACCTAACAATAAGGGAGCAGTTAATCCTGC
Source organism: Algibacter luteus (assembly GCF_030344935.1). Lineage (NCBI taxonomy): Bacteria > Pseudomonadati > Bacteroidota > Flavobacteriia > Flavobacteriales > Flavobacteriaceae > Algibacter > Algibacter luteus. Next base: position 2,923,222 of record NZ_CP128313.1, on the reverse strand, counting down.
AGCAGTTATCATTGCTACCGTTGCAGATCCTTGTAAGATACGAACCAAAACGGCAGCTAAAAAGGCAAAAACTAAAATGCTAACACCTTTATCAGCAAAATAATTAGCCAGCATTTCACCAGTTTTGGTATTGACAAGCATTTGTTTGAAAACGCCACCAGCGCCTGTAAGTAGAATTATAATTCCAGCAGGAGCCATGGATGCCGTAGTTATTTTTAATAAAATATCTTTAGTGGTTTGTCTTCTTATCCCTAAAACATACCATGCTATGATATTAGCAATTATTAATGCGGTAAAGGGATGTCCAATCATTTTTAACCAAGACTTAATATTTTCAGAGATGTTGACATTTTCCAATAAAGGACTGTTGAGAAGCGTATTGCCAACTATTAAAATAATAGGAATGCCAATAATTGAAAGTATCACACCAATTCCAGGAAAATTATGCGTTTCCTGATTAGTTTCTATCAATTTAGGAGCTTCCACAAATATTCTTTTCGAAATGTATTTTGCAAATAATGGCCCACTGGCAATGGCAGTAGGAATTCCAACGATAAAGCCAAATAAAATAACCCAACCTAAATCTGCTTTTAAAATATCGGCTACGGCAACTGGTCCAGGAGTAGGAGGTATAAAGGCATGAGTTATGGCTAATCCTGCTAGAAGCGGCATCCCATAAAGTAGAAGTGATTTTTTAGTTTTACGTTGTAATGAATAAATTAAAGGCACTAAAATGATGAATGCCACATCGAAAAATACTGGAATTGCCACAAAAAACCCAGTAAGCATCAAAGCCCAAGAGGCACGTTTTTCGCCGAATTTTTCAAGCAAGTAATTGGCGAGCGCTTCGGCACCACCAGAATGTTCTAAAATGGCTCCGAACATAGCACCTAACCCAACAACCATAGCAACAAAGCCTAAGGTGTTTCCCATACCTTCTTGCATGGTTTTGATGATGGCTTCAGGCGACATTCCAGCCATAACTCCTACAACAATACTAGCAATAAGTAACGCTATGAATGCCTGAATTTTAAAGCGAAGAATTAGTATCAGTAAAACAGCTATTCCAGAAAATACAGCTATTAGAAGTGAAAAGTCTATCATAAATATGAGTCCTAAAAAGTACCGCAAATTAGCAGATTACGTTTAGGAAAAATACATAAAAAAATAAAGATGACTTTTAAGGCTTATTTTTTAGATATAAAAAAACCCGATAATTTATATCGGGTTCATTTTAATTTATGCTGGATATAGATTAATCCTCAACCAATACCCAATCCCCTTTAGATAATAGAGGTTCTGCTTGTTTGTATTTTAAGGTTTTGTTTTCACCATTTATCACGTGCTTAATAGTTACACGATCATTACGTCCAATTTTAGGTTTATCGCGAACAATCGTTTCAACAACTTCTTGTCTACGTTGTGTATTTCCTGCAGCTCTATTTTGTGCTGAGCGTTCGTCTAGATTAGGAATTTCATCTTTTTGAACATTCAGTTTTTCCTGTTTTCTAGCACGAGCTTCTTGAATGGTATCTTGTGTTTCTTGAGGTAATTCTCCTTTAAATAAGAATGAAATCACATCTTTATTCACTTGGTCAATCATAGCTTTAAACAATTCGAAAGCTTCAAATTTGTAAATTAAAAGCGGATCTTTTTGTTCGTGAACAGCCAATTGAACCGATTGTTTTAACTCATCCATTTTACGTAAATGCGTTTTCCAAGCATCATCAATAATTGCTAAAGTAATGTTCTTTTCAAAATCGGTAATTAATTGTTTACCGTTGGTTTCATATGCTTTTTCAAGGTCGGTAACAACATTTAGCGTTTTTACTCCATCTGTAAAAGGCACGACAATACGTTTGAATTTATCGCGCTGTGTTTCGTATACATTTTTAATTACAGGAAAAGCAATTTCAGCATTACGAGTCATTTTATCTCTGTAATGTTCAAAAGCCGATTTGTATATTTTCGATGTAATTTCTTGAGCCGATAGTTTTCCAAATTCACTTTCAGTAATTGGCGAACTCATTGAGAAATAACGAATTAATTCAAATTCGAAATTTTTAAAATCGTTGGCCATTTTATTGGTTTCAGCAATGCCTTCAGAAGTATCAAAGATCATATTTGCTAAATCCACACGTAAACGCTCACCATGTAAGGCGTGCTTTCTACGTTTGTAAACAACTTCACGTTGGGCATTCATAACATCATCATATTCTAACAATCGCTTACGAACACCAAAGTTATTTTCTTCAACTTTTTTCTGAGCACGCTCAATAGATTTTGAAATCATGGAATGCTGAATAACTTCACCTTCCTTCAATCCCATTTTATCCATCATTTTCGCAATACGCTCAGAACCAAATAAACGCATCAAGTTATCTTCAAGAGATACATAAAATTGTGAGCTTCCTGGATCTCCTTGACGACCAGCACGACCACGTAACTGTCTGTCTACACGACGCGAATCATGACGTTCTGTACCTACAATGGCTAAACCACCTGCGGCCTTCACTTCATCTGATAATTTAATATCGGTACCACGACCAGCCATATTGGTTGCTATAGTTACTTGTCCAGATTTACCTGCCTGATCTACAATTTCAGCCTCTTTTTTATGTTGTTTAGCATTTAATACGTTGTGTGGTATTTTACGAATGCTAAGCATTTTACCCAGTAACTCAGAAATTTCTACCGATGTTGTACCAATTAAAACAGGACGTCCTGCTTCTGATAATCTTGTAACATCGTCAATAACAGCGTTGTATTTTTCACGCTTGGTTTTATAAACCAAATCTTCTTTATCATCACGGGCTATAGGGCGGTTGGTTGGAATTTCAACCACATCTAATTTGTATATTTCCCAGAATTCGCCAGCTTCAGTTACCGCAGTACCTGTCATACCAGAGAGTTTACGGTACATTCTAAAGTAATTTTGAAGTGTTACTGTGGCAAAGGTTTGCGTAGCATCTTCAATTTTTACATTCTCTTTGGCTTCAATGGCTTGGTGTAAACCGTCAGAATATCGACGACCATCCATAATACGACCCGTTTGTTCATCAACAATCATCACTTTATTGTCCATCACCACATATTGTGTGTCTTTTTCAAATAAAGCATATGCTTTAAGCAGTTGATTTAAGGTATGTATGCGTTCAGATTTTACACCAAATTCCTTGAATAAATCTTCTTTTAAACTCGCTTCTTCCTCTTTGCTAAGTCCTTGTTCTTCAATTTTGGCAATTTCAATACCTATTTCTGGTAGAATGAAAAAGTCTGGATCATCTTTTCCAGAAATGTATTCAACACCTTTATCGGTTAATTCTATTTGATTGTTTTTTTCTTCAATTACATAGTATAAATCGGCATCAACCTTTGGCATTTCGCGGTTGTTGTCTTGCATGAAAAAGTTCTCTGTTTTTTGAAGTAATTGCTTAACACCTTCTTCACTTAAAAACTTTATTAAAGCTTTGTTTTTAGGAATACCACGATACACTTGTAATAGTTTAAAACCACCTTCTTTAGTATCACCTTCGTTAATTAATTTTTTAGCCTCGGCTAAAACACCCGTTAAATATTTACGTTGTACCGAAACAATATCGTCAACTTTGGGCTTTAATTCAGTAAACTCATGGCGATCGCCTTTTGGAATTGGACCTGAAATAATAAGCGGTGTACGGGCATCATCAACCAAAACTGAATCAACCTCATCCACTATGGCGTAGTGATGCGGACGTTGCACTAAATCTTCTGGGGCATGCGACATGTTATCACGCAAGTAATCAAAACCAAACTCGTTATTGGTACCATAAGTAATATCGGCATTGTAAGCCTTTCTACGTGCTGCAGAGTTGGGTTGATGGTAATCAATACAATCTACACTTAACCCGTGAAACTCAAATATTGGAGCCATCCACGCGCTATCACGTTTCGCTAAATAATCGTTTACTGTTACTAAATGCACACCTTTCCCAGCAAGGGCGTTTAAGTAAACCGGCAAGGTTGCAACCAACGTTTTACCTTCTCCAGTTTGCATTTCGGCAATTTTACCTTGATGCATGGCAATACCACCAATTAACTGCACATCGTAGTGCACCATGTCCCAAGTAATAGGTTTACCAGCTGCATCCCAAGAATTTGCCCAAATCGCTTTGTCATCATCAAGTGTGATATAATCTTTCTCACCAGATAAAGTACGATCAAATTCATTAGCCGTAACAGTTATATTGGTGTTATCTACAAAACGCTTAGCAGTTTCTTTTACTACCGCAAAGGCTTCAGGTAAAATGTCGTTTAAAACATCTTCAGTAATTTTGTAAGCATCATCATTTAGTTTATCAATGTCTTGATAAATGTCTTCACGTCTGTCAATATCTTCAGTATTTTCAGCTTCTATCTTTAAATTTTCAATTTGCTTGTCAATATCGGCGTTGGCTTCAGCAATTTTAGCCTTGAATTCGGCAGTTTTAGCCCTCAACTCATCATGAGATAAAGCCTCAAGAGCGGCTTCAAAAGTTTTAATTTTATCAACAATAGGTGTAATGGCTTTCACGTCTTGTTTAGACTTGTCGCCAACAAACATTTTTAGTACAGAATTTAAAAAACTCATTGGTATTATTTTATATATTTTATCTAGGATAACCCTAGGTTTTGTTCGTTATAATAGGTGCCCAATCAAAAGGCATTCAAAGATACATTTTGTTACGCTTTTTTTACGGTTAAGAACAAAAAAAAAGCCTCAAATCGAGACTTTTTAACTATTCTTTATGCTTTATTAATATTCATCTTCATTCCAGAGGTAATCCTCATCGGTAGGATAATCGGACCAGATTTCTTCAATAGAGTCATAAGAATCTCCTTCATCTTCAATAGATTGTAAGTTTTCTACAACCTCCAAAGGAGCTCCAGTTCTAATGGCGTAATCTATCAACTCGTCTTTTGTTGCTGGCCAAGGCGCATCACTTAAATACGATGCTAATTCTAATGTCCAATACATTTCTTTGTGTTTAATTTTTTGCAAAAATAATTTTTTAGTTTAAACAGGCAAGAAAAAAATGAATTATTTACTCATTAATTTTAAGAACGTATCTTTTTGTAATCTAAACCCTTGCAATTATTCCTGCTAGGTTAATAATAATGTAGCAAATAAATTGTTCATGTCACTTCGAGTGATTCCAAATTTTTTTTTGGAATTTTATCGAGACGTGGGCGTTACCCCAAAAAAGGGTCGGGCTTTACGTTACAAGTCCTCGCGCTCCCGATATTAATCGGTTTCGCTGTGGGCTTTTCTCTGCAATCCCTAACGCGGGTAAGTCTGCTGTTTTTAGTATTCAACAATTAGTTATTTAATTACTGCTTACTTCAAACTTCAAGCTTTTATTTCTTCTCAGGAATCCACTTAATTTCGTTTGCTTGTAAATCAAAAGACAACTTTCGTGCCAATACAAAAAGGTAGTCAGAAAGACGGTTTAGGTAAGTCAGTGCATTCGCTTCAAAAGGTTCCAAATCGTTAAGCGCAGTGGCTAATCGTTCCGCTCTACGGCATACACAACGCGCTATATGACAGAATGACACGGTTTGGTGGCCACCAGGAAGCACAAAATGAGTCATGGGCGGTAAGGCCTCATTCATAGTATCCATGTCCTGCTCTAAAAGTTCAATATCTTTTGCAGAAATTTTTTCAATATTCAAGCGTTCTTTACCATTTTTTAATACCGCTTTTTCAGGGTCCGTAGCTAGAATAGCACCAATGGTAAATAATTTTGACTGAATTTCAATAATCCGGTCTTTATAATTCTGGTTGATGTCTTGGTCGCGTATTAAACCTAAATGCGAGTTTAATTCGTCTACGGTACCATAGCTTTCTATTCTTATGTGGTGCTTAGGCACTCGTGTGCCACCAAATAATGCAGTAGTACCTTTATCCCCAGTTTTAGTGTAGATTTTCATATGTACGAAGTTATTGCTTTTTTAAGAGTTTCACAAAGCATTTTTTAATACCATTTGTTGATATCTTCTTTATAAATAAGGACTTTTCAATTTAATTTGTAAGTATTTTATGGATAGAAAAAATTAAATTTGTTACTAGCTATAACAATAAACTCTAACCATGAAAAAAATTACCTTACTCACGTTTTTTTTCACATGCTCACTTTTAGTTAACAGTCAATCATACCTAGGATTTCTTACAGATAATTATAGTGGTGTACACGGCTTAATTTCTAACCCTGCGAATATTACAGATTCTCGTTTTAAAACCGATATTAATCTAACAGGGCTAAGTGCTTTTGCTACTAACGATTATTATGGAATTAATATTTGGGATACTACAAAAGATGGCTATAGTTTCGATTTGGAAGCTAAAACACACCCAAAAGATATTAATAGCGGAGGTTTAAATGTTGATGTTTTAGGTCCTTCATTTATGTTTAATTTGTCTAAAAATAGTTCTTTAGCCGTTTTTTCAAGAGCTCGTGCTTTTGTAAATGCTTATGATATTAATGGTAATTCCATAGCGGTTGTAGATGACGATTCTACAAGAGATTTTGCGTTCAACGAGGGTAGTATTAATGTTTTAGCACATTCTTGGGCAGAAATAGGGTTAACCTATGCGAGAACCTTAATCGATAAGGACCAACATTTTGTAAAAGGAGGTGTCAATTTAAAATATTTACAAGGTTTAGGTAATGCTTACGGTTCTGGAAATAATATCTCAATTGATTATGATGCGGATGGAACAGACCTTGGAGGAGGAGAAACTACAGGTAGTATTACAACTACTGGAACATTAACCTATGGGCGATTTGATAATTTTGACAACGATGATTACGATTATAAAACGCCTAAAAACGCTAGTGGTTTTGGAGTAGATTTAGGTTTTGTTTATGAATTTAGACCAGATCATGCAGATTATGATGCTGATGATTCTAGCCCATACCAGTTTAAAGATAAAAATAAGTATAAACTAAAATTAGGTATTTCAGTATCAGATATTGGTTTCATTAATTATAAAGAGGGCATTAAGGAAGGTTATGCTATAAATAATAATAACGTAAGTGAACAGGATCTTGAAACTGCAGAAGACATTGAAGCTTTTTTAAATTCCTTCTATACCAAAACCATTGAAGGTGTAGGTTATAAAATTGATTTGCCTACGGCATTGCATGTTAATGTAGACTGGAATCTTAATAGTAAAATCTATTTAAATTTAAATACTGATTTTTCATTGATGTCTAAGGAACGAATCACAGCTAATAGAATAGCTAATGTGGTATCCTTAACACCGCGTTACGAAAGTAAGTGGTTTAGTTTTTATTTACCATTAAGCGTGATTGAAAATAATGGTTTAAGAATGGGTGCTGGGTTTAGAGCAGGTCCTTTATACGTGGGCTCGGGATCTTTAATTTCGTCTTTTACCAGCGATGATAATAGACAAGCAGATGCTTATGCCGGTTTGAAAATTCCAATTTACCAAAGCCATCCAAAAGATAAAGATGGCGATGGTATCGTAGATAAGTTAGACGATTGCCCAAAAGAACCAGGGCCTGAGTCTAATAACGGTTGCCCTGTTGAAGATAAAGATGAAGATGGTGTTTTAGATGATGTTGATGAATGCCCAGAAGTAGCAGGTCCTGAAGATAATTATGGATGCCCTTGGGGTGATAAAGATGGTGATGATATTATTGACAAACTTGATGCTTGTCCTGATGAAGCCGGCCCTATAGAAAATAAAGGTTGCCCTTACAGAGATTCTGATGGCGATGGCGTATTAGATAAAGATGACGATTGTATTGATCAAGTAGGTACCGTAGCGAATAACGGTTGTCCTGAGGAAGTTATGGAAGAGCTTCAAAAAACATTGAATGATTTTGCAAGAGTTATATTATTTAATCCAGGAAGAGCAACTTTAAAAACAGAGTCAGCATCAGTGCTATTCGAAATCATTTCGGTATTAAATGAATATCCTAATGCGAAGTTTACCATAGAAGGGCATACTGATAGTATTGGTAGTTATGAGTTGAATCAAAGGCTATCTGAAGATCGCGCTTTTGCTGTTAAAGCCTTTTTAGTTAAAAATGGTATTAACCCAGGCAGATTGTCAGCAATAGGCTATGGTGAAAAAAGGCCCATTGCAACCAATATGTACAAAGCTGGTAGAGCACAAAACAGACGTGTTGAGATTAACTTAGTGAAGTAATTTAACAACAAAAAAGGTTAGTTTGAGCGTAGTCGAAAATCCTAAAAATTTAATTAGGTTTTGACTGCGCTCAACTTGACTTCAATACTTTTCGGAATTAAACTCTTATTGTAAAGTTTTCTTTTAGTTGTTCTTTTCTGAAAAATACAAATCCCCAAAAATAAGTATCAATGGTTACCGTAACTTTTGGGTGGTTTTTTATGATTTCCCAAGCTTTAGTCATGCCTTTAGACCAATAAATATCGTCGAAAATAAAAACGGTTTCGTTATGAGCAGTTTCTAAAAGTGATTCAAAATATTGTAAAGTAGCTTCTTTTTGATGATTTCCATCAAAGAATATAAAATCGAATTTATTCGGTTTTAGTTTTTTAATTTCATTGTGAAATTCACCAGTAATCAACTTGATGTTATTTAGATTCTCATTTTTTAAATTTCTTTCTGAAAATTTAGAAATATTTGGGCATCCTTCAATAGTTATAATTCTAGCATTAAGGTTGCCTAAACTCATGGCATGGGTTGCAATACCTAATGACGTTCCTAATTCTAAAATATTTTCAGGTTTAAAATATTGAGTAAGTCTAAAAAGGAGTTTAGCCCGATTAACAGTTGTTCCAGCATTTTTCGCCATTTGTGATATTAATCGTTTTTGGTTCTTCATAACTTGAGAACCGGCGCCTAAATCTGTAACCGAAATTGTTGACTTATTTTGAAGCAACAATTTTTTATAGTTAAATATAGAATGAAATGCTTTATACCTAGTTTTATCATAAAAGCATTTTGTAACTAAATCGTACACAAAAGGGGAGTGCACCCCATGTTGATTGGTGGATTTTAAAAGGAATTTTAAATATGATAAAATTTGATAAAACATATTACTATGTTTGCCCGAGCACAGTTAAGACCGTATGTTTTGTTAGTATTAATAAAACCTCTCGACTGCGCTCGAGGGGACCAAGTTTTTATCAAGAGAAACTTTAAAACTTATAGCATTACCAAAAAAAAATTAACCTTCTAGTTTTGAAGATAGTTCAAACCAACGTTCTTCTTTCGCTTCAATGGTATCAATGATTTTCTGTAAATCTTCTGAGAGTTTATTTATGTCGTCTTGCGATAATTCTGGATTATTGAATTTTTGCTCAAGTTCTTTTTTGTCATAATTTAAGGCATTCAACTTACTTTCAATATTTCGCAATTCTTTTTCTTCATTAAAAGAAAGCTTTGAGGCTTCGTTTTGTTTCCAAGATGTTTTTTCTTTTTTATCTTCAGATGACTCGGTATTTGAGATTACAGGTTGGCTGTCTTCATATACTCTGTAATCGGTATAATTTCCAGGAAAATCTTCAATTACACCTTCGCCTCTAAATACAAATAAATGATCAATCACTTTATCCATAAAATAGCGATCATGCGACACTACAATAATGCAACCTGGGAAATCTAAAAGAAAACTTTCCAAGACATTAAGTGTTACAATATCTAAATCGTTTGTTGGCTCATCAAGTATTAAAAAATTCGGATTTTGAATTAAAACCGTACATAGATAAAGTCGTTTGCGCTCACCACCACTTAATTTTTCAACAAAATCATATTGCTTTTTTCTGCTGAATAAAAATCGTTCTAATAGTTGTTGCGCACTAATTTGTCGGCCTTTTTTTAATGGGATGTAATCACCAAACTCGCGTATGACATCAATAACTTTTTGTTCAGGTTTTATGGTTATCCCGTTTTGCGTATAATATCCAAATTTTATGGTGTCGCCTTTTACAACCTTGCCAGAATCTGGTTGAGCCGTCTGGGTTAAAATATTTAAAAATGTGGTTTTGCCTGTACCATTCTTACCAATTATTCCAACACGTTCTCCCTTTTTGAAGGTATAATCAAAGCTGTCTAAAATAATCTTCTCTTTAAATGCTTTGGATACTTTGTGGAATTCTAGAATTTTGCTTCCTAAACGTTCCATGTTCAGCTCCAATTGAACTTCATGATCGTTTCTGCGTTGATGTGCCCTGTGTTTAATATCCGTAAAATCATCTATTCTAGATTTAGATTTAGATTTAGTAGTTCGCGCTTTGGGTTGCCTGCGCATCCAATCTAGTTCCTTTTTAAAAAGTTGTTTTGCTTTACCCGTTTCAACTACTTCACGCTCTATACGGGCATCTCGCTTTTCAAGATAGTACGAATAATTACCTTTATAGCTGTATAGTTGGCCTTCATCTAACTCAATTATTTCATTACAAACACGCTCTAAAAAGTATCTATCATGAGTAACCATAAAAAGCGTCATGTTCTCTTTTGCAAAAAAGGCTTCAAGCCATTCAATCATTTCTAAATCTAAGTGATTGGTGGGCTCATCTAAAATCAATAAATCAGGTTTATTAATTAATGCATTGGCTAAGGCTAAACGCTTTTTTTGTCCGCCAGAAAGCGTGCTTATTTTTTGAGATAAATCATCAAGTTTTAATTTGAAAAGAATTTGTTTGTAAAGGGTTTCGAAATCCCATGCTTGGTGTCGTTCCATAGCTTCAAATGCCGCTTGATAAGTATCGGTATCTTCAAGGTTTAGAAGTGATTTTTCGTAATTAGATATAATTTTTAAAATAGGATTATCACTCTTAAAAATAGCTTCTTCTATCGTCAACGAGTTATCAAATTTAGGGTCTTGTGATAGAAAAGATACCTTTATATCTTTTCTATAAATTACTTCCCCTGAGTCGGCAACATCATCACCAGATAGAATATTTAAAATAGATGTTTTGCCAGTACCATTTTTAGCCACAAAGGCAATTTTTTGGTCTTTATGTATACTAAATGAAATGTTTTCGAAAAGGGTTAGCTCTCCATAAGATTTAGATATATTTTCAACAGTTAAGTAATTCACTAGTAAACTTTTTTGCAAATAACGGACAAAAAACCAAAATATCCGATGGGAGTTTTATTATTCACGACGAAAAGTTATATTTGCTTAAATCAATACCCCAATGCTAAAACGTTTTTTTTTATTTTTTTGTATAACTACAATTGTTCTATCAACTTCTTGTATAACTAATAAAGATGTTGTTTACTTACAAGAAAAGGAAGGTGCCGACAATACAGAGGCTCTTCTGAATGAAATATCTAAACCTTACAGAGTTCAAGTTAGTGATATATTAAGTATTAATGTTAAAGCTTTAGATAAGGAACTTGTTGATATATTTAATCCACTTGAAAGTTCAAATGGTTCTGCGCAAGGGGGAGGATTATATTTTAGCGGATTTACGGTTGACCTACATGGGAATATTGAGTTTCCTATTTTGGGAAAAATTAACGTTTTAGGATACACAATTGCTGAAATAAAAACTAAAGTTGAAAACGAACTTCTAAAACAATATTTTAAAGAAACAGCAGAAATATTTGTAACGGTTAAATTGGGCGGTTTAAAATATACCGTTACTGGAGAAGTTGGAGGTACCGGAATTTATACTTTATATCAAGATCGTGTTAATTTAATAGAGGCATTAGCAAATGCTGGCGATATATTGCAAACAGGTGATAGAAAAGATATTTTAATAGTTAGGCAATATCCTGAGGGTCAAAAAATTCATCATATTGATTTAACAGATATTAAAGCGATGCAATCGCCGTTCTATTATATACAGCCTAATGATATTATATTGGTAAAACCTTTAAAACGCAAAGTAATAGGAGCAGGACAAACAGCTTTTCAGAATTTAACCACTATAGCATCAATATTATCTGTATTAGTTTCAACTTATTTTTTAACAAAGAATCTTTAAGTTTATATGGAAGAAGAATTTGAAATATCAGAAGCACAATCACAACAACCTTCTTTTGATATTAAGGCTTTTTTGATTCGAGTTTTAAGTTATTGGAAACTCTTTATTTTATTTATAGGAATTGGTCTTTTTGTTGTTTATCAACAAAATATTAGAATGCAACAATCATACAGATTGTCTACCCAAATATCTATTGAGGAGGAATCGAACCCTCTTTTTACTTCTACTACAAGTTTAACCTTTAATTGGGGTGGCGTTTCTGGTAAAGTGCAAACCATGATGACCTCATTAAGATCTAGAACAATACACGAAAAAGTAGTAGAAAATCTTCAGTTTTATATAAGCTACTTAAAACAGGCAAGGTTTAGAAAGAATGATGTTTATTTAGATGCACCATTCAGGTTTAACATCACTCCTAATTCTTATCAATTACTTAATGTTCCAATAAAAATTACGTTTTTACAAGATGGAAAGTATGAATTGTCTATAAATTTCGAGTCGGAACTTGCTAGAAGACAAAACTTTACAAGTCATGAAAAAGCGAATTTGGATGTGTCTTTGGGTGAGTTTAAACAAGTGTTTAATTTAGGTGATACCATAGAGCTTCCATATATAAATGGCGTAATATATTTAGCCGAAAATAGAGTTGCTAAAACAAACGATGAATATTTTATACAATTTAGTGACTTTGATGCTGTAGTATCGAAATACAGAAGTAAATTAAGAATTGATAATCCTAGAAATTCGGCCATACTAAATTTGAGCATGGTTGATGTTAACAAAGGTAAAATTGTTGATTACTTAAACGAAACGGTAAAAGTTTTAAGTGAAGATCAATTAAATAGAAAAAATCAATTCGTAACTAATACTATAAAATTTATTGATGACCAATTAAGTCGCGTAAAGAATCAACTTAGCCTAAACGCAGATTCTTTAAATGATTATAGACAAAAAAACAGAATTTATAATTTAGATGATAAAAGTACTACGATTAACAGCAAACTATCAGATTTAGATTTAAATAAAGATAATATTAACAGAAAGTTAGCTTATTATTCTAGTTTAAAAAACTACTTAATAACTAGTAATAATTTTACAGATGTGCCTGCACCTGCAGTTACTGGTATTGATGAAGGAAATATTTTAGCAAATGTATCTCGAATAAACGCTTTATCAGTTCAAAAATCCAAATATGGCTCAACAGTTAGAAAAGACGCCACAATTTTTGCAGATTTAAATAGACAAATAGAAGGACTCAAAGAAGTATTACTAGAAAATATAAGTTCGGTAACCAAGGAGTTAAATAGAGAATTACAAACCATAAACAATAAAATAGCAATTGAAGATGCCAAAATTAGAAAACTCCCTGAGGCTCAACAGAAATTATTTGACATACAAAGACAATATTCTTTAAGTGAAAAAACTTACAATGTTTTTTTAGCCAAACGCGGTGAAGCAGATATCATTAAATCAGCGAGTGTTTCAGATATTTTGGTTATTGATCCAGCAAAAGATACTGGGGCGACTCCAATCGATTTAAAATTAAGCTCTCGATATTTATTTGCCATAATTGGTGGATTACTGCCACCGTTGTTACTTGCCTTTTTATTAACTTTTTTAGATAATAAATTACATAACCCACAAGTGTTAGAGAATTTATCAAGCATTCCTCTTTTAGGCGTTGTTGGTAAAAGTAATTTAGAGAATAATTTAGCAGTACATTTAAAACCAAAATCTACAATAGCCGAAGCGTTTCGTTCTATCAGGTCTAGTTTGCAATACTTTTATAAAAAACACAATTTAGAAGGCACAAAAACAGTTATGGTAACATCATCTGTAAGTGGTGAAGGAAAAACGTTTTGTTCAATTAACATTGCAACTGTATTTGCAATGAGTGGTAAAAAGACTGTACTTGTAGGTCTAGACTTAAGAAAACCAAAAATTTTCGACGACTTCGAGATTAAAAATGACATAGGTGTAGTTAACTATTTAATAGGTCAAAAAGAAGTTGTGGAAGTTGTACAGAAAACTAAAGTACCCAATTTAGATGTAATAACATCTGGTCCTGTCCCTCCAAACCCTTCTGAATTATTAATTGGTGAAAGAATGGATTTTCTTATAGATGAATTGAAAAAGACTTATAATTATATAGTTCTCGATACACCACCAATAGGCCTCGTTGCTGATGCTTTTGAACTTACAGAATATTCAGATGCAACGGTATATGTTGTGAGGCAAGATTACACGAAAAAAGGGATGATAAATCTAATAAATACCAAGTACAATAAAGGTGAAATTAAAAACTTAAGTTTCATCTATAACGATTATAACCAAAAGGGTAAATATGGATATGGTTATGGCTACGGATATGGTTATGGCTATGGTTATGGAAGTTACGGTAACGGTTATAACGATGACGATACTTCTAAAAAAACTATTGTTAACAAAATAAAATCTTTTTTTAAAAAATAAAAACAAAAAATAAATTGGCTAATAATAAAGAACATTGGCTTTACGTCATTTCTCCAAATCAAAAGTTAATTGATTTAAATTTAAGAGAAGTTTGGCATTACCGAGACTTGTTAATATTATTTGTAAAACGTAATATAATTACTGTTTACAAACAAACAATTCTAGGGCCATTATGGTATTTTATTCAACCACTTTTTACTTCAGTTATATTTACGTTGATATTTAATAACATGGCGAATATTCCAACTGGCGAAGGAGTTCCTGCTTTTTTGTTTAATCTGGCTGGAATTACGTCTTGGAATTATTTCAAAGAATGCTTAAATGGAACTAGTGATACTTTTCGACAAAACCAAGGTATGTTTGGTAAAGTATATTTTCCAAGAGTTATAGTGCCGTTGTCTGTTGTATTTACTAATCTGGTTAAGTACGGAATACAAATGCTAGTATTTATAGGGTTCTATATTTATTACGTGTTTTTTACGGATAAAGCTGAAAATACAAGCTTGCAAAGTGCGGTTGTTTTAATGCCAGTTCTTATCTTATTTATGGCTTTCTTAGGTTTAGGTTTAGGCATGACAATTTCATCAATGACTACAAAATATAGAGACTTAAAATTTTTAATAAGCTTTGGTGTTCAATTACTCATGTATGGTTCTGCAGTTATGTATCCCTTGTCTTATTTTAAACAAAAACTCCCCAATCTATCGTGGTTAGTTGAATATAATCCAATGACAACCATTATTGAAGCCTTTAGATATATGACTCTTGGAGTTGGAGAATACACAATAACAAGCATGGTTTATGCGGGAATTATAAGCTTTGTTTTGTTTATTATTGGTTTGATAATTTTTAATAGAACCGAAAAAAGTTTTATAGATACTGTTTAATGAAAAAGGATGTTATTTTAAAAGTAGAAAATCTTTCTAAGCAATATCGATTAGGTTTGGTTGGTACTGGCACCTTAGGGCATGACTTAAATAGATGGTGGTACAGAATTAGAGGTAAAGAAGATCCGTATCTTAAAATAGGAGATAGTAATGATAGAAGTACGAAAGGCGATTCTCAATATGTTTGGGCTTTAAAAAATATTAATTTTGATGTACAACGAGGAGAAGTTTTAGGTATTATTGGTAAAAATGGAGCAGGAAAATCAACCTTATTGAAAATACTATCGAAAGTTACCGGACCGTCCATAGGAGAGATTAAAACTAAAGGACGAATAGCCTCACTACTAGAAGTTGGAACTGGATTTCATCCAGAAATGACAGGAAAAGAAAATGTGTTTTTAAACGGTGCCATTTTAGGAATGACTAAAAAAGAAATTCAATCTAAATTGAATGAAATTATTGAGTTTTCTGGATGCGAAAGATATATAGATACTCCTGTGAAGCGTTATTCTTCAGGAATGACCGTACGTTTGGCATTTGCCGTTGCCGCTCATTTAGATCCAGATATTTTAGTGATAGATGAGGTTCTTGCAGTAGGCGATGCCGAATTCCAAAAAAAGGCTATAGGGAAAATGCAGGATATAAGTCATAGCGAAGGCAGAACAGTATTATTTGTAAGCCATAATATGGCTGCTGTTAAAAGCCTTTGTACTAAAGCTATAGTTTTGCAGCATGGAACTAAAGTGTTTGAAGGAGATACTCATGAAGCCGTAGATTTTTATCTGAAGAATGACATGTCTAACAATACTGCAAAATATGTCAATGAAAATTCAGAGAAAGATTCAGACATTTTAGAAATATCAGTGTTAGATTCTCAATCAGAATTGTGTAGTGTTTTCGCGTTTGATGATACAATTCGATTAAAAGTAAAATTTAAAGTATCACAAGAAAAACTAAATTTTGATCCGATTATCGGACTAAAAATCATTGATCAACAGGAGCGAAGTATTTTTACAACGCAAAAATATTTATCAGAATTAAACATAGATAACAGCCTAAATAATAGTGTAATTATTGAGCTGCCAAATAGTTTTCTAGTACCTAGTAATTATAGTATAAATTTAGGTTTTCACATAAAAAATAGAGAGCAAATTACGGCTCTTAAAAAAATAGTTTCATTTACTATTGAAGAAACAGGTACTGATTTTAGTAGTTATTCTACAAAAGATTATGGTTGTGTTATTGTAGATTGTAATTGGAGTAAAGATTTATGAAAATCCTACTATTTAATGATACAAGAATAGAAACCAACCCCGGGTGTCACGCTACTGTCACAGAATTAGCTAATTTTATTACCAATTGTATTCCTAGCGCTAAAATTAATTTCAAACCATTAGGTTTAGAATATGATATATTTCCAAAAGGCTTATATAAAGAAGGCAATATTCTTTTACAGAATAAGTATTTATCTAAACTTCTTTTAAAGTTTTATCTAGTTACTAGCAAAAAGGTATTAGATGCTAATTTATGGAAGAAAAATGCACTAAACAACTTATCTCAAGCGACTATTGAGTCTATTAATAATTCGGATTTAATAGTGATTAATATGGAAGGAACAATCCATCACAATTCAACGGGTGGATTTGTTTTATTGGCTATTGCTTATTATTCTAAACTTGCGGGTAAGCAAGTAGCTATGGTAAATGGCAGTTATCAAGATTTTGATTTAGGCATTACTAAAATAGTATTAGAAAATATCGATTACATAGCAGTCAGAGAGCCATCATCTTTAAAATATTTACAAGATAATGGCTTAAAAGTGTCACTAATACCAGATTTTGCATTTCGAGCTCAAATCAATTCAAAAAGAATTCCAGAGACTCCAAAATTTATAAACTTAAATAAAATTAAGAGAAAATGCTTGTATTCTGTAGGTGTATTAGGCGTTTATCCTAATCAAAAAAATGGTATTTATTGGGAAACTATCAAGAAACAAATTGAAGATATAAAAGATCTAGGTTACACACCCTATTATCTTAAAATTGAAGAAAAAGAAACTCAAATAGCTTCAAAATTACAAAATTTAGGAGTCGAAATATTTTCATTTGAAGATGATATATATTTTGAGAATATTGGAAATTTATTGCAAAAATTTGATTTGCTAATAACTGGGAGATATCATATTGGGATTTTTGGATTAATGAATTATATACCAACGTATTTTTTAAAATCAAATACATATAAGATTGAAGGTTTGCTGAATATGCTTCAATTAGAAAATCGGATGATTGCAGATAACGATATTAAAAAGGTGAATTTGTCGAAATTAGATATGGCTTATAACCTGCCTAAAAATGAAGATTTTGAAACTTTTAAACTTTTTTTAAATAAATCTAAAACTTCAAATAATTGAGTTTTAATAATAAAATTAAAAATTTCCTATTCTGTCAATATACCACTATTGACGACTATTTTCCAATTACAAAAGCTCATTTTTTTAAATTTTTGATAGATAAGGTTACTGGAATTTCATTCTACAAGAAAAAAGAAATACATGTTAATTTCATAATTACTTCAAAAGCAGAAATTAGAGTCTTTGCTCCAATTTTAAATTATGTTATAGATAACAGTATTAAATTAAATTGCAATCTCTTATATGCTAAAAATGATTTAAATTTCGATATATTACTTGAAAATAAAATTAAAAATTCTGAGCATGTTACGATTCAAAGTTCACCTTTTTATCTTTTAAATTATTCTCATAGTGTAAATTTAATTTGTTTAGATCATCAAAAATATAACAAAGCACATAAAATAGGGATTAATATTATAGAATCTATAAATAAGAAGAATTCTAAAACTGTTTGTATTCAACATGGAGGTAATCAAGACGATTATGTAAAAGGACAGCTTACATCAAAATCAATTAATCAAATAGTTTTTGGTGAAATAATATATAATAGGTTTATAGAGGCTGGATATCATAAAAATCATGTTTTTTTAACTGGTAACCCCTTACACGATAAATTAGTTAAAACTAAACAAAACCTGAATTTAAATGATTCTAGGAAGATAATTTCTTTAATAACGTGCATGCATACCGAGTACGATAAAAAAAGCAACCCTAAAGCATGTTATATTGAATATTTAAAAAACATTTACCAAAGCATTAATTTTGAAGATAGTATACTGGTAATAAAAATGCATCCTTATGATTCCTTAACAGATAATCTGTATGAACGTGTGATGCTGGAATTGAAAATAACTACGGATGATATAAAAATAGTTCACGCAGATAATTTAGAATATTCAGTATATGATATTATATCCGTTTCAGACTTAGTGTTAAGTAGGGCTTCTACAATTATTGAAGAGGCTTTAATGCTTAAAAAAAATGTAATTGCGTATGATTTATTTGAAGATGGAAGTAGTATGTATTACGATTTTTTATTAAAATACAGGTCTTATAATAAAATAATTAGCAATGCTGAACAATTAGCTTCTGTTATTAAAAAAAATATCAAAAAACCCTTGTATAATGAAAATGATATTGATGAATTAATAAAAAATTCAACTTATAAATTAGATGGTAAATCTACCTCTAGAATAATTGATGCCATAAGAGTTATATCAAGAACACAATAGAATTGATTGAAGATGTTACTTTCCATTATAACGATAAATTACAACGATAAATTAGGATTTGAACGCACATTGAATAGTGTAAAGAATCAATCGTACAACAATTTTGAGCATATCATCATAGATGGTGGTTCTAGTGATGGTAGTAAAGAATATATTGAGGAAAACAGTGCAAACTTTAGTTATTGGGTAAGCGAACCAGATAAAGGTATTTACAATGCCATGAACAAGGGAATAAAAGTAGCAAAAGGAGACTACTTATATTTTTTAAACAGTGGAGATCATCTTAATGATAGCAATGCAATAAACAAAGCTTGTCAGCATTTAAAAGGTGAGGATGTTGTTTATTTTGATATTCAGGTAATAGGAGAAAATAAAACGCACGTTAAAAAATGCCCTAAAGAATTAACGTTTAAATTTTTACATGAAAATTTACCCGCACATCAAGCTACCTTCATTAAAAAGGAATTATTTAATGAATTTGGGTTTTATGACGAGAATTTAAAAATAGTATCCGATTGGAAGTTTTTAATTCTGGCTATTTGTAAACAAAACGCAACTTATAAATATGTTGAAGAAACATTTTCAACCTATTATAGTGATGGATTAAGTTCTTTGATAGAAAATCAAGCTCTTGTAAAAGCTGAAAGAGAACAAGTTTTAAATGAAGAATTTAAGCCCTTTATGAACGATTTAAAAAATCGTTATGTTTTAGAAAGAACAATAAGAACCTTACGAAAATCAAGAACTATTAAACTATTAACTAAACTTGGTTTAATTCATGAATTTTGAAACATTTAGTATTAAGCAATAACAAGTTATGAAATTTACAGTTTCCGTTATTATACCTGTTTTCAATGCAGAAAATTTTGTTGAAAAGGCGATAAAATCAGCGCTACAACAAGCTGAAGTATTGGAGGTTATTGTTGTTAATGATGGGAGTACAGATAAAACCTTAGATGTAATTACTCAAATTCAAAGTAATGAATCTAGAGTTAAAATTTATCATCATGAAAATCAAGAAAACAAAGGAAGGTCGGCAAGTAGAAATCTTGGAATTACCAAGGCAATTGGAAATTATGTTGCATTTTTAGATGCAGACGACTATTTTTTAGCTAATAGGTTTAAAAACGATAAATCTATTTTTGAAGCTGATTTAAAAACACATGGTGTTTATAATGCCATAGGTGCTCATTTTTATCGTAAAAGTAATCTTGAAGAAGAAAAAAAATTAAAATTAACCACAGTAAACCAAATTATAAAACCTCAAGAACTTTTTGAAGATTTACTTTTTTACAGAAAAGGACATTTTTCTATTGATGGGTTGACTATAAAACGATCTATATTTGATTCTTGCGGAGTATTCAATGAAACGCTAGCAGTTTCTGAGGATACTGAGTTGATATATAGAATGGCTTTAAAATGCCATTTAAAAACAGGAATTATAAATAAACCTGTAGCCATGAGAGGTGTTCATGATTCAAATGTTTTTAATGATGATAATTTATATGAAGAATCAAGACTGAAAGTATTAGAATCGCTTTTTTTTTGGTCTTATAAAAATAAAATTCAGTTGGTTAAAATTGATCATTTCCTAAATGTTTTATGGATTTTTAAATATCAACAGTCAAAAAATATATTAAAGAACATAGGGTATTGGTTCTGGTTATTTTTCAAAACTCCTAAGTTTTTATTAACAAAGCTCGGAGTAAAATACTTTCCAGTAGTTAGGCTTAGACAGAAACTTTTCCCATTTTTGTATAAACATTAATATTATGAACTTTTCACCCATTGTGCTTTTTGCTTACAATAGGCCAACACATACTCAAATAACGTTGGATGCTTTAGCTGCAAATCCAGAGGCCATAAAGAGTGAATTGTTTATTTTTTGCGATGGCCCCAAAACTAATATTACTGATGATGAGTTAGAAAATATCAATCAGGTCATTGCTATTGCAAATTCAGAAAAAAGATTCAAAAAGGTTGAGGTAAGGGCGGCTCGTTCTAACAAAGGTTTGGCCAATTCAATTATTGATGGCGTAACAGAAATAGTTGAAGAATACGGAACTATTATCGTTTTAGAGGATGATATTGAAACCTCTTCAGGATTTTTAAAATATATGAATGATGCTTTAAACACGTATAGATATAACGAAAGTGTTATGCATATTTCTGGCTATATGTATCCTAATACTCAAAAATTACCAGAAACGTTTTTTTATAATGTCCCACTATGCTGGGGTTGGGCAACTTGGAGTCGTGCATGGAAACATTTTAATAACGAAGGTATTTATCTTTGGAACCAATTAAAAAAGAAACATTTACTCAGTAGTTTAGATAAGTTTGGTAGCGATTACTTAAGTAGTCAATTGGCAGATAACATTACCGGAAAGCTTCATACTTGGTTTATAAAATGGCATGCTTCGGTATTGCTTCAAAACGGATATACTTTATACCCTAAACAATCTCTCGTTCAAAATTTCGGATTTGATAATACAGGAGAGCATAATGGTGTGCACACAGAATTTAATCATAACAATTTGATTCATGCAATAGATGTAAATCCTGTTGAATTGGTTGAAAATAAAGATGCTGAATTAATAATAACCAATTTTTATAAATCTGTAAAAGAAAAACCTAAGTCTAAAAGTATTAAGAGAACAATTAAGTATAAACTTAGGAAGTTGTCTTTTTTAGTTTTTCCTGAATTGAAAAAGGTGCTAAAGTATAATCAAAACATTGTTATGTCTAAAACGTATTTAGGTAAACATTGTAAAATTTATCCGCCTTCTAGACTTTCCAATACTCTAATTGGCAATTACACTTATGTTTCAGGAAATTCGGTTATCAATAACACTATAATTGGAAAATTCTGTTCTATTGGAGCCAATTTTATGGCTGGTCGAGGATTACACCCAACAAATGGGGTTTCAACCCATCCCATGTTTTACTCTACTGCAAAACAAAATGGTGTATCAATAAGTACAGTTAATAAAATTGAAGAGTTTAACCCAATTACCATTGGAAATGATGTTTTTATTGGAATGAATGTTACAGTTTTAGATGGTGTTACAATTGGAGATGGCGCTATTATTGGGGCCGGTGCTGTAGTTTCAAAAGACATTCCAGCATATGCCATAGCAGTAGGAAATCCAATTGAAATAAAAAAATATAGATTTTCCGATGACATCATTCAGAAGCTATTAAATATAAAATGGTGGAATTTTAATGACCATGATTTGGCAATTGTGGAAAAGAATTTTTTTAAAATAGAAGATTTTATTAAAGCAACTGAAAACAAAAATAGAAGCTAATTTAGTATTATTTGAAACCTAAAATATCCATAATAACTGTTAATTATAACAATCTTGAAGGTTTAAAGAAAACCGTTGAGAGTGTTAAAAATCAATCATTTACAGATTTTGAATATTTAATTATAGATGGCGCCTCTTCCGATGGAAGCGCCAGTTTTATTGAAGAAAATGAAACTCTTTTTGATTATTGGGTTAGCGAGCCAGATAGCGGGGTGTATCAAGCCATGAACAAAGGCATTGAAAAAGCAAATGGCGAATATTTGTTGTTTTTAAATAGTGGCGATCATTTTGTTGACCAAAAAGCCGTAGAGAGATATCATCATAACATTCAAGATTTTGATCTCATTTATTTCGATTTAAAAGTTTTTGAAAACAATAAACCATTCGTTAAATCATATCCAGACGAACTTTCTTTTTCATATTTTGTTGAAGATACTTTACCACATCCGGCAACATTTATTAAGAGAGAGGCGTTCTTAAAAACAAATGTGTATAAAGAAGATTTTAAAATAGTATCCGATTGGAAGTTCTTTATCGATGCCGTATGTAAATATAATTTAAGCTATAAGAGAATCGCCGAAACCTTATCAGTTTTTTACATTGGTGGGCTAAGTTCAAACCCAAAAAATCAAAGTATTAAATTTAAAGAAAAAGAAAGTGTACTTTATGGTGATTACGGCATTTATATGAACGACATCCAAGAGGTAGTTACTTATAAAAAAATACTAAATAATTTAAGACAATCAAGAATTATTAGTCTCATGGTAAAACTAGGGGTTCTAAATAAATTTTAATAATGAGTAAGTTGGTTTCCATAATCGTTCCTTGTTATAATCATGCTGAATTTCTGGATGAAGCATTGCAATCAGTTTTGAATCAGACTTATGAAAATTGGGAATGTATAGTGGTTAATGATGGTAGCCCCGATAACACTAAAGAAGTGGCTACAAAGTGGTTTGAAAGAGATAAAAGATTTCAATATTTAGAAAAGAAAAATGGTGGTTTAAGTAATGCGAGAAATGCTGGAATAGCCATGAGTAAAGGTGAATATATTTTGCCTCTAGATGCCGATGATATTTTAGATGAATCTTTTCTTAGTATAATGGTGCCAGAATTAAATCAAGACCAGACATTAGCCATAGCATCCTGTTATAGTAAGTTTTTTTACAAGCATAAAGAAAATATAATTCATGAGTTAAAACCAGTTGGGACAACCTATCATGCCTTACTTTTTGAGAATAGCTTAATAGCAACTTCTCTATATAGAAAAATATGTTGGGAAGAAGTTGGCGGATACGATGAGAACATGAAAAATGGATTTGAAGATTGGGAATTTTGGATTGCCATTACAAAATCTGGATGGACATATAAGGTAGTTGAAGAGTTTTTATTTTACTATAGAAAACAAAAGCAATCCATGTTAATAGACACGCTTGAAAATCATAGAGTTTCAAATATGGCATATGTTTTTAATAAGCATAAAGAAGTTTATTTAAAGCATCATGATAACACCATCGATTACTTGTTGTATTTATTGAAAAATAATGAAGAGTCCGCTTCAAAATTGAAAAATTCAAATACTTATAAAATTGCAAAACTTATTTCAAAGCCTTTAAATCTATTTAAGAAGTAATATGATTTCAGTAGTTATCAGAAATAAAAATCAAGAAGAAGCACTTTCATTTTTGCTTAAAAATTTAACTGAACGCTATTTAGATGATATTGGTGAAATTATAGTAATTGATAATCTGTCTTCAGATAACAGTGAAGCCATAACAAAAAAATACAAAGCCAAATTTGTTACTATTAAAGAGTTTAGTTATGGTGGGAGTGCAAACTTTGCGGCGCAACAAACCCAGTTTCCAATAGTCGTTATTTTTAGTGCGCATTCATATCCTGTGAGTCATGATTTTTTTAAATTAATCAAACAAAAATTTGATGAAAATTCGAATTTGGCAGGTTTAAGGTGTTTGCATAACCCTAACGATTATAGAAATTACATTAACAAAATTCAGGCATCGGAGGACCCAAATAAATCAGGATTAATTTTTTCAGGTTCAGCATTTAGCAGAACTGTATGGGAAAAACATCCATTTAGAGAAGATGTGGCCACTTTTGAAGATAAAGAATGGACCAAACGTGTTTTAAATGCTGGATATGATATTGATTTTGTTCCAGCTATATTTTGTTATCAAATAAATAGAACAAAAGAACAAACCTATTTTAGGTTTAAAAACGACCTGGTTGGTAATTATCAGCTTTGGCACGAGGATGTGAAATTTTCAAGTGCTTTAAAAGGTTTTGTTATGTCAATTATCAGATTGATAAAAAACTTTTTTATAGATATTTGGTACATTATTAAGCGATTTGTACATCAAATAAAATTTATATTTAATAAGCCCGAAAAATTTTGAGTGATAAGGTTTCTGTAATCATACCATGCTATAATCAGGCCCAATATTTGGAAGAAACATTAGTTTCTGTAAAGAATCAAACACATTCCAATTGGGAATGTATTATTGTAAATGATGGGAGTACAGATGATTCTGAAGATATCGCTAAAAGATGGAGCCAATTAGATTCAAGATTTATCTATTTAGTTAAGGAAAATGGCGGATTAAGTAGTGCTAGAAATTTTGGGTTAAAGCATGCAAATGGAGAGTTTGTTCAGCTTCTCGACTCAGATGATTTGATAAAACCTGATAAATTCACAGCGCAATTAAAAGATTTAGAAGAGAGTGATATTAGTATTTCTGATTATTTCTCGTTTATTGATGGTACTAATGAACCAGCAAAACATCGATATTTATCGCCGTTTTTGTCGGAAGACAATTATAAAAAAGAAATTATTTTAGATTGGGAATACAGAAAATCTATACCTTGCCATTCAGTATTATTTAATAGAAAACTAATTACAGAAAATAACCTAAGTTTTAACGAAAGCCTGCCTAACCATGAAGATTGGGTGTTTTGGGTGCAATTATTTTATTATTCAAAATCTATTAAGAACAACAAAAATAAATTTGCATTATATCGCATTCATAAGCGTTCTATGAGTAGCGATTTTAAGTTAATGAAAAAGGGGTTTTTACAAGCAGCAAAACTCTTGCAATTGTTTTTTAAAGCCGAAAACAACAAGGTTTTATGCGATTGCACAAAAGAAAAATATAAAGAAATTTACGAGAAGAATAGAGTGCCTTTTTTTAAAAAAATGAAGTCTAGAATCTATTCTAAACTCGTTCATTGTTACAGATATGTCAGAAAAAATTAAGCCAATAGCCATACATCTTCCGCAGTTTCATCCCATACCAGAAAACGATGCATGGTGGGGTAAAGGGTTTACCGAATGGACCAATGTAACTAAAACAACACCAAGGTTTGAGGGGCATTACCAGCCGCATTTACCGGCAGATTTAGGGTTTTATGATTTACGTTTAGAAGAAGCAAGATTAGCTCAAGAAGCATTGGCTAAGGCATATGGTATTCATGGTTTTTGTTATTATCATTACTGGTTTAACGGCAAGAAAATGCTATTTGAGCCATTAGATAGAAAACTAAAAAACCCAAAAGAAGATTTACCATTCATGATGTGTTGGGCAAACGAAGATTGGACTAGAGCTTGGGAAGCTTCAGAGAATAAAGTGTTATTAAAGCAAGATTATGGTTTTGAAGATGACGTAAACCACATCAAGCATCTTATCAATTATTTTAAAGATTCACGATACATAAAAGTAGATGATAAACCGGTGTTTATAGTATATCGCCCTGAATTGTTTCCAAATATTAAAAAAACCATAGAAATCTGGCGAGATGAGGCTCAAAAGGCAGGTTTAACAGGGTTGTATTTAGGTTATGCTCAAAAATCGAAGCTTGAGTTTTTAACTGCTGGATTTGATTTTGCATTCCAATTTCAACCTAACTTTGGCAAAGTTCCGAAGCCTATTGGCAATCATACAATAAAAAGAATAAAACGAAAAGTGTTGGAGAAAATGGGAATACAAGAGAATCAACAATCTTCGGTGTATGATTACGAATCTTATGCTAAACTTCAAAATTCTGAAGGATTTACGGCACCTATTTATCCAGGGATTACGCCTATGTGGGACAATTCAGCTAGAAAAGATAAGGCCTTTGTGTTACACGATTCAACTCCTAAAAAATATGAAAACTGGTTGCGTTTTATTAAAGAAAAATACCCTTGGAACAAGGTGCCTGAAAATTTTGTATTTATCAACGCTTGGAATGAATGGGCAGAAGGAAATCACCTAGAACCTTGTCAAAAATGGGGAACAAGCTATTTGGAAGTCACGAAAGAAGTTTTTAAATAATGTCTAAAGTCACGGTTAGTATTTTTATGCTTACTTATAACCAAGAGCAATATATTGCTCAGGCTATAGAGAGTATTTTAATGCAAAAAACTAACTTTAATTTTCAATTGGTAATTGGTGAGGATTGCAGTACAGACACCACTAGAAATATTTGCGAAACTTATGCCGATAGTCATCCAGAAAAGGTAAAATTATTACCTGATTTAGATAAGAATATAGGATTAATTAATAATTATATAAGAACTCTAAAAGCTTGCGATGGTAAATATATTGCCATTTGTGATGGTGATGATTATTGGATTGATGACTTAAAGCTGCAAAAGCAAGTCGATTTTTTAGAGTCGAATCCAGATTGTGTAATTGTTGGAACCAATTTCAAACGGCTTTATAGCAACGGAGAACTGGAAATCATAGAAAAGGAAAGAACTAAATCTAGTTATACTTTTGATGATTTAATTTTCGAAAATATGATTACCTCCGTAACGGTGATGTTTAAGAATCTTCAAAAGAACGAAAGAATTCCTGAATGGATAACTAAGTTTCCATATGGCGATTGGCCAACTTATTTATGGACAATTAAAAATAAAGGAAACATAAGATTTTTAAGCGATGTTACTGCTGTTTATAGAACAGATATTGGCATTTCAGCAGGTATTCGAAAACAACATAGTGTAACGGCTAAGGTCAATTTAAATATTGTAAAGTGTATTGCGGGCGATTCTAGTTTCTCAAATAAAAAGGAAGTGGTTCAAAAAAGTATACTTGAGCATAAAAAAGCACTAATTGCTTGTTATAACCGAGAAAAGCAATATTTTAAAGGCATAATTGTTTTTTTAAATACTATGTTAAAGAGTTTCAAGGTGCAATCCTTAACCAAATATTATTTGTATTCATTAAAACAATCTTTCAATAAAAAGATAGTATGATAACGGTTGTTTTAACAAATAGAAATCGAGATTTAAAATTAGTAAAGCGCTGTTTTACTTCACTAAATACTCAATCGAATAAACAATTTAAATTGGTAGTTGTTGACTATGGCTCTAAAACTGAAAATTTAGATGCATTAAAGAATCTAATTGAAGAATTTCCTAAGATAGAATTAATATGTTGTGATACTTCAATGCAATTATGGTGTAAGTCTAGAGCAATAAATATAGTGTTAAAATCATGTGAAACATCTCATTTCTTTGTTGGTGATATCGATATGATTTATCATTCAGACTTTATTGAAAACCTTTATCAGATTAACGAAAAGGCAGATGCAGTTTATTTTCAAGTTGGATTTTTAAGTGAAACGGAATCTCAGAATAATAAGAATTTTGATGATTACAAGATAAATTTCGAGTCTACTGAAGAAGCCACGGGAATGACTTTATATAACACAGAAGTATTAACGTCAATTAATGGGTACGACGAGTTTTATCATGGCTGGGGAAGTGAAGATACCGATGTGCATTTAAGACTAAAAAACGCCAATAAACGAGTGCTTTATTATAGCGATACAATTTTAATGTTGCACCAATGGCATCCTAAAAATTATAGAAGTAAGACTAGTAAAGAGCCATTTCACTCATATCTTGAAAAGATAAATCAAAAGTATTTGTATTATACAGAAGTCAGTAAAAAAGTAAAAGCGAATACTAATTTTGATTGGGGTATACATAACATTAACAACTCTAAGAACCTTAAAAATATTGATGTTGAATATAGGATAACTAATGAATTAGCAGACTTTAAAGGATTTGTAAATAATGTTCTGATGAACACAAAAGGTCAGGTTGTTTCGGTTACTATTAAAAATCATCAGGAATATAAATCATTAAAACAAGCTGCAAAAAAAGTTTTAGATAAAAAGACCTTAACCTTTATAGATTTGCAATCTGTTAACAACATGCTTTTAGAAACGTTGATTGTGAATTGTAGAAATTCGCCATATCAATATAGTTATGATAGAAAAGCACAGCATATTTCATTGATTATAAAATTGTAGTTGTTCCATGAAAATTTTAATGGTTTCTATAAATTCTATCCATTTTGAAAGGTGGACCAATCAATTACAAGAGTCAGGGCACGAGGTGCATTGGTTTAATGTAAGAGATGGCGGCTTTTCTAAGAAATTATCATGGGTAAATCAAATAGTTGGTTGGAAATTTAAATTTATTAACAACAAGGCACGAGTATTTATAAAGAAACGTTGGCCTTGGCTTTATAACAAACTAAGTTTTTTAATAGAAAACAGTACAGAAAAAGCTTTTGAAAAAGCACTTTTAGAAATACAACCAGATGTCGTGCATAGCTTTGTGCTATATATTTCTTGTGTTCCTATTCTACCAGTAATGCAAAAGTATCCAAACATAAAATGGATGTATTCATCCTGGGGAAGCGATTTGTTTTATTTCCAAAATCAACCTAAGTATCTAAATGATATTAAACAGGTTTTACCCCGAGTTAATTATATGTTCGCCGATTGTAAACGTGATATCGATTTAGCTAAAGCATATGGATTTGATGGTCAAGTTTTAGGTGTTTATCCTGGTGGAGGAGGCTATCCCATTGACGATTATAAAGCGCATATTTCATCTTTAAATCAAAGAAAACTCATTCTTGTTAAAGGTTACCAAGGGCGTTCGGGTAGAGCAATTGCAGTGCTTAAAGCATTAGAGTCAATTTCAGTCAAATTAAATACCCATCCAGTATTAGTTTTTGGAGCCGATAATGAAGTTGAAGACTATATTATTAAAAGTGATTTGAACAGCAAGCTGGATTTAACCGTTTATCCAAAATCGGAATTTTTACCACACATGGAGATTATTAAATTAATGGGTCAAGCCTTGATTTACATTGGAAATAGTAACTCTGATGGTATGCCAAATACGTTGTTGGAGTCAATTATTATGGGCGCATTTCCAATACAATCAAATCCTGGAGGAGCAACGGCAGAACTAATTGAACATGGTAAAAATGGATTTTTAATTGAAGATTGTAATAATAGTATCGAAATAGAAACTTTGATTGATAACGCGTTAAACAATATGGAATTAATTCAATCTGTATGTAAGTATAATCAAAAAACAATAATGCCTAGTTTAGATAGGACAACGATTTCTAAAGAGGTGATTGCAAAATATAATTCAATAATTAATTGAAGATTTTAAATTTATGGTTTAAAAAACAAACTGTATTTTAGCATGATATATATTAATATACATTATAAATGAAAAAAATAGGTTTTATCCCGCTTAGAAAAGGCTCAAAAGGTATTTCTAATAAAAACAAACGAAAAATGGTTGGAAGGCCTTTGTTTACATGGGTTTTAGGTGAAGCTATTTTTTCTAATTTAGATGAAATTATTGTATATACTAATGATGCATCAATCATTGATTTTATCAGTAAAGAATATCACTGGACAAATAAAGTTAAGGCATTAATGCGAAGTGAAGCAAGTTCCAGTGATACGGCATCCACAGAAATGGCGATGCTAGAATATTGCGAATCTATTAAATATGATTTTGATGTTTTTTGTTTATTACAAGCTACATCTCCTTTTACAAAAAAAGAAAATATTAATGCATGTTTGGATAAACTTACAGAAGGTTTTGATTCTGCTTTAACCGTTGTAAATACGCATCGCTTTTTATGGGATATAAACGGAAAGCCCTTAAATTATAATCCTTTTAATAGACCTAGACGTCAAGATTTTGAAGGTTTGTTAATTGAAAACGGAGCGGTTTATGCAGTAAAAAAAGAAGCTTTAAAGAAACATAAAAATAGAATAGGAGCTAAAACTGCTGTTGTTCAAATGCCAGAAGATTCGTTATTAGAAATTGATTCTGAATCGGATTGGATTGCTGTTGAAAGCCTCTTAATTGAAAGACAAAAACGAGAAAAAGAATCGAAACAAATAACACATCTTGTTTTAGATGTTGATGGCGTTTTTACAAACGGTACTATTTCATATACAAAGGACGGTGAACACACTAAAAACTTTGACATGCGAGATGGCATGGGACTTGAAATTTTAAGACAGTTTGATGTTGAGGTCATGATAATGACTTCTGAAAATTCAGAGTTAGTTGCCAAACGCATGGAAAAATTAAAAATAGAACATGTGTTTCTTGGTGTGAAAGATAAATTTTCACTTTTAAAGCACATCATCTCAGAAGGGAATGTGTCTTTAAGCAATGTGGCTTATGTAGGTGATGATGTTAACGACCTCTCGAATATTTGCAGTGTAGGATGGTCTTTAGCGCCAAACAACGCCACCGATATTGTAAAATCACATGCCGATGTGGTACTTTCTAAAAACTCTGGGAATGGTGCCATTCGCGAAGCCTGTCAGTTTGTTATGAATTATAATAAAAGATTTTAATTAGCTCCTAAATCTTATGAATACATATAAAAAACCATATATCATCGCAGAAATTGGATGCAACCATAAAGGCGATATGGAAATTGCCAAAGAACTTATAAAAGTTGCAAAAATATTCTGTAATGTTGATGCTGTTAAATTTCAGAAGCGAAATAATAAAGAATTATTAACTGAAGATCAGTATAATCAACCACACCCTAACCCTGCAAATTCTTATGGAGACACTTATGGTGCGCATAGAGAATATTTAGAGTTTGATGTTAATCAACACCAAGAATTGAAAGCCTATTGTGATGAGATTGGAATTACGTACTCAACCTCGGTATGGGATTTAACTTCCGCAAAAGAAATCTCGTCCCTTAATCCTGAATTTATCAAAATACCATCAGCTTGTAACAACAATATACCCATGCTAGAATGGTTATGTGATAATTATAAAGGCGAACTTCACATTTCTACTGGTATGACTACCAAGAATGAAATTGAAGATTTGGTCAATCTTTTCAAAAGAAAAAATAGAAATAAAGATTTGGTGCTTTATAATTGCACTTCGGGTTATCCCGTACCTTTTGATGATGTATGCTTGTTAGATATTAATGTACTTATTGATAAGTATAAAGACGATGTAAAACATATAGGTTTTTCAGGTCATCATTTAGGAATTGCTGTTGATGTTGCTGCCTTCACTTTAGGTGCTAGTATTATTGAAAGACATTACACGATTGATAGAACCTGGAAAGGTACAGACCATGCTGCTTCTTTAGAGCCAATGGGACTGCGCAAATTATCTCGAGATGTTAATGCGGTTTATAAGGCATTGAAATTTAAAAGTCAGGATATTTTACCCATTGAGCAGGTACAACGCGATAAATTAAAAAACCAAAAAGTATAGCATGTTTTCATCGGATAAGATTAGATTATTTTGGTGGAATGAAATTAAGATTCAAGGGAAGTCTAAAGAAAATTATGGCGACCTTTTAGGAAAATATCTCGTTGAAAAAATTTCTCAAAAAAAAGTAATTTGGGCGAAGCCTTCAAAGTTTTCAATACACGATTTTTTTAGCCCTATTTATGTTACTATTGGCAGTATTTTAACCAATGTAAATTCAAAATGCATTGTTTGGGGTAGCGGTATCGTTTCAAAAGATTATCCTATAAAAAATGCTAAATTTTTAGCTGTAAGAGGTCCGCAAACAAGAAAACATCTCTTGAAACAAGGTTACGAAGTTCCAGACGTATATGGTGATCCAGCATTATTGCTGCCTAAGTTTTACAATCCAAAAATTAAAAAAGAATACGCCATAGGAATTATTCCACATTATAGCGACTTTAATAAAGTGAAAGATTTTTATAAAAACGAAGATTCAATGTTGTTGATTGACTTAATGACGAACAATATTGAGAAAACCACTGATGATTTTTTAAAATGTAAAAAAGTAGTTTCTTCCTCATTACACGGTTTAATAGTCGCTCATGCCTATGGAATTCCTGCCGTATGGCAAAAATTTTCTGGAGATATTTTTGGCGATGACATAAAATATCAAGATTACTTTGAATCTGTTGAAATACCAACTTACAAACCAGACATTACCAATTTTAAACTGAGTATTGATGAATTGGAAGCACTTTTTAAGGATAAAAAATCAATTCCTGAAGCAGGTATAATAGATAAATTAGGTGCTAATTTAATGGAAGTTTGTCCTTTTATACCTTAAAATAAAATCTAATAATGTTATTTATAAAAAGCATAAAAAATAAATTATGGCGTGTAAAAAAAGCTATTAAAAATAGTTTGTTAGAGCGTGTTTTGCCTTATGGATTTTATTTTTCTCATAAAGGATATTGTCCTTGTTGTGATAACAAGGTAACTTTTAAATCTAAAAGCCATTGGTTAAGGGATTTTTTTGTTTGTGATAATTGTAATTCCATACCACGCGAAAGAGCATTAATGTTGGTTATTGAAAAATATTATCCCAATTGGAAAGATCTTGATATTCATGAATCTTCTCCGGGCAATAGAGGCGCAAGTGTAAAGTTGAAGAACAATGCAAAAAAGTATATAGCTTCACAATATTATCCGCATAAACCACTTGGTACGGTGGTTGATAATTTTCAAAATCAAGACTTAGAAAATTTAACTTTTCTAGATGAATCATTTGATTTGGTTATTACTCAAGATGTTATGGAGCATGTTTATAATCCTAAAAAAGCATTTTCAGAAATAGCAAGAACTCTTAAAAAAGGAGGTGCGCATATATTTACTGTTCCATTAATCAATAAACATAAAAAAACAGAAATTTGGGCTGTTAAAGGGGAAGATGGAAAACCTGTTTTTACAAATACTCCCGAGTGGCACGGTAATGTGGTCGATCCAATTGGTTCGGCGGTAACTATGCATTGGGGGTTTGATATTGTAGAATTTATTAAAGAGCATAGTGGTCTAGAAACAATAATTGAGCATATAGATAATATAGATTATGGTATTCGGGCTGAATTAATCGAGGTTTTGATTACCAAGAAATAGTTGAATAAATTATGAAGAAAAAAGTTTTTGTTTTTTTTCCAGATGGTGTTGGTTTAAGAAATTTTGCCTTTACAGATTTTAAAAAAATAGGTGAAGACATGGGGTTTGATATCACGTATTGGAACAATTCTATTTTTTCACTAAAAGACAATTTAGGATTCAATGAAGTTAAGATAGAAGACCATAGTGCGCATCCGTTACTATCAATTTATTCAAGAGCAAGAAAACGCGCTGAATTAAATGTTTCAAGAGATAAATTTAGGGATAAGGTTTATCCAACTTACAAGTTTCCATTTAATTACAAAGACTTAAAAAACAGTATTAAAAGCCTTTATACCCAGTGGCTAATTGGTTTGTATTCATCTGAAAAAGGCGTTATTAAATTAAGAGCAAAGATTAATAAATTAGAACGATCAACTTCAAAATATAAATATTGTAGAGCACAATTACAAGAGCATAAACCCGATTTGGTGTTTTGTACAACGCAACGTGCAACACAATCTATAAGTGCCTTATTGGCCGCTCAAGATTTAGGCATTCCAACCGTAGCATTTGTGTATTCTTGGGACAATGTTCCAAAGGCAATGCAAGTTGTAGAAACCGATTATTATTTTGTTTGGAGCGATTTAATGAAACAACAAGTGTTACAATACTATCCTTTTGTAAAAGAAAATCAAGTATTTGTTACCGGAACACCTCAGTTTGAACCACATTACGATACATCGCTAAAGCAAAGCAGAGAAGCGTTTTTTGCACAGTATGAATTAGATATTAACAAAAAATATATCTGTTATTCTGGAGACGATGAAACAACTTCCCCGTTAGATCAATTTTATTTAGAAGATTTAGCAAATGCAGTGAGGAAGTTAAATAGTAAAGGTGAAAACTTAGGCATTATTTACCGGAAATGCCCTGTAGATTTCACGCCAAGATACGATAAGGTTATTGAGGCTAATAAAGATATAATTAAGGTGTTAGATCCTATTTGGAAACAAGTGGGAAGCCAATGGAATCAAATATTACCTACACCTGAAGATTTTAAAATGCTTTACAACGTCTGCGAACATAGTGAATTTGTAACCAATGTATGCTCGTCAACGGTATTCGATTTTGTGGCTCATAACAAACCTTGCATTTATTATAATTATGAGCAACCACAATTAAAAAAAGGCATTCGAGATATTGGTCAGAATTATAAATATGTGCATTTTAGAAGTATGCCAAGTCTTGACGCGGCTGTATTTTGCACTGATAAAAATGATTTAGAAAGTTTGGTTAAGCAAATATTAGATGGTAAATTATCTAATGTGACAACTTGTAAAAAATGGTACGAAATTGTTGTTGGGAAAACACCAACTGAAGCTTCAAAAAACATCTGGAATACCATTGATTCCATTATAAAATGAGAATAGGCTTTATAACATCTGAATATCCTCATCCAACGGTAAAACATGCTGCTGGAATAGCTTCAAGCATAAAAAACTTGGCCGTTGTTTTAGCAAAACAAGGGAATGATGTAACCGTTTTTGTTTATCATCAGGAAGTCTCAGAGATTATAACGGATCAGGGTGTTGAAATTCATTTGATAAAAAAAGAAACATTCAAGTTTTTTACATGGTATTTCTATCGAATGCATTTACAGTTATACATCAATAATGTTGTGCAATATAAAGGGATTGATATTCTAGAAGCACCCGATTGGACCGGAATAGCGGCATTCATGAAACTTAAAGTACCACTCGTTATTCGCTTGCATGGTAGTGACGCATACTTCTGTAAATTAGAAGGCAGAAAACAAAAGTTCAAAAATTTTGTGCTCGAAAAAAAAGCATTGAAAAAAGCTAACGCCTATATTGCTCCAACATCTTTCGCTGGAAATGAAACCAGAAAAATATTTGGTTTAAATAAACACAAGATTAAAACCATATATAATGGACTTCAATTGGAGTTATTTAATAATGAAAGCCCTAGTTTATATAATAGAAATACAATCTTGTACATTGGCACGATTATAAGAAAAAAAGGCGTTTTAGAATTGGCAGAAATTTTTAATCAAGTCATAAAAAAGCAACCAAATGCACAATTAATTTTGATAGGAGGAGATTCAAACGATATAAAAACTGGAAGTAAGTCCACTTATAAACTCATGGAATCTCTTTTTACAAATGAGGCAAAAAAGCAAGTCAATTATTTAGGGAAAATTCCATATGAAGATGTGAAAGAACATATAAAAAAGGCACATGTTTGTGCTTATCCTTCATTTGCGGAAACATTCGGAATGGTAACTATAGAATCTATGGCAATGCATAAACCTGTTGTAAATACAAATATAGGTTGGGCACAAGAACTTATAGATGATGGTGTAAACGGATTTTTAGTACATCCTTCTGAAATTGATGAATATGCAAATAAAATTATAGAATTATTAAACGATGAAAGTTTGTGTGAGCAAATGGGTAAAGCTGCCAGATTGAAAGTGGAGAATCTTTTCGATATTGAAAAAAATACTGAAATAAATCTAGAATATTATAAATCTATTCTGAAGACATGATACTGCTAGTTCATAGAAAAGAGAAGGTTATTAAGATTGTCGATTGTAATTCGAACAAATTATTAAGTAGTCCATTTGAAAAGCCTCTACATGTTTTATTCTATTTAGCAAATCGTTTTCAAAATTCACTTCTAATTTGGTGTCATGAATCGGTTGAAGCAAACGTCAATTTTGAAGCTATAAAATCTTCATTTAAATTAAAAAACACATTATTATCATATAGCAAGACTAACTATATTCCAGAGCAAATAGGCTATGTTGAAGACTCACCTTTCATTAAAGTTAATACAAGCGTTAAATACCCTACTTGGTTAATTAGTAGTTTGGTGGGTGTTATTCATACTTCTCAAATCACCCAGTTTGAAAAAATTGTGAATAAAAGTGATACTTTCGATTTTGGCTTAAATTCTATTGCAAAATTAGGGATGTCTCAAGGTTTGTTTTGTTATTCTGATCCAGGTTTGATTGAAGGTAATAGTAACATAAAACCTAAAAGAGCTTCAACCTATAATTTATTTAAATTTGTAAAACAGCACTACAAAGGCGTTTGGGGCTTTCTATTGCTATTGAATTTTATAGTGAATGAGAAAAAATTTCCTCTGGTATCATTTTTAAGAACCCTATTTGTTAAAAGGAAAACTCCAATTCTTAATTTCGATTTAGAACCATTAGAGAAAATTGAAGCAAAAGCAAAAAGCACTATTGATGTTATTATACCAACCATCGGGAGATCGGAACACGTTTATAATTTTCTAAAAGATTTAGAAGCGCAATCGCATAAACCAAAGCTGGTTATCATCGTAGAGCAAAATAAAAATGTAAATAGTGTTTCTAATTTAGATTTTATTAAAACTGAGATTTGGTCTTTTGAAATTATTCATAAATTTATACATCAAACAGGAGCTTGTAATGCAAGAAATTTGGCTTTGGAAGAAGTTAAATCTGATTATACTTTTCTCGCCGATGATGACATTCGAATTCAAGAGAATTTTTTGGATTCAGTTTTAAAAAAGATGCAAAGATTAGGTTTGTCTGCTACCACCTTGAGTTGTTTAGGTGTAAACGATATAAAAAGCTTAAATAAGACAGTGCAATGGACAGCTTTTGGCTCTGGTTGTAGCGTCGTTAAATCAACTGAACATGAAGGCATTAAATTTGATTTGAAATATGAGTTTGGTTATGGTGAAGATGTAGATTTTGGAATGCAATTACGCAATAAAGGTGTTGATATTATCTATTTGCCTTCACCGGAAATTGTTCATTTAAAAGCGCCGATTGGAGGGTTTAGAACTAAGTTTACGCATCCTTGGGAAACTGATGAATTGTTGCCAAAACCTTCACCAACCGTGATGCTAAATAGGATGCAAAATTCAACAGGGCAACAATTATTAGGATATAGAACAACTTTATTTCTGAAGTACTACCGGCAACAAGACATCAAAAATCCATTTAAATACTACTCTAAATTTAAAAAGCAATGGTTGGTTAGTAAAACTTGGGCTAATCGATTAGATAATAACTTGTAACTATGAATTTCACTTTAATTGTTTGTACTTACATGCGCGAAAAGCCGTTGCTCGAATTACTTAATTCGGTCAAAGTACAAACCCTATATCCAAATGAAATTCTTATTATTGATGGCTCAACTAATTATGAAACTCAAAATGTACTTCAAATTAATCATTTTGATAATTTAAAATATTTTAGAGTAGAAGATAAAGACAGAGGTTTAACCAAACAACGAAATTTTGGTGTTCACTTGGTTTCAAAAGATTCAGAAATTATTTGTTTTTTAGATGACGATATAGTTTTAACACCAACTTATTTTGAGCACTTAATTGATACTTATAAGAAAAAGCCAGATGCTTTGGCTATTGGGGGTTATATTACTAACGAGGTTGACTGGAAAAAAACCGCAGAAAATAGAACAAGTTCAGATAAATTTTATTTTGATGGATGGGAACGTACAGAACCTTCAAGATTTAAATTAAGACGAAAATTCAAATTAGCACCCGATGTTCCTCCAGGATATTTACCAACTTTTGCTCATGGTAGATCTGTTGGTTTTTTGCCGCCCTCTGGTAAAATCTATCCAGTAGAATTAATAATGGGAGGCGTATCATCGTATAAAAAAGAGGTATTCTCTAAATTGAAATTTTCAACTTATTTTGAAGGTTACGGACTTTACGAAGATGCTGACTTTTCGCTTAGAATCGCAAAACTTGGCAATTTATATGTGAATACGAATGCGCAACTTGCACATCATCATCATGCTTCTGGTCGTCCAAATCAATACAATTATGGCAAAATGGTTGTAAGAAATGGCTGGTACGTTTGGCGGGTTAAATATCTAAAACCTTCATTAAAAGCGAAATTAAAATGGCATGCCACGGTATTTTTATTAACGGTAATTCGTTTAAGTAACGCCATAACTAGCAAACAAAAGAAACAAGCATTAACCGAAGGTATTGGTCGTGTTGTTGGTTGGATTTCACTTATATTTAACAAACCAAAGACTAATTGATGCAAACTGTTTATATACTGAACATACCTAACTTTTACTCATCTTACTATTTATACGGTTTCAATAAAGAGTTTAGGGTGAAATTTCAAATGGATAATTCGTTTGTAAAGTATAATAATAAGCCAGTTATTATATTTAAAATAAACGATAAAGTTGGCGTTATTAATAATGATGACCCTGTGTATTTCGATCAGGATTTATACAACCAAGTGGATTCGTATTTTGTAACAAACAAGCTTATAGATAACGAAGCTTTTAAGCAAGAAAAGGTAAAACCATTATTTCCACATTATCCCATAAATATTTTGCCGCTTTATTTAAGACTTTTTAATGTAGGGTTACTTAAATATTTAAAACCAAGAACTCTTGCAAGAGAATTATATATATTAAAAAGGAGACCCAGATATAAAAATTATAATTTAAAAACTGAGAAAGAAGATTTTATATTTTTCACTGCAAGTATTTGGAAAAAAGAGCCAGAAACGAATCAAATACGTGCTGAATTTATTAGATATTGTAAACAAGACCCACGATTAAAGTTTGAAGGTGGCTTTATTCCAAGATCAGATGGGAATAATTTTGATTTTGATGATGTATTAAATGATAAAAAATATCCACCAAAAGTCTTTTCTAAATTAAGTACAAAATCAAAAGTTGCGTTAAATAATGCCGCTGTTTATGGAGCTGTAAGTTGGCGATTGGCAGAATACTTAAATCAAAGTTTGTTTGTATTATCGTTTCCATTTAAAATAGAACTTCCTGTTGATTTTACTCATGAAAACAATATTTATTTCATAGAACTAACAGGTGAATTTAAAATCGTGTTTGATAAAGTTATAAATAATCCTGATATTCATAAAAGAGTTGCGGAAAATGGGAAGCAATATTTTAGCAGGCATTGCACCCCTCAAGCTCAAGCTAAATACATTTTAAAAACAATGTTTGAATAAAGCCTATGTTATTTTAAATAACTTAAATCACCCAATGAAATTCTTAATCATATCACATGTAGAGCATAAGCTAATTGGAAATCGCATTTCGGCATATGCCCCTTATGTTCGTGAGATGAATATTTGGTTTAATCATGTCGATGAAGTAACTGTTGTGGCTCCTTTAGGTATGGAACAGATAAGTGCCATTGATTTAGAATATAAGCATCAAAATTTAAGCTTTAATGCCATTCCTTCAATTCAATTTACAGGATTTAAACACGCACTAAAATCAATTATTAAAATACCTAGAATTTTTATTGTAATTTTTAGTGCTTGTAGAAAAACCGATCATATTCATTTAAGGTGTCCGGGAAATATTGGATTAATTGGGTGCTTGGTTCAGGTTTTTTTTCCAAAAAAAATGAAAACTGCTAAATACGCAGGTAATTGGGATCCAAATGCTACTCAACCTTTAAGCTATAAGTTTCAAAAGTGGATGCTTTCAAATACATTTCTAACAAGAAATATGACTGCTCTAGTTTATGGCGATTGGAAAAACCAGACAAAAAATGTAAAATCCTTTTTCACAGCAACTTATAGAGATGCTGATCGACAAGTACCAACATTAAGAAGTTACACAGGTGCTTTGAAATTTGTTTATGTTGGAAGTTTAGTTGAAGGAAAACGTCCTCTATTAGCCATTCAAATTGTAACTAAATTGAAGAATAAAGGTTTTGATGTTATGTTAGATTTATTTGGAGATGGTGTGCTGAAATCTAATTTGCAAAATTATATTTCCAAAAACAATTTAAATTCGTTTATTAAATTAAAAGGGAATCAAGAAAAAGAAGTTGTTAAAGCCGCATTAAAAGAGGCAGATTTTTTAATATTACTTTCAAAATCTGAGGGTTGGCCTAAAGCCATAGCCGAAGGCATGTTTTTTGGGGTTGTTCCAATTGCTACTTCGGTTTCATGTATTCCAAATATGTTAGGTTATGGTAGCAGAGGTATAATTGTTGATCCAGATATTGATAACGCTGTTGAAACGATTCAAGGATTTCTAAATAATACTGAACGTTTAAAATTAATCTCTGTTGAAGCATCTAAATGGTCTCAAAGTTATACTTTGGATGTTTTTGAAAATGAATTAATAAAATTGTTAAAAGCATAATGAGAGTATTACAATTAATAGACTCTTTAGAAACAGGTGGAGCAGAGCGTGTGGCAGTAAATTTAGCCAATGCACTATCCCATGAAATAGAAAAGTCTTTTTTATGTACTACTAGAAAAGAAGGGCTGTTAAAAGAAAGTTTATTAAATGAAGTAGGGTATTTATTTTTAAACAAGCAAAAAACTATTGATTATAAGGCAATAAGCGCACTAAACGCTTATGTTAAAGCTAACAATATTAATATAATTCATGCTCATTCGAGTTCGTTTTTTGTAGCCACACTTATTAAGTTTTTAAATAAGAATGTAAATATTGTTTGGCACGATCATTATGGAAACAGCGAGTTTTTAGAAAATAGAAAGTATGGAGTTTTAAAGTTTTTTGCTAAATATTTTTCACATATTTTTAGTGTGAATAAGGCTCTAGAAACTTGGGCAAGAGAAAATTTAAAAGCGAAAAAGGTAACTTATTTACCTAATTTCGCAACAATAGATAGGCAATCGGGAATTACAAATTTAAGTGGTGTTTCAGGAAAGCGAATAATATGTTTAGCGAATTTAAGACCGCAAAAAGATCAGATGACGCTATTAGATGCTTTTAAAATAGTAGTTGAACATTATCCTGATTGGACTTTGCATTTAGTAGGTAAAGATTTTCAGGATGCTTATTCTGAAGATGTAAAGTATAAAATAGATGAACTAGATTTGAAAGAATCTGTATACTTATTAGGTAGCAAACCTGATGTATTTCATATTTTAGAACAATGCGATATTGGTGTATTGTCTTCAAAATCGGAAGGATTACCTATAGCTTTGTTAGAATACGGTTTGGCTAATTTAACAGTAATTGCCACTAGAGTAGGAGAGTGTGAAAGTGTTATAAAACATGATAAAAATGGAATGGTGGTAAATGCTCTTGATACAAATGCGTTAGCTCATGCCATAATGTTTTATATCGAAAATGAGGAAAATAGAAAGACACATGCTAAAAAGTATAACAAGCATATTCAAGAAAATTTTTCAGAGAAATTTCAGATAAAAACTATGATAGAAATTTATAATCAAATCATTTGAAAAACAGTAACTACATAAAACTAATTGTTTTGCATATCCTTATTGGGTTAGCTGTATATAGTTTAGAGGTACTTTCTAAAGTTTATATACTAGGCATAGTTCTATATTTTTCAAATAAAATATTATATAGCAAGCCTTCTCAAAAAACATTACATGTATTAATAGCTTGTAGTTACGTGGTTGGTGCCGAAGTATTTTTACGAATGACTGGAGGGAACTTTCTCTACGAACTGTCTAAATATCTCGTAATTCTTTTCTGTTTGATGGGTATTTTAACGACTAGACTCAAACAACCTATTCCGTTTATTGTATATATTTTTCTATTAATCCCAGGAATTCTAGTGGCTGGTTTTAATATGACAGAGCAAACTACAATTCGAACGGCAATAGCCTTTAATTTAAGCGGTCCGGTATGTTTGGGAGTGGTAGCAATTTTTTGTTATAAACGTAAAATTTCTTACCAAAATATTCATAGAGTGTTGTTAGCTATGTTATTGCCTTTAATTACCACAACCATCTATTTGTTCGTTTTTACGCCAAGTATAAGAGATATAATAAGTGGCACTGGATCAAATTTTGCAGCTTCTGGCGGGTTTGGTCCTAACCAAGTTTCTACAGTTTTGGGGATTGGAATGTTTGTATTAAGTGTTAGGTTTTTCATGTTATCACCTTCATTATTCCTAAAAATACTTAATGGTTTGCTTCTTGCTGCAATAAGTTACAGAGCTATTGTCACATTTAGTAGAGGAGGCGTAATAACTGCTAT
Source organism: Algibacter luteus (assembly GCF_030344935.1). Classification (NCBI taxonomy): domain Bacteria; kingdom Pseudomonadati; phylum Bacteroidota; class Flavobacteriia; order Flavobacteriales; family Flavobacteriaceae; genus Algibacter; species Algibacter luteus. Next base: position 2,880,699 of record NZ_CP128313.1, on the reverse strand, counting down.
TATTATGATAACTGTTTTTGTTTTCTATTATTTCAGGAAAGTTAATCAAAAAGCAAAATTTAGAATTAGTAGAACCGTTTTACTTTTTGTGAGCATGGGTTTATTAATTTGGTTATATACTTCTTTTCAAACAAGTGGTTTAATAGATATGCGCTATGCTAATAAGGATGCATTAGGTAGAGAGAAATCAGATATTTCAACAGGAAGGGCAGATTTGGTTTCCTTTGAAATAGACGAATTTTTAAAAAATCCAGTTTTGGGAGTGGGAGTAGGTAAAATAAAAGAACTCAGACAAATAAACGAAGGTATTGATGCGGCTTCACATAATGAAATGAGTAGAATTTTATCTGAACATGGTTTATTTGGCATGGTGGCTTTTCTAATATTATTAATCTCGCCTTTGCTTTTTCGAATTAGAAATAAATCTAATATTTTCTTCTTTTCTTGTTACTTTTTTTGGTTTTTAACGATAAATCATTCTTCTATGCGTATTGCGGCACCTGCGTTTATCTACGGACTCTGTTTGCTTGATATCCAGTTTACATCTAAAAGAACTAAAAAGGCTAATGTAGCACTTAAAAAGAAGCATCTAATGCCTGTTGCACCTTGAAGACTTTAATTTATATAGGAAACAAATCTGGGGTTAGTAAGCATGCTAATATGTCATCGATTGACATTTTAGGCCGGTTGTTAGAAGAAAGTGGGTATAAAATATACTATGCTTCAAGTAAAAAAAATATTGTTCTAAGATTATTACATATGTTATGGGTTTGTTTTAAGTATAGCAATCGTGCCGATTATGTACTTATTGACACTTATAGTACGTTAAATTTTTACTACGCCTATTTTGTTAGTCAAATGTGCAGATTACTTCATTTAAAATATATTCCAATCCTTCATGGAGGTAAACTACCAAATCGCTTGCAGCAATCACCAAAACTCTCAAAAGCCATTTTTAATCATGCGTATAAAAACGTATCGCCTTCAAAATATATTAAATCTAAATTTGAGGCGTTCGGTTATAAAAATCTTATTTGTATTCCTAATTCAATAGAATTAGGAAATTATAAATTTAAGAAGCGCGAGTTCGATGAGGCTAATTTACTTTGGGTGCGTTCATTTTCTGAAATTTACAATCCGTTTCTAGGAATAAAAGTTTTAAAAGCTTTAAAAGATGAAAGTATAAATGCTAAACTCTGTATGGTTGGTCCGGATAGTGACGGAAGTTTACAAAAAGCTAAAAATTACGCAAATGAATTACAAGTAGAAGTGATTTTTACAGGTAAACTTGATAAAAAAGAATGGATTGATCTTTCTGAAAATTATAATATTTTTATCAATACAACACATGTTGATAACATGCCGGTTAGTATTATAGAATCATGGGCACTTGGATTACCGGTAGTTTCGACCAATGTAGGAGGTATACCTTTTTTTGTTAAACATAATGAAAACGGAATTCTCGTTGAGCCAAATATGGAAAGCGCATTTGTTGACGCGATAAAGAAATTAATAAGTTCGAAAAATTATGGTAATAAGATTGCAGAAGAAGCAAGAAGATGTGCCGAAAATTTAGACTGGAACGTTGTTAAAAACCATTGGATTAAAGTCTTAAATTAATACCATGTTTATAGATTTTACTTACTATCTTTATAGTCTCTCAAAATAATTCTCAAAATAATGTTTGATAGCGGTATTCATTTCAATATTTCTGAAAGAAAAATACTCTTGCGTATTTTTGATATACTCTCTATCCTTTTTGTACTTTATTTAGTTAGTAATAGTTTTGAATTTGATTATTTTACTTTAACAAAAGAAAATTGGACCTGGGTTTTTGTACTTATTTTATACGTATCTGTATTTGGGACTGTTTTTGAAATGTATGATTTACAAAAATCAAGTAGGATTGAAAAAATTTCTACGGCTATTGTATTTACGGTTTCTACTACGGTTTTGTTTTACTTGTTAACGCCCTTCTTTACTCCAGTATTACCAGATAATAGACTCCAAATACTGTTTTTTTATTTTGCCATTCTCATTGCCTTAATTTTATGGCGATTAGCTTATATAACCTTTATCGTATCTCCTAGATTTTATAAAAAAGTTCTTATAATTGGCGAAACTTCGAATATTGAAACTATTGTTGAAGCTTTTAAAAGTTCAGATCCTAACTATAAGATAGTTGGTTTTGTTAACTGCGAAAAAGATAAATTGGCTTCAGTAAAATATAAAGCCATTCCTGAATTTGGAGCTAGCCAAATTCGCGAGATTATTAAAAATGAAAATTTATCTGAAATTGTTGTGGCAAGTTATAGTTCAGAAAACATTACTTCTGAAATATATTATACGCTCATTAAATTGTTAGAAGAGGGTTTTCCTATTAATGAATACACTCAAGTTTATGAAGATTTAGCGCAACGAATTCCTGTGCAGTTTGTTGGAAAAGATTTTTATAAATACTTTCCATTTAGTAGAAACAATCAAAATAAACTGTATCTGTTTTTTCATAGACTTTTTGATGTTTTAATTTCTTTATTAGGAGTTTTATCTGGCCTAGTTTTTTTACCAATTGTATTGTTAGGGAATGTTTTAGGAAACCGTGGACCTTTGTTTTATACACAGGATAGAATTGGTAAAAACGGAAAAATATTTAAAATTATTAAGTTCCGTACCATGATAAAAAATGCTGAAGAATCTGGTGCGGCTTGGGCTAAGAAAGGAGATATTAGAGTAACCCCTTTTGGTAAATTTTTGAGACATTCAAGATTAGATGAAATGCCTCAATTTTTAAATATTTTAAAAGGTGAAATGAGTTTGATTGGTCCAAGACCTGAACGTCCGTTTTTTGTAAAAGAATTATCGAAAATGCTTCCATTTTATGAAACAAGACATATTGTAAAACCAGGACTTACGGGTTGGGCTCAAGTAAAAACGAGATATGCTTCTTCTATTGATGATAGTTTATTGAAGCTTCAATATGATTTATATTATATTAAACATAGAGGCTTTTTCTTAGATATGAACATCATGATTAAAACCTTGAGTACCATCATCTTTTTTAGAGGTCAGTAATAAGCATAATAGATTCAATTACAGTTTATTAAAATGCTTCACCAAGAAAATATACCTAACAAAAAGTGCTATTAAAAACGGAATTAATCCGATGGCAAATACTTGAACACCAATTGTCCAGTGTAGTGCTAACAGACATAATAATATTACTAAAAGCTTAATGTATTTTATAAACCATAGATTAGGTATTGGTTTTAAAAGTTGACCAATAAAAAGTATGTTTAAGGCAAAAGCCCAAAGTAAATTATAGTTTTGGTGCGTGCCAGTATGATTTGTTGCAAACCACAGTAATAAAATAACAATGCCTATTAACCCTGTGACTGCGAATATAGAAATATCTAACCATTTAGTACGCTGCTCATTTTTATGATCTTGATAGGTAATGAAAAGTATAATTAAGCCAATAATTCCAAAGATAAATAATGGACTGCTAAAAAACGAGTTAGTAAATTTTGTTTCACGTTTAGCATATAAAGTTTTACTTTCTTTAACTAAGGGCTCTTTGTTTTTAATGGTGGCATTTTTAAAAAATTTGTAAATGTTTTCAGGTAAAAACATGTGGTCTTCAGGCGAAGCTTTTCTATCGATTACGGCACCTAAAGCTAAGTCTATACCCAAGCTACCCCACGAATTTCGATTTAGATTGTTTTGAATTAAGGTTCTAAATGAGGCTTCTTTAAAATCTTTTGGCTTGTTAAAAGTTATCGCGTTATTCAACACAATATTACTCACATCTTTAATTTTTGTGGCGCAATTATCATAAAAGAACTCATATAAATAAGCTCTATTTTCTGGTTTATAGTTATTTACCAAATAATCATAAAGCTTTTGTTTTTCAGTAGATGATAAATTAAGAACTTGCTCTTTTATGCTTCTATTATAATAAGTATAAACTTGATAAAATCTATTAAAGTTAGTTCTACTTATTAAATAATTAAGTTTCCCTTGAGCAAATTTTAAGTAGAAATTTGGTGCATCAAAATCATATTCGCCATAACCATATACTAGGTCAATACCTTGATTTAAATCTTTAATTCTAAATGCACTGTGGCCAAAGGCATCATTTAAAGAAGTACCTGGACCAACGGTAAGTACACTAATTTCAGCTGCTTCAGATAATTGATGCTGTTGAGCGAAACTAAGTTTAAAAAACAAAAAAAGAAATAAAAGTAGGAATGTTTTTTGCATTATCTAAAGATACTAAAATCAAGTTTTAGTGAAAACACGTTTGAATAAAGGGCAACACTTTGGTCGCCAATATCAGTAAACGCGTAATCTATTTGAATTCCGTTATATTTAAAACCTAAACCGAAACTTGGTTGAAAAGTAAGTTCCTGACTATTATCAAACTGAGTTTCATTTTGAAAATTACCCATTCCGGCTCTTAGATAAACCATATCAATATATCCAAATTCAAAGCCCAAAGCTGGGTTTATACTAGCAAAAGATGTTGAGAAGATATCGTTGTTTTCTTCAAAACGTACATTCAAATTTACCGAGGTTAATAGCGTATAATCATAATTAAAATCTACCAACTTAGATATTCCAATTTGTAATTTTGGAATAGTAATTTCAGTGCTTTCAGGTAATTCTTGATTTTGGCCTTCAACAGCATCACTAATCGTAGCAAATTCTTCTTCATCTATTGCCCATGCGTTAAATGTTGTCGTTATATCTCTCGCCATAAGGCCGAACTTCCAATTGTTTTGAGTTTCAAATTGAAGACCAACATCCAATCCAAAACCCCAAGACGAAGCAAAATCGCCAATAACTCTTCTTATAACTTTTGCATTCACACCATAATTTAAGCCTTGCACGGGTAATTCTCGTGCAAATGAAAACGTTAACCCGTAGTCGGCAGTAGAAAATAAGCTGATTCTATCGTAATTTATATTACCCTCTGCATCGATAAGCTGGGTGGTGTTTAATATATCATCAACAGCAAAACGTATTAAAGAGATGCCTACGGCGCTTCTATCATCTAAAGGCATAGCAAAAGCGGCATAGTCATAATTAGCAATGTTCGCAAAATAACTAGAATGCATTAAGGCAAGTTGATTGTCTTCTAGTTTCAATAACCCTGCAGGATTCCAATATCCTGAATTTACATCGGAAGAATGTGAAGTTACTGCACTACTCATACCCAAAGCGGCTGCATCAACGCCAATATTCATAAACTCATTTGAATATTTTCTAACGGTTTGTCCAAATAATGATATCGATAAGGCGCAAAGTATCGTAGTGATGTAAAGTCTCAATCGCAATTTTTTTACAAAGATGCACATAATTTACATTCTTTAAAACTTCAATTTATAATAGATATTGCTTAAGACTCAAATTGTTTGTTATTTTTACAGCATAAAAATAACATTATATGAAAAAACAAATACCCAATGCATTAACATTATTAAATTTATTTTGTGGTAGTATAGCAGTAATTTTAGCGGTAAATAACAACTTTGTTACGGCAGCATTATTTGTTTTTTTAGGTATATTTTTCGACTTTTTTGATGGTTTTGCAGCCAGAAAATTAAATGTTCAAAGTGAGTTAGGATTGCAATTGGATTCGTTGGCAGATATGGTGACTAGCGGATTGGTTCCAGGAATAGTCATGTTTAAGTTGTTGTCATTAACGCTTGAAAATGAAATTGTAACCGAAGGTACTTGGGTCTCTAACAACTTAGATTTCCATTTGAATCAACCATTATTACCGCTTTTGGGCTTATTAATTACTTTAGCTTCAGCCTACAGACTTGCAAAATTTAATTTAGATGAAGACCAACAAACTTATTTTAAAGGCTTACCAACACCAGCGAATACTTTACTAATTATTTCGTTGCCTTTAATTTTAGAATTTCAGAATAATAATGCTATTAACTCAATAATACTCAACCCATGGTTTTTAGTTATTTTGACGCTTGTAAGTTGTTATCTGTTAAATTCAAGCATAAAATTATTCGCTTTAAAATTTAAAAATTATAGTTTCAAGGATAACTCCATACGTTATATTTTTATACTACTTTGTGTTGTATTACTTATTGTTTTAAAGTTCGCGGCAATTCCTTTAATTATATTATTATACATCATAATGTCTGTTCTAGACAATTTAACTACAAAATAAAATTTAAATGGCTTCAGGTTTTTTTGCATTACTAGATGATATCGCTGCTTTAATGGATGATGTGGTGGTCATGAGTAAAATATCAACTAAAAAAACGGCTGGTATTTTAGGTGATGACTTGGCCGTAAATGCTGAAAAAGCAACCGGATTTGTGTCTTCTAGAGAGTTGCCAGTGCTTTGGGCAATAACTAAAGGTTCAGCTCGAAATAAGGTAATTATTCTACCAGTTGCATTTTTACTAAGTGCTTTTGCGCCTTGGGCGATTACATTAGCGCTTATTCTTGGTGCTATTTATTTGGCTTATGAAGGCGCGGAAAAAATTTATGAATACATTGTGCCTCACGAAACTGTAACTGAACAACATCTGGATTTAAAGGCTAACCTTTCTAAAAAAGAATTGTTAGAACTTGAAAAAACGAAGATAAAATCAGCCATATTTACCGATTTCATTTTATCCGTTGAAATCGTCATTATTGCACTAGGAACCGTTTTAGCAAAACCTATTTTATTCCAGATTTTGGTAGTTTCAATTGTTTGTGTAATTGCTACTGTTGGTGTATATGGAATTGTAGCACTCATAGTTAGAATGGATGATCTGGGGTATAGACTAGTTAAATTCAGTAAAAGAGAAAAAAGCATTTCTAAAACTATAGGTAACCTTTTAATTAGAGCTTTGCCAATAATAATTAAAAGCTTAGCAGTAATAGGTACTATTGCTTTAATTCTTGTTGCAGGAGGAATTTTTTCTCATAATGTGGAATACATTCATCACCTTTTAGAAGAAATAGAATTACCGACAATTGTTGAAGAATTTATTGTTGGGCTTCTGGTTGGAATTTTAGCTTTATTTTTTGTGAAAATTTTTAAAAAGATTTTTAAGAAGAAAAATGCCAATCACTAATCTCTAATTTTCTTTTTACGAAGCTCGAAATTTTGTCCTAAATATACTTTACGAACCATTTCATCGTTGGCCAATTCTTCTGGTTTTCCCGCTTTTAGAATACTCCCTTCAAACATTAAATAGGTTCTATCTGTAATCGCTAACGTTTCTTGTACGTTATGGTCGGTAATAAGAATACCAATGTTCTTTTTAGTAAGTTGCGCAACAATTCTTTGGATGTCTTCAACCGCAACAGGATCTACACCTGCAAAGGGTTCATCCAAAAGAATAAAACTTGGGTCTGTTGCTAAGGCACGAGCAATTTCAGTTCTTCTACGTTCGCCACCCGATAATAAATCGCCACGACTTTTTCGAATGTGTCCTAACCCAAACTCTTCAATTAGCGATTCCATTTTATCATGCTGCTCTTTTTTACTCAATTTAGTAAGTTGAAGCACACTTAAAATATTGTCCTCAATACTTAATTTTCTAAATACCGATGCCTCTTGAGCCAAATAACCAATACCATTCTGTGCACGTTTGTACATAGGGTATTTAGTAATTTCGGTATTATCTAGGAAAATATGACCGCCATTGGGTTTTATTAAGCCAACAATCATGTAAAACGATGTTGTTTTTCCAGCACCATTAGGTCCTAAAAGTCCAACAATTTCACCTTGATTTACCTCAAGAGAAACGTCTTTTACTACTTTTCGTCCGCTGTAGGACTTCATTAAATTTTCGGCTCTTAAAATCATATTGTTATAACAAACGCTAAAAATAGTAAAATCATATACACTATTATAGCAGAATTTTTTATTTATATTATTCTTGAGATTCTAAAGCATCCCAAAATTCGTAGGCTTTTCGTAAGTGCGGAATAACAATGGTACCACCAACCAAAGTTGCGATACTTAATGCCTCAACAACTTCTTCTTTTTTTAATCCAATTTTATAACTGGTTTCCATGTGGTATTTTATACAATCATCACATCGTAATACTGTAGAAGCTACTAATCCTAAAAGCTCTTTTGTTTTCACATCTAAGGCGCCTTCCGCGTAAGCGTTAGTATCTAAATTAAATATTCGTTTAATTACCTTGTTGTTATCGGCTAGAATTTTATCATTCATTTTAGCACGATAATCATTAAATTCTTTTACAATATCAGCCATGTTTTAATTTTTCTTTTCTTTTTTGGTTTCTAATTACAATTTTAGAAATATAAATACTTACTTGATATAAAACTATAATTGGAATTGCAACAATAACCTGACTTGCAATATCTGGAGGGGTAATTATTGCCGACAGAATAAGTACGACTACCAAAGCATATTTTCGGTATTTTCTTAAAATTTCTGGTGTAACTAAACCTATTTTGGTTAAAAAATAAATAATGATTGGCAGTTCAAAAATAAGTCCCGAAGCTAAAGCCGAAGAACGCACTAAGGCTATATAAGAACTAATATCAATTTGGTTATCTACTTTGGGAGATATACTATAATTAGCCAAAAAGTTTAAAGATAAGGGCGTAACAATATAATACCCAAAAAGGACACCTATAAAAAATAATAGGGATGAGATGATGATGAAACCTCTTGAGTGTTTACGTTCTTTACTATGTAAGCCTGGACTGATAAATTTCCAAAGTTGATAAATAACATAAGGAAAAGAAATGACGAACCCACCTAATATGGCGGTCCAGATATCTGCCGAAAATTGACCGGCCATAGTTCTGTTTTGCAGAATCATCGGCATTTTTTCAGCACAAAAGGTGGTATCTACGCCAATAAAATTTGCTGTTCTACATAGCATATCGTAAGTGGGGAAACTCATTTCTAGAGGCGCAAAAATGATGGCTTCAAAAACAAACCTGCTAAAAATAAATACAAGCGTAGCAACGATTATAACTGCTAAACAAATTCTAATTAAATGCCAACGTAAATCTTCAAGATGATCTAGAAAGGACATCTCGTTAATATTTTTCTTTGCCATTATATAATACCTTCTTTTATTAAATCGTGTAAATGCACCACTCCGGCGTATTTACCTTGTTCCTCCACTAATAGTTGAGAAATGCCGTTGGTTTCCATAAGTTCTAAAGCGTCTATAGCCATAGCATCAGATTCAATACGCTTTGGATTTGCACTCATGATATCTTTTGCTGTTAATTTTGAAAAATCGTCAACTTTACTTAGCATTCTACGTAAATCACCATCTGTAATAATACCAATAATTTTATCATTTTCAACAACCGCAGTTACACCTAACATTTTCTCGGTAATTTCAATAATTACATTTTTAATATTAGTAGATGGTAATACTTTTGGTTTTTCATTAACAGAGGATATATCTTGAACTCTTAGGTATAACTTTTTTCCTAATGCACCTCCTGGGTGATATTTTGCAAAATCGTTTTTTGAGAAGCCTCTCAATTCTAACAAACATATAGCAAGAGCATCTCCCATAACCAATTGAGCGGTTGTACTTGTAGTTGGTGCTAAATTATTTGGACAAGCTTCTTTTTCAACAAAGGTGTTTAAAATATAATCGGCATGTTCTCCTAAAAAAGAATCTTTATTACCAGTTATAGCAATCATTTTGTTATTAGCACTTTTTATGAGCGGAATTAGCACTTTAATTTCGGGGGTGTTTCCACTTTTAGAAATACAAATAACGACATCATCTTTAAGAATTGAACCTAAATCACCATGAATGGCATCTGCGGCATGCATAAAAATAGCAGGTGTTCCAGTTGAATTTAAAGTGGCAACAATTTTATTAGCAATAATGGCGCTTTTTCCAATGCCTGTAATTATGACACGCCCTTTAGAATTGTATATAAGTTCCGTGGCCTCTGCAAAATCATTAGTTATAAGGCTTGACAAGTTTGAAATGGCATTAGCCTCCATTTCAATAGTCTGTTTAGCTATGTCAATAATAGAATTTTTGTTTTTCAAAATTTATTATTTTTGGTTCATTTTTAAAGATTTTGTTATCTTTAGTGTAAATCAAATTAAAATTTGTTGTAATTTGAAAATTAGTTACAAAACTAACGAAAAAAATATGAGGGTTCTCTAAATGCTTTATGAAATTAACTAACCGATGTTTCGGCATAAGAGAGATGTAATTAAAACAATAATTTTATTCAATTCATGTCCATATCAAAGAGTGACTTGCATGCTTCACTAAAAAAATATTTTGGATTTAATAAATTCAAAGGACTTCAAGAAGGCGTTGTAGAAAGTATATTATCAGGAAATCACACGTTCGTAATCATGCCTACAGGTGGTGGTAAATCATTGTGTTACCAATTGCCTGCTCTTATGCAAGAAGGCACAGCAATTGTTGTTTCCCCTTTAATTGCATTGATGAAAAATCAAGTGGATGCTATTCGCGGCGTTTCAAAAGAGAATGGTGTTGCACATGTATTAAATTCTTCTTTGAATAAAACCGAAATTAAGCAAGTTAAAACAGATATTGTTAATGGGATTACTAAGTTACTTTATGTAGCTCCAGAATCGCTTACCAAAGAAGAGAATGTTGATTTTCTCAGGTCTGTAAAAATATCTTTTATGGCTATTGATGAGGCGCATTGTATTAGTGAATGGGGGCATGATTTTAGACCAGAATATCGAAATTTACGCCATATCATCAAGCGCATAGGCGATAATATTCCCATAATAGGGTTAACGGCTACAGCAACTCCAAAAGTTCAAGAAGATATTATTAAAAACCTCGGTATCAATAATGCAAAAACCTTTAAAGCTTCTTTTAACAGACCAAATTTGTATTACGAAGTTCGACCAAAAACGAAAAATGTTGATGTCGATATTATCCGATTTATAAAACAAAACGATAATAAATCTGGTATTGTTTACTGTTTGAGCAGAAAACGTGTTGAAGAACTTGCGCAAGTATTGCAGGTTAATGGTATAAATGCAGTGCCTTATCACGCTGGGTTAGATGCTAAAACACGCTCCAGCCATCAAGATAAATTTTTAATGGAAGATGTTGATGTGGTTGTTGCTACCATTGCTTTTGGTATGGGTATAGATAAGCCCGATGTGCGTTTTGTAATTCATCATGATATTCCTAAAAGTATTGAGAGTTATTACCAAGAAACAGGAAGAGCCGGAAGAGATGGCGGCGAAGGACACTGTTTAGCATATTACGCTTACAAGGATATAGAAAAGCTTGAGAAATTTATGTCTGGTAAGCCTGTGGCTGAACAAGAAATAGGACAAGCCTTATTACAAGAAGTTGTTGCATTTGCCGAAACATCTATTTCAAGGAGGAAGTTTATACTTCATTATTTTGGTGAAGAATTTGATAACAAAACCGGTGAAGGTGGCGATATGGATGATAATGTAAGGCATCCTAAAAAGAAAGTTGAGGCCCAAGATCAAGTAAAATTAATGCTCGAGGTCATCGATAAAACCAACGAAAAATACAAATCGAAAGATTTGGTTAATGTTATTATTGGAAAAGAAAACGCTTTAATTAACTCCCATAAAACTAACGAACAACCATTTTTTGGTTCAGGAAAGCAAAAAGACAATAAATATTGGATGGCGTTATTAAGGCAAGTATTGGTTGCAGGTTTCCTTCGAAAGGATATTGAAACTTACGGCGTTATAAAATTAACCCAAGAGGGTAAAGATTTTATTAAAAATCCGAAATCTTTTATGATGACCGAAGATCATGTTTTTGAAGGAGAGCAAGAAGACGGCACGATTATAACCGCTGCTAAAGGCGGAGGGGCTGTGGCAGATGAAGTATTAATGGGGATGCTTAAAGATTTGCGAAAAAAGAACGCTAAAAAGTTAGGCGTTCCACCATTTGTGATTTTTCAAGACCCTTCATTGGAAGATATGGCATTAAAATACCCAATTAATCTCACTGAACTCTCTAACGTACATGGTGTAGGTGAAGGAAAGGCGAAAAAATACGGTAAAGATTTTGTAGCTTTAATTGAAAAGTATGTCGATGAAAACGATATTATTCGTCCAGACGATTTGGTTGTAAAATCTACAGGTAGTAACTCTGCAAATAAACTTTACATCATTCAGAATATAGATAGGAAATTACCTCTTGATGATATTGCCAGTTCTAAAGGGATGTCTATGGAAGAGTTTATCAAAGAAATGGAAGCTATCGTATACTCTGGCACAAAATTAAATATTGATTATTGGTTGCACGATATTTTAGATGAAGATCAACAAGAAGAAATTCATGACTATTTTATGGAATCTGAATCAGATAGTATTGATGCCGCTATTGAAGAGTTTGATGGTGATTATGATCATGAAGAATTGCGTCTTTATCGCATCAAATTTATCAGCGAAGTTGCCAACTAAACTTTGTCATTCTAACTTTATACTTCACACTTTGTTTGCTATATTTGCACTTTCTTAAAAATTAGAATCATGCAAGACGGCTTATACGCAAAATTTAATACAACAAAAGGAGAAATTCTTATCGCTTTAGAATACAAAAAAACACCTGGAACAGTAGGTAACTTTGTTGCTTTAGCAGAAGGAAATCTAGAGAACAAAGTAAAACCTCAAGGCACACCATATTATGATGGTTTGAAATTTCATAGAGTGATACCAGATTTTATGGTTCAAGGTGGATGCCCGCAAGGTTCAGGTGCTGGAAATCCTGGATATCAATTTGATGATGAATTTCACCCAGATTTAAGGCATGACGGACCTGGAGTATTATCTATGGCAAATGCAGGACCAGGAACTAACGGTAGTCAGTTTTTTATAACTCATATTGAAACACCATGGTTAGATAATAAACATACCGTTTTTGGAAAAGTAGAGCACGGTCAAGAAGTAGTTGATGCCATCGCACAGGGTGATAAAATTGAAAGTATTGAGATTTTAAGACAAGGAACTGAGGCAGAAGCGTTCAATGCTGTTGAAGCTTTTCGAACTTTTGAAGGCTCAAGAGAAAAAAGATTAGCTGAGGCTAAAGCTGCTGCAGAAGCGGAGTTGGATAAATTAGCAGCCGGTTTTAGTAAAACTGAAAGTGGTTTACGTTACCAAATCATTCAAGAAGGTGCTGGGGTCAAAGCAGAAAAGGGTAAAACAGTTTCTGTACATTACAAAGGTCAATTATCAGATGGAACTGTGTTCGATTCTTCATACAAACGTAATGCACCAATAGATTTTCCACTTGGCGTTGGTCAAGTTATTCCAGGTTGGGATGAAGGTATTCAATTATTAAAAGTAGGTGATAAAGCTAGATTAGTAATACCTAGCAACTTAGCTTATGGAAGTGCAGGAGCAGGTGGCGTAATACCACCAGATGCAACATTAGTATTTGATGTTGAACTTATGGATGTGAAATAATAACATTCTTACAAATACGAATTAAATTAGAATCAATAAATTAAAAACACCCTTTAAGGGTGTTTTTTTATATCGTTTCTTTAACTTTTTTAATTACTATTTGGTCGAATATTATTAATCTGGTAAGTCATTCTGTATATTTTTACGGCATGATTAGTATAGTGAATACAGAATTGTATAAAGATTGCTTAAAAGAGATTAATTATTCCTTCGGCAATGTTTTTATTTTTAAAGAATTTGTAATTTCTCAATTTTGTAGAGGTGAAGTTATAAGTTGGGAAAATCAAATTAAACTTATGGTTGAAGATATTGCGGCATTTTATAATTCGGATGGCTCTAATGTGGTATATATTTCTAATCGAATCAATTCATATTCGCTTGTGGCAGCAGATTGGTTGAAGTTTTATAAAACTAATTATAAAGTAAAAGCCTATTGTGTGGTTTCACATAACAAAGCAGGGTTTTTAAATTCTATGATAGAAAAATTATTTTTCAAAAAGGAAATTAAGCATTTTTCAAATTTGTACGAGGCCGTAAATTATGTTAAACAAGGCTTGATAGAAATCTCTTAGCAATTGTCTATATTTGTTCTTATGACAGAACAAGAGCTAGAAAGATTAAAGTATCCTATTGGGCAGTTTGATTGCCCTAATAACATTTCAAAACAACATATTGAAAGTTGGATTTCTATTTTAGAGCATTTTCCAAACCGATTAGAAAATTTGGTAATAGACTTATCTAATAACCAACTTGATACTCAATATAGGCCGGATGGCTGGACCATTAGGCAGGTGGTTCATCACTTATCTGATAGTCATCATCATAGCTATACACGATTCAAATGGGCCTTAACAGAAGAGAAACCAGTTATTAAAGCCTATTATGAAGAACGATGGGCAGAACTTGTGGATTCTAAAACGGCACCTTTAGAAATGTCTTTAAATCACCTTAAAGCGATTCATTATAAACTAGTGTATTTGTTAAAAACGTTGTCTGAAGTTGATCTAAAGAAATGCTTTATTCATCCAGAAACCAATAATGAAGTAGCCCTAGGTTTTAATGTTGGTAACTATGCATGGCATAGTAATCATCATTATGCGCATATTGAAAATTTAATAAAACGTAAAGGCTGGAGTTAAATGATTAGATCTGTCCATATTGATGATGCGTCAGCATTACTGGATATTTACAATTATTATGTATTAAATACTACGGTTAATTTTGATATTGACCCATTATCACTTGAAACATTCACGGATAAAATTAATCATATCGTTTCCGAATACCCTTATATTGTTTATGAAGAGAACAATGAAATTTTAGGGTTTGCATACGGCAGCCGTTTTAGACCACGACCTGCCTATAATTATACCGCAGAATCTACGGTTTACGTCAAGCATACCGCCCATGGGAAGCAAATAGGTTCTAAACTATATGCCGAATTAATAAGACTGTTAAAAGAAACAGATTTGCATACCGTTTTAGGAGTTTTAACCGTTCCTAATGATGCTAGTATTAATCTTCATGAGAAATTCGGTTTTGAAAAAGTCGCACACTTAAAAGAAGTTGGGTTAAAATTTGGTGAATGGCAAAATATTGGCATTTGGCAGTTAAAACTGCGTTAATGCTTCCATTTAATATTACAACCAATACTTGGTTTTTGTTCAGTTTTATTCTCTTTTCCTTCAATTAAACAATCCAGTGCATGTCTTAAATCCTTACCTGTAAGCGGTATACCATTTCCTGGTCTAGAATCATCCAATTGACCTCTATAAACTAATTCTAATTTATCATCAAAAACATATAAATCTGGAGTACAAGCGGCATCATATGCTTGAGCTACTTCTTGTGTTTCATCATATAAATATGGAAAAGGGTAACCTTCGTTTTTAGCATGTATTTTCATTTTTTCCGGTGAATCTTGTGGGTAATTAATAGCATCGTTACTAGAAATCGCAACAAAACTGATGCCTTTGTCCGCGTAAGTATTAGCAACTTTAACTAACTCCGAATTAACATGAATTACAAAAGGGCAGTGGTTACATATAAACATAATAACCGTTCCTTTTATTCCTTTTAAATCATCAAGACATAAAACTTTATTTGAAATTGAATCTATAATCGAAAAATTAGGTGCTTTGGTACCTAAAGGAAGCATATTTGAGGGTGTACGTGCCATATTAAAAAGTTTTATTCAAAGTTCGACATTATTTGTATTTTTAAAAAATGAATGAAACAATAACTTTTGATGATTTTACTAAAGTTGATTTAAGGATTGGAACCATAATTGAAGTCAACGATTTTTTAGAAGCTAGAAACCCCGCGTACCAACTGACTATTGATTTTGGCGATTTAGGCATTAAAAAATCTTCAGCTCAAATTACAACATTATACAAAAAAGAAGACTTATTAAACAAGCAAATTGTTGCTGTAGTAAACTTTCCTAAAAAGCAAATTGCAAAATTCATGAGTGAATGTTTTGTGTTGGGCGCTGTTGATGGAAAAGATGTGATTCTCCTTAATCCAGAAGATAAGGTAAAAAACGGTACTTCGGTAAATTAAAATATGCAAGAGTTAGATAATGTTCGAATAAACTTCGATAGTGGCGGATTATGGGTGTTAAATATTGCTCTGGCAGTAGTGATGTTTGGAGTTGCTCTGGGTATCACTCCAAATGATTTTAAACAATTATTCAAGCAGCCTAAACTTGTTGTAGTAGGTGTATTATGCCAGTTTGTACTTTTACCTCTTGCAACTTTTCTATTAGTTGTTTTACTAAACCCAAAGCCAAGTATAGCTTTGGGGATGTTTATGGTTGCCGCTTGTCCTGGTGGCAATATATCTAATTTCATGACACATTTGGCTAAAGGTAATACGGCACTATCAGTTAGTCTTACTGCTTTTGCAACGTTTTTAGCAGTGTTTATGACGCCATTTAATTTTCACTTTTACAGTGAACTCTATCAGCCAACATCTGATATTTTAAAGACTGTGGAATTAAATTCATCAGAGTTAGTAAAATTAGTAACACTAATATTGGGTATACCTTTGGTGTTAGGAATGCTTTTCAGATATAAATTTGAAAACCTAGCGCTAAAGCTCTCTAAAATATTAAAACCGTTGTCGATTTTTGTGTTTGCTGCCATTGTTATTGTTGCTTTTTCACAGAATATAGATGTTTTTAATGCTTACATTCATCATGTTTTATTAATAGGAATTGGGCATAATATTCTAGCGTTGGCATTAGGTTTTTTTATTGCGAGAATGTTAGGCTTATCATTAAAAAATCAAAAAACTTTAGCCATTGAAACAGGAATTCAAAACTCAGGATTAGGATTGTTACTCATATTTTCGTTCTTTAACGGACTAGGAGGAATGGCTATTTTAGCGGCATTCTGGGGTATTTGGCATATTATTTCAGGGCTCTTGTTAGCCTTTTATTGGTCAGCACAAAAAACAGCGGTAGTTTGAAATTTTTATGGTTAACTTTTGTAAGGGCGTATTTAAGCGTAGGGATGTTTTTCTATTTCAGAAGGATAAAAATCTATGATGTAAAACATGTTCCGAAAAACAAACCTGTGTTATTATTAAGTAACCACCAAAATGCACTTTTAGATGCATTAATTATTGCAACAATATCTGGTAGATTTTCATATTTTTTAACTAGGGCGGCTGTTTTTAAAAAGCCTCTCATTGCAAAAATTTTAAAAAGTTTACAAATGCTTCCGGTGTATAGAATTAGGGACGGTTGGGGAAACATTAGCAACAATAATGCAATTTTTGAAGCTTGCTCTGAATTATTAACTGAAAATGCGTGCGTTGTTATTTTTCCTGAAGGCAATCATAATTTAAACCGGACGGTTAGACCATTAAGTAAAGGGTTTACAAGAATAGTTTTTGCTGCTTTAGAAAAGCATCCTAATCTCGATTTACAACTACTTCCTGTTGGTGTTAACTATAGGCACGCTCACAAATTTCCAGATAGTACATCGGTTTATTTCGGCAAGCCCATAGCGGCAACGCAATTTATTTCAGACAACAGAAATAATGATGTTGTGGAGTTAAAGGCTAGAATACATGCTGAAATCACGCAACTAACAACCCATATACCCTCGGAAAGCTATCAGGAAACTTTGAAACGATTAGAAGACTTAAATTTCGATTTTTTAGATCCTAAAGCTGTTAATGCTTGTATCAAATCGAACTTTGAAAATTATAATATTCAGAAATTTAAGAAAAAGAACATTTTAAGCCGAATTTTAAAATTTCTTTTTATCATCGTGTTTATTGTGCCTTATGTTATTTGGAAATTTGCAGTAAAACCTAAAGTGAAAGAGATTGAGTTTGTTTCTACGTTTAGGTTTGCAGTAGCTATAACTTTAGCACCACTATGGTTAGCTAGCTTATTTGTTGCAATGCTATTGTGTTTTAATATTGTAACGGCATGTTTTGTAATAATTGTCTGTTTAGTTGTGGCTATAGCAGCAGTTAAGTCATAAAAAAACCGCAATGTTTACCATGCGGTTTAAGTATTTTAATTGAATTTGAGATTAAATATCATCAAAATCTATATCTGTAAAGCTTTCAGGTGTTTTTAAGTCTGCTTCAGTAACTCTGGTACCATCATCTTCAACTTCTTTTTTGAAATCTTTTTGATGACGCTCACTTATAACTTCATCTCCTTTTTCATTTACGATATATTCAGTCATTTCAGCTAATATATCTTTAAACTCAGCAAAGTCTTCTTTATAAATATAAATTTTATGTTTTTTGTAATGAAACGACCCGTCGTCATTTGTGAATTTTTTACTTTCTGTGATTGTTAAGTAATAATCTTCAGCTTTCGTAGCTCTAACATCAAAAAAGTAGGTTCTTCGTCCTGCTCTTAAAACTTTTGAAAAAATTTCTTCTTTCTCCATCATACCATTATTCATAATTTAATATTCTAGTTATAGTATCAAAAATCTAAAAAAAATCGATACTAACCAATAAATAATGAATAATCTTTTTAAAATATTGGTTTTTCTTGCATTTAATTGAATAAAAAATGCGTTACCCACTTATAAATTAAACCATTATAAATTGCGTTTTGGTTTTTCACTAAGTTGTTTTAAATACAAATCTTTGTAATAGCCTTCGTCATTAATTAACGAGTCGTGATTACCTTGTTGTACTATTTTGCCATCTTCTAATACAATAATTTTATTGGCGTTTTTTACTGAAGACACACGATGGCTTACTATGATTGAAGTTTTACCTTTAGTTATTTTGTTGAGGTTGTTTAAAATTTTCTCTTCAGTTTCAGTGTCTACTGCAGATAAGCAATCGTCAAATAATAATATTTTTGGCGACTTTATTATAGCTCTAGCAATAGAAACACGTTGTTTTTGTCCTCCAGATAAGGTGATGCCTCGTTCTCCTAAAACGGTATCATAACCCTTATTGAACTTAATAATGTTTTTGTGTACTTGGGCGTTTTTTGCTGCTTCAAAAACCTCTTCATCTGTAGCATCTTCTTTCCCGAATTTTATGTTATTTTTTATCGAATCAGAAAACAAAAAGGCATCTTGTGGCACATAACCAATACTATCACGTAAATCGGTTAAATTAAGCTGACTTATTTCGGTATCATTTATAATTATAGACCCTTTATCAATATCATAAAGTCTACCTACCAAATCTAAAACAGTAGATTTTCCTGACCCCGTTTTTCCTAGAATAGCCAAAGTTTCTCCTTCTTTTATTGAAAAACTTATGTTTTTTAGTGCCTGAATATTCGTGTCGTCGTAGGTGAAGGATACGTTCTTAAATTCAATATCGCCAGTAATTTCAGAATGGGCTTCTGTAGTATTTTTAACTTCTGGACTAATCTTTAAAAACTCATTAATTCGTTTTTGTGATGCTTCAGCTTGCTGCACAATAGAAGTTACCCAACCCACAGTTGCTACAGGCCACGTGAGCATGTTAACATAAATAATAAACTCCGCGATAGTACCAATACTTTCAATTTCGCCATTAATATATTGTAATCCACCAATGTAAATAACCAATAAGTTACTTGTGCCAATAAGTAAAATCATCATGGGGAAAAACCAAGCCTGAACTTTAGTTAAATTGATGTGTTTTGCTTTACTTTCTGCCGCTAATGCTTTAAAATTAACCGATGTTTGTGGTTCAATACCATAGGCCTTTATAACAGAAATACCACTAAAAGATTCTTGTGTAAATGTTGAAAGCTTCGATAAATATTCTTGTACTATGGTGCTTCGTTTGTGAATTTCTTTACTCAATTTATAAATGATAACCGATAAAATTGGTAACGGAACTATGGTATATAAGGTTAATTTAGGAGAGGCATTAATCATGTAAATGATAACAACCACAAATAAAGCAATAGTATTTATACTATACATAAGCGCAGGACCAGCATACATTCTAACCCTTGAAACATCTTCGGTAATGCGGTTCATTAAGTCGCCTGTTCTGTTTTTTTTATAAAAGTTTAACGACAGCTTCTGGTATTGGGCATAAATTTCATTCTTTAAATCGTACTCAATATAACGGGACACATTAATAATGGTTTGCCTCATAAAAAAGGTAAGAATTGCTGCAATTAAAGCGGCACCAATAATATACATTATAGCTTCTGCTATTTCTGCTTTAAAAACATCTTTAGTTATAGTCTCATCAAAATACCTTTCAATAGCTACAAATATTTTTTTGACATAACGAGGTGTGTAAAGTAAAAATAAACGCGCTACAACAGTAATGATAGAACCAATGATAAGATGAGTTCTGTATTTGTAAAAGTATTTATTTAAATGCTTTAATTCTTTCATTTGAAGTCTTCCGAATAGGTTAGCAAATATAAAGTATAAATGCCAAATTCTAGAGTTTATGCACCAAGCTATTTGTTAAATCTAGCTTAAAGTGTTTCAGTGTAATATTTATAAAATTAGCGTGTTTATTTTAAATATAGTGTTATTTTTGCGGCACTAAAAACAATGAAAATACTTCATCTTTTTAATAAAAGTTCTTTGTAATGATGCTAAATAGAAGACATATACGTGTAAAAGTTATGCAAACCATGTATGCCTTTAAGGGTAGTGAAAGTGATGACTTTAGTAAAGACCAAAAATTTTTACTTTTCAGTATAGATAATATGTACAACTTGTATTTGTTATTAATGTCCTTATTAATTGAAGTTCAAAAAAGAGCAGAAAGCGATTTACAAAAGAAACAACAAAAACACCTTGCTACTAAAGAAGATAAAGATCCAAACCGAAAGTTTGTTAATAACCAGCTATTAAAACTTTTAAGGGAAAATAAAACATTACAATCTCAATTTGAAGCTAATAAAATTACCAATTGGGAATTAGATGGTGAATACATCGATATTATTTTTAAAGACATTTTAGCTAGCGATTTATATAAGGACTATATGAAAACTAGGGTGTCTGATTTTAAAGAAGACAAAGACTTTATAGTTGATGTATTTAAAGATATTATTGCGCCAAACGAAAAGCTTTACGAGTATATGGAGGATAAAAATCTGACGTGGTTAGATGATCTTCCAACCGTAAATACGACTATTTTAAAATTGCTTAGAAAAGTTAAGGAAGCTTCGCCAGAGCAATATTTTACTCCAAAATTGTATAAAGATGCAGAAGACAAGGAGTATGCAATTGATTTGTTTAAGAAAACACTTTTAAATCAAACTGCGATTAACGAAGAAATAAGTCAGAAAACAAAAAACTGGGATGCTGATAGAATTGCAACAGTTGATTATGTGTTACTTCAAATGGCGATTTGCGAGATTAAAAGTTTTTCATCTATACCAGTTAAAGTGACTATTAACGAGTATCTTGAAATATCAAAGGAGTATTCAACACCAAAAAGCAGCATATTTATAAATGGTATTTTAGACAAGCTTGTAAAAGAATATGAAGCGTCTGGCGAATTAAAAAAAGTAGGACGAGGTTTGATGTAAGCCACATTCTTATTGTTAGAAGTGTTAAGAAGGATGTAAAAAATTTTTAATCGTTTAAATAATTACTATTTTTGTGCATCTTAAAAAAATTAAAAATTTTCTATTATGAAAAAAATAATATTAGGTCTTAGCGCCATGTGTTTAATAGCATTTACATCTTGTAAAGAGGATGCTACAAAAAAAATTGATGAAACTAATATTGCAGTTGCTGCAGAAAGAGATGCTGTTGCATCTAAGTTTCCAGTAATTGAATTCGATAAAACCGAGCACGATTTTGGTGAAATTGAAGCTAAATCTAAAGTAGAAACTACTTTTAAATATAAAAACACTGGTGATGCACCTTTAGTTATTACAGATATTAAAAGTTCTTGTGGATGTACAGTGCCACAAAACTGGAGTAGAGAACCGTTGATGCCTGGAGATTCGGGAGAGTTTACTGTTAACTTTAATGGCAGTGGTTCTAATAAAATATCTAAAACTATAACAGTAACTGCAAATACAGAAAAAGGTTCTGAGGTTGTAAAAATTACAGCGTTTGTAAAACCAGATCCTAATAAAGTGGTTCCAGCTAAAAGCTAAATATAGAAAACATGGGAGAAGGAGGAATTAGTAGTTTATTACCATTTGTATTAATGTTTGTGGTCGTGTATTTCTTTATGATTGCACCACAAATGAAACGTGCTAAAAAAGAAAAGAAATTTGCAGCCGAATTAAAACGTGGTGATCGTGTGATTACAAAAAGCGGATTACATGGTAAAATTGCAGATTTAAATGATAAAGACAACAGTTGTATTATAGAAACTATGGCTGGAAAATTAAAGTTTGATAGATCTGCTATTTCCATGGAAATGAGTACAAAACTTAATACACCTGCTACAGTAAAGTAAATCATAGTTTTATACTATAAATTAAAAAAGCTCCTGATAGGGAGCTTTTTTTTTGCACTTTACCCAGCTCCTAAAACTTAAATTTCAAATTTTTTTAAGGTTTCAGCTAAATAGTATAAAAAAATGTAAAACTGCCATTTTTAAAGGCATACAGCTATTTATTCTTCATAATTGGATTGGTACTATTTTATCAAAATCGTATAATATATGAGTGTTAAGTTAGGGTAAAAGGTTTTTAAATTGTCTTACTAATGTATTGTAAGTAATTTAAAATTAATTCATTATGTATTTGTTCCTCTTTATAGTCGGATTTTTGGTTCTTAATTGTTTGGTATTGTTTTTGTTTCAAGAAAAGAGTATCGCAGAAGATGATTCTAATATTTTATTTGAATTATATAATGATAGAACTGCTTTTAATGGTCAGTATAAATACACAAGAAGCTTTATGTTACCTTTTAAAAAAAGAATGAATTTTAAAGAAAAAAGAAAGTTTATCGAGTATAAACGCCGACAAGATTTAAATCTTGAAAGAATTCAATTAGAAAATAAACTTAGAATGTTAAACTATATTTCAGATTTTGAAATGTATTTAGATCAAAATAAGATTGATAAAAGTAAGTTCAATAAAATGAGAGCATTTTTAGATTTAAAGGTTTCTACGCAAAGAAGTATATTAGAATCTACAGAACGTATCTCTGGATTATGTGTCAACGAATAAAATAAATCTAGCAGTTTTTATACTTATCATTTAATCCTATGCCTTGCAAAATCATTGGTGTAATTTTTTCCAGTCTTGTTTGTTTTGTAGCTTCCCGTTTTGCAGAGTCAATATATTCGCAATACTCGCGCTGCTTGTAGGGCGACAAATTTTTAAATGCTGATTTTAAGTCTTTATTAGAGTTTAATATCAAGTTAAGTTCCTTGGGAATAACAGTTTCTTTTTTGCCTCTTTCCGGTTTAATTTCTTTACCTAGTTTCTGGTTTTCAATTGCTTCTTTTACATATTGTAAAACAATAGTTTTGTCTATTTGCTCTATCGTTTCAAAACGCATTTGTCGTAACGCTTTGGTTTTATTTTCTTGGGCGTTCACTAGTAAATTGTGCTTGTCTTTTAAAAATACACCATTAAAAAACCAAATTCCGAAATGATTCTTAAAAGCGCCTAATCCTAGAACATTTTTGCCATTTACAGTGTAAACAGGTGCGCTCCACTTAACGGTCTCTTCAACTTCTGTGGTTAAAATAATATTTCTCAGCTTACTTAATGCGTCACTAAAGTTTGGATGTTCTTCTACGTATTCTTCAACCGAATAAATCTTTTTCATCTGTTCAGAGTTTTATCATGGATTAAATTAATCACTCAATTTTAATTTTGTATTTATGTAAAAGCCCTTCAACCGTAAATAATGAAAAACGAGCGCCACTTAAATTGTTTTTTTCAGGATCTATTGAAAAGTTTTTAGCACTCCTAAAATCTACATTATTTAAATTTGCGTTCAAGAACGTACTGTTAAGTAAATCGCAATGATTAAAAACAGCAGAATTCAAATGACAATCTCTAAAATCTACACCTTGGATTTTACAATTTTCAAAAACTGTTTTTGCTAATTTTTTGTTATTAAACGACGCGTGATTAAGTTGGCAATTTTTAAAATTAAGTTCAAGAGCAAAATCGCTACATTTTTCAAAATCAATACCCAGCATTTTACAATCTTTAAAATGCACATTTTGTAAACCTGTGTCTGAAACTATAATCGAGCTCAAATCACAATCGTGAAATTCGCAATCAATAAATTGGCTATTCGACAAGTCGCTATTCTGAAAATCGCAATTTATAAATTTACATAACTCATAATCACCTTTTTCAAATTCATATTTTGAAAAGATTTTGTTTTCAAAAGTTTGCTCTTCTATAAAATTCTGCATGTTTCAATTAATGGGTTTAAGTGTAAATATAATTAATATGAGCTTAAGACAAGAATCTAAAAACCTGTCTAAAACCCGAATCAATCGTACTTTGCTCTTTTGTTAACTTAAGTTGAAATCTTAATTAGTTTCATTCAACAATAGAAGATTTAAAATAACCCACTTATTTCACCAGCTTCATTAATATCAATATCTTCTGATGATGGATGCGCTGGTAGACCAGGCATACGCATAATATCACCTGTTATTGGAATTAAAAAACCAGCACCAGCAGCTATTTCAATTTCACGCACAGTGATGATAAAATCTTTAGGTCTGCCCAGTAATTTAGGATTATCTGATAATGATTTTTGCGTTTTGGCGATGCAAATAGGTAAGTGGTTCAGACCTAAATGGGCTATTTTTTCCAATTGTACTTTTGCCTTATAGTTATAATCCACATGTTCAGCCCCGTAAATTTCAGTGGCAATTGTAGCTATTTTTTCTTTTACGCCAGACTTCCAATCATACAATGGCTTAAAATCCGATTTGTTTTCTTCTACAATTTCAATCACCTGTTTTGCTAATTCTAAAGCGCCTTCACCACCTTCTTGCCAAACATTGGCTAAGGCAACTCGAATGCCTTTGCGTTTAGCAAATGCCATGATGAATTCAATTTCAGCATCGGTATCAGATTCAAATTTATTAATCGCAATCACGGGCGCAACACCAAATTTACCAATGTTTTCAAGATGCTTTTCAAGGTTTGGAATTCCTTTTTCTAAGGCTTCTAAATTTTCTTCAGTTAATGATTTTAAATCTGAACCACCATGATATTTTAAGGCACGTATAGTGGTGGTTAATACCACTGCTTTGGGCTTTAAACCCGCACTTTGGCATTTAATATCAAAGAATTTCTCTGCACCCAAATCAAAACCAAAACCAGCTTCGGTCACTGTATATTCGGAATGCGACATACCCATTAACGTTGCAATAACCGAGTTGGTACCTTGGGCAATATTCGCAAAAGGACCGCCATGAATAATTGCTGGGTTGCCTTCAATAGTTTGCACCAAATTTGGTTTTATAGCATCCTTTAAAAGCACGGTCATGGCACCTTCGGCTTTTAAATCTCTTGCGTAAATGGGTGTTTTGTTAAAAGTATACCCAATAAAAATATTACCCAATCGAGTTTTTAAATCCATTAAATTTTCAGCTAAACAAAGAATAGCCATAATTTCAGAAGCCGCTGTAATATCAAACCCTGTTTCTCTTGGCACTCCAGAAGTTGTGCCACCTAAACCAACAATAATGCGTCTTAGTGCTCTATCGTTTAAATCTACAACACGTTTCCAACTTATCGTTCTGGGGTCTATATGTAACGAGTTTGTTTTACTTTGTATATTATTATCAATAAGAGCAGCTAATAAGTTATGTGCTTTCTCAATTGCCGAAAAATCGCCTGTAAAATGTAAGTTAATATCTTCCATTGGTAAAACTTGCGAGTAACCGCCACCAGTTGCACCACCTTTAATTCCAAATACAGGACCTAACGAGGGTTCTCTTAAAACCACTGTGGTTTTTTTATTTAAACGGTTTAAACTTTCAGATAATCCAATGGAGATAGTTGTTTTACCCTCTCCAGCTGGTGTGGGCGAAATAGCCGATACTAATACAAGATGACTCCTATCAGCCTTCTTTTTATCAATAAACTGCAACGGGATTTTTGCTTTATAATTCCCATACATTTCAATAGAATCAGCTGGAACTCCAAATTTTTTGGCAATGTCGATTATGGGTTTAAGAGTTACTGTTTTAGCAATTTGTAAATCAGTCATAAAGCAAGAATTTAGTTTGTAGAAAAATTAACGCTTTTAAAAGTATAAAATTTAGGAGATTAAAATCGTGATTTTTATCATAGTACAAACCTGTCAATTAAAAAGCAAAAACCCCAATAAAAATTGGGGTTTTGTAATATTTAAGAAAAGGAACTTACATGGTATAAAAAAACTGCTCGTTTACAATTTTACCATCGTTAACTTCAAACACGCATACTTCATCCAATTGCTGGCGACCACGGTCTTTAAACGTCACGTCATAACTCATTTTACTCGTAAAATGGTTACCAGCCACCACGGGATCTGTTATTTCACCACCATGAAACTCAACCACATTATCCAGCCATTGTTTACTTTTGTTCCACACATTTTGTTTACCCGTTATAACCTCGCCATAAGGTACCCCAGGCATTTCTTTGCTCGTTACATTATCGCCATAAAGTGCTTCAATACATTCCATATTTTTGCCCTCTCGACACATCTGTACCCACTTATTTGCTACCTCTTTTGTATTCATAATTTTAGTTTGTTTTTATTCATTAATAAAGGTACCAAAATTATAAGCAACGTATTCTTAATAAAATGTTATGTTTTTTAAGCTTCAATTATTTGGGCACCTGCCTGCCGGCAGGCAGGTTACCACAAGGGTCGCGCTTTACATTTATAGTTTTGCCTCGATGCTTGCCTCGGCAAAAGCTAACCATTACAATCGCTAACGCAAGTGTTTACATTGGTAAGGGGAATTGGGGTAGGTATTGGATGTTTTTACAAGGGCTGTTTATAAAATTTAATTTAAAGCCGCCTTATAGGTTTCTAAACAACGTTCTCTAGCAAATTTATGATCTACAATGGGTTCAGGATAAGTCAATTCTTGAAAATCTGGTACCCATTGTTTTATGTATTCTAATTTCTTGTCAAATTTGTCAATTTGAGTTGTAGGATTAAAAATTCTAAAATAGGGTGCAGCATCAACACCGCTACCTGCAACCCATTGCCAATTACCAACATTACTGGCCATTTCGTAATCGTGTAGTTTTTCGGCAAAATAAGCCTCTCCCCAGCGCCAATCAATAAGTAAATGCTTGCACAAAAAGCTTCCCACTAACATGCGAACACGGTTATGCATGAATCCTGTGGCATTGAGTTGTCGCATACCAGCATCCACTAACGGATAACCTGTTTTACCTTCACACCACGCTTTAAATTCAGTTTCGTTGTTCCGCCATTCAATACGATCGTATTTAGCTTTAAAGCTTTCGTTTTGTGTGTGTGGAAAATGCCAAAGAATACTCATAAAAAATTCGCGCCAAATAAGCTCTTGCCAAAATATTTCATTGTCTTCAGCAATGGCTTTTTCAACCATTTTTCTAATACTCACCGTTCCAAAACGTAAATGCGGCCCTAATCTCGACGTTGCATCTTTCGCTGGAAAGTTCCGTGTGGCTTCGTAGTTTTTTATTAAGCTTGGAGTAACAGTGTAGGGTGTTATATGTTGATCAGACGTTTTAAAACCAATATCTGATAAGCTTAAATTTGGTAAATCGGTATTGGATATTAAGTTGTCCAGTATGTTTTCCGAAGGGAATAGTTTAAAATCGAGATTTCTAAAGGTTTGTTTCCAAAGTTTCATGTAAGGTGTGTAAACCACATAAGGTTTCCCATCACTTTTTACAATCTCATCTTTTTCAAAAATAACTTGGTCTTTAAATGTTTTAAAAGCAATAGCGTTGTCTTTTAATAATGATGCCACTGCTTTATCTCTTGTTTTAGCATAAGGCTCGTAGTCATGATTGGTGTAAACTTCTTGAATGTTATATTCCTTAATCAGTTTATTATAAACTTCAATAGGTTTCCCTTGGTAAATCGCAATGCTGCTATTGTGCTCTTTCTGCAGCAAATTGCTCATATTTTGTAATGTTTCATGTATAAACGAAACACGAGCATCATCCTCGGGTAATTTTTCTAAAATCTCAGAATCAAAAATGAAAATGGGTAAAACAGGATGTTCAGATTGTAAGGCTTTATATAATCCTACATTATCTTCTAATCTTAAATCTCTTCTAAACCAAAATATGTTTATAGGTTTGCTCATTATTTATATTTACCAAACAGTTCTTCTAATTTTGTGGTTCTGTAATTAAAAATTTCTTCAAGTTTAGGTTTCACTAGAATAGGATGAACCAATTGTCCAAGCCAACCAAATGGTACTTTATAGTCAATAATATCTTCCATTTCAACACCACCATCAATAGCTTTTATAAAATGCTTGTGATGCCATAACGCGTAGGGTCCAAAACGCTGTTCGTCTACAAAATAATGTTTGTCTACACTATGTGTAATTTCGGTAACCCATTTGGTTTTTATGCCTAAAACAGGTGTTACAATATACTGAATTATTTGACCAGCAAACATAGGACGGTCTGCACCAGATAGTATATGAAATCCCATATAATCTGGCGTAATGGTTTTTAAATTTTTAGGGTCTGAAAGAAAGTCCCAAGCCTCCTCAATACTTATGGGTAAATTCTGCTTTTTATGTAGTCTGTAAATTTTCATTCTAATTATTTAGTAAAATGTAGCCATTTAAAGAGGAAGCAATGCATAACCAAATTAAATAGGGTAGGATTAAGAGGGTTAACAAACCCATTTTTTGAATATATTTTATGGCAAATACGGCCACCACAAAGGTTAATAATAATATGACCGTGAAGCCTAAACCAACAAGGTGCTGATTGAAAAAGATATAATTCCAAACAATGTTTAGCATAAATTGAATGGCAAATAAAACTAAAACATTACTCTTGGGTAACTTTTTATAGAGGTTGGCCATATAAATTGAAAAACAAAACATAATGGTAGTCCATGCCACACCAAAAACCCAACCTGGAGGTGTCCAAGGGGCTTGATTAAGATTTAAATACCAATCTGTTTGTGGGCCATTATCCATAAGCCAACTGCCTATGGCTAGGGCTCCAAAATTGAGTACTAGAAATACAGCGATGTATTTAAGAAGTTTCATGTTTTAACGAACTGATTTGTTGAGCGATTAATTGAGCTTCAGCGTATTTTTGGTCGCTAGCAGCTCTGTTTATCGATGATAACTTATGCCATTCAGCCATAAGTTTTTTAAATTTTGCTTCTAATTTTTCTTTTTTTGATTTCTTTTTAAATAATGAGAACATAGCAATTATTTTATGTGATTTGTGATTTTTGAACTCAATGGGTTTGTCGTTGAAAAATAATAATCAACGAAGTTTCCTGAAGGGTCTATTAAGTATTTTTGAAAGTTCCATTTGACTTTCGAATTTTTTATACCGTTGTTTTCTTTGGTTGTAAGCCAATAATATAAAGGATGTTGGTCTTTGCCTTTAACGTCAATCTTCTCAGTGATTAAAAAAGTTACACCATAATTTAATTCGCAAAATGATGATATGTCTTCTGCATTACCTGGTTCTTGCCCACCAAATTGATTACAAGGCACGCTAATAATTTGTAATTTATCTTGGTAAGTTTCATGTAATTCTTGAAGCGCTTTGTACTGTGGTGTAAAACCGCATTTAGAGGCTACATTGACAAAAAGTATATGCTTACCCTTAAATTTCGATAAGTCGATAGGTTCGCCATTTAAGGCATTTATTTTGATGCTATATAGACTATCTATTTCCATACTTTTTTGTGGTTTCGAATTTGATGATAATGTTGCGAGAAAAGCTTTTAGAGGGTTCATACTTATATTTTAAAACTTACAATGCCACAATCCATTTCGAATATTTGACCAGATATTGAAGATGAGCCATCAGATAGTAAAAACACAGCCATTTCTGCCACTTCTTCTGGAGAAAGGAACTTTTTGAGTGGATGACGTTCTGTTATGTTTTCAATCATTTTCTCGTTTCTCAACAATTTCGATGCAAGATCGGTATCTGTTACGGTTGGCGCTATGGCATTAATGCGTAAAGTCGGCGCTAATTCTGCTCCTAATGATTTTACTAGACCTTCAACGCCAGATTTTGCAACTGCTATGCTGGCATGATAGGGCATACCTAATTTGGCCGCCACCGTACTAAAAAGAACCACAGATGGGTGCTCTCCGTTTTTAAGAATCGGGAGGTATTTCTGTATCACTTTAACCGCACCAAGTACATTAATTTCAAAATCATTTTTAAAATCGTCTATACTTAAGCGAGCAATAGGTTTTAGGTTAATACTACCTGGGCAGTATACTAAACCATCTGCTGATTCAATTTCGGGTAAATCGTTCTGTATAATATCGCAACTGTAGTGTGTTAAATTTTGATGCGATATTTCGGGAGTACTTCTGCTAATGTTTATAACATTGCTATGAGCTAAAAGCTTTTCTACTAAAGCTTTTCCAATGCCCTTACTTCCACCAACTACTATTATTGTTTTCATAGGTTTCAGGGCATAGTTTATGTTATGGCCTGCCCTTTAGCCTTTTTTCAATTTTTTGCTTAATGACTGTTAAGCGCTTCATCAAGTCCATTATTTCAGGATCTTTGTCTTTTTTGTATATTGTGTTTAAGCTTAATATTAAATCTTTAACTTCTCTAGACGATTCGATGCGCTCACTTGTTGTTTTGAAAGTGTGCTTGCGTTTTTCGAACTCTAAAGCTTTTTCAATAATCTCCATAATTTGTTTTTAATCTTACTAAAATTGTGCGATTTGTGCACGAATTTGGCAATATAGTAAATTATGCGAGATTAACTATTTTTCTATAGATTTATTAGGAAATTTTTAATATTTCTTTAAAAGAATAGTCTGTTTTTAATAGTTAAGCAGTTAGAGGCGCACCTTTTAATCGCTTTTCTACCTTTCTTTTTATTACGGTTAAACGTTTCATGATATCCATGATTTTTTCGTCTTTTTTAACCTTGTAAATTTGGTTTAAATCCAAAATTAAGGCTTTGGCTTCTCTAGAGATTTTTACTCGGTCACTAGTAGATAAAGATCTCATTTTTCTTTTTTCAAATTCTAATGCTTTGTTTATTAAATCCATAATTTTAAGTGTTTATATAGTTCTGTAATTCTGTTATTTTTTCTGATGTATTAAATTGCCCGCCATAATAAGCCGTAACGGTTGAGGACGTGTCGTCCTTTATACCTCTTGAAGACACACATAAATGTTTGGCATCGATTATTACGGCAACATCATCGGTTTCTAAAATAGATTTTAACTCGTTCGCAATCTGGTTAGTTAAGCGCTCTTGCACCTGTGGTCGTTTGGCATAGTACTGAACAATTCTATTTAGTTTTGAAAGCCCAATAACTTTTCCAGATGATATATAAGCCACATGCGCTTTCCCTATAATGGGTACAAAATGATGCTCGCAGTTTGAATAAAACGTAATATTTTTTTCAATCAACATCTGGTTGTATTGGTACTTGTTGTCAAACAAAGCAACCTTTGGTTTATTGGCAGGGTTTAGTCCAGAGAAAATCTCATCAATATACATTTTAGCGACACGCTCGGGTGTTCCTTGTAATGAATCATCATTCAAATCTAAACCCATAACATCCATAATTTCTTCAAACAGAATAGCAATACGCGCTTTCTTTTCAGAATCCGAAAGTTTGAAAGCATCTGGTTTCATTGGTGTTTCTAAACCTGTAAATAAATGATCGTTTCCAATGTCTTCCAAAGTGAAACCATTCAATTTATTACCGTTTTTTTTAGTGATTAATTTTTCTATTTCCATAGCTTCTTTTTTATGTGCTGTCTTGAGGTTTTAATTCAATCAAAGCACGTTATTAACGTTTTGAAATATTGTTGTGCGTAATTTGCTTTTGTCTGCTGCATTTAAATCGTCCTTTTTCAAAAACTCTCAATTTTTCATGTTTGGTTTTTCTTCCTTGTACTCGCTTTCGCCAAAGCCTGAAACTACTTGGTTTCATTTCTTTTCTCATGAGCTCAATAACTTGTTGCTCATCGAGTTTAAATTGATATCTAATGGCTTCAAATGTGGTTCGGTCTTCCCAGGCCATTTCAATTATTCTATCAATTTCATTGATCGTTAAATTCATACGCCTAAAAAATTATATTTTTCATCGTACCTAATCTTTTCATCAAGCATTTTTCTGAAAAATGATTTGTTCTCTCTAAACGTTTTGTTATTTTTAAAGTGAATGTATCTTCCTTGAGCATGAATGCTTGCGCCGTTTGTTTTATAGATCACCAATTGATAGTATGGAATAGCCCAAGTATAGTTTTGTAATCCTTTATTAATGTAAATGAGAACCCCGTTTTTACGCAACTCGATGTTGGCGTAATTAATATCTGAAACAAGATTCATATATAACTGTAAATTTGGACTCACATCTTCAATGATCATACGCTTTGACCCAACACCTTTCATTTTAAATGCTTCTAAAAATGAAAAAGGCACACCTACCAAATCGCTTAGTAACTGCTTGTGTTCTTTATTAAAGTGTGTTGTGTTTAGTATCATTTTGTAATCTATTACTCAAATTTACAAAATGTTTAACTTTTTACGAAATAAATTAAACAAAAATTATCATAGCACTATTGATTTTTTCTATTATTTTGATTAAATAATTGAAAATGAGGAGATTGAAATTCTTAAAACCTATTTTTTACAATATGTTTTTTAAGAATTCTTTGGCTTTCTGCTTTTACTTTCTTGTTTTTTCGAAGATTCCAAAGAATGTCACCTGCTTTTTTACGACTAGATTCTAACGCTACAATAGGATACGGATAATCTTCGCCTAGTTTAAAATTGAATAACTGTTCTTCTAAAGGCGTCATTAAATAGGGCTGATGTGCTAAAGGCGTATCTAAAAGTTTTAGTTCTGGTACCCATTTTTTAATAAATGAAGCATCCGGATCGTGTTCTAAACTATTCTTTACGGGGTTGTAAATACGAAGCATATTAATTCCAGTTTCACCGGCTTGCATTTGTAATTGCGGAAAATGAATACCCGGTTCAAAATCAAGAAACATCTGCGATAAATGGGTGGTGGCTTCTTGCCAAGGTTGCCACAGATTGTGCGTTAAGAAAGATACTACCAAAGCTCTCATTCTAAAATTTAAATATCCTGTTTCGTTTAAACATCGCATGCAAGCATCAATGAGCGGATATCCAGTTTGACCTGTTTTCCAAGCCTCTAAATACTCTTGTGAAATACTTTTTTTAAGTTTATGAAACCCTTTATTGATACTGGCTTCTTCCATGGTATGTTCCATTTCAAATTTTTGTATAAAATGGGCTTGCCATCGTAAACGCGACATAAAGGCTTCTAAAGCTTTTTTATGTTTTGCCGTTTTTTTTAGATGATATGCTTGTTGATAGACTTCTCTTATTGATAAGTTGCCCCAAGCAATATAAGGTGAAATTCTACTACAACTCTTTCTAGCTAATTCTGGTTTTGAAATATGAAGCATATAATTAGGGTAGCGTGTTTCAAAGAAGGAATTTAAGTATTTCAAACCCATGCTTCGTCCACCTTTTTGGAATGCTGTAGTTTGAGGTGTAATTAAATTAGGGATTTTAAAATTTGCCTCAAGTATTTCAATGTCGCTAATACTCAATAACTGATTGGGTTTTGGTTGAAAAGGTAAAGCCTCAATTTCAAAAAAGGCATTGCAAAGCGCCGTCCATTGCTCCCGATTTTTTAATCCGCGCTGTACACCATTATTTATGTTTTCTATCCAATCAATAAGGTTGTTTTTGCAGAATCGTTTAAAGTTTTTATCGCGATTGTAGGTAACCAAAAGTCCTGTTTCTTGATGTGAAAAGATTTTGTTTATTTGATATTTTGTAAGTAATTGATTGAATACCGCGATTATATCGGATTGAACAATCAATACTTTTGAATCAAAACGTTTCAGTTCGTTATTTAAATCTACCAACGATTCTTTGATGAAATTCCAATGACGCTCGCTGTAATGTGAGTCGTTAATAAGTAAAGGCTCAAAACTATATAAAAACAATACCTTTTTACCAGTAGCTAGAGCATTAAAAATAGCCTCATTATCGTGCAAGCGCAAATCGCGTTTCAACCAAACAACATGTATTTGTGGCTTAATATTCATCTTGATGATTTATAATATGTTGAGCTCTTTTTTTGATTTCGTCTACATCTTGCGTTTTCATTTTATCTAAAACGCTGTACATCATTTTCATCCTAAAATTATCTTGTAATTGTGGTCTTTTAGAATCAAGAAAATGCCAGTATAGGCTATTGAATGGGCAGGCATCTTCTCCAATTTTTTTATTTTTATTGTAGTGGCAACTGTCACAGTAATTACTCATTTTGTTAATGTATGAAGCGGAAGATACATAGGGTTTTGTTGCTATTTTGCCACCATCAGCAAATTGACTCATGCCTCGCGTATTGGGGAGTTGCACCCATTCTACAGCATCTACATAAATCCCCAAGTACCAATGGTCCACTTCATCTGGGTGTGTTTCTGTTAATAGCGCATAATTTCCAGTAATCATTAAGCGTTGAATGTGATGTGCATACCCGGTTTCTAATGAATTATCAATAGCCTGCTTCAAGCAATTCATCTTGGTGTTTCCTGTCCAGAAAAAGTCAGGTAACTTATTTTGATTTTTCAGTTGGTTTTGATTCTTAAACTCTGGCATTAAAGCCCAATACATACCGCGCATGTATTCGCGCCATCCAATAACTTGCCTAATAAAACCTTCAACCTGAGAAATGTCGATATCCTCACCATGTTTACGATAGTAATTCAAAACACTCTGCACGACATCCTTAGCAGAAATAAGTTTTAAATTCATCGCAAAAGATAATCGGGAATGGAAGAGATATGTTTCATCTGTATGCATCGCATCTTGATAATCTCCAAAATGAATTAATAACTGTTCGCAAAAATATTTTAGTTGCTCTAAAGCTTGTGCTCTCGAAATAGGATAGGAGAAGGTTTTGGTATCAAATTCACCTATGGTTTTTATTTTAGATTTTTCAATATCAGAAACAATATCATCAACCTTGTTTTTAAATAATTTATAAGCAGGTATTTCAACATCGCCTTTCCATTTATTTCTATTGCTTTTATCGAAATTCCATTTACCACCTTCAGGTTGGCCTGCATGCATTAATATATCATGTTTTTTACGCATATCTCGATAAAAATTTTCCATGAGATACTGTTTCTTTCCTTTAAAGAAAGTTTGCAAATCGTAACGCTTTGTATAAAAATGTTCGGTAGAAAAAACGCTAGATTTTATGCTGAGCGAATTACAGTACTCCGCTAATTGCTGGTCTAATCGATATTCGTCGGGTTCCAGATATTCAAAGGTTTCAATGTTGTTTTTTTCTATTAATTGTGAAAGGTTATCCGTTAAATTCTGGGTGTTATTTGTATCGTTAATTTTATAATAAACAACTTCGTGCCCTTTGCTTTCTAAATCTTCGGAAAACTGACGCATTGCTGCGAAAAACCCAATAACTTTTTGAATGTGATGCGTAACATAATCAGTTTCTTGACGCATTTCAAACATACAATACAAAACACTATCGTTAGTTTCTTTAAACCACGAGTGTTTCATGTTGAGTTGATCGCCAAGTATGAGTCTAAGTGTTTTCATTTAGAAAAGGGTTTCTTGTAACCATAAGTTTTGAAATTTCCCATTTGGGTCATATCGTTCCGCTTGTAATTGCACATTAAATTTTCTATCTCTTGGATCGTTGCCTACACCCGATACATACATCCAGTTGCCATAGTTGCTATGTACATCAAAATCTATGAGCATCGATTCAAAATAGGCTGCACCAATTCTCCAGTCTAACATCAATTCTTTCGAAAAATATGAAGCTACATTCTGTCGACCTCTATTACTCATCCATCCTGTTTTTTTAAGCTCTAGCATATTCGCATTAACGAAAGGTGAGGCTGTTGTTCCATTTATCCAATGCTCGACCATAGATTGGTTGGTGTTCCAGTCGTAATTTTTATCAAGAATACCTCCAATTTTAAAAATGGCATTGCCGTGTTTTAACGAGATGTATTTAAAATAATCGCGCCAAATTAATTCGAAAATGAGCCAATACGTCGATTCGTTTTTAACGTGTTCTTTTTCGAATCTTTTAACTTCCCAATAAATTGTTCTAGGTGAAAGACTGCCGTTTGCTAACCACGGTGAAAATTTCGAACTAAAATCTGTCCCTATTAATCCGTTTCTTGTTTTCTTGTAAAAGCCCAATTTTTTAGATTCAAAAAAATAGTTGTCTAGTCTTATTAAAGCAGCGGTTTCTCCACCTTGAAATGGAAACGCGGTGTTCGCATGTGTTTCAAATTCGTCAAATCCCAAATTGCTAAGCGATGGGATTTCCGTTAGGTTATTAATTTCTAATGCTTGTTGAATTGAAAGCTCGGTTAAAGAAGGTCTTACTCGACTTTCTTTTTCTACTTTTTTTCTGAAGTTGGTAAAGACTTGAGGAATCTCTGGTATTTCTAAATTAATATCGGCTGGATGAAATAAAAACTGATTGTAAATCGCATGCCATGTTACGCTTTCAGGAAGTGAAGATTTTACATTATTAATCGTTTTACATTCTTGACTGGTCCATTCTTTTTGTAGATAAATGTTCCGTATTTGATAATCTGAAACTAGATTAGGTATGATTTTTTCAGGTTGAACGTGGTATACAAAAAGCTCAATATTTAAAGACTTAAGTTGCTGTTTTAAATCATGAATAGTTTCAATAAGAAATTTAGCTCTGTATTTTTCTGTTTTTCTGAATCCGAATGGGACTTTCTCGAAAAGCTGAGGTTCAAAACAAAATAAGCCTATAATTTTATCGTTTTCTGAAATAGCTTTATTTAATACGGCATTGTCATGAACGCGTAAATCGTTTTTAAACCAAACTAATCCTATGTTGTTTTGTTCCGTCTGCATCGTTCACTGCAATATTTTACATTCATCCAATTCTTTTCCCATTTTTTTCGCCAGCTGAATGGCTTTTCACAAACAACACATATTTTTTGTGGTAGGTTGTTTTTTTTATGATTGGACATCAACTAATTTGTTAATCATGCCGTTAAAAATTAATCCGTGAAAAGGCAACACAGTATACCAATAAAGCCTTCCCCAAAGTCCCCGAGGTCTAAAAGTTGCGGTTTGTTTTAGTAAATTATCTTCAATTTTAAATTCTAACCATGCTTCACCAGGCAATCGCATTTCAGCGTATAGTAGTAGTTTCTGTTGGTCTTTATCAGCAAAAATAACACGCCAAAAGTCTAGGGCATCACCTGCATCAAGTTCTGTAAGGCTTGTGCGCCCGCGTCTTAATCCAATACCACCAACAAGTTTATCGATATAACCCCGAATACGCCATAAAAAAGTACCATAATACCATCCAGTTGTACCACCAATGGCCCAAATTTTATCGATAGTTTTTTGCGCATCTGTAATTGGTCGTTCTTTATAATCTGTAAAGCATCCGTACTTGGGGACATTAACGTATTTATGCAATTGCTTTCCCAACCTGCCGCTACTTACCATAGAATCTTTCCAACTTGAGATGATGCTATTTTGCTCTATTTTTTCAAAAGCTAAGGCCACGGCTTCTTTGTAAGTTAAAGGGTTAACGTCTAATAATGAATTAATATCGCTGGCTTTTCCAATAATTTGAACTCCCATACTGTCTACCAAAGAAGTTGCTAATTTGTATGACGTTGAGGTTACAAAATACAACCAGTAAGATGACAATTTTGGGGTCATAACTGGCACCGTAAGAATGTATCTCTTTAAGCCTCTTACTTCAGCAAATTGTAACAGCATTTGTTTGTAGGTTAACACTTCCGGACCAAAAACATCGTAAGATTTATTGTATACTGCTTCGTTACCTGCGGCTCTGGTTAAAAATGCTAATACATCGCGAACCGCTAATG
The DNA here is from genome assembly GCF_030344935.1 of Algibacter luteus. Taxonomy (NCBI): domain Bacteria; kingdom Pseudomonadati; phylum Bacteroidota; class Flavobacteriia; order Flavobacteriales; family Flavobacteriaceae; genus Algibacter; species Algibacter luteus. Next base: position 2,842,746 of record NZ_CP128313.1, on the reverse strand, counting down.
GTTGCGTTTTGGTATTTAGCCATTTAGGCGCAATCATTACTGGGAGTTTTTCAACAAGATCTCTTATGATTTCAAATGATGAACTACCGGAACCCACAATAATTCCAGCTTTAAAAATGGTTAAGGCATAGTTTGAAGATTCTAACAGCTCTTCAACGTTTTTTCTAGATTGTAAATGTTTTGAAAGCTTATCTTCATTGGTAATACCGCTTAAATAAATAACCTGCTTTACATCTGTAAATTCCAGAGCTTCTTTAAAATTAACGGCGCATCGCTCTTCTAACGATTTAAAATCTTTGGAGGTGTTAGACATAGAATGTATAAGATAATAAGCTATATCTATGTCTTTCGGGATGTTGTGTAGTGTTTCAGGTTTTAAAAAATCGACTTCAACAACATCAATCAGTTCTTCTTCAAAATAACTTTTCTCAGCTCGTAACTTGTCTCTAACGGCACAAACCACTTGATGCCCTTCATTAACTAAAAAGGGAACAATGCGTTTACCAATATATCCTGTTGCACCAGTTACAAGTATTTTCATGCCTTAGTTTAATACGCATTGCACGAATTATTACTAATTCGAAGATTAATTTAGAAACTAGCTTTTAGTTCTTTTGGGCGTTGGTAGCCATAGCGTGTTTTGGTTTCTGGAATCACGTATCCGTCTAAACCATTAATTGCAGCTACTTTGGCTTTTGTTAAGTTAACAAAACCATCGTCCTCCACCAAATCACCATTAATATATAAGCCCACAATTTTACCAATAACTAAAATGGTATTATTGGCTTTAATGTTATACTCTTCAACAAATTGCATTGCTAATTGAATAGGCGCTTCTTTTACAAAAGGTGCCAAAAACTCAGATTTATATTCTGATTTTAATTGAGTCGCATCAAATTCAGAGATTGAAGCATCATATTTTGCAGAGGTATGATGTGCTTCTTCTGTTATGTTTTGATGAATATGATTTATGGTATAAAATCCTGTGGATTTTAAGTTTTCGTAGGTGTTTCTAATGACTGTTGTTGGCCTTAAAAAGAAACCAAGCATAGCAGGACTTGAGCCTATATGCGTCACCGAACTAAAAACCGCTACATTTTCAATACCATCAACAGATTTTGTTCCGATAAGGTTGGCCGATTTGTATCCAGAACAACTATTTATCAAGTTGATTTTGTAGATATGCTCTAAATTCTCTATGTCGGATTCACTAAAATAAGTCATGATAATTTAAGATAATTATTGATTTGAATATCTTGAGCTTTTAAATCGAACATGAGGTTATAAAGACCAAAAAATGTACGATTAATGTAAATGAAGTGTTTCGAACCGCGATTACCATTCATCTTTTTTAAATCGGTACTTTTTGAATAACGTTCACCTAATTCGGCAATTTTACCAAAGAATTCGTCATCGGAAAAATCGAAAGTATCTTGATGAAAAGGCTGTGTGAACAAACTCAACATATCGTGAAACATGGCTGTAAAAAATTCTAACTCTTCTTTGCTATCGTCGTTTCTTAGAATTTCAAGTTCGTACAATTTATCAATAAAATACGCTTTGTTACTAATGTTTTCTTTTTTGGCTAGTTCAAAATAGGGTGTATAAAATGCCATAGGTATGGTTTTCATACACCCAAAGTCTAGTGCTATTAATTCTCCTTTTTCAGAAACTAAGAAATTCCCCGGATGCGGATCTGCATGTACTTTTTTCAGATTATGAATCTGGTACATGTAAAAATCCCAAAGTGCCTGTCCTAGTTTATTGGCTTTTTCTTGATCTTGATTGTATGCAGTAAACTCAGAGAGGTGCTCACCAACCATATAATCCATGGTAATGATGCGTTCTGAGGATAAATTTTCGTAATAGTTTGGAAACGATAAATTAGAAATGTGCGAACATGCTTTGGCAATTTCCTTGCTTTGTTCAATCTCTAAAATATAGTTGGTTTCTTCAACCAGTTTGTTTTCAACTTCCTTAAAGTATTTGTCAGAATCTTTTCCTTTAATATTAAACATACTCATAGCAACAGGTTTAACCATAGCTAAATCTGAAGCAATACTTTCCGCAACTCCTGGGTATTGGATTTTCACAGCAAGTTTTTTCCCATTCTTTTCTGCTAAGTGCACCTGACCGATGCTGGCAGCGTTTACAGAAGTTGCGTTGAAAGTATCGAAAATATCATTTGGATGTTTTCCAAAATATTTTTTAAATGTTTTGATTACTAATGGTGGCGATAATGGTGGTACCGAAAATTGTGCTAAAGAAAATTTCTCCACATAAGCCTGCGGAAGTATACTTTTTTCCATGCTTAGCATTTGTGCCACTTTAAGCGCACTTCCTTTGAGTTGTTTTAGCCCATCGTAAATATCGGTAGCATTGTTTTTGTTTAAACGTGCTTTGGCATCTTCTTCGGTACTTACAATCTTGTCGCCATAATATTTCAAATAATTCACGCCAACTTTAGCGCCCGTAGACACCAATTTGCTGGCACGTTGTATTTTTGAAGTAGGTATTCTATCTATAGTTTTCATAAGGTCTTAGTTCATTTGAAATTTTTCTTTAAACAGAAATTTTCCTAAATCTAACACGCTTTTTAAAGGTGCAATATCTAGCACATCAAAAGTGGTGTTGACTGATTTTTCGATAAAAATATCGGTCTTCTCGAAAGATGCCGAAGTATCATCAAGCCAAAATTTCATGGTGAGCAACAATTGTAACCACGCCGATTCTTTAAGGGCTTTATCTTGTATTTTTTCTATTTGTTCTTGCTTAATCTCTAACATTTGAATGCCCAAAGCACCAATGTATGCGGTAAAGTGTTGCTTTAAACCAGATAGCATTTTTAACCCTTTTAAGTCGCTTTTGTATTTGTCTAAAACGTGTGTTACATAACTGCGGTTGGCAGTCAGGTTTTCAAAGAAGGTGTAATAGAAACTTAATAGTTTGTTTCTAGCATCAAAAATGTTGTAATCCTCATTATTGTCAAGTGCTTCTAAAGAGTTTACAAAAAAGGCTTCGAAAATTCCTTTCTCTATAGCTTCGAACGATGCAAAATGTTCGTAGAATTTAGCCTCGTCAAAATTATTAGCTTTAGCGAAGGCGTAAACGCTTTTCGGATTTTGGTCGTGCTCTAACACATAACCCATATAATTGGTAATGATATCGTTTTTTGAAACTGTTTTTTTCTTTGCCATAACTTCTAAATTTGTTGTAAAGATATAAAATGTTTAACAAATAATAAAAAAAGTTAAACAAAATATTTGATAGCATGATAAGATAATCCTATAGTTGCCTAAAACTACGGGATTGCATTAGGGATTGTAGTGGTAGCTTTTGGCGAGGCGTGCATAGAGCCAAAACTTTAACGAAAAGCCCGACCCTTGGGGAATGCCCAAATAATTATTCTGTAATGTATTAAGTTGTTTTTTAAGCTTTTGTTAACACTAACCGATTTAATATTGATTAATTTTATGATGTTTAAAACTTAATTATTAATAACTACTAACATGAAAAAAATACTCTTATTATTTATGGCGTGTGCTACATTGTACACCGTTAACGCACAAGTGCAAACGCCAGCACCAAGCCCATTTTCTAAAATAGAACAAAAGGTGGGATTAACCGATGTTATTATTGAATACTCCAGACCAGGAGTGAAAGATCGTGTTATTTTTGGCGATTTAGTACCGTTTGACAAACCATGGCGAACCGGAGCAAATGCAAGAACCAAAATTACGTTTAGTACCGATGCGACTTTTGACGGACAAACGTTAAAAGCAGGATCTTACTCGATTTTTACCGTTCCTAGTGCAGAATCTTGGAATATCATTTTTTATAACGATGGTAAAGATTCTGGCACTCCAGAAGAATTCAACCCGGATTATGTAGCTGTAAAAACGACTGCAAAAATGTATCCTATACCATTCAATGTAGAGACGTTTACTATTGATATTAATAACATAACCAACACTGGTGGTAGACTGGAGTTTATTTGGGAAAAAACTTGGGTTGGAGTTGATTTTACGGTGCCAACAGATGCCGCGGTTATGGCAAGTATTAAAGACGTAATGAGTAGCGATTCGCCAAAAGCGCAAGATTATTTTGAATCGGCTGTTTACTATCTTGAGGCAAACCACGACATTAATAAAGCCGTTACTTGGATTGATAAAGCTGTGGACATGACAAAGGATAAACCTAAATTCTGGTTCATTCATCAACAAGCCTTAATTCATGCCAAAGCTGGTAATACTAAAGATGCAATCGCAGCAGCTAAAGCATCGTTAGAGCTAGCCAAAGAAGCCAAGTACGAAGCCTTCATTAAAAAGAACGAAGATGTTTTAAAAGAGTGGGGGGCAATGTAGATTAGATCTTTAGACTGGTTAGATTTTTAGACTAATTAGTTCTTCAGATTTATAGATATTTAAAAAAGCGTAATCCAATTTTGGGTTACGCTTTTTGTATTTGGGCGCCTGCCTGCCATCAGGCAGGCTACCACAAGGGTCACGCTTTTCGTTCATAGTTTTGGCTCGATGCACGCCTCGCCAAAAGCTAACCACTGCAATCGTTAGCGCGGGTATCCGCTAAAGTATGTGCTTTACGTTTAGTCCGAGTCCTCCAGAAAGAAAATGTCCTCAACAGGAACCTTAAAAAGCTTAGCAATTTTTAGCGAAAGCACCGTAGAAGGCACATATTTATTTTTCTCCATGGCATTTATGGTTTGCCTGCTCACACCAATTTTTTCGGCTAAATCGGCTTGCGTCATGTCATGAATGGCCCGCTGTACTTTTATACTATTCTTCATGGCTATTCGATTTTAGTTTAAGAAAATTAAAACGAAGGATAAAGAATACCAAAGGCGTAAACATATTGTAAACCAAAACATGAAAAAATGTTAAGTCGTAAATAAATAATATTGTAAAAATTAATACCGCGTAGTTGAAAATAATTGCCCAAACTAAAGAATCTTTGCGCAGCTTATAAATAAACTCATCTTCAATTTTTTCTTTTGAAAATCCAACTATAAGTCCGCCAAGAATTATGGCTATAGAGGCTATTTCGTTTGATACGCCCGTTTCAATAATGTTAGCAATGTTACCGTTGTAAGGTTCTAAAATACCTTCGTAAAATAAGGCCAATACTTTCATGCGCAGCGGTTCGTGGTCGTATCCTGAAGCGGCAATAACCAAACCGTAAATAATGCCCAGAATGAATAAAATCCATCCAAAGATTTTATACTTGTGTGGTAATAAATAATTTGTTTTCATGTGTTCGTTTTTTAGATGATTAAAATGATTGATGTAACAAAAGTAAAACAAACTTTACATTTAGACAAATAAAAATTACTTAAAGTCGTAAAAACTAAACTATTAGTTGGCTAATATTCTAAATTGATGAGGTTTCTAACCTGGTCTAAAGTCTTGATAAGTTGTTGGCTAAACTCAAAAGTCATCACATCGCTTTCGGTTTTTCCTTCTTGTAAGAGTTTAGTAAAATGTATGGCTTCGTAGTTGTAGCCAATAGTCTTGTAATTAAAATCTATTGTTTCAGCTGTACCTGTTTTCGGAATTAACGTTACCGTCGTGGGCATATGAAACATCGTATTTATTTTAATGGTACCACGTTCACAATAAAATATGGCTTCCGTTGCGGTGTCTTCAATCAAAGTACTTTTTAAAATGGCTTTTACGTCGTTACCATAATCAAAAACCATATGGCAAGACGAGTCTGCACCGTTTTCAAAATAAGTCGCTTCGGATTCAATAGATTTCGGTTTCCCTAAAGTGGAAAGTGCCGCAAAAATAGGGTAGATGCCAATGTCTAATAAACTTCCGCCACCTAATGCTTTATTAAATAGTCGCGAGGTATCATCAAACGGTCGGTTAAAACCAAAATCGGCTTCTAGTTTTAAAACCTTTCCGTAAGTTTCACTCTTGAGTGCTTTTAAAACATACTGGTAATGTGGTAAAAAGTAGGTCCAAAGTGCTTCCATAAGGAGCACGTTTTTTTCTTTGGCTTTTGCAATCATTTTTTCCACTTCATCGGCATTCATCGCAAAAGGTTTTTCGCATAACACAGCAATACCATGCTCTAAACATAGTAAGGTATTTTCATGGTGTAATGCGTGTGGTGTTGCAATATAAACGGCATCAATATTCGGGTCTTTGGCTAAGGCTTCGTAAGTGTCGTAAGCTTTCGGAGCTTTGTATTTGTTTGCAAAAGCATCAGCCTTTTCTTGATTTCTTGAGGCTACGGCGTACAGTTTACCGCCTTCAACGGTTAGTAAATCGGTTGCGAATTTATGGGCGATATTACCTAATCCTATAATGCCCCAATGTATGGTTTTAGCCATGTGCTGTTTTGTTGTTTGGTGTTACTATTTGTAATAAACAGGCAATTGCAATAACGATCATACAGCCTACAAAATTCAACCATAAAAATGGCAGATTTATGTATTCGTATTCGTTTAAAAAATACAGTGCAATCACGAATACTTGCGTTATTAACGCGGCGATAAAAACCGCATTGCCTTTTACAAATTTAAAAAAGAAAGCCAATAGAAAAATACCTAAAACATTCCCGTAAAAAATAGACCCAATAATGTTAACTAACTGTATTAAGTTTTCAGCAAGATTCGCCACACAAGCAACGCCTATGGCAATAATGCCCCATAAAAATGTAAACCAACGAGAAGCTGCAACCATTTCGATTTCGGTTTTTTCGCTGGTATTTCGTTTGTATAAATCCATGGCTGTTGTAGAGCCTAAAGCGTTTAATTCGCTGGCGGTACTCGACATGGCAGCACTTAAAATAACCGCGAGCAATAAGCCTATTAATCCGCGTGGGAGATTATTCAAAATAAAATGAATAAACACATAGTCTTTATCGTTACTTTCTACTTTTAGGTCTTGTTTTTCCGAAGCTTTATCAATGAGGGTTCTGGCTTCCTGTCTGATGTCTTCATTGGCGGCATTAGCTGCTGCAATAAATTTGGCAACCTCTGGATTATTTGAACTGGTGTAAGCTTCAATTATTTTTTGCTTGTCTCTAAAAATTAGTTGTTGCTCGTTTTGCAAGACTTTATATTCTTCAGCAAACTCTGAATTTAAAACCAATTCCGTTGCTGTGGGATTAAAATTTACAGGCGCTTCATTAAACTGATAAAACACAAAAACCATAACCCCAACCAAAAGAATAAAGAATTGCATAGGTACTTTTAAAAGTCCGTTGAAAATTAAACCCAATTGCATTTCTTTAACCGATTTCCCTGATAAGTATCGTTGCACCTGACTTTGGTCTGTCCCGAAATAAGACAGCATTAAAAAGGTTCCGCCAATAATACCACTCCAAAAGGTGTAGCGGTTATTTAAGCTAAACGAAAAATCTAAAACCTCCATTTTACCACTGGCACCAGCAATTTCTAAAGCTTTCGTGAAGGTAATATCTTGAGGTAGTTTATCGACTATTAAAAAGAAGGCGATAAGCATCCCAATAAAAATCACAACCATTTGATGCTTTTGAGTCACGTTTACAGCTCTGGTTCCACCAGAAACGGTATAAATAATCACTAAAAGCCCAATGGCAATATTTAATGTGAGTAAATCCCAACCTAATACCACCGATAAGATGATAGCAGGCGCAAAAATGGTAATGCCTGCCGCTAATCCGCGTTGGATTAAAAACAGAATAGCCGCTAGGGTTCTGGTTTTTAAATCGAAACGATTTTCAAGAAACTCGTAAGCGGTGTAAACTTTTAGGCGATGATACAAGGGAATAAACACCATGCAAATCACAATCATGGCAATAGGCAATCCGAAGTAGAATTGCACAAAGCCCATACCATCGTTAAAGGCTTGCCCAGGAGTTGATAGAAAGGTGATGGCGCTGGCTTGTGTTGCCATAACCGATAAACCAATAGTCCACCATTTTGAGGTGTTTCCGCCTCTTAAATAATCTTTTACATTTTGGCTACCTCGGGTTTGCCACGTGCCATATGCTACGATAACAATTAATGTTGCACCAAGAACCGACCAGTCAATCCAACTTAAAGTTTGCATGTTTTAAAAGGATTTGGTGATTAGGTAAAACACAATAAAATAAATGGCGTTGGCAATAAGCACAATAGAGTAGAGCCTATGCCATTTTTGTTTTGGTTCTTGTGCGTCGTCCATAAATTAATCGTTTAGTTTGGTGTTTGGTTTGATGTCGTTTTTACCTAAAGACAACATATTTGCAAATAGGCGATAAGCACCAGAAACACCAGCGGGAAACTCTCTAAAAAAGCTTAAACCTGTGTAAATGTAATGGCCTTTACCATGTTTGGCAATAAGTAAACTCCCATCTTTGGCAGTTTCACCTTGGTCGTTCATGGATAATACAGGGGTAAATTCACTACTCCATGAGTCCGGAAAGTATAAACCACGTTCTTGTGTCCAACCTTCAAAATCATTGGTTGTGATTTTATTTGGTGCGTTTAAAACCTCATGATTCGGATTTAAAAAACGTACTTCGGCATGTTCATCGGTTACTCTGTCTCGCGATAATTTTAAATCGAAAGGCGCTAGTGCATCCACTTTTAAGCGGTGCGAGGTGTTGTATTGCACAATCATATTACCGCCATTTTCAACAAAATCGAATAATTGTTGTTGTTTGAAATTCAAGTCTTCAAGGGTGTTGTACGCACGAATACCAACCACTATAGCATCAAATCTGCTTAGGGTTTCAGGATTTATCTCGTCTGGAGTAATCACACGCACGTTGTAACCTATTTGTTGTAAACTTTCAGGCACCACATCGCCGGCACCTTGAATGTAACCAATATTTTCACCTCGCTTTTTAATATCTAAACGCACAATTTTACTTTCACTAGGCAGTAAAACAGTTTGAAATGGAATGTGTTCATAGTTAATTTCAATCAACTCTTTAGTATATGCGGCATCGCCAACATGCACAATCGGACTTATAAATCCTTCGCTTTGATTTTTAGGCGGAATCACTGTAAAAACTAAAGTTTGCTCTTCGCCTTTATGGGCAATGTTTACTTTTTGCTTTTTCGGAAATACGCTCCAATCGTTCGGGTGGCATACTTCAACATCGCCTTCAAGGTTGTCTCTTCCGGCTTTGACAACTACCGTAATATCGCGTTGCGCATCCGAATTCAAAATAATCACCTTTTCGGTAATTTTTGCGGAAGCTTCGGGTATGATTTCAAACGGACGGTACAATTCACCTTTATCGGGTTTAGAATACCTCTGTATTATGGGTTTGGTAAAGGTTATGGGCGTGTTGTCTATCAACAAATTAAAATCGATGTTGTAGGTTCGTGGGGTTTCTGGCAAGCCTATTAAATTTGCGTCATCCACTTGGTACATGCCTAAAGTGCCTTTGGTATTCAACCAATAAGGTGTGGTAGGTTGCGCATCACTTTCAACTTTCAATACTTCTTTAAAATCGTATTTTACGTTGTTTTTTAGCGTGATGTTTTTTGCAATATTCAGGTCTCTGGCATTATTCAGGCTTTGTAATACCATAGGATAGTAGCTACGGTTAAGCACTTCAATATTCAAATTAACAATATCGTTTTGTGTGGCCCAATTGGTTTCGGCAGAAGCTTCTAAATACAAGCCTGCACACATTTGTATGATGTCTTTAAGTTCTTTGGTCTTTTGGGTTTTCCAGTGCTGGTCTTCCACTTTTTGTAGCCATTTGTAGGCTTCAACAAGCTGTGGAAGGTGGGCAGCAGGATTTTTAAAATTGAAGTTCTTTTCAACGCCATTTAAAATATTACCAACCGCTTTACCGCCTTTTACACGGTTCCATGAGGTATCGATGCCTTCAAAAACGCCAGTTTTGTTGGAAAGCGTGTCGCCTTTTAGCAACTCGATGTATTCTTGTTGTGTGCCACGTTGTGCTAGCGTTCCAAAACCCTGACTTAAATGCTGGCTACGTGCCAAGGCCGCCATTTCGTTATTGCTCACGCCTTCAAGTGGATAATACGTGCCTATATCGATACTCAGCATATTACTTTTATCTAGTTTATCGAAGGCTTCTTGACTGCCGTAGCGCCACCAACTCGTGTTGTAAAACAAACGATTGGGTTGCCACAGGCTGGTTTGATTAAGTTGCTCAGGATATGCTGTTTTATCGCTAGCAAGTTCAAAAGCTTCGAGACTCAATAGGGCAGAACTCGTGTGATGCCCGTGGGTTTCTCCTGCTCTTCGGTGGTCGAATCTATTGATTATCACATCGGGTTTAAATTGCCTAATGGCTAAAACCACATCGCTTAGCACTTGGTCTTTATTCCAAATTTGTAAGGTTTCGTCTGGGTGTTTGGAGTAACCAAAATCGTTGGCTCTGGTAAAACGTTGTTCGCCACCATCAACACCTCTTGCTGCCAAAAGTTCTTGGGTTCTAATGACACCTAAAAGCTCACTTATTTCTGGCCCGATTAGGTTTTGTCCGCCATCGCCACGCGTTAACGATAAGTACGCGGTTCGAGCTTTCACGTGGTTAGACATGTAAGCAATTAATCGGGTGTTTTCATCATCGGGATGCGCCGCCACGTATAACACCGAACCTAGAAAGTTAAGCTTTTGTATGGCTTGGTAAATCTCTGAAGATGCTGGTGTTTTGGGTTTTTGAGCGTGAGTAAACGCTAACGAAAAAGTAAATAATAAGGCGTAAAGTAACTGTTTTTGCATAATCTCGATTGGCTAAAGTTCAAATATAAAAAACAAACCAGCGCTAGGGCTGGTTTTAATTTTTATTTAACGCTTTTGTAAGGTTGTGTTTCGTAGCCTTTTCGACTGTGCTGAGACTTACGGCATAACACACCTCACAAAACGCACAACTAAATTTGTTTGAACTCTGTTTTTTTGGTTTCGGGTTTTACTTTTTCGGGTTCTGCAGGAATGATGGGTCTATCAAAATTATTGAAAAATAGGTTTTGAATAGAATCCATACGCTTCATCATGTTTTGGAGGTGTTGGTTGTGGTTCATAAACCCTTTCTGAAAGAAATTATCGGGATAAAAACCGCCTCCAGAAATGGAATCTTTTCCAAAAAAGTCATCAAAAAACGAATCGTTAAAAAAGTTGTGGTTGTTAAAATGCTGCTGAAATTGCACTTTTAAACTGTCGTTTAGCTTACCGTTAGAGGAGTAGCTGTAAGAGTAAATAGAATCGTAACGGGTTAGGTTACCATGCTCGTCGTACTCTTTATTTACGGTAATATTAGCGTCGGGTTTAAGCGCTTGGGCTTCGCTTTTTTGTTTGTCTTGTCCTGAACAATTAAAACATAACAAACAAAACAACGGTATAAGATACACTGTTTTCATTGGTTTATATTTTAAAATGATACAATCGTTAACAGCTGTATATTTTCAAAAAATATGCCAATGGGTTTTATGGAAAGTTTGAGTGGGTTGCGGTGTCATTTTGACAGAATCTGTGATTTGTGCTAGGTATATTTTGTTCGTTTAACGGTCTTGTATGTGTTTAGTTGCGTGGTTTAAATAACAAATTTAGAAAATACAAACCGAATATAAATTCCGCGAGGATTCTCTTAAATAGGCTAGAGCTAGCAATATATTTTATGCGGTGTTGTCCAAAGTTATTTTATTCTACTATTAATAATTCTTCTGTTTCTAAATAATATATATTTTTCAATGGATTAACTATTTTTCTAAATGATAATTGATGTTTACAACTGAATTTAATAATATTCTCGATTAATTCCGAATATTCACTTAATGCTTCTTCTTGGTTTAAAACTCTAATCATTTTGTCTGAATTGAGATAAATTTTGACATTTGCTGTCTTTTTTAATTTAGATAATCCATCTGTAATTGCACTCAAAATTATTTTTTCCTTTGATGCTAAATAAAATGATTTTGTGAAATTCTTTTGGTGCTTTAAATTATTTCTTTCGTATTTTAATAATAAAGCATACAATCCTTTACTATTTGAGTCATCTACTTTCACACTTAAATAAATTTCAACTAAAGGAATATCAGAATCTAGGTTTTCGGTTTTGTTTTTGGTAAAAGACAGATTCGTGTTCAGTATTTTGGAGATGTATTTATCAATTTCTCTCTGAAAAACCCCTAAATTTTTGTAATAAGTGAAGATTAAATTTCCGTTTTCTTCCTCAATATTTTTAAATCCAGCATTTTGATACCAGTTTATGGTTTTTGGTATTTTAGATAAATAACCTTCGTCATTTGTCATTCCAAAATGTTCCCAATAATATTCTGTATTATCTCTAAGATTCTCAATAAAAAAATCAACATTTTTTCTTTTACCATTATAAACCAAAGGATAGTCATAAACAATATTTAATTCCTCGTGCTTAATCAAACTTTCATAAATCATTTTTTCCTGTTCTGACCGAACAAAAGTATTATCCGAAGTTTGAATATTTAAATTACTCCTAAAGTGGATGTAATTTCCATTAATTCCACTGGTAACTTTATTTTCTTTTTTGGGTTGGCTTTTTTTTCTAAAATGCCACTGAAAAAAATCTCTATTTGTATCGTCAACTCTGCAATTTGGAATAATCTGTTTAAGATAGCCTTTGTCGTGTTGCTTTCTTAAAAATTGATTAAATTCTCTTTGATTATAAAATTTTGAAGATAGATATTTGTCTTTAATTGCGTATTCATATAATTCATTAGACCTAATCTCAACAGATGTGTAGGCGTCTTTCATTAAAGAATCCAGCCTTTCGCCAATACGCTTTAAAACCTTTAAATCTACTGGTAATTTCTTCACTTGATTTTTTGTCTAATTGTGGGCTATACTCCTGATATGAAATCGTTTTAATATTTTATATCAGAAGCTAAACGAAAATAGCAAATTTTTCCCACGAACCCAAAGTGAAATTTAAAAATTGAAGCTTAAATTTGAGTTAAAAACCAGTGCTATTGATTGCAAAGACTTATTCTTTTGCAATTTTTGGCTTTTGTTTCAGTTGTAGCGAATTGTAAATATGCATAGCTTTAAGCGTTGGCATTATTCGGTTCAGATTTTATCAATTCACGCGCAAAATCAATAAATAATTTATATGCTTTTGTAAATGAATAGTTGTCATCTGAATGTTTAACTGCTATATTTCTTTTTACCATAGTAGAACCAACTAACCTTTTAATACTATCTGCATCATTCAATTGCTTGTTAGATTTCACAATATCAGTCCAAGAGCTGTTTTTTATATAATCGACTATTTCGTCAATGTGAAAGTCCGAAAACCCTAATTCATCCATAAAATTCTTTCCGTCTTTATCTAGTTCATAACAGAAAATTGAAAAAAATATGCTTATATCACGAGAAGTGTTTTCATTTGTTTCTTCTGAAATTAGATAATAAAACTCTTGTGTGTTCTTTAATTCAAAACCAAACGACTTATCAAAAAACTCAGCATAGAAATCTTGATTATCCTTTACGATATCAAAGTAAGACTCGTCAATGGTTATAAATCTACCATCCATCAAAGATGTAACTATTTGTTTATGTTTATTCGGATACATTTTCTTTTTTCGCGATTTTAAGTTTTGGCATTATCAATTCTCCTTGTTCTGTTTTAAAGGAAATATTTCGATTCTCTTTGTCCTGCTGCACTTCATAATCTTCTTCAAAGATTAAACTGGTAACCATAAAGTAGTTGTCAAAATCAAAGTTTTTGTTTTCGTTTTCAAGTGATGTTTTGCACCAAGTAAAAAAGTCGTCAATGGGAAGTTTAGAGTTTAACTGAGATTTGTACTCACTTTTATTGAAAATCCATTGCTCTGCAATATCAGTTTCCTCTTCAATAAAGACATCTTCTTCATTTTTAAATTGGTCAAAATATTCTTTTGTGTTTTCGTAAATAAACGGATTATAGAGATTATCTCGTGTTGTATTGAAAAGCTCTGGTGGTTTAATTCCTTTATAGCAATTTCCGTTTGTTAAGTATAAGTGAAAACCTTGTAAATATTCACTTTCTGTTCTAATTCTATCTATAAGAGGTAAAAGTTCATTGCTTAAGATTGAAGACTGTTTACTAATATCTTTTACTACTTGCCTTAACAGATTATAAAGTTTTTCGAACTGTCTTCTTATGCTTTCGTCTGTATAATCAAAACGTTTGTTATTTGAAAATTGAGAAATATTTAGTAGTTCATTATAAATTGATTGAGAATGATTTGTATCTAAAATTGTGTTTAGTGGAATAATATAATAATCAATTAAATACCTAGCTTTTTGTACTTTTTCTTGATATTCAATTTTTCGAGTATTTGCTTTTAGTTCTCTAGATTCATTTAAGAGACTTATTGTATTATTTGTAACTGCATTTGAAAATTTCTTAATCTCGTTTGCCAAAGCTTCAATTCTATCCAGCAGAATGTTTTTGTCCTGATTGATACCTTCTTTTATATTTAAAAACAAAGTTCTGATAGATTGACCAAATTTTTCAATCTCTTCTGGAAGTAACGGCTTGAATTGTTGAAGAACAAACTCAAATAAAACGAAATAAGGTTCATTAATTACATAATCATCATTTTGTTCAACAAGTAATTTGTGTTCAAAAAGCTGATTCTCAATATCACTTCCAAATTCGATAAGTGCTTCAGAAACTTGACTTTTCAAGATAATTTCATTTTTAACTTGTATGTCAAAGAGTTGCCTTAGCAAGTCAAAATGAGTTGCCAAAAATTGTAATATGGTTTTTGGTTCTGACTTAAACATTGATTAAAATTTCTTGTTCTAAAAATCTATTTGTACGAGCAACTTGTTCTCTAATTTGAATAACGATTGAATCTTTTGAATTTTTTACAGGATTGCTCATTTTAGCTTTGTTTCCTTTTAACGATGCTGAATGTTTGTCGAAAAGTTCGTTGTAATTGGATGGCAAATACAATTTAGCATTAGTAAAGACTTTTTTTATTCGTAAATATTCATCAAGCCCATTAAAGTCAAAATCCACAAAGACTAAAACTTCCTTTGCTCTAATTTTTGAAATTGATTCTTTTCCGATTCTACCATATTTATGTATGTACAAATATTTGTTACCTAAGAGTTTTTCCGCATTTAAGAAAGTTTCTAAATTTTCTACAAAACAGATGTTATCAGCAATAATTGAATTAGGAATTACAGAAAATAAACCAAAATCAAGAGTTTGTTTTTTAATATCTACAAGTTGATTGTTTATCTTAACTGAATTAAAACCTCTTAACAAGAAAATTGGGCTATTATCAATTTTTGTTGCTTTTGAGTTTCTATATTTTTTAATATTTCCTGATTTGCTTTTACTAACGTTTTGTTCTGGAAATGATGTTTTAAAAAATTTTTCAAATTCATTTTCTTTAACGACTTTAATTTTAAAACCTCTTCCAAGTTTTAAAGATTCTAAAATTTCAGCACGAAGCAAGTTTTGAAAAGTATCAGATTTTAAAACGCTTTTAGGAATTGCTGATTTTGAAACTGATTTGCTTTCAAATAATAGTTTATATGTTTTGAAGTCAACTTCTTTCATTACACTTCAATCGGTTTTCTTAATATGACATTTCCATTCTTCTCGCTAACCACGATTTTACCTTTGTTTCTTCTGACTAAATAGTATTTGTCAAAACCATCATAAGGATGAAGTGGTGCAGCTGAAATTGGTATAAAATTATGTTCTTTACAAAAGTTTAATATTTCAATTCTGTTTGCTTCGTCAATAGTTCCAATTTCATCAACAAATAGGACAATTTTGTTTTCATCATCTTTTACAACTATTTGATTAATAATAGACATAATTAGAACCAAACGAATCATTTTATCTGTACCATCAGATTCAATTTGATTTTTTAGGTCAACAACTTTGTGTTGTCCTTTTTTATGTAGGTGAAGTTTAATATCAAATAAATCATTAAATGTAATTGTGGTTTGATTATCTAAATATTTATTAAGTGTGTTTAGATTTTCTGATTGGTCATCAAAAATTAATTCTGATGTTAAATCTCTAATTTGAATGATTTTATTTAAGTCCTTAATAAGTTTCTCATTCTCTACAATTTCAATTTTTAAGGTATCAATATCAGAGATTTTTATTTTCTTAATTTTCGAATTGAATTGATTTGTAATGAATGAGTTAAATTCTTCAAATCTTGAATAAATTGTACGACATGGATTTGCAAATTGGGTTGATATATTTTTAAGCAAACCATCAATTGCCTTTTGTTTGTCTTCCAATGTTACTAATTCAGAATCAACGTGTTTAATAAAATCAGTTTCGTTAGCGAAAGATGTTTCTGTTTTTAGTTTTAAGCGTTCAAATAAACTATCCTTTTTGAGTTTGATTTCTCTTCTTTCTTCAAAGTTTCTTTTGAGGTTTTTGTAAATATTGTCAAGTGAATCTGTTGATTGATATTCAATAGGTTTAATTCCAAGTTGTTCAAGTTCTACTTTCCAAGTTTGGATTTCTTCAATTCTTTTTTCTTTTTTAAATATCTCTTTACTCGCTTGTTCAATAGTCTCGTTAAGTTTTCTGATTTCTTCATCAATTAACTTAACGTCTTTAGTTGATTGTTCTTTTTGTTTTATTAGATTCTCAAATTCCACTTTAAGAGCTTCAAGTTCTTTTTCAAGAGTTGGAAGTTGTTTCAGTTTATGAGTTTTTTCCGTTAAAGTTTTGATTTTAAAGTTTATATCTGCTAAATCCTTTCTGTGTTTTTCTAAATCTTTGGCTATAGGTAATAGCTTGTCATTTATTTCTTTTTCTTTCTCTAGTTGCTTGATTTGTTTTTTTAATTCTTCAATAGATTCTATTGGTTTTCCTTTAAAATCATTTGGCAACTCAATAGCACCATCAAATAATTTCATCAAGTTTTCTGTTTGCTTGATTTTTACTGAAATATTGTCGGAAGATAAACTTGTTATATCTGTTGAAAGGATTCTATTTAGTAATTCTTTATTTTTTTGGTTATCTGAAATTTGATGAATTAGTTGGTACGAATAGCTATCAACTTGATTTTTAATTCTTGAAATTTTAGATTCAGATTTTTGGATATTACTTTCAATTTCTTTGCTACTGAGATTTTGGTTTTCTATTAAAGTTATTTGACTTTCAATGTTTTTTCTGTCTTTGTCTAAGTTTTGAAAAGACTGCTCTAGAAATTGTAAATCTTCAAAAGCTTTAATTTCAAGCACTAATTTCTCTTTTGAATCTAAATCTTTTTGTTTCTGTTCAATTTGATTGGTGATTTTTCCAATAAGTTGATTTAATTCTTTTTCTTTTGGATTAAGTGTTTCATTTAAGTGAGTTCGTTTTTCGGCTCTTTCGGTTTTCATTTTAGAAACTGAAGTACCAAGCTCAGAGTATAAAGAAGAATATTGTTGGTTAAAAGCAAAAATAAATTCAGATAGAATGGCACTTTTTCCTTTGTATTGATTTACCAATTCCTTGAAATCAGAAAAGCTACGTTGAATGCTTTTGATAACTTTTATGTCTCGATTGTGTTTTAATAAAGTTTGAATGTCTTTTTGATTTTTCTTTGAAAAAGAAACACTCTCATTTTCTTTGTTATCTGCTATAATTAAAGACTCTTTAAGGGAATCGTTATTGATTAATTTTGAGTTTATTAAGTATTTGTAGATTTTAGAAAAATTATTGCTAATACCACGTCCATCTTGATTTACGCTTTGATTTAGCCAAACAACTCCGTTGTTTCTTTTTCCTTTTTGGTATACAAAATTAAAAACGTCTCTACGATTAGAGAATTTGCTATGTTCTATTCCATTTGTAGCAAATTCAGATAGCAATGAGTCAAATTTTCTAATTTTTTGACCATTAGCAGTTTCCATAAAATAAAGTTCCTCTTTGTATTCGCTATCAATTTTATAGTAATCTAAATTGCCTTCGGCATTTTTCTTTACCAAAATAGAGTAGTAGCGATTTTTGAAGATTTCAAAGATTATAAAACTAGAATTTATTGAAGGGAAATAATGGTTGAAAGTAGTTTTGTCTCCTGTTCGATTTCCGCTAAAAGTCATTTCTCTTCCATCAATTATAAATAGAAAGTTTAGAGCGTAAATCAGCGTACTTTTTCCGATGTTGTTTGGTCCTACAATTTGAAGAGAATTACAATTGTCAAGTTCTATATCTGCTTTTGAGTAGATGTCAGAGTTTAATATAATAAGTCTTTTTAGCATTCAGTTATATCTAATTTTAGCTTGTTAAATTCATTTAAGAATTAAATTAATAAAAAGTCGTTTGCTTTGTTCGTCATTTTAGGGAATTCAATAATTAGCTTTTTATAAATAAAATAAAAATTTGATTTAATTAGCAAAACGAATTTCGTCAATTTTTCCCACAAACACAAAGTGAAACGCAAAAAATAAACTGAAAATTTTAAACTTCAATTGGAGTTATAAACCCGCGCTAGGGATTGCAGTGGCATCCTTTTTTTGAAAGATGAAAAACACACCTTATTAAGAACTCTAACTTAGCAGATAGCCGCGTCGTTCCTCCTCGCTATGACGTATAAAAAAGATATAGCGGAAAGCCCGACCCTTGTGGTAGCCGCCCAAAAACTAAAGCTTTATAGCCACTTTTTGCGTTTAAAATAAAACAGCATGCTTATAAACAGCACCACCATAACGCCCCAAAGGATGAAATAGGAGTATCTGTATTGGAGTTCTGGGATGTACTCGAAATTCATGCCGTAGATGCCCGCTATAAAGGTGAGCGGGATAAAAATGGATGCCATAATGGTGAGGACCTTCATGACTTCGTTCATTTTATTGCTTATGGTGGTCATGTACATATCCATTAAACTCCAAATCATTTCGCGGTAAATATCGATGTTTTCTGAGACTTGGATGAGGTGGTCGTACACATCGCGGTAAAAGGTGAGGGTGCTTGGTTGTATGAGTTTGTTATCGTTTTTTTCGATACGGTTAATGACCTCGCGAAGTGGGAATATGGCTTTACGCACCCGTAGGATTTCGCGTTTTAGGTTTTGTATGTTTTGGCTAATATCGTCATCGACATGGCCCGAGAAAATGGCGGTTTCAAAATTTTCGATTTTATCGCTTAAGGTATCGATAACGCTATAATAATGATCGACAATGGCATCGATTAATACATAGAGTAAATAATCGGATTCCATATCGCGCACACGCCCTTTACCTTGGCGGATGCGGTCGCGCACAGCATCGAACACATCGCCTTCTGATTCTTGAAACGAGAGCACGTAATTGTTACCCAACACAAAACTGACTTGCTCTGATACGATTTTTTCGTCGGTATCGTAATACAGCATTTTTAAAACTACAAAGAGGTAGTTTTCGTATTCGTCTATTTTTGGGCGTTGGGAGATGTTTACAATATCTTCTATTACCAATGGGTGTAACTCGTAATGTTTGCCTAGTTTTTCTATTTCGGCAACGTGGTTTAAACCATTAATATTAAGCCATGTTACGGTGTCTGAGAATTTAAAACCGAAGCTTTCTTCGACATCGCGAAGTTCTTTTTCTTTGCACTGCTGCTTGTTATAATCGAAAGACTCGATGAAGAGTTTTAGGGTAGATTTTTCGCCGGTATAGATGGCGCTTCCTGGTATTTGACCAACGAGTTTTTTAGATTTATGCTTCTTAGGTTTTTTCATGCTGTGTGTTTCACCTCTTAAATATATGGAATATTTTATACAGCTTCACCATCATCTTCGATGAATTCTTCGATAGCATCTTTCTCTACAAGCGTTACCGCTTTTTGTAAAATAAGGTTGTTTGGATAGGTTACTAAATCGCCATTTTCGAGACGTAAATGCAATTGAAAGGCACGAATATCTTCTATGATGGCTTCTAGTGGGAAATCTTTATCGTGAATGCATATTTTATCGCCTACTTTATAAGGAAACGAGAAAAACATGATGATTCCTGAAGTGACATTGCTTAAAATAGACCAAATGGCAAACATGGCAATACCTATAATGGCGAATACCGATGAAAAGAGAACCGCTAAATCTTTAAAATTGGCACCAAACACAAAAGATTCGATAACCAAAGCGATGATAAAAAGGGTTACGGTAACATACCTGCGAATAAGACGGATACGTGCCTCGTTAATGCCATTTTTTCTGGCCACCTTACTTATGGTGAAATTGGTGATAAACCTTATGATGAGTAAGGTGAGTAATACAAAGCCTGTAATGATAAGCTCGGTTTGGTAAGTTTCTAATAACATGCGGATGTTGTTAAATTTCGATGCAAAGATACAAGCTAAATTGAGACTGAAAAGCAATTTGAAAACTTATTATTTTAATTGAAGCAGGTCTCTTAAAGCTTCATCTTTATTGCTGTTTTTTTGCCAGTAAGCCGATTTTATGGTGTTAAGTTTGGTGGCTTTGGTGGTTAATGTTGTGGTGCTATTACCAAAACCGCTTTTTGAGGTTTCTTCCCAACCTAAAATCTCATAAGGAAATTCAGGATTGAAGGTGATAGCCAACGTACGGTTTAATTCTGGGTAATTTATGGTATAGGTATTGGCTTGTAAAGTTGCAGTAGCTTCATAGGCTTTTATGGGCACATGACGCAAACGGTGAAATTCTAGTGCTGGAATGATTTTTAAATTCCCAGTGGGTAAGGATTGCGGATTGATACGCAATTGGGTCCATAATTCGTTTTCCAGAATGGTTTTATCGAGTTTGAAATGTTGGTCGGCTTCTCCTTCGAAATAGGAATGCGACATGATTTCGAACTCGTTGCGGTTATTGAGTTGGGTGTACACGTGTCCGCACCATTCTTGTATGGAACTTGACACTTTTAGCGCGTGTTGATTATTAGCCACAGGGTAAAAGGTACTTTGCATGATGCTATACGGATAAATACCGGTGTTGAAATTTTTAGTGGCGTTGAGTTTTAAAACAGGTATGTTTGATTTGCTCGAGTTATTGGCTTTAACTTGCACGTCTGGAAGAAAATCTTCGGTAACATACACCATAACAGCAGTACCTTCGCGCAATTCGCCATAGCGTGCTTGCTCTAATTTATAAGATGATAATTCGGCTTCTCCGGCATACCAATAGGCTTTAAACTCTGGTGAGGTTTTTTGTTTGGCTTCCGCTTTAGGCGTTACGATATTACTCATGGTATGTATCGCAACGGGTGCAGCTTTGGTATTGTTTTGGCAAGATGCCAGTAATAACAACACACCAATAATAACCCAAAGGATGATTTCGGCTTTTAAGACTTTTACTAATTTGTTCATAATTTGCATACCATAAAATTACAACCCTAAGTTGTTTCTGCAATGGTATTTAACGTTTTGTAAACAAGATGAACGGGTAAACCCATCACATTGAAATATGAGCCTTCAATTTTGGTAACGCCTATTTGTCCTATCCATTCTTGAATGCCATAGGCGCCTGCTTTATCAAAAGGTTTATAGGTTTTGATGTAGTGCCAGATTTCATCATCGGTTAAGGATTTGAAGGTCACTTTTGTGATATTGTTCAGGGTTTTTTCGTAACCCAAACTGGTAAAGCAAACCGAAGTAATCACTTCGTGAGTGGCATCGCTTAACGATTTTAAAATGGCATAGGCTTCTTGTTCTTCTCGTGGTTTTCCTAAAGCGGTGTTGTTGTGCCATACGATGGTATCGCTGGTAATTAAAATGTCTTTGGGTTGTAAGGCTTCTTTAAACGGTAAGGCTTTAAGTTGGGCGAGGTAGTCGCTAATTTCAGCATGGGTTAGTCGCGGTGGGTATTCTTCAACGACGGGTTTGAGTTGAATTTCGAAATCGAGACCTAAATTTTTGAAAAACTCCTGCCTGCGCGGTGATCCTGAAGCGAGAATAATACGGTGGTTTTTAAGTTTTTCTTTGAGCATATTTGGGTTTATAATCTTTGTTTGTGTTTGCTAATTTGCACCCGAAGGCAACATTTACTTTTCTACAAAATAAACAAATAAAACAACAACGACAACATCCCGAAAAGCATCACCAATTTGTACATGAGGCTTAAATGCTTAAAGTCTTTTTTTGTTTTGGTACCAAAAGTTTTTACGGTGATGTAAAGCAACGGCCCCACAATAAAAACTAAAAAATAAATCACGGCTACAGGTTGCTTATACAGGTCTGTAATTACGTAATACACAAGGGCTGCCAGCGGAATAAAATTGAGCACCGTAAGGATGTTTTTAGCACGTTCTCTTCCAATGGCAATGGGTAAGGTATTCATGCCGGCTTTATAGTCGCCATCAATATCTTCAATGTCTTTAGCGATTTCGCGCAATAGGTTTATACCAAATGCAAAAAGGGCGTAATCTAAAATTACTTTAAAAAACACGACTTGAGTTTCTTGGTTTGTGGGTGTCATGGCAGGAATGAGTTCAAAAACCCCAACAATAATTAAACTTAAAGCCACCAATGCCGAAATCACCAGATTGCCAATTAAAATGCTGCGTTTTAAATACGAGGCATACACATAAAGCAATATGGAAATAATAACGAATATGGAAAAGAAAGGCGCTCTACCAACCCGATGCGATAAGTAAAACCCAATGCCAACACCAATGATATTCAATACAATAAAAGCATTAAAGGCTGTTTTTTCTGAAATCGATTTGCCAATAATCATGCGGTCGGGTTTATTGATGGTATCGGTTTCTACATCATAAATATCGTTAATGATATTTCCAGCAGCCGCAATACACACTGTGGCTAAAATTAACAATGAAATCCCCAAACCATCTAAAGTCGTTTGCACACCAAAAGGTTCTAAAAGTGCATATTTAATGAGTAATTGCACGACGGCAATCATCATTAAATTTTTCCAACGTATGAGGTTTAAAACATTCAAATTTTAAAAATTAGAAGCTAGTTTATCAATAAAAAACTTAAAGAAAAAAACCACAGGAATGGCGAGCAGCACAAAAACAATAATGGTTTTTCGGGTTCTTAATTGTTCCTGCTTTTTAATGTTATTTTTTATGGCTTGTTTCTCTGCTTTGGTAAGTGTTTTGTGCAAGAAATCGACTTGATGGTGGTAATGTGTTTCTCGGTTTAGTTTTTCTTTTAGCGACGAAAATGCTTTACGGGTAGACTGATTAAATACCTGTTGGTTATTTCCAAAACCAATGTATCCAAATCCGGTGCTATGTCTGCGTTTGTTTCGTGCCAAATTAAATTCTAATCGTAATTTGCACTATAATTACCGTTCCATTTTCCTTGTACTTTAAGGACCTGCTCAATCACATCTCTGGCAGCACCTTTACCACCTTTTTTATGTGATATGTATTTCGATATTTCTTTAATTTCAGGCACTGCATCTTGCGGGCAACAGGGTAAGCCTATGCCTTTCATTACAGGATAATCAGGAATGTCATCGCCCATATACAAGACGTTTTCAGATTTGATGCCTTTTTTCTGAAAGTAATCATCCAACTGCTCTATTTTATTCGAAGCGCCCAAGTAAATATCTTCAATACCTAAATTTTGCAACCGGATTTTCACACCCGGATTCGTACCGCCAGAAATCACACAAACATGATAACCTTTATCTACCGCCGTTTTTAGCGCGTAGCCATCTTTAATATTCATGGTTCGTAACATCTCGCCAGTGGTCGTTACCGTTACCGAACCGTCGGTTAAAACGCCATCAACGTCAAAAATAAATGTGGTAATGTGCTCTAAATATTCTTTATAACTTTTTTCTTCCATGGGTTTGTATAATAGATTCGGTAAGAGATTTATAAATGGCTTTATGTTGCTCGTTTTCTAAAAGTTTTAGGTGTTTTTTAATCGTTTTTTTATCGTTACGTTTTGCGGGTCCGGTTTGTGCTTTGTAAGGCGACATCTCTTGCACTTTTTTAGCAGTTTCCAGAATTAGTGGCTTCAACAAATCAAATTCCGCACCTTCGTGTTCGGTAATTTCGTGCCCAATACGGTAAAGCTGATTGGTAAAATTATTCACAAAAACAGCCGCCAGATGCAACACGCGCCTTTGGTCGCTATTAATGCGCTTGGTTGGGCTGCCTAAACTCCGCGCCAGTTGCTTTAAAACCGGATAACTTTTTTTATCAATCGTTTCAATACAAATAGGCACATTGGCAAAATCAACTTCGGCATTTTTACTTAAACTCTGTAGCGGATATAGCACCCCGCGTTTGTGTTTTTTATCCAAATCGTAAACACTCACACTTCCAGAGGTATGCACCACCAATTTATCATCAAATGGAATTTGGCGAGAAACCTCGGCAATAACATCATCGCTAACCGCCAAAATATAAACGTCGGCCGCTTTCAAAGCACTTATATCGTCGGTAATTTCTACAGCGTTAGCATACGGTTTTATGGCCGCCAAACTGCGGTTATACCATTGTATAACGCTAATGTCTTTTGCTTTTTCAAAGCCCTTAAAAAAATGGGTCGCTACATTTCCAGCACCCAGAATTACTACTGAAATCATAGCGCTAAAATACTAATGAATTATCAAATAAAACGCAGAATTATTAATTTTTGGGCGCATCCCTATCGGGTCGGGCTATTCACTGCAAGTCCTCGGTCGTGCCTCCCTGTGGGCTTTTCGTTGCTATCCCTTGCGCAACGGTTCGCAACGTGCCTTTTTTGCAGCTTTGTTTGGTCTCTATCTCAGGTTAAAACTTTGAGTTTTATCGTATCAATTCATGCCTTAAATCTTTAAAATAGCGTACTTTTGTGTATCATGAAAAACGATCTCAAAACCCGCGACGATGTCCATCTTTTAGTCTCCTCTTTTTACGTAAAAGTGAGAGCAGATCAGGTTTTAGGTCCGTTTTTTAACGACGTCATTAAAGATTGGGATGCGCATCTAGACCGACTGACCACCTTTTGGGAATCCAGCTTATTTATGACTCGTAGATTAGAACAACGCTATAAAGGCGACCCTTTAGAGGTGCATGTAAAAGTCGATAAAGAAAACAACCACAGCATCACCGAATTACACTTTGGCTTGTGGTTAAACTTATGGTTCCAAACCATCGATGAACTTTTTGAAGGCGAGAACGCCGAAAATGCCAAACGTCGCGCCAGAAAAATGGGCACTTTTTTGTATTTAAAAATTTTTGAAGCCAGAACAAGTCAATCGTAAAACAGTGGTCATTTTGTTTCAAGTGATGGCTTCAAACTTCAAAATTTCAATCAACTTTTTAAATACTTTAACACTTCTTAATAAACATTAATCCTTAAATTTGCAAAACCTTAATAAAGGGTACTGATTATGCAAAAAAAGCTCGCCAATATTTTATTTTCTACCAAACTTACTGCCGTTTTATTTATTGTGTTTGCTGCTGCTATGGCAACAGGAACCATTTTAGATGCAGGACAAGAAACATCGCCAACGCCATACACTCGAAATTTAATCTATAACGCTTGGTGGTTCGAGGCTATCATGGTATTTTTCGTTATTAATTTTACGGGTAATATTTTCAGATTCAGGCTGTACAAAAAAGAAAAATGGGCTACTTTCATTTTACATTTAGCCTTTATTTTTATTCTTTTAGGGGCTTTTATTACACGTTATGCAAGTTTTGAAGGCATGATGGCCATTCGCGAGGGCGCTTCAGAAAACACTTTTTTATCTCAAAAAACATACATCACCGCTTTCATTGATGGCGATTATATGATAGACGGCGTACCACAGCGTTTACCAATTGAGCGCGAAGTTGATTTTTCAGGACGCTTAGAAAACGATTTTAAAATAGAAACCAAATACGATCAGCAACCCGTAACTATCGAACTCGAGAAATTTATTGTTGGGGCTGAAGAAGATATTATCCCAGACGACAATGGCGAGGAATATTTAAAAGTTGTAGAGGCAGGACAAAACGGACCCCACAATCACTTCTTAAAAGTAGGGCAGGTGCAAAGTATTCACAATGTGCTTTTTGCTTTAAACAAACCAACCGATGGGGCTATAAATATTACTTTTCAAGGTGATTCGCTAAGTATTAATTCACCATTTGAGGGTGAATACATGACCATGGCAACTCGGGCACAAGGTAAATTGGTTGCCGATAGTTTACAGCCGCTTTATCTCCGTTCTAGATATGTTATTGGTAATATGCAAATGGTATTTCCAAAACCTGTAGTTAAAGGTGTTTTTGATGTGGTTCAAAAATCACAACTCCTAAAAAATGATGCCGATGGTGTGGTATTAAACGTTACTACTGGTGGTGAAACGAAACGTGTAGGGTTATTGGGAGGTAAAGGTATTAACGGTAATTTTAAACAGATACAAGTTGGCGGACTCGATTTGGCATTTAAATATGGCTCGAAAATTTTAGAGTTGCCTTTTGCGTTAAAATTAAACGATTTTGAAGCAGAACGCTACCCAGGAACCGAACGTGGTTATTCGGCATATTCTAGTGAAGTAACGGTTTTAGATGAGCGCTCTGAAAACTACGACTATAAAATTTATATGAATAATATTCTGGATCATGATGGTTACAGATTTTTTCAATCGAGTTTCGACCCAGATGAAAAAGGAACTATTCTCTCTGTAAATCATGATTATTGGGGTACCTTAATTACCTACATTGGGTATATGATGCTGTACTTTGGTTTAATGGCTATTTTATTTTCTAAGCACTCACGTTTTGGCGATTTAAAGCGTCATTTGGAAAGTGTTAAAAACAAAAAAGCAAAAGTACTGAGCATCTTTTTATTATTTGCGAGTTTAGGAGCTTTTGCTCAAGAACATTATGAAGGCGATGGTCACGACCATACGGCACCAACAAAAGCGCAAATCGATTCTATTTTAAGAGCGAATATCACACCAAAAGCACATGCCGATAAATTTGGGCATTTGGTGATTCAGGATTTAAGCGGACGAATGATGCCTGTAAATACTTTTGCATCAGAAATGCTGAGAAAATTAAGCAAGAATGACACTTATGAAGAATTTGATGCAAACCAAGTTTTTTTATCCATTCAAGAAAGTCCGATGCTTTGGTACAATGTGCCTATTATTTACTTAAAACCTAAGAAAGGCGATTCTATTAGAAAGCTTATTGGTGTTGATAAGGAAGTGAAATATGTGCCATTGGCCGATTTCTTTTCTAATCAAGGAGCGTATAAATTAGCGCCTTATTTAGATGAAGCTTATAAAGCACAAATACCAAATGGGTTTCAAAAGGAATTTAAAGAAACCGACCAACGTGTTAACTTGTTGTATAATACGATAGAAGGGATGTCCTTGAAGATTTTCCCAATTCCTGATGATGAAAATAACAAGTGGATTTCAAACTTCGATTTTAAAAGAGACGCCTCGAAAGTAACGGATTCGTTGTATGCTAATTTTATAAAAAATGGATTTAGAGCGTATTTATATACCTTAAATCAGGCCAAACAAACGGGCGATTTTTCGGAAGCTGAAAAGCTTTTAGGAGCTTTCACCAAAACCCAACACCGTTATGGTAGCGAAGTGATGCTGAGCGACGAAAAAGTTAAAGCCGAAGTGCTTTATAACAAATACGATATTTTTAAGAAGCTCTTTAGCTGGTATTTATATGCTGGAACTTTGCTGTTTGTATTATTAATTATGCAAATATTTAATGACAAGCGCAAGTTTGTAAATGTGTCTGTTACTGTTTTAAAATTTGTGGTTTTAGGCTTGTTCGTATTGCATACAGCGGGGTTAATTGCACGTTGGTACATTTCGGGCCATGCACCTTGGAGTGATGCCTACGAGTCTATGATTTACGTGGCTTGGGCAACCATGTTTTTTGGATTAGCCTTTGGGCGAAAAAGCGATTTAACCATTGCCGCAACCGCATTTGTTACCGCCATGATTTTAATGATTGCACATTGGAATTGGATGGATCCTGCAATTGCAAATCTGCAACCGGTTTTAAATAGTTATTGGTTAATGATTCATGTAGCGGTGATTGTTGCAAGTTACGGTCCGTTTACCTTGGGTATGATTTTAGGTATTGTATCCTTATTCTTAATGATATTTACCACCAAAAAGAATAAAGCCAAAATGGATTTAAACATTAAAGAATTAACCATTATAAACGAAATGGCGTTAACGGTTGGTTTGGTGATGCTTACCATTGGGAATTTTTTAGGCGGTATGTGGGCTAATGAAAGTTGGGGACGCTATTGGGGCTGGGATCCAAAAGAAACTTGGGCACTTATAAGTATTATGATTTATGCTTTTGTGATACATATGCGTTTGGTTCCTGGATTACGCGGACGATGGTTTTTTAACTTGATGTCTATTGTGGCGTTTGCTAGTATTTTAATGACCTATTTTGGTGTGAATTTCTACCTAGCCGGATTGCATAGTTATGCGAGTGGTGACCAAATAGTAAGTGTTAAATTTATTACTATTGCTTGTGTGCTAGTCGCTATTTTAGGCTTCTTTGGGTATCGTGGCTATGCGAAGTATTATAAGAAATAAGTATATAAATTCTTCGCGTAGAATTTGAATAAACGCTTCTATGCGTTCATTTTGTCTTGATACAAAACGAACCAAAAAATCAAGGTCAAGCCAAGGAATTTTTCAGTGAATACTGAAAACCGATTTGAAAACTCCGTGTCGAACGTTCGTTCTCCTTTTTTCGGAGCTTTTCTTCATCTATTCTGCGCCTTGACTTTCAATTCTATGAATTGATATGGGTGTCGTCTTTTTACCGATTTAATGTTTTGTGCTGCAATAAATATTAATTAAATTATGGCTAATGGCTAGATCGCGTTAGGGATTGCAGAGGAAAGCCCACAGCGAGGTACGAACGAGGACTTGTAACGGAAAGCCCGACCCTTGCGGTAACCTGCCTGCCGGCAGGCAGGCGCCCAGATCTACGTTGTTATTATTCCTAAAACATATTCGTAACCCAAACCGAAGGCGATGGCTAAACCGAAACTGATAAGGGTACCGATGAGGATGTACTCGGTGAGTTTGCGGTCTTTGGCTTTTGATAAATCGCTGAAACGGAAAACGGATTTGGCGGTGATTAGAAAGCCGACTCCTTCCCAATGGTTAGTGATGATGAATATGAAAACTAAAAGGCGCTCGAGGATGCCTATGTATGCGCCGGCGTCTTCGAGGGTAGCTTCTTTGTTGTATTCGGTTAAATCCCATTTGGAAATGATGGTTTTCATGATAATCGATGAGACTTTGGTTACACCTATGATACAGGTGAGGAATAATAGGGTTTCTGGAGCGAATAGTAGGTTGAAATTGATTTGGTACGATTCGTAAATTTGAATGACCAACGCAATGATGATAAGGTGTGCGAGTTGATCTAAACCAAATAAGAGCCTTTTATTGAATTTGCTGTTGAGGTGGAGTTTAATAACATCGATAATGTAATGCGAAATGGGGATTATAATAAGCGCTAACCAATATTTAAATTGAAATTGCAACACCACAATAAGCGTTAGGGCATGAATTAAAATATGCCAATACAAAAACTTCGATTTGTGTTTGTGGGTTTCTTTATGCAGTACCCATGTGTTGGGTTGAAGCACAAAATCGCCTATAACGTGGGCAAGAATTAGTTTGATGGCTAAGGTTAACATAGGGTTTGTATTTGGTTTTGGTAATACTTTAAGAGTTTTAAAATCTCATCAAATCCTGCTCGTTTAAGGCCTTGACTAATATTGCCTTGTGTTTTTTCTAAAATGTTGGCGATTTGATTTTGGTTTAAATCGGGATTTTCTAAAGTGGTTTTTACAAGAATTGCCGAGGTGCTAGACCAATTGTTTATGGTTAATTGAGCGAGATCGAGCATGAGGTTTATGGTGGTATCAAACAATTCGTTATTTGATTTTATGGCTAAAGTTGTTTTTTTAAGACTTTCAAAACACTCGCCAGAATACACAAAGGCACTGCCGTTAGATTCCGTAATATTATTGGATTGGAATGTTTTTTCGCCGATGCCAATGGCGAGACGAACGTCAATATTGTCAAATTGTTTTATGGTGGCTTTTATAAGCATACAGGCTTTTAAGGCGTGTTGGGGTTGCACTTCGAGTTGAAAACTATCGCCTCTATAAATTTCCCAAGTTTGTGGCGTATTACCAAAACTATTTAAAATTGTTTTAAGCGCATTTAGCCAAAGTTTAGGTGAACTTTCTTTAGAATTGATGATATCGCCTGTTATTATACTGGTCATGATTTGGTATATGATACTTTCAAAATTAGTTATTATAATTGAAATAATCAAAAATATTAGCTAAAAAACTAATAATTATAAATATAATCTAAAAAGCTAATAAATAAAATTATTAGTAAATATGATGATAATTTATAATATTAACTTATGAAGTAATACACATGGCACCTAATTTTATATGTTAGGATTTTACAATGCCAATTACAAACTAATATCTTTGCACTGCAATTAATAAAAAAGTAAAGCATATGAAACTATTCAAAGAATTTAAAGAGTTTGCAGTAAAGGGAAACATGATGGATATGGCCATTGGTATTATAATTGGTGCTTCTTTTAATAAAGTTATAGATGTTTTGGTAAAAAAAATACTGTTACCTCCGTTATCCTTATTGACCGATGGTGTGAATTTTCAGAATAAAAAAATCATTTTGAAAGAAGCCGTATTGGATGATTCAGGTAATGTTTTAACAGATGTGGTTGCTATAGGTTACGGCGCATTAGGAGAAGCTCTGTTAGATTTTATGATAATCGGCTTTACCGTATTTATTGTGGTTAAATTTTTAAATCGATTAAAAAATAGAGCTCAAGATACCAAAGATGAAACAGTTGTAACTCCAAAGGATATTGAACTTTTATCGAAGCTCACCGACTTGATGGAGGAGCAGAATAAGTTGTTGAAAACAAAACAATTGTAATGGCTAAAACAGGAAGAGAGAAGAACACCAAAAATAAAGCGAAGCATTCTAAATTGATGGCTCGAAAGAAAAACAAAAAGAAAAGTGAGGCTTTGCTTAGAAAGGAGCGTCTTAAAAATATTATTAAAAAAGCTCAAGAAAATAGCGGCTCCTAAATATGCAGATTTAAAATAAGTTATTTAAAAACAGAAGTTATATTTTTATAACTAATATCCTTAAAATCGTTTATAACTAAGTTGGCCATCGAGTAATCTTGGTTTTTTGAATGAAAACTATCGTACCCAACACAGTAAATACCTGCTGCATGAGCCGCATGAACACCATTAGTTGAATCTTCAATAACGATACATTCTTCTCTTCTAAAACCTGTAGCCTCGGCTGCTTTGATGAAAATTTCTGGATGTGGTTTCGATTGTTTTAAATCCCCACCACTAAATTTCGCTTTAAAATATGGGTTCAATTCAAAACGGTCAAAAATTTGATTGATGCTGGTCATAGCAGCAGAAGATGCTAAAACTAAAGTGAGTCCGTTATTGTAATAATCCTGAATCAATTCCAAAACACCATCAATAAGTCCTAAATCAGAGTTACTATAAAAGAAGTGTTTATAGTGTTTGCGTTTTATGGCTACTAAAGTTTCAGGAGATTGCTGGAGATTAAAATGGTCGCATAGGCGTTTGCATATATTTATGGTCGATTGCCCTGTAAAGGATTCATATAATTCAGTTGAAACCTCAATACCAATTTCATCAAACATATCATGATAGGCTTTATTATGCATAGGTTCGCTATCAATAATAACACCATCCATATCAAAAATAACCGCTTTTAACATCATCAATTTTTTTGCGAATATATGAGAATTGATAGGAAACTCATAGAAATCTATTTTGTTGTTTTAAATTATTTTCACAATATTTGTTACCTATGATTGTTTAATTTGACTTCCGTAAAGCATCGAGGTTCCTCTCGAGAAAAACAAAAGCTAAGTGTTATGTGCATTTGGTAATGATTTATATTTAATTACCCTCTTAATGCAATCAAATAAAATCACCTTAAAACAATTTATTAAATATTTCAAAATTGCCGTTACAGGTAAGCAAAAAGACTTCACTTCTGGAAGTATTCGGCGCGCCATATTTATGTTAGCAGTTCCAATGATTCTTGAGATGATCATGGAATCCATTTTCGCTTTAGTAGACATCATGTATGTTTCTCAAGTTAGTGTAAATGCTGTAGCTACAATTGGATTAACAGAGTCTATAATTACTTTAATTTATGCCATAGCTATTGGTTTAAGTATTGCTGCAACCGCTATTGTTGCTAGACGTGTAGGACAAAAAGATTTAAAAGGTGCATCAAATGCAGCAGTTCAAGTTATATTTTTAGGTGTTTTAGTGGCTACAATAGTCAGTGTAATTGGTATTATTTATCCTAAAGAGCTTTTAAGTTTAATGGGAGGAGAACCTGATTTAATAGAAGAGGGTTATGGCTATACTAAAGTGCTTTTAGGCGGTAACATAACTATTATGTTGTTGTTTTTAATTAATGCCATTTTTAGAGGAACTGGAGAAGCATCAATATCCATGTGGGTTTTAATTTTATCTAATGGGTTAAATATAATCCTAGATCCGATGTTTATTTTTGGTTTTGGACCCATTCCTGCTTATGGTGTTGAAGGAGCTGCAATTGCAACTACTATAGGGCGTGGAATAGCAGTATTATTTCAATTAGCAATTTTGTTTTATGGTTACAGTAAAATAAAAATTGGTATTAAAGACATGATAATCCGTGTGGGTGTTATGCTTAATTTAATTAAAGTGTCTATAGGAGGTATTGGACAGTTTTTGATAGGAACCTCATCTTGGGTGTTTTTAATGAGAATTGTTAGTGAATTTGGAAGCGAAGTACTCGCTGGCTATACCATTGCTATTCGTGTGATGTTATTTTCGTTAATGCCCGCGTGGGGTATGAGCAGTGCAGCGGCTTCATTAGTTGGTCAAAATTTAGGAGCTAAAAAACCTGAACGAGCAGAGCAATCTGTTTGGTTAACTTCAAAGTATTGCTCAATTTTTATGGGTACTGTTTCTGTATTATATCTTTTATTTGCACCACAAATTATTGAGATTTTTAATGATACTCCTGAAGTTGTGAAATATGGTAGCTTGTGTTTACGTATTATGACGGCACCGTTTATTTTTTATGGCTTTGGTATGATTGTAATCAATGCATTTAATGGGGCAGGAGATACTAAAACGCCAACGTATATCAATTTTGTATGTTATTGGTTACTGCAATTGCCTTTTGCATATTTTGCGGCTATTACTTTTAATTGTGGCCCTAGTGGTGTATTTTGGGCAGTAGCTTTAGGAGAAGTATTAATGACTATAATTGCTATTATATGGTTTAAAAAAGGCCATTGGAAGACCGTAAAAGTTTAATTTAAGACTAAATAAATATCAAACCGAAACAACATTTACACCCAAACAACAAGCATCAATCTGGTTATGATTTGGATGCGCTATCGAAAATATATAATCCTTTATTACCTTTTGTTTTTGTCAATAAATACCAGACCAAAACAATTGATTTTTCTAATCCTAAAGCGGTTAAGGCACTCAATACGGCTTTATTAATGAAGTATTATAATATTGACTTTTGGGAATTTCCGGATGCCAATTTATGTCCGCCGATACCTGGGCGAGTAGATTATATTCATCATATCGCTGATTTGCTTAAAGCATCAAAAATTGCAGATAACATTAAAGTTTTAGACATTGGCACAGGAGCTACATGCATCTACCCTCTTTTAGGACATGCTGAATATCAATGGCAATTTGTAGGAACTGAAATTGATAACCAAGCGCTTAAAAATGCTCAGAAAATTATAGATAAAAATAAATTGAATAAGACCATTGAACTTAGGTTGCAAAATGATGCCTCGCAAATTTTGAAAGGAGTATTAATTGAGAATGATGCGTTTTCGGTTGCTATTTGCAATCCGCCATTTCACAAATCTGAAGATGAAGCTATAGCGGCAACTTCAAGAAAGTTAAAAGGTTTAAATAGGGATAGTGAACAGGTTGTTAGAAACTTTTCTGGGACACATAATGAGCTCTGGTATAAAGGTGGTGAAAAGGCTTTTTTGCACAATTATCTTTACGAAAGTTCATTGTTTAAAACAAAATGCCATTGGTTTACAAGTCTAGTTTCTAAAAAAGACTTAGTGAAGGGTATGCATGTGTCGTTAAAGAAATTAGGGGCTACTGATATTAAAACCATTCCAATGGGGCAAGGGAATAAAATCTCGAGAATTGTAGCTTGGACGTATCAATAAAAAAGTACCGAAAATCAAAATTTAATTCTCGGTACTTGCGTGTTGAACTTTACTCTAAAGGGATTTGCTATTAATCTACTTGTTTCTTTCTATGATCGGTTTTTATAAAAATACCTGCTTGAAGGCGGTGTAAGTTCAATCCTTTGATTTTTCTATTTAAATATCCGAATTGCACATTTACTGATTTAGATAAGTTAATGCCCAATGCACCATACAATCTGTTTTCATCAATAATTTCATCGTCAATCGTTGCTAAAAATTCATCGTGAACTCTTATAAATAAGGTTTTATTTAATTTGATTTTTGTTCCTAATCTATATCGTAAACGATGTGAAGTTGATTTAAAATCTAATTTATGGAAAAAGCGTTGTTCCACTCTAAATCTGTGGTCTATAGGCAAATTACCTATTTTGTGTTTATAGACAAATTGCTCGAATACTCTGTTTTCATAAGTATGCGGTTTATCAGTATAAAAGCCGCCATCGATATCACCATAACCATAGCCTATTGTTGTAGTCAATTTTGGAGTTAGTTGATAATTTAAAGCGCCAAAAACTAAAATGAAATTGAAATTTTCTGCAACCTCGAACGTCCATAATTGAGCCAAGGTACTCGCACTAATTTTATCAGATATTTTATGGTTTCCCGCGTACGTGAACCAAGAACCTAGCATATCTTCTTGACTAGTTTGCGAATAACTATTAGAAATTGAGATGGTAAGTAATATGGCGGTTAGTAGGTATTTCATTTGATATAATTAAATAAGAAATATGGTGTTAAAATGGCCAAATTACTGGCACGAGTATTAGAGTTACTATTAAAAACATAAAGAGTAATGGCGCACCTACTTTTAGGTAATCCATAAATTTATATCCACCAGCGGTCATGACCATAGCGTTTGTAGTTGTGCCTATTGGTGTTAAAAATGCTGTAGAGGCACTAATCGCCACAACTATCATAAATGGTTCTGGATTTAGGTTTAATGAACTTGCGGCTAATATGGCAATTGGTGCCATAAGTACTGCAGTAGCGGAGTTATTTATAACTTGACTAAATGTGGTAGTTAATAAAAATACACCACCTAAAAGTGCTATAGGATGTATTGAGCCTAAGTAATCTACTAACCCGTTTGCAATAATTTGAGCGGTTCCTGTTTTTTGTAATGCGATGCCCATGGGTATCATAGCAGCAATCATTACAACACTGGTCCAACTAATGCCTTTATAAGCTTTAGAAATGGGTACGCAACCTGTTAACAATACAACACCTGCTGATATCAAGGCAGCGATAGAGCCAGGTACAACTTTAAATACCATGAATATGATCATGAGAATTAATGCTGCTAAAGCTATATAAGATTTGCTGTTAAGTTTTTCAACATTTTTAGCCATACCTTCTGGACTACCTATAATTACTAAATTTTCATGTTGTTTTTTAAGACCGTCTATATCTTCCCAAGTACCTCTAATTAAAAAGGCATCTCCAGCTTTTACAGTAATTTCTTTATCTAATAAAGGTTTTTGGTTTCTAGAAGCACCCAATAGTTGGATACCAAATCTTTTAAAGTAGTCTCCTAATTTATAACGTCTTCCTACTAAAATTGAATTAGGGTTAACAATGACTTCTGTCATACCAACCTCTTGATTTATTAGGTTGTTTTTAAGTTCATCAGTTATAGGATCTAGAGGTAAAAGTCCTAATCTGAAGGTTATCATCATCTTGTTAATGGCCTCAGTGTCTCCCTTTACTGTTATTATATCGTGATACATGAATTCTGTATTCGGATCTGGAAACTCAATAAAAGTTGGTACTTTCTTCAATAAATTAGGATGTCTTCTTCTTATACGAATAATAGAAGCATTATAATTTTTTTCAAATTGCCAATCTTTTATTTGAGTGTTTAATAAAGGTGAAATAGATCTTACACGTAATCTGTAATAACCGTTATCTATTTTGTAGGCTTCAATCCAATTGTGAAGCGTAGACTCAATATTAACTGGTTTATTATTAGTTTTATTCTTGGGTAATAATTTATAACCAACATATCTAAAATAGAGCAGTGCAATAACTAAAAGAGGTAGGCCTATTAAGCTGAACTCAAAAAATGAAAATCCATCAAATCCAGCTTCAATTAAGGCATTACTTGCTATGATGTTTGGAGGCGTACCGGTTAATGTTAGTAAGCCACCAGTATTTGAACCAAATGCTACAGGCATTAACATTTTAGAAGGTAATGTTCCAATGCTCCAAGCTGAAGATATGGTTAATGGCATTAATGTAGCTACCGTACCTGTATTACTCACAAATCCTGAAAGAACTCCTGCTCCTAAAGAAACTATGACCAATAATTTAGGCACACTTTTTCCTGCCCATTCTACAAACTTTTTACCAGCAAGTGCTGTCCAGCCCGTTTGTGCAATCCCTTCACCAATTATAAAAAGTGCAGCAATCATAATTACAGTTGGATTACTAAATCCGCTTAGCGTTTCCGTTGCATCAAGAATGCCTGTTAAAAACAAGCTTAACATAGAAATTAAAGCTACTATATCTGGTGTAAACTTTCCCCAAACAAACAGACCAATAGTAATTACTAAAATGGTGAGCATTAAATAGATCATATCTTAAATTTCTTTATTAGTTTTAGCACAGATTAAGTAGTGCTAATTAATTATGGGGTAAAATTACTGTGGATACGAACTAATAATTATGACGAATGTCATGCTTTACTTGAAGGTGTTATTTTTCAATTATTGCTATTTTTAGTGGGTATAAAATGAATAAAACATTAGCGAATACGTTTTCGTGATATTGAGTTTTGCGAAATTCTATATTTTAAGTAAATAAAATGATTTAGTTTTAAGGCTAAACGGTGAAATAAAAAACAAATTGAGTTATGAAATTAGACATTTTAGCCTTTGGAGCACATCCAGACGACGTAGAATTAGGTTGTGGTGCAACCTTGGCAAAGGAAGTTTCAAAAGGTAAAAAAGTAGGTATTATAGATTTAACTAGGGGAGAATTAGGTACTCGCGGCACTGCCGAAACCAGAGATGAAGAGGCCTTTAATGCTGCTAAAATATTAGGTGTTAGCATGCGCACCAATATGGAGTTTGCTGATGGGTTTTTTGTTAATAATAAAGAACACCAGTTAGCTATTATTACCATGATTAGAAAATACCAACCTGAAATTGTAATATGTAATGCTATTGATGATAGACATATTGACCACGGAAAAGGTAGTAAACTAGTTAGTGATGCTTGTTTTTTAAGTGGGTTGCTAAAAATTCAAACCTTAGATGAAGGTGAAATACAGAATCCATGGCGCCCAAAGCAAGTGTATCATTATATGCAATGGAAAAATTTAGAACCTGATGTTGCTGTTGATGTATCTGGTTTTATTGATAAAAAAATGGAAGCGGTATTAGCTTACAAAACGCAGTTTTACGATGCAAAAAGTAAAGCTCCAGAAACACCTATTTCGAGTAAAAACTTTACAGATAGTATTATTTATAGAGCAAAAGATTTAGGCAGATTAGTTGGGGTAGATCATGCAGAAGGTTTTACTACAGAACGTTATGCCGCGGTAGATAGTTTATTTGATTTAAAATAAAAAAACTTAATTAAAATATTAAAAAAGTCTTTGTAATAAAGATGGAAATCATTTACATTTGCACACGCATTACAAAATGCGCTTAAATGGTGGTTGTAGCTCAGTTGGTTAGAGCATTGGTTTGTGGTACCAAGGGTCGTGGGTTCGAATCCCATCATCCACCCAAAAAGTAAAAGCCTTTCAAATATTTGAAAGGCTTTTTTTGTGGCTTAATATTTTTTTAATCTAGTTTTAAACGTTCTTCTCTATTGGCAATTTCCCAAGCAGTATGAAATATAAGTTTTGATCGTGTTTCTAAAAAGTCATAATTAATTTTATCTGGCGTATCTGATGGTCTATGATAATCGGCATGAGTACCATTGAAATAGAAAATTACCGGAATATTGTTTTTTGCAAAATTATAATGATCAGAACGGTAATAAAAACGATTTGGGTCGTTGTCATCATTATAGGTATAATCAAATTCTAAGTTGAAGTATTTTTTATTAACTTCTTCAGATACATTATGTAACTCTTTACTCAATTTATCAGAACCAATAAGGTATAAATAGTTTTTACCTGAATCTTCATGTTTTGGGTCTACACGACCAATCATATCTATATTTAAATTAGCAACGGTATTGGCTAACGGAAAGATAGGGTCTTCATTGGCATAATAACGAGAACCGTAAAGTCCTATTTCTTCACCTGTAACATGTAAAAATACAATGGTGCGCTTAGGGCCATTTCCTGCTTTTTCAGCAGCTTTAAAAGCTTCAGCAATTTCTAATATGGCAACTGTTCCAGAGCCATCATCATCAGCGCCATTGTTTATTTCTCCATCCCTCTCAATGCCAATATGGTCTAAATGTGCAGAAATCACAATGACTTCTTCTGGTTTCTCACTGCCTTTTATGTATGCTATAACGTTTTCAGAATCTTTAATACCACTGCCAAAGTAACTTGCTGGAATTTCTTGAAAATAATCACCTTCAGAAATTGGAGACGGAATACCATTAGCCACGTAATGACTTTTAATAAACTCAATGGCTTTTTTCTGTCCTGGTTCTCCTGTTTTTCTGCCTTCAAACTCATCAGAAGCATAGGTGTAAAGCATGTCTTTAAGTTCAGCAGAAGTTATAGTAGCAGAATACGTTTCAGGATTAACCGTTTTTTCGGTTTTTGTTTTATTTTGTGACGAACTACATGACGTTAAGAAAACTGCAGCCAAAAAAAGAATGAGTAGCTTTTTCATATGAAATATAAATAGTTTAGTAAGCTATATTACGAAAATCAATTAAATGACTTGTTAATTTCAGTCTATTTTAACAGTTCATTATGCTCATCAATAACCAATCGGGTGTCTTGATTCGCAATTTGCCACGCGGTAGCAAAAATGAGTCTTGTGCGTTTTTCTAATAACGGATAATCAATTTTATCAGGTGTATCAGTAGCTCTGTGATAATCGTCGTGTTCGCCGTTAAAATAAAATATTACTGGAATGCCTTTATAGGCAAAATTGTAATGGTCAGACCTGTCATAATAATCATGTGCCTCACCTTCAATATTAAATCGATAATCGAGATTAATATTAAAATAGCTTTTGTTAACTTTTTCTGAAATATAATGAAGCTCTTTACTTAGTCTGTCGGCTCCAATTAAATACAAATAATCTTTATTGTTGGTATGGTATTTATCAACCCTTCCAATCATATCAATATTTAAATTAGTTACCGTATTTTCAAGCGGAAATACAGGGTATTGTGTATAGAATTCAGACCCTTTTTTACCAATTTCTTCACCAGTTAAATGCAGAAATAAAATACTGCGTTTAGGCGCTAAACCTTCTTTTTTTGCTATATGAAAGGCTTGTGCCATTTCCATTAATGCCACGGTGCCAGAGCCATCATCGTCTGCACCATTGTTTACGAGCCCATCTTCGGTAATTCCTAAATGGTCTAGATGTGCAGAAATAATTATCACTTCTTTAGGAAAATGAGAGCCTTCTATATAGGCTAATACGTTTTCAGAATCTTTGTACTTTCCATTAAAAAAACTAGATGGAATAGTTTGGTAGTAATTGGTACCTCCGAAAGGAGACATTATATTTTGATCTAAGTAATACGTCTTTAAAAATTCAGCAGCTAATTTCTGTCCTGGCTCTCCAACGCGTCTGCCTTCAAATTCGTTCGAAGAAAATTTATAAAGATGTGTTTTTAACTCATCAGCAGTAATGGTTTGGGCATATTTAATTACAGATGTACTATCAACAAGCTCAATGCTGTTTTTAAGATCTTCAATTTTAGCCGTGTATTTTTTGGTAGCGCAAGCACCAACTAACAAAAATATTGAGAGAATAAAAAAAGTTTTCATGTATATAATAAGCAATTGCCAAAACATACCACTTACAATAAATCTATGCTCTTCATGAAAGCATTAATTTATTCAGTCAGCATCATGGTTTGTTGGCAACAAATATACAAATTTATATAAAGAAAAAACTTACTACTCTATGATAATATCTTCTAATTCCGACTCGTCAAGGTCAATATCAAGGTTCTCTAATTCCTCCATAGATTCCTCTTCCAATTTGTTTTCTGTGGCTTCTATTGCATCAGTATTTACAACTTCTGTAGTATTGAAAATAGATTTGTAGGTTGTTATTGCCAGCGCAATTATGGTTAAAAGAAAAGTAAACTGAATAATCTTTTTAACTTTTCCTGCTTTTTTTGATAAGAAATAGGCAATTAAACCAAAGAATATGGCTGCTACTGCAGGTATAACAGCAAGATTTGAAATTGGTAATACCGAAAAAATAATAGCAAATAACGAAGCTATAAAGGCTAAAATTGTAAAGAGTTTTTTCATTGTCTATTCAATTAATTTTTAAGTCCTGATGCCGATTTTATTTTTAACTCACCTGTACCTACAGGAATTTTAAATTTTCCATAAACTGGAATTTTATTTTCGTCTGCAGTTAACCAAAGCGTGCCAGTTACCGTATTTGAACTTGCAGAACCTAAAGATATTTTATAACACGATTTACTACCTATAGCCGTAGGAATAGTTTCTTTGCCTAGATAAGTTACTTTTGCTTTTATCTCTTCTCGGTCAAATAAAATGGTAAATATTTTACTTGTGCCAGGGCTTAAATTAGTTAAATCGAAGGTTCTGATGGTATACAATGTTGAAATAATATCTTTTGTGTCCATACCAATAGAAACTGTTTTTTTCTCTTGCCAACCGCTTTTTTTAGTCTGAACTGTTTTTACTGTTTTGGTTTTATGACTAAAGGTGTACTTCATGTTTTTGTGGTAGCCACCTTCATTAATATCTCTATTGTATAAATATGGCCTTAACGAATTTGGGTTAACGTAACTTTCGTATAAGTCTCTAATTTTAAAAAAGTTATCCCATTTGCTGTATGTGGTGGCTTTACATTTTAAACGTAACAATTTGGCTTTCGAGGTTTGCACGGGAGTGGTTTCCATAGTTACTTCAGCCAAATCGGTTAAAATACCAGACATGTTATAAGAAGCCGTGTAAGTTAATTTTTCATTAAAACCAATGGCATTATTTTGTGCATGTAGTGTCAAAGAAACTAGAAACAAAAATAATAGGGCAATACGTGTCATAAATTATGATTTAGATTATAACGTACAATTAATCATTTATTGTGCCGAAAATACAATCCTTAAAATTATTATACTAATTTATTAAAGATATTATCATAGCATGGGTTAACTGACTTATATCATAGTTTTTAAACGGTTTTCGTAATAAGTTTACTAGGTAATTAATTTGTTGTACTCATGAAAAATATACTTTTACCAACAGACTTTTCTAAAAACTCAATAAATGCTATTTATTATGCTTTAGAGTTTTTAAAAGACAAAAAGTGTCAGTTTTATATCCTGAATGTACAAAAAGCATCGTCATTTATAACTGATGATATGATGGTGGTCAACTCATCTACTACCATCTATAAAACCCTTATTAATGCCGCTAAAAAATCTATAGACAACATCATTACTACTCTAAAAGAAGAATTTTATAATAATATACATGAATTTCATGCCATTGTCGATTATGATAATTTTATAGATTCCGTAAATCAAGTATGCGACAAACATCAAATCGATTTAATTATCATGGGTACTAAGGGTGCTTCCGGACTAGAAAAAGTGCTTTTTGGGAGTAATACCGTTCGGGTTATGCAACGGTGCCATACGCCGGCATTGGCCATCCCAGATAAGTATAAGTTCAATAAAATTAATCATGTGGCCTTTGCCACGACAAACTCTAAAAGGTTTCAAAAAGAAGAGCTTGAAATTTTAAACAAAATTATAACCACTAATAATGCCTCATTGCAAATTCTCCATTTGGCAGATCAAAATCATTTGGCCTATGATGCTTATGATAATATCGATTTTTTCGCAACCAACTTCAGTGATGCAGAGCACGAATATATCGATACACCAAGTAACGAAATGTTTAGCGTCGTAAGCGATTATATTCATAAAAACGGTGTTAATATGCTGGCCATTATGAATAAAAAGCACTCCTTTCTAGAACGTTTGTTTAAAACCCATGCCGTAGAACGCTATGCCTTTAAAATAGATATCCCGCTTTTGGTTATGCAGCATAAATAAAGTACAAATACTTTGTTAAAATAGCATCTTGGGTGTAACATTTCATGTTGATTTTCGTCAAATAAGTATCAATCAAAACATTAATCATCATGAGACAAGACAATCAATTATTAGTCATCACACATTTAAGTCAGTTAATAAGTTTAATAACTGGTTTTGGTAGCTTAATATTACCCTT
Organism: Algibacter luteus; assembly: GCF_030344935.1. Lineage (NCBI taxonomy): Bacteria > Pseudomonadati > Bacteroidota > Flavobacteriia > Flavobacteriales > Flavobacteriaceae > Algibacter > Algibacter luteus. Next base: position 2,800,176 of record NZ_CP128313.1, on the reverse strand, counting down.
AGTGTTGTGGCTTACACAAAAAGAAAAAGTGTATCAAATGGATACGCACGGTAAAAACATTATTAACTTCCAGTTAAGTTTAATTCTGTATTGCATTATCTGCATACCTTTAATATTACTCTTTGGTTTAGGCCTTTTAGGATTTATTGGTTTAGGTATTATTTCCATAGTATTTCCCATAGTAAATGCCATAAAGGCAAGCAGAGGAGAAGCACCAACATACCCATTATCTCTTAATTTTATTAGTTAGTTTAGTTAACCGAGATAATTAAGCGCTCACTTTTTAGTGGGCGTTTTTTTTATTTAAAATTTGGGCATTACCCCGTCGGGTCAGGCTTTTTGTTACAAGTCCTCGCTCGTACCTCGCTGTGGGCTTTCCACTTCAATCCTTAATGCGGGTATTTGCAGAATAAATAATAAATAAATCGTTGGTTTGCTTTTGGGGGAGGGTTCGTTTAACGTGTTTGGCTATGGTTTCGTTGCGTGAAAATCCGCGAGGATTTTCCGCCGTAAACCGAAGATAGTAAATTTGCGAGGGCTTTCCGAGAGGAAAGTCAGAAGCAATGAACTATAGGCGGTGTTGGCGGTAGTAAAATTGTTCCTTTTCATGATACTAATGATTACGTAATAAAAACCTTTGGATTTTTCCACTAGGTGTTTTAGGTAATTCTTTCACAAATTCTATCTCTCGAGGATAAACGTGTGCAGATAGTTTTCTCTTTACAATTTGTCGCATTTCTTCTGCAAGAGATTCGGAAGGTGTAAATCCAGCTTTAAGAACTACAAATGCTTTCACGATCTCACCTCGAAGTTTATCGGACACACCAATTACAGCTGTTTCCCCGACTGCCTCTTGGCTCATCAATATGCTTTCTATTTCATAAGGGCCAATGCGGTAACCTGAACTAGTGATAACATCATCATTTCTTCCTGTAAAAAAAATATATCCCTCCTGATCTTGACTGCCAGAATCACCAGTTAAATAGTATCTGCCATTGGCCTTGAAGCGATCCGCAGTTTTTTCCGGGTCTTTATAATAACCTTTGAATGAAAATAAAGGCGAGTTAAGAGTGTCAATAGCCAGTTGACCTTCATTTCCGTATGCCAGTTCATTTCCGGACTCGTCTAAGATAACTCCCTTAAACCCAGGCATGGAATGACCTGCGGAACCAGGTTTAAGCGGGCGTTGTAGTATCGGGAATTGAAGATTGGCCACCACCATACCCAATTCAGTCTGCCCATATTGGTCATGAATGGAAACGCCTAAATGTTCTTGCCCCCAGGATAATACTTCGGGATTGAGAGGCTCTCCAGCACATGAAGCTACACGTAGACAGAGTTTATCTTTAACCTCATTTGGTATACCCGATGATCGCATCACCCTGAACACGGTTGGAGAAGTGGCTAGATTAGTTACTTTAAGTTTTTTCAAAACATTAAAAGCAACCCCAACGTCAAATGGGGCATTTAAGAAAATGGTGGTTTGACCGATGAGTAAAGGGCCAACGACGGAATAAAACAGTCCATATGCCCAGCCAGGATCAGCCATATTCCAAAACACATCTTCGTCCCTAACATCCAATCCCCAACGCATATATATTTCTATTGATGCAAGTAATTTGGCTAATATCTCAACACCTTTAGGATCACCAGTGGTACCGGAAGTATATATTAATATAAAAGGGTCGTCTCCTGTGATTTTCACACGCTGAACATTATTGATTGCTTTTTCTATTGATGCCCAAAATGGAATATCCCCAGACGGTCCCTTATAATCGTCAACTCCTTCAACTACAATAATATCAGAAAGATGAGCGGGTTTACTTTTATCTTTTGTTTTTTTTACTTTATCCCTATTCTTTTTATCCGTGATAAGAACCGATGTCTCGCTATTCCTAAGCCGGTAATCGACTGCTTCTTCGCCAAAGGCCGTAAAAAGAGGTAATTGAACCGCTCCAAGCCGCCAAATAGCTAAAACCGCTATGAGCAATTCCGGTGATTTGGGAAGTAAAGTAGCCACTCGATCTCCCTTTCGAACGCCGAGATCTGTAAGTACTGAGGCAAACTTTGTTGAAAATTCTCCTAACTCGGTGAAAGTATATTTGGTTTCACTATCTGCACTTTCCTTATAAATCAAGGCTACTTTATTTGTTGAGCCTACGTGTTGGTCGCAAAGCAGGTATCCCAAGTCGACACCAGCACCACCATACGTATTGAATAGCTGGACGACTTTCTCATCTATATCTTTTGGGCGATTTGTATCAGTTTTATGCTTTTCTTCCATTTCTAATTGTTGCAGAGTCTTTTTATTATTACCGCCAACGCAAAGATAAAGTTCCGTTTCAATGAAATTTATTGATTGTTAAACGAAGTTAGCTATTTTTTCTGACAAAGTCAAGAGCTTACCTTTAGGTTACAAAAAAAGCAGCAACCTTATTAAAGATTACTGCTTAACTATCATGAGATTCCCAACTTCGTGGGAATAAATTAATTGTTCAACATAACAGGCATAACAAGCATAGTTACTTGTTCACCAGAATCCAAACCATCTACAGGGGTTAAAATACCTGCCCTATTTGGCATACTCATTTCCAATTGTACTTCATCAGAATTTAAATTGTTTAGCATTTCGGTTAAAAAGCGTGAGTTAAACCCAATTTGCATATCATCACCTTGATAATCACAGGTTAAACGCTCTTCGGCTTTGTTGCTATAATCAATATCTTCTGCAGAAATATTAAGTTCGGCACCAGCAATTTTCAATCGTATTTGATGTGTCGTTTTGTTAGAGAAAATACTAACACGACGTACCGAATTTAAAAATTGGTTTCTATCTATTACCAATCTATTCGGGTTCTCTTTTGGAATTACAGCTTCGTAATTTGGATATTTCCCGTCTATCAATCGGCAAATTAATACCGAGTTTTCAAACGTGAATTTGGCATTACTGTCGTTGTATTCAATAGCAATCTCATCGTCACTAGCGGCTAAAATCCCTTTTAATAAATTCAAAGGTTTTTTAGGCATAATAAATTCTGCAACTTGGTTTGCTTTAACGTCTTCACGCGTGTATTTTACCAATTTGTGTGCATCGGTGGCAACAAAAGTTAAACCTTCAGTAGAAAACTGAAAAAATACACCACTCATTACAGGGCGTAAATCGTCGTTACCAGCAGCAAAAATAGTCTTGCTAATTGCCGTGGCTAAAATATCTCCAGTAATTACTGTTTTACTCGGATCTTCCAAAGCCACAGCTTTCGGGAACTCATTGCCATCAGCGTAAGCTAAAGCATATTTACCATGATTTGAGCTAATTTCAATCGTGTTATTGTCTTCAACAACAAAAGTTAAGGGTTGCTCCGGAAAGGTTTTTAAAGTATCTAATAATAATCGTGCAGGTATAGCAACACTTCCTTTGCTTTCGCTTTCAACATCTAAAGTCGACGCCATTGTAGTTTCTAAATCGCTTGCAGAAACCGTTAAATGGTTATTATCTAATTCAAATAAAAAGTTGTCTAAAATCGGTAGGGTGTTCGAGCTATTAATTACACCGCCTAAAACCTGTAATTGTTTTAATAAATAAGTACTTGATACTATAAATTTCATCTATGTAAAATACGTTTTAGTTTATAAAATCGCTACTTACAAATATATTCCATACAGTCTATATTTCGAAACAAACTTATTAACATTTAAGAAGCGTATTTTTTCTTTCTGAAGTAGTTAAATATAAATCCGAAAACAAGTAGTAAAACAAGTGGTAGTAAGATGTTTATAAGTTGCAACTTGGTTTTTTCTGAGGCTATTTTTTGTTGATTTAAGAAGGCCATCGCAATTTCTTTGGAGCGAATGTTTATAAGTCCGTTATCGTCTAATAAATAATTCACGGCATTCAGTAAAAATTCTTTGTTGCCATAGGTTTGTCCTGTCCAGCGATCAAAACCTAATTCTTGAGGCACATTTCTAATCACATCATTTTTAATTACATCGCCATCGGCTATCACAATCATTTTTGTTGGAACGCTTTTAATTAACGCTTTTTGGATTTTAAAAGGAGGTATGCGGTTGCTGTAAACCGATTGGAATTCACCTTCTATCAAAACCGCCAAATTTTGGTTGCCTTTGTTAAACGATTGCGGATTTTGCTCTTGCCTTACCAAGCTTAAACTCACTTCTCTCGGTGTGCCTTCTAGTTTAGTAAGTGGCGCTGTTTCAAGAAGTATGGTTTTTTTAAGGCTGTTTTTTAAAGTATCGATGGGATTAGCAAAATCGAATTTCACTAAATTTAAATTGTTAACAATAGGGTGATTGCTGTTGGTATTTGCCAATGGTGAATAAGGCCATTTTAAATGCTGAAATTGCGACTGACTTCCTTCGCCCATAGCCAAAGTAATAGGAGCAGAGTATAGCGTACTAACCATGTATGGATTTATACGAACACCATATTTAAAGAAGAAATCAGTGAGGTTTAATTCTCTTGAAACGGCATAGTTTTTCCCAGTGTTGTTGTACAAACTGTCTTTTTCCATAACAACAGCATCAATGAGCCACAAACTTTTACCTCCGTTCATGGTGAATTGGTCTAATACAAATTTTTCGTCTTCGGTAAAGGCTTCTGTAGGTTTAGCTGAAATTATTAAATCGAAATCTTTAATCGCATTAAGTGTGTTTTGCGGATTAGTTGCCACACTATCAAGAGTAAAAGGGGCGATGTAATAATACTCGCCTAGTTTTTTAACAAAGTTGGCAATGTATTTGTCTTGTAATTGGTCGTTGCCTTTTAAAATGGCAATCTTGCGTCGTTTAGGGTTGATAAGCTTACTAAATCCATCAGCAAAAGCATACTCTAAATGTTGCACAGAATTGGAAACCAATTCTTGTTGCGAGGCACCAATTTTGTTTTTTACTAACGGAATAATAACCGTTTGTTCGTTATAACTAGCTAAAGCCCAAGGAAAAATAACAGCTTGTGTAGCTTTACCGTTTTCTTGAACGCTGAGTTGCATTGGAGTTAATCCACGTTGGGTAAGTTGCTGTATGTTGCGCTCTCGTGTGGATTCATTTTCAAGTGGATTTAAAAAGTTAAAAACAATATGGTTGTTTATCGTTGCAAACTCCTCCAATAACTGTTTTGTTTCCTTTTGAAGACGTCTGAATTCCGATGGAAAATCTTCGCCTTCTAAAAACACATCAATAACGATTGGCGAATCTAAATCTTTAATAATTTCGGTAGCAGACGCACTTAAAGTATAACGTTTATCGGCAGTTAAATCGAAACGTTTAAACAATTTACTGCTTAGTAGATTAATCGCAATTATAGCGATGATAAGAATGACTATATGTTTTACTGTTTTATTCAAAAGTCTTTTCTAATTGATAAGATCTTACCGATGTGACACTGTTATTTTCAAATTGAAGCTCAATACATTCTTGCATATTATTAAAAGCGCCCGGAACAAAACCCATGTTGTAATTCCATTTATCTGGTGAATTGGCTTTTATATTGTCATCCCATCCCAACCACTCTGGTTTCCCTAAAAGGGTTTCAATGTCATCTTTATTTTTCCCAATTAATAGGCTGTCTTTTAGCATTTGGTTAGCCATTTCATAGCGTAATGCTGGTTTTTCTTCCCAAGCTTCGGCATCAAAATATTTTTGATGATGATAGCTGCTAAAAATATTAAGCATGGGGTAAAACATATAGAAATACACTATGGGGCTTAATATTAAACTTACTAAAAACGTAAGCCATTTACGTTTATCGATGGTATTTAAAAATAGCCAAACACCAACAAATACAATAATTAAAAAAACAACAAATAAAGGCGTTACAATCATTTAGTTTGCTTTATTAATATTTATTTTGGTTAGCCATAAAAAGAAAAAGGTAACGCTTAAAAAATAGATGATATCACGCGTATCTAGTACACCACGGCTCATACTTTTAAAATGACTACTCATACCTAAATGTTCAACAAAATCGCTAGATAAAAATTCCGCAAGTCCTTCAAATCCAATATAAAAAACAAAGCAAATAAAAACAGCAGCAATAAAAGCTACAATTTGATTATCTGATAGTGTAGAAGCAAAAACTCCTATAGCGGTATAGCTCGCTACTAAAAAAAGTAATCCAAAATAAGAGCCTATTGTGCTGCCCATATCGATGTTCCCAACTGGATTTCCCAATTGATAAACGGTGTATACATATAGAAATGTTGGAATAAGCGCCATTAAAATTAAAATAAAAGCACCAAAATACTTTCCTAAAACGATATTGAAATGAGAAATGGGTTTTGTGAGTAATAGTTCTAGAGTGCCTTGTTTTTTCTCGTCGGAAAAACTGCGCATTGTTACGGCAGGAATTAAGAAAATTAAAATCCAAGGTGTTAATAAAAAGAAGGACGACAAATCTGCGAAACCATAATCTAAAATATTAAACTCGCCTTTAAAAAACCAAAGAAACAAGCCGTTTAGCACTAAAAAAATACCAATAACTAAATAGCCTATGGGCGATGCAAAAAATGAGTTTATTTCTTTTTTTAGTATAGCTAACATTAAATTTTTTTACTTTGAATTCACAAATGTAAAATTTATTTCTTGACTACGATATCAATCCTATTTTACTATATATGGTCATTGAATACTATGAGACTATTTATTCCAGAGTTTCCAATTTATCAACGCTCCAAGCTTCAGGTCTAATACTAAAAAGCGGTTTTATTTTACTCCATACTCTTTTAAAGAGTTCAGATTTTCTGTAGTTTTCTAATGCTTCTTCAGATTCCCAATGGCTATAAGTAAAAAATATGGTTGGGTCTTTTTTATCGCGATATAATTCTAAAAATTGGCAACCTTCAAAACCTCTAATTTGAGATTTGGTATTTTCAAAATTTTCAAGGAATACCTCAATATTTTGTTTGTAATACCCCATTTTCACTATTCTTACTAGCATATATTTTTATTAAATTAATAATCGGCAGCTTTGGTTATATTTTCAGGAATTTCAATACCTTTTGGTAACACAGGTTCTGGTATAAAGTTAACACTAACGGTATCCATTAAGCCTAAACCTAAAAGCGTTGAGGCACTACCAACCGTTGCACTATTACTCTTATAAACGGCAATTTCTAAAAAATCTCCCGAATTAAAAACAACAAGTTTTCTACCTTCATCGTTTCGTTTATTTTCAGGAATTTCGAAGTTTACAATATCACTGTATTTATTATAAATTTTCTTAAATGTATAGTTTCGTGCCGAAATTTCAAACTTACGTCCCTTCTGTACCGTTTCAAAAAAACCACGTTTTATATTGGTAACTACATTGCCGTAGTTATCAATGTATATGATGCTTCCTATGATCTGTGTTTTGTCATCATTTACATAAGGCACAATGTTTTTAATAGGCTTAATTTCAGAAATCGATTTACCTATAACTTCTAAAGTGCCACCACGTGCAATATGGCAAGCCACTTTAACAAATACATCCAATACCGGAAAACTGGTTTGAATCTTATCGTGTATATTTATTTCAACAATTTTTTCTGGTGCTATTTCAGAACAAATCATACTCATAATACCATTGTTAGCGCAAATAAAATAGTGCTCGTCTAACTTAATGGCAATATGTTTATTTTCAGGATTTATCTCAGAATCTATTCCAATAATATGGATGCTACCTTTCGGGAAACTTTTATATGCATTTTGAATTATGTAAGCCGCTTCTGGAATATTAAACGGCGAAACTGAATGCGAGATATCAACAATTTTAACATCGGGTAGCTCACTGTAAATAGCGCCTTTTGTAGCGCCAGCAAAGTAATCTTTTTCACCAAAATCGGTTGTTAATGTTATAATTGCCATGGGCAAATTGTTGATATGTTTTTAATGTTAACTCACCCAAAATTATGTATTTTTGAGTTTCACAAGATTGTATTACAAAACTAATAAATCATTTCATCTAAGTAAACATTATTTCAATATATTATAATTGTAAATCTTTAAACTAATAACACGCTTTTGAACGAAATTATTATCGAACTAGAAGAAATATCACCAAAAGAATTTTTTGGTCCTCAAAACACTAACATTGAACTTCTTAAAAAGTACTTCCCCAAATTAAAAATTGTTGCTCGCGGAAATAAACTAAAAGCTTTTGGCGATGAAGATTTATTGGAAGAATTCGACCGCCGTATTTCAATGCTATTAAAGCATTTTGCAAAGTATAACAAATTGGATGAAAACGTTATAGAGCGCGTTTTAACAAGCCAAAGTAGCGACGACTATACAACATCAAAGCAAAGCGGAGAGGTTATTGTTCATGGCGTTGGCGGAAAACTAATAAAAGCACAAACGGCAAACCAGCGCAAACTGGTAGAAAGTATGCGTAAAAACGATATGGTTTTTGCTATCGGTCCTGCAGGAACAGGTAAAACCTATACCGGTGTTGCATTGGCGGTTCAAGCCTTAAAAAATAAAGAAGTAAAACGTATTATTTTAACACGTCCGGCGGTAGAGGCAGGAGAAAATCTTGGGTTTTTACCTGGCGATTTAAAAGAAAAACTAGACCCATACATGCAACCGCTTTACGATGCGCTGCGCGATATGATAGCACCAGAAAAACTGGCTCATTACATTGAGAATGGTACCATTCAAATTGCACCATTGGCCTTTATGCGTGGGCGTACGCTCGATAACGCTTTCGTAATTTTAGACGAAGGACAAAACACCACACACGCCCAAATGAAAATGTTTTTAACGCGTATGGGTAAAAATGCAAAGTTCCTTTTAACTGGCGATCCAGGACAAATAGATTTACCGCGTCGCACCATTTCAGGGCTTAAAGAAGCGCTATTAATTTTAAAAAATGTAGAAGGCGTTGGCATGATTTTTCTAGACGATAAAGATGTCATCCGTCACAAACTCGTTAAAAAAGTTATTGCCGCTTATAAAAATATAGAAAACACAGAGTGATTTTTTTTGAAGCTAATTCCAGCTTTCGGCAGTCGCTCTCTGCGAGGAGCTCCAACAAATGCCTCAATCTGGGCTAGGGCTTTTTAGAAAAGTTTAAAACAAATAATAAAATAGGCCTATAGCAAAATGCTGGAAGCCAAAAGCAGTACTAATGAGTAACACTATAATCGACACCAATTTTAATTTTCCAGGACAAAAAAGCGTCTACAAAGGAAAAGTAAGAGAAGTATATAATATAAATGACCAAGAATTAATCATGATTGCCACAGACCGTCTGTCTGCGTTCGATGTGGTTATGCCAAAAGGCATTCCGTATAAAGGGCAAATACTCAATCAAATTGCTACTAAAATGATGGCAGCTACGCAAGATTTAGTGCCAAATTGGTTAACAGCAACACCAGACCCCAATGTAGCAGTAGGGCATTTGTGTGAGCCTTTTAAAGTAGAAATGGTTATTCGGGGGTACATGTCTGGACACGCTGCGCGAGAGTATAAAGCAGGAAAACGAATGCTTTGTGGTGTACCTATGCCAGAAGGTATGAAAGAAAACGATAAGTTTCCAGAGCCCATCATCACACCTGCCACCAAAGCAGAAATGGGAGACCATGATGAAGATATTTCTCGTGAAGATATTCTAAAACGTGGTATCGTCTCAGAAGAAGATTATGTAGTACTTGAAGATTATACTAGAAAGTTATTTCAACGCGGGTCTGAAATTGCAGCATCTCGTGGCTTAATATTAGTAGATACCAAATATGAATTTGGAAAAACCAAAGAGGGTAAAATTGTTTTAATTGATGAAATTCATACACCAGATTCGTCGCGTTATTTTTATGCCAATGGTTATCAAGAGCGTCAAGATAAAGGCGAAGCACAAAAACAACTATCTAAAGAGTTTGTTCGTCAATGGTTAATTGCTAATAACTTTCAAGGTTTAGAAGGGCAAATCGTTCCTTTTATGAGTGATGAGTATATTGAATCTGTTTCAGAACGCTATATTGAATTATACGAAAACATTACAGGAGAAACCTTTGTTAAGGCAGATGTTAGTAACATCCAAAAGCGCATTGAAGCTAATGTTTTGGCTTATTTAAAATAGAAACATCTAGCTAGAGTAAAAAAAAGACTTTGTATAAACAAGGTCTTTTTAGTTTTCAATCATAAAATCTTCATTAAATCCAAGGGGTGCTCTAGTATGTATTTAGCACCAGTATTTTTTAATTCGTCTTTGCTTCTAAATCCCCATAAAACACCAACAGCATACATATTAGCGTTAGTTGCCGTTTGCATGTCAATACCTGTATCGCCTATACAAATGATTTCTTCGGGTTTAATGTTTAAGTTTTTGCTTATCTCAATTGCCTTTATTGGATTTGGTTTTTTATGAGCTTCAAGACTTAATCCATGAATAGAATCAAAATAACCTGGAAATATTTTTTGCACAATTTTCTTAGTAAACTCATCTGCTTTATTAGATAGAACACTAAGTTTTAATTGACGTGCTTTTAATTGATCAAGCAATTCGATGATACCTTCGTAAGGCTTTGTTTTATTGGTACATTGGCTGCGATAGATATGCATCATATCATCAAAACTCCTGTTAATTTGTGCTTCATCGCGCTGGTTTTCTGGTAAGGCTTTTACAACGAGACTTCTTATACCGCTGCCAATAAAATTCTCGAAAGCTTCGTAACTATGTGTTGGGTAATTGTAATTGCGAAGCACCTCATTCATCGAATCACCTAAATCTTCAATTGAGTTTACAAGTGTTCCATCTAAATCGAATATAACGGCTTTAAAATTCATAAGTATTAAAAAAGTAAGTCTTAATAATTCATTTTAACAACTCTATCATTCAAAGGTTGTTCGTTTCTGTAATTATTAATGGGCATATTATTTCGCAGTTTTAAAACTTCTTCAACCGATAAAATAATAGGCTCTTTAAATACAATCCAATTAACACCTTCAGTACATGGTGGCGTGGTTAATGAGCCACCATACGAGTAATAATGTTTGTCTTCAAGAAATAGGCTCGATAAATCAATTTTTTGATGGATGTCTTTAACAGCGCCATTTTCAAGTGGTAAAAAACTCTCGAAAAATTCAAAAAGCTGACTTTCTTCGCCTTCTTCACCCAAAATACCTAAAACGGTAATACTTCCAGATTTACTAACATGCACCAGATGCATCTCTATGGGATATATAACACCGTTTATTTTATGTTCTGAGGGTTCGTGAAAATGGATTTGTTTTAAGTAAAATGTTTCGTTTTTATAGGTTATAGAATCGCCAGATTCAAAATCAAATTGAATGGAATGTCCGTTATTTTCAACCTTGCTAATAAGTGTTGTAGGTGTATATAAAATGTCTAATTTTCCTTTTGCGGGAATGGAGTCTGCATTGATATTAATGATGTTTATGGGTGATTGGTGCTTACCATCACAATCAGAGTTTTTTTCAATTTCTATCCAATGTTCAGGAGAAGTTTCACCAGAATAACTCCATTGGTGTTTGTGCTTACTATCGGCTGCTAGGGTTAATTTAGGCTCATGCTTACATGATACAAAAGCTAATAAAGTGGTACAAATAATAAGACTAAGTTTCGTGTTCATAATTTAGTGTTTTGATAAAACTGAAGCTACAAAATTACTAATATCATGTGCCTAAAAGCTTACATTTGTCATGTTTTGAAATTTTTTTACCAAATAGAGATTTTTTTCAGCGTCTTTGACCAGAAAACTGCATAGCCTCCCCTTTGCCAAATCCATAACTAATACCAAATGTTACAAAACGCCCGCGTTGCCTGCTATTAAATAAATAGAAATCGGATTGAGAGGTGATGGTTTCATTGATTCTTGTTGCAAAAACGTCGCGAATACTTAGGTTTAATATAACTTTTCCTTTGAGTATTTTTTTTCTCAATCCAAAGTCAGCAAAATAGTTTTCTGAGATATTGCTTTGCAAAGTTTTAAATTTAGAATTATAATTCCCTGATATTTCTAAATCAAATTGCGAGGGTAGTTTGAACTTGGTAGTTAGACTGGACGACCATTGATTGCCTTTAAAATCGAAACTCGTTGCTTCAAATACACCTTTTCTAGTAAAATAATTAATATTAAAATCACCATTAAAGGAAAACCAATCAGTTGGTGCGTATTTTCCGTTGGCCTCGAAACCTGTTGTGGAATTGGTACCCACATTTTCTGGCCTTGAGGTGCTAACATTATTCTCGAAAGTTGAAATACGATCTACAACATCAATAGTATACCTGTTGTACAAACTAAAATTTAAGGATGCTTTGCCTATTTTATGGATGCTTGTAATTTCATAAGAATCTGTGTATTCTGGCTGCAAATCGGGGTTTCCGGTGGAAATATTAAAGTTGTTTCGGATGTTTGAAAACGGATTTAATTCACGTAAACCTGGTCTTTTAATACGTTTTGAGTACCCAGCTTGTATGGAAAAGTTATCGCTAATTTTAAATGAAGAATGTATGCTAGGGAATAGGTTACTGTAGTTGTTACCGTTACTTTCGTTAGTGGTTTCTAATAAGGTGTTTAAATCGGTATGCTCTAGTCTTAAACCGAGTTTAAGCCCCCAAATATCACCTTCGTAAGCTGCTGTAGTATAAATACCAAGTACTTTTTGATCAAAATCGAAAACATTAGTTAAATCTGGGTTATTTACCCAAATACCATTTTCTAAATTGCTCACCGCAAAATCATTAGAAACACTATTTATAACATATTGCGAGCCAGTTTCAATGGTATATTTCTCTAAAAACGGGTGCGTATAATCCAATTTAAAAGTATAATCTTCTAACTTATAATCGGTTCTTGTTTTTTGTTGAAAATCATCGTCATCTCCCATAATAACAGTGTTCTCAAAATCTGAAAATTGATCTTTACGAAAAGAACTACCTAAAGCACTAAACAATAAGTTTTGGTCATCATGTCTTTTAAAGTTCTTCTTGTATTGTAGTTCATATCGAAGTTTCGGGTTGTCTGCTTCTGTAACTTCATCTCTTATCCAGCTGTTGGTGGTTGCATTAGAAGCGTCGGTTTCAGTAAAATTTGTATTCGAATATTGGTCTTCAAATTCATAAGCATAAGAACCAGATAGCGTAACCACATTTCTATCGTTAATATGATAATCGGTACCAATTAAGATATTTGCAAATTTTTCATCAAATTCACTTTCACCAATACTTCTAATGGTCGTATTATTTATCAAATCTTGATTGATTGATTTACGCTCGTCAGGGAAGGTACGAATACCAAAACCTAATTGACTAAAAAGGTTAAACTTTTCGGTTCTCTTGTTAACACTAAGTCCAAAACTATTGCTATTTGGGACGCCAAAATTTAAGGTTGCCGAACCATTTACACCTCGTTTTTCAGACTTTTTAATGATGATGTTGATGATTCCAGAAGTCCCTTCAGCATCATATTTGGCAGATGGATTGGTAATAACTTCTACTTGTTCAATCATATCTGCAGTAATGCTTCCAAGTGCGTTACCATCGGCACTGGCTAAAACAGATGGTTTCCCGTTAATGAGAATTTGTACACCTTGGCTACCTCTTAAACTAATTTCACCTTCAATATTTACATTTACCGATGGGATGCTGTTCAGCACTTCTAAAGAACTAGCGCCTGTAGAACTCAAATCTAACCCGACATTAAACACACGTTTATCAAGTTTGAATTCGGTTTGAGATTTTTCAGCACGAACCACTATTTCATCTAAAGCTTGACTGTCTTCAGATAGAATTATGGTATTTAAATCGATGGTGTTTTTTATAATTTCAAATTCAGAAATCGTTTTTGTTTTAAAACCCATAAAACTGACTTCAATTAAAAAATTGGTTTCGTTGGTTTTGAGTTGAAATGTACCGTCTTCACCAGAAATAGTGCCAGTTAGGGCTTGATTTGAGTTTTTATTTAAAATTGAAATCGTAGCGTACTCAATGGGTAGTTTATTGTTGCTTTCTAAGACTTTTCCTTTTATAAGAATTGGTGCATTTTGGGCTGATATACAACCGAACGTGAATACTAATAGGAATGTTAAAATAAATTTATGAGACATGTGTAGATGTGGTACAAGTGTTTTACTACAAATATAAGTTTAAAAGCTAAATTATTTTTTCTTTTTGCTTGATTTTGCAAGAGGGTTGAATTTTAAACACAAATCTAACCAATATGATAAATCTTGTTCGTTATCAAAACCATCTGGTGTAACGAAAATGTAGCCTTTCATGGGTCTTCCAGTAAAATCCATAGGCAAACATTCTGGTTTTTTTAATTCGGCTTGATAAACCATTTCGCCTATTCTTGCCATAAGCAAACTATCGCCATATTTTTTATCGATATGGATGCCGCAAAGCATTTTATCGTCCACCTTAAAGCATAAACCACCCATCATTTTTAATTCAGAAAAAAAAATGTGTTTATCCTTTAATTGACGCCTTATTCGGTCTGCTAAAAATTCATCATAAGCCATAAGTTAGTTTTTAAATTTATCAACCATTTTGCGGATCAAATTATAAACAAAATGGTTGGTTTTTGCATAATGAAATGAGATAAAGCAAACCACTATCATAAACAATAGGGCTCCTAGGATGGCAGTTTCAGGTTCTAATGCTTGTTTTAAATACCGCTTTAAACCATAGCCTGTAAAACTTCCATAAAGCAATATAAAATGTATCACATAAATAGATAAAGTTTTTTCGCCTATTCTTGCAATAATGGAGTGTTTTAAAAATTGTTCTAGCATGTAAAAAACACCAAATAGTATTAATACATTGCCTAATCTGGAAAATAGATAATTGTAGTTCGCACTCATTTTAAAAAGTTCAATATTGGTAATGTTGTAAAGTCCGATTAAAAACCAAGACGAGTAAAGCATTAAGAAGATTCCAACAATAAAGAATGTAAAAATAGTAATGAGTTTAAATCGTTCGCGATGCACGTGCCTAAAGAAAACAGTAGATATGAATGCCCCAAATGCTGAATATCCAAACCAAGGTAATATTGTAAAAACAGATCCGTTGGACGTTGTCATGTAATTTGCGATTACATTGGGAATATGATTTAAATTGATGTTGCGATAAAGTGGCTCGGTTACAAAGCAAATGCAACCAATTGTAAATAGTATAACTGAGAAAAGGTAGCTATATTTTTTAAGAATGATATGTAAAACTACTAAAAATATTAAGGATAATCCGATGCACTGTAAAACATCAATAACTAAAAAATAAGAATTAAAATAGCCTGATAACCAATGAAATATATTAACACGTAGGCTGTATCCAATGGCAAGTAAAAGCACCCCTCTAAATAAGCCTTTTTTTATTCTTGGTTTATCATCACCTTTAGCGTAGGCGCGAAGCAATAAATAGGTAAAAACCAAACCTGAAATAGTAAAAAAGGTTGGCGCAGTAATACCTCTGAAATAAGACCAAATGGTAAACGCAATGTCAGACTTGTCTTTATAAACAGGGGCTAACAAGGTGTCTATAAAATGACCTTGGAGCATCATTAAAATAGCAAATGCCCTAACAGCATCTATAAAATATAAGCGACTAGATTGAGCCATAAGTTGGTTTACAAGGATAAATATACTTTTAAATAATTAAAGTAGAACGTTTGTAAAGTGATATATTTATAAAATACTTATAGCTTTTATGGAGCAAATTATAAAGACTTTTTCTGATTATGCCTGGGGATTACCGTTGGTGATTTTATTAATAGGTGGCGGATGTTATCTGCTAATTTTATCAAAGTTTTTGCCTTTTAGATATTTAGGGCATGCCATTCAAGTTTTAAGAGGAAAATATGACGATCCAAATGATCCGGGACAAATTTCTCATTTTAAAGCCTTAACTACAGCCTTATCCTCAACCATCGGTATGGGTAATATTGCAGGAGTTGCAGTAGCAATTTCGGTAGGTGGTCCAGGAGCCATGTTTTGGATGTGGGTTAGCGCTATTGTGGGGATGTCTACAAAGTTTTTTACCTGTAGTTTAGCTGTGATGTATCGTGGCAAAGATAGTGCTGGTGAAATACAAGGCGGACCTATGTATTTTATTGTTGAAGGTTTAGGAAAGTCGTGGAAACCACTAGCAATCATGTTTAGTCTATTTGGAATGATTGGTGCTTTACCAGTTGTAAACGTTAATCAATTAACGCAGGCATTTAACGATATAGTTTTAACTCCAAACGGGGTTGAAGTAGGTTTAAAATCTAATCTCATTTTAGCTTTTGTATTAGTGTCTTTAACGTCGGTTATTATTTTAGGTGGGTTAAATCGAATTAGTCATGCCGCTTCTAAAATGGTGCCTTCCATGGTGCTATTGTATTTTGTTTTAGTGCTTTATATTTTAATTTCGAATTATAGTGTCGTTCCAAAGTATTTTCTTTTGATGTTTACAGATGCATTTTCGGCAAATTATTATGACGGCAATGCATTTATGGGCGGTGTTCTAGGGGCGTTAATTTTATTAGGAATTAGAAGAGGTGCATTTTCTAACGAAGCGGGAATTGGTACTGCTCCTATGGCGCATGGGGCTGCAAAAACCGATGAACCAGTACGTGAAGGTTTAGTCGCCATGTTAGGTCCGGCAATTGATACATTAATTGTTTGCACTTTAACCGCTTTAGCTATTTTAGTTACTGGAGTTTGGGAAACTACAAGCGATAATGGGGTGAGTTTAACAGCTTCGGCTTTCAATCATACTATGCCTGTTTATGGTAAATATATGCTAATGATTTGTGTGTTTATTTTCAGTATATCATCGCTGTTTTCGTATGCTTATTATGGTACTAAATGTCTCTCGTTTATAATTGGAGCAGATAAAAAACATTACTATAACTACATATATATTCTAAGTATTATTCTAGCAGCAACTACACCGTTTAGTGTCATGCTCAATTTAATTGATGGTGTTTTTGCGTTAATGGCTATACCTACCATGGTTGCTACCCTCATATTGGCGCCAAAAGTTGTAAAAGAATCTAAAAGTTACTTCAAAAGGTTAAAAGAGTTCTAGAAAATCAATTATTTTTTTATATTAGATCTCTTTCATTTTGTTTAATTGTTGCTAAATTGATATATTTATGCTAAAATAGTATATATGAAAGTTGATTTATGTCCCAATTGCGGATCAGACCATTATATAAAAAGCGGTGTTATTAATAATAGGCAGCGTTATAAATGTAAAAAATGCAGCTACTTTTTTACTGTTAACAAGATTGGAAAGAAGATTGATGATTATTACGTTAACAAATCACTACAGCTGTATTTAGAGGGTTTGTCTTATCGTGAGATAGAACGCATTTTAGGTATTTCGCATGTAAGTATTATGAATTGGGTTAAGAAATATAATATTAAGAGGCCTTATAATTCAAATTACCACCCAACCTATAAAATATTAAATGCTCCAGAATTAGCGAATTACTTCAGTAAAGTTGAAAATGTTAAAGGTGCTGGCGTTGTAGTTACCGAGCTAGGGGATAAGTTTATGCTCATAAAATGGGAGCGTTTTAAAGATTAATATATTAATTTAACATAAAAATATAGTGCTTTTCAGTTAACGAATTGTTTTTTAGAGTTTAGTAGTGCACACAAAACCAATTAATTACTAACTAAACCATTAAACAATGAAAAAAAAATCGTTTTTACTTCTTTTAGTATTAATGCTGATGGTCCCTTTTTTAGGAAGTAGTCAGGAAGAAACACAGGAAGTAGATCACTCTTACAAACCTATGCAAATTAGGCTAAATGAAGATGGTAGTAAATATTTACGATTTATTACTTGGCATCAAATGTGGTTACAAGCTGGAAGTGAACAAAAAGGATTGAGACATTCAATTAGAAGATCTCGTGTTCTAGCTTTTGCACAAATTTCTCCTAAATTTTTAATTCTCACACATTTCGGACTTAATAGTCTTGGTGCTGGTAACCTAACAGCAAACCCTAATTCTCAAACAGCAAACAACAGAAGTTTACTTTTTTTACATGATGCTTGGGCAGAATTTGCAATAGAACCGGGTAAATTACATGTCGGTACTGGTTTACATTACTGGAATGGTATTTCTAGACTATCTAACCAAAGTACTTTAAACATGATGACGCTGGATAATGCCGGTTCTGGTAATGCCGATGGGAGACTCTTTCCTTGGAATAATATCACAACAAGCGACCAATTTGCTCGTCATTTAGGAGTTTATGCCAAAGGGTCTTTGGGTAATTTTAGTTATAGAGTTGCTGCTAACAATGCAAGAACGAATATAGGTTCGTTGGGTGCTACGCCTTCTTTTCAAGTGAACAACGTTGATGGAGCTGGACTTTGGAATTTTGCTGGATATTTTAAATACGACCTTTTTGATAAAGAATCAGATAAACTTCCCTATCTAGTTGGAACGTATTTAGGGAAAAAGAAAGTATTTAGTATTGGTGCTGGATTCTTCCATCATCCTGATGCATTAGCTGTTGGCGATCTTGAAACTAGAGAATCTGTAACACATTTTGCGATGGATGCTTTTTATGACGCACCTTTAAATGATGATTTAGCTATAAACGCATTAGGAGCTTATTATAATTACAAATATGGAGATACCGACGGATTTAACTCTGGCGGATTAGTGCCGTCTTCTGGAAGTATTTTATATGGACAAGTAGGGATATTATTTAGAAAAGCTAAGCTTATGCCTTATCTGTCTTATAATTCTCAAAATTTAGATTTTACGCCTGATAATAGTAACGAATTGGGTATAGGTCTTAACTATTTTATTAATGGACATTTTGCCAAAATTACGGCGGAATACACCACTGGTTCAAAAGGAGCAATAGGTGCTGAATCTACGAACATTTTTAGACTTCAAACACATATTTTTCTATAATCAACTAATCTAACTAAAAAACAATATGTCAGAAAAACAAAAACACGCTACGGCGTACTGGAAAGAAAACCTGAAGTATTTAATAATACTGCTTTCTATATGGTTTATAGTGTCTTATGGATGCGGAATTTTATTCAGAGAAGCATTAAATGAAATTAGACTTGGTGGCTTTAAACTAGGCTTCTGGTTTGCGCAACAAGGATCTATTTATGTATTCGTAATTCTCATTTTCGTTTACGTACGATTAATGAACAAATTAGATAAAAAATACGGTTTCGACGAGTAACCCTAACTAAACTTAAAAACAAAATATTATGAGTGTACAAACTTGGACTTGGTTATTAGTAGGGATTACTTTTGCCTTATATTTCGGAATTGCAATTTGGGCTAGAGCTGGCTCAACAAAAGATTTTTATGTTGCAGGTGGGGGTGTTTCTCCTTTAGCAAATGGTATGGCTACAGCAGCCGACTGGATGAGTGCCGCGTCATTTATTAGTATGGCAGGAATCATTTCCTTTGCTGGTTATGATGGTTCTGTTTACCTCATGGGATGGACCGGTGGATACGTACTTCTTGCCTTACTCTTAGCACCGTATTTGCGTAAATTTGGAAAGTTCACGGTGCCAGATTTTATTGGCGATAGATACTATTCAAACACAGCAAGAACAGTAGCAGTAATTTGTGCGTTAATCGTTTCATTCACATACGTTGCAGGACAAATGAGAGGTGTTGGTATTGTATTTTCACAATTTCTACAAGTAGATATTAATTTAGGGGTAATAATTGGAATGGCAGTAGTGTTGACGTTCGCTCTTTTAGGAGGAATGAAAGGTATCACATACACCCAAGTTGCACAATACTGTGTTTTAATCTTTGCTTTTATGGTGCCTGCTTTTTTCATCTCGATGCAAATGACGGGTAATATCATTCCTCAAATTGGAATGGGTGGCAAAGTTGAAGGTGGCGCTTTCCTTTTAGATAAATTAGATACATTACATACAGAATTAGGATTTAACGAATATACAAGCGGAACAAAATCAACTTGGGATGTTTTTGCAATTACTTTAGCATTAATGACGGGTACAGCAGGATTACCGCACGTAATTGTGCGTTTCTTTACAGTGCCTAAAGTGAAAGATGCCCGTAAATCGGCAGGATTAGCTTTGTTATTTATTGCTATTTTATATACAACGGCACCTGCAATTGCAGTATTCTCTAGAACTAATTTAATTGAAACTGTAAGTAATAAATCTTATGCTGATATTCCAGAATGGTTTAAAAACTGGGAGAACACGGGTTTAATAGCTTGGGCAGATAAAAATGGAGATGGTAAAATTCAATACGTTGCTGGTGGTGCTTTAGATGGTAAAAAACCAGTTTATACGGATGCTAGAGGAGCTCACGGTGAGCGTTTAATCTCGAATGCAAACACAGCTGAAAACGAATTGTATGTAGATAGAGATATCATGGTATTGGCGAATCCTGAAATTGCCAACCTTCCTAATTGGGTGATTGCTTTAGTTGCAGCAGGTGGACTTGCAGCGGCTTTATCAACAGCAGCGGGATTATTACTGGTAATTTCAACATCTATTTCTCACGATTTAATTAAAAAACAATTAAAACCAGACATTTCGGATAAAGGTGAATTAACTGCAGCAAGAATTTCAATTTTTGTTGCAATTTTAATAGCAGGGTACTTCGGTATTAATCCACCAGGGTTTGTGGCAGCGGTAGTTGCCTTAGCATTCGGATTAGCCGCAGCATCATTTTTTCCAGCGATTATTTTAGGAATTTTTGATAAACGCATGAATAGCCAAGGTGCTATTTGGGGAATGGTTGTAGGTATTATTCTCATGTTGTTTTACATGATGAAGTTTAAACTAAACATGTTCGGTGGTGGCACAAGCGCAGATTGGTGGTTTGGTACGTCTCCAGAAGGATTCGGTACTATCGCTATGTGTGTCAATATCGTGATATCGTTAGTGGTATCTCGAATGACAGCAGCACCACCTCAAGATGTACAAGATATGGTAGAGAGCATTAGAATACCTTCAGGAGCAGGTGAAGCTTCTAGTCATTAAATGATTGTTCGTTATAGAACATAATTTTAATTAGTTAGTTAGAAAATCAGCATTACTATTTTGTAATGCTGATTTCTTATATTTATCAAAATAAGTTATCGCAGTAGTCAAAAACATTAATTTAATATGAAAAAGCGCCATGAACAAAAGCTAGTTGTCTTATCTATAGCGTTGTTTCTTATTTTTAATATTCCTTTTGTACTTATTTTTAATTTGGAAGGTGACATTTATGGCATCCCAACATTTTACTTTTCGGTCTTTTCCATTTGGTTATTGTCTATTGTTATCTCTTATATCGTACTAAAGAAGTATTATGAATAATTATGCATTAATCATCATAATCATAATTTACCTCGCAGTGTTATTTTACATTGCATTTCTTGCTGAAAAAAATCGACGAAGTAAATGGGTAAATAACCCTTATGTTTACACCTTATCCTTAGCAGTTTATTGTACGGCTTGGACCTATTACGGGAGTGTTGGTATTGCGGCCAATACAGGTATTAACTTTTTACCTATTTATCTGGGGCCTGTAATTGCGGCACCACTGTGGATTGTTCTGCTTAGGAAAATTATTAGAATTTCAAAACAACATAAAATATCATCCATCGCAGATTTTATATCGTTGCGCTACGGAAATAGTCGGATTCTAGGAGCTTTTGTAACGCTTATTTGTTTGTTTGGAACCATTCCGTATATATCCTTACAGCTTAAAGCAGTTTCTGAAACTTTCGAAATCATGTCAGATGAAACGAGTTATATTTCAACTGCCATCATTGACGATTCTACATTTTATGTTGCTCTCTTGTTAGCCATATTCGCAACTTTCTTCGGTACACAAAATACCGATGCTTCTGAGAAACACAAAGGCATTATTGTGTCGGTTGCTTTTGAGTCGGTATTAAAATTGGTATTTTTTTTAATTATAGGAGGTTATATAACTTTTTATCTGTTTGATGGCACTACTGATATTTATAACAAAATGTCTGTAACTGAAAATTTTAAACAATTAACTTCACTAAGTAGTGTTGAAAGTGGTTTTAATTGGTTTTTTATGATTGCGCTATCTTTTATGGCTATCTTTTTATTACCTCGACAATTTCAAGTTTCAGTTCTAGAAAATAGTAGAGAAAAGCATTTAAAAAAGGCTATTTGGTTGTTTCCTTTGTATTTATTGCTGTTTAATTTTTTCGTCATCTTTATTGCCTGGGCAGGAAAGCTCACATTTGGTGGAACACAAAACGCCGAGTATTATACTTTGCTATTGCCTTTAGAATATGGGAATTCCTTTTTGGCAACACTTGTTTTTTTGGGAGGTTTTTCGGCAGTAATTTCAATGGTAATTGTTTCAACCTTAGCGTTATCAACAATGGTGAGTAATAACTTAATTATTCCTTACGGCTTTCTAGATAAATTCATTCAAAATCAACCAGAGCGCAATTCTAAATACATAAAAAATATTCGTCGTATTTCCATTTTCACAATTATTATTTCAGCCTATTTCTTTTACGTATCGTTTTCAAAAGAGTTGTCCTTATATTCAATTGGCCTTATTTCATTCGTCATCATTTCACAGTTAGGTCCTTCGTTTTTCATTGGTTTATTTTGGAATCGAGGATCTTCAAAAGCTGCAATAATTGGTATGATTGTAGGATTATGTGTAGTTATATACACATTAGTTTTACCATTTACGCTGCAAGCTTATACGGGTAATGATGATTTTATTCAATACGGATTAAACGGCATTACAGCATTAAAACCTTACGCTTTATTTGGTATTGATTTTTTGAGTCCGCCGGCCCATGCTTTTTTCTGGAGTATGTCTCTTAATATTCTTACTTATCTCACCATTTCCTTGGTTGTTAAAGGTAACTACAGAGAACGTAATTATGCCGAAATGTTTGTAGACAGCAGAAACTTCGTTACACTCCAAGATAGCGCATTGGTATGGAAAGGTGAAGCTTATGTTGCTGATATAAAAAATGTATTGGTGCGTTTTTTAGGTGAAAAAAGAGCCACTCGTGCTTTAAATATTTTCTTTAAAAAGTATAACCTACCAGCAAATACACAGCTAGCAGATGCACGATTGATTAATTTTTCTGAAAAACTATTAACTGGAAGCATTGGTTCTGCCTCAGCTAAAATATTAATTGCCAGTGTGGTTAAAGAAGAACAAATTAGTTTAGTTGAAGTGTTGAAGATTTTGGAAGAATCAAAAGAGAATATTGTTAGTAATAAGGTTTTGTTAGAAAAGTCGAATGAGTTAACCCAATTATCCGCCAAACTTAAAGATGCTAACCAAGAACTCATTTCGAAAGACAAACAAAAAGATGAATTTTTAGACACTGTGGCACATGAGCTAAAAACACCAATTACAGGAATTCGGGCAGCTACTGAATTATTGATGGATGAAGAGGATGATATGCCAAAAGAAGTGAAAGCACAATTCTTAAAAAATATTCTTCAAGATTCCGATAGGTTAGGACGTTTAATAAACAATATTTTAGATTTTGAAAAACTTGAAACAGGTCGTTTAAATTTAGATTTAGGATATAACGATATTCAAAAAACCATAGTAAAAGCCATAAGTAGTATTTCGCAAATTGCTGCTAAAAAGGAAGTTCAGATAGTCAATAAAAACGTTCATACTTTTAAAACAAATTACGACGAAGACAGGATCTTGCAAGTGTTAACTAATTTGCTATCTAACGCCATAAAGTTTTGCGAGCCAAAAAAAGGAAAAATTACTGTTGATTATAAGTTGGGGAATGAGTATGTTGAAATCTCTGTATCCGACAATGGTAAAGGGATTCCGGAAGAAGATCACGATTTTATTTTTGATAAGTTTTATCAATCGCAGCACCAAAATACCATCAAACCACAGGGTAGTGGATTGGGTTTAGCAATCACTAAACAAATTGTTGAGAAACATCAAGGTAAAATTTGGGCAAAAAAAGGCATAAAAAAGGGCGCAATGCTTGTTTTTACGATACCTTTTAAGTAAATTGTAGTCGGAAAGTATGAAGAAGAAAATTTTAATTGTAGACGACGAACCAAATATCGTAATGTCGTTAGAATATACCTTCAAAAAACAAGACTTTGAAGTGTTTATTGCAAGAGATGGAAGTGAGGCATTAGAGATATTAAAACATCAAACACCAAATGTCGTGTTGTTAGATATTATGATGCCAAATGTAGATGGTTATCAAACTTTAACTCACATAAAAAGTACTGACAGTTTAAAAGATACCAAAGTGGTTTTTTTAACTGCAAAAAATAAAGCTTCAGATATTGAAAAGGGTTTAAAACTTGGAGCGGATAAATATTTAACCAAACCTTTTTCAGTAAAAAAAATAGTTTCAGAAATATTGGAGCTATTAGCTTAAAGATAGTCTTTATTGCTATTAAATATTGGTTTTGTGTGCAAACAAACAATGTTTAATTAAAGTTTAAAGACATGAAATTTCGCATCAACCCGTTAACGTCAGATATTTTAATTAGTATCTACGTTATTGTTACCCTTTATTTAAGATTTAAATTTGAAAGTGAAACGTATACAAGTCCTATGCTATCTGTAGTTATGGGAGTTTGTTTTGTGCTTATTATTTGGGTGCTTATAAAACTCAAAGTACTAAATCCAAATTGGTTTGGACTACTAAATTCTAAAAAATAGTAGTCATGAATTATCAAGAATTTTATCAAAATAGCTTAAAGCATCCAGAACAATTTTGGAGCCAACAAGCCCAAGAATTAGAATGGTTTAAATCGCCTAAAATCATCCTGTCTAAAGACAAACATGATTATTTTCAATGGTTTGTAGACGGCCAATTAAACTTGAGTTATTTATGCATTGACAAACATATTAAAGATGGTTTTGGCGAGCAAGATGCCATCATTTACGATTCACCAGTTACCAATACAAAAAAGCATATAAGCTTCAATCAATTACACTTTGAAGTTTCAAAACTAGCGGGCGGATTACAAAGTTTAGGTCTCGAGAAAGGAGACACTTGCATCATTTACATGCCCATGATTCCACAAGCCATTTATGCGATGTTAGCATGTGTTCGAATTGGGGTGATTCATTCTGTAGTATTTGGTGGTTTTGCACCTCACGAATTGGCTATTCGTATTGACGATTGCAAACCGAAAGCTATTATTACAGCATCCAATGGAATTGAAATAGAGAAGATTATTCCTTACAAACCATTTGTTGATGAAGCTATAACCAAAGCAGAGAACAAACCTGAACATGTGGTTGTTTTTGATAGACAATTAGGAGTTGAAATTCCTAAGAAATACTACGATATCGATTATAAATCTTTGGTTGAAAACTCACCTTCTGTCGACGCTGTTTCAGTGGGATCCGTTCACCCTTCATATATTTTATATACTTCTGGAACTACAGGAACACCCAAAGGCATTATAAGAGATACAGGCGGTTATGCAACAGCCTTAAAATTCTCAATGAAATATGTTTATGGTGTTGATGAAGGTGATACCTTTTGGGCAGCTAGCGATGTGGGTTGGGTTGTTGGGCATAGTTACATAGTTTACGGCCCATTACTCAATCGAAATACAACCATTTTATTTGAAGGTAAACCCATTAGAACACCTGATGCATCTACGTTTTGGCGTGTTATTAGTGAGCATAATGTTAAAGTGATGTTCACGGCACCTACAGCCATACGTGCCATTAAAAAAGAAGACCCAACAGGGCACATGATAAAGCGATTCGATATGTCTTGCTTGAAATATCAGTTTTTAGCGGGCGAACGTTGCGATGTAGCAACCTTAAACTGGACCCACGAAAAACTTAATGTTCCTGTAATTGATCATTGGTGGCAAACCGAAAGCGGATGGCCTATGCTAGCAAATATGGTAGGCGTTGAATTGCAAGAGGTAAAACCAGGCTCTGCAAGTTTTCCTGTATGTGGTTACGACATCAAGATATTAAACGAAGCAGGCGAAGAAGTAGAAGCAAGTGTAGAAGGTTATGTTGCTGTGAAATTACCATTGCCTCCAGGAACATTATCAAATCTTTGGGGAAACCCAAAGCGTTTTAAATCGGGATATTTAGAGCGTTTTCCTGGGTATTATTTCTCGGGTGATGGCGGCTATAAAGATGAAGATGATTATGTGTTTATCACAGGACGTGTTGACGATATTATAAATGTCGCAGGTCATCGTTTATCAACTGCAGAAATGGAAGAAATTGTGGCTTCAAACAAAGTGGTTGCTGAGTGTGCTGTTTTTGGAGTGCATTGTGAAATTAAAGGGCAAAAACCTCTCGGTTTAATTGTGCTTAAATCAAATGTTGATTCAGATAATAGTCAAATTCAGAAGGAAATTATTAAAGATGTTCGTAATGAAATTGGTGCAGTAGCTTCTTTTAAAGATGTTTTAATTGTTAACCGATTACCAAAAACACGAAGTGGAAAAATTCTTCGTAAATTACTGCGAAATATTGCAGACGAACGGCAGTATAACATCCCATCAACTATTGATGACGTTGCTATTATTAATGAAATTGAAGCTGTTTATAAAATTAACAATATAGGAATACATAAAAATTAAAAAATACTAAAATGAGTAATTATCACATAAAACATTTAGAAGAATACTACCAAGTCTATAGAAAATCAGTCAGAAATCCAGAAACCTTTTGGGAAGAAATAGCAGAAGAGCATTTCATGTGGCGTAAAAAATGGGATAACGTGTTAAGTTGGGATTTTACCAAGCCAGAAGTGAAATGGTTTGAAGGTGCCAAATTAAACATTACCGAGAACTGTATCGACAGACATTTATACACCAGAGGAGATAAAACAGCTATTATTTTTGAACCGAATAGCCCTGAAGAAAAGGCGCAACACATTAGCTACCGCGAACTTCACGAAAAGGTATGTCGCTTTGCGAATGTGCTAAAAAACAATGGTGTTGGAAAAGGGGACCGTGTATGTATTTATCTGCCTATGATTCCAGAATTAGCAGTATCTGTATTGGCATGTGCCCGTATTGGTGCTATCCATTCGGTAGTTTTTGCAGGTTTCTCATCAACGGCTTTAGCAACTAGAATTAACGATTGTGATTGTAAAATGGTAATAACAAGTGATGGGTCTTATAGAGGTTCAAAAACCATCGATTTAAAAGGTATTGTTGATGATGCTCTGGAAGATTGCCCTGGTGTTGATACCGTTTTAGTTGCCAAACGTATCAATTCAGAAATTAATATGAAAGCAGATCGCGATAAATGGCTACAACCTTTATTAGACGAAGCGCATCACGATTGCGAACCAGAAATCATGGATGCAGAAGACCCTCTTTTTATACTTTACACCTCAGGTTCAACAGGAAAGCCAAAAGGCATGGTGCATAGTACTGCTGGCTATATGGTATATACCGCTTATACATTTAAAAATGTATTTCAGTATAGAGAGCAAGATGTGTATTGGTGTACAGCCGATATTGGTTGGATAACAGGGCACAGTTATATCGTGTACGGACCATTATGTAATGGGGCTACTACTGTAATGTTTGAAGGTGTTCCAAGTTACCCTGATTTCGGTCGTTTCTGGGAAATTGTAGCAAAGCATAAAGTCAATCAATTTTATACCGCACCCACAGCAATACGTGCATTGGCTAAAGAAGGTGTTGAGCATTTAGAAAAACACGATTTATCGTCATTGAAAGTTTTAGGTACTGTTGGTGAGCCTATTAATGAAGAAGCGTGGCACTGGTATGATGATAACGTAGGAAAGAAAAAATCGCCAATTGTAGATACGTGGTGGCAAACCGAAACAGGAGGCATCATGATAACGCCTATTGCCTTCGCAACACCAACAAAACCTACCTACGCTACCTTGCCATTTATTGGTGTTCAACCGGCTTTAATGGATGAACACGGACAAGAGATTAAGGGGAATCAAGTAGATGGTAGATTGTGTATAAAATTCCCGTGGCCTAGTATGGCACGAACCATCTGGGGCAATCATCAACGTTATAAAGACACCTATTTCTCAGCATACGAAAACAAGTATTTTACAGGAGATGGTGCCTTACGCGATGAAGTGGGTTACTACAGAATAACAGGTAGAGTAGATGATGTTATTATCGTATCTGGTCATAATTTGGGAACTGCTCCAATTGAAGATGCCATTAACGAGCACCCAGCAGTTGCAGAAAGTGCTATTGTTGGCTTCCCACACGATATTAAAGGAAATGCATTGTACGGTTATGTTACTTTGAAAGAAACAGGAGAAAGTCGTGATCATAACAATCTTCGTAAAGAGATTAATCAAATCATCACTGAACAAATTGGGCCTATTGCTAAACTGGACAAAATACAGTTTACCAACGGATTACCAAAAACACGTTCAGGTAAAATTATGCGTCGTATCTTGAGAAAAATTGCAAGTAACGAAACCAGTAATTTAGGCGATACCAGTACGCTATTAAATCCAGAAGTGGTTCAGGAAATTATGGATAATGTTTTGTAATTTAACGGTTCGTAAGCATATAATAAATAATTAATGAAGTTTATCATTGCACTTTTGTTGGTGCTTGTTCAAGTAAAACATTCGTCAGCTCAAATCGAATATCCTATATCTTATGAAAAACCCGTGGTGAGTAATTACCACGGGTTTGATATAGTTGATGAATATATATGGTTAGAAACACAAGAAAACGATTCAGTAGTTGATTGGATTGAAAGTCAGAATAAAATATCAGAGAAATATTTAAAACGGCAAGTGGCGCAACACCATACAGACGAATACATGAATAAGTATTTGTACAGTTCTTTCGGTGACTTCGACGGTAAACTTAAGCGAAATATAGATGACGATTATTTTTTTAGTTATTTCATAACTAGTGGCAGTACAACACCGTCTTTATTTTATAAAAAAGGTGTGCATTCAAGATATTATATGCTAGTAAATTCAACATCAATTTCAAGAAAGGATAAAATTGACATTGATTACTATAAAATTTCTAAAAATAATACATGGCTAGCTTATAAATATAATAGAAACGGTAGTGATTGGCATGAAATAAGAGTTGTGAAAATCGATAAGAAAAGGCATTACCTTAATGTATTAAAACACACATTGAACTCGGGAATATACTGGTGGAATGATGGGTTCTTCTATAAAAAGTATCCTTTTGATTCAATTAACGCTACCTATAAAAAGCCAACAATTATGTATCATAAAGTTGATACTAAACAAGAGGATGACCAAATCATGTTTAAATCTTATAGTGATGATGAGGATATTTCAGTTGTAGGAACTAAAGATGAAAGTTTTTATATGGTAAAAAGAGAAAATACTAAAACTGAAATATATAATTATTATTTATTTAACCCTTTAAGAGAAAACATAAAACTTGGATTTAGTCCTTTTTTAATTAATACGAAATACGATCTTAATTTTTATAAAGCAACAGATTCATTGTTATATGCTACAACAGAGATTAATGATAAACAACAACTTATTTCTATTGATAAAGAAGAACCTACCAAGTTTAAATTAATATCTCCAAGTTATGATAACTATGAATTACAAAATTATGAGTTTTTAGAAGACTTTATTGTGGCTTCATACCATAGCTTCAATGGTTCCTTTTTGGTGAAATTTGATTATCAAGGCAAGGTCTTAAACGAATGTGTATTGCCTAAAGGTTTATCAGTAACCGATATGTATTATAGTAATAACTATGAAGCATTCTTCTTTTATTTATCATCCTACACAATACCTGAAGTTAGGTATAGATTAAATTTAGAAACTTTTAAGTATGAATTAGTAAGTGAAACCAATGTAAATTTCGATTTCAAAAATTATAAATTCAAACAAGATTATTATACCTCAAGCGATGGTACAAAAGTGCCTATTTTTATTGTGTATAAGGATTCTTTAAAACAGGATAAATCAACGCCATTTCTTATTAAAACTTATGGTGGCTATGGTAAAACAAATATTCCTAGCTACAATCCTGGAATTATATATTTTATAGAAAATGGTGGAGCTTTTGCTTATACGCACATAAGAGGAAGTGGGGGTTTTGGAAAGAAATGGGTTACTGATGGACAGCGTTTAAATAAGAAAAACGGAATCGCCGATTTTATATCAGCCGCTGAGTATTTAATAGAAAACAACTATACAGCACCAAAAAAAATAGCAATTACAGGAGCTTCACATGGTGGACTTATCACAGGCGCTGCATTAACTCAAAGACCAGATTTATTTGGAAGTGCCGTTATAAATGTGGGGGCATTAGATATGATTCGTTTTGAAAACTTCACTGTAGGATCAGCAGTAACTAATATTCAAGAATTTGGTAGCACCAAAAATTTAGCAGATTTTAATAATATATTGTCCTATTCTCCATATCATAATATTAACAACACGATAAATTATCCGCCTACATTATTGGTAACAGGTACGGATGATAACCGTGTGCCGCCATTTCATTCCTATAAGTTTGCCGCCAAATTGCAGAATGTGCCTTCTCAAAAAAATCCAATTTTGTTATGGGCAAAAGATAAAACAGGACATTCCGGTGCCAATACAAGAAGTGTTCAAATAAAGGAATACAATTATATTTATAGTTTTCTGTTTCATCAACTTAAATAAGTCGCTTAAAAGTCGATGCATAATAAATTCCGATAGTTAATCAGGATTATTAGTTATCAAGACTTTGGTTAAAGATTAAAAATAGATTTAGTAGCAATTATAGATCTTTTTAAATCATATAATTTTGGTGTTTAATATCATTTTATTAAAAAATACTATCTTCGAATCGCAAATGTTAGCTCATGACAAAATCAAGCAACTCAACATCTTGGATTCAAATTTTAAAGGAACTTGTAGAAGCTTATTTTAAAAGCTCAAACAAGAAATCTAGAACATGGCATCAACACGTTGTGCCCTACGAAGAAGGTTGGGCAGTGCGTCGCGAGGGCAACAAACGCATTACCTCAAAACACAGAAAGCAAAGTACAGCCATAAACAAAGCGAAAACCATTGCTAAACGACGTAAGGCAGATGTAATTATTCATCGCGCTAGTGGCGGCATTCGCGAACGTATCAACTACGATTAAAATAATAAATAAAATCTAGTTTAACCACTAGTATCACTAAAGTGTAGTTCCTGTTGGACTGTATCCCTCAAGGCAATGGCTTTGGTGTTTTTAGTTTTGAACTTAGGTTGTGCACATCATTTTTCAAAACCAACCATTAAAACCAAAAAAATAACGCAATTTCAAACCCTTTTTCTTTTGTCGTAATAAGGAAGCAATTTTTACGAAAAGTAGTGCCGTAATATAAGCGTCGCCTGAAGCCGTATGGCGGTCGTGTTTAGTAATTTTAAAAAGGTCGCTTAATTCGTCTAAACCGTAATGTTTTTGGTCTTTTACGTACTTTGTTTTTTTGTAAAGTTCGCCAGTATCAATCACTTTATTTTTCAGTTTTGGTAAGTTCATTCGTTTTAACGAGGCGTTAATCATCGCCACATCAAATGCGGCATGATGCGCCACAATAACAGCATTTCCCAGATAATTTAAAAAAGATTCAATAGCTTGACGCTCTTCAATCTTTGAGATATGCCCTTCTTTTAATAAACCATGAATTTTAACGGTTTCTGAATTAAAAGTGTCTTGATTTAAATAACATTCAAAAGTATCAGCTACATGAATCTGGAATTTAGTAACGCCAACAGCGCCTATAGATAGAATTCGATCACTTATAACATCCAAACCTGTGGTTTCGGTATCAAAAACTACAAATCGTACCGACTCTACATCTTTTGATTTATGTTTAAACGTGTCGAGATATCTATTGTAAAATTCTGGAAAGTCTGTATGATTCTTAAACCATCTCATATTACATTAACTGTGAAAGTTGAAATCGTACACGCAAAACCTCCTGAATCTCTTTAATTGGCTTAAAACAACTTTTTAGTTTCAACCTTTCAGCCTTACTCAAATGGTTTACGTCTATAAACCTTCCAGAATCGTTATGTTTTAAACCTTGTTGGGTTCGAAATCGCAGTAAAATATTAAAGGCATTAGCACAGGCTTCATAAGTGTCTTTGTTTTGCGGTTCTAAATCTGCTAGTTTTTGGTAACGCTCTAAAGTGCTATTGGTATGTTTTATGTTTTTGGAGAGCGTCAATACGCGGGCTGCATCAACTAAAGGCATGATGGCTCTAGCTTTAATATCAAATTGGTTTTTATGTTCACCTGAATCTTCAACTAAAAAATTCCTAAAAAAGCTCAAAGGCGGTGGGTTTTTCAATGCATTTCGAGCCATAAAATTTAAAAAGATTTCATACTGCTCTATAGCTTCAAAGATGCTTTTAGACATATCATCAACCAAGTGTTGATTTCCATAAACGTTATCAAAATCAAAAAAGATATTACAAAGCATCATTTTATCTTCATCAGGTCGAGTAATCCAATCTTCAAACTGTTGTTTCCATTCGGTAACCGATAAACACCATTTGGGGTTGCTTCCCATCATATCGGCAGGACATAATTCAAACCCAACAGTGTTTAGTTTATCGTTAATGGATTTAGCGAGTTTTAAAAAATAATGTTTTACATCATTACTATTTTTAACATCTTCGAAAACTAGAGCATTGTCTTGATCGGTGAGTAACAATTGCTCTTTTCTCCCTTGACTACCTAATGCTAACCACGCGAAGGTAGCCGGCGGTATCGTACTCATTTCAGCAATACTCAAATCTATAATGCGTTTGGTAATAGCTTCATTAATGGCCGAAATAATATTGGTAATAAACGCTATAGGAATATGTTGTTCTATGTAATTAGATAATAAGTTATGCGCCTTTTCTCGAATCTCTTGCAAGCGCTTAGCGCTTGTAGCATGTTTTATTTCTTTAATTAATACCGAAGGGTTATTACCATGAATCACAATAATATCATGTTCAGATAAAATACCAATCAGTTCAGATTCAACAGTACCATCTTGCGTAATACATAAATGCGATATACTGTGTTTTAGCATCGCAATTTGAGCTTCTGCAACCGTAATTTTAGGTGGAAAAGTAATGACTGGCGAAGACATAATGGTTTCCACAGCTTCGTCTATAGTACGTATTCCGGTGGCTATCTTATAGCGCAAATCTTTATCTGTAATAATACCAACAGGTTTCTTTTGTTGTGAAATAACTATCGAGCCTACTTTGTTTTCACTCATTATCAAAGCAGCTTCTTTTATGCTAATTTTGGCTTTACAGGTTATGGGGTTTTTAGAAAACGAAGCCGATTGTACCTCGGTAAAATTCGAACTGCTTTTTTGAGCTTGAGTGTCATAAGCAAAAAGGGCCCCTTTATCGGTTTCAGCATACGGATTTCGTGTATTGGTCGCAAAACTTGTTATCAAAAACTGGTTTGCCTCGTTGTTGTTAATAATGATGTTTTCTAATAATTTAGACGATACCGCATATATAATGCTTTCTTCCAAAGCTTTGGCGTCAAGCATATAATTGTCTTTTCTTATAAGTGCTCTAAGTCCAAAAATATCGCCTTCATCACATTGGTCCACTAGATTATCATCATGGTAAATACCAACAGCACCATCTTTTACCACATAAAAACAATCGTTTATGGCGTTGTTTTGTCTAAATATATAGGCATCTTTTTCAAAATGCAAAACAATCACTTCTTTAGATATCGCAAAGAGTTCCTCGGTATTTAAAGTATCAAAAGGCGGGAAGTGCTTTAAAAAATCAAGAATGCGTTCTGCAATGGTGTTCTTCATCTTACTAAAATATAGAAAATTAGCAGGAAAATATCTAAAATCAGCTATCTATTTGGTAAATAGATATAGCTAACAAAAAAAGCCCAGATACTTTAGCTAACACTAAAACACCTAGACTTTCAAATTATAAAAGTTCTTGCCTTAAATGACGTTATATCAATTTAAAATCTAAAAGCAATTCGCCTTCAATAAAAGCTTGTAGGTGGTCGCCCTTAACATTAAGACCTACACCACTTGCCGGTGTTCCTGTAAAAATCATATCTCCAGGTTCTAAGGTCATAAATTTCGAAACATAGGCTATAATTTCAACAAAATTATAAATCATATAATCGGTATTTCCAACTTGCTTTTGTTCACCATTAATGGTCAAGCTAAAATTTATATTATTCAAGTCTGGAAAGTTCGCAACTGGCTTAAATCCGTTTATTGGAGACGCACCATCAAACCCTTTAGCTAAAGCCCAAGGCCCTTTATTCGCTCTGCTCGCTGCCAAAACATCTTTTGCAGTATAATCAATGCCAATACCAATCTCACTAATGTAAGATGCTGCATCAGCCTCAGTAATATTTTTACCTCTTTTACCTATTTTTGCAACAAGTTCAACCTCGTAAGCTAACTCATTTGTAATAGCAGGAAACTCAATGTCTTTGTTACCTGTAACTATTGTGCTTTCTGCTTTTATAAAAATAAGTTGTGCCCCAGTTTTAAGTGCAGCAATCTCACTTTTATCATCTACATAATTCTTACCAATACCAATTAATTTCATGTGTTTGTTATGTTTTTATGGTTCATTTTTCAAGCCCTAAAAGTAGTAAATACTAGAAATTTAAATATGATAATTGTCAAGTTTTTTTGGGCATTACCGCGCTTGGGCGCGGTCGTGCTTTCCACTTTTAGTTTTGGCTCGATGCATCCGCTCGCCAAAAGCTAACCGTTGCAATCACTAATGCAGGTTACATTAAGCTTTTTCTTTACACATTTCACAAAATAATTTTCAATAAAAACATGTACCTTTCAATCTTGAAAAAGATATTATGCAGCACCTAAAAGAAACTCCTGAAAACAAGAAGAAAACAAAGCCAAAAGTAACTATGGCTCAAGCCTTTAAAACCATTATTTGGCCAAGGCGCAATCTGGTATTTATTGGCTTAATATTAATTGTTATTCGCAGTTTAGCTGGCTTAGTGTTGCCGTGGCAAAGTAAAGTATTGTTAGATGAGGTGGTGCCAAGTAAAGATATTTCACAAATTTATACTTTAATTACCATTGTGTTAATTGCTATTTTAATACAAGCAGTAACATCGTTTTCACTCACCAGAATTCTAAGTGTACAGGCACAGTATTTAATAAGTGAATTAAGGGCACAAGTTCAAAAAAAGGTATTATCGTTACCCATTAGTTTTTTCGATAACACCAAATCGGGCGCTTTAGTATCAAGAATCATGAGCGATGTAGAAGGGGTAAGAAACCTAATTGGAACTGGTTTGGTGCAATTGGTAGGCGGGTCGTTTACAGCCATAGTTTCTTTAATTATATTAATAAAACTCAATCCATGGATGACACTTTTCGTGTTTGTTCCTATTTCCATATTTGGTTATATCGCGTTACGAGCGTTTAAATACATAAGGCCGATATTCAGAGTTCGAGGAAAAATAAATGCCGAAGTTAAGGGGCGACTTACAGAAACTTTAGCGGGTGTTCGCGTTATAAAAGCGTTTAACGCTGAAGAGCAAGAGCATGAAATTTTCGAAAAAGGTGTCGATAAATTGTTTCAAAACGTTAAAAAGAGTTTAACAGCTACGGCTTTAATGACAAGTTCTTCAACTTTTTTAATTGGGGTTGCCACCACTGGTATTATGGGCATTGGTGGTTACTATATGATTCAAGAACAGATGACCACAGGAGATTTCTTGTTTTTTACCCTCATACTTGGCTTTATGATAGCACCCATTGTACAAATGAGTAATATTGGAAGTCAACTCACAGAAGCACTAGCTGGTTTAGATAGAACCGAAGAACTTATGAATATGGCTGCCGAAGAGGATGATAAAAATCGAAATATCACTCTTGAAAAATTGAATGGAGATATAGAATTTCACGATGTGTCTTTTGCCTACGAAGAAGATAAAGAGGTGTTACATAATATTAGTTTTAAAGCGCCTGCAGGTTCTGTAACGGCTTTAGTAGGTAGTTCGGGTTCTGGTAAATCAACCATTGCTGGGTTATCGGCAACTTTTTTAAATCCTAAATCTGGAAAAGTTACTATCGATAATCAAGATTTATCGAAAGTGAAATTAAATAGTTACCGAAAGTATTTAGGTGTTGTGTTGCAAGACGAATTTTTATTCGAAGGTACCATAAGAGAGAATATCATGTTTCCCAGACCAGATGCCACTGAAGAAGAATTACAAAACGCGGTTAATGCAGCCTATGTTAACGAATTTACTGATAGATTTGATCATGGTTTAGACACGCTAATTGGAGAACGTGGCGTAAAATTATCAGGAGGCCAACGTCAGCGTTTAGCCATTGCACGTGCCATTTTAGCA
Source organism: Algibacter luteus (assembly GCF_030344935.1). Classification (NCBI taxonomy): domain Bacteria; kingdom Pseudomonadati; phylum Bacteroidota; class Flavobacteriia; order Flavobacteriales; family Flavobacteriaceae; genus Algibacter; species Algibacter luteus. Next base: position 2,763,895 of record NZ_CP128313.1, on the reverse strand, counting down.
AACCCTAAAATCATCATTTTAGACGAAGCCACTTCAAATTTAGATACCGAAAGTGAAGCGCTTATTCAAAAAAGTTTGAATACCTTAGTAAAAGACCGTACTACCATTGTTATTGCACACAGATTGAGTACTATCAGAAAAGCAAATCAGATTTTAGTTATTGAAAGCGGACGTATTGTAGAACGTGGTACCCACGACGAGTTAATCAATCTTGGTGGCAGATATTATGATTTATATACTTACCAAGCAAAAATTTAAAACCAAATGAAAGTTTCAGATTTAAACCCTTCAGAATACAACATCTATTATAAAACCTATATTGATAAGGTTTCAAAAGAAGTTAATTTAAAGGATGGATTTATCAACGGACAAAACAATGTTATAAATTTTTTCAAAGACATTCCTGAAGATAAATTAGGGTATCGCTACGCCAAAGATAAATGGAGCATCAAGGAGGTACTTCAGCACATTATTGATACCGAACGTGTTTTTATGTATCGCTGTTTTAGAATTGCAAGACATGATAGCACACCTTTAGTTGGATTTGAACAGGACGATTTTATCAAACCTTCACGAGCTGATGAAAAATCCCTAAAATCATTAATTGAAGAGTATCAATCTGTGAGACTAAGTTTTATAGTGTTACTTAAAAGTTTAAATAATGTCGATTTGCAATGTCATGGTCATGCCAGTGGTAACCCATTGTCTGCAAGAGCGGCTGCATTTATAATTCTGGGTCATGAAATTCATCATATGGAGGTTATAAAAAAACGCTATCTGTAACTTATTAAATTACGCATTTATTGTTTTCGTTTTTTCTTTCATCAAGAAGAATACTAAAAACGAAAGGATACCAAAAACCGAAAAACCAATAAATAAAGGTAACACCGAAGTGTTTACATAATTGCCAATAAAATTCGCAATAGGAACTGCCATAACTGTAGAGATAAAACCATTTATTGCAGCACCAATACCTGCAATATGCCCCAGAGGTTGCATTGCAATGGCCCTTAAGTTTCCAAACAAAAATCCAACTGCAAAAAATTGCAGAGAGAAAAAACCGAGCAACACATAAATACTTGGATTATTTCCAGACCAAAACATAACAACGTATAATATTGATATTATCGCGTAGGCAATACATGCTTTATAAGCGATTTGTAGCATGCCATATTTAACAACTAATCGACTGTTTAAATATGTAGCAAGACCAACAGATATTGCTAAACTTGCAAAAATATAAGGGAACATTTCTGCTAATTGATATTGCTCTTGAAAAATTTGTTGTGAAGTACTTAAATACACCATAAACGAGCCTGTTATAAAGCCTGAAACAAATGTAAATGCTACCGCTTGTTTATGCTTAAAAAACTCAATGGTTCCATCAATAAAAAGATGTGATGAGAATTTAATTCTATTCTGTTTTGCTAAGGTTTCTGGCTGTCGTTTCCAAAACCAAAGCATAATGATTACTCCAAAGAGTAAATTAAAATAAAAGATAGATTCCCAGTTAAAAAAGGTTATTAAAGCTTGCCCTAAAGTTGGTGCAATAACTGGTACTAAAATGAAAAACATGACAACAATTGAAATAATTTTCGCCATATAATTACCGCTATAAGAATCACGAATCATAGAGAGTGCCAAACTTCTGGGAGACGATAAACCAATGCCTTGAAATACTCTAGCAACAATCATAACCTCGAAATTTCTAGTACTAACACAAACGATGCTGGCAATAATAAATACAATAAAGCCAATATAAACTATGGGTTTACGCCCAAAGCTATCTGATAGCGGACCAAAAAGAAGTTGCCCAAACCCTAAACCTAAAAAAATCATCGTAATAAGTAGTTGATTGTCGTTTGGATTTGTAACTCCCAAGGCACTACTAATTTGTGGTATCGCCGGTAATAAAGCATCTATCGACAAGGCGACGATAGACATTAACGATGCCATAAGTGCTACAAACTCTGGTTTAAATTTTTGGTTTTCTTCCATGGTGCAAAAGTAGATGATTTAATTTCGAATGCAATGCAACCTTCATTTAATAATACAATCATATTATTGTAAACATCTATACCAGTTTACTTTACTTTTTTTTAACCTTATCCATATGTAAGTGAGATTTATTTAGCTAAAATCTAGCTAGAAATTTTAATTTATATTTGACAGAGATTTGAAGAATATTTAAGACTATTTCGCTAGTTAGAAATTTTAAATAAAAATGATAAGAGAATTAAAATGGAGTTTACTATTTGTTATTACTAACATCGTACTTTTAGGCGGGTTAGACGGATACGCTCAAAAAAAGAAAGAAAATTTGAAATGGGGTATCTCTTATGGAATGGGCGCTCAAGATAGGTTTCCTTTTGATTTACCCGATTATAAACATGAAGTTTCGTTTTATAAAGTTGTTTTAAATTACAGATTCAAAAACAATACGAAATGGGCATTTGAAGTCAATCTAGAGCCTAGTTTTTATGTTGCCAAACATCAATTATTGAATAAATATTATGTAAAACCTAGTGATGCCGAGGATTATCGTGAGCAAAACGAGTTTTACATGCAGGAACGAACTATAAAGGAATACGTTCTAAACTGTGGTTTGATTGCCAGATATAAAATTTATGATGGTTTAAGTACATATGCCGTAGGAAGTGTTGGCCCTATGATTTCTAATAAAGAAACCGAAAGACTTGCTAAGGGATTTGCATTCTCAGATATTTTGGGTTTAGGGCTTTCTTTTGAAATAAATAAAATTCAACTAGATTTTAGGTATTCCTTAAGGCATACTTCCAATCTAGAAATGAAGCAACCCAATGGGGGACATAATACCACTAATACTGAGTTTTCAGTTTTATTTAAGCTATAGTATTTTAGCAAATTAATTGTAATCCTTTACACATTCTATTTTTAATTGCATATTTTTACTGTGCTATTATTAAACTATTTAGGATTTATCCATGCTAAAAATTTACGTCTCACTTAAAAGCATGTGCGTATGCATTTGTCTTTTTGCATTAAATTTAACTGGATTTTCACAGTCTAAAAATCAGTATCATCATTTAGTTGATTCTGCTGATGCTTATATTGACGACAATTCGCATAAAGCGTTAACTTTTCTTAACGCAATACCGGATCCCATAGAAGATAACATAAAAGGAAGGGTTGCCGATTATTACACTATTAAATCGCTCATTCATGACGATTTTAATGAGTATGCCAAACAATATCAATGCAATATTTTAGCACATAAATATGCTTTAAAGGAAAATAATTATTGTGTTGCAGGTGAAGCATGTATCGCTATTTTTTCAAATTTATATTACATTAAAAAAGACTCTCTAGCTTTCAAATATTTAGAAGAAGCAAAAACCTATTACACTAAATGTGACGATGTAAATGGTCCAATAATAATAGAACAACACCTAGCGTATGCCAAATTTTTAGATGGCGAATATGAATCCTGTAACGCACTTTTAGCACAAAGTTTAGAAAACTATAAAGCTATTAAAGATGATGCATATTATTATATGTTTGCCTTGTATATGCTTACCTCAAATCATATCTATTTGGGTAATTTAGATCAAGCCCAGTTTTATTATGAAGAGTTTAAAAAATTAAAAAATAACGCGACTATTGTAAAATACAATTTCTTCTCTTTTGAAGCTAATATTAATCTTTGTTTTGCCGATGTGTTTTTTGAAGACAAGAATATAGAACGAGCACTCATTCAATTAAAAAATGCAGCCAAACTAAAAGCCTATATGGCAGAAGATGCATTAAAAGATTATTATCAACTCTATGCTCAAGTACATAAAAATAAAGGTGAGATAAAACTATCAAAATCCTATATCGACTCACTCTTACATTTTCAAAGTAAGATGCATAATAATACAGTTGAAGCTAGTTTTGATATAAACAAAGCGTTGCTTGAAGTTGAAAATGAACTAATTTTTGAAAATAAAGAACAATCATTCTTAAGTAGTTTATTTGGAATTTTAGTATTTGTTTTGTTACTCTTTGGCCTGTTCAGTTACTTTTATTATCATAAACAGAAAAACAAATTCAGAACTTTTAATAGTGAAGCTATTAATAGCCTTAATTATTTGAAATCTAATAATCAGCAGCTAAATGTTAAGGTGCATGGATTGGAAGCCTATATAAAGGAATTAAAAGACGAGGTAAAGCATATATCCAGAACAGAATCTGTTGATAAGCAAAAGAATAAGATAAAAGAATTATATAAAAATTTACACATAAACTCTTCCACATTACTTGATAAAAGTGATAGTCATTTAGATATCATAAATAATTTGAATATTGATTTTTTTAAAAATATTCAAGATGCATATCCACAATTAAATAAGTCTGAAATTATTATTTGTTATTATTTGTTTATGAGATTTACTAATAAAGAAATAGCGCTTTTCTTAAATACGACGTTAAGATCTGTAGAAAGTAGACGCTATCGTATCGCAAAAAAAATTCATATTAATTCAAAAGAAACCTCGCTACTTGAACATTTACATGAAAAGTTTTCTGATACTTTGAATTTAAATTTACCCTTATAATGCTTTTTATCGACTTTTTATGACTTGCGTAGTGATTGAGTAGTGCGATTTATTTGTAATCGAGAAAATTTAGTGATATTTGGTGTAGCTATTATCAATTATATTAATTACCAAAAAAACTAAATGTTATTAAGGTTATAAAAACATTATTTGATATACTTGGGTTGGTTGTATCTCAAATAAATTTTATTATTCAACAAGTTTTGCGGTGATTAGTTAAGAACTTGTTTAAGTTCAAAATTTTGAAGTAAAATTAGGAGTCGGAAATTTTCTGACTCCTTTTTTTTATAAAGGAATATTTCCATGCTTACGTTTAGGTCGTTCAACCTTTTTATCTTCAAGCATAGCAAAAGCCTTAATCAACTTACGTCTGGTCGTTTCTGGTAATATAACTTCGTCTATAAACCCTCGACGTGCTGCCCTATATGGATTAGCGAATTTTCCGGCATATTCTGCTTCTTTTTCGGCTAATTTCTCTTCAGGATTTTCGGCTTCCGAAATTTCTTTTCTGAATATAATTTCACTCGCACCTTTGGCACCCATAACAGCTATTTCTGCACCTGGCCATGCGTAGTTTAAATCGGCGCCAATGTGTTTCGAGTTCATCACATCATAAGCTCCACCGTAAGCTTTTCTAGTAATAACAGTAACTCTTGGAACCGTGGCTTCACTTAAGGCGTATAATAATTTTGCACCATGAACAATAATACCATTCCATTCTTGATCGGTTCCTGGTAAAAATCCTGGAACATCTACCAGAACTAATAGTGGTATATTAAAACAATCGCAGAATCGTGTAAATCTTGCTGCTTTTCTAGAACTGTTAACTCCTAAAACACCAGCAAAAGCCATTGGCTGGTTCGCTATAATGCCTATACTTCTTCCTCCAAGTCTTGCAAAACCAACAATAATACTTCCTGCAAATTCTTTATGTATTTCATAGAAAGAGTCTTCGTCAATAATTCCAGAAATAACCTCGTGCATATCGTATGGCTTGTTGGGAGAATCTGGAACGATATTAGATAAAACATCTCTTATTTCATCTTCTATTTTAAACTCAATTTTTTTTGGAGCTTCCGTATTGTTTTGTGGTAGATAGCTCAATAACTTTTTAACATCTTCAAGACATTCTACATCATTTTCGGATGTTTTATGGGCTACACCAGATTTTGAAGCATGGGTTTGAGCGCCTCCCAACTCTTCGCTAGTAACTTCTTCGTTAGTTACTGTTTTTACAACATTAGGCCCTGTAACAAACATGTAGCTAGTATTTTCAACCATTAATGTGAAATCGGTCATGGCAGGGGAATACACTGCTCCACCGGCACAGGGCCCCATAATAGCGGATATTTGTGGTATTACCCCAGAAGCTTGAACATTTCTATAAAAGATATCGGCATAACCACCAAGTGATCGTACACCTTCTTGAATACGTGCACCACCAGAGTCATTCAAACCGATAATAGGTGCTCCAACTTTAACGGCCATATCCATAATTTTACAGATTTTTTCAGCATGTGTTTCGGAAAGTGAGCCCCCAAAAACCGTAAAATCTTGGGCATAGGTATAAACCAATCTACCCTTAATCGTGCCATATCCAGTAACCACACCATCGCCATAATATATTTGGTTTTCCATACCAAAATCTGTGGTTCGGTGTGTTACTAAAGCACCAATTTCTTCAAATGAGCCTTCGTCTAAAAGATAATCAATGCGTTCTCTTGCAGTTAGTTTTTTATTGGCATGTTGCTTTGCGATGCGTTTTTCACCGCCCCCTAATTTTGAAAGTGCAATGTGCTTATTGAGTTTATCGATCTTATCTTGCTTTGAATCCATATTTAATTATGTAGCGTTAAGAAGTTATAATTATTTAAAAATAAATTACTTAACAGGTAATCTTAAGAGTTTTTGGTCTTCAATATATTGTTTAACTGCAATTAGTGCTGCTAATTTGGCTTCGTTATCGGCTTCTTGTTTTAAAGCTTCTGGTGAATAATAGTTTTTCACAAAATGGGTGTCGAAATTCCCAGACCGAAAAGCGTCATGTTCGCACACATATTTACCAAAAGGTAAGGTGGTTTCTACACCTTTAACTTGGTAATTTTCTATAGCCTTAATCATAAGTTGAATGGCTTCCTCTCGAGTTTTTCCGTAAGTGATTAATTTAGAAAGCATCGGGTCGTAATAAATAGGAATATCCATACCTTCTTCGAATCCATTATCTACACGAATACCTTCACCAACAGGAATTTTATAAATTTTTAAATGCCCAACACTTGGCAAAAAATCATTCAATGGGTCTTCTGCATAAACTCTGAGTTCTAAAGCATGCCCGTTAATTTTTAATTCGTCTTGTTGCATGGGGAGTGCTTCACAGCGAGCCACTTTAATTTGCAGTTCTACCAAATCGACGCCTGAAATCAATTCTGTAACAGGATGTTCTACTTGTAATCTGGTATTCATTTCGAGGAAGTAAAAATTATGATCGGCATCCAATAAAAACTCAACAGTACCTGCACCTAAATAATCACAAGATTTAGCCACTTTAATAGCGGCATCTCCCATTTTTTGTCTGATGTCAGGTGTTAAAACACATGAGGGTGCTTCTTCTACTACCTTTTGATGACGTCTTTGAATACTACATTCGCGCTCAAAAAAGTGTAACACATTACCATGACTATCTGCCATAACTTGAATTTCGATATGTCTGGGCGAAGTGACATATTTCTCAATAAAAACAGAGCCATCGCCAAAGGCCGAAGTAGCTTCACTTATGGCGCGGTTCATTTGAGATTCTAAATCGCTTTCTTTTTCAACAACACGCATACCTTTTCCACCACCACCAGCGGATGCTTTTATTAAAATAGGAAATCCAATTTCTTTGGCAATTTCAAGGGCTTTTTTTATATCGGTAATAGCTTCATCAATGCCAGGAACCATAGGAATATCATAAGCTTTAACAGCTTCTTTTGCTGCTAGTTTACTTCCCATAATTTTTATGGCTTTGGATTTTGGACCAACAAAAATGATGTTATTATCTTCACATAATTCGGCAAAACTAGCGTTTTCACTTAAAAATCCGTATCCTGGATGAATAGCATCTACCTTTAAGTTTTTAGCGACCTCAATAATTTTGTCGCCACGTAAATACGATTGACTTGATGGGGCTTCACCAATGCAAACAGCTTCATTTGCATATTTTACGTGTGGTGCATTTCTATCGGCAGTGGAGAACACAGCAACTGTTTTAATGCCCATTTTGTGTGCAGTTTTCATTACTCGAATGGCAATCTCACCTCGGTTAGCGACTAAAAGTTTTTTCATCTTATTCGAACTCAATTAAAAGTTGGTTTTTTTCAACAGCATCACCATTTTTTACATTAACAGATTTAATAACACCTTGTCTTGGAGATGTAATGCTATTCTCCATTTTCATGGCTTCAAGAATAAATAAGGGGTCATTTTCATTAACTTCTTGTCCGGGTTTTACACTAATTTCAAGAATTAAACCAGGCATGGGTGCTTTAATAGAATTGATTTGTTTTGCTTTCCCAACTTCAAATCCCATGTCGTTTATGAGCACATCTAAAGCATTGGAAATATTAACATTGTAAGAATTATTATTAACTTTTACTTGATATTGTTTCGTGTTGAAATTTGCTTCGGTAATTTGAGCTTGATACGATTTGTTGTTGTGAAGAATATGGTAATTGTTGTTTGAAGTTTGAAGTGCATCTAAGTTGGAAACATCGGGTTCCGTAATCTTAAATTCAGAATTACTATTTACTAAAACTTTAAAACTTTTGCTCATAGTTTATAATTTGAATGTAGTAAATATAGCGAATTTATAAAGGTATTTCAATCTCGAAAAACACAATTACAATTGGAAATACTTAATTTATTTACGTTTTAAATAACGAATTCTCCTGATGCTTTTTTATGGCTTTTCTTGATAACATAATCCCTACAAATAAGGATAAGAAGGCTCCCACCCAAATACCAGGAATAAAGTCTATAAACAAGAAAAAATCATATGTGCCATGAAATACAATCGCGAGAAATAATCCGAATAGATTTAAAATTATTCTATTTTTTGCAAATTTAGCTTTTCCCATAAAATACCCCATTAATACACCAAAAGTAGCATGAGCAGGAACTGCAGTAAATGCTCTTAGCAATGCGGTATGGTAACCGCCTTCTAAGACATAAAAGATATTCTCGGTGGCAGCAAAACCCATAGAAACCATAACTGCATAAACAATACCATCGAAGGGTTCGTTAAATGCATTTTTAGTTTGGGAATAATATCTAATAATTACGTATTTACTAAATTCTTCAATTAAACCTACAACAAAAAAGGCTTTTAAAAATTGTTGGAATACACTTGTTTTATTAGGGAGCGGTAAAACAAAATCGAAAACATAATATAAAATAGAAGTAATGATTATACTAACTATAGCGCCTAAAATAAAATTATAGACGAGCAGATGCTTTGGTTCTTTCTCATATTTATCTTTAAAATATATATATAATATAATAACAAAAACGGGGGCGACTGCTACAAGTAATAAATTCATTTAATCAATGGCGTTCTTAATTTTTTCAAAAATGAGCTCGTAATACATTTTGTTTGACGGTACAAAATGGTTGCCGTTATTGCCTATGCTTTTTATGAGGGATTCAAAATGTTGAAGTGTTACTAATTTTAAAGCTTCAACCTCTTCCTCTTGCGGCTGTAATTTTGAAAGCGGCTCCTTTAAATGTGCCATGAATGTGTTATGGAATTCATTGTCTACAATGCCATTTTTGTAAGATTGGAAACATTCAAAAACACCAATTGGATTTAAATCGGATTCGATAAGTGTTAAGCCAATTTCTTCTTTGGTTTCTCTAATAGCGGCTTGTTTTGGTGTTTCGCCAGCATCAATATGTCCTGCCACTGAGACGTCCCACATTAACGGGCATATACTCTTTTTAGCAGAACGTTGTGATAGTAAAATCTCGCCCTGTTTTGTATAAAGCCAAAGATGTGCCGTGTGATGGTAGTACCCTTTTTGGTGGATTATTGATTTTAATTCGGATTTCCCGATGGGTTTTCCTTTTGAATCTACAATGTCGATATATTCTTCTTGCATGATTAAAATTGGTGAATTTGCATTAGGGATTGTAGCAAGCTACCGTGTAGCGCGAAAAGCCCGACCACGCCATAAAGGCGTGGTAATGCCCCAAAAAAGCCCTCGAAACTGAAGGCTTAAATTTTATTTAAAGTAACTAAACGATTCGCCTTCTTTTATGTTAAGAAGTGTTTCGTATATTAGTTTAATAACATTCTCTACATCATCTCTATGCACCATTTCTACAGTGGTATGCATATATCGAAGCGGCAATGAAATTAACGCTGAAGCCACACCACCGTTGCTGTAAGCAAAGGCATCGGTATCTGTTCCAGTTGCTCTTGATAAGGCAGAACGCTGGAAAGGTATTTTTTTGCTATCAGCAATGTCGGTAATTAAATCTCTCAGTTTTTGCTGAACGGCAGGGGCATAGGCCACCACAGGACCTTTACCAATTTCCAGATGTCCAGCAGTTTTCTTTTCAATCATTGGTGTTGTGGTATCATGAGTGACATCGGTAACAATAGCCACGTTAGGTTTTATGGTTTGGGTGATCATTTCGGCACCACGTAAGCCAATTTCTTCTTGTACGGCATTGGTAATGTACAACCCAAACGGTAATTCTTTTTTGTTTTCTTTAAGCAATCGTGCCACTTCAGCAATCATAAAACCGCCCATTCTGTTGTCTATAGCACGACAAACAAATTTATCTCCATTTAAAATATGAAACTCGTCTGGGTAGGTAATAACACAACCAACATGAACACCTAATTTTTCTACTTCTTCTTTGGTTGCACAGCCACAATCGATAAAAATATTATCAAGTTTTGGGGGTTCTTCTTTTGACTTGTTTCGGGTATGAATGGCTGGCCATCCAAAAACACCTTTTACAATGCCTTTTTTGTTGTGGATGTTCACTATTTTACTCGGCGCTATTTGATGGTCGCTTCCCCCATTACGAATCACATAAATCAATCCGTTATCTGAAATATAATTAACATACCATGAAATTTCATCGGCATGCCCTTCAATAACAACTTTGTATTTTGCTTTTGGGTTTATAACCCCAACAGCGGTTCCGTAAGTATCTGTTATAAACTCATCTACATAGGGTTTTAAATAATTCATCCATAATTTTTGTCCGTCCCATTCGTAGCCAGTTGGAGATGCGTTATTTAAGTATTTTGCTAAAAAGTCCATCGACTTTTTGTTAAGTATGCTCTTTTTTGCCATGTTTTAAAATTTTCAACTAAAATAACAATATTCGCCTTATTTTAAGGTTAAACAGGATGTAAATTAGTAATTTTGGCATGTTAAATGCTCCAGTATATTTTAATGAACTATTTAAAGTACATATTTCTATTATTTCCTTTGGTATTGCTTGCGCAAGAATTGGAAACGGTAAAGGATTCAATACCTAGGGAATATCTTATAATTGAAGGCGATTCTGTACCTCGAGTAACTATTGATTTGGATGAAGTGATGCTACTGCATAGGCTCAAATTTGATAGTAAGCAACAACGCATTCGTTATTTGATTTTAAGACGAAAAACCATAAAAGTGTATCCTTATGCTAAACTTGCTGCTGATCGATTAGATTCTATGAATCAACGCATGGCAACTTTGAAAAGAGCCCGTGATAAGAAGCGATATACTAAGCGTGTTCAAAAATACATTGAAGGTGAATTCTCAGATGAACTTAAAAAACTAACCCGTACTGAAGGCCAAATACTAGTCAAACTCATACATCGACAAACAGGAACCACGGCTTTTGATTTAATTAAAGAACTCCGTAGTGGCTGGCGTGCTTTTTGGTACAATACTACGGCAAGTATGTTTGATATTTCATTAAAACGTGAGTTCGACCCGCTGAATGAGAAAGAAGATTACTTAATTGAAGATATCTTGCAGCGCAATTTCCAGAGTGGTGTTTTAGAAAGACAAAAATCAGCTTTTAAAATTGACTTTTACGACTTAACCGAAAAGTGGATTTATAACAAAACTCCAGAGTAAATGCGTATACAATCGCCTTTTGAAGAACGACTAAATGCATTAACGCATGCCATTGGCGCATTGTTTGGAATAGTTGCCTTGGTTTTACTGATTGTTTACAATACACAAAAAAGCGATTGGAGTTTATTTAGTGTAATTGTTTACGGGATTTCAATCATTATTTTATTTACGGCTTCTACATTTTACCATGCAGTAAAAGGGGAGAAACGCAAGCATTATTTTAGAATTGTAGACCACATTAGTATTTACTTTCTAATTGCCGGAACCTATACGCCCGTTTGTTTAATTTCTTTAGAACAAAGTTTAGGCTGGACTCTCTTTTTTGTAGTTTGGGGTATTGCCGTTTTCGGTGTTATTTTGAAATTGTTTTTTACTGGCAGATTCGAGATATTTTCAACGTTGCTCTATCTCGTTATGGGCTGGTTAATTGTATTCGATTTCCCTAATTTATATGATACTGTTGGAGATGGCGGTGTGCTTTTTTTATTTGCAGGTGGTTTAGCTTATACGGTGGGCATCGTTTTTTACGCCATTCATAAAATACCATTCAATCATGTTATATGGCACTTATTTGTGTTGGCGGGAGCCATTTGTCACTTCTTTATGATTTTCTTATACGTAATTTAAAATTTATTCTTTCTTAACCAATTTAAAAGTACGCTCTTTGCCATCTTGTCTTATTTTTAAGATATAGATTCCAACTGATAGTGCACTACCGTTTAACGGCAAGCTATAGGTATCTTTATCTTCATTCATAGATAGGGTGTTTTCTAAAATAGAGCGTCCCAAAATGTCATAAAGGGCATATTCAATTAGTAAATTTTCATCTAAAGTTGCTATTCTTAACGATAAATCATTCACAAAAGGATTGGGATATACCGAAGCGTTGAAGCCTTCTTTTTCATCAATTACTAAGAACGGATCTGTTATCGTTATTTTTAATTCACTCAAACCATAGCAATTGCCCCCGTGGTTAGTGTTTGGAGTTATTAATACATATCTCGCTTTCGCGGAATTGAAATCAGGACCTTCATCACCTTCATAGGTCGATAAACCTGAAGCGCGATCCAAATTAAAGACACCTAAATTCGTCCAAGTCAAACCGTCTGTTGAAATATCGAGATTAAATTCATTGATACCATAATCTAAATGCTTGGGTTCGTTAGCATTCCAGAATTTTGTTTCGTTTAAAACATATTCATATCCTAAATCGTACATAATCCAGTGGGTTTCACCGTATGATACTTTAGGATTTGGCGATTTTTCACAAGACACCCAACCATCATACCAAGTGGTACCATGGCGGTCTGGGTAGCATTGCGATATCAAGACATTGAAGCATAATACGGCAAGTAGCAATAGGTATGTGTTTTTCGTTTTCATTATAGCATATTCATAAAACCAATTGGTGGCTCGTTCGAAGCTGTATCGTAAAATTTTGAAATGTTTGGTAAAACGGTTTGTAATTCTGATGCTGGCACCCCAAACCAAAGTGCAAGTTCGGCCATATATGAATCTGCTGCGGTTGTTGGTATCATCACACCATCTCGAAAACTATCGTCGCTGTTTAACGCTAGTGAAGGGTAATTTCCATAAATTTCTTTACCGTTTACTGCACCTCCCATCATAAAGGCATTTCCACCCCAAGCGTGGTCTGTTCCATTACCGTTCGAGGTTAAGGTTCTTGCAAAATCTGAAATACTGAAAGTGGTTACACAATCACTCACATTAAGTTCGGTCATCACGTCATTAAAATATTTTAATGCCTGATTTACCTGTTCTAGTTTATTGCTTTGATTGATTAGAAGTTCATCATGATGATCCCAACCTCCAATTTGAACAAAAAATATTTGTCTTGAAAACCCTAAAGTATCTCTTGAAGCTATAGTTTTTGCAACCATTCTAAGTTGGGCAGCTAAATTATTCATTTCAGGCAATGGCGCGCTAAATTCTAAAATAGTATCGATAGCAGCTTGAAATTCTAAATTGGCATCGTTTGATGTTTTTATGGTTTCCTTGTAGGCATTTTTAAAAATATCTTGATAATCTCTTTCTAGCATGGAGTTCAAAGCTGCGGTTTTTAGCTCGTTAAAGTAACCAGATTCTCCGTAGCCATTAATACCAATACTACCGTTATTACTTATGGTATAAGGTGTTATTTGATCGCCTCGTTGAAAAATGTTACTTCCTTGCAAGGAAATATTCATAGAAATATTCTGGTTGGAATTCATGGATTGCACCAAATCGGCTATTTTACCACCCCAACCTGTATTGGTCCTTTCGTGTGGTCTTCCTGTTTGCCATTGCTGAATTTGGTCGGCATGTGAGAATAAACCAAGCGGCGTTTTTACAACGCCATTTAAAACATCAGTCTTTGAAGAAGGCTCAATGAGCGTCCCTACATTTGCAAGAAAAGCTAAATTACCACTCTCAAATAATTGTTGTATATCTGGAATTGATGGATGTAAACCAAAAACTCTGCCGTCGCTTGTATTAGGGTTTATCCGTAAAATATCATTTTGAGGAATAGCTAAATTCGATCGCGAAGTTGCGTATTCACCGTATTCGCTGTCGCCTTTTGGTATAAGCATATTAAACGAATCATTACCACCACCAAGTAAAACACAAACTAAAGCTTTATAATCGCCACCAAAAGCTAGAGCTGAATTATCCATAGCTGATGCTGCCATAGCTTTCAGGTTTATTAAAGAAGAAAATAAAGTTGTATAACCCAAAGCCGCACAGGTATCTCCTATAAACTTTCTTCTTGATATATGATTTTTATGCTTCGTCATTTGGGGTTATTTTAAGATGGTGTAATCCGGACTTATTAAAATGAGATACAATGCTAATTTTACTCTTAAATCGGTGTATTCAAAATCTTCATTCCATCCATTCACAATGGGGTCTATGGTATCAATAATAACTTGTTTGGTTTCTGTAGATAGTTGTCCGCGTGTAAATAATTTATCCAATTGATTTACAAGAACCTCACTGTCTTTGGCGTAATAGTTTAAGGCTTCAAAATCTAGTGCGCGTCCTTCCATTTCTAAATCCCATGTGGTGAGCACTGAATAGTATTGAGGAAATGTCATCAAATCCACTTCGTTTATAAAATCTATACTTGACGCTGAATTATGAATTTCAAATTCAGGACCAACCAAATGGGCCGCAGCAAACTCTGAGTTAGGTACATAGGCAGGTAAAAAGAAATTAAACACATGTGGTGCACTTAAAGGCAACTGCCCTGTAGCTTGATAAAAGTTATAGCCAACATTCCAATTTTCGCTGGTGTCGTTGTTTAAATCAAGTTGTCTGACTACATTAAAATAACGAAGCATAGGTTCAATTAATTTGCCGCTCGACGGATTTTCAATCCAACTGCAACTTCTTGCTTCTTCATCTAAAAGAATTGCTTTTATCACTGCTTTCATATCGCCTCGAACACCTTTAGTATTATTAAAAGCTGCACTAACTCTAGAAATATAAGCAGGCGAGGGATTTGATTTTACGAGTTGTTGAATTAACCGAATGGCTATAAACGGACCTACATTTTGATGATTAAATAAATTATCAATGGCAGACTCAATATCTTGCATTCCCGATTGTCCATTTGGCACCACAACACCGTTTAGTAAATTTTTTGCTCCAGTTTCATGCCATTCGTCATACATAGCCATAGGCACATTTTTCATGGCTAAATAATGGTTTACGCCAAATTCAGCAGTTACTCCCCACGGATTATCCATAACTTTGGCAGGGCCAAGACCAGTAAAGATTTTTGCAAATTCTTTAATGTCATCGTTATCGTATGTCGGGATTCTGTCTCCGTTGCCGTCTAAAACATAACTTCCATCTTGATTTAATTCGTAAAGTCCTATGGTAAATAATTGCATGATTTCTCGAGCAAAATTTTCATCAGGATGAATGTTTTGCTCTGGGATACTTTTTGGGTTGTTGTAATGGCTTAGGTAAATACCCATCATTGGGTGTAAAATCATGTCTTTCAAAAGATTTTTGAAATTCCCGAAGGCATTATCTTTTAAAACATCATAATAATCGCCTAAGCCTACACCATAATCACCAACGTTTGAGTTTGATGAAATAACCATAATCTGGCTTAATGCTAACGCAATTCTTTGCCTTAGCATATCCTGGTTTCCTATATTACTATCCCACCAAGCGTATTGAAAATGGACCCAAAACGGACCAAAATAGTCGTCGGCATTACCACCATTGGCAACAAATCTATCTTGTGCTTGGTCGTAAATGGTTTGAGTAAGCTCTCCCATGGAAGGCGAGTTTAAATCAAATTGCGCATCTATCCAGTCTTCAAAAGAATTTTCAGAAACCGCTTTAATGTAATTTAAATCTGTTCCAAATGTAGCTTGAGCTAAAAAACGTGAGGTTTCTAATAAGCGTGCATCTAGTCCCGTACCATTAATGGTATTATCATCAAGCGCAATTTCATCCCAATTAGTTCTGCTTTCTTGATGGCTAGAAGTTACCGTAATTCCATTACTATGACCCGCACCTAAATAATCAGAATACTGTTGCGAAAAGATGCAAAGCGGAATACATAGCAAGAGGTAGATTAAGGGTCTTTTCATATCGCAATTATTGAAGCTAACTTGAAAAAATTGTAGGTTATTTTTACAAGCAGACTATCAAATATAGTTAAAAATCAGGTTAATAGCTTTGTTTTTCGATGAACGGCAAAAGAAGTTCATAATTATAATTAGAATTCTATATTTATTATTTACTTTGAATTTTAATGGATTATATGATTAATATAAAAGCTGCAAATACGATTTCCGATTATAAAAATATTGCAGATATAGCCGAGGTTATTTGGAGAGAACACTACATTCCTATTGTTGGAAAACCTCAAATTGACTACATGTTGCAAAAATTTCAATCGGCAAGTGCTATTGAAAAACAAGTAGAAGATGGATTTGAGTACTTCACGATTTATTTTGAAGATACTGCAGTAGGTTACTTGTCATTAAAACAAGAAGAAAACACACTATTTCTAAGTAAAATTTATGTGCTAAGCAGCCATAGAGGTAAAAAAATTGGGAAGGCGGCAATGCAATTTGTTGAAAATAAAACTAAAATCTATCAAAAAGAGCGCATCAGATTAACAGTAAATATTAATAATACGAATGCGATTAAAACTTACGAAAAGCTAGGTTTTATAAATGTGGGGCCTTTGGTTGCAGACATCGGTAATGGCTTTGTAATGGACGATTACCAAATGGTAAAAGAAATTAATAGTTAGAATCAGAATATTTTACAATTCACTTATATCAGGCATCATCACCCTTCAATAATCTCCTTATATTCCTCAAAAAAAGCTTCAAATAGGCTCATCTTTTCGTTAAAGAATTCCATAACCTCGCGCCATGAATTTTTGTTGTGAATGGAGACTTTTTGCTCTAAAGGCACATAAATTCTCGAGATTTCTTTATGATTTTCTAAAACATAAGCTTCTTCGTAAATCGCTTCTGGAAGGTACTCGTCAATAAGTATCGATTTTAAAGCCACCAATTTTTCCCAATATTTTATTCGGTGTTCTAGGTCGTCTTCCAAATCTAAAGCTACCAACGCTTTTTTATTATCAAAGTGAAATTTAAAACTAAAACCTTTCAGTTTGGTATCATACAATAGCCATTTCCTCGGGAACGATTTGCCAAAGCTCGTCCAGAAATCTTGTCTTAATTTTCGTGATTCTTCTTTGCTAAACATTAAAAAGGGTATTAGAAAATAGAGAATAGACAAAAGACATGTTATGGGTGCTCTTTATTCTTTTATCTCTATTCTTTGTTCTCATTTTAAATCAAATAAGCCACCCCAACGCCAAGAATGATAGCTATAAATTTCGATAAATTAAACTTATGGCCTTCGCCACTTTCAAAAAGAATGGTGGTAGAAATATGAAAAAAGATACCAATAACTACGGCGTTTATAGCATGCGCATAATTTGCAAGAAGGCTAGAATTATGCGACACCCAAGTACCAAATGGTGTCATGAGTGCAAACAACAACAAAAAGCTCCCAACTTGTATTTTACTGTAATTGGATTGCAATAAAAACATTGTAATTAACGTCGCAATAGGTATTTTATGCACCAAAACACCATAAACCATATCGTTATGGTCGTGTATTGAAAACCCTTCTAAAAAACTATGAATACACAAACTAATAAACAATAACCACGGAAAAGCCGTATCGTGCTTATGGATATGAACATGCCCGTGTTCTGCACCTTTCGAGAATAACTCTAAAATAATTTGCAACAAGATACCGCACATTATAAGTAACCCAGTTTGTTTGGTGTCTAAGTGACTATAAACTTCAGGAAGCAATTCAAAAAGTGTTAGTGCCAATAAAAAAGCACCACTAAAAGAAAGTAGTAACTTGGTGTTCCAAGATTTTTGCTTTTTGGTAATAAAGGCTAAAACAAAACCTAAAACTACCGCAAGTATGGGAAAAAGAAACTTATTCATTTATAAAACAATCACTCACAACAATGAGTATAATTTAAAGCCAATAGCGGCCTATTTAAAAATCATAATTAAACGTTCAGAAGTTTTAGCGCTAAACTTTCTAAGCTTATAGTCGCCAAAAATATCAAGTAAATATACGCCTGCCTGTTCAAAAAGTTCCTCAAAATCGGCTAAAGTAAACCCTCTAACACGTTCTTTAAAATGGTAAACTTTGGCATCGGCAGTAAAAGTAATATCTTTTATTATATATCCATTTTCAACATAACGTTTTAGGTTAAAATCAATACCATCAACAGTTTTCACCTCTTCTGGCACTAAATTATCAATCACAAATTCGCTATTCATAAAATCAATTACACCAAAACCATCGGCATTCAAATCTGCTTTAATCGCTTCAATCGTTTTTAAATTATCGGCATCATTTTCAAAATAACCAAAACTTGTAAATAAATTAAAAACCGCATCAAACTGCTTGTGGTAAGGTTTACACATATCATGCACATCAAAACGCAAACGGTGATTTTCAAATTTTTTAGCAAAAGCAATGCTATTTTCACTCAAATCTACACCCGTAACATCGTATCCAATTTTATTTAAATAGCGCGCATGTCGCCCTTTACCGCAGGCCAAATCAAGTATTTTTCCACCCTCCGGAATATTCAAATACTGGGTAAGCGTATCCATAAAAGCCTGCGCTTCGGTTTCGTTTCTATCCTTATATAAAATGTGGTAAAATGGCGTATCAAACCAAGAAGTAAACCAAGACGTTGTATTGTTAGTCATATGTTATTTTTGGGGTTACCCCTCGATCCCGATAACTATCGGGATGGGGGGTCAGGCTTTCCGCTATATCTTTTGTTTTTTGTCACCTTGTGCAATGCAGAAAGGTCTTTTTTATAAAAACAAAAGGATGCCGCTGCAATCCTTAACCCGAATTATCAATAAACTTTACGTTTGCCGCAAAATTACATTATTTTTGCAACCTATAAGATGTAAAAAGTCTATCAGACGAAAAAAATGGAAGAAAATTTCAATATGGTTGCCAAAACATTATTTGGCTTTGAAGAACTTTTAGAAAAAGAGCTTGTGCAATTAGGCGCACAACATGTAAAAAAAGGGGTTCGTAATGTGGCTTTTTCGGGCGATAAAGGCTTTATGTACAAAGCAAATTTAGCACTTCGCACCGCCATTAAAATTTTAAAACCCATCCATTCTTTTACCGTCAACAACGAGCAAGATCTGTATAATAAAATTTATGCAATGGATTGGTCGCCATACCTTAAGCCAACAGGCACTTTGGCTATTGATGCCACCGTGCATTCCGATTTGTTTACACACTCCCTTTATATCGCCCAAAAAACTAAAGATGCTATTGTCGATAAATTTAGAGATACCGACGGACAGCGTCCTAATGTCGATTTAAAATTCCCCGACCTAAAAATAAACGTGCATATTGATAGAAGAAAATGCACCATTTCTCTTGATTCTTCTGGAGATTCCTTACATAAACGAGGTTATAAAACGGCTACCAATATTGCACCAATAAACGAAGTATTGGCGGCTGGTTTAATTATGATGTCGGGTTGGGACGGTCAAACCGATTTCATGGACCCTATGTGCGGTTCTGGTACCATGCTTATTGAAGCTGCTATGATAGCCTGTAACATACCGCCAAACCTCATGCGTAAAGAATTTGCTTTCGAGCGATGGCAAGATTGGGACGTGGAGCTTTTTGAAAAAATTGAAGAATCCTTACTCGGAAAAACTCGAGATTTTCACCATAAAATAACAGGTTACGATAAAGCACCAAGCGCAGTAGCCAAAGCCAAAGAAAATGTAAAAAACGCCCAACTTGATGATTTTATTGAAGTCAAACACGAAGATTTCTTTAAAACTCAAAAAGGTGGCGACGAGAAATTGCACATGGTATTTAACCCTCCTTACGGCGAACGTTTAAATATCGATATGCAAGAGTT
This sequence comes from Algibacter luteus, assembly GCF_030344935.1. Lineage (NCBI taxonomy): Bacteria > Pseudomonadati > Bacteroidota > Flavobacteriia > Flavobacteriales > Flavobacteriaceae > Algibacter > Algibacter luteus. The sequence continues at coordinate 2,743,709 of NZ_CP128313.1, read as the reverse complement.
TTATGCCAATATTGGCGATACACTTAAACAAAATTACCCTGGCACCGATGCTTGGTTTATTACCTCAAATTTAGATGCGCTTAAGCATGTTGGATTAAGACCATCAAGAAAAATACAACTCTACAATGCCAAATTGGAAGCACGTTTGGTTAAGTATGTCATGTACGAAGGAAGCAAAAAAGGTAAGTACATGAAATAGAATTCCTGGGAACGCAGGAATCTCGTAAATTCAACCGTCATTACGAGGGAAGAATGACCGAAGTAATCTCATGATTGGAACTAAAAACAAACAGATTGCCGTGTCGTAAAAACTCCTCGCAATGACAAAACCCACCGTCATTACGAGGAAAGAGGAACGAATGACGTGGTAATCTTTCAAATTGAAGTTACACACTCATAAAACAAGTATTGAATTATTGTTTTTAATTACTAATTAGTAGATTGCCGCGTCGTAAAAACTCCTCGCAATGACGATGTTAATCAAAACAGAATAACCAACCATCAGATAAATCATTCCATTCTGGGTTTGTAGAATTAATCAAACCTTCTTTTCGTTTTCTGTTTCCAGATTTTATTTGTTTTTCTCTTGCAATAGCTTGATTGATATCATCAAACTCCTCGAAATAAATTAGTTTATCGCAATTATATTTATAAGTAAATCCTTTATAGGTTTTAGTTTTATGTTGATAGACGCGTTTTAATAAATCACTTGTCACTCCAACATATAAAACAGTCTTGTTTTTATTAGTCATAAGATATACAAATGATTTTTTCATGTTCTAAATATAATATTTTCCGTCATTAAGAGGGAACTATTATAAAAGTACTCTCATGAAAAATATCCGTCATTGCGAGGCACGAAGCAATCTCTCAAATCGAAGTTTTAAATTCTATAAAAAACTTTATTAAAATTTTAAGTACTATTAAAAAGATTGCCACGTCATGCTTCCTCGCAATGACGTTAAGTTTAAACAGATTGCCACGTCGTAAAAACTCCTCGCAATGACGATACAATTTAAAACAATGGCAACCGCTCAAACTGAGCAATTAAATACAACTTTCCACAAGCACGCGCATCAGATAAGGCATCATGATGTTTTAAAGCAATTTGATGCACTTTGCAACAAGCATCAAGTTTTGCAGGTTTATAGCCTTTTTTGCGGTAAATCTTAAGTGTGCATTCCCAACGATTGTTCATAATTAAATCGGACTGTGGAATGTTATAATCTTTCATAGTTTTAAGCAGCACGTTTCGGTCAAAAGCCTCATTGTGTGCCACGGTTACAATACCAGAAATTCGTTTTTTAATTTCAGGATATACACCTCTAAAATCGGGTGCAAATCTCGTATCGTCTTCAGTAATACCATGTACCTGAATGTTATGCCAATTGTAATCGTTGTTTGGTGGCTTAATTAAAGCATGAAACTCGTCAACAATAACACCATCTTTAAACGTTACAATCCCAACCGAACAAATGTGATGTCCTTTTGCGGTCTCGAAGTCTATAGCGGCGAATATGTTTGACATAGATTGGGCTTTGGAAGGTAAAGTTACAGATTTATGTTTTTAGTTGGGTTCAAGATTTTGCTTATCGGTTTTGTGTATGGCTCGTTGCGTGGTTAAGCCTTAAAGTTAGCAAACAAATCACAGATAGGAAATTCCAGCGGAATTTTCCAAATAAGCAACGACCAAAGCAATTAAATATACACGTTGTTAGCCTTTCGTTATTAATTTCTTCTAATTAGTTTCAAGTTTATTTAAGTGAGCTACCATTCCATTTTTCATAATAAATAAAGATGTAATTTCATTTAAACTATCTCTCACAAACTCTCCTTTAAGATAAATATCAGTCTGACCAAATATCTTATCTTTTGTTTCAAAATAGTAATAATCCATATCTTCAAGATCTCCATTCATAATGCCCACTAGACCATTGTCTTGTATCTGAATTTTATAGTTTAAATCTGGAATTGGACCATCGTACCCATCATACTTTACAACCTTAAAAGTACCCTCATATTCATTTAGTTGTGCCGTTGTTAGATGAACTAAATTGTGTGGTATAAAATCGGGAAGCGGTTCATTACTTTCAATAAGTGCGTTAATTTGTTTGTATGCATTAATTGCGTTTTCTCTAAATATTGTAACATGGTATGCCAAGTTTGTCCAGCCAGCATTTTGGTATAGAGCTACATCATTTTTATAATAAGGGTCATTCAGGAAAAAATTAATCATCTCATCTTCTAATTGAGGCCGATTTAATCTGTAATACCAATCTTTACTTTTGGCTAACTTGTCTATCACTCTATCTGTAATCAAGTCCAATCGCTTATCGAACTTGTCTATTTCGTATTTGTTATAAATATATATCTCGTGTAATGGTTCAATAACTGCTTTCAGTTTTTTTGGAACATTATCAACATTTTCTATGAGGTTGGTATATCCATTTGCATGAATTTTCATGTGGAAAGCGTCCATAATTGCAAATCTTAAAGCATTTCGATTTTCATTTTTATAATCATCATAGGTTAGTTTATCTGCTTTTACTAAGTTGATGATTGAATCTTGTGTTTTATAATAGGCAATTAGTTCGTCCGATTTTTGAATATCTAGTGCTAAATCATTTTGTACTTCTTTTAAAATAGAAACAATTTTATTTTCGGTTTTTCGCTGTTCGTTTTTATTATTTATTTGAAGCGCGATAAGAATACCTATAATAACAAGCACAATTTCGCCTATAGCGTATAGTAGATATTTGCTAAATTTATTTTCAGAGAGTAGGTTTTTGCGAATTTTTCTAAAGAATTTTATCATTGGTTAGCGGATTGTCAAAAATGAAGCACAACTTTAATGATATAACGTCATTTTAATGGCTTCCATCAGTCGATAAGCGAAGTTAGAATTTTCTCACTAAAAAATCAATACGTATTTGTGCTTAGATCAGAACTATTTATTTCACCTTCTTATAAAGCGGAATTCTATACGCTAAAAAATAACTGTAACCTGCACCAATGCGGCTACTATCGTACGTTTTTCCAAAACCAGGAATGTACACATTATCAAAATTATTAGGTACCGTTTGAGAAGCCGAAAATTTTAACTGCACGTTCAATCCTAAGTACAGATTGTTAAGAATTTCGGCTTTAAGTCCTAACATAATTTCTGCCCAAAATGCAGTAAGTCCGGTAAACTCTTGTTTAGTATCAGATGTTAATTGTGGAGTCCAGTATTGGTCTGTGCTATAAACCGTAAAGCTGTTTAAATCATGACTAAAAGTACTGGCGCCAACTCTAAAACCCGCGTAAATCATGTTATCCATGTCCAACCAGTTTTGGTATAGGTTGTAATCTATTCCTCCTTTAATGTAGCTACCTTTGGTAGTAATATTTAAATAATCGTTAACCGTGTTTTTTTCTTCAAATCCAAGTTCTCCAGCGATGTATAGTTTTTCTTTTAAACGATAATCGGCCATTACTTCAAAACCTGTGTAGTCATCATCAAACGATGTTCTGATAAGCTTGCCTATATCACCACCAACACGAAGTCCGTATTTCAGTTTTATTTTAGACGAATCGTCAGCTGCTTCTGCAATAGAATCATTTTGTGCATTAACAAACACACAGAATAATAACATACCAATGATGCTACTAATGCGAAATGTTAAAGTGTGTTGTTGTTTCATCTTCTACAGATTGGTTATCGGTTAAAGGTTCTCTGGAAAGCATCCAATTATCACCATCATCAACAATGGTAAGGGTTACATTTTTAAATATGGTTTTAAAGCCGCAGGCACGCGATACAAAAATGGTTTCACGACTATAATTTATCACAATTCGGTCTTGATTCCCATCAATAAAATCATCCGAACTATCATTGGGCGTTCCATTATCGTTTACCGTAGCTTCCTGGATGATAATATATTCCGTAGTACTGTCAGTAGTTTTTAGTGGTAAAATAAGATCATCGGTATCAGTAAAATAATATTCTGATATAAACTGTTCGTTATCAACACCTATTACCACAATATCAAATACATTTTTCTTGGTATCTGAGTCTTCAGCATCTAAAAAATCAATAATTAATCTTGGTGTAGTTGCCGTAGCATCCGGACAAATATCATCGCGTTCGCAACTATAATAACTTATTATTAAGGTGGTTAGAATAAGAATGAGGCCTGCTTTTTTCATGTATTTTATAAGCGGTTATGCGTTTATTTGTTTAGCGTTTTTCCAAAAGTACAACATTTTCTACATGGAATGTTTGCGGAAACATATCTACAGCTTGGGTTTTAATAACTTTATAATCGGCATCCATTAAAGCCAAATCTCTGGCTTGTGTGGCGCTATTGCAACTTACATAAACCACGCGATTAGGGGCAATGTTTAAAATTTGTTGTACCACATCTTTATGCATGCCGTCTCTTGGCGGATCGGTAATTATAACATCTGGATGCCCGTGGGTTTTAATAAAATCGTTATTAAAAACGTGTTTCATATCGCCCACAAAAAACTCAACGTTATTAATGTTATTTAATTGTGCATTTTCTTTGGCCGCGGTAATCGCATCTGGCACAGACTCTACACCAACTACTTTTTTAGCTTGTTTTGCAACAAACTGTGCAATGGTTCCTGTTCCCGTATATAAATCGTAAACCAATTCGTTGCCTGTTAATCCAGCGAAATGGCGTGTTATTTTATAGAGTTCGTATGCTTGTTCTGAGTTGGTTTGATAAAAAGATTTAGCGTTTATTTTAAATTTTAAACCTTCCATTTCTTCAAAAATGTGGTCTGTTCCTTTATAACAAATAACCTCTTGATCGTAAATAGTATCGTTAGCTTTACCATTAATAACGTATTGCAACGAGGTTATTTCAGGAAACGTGTCAGCAATAAAATCTAAAAGTACTTCTCGATTCGGTTTATCTTCTTTAAAAAATTGAATGAGTACCATAATCTCACCTGTAGTCGAGGTGCGAATCATCATGGTTCGCAATAACCCTGTTTGATTTCTGGTGTTGAAAAATTCTAGATTATTTTCAATCGCAAATTGCTTCACCGCGTTTCTAATAGCGTTTGAAGGATCTGCCTGTAAATGACATTTGTTAAGGTCCAAAATTTTGTCCCACATTCCTGGAATATGAAATCCAAGGGCGTTTCTATCACCTAAATCTTCATCTGATTGAACTTCTTCTTGAGTTAACCATCGGCTATCGCTAAAAGAAAACTCCATTTTATTTCTGTAAAAATACTGTTTTGCAGAACCTAGAATAGGTGTTACTTCTGGTAGTTCGATATGCCCTATACGGGTTAAATTATTGGTAACTTCCTTCTGCTTATAAAATAATTGGTGCTCATAGCCCATGTTTTGCCATTTGCAACCACCACAGGTTCCAAAATGTTCGCAAGCTGGTTCGGTTCTTTTATCCGAAAGTTTATGAAACACAGTGGCTTTACCTTCAAAATACGCTTTTCGCTTTTTAAAAGTTTGTACATCAACCACATCTCCAGGTACGGCATTTGGTAAAAAAATGACTTTACCATCTGGCGCTTTGGCAATCGTTTTTCCTTTTGCTGCAGCATCTAAAACTTCAACATTTTCAAAAACTTGCTTTCTTGCTTTATTTCTTCTAGACATGCTGCAAAAATAATAATAGCAAGTAATTAATATGACTTTATTTCCATTAACTTTAAGAGTTTTTAATTTTCATTCCGAATTAATTGAACCTTTTTTAAATTTTGCCGTCTTTAGAGTATGAAAGTAGTTAATATCCATAAGCGCATTATCAATCAACCTTTAGAAAAGGTGACAGCAATTTTTAAAACTCTAGCGACTTCAAACGACTTGGTTTGGCCTCATGAAAATTGGCCAGCCATTACATTTAAAGAAGGGTTGAAAATTGGAAGTAAAGGCGGTCATGGGCGCATTCGTTATACTATTATTGAGTTTGAAGCTGGCAAGCACATTAAGTTTAAGTTCACTAAACCCGATGGTTTTAACGGCACACATGCATTGAAAATCGATGCTTTAGATACTGATAAAACTGAAATATGCCACGAAATAAGAATGCATACATCATTTAAAGCCTCTTTTTTATGGACTTTTGTAATTAGGTGGCTTCATGATGCTTTAATAGAAGAGGCTTTTGATAAAGTTGAAAACTATTTCAATACGGAGAATAAAATAACTAAATATAATGCCTGGGTTAATTATTTACGAGGTGTTTATAAAAGAAGAGCAATTCAAACTAAAACAGTCTAATTGAAAACAGACCAAGATATTGATGAGGGTTTGGTTAAGGCTTATTTAGCAGGCGATAAAAAAGCAATGGCTGCATTAGTAAAACGATGGCATAAGCAGTTTTGCGATAAAGCCTATTGGATGGTTAAAGATAAAGATGTTGCTAAAGATATTGCTCAAGATAGTTGGACGATAATAATCAAAAATATAGCGAGCCTGAAACATCCAAAGCAATTTAAGTTTTGGGCTTATAGAATTGTAATTAATAAATCGACGGATTGGTTAAGGATACAATCTAAAAATCGGCAAAACAAGATTGATTACGGTACAGATGGTAGTGGACAAGAAATAACGGATACAGATTACAGCCAGTTGAAAACCAATTTATTTAAAGCCATTCAAGAATTGCCAGAAGGCCAAAAAGCAGTAATTAAATTATTTTACATAGAATCATACAGTATAAAGCAAATAAGTGAAATGCTAGATATTTCTGCAGGAACTACCAAATCAAGATTGTTTCATGCACGCGAAAAATTAAAACAAACTTTAAAACAGAAAAAATGAAAACTAATATGGAAGATATAGACAAATTAATAAAGGAAACTTTAACCCAAGAAGAAGCTAAATTTTACGAAGAACTAGAAGAACAAAATGTTCTTGAAATGGTTTTTGGTTTGTTTAAAGGAAAAAACAAATGGATTATGTACTTGATGAATTTTATGACCCTTGTGTTTTTTGGGTTGTTCATTTACTGTACCATTCAATTTTTTCATACAGAAATAACCAACGAAATGATAAAATGGGGCATAGGCGGTTTAGTATTTTTATTAGGGGTTAGTATGTTAAAAGTTTTTGCTTGGATGCAAATGGATAAAAATGCCCTATTAAGAGAAATGAAGCGTTTAGAACTTCAGGTATCGTCACTTTCGGCAAAAATTTCGAGTTAAGGTTTAAAGACATTAAATTATTTAGTAATTTGCGACCTCCTAGGGATGATTTCTCTCCCACGCTGAATTTTCGATACTCTTCGAAAGGATAAAGGTACAGAAGGAATGGTTATTTTAAATATCCATTTGTTTGGATATCAACGATTAAATTTATTTTAAAATGGCTGTTTTAGACCAATTAACTTCGCAACAAGCGATCGATTTAGAAAACAAGTATGGTGCTCACAATTACCAACCATTACCAGTTGTATTAACAAAAGGTGAAGGTGTATTTGTATGGGATGTAGAAGGTAAAAAGTATTACGATTTTTTATCGGCATACTCTGCCGTAAACCAAGGGCATTGTCACCCAAAAATTGTTAGTGCTATGGTGCAACAAGCACAAACATTAACATTAACCTCACGAGCATTTCATAACGATATGCTGGGAAAGTACGAGAAATTTGCATGCGAATTTTTCGGCTTTGATAAACTTCTCCCTATGAATACAGGCGCTGAAGCTGTAGAAACGGCTTTAAAACTATGTAGAAAATGGGCTTACGAAGTAAAAGGTATTGATGAAAATCAAGCTGAAATTGTGGTTTGTGAGAATAATTTCCATGGAAGAACTACAACAATTATATCGTTCTCAAATGATGCTGTAGCTCGTGAAAATTTCGGACCATACACTAATGGATTCATAAAAATTGAATATGATAATTTAAAAGCTTTAGAAGAGGTTTTAAAAAGTAATCCTAACGTAGCTGGGTTTTTAGTAGAACCTATTCAAGGTGAAGCTGGAGTTTACGTGCCAGGTGATGATTATTTAGCAAAAGCTAAAGCGCTATGCGAAACATATAATGTATTGTTTATTGCAGACGAAGTACAAACAGGAATAGCAAGAACGGGACGTTTATTGGCCACTTGTGGTAACTGTTCATGCGAGAACAAAAATTGCTCGGAAACGCCTGAGGTTAAACCAGATGTCTTGATACTTGGTAAAGCCATAAGTGGTGGTGTATATCCGGTTTCGGCAGTTTTAGCTAACGATGAGGTTATGAAGGTGATAAAACCAGGAAATCATGGCAGTACTTTTGGAGGAAACCCTGTTGCTGCCGCAGTTGCAATGGCTGCTCTAGAAGTTGTTAGAGATGAAAATTTAGCCAAAAATGCTTTCGAATTAGGTAATTTGTTCCGAAATGAATTGAATAAATATATCGCGTCGAGTAACATCGTAAAATTAGTAAGAGGTAAAGGATTGCTAAATGCTATTGTTATAAATGATACTGAAGATAGCGATACGGCATGGAATATTTGCTTAGCTTTAAGAGATAATGGATTACTGGCAAAACCAACCCATGGTAACATCATTCGCTTTGCGCCACCCTTGGTTATGACTAAAGAACAGTTGTTAGATTGTGTAAACATTATTACCAAAACACTTAAGCAATTTGAGAATTAATAAAGTGTTTAATGCAATATTTAGATATAAAAAAAGCGACCAACTGGTCGCTTTTTTTATAGATTTATAACTTATTGATTTTGCATTTGCTCCATCATTTCTTGCGATTGTCTCATAATTTCATCCCAACCAACAGTAGAAATTCTATAAATAGTCATTACAAAATAAAGAAGGTTTATAATTAAAATAACCAACGCTACAATTTTAGCGGTGTCCATGGCCTTAATGCTAGATACATCAAAATTTTCTGGGTTTAATTTGGCTTCTTTAAGTTTACTTTGCGCAATAAAAAATGCGATTCCTGATAATATAAATCCTAAACCACCAAAACAGCAGCATAAAAGACCTAAAATAGCTAAAACATAAACGAGTGTTGGATTGAGTTTTTGTTGTTCCATGAATAATATTTAATTGATTAATTTAATAGTATAACTAATAATAATGGTAGCAACCGTTAATATGGCAAGCCCTCCAATTATTTTACTAGAATGTTTAAATTTAAAGAAAATATTTATGCCAATACATATAAAAAGTACAATTAGGCTATAAATAGCAGGATACATATAAAAGGCCTCAATAAATTCACCTTGAAAAATAAGTACGACAGCGCGTTGCAAACCACAGCCTAAACATTCTATTCCTAGTAGTTTTTTATTTAAACAGGGCAGCATGTACTCCTCCATAATTTGAACTGTAAATATTTTATAGCTAAAATACTAAAAGCTTTAAGAGGAAGTAAAAGAGGACTATTATTTTTTATTAGCAACAATGATTTTTTTGCTAATTATTTGATTGCCGGCTGTTGTTACTTTTGCAATATAAACGCCATTGCTGAGTGAACTTGTTGAATACGTTTGTTTTCTATTACTAGATTGAAGTTTATCGTTTAGAATTAGTTTTCCTAAAATATCGTATAATTGAAATTTTGTTAATTCAATATTATTTTTTTTAATAATCTTAAGTATAGCGGTATTATTATTATGCAGTATTCTAAAGTTTTCAAAACTAGATTCGGTATTACTTAATACTTGCTCTGTAAATGTAATTTCAAATCGATCGTTGTATTCACCGCGTTCAAGATAAACTTCAAAGTCTTGTTCTTTCAAATCTACATATGTTTCATTTTCAATATCATGTACATAAATAGACTGGCTGTTGGTAAAATTTTGAATATCCGCAATGCGAATGCGAATTGGTGATTCTTCTGCAACTTTTATGACTAGAGGAATTTTTAATTCTTCGTTAAAAGTTGAGGCTTCAGCGAGATATGAATCATTATCTATAGTCCAATAGGCATCAGATGATAACACATCAGCAGCATTTATTTTAGATTCTAATCCGTAGTCAAAACCATCTGTAGCTGTAGGATGAAAGGTTTGAACCAATTGTCTTGTATAAAGGTCATTAAAATCAATATTCAGTCTAAAACGTTTATAAGCTTCAGGCATTATAGAAAATACCGATTGATTAACCTTAGATTTTTTATCTCCTGACGATTTAAAAAACTCACTGTTAGCTGCCGATTCTTTAACATAACTGCGATGTGAATTTTTAGCTTTTACAACACCATTAGCAGTACCTTCTACCATAAATCCTTGCCCAATGGGTATGTAACGTCTTGCAGTTTTTGTACCTATACCAGTATTGGCTACATTTACAGATCCATTGCCATCATAAGTATTGAAAACTGCAGGTATAAATGTTTCAACGAGCCCTGTCGCGTCTATTGTATAGGTCGCATAACCACCATTATATGCATTTATATAGTGAGAATTAACTGTTTGGTCTTGCTCCCAATAATAAAGCGTTCCGTTAATTACAGATGCGTTTTCTACGTCGTGTATATAAGCTAAAGCATCTAGAGCAGACGGGTAGGGATTTCCAACTAAAGTAAATTGGTTTGTAGCAACACTAACACCAATGGTTCCTGTATTAGGCTTACCTCTAAAATCATATCTCTGGGCATTAGCAGAACCAATGGTTCCTTTCATGGTATAACCTTCTCCTGGGTTTATGGTTGTATTGCCTTTTACATGAATCCATTCACCATAGTTATCAGAAGCTATAAATTTCCAAACCCAATGAGGCTCAATATTTAATGGACTTGATGTACCGTTATATGAATTTGTAGAATTATATGTTGCAGGAGTGGAGGTGATTAAGCCCGTTACATCATTTAAAAATGAAATTCCAAACGGATTATTTATATTATTACTTGTTTTACTTCCAATTGGTGAACACCAATAGTTGTATTCGTGTTCGCCAGCATTCGCTTCTTGATAAACACTTAACTCGCCCACACCAGAGTTTCCTGTGGTTCCTGAGCCTTGAATTACTTGAGCTTCACTGCGTAAATAGATGGTGCTTGCCGCTTCGTTTAAATTAATATCGTCTTCTACAAAAACAATTTCATCGTTAATAAAAACATACGAAGTATTGCGTACCGAAAGCTGTGAAAAACTTAGGTTGCAAATCATCATTACAAAAATGACTAATATGTGGCGCATAGATTTGGGGGCTATAACAGCGGCAAATATAATAAATTTTTTAATAATTATGCATTTTAACGATTAAAAATGCGTTTTGTCGTTGATTTTATCGATTTTATTCTGAATTTTATCGATGAAAAATCTATTTTTTGATGTAATTTGTGCTCTCAAAACTGATACGATAATCATGAAATATTTAAATTATTTTCTTATACTATTGGGCGCTTTTGTCGCGATGTACTCTAAAACTGTCGGCGGTGAAAATCAATTTTTTTTAATTGGCGGTATTGTTTTACTCATGATTGGTATTTATAGAATAGCCAAAACAGTACCCAGCAGGAACGATGAAGATGATAGAACCCTTTAAAAATAAATAATTATGAGTTTTAAAGTGGGAGATTTTGTATTGGTTCTTGATGAAGATTTATCAGGTAAGATAAAGCATATTTCTGGCCAAACCATTTCAATAGAAACGGATGACGGTTTTTTAATGAATTTTCAAGCTCATGAACTCGTAAAAGCGAATAAAAAAACATCTTTAAAATCTGAAGTCTTTTTGCATGCCAATATAAACGATGTAGTTACAGAAAAAGAGGCTCCCAAAAGAAAACAAGAGACTAAAAAGCGTGTAAAGGAGAGGTATGAACCTACTATGGAAGTCGATTTACATATCAATCAATTGGTAAAATCTAGCAAAGGCATGTCTAATCATGATATGCTTACTTTGCAATTAGATACCGCCAGACGGAAGTTAGATTTTGCCATCAATAAACGTATTCAAAAAATAGTGTTTATTCATGGTGTTGGCGAAGGTGTTTTAAGAATGGAGTTGGGATACTTATTTGGTAGGTACAACAATGTAAAATACTATGACGCCAATTACCAAAAATATGGACTAGGGGCAACCGAGGTTTACATTTATCAGAATGCACCTAAAACTTAAGGAAAATCTGGTGTTACCGACCTAGTTGCGGATAATGAACTGTCTTCTAATTCACCAAAATCTAAAACATCGAACGAAATGACTTCTAAATCAAAATCATAAACTAATAGCGTAACCGTATAAGTTTGTGTTATGGTGTGCGTTCTGTAAGCTGTAGCACTCGGAGCGCCTAAATTGGCTACTTCCTTATTTAAATAATCAGGACCTACCTCACTCACAGTTATATCGTTTGCTGGGTTTTGGTCTTGGGTGTCGTTTTCTTCATCACGGGTATCTATACCGTCACCATCATCATCGGTGTCTAAATAATCAGGCGTGCCATCACCATCGGTATCCTGTGCATCGCTTAAGTCGCCATCTCCATTTGGATCTGGGTTTTCATTTTTAGTTAAAATGTTATCACCATCATCATCGGCATCAATATAATCTGGCAACCCATCACCATCGGTATCATCATCTTCCAAATTACCATTACCGTTTCTATCTTCTAATGAAGCACTAATTCCATCGTTGTCATCTTCAGTTAAAACGGTTGTAACCGTAGTGGATCCACTGGTACTTTCGTAATCTTGTTTTACACTTATTTCCGAATTTGGTATCGCACTGCAAAACAAATCACTAGGTAAAGTAGTATTGTTGTAAATACGATAATTTAGCGGGTTGGAAGAACTTATAGTATAGGTACTTTCAAACATACCATCTGAATCTACTTCAAGAATATCATCTAAGGTTACATTTGTTAACTTTATAGATAAGGATTCAGAAGGGTCTTCTTTCGTTTTATAAAAAACCAAATCAGAGTCGCCACAAGCTTCAAAAGCGTCTTCAAAATCTAATTCAAAATCAATAACATCGCCATCATCACAAGAATTTATTGGTATGAAAACTATCACTAAAAAAACAAAAAATAATTGACGCATTGTATTTGGGTTTTAGGCAAAAATAATGGAATTGATATTTATAACGTAGCTTATTGATAATAATTTTATTTCAAGTATTTTTGAACTTTAAAAGCAATTGATTTTTTATGCGCTTTTAAAGAAATAAAGGTAATTCATATGAAGTCGGTTTATTTTGATAATGCAGCAACAACGCCAATGCGTGATGAAGTTGTGGATGCCATTGCTGAAGTTTTAAGAAATAACTTTGGTAATCCTTCATCTTCGCATAGTTTTGGAAGGGCTTCTAAAGTTTTAGTTGAAAAATCTAGGAAGTTGATTGCTAAACATCTTAATGTTTCAGCTGGCGAAATAGTATTTACATCTGGTGGTACCGAAGCAGATAATTTGGTGCTAAACAGTGCCGTTAAAGATTTAGGCGTAACCCATATTATTACGTCTAAAATAGAGCATCATGCCGTTTTACATACGGTTAAAAAACTCCAGAACGAATTTAAAATACAAGTAAGTTATTTAGATTTAGATGATAAGGGTGAAATAGATTTTAGTCAACTAGAGCACTTGTTGCAATCTGAATCTAAAACTTTGGTGAGCTTGATGCATATTAATAACGAAATTGGAAATATTTTAGATATTAAACGCGTTGCAGATTTATGCAAACAAAATCGAGCGCTTTTTCATTCGGATGCGGTTCAATCTGTGGGACATTATAATTTGGATTTACAGAATGTTCCTGTTGATTTTATTGCCGCTTCTGCACATAAATTTCATGGGCCAAAAGGTGTTGGGTTTGCTTTTATTAGAAAAAATTCAGGATTAAAACCTTTGATAGTTGGTGGTGAACAGGAGCGAGGGTTGCGTGCTGGAACAGAAAGTATCCATAACATTGTTGGTATGGAAGTGGCTATAAAAGAAGCTTATAATAAATTGAAAGAAGAAACGGTTTTTATTAAAGGATTGAAGCAATATTTTATTGATGAAATAAAAAAAGAAATCCCGCATGTAAAATTTAATGGATGTTCTGATGATTTGGAAAAGAGTACCTATACTTTGGTAAATGTTTGCTTACCAATTCCGGTTAAGAAGGAAGATATGTTATTGTTTCAATTAGATTTAAAAGGGATTGCTTGTTCTAAAGGAAGTGCTTGCCAAAGTGGAAGTTCTCAGGTTTCGCATGTATTGTCAGAAATTCTAAATGGCGAAGATTTACAAAAACCTTCTATTCGATTTTCATTTAGTAAATACAATACGAAAGCTGAAGTTGATTATGTAATAAGTGTTCTTAAGGCGTTTATAGGATAATTTAAAACGTCATGGTAGTTCTTACATTAAAAACGCGCGGTGTTAAGTAATTAGGAATCGCAATTTGTCTTTTACTACTCACATCTCTTACCCATGTATTTGTAATGGAGTTTTGAACATCAAAAATATTGAAGATTTCAAATCCAAAAGAAAGGGCTTTAAATGGTTTTTTCCAACCGCTAGCGAACTGTTTTTCAGAATCAACTAACACATATTGTAAACCAAAATCGGCACGTTTATAAGAAGGTAATCTATTTTGATAGTCATAAGGGTCTGCATAACTAGGAGAACCTCCAGGTAATCCGGTATTAAAAACAAGATTTAAGTACATTTTTAAATTTGGCATGTTGGGTACATAATCTTGAAAAAGTGCTGCAAATTTTAAACGCTGATCTGTTGGACGTGAAATATAACCTCGGTTATCTGTATTTTCTTCAGTTTTTAAATACCCAAAACTAAACCACGATTCTGTACCTGGAACAAACTCTCCGTTCAATCGCATATCTAAGCCATAAGCATAGGCCTTTGCATTATTATTGGCGCGATAACGGATACGAACATTCTCGAGCGTATAAGCATTAACATCTGATAAGTTTTTATAATAAACTTCTGAAGTTAACTTAAAAGGTCTGTCCCACATTTTAAAACTATAATCGTTTCCAAGAACAAGATGAAAAGATTTTTGTGCTTTTACATCTGCTTGAATCACACCATTGGCATCGCGTAATTCTCTATAAAAAGGCGGTTGATAATACATTCCTGTGGCAACTCTAAAAAGCATGTCTTTTTCCCAATCTGGTTTTATGGCGAATTGTGCACGCGGACTGAAAACGGTTTGATTTGAAGATGAAATACCATCACCACTAACCGACCAATTATGAGCTCGAATACCAGCATTATACCATACGTCGCTAGTACCCAATGTACTTCGCTTACTCCATTGTCCGTAAGCCTGAAAACGGTTAATTTTAGTATTGTTTGTAGCTCGAACATTCTGGTAAGGCTCTAACGGACCAGTAAAAGGTTCGTAGGGTTGCTCATTAGAATAGGTGTTTGGTGGTCTTACTGAAAATCCTGCAGAATCAATAACTTCCCATTCAATCAAACGATCTCTAATATCTTCATGCGTATATTTTACTGACCATTCAAAACGATTTTCTTTAACTTTAAAATCCCCTTTATGTTCAATAGTAGAAATTAAAGCATCTAAATCGTTTCTACCGTGGTTCAATTGGCTGCCAATACCTTGAGTAAATTCAACTTCACCTAAATTTTCATCACCAATATTACTATTTACCTCTCCTAAACTGTATTGTGCAAGAATATCAAAATACTCCTCTTCTGTAGTATGATAGGTTGAGGTTATTAAGTGAAGCGTTAAGTCGTCATTTGCAAAATAAGATCCTTTAAAAGCCCCAAACAGTGTTTGGTATTGGTCTTTTTCTTGTCCGTCGTAAAAAACGACTAGAGCTACAGGGTCACTTAATGTTCCAAAATTGGTTTGACGCGCTTGGGGTTCAAAATTGTATTTGTTAATTGAGGCACTTCCTAAAAAACTTAAATGAAATTTATTTGTGAATTTATAAGTAAAAAAAGCTTGTGCATCTCCAAAAGATGGATTGAAGTTTGTTTCGGTTTCTTTGGCATTCACTAATAAACTGTTATCGCGATAACGTAGACCTACAATTCCTGTAAATTTTGAATCTTTACTTATGTTTTCTACGGAGAGACTGCCTCCTAATAAACTCAAATCTGCATTGACTTCAAACTGATACGGATTTTTATACGTAATATCTAAAACCGACGATAGTTTATCCCCATACTTGGCTTGAAATCCACCAGCTGAAAAATCTACATTTTGTACCAAGTTTGTGTTTACAAAACTCAATCCTTCTTGTTGTCCAGAGCGCACTAAAAACGGGCGATACACTTCAATACCGTTTACATATACCAAGTTTTCATCGTAATTACCACCACGAACGGAGTACTGCGTACTTAATTCGTTATTGTTACTAACTCCTGGTAGGGTTAAAAGTATATTTTCTACACCTGCATTGGCACCAGGAATTTTTCTGATGGCTTCAGGTTTTATGGTTACAATACCTTCAACTTCTTTTTTTCTATTGCTTTTTACAACCACAGCAGCAATTTGTTCAACAGAAGTGCTCATTACCGGATTAAACTCTAGCTCCTCGCCGTTTTTTAAGTTAAAGGTGCTGGTAATTTTTTTGAAAGAAAGATGGGTGAATTCTATAACAACATCTTTATTAGCGGGAATTGAAATTATATAAAAGCCGTTGGCATTGGTTTCGGTTCCGTTGTTTTCAGTTTTAATGCTTACTTTCTCTATAGGAACATTATTTTCATCTAAAATAACTCCTTTAATGGTCGCATTTTGGGCAAAACTCAACGTTAAACCTGTTAAAATTATAAAGATGGTTAGTAGTTTTTTTGCCTTCAAAAGTGTTTCAAGTTTATTTTCTGTAAAATAACGTTTCAAAAGTAGAATTATTTCCAACATTATCGGTAACAATTACCTTTAAATTATTTTTAGTATCCGTTATAACGTTATCATTAAAATCGTGTGTGAGTGTTTTGGTTTTATAATCATATTCCATTAAAATCCACTTGCCATTTACGGTTGCTCGGTAATTTGAGATTCCTGATTCTTGGTCGTCAATTTTAACTTTTAAATATCTAAAATTACTTAACCATTGTTTGTCTTTGAAATTTTTAGCGGAAATAGTCGGACTTACGGTATCCATTGATAGGGCGTAGGTACCAAGTTTTTTGGTTCTGGCAATGAGTAAATGATCTTTTCTTTTGGTACTGGTATAAGCCGGATATTTATTATCACCCAATAATTTTGCTATGTATAGTGAGTTTCTGTCTTCAATTGAATATTTGCTAACATCAAAAGTAATATTAAAGTTCTTTTTTGCTGCTTTTACATCTTCATGCAGTTTTAGAGTATCATTTTTCACTTCAAAATCTATGTAAAAATCTTCATAAAAAGTGTCTTTATAAAAATCAACAGATACAATCCCTTCTTTTAAATGGGTTGTTTGCGAGCTATTGACAAAATACGGAGTTATCTTTGCAGGTTCTTGTTTTAAACTTTTATTTTTAGCTCCTTTTATATGAATTGTAACCCATGATTCGTTGTTTTTGTAATCAGCAACCCGAATTTTATAAACCGAATAAGTACTGTCTTTGATGTTTAAAACACCTTCATTTAGTGCGGGTTTTAAAATACTTAATGGATTGTTTTTTCTGAATAACTTTTGGATTCGTTGTCTTTTAGTTGCAAAGTGTTCGTAGTCAATTAACTGATTGATGTGTTTGGTTTCACTAAATGCAAAACGTTTAAAATCAATTTCAAAATTGCGAGTACCATTGTAAAAGGTTTGAATATTATAAACCCCATTTGAGTTTGCTGCCAAATCTTGTCTATCAAAAGTACCCACTGCAAATCCTATATTACCAATGGCTTCAATGTTTTCAGTAGTATAATCACCATTTTTTAAGGGCGTAAGTCTTATTTTTTGCTTGCTATTGGAACTATTTACGAAGGAATTATTATCCAAAGGATATACGTAAATTGATGTAATTATCGGATTAACACTGTCTTTTATATCAATACCAAAAAGCATAGGGTTTATGGGGCGTTCTTGCTTATCTCTTATTTCATAATGAAGATGTGGTCCACCAGAGCCACCCGAATTTCCGCTATAAGCAATTAGGCTATCTTTTTGTATTGGTAAATTCTCAGCTTTAGGAAACAACTCAATTTCGTACGATTCATTTTTGTATTGATGCTTTTTAACATAAGCTTCAATATCTGGTGAAAACTTTTGTAAATGCGCGTATACCGTTGTGTAACCGTTTGGGTGCGTAATGTAAAGCGCTTTACCGTAGCCATAATGCGAGACTTTAATTCTACTCACAAAACCACTGGCTGATGCTTTTACCTTTAATCCTGTTCGCTGTTGCGTTTTAATATCTAAACCCGAATGAAAATGATTAGAGCGCAACTCTGCAAACGTACCAGATAATACTAATGGAATATCCAATGGATTACTAAAATAGTCTTGCGGATAAGGGTTTTGTGCACTTAAGTAACTAGAAAAAACTAAAAAGAGGGATAGTATATATCGCATAAACGTGAATTGAGGCTAAATTATTAATTTGACCTGAAAGTGCAAAGCATAAATCAAAAATCAGGCCATGTTGCACTGTGAGTACAATGTGCCAAAGAAAATAAAATTTTATGAAAAAACAATTGTAATTTATCCTTAGGTATGTTAACTTTGTGAGGTAAGTATTGAATTTTGTAAATGGGTAATATTGAGAATATTGTAGATTCATTAGAAAACAAGATTAGTAAAGTATTACACAAACTAGAGCTTTTAAAGCTTGCTAATTTGAAATTAAATGAAGAATTAGAAGTTTCAAAGCAAGAAAATCTAGCCCAAAAAAAGCAGATAGCAAATTGGGAAGAAAAGTACGAAGCTCTTAAAATGGCAAATACAATACTTGGTAGTGACGATAATAAGAGAGAAACTAAGCTTAAAATAAATGCCTTAATTAGAGATATTGATCATTGTATTGCTCAACTCTCAGATTAAAGCTCATTAAATTCAATGTCAGAGAAGCTTAAAATAAAGCTGTCAATAGCTAATCGGGTATATCCTTTAACGATTGAGTCAAGTCAGGAAGAAGGATTGCGTAAAGCGGCTAAAAACATTGAAGCAATGATTAAGCAATTTGAGCAAAGTTATTCTGTTCGAGATAAACAAGATGTATTGGCTATGTGCGCTTTACAGTTTGCTTCTCAAGTTGAACAGAAGTCTATTGATAAAGCAAATGTAAATGAGCATGTAGAAGAAAAGCTAAATGCTTTAAATGACTTGTTGCAATCTCATTTGACCTCTTAAACGTTCTTTAAAATACATAAAAGTTACTGCCTACATTGGTTATTTTTTTTGATAAACTCAACGTTAATTCTTTAAAAAGGGTGAGTTTAAGTTGTAAAAGCATGCTGCATATATTGAATTTATTTCAATAACTAGCAGACCCTTGATCAGCTTGTTAGCCCTAAACTTGTTTTTAAGGAGTTTATACAAAACTTTATACTGGTGTAGGCTTTTTTATATATACAAATCAACTAAATTAAAGATGGATAACTCAATTATATTTGCAGTAGGAGGTGTTTTATTAGGGCTAATTATAGGCTTTATAATTTCAAAAATACTTGAAAAAAACAATGCTTCTAAACTGGTTAAAGAAGCTAAGAAAAATGCGACTTTAATACTTAAAGAAGCAAAAAGTGAAGGCGAGACTATTAAAAAAGATAAAATACTCCAAGCCAAAGAAAAATTTATTGAACTTAAAGGAGAACATGAAAAAGTCATTCTTGCAAGAGATAAGAAAATGGCTGAAGCTGAAAAGCGTACACGCGATAAAGAATCTCAGGTATCAAACGAACTTGCTAGAAATAAAAAGCTTAATGACAATCTAGAAAGTAAAATAAAAGATTACGACCATAGATTAGAAGTGCTTAATAAGAAGCAAGACGAGGTTGATAAATTACATAAAAGCCAAGTACAACAATTAGAAGTAATTTCGAGTCTTTCTGCCGAAGAAGCAAAAGAACAATTGGTGGAATCTTTAAAAGGTGAAGCTAAAAATGACGCGATGTCTTTTATCCAAAGTGCTATTGAAGAAGCTAAATTAACAGCCGAACAAGATGCGAAAAAAATTATAATCAACACCATTCAACGTATTGGTACGGAAGAAGCAGTAGACAACTGTGTATCTGTATTTAATATTGAATCTGATGATGTTAAAGGACGTATTATTGGTAGAGAAGGTAGAAATATTAGAGCCATTGAAGCAGCAACAGGTGTTGAAATTATTGTAGATGATACGCCCGAAGCTATAATCTTATCGTGCTTTGATTCTGTGCGTAGAGAGGTAGCCCGCTTATCGTTACACAAACTGGTAACAGACGGAAGAATACACCCTGCTAGAATTGAAGAGATTGTTAAGAAAACGCAAAAGCAAATAGAACAAGAAATTATTGAGGTAGGTAAGCGTACGGTAATAGATTTAGGGATACACAATTTAAACCCTGAGTTAATTAAAATGGTGGGTAGAATGAAATACCGTTCTTCTTACGGACAAAACTTACTACAACACTCGCGTGAAGTAGCTAAATTATGTGGAGTTATGGCTGCAGAATTAGGGCTAAACCCAAAATTAGCTAAACGCGCAGGATTATTGCACGATATTGGAAAAGTGCCAGATGCTGAAGCCGATATGGAAACACCGCATGCTATTTTAGGTATGCAATGGGCAGAGAAGTATGGTGAGAAAGATGAGGTTTGTAATGCTATTGGAGCGCATCACGATGAAATTGAAATGAAATCGCTTTTAGCACCAATTATTCAAGTTTGTGATGCTATTTCTGGAGCAAGACCTGGAGCACGACGTCAAGTGTTAGATAGTTACATTCAAAGATTAAAAGATTTAGAGGATATAGCTTTTGGTTTTGAAGGTGTTAAAAAAGCGTATGCTATACAAGCCGGAAGAGAACTGCGTGTTATTGTTGAAAGTGAAAAAGTAGATGATCAAAAAGCTGCAGATTTATCGTTTAGCATTTCTCAAAAAGTTCAGACAGATATGACTTATCCTGGACAAGTAAAAGTAACCGTTATTCGAGAAACTAGAGCAGTAAATATTGCTAAGTAATAAATTCCTGCGAATGCAGGAATCTTGTATATAAATTAAAATCCAGTTAGTATACTAGCTGGATTTTTTTATTTTTCCAACAGCTAACAGCTATTTCCTAGGATGATATTTCTCTACAACTTTAGTTAAATGGCTCTTATCTAAATGCACATATATTTCAGTAGTTGTGATACTTTCGTGTCCTAGCATTAATTGTATGGAGCGCAAATCAGCATTATTTTCTAAGAGGTGTGTTGCAAACGAGTGCCTAAAGGTATGAGGTGATATGCTTTTTTTAAGCCCAATTTTTTCTGCTAATTGTTTTATTATGGTAAAAATCATGGCTCGAGTGAGCTGCTTACCACGTCTGTTTAAGAATAAAGTATCTTCATGACCGGGTTGAATGTTCAAATGAATACGCACTTCCTTTCTATAAATGTTGATGTATTTCTGTGTCACATCAATTATAGGAACAAAACGTTGTTTATCACCTTTACCTGTTACCTTAATAAAGCCTTCATCAAAAAATAAATCTGAAATCTTAAGGTTAATAAGTTCGCTAACACGCAACCCGCAACCGTATAAAGTTTCT
Organism: Algibacter luteus; assembly: GCF_030344935.1. Lineage (NCBI taxonomy): Bacteria > Pseudomonadati > Bacteroidota > Flavobacteriia > Flavobacteriales > Flavobacteriaceae > Algibacter > Algibacter luteus. Next base: position 2,722,126 of record NZ_CP128313.1, on the reverse strand, counting down.
AACATCGCTCGGTTACGTTCGCCTTCAGGTTTACTTAAATCTATGGCTTTTATAATTTGATCTATTTCTTCTTCCGATAACGTGTCCGGAAGTTTTCTGCCAATTTTAGGCGACTCTATAAGTTCTAAAGGATTGTCTTTTCTATAATCTTCAAAAACCAAATAGCTAAAAAAACTTCGTAACCCTGAGATTAGTCGCGATTGCGATCGGGCATTCACGGTTTTAGCGGTTTCGTATATAAATTGTTGTATTGTTTCAGTTGTGATTGCAATTGGTGAAATACCGATACTGTGTCGTTCTAAATAGGCGACGAATTTATTGATGTCTAAGCTGTAATTATCAATAGAATTTTTAGATAAGCCACGTTCTATTTTCAAATAAAGTTGATAATCTTTAATTGCGTTTTTCCATTTCATTAAGGTAAAGGTAATTAATTCAATAGAATTATAAATACTGACTTTTTAGCAATTTCTTATGTTGATTCAGTATAAATTATTAATAACTGAAAAATTAATTATTTGATTTTAAATTAGTTAAGTTTTTGAGTTAATTAAATTGTTAATAATTGAGGTCGTTTGTAGTATTTTTCGAAAACAAATGTTGTTATTTGCTCTAATCAAACTAAAAACATTTTAAATTATGAGAAAATTATTTTTATTAGTTGCAATTGCACTTTTAAGTTTAACAAGCATGAATGCTCAGGAGCAAGCGATTAAAGCTAACCCAATTGGTTTAGCTTTTGGAGTTGCTAATGCAGGTTATGAGTTTTCAACAAACGATAACCAAACACTAACTATTGCTGGGTTGTATTATAATATTTCAGACGTTTCTGGATTTGGAGCAGGTTTGGAGTATAGATTTTACTTTTCTAGTGATGAAGCTTTAAGAGGTTGGCATGCAGGTCCTTCAGTTGGTTATTTCTCGTTAGAAGATGATTTTAACAATTCAGCTGGGTTCTTTTCAATAGGAGGAGAAGTGGGACATCAATGGATTTTTGGTGAGCATTTTGCACTTGATGTATTTGCAGGCTTAGGTTACGTCGCTGGAAGCTCTGATGATCTTGCGGTAACTATTAATTCTGCAGCAGTTAGCTTAGGTGTTGCTCTAGGTTACGCTTGGTAATTTAAAATATCAAATATCAAAAGGGAAGCATTTGGCTTCCCTTTTTTTATGCACAAATTTTAATATATTTACTTCATGAAAAAACTAATCATCATCAACGGTCCTAACTTAAATTTATTAGGAAAAAGAGAACCAAATATTTATGGAAGTTTATCTTTTACAGAGTTTTTAGAGGAGATAAAAGGTAAATATCAAAATGTACAAATAGATTATTTTCAATCGAACATAGAAGGAGAAATTATTGATAAATTACATGAAGTAGGTTTTAGTTATGATGGTATTATATTAAATGCGGCAGCCTATACACATACTTCTGTTGGCATTGGCGACGCCGTTAAAGCTATAGAAACGCTAGTAGTTGAAGTTCATATTTCTAATACTTTTAATAGAGAAGAATTCAGGCACCAATCCTTTATTTCGCCTAATGCGAGAGGTGTTATTCTTGGTTTTGGTTTGCAGAGTTATGAACTGGCTATTCAAAGTTTTTAATAGATTTCTTAGATTCTCAGAGCTTAAGATTAAAAGAAAAAAAAAGTTCCAGATAATTCTGGAACTTTTTAATTTATATCATATAAAATCTAACAATCTAAATTGTCTAGATATGAATCACTTCATCATATGCAGCAGCAACAGCTTCCATAACCGCCTCACTCATAGTAGGATGCGGGTGAATAGCTTTTAATACTTCATGACCAGTAGTTTCTAATTTTCTACCTAAAACAGCTTCAGCTATCATATCAGTTACTCCAGCACCTATCATGTGGCAACCTAACCATTCACCATATTTAGCATCAAAAATAACTTTTACAAAGCCTTCTTTGTTTCCTCCAGCACTTGCTTTACCAGAAGCTGAGAACGGGAATTTTCCAACTTTGATATCTAAACCTTTGTCTTTGGCTTGTTTTTCAGTTAAACCAACCGATGCGATTTCAGGCGTACAGTAAGTACATCCAGGAATGTTACCATAGTCTATAGGCTCTACATGCATGCCTGCAAGCTTTTCAACACAAAGGATACCTTCAGCAGAAGCTACGTGTGCTAAAGCAGGTCCAGGAGTTACATCTCCAATGGCGTAATATCCAGGAATATTTGTTTGGTAAAAATCGTTCACAATAATTTTATCTCTATCAACAACAATACCTACATCCTCTAAACCTATATTTTCAATATTTGTTTTTATGCCTACAGCACTTAAAATAATATCGGCTTCTAATACTTCTTCGCCTTTACTAGTTTTAACAGTAGCTTTAACGCCTTTGCCTGAAGTATCTACTTTTGTTACCTCTGCAGAAGTCATGATATTAATTCCAGATTTTTTAAACGAACGCTCTAATTGTTTAGATACATCCTCGTCTTCCACAGGAACAATATTCGGTAAGTATTCAACAATAGTTACCTCAGTACCCATTGAGTTATAAAAATAAGCAAACTCAACTCCAATTGCTCCAGAGCCAACTACAATCATTTTCTTTGGTTGTTTCTTTAAGCTCATAGCTTGTCTGTAACCAATTACCTTTTCTCCATCTTGAGGTAAACTTGGTAATTCGCGAGAACGAGCTCCAGTTGCTATAATAATATTATCGGCACTATACTCTTTTCCGTCAACATCAACCTTCTTACCAGGTTTTATTTTACCATAACCATCAATAACGTCTATTTTGTTTTTCTTCATTAGGAATTGTACACCTTTACTCATCCCATCAGCAACACCACGGCTTCGGTTTACCACCGCATCAAAATCATGCGCTGCATCTTTCACTTTTAAACCATAATCTTCAGCATGTTTAAGGTATTCAAAAACCTGTGCAGACTTTAATAATGCTTTTGTTGGAATACAACCCCAATTTAAACATACACCACCAAGATTTTCTTTTTCAACTATAGCGGTTTTAAAACCTAATTGCGATGCTCTAATAGCTGTTACATAACCACCAGGACCACTTCCAAGAACAATAATATCGTATTTACTCATTTGTTAAAGTTTAAGATGCGAATTTACAAAATCGAATTTGAATAAAGAATTTAGAGCCTAGAAATTTACATCTTTATACTACCTTTGTGTCGCAAGTTTTAATTTATGAATATACCTAGAACAAGTTATCCGCGAATTGTAATTATTGGCGGTGGTTTTGCCGGAGTTGCCTTAGCAAAGAAATTATCTAAACAAGAAGTGCAAGTTGTACTTTTGGATAAAAACAATTATCACACCTTTCAACCTTTATTATATCAAGTATCTACAGGTGGTTTAGAGCCTGATTCTATAGCTTATCCTATTCGAAAAATACTCAAAGATTTTCCTAACTTCTATTTTAGATTAGCTAATGTAGAAGAGATTGACACTGTAAAAAATAAGGTCATAACAAATATTGGTAAGTTAAAGTTCGACTATTTGGTAGTGGCGTCTGGTTCTACAACTAATTATTTTGGGAATGTTGAAGTAGAAAAGCATAGTATGGCAATGAAAACCATACCACAGTCTTTAGATTTAAGAAGTTTGATATTAGAAAATTTTGAAGAAGCACTACTAACCTCAGATTTAAATGAACGGAATGCCTTAATGAATTTTGTTATTGTTGGAGGCGGACCAACAGGCGTTGAACTTGCCGGTGCGTTGGCAGAAATTAAAAAAGGTATTCTTCCAAAAGATTACCCCGATTTAGATACCCGTTTGGCACAAATTCATATTGTTCAATCTAGTGATTGCATACTTAAAGGTATGAGTGACAATGCCTCAGCAAAAGCAGAAGATTTTCTTGAAAAGTTGGGCGTAAACATTTGGAAAAACGTAAGAGTTACCAATTACGATGGTAAAACCGTAACCACCAATACAGATTTAACCTTCGAGACAGCCACCTTAGTTTGGGCTGCAGGCGTAAAAGGCGCAACAATAAAGGGATTAGATGCTGAGGATTTTGTAACACGTGGCAACCGACTTTTAGTTAATCATTTTAATCAAGTTAAAGGATACAACAACATATTTGCAATAGGCGATATTGCCTGTTTGGTAAGCGAAGAGTTTCCAAATGGTTTCCCAATGATGGCGCAACCTGCTATTCAACAGGGCGAGCAACTAGGAGATAATATGTTAAGACTAATAGAAGAAAAACCTATGAAATCTTTTATTTATAAAGATAAAGGTGCCATGGCCACCATTGGAAGAAACAAAGCGGTAGTCGATTTAAAACGCTGGAAATTTCAAGGTGTTTTCGCTTGGTATGTTTGGATGTTTGTACATTTATTTTTCTTAATCGGCTTTAGAAACCGTATGGTGGTTTTTATAAACTGGGTATATAATTATGTTCGTTTTGATAGGGAAGCCCGCTTAATTATTCGTCCGTTTAAAAAGAAGTTAAAATCCTAGTTTTCAATTAATTTGGGCGAGCCCGATGAAAAATCGGGACAGGCTTTCAGCAGTCGCTTTTTTGTGTTGCATAATGCAACAACACAAAAAGAGCTCCAACAAATGCCTCAATCCTTCTCGCAGGGCATATTTGCTAGTTTTTAATTTTTAGATTAAGATTTATTCATCTTTACAAGAAAAAATCTTCATCAATTTTTTATGTAATGTTTATTTTGTTAGTGAATAACATACTGCCGACTGTCACAGGAACTAAGACTTTTTTCAAAGGTCATCAGTAAAATGTCGTTTCCCTTTATTTTGACTGAATTTATTCAGATTATATTGAGAAGAACTCCCTTTGGGGATAGATAACGATTCCCATGCATCGCCTTTTAATAGTTTTCCTAAAAACACCATTTGCCCAACATGATAGGAGTAATGAGCTAATTGCCGGTTAATAGCTTCAATAACAGTGTGTCCGCCGTTTCTAATGTATACAATTTGTTCTAAATGTTCCGTTTTTAAAGGTTTTATAGCATCAAATAAACAAAACCAACCACTTTCCCATGCAGCGATAATTTCTTCTTTAGAATTGAATGTATTAATAAATTCTTCATCTCTATATCGCCATTCTTTTTCACCATCTTCTGTTAAAAAATTAGTCCATCTACTAAGCATATTACCAACCATATGCTTTACAATTACAGCAATACTATTTGATTCCTCGTTAGGTTGCCACAACAACTGCTCAAAATCAAGCTGAGCTACAGTCCTATCGCCTAAGCTCTTGTAATATTCAAATTGTTTAATGATGCTAGATAGATAACTTTCCATATTGAAAGATAAATGAACAATTATTAAATTCTAAATCTCAATCCGATTGAATATACTCTTGAAATTTAGCTTTCTGTATTGAGGAGATGTTTATTAATAGTTGGGAATAAATTTTAATGCCACACCATTTATGCAATGGCGTTTCCCTGTAGTTTCTCTTGGTCCGTCATTAAAAACATGTCCTAAATGCCCGCCGCAAGTAGCACAATGCTCTTCAGTTCTTGCATAACCTAAATCGTAATCAGTAGAAAAAGCAACATTACCTTCTATTTCCCTATCAAAACTAGGCCACCCAGACCCAGAATCGTATTTATGCTCACTCTTAAATAATGGGGTATCACATCCTTTACAAACATAAACACCAGCCTGATAGTTTTTATTAAACGGACTGGAAAATGCTGCTTCTGTTCCACTTTTACGTAAAACATAATATTCTTTATCCGTTAATTGTGCTTTCCATTCCGCTTCAGTTTTGGTTATTTTAAAGTTTTCATTGGATTTTTCTTGTTTTTTCTGTGCTGAAGAGTTACAACTAAAAACAATGGTGATAACTAATAATATTAGTATTTTATTCATTTTTATGCAGTTTTATATCTTTAAGTCGCTTGTTCATTGTAAACATAACATTCATTTTAAACAAATTATAAAATTAAAGATCCTTTTCTAAATTTTTATTTGATGTGACCAATAAATATTTTTAGTGTCTCAATTTAATAAGGTACAATTTTTGTATTTTTAAGAATTCTATAAAACCCTTAGAAAGATGAAGATAAAGAATACACTTTTATTAATTTTAGTTGCAGCTTTTGTTATTGCTTGCGCTACAAATCCATTTACAGGTAAAAAGACTATGGCTTTAGTGCCTAATTCTCAATTGTTTCCTACGGCTTTTGCTCAGTACAGTCAATTTTTAAATGAAAATAAAGTTGTAACTGGAACAAAAGAATCAGAAATGATAACTCGCGTTGGACAGCGAATTGCTGTTGCTGCAGAACGATGGTTAAATGCTAATGGTCATCAATCTTATTTAGAAGATTATAAATGGGAATACAATCTAGTAGAAGATAATACGGTAAACGCTTGGTGTATGCCAGGTGGTAAAATTGTTTTTTATACAGGTATTTTACCTATTGCTCAAAATGAAGCAGGTGTTGCGGCTATCATGGGGCACGAGGTGGCGCATGCTTTAGCAAACCACGGACAACAACGTATGAGTGCAGGTATGTTACAACAATTTGGAGCGGTAGCAGGAAATATTGCCATTAAGGATGAAGAATCTAGAAATGCGTTTAACCAATATTATGGTATAGGGTCTCAATTAGGAATTATGTTACCTTTTAGCAGAAGTCATGAAACGGAGTCTGATCAAATAGGTATTTATTTAATGGCCATAGCGGGTTATAATCCTGATGAAGCCTCAAAGCTTTGGCAACGTATGAAAGCAAACAGTGGAGGGCAAGCACCACCTGAGTTTTTAAGTACACACCCATCAAACGATACAAGAATTGCGAACCTTAAAGCTTGGGCGCCAAAAGCAAGAGCAGAAGCGAAAAAGTTTGGGGTTACCTCATTTAGACAATAGAAACCCTTACGGATTAAAAATATTGATTATTTTAGGAGCTGCTCATAAAAGAGCAGCTTTTTTATTATGGCAGTTTTAGAAAAAGGAAGTAAAAAACTATTAAATGCTTGGGCTTTTTACGATTGGGCAAATTCAGTTTACACACTTACCATTGCATCTTCAATTTTCCCTATTTTTTATTCAGCATTATTTATTTCTGAAATAAAAACTGTTCAAGCTTTTGGATTCGAATTTAAAAGTACAGCGCTAATCACATTCGTAACAGCCTTCACATTTTTAGTTGTAGCTATTACCTCTCCAATTCTTTCTGGTATTGCTGATTATGTCGGAAATAAAAAGAACTTTTTAAAATTCTTTTGTTATGTTGGTAGTGCAGGTTGTATTGGTTTATACTGGTTTGATATTACTCCTGAAAGAATACATTTAAGTCTGCTATTTTACTTTATGGGTTTAATTGGCTATTGGGGAAGTTTGGTATTTTATAACTCTTATTTACCTGATATTGCGTTTCCAGAACAACAAGATCAAGTTAGTGCCAAAGGGTTTTCATTAGGGTATTTAGGAAGTGTGCTTTTACTGATTTTGAACTTATGTATGGTTATGTTTCCTCAATATTTTGGATTCGATATTAGTATATCTCAAACAATTATTGAAAATGGTACTGAAGCTGAAATTGCCAGCGCATTAAAAGCGGCTAAAGATGGGGCGTCTTTTGAAGCTATGAAAATATCATTTATAACAGTTGGTGTTTGGTGGGCTTTGTTTAGTCAATATTCTTTTTACTATTTACCTAAAGGTGTGTCTTCTGGTCATAAAGTAACAAAAGCCATTATTTTTAATGGATTAAAGGAGCTTCAACAAGTCTGGAAACAATTACAACTTAACCTTCGATTAAAACGGTATTTATACGCATTTTTTGTGTTTAGTATGGCAGTTCAAACCATTATGTTAGTAGCAGTTTATTTTGGCGAAGAAGAAATTTCTTGGGGAGGCGCTAGCGAAAAAACAATGGGTCTTATTGTAAGTATATTAGTCATACAATTGGTGGCCATTTTAGGGGCGTTTTTAACATCAAAAGCATCTTATAAATTTGGGAATATTAAAACGCTAATTGTAGTAAATGGCATTTGGATGGCGCTTTGTTTTTATGCTTATTTTATGCATACTCCTATGCAGTTTTATATTGCAGCAAGCATCGTTGGTTTAGTAATGGGTGGCGTACAATCTTTAGCACGTTCTACTTACTCTAAATTTTTACCGGAAACGGAGGATACCACATCATACTTTAGTTTTTATGATGTAGCAGAAAAAATAGGGATAGTTATAGGGATGGTCATTTTTGCATTTATTGATCAAATAACGGGTAGTATGAGAAATGGTATTTTATTTTTGTTTGTTTTCTTTTTAGCAGGAATTGTACTTTTATTAAGAGTGCCAAAAAATGAAATTAATTAGGTTTTATAAATAACAAAATCCTCTAATTTAAGAGGATTTTGTAAAACCTGTTGATTTTTTAATTGATGAATTAATTTTTATATAGGGTTAGGCTTCCATAATCTGAAGTTACTTTAATTTTATTTCCTGAAGATTTATTTCCACGATAACCAGAATAATACTTATCGGTAGATTCGACGATTTTTTGAGTAAACTCTAAATCATTATCATCATTTAATGAAGCATATTCTAAATCAATTTCAAAATCAAAATTATAACCAGGTGCGTAACCTATTTTGATACCAACATAATCAGATTCAATGTTTACGTTTCCAGCATTTTCTGTCATTCTATTAATTTTTATAGAACCGTAATCTGCTTTCAAGGACACGTTTTTGTATACCTCGCCAATTATAGTTGTTAGATAATCACCATTACCATTAATATTGTTGGCTTTATCAATTTTTAAATTACCGTAGTCGCAGTTGTAACTTATATCTTCAGCAACTTCAATTTTAGTGTTTGTGTAATCTGCATTAATGTTTAGATTTTTGGTTTTTGAAACTGTAAAATCGCTGTAATCTGCATTTATTTTGCCACTTTTAATGTATTCAAAATAGCAGCCTTTTGTGTAATCAAAGTTTAAAACATTATTGTCTGCCATGAGCTCTCTTGTGGTTATTTTTCCATAATCACAGTTTATTTCGGCTTTTCCTTCTAATTTTTCTAGGCTTATGTTGCCATAATCGTTATTTAAATTTACATTTCCGGTAATGGGCATTTTTACAATGTAATTAATTTTCATGTTTACATTGTTTTTATTATTCCATTTCCACCAAGATTTAGAGTTGTTTTTATTGAACTGTGTTTCAGCCGAAACCCAATCAACAGATGCTGAGAATTTTACGTCGATGTCGTTAAGTTTTTCTTCGACTTTTTCTTCGTCGTTACCAGAGGTTGTTATTGTAATTTCGAATACTATCCGGTTTTCGCCCCAAGTAACCACTTCAATATTACCATAACTATTTTTTACTTTTAAAGTAGCATTTTTGCTAACCTTAAATTCTTTGTTAATAGTTTTGGTTTTAGTGTGTTTGTCTTTTACCGCTGGTGAAGCAGAAATAAATAGTGGCAGCATTAGTAATGCTATAAATGTTTTAAAATGTAATGCTCGTTTCATGTGTTTGCTTTTTAATTAATGATTAATGTTGCATCTATAGTAATTTTAAATTACAGTTTCAGATGCTGCAAGATTTGATGATTTTTTTAATTCTTTTATATTTTCTATTTGCTCAAGTGTATTTTGTAAAATGTCTATTCTGTTTTGAAAATTTGAAATCATAGCATAAATAACTCTATTGTCGTCGCCACTTTCTATTAAATCGGTTTTTAATGAGTTATAGTCATTTTCTAATTTTTTAATTTGAAGTAAGGCATCATCAATAAGGTTTTTAACTTCAGGCGATGAAGCTGCATTAAGTTTGTTTAGCTCTTCATTTATTGTGAGTGTAAAAAAATCTTGAGTTTCAGCCATTTTAGGTGATACGCTAGCTAAATCTCCTGTATTATTTTCTTGCTGAGTTACAACAAAAATTGATAAAATTAGAGCTATTGATGCTGCAATGCCTAAGAATGGTTTCCAGAAATTTGTTTTAGTTTCTGAGTATTTAGTTAAGCTTTTGCTATCGTTTAATTTGCTCAGAAAACGTTTTTCATGACCTTCATTTGGCATTTCAATATCAAAATCGTTTTCTAATTTTTTAAAAACATTATCTAAAGTATTTTTATTCATAACCTTATAATTTATTAAGCAAAAGTTGTTGTTAATTTTTGTCTTAAACTTTCTTTTGCTCTTGAGATTGTTGTTCTGCAATTTGCATTAGTTAAATTCATGATTTCACTTATTTCTTCGTAATCATAACCTTCAATTAAATTTAAGGTTAGGGCAATTCTATAGTTGTCTTTTAATGTTTTCAGAGTATTTAAAATTTGTTGTGCTTTTAGGGTTGTAAACTCATAGTCACTCGAAATACCATCGGGACCGTCTTCAATTTTATATAACACATCATCCAATGGAACTTCTTTGTTTTTGTTATTTTTTTTATAATGATAGATACTGTTATTAACAACTATTCGCTTTAACCAAGACCCAAATGTTGCATGGTTTTTTAGGGTTTTTATTTTTGTAAATGCCATTAAAAACGAATCTTGCATAATATCTTCAGCTTCAAAATTGTTCTTCACAATTCTTAAACTGGTGTTAAACATAGCTTTGTAATACCGGTTATAAATTTCCAATTGCGCCGATTGGTTACCAGAAACACAAAGCTTGATTAATTGATCGTTATTTAATTCGGTTAGTTTCAAAAAATCAAGTTGTTATATTATAGATAAGTGTTTTTAATTTTTGTTACAGTTAGCCCAAAAAAAAAATCCTACGCTCATTTAGAATGTAGGATTTAAGTCGGTTAAGACAATTTTTTTTTGTCTCTTATTTAGATTTAAGTATGGTATGTGCCCAAACTACCGCTTCATCAAGTTCTGTAAATATTTCAAAGGGTTTTTTTAAAAATAATTTTTCAATTTCTGCATTACTTACCGCAAGATAAGTGTTGCCAACAACGGCAAACCCTACTAAACTTTCAATTTCAGATGAATCGTAGTAAATCTTTGGATCAACTGAATAGGAATTTACCCGATGTGTAATGTAAACAAATGGTTTTCCTTTGAAATGTTTTATAATCGCATCTGTTTGTAAATTATTTTTTTTAGCATCAATTTCTTCGCCCTCGTTGATGCGACAAATCACATAATTTTCGTAAAAATCTAATTCACAAAAATCTAATTGTTCTTGCATAGAATATTTAATAATAAAATTTCAGTATTGAATAATATTGTTATCTTGAAAACTTAAATTTATGATTCAGTAGGTTTTTCAGCTTTTTCAATACTTATACTCAATTCATTGGTTTTATCATCAAGTTCTATTTTAATATTGTCGCCTTCCTGAAGCTTCGAAGCAACAATTTCTTCAGCTAATGCATCTTCAACATATTTTTGAATAGCTCTTTTTAACGGTCTTGCTCCATATTGTTTATCGAAACCTTTTTCTGCGATATAGTCTTTGGCTTTATCTGTTAAGATTAAGTTGTAACCTAAACCTTTTATTCTTATTAAAAGTTTCTCTAACTCGATATCAATAATTTTATTAATATCTTCTTTTTCTAGTGCGTTGAATACAACCACGTCGTCTATTCTATTTAAAAATTCGGGTGCAAAAGATTTTTTCAAAGCGTTTTCAATAACACTTCTTGCGTTGGCATCCTCTTGTGCTTTTTGCGAAGCGGTGCCAAAACCAATACCGGTACCAAAATCTTTTAATTTTCGAGCTCCGATGTTCGAAGTCATTATAATTATCGTATTTCTAAAATCAATTTTTCTTCCTAAACTATCAGTTAAATAGCCATCGTCAAGTACTTGTAATAGCATATTAAATACGTCTGGATGTGCTTTTTCAATTTCGTCTAAAAGAATTACAGCATAGGGTTTTCTTCTTACTTTTTCTGTAAGCTGCCCACCTTCTTCATAGCCTACGTATCCCGGAGGTGCTCCAATTAATCTAGAAATCGCAAACTTCTCCATGTACTCACTCATGTCAATTCTAACAAGCGATTCTTCACTATCAAATAACTCTCTAGATAATACTTTGGCTAATTGGGTTTTACCAACCCCTGTTTGCCCCAAGAATATAAATGAACCAATGGGTTTGTTCGGGTCTTTTAAACCTGCTCTGTTACGCTGAATAGCTTTTACAACTTTGGCAACAGCTTCATCTTGACCTATAACTTTACCTTTTATGAGGTTAGGCAATTCTGCCAGTTTATTGATTTCGGTTTGAGCAATTCTGTTTACAGGAACACCTGTCATCATTGAAACGACATCGGCAACATTATCTTCAGTAACAATTTCGCGATGTTGTTTGGTTTCCTCTTCCCACTTTTCTTGGGCTATTGCGAGTTCTTTTTCAATGCGTTTTTCATCATCTCTAAGTTTAGCAGCTTCTTCGTATTTCTGTTTTCTAACTACAGCATTCTTCGATTCTTTTATGGCTTCTAGCTGCTTTTCAAGTTCTATTACCTGCTTTGGAACATCAATATTTGTGATGTGCACACGCGACCCAGCCTCATCCAACGCATCGATAGCTTTGTCTGGTAAAAATCGCTCAGTCATATACCTATTAGTTAACTTCACACAAGCTTCAATAGCTTCGGGTGTGTAATCCACATTATGATGCTCTTCGTATTTACCTTTAATGTTATTAAGAATTTCAATAGTTTCTTCAACTGTAGTTGGTTCAACAATTACTTTCTGGAATCGACGTTCTAAAGCACCATCTTTCTCAATATATTGTCTGTATTCATCTAATGTTGTGGCACCTATACATTGAATTTCTCCTCTAGCTAAAGCAGGTTTAAACATATTTGAAGCATCTAAACTTCCAGTGGCACCACCTGCACCTACAATGGTATGAATCTCATCAATAAATAAAATAACATCGTCATTTTTTTCAAGCTCGTTCATCACGGCTTTCATGCGTTCTTCAAACTGTCCTCTGTATTTTGTTCCAGCAACTAAGCTTGCCAAATCTAGAGTGACAACACGTTTATTGAACAAAATTCGAGACACTTTACGTTTCACAATTCTAAGAGCTAAACCTTCAGCAATGGCAGATTTACCAACTCCAGGTTCACCAATTAAAAGCGGGTTGTTTTTCTTTCTTCTACTTAATATCTGTGAAACACGCTGAATTTCTTTTTCTCTTCCTACTACAGGGTCTAACTTGCCTTCTTCTGCTAAAGCGGTTAAATCGCGTCCAAAATTATCTAAAACAGGTGTTTTAGACTTCTTATTAGACTTACCCGCTGGGGCATTAAAAATGTTTTCTTTTCCTGATTCGCCTTCTTGAGCACTGTCATCGTCTTGAAATTCAGATTTTGGCTCTATATAATCGTTATCGTTTGTAATCATAAGTTTAAATTGTTCTTTAACATTATCGTAGTCAACTTTTAATTTATTTAAAAGTTTGGTAGTTGGGTCGTTTTCATTTCTTAAAATGCATAACAATAAATGCGCCGTATTAATAGAGGTGCTTTGAAATAACTTAGCCTCTAAGAATGTTGTTTTTAAAGCGCGTTCTGCTTGCCTAGTAAGATGTAGGTTCTTTTTTTGATTTGAAGCCAGCGTAATATTAGGATTTGCCGGACTTAATATTTCTACTTTACGTCTTAGATGATTTAAATCAATATCTAAGGCATTTAGTATGTTTATTGCCTTCCCATTGCCGTCTCGTAAAAGTCCTAGCATAAGGTGTTCGGTGCCAATAAAATCATGACCTAAACGCAATGCTTCTTCTTTGCTATAAGCAATTACATCTTTTACTCTTGGGGAAAAATTATCATCCATAATAGTTGTCCTTTCTGCATTAAAAATAGTAAAACATTTTACTAAAGTCAAAAACTGTACCTTATTTATTCTGTAAAATGCTAATTGACGAAAAAATCTTTATAAAATCAAAATTTTAGAGTTCATACTTATTAACGAAATAAGTCGGCTAAATTGTTAATAAATTACATGAAAAAGGAGCGGTATTAGTCGTATCGTGACTACTGAAATTCTTATATTAGCATGTTTTGAAAAATACTTAAAATTAAATAAAATTATTTATGGCAGAAGGAGAAAAATTAATCCCTATTAATATTGAGGATGAAATGAAGTCGGCGTACATTGATTATTCAATGTCGGTCATTGTGTCACGTGCGTTACCAGATGTAAGAGATGGTTTAAAACCTGTACACAGACGTGTGCTTTATGGGATGCATGAATTGGGTGTAAGAGCAAATTCCGCACATAAAAAATCCGCAAGAATAGTTGGAGAAGTTTTAGGTAAATATCACCCACACGGTGATACTTCGGTATATGATGCCATGGTGCGTATGGCTCAAGAATGGAGTTTACGTTATATGCTTGTTGATGGGCAAGGAAATTTCGGTTCAATTGATGGAGATAGTCCAGCAGCGATGCGTTATACAGAAGCACGTATGCGTAAAATATCTGAAGACATGTTGGCAGATATTGACAAAGAAACCGTAGATCATAAATTAAATTTTGATGACACTCTACAAGAGCCAACGGTTTTGCCAACACGAATTCCAGGTCTATTGGTGAATGGGGCTTCTGGTATAGCAGTAGGTATGGCAACTAATATGCCACCGCATAATTTAACTGAAGTAGTAAATGGTACCATTGCATATATTGAAAATAACGATATTGAAATTGATGAACTGATACAACATGTTAAGGCTCCAGATTTCCCAACAGGAGGAACCATTTATGGCTACGACGGAGTAAAAGAAGCATTTCATACTGGTAGAGGGCGAATTGTGATTCGTGGTAAAGCCAATATTGAGGAGGTAAACGGAAGAGAATGCATCATAGTTGATGAAATTCCTTATCAAGTCAATAAAGCAGACATGATCAAGAAAACTGCGGATTTGGTTAACGATAAAAAGTTAGAAGGCATTTCAACAATTCGTGATGAATCAGATAGAAACGGAATGCGCATTGTTTACGTATTAAAACGTGATGCCATTCCAAATATCGTTTTAAATAAATTATATAAGTACACTGCCCTACAGTCTTCATTCAGTGTTAATAACATTGCATTGGTTAAAGGAAGACCGCAGTTGTTAAACTTAAAAGAATTAATCCATTATTTCGTTGAGCATAGACATGATGTAGTTGTCAGAAGAACGACTTATGAATTAAGAAAGGCAGAAGAGCGCGCTCATATATTAGAAGGTTTAATCATTGCTTCTGATAATATTGATGAAGTAATTGCAATAATTCGAGCATCTTCAAATGCCGATGAAGCGAGAAATAACTTGATTAAACGATTTGAGCTTACCGAAATTCAAGCTAAGGCGATTGTTGAAATGAGGTTACGCCAGCTTACTGGTTTAGAGCAAGATAAGTTGCGTTCAGAATACGAAGAGTTAATGAAAACAATAATCGATCTTAAAGATATTTTAGACAAAAAAGAACGTCGAATGGATATCATTAAAGAGGAGTTGGAAGTTATCAGAGATAAATACGGTGATGAGCGTCGATCAACGATTGAATATGCTGGAGGCGATTTAAGTATCGAGGACATGATTCCAGACGAGCAAGTAGTTATTACCATTTCTCATGCGGGATATATTAAACGTACTTCGTTAACTGAATATAAAACGCAAAATAGAGGTGGTGTAGGTCAAAAGGCTTCAACAACGAGAAATGAAGATTTCTTAGAGCATTTATTTGTTGGGACAAACCATCAATATATGTTGTTCTTCACCCAGAAAGGAAAATGTTTCTGGATGCGTGTTTATGAAATTCCAGAAGGAAGCAAAACGTCGAAAGGAAGAGCCATTCAGAACCTTATCAATATCGAACAAGATGATAAGGTAATGGCATTTATCTGTACTCAAGATTTAAAAGATGAAGATTACATTAATAACCATTATGTTATTATGGCTACTAAAAATGGTCAAGTTAAAAAGACATCTTTAGAGCAATACTCAAGACCAAGAACAAATGGGATTAATGCCATAACAATTAAAGATAACGATGAGCTTTTAGAAGCGAAGTTAACCACTGGAAACAGTCAAGTTATGTTGGCGCTTAAATCTGGTAAAGCTATCCGATTTGAAGAAGCTAAGACGCGTCCTATGGGTCGTGGAGCATCCGGTGTTAGAGGTATAAAGTTAGCTAATGCCAAAGACGAAGTAATTGGTATGGTAACCATTGAAAACCCTCAAGAAGAATCCGTTTTAGTGGTGTCTGAAAACGGATATGGAAAACGTACTTATATTGATGATCCGGAAGATGGAGAGCCAGTTTACAGAGTAACTAATCGAGGAGGGAAAGGTGTGAAAACTATATCTATTACCCCAAAAACGGGAAATCTAGTAGCTATTAAAAGTGTAACGGATAATGATGACTTAATGATTATCAATAAATCTGGTATTGCAATTCGAATGGTAGTTGCCGATTTAAGAGTTATGGGAAGAGCAACACAAGGGGTAAAACTCATAAACCTTAAAGGCAATGATTCTATTGCGGCAGTTGCTAAAGTAATGCATGATGAAGACGAAGTTGAAGATGTAGAAGGGGCTGAAAACACTGATGCTTCGAATGATGGCACAACTATTGATAACAATACAGACGATAATAACACTTAATATTAAACTTAACATTATTTAAAATGAAAAAACAAATTATTATAGCTTTAGCATTTTCGATAAGTGCATTTTCATTTGCACAAAAAAAAGAATTGAAAACTGTTGAAAAGGCTATTAAAAGCAAAAACTTTGCAGCTGCAAAAGAAGCATTAAAAAGTGCTGAAGCATTAATGGGTGCTATGGACGAGAATATGAAGTCTAAATATTATTATTTAACCGGAGTTGCATTATTTGCTGATGGTAAAGGAAGCTCTGCAGAAGTAGATCAAGCATTTGCCAGCTTTGACAAAGTTGAAACTGGTAGTTACAAGGAGGAAGTTGATGCTTTTAAAACCACCATGTATAACGACTTTTTAACTAAAGGTAATACGGCATATGAAGGTAAGGATTATGGCGCTGCTTCGGTACAATTTGAGCGTGCTTATAGAGCAAAAGCAACCGATACCTTATTTCTATATTATGCGGCAGCGACTGCTGTAAACGTAAAAGAGTACGATAGAGCGTTAAAACTTTACGAAGAACTTAAAGATTTAGGATATACTGGTATTGCAAAAGAGTATTATGCAACAGATAAAGAAACTGGCGAAGAAGTTGTATTAGATAAAGCTACTCGCGATTTATATGTTAGAGGAGGAAGCCATGTTAAACCAGGAGAGCGTTTAACAGAATCTAAAAAGCCAGAAATAGTTAAGAATATTGCTTTAATCTATATCTCGAATGGAGATAATGAAAAAGCACTTGCTGCAATTAAAGATGCCAGAGCAGAGAATCCTGACAATGTAGACTTAATTATTAATGAAGCCAATATTCATTTACAACTAAAAGATGAAGATAAATTTAAATCGTTAATAGAAGAAGCTATTACTAAAGATCCAGAAAATGCAGTACTTCACTATAATGTTGGAGTAGTTAGCATGAATAAAGGAGATTTAGATCAAGCTCAAAAATCTTACGAAAAAGTATTAAGCCTAGATCCAGCTTACACTAATGCCGCTTTAAATCTTTCAAACTTATTCATTGAAAAAGGAAATGTGGTTATTGAAGAAATGGGTAAATTAGGAATGAGTAAAGCTGATGATATTAAGTACGAGAAATTAAAAGAAGATAAAAACAATCTATTTTTAAAAGGTGCTGGAGTATTAACGACTTTTATAGATAATAACCCTGAAGCAAATGCTGATATTTTGACGCAGCTAAAAAACATCTATAATGCTTTAGGTGAAACTCAGAAATCAAAAGAGATTAGCGCTAAACTAGATGCTATGTCTGGAGGCGAATAAAGTAAAAATTTTTAAAGTTTTATTGTTGTAAAAAAAGCCGCTTTTTAGCGGCTTTTTTATATGATTTTTTTAATCACGCGTAATTTATGTGTGTGTGCTCCAGAATCCACATTATAAATACCAGAATGATCTAAGCGATCTATTCTAACCTTACCGTGTGCATGAATAATGTAGTTGTCTTTCATAATAATACCCACATGCACAATGGCTCCTTCGTCATTATCAAAAAAAGCTAAATCTCCAGGTTCACTTTCTTCAATAAAACTAAGCGCTTCACCTTGCGTTGCTTGTTGTGATGCATCACGTAACAATTTATAACCATTTAGTTTATAAACCATCTGTGTAAAACCAGAACAATCAATACCAAAAGGCGTTTTGCCTCCCCATAAATAAGGGGCATTTAGAAAAGTAAATGCCGAATTTATAAGGTTCGATTTTTCGTTCTTACCATCAAATAAGTTTCCATCGTATTTGTGATTTAACAAGGCTAATCCATTTAAGCAAGATCCTAAAGGAATTGGAAATAATTGTTGGTTATTATCTTCAATAAACTCGACTAAATCAGTAGATAATAGTGTCTTTTCGCTATTAAGAGATTTGTATTGCTCTTCAGTAATTTCTAGGTATTGTTTGTTGTCAATCCAACCTTCATATTTGTCAAATGCCAACCTAATTCTACTCCATTTTTTACGTTGCTCTAAAACTTTGAATAAGTCGCCATAAATCACCTGAGAAACTAATTCGCTTTTATCAGAAGGCTCATTTCGAAGTGGAACAATGCTTAAATTACAAATACCGTACTGCATTAATAAATTTTCGTAGTTATATATCTAAAAAAGAAATGGTCAATTCAATTTTTTTTATGGGCGTTCAATAATCATGGCAGATGCGCCTCCACCGCCATTGCAAATTGCAGCGGCTCCTATTTTAGCGTTATTTTGTTCTAATACATTTAATAGAGTAATTAGAATTCTAACTCCAGAACATCCAAGTGGATGACCAAGAGAAACAGCACCACCATTTACATTGACATTATTATCGTTAAGCTCTAAAATTTTCATATTCGCTAAACCAACTACTGCAAAGGCTTCATTAAATTCAAAAAAATCAACTTGATCAATAGATAATCCAGCTTTGTCCAATGCTTTAGGTAAAGCTTTAGCAGGAGCGGTTGTAAACCATTCTGGCTCGTGCGCTGCATCGGCATAACTTTTTATGATTGCCAAAGGTTTTAAACCTAGTTCTTCGGCCTTTTCTTTACTCATTAAAACCATTGCTCCAGCACCATCGTTAATTGTAGAGGCATTCGCAGCGGTTACTGTACCATCTTTTGAAAACGCTGGACGTAAGTGAGGGATTTTATCTAATTTAACATTGGTAAATTCTTCATCTACACTCACAATAATAGGTTCTCCTCGACGTTGAGGTACTTCAACAGATACAACTTCATTATTAAACTTGCCTGAGTCCCATGCTGCTTTAGAGCGATTGTAAGATTGAATTGCATAAGCATCTTGGTCTTCTCTAGAAAATTTATATTTAGTAGCACAGGCGTCTGCACATACACCCATGGCATTTTGATCGTAAGCATCCACTAATCCATCTTTTTGCATGCCATCAACTAGAGTTGCTGGTCCAAATTTCGTAGCACTTCTAGCATGAAGATAATGAGGAATAAGACTCATGTTTTCCATACCTCCGGCCACAACTATGTTGGCATCTCCTAAGGCTATAGCTTGAGCAGCTTGCATTACCGTTTTCATACCCGATGCACATACTTTGTTAATTGTAGTACAAGGCACCGTATTAGGTATGCCTGCGTAAATAGCAGCTT
The DNA here is from genome assembly GCF_030344935.1 of Algibacter luteus. NCBI lineage: Bacteria > Pseudomonadati > Bacteroidota > Flavobacteriia > Flavobacteriales > Flavobacteriaceae > Algibacter > Algibacter luteus. The sequence goes on along the minus strand of NZ_CP128313.1, from coordinate 2,702,421 downwards.
GTCTTGCAGGAGCTTGTCCTGTACCAGCTTGTACAACATTTCCCATTAATACTTCTTCAACCAAATTTGGGTCTAGTTGTATTTTATCTAAAGCACCTTTAATGGCAATTGCACCCAATTTAGGGGCAGGAATAGTTGATAATGAACCTAAAAAACTTCCAATTGGAGTTCTTGCAGCGGAAACAATTACGACTTCTCTATTCATCAATACAAACGTTTTAGTTTAGTACTTGCGAAAATAACGATTTTTTAGTAGAAATTTGAAACATTAGAGTATTATAAAAAATGGTATAAGCTTATAAATTTATTACATTTGATTTTTCGATGAGACATAAATTAAATCATAGCTTACTACTTAAGATTATGAATTGATGGATGTTATAAAACCTATAGAAAATATTGCCATTTAAAATATGAAAGACTTTATAAACAAATTGTACAAAAACCATTCTCTTATTTATAAAGTGCTTTTATTTATTAGTACCACCTTCTTAATTGTGTATCTATTCCCGAAAAGCGGTAAGTTTAAGTATAATTTTGAAAAAGGAAAACCTTGGCAATCTGAAAGTTTACAGGCGCCATTTGATTTTGCAATTAAAAAGACAAATGAAGAAATAAATGCTGAAAAAAAGAGTATTGTTGAAAATGCAACCTTGTATTTTGATGTAGATAATACCATATTACCAAAAGTTAGTAATGCCTATAAAGAGCAGTTTAAAAGTACGTTTTCAGATTCTATTCCAAGAAGAGATTCTAACTTGTTATTTAAGATTGGTGAAAATATAATTGCAGAGTTATATGACTTCGGTGTTTTAAGTGAAAGTTACGATTTTGCTAAAGATAGAGCTGTAGTTATTCTTGATGGAAGGGAAAAAACGCACGATGGTTTTTATTCTAATTTTATTGAGCAAAATGAGGTTTCTAGTGTTATAGAAAAGGCACTATCCAAAAATAATTTATCTAAATATAATACTGAATTTGTAGCATTATTTTTTGATTTAGTTGAACCCAATATCAATTTCAATAAAACATTTACTGATAAATCCATACAGGATGAAATTAGTAAAATTTCAGTTGCAAGAGGCAGTGTCGCGAAGGAAACTTTGATAGTTTCAAAAGGCGAGGTGGTTGAAGGGGATAAATATCAAATTTTAAAATCTTTACAAGCGGAATACGAATCGCAAGTTTGGAATGAAGCGAATTATAATTGGGTACTTTTTGCGTACACTTTGTTAGTGGCATTGGCTTTGTTAATGCTGCTTTTATTTTTAAGAAAGTATCGTAAATCGGTGTTCGAGAACAATACTAAAGTCACGTTTATATTCTTCAATATTTCATTGATGATATTTATTACCACTCTGGTGGTTAATTATGATTCTAAATATATTTATATTGTTCCTATTTGTATTCTTCCATTAGTCTTTAAAGCCTTTTTTGATGCTCGCCTAGGGCTCTTTGCACACGTACTTACGGTACTTCTATTAGGGTTTATTGTACCCAATAGTTACGAATATATGTTTCTACAAATTATTGCGGGAATTGTTACCATTTTAACGGTATCAGAATTATATAAAAGAGCGAACTTGTTTATTTCCGTAGGTCAAATTACACTTATCTATATCATTGCGTATTTTGCCTTTTTCGTGATTCACGAAGGCAGTGTTGAAACGCTAAAATGGGAAACTTTTATTTGGTTTATTTTATGTGGATTAGCAACATTGTTTGTGCAGCCACTTATTTATGCATACGAAAAGCTTTTTGGTCTGGTATCAGATGTATCGTTATTAGAATTGTCAGATACCAATTCAAAATTGCTTAAGGAATTGTCAAACAAAGCTCCTGGTACGTTTCATCATTCTTTAAATGTGGCAAATTTAGCTGAGGCATCGGCGAATGAAATTGGCGCTAATGCCATGTTAGTTAGGGTAGGTGCTTTGTATCATGATATAGGTAAAATGAAAAATCCAACTTATTTTACCGAAAATCAATCTACGGGAATTAATCCTCATGATGAATTATCATCAAAAGAAAGTGCAAGAATAATAACAGAGCATGTTATAAACGGCATTGAAACCGCAAGGAAAAACAATTTACCTGATCGCGTTATAGATTTCATAAGAACACATCACGGAACAAGTCTTGTCTATTATTTTTATATGAAAGAAACTAAGGATTACCCCGATGTTGAGGTGGATAAGACAGATTTTAGTTATCCAGGTCCGAAACCATTTAGTAAAGAAACAGCCATCTTGATGATGTGTGATAGTATAGAAGCTGCATCAAAAAGTTTAAAAGAACCTACATCGACTAAAATCGAAGCTTTTGTTGAAAACATAATTAATAAGCAGATTGAAGACGGACAATTTTTAAACGCAAATATTACCTTTAAAGAAATTCAAGCCATAAAAAAAGTGCTAAAACACAAGCTTGCAAATATTTACCATTTACGAATTGAGTACCCCGAATAAAAATTAAAAAAAGTAAATAAAATAGTTGCGTTCTTGTTGAGTTTAAATTACATTTGCAACCGCAATTTTATTGCATAAGTTCATATTGAATTTAGGAGAGGTGCCAGAGTGGTAATGGAGCAGATTGCTAATCTGTCAACGCGTAAGTGTTGCCCGGGTTCGAATCCCGGTCTCTCCGCAAATTTTTAGATAACCAAAAATCGGGGTGTAGCGTAGCCCGGTTATCGCGCCGCGTTTGGGACGCGGAGGTCGCAGGTTCGAATCCTGCCACCCCGACAAACTTCTCAGTAAGTAAACTAAAACACCAATAATGATTCAATTATTGGTGTTTTTTTGTTTTTATAGAATTGTGCTTTATTTTCTATATTAATCACACAAGCAATGTAATGATGGTAGTGAATGACAAAGATTGTATTATCTATATAATTCTTCTTAAATTGTCAAGGTCTTGAATAGTTCATATTTAATTTATGAAAATTAATTTTTACATCTTTTTATACTTTCTTTTAAATTCAATCTTAGCAAATAATTTATTTGCTCAAGAAATACCGCCTATTCAAAAATTTACACCCACAGATTATAAAGGTGAAAGCCAGAACTGGATGATTTCGCAAGCCAACAACAAATACATTTATATAGCAAATAATGAAGGTTTACTTGAGTATAACGGGGCTAAATGGACGAAATATTTATCTCCCAACAATACCATAATAAGAGCTGTAAAAGTTGTAGGTAAAAGAATTTATTCGGGCTGCTACATGGAATTTGGCTTCTGGGAACCTAATATGTTTGGTAGACTTCAATACCAAAGCTTACTCCCAAATTTCAAAGATACCATGATTGAAGATGAGCATATCTGGAATATCATTTCTTATGACGAATGGATTTTATTTCAAACATTCAATAGAATTTATTTTTATAACCCAAAAACAGGGGATACTTCAATAATTAAATCAAAAAATGGAATTTCAAGAGTTTTTAATACCCAAAATGTTATTTACTTTCATGTTTCTAATGAAGGTATTTATAAAATTGAAGAAGGTAAACCCAAGCTAATTATAGACGATTCACTTTTCATAGATGATAAGGTGGTAAATATCTTTTCATTAGAAGAAGGATTGCTGCTTCAAACACGGGATTCGGGTTTTTATACCTTAATTAATGGTAAAGCATCAGAGTGGGATGCTCCTGCACAAGAAATTCTAAAAAGTATGAATGTGCTTAGCAGCATTCAACTTAAAGATAAAAGCTTTGTAATAGGAACCATTAAAAACGGTATCATTTTTATAAGTGAATCTGGGGAGGTTCAATACCAACTTAATAGGAGTAATGGGCTTAATAACAATACAGCACTATCATTGTTTGAAGATGTTGATGAAAATTTATGGGTTGGTTTAGATAATGGTATAAATTGTATAAATATCAAATCTCCAATACGAGTTTTTAACGATGATGAAGGTAAAATAGGAACTGTTTACACGTCTATCGTTTTTAATGATTATTTGTATTTAGGTACAAACCAAGGTTTGTTTTATAAAAAATTAGATTCTCAGTCGTCTTTTGAGTTTGTTTTAGGTACATCCGGACAAGTTTGGAGTTTGTTTGCATATAGAAATGAACTGTTTTGCGGGCATCATTTAGGAACATTTATTATAAGTAATAACAGAGCGCAATTAGTAACAAATATACCTGGTACTTGGGGGTTTAAACCTATTCCAGGTGAGGGGAATATGTTATTAGAAGGCAATTATAATGGTCTTAATGTTTTAAAAAAAGAAGGAGGAGCATGGAAGCTGAAAAACAAAATAAAAGGGTTTGATAATTCCGCACGCTATTTTGAAATTACCGAAAATAATGAAGTTTGGGTAAGTCATGCTTATAAAGGTGTTTTTAAACTTAAAACAAATAGCAGTTTTACTGAAGTAAAAAATAGTGTGATTGATACTACAGCGCCAATTGACAAAAATTCTAGTTTAATTAAATATAAAGATCGAATTCTTTATGCTTATAAAGATGGTGTATTAGTTTATAACACGACAACAGGTAGATTTACAAAAGATACTTTACTTAGTTCGATAGTGACACAATCGCAATACACCTCAGGGAAATTAGTTGTTGATGATACTGAAAAACTATGGGCTTTTTCTAGTGATAATATTAGTTATGTAGATGTAAACGATTTAACAAGCGAATTTCAAATAAATAAAATTGCTATTCCTTATTCATTAAGAAAAGGTCAAATAGGTTATGAGAATATTACCAGAATTAAAAAAAATAAATATTTAATAGGAATCACTGATGGTTACCTCACTCTGGATATAGCTAAACAAAATAAAACCAACAACTACCAGTTGTATTTAAACTCTGTTATATTAAATTCGGTTGAAACTGCAGACATACCTGTTGATTTTGATAGTGCTGGAGAATTTGATTTCGAGAACAATTCAATAACATTTAATTATAGCGTTCCTGATTATAACAAATTTAATGTAGTGCAATACCAGTACAAACTTAATGGTAGATATAATCAATGGAGTGAATGGAATACGAAGTCTGAACTTACCTTTGAAAACTTACTGTTTGGTGAGTATAATTTAAATATTCGTGCAAAGGTTGGCAATAAATTATCAAGTAATATTATAAGTTACGATTTTAAAATTAACAGACCGTGGTTTTTATCAAATACAGCTATTTTTATGTATCTGGTGTTCTTATTTGGCTTTTCATTATTTATGCATAAAACCTATAAGAAATATTATAGAAAACTTCATGAAAACAAACAGCTTGAAAGTGAGCAATTGATTACTAAAATTAATAACGAAAAATTAAACCAAGAGATTGAAAGTAAAAATAGGGAGTTAGCAATTTCAACAATGAGTATTATTAAAAAGAATGAAGTTTTAAATAGTATTAAAAAGGAACTTAAGAAAAGTAAGCACCCCGACAACAAGGCTGCATTAGAGTTTATCGATAATAATTTAAACGACAAAAAAGATTGGTCGTTTTTTGAACAGGCATTTAATAATGCGGATAAAGATTTCTTAGATAAGATAAAACATGCCCATCCAAATTTAACTCCTAACGATTTACGATTTTGCGCTTATCTACGATTAAATCTATCATCGAAAGAAATGGCACCCTTGCTCAACATTTCTGTAAAGAGTGTAGAAACTAAACGTTATAGACTTAGAAAAAAACTAGGTTTAGAACACGATAGTAGTCTTGTTAACTATATCTTAAACTTTTAGACACACTACAAGTTCATTTTTCACCACGACATTACCACGACAAGCAACTAAATCGTTCCATAAACAAGAAGTTCAGAGAAAAATATTTAAAATTTCTAGTTTATTGTATTCACAGGGCTTTCAACTAGAATTATCATAATTATTCATATCGTAAATTACGATGTTCGTTTTTTATCGGCTAAAAAATTGTTGAATTATCAGTTTTAGAGGCTAAGTTTACAAATACTTAATTTTAAAGTAATTGATGAAATTGAGTTCTACTATACATTTGAAACTAAACTTAAAAACGACATTCGTATGAAACTAAAACTATGTAACCAAAAAATTAAAATCCTAATTCCCTTGTTATTCATGCTTGTCTCCGTTGTGTCAATGGCGCAATCTGAAAAAACAATAACAGGAAAGGTGTTATCTGCTGATGACAATATGCCACTGCCTGGTGCTTCTGTTATAGCAACCGGCACTGCAAATGGTGTGTCTACAGATTTCGATGGTAACTTTTCAATAACAGTACCTAATAATACGAATAATTTATCTGTGTCTTATATAGGGTACAAAACAAAAAATGTTGTAATAACTTCTAATACTTTAACGATTCTATTAAATGTAGATACAAGTCAACTAGACGAAGTTATAGTGGTTGGTTATGGTACACAAAGGAAAAGCGATATTGTAAATGCCGTAGCAGTTACAGATTTAACCAAAGCAACTTTGTCTCCAACGTCCGATGTAAATGAAATGCTTAGAGGTAGAATAGCAGGTTTACAAGTAGATGTGGGTGGAGGAACGTTACGACCCGGTGGAACATCAGAAATTATTTTTAGAGGGCAGGGTTCAATTGAAGGTAATGTAAGTGCGATATATGTAGTTGATGGTATTATAAGAGATGGTGGTATTGAAGATATAGATCCTGATGATATTGAATCTATTGAGTTTTTAAAAGATGCTTCCGCTCAAGCTATTTATGGTTCCAGAGGTGCTAACGGTGTCGTTTTAATTACTACTAAAAGAGGAAAGTCTGGTAAAATAAGTGTTAATTATCATGGTTTCATCACTACCAAATCAATAGAGCGAAATTTTGATGTTTATAGCGGACAAGAATTAGCTCAATTAAGACGTGAAGCTGTTAGAACAAATAGAGCAGGCGATACTTACCCAAATGATGAAGATATTTTTTCTGAAGTTGAGTTAGAGAATATAGCTAACAATCAATTTGTAGATTGGGAAAACGAACTTGTGAAAAAAGGTGTGGTAAATAGTCAAGCCATTAGTATTAGCGGTGGTACAGAATCCACAAAGGTTTTTGGTAGTATTAATTATTTTAAAGAAGAAGGTATCATTCCAACTTCAGCATATACTCGAAAAACGTTAAGATTAAATGTAGATCAAAAACTAAGCGATAAATTTTCTGTAAATTTTGATTTAAATCTTTTAAACGATGATACAGATCGTGCAGCAAATGTAAATGTCATTACAACGTCTCCGTTAGGAAGCGCTTATAACGACGATGGAAGTATAAAACAATTCCCTAGTGGCGAAGAATTATCGGCTGTAAATCCACTTTGGAACCTTCGCGAGCAAAACAATGAAGAAAAAGGAAACGATTTTGTAATTAATGTTACGCCTATTTGGCAAATTACAGATAATTTACAATATCAGTTAAAAACGAATGTTACAAGACGTACTTCAGAAAGAGGTCAGTACTTATCCTCTTTAAGTTCTGCAGGTGACGATGTTGATGGTATTGCTAGAATCGAAAACAGATTGTCTGAATCCTATTTAATTGAGAACATCTTAACATGGGATAAGGCATTTAATGATAACAATAAATTAAATATAACACTTGTTCAATCTGCACAAGAAAATAAGTTTTCAAGAACTTTTACAGAAGGTCAAGGTTTTACGAACGAAAGTCTGGGATACGATGGAATAACGAATGCTATTGGTAATGTAACAGTAGAACGTGATAAAAATAAACAACGATTAGCATCTTTTATGGCAAGAATGCGTTACAATTTCATGGATAAGTATTTATTCACTGTTACAACCAGATCGGATGGAGCTTCAGTAAACTCCGCAGATAATAAATGGAGTTTTAATCCAGCAGCATCATTTGCATGGAAAATTCATAAGGAAAGTTTTTTAGATGAAAGCAACTCCGTTGAAGAATTGAAATTAAGATTAAGTTATGGTTCTTTGGTTAACGATCTAGGTCGTGCGTATACATCCTTATTTACAGCCGAAGGGCAAAATTATATTTTTGATGGCGAATCGGCTTCAGGTTACTCCCCATCTGTGATTTTACCAAATACTGACCTAAAATTTGAGCGTATAACTACAGCGAATATTGGTTTAGATTTTTCATTATTTGAAAGAGTATTATCAGGAAATATAAACTGGTATGATGCAAGAACTACAGACTTATTATTAAGAAGAGGTGTGCCTTCAATTACTGGTTTTCAATATACTTTTTTCAATGCCGGTGAATTACAAAATACCGGTATAGAATTAGGATTAACAGCAAATATTTTTAACACAGAAGATTTTAAATGGTCTGTGTCTACAAACTGGTCAAATAACCGAAACAAACTTGTAAAGCTTTATAATGATGGTGATGGGAATCCTATAGAAAGAGATGATAGCTATGGTTATTACGTAGGGCAACCAGTAGGTGTTATTTACCAATATGATTTTGATGGTATTTGGCAAGAAGGAGATGATTTTGCAAATGCTCCTCAAGCCAATCCAGAATCATCATTAGTACAGGATAATTTAAGCCCTGGAGATATTAAGATTAAAGATACTAATGGTGTTGATGACGAAGGAAATTTGACAGGTATTCCGGATGGTAAAATTACACCAGAAGATCGTGTGTTTACAGATCCTAACCCAGATTGGTTCGGTTCACTTTCAACAACTCTTGCCTATAAAGGATTTGATTTGCTATTAGATTTTTATGCCGTAGAAGGCGCAACGAAAGTAAATCCATTTTTGTCAGAATTTAATAATGGTGGAACTTTGTCAGGGAAAGTAAATGGTGTGAAAGTAGATTATTATACACCAGAAAATCCTTCTTCATCATTTCCGAGACCAAACTTTGATGCGACACCTTTATATTTAAATGCTTTAGCTGTTCGTGATGCATCTTATATTAGATTAAGAACTGTAAGTTTAGGGTATACTTTATCTGAAACCGTTTCTGAAAGATTAAATTTTGATCAAATAAGATTTTACGTAACCGGAACTAATTTGTTTACAGATACAGATTATATCGGGTATAGTCCAGAGGTCAATATTAGAAGTACATTTTCTAATGCAGATACAGGATATCCCGACGCGACTAGTTTCACCTTTGGAGTAAAAGTTAAATTTTAAAAAAAAAGAAATTATGAATACAAAGAATTTTTACTTAAAATTAAAAAGTAGTTTCACACTACTTACGGTGGTGTTTTTTGTGGTGTCTTGTCAAGATTATCTCGAAGAACAACCCAGCACTTTAATAGATTCAGATTATATCTATACCACAGAAGAAGGCTTAAAATCTGGAGTAGTTAGTTTATACAAATTTGAAAGAGATCGTTACGACAGAAGGATAGAAGACTTCATGGGAGCAGTTCTTATGTCATCAAGAAGTGATTTAGCATTTAGCAGAACTGGTTATACCGGGTTAATGGGCAGATACCAAAGAGGTGTTTCTCCCGTAGATCAAGGCGCTAACTTTGTGTCTACCTTATTTTGGAAACACTATTATAACTTAGCCAACAAAGCAACGGCAATAATTAATGCAGCTGATGAAGCAACAGGAGTTGACGAAGATGTAAAAAATCAAGTACTAGCAGAAGCAAAATTTTTCAGAGCTCATTCTTATTTTTATTTATACAGAATGTTTAATAACATTTATGTAACAGACGAAACGATTTCGGTTGATAATGCATTTGATGTTATAAATAATAAATCTTCAGAAGAAGAGATTTTCGCACTCATTAATAGTGATTTAGATTTCGCAATTGAAAATTTAGATTGGACAGATACTTTTGGTCGTGTTACTAAAGGTACTGCTAAACATGTAAGAGCTAAAACTGCGATGTGGCAAGGCGATTGGACAGAAGCTAAAGATCAGGCAGTAACATTAATTCAAGAAGGTCCACATGAGTTGGTTTCAAGTACTTCAGATGTTTTTGAAGGAGATAGAAACAATTCAGAATCTTTGTTTGTAATACAATCTCAAGATGATTTATTGGGCGGTGGCGATAACACCATGATGAATGCTAATTATGTGACTCAATATTTTCAAATATCAGGAATCGAATCAAATATAGAGCAAGGTGGAAGAGGTTTTTCTCGTGTATTACCAAATCTTTATTTGTTAAATCTTTTAGCTGAAGACCCTAATGATACTCGAGATGATAATACTTATTTTAGACTAAAGTATTATTATACTTCGGGAGCTAATACGGGTCAAGAAATTGATATTTATCAACCTATTACCGATTTAAATAATCCGAGTAGTACTTATGCAAGATATTACCAAAGGTTGCATCCATCTTGTATCAAATTTGCACAAGAAGATGATAATCCAGATTCTTATTTAAATAGAAGTAATATAACAGTTTATAGATTAGCCGAAACCTATTTAATAGCTGCTGAAGCTATCATGAGGTCTACAGGTGATCCGCTTCCTTATGTTAATGCCATTAGAACGCGTGCAGGAGCTTCACCAGTAACTTCTGTAAATCAGCAAACTATTTTAGACGAGCGTGCACGTGAATTGGCTTTTGAAGGTCAAAGATGGTTTACACTTAAAAGAATGGGGCAAGACGTAATCGATTTTCAGATTACAAATTATGCTGGCGATGGTGAATATTTTCCAGCAAATTTAGGTGCTAAAGATCCGAGAACAAATTGGAAATCACATTTCATTAATTGGCCAATTGCTCAAATAGATTTAGATTTATTGGGGCCTGATTATCCTCAAAATGATGGTTACTAAATACTAAGAATAATTAATAGTAGAATTAACAATTTAGTTTAATTAGTTTGAGTTTTTGTTAGAATCTTTGGGCAAGAAATTGCCCTTAGATTTTATTATTAATTTGTAATTAAAGAAATTTATTAATAACAGAGCGTTTAGATTAGGTATGCGATATTTATATGTTTTTTGTTTTAGTTTGGCTTTATTGACCTGCAAATCTGTAGAAAAGAACAGTATTATATTTGCCGACAATCCAGTGGTTGCGCATCGAGGTGCTTGGAAAAGTAATAGTCTACCTGAAAACTCAATCGCAGCATTAAAACAGGCTATTGCATTAGATTGTACAGGGTCAGAATTTGATGTTAGAATGACATTAGATGACGTATTAATTGTAACTCATGATCCGCATTATAACGATTTGAAAATTGAGGAGACCACCTATGAGGAACTTTCAAAACACAAACTTTCAAACGGTGAAATCTTACCAACGCTAAAGCAATATATTTTAGCAGGAATTAATAACAATTCAAGTACTGGTTTAGTGTGCGAAATAAAACCATCTCCCATTGAAGGTAGAAATGCACTTATGGCAGAAAAGGTGGTGAACTTAGTTCGAGAATTAAAGGCTGAGCCTTATATTTTAACTTATATCAGCTTTAGTTACGACATTTTAAAAAGAATAAAAGAACTAGACCCTAACGCTAAAACTCAGTATTTAGATGGTTCGAAAACTCCAGAACAATTAAAAGCAGATGGTATTACTGGTTTAGATTATGAACTTAGTGTTTTTAAAAGGCATCCTGAATGGATTAAAAATTCAAAAGCACTAAACTTAGTTTTAAATGCATGGACAGTTAACAAGCCCGAAGATTTAGATTGGTTTTTGGCAAACGAGTTCGATTTGATAACAACCAACGAACCTGAATTACTTTTTGAAAGAATAGATAAAAGTGTTGTAAACCAAGGTTACAAATTGGTTTGGAGCGATGAGTTTAATTACAAAGGCAAACCAGATAGCACCAAATGGGCTTTTGATTATGGTTTTATAAGTAATAGAGAAGAACAGTATTTCACTGATAGTTTAAAAAATGCTAGGGTAGAAAATGGACATTTAATACTTGAAGCTCACAAAGAAAAAATTGCCAATAAAGATTTTAATAATGCCGAATTGAAAAATAAAAGTTGGATTAAATATGTTACTGAAATTGATACTGCTAAATATACATCGGCCAGAATAAATACAAACGGATTAGCTTCATGGAAATATGGACGTATTGAAGTGAAAGCTAAATTACCAAAAGGTATAGGTTTTTGGCCTGCCATATGGATGCTGGGTGAAAACAGAAAAGAAGTAGGTTGGCCAGAATGTGGTGAAATAGATATTATGGAGCACGTGGGTTTTAACCCAGATTCTATTTTTGGGACGATACATACAAAAGCTTATAATCACTTAACTAACAGCGAGAAAGGTAAGAAGGTTTTTATCCAAGATCCTTACGAAACATTTCATGTGTTTGCACTTGAATGGACTCCAGAAAAGATGGATTTTATTTTAGACGATGTGGTTTATAACCGAATTGAAAACGAGCATAAAACAACTGCTGAATGGCCATTCGACCAGAAATTTTATTTGATTATGAACGTTTCTGTTGGCGGTATGTTAGGCGGAAGAGAAGGCATTGACGACAGTGTTTTTCCGCAGCAAATGGTTGTGGATTATGTACGTGTTTTTCAAAAAAATGAATAAGTAAATGAAAACATATTTAGCCTTGTTAGTGATGAGTTTGTTAACCGTTTCAAGCTGTGAGGGTCAGGATTTTAGTGTCATGACATACAATATTCGTTTGGATATTGCTTCAGATGGTGAAAATGCATGGATGCATAGAAAAGACTTTTTAATTTCTCAGGTTTTATTTTTTAGTCCAGACATATTAGGCGTACAAGAAGCACGACCAAACCAAATGGACGATTTAAAAGTAGCTTTAAAAAACTTCAGCGCTTTCGGTATAGGAAGAGATGGTGGTAACGCAGGCGAATTTTCAACTATTTTTTACAATACACAAAAATTTGAGGTAGAACATGAGAATACCTTTTGGCTCTCTGAAACGCCTGAAAAGGTTTCTAAAGGATGGGACGCTGCATACCCCAGAATTTGCACTTATGGTTTGTTTACACCTTTAAATACCTCGAAGAAATTTTGGGTGTTTAATACCCATTTAGATCATGTTGGTGAACAAGCTCAACTAATGGGCATAAAAACAATTCAACAGAAAATAGCTGAAGTGAATACCAAAAATTATCCTGTTATTTTAATGGGCGATTTTAATGTAGAACCACATAGTTTGCTTATTAAAAAATTATCGGAAGACATGATAGACACCGAATCTGTGGCAAAAATAGCTTACGGACCCCAAGGCACGTTTAATGGTTTTAATTTTACTGAACCCGTTACCCGAAAAATTGATTACATATTCATATCGAAATCTGAAAACCTAAAAGTGAATAAGCAAGCTATTTTGAGTGATTCTAAAGCCTTGAAATACCCGTCTGATCATTTTCCGGTATATGCTGAATTTACAATAGAATAAATTAAGCATCAAGATTTCCGATAGTTTGCGTGAGGGATAGCAGTGGAAAGCCCAAAGCGAGGTACGAGCGAGGACTTGCAACGTATAGCCCGACCCTTTTTGGGGCACGCCCAAAATTTAAATGAATAATTAAGATGAAAAAAATAATTGTTTTTACCCTTTTAATTGGTTTGTATTCTTGTAAAGACAAGATGAGGTTTAACGAAAAAGATACACTTCCAAATATACTTTTAATAGTTGTTGACGACCAAGGATATGCCGATTTTGAACCGTTTGAAAATCATGATACAACAGTTGAAACGCCAAATATTGGTAAGTTAGGAAAATCGGGTATAGTTTATACTCAGGCTTATACCACGGCGCCTGTTTGTAGCCCATCGCGGGTTGGAATTTTAACGGGTAAAAACCAATTTAGGTGGGATGTAAAATCGAGCTGGGGACCAGGTTTACCAGATTCGGTTAAAACAATTGCAGAATATTTAAAGGACGCGGGGTATGCTACGGCGAGAATAGGCAAGAATGATTTGGGTAGAAATTTTCATAAATACAACGTTCGAGAATATCCGAATGCGCATGGTTACGATGAGTTTTTAGGCTTTAGTGCGCATGCGCATGATTATTGGTTACTTTCAAAAGAAATTAAAGATATAACGCCAGACCCTAACGGAACTAGTGCCGTGTTAGGACCGTTGATGCACAACAATGGCGAAAAAAGTTATAATGAAGGTTACCTGACAGATATATTAACCGATGAAGCTATTGACTACATTAAAAAACCTAAAGAGAACCCCTTTTTCTTAACGCTTTCTTACAGTTCTGTTCATCATTTAATTCACGAAGTGCCACAAAAATATTTAGATAAATATGGCGTAAAACCCATTAATAATTACCATCCTGATAGTTTAATGGCTTACGGTAAACACAAACCCGGTAGTTATGCTGCGTATTATGATAAATATTCTAGATTGGGAGACATACAAGATGACGATTTAAGAAAGTATTATTTGGCCAACTTAAATTGTTTGGATGATAATATAGGAAGGGTTTTAGAGTCTCTTAAAACTGAAGGATTAGAAAAAGAAACGCTGATAATTTACGTATCAGATAACGGCGGATCGCCATTAACTGGTGCTAATAATAGTCCGCTTACGGGTGGGAAATATTCGCTTTGGGAAGGAGGCATTCGAGTACCTTTGGCAATAAGTTGGCCTGATAAAATTAAACCGAATCAAGTAGAAACACAATATGTATCAGGTACCGATATTTTACCAACCGTAGCGTCTGTTGCAGGTATTACCTTAGATGATAAAACTATTGATGGCGTTAATTTATTAACACCCAAAAAAGACAGATTATTGGTTTGGAAATGGCAAAAAACTTGGGCAGTTAGATTAGGTGATTGGAAACTGACAAACTCAAATGAAAACCACTGGAAAAGTAGACCAAGTAATTTATACATAAAACCTATTAGTAACGATTTGTCTTTAAAATTATTTAATTTGAAAGAAGATTCAGGAGAACGAATTAATCTTTCAGATCAATATCCTGATAAAGTAAAAGCATTGGAAGAAGCTTATTTAAAATGGTGTAAAACCAATATTGGTAACTATTAAAATTTATTGAATGTTAAAAAAAAATCTATTATTTATACCTATACTGCTTATTGCAATAATTCTTTCTTGTATAGAAAACCACATTTCTGATGAAAAAACGGTCAACGGTTCAAGCAATTTAGATAAGGAAATAGAAAAAAAAGTAGATTCTGTTTTAAACTTAATGCAGCTAAATGAAAAAATTGGGCAATTGGTACAATATAGCGGTAAGTGGAATGCTACTGGTCCTTCATCTTCTAAAAGCGATCAATATAAGCTTGATAAACTAAAAAAAGGAGAAGTTGGGTCTATGCTGAATATTACATCGGTGGCTTCTATTAGAGAAACCCAGAAAATTGTAATGGAACATTCGCGACTTAAAATTCCATTAATTTTTGCTTATGATGTTATACATGGCTATAAAACAATTTTTCCCATTCCATTGGGTGAAAGTGCTAGCTGGGATTTAGATATTATAAAGCAAACCGCATCTGTTGCTGCGAAAGAAACAGCTGCATCTGGTATTCAATGGACATTTGCTCCTATGGTTGATATATCTCGGGATGCAAGATGGGGAAGAATTATGGAAGGTGCTGGAGAAGACACCTATTTAAATACGGTTGTTGGGGTTGCTAGAATACAAGGATTTCAAGGTAACGATTTATCGAAAACCAACACCATTGCAGCTTGCGCAAAACATTTTGCTGGTTATGGTTTTGCCGAAGCCGGACGCGACTACAATACTGTAAACATTGGCGATAATGAACTTCATAACACTATTTTACCGCCATTTAAAGCTGCTGCTGAAGCGGGTGTTGCAACGTTTATGAATTCGTTTAACGAAATCGACGGTATTCCATCAACTGGCAATAAAGTACTGCAAAGAGAAATTTTGAAATCAGGTTGGAATTGGAATGGATTCGTAGTGTCTGATTGGGGTTCTATAAAAGAAATGATAGCACATGGTTATGCTGAAGATAATAAACATGCTGCAGAAATTGCTTTAAATGCAGGAAGCGATATGGATATGGAATCGTATGTATATGAAGCACATTTGGAAGATTTAGTGAATGAGGAAAAAGTTTCGGAGCAGCTTATTGATGATTCTGTGAGACGTGTTTTGAGACTGAAATTTGAATTGGGATTGTTTGACGACCCTTTTAAATATTGTAATGATGAACGTGAAGAGACCGAAATTTATACAGAAGAGCATTTAGCAATTGCACGGGATGGGGCCAAAAAATCGATTGTTTTACTTAAAAATGAAACTAATTTATTACCACTTTCTAAAAATTTAAAAAGTATCGCTGTTATTGGTCCATTGGCCGATGATAAAGATACGCCATTAGGTAATTGGCGGGCTAAAGGGGAGTATAATTCGGCGGTTTCTGTGTTGGAAGGTGTAAAGCATGCAGTTGGTGAGCATACCAAAATTTATTATGAAAAAGGTGCTGAATTAACAATACCAACTTTAAAATCTGGACAGAATCAATTTTTACATCCTTTAAAATTTAATAATTCAGATACTTCTGGTATTCCTGCAGCGGTTGAAGCTGCTAAAAAAGCTGAAGTTGTTATAATGGCTATTGGCGAAAATGCATATCAGACCGGAGAAGGCAGAAGTCAAACCGAAATTGGGTTTTTTGGTGTTCAGCAGCAACTACTTGAAGCTGTTTATGCAGTTAATAAAAATGTAATTATTGTTTTAATGAATGGAAGACCAATGGATATTTCTTGGGCAGCCAATCATATGCCTTCAATTTTGGAGTGCTGGTTTTTAGGCTCAGAATCTGGTAATGCTATTGCCGATGTAATGTTTGGCGATTATAATCCATCTGGTAAATTACCGGTTTCTTTTCCTCGTAGTGTTGGTCAAGAACCACTATATTATAATCAGAAAAATACTGGAAGGCCATATAGCCAAAAACATGTTACATTTTCAGGATATACAGACTCACCTAAAACTCCTTTATATCCTTTTGGATATGGATTAAGTTATACTACATTTGAATATGAAAATTTAAAATTAGATAAAAGTGAAATCTCAAGAAGTGGCGAAATAAAGGTGTCAATCGAAATTACAAATACAGGATATCGAGATGGAGAAGAAGTAGTTCAGCTTTATATTAGAGATTTATTTGGTAGTTTAACTCGCCCGATAAAAGAATTGAAAGATTTTAAAAAATTAATGATCAAAGCCGGAGAAACGAAAATTGTAAATTTCACAATAAATGCTGAAAAGCTTAAGTTTTATACAGTTAATAAAAAATGGGAGGTTGAACCTGGAGATTTTAATGTTTGGGTTGGAGGCGACTCCAATGCTACATTAAAAGCAACTTTTACAGTTTTAGAATAAAGAGTTCGTAAGCTAAAATAAAATGACGTCGTAAGAAATATTGAAAGAACATACTATTTTTAAAAGAGAAACATTAGTAAAGCAGTTAGAAGAAAATTCTAATTGGGATGTGATTGTTATTGGTGGGGGTGCTACAGGATTAGGCGTTGCCCTAGATAGCATTACCCGTGGTTATAAAACCCTGCTTTTAGAGCAAGTAGATTTTGCGAAAGGGACTTCAAGCCGCAGCACTAAACTGGTTCATGGTGGCGTGCGATATTTAGCTCAAGGCAATATAGACTTGGTTAAAGAAGCCCTATATGAAAGAGGATTACTTTTAAAAAATGCATCGCATTTAGTGAGTAATCAATCCTTTATCATACCTAATTATAATTGGTGGGATAATTTGAAATATACTATTGGTCTTAAAATATATGATGCCTTAGCGGGAAAATTAAGTTTTGGTAAATCAACAAGAATCAGTAAAAAAGAAACGTTAAAAAGGCTAAGCACGATTAAAAATGGCAAATTAAAAGGTGGTGTCGTCTATCATGATGGGCAATTTGATGATTCGCGATTGGCTGTAAATATCGCTCAAACTTGTATAGAACATGGAGCAACCGCTTTAAATCATTTCAAAGTAAAACAGCTTCTAAAAAACGATAGGGGCGCGGTAAACGGTGTGGTGGCTGAAGATGCTGAAACTCGCAAAACATATGCTTTAAATGCCAAAGTCATTATAAATGCTACAGGCGTTTTTACCGATGAAATATTGAAAATGGATAATGCTGAAGCAAAAGATATTGTACGCCCAAGTCAAGGTATTCATTTGGTAATTGATAAATCTTTTTTGCCAGGAAACGATGCTATTATGATTCCAAAAACCAATGATGGCAGAGTGTTGTTTCTGGTACCATGGCATAATAAAATTGTGGTTGGAACTACCGATACCCTTTTAGATAGCCATAGTTTAGAGCCAAAAGCTTTAGATGCGGAGGTGGATTTTATCATCGCAACGGCTAACAATTATTTAACCAAAACACTGGCAAAAGAGGATGTATTGAGCATTTTTGCAGGGTTACGCCCATTAGCAGCACCAAAAGATAAATCTGAAAAAACAAAGGAAATTTCGAGAAGCCATAAAATTATTGTTTCAGATTCAGATTTAATTACCATTACGGGAGGTAAGTGGACGACTTACAGACGCATGGCTCAAGATACCATCAATAAAGCTATTTTTATTGGAAAATTACCTAAGCTAGCATGCGAAACTAAAGCCATTAAAATTCACGGAGCTATTATTCCTATTGAAATAAAATCTCATCAAAATGTTTACGGTAGTGATGAAAAGTTAATTCAAAATTTAATTAAAGAACAACCAGAATTAGGTGTACAATTACATAAAAGCTTACCTTTTACGAAAGCAGAGGTAGTTTGGGCTATTCGGAATGAAATGGCAAGAACTATTGAGGATGTGCTCGCCAGACGTGTTCGGACTCTGTTTTTAGATGCTAAAGCAACTCTTGAAATAATTCCAATAGTAGCCAAAATATTAAGTGAAGAATTAAATAAAGATACCATTTGGGAACAACAGCAAATTGAAGAGTTTAAATCTATTGCGAATCAATATGTTTTATAAATAATATTAATTAAAAGTAACTTTACTTTTTACCAACAGCTAAAAACTATAAACTAATTACAATGGAAAAATATATTCTTGCTTTAGACCAAGGAACTACCAGTTCGCGAGCCATTGTTTTCAATAAAAAAGGAAGCATTGTATCTGTGGCTCAAAAAGAGTTTACACAATTTTTTCCAAAACCAGGTTGGGTAGAACACGACCCCAATGAAATTTGGTCTACTCAAGCAGGCGTAGCCGCAGAAGCCATTGCAAAAAAAGGGTTAAATGTTGAAAACATCGCTGCTATAGGAATTACAAACCAACGCGAAACCGTTGTGGTTTGGGATAAAAACACAGGGCAACCTATCTATAATGCTATTGTTTGGCAAGATAAACGAACTTCTGATTACTGTGATGAACTTAAAAAACAAGGCAAAAGTGAGGTTATACGAGAAAAAACAGGGTTGGTTATAGATTCTTATTTTTCTGGAACTAAGGTGAAATGGATTTTAGATCATGTTGAAGGAGCAAGAACAAAAGCTGAATCTGGCGACTTAATTTTAGGAACTATTGATTCTTGGTTAATTTGGAATTTCACGAAAGGTGGCCAACATGTTACCGATGTAACAAATGCATCAAGAACCATGTTATTTAACATAAATACCATGGATTGGGATGATGATTTACTTGAATTATTTACCATTCCTAAAAGTATGTTACCTGAAGTCAAGCAGTCTAGTGAAGTATACGGACATACAAAATCAACTTTTTATGATGCCAATATCCCTATTTGTGGCATCGCGGGCGACCAACAGGCGGCATTATTCGGACAAATGTGTACCAAACCAGGTATGGTGAAGAATACCTATGGGACAGGATGTTTTATGCTTATGAATATTGGTGAAAAACCAATAGTTTCAAAAAACAATCTATTAACAACTGTTGCTTGGAAAATTAATGGAAAAACACAGTATGCCCTTGAAGGTAGTATATTTATTGCTGGTGCCGTGGTGCAGTGGTTACGTGATAGTTTAAAAATAATAAGAACCTCAAACGAGGTCGAAAAACTTGCCGATTCAGTTGAAAGTTCTGATGGTGTTTATTTTGTACCCGCCTTTGCAGGTTTAGGAGCACCACATTGGAATCAACAAGCACAAGGCACAATTTTCGGTCTAACACGAGGGAGTACAGATGCACATATAGCGCGTGCAGCAATCGAATCTATAGCCTACCAAACTATGGATGTTTTAAAAGCTATGGAGGCCGATTCTGGGCTTTCTATAAAAGAATTACGGGTAGATGGTGGTGCAACTGTAAATAATATGCTTATGCAGTTTCAAGCCGATGTTTTAAATACGGTGACTGTGCGTCCTAAAATAATAGAAACTACTGCAATGGGTGCCGCTTTTTTAGCGGGATTAGCTGTAGGCTATTGGAACAACCCTGAAGAGATTCAAGAGATATGGCAAACGGATACTTCTTTTAATCCAGCTACTGAAAGAAAGCAAATTGAAAATGAAATTAAAGGTTGGTATAAAGCCATTGATGCTTTAGAGTATTGGACTAAATCAAAATTTTAACCATAAAACTAAGAAAAATGACTCCGTTTGTAGCAGAAATTATTGGAACAGCTTTACTCATTTTATTAGGTGGTGGGGTTGTTGCCAATGTGGTATTGAATAAAACAATAGGTAATAATAGTGGCTGGATTGTCATCACTACGGGTTGGGCATTGGCAGTTTATGTAGCAGTTGTAGTTGCTGGTCCTTATAGTGGAGCGCACATTAATCCGGCTGTAAGTATAAGTTTAGCAATCGCAGGTAAATTTCCTTGGGAATCGGTACCGTTATATGTTGTTGCTCAAATGATTGGTGCCATGTTGGGGGCTTTTATGGTATGGCTTATGTATAAAAACCATTTTGATGCGACAGAAGATGGTGATTCTAAAAAAGCCGTTTTTTGTACTGCGCCAGCAATTAGAAATACCTTTTCAAATTTTATAAGTGAAGCAGTTGGTACTTTCGTTTTGATTTTTACCATTCTCTATTTCACAAATGCAACAATTAGTGATTCTCAAACTATTATTGGTTTAGGTTCATTGGGAGCATTGCCAGTTGCTTTATTAGTTTGGTCTATTGGTTTGTCTCTAGGCGGAACTACAGGTTATGCTATTAATCCTGCACGAGATTTAGGACCAAGAATTATGCATGCCATTCTTCCTATAAAAAATAAAGTGTCTAATGACTGGGGTTATGCGTGGATTCCTGTTATTGCACCCATTGTAGGTGCTTCTTTAGCTGCTTTATTGATGTTGGCATTATCTTAACTGGTTAACCAATTTGGTTTACCAAAAATTATGTATATTTGGGTAATCAGCTAACATTAAACCCAAAATCTTAACATAAATTCAGGTTTCTGAGTTTTTATGTCATAATTTATTTAGAAGTTTAAGTGTCTAATATGTTAGTTTGATCATGATTACGATCGGTAGGATATTCAATATAATCATATATTTTCCGTTCAAAATTTCAAAATAGTAAATCCAATCGAGCTAAAATGAAATACTACATTCTGGTTACAGCTGCATTTCTTTTTTTAATTTCTTGTGGAAACAATTCAATTTCAAAAGACATTTTTGTAAATAATGCGGAAGAATTAAATGATGCAATTAGTCAATCCAATCCTGGAGATGTCATAATTCTGGCCAATGGTATTTGGAAGGATGTTCCAATTAATTTCTTTGGAAATGGCACCGAAGAACAACCTATAACACTTCGCGCCGAAAATCCCGGAGAAGTATTTTTAGAAGGGCAATCTTATCTTCATTTAGGCGGACAGTATTTAATAGTTGATGGTTTATACTTCAGAAATGGGCATTCTCCTGAAAGTGCGGTTATTAGATATATGATTGGTAAAGATAGTGTTGCCAATAATTGCAGAGTAACTAGTACAGTTATTGAAAGTTTCAATAAACCAAACAGAGCTATAAACGATAAATGGATTGAGTTTTATGGTAGAAATAACCAACTAGATCATTGTTATATAGCTGGAAAATCAAATGATGGCGAAACATTGAGGGTGTTTTTTACAGGCAACAAACATATCAATACAAATCATCAAATAGTTAATAATTATTTTGGTCCACGTCCTAGAAAAGGTGGCCCCAGAGCAGAAACATTACGAATAGGTGATAGTAAAACTAGGTTTACTTCGGGTTATGTTAATGTTTCGAATAATTTCTTTGAAGCTTGTAATGGCGAAGTAGAAATTATTTCAGATAAAACCAATTACAACACCTTTAGCCATAATATTTTTTATAAAAGTGAAGGCTCTTTGGTACTTAGGCATAGTAATTACGCAAACGTTGATGGAAATCTATTTATAGGAGGTGATGATTCAGAATTTTATGGTGGTATTAGGGTTGTTAATACTGGTCATTGGATTACTAATAATTATTTCTACAAAATTAAAGGAGAGCAATTTAGAAGTCCGTTGGCCATAATGAACGGCATTCCAATGACACCTCTAAACCGATATTTACAAGTTGCAGATATAGTTGTAGCTTACAATACTTGGGTTGATTGTAAATCGCCTTGGCAAATAGGCGTAGGACAAAACTTAGCTAGCGCAGATGTACTTCCTATAAGTGAAATTCGGTCTGCACCACCTATTCGCTCAACCATTGCCAATAATCTCATTTATAATACCTCTAAAGATGCAAAACCATTAATAAACCATGATAATATGGATGGTATTCTTTTTAAGAATAATATTATTAATAATGGTGAAAATGAATATGCTGAATATGATGTGTTAAAAAACGAGCAGGTAAAAATGAAGCCGATTAATGACTGGTTATATGCTCCAGAAGATGCACAAAATGAAAGTATGAGTGATGTATTTATAGGGTATGATTTTGAAAAAATACAACAAGATATTTTTGGTAGTTCAAGATCGAAATCTAATAATAGGGTTGGGGCTATATCAAAATTATCCGGTGCCGAAGCATTTAAAATCGACAAGAAAAAGTATGGTCCAAAATGGTTTTCAGTTGAAAAAATTAAAGTTAAACCGAATATCTATAGTGTTTCTTCTGTTGAAGGTGAACTTGCTAAAATGATTAATGAAGCTAAAAGTGGCGATATTATTGAACTCACAGACGATATTTACACTATTGATTCTTCACTTAAAATTGATAAAGACATAATCATTCGATCTCAGGACGAGAACAAAGTTCAAATTTTATTTGAAGGCGATTCAGATACACCAGTTTTTGAAATGAATCCAAATGGTAATATCAGGCTTGAACATGTTTCAATCAAAGGTCAATCTAATCAATTGGCATTTGCTTCATTGCAAGAAAATATGTCATCTGCATATAAATTGTCCATTAATAATTGTGAAATTGAAGGTTTCGAGTATGTTCTAAAAGCTTCAAAAGGTTCATTCGCCGATTCAATTAATTTCAATAAAACAATACTTAAAAACTGTAAAAATGGTTTTGTATTAGCAGCAGATGAAAAAGGCGATTATAATGCAGAAATGGTAACGTTCAATCAATGTGAATTCAACAACATCAAACAGAATGTGATGCATTTTTATAGAGGCGGATATGATGAATCTACTATTGGTGGGTATTTAACGCTTACCAATAATACGTTTACCAATTGCGGAAGTCAAGAGAAAAGCGGTTTGTTAATTAAAACTCCCGGGATTATTAACGTTCAAATTTCCAACAATACGTTTAAAAATAATAATGTAAAATTTGTAGCTTTATTGTGGGGCGAAAAAAATAATCATCACAATAATAACACCCTCATTCAATCTGGTAAAATAAAGGTTGAAGACCAACAAAAACTAGAGATATTGTATTAAACTAACGCAAAATTACACCAACAAACTAACTAACCAACGTCATGAATAAAACTAAAACACTACTTAAAAACTTAGGTCCGGGGCTTTTGTTTGCAAGTATGGCCATAGGTACGTCACATTTAGTATTATCAACAAAAGCGGGAGCACAATATGGCTGGCTCATGGTTATTCCAATTATTTTAGCCAATGTGTTAAAGTATCCCTTTTTCGAATTTGGCATTCGCTATACCAACGTTACAGGAAAAAGCATTATTGAGGGATATCGCAATAGAGGTAGAGGCTATTTATGGCTTTATGCGCTTATAACTTTAGCAACATCTATTGCAAGTCCTGCGGCGTTAGTTTCTATTACGGCTGGTTTGGTAATTAATCTTTTCGGAATTCAAGGGGTTTCTATTGGTACCGTTGCGGTGTGTCTGTTTGTTTTCAACAGTGCTATCCTCATTATAGGTAAATATAAATTTTTAGAAAACACTTTAAAATTTTTAATTCCAATCTTGTTTATTGCGTTATTAGCGACTACAGTTTTGGTTATTAATAAAGGACCAATAACACCAATAACCAATTTTCAACCGCCTCAGTTTTTTGATGAATTGGGCGTGTTGTTTCTTATCACATTAATAGGTTGGATGCCTACTGCCGTTGAAGCAAGTAGTTGGTTAAGCCTTTGGAGCGCCGAGAAGTATAGAATTAATAAGAATAAACCGCCATTAAAGGAAGCACTTCAAGAGTTTAATTTCGGTTATTTAATGACCACAATTTTGGCAATTTTCTTTCTGGTTATTGGTGCCATGACGCTTTTTGGTTCTGGTACAGAATTAAGTGGTAGTGCAGTAATGTTTGCAGATCAGGTTATTCAACTTTTTACAACACACATAGGGAGTTGGGCGTATATTTTTATTGCGGTATCAGCATTTGCAACTATGTACAGTACTTGTTTGACCTGTCATGACGCTATTTCTAGAGTAAGTATTGATATCATCGATAAGTTGGCGAGTGAAAACAACAAATACACCGATAAAAAATATTATGCAATGGCAGTTATAATTCTTGCAATTATAAGCATTGTGGTTCTTTTTGCCTTAAGCGCAAATATGGGATTAATCATTTCTGTGGCAACCGCAGTTTCGTTTGTGTTGGCACCAATTGTTGGCTATATGAATTTAAAAAATGTTATGAGCAGTGATCTTCCTGAGGTCCTTCAACCGCATAAAAGGTTGCAACTACTAACCTATGCAGGTATCTTATTTTTGTCCTTACTTGCTATTTATTATGGATGGATTGTGCTTTTTTAATCAAAAAAATAAAGCTAATAGTCCTGAAGGGATTATAGGAATGCAAGCCACGGGTACTGGCAAAATAAGTTTTTTAAATTTGATGGTCGAAAATTGAGGTAAAACATATATCTTAAACATGTAACTTATATAAATCTAACAAAAAACAGAATAATAAGTATGGCAAAAAAATTAATAACATTCGGGGAAGTTATGATGCGTTTATCGCCACCAGGATATTCAAAGTTTTCTCAAGCAAGTTCTTTCGAGCTAGTTTACGGTGGAGGAGAAGCTAATGTTGCCATTTCGTGTGCATATCTTGGTATGAAAGCGGCTCATGTAACCCGTTTTCCAGATAATGCATTAGGAAAAGCAGCTACGCAATTTTTACGTAAACATTGGTTAAGCTCAGAACATGTTATTTATGGTGATAAAATGATGGGAAAATACTTTCTTGAAAAAGGTGCTGTGCACAGACCAAGTGAAGTGATTTACGAAAGAGAAGGGTCGGCATTCTCATTAATAGAACCTTCTATGATAGATTGGGAAGATGTTTTAAAAGATGCCGACTGGTTTCATTGGACAGGAATTACACCAGCCATTTCTGAAGGTGCTGCGATGTGCTGTTTAGATGCTATAAAAACTGCTAACAAGATGGGAATAACTGTTTCCGGTGATATTAATTCTCGAAGCAATATGTGGAAGTATGGAAAAACTATGCAAGAAATAATTCCCGAATTAGCTAAAAATTGTGATATCGTTATTACAAGCAGTAGAGGGATACAGGAGATGTTTGGTTTTGGAGAATCTGGGAGTAAATTTCAAGAATCTGCAAGAGAACTCATGAAAAGACACCCTAGAATTAAAAAAGTGGTTAGAAAAACAAGAAGAACCATAAGTGCTTCCCATCACCAAATACAAGGTAAAATATGGAATGGAAAGGATTATATTAAATCTGAAATGCTTAATATAACGCACATTATTGATCGCGTTGGAACTGGAGATGCTTTTGCTTCTGGTTTAATTTATGGTTTATTGCATTATGATAACGACCAACAAGCTATAAGTTTTGCTACGGCAGCCTGTGCTTTAAAACACACCGTTCCTGGCGATGTTAATTTGGTATCTGTAGATAATGTTACAAGCTTAATGGAAGGGGATACTTCAGGAGCTATAAAAAGATAGTTTTTATTGATATAATTTTATGTAAAAGCAAGTACAGGAATGGAAACTGATTCTTCCATTTCTTGAACTAAATCTTTGTCTAAAAACAAACTAAATTTTTTCGGCTGACTCCGTTCTAACATCGCGATTAAATCTGCATTTTCATTTTTAACAGTATTTAAAAGTCCAGATTTTACCTTACCAGATGCTATGGTGTTGAAGATGATCTCAGGATATGCCGATAATTTTGTAATTCTATTTTTGAATTTTTCCATGTTTTCCTTAGCTTCATTTTTATTGAGTTCATAAACATGAACCACCTCAATAAGTGCGGAAAAAGGTTTAGCAATTTCAATAAGTTTTATAATAGAATCAATATCTTTTTCTTCAAAATCGGTTGCGTAAATGATGGTGGAAAGACTATTGTAACTCACATTATTAGGTACAATAAGTAATGGCACATCAATTTTATGCAAAAGTGCATCAGCTATATTGCCTGAGAAGAATCCTCTTGTACTTTTATTATCTTTCATACCTAAAATAACCAAATCTGGATGAATTTTTTTTGAAAGCGAAAGTATACTTTCAGTAATTGAAGTTCCTTGAATGGCATGTATTATTATGGGCTTTTGGCGGAATTCATTTTTAAGATGTTTGGTACAATATTTTTTAACTAAATCCTTTTGTTCTTCTTGCATATGTTTTTTCAATATGGTTTTTGAATTAATAACTGCAAGATTCACCGGAGGTAAATCATAAACATGTAAAACATGAAGATCGGCTTTCATAATTAAACTGAAACGATAGACATAACGCAATGCTTGTGCACTGTTTTGACTGCAATCGGTTGCGTAAATTAATGATTTCATAACATCCTGTTTTAATCCTATAAAATTACTGTTCAAAATTGTTTTCTGAAATGATTTTTGTCATGTAAAATGCCGGTTTAAAAGTCTGATTTATGGCATTCATTTTAAATACATGACTCATAAAAAAAAGGTGCTAAATAAGCACCTCTCTATTCATTACGTAATTTAATTAAAAAGGAAATAATTAATTTTTCACTTTGAAAACTTTAGTTAAAATAGTTTCTAATAAACACCATTTTGTGAACGCCGATTGCATCATATTTACACCAATAAATACTGTAAACCAAATCCAATTTGGATGCACAAAAACGGTCAGTACCACGCTTAATAGCACCATAAAACCAACAATAACTCTAAAATATGTATTTAACATTTTACTTCGTTTTTTAAGATTATATAAATTTTTCAATAGGAACTACAATCGCTTTTAAGGGATTATTAGTTTCTAAGTTTGTATTAAATTCTTTAATTAAATGGAATAAGGCGTCAATGTTTTCGTCTTCTGTAAAAGAAAAAAACAAGCTCGATTCATTACTTCCTTTTTCACCTGAAAACCAATTAGAGGCCATTAATAATGAGGTTCCATTTTTGTATCCATCAATTTCTGAACTACTAAAGTTTTCAATATTTGCTTTTTTAAACAATTTCAAGACATCTTTCTGAAATTGTTCTACTGCTGTTACGATGACTAATTTCATTGTGTTAAATTTTTGTCATTCTGAAATATTTTCAGAAACTAATTATTTATAATTTTTCTTTTCTATCATATAATAAACAAGTGGCACAACCAACAAGGTTAAAACTGTTGATACGATAGTTCCTCCCATTAAGGAAATAGCTAATCCTTGGAATATTGGGTCAAATAAGATTACAAAGGCGCCAATTACAACGGTTCCTGCTGTTAATAGAATGGGTGTTGTACGCACTGCTCCAGCTTCAATTGCTGCTTGTTTTAATGGAACACCTTCAGCAGTTCTTAAGTTGATAAAGTCAATGAGTAATACCGAATTACGCACCATAATACCTGCTAAAGCAATCATTCCAATAAATGAGGTAGCCGTAAAAAATGCGCCCATAAGCCAATGGCCTAGAATAATTCCGATTAAGGATAACGGTATGGCAACCATCATAACTATTGGTGCTTTAAAATTTTGAAACCATCCTACAATTAAAATATAAATGAGAATAATAGCGCCTAAAAAGGCAATGCCTAAATCTCGAAAAACCTCCAAAGTTATTTGCCATTCACCATCCCATTTTACAGAGTAATCATCTTCAAAATCTGGCTGGCCTAAATACATTTCGTTAATCTCGTAGCCTTTTGGTAATGGAATTTTTTTTAGTTTTTCTTCCATCCCCAAAATTGCATAAGCGGGACTCTCTAATTCACCTGCCATATCGGCCATAACATAGACTACTCGTTTTTGGTTTTTGCGGTAAATGCTTTTTGCAGTGTTTGTTTCTGAAATCGCTACCAAGTCTGCAATAGGCACCATATTACCTTGTTTAGATTTCACCTGTAATTGGGAAATATCAGAAATTGTAGATTTTTCTTTTTCATCTAAAGCCAACAATAATCCAACTTGATTAACGGCATCTTCGTCATATAAGTTGGTTAGAATTCTGTTAGACAAAGCCATATTCATCGTATAAACTATCTGCTGCGGCGCAACTCCGTATAACATCGCTTTTTCTTTATTAATTTCGAATTGATATTCGGTTTGATCTGCTTCTACCATCCAATCGATATCCACAACATCTTCTGTGTTTTTCAAGATATCTTGTATACTATTGGCTATTTCAATTTGCTTGTTATACTCAGGTCCATAAACTTCAGCTACTATCGTTGATAAAACTGGAGGTCCTGGTGGTACTTCAACTAACTTCACGTTCGCATTATATTTTGAAGCTATGTTTTGAATATCTGGTCGCAGTAACTTCGCAATATCATGACTTTGTACTGAGCGTTCTTTTTTGTCCAATAAATTTACTTGAATATCGGCCATATTACTACCGCCACGTAAATCATAATGACGCACCAGTCCGTTAAAAGTAATTGGCGCCGAGGTTCCAATGTAGTTCTGGTAATTTACCACTTCTGGTCGGGTAGATAAATATTGTGCAATTTCTTGAGCTACAACGCCAGTTCTTTCTAGCGTTGTGCCTTCAGGCATATCTATGACTACTTGGAATTCATTTTTGTTATCAAAAGGCAGCATTTTTACCGCAACCGATTTTGTAAAAAACAAAACCATGGTGCCCATAAGTAACAGGAATGTTCCACCTAAAAACATCCAACGCTTTGTTTTGCTTTCTAATAGGGGTCTTTCAAACTTATTATAAATCCTATAAATAGCCGTGTTCTCAATTGCTTTTTCAGGCTTCTCTGCAACGCCTTTTTTGTCCTTTTCTCTCAAGAAAATATAACCCAAATATGGGGTTATTGTTAAAGCCACGAATAAGGATAATATCATGGCAATAGACGCTCCAATGGGCATTGGTGCCATATAAGGACCCATTAATCCAGATACAAACGCCATAGGTAGAACAGACGCTATTACTGTAAAGGTTGCCAATATAGTAGGGTTACCAACTTCATTTATAGCATATAAAGCAGCTTGTTTAAAAGGCAAACGTTTCATTTTAAAATGTCTATGCATGTTTTCGGCAATAATAATGGAGTCATCCACTACAATTCCGGTTACGAATACTAAAGCGAATAATGTGATTCGGTTTAGCGTGTAATCCAACATATAGTAACTCAACAAGGTTAAAGCAAACGTGATTGGAACGGATAAAAATACCACCAAACCACCGCGCCAACCCATCGCTAGCATAACCACAATAGTAACGGCAATAATAGAACCTATAAGGTGTAAGAGCAATTCTGATACTTTATGAGATGCTGTTTCACCGTAGTTTCTAGTAATTTCTACATGAACATCGTCAGGAATTAAGTTACTGCGTAAATGTTCTATCTTCTCAATAATAACTTCCGCAATTTTCATAGCATCGGCACCTTTTCTTTTAGCTACCGAAATGGTTACGGCAGGATATTCAGATTGATATTCCGAAGCTTTCTCACTGCCTTTACCAAAGCCTAAACTTACATAGTTTTGCGGTACTTCTGGTCCATCAATTATTGTAGCAATTTGCTTTAAGTAAATGGGCTGATTTTGTTGCACTCCCACTACCAAATTCTCTACATCGGTAACCGTTTCTAAAAACTTACCAGTATTTACTAAAAATTCGGTGTCATTCTTATCAAAACTCCCTGAGTTTAATTGACTGTTATTCGCGTTAATCATTTCAGAAACCATCAAGAAATCCAGTCCACTTGCTGCCAGTTTATCTTTATCTAAAACCACACGTAACTGGCGATTTCTCCCGCCAATTTTATGCGTCATGGCCACATCGTTTACCTTTTTAATTTCACTCTCTAACTCTTGTGCCATTTGGCCTAATTGGTAGTCGTCGTAGTTTTCGCTCCACAAGGTTAAACCCAACATAGGCACGTCGTCAATGGCACGAGTTTTTACCAACGGAAACGTTACACCTGCAGGCATTTCATCCATGTGCTTGTTAATTTCGTTATATAATTTCACGAAACTGCGTTCAATATCTTCGCCTACATAAAACTGAACAATCACCATGCCTTGCTCTTTCATCGACGTAGAATACACATATTCCACACCTTTTATGTTCGAAATGAGTTGTTCTAAAGGCTTAATAACTCGCGATTCTACCTCAGTCGGACTTGCACCAGGATAACCTACAAAAATGTCTGCCATAGGTACATCAATTTGTGGCTCTTCTTCACGCGGAATTAAAAACGAACTATACACACCAACTACCATAAACACAATCATTAACAAAACTGTTAACTTCGATTGTATAAAGATTTTGGCAATTTTACCTGCGATTCCTTCTTTCATTATTTTATTTTTTTTGGCGTTTAAACAGGCTATCCATTACAATCTTTTTTTGCCATTTATGGAAGCAAAAAAAGGATTTTCATTACTATCCTTAACGCAACCTTTTAGTTATTGAATTGAAATTTTAGCACCATTAAACAATTTTCCTTCGGCAGAAACAATGTAAGCTTCATCTGCATTTAATCCAGATAAGACTTCTACTTGGTTCTCAAACGTTCTGCCTAAACGCAACCAACGTAACAAGGCCGTATTGCTTTGGCTTACCGTATAGATTCCAGATAACTGTCCGTTTTTAACAATAGCTTCTGTCGGAACTAAAACCATTGCAGTTGCTGCTTTTCTCGCTACAGGAAATTGTACGGTAGCAAACATGCCCGATAAGATATTGGCTTCAGTTTCGTCTAAATCTATTTTTACTAAATATTGTCCTCCTGTGTTTTTTGCAGAAGTACTTACTTCTGTTACTTTTCCTTTAAGAGATTTGTTGATGGATTTCACCAAAACATCCACGGTTATTCCCGTTTTAATGCTTGAAATTTCTGTTTCTGGTACCATAGCTATCACTTCAAAAACCCCCGGTGTTTCTATGCTTATTAATGGCATTCCAGGATTTGCCATATCACCAACTTTTATAATTTTACTAGTAATAATTCCATTAAATGGAGCAGAAATATTGCTGTATGTAAATTGTGCATTAATTTCATTTTTCATTTGGTTTGCAGCTTCTAAACGCGCTTTAGCCATTTCAAAATTGGCGGTGATATCGTCCATTTCTTTTTGTGATGCACTATTGCTTGCAAATAAGTTTTTAAAACGGTTATAATCTTTTTGTGCATTATTAAAAGCAGCTGTAGCCTCGGTAATTCCGGCATTGACTTGTGCTTTTTTAGCTTGTAAATCGGCATTGTTAATGGAAACTAATAATTGTCCTTTGCGCACTTGGTCTCCAACATTTACATGTACTTTATTAACGTATCCCATCATTCTAGTGCTTAAATCGGCACTATTTTTAGCTTGTATTTTTCCACTAGTAGATAAAAACGGACTATTTCCATTTGCTTCCACTTGGTTTACTTTAACAGTAATTGCTGGTGAATTATCAGCAACGTTATTTTTGCCTTCGCTTCCACAACTTGCTAATATTAGTGTTACCAAAAGTGTTATGGCTGTATATGTTTTTTTCATCTTAAAAATTATTCTTTAGTTAAAAATTGTAAATACGCTTGTGTATAATTGTATTCAAAAATGGTTTGATAATATTCTAATTGTTTTTGAGCATATTGTGTTTCTGCCATTAACAAATCGGATGTTTTTTCTAAACCTTCTTTAAATCTGTTTGTTCGTATTCGTAACGATTCATCTGATTGTTCTAAAGCTAATTCAGTAAGTCTTAATTTGTTCTCAGCATCTAAAAATGCACGTTTTGCTTTATTTAATTCTAATTGACTTTGCGACACATACTGCTCATATTCTAACTTAGATTTTTCGTATTCTGCTTTGCTCTTTTGCGCTTTTCCGAAACGTTTCGAACCTTGAAAAAGATCCCAACTTAATTGTGCTCCAAACAAATAGCCATTGGCATCGGCTTGAAAGATTTGATCGTCATACATCTCATAACTACCGAAGGCATTTAATCTTGGTAAAAAAGCCATTTTATCGGCTTTATTCATGGCATCATAAGCTTGTGATGCTAATTCCATAGCTTTAATATCTGAACGATTTTCTGAAACTTTTTTATCTTCCAAAGTATAAGCAGATACGGTTAATTCATCTGTTGGTGCGTAAACAACGAAACTTTCATCATTCATTAAAAACGATAAGTAGTTGGATGCATTTTGCACGTTGCTTTTTGCCATTTGCAACTGGTTTTTTACCTCATTAACACGTACTTCAACATTCAGCACATCGGCACGTTGCAGATAGCCTTGTTTAAAACTATCATCAGCTAATTTTTTATTGGCATTGGCAGCTTCTAAGGCTTTTTCTAAAACATCAACCGCTTTGTATGCTAATTGCAACTGCATGTAGGCTTTATCTACTTCAAACGCTAAGTACTCTTGTGTGCGCTCTGTTTTTAAAGACATGGCTTCCATTTTAGATTTAGCGGCTTTTCGTTGAAACATGCCGTCTAGATTAATTAAAGGTTGCTGTATTTCTAGCTTAGTTGCGAAATTTTCAATTTGAGAAGGATCATTTAACAAAGCAGGATTGAAATCGTTTTGTGTTAAAATTTCCTGATTTAATTTAGAACCAAATGCCATTAAAGGATTTGTTGTTGCTATAGCTGTATGACTCGCTGTAATATTTGGTAAAAAAACCGCGTTAGTTTGTCTGTAATCTGCACGCGCTTGTTTAAATTCTTCATTGGAAATCTTAATACTTGTATTGTTTTCTAAAACTTTGGTTCTGACTTCAGTTTTAGATATAGGAATTAATTCTTGAGCTCTTACAGAAGAATGCAATCCTAAAATCAAAAGTGGTATATAAAAGAGTTTTTTCATTAATTGTTAATTTATAGTGCAAAAGTAAACCAGGAGATTAACGCAGTTAGTAACAAAGGTTACTTAGTAAAAAGGCACTTATAATTTCTTATAAATGCCTTTTATCAACCAACCAAAAAACTGACCATCACATCAGTTTACTTTTCTCATGTTTCCATGTATTCTATATACGTTAAGTAGTAGTATAAACACGCCATTATATATTTACAATTTACATTGTTCACGACTACTATTAATTATAAGGTTATATTCGTTTTCTGTTAAAAATTGAGGCGTATAAGTCCCTCCAGACTTTTCAATAGAAGTAATAAAGCTTCTTAAATGATTTCTAGATCCGCATTGCAGATTTTCAAAAACGTCTATAATTGCTGTGTTTGTTGTTACATTAATGAAGTTTTCTAAATCTACGATATCTAAATCTTCAATGGTAGCTCCAATTTGTAAGGCATTTGCTAAATCTATTTTGCCCTGTATTGCAAATTGATTATATAATTCTTGAAGATTTTGATTTTGAAATTCACCAGCGGGTAATAAGTTGTAATCAATTTTGTATACCTCTAATAAATTGGCGACAATATTAATATGCGTTTCTTCGCTTAATTTTATATTAGAAAATTGATTTAAAGCCCAAATATTACCTAGATATTCATAGGTGTCTCTTGCCAACTTTTCTTCTTCTAGCATAAAAACTAATGCTTCATAATCTGCTTGATTTAAATCTGTTCCAGTATTTGTTTCTTCATCAACTGTTTCTTCTGAAATGGGAATAGAATCTTCTTCATTATTATGGTCTTCACTACATGATATGAATAACATGACCGATGCAAAGACAGTAAAAATTATAAATAATTTAAAGTGGTTTATATTTTTCATGATTATTAGTAATGAGATAATAACTCAAATTTCAACAATAAAAATGAAATGCTCCGTTACATTTGTTACATAAAAAGCATCGATATGAGACTTTTTTTTTAACTATAAATGAAGTTGATTTATTTTAGTATCATGCTTTCCAAATTGAATTTGAGAGTCGTTTTATTTATCAAAACTTATACTCCAAATACCTCTTACCTGATTAACATCATATCCAATCGCTTTATCTTTTGGGTATAAAAGAGAAAGCTTTTTCAAAGTTGTATTTTGAATATCCTTATTAGGGCTACCATGACATTGCAAGCACATGGCATTAGTTGTAATTGGGTAATATACATGAACCTTAGTATTAATCTCTTCCACAATGGGTTTAGGTTCTTCGCTATTTTTTATATTGTTTTTGAAAGTGTTGATATAAGCTATTTCCTTTGTATTTGCTTGATTGTTACTATTTCTGGGTTTATCTGAAACACGCTTAATGTTGGCATTGTGTACAAGGGCCATACTGTCGGTTAGGGGGTAAGCCCTTTCGTTACAAAAGGATAAAGCCTCTAATGTTCCTTTTTTTTGAATAGTGCCCATTAAGTTTTTACCTAATACGGTTTTCGTTGCCAATGCATATTTTAAACCTCGTTCGCCGTATGGTAAATCTTGATAATTCAATTCATTTTGTGGATTATTTATACCGTAGTTTTTTCCCATGCCGTTTCTCATACCATTTCCCATGCCTTGACCTCGATTTTTACCGCGTTGTTTATTAAAATGGTCATCAAACCAATCGGGTTGATCAATTTCATAGTCATACATATATTCAGAAATTAGTTTGATTGTTTCTTCAGGATATACTTGTTTTGGCATCACACCAAAGCGTTTTACAGCACCAAACATTTTAGCATCATCCGCGTTTGGATTTTTTATCCAAGCTTGCATATCGGCAATAAATTCTTCTTTATTAGTTCCGTCGTTTATGTAATGCCTTTTAATTGCAATCATTGGCGGCCCAATTCTATCGTCATGACTTCCAGTTGGGCTATGGCAGATATAACAATTCGTTTCCATTAGCTTTTTACCTGGATGCTGATTGGCTTCAACTTGATTTTCAACAGCAGTGTAACTTTTGTTCTTTGAATTATTACAACCAAATACTAGTAATAATATGGCTAATACTGATAATGTATTTTTCATATTTTTTAAGATTTTAATACTTCTTTTAAAACTAAATCTTTATCAAGTTTTTTAGTACAGAAAAACCAATCTTCACATTCTAAATCATCGGTACCTGCCATTCTTTCTTCAGCTACACCACAAGACCCTGCAGGAGAAATGATAACATCGTCTCCAGGATTCCAATCTGCTGGAGTCGCCACATTAAATTTATCTGATGTTTGCATTGCTATTAATGCTCGGTAAATCTCATCGAAATTTCGACCTAAGCTTAACGGGTAATAAATAATTGCTCGAACGATGCCGTTTGGATCGATAAAGAATACGGCTCTTACGGCTTGAGTTATGCTTTCACCGGGTTGTATCATGCCGTATTTTTTAGCAACTTGCATGGAAATGTCTTCAATTAAAGGAAACTTAACTTCAATGTTTTTCATGCCCTTAAATTTAATTTTATCCTTAATGGTTCTTAACCATGCAATATGGCTGTAAATACCATCAATAGATAATCCTATGAGGTTACAGTTTGCTTTTTTGAATTTAGATTCTAAATGTGCAAACGTCATAAATTCTGAGGTGCATACTGGTGTAAAATCTGCAGGGTGACTAAAAAGAATGGCCCATTCGCCTTTGTAATCTGATGGGAAATTTATTTCACCTTGAGTGGTTACTGCTTTAAATTCGGGTGCTTTATCGCCAATTCTGGGCATTGAGAACACTTGTTCTTCTGTTTCTGATTCAATGGTATTCATGATTTCTTTGGATTAAATTAACTATATCAAATTTAAATCATATTAGACGTTTACTCTGTAACCAATGTTACCGTAGGTAAATTTCATCCTATGTTTTAGATTAAAAAATAAATAGTAGCAATTTTGTTAAATGGTGGAGGTTATTTCTAGAAAATTTTATTTTTAAAATCAGTGTTGTTGGTTAAAACTTTCATTGCTGCTTCATACCCAATAGCGAATATTTCATGAAGGTGTTTTTTGTCGAAGGTGCCGTATTTGCTGAGTTCTTTAGGATAGATGACTAAATCACAATCTTTAAATTTCAATTGGTCTTCTTTAACCTGTTTCAATTTAAAAGCGCGTTCTACAACATTGTGTGAATATTTTAATTCATTAATAGTTATTGGCACAAAACCATTAACATAAACACCAATTATCACGTCGCAAGTATCTTTAAGTAATTCCACAGGGAAATTATTTAGTGCGCCACCATCAACATAGTAATTATCGTTAATTTTTACAGGTGAAAAAAGCCCAGGAATGGCCGAAGAAGCTATCACAGGTTTTATAAGTTCACCAGCTTCAAAAACTTCAAGATTTCCATTTAAAATATTGGCAGCAGTAACTTTCAGATGTTTTTTTAAACTACCAAAATCGTCGTGCTTTAAGTAAGTTTTAAAACTAGAATAAAATTTTTCTGCATCGATAAAACCAGGTTTGTTTATGGCGAACTTTTTTAAGTCTATGATTTGAGTTTTACTAAAAAAAGTTAAGATATCATCCCATTTATAACCATAGGCATACAAAGCGCCTACAATGGCGCCAGCACTTGTGCCAGCGATATAGTTTGGTGATATACCATGCTCTTCAAGCGCTTTAATCGCACCAAGGTGTGCAGCGCCTCTAATACCACCGCCAGATAAAACTAAGCCCAGTTTCATTTGTGTCTTTTTTAAATAAAGAATATTAAATATGCGTTTAAAATAATAAAATTAAGCGAATTGATTTGAAGTCTTCGTAAAAGCAGACGTCAATTAATTTGAATCATTTTGAATATCTACTTTTAATTCTGGAATTTTAATAAGCTCGATGGTTGTTGAAGCTAAAATTACGTTATTATTTGTTGCTTCAAACGCTTTTCTAATTGCATCGTTTAACAAATCTTTTGTGATTCTTCTTTTTTTGTAATCAACTATGTATCGTAAATTAAATTCAATCCAATTATCGGTTAATTTTATCGCTAATGTAGGGTCTATTATGGCATCTTCAATGTAATATTTATTGACTACGTCTTGCCATTGCAATTTAGATTTGGATGTATATTCTGAAAGTATTTTACTAGCAATATCTTTAACTATAGATTTGGCTAAATCAATATCCGATCCGTATCTAATAGGTAAATTAAACTCGTCCCAAATAAAAGGGAAGTCTTGCGAATAGTTGTAAATAGGGCCTTTAAACACAAAAGCATTACTAAGTTTTACAATTCTACCGGTGTAATTATCACTGCTTACCCATTGGCCAATTTCCATCATGGTGGTGTAAATACTATCTACATCAATAACATCTCCTTTTATACCGTTAATTTCAATTCGATCTCCTGGTTTATAGACTTTAACTACGAAAATATACAGAGATCCGGCGATGCTCAGAATGAGTTCTTGCAGTGTAAAAGCAACTCCTGCCGAAAACAAACCAATAGCTAAAGTGAAGTCTTTTATATTACCCGTGAAATATGAAAATGATAATATTATAAGAATAATATATCCAATAATTTCGACACCTTTTTGCGTTTTATAACGTGCCGTGGTTTCGGTTATATTTTTCCTTAGAAAGCGTCTTAAAAACTGAATAAGTAATAAAACAACAGCAACTAGTATTACGTATTTTATAATACTGGCAACCACGGGATAATCCTGTAACCATTGTTTAATAATATCAATTTGTGTCATTGACTTGTGGAAGCTTAATAAATTTTGTAAAGTATTCTTATAAGATGAAGAGTTAATGATATAAAACTCAATAAATTATTCTGATTATTTGCCTTTGGTGCGCCATCTGGATAACCAAGGAATACTTCTAGTAAATAACCAAGCTAGAAATTTTGAAGATCCTTGTTCAATCATTTTTTCTTTACAAAAAGCTTGCATTTCCTTAGCATTACCTTTAAAGGTGAATTCGCCATTTACATAACAATAGCTACAATAATCAGCGCTTTTAGTGCCGTCTTTATTCAAGCCGCCATGTTGTGGATCTTTTTTCATGGGCATACCACAACTCTGACAAAATTTACTTGTTCTTATGGTTTCCATAGTTTTATGAATTAGGTTTTTGTAATAGTTTATTATCTCATTAAGATACGAATATAAAATGGAATTTAAAATGATAATAATCAATAAGTTATTGGTTTAAAAACCCTCGTTTTCTCGATAGAAATTCAATTTATTTCTAAGCATATTGATTTCATCTTGTAGGTTTTCAACTTTGCTAAGTAAATTTGAAATGGCATGAATGCCTTCAAGATTAATGTCTAATTCATAATGAAAACGAATAAGTTTTTCAATAGTTCTAATTTGATTACTCTTCACGAATTTAGATTTATCTGTGATAGTGATTTCTATCAATTCGTAAGTCTGTAAGGCATCAATAAACGATGCGGGAATATTATAACTTGTACATATTTGCTGAATTGATATGAGCTCTTTTGAATCCATGACTATCTTAATTTTGCTAACTCATTAAATAAATCTTTTTCTTTACTACTTAAGCGGGTTGGTAGCGTGATGTTATAGGTGATATACAAATCTCCAAACTCATTATCTTTTTTATAAACAGGAAATCCTTTTCCTTTAAGTTTCACTTGTGTTCCGTTTTGGGTTTCTGGTTTCACCTTTAATTTTACTTTACCATCATAGGTGTCAATAGTTACATCACCACCCAAGAGGGCTTTGTATAAATCTAAATTAACCGTGGTATACAGGTTGTTTTTATCGCGCTTAAAATTGGTGTTGTTAATGATGGTGAAGGTTATGTATAAATCGCCATTTGGACCACCATTAACACCTTTTCCGCCATGTCCTTTAATTTTTATAACCTGTCCGTTTTCTATACCAGCAGGAATGGTAATACGAATGTTTTTATTGTTAACCGTGAGTGTGCGCTTGTGTGTTTTATAAACATCGCTTAAATTAAGTTGTAATTCGGCATTAAAATCTTGCCCTCTAAATTTTACGCCTCGACCTTGCTGTCTGGAAGATCTGCCGCCAAACATAGATTCGAAGAAATCTGAAAAATCACTCTCGTTAAAAGACTCCGAATATTGTTGGCTCCCACCACTGCTTCGATATTGTTGCTGCTGTTTTTTTGCATTTTCGAAAGCTTCGGCATGCTGCCAATCTTTACCATATTGGTCGTATTTTTTACGATTTTCGGGGTTGCTGAGTACCTCATTGGCTTCGTTAATTTCTTTAAATTTTTTTTCAGCGACTTTATCGTTTGGGTTTAAATCTGGATGATATTTTCTAGCAAGTTTTCTGTATGCCTTTTTTATATCCTGCTCTGAAGCATTTTTGCTAAGTCCTAATATTTTATAATAATCTATAAAAGCCATTTTTAAAATTATTAAATAGACATTCGTGTAAGCGATGTGTACAATTTCAACCTAAAAGTAGCATCTTAAAAATACAATTAAAATGATAATAATCATAACAAAAAAATGCAAAACATGCCCTTTTAGCTAATGATTTTACCGTCTTCCATAGTAATTATTCGGTTGGTTCTTTTTGCAAAATCTTCGTCGTGGGTGACAATGAGTAACGAGAGTCCTTGTTCGTCACTTAACTGTTTAAAAATATTAAAAACATTATCAGAATTATGGCTATCCAGATTTCCTGTAGGCTCGTCGCCCATAATTATTGACGGATTATTTATTAAGGCTCGTGCTATAGCAACTCGTTGTTTTTCGCCTCCAGAAATTCGAGAAGCTCTTTTTTTTCCCAAATGATCTATGTGCAAAATACTTAGTTTTTGCATGGCATCGTGTTCTATTTCTTCAAAAGATTTTTCACCTAATTTTTTTGCGGGAAGCATTACATTTTCTAATACAGAAAACTCAGATAATAAATAATGAAATTGAAAAACAAAACCAATATGTTTGTTTCTTATAAAAGAAAGCTGGTCTCTGGTATTATTGGTAACTAGCTCATTGTTTAAATATAATTCGCCTTCATAGTCCGTATCCATTGTAGAAAGAATGTAAAGCAAAGTCGATTTACCACAACCTGATTTTCCCATTATGGAAGTGAATTCCCCTTTATTTATTTTAAAATTTATGTCCTTGAGTACATGAAAAAGCACAGGCTTTTTAAAGTATTTGTTAATATGTTTTGCTTCAAGTACAGTGCTCATGTTTATTGTCCTCTAATAATCGTTACAGGATCTATTTTTTTAGCTTTTTTAGAAGGCAAATACCCTGCTAAAAATGTTGAAATCATGGCAAATGTGATGCCTATAATATAAAACCAACCATTAAAATTAATGGGATACGTTTCTACGGTTGGTAGAGCCTCGGTTTCAAACGGGATGGTGTTTATTATGTTAGTAAATATTAAACCAATGAGTAAACCTATGAGACCTCCTACTAAGCCAATGATAATTGCTTGACTCATAAAAATATATTGTACGTCTTTACCAGAAAATCCTGTTGCTTTTAAAATGGCGATATCGTTCATTTTTTCATAAATAAGCATGTTTAGAATGTTATAAATACCAAAACCGGCTACAATAAGTAAGGTTACAGAAACAGCATAGGTAATAAGATTTCTTATGGTAGTTCCTGTTTCAAATTGGGCATTAGCAGTATTAATATCTATGGCTGTTAAATTAAACTGTTGTTCTATTTGTTGTGCCATAGGTAATGCAACATCTATGTTGTGAAGTTTTACATTTATATCTGTAATGTAATTTTCGGCTTCGCCTAATATACGCTGTACCGTTTTAAGATTTGCAAAACTTTGAATGGCATCAATATCGGCAATTCCACTTTGGTAAATACCAACTATTTTAAGAGGAAAAATATCGCCTTTTATGGTACTTATTTGTACACGGTCTCCAACCGTTAGTGACATTTTTTTTGCAACTCCAGCACCTAGTAAAATACCATTTTCTGTGTTGTGAAGTTTTTGTGTTGAACCTTCAACCACATAGTCATTAAAATTGAAAAGTTTAGCTTCATCGAGCGGTTGGATTCCCGTTAAATTACCTCCAAGTTCTATAGGTCCAGCAATATAAAATATGCTCGATTTTATCTGCGGAATGGCGCCTTTAACGTTTTCATCTTTCTTCAAATAATTGATGATTGGAAGTGCATTATGGATTTTTTTCTGACTAAACTTTGGTTTGATTGAATGCACCACATTAAAACTATTTTTAAAAGCATCGTATGTCGCAACGGGTTGTTTTTTAGAAGGTTCTATTTCGTTATATATATGAATATGAGGTGTTTGGTTTAGAATCAAATCGTCAAGCATACTATTCAAGCCTGTCATAAAACTCACTAAAGTGATGTATGCACCAATACCAAAAGTCACACCTAATGCCGCAGTTGCCGTTTGCTTTATTTTAGTGAGCAAATGGGTTTTTGCAATGTTTAGTATGACGTTCCAATTGGTCATTATTCTGGTTTATATATTCTGGTGCTTTCGGAGACTCCAGAAATAACTTCAACAATTTCCATATTTTGCAAACCAGTATGTATAGTAATTATACCTTCATCCGTTTTAATTTTATCACCTTCAATTACATATACTTTAGGAATTGTTAATACGTCTTTTTTATTCGAAATTACAATGTTGGCTTCTCCTGATAGTCCTGGATATAGTACATTCGGAGGGTTGTCAAAATAAGCTTCAACAGTAAATGTCTGGTTACGTTCATCTTTTTTAGGAAGAATTTTTGATATTTTTCCGGTAAACACCGTGTTTTTATAAGCGTCTAAACTTAACAGCACTTCTTGGTTTTTACTGATTTTTACAATATCTACTTCATCAACTAGAAGTTTAATAATGAAGGTCTTGGCACTTCCAATAGCTGCTAAAGGTTCTAAGGTTGAAATAATTTCACCAGGGTTTTTATAGAGTGCATATACTTTACCATCAATTTTGCTTTTAACAGTAAAATCTTTGGTGTTAATTAATGAAGATTGATAGTTGTTTGTGGCTTGTTTTAGGGTGGTTTCTAGTTCGTTTTTGGTTCTGCTGTATTTACTTTTTAGCGTTTGCAGATTATTGAATGCCAGTTGGTAATTTAGTTTTTTAGTGTCAAATATAACCTTAGAACCAATGTTTTGATCCCATAGATTTTTTTGTCTGAAGTAATTAATAGAATCGTTAATGAATTTAAGTTCTGCCGCATTAATTTCATCTGTTATACTACTTAAAATAGCGGCATTACCATTATAGTTTTCTTCGGCTAAATCTAACGCTAATTTTGCGTTTTGTGTATTTAATTTAGGTGTGTTATTTATAATCTGAATGAGTGGCTGGTTTTTTGAAATCAGACTGCCTTCTTCCAGTAAATTAGCATCTAAAATACCGCCAACTGCAGCATATACTTGGTATAAGCTATCTGGTTGAATAGTTGCCGATGCATAAATCGATTCTGTTAAATTTTTCTTTTCAGGAAATATATAATCTGAGTTTTTTAAGCAAGAAGTCACTAAAATAAAAACGATTAGAAAAACAGGATATTTATTCATGGTTTACTAATTAAAACTATCAAAATAAAAGTAAGTTTAATTCAAGGGTTTTGTGGAGTAAACTTAGTTACTGCCTTTGCTTTCCTGAAATTTCAAGATTATTAATTCTAAATACAATAGGAATACCTTCAGCTTCTAATTTGCTTGAAAACTGACTTATAAATTCTACATTTTTTCGTTCTTTATCTGCCATAATTTGTATGATGCCTTGAGTAAACTCATGGAGATAGAACTTGGCATCTGGTCCTTCTAGCTCTTCGTAAACACCTTCAACTTGAACAGATATCCATTGATTAACCGAGTCAATTTCATCAATACTTAATGAGACTAAGTTTTTTTTTCTCATAGCATCTATTTTCTGTCCTGCGGAAGAATAACAAATAATAAATTTTTCGGTTTTCGAATAAAAATAGGTAATGGGGATTACAATGGGATTTTCTCCAAACACATAGGCTAAATGACCAATATAATTTGATTCAATTATAGCCAAACAATCCTCTATGCTTAAGTTACGTATCATCACCTTTGTTTTAATACTTAATATTACTACTTTATGGTAGTATTAAATATGATAATTGTCAGGGTAATCAACATTTAAGAAGATTTTAGGATTTAAAGAAATGATGAAAAGATTATACCATACCTATTTGTTTTTGCGGTGTCTTTTTATTTTTTTAAACCGACGCTTATCTTTTAATGCCCAATAAATGCCTTTAACATCTGCAGCCCAAACATCGTACATAAAAATAAGGGCTATTTCTTCAATAGTTTCTACTAAACCAATGATAATCATGATGTAAAACAAGGTGTAATTTGGAGAAAAAAACAACGATGAAAGTATAAATACACTTTGCATAACTGCCGATAGTTTTGCGAGATAGGTATGAAATGCAGTGGCTTTTCCGTACTTATAATATGCAATAAACATTTGAACCATATAAGGCGTTAAGGCAATAAGTATTAAAGTGAGGTTGGTTTTTATAAAATGGGATTCAAAAACATACAATCCAACTAAACCTATAATAAGTGTAATTTGATCTCCAAACGAATCTAGCTGAGATCCTCTCGGGCTTGTTATTTTAAGCTTTCTAGCTAAAAAACCATCAATAGCGTCGGTAGAATAACTAACAAGTAAAAACCATGTAAAAATTAGGCGTTCATCAAACCAAATTAAAGCTATTAATAATGGTGCTGCTAAAATTCGGTAAAATGAAAACCAATCTGCGATATTGAAATTTTTAAATGTTAGCATATTTTGTTGTTAATACTCCATTTTAGCCCGAAGCATTATAAATTCATTTAAATTATTTAAATCTATGGCGCCTTCCAGTTTGTTGTTATTCATCACTGGAATAAATGGACGTTTTTCGCTTGTAATGGCTCGATAAGCGCTTGGTAAATCACTATTAAAGTTTATGGTTTTAAATGATTTGGTCATCAATTCTTTTACAGGTACCGATCTGTTTTTTGAATTTTTAATAATATCATCATGATAAAGAATCCCTTCAATAGCCCCATTTTTATTTACCACAACAAAATTAGTTTCACTTCCTGAAAGAAGAATGTCGACCACATCAGAAACCGTATTTTCAGGATGTAATGTGGTAATGTTTTTTAACATAGCCTCGTTTACCGTATGATTTTTAAGTAACATCATACTTTGCACATATTTGTTTTCGCCATAAGCGCCTAAAAAGATAATAAGCGCTATGAATATTAAAAAGGGGTTAAACAATAATCCAAATAACAAAAATAAAACGGCTATGAATTGGCCAACATTAGCGGCAATTTGTGTGGCTTTAACTCGGTTTATTTTCAGTGTTAAAAGTGCTCTAAACACCCGCCCGC
Source organism: Algibacter luteus (assembly GCF_030344935.1). NCBI lineage: Bacteria > Pseudomonadati > Bacteroidota > Flavobacteriia > Flavobacteriales > Flavobacteriaceae > Algibacter > Algibacter luteus. The sequence goes on along the minus strand of NZ_CP128313.1, from coordinate 2,657,609 downwards.
CATCCATAGGAAAGGCAGGAATTAGGTTAAAAACAAACATGGCAACATTTACAATAAACAGATATAACAAGAAATTTTTAAGTGAGAAGTTTGAAAGATATTCTAAGGCTTCTCCTAAATTTTTGTTTGTAAAGTCTTGAATAGGAATTAAAAAGTATAAGAATATTGCAATAATAATATTCACTAATGGGCCCGCAATGGCAACTAAGAATTCTTGTTTAGGGTCTTCAGGGATTTTGTCTAAACTTGCAATTCCGCCAATGGGAAGTAACGTTATGCTTTTGGTGCCAATTCCGAAGCGTTTTGCGGTTAAAGCATGGCCTAATTCATGCAAAACCACGCAACAAAAAACAGCAAAAACTAAGGCGATATTAAACAATACACTTGCTGTAGTTCCACCTCTGTTTAATTCCTCAAAAACAATCCATACAATAAGGAAAAAGAAGGTCCAATGTATTTGGATTTTAATGTTTGAAATGTTGCCCAAATTTAAATTCGCTTTCATAAGCTTTTAAATTAAGTTTAAAGCAGTTTTAATCTATGTAAACTACTTCGTTAATATCCCAGGATTTGTCCTCGTTCCAGATAGCTACTAAATTGCTGTTTAAAAGTTTTGAAGTGATTTTGGGTGCATTCTTAACAAACTCTGCTGAAAGTACAATACGTTTAGGTTTTTGAGTTAAATAAGCAAGAATTTTACCTTCAGTATTGATTAAAACCTCAAAATAATCATGCTTAACTACAGGTTTACCTAAAATGTTATTGTATCCAATAGTATCTGTATTAACTTTTATTACAGTGGCCATTTTGTTTTTAAAATTAGAAGCATTTAAAAACTGTGGTTTAATGACTGTTTTTCCAGATTTATCGATAAAACCGAAGTACTTTATACCTTCTATTTCTTCTGTAAATTGGCATCTGTTCTCGGAAAAAGCTGGGTAATCGCCTTCTTCAAAACTAGAAACAGTTAAATCGTCTCTAAATTTTATAACTAAATCACCCTTCGTATCAATAAACCCCCATTGGTTATCCTTTTTAACAGCTGCTAAACTATCTTGAAAAGGCGCAACAAAGTCAATATTTTTTATGCTTTGCGAAAAACAAATAAAGGGCAGAATTAAAATAAAAAGGTGTATGTAAAATGAATTTTTCATGACAAAATATATTTATAGTTCACCTATAAATATAATTTGATTATAGGTGTTATGAAATGATTTTCATCATGAATGAGGGCTTTATATATGAGTGTTTATAATGGAAACGATATCATTTTTTTGTAAAACACCAGATTGTCTCCAAACCTGTTTCCCATTTTTAAAAAGGAGCATCGTTGGTACACCACGAACTTGATATTTTGCAGACAAAGTTTCGTTTTTATCTACATCTATTTTTACAATCTTTACGGTATCACCAAGTTCTTCCTTAACTTCTTTTAAAATAGGCGCAAGCATTTTACAGGGACCACACCAATCTGCAAAAAAATCTACTAAAACAATGGGATTGGATTTTAAAATGGAATTAAAACTACTTTTCATAATTATTCTTTTTTTAATTCTAAATCTAGTTGAGCTAACATGATTAGTTCCGATTTGTTTTTACGGGCATAACTGTTTGCAATGGCATGAGCTGTGCTAGAAATAAGCTGTTTTAAGTTTTTACTAAATAAATGTTCGTTATTTTTTTTAAATTTTATAAATGCTTCAAAGTATGTTTCTGGGTCTGGAGAGTCTTGTTGGTTTAAAGCTTCAAAAGTTAAATAAATTTGTTTAATGCCTTCATAATTATTGTGGTTTTTAAACTCCTCAGCCTTTATCCATTTGGTTTTTAAATATTTTTTAAAAGCATTAATTTCTTCTGCAACTACGCGCTTATCGGTTGCAGCTACGGCATAAAAAAGTTTACCTAAAACTTGGTAAAAGTCTATATCTTTTCTTTCCACTGGTAATTAATGTGTTACAATTAAGATTAACTCTAAAAGTAATATTTTATTGAGGTTTTTGCTATGATATTAATCAGTTTTACATCCATAGATTTTGATTTAAATTCGTACTTTTACCTTCATTTAATACCTTGATAGTTATAATTTATGTTTGGACAAGACCAAGAGATTTTTAACACCCTCCTCGGGGCCATTTCAGAAGGCGTTTTGGTGGTAGATAAAAATCAAAGCATTATGGAAACTAATTCCGCTTTAGAAACGATTTTTGGTTATTCAAACAAAGAACTTATAGGTCAGCCACTACAAGTTTTAATTCCTCAAAGATACCATGCAAACCATGGCGGTCATTTTAATAAGTTTATGCAAAAGCATGAAAAACGGCAAATGGGGAAGGGGCGCGACCTTTATGGTGTGCGTAAAGATGGTACAAACTTTCCAATAGAAATAGGCCTAAACCCATTCGAAATTTTTGGCAACACCTATGTGATGGCAATCATTATTGATATCTCTGAACGTAAAAAACAAGAAATTCAAATTGTTGAATTAAATTCTAGATTAGAGGAAAAAGTAGCGAATAGAACTGAGGCCTTAAAACAAGCATTAAATGAGCTAAAAGCTGCTAATAGAGAGCTTGAAGTTGAAAATAGTAAACGTGTTGAAGCTGAAGAGGAAACTAAAAAAGCTTTAAAAAAGGAAATAGAACTTAATGAGTTAAAAACAAAATTTTTATCGCTGGTTTCACACGAGTTTAAAACACCGTTAAGTGGAATTTTAACTTCAACTATGTTACTTGCAAAATATCAATTAACAGAGCAACAAGAGAAGCGAGATAAGCATATTAAGACCATAACAGACAAAGTACATTATTTAAATAATATTCTAAACGATTTTCTATCGGTTGAAAAGTTAGAAACTGGTAAAGTAACTTATAATTTTAGCGAATTTAAGCTCAGTAAAGTGGTGAATGAGGTGGTATACAATAGCAATATGTTGTTAAAAGAAGGCCAACAAATAAACTACCCAGACAATGTTGATGATATTTCACTTTTTCAGGATGAAAAAATAATTGAGTTAGCTTTGTCAAACTTAGTCCATAACGCCATAAAGTATTCACCTGAAAACAGTACGATAGATTTAAAAGTAAACCAAAAGGCTGGAGTAATTTCAATCATAGTAAAAGATGAGGGTATGGGCATTCCTGCTGAAGATCAAAAGAATATATTTAATCGTTATTTTAGAGCAGGAAACGCATTGCTTACTCAAGGTACTGGTATAGGATTAAATATTGTAAAGTCTCATTTAGAAAACCTAAATGGTTCAATTGCATTTGTTAGTAAAGAGGGTAAAGGTTCCACGTTTACATTGAAAGTGCCTAGTAAAGCATTATTAAATTAATTTAAAGTGATTTTGAAATTTGTTGAGATAAAATTATATTAAGGACATCTGACGAGATAAAGCGATAAAAAGAAATAAAACTGATGAAAAAAATATTACTCATAGAAGATGATACTGTTTTAAGAGAAAATACAGCCGAACTTCTAGAATTGTCTAACTATTCAGTTATAACAGCGCCTAATGGTAGCGTTGGATTAAATACTGCAAAAGAAAATCTACCAGATATTATAGTTTGCGATATTATGATGCCCGAATTAGATGGCTATGGTGTGTTACAAGGTCTTTCAAAAAGCGAGACAACAAAATATATTCCATTTATCTTTTTATCAGCAAAAACCGAGCGTAAAGATGTTAGGAAAGGGATGGATCTGGGTGCAGACGATTATATCACAAAACCTTTTAATGAAGCAGAATTAATTAGTGCTATAGAAAGTAGGCTTGCAAAAGCCGCTATTTTAAAAGAAGAAAGAGCTAATTATACAGAAGATTCTTCGATACCTTCTCAAGATGAATTAAAAACTTTAAATGATTTAAAAAATTATTTAGACGATAACGGGAAGATATTTAAATACGCAAAAGGCGATCTAATATACAGTGAAGGCGATAACTCTAATTACATTTATTTAGTTAGAAAAGGGGTTGTTAAAAATCATAAATTTGATGAAGATGGTAAAGAATTAATTACAGCTTTATTCAAGGAAGACGACTTGTTTGGTTATACCTCTTTTATTCAAAATATAGCGTATCAAGAGTCTGCAACAGCTATTAATAATGTTGAATTGATTGGGATTTCAAAAACCGATTTGAATGATATTTTAGAAAACAACCATAAAGTTTCACTAGAACTTATTGAGTTATTAGCAGAAAATCTATCAAGTACCAAAGAACAATTATTGCAAATGGCCTATAGTTCGGTTAACAAAAAAACCGCCGCTACAATTATTAGGTTTGCTGAAAAAATAAATAGAAAACCAAACGACCCCATTAAGATATCGAGGAATGATTTAGCCAGTGTAGCAGGCGTAGCTTCAGAAACTTTTATAAGAACATTGTCTAAATTCAAGAATGATGGATTAATTGAAATTGAAGGTAGAAATATTAAGGTTTTAAATCTTAACAAACTCAAGCAGATTTATTAAACTTTTGTGCGCTATTCAAAATGACCAATATCATTTTTTAACCAACATCTTGCATCTATTTTTGTTACAATAAGTAAAATTGTAATGAAAAACATTTTAATTCCTACAGATTTTTCTAGTAACTCATGGAATGCCATTGAATATGCCCTTAATTTTTTTGAGGGGCAGTCTTGTAATTTTTATTTATTACATGTTAATACAGTAACTAGTGGTTATGTTGTAGAAGATGCTGGTTATGCATTAACCAAAGATATTATTGATGATACTTTAATTAAGCCATCAAAAATTCAACTTAATAATTTACTAAAGCGCATTAGCGATTCTTCACTTAAAGGCAACCATCGATTTTTTAAAATTACCGATTATAATTTTTTTATAGAATCTATCAGAAAACACGTTGAAGAGAAAAAGATAGATTTGATTGTTATAGGAACAAAAGGCGCCACAGGATTAAAAAAACTTATTATTGGCAGCAATGCCGCTAGTGTTATCACAAGAGTACATTGCACAACTTTAGTAGTTCCTGAAAATGCAAAATTTGTTAAACCTAAAGAAATAGCGTTTCCAACCGATTTTTCGGCATTTTATTCTTCTGAATTATTGCGTCCATTTCAAGACATTTTAGAATTAGTTAATGCGTCAATAAGATTATTACACATCAATAAACGCGATTATGTACTTAATGCCGATCAGAAAAAAAATAAAGACTATTTAGATGATTATTTTAATCATTATAAACATAGTTTTCATTTTTTAACGAACAAAGATATTGAAGCTGCCATTCAATGCTTTGTAGAAAGTAGAGATATCGATTTGATAGTCATGGTAGCAAAAAACTTAAACTATTTCCAACGTATTTTATTCCATCCCTTGGTAGAAGAAATTACCTATCACACAGATATCCCGTTTTTAGTTTTACATGAATAAAACCTTCATTATGGAAAATATATCTATTTTTTTAGCTAAATTTTGGGGATGGTATCTCATTATCTTTTTTGTGATTTTAACTTTTAATCCTAAAAGAATCCGACAGATTTTTTTAGACCTTAAAGATGAAAAATTTTTAATTACAACCTCATTCATGGCCATTATTGTGGGCTTGTTAAACATCTTGTATCACAATATATGGGAACCTAACTGGAAATTTATTATAACCGCTATAGGTTGGGTAGCTTTAACCATAGGTTTGCTATTATTTATTTTCCCAAAACGCACCATTTCATTCTTAGAATTCGTTAACATTAAATTCGTTCAAGTCATTTACATGTTACTCTTCTTAACGGGAATATTTTTATTAAATATCGTATACGGCGTTGTACCGTATTAATTATAAGTAAATTGTATATTATTGTAAGTCAATAAGTTAAAATACTGTTGATGATATTCATCATATCTGTTGTTTCCATTTTAAATGGTTTTAAAAAGTAGAATACTTGCATTATGTTAAATCTATTTTACAAATCTGACGGTCGTCATAGCAATTTTGAAAATAACGCTTTACTTTAGTAACATTAATTAATCAAACGTTCTTTTGAATTTGGTTATAAAAATCAAAGATTTACAAATCGAAAGACCTTGTAAATCTGATGAGCGTTTAAAATTACTATGAAGCCAAAGCTTATTTTATGTTTTTTGTAAATCAAGGGTGTAGATAGAGTAAAGGTTAGATAATAAAATTAAACGCTTAAAACGAAACAGGAAGTTTAGGCTTCCTGTTTCTAGGTTATTGGCTATTAATTAATTCATGATTTAGCTGATGGGGATATAGGCTAAATCTTGTTGAGAGTTTAATAAAATTATTCCTTAGTTTAGTTAGAACTATATATCAAAATTAAACCCTCATGAAAAACGGTAAAACTTCAATCTTTACCGTTTTTTTTTATACCTAATTCTCAAGTTTCTAAACGATTATATCTGACCGTCGTCATAGTTTTCTCTTGATATACTTACTATATTTAAGAAACCCTCAAAAAGTATAGGTCATGAGAAAAATATTAATTCCAACAGATTTTTCAGAAAATGCTTTAAACGCCATTCATTATGCCTTAGAGCTTTTTAAGTACGAAATCAGCGTGTTTTATTTTATGCATGCCTATCAAGATGATATTTACATAAATGAGGCTTTATTAACACGCGAAACCCTTAGTCGAGCTACAAAGATTGTAAGCGATCAATCTAAAAAACAGTTAGAGGATTTAATTAAAGATATAAGAAAGCAACATCCCAATCCTAGATTTACCTATCGCATGGTTTCTTCAAACAATGTGCTGGTCGACGAGGCTGATAAAATAGTTGAAAATGAAAATATAGATATTATCGTCATGGGTACAAAAGGCAAATCGAACCATAAAAAATTAACCTTTGGTAGCCATACGTTGCAAGTGCTAAAATATGTGGAATGTCCGGTTTTAGCTATTCCTAGCAACTACAAATATATACAGCCTAAACACGCTGTATTTCCAACAAATTACTTAATTCCATACAAGCGAAGAGAGTTAAAATTGGTATGCGAAATGTTAGCGCCTTTCAGAACTAAGATAGATGTCATTTATGTTTCTAAAATTAAAAAATTATCTATGCGACAAGAGGATAATAAATCCTTTATTGAAGAAACACTTTGTAAAAATGAAACCAACTTTATAACGGTAAATAGAAAGCGTATTACCGAAGCTATTAACAGCTATATAAGCGATAATGGTGTTGATATGCTCATTATGGTTAACACCAGACATTCTCATTTAGAAAACATATTATTTCAATCTCCTATTGATGAAATAAGCTTAAATATTGGAATTCCATTTTTAGCTTTACAAAACATCGAAAGGAGGCATTAATTAATTTAAATACTCAAGTGATGAAAAAGATACTCCTTCCTACCGATTTCTCTGATAATGCATGGAATGCCATTGTATATGCTCTTAAATTGTTTAAAGACGAGGTGTGTACCTTTTATTTATTGAACACTTACACACCAGCTGTTTATCATATAGAATATGTGTTAGTTAATCCCGCGCAGTTTGGGTTGGTAGATTCAGAGCGCAGTACTTCCATGAATAAACTTGAAAAATTACACGATAAAATCAAGAAAACCTTACGGAACCCTAATCACAGAATAGAAAAAATGTCTGTTTTTAATTCCTTAATTCCAGAAATTAAAGATCAAATAAAAGAGAAAAAAATAGATTATATCGTTATGGGCACAAAAGGGGCCACTGGAGCCAAAGAAGTGCTTTTCGGATCGAATACGGTTCATGTTTTAAATCAAGTAAAATGCCCGGTTATAGCTGTTCCTGAAGATTTTAAATACGAAAAACCTCATGAGCTTTTGTTTCCAACAGATTTTGAGATTCAATATAAAAACAAACACTTAAGCTTAATTCTTAATATCGCTAAAAAGCACACCTCTAGAGTACATGTGCTTCACGTCTCTTATGGTTACGATTTAACAGAAATTCAAAAACAAAACAAAGCACTTTTGGAAAGCAAATTGAAAAAAGTAGCCAATATTTTTCATGATGTTAGTAACCAGAATGTAGAAGATGCTATTGCCAATTTTCAAATCAAGAATAAAGTAAACATGTTGATTATGATAAACAACAAACATTCCTTTTTTGAGAATTTGTTCTTTAAAAAATTAATTCATCACATCGGGTTTCATTTAAACATTCCGTTTTTAGTGATTCCCTCTAAAATCTTATAAACTATGGAAACGAATAATAGACATATTTTGTTACCAACTGATTTTTCAGATAATGCATGGAGTGCTATTGTATATGCCTTAAAACTATATGCGCTAGAAAGCTGTACATTTTATATACTGCATTCAGCACATAGCAGCCTCTCTTCCATATCAGATAAATACAGTAGGGTATATGAAGAAGTAAAAGAAAATGCAAATACCAATTTGCTAGAACTTAAAACTTTGGCAGAAACAGCTAATGCCAATGCAAACCACGATTTTGAGATTATTTTGAGTACCGAAAGTTTATATCGTGCCATTGACACCACCGTTAAAAAATATAATATTGACCTCGTAGTTATGGGTACCAAAGGAGCCACAGGGGCACAAGAGTTTTTGTTTGGTAGCAATACCGTAAAAATGATTAGTAAAATGAGGAGTTGTCCTATTTTAATTATTCCTGAAGATTATGATTTTGTAACACCAAAACAAATAGCTTTCCCATCAGATTTTAATCGGTTTTATGGCGCCACAGACTTAGATGCTTTAAAAGATCTGGCCTCACTTTATAACTCAAAAATTCGAGTTGTGCATATAGAAACCAAAGAAGAATTAACTGAGGTTCAAGAGCACAACATAACGACTTTGGAATCTTATTTTGGGGAATTTGAGCATTCGCTACATTGGGTTCCTGACTACTCAAAAAAAGCAAATGACATTAAAGGTTTTATAGCTGAATTAGAAATAGACATGCTGGCTATGGTAAACTACAAGCATAGTTTTATTGAGAAAATTTTTAACGAACCAGTTATTAAAAAGATTGGATTTAATCCAACCATACCGTTCTTGGTTATTCCTGGTTAGCCAAAATCGAATAGGTTTAATGCGTTGGTAAACAGTTAATTAAAAACACAAAACCATGAAACGAAATATATTATTACCTACCGATTTTTCTAAGAATGCGTGGTATGCGATACTTTATGCCTTAGAACTATACAAACGAGAAGCTTGCAATTTTTATATTCTTAACGTGTTTTCGGCAACCTCAAATATTATGGAAAGCCTCATGAATATGGAACCTGGAAGCGAATTGTATGAATCTGCAAAAGCTGAATCTGAAACGGGTTTAGCCAAAGTACTCGATATGATTGCCTTTAGAGATCATAAAAATCCAAGACACCATTTTATACCTGTAACCACATTTAATAATCCGCTAGAAGCCATAAAAAATATCGTGGAAGAAAAAGATATTGAAATGATTGTGATGGGCACCAGAGGCGAAACAAACTCCAAAAAAGTGGTGTATGGTAGTGTGGCATTAAATGTTATGGAAAAAGTAAGAAACTGTCCTGTAATTGTAGTGCCTGCAGAAGCCAAACATCATTTGCCTAAAGAAATTGTATTCCCAACAAGTTATAAAACCCACTATAAAAAGCGAGAGCTGAATTACTTGGTAGATATTGCAAAAACATGTGATGCCAATATTTGTGTTTTACATGTGTCTAGAAAGGCAGAGTTAGACGCTAAATTACTTGAGAATAAGAAACTTCTGGAAACCATTTTTGAAGATGTAAGCTATTCATTTCACCAATTAAGGCATATGGAAATACCTGTAGCTATTAACTGTTTTATAGAAAGTAGAGATAGCGATATGGTGGCGTTTATCAATAAAAAACACAGCTTTTTTGGTAGCATACTTACACAACCTTTGGTGAAAGATATTGCATTTCATTCGGTAGTACCCATTTTGGTAATGCATGATTTAAGAAATTAAAACTTTAAGACTATGAAAAATACAGGCATTTGGTTAGATAAAGAAAAGGCTCACATCGTAACTATTGAAAATGATGAAGTCCATTTTTCAACCATAAAATCAGAAGTTGAAAATTATCATGTTTCAGGCGGTTCTGGAACTAAATTTAAGGGAGGTCCTCAAGACGTCGTGCAGGATAGTAAATATTCCGATCGGGAAAAACAACAACTTAAAACATATTTTAAAACGATTGTATCTCACATAAATGAGTCCAACAAAATAGCCATTTTTGGTCCTGCTGAAACGCCTAACAAGTTTGTGAAAGAATTAAAAGAAAAATATAAACCTGTAGGGGCAAAAGTTGTAAATGTGGAACGATCAGATAGTATGACAGATAATCAAATAAAGGCCATGGTTCGCACTTTTTTTAAAAACCATTAATTACTGTTTTTTAAAACGTGATATATCATGAAGGAAAATCATATCGATATAATAAAATCATCAGGATTAACGGCTAAATTTTCATTGGAAAAATTGCGCAATTCCTTGAAGCGAACCGGTGCCAATAACGACATTATCGAACCCATTTTAGAAACAGTGGTAGACGAGTTGTATCAAGGCATTTCAACCAAAGAAATATATAATCGGGCATTTGCTTTACTCAAAAAAAAGAACAGTTATTTGGCTTCAAAATACAAACTCAAAAAAGCCATTTACGAATTAGGTCCTACGGGGTTTCCTTTTGAACGCTTTGTGGCAGCTGTTTTAAAATATTCAGGATATCATGTGCAAATCAACAATATTGTACAAGGGCATTGCGTAAAGCATGAAATTGATGTCATCGCCTCAAAACATAACGAAACCACCATTGTAGAGTGCAAGTTTCATGGTGAACCAGGTTTAAATTGCAACGTCAAAGTACCCTTATATATTAATTCCAGATATCGAGATGTCAAAGAAAAATGGAATGGTTATTCTAAAAATACACATAAGCTCACCCAAGGTTGGGTGGTTACTAACACACGTTTTACGGAGGATGCTTTGATTTACGGCAACTGTGTTGGTTTGTATTTGCTAAGTTGGGATTACCCCAAAAATGATGGTTTAAAAGATAGAATCGATAGGTTAAGTTTATATCCTATAACCGTTTCTACTTTATTGAATAACCGAGAAAAACAATTTTTATTAAGCAGAGATGTTGTGCTTTGTAGAGAATTGATTGGTGATGTTTTCTACCTCGATCATTTAGGGATTTCAGAAGTTAGAAAACAAAAAATACTAAACGAAATAAATCAATTGTGTAATCGCTAAAACTCATAAGATGGCAAATTATGCAAAAGTTCATTTTTTAGGCGGCACAGGAACTGTAACGGGTTCAAAATTTCTTATCGAAGCCTTCGGAAAAAATATCCTTATTGATTGTGGGATGTTTCAAGGACTAAAAGAATTGCGTGAACTCAACTGGCTCGACCTCCCTGTTGATGTTCCTTCCATAGACGTAGTATTGCTCACCCATGGGCATCTCGATCATGTAGGATACTTACCGCGATTAGTAAAACAAGGATTTACAGGAAATATAATTGGTACAGCACCAACGTTAGCCATTGCTGAAATTATACTTAAAGACAGTGCCAAAATTCACGAAGAAGATGCTAAAAAAGCCAATAAGGAAGGGTACACCAAACATCAACCCGCATTACCGTTTTATACCGTTAGAGATGTTGAAAAAACACTTGCCCTTTTTAAAGTTGAAGTTTTAGACCGATGGAAAACCTTATCAGGACAAATATCCTATCGTTTTCAACTTAATGGTCATATTCTTGGAGCTACTTTTATAGAGCTCGATATCAACGAAAAACGATTTGTTTTTTCAGGAGATATTGGGAGAAAGAACGATTATTTATTAGAAAACCCTAAAAAACCAGAGTGGGCAGATTATTTGTTTATTGAAAGTACTTATGGCAACAAACTCCACCCTGAAAATGATGTAGAAACCGAATTGGCCGCAGTAATTAAAGAGGTTATAAAAAACAAAGGCAATTTAATCATTCCGAGTTTCGCTGTCGAGCGTTTACAAACACTCATGTACATTCTCTGGAAATTATACAAGAAAAACAAAATCCCGAATATTCCCATTTTTATTGATAGTCCCATGGGCAATAATGTGTTAAGTGTTTTTGAAATGTTTCCAAAATGGCACAAATTATCAGATTCAGAATACGCAGCCATGTGCAACCATATCAACATCATTGAATCTTTTAAAGAAACCTGGGAAACTATTGACGATCAGCGGTCTAAAATTATAATTGCCGGAAGCGGCATGGTCACTGGCGGTCGTGTATTAACCTATTTACAACAACTTATAGACGTGGCTTCAACCACGGTTTTATTGGTGGGCTATCAAGCAGAAGGCACCAGAGGGCGCCAATTATTGGATGGCGCTCATGAAGTTAAACTCTACGGTAAATATTATCCCGTTAAAGCGTGTATTAAAAGTAACGAGAGCTTATCGGCGCATGCCGACCAAAACGGCTTGCTAGATTGGTTAAGCGAGATTAAAAACATTCCTGAGCAAACCTTTTTAATTCACGGAGAACCTTCGGCAATGAACACATTTAGTACAAAACTAAAAGACACGTTTGGTTGGCACATATGTACCCCCAAGCTGAATGAAATTATAAAACTAATGGTATAAAAATTTAAGAATATGGATGGTTTAAGCGAATTTAAAAACTTTTATCGCGATAAAAGTATTGAAGAGTTACAGATGGAGACTACCCAATGGAAATCGAATCTTGAATTCCAGAGCATCGAATTAGCGTTTTTAAAAAACCTATTGCAAGCCAATATTTACAGGTCTCATAACCCCAATTTATTCGAAATATTAGAACTTTTTAAACAAGAGATAGACGACATCCATTCCGAAGGTGTTCGTATTCTGGAAAGTGTAGATTGTCATATAGCGCATCTCGAAAAAGAGAAACAACATAAAAATTCTGATGGTTATCAGTTTTACATCGAAACGCACAAAAAATTAGATTACGATATCACTGTTTTTAATGAAGAAATCGATGTTTTAAAATTGCGCTTATTCGAGTTTATAGAAGGCACTGTAATTTAACATTTTTTTACATATTTATTAACAGTGAACTGATGGAAATCATTTCGTAATCTATTTGTAATCATTAAGTTAGATGTATTAGTTTAACTTAAAAATTAGTACCCATGACACTTATTAGATTTAACAACAGAAACAGATTATTCCCTTGGAATAATGGCTTAAAAAGATTTTTAAGCGACGAAAGTTTTTTAAGCGACGATTTCCTTGATGATGACAGTTTAATGCCAGCAATGAACGTTAAAGAGCATCAAGATGATTTTGAAATTGAGTTTGCTGCCCCTGGATTTAACAAAAAAGACTTCGAAGTAACTATTGAAGACGACATGTTAAATGTGTGTGCAGAAAAATCGAGAGAAGAGGAAGAAAAAGAAGAAGACTACACCCGTAGAGAGTTTAGTTATAATTCTTTTAAACGCTCGTTAAAATTGCCTAATTCAGTAAACCCAAACGAAGACATTAAGGCCGTTTACAAAAATGGCATTCTTAAATTGAAATTATTGAAAAAGGAAGAAGCTAAACAATTACCTAAAAAAGTAATTGAGATAGCATGATGTTAAAAGCAGAAAGCGGTCATGTAATGATTTGCTTTCTGCTTTTCTTAATGTTTGCTCAGATTTATTTAAACAGTCAATACTTATGAAAACACTAAAAAACCGCAAATACGTTGAATGGCTCAATGCAGATATCATGCATGAAGCCTCTCGTAATTGGTTATCAGAATTACGATTTATAAAAGATGAACAACAATTTCTTTCAAACCTGATTAAATCGTACACCCTACAGCTAATTGATGCATCGCATTTTGCAGAAAGCAAGAAAATAGTAGAGACTTTAGAAGCTTTACAAAAAAAGAATAAAAAATATATTGAAACCGTAAAAACGCACGAAAACGAATTGCTCATTATGGTTGATGGCATCGATCAATTACAAGAAGAAGAAGCCTATAGAAACAAGCACAGAACACTGCTGGTTAACATTAATTATTACTTTAAAGAATACAGAAAACTCAAAAAACAAGTGTTTCGCACCATTGAAGATATAATGAAACACGAAAAACAAAAGCGTTTGCTTCAATAATATACAATCTTAAAATTATGAAACGTATAATCCAAATAGTATTATCTTTTTTATTGATAGGTTGCTCATCAGTTGAAATTGTAGAAAACTGGAAAAACCCAGATATCGACGTATTCGAAACCAACAAAGTTTTAATAGTTGGCATCACTTCAAATGAAAAAGCGAAGCGTCAATTCGAAGAACAACTAAAACAAGAATACCAAGCCAGAGGTATTGAAGCCTATACCAGTTTGGAAGTGTTTCAACCCGATTTCACTACAAAAAAGCAATCAGAAGAAAGCATAAGTCAATTAGAAAGTAAATTAATTGCTAATAATTTTGATGCCATACTACTTACCAAAGTAATTGGAGTGGAAGATAAGATTGCTTACAAGAATAATTATGGCGATTACGATGAAACCCATAGGAGGTTTAAGGAAGATTTTTTAATGTATCAAGACATTTTTTATAACCCCGATTATTATAACGAATACAAAGTGTATCATACCGAATCTTCGTTGTATTGTCTCTGTCCTACAAAAGATAGAGAACTCATATGGAAGGGCTATATCGATATTACAGATCCGCAAAATATAAATGAAACCGTAACCGATTATGTAAAGCTGGTAACCATCGTTCTGGAAGAACAAGGGTTATTGGTTCCCGAAAGCATTCAAGAAGAGCGGGTAGGGGAAGCAGCCCTAAAATAGTATCAAACCGTATAAAAAAACCAAAAATATAGTCCTAAACCAGAGTTCCTAATTCTATAACGGCATGTTAACAAGATACCTTCCTATTTTCATCATATTGTCTTTGTTAGCAGAAGTTTTAGGAACTATAGGTGGTTTTGGCTCGTCGGTATATTTTGTGCCCATGGCCAGTTTCTTTTTCGATTTTCAATCGGTGTTAGGCATAACGGCGCTGTATCATTTATCCAGTAACATTTCCAAAATAGCCTTTTTCAAAAAAGGCTTCGATAAAAAAATAGTCCTCACTTTAGGTATTCCCGCCATTTTATTTGTGTCTATTGGTGCCTATTTAAGTCAGTTTTTCGATCCTAAAATACTCACCTATGTGCTTGGGTTTTTCCTCATTGCCTTAAGCCTATTGTTTCTTATTAATAAACACCTTAAAGTGAATGCT
This sequence comes from Algibacter luteus, assembly GCF_030344935.1. NCBI lineage: Bacteria > Pseudomonadati > Bacteroidota > Flavobacteriia > Flavobacteriales > Flavobacteriaceae > Algibacter > Algibacter luteus. The sequence goes on along the minus strand of NZ_CP128313.1, from coordinate 2,642,384 downwards.
AAAACAAGCAATGCCATTATTGGTGGTTCGCTTTCCGGACTCAGCGCTGGGTTTTTAGGTACTGGTGGCGCCATTCGAGGCATTACTTTGGCGGCTTTTAAAATGAACAAAGACAAGTTTATTGCCACCTCTGCCATTATAGATTTAGGCGTCGATTTTAGCAGAACCATCGTTTACTATTACAATGGCTACATGCATAAACACGATTTGTATTTGGTGCCTATTCTAATAGGCGTAAGCATTGTAGGGACCTACATAGGCAAACGCATATTAAATAAAGTCTCTCAAGAGCAATTTAGAACCTTTGTGCTGGTGTTAATTTTAATTATTGGTGTGGTGAGTGTGGTTTCGAATTAGGGGTGTTATTGAGTTGGTAGTGTGAGAGTTAAAATACCATATCCAAAAAACCTCGCAATAAAAAATACAATTTAACTTTAGCAGCCCATTTTTTTTGAAAGAAATTTCATTAAAACATGGGTTACTCAAAATTCTTTTATAAATTTATTGTCTCCTAAATTAAATTAATATAGCGCCTCTTTTGAGTCGCTTTATTTATTGGATAAGAGTTTCTTTAAAAACTATAAATGGCCAAAAATACAAGCAAATAGGTTTTGAATTCAAAAAAGAATTATCATAAATGAGTTAAAAAACGTATCAAGCTAAGATTAAAGAGAATTGAATACTAAAGAATTTCCAAACATAGAATTGTTTACCGACGGAGGCGCCGAACCTAACCCAGGAAAAGGTGGTTTTGGTACAATATTAAAACATAAAGGACGACAAAAAGAATTTTTTGCTGGTTATGAACTGACTACTAATAATAGAATGGAGTTAATGGCTGTCATTTTTGGTTTAGAAAAGATTAAAACCAAAGCAAAGGTTACAGTTTACTCAGATTCTAAATACGTAGTAGATGGTATAGAAAAAGGTTGGGCTGCAAATTGGGAAAGGAGTAATTGGATTCGCAAAAAGGGGAATTTAGTGCTCAATAAAGATCTATGGGAACGATTACTTGATGTTATCGATAAACATGAAGTATCATTCAATTGGGTGAAAGGACATGATGGACATTTAGAAAATGAACGATGCGATTATTTAGCAAATCTAGGGATTAACTCAGAAAATAAAATAAAAGATGATGGGTACTTAGAGTACTTAGAAAATATTGAGCAATACCAAGAACAGAAAATAGAAAAAGAAGGCGATTTATGCAGAAAGTGTAACACGCCAACAATTAAAAAGAGCCCAAAAAAAAGAAAAATCAAACAAAACCAATCTTATTATTTTGAATATTATTTGTATTGCCCTAATTGCAAACAAATGTACTTTATAGAGGACGCAAAAAGAGAAGCACCCAGTGATGACACATTGTTTTAGCACTAAATAATTATAAAATTTTAACCTACAACCAAATGAAAATAGTATCCACGAGCACCAACCTAAGTGCATTAAACGATCAACAAAGAAAAGCCGTATTATCTGAGAAAAAGAGAGTTCTAGTACTTGCAGGAGCAGGTTCTGGTAAAACCAATACGCTCCTTCAAAAAATAAATTATTTAATAGACGACCAACAAGCAGATTCAAATAGTATACTAGCAATTACATTTACCAAAAATGCTGCGAACGAAATGATTGATCGTATGATTGTTTCTGCAGATAAAACAGGCTATTATAAACAAGTATTAGAAACAAATGGCATTACACAAAGACAAATAGGTCAAGAACGAAAAAAAATGCTTCAAAAATATACCTGGTTAAACCAAATAACCATGAAGACATTTCATAGCTTATGTTACCAAATTATGCGTAAAGATGGAGTGCATGTGTTTGATAATCAATTTAAAATTGTGCCTAAATCCAAAGATAATGATTCGGAGTTTGTTGGAAATACTTCCCCTGAAACAGAATCTGAAATCATTCAAAAAGTAACCATTGAGTTGTCTAAAAATAAGTCGTTTTTAATTGCTTTAAAGCGATATATTATTGACTATTTTGTAGATTATATTCGAGAAAATGAAGAGAAGAGTGAGTTTAGACCAGAAGGCAAGTTTTTTACAACCTTAAAAGGTGATAAAGTACGGTCTAAATCAGAACAATATATAGCAGACTGGTTGTTTCGTAATAGTATTGATTATCAATACGAACCTAATGTGCAAATAGAAAACAAAAATTTTCATCCAGATTTTTTTATTCCTCAAGCTAATTTGTATTTAGAGCATGTTAGTAAAAGAAGTCACCCTACTTTTTATAAGGTAATGGAATTTAAAAAGGCAGGTATACCATGTGTAAAAACCTTTGATAAGGCTACTCATAATTCAGCAGTTTTTAATCAAGTTCTCGACAGAGTTATTAAAGGTAGAATTTCTTCCGATTTGTCGTCTGCTACTGTTTTGCACTACGATGAGGAATTTGCTAGTTTTAAGAAGGAGCTTAGCAAGTTTTATAGGTCGGTATTAGATGTAAAAGCTCAAATAAGAAACTCTAATAAGAGTTTGGAAGTTATTGCCGAAACAGCAGCAAAAAGCAAACACAAGCGTGTTCGATTATTCTATCAAGTTGCTTTACCTATAATTAAAGCTTATGATGAGTATTGTATTAATTGTTCTTATTTAGATTTTGATGGATTAATAGAGTATTCCTTAAAATTGTTTAAAGAGCAACCAACCGTTAGAAATAGATACCAAAACCAGTTTAAATACCTTATGGTAGATGAGTTTCAAGATGTAAATAATAAGCAAGTAGAGTTTTTAAAATATCTAGTAAATGAAGATTCTCAACTTTTTTGTGTAGGTGATGATTGGCAAAGTATATATGGCTTTAGAGGATCTGAAATTGATTATATAGTAAATTTTAAAGAGCACTTTTCAAAACCAGAAATAATTACGTTAAACCTAAATTATCGCAGTACAGACCGTATTGTAAAGGCGTCAAATGAAATAATAAAAAAGAATAAACATCAAGTATCTAAAGATATTTCAGCTGTAAAAAAAGGAGGTGCTAAAATTGAAGTGCATTATGCCGAGGTTGATGGTGAATCCGAAAACTTTATTTGGGAAAAAATTGAGCATCACTTACAGGAGGGGATTCATCCAGAAGATATACTTGTTTTATATAGACGTAGTGCTATGAAGAATGATCTTCCTAACAAACTAAATAAAAGTGGTATTAAGGTTCAATTTAAAACCATTCATGGTGCAAAGGGGTTAGAGGCAAAAGTTGTTTTTATTTTAGGTCTGCACTCAGCACCTGGAGGATTCCCAGATCCTTGGATGCAAGATAAAATATATCATGTTATAAAAAAGACAAAGTTCGATACACTTTTAGAAGAAGAAAGAAGGTTGTTTTATGTAGCCTTAACACGTGCAAAAAGTCATTTGTATTTAATGTCGCAAAAAGGAAGCGTGTCAGAGTTTGTAAAGGATATTCCTAAAGAATTAATTCTTACAGAAGAAAGTAAATTATCAAGTATCGAAATCAAAATACCCTTATGTAATAAATGTGAATCAAAAGTTGAAGATCATTTTAAATATTGTCCAGAATGTGGTGATGCTATTGCTGATTCGCAATCTAAGAATGATTCTGAGATTCCAAATGAAAAAATAGAATTTTACAATAAGATAAAGGAAGAAGTTAAAAAAATACCATTAGAGTACGATGGATATTTACATAATGATATTTATAGAGCAAGATTAGAAAACCATAGAGCTTATGAGCCTTGGGGAGACGAAGAAACTAAACTATTAAAAGAATGCCATGAAAAGTTTTCAATCGACGAGCTTCGTGAATTATTTGGAAGAAGTAAAAGCGCTATTAACGGAAGGTTAGAAATGCTATAAACTTATACTATTTAGTCAAGTAACTAAAGATCGCATATAAAAAGGAATAAAAGACTTTTAAGATAAAGGGTTTTTTTAATGGATTTGGTCCATTTGCTACTTACGATTAGTTTATGTGAATAAAACGTATCCCATAAAAGCAATTAAATAAAGTCTCTCAAGAGCAATTTAGAACCATTGTGCTAGTGTTAATTTTAATTATTGGTGTGGTGAGCGGGGTTTCGAATTAGGAATGACATAATTAATTGGCTACTCTTTTTTATCGATTTTTTTTCGATAACCCTTAAAATCAAACAAACTTTATTTAAGCTTTTTATTATAAAATTTAAAAATAACATATGCTTGATAGCATATGAAAAAAATGATTATAAAAATAAAATTTGAGTCTTCTTCCCAGACAAAATTTCCCCAAATCATATAGAATACTAAACCTATAAAAAATATGATATTATCACGTTTGTACCCCCAAAGAAAATTCAATCGAAAAAGCCATAACCCCTTTGTTAAATTATGTTTCTTAAACTCCTTAATTGCCCTAGTGGGAAGTATGAATTCTATGATTCCTAAATTTTCAGGATATATAAAAATGCATGGTATATCATTTTCTTCATATACTCTTTTTTTTTCTCGATAACGATCTTTTTCTTTTTCTGAAACAAACCATTTGCCCAAGAACTCTACATAAATGCCATAATACGGCAGGTAAAAATCTGCTACCCTATGCGTCTTAGAGTCATTCTTTAATTTTAAAATAGGTACCTCAGTCTTAAAGGCAATACCTTCGTATTCAAAATATTCTTGTAAAAATAATTCACCCTCTGAGGGTTCATTTTTATCTTGTTTTATAATCTCCTTATTATTTTGAAATTCATTATTACATGGATAACATCTTTTATAATTGTCTTTTATATACTTTCCACAATCAATGCAATTTGCCATAAATGTTAATTATTTTCTACGTTTCGTATTTCCTGATTCATTAATCCGTACAATTATTTGATAATTTAGTCTATAACTTTAACCGGTCTTATTTCCTTTAGAAAGATTATGAAAAGAACATAATAACTCACCATTTTCTATAGCTGTTTCACCTCCTTTAGAATGAGGTAAAACGTGATCTGCTTGATATTTTGACCAACTTACTCTTGCCTCTTTTTCAGGCACATCTTCCCTTAAACATTGTTGACACAAGCCTTTACCTTTCCTATAAATTAAAATTCGTTGTAATTCAGAAAAAGCTCTATTTGTATCCTTCTCTTTTAATTCAATATTATTATCTGAAACATATTTAAAAAAGATTTGGCGTAATATCATATCTCTTACCTCTAAATCAGTTTCACCTTGTTGACGTCTGTTACTAAAGGTTAATAAATCTGTATCTGTACCTTCATCATAGGTTTTCCACCTCTTGTAAAAGTCATATACAAATCCTTTAATATTAGTTTTTGTCTCATCATCAAGAACGTAATACATTCTTAAATGACGAATCAACATATATATAGAGATTATAAAATACTCTGTTGAAAACTCTTTTATACCGTTATTATCATCTAACATAGTATCATCTTTAAAGATGCTGTAAAATGTATTAAGGTTAGTTTTTACATTAGTCGCTATTTTTTCATTTTCAAATGAATAATCTCCGATACCCTTTTTAGTTTTATATTCATTGATAAACTCGGTAATTTTCTTATCACTTAAATCTGTATAACCGCCCTCTTTTTCAATTAATAGAAAACGCGCCATAAATTGTAGGTGTTTCATCCTACCATTATCTACATCTAATAAATTGAAAAATGCCAGTTTATCTTTATTAGCGTCTATAGGTGTGTATGCTTCATAATCAAAAGTTAAGTCATCAGAATATTTTACGATAAAATTTCTACTTAAACTCGATAATTGAGCGTGTGCCACTTCCATATAATTTAAAGATTCACCTTGTTGTAAACGCCAGAATATTTCGGTTGCAATAATTTGATGTTCTACATTATTAGGTTCCTCTATGTTTTTAATTACATCTGCTTGATATTTAAGGGATTTATCAATAAACTTTCTAATTTCTGTATCTAAATCTTTATAGTATTTACCTGCTAAATCATCACCCAAATCTGAAAGTGTTTTAGGCAAAGGATATTTATTGTCAAAAAAGTCTTGAACCGTTGTAATACGTTGCTGGCCATCAACAATCTCACTCACAGTACCGCTATCGTCTTTACGTACTTCTCTAATAACTAATTTTGGTATGTAGTACCTTCTAAACAAACTATCCATTAAAGCTTGCTTTTTCTTTTTATTCCAAACTGCTTTTCGTTGATAAGGTGGTCTTGTAACGAAGTCTTCTTTGTACTCAAAAAAATCTTTAATACTAATTTCTGTAGGTACTATGGTATATTCTGTTTTAGGATTAAATGCCATTTATTATTGTTTGTTTATATTTTAAATTCTTTTTTTATAAACTGCTCAAAACCAAAACCAATTCCGCCAGATGATTCATCTCTTAGATAGTTATAACCAGTTTGTGTAGATATTTTTAATTCAATTAAGCCTTTATCCTCACGAAATCTAAATTTTCGTTTAGGATTTGTAACAGAACCTTCGGGTAAAAACACCCAAATAAAACCATCATTATGAGCTAATATGAGGTTTAAATCGCTTTCAAACTTTTCTGGCGAGATATTAAACCACCATAACGGAACTGCTTTGTTTATCTTAGAATAACTTGTATTTATTGACGATAAAGCATTGCCTTCTGCTTCCTTGTTTATTAGTTTAATTGCGTATTTTTTATTAAGTATTTCTGGTTGTTGCTCATTTTCTTCCTTAGTGTTATCTATTATAACTTCATCTTTTAGGTTAATCAATTTATTTCTATCTATGAGCAGATAAATTATTACTACTATTAAAGCGACGATTATTAGTATTAAAAAAGTAATCATTGTTTTAAAACTTTAAATAAACCTATTAACCTTAATTTTCTTGAACTTTTTACCCATACCCAAAGTTATTGCTGTGGCATCTTTGATAATTAATTCCCCTAATGCTAAGCCGGATATTGCTTCTTTAATTTCTTGAAACTCATTACCAGAAACACCAAATAAATCTTTGATGACTGCATCTGTAATGGATTGTTGTTTCATAATTAAAGGGTACTGTGCATTGGCATAGAAGTCGAAATATTTGGACTTATAACTATCCATATTTTGTGTTGCTAAAATGATACTCAGTCCTTTATTACGGCCAACTGCTATTAAATCTCTTAATGGTTTGTTGTCAAAGTCTAGCATATAATGCGCTTCATCTATAATGGTAAAATGACGAATTTCTACACATTCTTCTGAGACTTCTTGCTTTGGTAACTTTTCGTAAATGGTATTTAACTTAGATATTATAAAATATACTATTGCTTTTGCTAATGGACCATCTTTAGGGTAACCGTCCATTTTAACTATGAAACTATTATTTATAAGGTCTATGTTATCATCTTTAGCAAATAGATTATTTCTAATCAGTTGTTTTAAAACGGATTTAATACTATCATCTTTCTTTCGGTCTTTTTCATTTTGCAGATGGTTATATTCCTCTAAAATGATTTGAAAAGAAACTGGTTTGTTTTTAGTTTTTCTGTAAGACGCTATAACTGCTTCGGCTAATCGATTACTCATATTAGCACTCATACGTGCATTATCTATTGCACAAATGGCATTTGATAACTCGGAAGCATATAAATTGATTTCATTTTGTGTTTTACCTTCAAAATTTTTAAAAGGTGAAAATGGTAAAGGTTCCTTTATAGGGTCTAGAATTGCATCATCATCAATTTCAAAATGATTGAACCAAGCACGATTAGCAGGGTCTGAAAACTCACCTTTGTAGTCAAAAAATAAAAAGTTTACTGGGTATGCTGTTTCTACTGTTAATGAACGCATTTCTCGCATTAATACCGCTAATAAATTTGACTTACCTGAACCTGTAGAACCTGCTATTAATATTTGTGTATTTGGTATTTGCCTTCCGTTTAAATTTAAGGTTGCAGGCATATCTCCTTCAAACATACCAATATTTAAATCTAAAAAAGGCACACTACCAAAAGCTGTGTTACCAGATTTTGCCGTAATGCTTAACCAATTGTCTAAGTTGGTATCATCCATTAGGTATTTTAAACCTTGACGCATTTCATAGTTTATAATTCGACTACGGTTTGCTGCTACAGACCAATCTATATCTAAATGGTTGTAACGGTACTTTATAAGGCTTGACCACGTTAATTGTAAATTAAACTTGGTAAAAGTTGTTTCGTGGATTCTTAAACTATCCATTGCTAGTTTTTCAATATCTACCCAAGAGCGTTTATGCTTTTGGCTTAAACCAGCTGCTAAAGTTAAACGTTGTAATAGATTATTGTTTAGACTTAAATGTTTAGACTCTTGACGATACTCCTTTAAGTTGAGTTTTTTTTCAATTTTATGTTTTAATGGCAGAAGACTATCTATTAAACCTTCACTTTGCCGAATGTTATGTAGTGCTATTTCTTCCATTATTAATTATTTATTGTGTTACCAAAATACCCTTCTGCTACATCTGTCTTTTGAGCTTCTTTATCTCTTAACAATGTGTAACATTTTGAAATAAAAGGTTCGATTTTTTGTAAATCATTATCCGGTCGAACTTCACTATCTGAACTTAATAAGATAGTCTGATGCGATAATTCTGGAAAATAATTTTCTAAAAGCGTGCTTCTACTGGTTTCATCTAAAACTCCCATTACTGTATCTATCATAACAGGTGGGTCATAATCTCCAAACTCGTGTAAAGCTTTTAATAATACTTGCACTACTACTTGTGTAGATGCTGTATTGAGCTGACTTAAATATATCTCATTACCCGCTTTATGATAAATACTAAAGTTTAAATCTTTTAAATCTTCGGATAGTTCTACACGGTCTATTACATCTTGATAAGCGGCGAGATTTGCATTTAAATCTTGCTTCATCTTATCTTCTATTTTATCCTTTTTATTTTTAAGTAATGTATTTGCAACCTCATCAAATAATGGCTGTAATTTCTTTAAAGCTTCAAATTTTGGGTCTGGTTCTTCCGTTGTAGGAATATCAAATTGTTGTAAACGTTTTGTTATTTTTTTGAGGTCTTTATTTTTATCATCTATAAATGTTTTTAATCGTTTTATATCTGATTCATTTTCTTCATAAGCTTTTATTAAAGAATAATCTTTACCTGTAATTTGAGCTTTTAAATCTTCTATTTGCTTTTTTATTTTATGCGCATTTGCAATGTCTTTATCTAATGTTTCTTTGCGGTGAGTAATCGAATTATAAGGGTTTTGATAATTACCGTTTGCTAATTTCTTTAAGGCTTCTACTTCTGACGCTTGAAAATAATCATACTCTAAATCATCATTGTTATCATCTAAAGATTTTAATACTCTATCTGCCAACTGACTGATAGATACCTCTGCCAGATTATGTCCTTTTTCTGATAATACATTTACCGCTTTTACTAATACATTTTCTATAACCTCTTTGTTAAGATGAGAAAATGCATCTGCATTAGAAGACTCGCGTTCATTTACTATTAATGCAATATCATTTTGTAATACTTCTGATAATTTTGGAAGACTTACGTGTAACTCAAAGTTTTTGATAAATTCGTTTACATCTGTTTTGTATTGTTTCTCTTCTTGGTCTAAATTATTTAGTTCTTCCTCTAACTGCTTGACTTTATTATTTAGGGTAGATTCTTCGTTCATACCTGCTTTTAACGTATCGTATAATTCTTTATTAGATACTGAAAAATCTAAAGCTTCTTTACGCTTGCCTTTCAATTCCATAAGCTCTTCTTCTTCCTTACGTTTTTGCTCTACTAACTCTAAATATTCTTTTTTCTCATTTTCTAAATCGAGCGTTTGTGCTGTATAATCTTGGGTTAGGCTTTCTGCTGCTTTTGCAAAAGATAAATACCTATTGAAACCCATAACATTTTCAATATTTTCTCGAATCACACGATTAAGGCGGTCTTCTTTTAAAAGGTTTCCTGCCTCCATAGCATCAAATAGAAAATAACGACTTAATTCTTCAGGCAGATTTCCTTTTATGATTTTATTTACTTGCGCTTCTTGTTCTGCTCTTTGTGCCGCAGGTGTTGCTGTACCATACTGAAATATAGAACCATTCATATTTAACTTTACACTTTCTACAGGTTTTTTGGCCGTATTAAGCATATAGGTTCTTGTAAGTACATAGGACTGTTCTTGGTTGAGTACTCTACCTGAAAACAATAATTCTAACTCTATTTTTTCTTCTACTTTACCTAAAGCACCAGCATTAAGCAACTCTATAAAATCTCTTTCGTTTTTGATATTAAGACCATATAATGCGCCATAAATAGCATCAAAAAATGTTGTTTTACCACCACCATTTGCACCACCAATTAAAACAATAGGTTTGTCTGGGTCGGTTTCTAGATTTAAATCGAGTTCTAGATAGGTTTTAAAATTTTTAGCTCTTATCTTTTTTATAAGCATAACTATTTAATTTTTTGAAGGGCTTTCTCCATCATTTTCTTCAATGCCTTTTCATCTAAGTCCTCGTTTTTAATCTTTTTTTCGTGATAGCCTTTTAACAGATACTCTTTTAACCACTCTGGGTCTATTTCGTATTTAGCGCAAATGGTTTCAATAGTTGCCATATCGTCTTTACGAATGCCATAGTGTATAAATAATGAATCTAGTCCTTTGTTACTCATATTATAGCAGTTTTAAGTTAGTAAGGATGGGTCGAATGCTACCCAACCTGTTGTGTCGTTTGCTTTATCTATTAAATTATCAGCATATTTCCATACGCTGTAATCTGACTTGCTACGTGGTACAATTACACCACCCATTAACGGTTTATCTGTTGTTGATTTTTCTTTTAAATAATGATATAAAGCATTATGCTTTCTTGCGAAATTTGGGTCTGAATCTAATGTTTTAGTATCGAACAAGGCAATACTTCCGTTTTTTAATTTGATAACAAAATCTACATAAAAACCACGTGTAACCCCGTTTACATCTTCATAGGTTACTGCGAAATCTTCTTTGTTTTTATCACCGTTTTTATACCACCATTCTAAATGTGTTTTGTGCTGCTCTAAAAAACTTACAAATTCACGTTCTGGTCTGCTGGCACTTGTATATTCGTAAAAAGGTTCTAAAGCGTGCTGTTCTACATTCCTAAATTGGTAATACTCATTAAAAATACGCTCTTTGGGGACATCCCATTGCGTATGTTCTACACGCTTAGACATTTGAGCCGCTTTCTGCTGTAATAATGCCTCGTGTTTTTCTAATGCTTGGTCAATTAACTCTACAAGTTTAGGTCTGTGATTTTCAAATAAGATGACTTTAATGGCTCTAAATTCATCCATTAAGACATAGTCTTCAAATAACATTTTTAAACCTAACTCTAATACTGGTGTAGAATCTGCTTTTGCATAACCACCAACGTGGTCTCTACAAAACTGACGAAACAATACGTTTAATTCATTAGTTGTTTTCGCAAACTTCTCTTTGTCTTCTACTCGTGTAGCTCCTTCTACAATGGCTAATTCTACATCTTTAGGGATAGGAATTTCTATTTGGTCCACATCTAATTCTATAAATTTGGTAGCTAATTGTTTTTTATTAAACTCCTCAATAGTTAAACCGTTGGTTTGTGTTGCATCTCTAGTTAAACCAAAATACGCTTCTGCTGCTTGGTATAAACACTTTCTAAATTTAGACCCTAAACGATTACGTGTTAGACGCGTATTTACAAAAGTTGAATCTAATGCTAAGGGTTGATAATTCTCTATACGTGTTGCTCTGTTTTGAACAATATAATCGATGTCTTCTTGTACAATATGAATAACATCTTTACTTAAATTTGTATAAACATAGCCATTATTTAAAATAGGATTTACATAATGTTTTTGCTCTGGCATACGCAATATTCTACCAACGGTTTGTATCCCAAAATGCTCTTGCTTTATTTCTCTAAATATTAACAACACAGCTGCACGAGGACAATCCCAACCTAAGGCTATCGCTTGTTTAAATAGCAATACATCTGTAAAGGAATCTGCATCTTCAATGGCATCTAAATTTGATTTTTCCTTACTTAGCCAAACCGCTAAACGGTGGTTTTGGGTAGTAATATCTTTTACTTTTAAATAGGTTTCTACCTCTTCTATAATTTGATTATCTAAAGCTGATTCTTTTTTTGTTTCGTTAGGTAACTGTATCAACAACAAAGGGTTGATATTAGTACCTTGTTCTTTATAGGCTTGCGCAATTTCGTTGCGCTTTTTTAAGGCTTCATCTAATAATACTTGATTTAAAGAACGCCCTTGTTGGTTATGGTGGTCTAAAGCAGGGTTTAAGATTACATTCTTTTTAATCATTTCTGCTTCTATGACCTCATCACGCCTTATGGTATAGCCATAATCACTTTTAAATAAAGGTGTAGCAGATACATCTATTTCTATCTTAGCGTTTATTTTTTGTAGTAGCTCTTTTGCTTTTTTACCGTTTGCGTGATAGTGGGCTTCGTCTAAGATGCATACAATTTCAATATCATTAAGCATTGCGTTGTATACAAATTTTATTAAGTCTTTCCCTTGCTCATTTTCTTTGATGTATAGGTTATTGGCTTTGTTTACCGATTGCCAATTAATAAACAACATTTCGTTAGGTTGTAGTTTGCCAGCTGTAATGTCTTCAAACTGTATTGGCTTTATGGTGCGTAACTCCTCAAAATAATCTTTAAGCGAGAGGTAACTTTGTAAGTGTAATTGGTTGGGCGCAAACCAAATAAATGCCACTTTGCGTTTAGGCACATCTAAACGGTCTTGAATTTCGTTACACAATTGGTTAAGGTATGCCGCCATTGTTACGGTTTTACCAGCACCTGTTGGGGCTTTAAGCACCATTTTATGGTGTGCACCAGGTTTTTTAAGTAAGCTATACGTATCTCTTAATAAGCGGTCTACTGCTTCTTCTTGGTATTTTCTAAGTGTAATCATTTACTGCAAATCTAATTTTAGTTCTACATTCGTGTCCTCTTCGTTTAGCTCAGGAACAAACTCTTTATTTTCTTTTGGCAATACATTTTGATACGCCTTATAAATAGCCTCTGGAAGCGCTGCTAGTGTAATAATTTCTGATATCTCCTCAAATTCTTCGTGGTAAGCATATTGACCGTTAGCAAATACATATACTTTTATCTTTTCTTCTAGTGTATGTCTTTTTGCAAATTCCGTTAAACCTTCTACAGCCTCTTCAATATACACATCGTCGTATACCACATAAACATACTTTCCTTTATTATTGGTAAATAGTTTATGCCAATCTTGGTCTTTAAGTAGACTAGTTGTTTCTAAATAACAATCTTCCTTAATACATAATAACTCTGTTGCCAATTTTGTTAGTTTACGTTTATTCCTTAAAGAAGGCTTCCTTTCTACAAATGTGGTTTTGTAGTAGCGTAAGTTGTTATTTATTAAGCCATCTACTTTTTCTCCTTTCGTTTCGGTATAACCTTGAATTACACTTTTACTACGTTCATATGTGACATTTTTTGCAATATTATTTTCGTTATTAGTAACTAGAATTACATTAAGGTTCTCGTCATTTAAGCTATTTATTTCCATTGCAGCTTGAAGTGTAGTACCTGAGCCTGCAAAAAAATCAAGAATAAAATCACCCTTATTAACGGTATTTAATATTACTTCTTTAATTAAATCAATAGGTTTTGGATAAGGAAACGAAGAATTTCCTATTATATCTCTAAGCAATGTGGAACCTTTATTCGTGAAGAATTTTTTTTCAGACCATATAGTTGGAACATCACCACCAACGGTAAGATTTGCGCCAAATTTTAAAGTTGGCAAACCCTTTTCACTACCTATAACTTTAAGTTCTTTTTTTTCAATTTTATCTATTACGCCTGACGGCAAATACTGAATACTATATTCATTTTTGTTTATATTAGGTTTTCTTTTAGTAACTTTTATATAGCCTTTATCCCAATCTGAAATCAATCTATCTGAAACTAGACGCCAAACACAATTCTTACCTTTACTAGTAATAGGCCAAATTGCACGAGCATTATCGGGAATCGAATCAGTTTCGTATTTGTAATTTTCTTTAGCTTCTGTAAATTTGTTTTGTCTAATTAATTCTGTTAGAGAAGGACCTGTACCTAAAATTTTACCAGTTTTTTTGTCGACAAATATTGGATATACTTGATTTGGTCTTTGAATCTTAGAAAAAGTACTCAAGGTCAAACCTTCAAATGGGCTTCGAGAAACACCACCTGAAAAAGTGAGCTCTTTTGATTTAAAATCATCATTAACTATATAAACTAAATATTCTTGAAGGTAATTAAAGCCAGATGATGGTTTGCCTCCGGAAGTTTGTACTGTAATTGTAACAACTTGTTTTCCATAAAAAACTTCTTTAACCAGTAGTAATAGGTTATGCAGTTCCTGATAACCAATGCTTATAACTACCTTCCCACTATCACTAAGCAACTCTTTTGATATTTGCAAACGTTTACTCATAAATGACAACCATTTGCTATGACGGTAAGCGTCTTCTTTGTCGACAAAATTGTCATTGTAAAGAAAATCTTTATTTCCCGTATTATAAGGTGGGTCGATATATATGAGTTCAATCTTGCCTTTATGAGTAAACGTAAGAGCCGTAAGTGCGTGTAAATTATCTCCTTCAATTAGAATATGGTTAGGATTATTATTTAAATCACTTTCATTAATTATAGCACGTTCTTTTACTTCTTTTAAAATAGGCAGCTGTTTACGAAGTTGCTCTTCAACTTCTTCTGGTTTATCTTCCCAAACTAAACCGTACTTTTTTCTAGTGTTTATTAAATTAATTAAGTACCCACGCTCATCTTGTGTTAGACCGTCTAAAACTTTTATTTTATTAATTATATCTCTTTTATTCATTTATACACCTTGATACAATCATTATTTATTCATTTTCTAAAATATCATCTTCCAATACAGGAACAAACTCTTTGTTTTCTTTAGGCAATACATTTTGATAAGCCTTGTAAATAGCATCAGGTAATGCCGCAAGCGTTATATTATCTGCTATTACCTCAAACTCCTCGTGGTACGCGTATTGGCCATTGGCAAATACGTATACTTTTATTGTACTTTCTATAGCTTGGCTTGTAACAAATGCAGTTAAGGCTTCGATTGCTTCTTCTATATACATATCGTCGTATACGACATATACATATTTCCCTTGATTGTTGGTAAATAGTTTGTGCCAAGATTCTTTTTCTAAGGCACTAGTTATCTCTAAATAACAATCTTCTTTTATGCATAACAACTCTGTTGCTAATTGGGTTAATTGACGCTTATTACTTAATGAGGGCTCTCTATCAACAAAAGCAGTCTTGTAATAGCGAAGATTGTTGTTTTTTAATCCTTCTATCTGCTCGCCTTTAGTACTGGTAAATCCCTCTATTACACGTTTATTACGCTCATAGGTAACTTCCTTTGCAATGTTGTTTTCGTTATTCGTAACAATTATACCTTGTCTAGAACCGTTGTCTTCTGAATTTAAATTTAATAGCGTATGCAACGTTGTTCCTGAACCCGCGAAAAAATCCAATACTACTAAATCTTTTGAATCAACGGAATCTATCAATCTGTTAATTAAATCTGTGGGTTTAGGATAATCAAATTTACTTTCTCCAAGTATTTCTAATAACTCATTACTGCCATCACTTTTTGTACTTATGATTGACCTTAATAAAAAACTATTAACATCTTCTAGATACTTTATAGTACTAGGTTGTGTGTTTTCATCCTTGGCAAACCAAACTTTACCGCAGACAAATGAACCGTCATATCTTTCAACCACATTATTATAGTCTAACATTTCTTCAAAGGTGTCTTTAGTAAATCTCCAGCCTCTATCTGGAACTTTAGCTGGTTTCAGGGTTTTAGGGTGTAGCACATCATACCTAGGGCCTACAGTTTTTGCATTAGGCCAACTAACATTTATTTTACCCCATAGTTTATAATCTGAATCAAATGAGTTATACAATGTTATACCTCTATCGTAATCATTTTTCTTAAAAAACTTCTTAATTTCCTTTTCAGCTAACTCGATTTTAAGTTTTTTTCTTTTTAAAGATTTAACGAACTCATTTACATCTTCAATACCATCTTTCTTTTGTGAAAAAATATGCTGAGAACTATAACGTTTTGCGTACAAAAGTACAGACTCGTGAATGTTACCGATTCCTTTGTCGTTTTTAGGTATTCTTTTGTTCCATATAATTTGCTCAACAAAATTATTTTCACCAAATATTTCATCAAGTAAAACCTTAAGGTTATGACATTCATTTTCATCAATAGAAATAAAAATCACGCCATCATCTTTTAACATTTTATGTGCAATTCTTAAACGTTTTTCCATAAAAGAAATCCACTTGCTATGGCGGTAAGCATCCTCTTTATCTACATAATGGTCGTTATATATAAAATCCTTCTTTCCTGTATTGTATGGTGGGTCTATATAAATGAGGTCTATTTTGTTTTCGTGGGTAAAAGTGAGTGCCGTTAAGGCGTGTAGGTTGTCGCCTTCTATTAGTATATGATTAGGGTTTTGTTGCTCTTCGGTATCATTAACGATAGCGCGTTCTTTTACTTCTTGCAGTACAGGTAGTTTGGTGCGCAACTCTTCTTCTACGTCTTCAGGTTTGTCTTCCCACACTAAGCCGTATTTTTTTTTGGTATTTACTAAGTTCACCAAATAAGCACGTTCGTCTTGGTTTAAGCCTTCTAAGGATTTTATTTTATTGAGTATGTCTTTTTTGTTCATACGTTTTGCTAATTATAGCGCATTATTTTTTTGTGTCTAACAACACTTTAGGGTCTACGTTTAATATTTCTGCTATTTTATATAGTACTTCTAAACTTGGTTGGTTTCTGTTTTGCACATACCCATTAACTGTATTAAAACTTTTACCAAGTTTATCTGCTAACCAAACTTGCTTGATTCCTTTAGCTTCAAGTACTTCTTTAATTCGGTTCATAGGGAATAGAATTGAATGTTAAATATATAGTTTTTACTTGATATTAATATAACGTATTGCGTTATATTTTTCTAATATGTTTCAATCAATATAAAACCCAAATTAACCTATGGGTTATTTTGGGTTTAATAGAGTACAGTAAGTTTTAATTACGCAACAACTTTTGCTTTCTCCTTTAAAGTTTCAAGATACTTTATCATATTGCCTTTACACCATTCCTCTCGTGCTAATTTTGGTGGGTGACCTATGGCTTTAGCTTTGTGCTACATATCCCAGAAAGAAATCCAGTACATGCATATAAATTTTAAGGTTCGCAATATTTTGTATTAAAGAATTTACTATTTTCAAATACTAAATATAGTATCATGTGCGAAGATGCAATAACACCAAAAACGAAACTTCATAGTTGGATGTATACCTTACTATATCCAGTGGTATTAGACTTAATTATTTTCCTTTATTAATGCTTTATACAAAGGCAAATTTTTAGGATATTTATTCTCGTTAACATAACATGAGTCATTAGTACAGGTGCTAAAAATTCATGCTTAAATAAAAACCGTAATGCTCATTGTCAATTCTCGGTATAAAACTAATACCTTTTGTATTCTTGAAGGGGTTCCATTTAATAATAGGGTGTAATAAATAAACCAATTCTGTTACTAAAATAGCGATGCCGGAACTGACAATAACATCGCTAACCCAGTGTGCATTGTTCATTACCCTAAATACCCCAGTTGTTGTAGCAAAAGCATAACCGCTGTAGGCTAAAAATGGAGAAGTGTCTATAAACTCATGATATAAAATACCAGCGTTTGTAAATGCACGCGACGTATGTCCGGAAGGGAAAGATTTTAAATCGTCGTCTCCGTTGGGTCTACGTTTTTTGGTCCATACTTTTAATTTAAATGTAATATAATCAGAAACTATATTGGCAATTACAAGGTTTTTAGTTTGGTCGAACCAATGGTTTTTGGATTGCACACCTAAAGCATCGGCTGCATACATTTCTACAATTGGAACATATAACGTGTAATCATCAATCTCGAAAGCATAATTGTTTCCTACAGTATGTCGTACTTCTCTTTGAAAATCCTTTTCAAAATGACTTCCACTTAGTAAAGACCCTCCAACTATTAAAGAAGCAGGTAAAATGGCCTTTTGAAGAAACGTTTTTTCTTTTTTTTGTTTCATAAAAAGCGAGTCTGTTTGAGCATTTACAGGAATTGATAAAATGCTAAAAATCAATAAATAGAGTAGTGGTTTAAAGCTCATTAAAAGGGTTATTATTTATAAAATACTTTGTTATACAGATAAAAAATGAAAATGCATTTTTCATAGGTTCAAGACATATGTCTCCTTGAAATTACAAAATAATTTAAATATAAATACTTTGTTATCAATATTTTACAATATAATAGCTATCAGTTAGAATGAGTAAATGCCGTACAGCATTTACTTTTTTGTTTGATATAAAATAGTTTTCTATGAAACTGTTTAAATTAAAAAGGGCAAAAACAAAATGTTTAAAGGCTTTTAGTGGAATTTGACATGTTTCTTGTGGAGAGGGAGGGATTAGATATCCCCAACAGGCTATCCTGTACAAGCATAAAACCCTCACCAAGCTGCGCTTGTTAGGTTTTTTATATTTATTCACTTCTGAAAAGGTGTTTTCAGCGCTTTTAAAAATAAAAAACCCGCAACATTTGTTGCGGGTTTCTTTTGCGGAGAAAGAGGAACTATCCAGAATTTATTTTTTCTAGGTTTTATGGGGTCTAAAAACTGCCTGAAATTTCAGTGACTCCGAATTAGCCCCTTTTTAACAATTATTTAACGATTTTAAGAGAATTTAGGGAGATTTATGCAAAATTGGTATTTGTTAGATTCTTTAATTTTAATTACAAAAAAAAACAACTTAGTTGAAGCTTTAAGCTCTCGATATCAATTGGGATTTTGGTTGACCGGGCTGGGGCTCGAACCTGTATATTAATCAATTGATATTCAAAAATTTAAGGTAGTTTTGGTGTTTGAACTCACCGAATAACTCACCAAAAGTGTTTTTAATAAATAATGAACTTAAATGAATTTATTTGAATGCAAAATCAAATATAGTTAATGATGGCCGTATTACCATGAAAAACTCTAAAAATGTATATTATAATAATGGATTATCTAATTAAATATAGAGTGTTCTACATCCATTATCCCAATATTTACTTTGACGTCTTAAATTTGTTGTGCGAAATTCTGTGGAAGTATGGGTAGAATACATTTTGTTGCACTTATTGTAAAATTAATATGATATTTTTTTATTAATAAATTTGATGATTTTAGGTTTATGCCAATTTTTGACAACTATACTAAGCAATTTTTCATACTCTTTACACATTCTTGCAAGGAGGAAACTGGATTATCCGAGTTAGCCTCGTATTCAATTACAGCCACGCCATTAAAATTTATTTTGTCTAATGTTTGAACAAACTCCCTTAAAGGTAAATTTCCTTTACCAATTACAACATCACGCCACTGAGCATTGCTATCAAAAGTAAAATCTTTAAAATGAACCCCATAAATTTTGTCCCCATATCTTTTTACCCAATCTAATGGATTGCCATGTTCTGGACCAATTTGCATTGCCCAGCCAGTATCAAGACACAAACCAATCTGCGGTCCTCCTAATTTTAAGAGATAATCAATAACGTCATTCGAGCCCGCAAATTTATATCCACCATGACAGTGTAAGCCCACTTTTATGCCAAATTCATCGCACCAATTTTTGACTTTTGGAATTGCTTTTTCAAAAGAGTCTACTTCAAAATGGGCACTTATGTATTTTGCACCTGCAGTTGCTGCACACTCAAACCATAACCTTTCTTTGTCATTGCCTACAAAAGTCTGAACACCAATTGATACAATTGAAATATTATGGGATTCATAAATTTTTATTACCTCTTTCCAATTTGCTAGATCATTAAAGTCTGCATGGACTTCGCATATTTCAATTGAATCCAATCCTATTTCCTTAACTTTTTTTGCAACAATGGCATTATCCTTATAGTTCCTAAAACAGTAACTCTGAACACCAAATTTATTTAACTTAAACATTGTTCTTTAGAAGTATATATTGATTATTCAAATTATCTTCATTCATTAGATGAGAAACTTAACTCAAACAATCAGGTTATTTGTGATTTTACTTTTTTAAAACTAAGGTCATATGCTTGAGATGGTGTTTGCGTCGGGTTCTCTCTCTTCTAAAACTTTTGAAACCTCTTTTAAAACATCTTTCCGAACCCCTAGTTTTTCAGCTTTTAGCAATATTTCAATAATGTAATCTTCGTTTGTCATAAGGGACTAGTAATAAACCTCCAAAATTTTAGATTCTTTTTGAGGTGTTAGCTTTAATTGGTTAATAATAGCCGGAATCAAAATACTCTCTCCTTTGGCTAAAGAATAATTGGCATTATCAACGGTAATTTCTAAACAACCTTCTGTACAGATATAAATCACGAAAGAATCTATTTTGGTATAATCTTTGTTTATTTCTTTTGTAAGATAAATGATGTTGGTTTTAAAATAGGGGGTGTGAATCAACTTATTAGAAACATTACTTTCCGTCTTATAGGCAGTTGTGTACGCCTCCTGCACCTCAAAATCCAGTACATCTAAAGCTAAATCATTATGTAGTTCTCTTTTTTCTCCTGTAGTTTTGTCTACTCGATCATAATCGTAAATACGATAGGTGATATCGGACGTTTGTTGAATTTCTGCAAGCAGTACCCCAGCACCAATAGCATGTACTCTACCTGTTGGGATATTAAAAGCATCGCCAGCTTTGGTTTTTACAGAGTTTAAAACTTCTAAAACCTTATTGTTTTCTAAATATTTGGAATAGGAGTTCTTGTCTAACTGTTTGTTAAAACCAACAATAATCTCTGCGCTGTCATCAGCATCCATGATATACCACATTTCATTCTTTCCAAAAGAATCGTGACGCTCTTTAGCTATATGGTCATGTGGGTGTACTTGGATAGATAATGGAGTTTTAGCATCAATAAACTTAATAAGCAGTGGGAATTCGGTTCCAAAAGTCTTATAGACATTGTCCCCTAATAACTGCCCTTTAAATTGTTCCGTCAATTCTTTAAGGGTTTTTCTGGAAAATTCGCCATTAGCTACCTTGGTTTCATCACCTTTTACATCTGATATTTCCCAAGATTCGCCGTTGTTATCCCCTTTAAATCCTTTGTTTAAAACCTTGTTTAGTTTATTTCCTCCCCAAAGTCTGTATTTAGAAATAGGTGTAAATTTTAGTGGATATAAATTCATTTTTTGTTTAAGTTTTAATCTTTTACTTGATATAGTTTTATATTTCCTTTTGTGGGTCCACTAATATTACTAGGACGTTTCCATTTAATGGTTTCATTTCTATGATTAGCCTCCTTAATTTGGTTTTTCATCCAATTATTTAAAAATTGTGTGTTGCCTTTATTCTCAAATGCTCCTAGGACGTAATCAGTAGTGGCTTTCATATGATTTTCTAGAGCAGTCCGAAGTTCTCTAACAATCTCTTTGTAATTTGGGTCATCAATAAGGTTATTAAGTGCATTTGGGTCTTTTTCATAGTCATACAACTCTTCAGATTCCCTATATAACCAATGATTGAAGCGTTTTTCAGCTTCTAAATCTGTTTCTGCCAATTTTTTCATGGTTTTGAATGATGTATGAGATGCTGAAGCTGATTTAAACTCATATTTTCCAGTAGCCCAAGCGTTAAATACGTAACCGTATTTTTTTGTAATTACAGTTCGCGAGGGTCTTGGAATACCACCTGCATTTTCATCAAATTGCCCGAAAACATATTTATTTGATTTATTAACTGTTTTTGGATTGAACGACGTTCCTTCAAAATGTGACGGAATATCTATATTTAACATATCCAAAATAGTTGGCGCAATATCTATTGCTGAAACTAAATCTTTAGTATTTCTAGTATTAGGATTTATACTATTGGGCCAGCGAACTATAAAAGGAACACGTAGGCCGTTTTGATAAGTTGTAGATTTAGCATACGGTAATGGCATTCCGTGATCCGATAAAAGAATAACAATGGTGTTCCCTGAGAAACTACTGCTGTCTAATGTCTTTAATATAGCCCCAACACAATCATCCCCTCTTTTTACAGAATTGTAATAGTTTACCATTTCCTGCTTTATCCTTGGGTTTTTAGGCAAAAACCCCGGTATTTCAACATCGTCTTTTGTGTAGATCTTAGACGGCTTAAACTTATCAAACCCTTTCTTTCTGGAAGCCATATCATTAAAAAAAGGTTTATGTGGATCGGCTACATTTACCACACAATAAAATGGCTTATTAGAATTTTTTACGTTACTAAAGAACTTAGTTACTAGTTTACTATACGCCTCCGCAGATCGCTTTTCTATACCTTTAAATCCAAGTGTAGTATTCCAAAATAAATCAAAATCCGGACTTAAACTTGAATCTGGAGCTTTGTTAATTACTCCGGTGTAGAAGCCTTGTTCTTTTAAAATCTCGGGCAAGGTTTTGTGCTCTGGCTGTACATAGTAAAACCCTCTCATACCACTTTGATGTGGGTATAAACTGGTTTGAATAACACTTCTTGAAGGAGAACAGTTAGAGACTTGCACATAACCATTTTCAAAAACCAAACCTTCGTTTCCTAATCGATCTATGTTAGGTGTTAGGTCTGGAATTGTATTGCCATAAATTCCTGCCGAATCCCAATTCATATCATCTAACGTTATAAGCAGAATATTGGGCGTATTTCCTTTGTTTTGACCATTAACTGATTTGCATGATACTAGGCTAAATAAAGCTATCAGTAAAAAGATATTTCTTATCATTATAGGGGTCTTAAATTAGTAGTTTTTATTTCTTTTTGTGAGACTCCAAACCTCCAAAATTTGTATCGGATATTTTTCGCAATTCATCTAAACTAAGGTTGTTGCCATATTCCTTTTTTAAGCTATATAATTCGTCCTTTAAATTTGAAATGAGTAGTTGATAGGACTTGTCTTCAATCAAATTGTTTAATTCATTGGGGTCATTCTCTAAATCATAGAACTCCCAAACATCCACATCATAGTAAAAATGAATGAGTTTATATCTATCTGTTCTTATACCATAATGAGGCTGGACATGGTGCCAAAATGGGTATTCGTAGTAGTGATAGTACATAGATTGGCGCCATTCAGTATTCGGGATACCACTTAATTGTTTAAAAAAACTTTTACCTTGTACTTCTTTTGGGATGTCTACACCAACCATATCTAATACAGTAGGAGCCAAATCTATATTTGATATTACATCAGCAATTACAGTTTTGGGTTTAATCTTTTCTGGATAACGTATTACAAAAGGCATGCGTAACGATTCTTCATACATGAATCGTTTGTCAAACCAGCCATGTTCCCCCAAAAAGAACCCTTGGTCCGAAGCGTAAATAACTATAGTATTTTTCTCAAGATTGTTCTCCTTTAAATAATTTAGAACCTTACCAATATTATCATCAACTGATTTAATGGTCGCTAGATAGTCTTTAATGTATTTTTGATATTTCCATTCCTTTAAAGCCTTTCCCTTTAAACTAACGTTAGGTAAAACAACTTCATTGGGATTATTTCCAAAATCTAGCCATTTTCTTGTTTCTTTTTTAGTAAGTGAATCCGGAGGCATTAATTTCATGTCTCTTCTATTGAAGAAATCCATCGTCATATGGGTGTCGCCTGCAGTTTGTTCCCTGCCTTTATAGTCGTCATAAAAAGTGTCCGGAAGCGGTAAATCTTCATGTTCCCATAACTCTTCATATTTTTTGTCCGGGGCCCATTCTCTATGGGGTGCTTTATATTGAAGTAGTAAACAAAATGGCTTATCACTTTCTTTATTTTTTAGCCATTCTAGAGCAAAATCGGTGGTTAAATTTGTTGCATACCCTTTTTCGTTTACTGGTATACCATTTTCGCTGTAGGTTGGATTCCAATACACACCTTGTTCACCATGGTCAATATGATATTTGTAATAATCAAACCCTCGTGGTTCTGAAGCCAAATGCCATTTGCCAACTAAGGCGGTTTGGTAGCCGGAATTTTGAAGTGCTTTTGGGTAGGTCCATTGAGTTCCATCAAAATAACCACCTTGATAGTTTTTGTAATAACCATTTATATGATTGTATTTTCCGGTTACAATAGATGCTCTACTGGGGCCGCAAATGGCATTGGTGCTAAATGCGTTTATTAATACGGCTCCTTCATCAGCTATCTTGTCTATATTAGTGGTAGGTGCTATACCTTTATATCTATCATTATAAGCTGAAATAGCACTTGTGGCATGGTCGTCAGAAAGTATAAAAATAATATTGGGTTTTTGTGATTGACCAGTATCACTCTGGCAGTTTCCAAAAACGGGAATTAGGCATAGTAAGAGAAAGAATTTATTCATATCTATTCAATTTGAGAATATAGGCTTATAGGCAACAAATTTAATTCGCTTGATGCTTTATTAGGTTTGTTTATTGGGCAAAGTTATCTTTAAACTGACCTTTGGTCATTAAAACCCATTGGAGTGTCTACGCGAATATTGCAATACCTAGTACCATAATACAAAGATTTAGGTTGAATCCCCCCTTTAGTTATCAGGTTGACCATCTATTTATCCTTATTGACCTATTTGAAAACCTTTATTTTCTAATATCAAATTAATATTGTGCAAATAAAAATTTACTAATAAATATTTCTAAACTGATGAAACTTAAAAAATTTGCAGGAAATCCAATATTAACTCCAAATCCAAAAAACGATTGGGAGAACCTTGTAGTTTGTAACCCTGGAGTGTATTATGATAATGGAAAATTCTATATGCTTTATAGAGCTGCAGGAGATGATGAAGACCATGTCATAAGATTTGGTTTAGCAGTAAGTGAAGATGGAGAAAATTTTAAACGTGTGTCTGATAGACCAGTTTTAGGCCCAAGTGAAGATGGTCCAGATATGGGGTGTATTGAAGATGCTAGAATTGTAAAGTTTGATGATTATTATTATGTAACCTATGCCTACAGGCCTTTTCCTCCTGGACAATATTGGAAATTTGCTCATGATGAGGTTTTAACAGAAGATCATGGAGATCATGCACCACATTTTATAAATAATAATATGGCAAACTCTGCTTTAGCGATGACTAAAGATTTTAAAGAATGGATAAAATTAGGAAGAATTACAGATTCTAACTTAGATGATAGAGATGTCATTTTATTTCCAGAGAAAATCAACGGAAAATATGCCATGTTACACAGGCCAAAAGAATGGATTGGAGAAGAATATGGTGTAAGCAAGCCAGCAGTTTGGATTCGCTTTAGTGATGATATGTTAGTATGGAAAGAACCTAGTACTATCCTTATAGGTGGAATTGATGGTGGATGGGAAGAAAAAGTAGGTGGAAGCACACCTCCTTTAAAGACTGATAGAGGTTGGTTAGTATTATATCACGGTGTAGAAAATGGAGGTTTAGGATACTATAGAGTTGGTGCTGTAATGTTAGACTTAGAAGACCCAACCAAAGTAATTGGTAGAACTAAAGACTATATTATGGAACCAGAATTCGATTATGAAATTGAAGGCTATTATAAAGGTTGTGTTTTTCCGACTGGAAATATGATTGTAGATGATACTTTGTATGTGTATTATGGAGGAGCAGATAAATACATAGGTTTGGCAACTTGTGATGTAAATGAATTAATTGATTTTACACTTAGTAAAGAACAAAATTCATAAAATATGCTAGCAAATAATATTATTACCAATGGCCCAAATTGGGTAAATGGTCTTTCTTGGGCAGACATTGTTATTATCATACTTTATTTTCTTTTTATAGTTTACCTAGGTGTTAAATACAGTAAAAGTAAGGATGAAAAATCGTATTTTCTCGCTGGTAGAGGGATGACTTGGCCAGTTATTGGTTTTTCTCTTTTTGCCGCTAGTATATCTAGTTCAACATTAATTGGACAAGCTGGTGATGCCTATAGTACAGGGATTGCCGTTTTTAATTACAACCTGATTTCGGTTTTGGTTATGATATTTTTTGCTTGGTTTATTTTACCATTCTACATTAAATCCAAAATATTTACTATTCCTGAGTTTCTTGAAAAAAGGTTTAATGTAGCTTCTAGGTATTATTTTTCGGCAATCACCATTATTGTAAATATCTTCTTAGATGCAGCAGGTTCTTTATATGCTGCTGCAATGGTAATGAAATTGGTGTTTCCAGAGGCTTCAATATTAACCTTGTCAATCATATTTGCAATTGTAGTGGCTGCTTACACCATACCAGGAGGTCTATCTGCTGCTATTAGAGTTGACTTAATGCAAGGTGTTTTTCTTTTGGTAGGTTCCGTGATTTTAACTTTTTATGCAATCTATAATGGCGGTGCAGAATATGTAAAAGAATTACTGACTGAAGGAGATGTTTTAATGAAGCTTGTAAGACCAAATAATGATTCATCTGTACCTTGGCTGGGAATGATTGTTGGGATTCCAATTTTAGGACTATTCTTTTGGGGAAACAATCAACAATTGGTGCAACGTGTACTTACAGCAAAATCTATTGATGAAGGACGTAAAGGAGTTTTATTGGTTGGTTTTTTAACCATGCTAACATTGTTTCTAATCATTATTCCTGGAGTAATGGCTATTAAATTATTCCCAGAATTACCAAAGCCAGATATGGTTTATCCAAACCTAATTATGGAATTATTACCCAATGTGCTTATTGGGTTTATGATGGCTGCTATGGTAGCTGCATTAACATCTTCGTTAAGTGGGTTGTTAAATTCAGTTGCAACACTTTTTACGATGGATTTTTATAATAAAATAAAGCCAGAAAGTACATCAAAACAAAAAGTAAGAGTTGGAAAAACGGCTTCTATTACAGTATTAATCATTGCTGTAATGTGGGCGCCACAAATTGGAAAGCAATTTGGAACGCTATTAAAGTACTATCAAGAAATGTTATCAATTATGGCACCGCCAATTGTAGCTGCATTTATTTTAGGAATCTTTTGGAAAAGAACCAATGCAACTGGCGCTTTCTCTGGTTTAATAGCAGGAATTTTACTAGGAATAGCCAATATTATTTTTACCGTAAACAACGGACATTCAATTTTTGGTGACATACACTTTTTACTAACAGTGCCATATTATTTTGTGTGGAGTATGTTGGTTATGGTAGTAGTTAGTTTAGCGACTAAAAAACCACCACTTGAGAAGACTGAAAACCTAACCTTCTCTTTAGCAGAATTTAAAAGAGAAACCATTAATTTAAAGCAACAAGCAGTTTATAAAAGCTATAGATTTTGGTCTTACTTACTTATTGTTTTTTGTGTCATCATTTTAATTGCATTCTGGTAAAAAATAGATTATGAAATTTTTAAACAACTATAAAACAATACTTTTATTATTTGTTGTTGCAAGTACCTTCTTTTCTTGCGCTCAACAAGAAACAGCTAAAAAGCCTAACTTTTTATTTATTTTGGTAGATGATCAACCTTTTGATGCATTAGAATCTAGTGGTAGATATCCATTTCTTAAAACACCAAACATGCAGCGTTTACAAGATGAAGGAGCAATCTTTGAAAACTATTATGTTACACAATCCATTTGTTCACCATCTAGAGCGAGTTTCTTAACAGGAACATATCCGCATATACATGGTGTTAATCAAAATAATCAGCATGTTGATCCAGATTGGGAAACCTATCAACCATACAATCAACATTTGCAAAGTGCTGGTTACCAAACAGCTCATGTGGGTAAAATTCACATGGCACACTTTAAGGGAGAAAAACATATCAGGCCTGGATTTGATTATTGGTACAGCTTTATTGGGCAAGGAGAATATTTTGACCCTATGGTAAATGATAATGGTAAGGAGTATCAGGAAAAAGGGTATATGACAGATATTTTAACGGGCAAAGCAATTGATTGGCTAAAAAAAGAAAGAGATCCCAATAAACCTTTTAGTTTAAATCTTTGGCATAAAGCGGTGCATGAAAACCATTCTCCAGCACCAAGACATAATAAAATTTTTAAAAATGACAGCCTGCCTACACCTCCTTATGGTACGCATCTAGAAAACTTTGCAGGGAAACCTGAATGGCAACGTATTAAAGCATGGGATTCTAAATGGAAGCAGTATGTTCGCTCAGACACCATAGCTCCAAAACCTTGGCCAATTAAAGGATATAAGTTTAAGAGTCTATTAGAAACTTTATTGGCTGTAGATGAATCTCTTGGTAAAGTCATTCAAACTCTTGAAGAGATGGATGAATTGGAGAATACTGTCATTATCTACAGTAGTGACAATGGTTATTTTATGGGGGAGCATGGTTATTGGGATAAGCGTATTGCTTATGAAAATTCTATGAAAATACCTATGCTAATAAGATATCCAGAAAAAATTAAGGCAGGTACGGTAATTAATGAAAATGCTTTAAATATAGATTTGGCTCCAACTATTCTAGAATTGGCAGGAGTGAATGCTCCTGAATATATGCAAGGAGAGTCTATGCTAAATCTTTTTGATGAAGACAAAGAGAATGATCAGTGGCGAAAATCATTTATGTTTGAGTATTATGTTGATGATGAATACCCCTATGCGGGACCAGATATGTTGGCTATCCGCTCAGAAAAATATAAGTTGATAGATGCTTTTTTAGAAAATGATATTGATGAGTTGTATGATTTGGAGAATGATCCAGGAGAGATGAAAAACTTAATTAATGATCCAACATACGATACTGTAGAGAAAGAATTAAGAGAAAAATTAGAAAACCAAAAGAAGAAGTATAAGTACAATACCGATAGAGATTGGTGGTTGAGAACCCAAATTCCAAAGAAAAATCATAGTAAGGGTATAGAAATTAGATAACTACTCGTTCTCTAATTGTTTCAAAAATACAATCTTTTAAAATTTAATTTTTGTTTTTTTAAAAACAAGAACAATTAGTTAGGCTCATCCTAGTCCCTCAGCTATAAATTATAGAGCTTTATACAGTTCAAAAATTAGTATTTTTAGTATATGAAAAAACTAGTGATTTTATTTTTGTTTTGTTTATTGTTCGTATTCTTTAATACAGCACTTTATAGTCAACAAATAATTCATTTAGACAGTAAAGATGGTCTAATTAGCGGAACAATCAATGCATTTGAACGTGATAGTTTGGGCTATATGTGGATTGGGACAGATCAAGGGGTCAATAGATATTCTGGAGTAGAGTTTAAAAATTACGACCTAGATGAGAACAACAAAATAAAAGGGAAGGAAATTGCTGATCTCCTTAATGTAAAGGGCAATCTTTATGCAATAAGCTCTGGTGGTTCTCTTATTAAATATCATTATGAGAAAGATCGTTTTGAAGAACTATATACAGAGACCAAGAACAGGTTTATATCTTTAACAAATCTAAACGATTCGAATATACTCATAGGGCTTTCTGCAGGATTTATCGTTTATGATTTATCAACACATCGGGCTACAGAAGTACAATTCAAAAACTTTATCAATAATAGGAAAGTTGAGTTCTATAATAATATGGTGTATGCCGCTTCTTCAAGAGGACTTTTAGTCTTTAGTTACAAAGAAGACACTAAAAAACTTGCCTTAGAACAAAAATATTTATCAGACCAAGACATTATAGATTTTGCTTTTGATTCTGAAACAAGAATTTGGGTAGGTACAGAAGTAGGAGGTTTGTATATCATCAATAAAGAAGATATTAAGAACATACCCATTAGTCAAATTTCTAATAAGACATATGCCATTCGTCAAATTGATTTTGATAAGAATAATAATGCTTTAATTGCTATAGATCGATTAGGACTGTTTCTTTTAGATGACAAATTTGAGATTGTTAAATCCTATAGCCATAATGAAGATAATCAAAATTCTATTAGTCAAAATAGTATATATGAAATCTATGTTGATGATACGAATGCCTACTGGTTGGGAGTTAGGGAAGGCGGAATAAACATTGTTTACGATAAAGAAAATGTATTTACCAATATTAAGCATGTACAAAACAAGGCTAATAGCATTCAAAACAACAACATAAGGTCTATTTATGAATCGACTTCTGGCGCTGTCTGGTTTGGTACAGAAAACGGTGTGAGTAAATACGATGAGAATAAGAATTGGACTAATTATAATAAAGATCCTAAATTGTATAATACAGCCGTTTTAGCGGTAAATGAATATCAAAACAATTTGATGTTAGGAACCTATGGGGAAGGATTATTGGTCTTAAATCAAGACAATGGTAAAGTTTCTAATTTTAAGTTGGAATCTAAAAAACCTTCAAAATTTATTTTTAGAATAAGAGCTTATGATGATAATTTATGGATAGGAGGTAGTGATGCACCGTTAACACATTTTAAAAACAGCAGGTTTGTAAATACATATTCAGTAGGATTGGTAAGGTCTTTGGTAGAAGGATATGATAATATAAATTATGTTGGTACTAACACAGGTTTTTTTGAACTTAATACACGTAATGCGAGTATACGAAAAATTGAAGAATCCATTTTTAACGCCTTTAACGAAATCTATGATTTAAATTTAGACTATGTAAACAACTGTATTTGGATTGGAAGCAAAAATGGTTTGTACAAATACAACTTGAGTACAGAACAATTAGAAAATTTAGCAGATAACACCAATAAAAGAATAGGAACCGTTTATTCTATTAAAAAAGACAATATGCAAAACCTCTATTTTGCATCAGTTTCTGGTCTTTGGAGGTATGACATTAAAAATAAATTCTTCAGAAAGTATGGCCTGCAGGATGGAATGTTAATTGACGAATTTGGTATTGGAGCTTCCGCCAAGTTTAAAGATGGCAGATTAGCTTTTGGTGGTGCAAAAGGAGCAGTTGTTTTTAACCCCATTGATTTGTTTAAGGACAGGCCTCTTTCAGACATATTTATCTCAAACTTTCAGATAAACGGTAAAGAACCCGATAGTTTAACACTTTCAAAAAATATCAATTATACTAAAAAACTGGTGTTAAATTATGATCAAAATACCATCTCTTTTAATTATGAAACCATCAAGTTTCACGGCTCTAAGAGTAATGCTTTTCAGTCTAAATTAAAAGGGTTTGATAAAGATTATCATGTAAGCTATGGTAATGAAAAAATATACTATTCAAACTTGAATCCTGGAACTTATCAATTACATGTAAAGGGTTTTAATGCAGATGGAGTAAAAGGAGACAATGATTATACCCTAGAAATTGTTGTCAAAAAACCTTTCTGGAAATCCATTTGGGCTTTTGGTTTTTACATGCTACTTTTTCTTTTAATTGTCTATTTAATTTTTAGAATTTCTAGAGCCAATATTCAAAAGCGGTTTGATGAAAACAGGATTAAGTTTTTTGTTGAGGTAGCGCATGATATTAGAACTCCGGTATCGCTTATTCAGCTACTTGTAAAACAACTCACAAATCAGGAAAATACAGAAAAGTCAATAGAACTTATTCAAAGAAACTCACAAAACTTAAATGAGTATGTAACCCAACTGTTAGATTTTCAAAAGATAGATAGAAAGCAACTAAAACTAAGCGTTAGCAAAGTAGATTTAAAAGATTGTTTAGCCAAAATTATTAATGATTTTACACCTATTCTTCAAGAAAAGTCTTTAGATATATCCTTAGAAGTTAAACACATTCCTGTATGGTTTGACAAAGCTAAAATGAACCGAATTTTTTACAATTTAATTTCAAACGCCATTAAGTATAGTAACGAGGGAGGAGAAATAAAGGTGAAGGCATATTTAGATGACAGTAATTTTAAAATTGAGTTTATAGACAATGGTGTTGGTATCCCAGAAAAGCAGCAAGAATTAATATTTAAACGTTTTACTAGAGGAACTAACGTTTCCAATAAAGGAATTCCGGGTACAGGTATTGGGTTACTATTGTCTAAAAAAATAGTAGAATTACATGGTGGTAAAATACTGTTGGAGAGTAAAGAGAATATAGGTTCTAAGTTTACTATTGTTTTGCCTAGTGGAACAGAACACTACAGTGACGAGCATATTGTAGATGAAAGCAATCAAGAAGAAGCAAAAGCTAATGTTGACGAACTGATCACTAAGAATAAGCTCATTCTTTTAGTAGAAGATAATGAAGAATTACGAGGAGCCGTTAAAAATGAGTTAGTAAAAAATTACACCGTTATTGAAGCTTCTAACGGTAAAGAAGGCTTGTTGTTAGCGCTCTCAAAAAACCCTGATTTAATTATCACAGATGTTATGATGCCAGAAATGGATGGTAAAGAGCTGTGTAATTTGCTTAAAACCAATTTTAAAACAAGTCATATCCCTGTAGTTATGTTAACTGCGCTTGCAGATATAGACGATAAAATACAAGGATTAGAAACCGGTGCAGATGCTTATGTAGAGAAGCCATTTAATGTATCTATTCTTACCGCAACGATCAATAATCTTATTAGATCTAGAGAAAATGTGAATAGATTGTTAGGCGATAAAGAAGTAAAAAAACAGATGACACCAGATGAGAGTTTCTTGTCTGATGTTATAAATGTGATCAAAGAGAATTTAACAGAAAAAGATTTTTCTATTGATACTTTGTGTGAGGTCATGGGGCTCAGTAGGTCTAATCTATTTAGAAAATTAAAAGGATTAGTACATATGTCTCCATCAGATTTAATTGTAAAAATTAAACTGGGGCATGCAGAGGAATTAATGAAAAAGAAAGCACATAGTAGAATTTCTGACATTGCTTATGAATCTGGATTTCAAGACCCAAAATATTTTAGCACACTGTTTAAAAAACACTACGGAAAAACACCAAAAGAGTTTATGGAAAACAACTAATCTTTACTTCTAAGATTTTCCATGTTACTTACCATTGAATTAGCGATAGAATAATTAATCTGGGCGTTTATATTGCAACATCCAATTAACAATGTCTACATCGAACACCTCCCCAGTTTGGTTTTTGTCCCAAAAGGTTTGATCATAAACACCATGGTCTATACGATGGTACTGTCCATCAAAATCATCTTGGGTAAAAACAGTAATCTTCTGATGATTTTGGTCAGGATACTGTGCTTCAAACTTATTCGCTACGCTCGTGGATCTGCTTACGGGTAAGGTTGGATCCCGTTGTCCATGAAACATCCAAAAAGGCATTAACTTTAACCCTTCAATTTTAGTGTCATTTACATCCACAGTTCCCGCCAAAGAAACCGCGGCAGCAATTAAGCTGGCATCGTAACTAAATGAATTGAGATATGTCCAAGTTCCATAGCCGCCCATACTAAAACCTGAAAGGTAAATTCTATTTGTATTGATTGCATTCGGATATGTATCGATAAGATATTCAATAAATTTTTTCAATTCATCTCCCTCCCAATTCGCTGACGTTTGAGGAGCAAAAACAGGAAGGGCTACTTTAGGGCTCCACAAACCAAGTTTTATAGCACGTATGGCTGCACCTTGATCTACCTTGTTTAAATCATCAGGATTGTTTGCACTGTTTCCTCGGTTTCCAACCCCATGGAGGAAAACTAAAATGGGATATTGTTTTCCGTCAGTACCAAACCCTTCAGGTCTTCGAACTACATATCCATAAGGAGATGTGTTTTCGCCTTTTAAACTTTGCTCCTTTACATAAGTAGCACT
Organism: Algibacter luteus; assembly: GCF_030344935.1. Classification (NCBI taxonomy): domain Bacteria; kingdom Pseudomonadati; phylum Bacteroidota; class Flavobacteriia; order Flavobacteriales; family Flavobacteriaceae; genus Algibacter; species Algibacter luteus. Next base: position 2,608,705 of record NZ_CP128313.1, on the reverse strand, counting down.
TGTTGGAAGGTTTACTAAATCAGTATCGTCACTAACGAGTGCTAATTGTTCTATTTCTGTAGTAGTAGCATCATTAGGAATCGTTGCTTCAACATCATCGTTTTGTTGGCAAGCAGCCATTTGTATTGCAATAATACAGGTAAATATTGTTTTAAATTTCATAGTATACCATTTAGAGATATAAAAATATAAAACCAATAAAGGTTAAAGGTTTTTGTTCAATTAAGTTTAAAAACAGTTTTCAACCTTATTTTATGATGGTTGTTAGCTACAAAGTATGGCTTAAATGGTTGTTTTTTAGATTCATGTGTTGTTTTCGGGTAAGCTGAGCAATTATTTTTCAAAAGGATGTGAAATTAGGTTTTGACTACTATTTAAACCTAGTTGAATTGCTTTTCTACCTATTTTGTTTCTTTTTTTTGGATTTTGCAGTATCGATAATTTATCTGAATACAAATGAAAAAAACAAAAGCATTTTACTTACCCATATTGCTTGTTGCAGTAGGTTTAATTTACTTTTCAATAAGTGCATTTAATAATAGTGAAACCAATCAAATTAAGAAAGCTGAAAAGAGTATTGAATCTTACAATTTTGCCATAGGAACTCAAACTGTAGGGGCAAAATATAAGTTTACAGAGAAGACTATGTTGGTAGAAACGGCGAATGAGATTAAAAACATGGGCTCTAATCTTCTTAAGTTTTCTATGCACCCTAGATATTGTTCAGAAAATTATGGATTACCAAAAAACGACAATATAAACTCGCTTACCAAATTGGCAACTCTAGAGCCATCTATGAAAGAGGTGTTGGATATGGATTTTAAGTATTACCATATTTGGGTTTATGGATTTTCTCAATACACGCCAGAACCAGTAGGTAAGAAGGACGATACGGCTCAAATAAAATTCATAAACGGATACCCTGAGAAATACAAAGAGGCTTTGTATAAAGAGGTGTATGATTTTACATCACACCTTTTAAAAACATATAGTGGTTCTGGTAAAGTTTTTTATTTAGGAAACTGGGAAGGCGATTGGCATTTAAGGTCAGATTATGATAGAACGAAGCCCGTGAATCTGAAAACTTTAGAGGGTATGACGCAATGGGCAATAACGAGACAAAAAGCTATTGATGATGCTAAAAGGGATGTAAAGCACAGTAAGGTTGAGGTGTATCATTATATAGAGGTTAATTTGGTTAGAAAAGCTTTAATGGAACCAGAGGCAAAAGTGGTTGCCAATAGTATTGTAAATGTAGTAAATCCAGACTACGTATCGTATTCTTCGTATGATGCTACTAACCCATATAAAAAAGAAACAGCGTTAAACGAAAACCTTAAAAAATCACTGGATTATTTGGAGTCACAGTTGTCACCAAAAGAAGGGCTACCTTCTGGAAAGCGCGTATGGATTGGAGAATATGGTAACCCTAGCATTCATCACAATGATGAAATGCAAAATTTACGCTCTATCTGGACCATAAAAACGGCATTGGAATGGGGTACGCCTTTTATTTTGTATTGGGAGATGTACAACAATGAAATTAAAAAGGAGACAGGAGAACAAGTAGGATATTGGCTGATTGATGATAAAGGTACAAAACAACCCATTTGGCATACACACAACAATTTTTACAAAGAGTCTAGGACTTTTGTTAAAGATTATTTAGATAAAAACAACTTGCTTCCCAGTTTTGATCTCTTTAGAAAACATGCGCTGAAGTTTAAAAGTTTAAATCCATAAATCCCTATGAAAGTTAATAGATATCTTATTTTTTGTTTGCTTTTATCAAGCGGACTGCTATTTGGGCAAAAGGTAGATTATGACCCAATATTTGAGCTTGAGGATTACAATTTTGTATTGGGAACACAAGGTATTGGTGGTAAATACCAGTTTACTAATGATTCGAAGCTGGTAGAGCAAGCTAAGCATATCCGTTCTATGGGTTCTAATATTTTAAAGATTTCCTTGGGACGAAATACTACAAAATCTTACAGCTTAAAAGAGGTTAAGGCAAATACAACTTTAGAACTTTTTAAATCCATTCCGGATTTCAAGAAAGTTTTTGACATGGACTTTAAATATGTTTTTGCGTGGGTGCATACACTTACCGATGTGAAATGGAAAAACAGGATAAATAAAAGGGAGGAGCAAGATCTGTATAACGAAATGTTCGAGTTAGCCACATACCTGTTAAAAGAATATAACAATTCCGGTAAAACCTTTATGATTGGAAATTGGGAAGGCGATTGGTTATTACACTCTGGTTTTAACAGGAACATGACACCATCTAAAACTCATGTAAAGAACATGACCAAGTGGTTTCAGATAAGGCAAAAAGCCATTGATGATGCCAAAAGAAAAACCGAACACAAAAATGTGGAAATCTATCACTACGTGGAGGTGAATTTGGTTTTAAAAGGGATGCAGGGCAAAACCTGTATTTCAAAAGATATCCTTCCTAAGGTTGATGTAGATTTTGTGTCGTATTCCAGCTATGAGGCGATTAAGAACAAGAGCTATGACGAGAAAAAGAATACATTAAAAGGAATCTTCAACTATCTGGAAGGGCAACTAAAACCTAAAAAGAATTTACCATTTTCTAGAAGAGTTTATTTGGGAGAGTATGGCTATCACGCTAATAAAAATAAGCCTGAAACTCTAAAAACGCAAGACAAAGAGACTAAAGAGATTATGCAAATTGCACTGGAGCTGGATATCCCATTTGCACTACACTGGCAGATGTATAATAATGAATATGATAAAAATACAGGACGTTCAAAAGAGATGTCACTTATAAATGAACAAGGAGAAAAAAGACCGCTGTATTATTTACACCAGAATTTTTACAAAAAAATGAATGCTTATTTAGAGGGCTATAAAAATGAAAATAAAGCATACCCTCCGTCAGACGTATTCAGAAAAAAGGCTTTGGAGGTTTTAAAAGCCTTGTAGTCAAAAATAAATTGCAAAAAAAGAACTATGAAAAAAATTACTAATAACAAGCTTATACTTCTAGTGTTTAGCTTTTGCTTAACGCTGTCAACTACATATGGGCAATTATCACTTATAAGTGATCAAAATATAGATTTTTCCGAGGCTATAACAACCGTATCCAATGGTAATTGGAGTGACTCTTCAATATGGAGTACAGGGGTTGTGCCTACAGCTACAGATGATGTTAGTATTGAAGGGAATCATACCATATACATCGATGTACAAGGAACGACATCTGGTCAGGTTGTGGATTTATGCAACAATTTAAGAGTAAAACAGGGAGGTGTGTTGCAAATGGGACATAACACGCCCAATTTTGCAAAAGACTTGCGTATAAATGGTAGTATTTTATGTAATGGTACTTTTTCTGCTGGTAGAAACCAGCCCTCGGGTGCTGGAGATGGACTGATATATGATTATAACAGTCGTATATACTTAAATCTAAATGAAGAAACAACATATGTATCGGGCTCAGGTTTTTTTAATCCCAAGTCCTTAAACATTTCAAGTTCTTCTGGAGAAAGAAATTTGGTTATAGACCTATACAATATAATTATAGATGATAGTTTTGCTATTAAATCTAATAATAGGGTTAATGTAACCATTAAACATTATTCCTATATTAATATTAAGCAGAACCTTGGTCTTACAGGTAGTACTTACCAATGGAGCTTACCAACGGCTAAAGCAGACTTAACAATCGAAGGTGTCGTAATTGCCAATAATGTAAGTCTGTTTACAAAAAATACAACGTCAGGAGATTCATCTTCTTTAACAATAGCAGATAAGGGGAGTTTATATGTGCAGTCAATCAATGAAGGCGATTTAAATGTAATAAGTGAAGCAGCTGGTTTTAATCTAAATATAAGTACAGACGGTCTTTTTAGATTAGGAGAGGGTGTTGATTTTGATAACCTGCTTCAAAGCAATCCTAATTTTAATTTTACTAATAATGGTGAGTTAAGGGCACATTATTCAAGTACGTTACCGACTAAAGCACAAATTACGTCTGCCATTGATGCAAATGACCCAAACCTTGGAGTAGATGTTAGTCAAATTCAAAATATTTTTGGGTCTAGTCATATCGCTGGTTGGTATAATTTTACCGATAGACCTTATTTGTTGGAAGGATTAGATTATTATAAAGATTTTGGAGCTACTTCCATTAAAACAACACTAACAGCTATTAACGGAAAGATGTTTAGTGCCTACCCCTTTAACCATACATGGCCAAGTTTTCCAACATTAAAGGATGTAGCCCAACATCAATATATTGATTCCTTGTTTAAAAGGAAGCATATAAAAACACATACATTTTGGACGACTACAAAAAATAAGGGCGATTGGAAAAAAGGCCCCGACTTCGACCATAGCAGTTATTTAAATGAAGAACAACAATTTTACGATTTAACCAAACACCTGCTGGAGACCTATGGAGCAACGCGAAAAACCTTTGTATATCAAAACTGGGAAGGTGATTGGATGCTACGAGGGCAAGGCGTACTGTGGGAACAAGACCCAACACTTATACCCGATGATGTTGAATGGGATATTGAAGGTATGGCTCGTATGTTTAGGGCTAGACAACGAGGTACGGAGCGAGCAAGAAATGAGGTTTTTAATGATTCAGTAAAAGTTTACCATGGTATTGAGTTTAATAAACTATGGTGGAATGACAGCGGTACGCGTAAAACCATGATGGAAAGTGATATTCCATGTGTTATAGCTGATGTAGCCTCTAAAACGAGATTAGATTTAACCTCTTGGTCTGCTTACGATGGAGGTTGGACTAATAATGCTAATCCTCACGGACATGCTATGTGGAAAGGCTTGGAAATAGCACGCTATTTTACAACAGAAACAAGAGATCTTCCTTTTAGTTTTCCAGTACAAATAGGGGAGTTTGCTATTAATGAAAATCCACCTTATAATGGAAGTAACACCCAATCGGTCATAGAAAACCGTTATGGCAGGTATATCGGGGTGGCATTAGGGCTTAATATACCGAATTTCTATTTATGGAATTTGTATTGCTCTGGACAACAAGGAGCACCAAATGGTTTTACCTGGGAAAAAGGCGTGCAATACGAAGATGATTTTCTTTATGAATGGATGGATGGTAAATGGCTAATTGAACCAGATGGTTCTTGGGGTCATGCCGCTAGTTTTTTAATGGAACAATGGGCTATAACGCTATCAACAGAGTCTCCAGAAAGCATCAGCAATGTAACAATATATCCAAATCCTGCCATAAATGAGGTTAACTTAAAGGGGGTAGAGAGTGGTGCTAGAATTTTATTTTTTGATATTCATGGCAGAGCCTTAAAAATGTTTACCTACCAGCAAAATGAAAATATTGATGTTTCTGGATTAAGTGCTGGTTCATATATAGTACGTATTCAAGATACAAATAAGTCCATTGAAATAAAAAAACTAATTATTAACTAAAATCAAACTAAATTTAACTTATGAGAAAATTAATTTTATTTGTTTTATTGTTCCCTGTCTGCCTCATGGCACAGGAAATTAATATAAAAGGCAAAGTACTAGACAAAGAAACAAAACAGCCTTTACCTGGTGCCGCTATTCTTGTAAAAGGAACCTCCAAGGGAGCCGTCACAGATTTTGACGGGGAATTTCAAATTGATGCAGAGAAAGGAGCCGTACTTGTATTTTCATATATAGGTTATAAAACTACAGAATTAAAGGTTTCTTCACCTTCGGTTCAAGTTCTTTTAGAATCTGATATTTCACAGCTTGATGAAGTTGTGGTAAGTGTAGGTTACTTCGATGTTACTAAAAAAGATTTATCGGGTTCAATTGCTCAGGTTACAACAGAGCAACTGGAGAAAAATAGAACAAACTCTATAGAACAAATGCTACAGGGTCAAGTAGCTGGTGTTGTTGTAAATGAAAGTTCAGAACCAGGTGGAGGCATTGCCATTTCTGTTAGAGGAACAAACTCTATGCTTGGTGGAACGCAACCTTTATATGTAATTGATGGTATTCCAATTGACCCACTAACAGATGCCGAAGGAAATGGAGGCTCGGGGCAATCACAAAGCTCCCTTAGCTTTTTAAATCCAAATGACATAGAAAAAATGGAAGTGCTTAAAGATGCCGCGGCTACAGCAGTTTATGGAGCTAGAGGAGCCAATGGGGTTATTATTATTACCACAAAAAGCGGCGGAAAAGATGGGGGCAAAGATGCATTAACACTAACAGTTGATAATTTTATTACAGACGTTGTAAAAAATATTGGTGTTATGGATGGCCCTCAGTTTGAAGATTATATGAATCAAAGAGTCATTAACCAATTATATGTAAATATTACTGACCCGCAGAGGGCAGGTGGTGCTTTTGATGGCTCTCAACCTTTAACCGTAGATAATTACCCAGAATTAGCAGCTTTTAATTTGCCTTATCCTACTACTACAGGAGTTAACAATAATTGGCAAGATTTAACATATCGAATGGCATTTTCAAATGCGTACAATCTATCATATCGTGGCGGAGATAGAAAAAGAAATTTATCTGTGAGTTTAGGCTTTCAGGATATTGAAGGTGTTATTATTAACACAGGTAATAAGAGAGTGACTTTTAATGTGAACGGTAAAAGAAAAGCTTTCAATGATAAAATTGATATTTTTACAAGAACTAATATGGCTTACAATACAGGTAATGCTGCTTCTGTAGGTAACAGTCAAATTTTCCAACAAAGAAGTGTGGTGTCGCAAGCGTTGCAGTTTCAACCCATTTTTGATATTTTGGAGCCTGGACAAGATGATGATATTTATGCAGATTTAAATGAAGGAAATGTTATTTCAAATCCTTACACACTAGCTAAGTTCGTGACTGATAGAAAGCAATCCGTTAATTTTATTCAAAATGTTTCAGTATCCGCTAAAATAACCCCAAAACTAACGGGAGTTGTTAAAGGCGCTTTTAACTATCAAAAAAGTAATAGAGATAGTTATTATCCAACGAATACCACACGGGGTAGAAGAAATAATGGTGAGGCTACACAATCTTTTATAGAGAACAAGAAAATTTATACCGAAGCAAGTTTACGTTATAGAAACAATTTTAAAGGTCACCGTGTTGATGCTATTCTTGTAGGTACTTATGAGAATAATAATATTCGCGCTATGTTTAACAAGGCATTTGGCTTTGGTAATGATGCAACAACCTTTTATACTTTTGAGTCGGCAACAGATGTATTAGTACCTATTGCACAATTTAGAGAGTTTGGTTTATTGTCTGGGCTTGCTAGAGTTGGGTATAATTACAAGAGTAAATATTATATAGATGTAAATACACGTATAGATGCGTCTTCTAAATTTGCCGAAAATAATAAAAGTGCTATTTTCCCTTCTGTGGCGTTAGCTTGGGCAATTTCTAACGAAAACTTTTTAAAGAATTCTAATTCAATTTCTAATCTAAAGCTAAGACTATCTTATGGTAAAACGGGAAGTAATCCTATAGCTCCTTATCAGTCACTAGCGCTTTTAACACCAATTAGATATAACTTTAATAATCAGTTGGTAACAGGTTTTTATGAATCAAACTTGGCTAATGATGACTTAACTTGGGAAACTACAGACCAATTCAATGCCGGTTTAGATATTGGACTTTTTAATTCTAAGGTTGGCTTAACCATAGATACCTATTATAAGTTGACTTATGATTTACTTCAAAATGTAACATTGCCAGCATCAAATGGTTTTGCAACGATTGTTGACAATTTTGGAGAAGTTGAAAACAAGGGTATTGAATTGGGTATTAATGCAGCGCTTTTTGATACTGATAAATTTGGATGGAATGTATCAGGTAATTTTTCATTGAATAGAAATAAATTAGTGAAACTAAACTCTAATTTAGAATTTCAATTGGGGCCATCAGTCGGATTTAGTCAGGCAAACCCAATTATGTTTATGGAAGGGCAACCTTTAGGTATTTTTTGGGGAGCTCAAACCAATGGAATTTATCAAGACTGGGATGAAGCTATAGCTAGTGGTATTGATGGTGCTGCTCCGGGAGAAATTAAGTACATTAATAATTCGGTTGATCTTGATGGTAGTGGTCAACCATTGGCAACACAAGAGATTAATTTTGAGGACTATGTGCAAATCGGTGATCCTAATCCTGATTTTACTGCTGCGATTACCAATAATTTCAGTTTAGGTAATTGGGATATGAGTGTATTATTCACAGGTCAAAAAGGAGGTGATATTTTCTGGGTAGACTCTTGGGCCTTAACCGGAAACCAAAACAGTAGAAATGGCTTGTTATCGTCTTTTGAAGATTCATGGAAAGCACCATTAAATGTTGATGCTTCTGGTAATGTTACCTATAACCCAGCTGATGGACAAACGACTAATGTTGGTAACCCAGCACCGCTTACAGACCCTGGGCAAAGAGCTATCGTTTCAGACAGGCAAGTTTTTGACGGGTCATACATAAGATTAAAAAACCTAAATATTGGCTATACCATTAACTTTAAAAATAGTAAAAGTTTAAGGTTATATGCTACGGGTCAAAATTTGGTGACTTGGACAGATTACCCAGGTTATGACCCAGAAGTGCAAACGTATAACAAAGACCCTCAGAGAAGAGGTGTTGACTTTGGAGGGTATCCAGGTACGAGAACCTATACGTTAGGATTAAAGTTTAATTATTAAAAAATTGATTATGAAAGCATTTAAATTGAAAAACATGAAATTTAAGTTGTGTTATTTACTAATTGTTTCATTCATTTTTGTTAGTTGTGATGAAGCATTAGAGGAAGAGCCTTTTACGCAAATAGGAACAGATTTTTTCTATCAAAACGATACGGATGCATTGGCTGCAGTAACAGCAGTTTATGCCCAGTTAAAAAGTGGTGTTGGTTATTACAGACAGCAATTTTTATCCAATGCTTTTGCGGCCTCGGATCAAGGAGCCTCTAGTTGGAAACATGGGAATTTTAGAAGTGGTACTATAGCTAACACAGACCAAAATTTGCCTAACTTTTGGAAAGAAGCTTATGTTGGCATAAAAGATGCCAATAATGTGATAGCTAGGGTGGCTCAAACAAGCAATATAGATGAAGAGCTAAAATGGAGAGTAATTGGAGAGGCAAGATTTTTAAGAGGTTTAAATTACTTTAACCTGGTAAGGTGTTTTGGAGAAGTACCACTTAGAACGACACCAGTACAACCAGGAGAAGAAGGGTTACCAGTGTCTCCTATTGAAGATATCTATGAGGTAATTATTAACGATTTTCAATTTGCGGCAGATAATTGTTGGGGATTTAATGAAACTAGAAATGGTTATATCAATAATATTGGAAGGGTAACAAAGGCGTCAGCACATGCAATGTTAGCTAAAACCTATTTACAAATAGCCTCTTCAAAGCGCAGTGCTATGGCTGGGGTATTAGGCAATGAACGCTATAATGGTATTTCAGAATCGCCAGAATCGTATTACCGAATGGCCAAAGAGCAATGTGATTTGGCGTTAAACGAAAACGGTTATCAATTGGTGTCTAATTTAGAAGATTGGAAAAATATTTTTTCAGCTTCAAATGGAAATAACCCAGAATTGTTATTTGATGTGCAAGGTTCCTCAATTGTGGAACAAGGTACCGCAGTTTCCAATTTATTTTGTCCTAGAAACGCTGGCCTTAGCGGAGGTGGCTGGGGTGGCACCAATAAAATGCAAGGAGGTTTTATAAATAACAATATAGACAAGACCGATATTCGATTTCAAAACTCCATTATTCAGAATTTTCAAGACGCTACCAAAACATATGTCTTGAATCCTAATAGTACGGGTTATATCAGGACCATAACCGCAACAGGGGCAGCAAATGGAAACTTGAACGTAGTATATACATCAAAATATATCGATACCAATGCTACAACAGAATATACAAGCCAACAAAATTGGCATATTATTCGCTTGGCAGAGGTTTATTTGATGCGTGCAGAAGCTTTGGCAGAGATTAACCAAGACCCAGCTATGGCCAACGCTGATTTAAGTACATTGAGGAATCGTGTGAGTATGGATAATTTTGACGGGACTGGGCTATCTATGGAAGAATTCAGGCATGCCATTTTGCATGAAAGATTTCAAGAATTATCATTAGAAGGCCACCGCTTTTTTGATTTAACCAGAATGGGTGTTTATGATGAATACTGTAGGTCAAGTTATAATAATACGGTTGGAGCAAGGCAGCCTGAAGATTATACCTGGCCAATTCCGTTAATTGAATCGTCTGCAAACGGAAACATAGATTAATAAATCACCTATGAGAAAATTATTTTTTGGGTTCTTACTGCTTTGTGCATGTAACATTCATGCACAAAGTAATAGTCAAAAACCTAATGTTGTCTTTATAATTTCAGATCAGCATAAATTAGAAGAAACCGGAGCATACGGAAGCCAAAGGTCAATTACACCAAATATTGATGAACTAGCCAAAACAGGGGTAATGTTTAATAACGCTTACACACCCGCTCCTGTTTGTGCACCTGCAAGGGCATCATTGGTTACCGGTATGTATCCCTATGCCAATGGTGCCATATATCATAAAGCTCCAGTAACTATGCCCAATGGGAAAGTTAAAAATCTAGGTAGTGGGTACCTTAGGGAAACTGGTTATCATGAGGGCATTGTTACCTTAGCAGATGTGTTTAAAGAGCAAGGGTATGTGTCGGCTTCACCAGGTAAAATGCATGTGCACGGTGAACTCCAAAAAGATGTAGACGAAGACCATAAGGAAGGAAATGATATGGGCTTTGATGAAATTGGCCTAAGGTATTATACATACTTCCCTGGCGGCCATTATGAAGATGAAGTGGGTGAAGATACCTATATGCGTTACAGACAATTTAAGAAGTATGGGAAAACCTATAAGGGAGGCTCTATGCATCTTAATGAGGAATATGTGCCTACTCTTGTTAAGAATGATGAGGATAACTTTGATATGGTGGTGGCACGAAAATCTGTGGAGTTTATCAATAAAAGAGCAGAAGATGGCAAAAACTTCTTCTTACATGTAGGTTTTGAAAAACCGCATGCCCCATTTACAACTACCCAAACGTATTTGGATATGCATACGCCCTCTGAATATCAATTACCTGAAACTTATGATGACTGGTATAAAAAAGGTAAATACCCTTGGGTGCCAAATTGGGTACATTCAGGAATTCCTAAAAACCTTGAAAAAGCTCAAAATGTGATGGCTGCCTACAATGCTTGTATTACAGAAATGGATGATATGGTAGGAAGAGTAGTCAATGCCTTAAAGGAGAAAGGGCTTTATGACAACACTATTATTATCTACACTACAGATCATGGAGAGCATTTATTTGAACATGGTTTAAGAGGAAAACACAATATGTATGAAGATGCTGTAAATGTGCCATTCATTGTATCGTATCCAAAATTATTTAAAGGGAATACAATCAATAATTCCATTGTTAGTTTTATAGATTTAATGCCAACATTGGCAGAATTAATTAATGGTAAAACTCCAGAAACCGCGCAAGGTGTTTCTTTATTAGATGTATTAACTAAGGGAGAGGAGTTAAAAGACAGAGTTGTGTATTCGGAATTTAGGGGAGGAGATTACAAATTGTTGCCAGGAGCTAGAAATGTGCCGTCTAGAATGATGCGAAAAGGCGATTATAAATTTGTTTACACCCATGGCATTATAGATCAATTATATAACATTAAGACAGATCCAGATGAATTGAATAATCTAATTTTTGATGATAATTACAAAACAATTTATCAGGACATGTATTTTCAAACATTGGCAGGGTGGCAATTTCAAGAGTATGCTCCCATAGCGGTTTTTTTGAAAAAGAAAAAAATAAAATGGCAGAAATCGGATGCCTTTAATACCTACGCGGTATATTATTCTTTATCAGACAATATAGAGGAGGCTCGTTTAGTTCTAGACAATATTGCTGAAAATAGTTTTGAACCTAAAGAGAAAGGCTATTATTGGTTGGTTGCAAGACCCAAACTCTCTAAAACATCAAAATTTTATGGAGATGATATACCTGTTGCAGTTGAAAATTATAGTTATACGCTCCCTATATCTGACATATTGAAATTTGATTAATAGCAAACTTTAATATTTTATTAGTTTTAAAAAACCGGGATAATATGAGAAGAATAAATTTAATTGCAAGTTTAAAGGTCGTTCTCTATCTCGGTTTTTTTTTCTTATCCATGAATCTATACTCGCAAGAAAAACCAAATATTATTTTTATTCTGGCCGATGATTTAGGCTATGGAGACCTAAGCTGCTACGGAGCCAAGGACCTTAAAACACCCCAAATAGATAAACTGACCCAACATGGAGTCAAGTTTACAAGAGCATATGCCAACAGTACTGTATGTTCACCCAGTAGAGCCTCTATCCTTACAGGAAATTACCCAGATATGGTTGGTGTTCCAGGAGTAATTAGGGATATGCCTGACAATACCTGGGGAAACTTAAAAGACGATGTAATTACACTCCCTGAAGCCTTACAAAAATTAAACTATAATACGGCACTTATAGGAAAATGGCACTTAGGTTATAAAAGTCCCGATTTGCCCAACAACAGAGGGTTTGACTATTTTAAAGGCTTTGTGGGGGATATGATGGACGATTATTACACTCACAAAAGAGCAGGTGTAAATTGGATGCGGGAAAATGCAAGAGAAATAAACCCTAATGGGCACGCCACAGATTTGTTTACAAATTGGACTTTAGATTATTTACAAAAACAAAAGAAATCCGACAAACCATTTTTTCTTTTTTTAACATACAATGCCCCTCATGACCCCGTGCAACCCCCAATGGAGTGGTTAAATAGTATTCAAAAAAGGGAAAAGAATACACCTCTTAAAAGACAAAAAATGATTGCTTTTGTTGAACATCTTGATTTTAATATTGGTAGGATTTTAGAGCATTTAAAAAGGACTCAATTAGATAAAAACACTATTGTGGTTTTTACTTCAGATAATGGTGGAGCCTTAAACTATGGAGCAAATAACCAACCTTTTTCTGGAGGGAAAGGCGATATGTTAGAAGGAGGTATTAGAATTCCTTGTATTGTTAAACCACCCAACCAATCAATATCTAGGGTTATTGATACACCTTTACTGCTAATGGATTTTTATCCAACCTTGTTAAAGTTTGCTGGAGAAGGAGAGATTAATTCAGAATTACCTTCAAGAAGCATAGTACCACTTCATGGTCTAACAAACTCAGAAGATTCCAGAAATATGGTTTGGGTACGAAGAGAAGGTCATAAGTTTGGAGGTAGGGCTTATTATGCCATTTCAGATGGAAGGTATAAATTACTTCAAAACAATCCTTTTTCAGAATATAAGCTATTTGATTTGGTCCATGATCCAAAAGAGACAATTCCCTTGGATGATCCTCAAATAAAACAAAAGTTAAAGAAAGCTCTAGCTAAACATATACAGACAGCCGGTAGTATATCGTGGCAATAAGCATTTCATCCTGTATGGTCAGATGTTCAACCTTTATGAACAGCAGTAAAACCTCTTTTTTTTGTCTTGTAAATATCTTGCAGGAACAATAATCTATAAATTAAAAATATTGATAATGAGGAAATTAAAATTGCTATTAGCATGTATGACTTTTTTTATTGCTCTTGGAGTAAATGCACAAGTAAAACCAGAAAAAAAGGCAAAGAAAATTGCTAATGAAATGACCGAAGTCTTAACGTTAGATAAACAAGAATCTAAAGCTATTTACAAAATTCAATTAGAACGCTTCAAAGAAGGAGAGGCTATTAAAAAGGAATATGCTAACCAACCAGAAGTTAAAAAGCAAAAGCTTAAAAAGCTTGGGAACAAAGTCTATAACCAACTAAAAGAGGCTATAGGTATTGAGCAACTAAAAAAATGGAAAGCTCATAAAAATAATTAATTATTAATTCAAAAAACTAAAAATCATGAGACAAACAATTACTTTTTTATTACTAGCTGTATTTACAGCAGTACTTACAGCGCAAACCGTTAATATTCAAGGAGACCCCTATGGGGGAAATCCTTATGCAACAATTACAGACGCTATAACGGCATCAAATGACGGAGATGTTATATTAATTACAGGAGTACATACAGAGCCAATTTCTTTTGATAAAAGTATTACTCTTAGAGGAACAGACCCAACAACAGATATTATTCAAGCTGCAGCTTCTGCATCTTCAGACGGAACGGGTAGTAGAGTTATAAGCGTAGGTGAAGGTGCCCTTACCATTACTATAGAAAACCTTGGAATTAGATATGGAAATGATGCCAATAATGGTGGTGGAATTAATGTTGACAAAGTTACAGGTCTAATAACATTAAAGAATTTAATAATTGAGGATAATTACACCGCAAAAAATGGTGGTGGTTTAAGTTTTGCAGGTACAAATGCAGATGTTATTGAATGTACAGTAAAGAATAATACATCAACTTTAGATGGTGGTGGTATTATAGCAGCCCCTAATAATGGAGCGGCTATAAATTGTACTGTAAATGTAAAGCAGTCTTTGGTAGATAGTAATACAGGTAGAAATGGTGGCGCAATCTATATCAACGGAAATAAAGATTTTGGAGATGATTATACTATCGATGTTAATATTGAAAATAGCACCATATCCAATAACAATGCCACGAGTGCAGGTAGTGGAGCCGGTGGAGGAGCTGTTTGGTGTAAAGTAGCACAATATGTAGGAGCGACAGCAGGACTTGGGAATATTAACTTGAATTTAGTACATGCTACAGTATATAACAACTCGCACGTTAATCTTACTAAAAGTGGATTCCGTTTTACAGGACCAGCTGGAGTTACAACTAATTTTAGTGCTTTTAATTCTATTATAGTTTCATTTGGTGACGATGTAGCTACAAAAGCTATAAATTTTGCCAATGCTAATTTAACCAATATGGTAAACTGTATTCTTGGTGGTCTAGAAGGAGCAGCAGGTTCATTAGCCATCATCGATGAAGCAGCAAAAAATAACCAAAAAGGCAGAACAGCTAACCAAGCAGGTTTATTAGGCACTTTATCTGATGAAGGTGGTAAAACACAGGTTATTACAATAGCAGAGTCTAGTACAGCAGATGATTATTGTACTGCTGCTACAGGAGTTGCTATACCAGCCATAGATCAAAGAGGGTATTTAAGAGAAAGCACAAATGATGCTGGTGCCTATGAAAATGGAGGTACTTTATCATTAAGCATCGATGAATTTAATAGAGTTTCTGTTAAATTATTTCCAAACCCTGCTCAAGAGTTTGTTAAGATTGATGGTGTAAATAGCATTAAAGAGCTTAGGGTATATTCTGTTCTTGGAGCTTTAGAAAAAGTAGTATATAATCAAGATGAAATTGATGTGTCAGACTTAGCAAGAGGCGTTCATTTAATTTCAATATTAGATGAGAATAATTTTAAAATAACAAAGCGTCTTATAGTAAAGTAGTTTTAGTTTAGTTGTTAGAGATATAGCCCCATTAACCTTATAAATTTAATATTTAGTTGTACTAAGTATAGGTTAATGGGCTCTCTTTTTTGTGCAAATTAGTTGCTTACAAACAATTGCAAAACTTATAAGATTAATCATTGGTTCTCTTTAATTAAAAGGTATATAATACACTCTCAAACTTTTAATGTCAATGTTTCGGTTCAATATCTGTATTTGCATATTGTTGTATGCTACTATTGCCTATGGCCAAAAAGAAGCTGCTAACTGGTATTTTGGTAAAAAAGCTGGTGTGAGTTTTACAGAACCTGGTCCTCAAGCATTGTTAAATGGTAGACTTGACACTAATGAGGGATGTGCCACAATCTCAAACAATAAAGGAGAACTTTTATTTTATACAGATGGTATTACGGTTTGGAATAGAAATCATAACGTGATGCTTAACGGTCAAAGTTTATTGGGAGATCCTTCGAGTTCGCAATCGGCTATTATTGTACCCAAGCCTAAGTCAAATTCAATATATTACATATTTACCGTAGCTGCTACTGCAGGTAATGATGGTCTTAGGTATTCAGAAGTAGATATGAATCTAGATAATGGAAAAGGAGCCATTACTAATGTCAAGAATGTTTTATTGACAACACCTAGTACAGAGAAAATTACGGCAGTACAGCATGCAAATGGTCTGGACTTTTGGGTAATTGCCCATGCATGGAACAATGCTAATTTTCTGTCTTACAGGATAACAGAATCTGGTGTCTCCACTAGTCCTGTTATATCGAGTGTTGGCAGTATACATAATGGGGATGCAGGAAATAGTATTGGTTATATGAAGGCATCACCCAATGGTAAAAAAGTGGCTTTGGCCAAATGGAATATTGATAGCGTAGTAGAAATATTTGATTTTGACGCTAATACAGGAATATTGACTAAGCCAATTACTATTGATAATGTGTTTGGTAAAGAACAGAAAACAGGTGCTTACGGCATAGAGTTTTCACCAAATAGCAAAGTACTTTATGTTTCAGATGTAAATCTGAATAATTCATCCTCTAAGCTATATCAATTTGATTTATCCAATTCAGATAAGCAAAGTATATTGGATTCTAGTACCATTATATATTCTGGTAGTGATATATTATCGGCAATACAGCTTGCAATAGATAGAAAACTGTATATATCTAACACAGTATCATCGTATTTAGATGTTATCGAATATCCAAACACGATAGGTTTTGCATGCAATTATAACAATCAAGGTCTAAGCCTAAATAGAAGGATTACTATTTTTGGCTTGCCACCATTTATACAATCCTTTTTTGTTGCTAAAATAGAAGCCAATAATGTTTGCCTCGGAAATGTTAATAGCTTTAAAATAGATACTGATGAACCCATTGATGAAATTAATTGGGATTTTGGAGATGGCGTTACCTCTAATGTACAAAGCCCGGAACATGTCTATGAGTTTTCCGGGGTTTATACCGTTAATGCAACCATAATTTCTATGGCCAATACATATAATTTAACCACCCAAGTAGAGATTTTTGATAACCCAAAAATTGAAATGCAAACAGAGTACTTTATTTGTGATGCACAGCCTATAAAATTATCCCTTAACACAACTCACGATGCTTATTTATGGTCTACTGGTGAAACAAAATCAGAAATTACAATCGATACACCCGGGAGTTACAAAATTACCGTTTTTGACAGCTATTCAGGTAGTTCTGTTTTTTGTGAATCATCATTAGATATTAGGGTAATTGAATCGGGAATGCCTAAATCAATTCAAATAGACACTGTAGATTGGACCCGAAACAACAATTCAATAATTATTCAAGCGGAAGGGATAGGACAATATGAGTATTCATTGAATAATGAAAACTATCAGAGTAGCAATAGGTTCGACAATTTATCTTCGGGAGACTACATCATTTATATAAGGGATTCAAATGGTTGTGGCGTTTTAGAGGAAGAAGTATATCTATTGGACTACCCAAAATTTTTTACCCCCAATGGTGATGGTGTGCATGACTTATGGAATATTCGTTTTGCTGAAACCGAGCCCAGTATTTCAATCCAAATATTTGATAGGTACGGTAAACTATTAAAAGCTTTTGACCAAAACTCCACAGGTTGGGATGGTACATTTAACGGAGCCATTATGCCCACTGATGGATATTGGTTTGTGGTTAATAGACCAAGTAAAAATAAGATTTACAAGGGGCATTTCACATTGAAGAGATAATAAAAATAGCAAAACTATTATGATGAGTATACTAGGGACAATATCAGTATTATTGGTGCTAAATTTTCTTTTATTAACATTTAGTTGCAACAAAGATTAAGCATATAAAAATTTATGTATGTTAAAATTTAAAGAAAAATTTTAGACCTTATAAACTCAAGGTTTTCTTAACATTTCAATACTTAATTATAGTACTTTGAATATAACCAAGTGAGTCCTTAAATTTATTTAATAATGCAAATGAATATTTTAAAACATAGTTTATTACTAACATTATTATTAATTATTGCATCTTGTACTGAAGAAGGTGATTTAACAAATAGCATCAGCGAAAATGAGTTGCTTGATTATAAGGAATTATTAAATTTATCTTATGGTGAAAGTAGTAATCAAACATACGATATTTATCTTCCAGAAGGGAGAAATGAGGACACCAAAGTGATAATACTAGTTCATGGAGGTGGCTGGAATTCTGGTGACAAAAGTAGCATGTTGCCATTAATTAATCTTTATAAAGTTGATTTTCCAGAGGTAGCGCTTGTAAATATTAATTATAGATTATCCGATGAGGACAATCCACCCTATCCAATGCAAATAAATGATATAACAACAATTGTAGATGATTTAAAATCAAAGAAAGATGACTATGTGATTTCTAATGAATATGGGTTTCTCGGGATTAGTGCTGGTGGTCATTTGTCACTACTATGGAGCTATAGTTTCGATATTGATAATAATGTAAAAATGGTTGCTTCTATAGTGGGACCAACAAATTTTACGGATCCTGCGTATTTGAATAATACAAATCCTATACTGCAAGAGTTGTTAGATTCTTATGGTGTAAATACTACAATCTCTTTTTTAGAGGAAGTAAGTCCTGTTCATCAAGCTAAAACAACTTCACCTCCAACAATTCATTTTTATGGAGGTCAAGACCCTTTAATACCAGTTAGTCAGGGAACTAATTTAAGAGATAAATTAAATTCACTAAATGTAAATAATGATTACACACTTTATCCTGATGCGGGTCATGGTTGGGGAGGAACAGAATTACTAGATACTTGGAGTAAATTAAAGACCTTTACTGAAACTCAACTATTATGAAATGGATTACTAGGTATAACCTAATATGTATTTTAACTCTTTTCATAGTAAGCTGTAAAGATACTAGGACTAAAATAAATGAAGATAATTCACATGCTAAAGCTCCAGATGGTATGGTTTGGATACCTGGAGGAGTATTTGAACAGGGAGCAACAAGTAATGATAATATGACAATGCATCATGAAAAACCAAGGCACACAGTTAAAGTAGATGGGTTTTTTATGGATGTAATGGAGGTTACCAATAAACAGTTTGCAAAATTCGTAGAAGAGACCGGTTATATTACAACAGCAGAAAGAGCCATAGATTGGGAAGATATGAAATTGCAAGTTCCAGAGGGAACACCAAAACCACATGACTCCATATTACAACCTGGTTCTTTAACCTTTAAAAAAACAAAATCAACTGTTCCTAACCTTTATGATTTTTCACAGTGGTGGCATTGGACAATAGGAGCAAATTGGAAAAACCCTAGCGGTAAAGAAAGTACTATAACTAATAAAGATAACTACCCTGTAGTTCATGTTTCATTTGAAGATACCCAAGCTTACTGTCAATGGGCAGGTAGAAGGTTACCTACAGAGGCCGAATGGGAATATGCAGCTAGAGGCGGTGTACATAATACAATTTACTTTTGGGGAAATAATAAGGACATGCTTCATAAAAATGCAAACACTTGGGAAGGTGAATTTCCCGTAAAGAACTTAAAGCTAGATGGCTATGAAAGATTAGCTCCTGTAGGTTCATATAGCCCAAACAAGTATGGATTATATGACGTTTCTGGAAATGTTTGGGAATGGACCAGTGATTGGTACAATCTTAATTATTACCAAAAGCTTTTTAATAGCAATACTATAGCTGATAACCCAGGGGGAGCAACAGAACATTATAATCCTAATAATCCCTACAATATGGAAAAGGTTATTAAAGGAGGTTCTTTTTTATGCAGTGACTCCTATTGTGCAAGTTATAGGGTTTCTGCTCGTATGGCCACTAGTATGGATTCTTCTATGGAACATTTAGGGTTTAGAACAGTACTTGATTTACATAAATAAAATAGTAATTAATATATAAAAAATAAATATTCCAAATGGATCAAAAAATTTTAGACCGTATAAACACATGGTTAACCCCAACTTTTGATGAAGACACTCAGCAATTTATTAAAGATAGTATTGCTTACAATCCAAAAGACATTCAAGAAAGCTTTTACAAAGATTTAGAATTTGGTACAGGCGGTATGCGTGGTGTTATGGGTGTTGGTACCAACAGAATAAATAAATATACTTTAGGTAAAAGTACTCAAGGTTTAAGTAATTATTTAAAAACGTCTTTCCCAGGCGAAAAACTTAAAACAGTTATTGCCTATGATTGCAGACACAACAGTAAAACATTAGCTAAAGTTGTAGCAGATGTGTTTTCGGCTAACTGTATTGAAGTATTTCTTTTTGAAGATTTACGCCCTACACCAGAATTATCATTTGCTGTTAGACATTTAAATTGTCATTGCGGTATCGTGTTAACGGCCTCACATAATCCACCAGAATATAACGGGTATAAAGTATATTGGCAAGATGGTGGACAATTGGTGCCTCCACATGACGAAGCCGTTATAAATACTATTAATGATTTAGACTATGCCGACATTAAATTTGAAGCTAATGATGGTTTAATCAATTTTATCAGTGCTGATATTGATAACGTTTTTATTGAGGCTTCAGTAAAAAATGGTAGTTTAAATACACCTCAAGAAGCAAAGGATACTATTAATATTGTTTTCACGTCGCTTCATGGTACTTCTATCACTGCGGTTCCTGAGACGTTAAAACGTGCCGGATATAAAAATGTACACATAGTAAAGGAACAAGAAACTCCAGATGGTGATTTCCCTACGGTAGAATCTCCAAACCCGGAAGAACCAGCTGCCTTGAAAATGGCCTTAGAATTAGCTGATAAAGTTGATGCTGATATTGTTATTGGTACCGATCCGGATTGTGACAGACTTGGTGTAGCCGTTAGAGACCTTAATAATGAATTAGTGCTTTTAAACGGAAATCAAACCATGGTTATGATGACCGATTTTCTTTTAAAGCAATGGAAAGCACAAGGAAAAATTCAAGGGAAAGAATTTATTGCCTCAACCATAGTTTCAACACCTATGCTTTCTAAAATGGCTAATGCTTATAGTGTGGATAGTAAAATAGTTTTAACAGGTTTTAAATGGATAGCTAAACTTATTAAAGACTACCCGGAATTAGACTTTATTGGTGGTGGTGAAGAAAGTTTTGGTTTTATGGTAGGCGACTTTGTAAGAGATAAAGACTCCGTTACCTCAACACTTTTAGCTGTAGAAATTGCTGCTCAAGCCAAATCCCAAGGTAGTTCTGTTTACCAAGAACTTATTAAACTCTATGTAGAGCATGGTTGTTATAAAGAAAAGTTAGTATCACTAACCAAAAAAGGCATTGAAGGTGCTGAAGAAATAAAACAAATGATGGTGGATGCCAGAGAAAACCCACTTAGTATAGTAAACGGTTCTAAAGTTGTTAAAATAGAAGACTATCAATTATCAACTTCAAAAAATATGCTTACAGGAGAAGAAAGTGCACTGGATATTCCAAAATCTAATGTGCTTATTTATTACACAGAAGATGGTAGTAAAGTAGCATTAAGACCAAGTGGAACTGAACCTAAAATAAAATTCTATGTAAGTGTAAATGATACTTTAAAATCTGTTTCAGAATTCAAAACTCTTGAAGGAGCTTTAGATTCCAAAGTAGAAACCATTTTAAAAGACATGAAACTTATTTAATGAAGTTTTTTAGGCAAATACTCAAGTTTGCAACACCATATAAAAGTTATGCTGTTTTATAATATATGGTTTTATAGATATAATTATATTTGATTAAATTTATTATCCTTTAAACTTCAAGGAGGCCTTACTTTGTTATATGGTTTTAAATAGATTAAAAGTCAAAATGAGATATGTAGAATTAGTTTGTTTAGGCTTACTATTTGTTCATAATTCATTATTGGCTCAATTGCAAAATACTTCAGGGATACCATTTATTAAAAATTTCACGGAGGCAGAAACAATAAGTGATTTGGAAATATTTGATATTTCGCAAGGAGGTAAGGGAGAAATGTATTTTGCTACACGAAAAGGGTTGTTGGTATATGATGGAATACGTTGGAAAAATTATGCTTCTGGATTAGAGTCTGATTTACGAGCTATTTTGTATAAAGATGATGGGCACATCTATACGTCTGGACACGGCGGTTTTGGCTATTGGTCCGAAAATAGCAAAGGTACTTTAGAGTATACAAGTTTATTTTTTAAACAACCAGAAAAGGATGATTTTTTACTCCCTGTTTTTTCAAGAATAGAAGAAATTGATAACAAGATTTTATTTCAAACATTTCAGCAAATATATATTTATAACCCTGAGACGAATGATATTGAATCCATGGGTGCTATTAGAGGCTTTAAGGTGTTGTTAGAATCTAAAAATCGGGCTTTTATTCAAGACTCTGGAGCCTTATTTGAAATAAAGAATAAACAATTATTGCTAATTGATGAGACCAATTTTAAACAATTACATATTGTTGATGTATTTGTTCAATCTCCTAATAAGTTTTTAATTATAACAAAAAACAAAGGATCTTGGACTATTGATAATGGTAGGTTAAGAAAGAATGACTGGGAAGCAAATGATGTTTTAGAAAAACATTTAGTAAATAATGTACAAGAATTTGAAGGGAATAAACTTGTTATTGGTACAGTAAGAGGGGGGCTTTACATAGTTTCCACAGAAGGCAAAATTATTTTACATATAGATAAAAGAAATGGTATTACTAATAACTCTATTAGAAAGGTTTTTGTGGATGCAAATAATAACTTATGGCTAAGTATGAATAATGGGTTAAGTTATGCTCAAATAAATAGCTATACAAGCTACCTTATAGATAATGAAGGTGAATTTGGAACGGTATATTCAAGTTTTTTAAAAGATTCTTTATTGTATTTAGGAACCAATCAAGGTCTTTTTGTTAAAGATTTTTATAATCAAAGATCAATTCCCAAACTCATTGAGGAAGAATTTGGTCAAATTTGGACTATTAAGGAGCTTGATAATCAAATTTTGGTTGGGTCACATCAAGGAATATCCATAATTAAAAATAAAAAATTAGAAACCTTACACGTTGAAGGAGGGGCATGGATATTTAGAAAGCATCCAAAATATGATGACATCATGTACGTTGGATTTTATTCAGGTATTAGTCTATTCAAGCGTATAAATAACTCATGGGAGTTTGTTAAGAAATGGCATAATTACGGTGAATCTTCCCGTTTTATGGAGTTTGATAAATATGGGTTTTTATGGGTAGCACATCCTTCGAAAGGATATTATAGGTTAGACTTGTCTGATGATGGTTATAACCTTCGCGAAGTAGAATTTTATGGCTTAGATAATGAGTTTGTTACTACTTATGCACACTTAAGTAAGATTGATAACGACATTGTGTTTCATAATCCAAACGGTTTTTTTAATTATGACCCAATAGATAATTCTTTTACTACTGCTGAATACGTATCTAAAGTTTTTAAAGATATAAAAAACGTTAATGTTATTTCGCAAGATGAGAATATTTTTTGGTATTCAACCCCTACATCTTTAGGCTATGTATTGCGTAATGGTAATAGGTTTGCAACGATTAATGAACCTTTTTATTCTGTAAGAAAGAAACATTTAAACGATTTTAATAAGTTTAGCAAGTTAAATGATTCTGTTTATGGGATTGGATTAAAAAACGGTATGTTTTTTCATTCTATTAGTAATGAAGATATGGGCAAAGTCATTATTAAACCGCCTCTTATTAGCTATATTCACTTAATCGGTACCTCAGATACCATTGAGGCACCTATTTATGATGAGAAAAAGTTAGAAATTCCATACAAAAATAATTTTGTTAAAGTTGGTTTGGCATTTCCTCAAACACCTTTATCTAGTTCCCAAAAGATACAATATAGACTAAATGGATTCGAAGAAGAGTGGTCTGATTGGGATTATTTATCAGAGTTAAATTTTCCTGGACTACCCTCGGGCAGTTATGATTTAGAGTTGCGGGCTGGAGGAGAAAATCAAGTTTCTTCAACAATCATAAACAAAGCCTTTTATGTAAAACCGCCTTGGTACTTAACAAAAGTGGCTTACATCATCTATTTTTTATTTATAGTACTTCTTAATGCCTTGTACAGAAGCTATTTTAAAGCAAAATCAAAAAAACAGATGGAAGTATTAAAATTAGAAGAAGCAAAAAAGAGGCAAAAGCAAGAAGAGACATTTAAATTGGATAGATTAGAAGCTGAAAGGGAAATGTTAATTTTAAAAGAAGAAAATTTAAGTTTAGAGGTAAAAAAGAAAAATTCAGAGTTGGCTTCTTCAACATTAAATAATATTAAAAAGAACGAACTACTTACCGAATTAATAAAAGATATTAAAAAGATTGACGAAGATGTTTTAAATAGCTCCTTGCATTCTCCAATAAAAAAAGTGATTAAGAAAATTAATAATCATCTTACTGATAAAGATGATTGGCTTGCATTTGAACTCCATTTTAGAAATGCACATGCCGACTTTTTTGATAAACTCAGAGAAAAACATCCAGACTTATCTTCTAACGAAATTAAATTAAGCGCTTATCTTAAACTTAACCTTTCTTCAAAAGAAATAGCTTCATTAATGAATATATCCCTAAGAAGTGTGGAGCAAGGACGTTGGCGGCTTCGTAAAAAGCTTAATTTACCTAAAGAATCTAGTTTGGTAAATTATATTCAATCCTTTTGAGTTTAATTTTTTAAATATCACATAATCAGTTATTTGTGAGATTTATGTAGAGGTTTTGTAGAGTACACTACATACTAGCTTGTAGTTTATGTAGATGTGATTTTCTGGAAATATCACCTTATTTAGTAAACCTTTGTGTCAACTAAAACCTGTAGGTCTTCTTTATTACGGGTACAGACTATTATTAACTAAAAACTAAATAAGATGAAAAAAATTACACTACTATTATTATTAATGGGTACAACTATAGGTTTTGCACAAAACTTATTTACAGATGGAACTTTTGATAATCCGTCGGCTTGGACCGTTATCCAACAAAATGGAAATAATAATGCAACAGCAGTTATTGCTGGTGGCGTAGCTACATTTGATGATGTTACTCAAGGTAATTGGGGAAGCGAAGGCCATGTTGCCATTTACAAAGCATTTACCGTTCCAACAACGGGATGGTATGAGTTTGACGCAGATGTTACAACAAATGGATTAGATCAACACTGGTTTGAAGTGCATATTGGTACTGCGGTTCCTGTAGATGGGGTGGAGTATAATGCCACAAAAATATTAACTCTTCACTCTTGGGACTGTGGAGCTACAACAAATACGTATTCTGGTTCTATGATTGCTACAGGTTGCCAAGGTTTAGATGGAAAGATTCTGCTAGATGCTGGCACTACCTATTACTATCTTGTTAGAACTGGCGGAATAACTTGGGGCACTGGAGTAATATTAGACAATGTAACTATGGTAGCTGTCGTAGCACCACCAGTTGCAAATTTTACAGAAGCAACATCTGAATCAAATTTGATGGCTACTTTTACTAACACATCTACAGATGCAACAAGCTATTCTTGGGATTTTGGAGATGGTTCAACTTCTACCGATGTAAACCCGGTCCATACCTATGCTTACAAAGGCCAATATATTGTTACTTTAACAGCTACAAGTACTGCAGGTTCTAATGAAACTACTAAAGAAATTTTTGTTGGCGCGGTTTCTACACCAATTTCTGAGTTTGATTTTGATTTTAGTTCACCAACTCCACTCAGAAATGAGAGTCTTCTTGATTATGTTGAAGCTGGTGGCGTTGCTACAGCTTCAGGTGTAAATGATGATTGGTGGTCTCAAATAAAATATATACATAATGCAGGAATAGATTTATCTTCAGGGGATAGGGGATTCTCAATAGATGTAAATGGACCAAGAACTTCAACGCTCACTATAAAAGTAGAAAGTGGCGGAACGGAACATGCTGTAACAGCCGACTATACTACACCAAATGTATGGCAGACCTTAACGTTTGATTTTTCAAGCTTTAGCTCTACTAATAATACTAAAATAGCTGTGTTTTTTGACATTCAAACTAATTTTGATGCTGGAGTTGATCCTGCTCAAAATGTTTTTCAAATTGATGATTATGCATTTGGGGAATTTGCTTCATTGAGCACTAAAGATTTTAAAATAGAAGGCTTAGCTACATACCCTAACCCAACAACAGATACTTGGAACATTTCCACTAAAAACCAAGTTATTAATTCAATAGAGGTATTTAACATATTAGGTAAAAGGGTACTTGATTTACGTCCAAATGGTTTATCGGCTGAAGTTGATGCTTCAAATTTAAATTCCGGTATCTATATCACAAAAATCACTACAGAATTAGGAACACAAACTAAAAAACTGATTAAACATTAATAGTGCATTTAGCATGTCCATAAAGAGTGTTTTTATGCTTTTGGTTATTCTAATTATTTAGTCTAACAATTCTATAAACTCAAACTAAATTATATGAAGAAAAAGTTGTTTTTAAATTGCTCAGGAAAAAAGAGAAAATCACTTCTCTTTTCTTTAACCTTATTTCTGTGCTTTAGTATAATAGGAATGGCACAAAATCAAGTGTCAGGAAAAGTTACTGATGAAGCCAGTTTCCCTTTACCAGGTGCTAATGTCATTAAAAAGGGAACAACAACTGGTACTCAAGCGGACTTTGACGGAAATTTTTCTATCGAAGCTGTTACTGGAGACATTTTAGTAATCTCGTACCTTGGCTATGTTACCCAAGAAGTAATAATAGCCAATAAAACCAGTTTAACAATTGTACTTATTGAAGATGCCAGTCAATTAGATGAAGTAGTAGTAGTAGGTTATGGTAGTAAATCTAAAACCAAGCTTATATCTGCAGTTTCTACAATTGATGAAGAAACCTTAAAAAAACAACCGGTTCCTAACGTAAGTAATGCTTTAGAGGGTTTAGCTTCAGGGTTATTTGTAAGTCAAGGTTCAGGTGAACCAGGATTTAGTAACTCTAGTTTTGAAGTTAGAAACTTTGGTAGTGCATTGGTTATAGTAGATGGAGCACCGGGAGATCTAAACCAATTGGATCCTAATGAAATTGAAAATATTTCAGTACTGAAAGATGCTTCAGCAGCCGCAGTTTATGGGGTACAAGGAGGTAATGGTGTTGTTTTAATAACTACCAGAAAAGGAAAAATTGGAAAACCTAAACTTACCTATAGTAATCAATTTACATATACCTCATTTACATCTTATCCAGAATATTTAAGTTCAGCAGATCGTGCAGAAATTTTAAATGAAGGGTTAAGAAATGCTGGTGCAGCTCAATTTTATACAGATGAAGAAGTAGAGTTGTTCCGTTCTGGTGCAGATCCAATAAATTATCCAAATACAGATTGGAGAGATTTGGTTTTAAAAGATTGGGGGTTTCAACAACAGCATAACCTTAACCTATCTGGTGGAACTGAAAAAGTAAAATATTTTGTATCTGCAGGCTATGTAGATCAAGGATCTAATTATACAGAAGATGTATTGTCCTTTCAGCGTTATAACCTAAGAACAAACATAAATGCCGATGTTACTGATAACTTAAACCTAACTGTTAACTTGGGCGCCCGTAGACAGCTTAATGAAACTCCGGGCTATTCAGCATATGACATATTTAGAGAGTTAAGTAGATCACTTCCTAATGACCTAGCTTATTATCCAGATGGTACCCCTGCAAGACCTAGCACGACTCCTAACCATGTGATTGAAGGTATCAGAGATTTTAATGCGGGTTATTTCAGGGCAAGAAATAATAATTTTGATGCAAAAGTATCGCTTGAATGGGATGTGAAACAAATTGAAGGTCTTAAATTAAAGTCCTATGCCTCACTGGTATATAATACTAATTTTAATAAAGATTGGGATACAAGTTTTGATCTTTTTACCCTAAATAGGCAAACTGGAAATTATGATGTGTTTAGGTCAACACCACCAGGTTCACCAAGTGAAACCAAGCTAACCCAGAGTACAAGTTATAGCAATCATTATGTACTTCAAGAATCTATCAACTATGAACGTACTTTTGGAGACCATCATGTGTCCGGATTATTATTAGCAGAAATACAAAAAATACAGGGTCAGGATTTTAGTGCATTCCGTCAAGATTTCCAATCCACAGCAATAGATCAACTTTTTGCGGGTGCTATAGAAAATCAAGGTGCTAACGGAGGCGAATTTCGTGAAAACCGATTAGGGTTTGTAGGACGGTTTGGTTATGATTATAAATCAAAATATTTTATAGAATCCACGTATAGGTATGATGGATCCTCCAGATTTGCCCCTGGTAATGAATATGGTTTATTTCCATCAATGTCATTGGGTTGGAGAATCTCGGAAGAACCATTTTTTGAACCACTAAAGAACACCGTTTCTAATTTAAAATTAAGAGCCTCTATTGGTACTGCCGGTAATGATGGTACTGCGGGCTATCAATGGTTAAGTGGTTTTAATTATAGTTTCTTTTTTGCAATAAATGATACGGCAATTCCAACAATTGACAATACTGCTTTGCCTAATAGAGATATTACGTGGGAAACCAATACAACGTATGATGTTGGTTTAGATGTAGATTTGTTTAATAATGACCTAAAATTTTCATTCGATTATTTTTTCAGAAAAAGAGAAGATGTTATTGCAGGAGCCAATGCAAGTGTTCCTAGCACCTTAGGGGTTGCCTTAGCAGCACAAAATTTTTATGAATTTTCAAATGAAGGTTTTGAGTTTTCAATTGATTATAAGAAGCAGCTAAATGACGACTTAAAAATTAGCGCTTTATTGAACTTTTCAAAATCAAGAGAAAAAGCAGTTTTTATTGATGAAACATTTCAGGAAGATCCATTTATGCGAGCCAATTTGACAGAAACTGGCGGTTTTACAGGTCTACGAAGAGGGTATATCTCAGATGGGCTTTTCCAAAGTCAGGAAGAAATAGATCAATGGGCCATCCAGGATGATAGCAATAATACAAGCTTACAACCAGGAGATGTGAGATATGTGGATTTAAATGAAGATGGCATCATTGATGTGAGGGATCAAAAAGTATTTGGGGATGGCAGTAAACCAGCTATTAACTACTCTCTAAACTTAGGAGCAGAATATAAGAATTTTGCCTTATCGGTTTTATTAACTGGAGCGGCTGGATATGACATTTATCTGGATGGAGAAGCTCAAAGCCCTTTGCGTAATGGGTTTAATGGATACGATTATCAATTAGATTACTGGACACCAACAAATACTGGTGCAGCATTTCCAAGGATAACTGATGGCGGGTTTAATAATAACAACTATAGATATTCCGATTTTTGGTTAAGGGAAGGCAAACATATCCGCTTTAAAAACATTAACCTAAGTTATACATTTCCAAAAAAGAAGGACGATGCAACCTTTGATGAAATTAAGCTATTCTGTACGGGATACAATTTATTCGTCATCAAGGATTTCGATGAGGATTTTGATCCACAGATAGGCACTGGCGTTGGATGGTACTATCCGCAAACTAAATCTATAACTTTTGGTGTTAATGTGTCACTTTAAAAAACTTACTATGAAACAATTAAAATTAATATTAGCAATACTAACGGTCGCATTTGGAGTATCGTGTAGTGATGATTTCTTGAATCAACCACCATTAGACAGAATTACTGAAAATGATGTATGGAACGATAAGGCCTTAACAGATGCCTATTTATTCCAGATATATGAAAATATGCCATGGGATTACTTAAAAGATTTTGGTGGAGGTGCTGGATTTGGTGCACATCGTGATGCACTCTCAGATTTGGCTATGAGTACTTATTCTTGGACGCCAGCAAACAATGAGTTTCGACCAGGTCTCTGGGGAACGGCAAATAATTTATGGCCAATGGATTGGTGGGGTTATTATAATTTATGGAAAATTAATTATGCCATTGAAAATATAGAGCAAGCACCTACAAGTGTTCTAACAACAGAAGAGCGTAACAATCGTTTAGGAGAATTACATTTTTTAAGAGCATACAGTTATTTTGAATTAGCAAAACGTTATGGTGGCGTGCCAATTATACTTGAAGCACAAAATCCAGACATTACGCCACAGGAAGAATTATTTCCCCCAAGAAATACCGAAAAAGAAGTGTATGACCAGGTATTGTCAGATACCCAAGGGGCATTTGATTTGTTACCAGACAGATGGTCAGGCCAAAGGGGAAGAGCCTCAAAATGGGCAGCAAAATCATTAGAATCCAGAGCAGCTTTATATGCCGCCAGTATAGCAAAATATGGAAGTGTACAATTAGATGGGATAGTTGGAATTCCAGCTTCAGATGCAGATGGGTATTATCAAATAGCATTAGCAGCTTCTCAAAAAATAATTAATGAATCTGGACACGTATTATTTAATAAGTACCCAAATGCAAGCGATAACTATGCCAATTTATTTCTTGATGAAACGGATGACGAAACCATTTTCATGAAAATATGGATTCCGTTTGAAAAAGGCCATTCCTATGATTTGTATAACGTGCCTTATAGCTATAGAGTAGATTGGAGCGGAAGTATGTCACCTACAAAGCAACTACTGGATAGTTATGAAATGTTAGATACTGGCTTGTTACCTGATGAACCGGGTTCAGGTTATGATGAAAATAATCCTTTTGAAAACCGTGACCCACGAATGAGAGGGACATTGCTAACCAATAATGATATTTTCCAAGGCTTGCCTGTAGAGCTATGGTATGGTACAGAAAGGAATGGTGTTATTGATGCAGAACCTAATACAGGGGTTGGTAAAGATGGTTTAGGTATTCATCCAGATGCAACAAAAACAGGTTTTTACGTCAGAAAATATTTAGAAAAAGCAAGTGCTCCACTTTTTACGAAACAGTACTTTTCCGGTACTGATTGTATCTTGTTTAGATTGGGTGAAATATATTTAAATGCAGCAGAGGCGGCTATAGAGCTAAATCAGGAAAGTGCGGCAAGGGATTTTATAGAACCAATTAGAACAAGAGCGGGGTTACAACAAAATCTTAGGTTAGAATTGTATTCCGGTATGGATTTAAGGGATAGAATACGTAATGAAAGAAAACTGGAAATGGCCTTTGAAGACCACCGTTATTGGGATGTCAGAAGATGGCGCATTGCCACGGAGGCTTTAAGCATTCAAGTGGAAGGGTTAAGAATACTTAGGCATATAGATGGTTTTGGAAATGAGACATTCAGCTATGAAACATTTGATGCCGAAACCAATAAAATGAATTTTTCTGAACGTCATTATTACTTGCCCATTGGTCAAGGTAGGATTAATAATAATAACAAACTTATAGAAAATCCGCTTTACGATTAAAAATATATAAAAAAATAAACAGATGAAAACAATACAATTTTTAAGCAGGTTTTTAATGTTAGGAATTATTTTAATTTCTATAGGCTGTGCCGATGATGATAAGTTTGTAGCTTATGTACCTACAAGCGAAGATGCGACATTTTCATTTGCATTTGATGAAGAAAACCCAAATAATGTAATATTTACAGCGAATACCGAAGTAGAAACTTGGTATACGCATTGGGATTTTGGAGATAATTCTTCAGCAGAAGGAATGGAAGCGAGTAAAACATATTTGACCAAAGGAGATTATGATGTAAGATTTAAAATATTTACTGATGGAGGCGTTGCAGAATCTGTACAAACCATAGTCATCAACCAAAATTTTCAGGGCCCAAATATATTGTTAAACGGAGAATTTAATGGTAATGACCATTGGACAGTTTTACCTATCTCAGATGGTGTAGATGTAAACTTTCCAGGAGATAAAGCAGTTTGGACTGGTGGAAGTTGGGGACAAGTAGGAATCTATCAACCCGTACATGTTGAAGCAAATGTTCCTTACCAGATAGATATGGACATTGCTGGAAGCGGACTATCTGATTCTTGGTATGAAGTTTATATAGGATCGGAAGTTCCACAGCCTGGTCAGGATTATGCTGATGGAGGTATACGATTGGGTTTAAATACTTGGGTTGGTTGTGGTAATGAGCCTTTTGATGGCAAGTTTACTGAAATTACCTGTGTTGGTGAAGGTGGCGGATTGGTTACATTTAATACTACAGGAACTGTCTATTTTGTTATTAGAGGCGGAGGAGCTGATTATGGTACTGGTCTTTCTTTAGACAATGTTTCTATTACGCCATTGTTGCCAGGTATTGAGAGAATGGACCCTTTATTTCCTCCTACTGCTGATTTTACATTTAGTGTAACTGATCTTACGGTAACATTTACAAATACATCAAGTAATGCTACGTCTTATTTGTGGGATTTTGGAGATGGCGTAGGGACTTCTACTGAAGAAAACCCAACATATACATATGCTGAAGAAGGTATTTATACGGTCAAACTTACAGCTACAAATAGTGATGGTTCTACAGAACATACGGCAAATGTAACATTTGCACCTAACCTCATTGCTAATGGAAGTTTTGATGATGATTCAACTTGGTCAATTATACAACATAATGGATCTGGAAATGGTATAGTTACAATATCTAATGGGGTTGCTGTATTTGATGAAGTTACGGATATACCATCTGGTTCTTGGGGTAATGAAGCACATGTTGGAATCAACCAAGCAGTTACGGTTGCGGAAGCCGGAGATTATATTTTGGACATGAATATAACTACCAATGGTATTGATGAACTATGGTTTGAAGTATGGGTTGGAACTGAAGCTCCGGTTGATGGGGCTGATTATGGCGATGCTAATGGTGCTACTAGAGTTTTAAATGTAAACGCTTGGGATTGTGCTAATACAAGGACTTATTCAGGTTCTATGGCAGCAACAAATTGCACTGGCGTAGATGGAACTATTACATTAGATGCAGATACCTACTACGTTGTTATTAGAAGTGGTGGTTTTAATTTTGGTGATGGCGGTGTAATAATTGATAATGTTACTATGATAAAAATGAATTAGTATCAGTAATAAAGAGATTGAAGTTAATTTGCCTGTTTTCTAAGAACAATAAGCTTCCAATCCTTAAAAAAGATGTTTACAGAGAATTGATAATAGTCATTGAGCTTTGTTTTAGTTTAGTTTAAATGGTGTGCATTCTACTGGTTGAGTAAATCAACCAGTAGAGGCACTAAAAAATTGACAGACAAGGTGTTTTAAAAAAATATTTAATAAGAAGTAGTATAATATAATATGAGGAAATATGTGATTTTATTGGTCTTGCTATTGGCAACCACATTAAGTTGGGGACAATGGTTAAAAGCTGAGGGTAAAAGAATAGTTAATTCAAGTGGAGATGATGTGCTGTTGCGGGGCTTAGGACCTGGAGGATGGCAGGTTATGGAAGGTTATATGATGAATACCTCTGGGTTTGCAGGTGCCCAACATGAGATTAAAGAAAAATTAATCGATTTAATGGGAGAAGTAAATACAGAGACTTTTTTCAGCAAATGGAGAGAAAACCATTTTACGCAACGCGATGTTGATTCTTTATCGGCTTGGGGTTACAATAGTATTCGTATTCCAATGCATTACAACTTGTTCACTCTGCCCATTGAAGATGAGCCTGTAGCAGGTGAGAATACGTGGATGGAAACAGGGTTTGAGCTTATTGACAATGTTTTGGCGTGGGCCGCTCCGTACAACATGTATGTTATTCTAGATATGCATGCTGCACCAGGTGGTCAAGGTCGTGGATCAGAAATCAATGATTACGATCCCGATAAGCCTTCGCTTTGGGAAAGTCAAGAAAACAGAGACAAGTTGGTAGCTTTATGGGGCAGAATAGCAGACAGATATAAAGATAATGAATGGATTGGTGGTTATGATTTAATTAATGAAGCACACTGGGATTTAGGTGAAAACAATGCATTATTAAGAGAAGTTTATGAAGACATCACAGAGGAGATTCGCAAGGTAGATACTAAGCACATTCTTTATATAGAAGGAAACTCCTATGCCAACGATCACAGGGGGCTTACACCGGCTTGGGATGATAATATAGTTTATAGTTTTCATAAATATTGGAATACTAACAAACCTGGAGATCTTGATTGGATCCTACCTTTAAGAGAGCAAACTAATGCACCATTATGGATGGGCGAATCAGGAGAAAACTCCAATACATGGTTTACTGATGCCATATCGCTATTTGAAGATAATAATATTGGATGGGCATGGTGGACTATTCGTAAAATTGGTGATATCGATAGTCCTTACGCGGTAGATATAAATCCAGGATATCAAAAAATATTAGATTATTGGAAAGGTGAAGGGCCAAGACCTACAGAACAGGAAGCCTTCGATGGCATGATGCAGCTTTGTGAAAATTTATTGGTTGAAAATAGTCGATATAGAAAAGATGTTCCAGATGCCTGCATACGACAAGTACAAACCGATGAAACCTTGCCATATCATGGTACACCAGTAGCTATACCAGGAATAATATATGCTCCAGATTTCGATTTAGGTAAAAACAATTTTGCTTATTATGATACCAATGTTGCTGATTATAATTTATCCACGGGTGAATTCCAGGCTTGGAATAGTGGTTGGTCTTACAGAAATGACGGCGTAGATATTGAGAAAAATAACGAAACCACAGATAGTAACGGATTTAATATAGGGTTTGTAAATAAGGGAGAATGGACAAAGTATACCGTACAAATTAATGAAACCGGAGCATACAAAGCTACTTTTAAAGTAGCCTCACAAGAAAGTGGCGGAGAATTTTACCTTTCTCTCGATGACCAAGCAATAACTAATAATCTAACTGTTAGCTCAACAGGTGGCTGGACTCAATATACTATTTTTGAGGTTCCTGATGTACTACTAACGGCGGGAATACATAGCTTAAAATTACATTTCAGTAATGACATCCCTTTTAATATAACAAGTATGTCTTTTGAAAAAACAGGCGAAGTAGTTGATGTAACATTAAATACATTAAAT
Organism: Algibacter luteus; assembly: GCF_030344935.1. Taxonomy (NCBI): domain Bacteria; kingdom Pseudomonadati; phylum Bacteroidota; class Flavobacteriia; order Flavobacteriales; family Flavobacteriaceae; genus Algibacter; species Algibacter luteus. The sequence goes on along the minus strand of NZ_CP128313.1, from coordinate 2,573,748 downwards.
GGAAATACAGGAGAAAATGAGAAATCTATAGAAATAGTTATCAGCGAAGCTTTATTGGAATCTTCACTTGATGGTACATTAAACCAGTTTACCGTACTTGTGAATGGAGAGGAAAGAGTTATAACATCAATTGATGAAGCCCCTTTAAAGGATAGAACTTTTGTCCTCACTTTAGATAAGTATTTGATTAAAAGTGATGTTATTACAGTAAGTTATTCGGGTACATCAATTCAATCTCAGTCAGGTAAAACCTTAAATGTTTTTACAGATTTACCCATTAATAATGAGTCGCCAGACCGCGTAGTAATACCAGGGTTAATTGAGGTAGAAGACTATGACTATATGGAAGGTATGGGACTTGAGGATACAACCGATGAAGGTGGTGGTAAAAACCTTGGATTTACGGATCCAGGAGACTATGCGGACTATTCCATTTTTGTGCCTCAAACAGGTCATTATGGTATTAAATTTAGAGTTGCTGGATTTAGTGAAGGACGGATAGGGTTATATTCGGTAGATGAAAATGATGTAGAAACAGAATTAGTTGTAGTAAACACTGTTATTACAGGAGGTTGGCAAACTTGGGAAACCGTTACGGGTAATTTATTTATAGAAGAGGGCATTCACAAATTAAGAATGCGAATTTTAGCAGGGGGCTTTAATTTTAATTGGATGGAGTTTGGGGCTCCAGATTCTGATGGAGATGGTGTTTTAGATGCTGATGATTTATGCCCTAATACACCTGAAAATACTATTGTTGATGTCACTGGTTGTGAAATATTTACCTTGCCGGCAAATAATTATTCGATAACATCGTTTAGTGAAACTTGTAGGTCTCAAAATAATGGTAGCATTAGTTTATCGGTCCTAGAAAATTATAATTATTCAGTAACAATTACTGGCGTAGGTTTCTCAGAAACAAAGACATTTACTTCAGAAGTAGACTTCGAAAATTTATCAGCAGGTACGTACACACTTTGTATAACTATTAACGGTAACTCAGTATATGAGCAATGTTTTACAGTTGTAGTAATTGAGCCAGAAGAACTGTCTGTCTCAACAACAGGAAAAGGCAACAAGGGAAAAAATGTAACGGTGTCATTAGCTGGCGGTGAATTATACTATGTAACACTAAACAATGAAGTGACAATAACAAGCAAAAGCGAAATTCAACTGGAATTAGCTAAAGGTGTAAATAGTTTAAGCGTTACAACCAATAAAGATTGTCAAGGGGTTTATAACGAAACAATAGTATTTAATAGCCAACCACTTGTATATTCCAATCCGATAAAAAACAATACTATAAATATTAATTCTGTTGAGTTTTATGATAAAGAAACTCCTATTGAAATTTACGATCTAACAGGTAAATTACTGTTTTCAAAAACATACCATGCTACGACTAATCAGTTGAAAGTTGATGTTACAAGTATACCAAATGGCATTTACATTTTAAAAGTGATATCAAAAGAAGAAATATTTAATTATAAAATTATAAAGTAATGAATACGCTAAAAAAAATAATACCATTATGTTTGGTAGCCATACTTATTATTATGTCATGTAGTAGTGAAGAAGAACAAACAGCTATGGTTGATATTGAAGACTTGCCGACTGCAGCAACGCTTATTTTTCCGTATAACAATACGGAATGTAATGAAGGCATAGTAGTTTCAGATACAGAAACCGATGTGTTGTTTGAATGGGAAGAAGCAGAAAACACGAGTTCCTATATACTAACAATTACTAATTTAAATGATGGAACCTCAAGGGAAATTAAAACTGTTGCCAATGAGTTTTTAATTCGCGTTCTAAGAGGGACACCTTATTCATGGGTTGTGAAATCTATAGCTAGTACAGGCAATGCTACAGCCGATAGTGAAACTTGGAAGTTTTATAATGCGGGGTTACCAGAACAAAGTCATCCACCATTTCCAGCAGAAGTAATTAGTCCGCAAATGGGAGTAACTGTTAATGAGAGCAATGTTTTATTGCAATGGGAGGCTACAGACATAGATAATGACATTGCATCCTACACCGTTTTATTAGATACGTCTAGCGAACCATTTACAGAAGTTGGAAATCCGAGTGTAAATAGTCTAAACGTAAGTGTTAGCTCAGCGCAAGTGTATTATTGGAAAGTTATTACCACCGATGAACTTGGAAATGAGTCGCATTCACAAACATTTCAATTTAGGGTAAACTAACTTAATAAAATACCTTGGAGCAATACCGATAGTTGTCTAGATGCAAGGTAATTAAGAGTAGGGTAATTCAATAAAATAATATTCATTATTAATTATAAAACCTCAATTATGAGAAAAAAAGATTATTTGTTAATCTATATGTTATTAACACTAAGCCTGATATCATGCAAATCTAAAGAGTCAGAAACAAATAGTGATTTAAAAAAAACAGTTTCGGGTATATGGGAAATAGATTTTTTAGATGAGTTTAATACGTTTAACACTAATAACTGGCAAGACCAACGCATTTGGGTAAATAATGAAGCACAATGCTACGTGCCTGATGGTGAATATGGAACACGAGAAGTAAGTAATGGTACGCTAAAGCTAAAAGTGGTTAATGTAGGTAAGAAGCTTAGCTGTGATAATCTAGACAAACATGGTAAACAACATCCAGACACGGAATATGTTGCTGGTAGAATAGCTTCAAAAAATAAAAAGGAATTTATCAAAGGTAAATGGACTGCCAGATTAAAATTATCAAGCAACGGGGAAGCGAGTATGTTCCCTGCTTGGTGGCTACTTGGGGCACAAAATAATGAGCCTCCTGTACAAGAAACCAATGAAAATATATGCTGGCCTTTAACTGGTTCTGGTGAAATAGACATTTTTGAACACCATGGAGACCATCAAAAAGACCATTTTACTACGGGAGCTATAAAAAGTCTAGAGGAATGTGATAAAGGAGACTGGTGGAGTTTACGTAAAGGGTTTGATGCTACCTTGAACGAATATCACGAATATTCTGTAGAATGGGAAGGTAGCGACCTTGTTTATAGAGTTGATGGTAAAGAAATATATCGTAATGTTGGAGAAGGCGATAAATATCCGGAGCCTATGTTTGCAATATTGAACTATGCAAAAATCACAGATTCGGAAATGACTGGTGAATGGGTTATGGAAGTAGATTGGGTAAAACATGAACACATAAAATAGTATAAAAAATATAATTTATCGTGGTTTATAAATTTTTTTCAGTAATAGCATTACTGCTACTACTAAGCGCATGCAATGATTCAAAAAAAGAATTGTTAGCAACAGCAAATACAGAAGAAGAAACAACAAAAGCAAAAGTGCCCTTTTTAGATAAAGGTCTAAAAGTGTATACAACGGCTAAAGATACAGGCCTAAAGCATGCATTAACTAATGAAACGGTATTTACGACTTACAATCAGCCACATGAAGGCGAGATTTCCATATTTGTAAACCCGGATAAAACCTTTCAGGAATTTTTAGGCATTGGGGGCGCTATCACAGATGCATCGGCAGAGGTTTTTGCCACTTTAAGTGCAGAGAAGCAAAATCAATTATTACAGTCTTATTTTGGGGCAGAAGGTATAAATTATAATATTCTAAGAACCAGTATCCATAGCTGTGATTTTAGTTCAGCAAGTCATACATATATAGAAGAAGGTGATGCCGAATTAAAAACGTTCACTATAGAGCATGACAGGGAGTTTAGAATCCCTATGATAAAAAGAGCGGCAGACATCATAGGAGACGACATGGTTTTTTATGCAAGCCCGTGGAGTCCACCGGCCTTTATGAAAACCAATAACAACATGCTACAAGGTGGTAAGTTGTTACCAGAATACAATCAGGCTTGGGCTAATTATTACGTAAAGTTCATCGAGGCTTATGAGGCCGAAGGATTACCGGTATGGGGATTGACCATTCAAAACGAGCCTATGGCCGTACAACGATGGGAATCTTGTATATATACAGCCGAAGAAGAACGTGATTTTTTAAAGAATTTCTTAGGGCCAACCTTGGAGAAAGCAGGTATGAGCGATAAAAAAGTAGTAGTTTGGGATCATAACAGGGATTTAATATCACACAGGGCCAATACTATCTTTGATGACCCTGAGGCAGCTAAATACGCTTGGGGAATAGGCTTTCACTGGTACGAAACCTGGGCAGGAGGCAACCCTATGTATGATAACCTTAAAAACATAAAAGAATCGTACCCAACAAAAAACTTATTGTTCACAGAAGGCTGTCAGGAAGCTTTTGATGCAAACGAATACCATAGATGGTCAAATGCAGAACGTTATGGTAATTCTATAATTAATGACTTTAACAGCGGTGTTGTGGGGTGGACAGATTGGAACATACTATTAGATGAAACAGGAGGGCCTAACCATGTTGGAAATCTATGCTTTGCACCAGTGCATGCCGATACGCAAACAGGAGAATTGATCTATACACCGTCCTATTACTATATAGGTCATTTTTCAAAGTTTATAAATAAGGGAGCATTGCGAGTGAGCACCACTTCAAGCCGTAGTACCCTTGAGAGTAGCACGTTCAAAAATAAAGAAGGTGAAATGGTGACGGTGGTTATGAACAAGACAGATAGCCCAGTTACATTCAAGTTGATTATTGAAGACAGCCAGGTGGAGCTTTCTATACCTGCTCATGCTATGCAAACGGTTATTTATTAAGATTTAAAACATAAAACCAACAAATTTTGAATAAAACATATACTATTTTTATCAGTTTTATAGTGGCTTTAGGAGGCTTTCTTTTAGGATTTGATAGTGCTGTTATTTCTGGGGCTATTGGAGGGATTACAGTGTACTTCAACATGTCAGACTGGGAACTGGGCTTTTCTGTAGGTTGTGTCATCTTTGGAGCCATGGCAGGTAATATAGTTGCAGGTCCCTTAAGCGATAAGTTTGGAAGAAAAAAAGTGCTCATTGTTACAGCAGTACTTTTTACCGTGTCGGCAACATGGTCTGCATTGGCGACAGGCTATACAGAGTTTGTTGTAGCTCGAATTATTGGAGGAATTGGTATAGGAGGCGCCATATTAATTGCCCCAATTTATATTGCAGAAGTGGCACCGCCAAAATTAAGAGGAAGTTTAGTGTCCTTAAACCAACTTAATATTGTTTTGGGAATATCAGTAGCATATTTTTCTAATTATTTTTTAAAAGACTTAGAAGGTGAAAGTTGGAGGTGGATGCTTGGTGTAGAGGCTATTCCAGCCTTTATTTACTTAATAGCATTATTCACGGTTCCAAGGAGCCCAAGATGGTTAATACAAAGGCTGAACCTTGTAGAAATAGCTGAAAAGATATTAATTAAAATAGGAGGTAAAGAGTTTGCTCTGGCAACCATTGAAGAAATCCAGCGAGGAATAGCAAAGAAAGAAGAAAAAGGAACCATATCGCAATTGTTTAGTTATAAAATGCGTTCCATAATGTTAATTGCATTTGGGATAGCCTTTTTTCAGCAAATCACAGGTATAAATGCTATTTTTTATTATGCTCCAACTATATTTGAACAGGCAGGAGGGAATACCGATTCGTCGTTTTTACAGGCTATTGTTGTTGGAATAACGAATCTGGTTTTTACGCTAATAGCCATTCGGTTAATTGATAGATTAGGTAGAAAACCACTGTTAATAATAGGAACTTCGGTAATGGCAATAGCATTGTCTATGGCAACATTTGCATTTAGTAGTGCTTCGTATTCTCTAAAGGCTGAAAACATTCAAAAAGTTGGAAATTCAGAGGTTAAAACCGCCATAGTGTCCCTTAAGGGAGAGACATACAATTCTCAAAAAGAGTTTTTTAACAAGCTTGAACCATTATTAAATAAAGAGCAGTTTCATGAATTTAAAAGAAATGAAGTTAAAAAATTCATCTCTATTAACGCAACCTTGGTACTTATAGCCATTTTATTGTATGTAGCTGCATTTGCAATATCATTAGGGCCTGTGATGTGGGCTTTAATTTCAGAGATTTTTCCTGCAAATATTAAGGGTGTTGCAATATCTGTCGTTGGTTTTTTTAATTCGTTAGTAAGTTATTCAGTAACCCAATTTTTCCCTTGGGAATTGACCAATTTAGGACCAACAATAACTTTTGCAATTTATGCGGTTATGGCTATTTTATCTTTATTATTTGTAATCAGGTTTGTAATTGAAACAAAAGGAAAAAGTTTAGAAGAAGTTGAGGAATTATTGGTTAATATATGAGAAATTTAATCCATATTCAATTGATTAAGGATTTGTTTAATATTACCTGATTGTATGCCTAATCACGTTATTTAAAGACATTAGAGTCAATGAGGTTTTAAAAGCGGAACTGATAATGTTTGGTTAAAGAAAATTAAACAGGCCATACCAAATCAGCTTAAGAATATACTTAAAAATAAAGTCGAAATTAACAACCTATTTATAGTCGTTTAAATATAAAGTCACGATAAATAATAATCTATATAGGTATTCCCGAAAAAGAACATTATAAAATATTTCTCGGAAAAGGGGCAATATAAACCGTTCCTACGTCTCTATTTTACGTTTCCTTTCCGCTCCAAAATTTTGACTTCCGTTTGTGCCCTGCTCAAATATTGTTTAATTAAAAATTTCATTATCATAGAAACAAAAACAAAAGCAAACGGAAGAGCAAAAGCACAAAACGCGACCGTTAAAAAGGATGTACAAAAGAAGTTGACCGAAGAAGCTATCGGCAAAACCGTAGTTCCTGAAAAGCAACCAGAGACCAAAAAGCCGACCATCAACTTGGACGACCGCATCCAGAAGTTTGAAAAACTCAGGGGGTTGGCCACCCAAAGGGAACGCCTCGCACAAACACTGAGTGAACTGACCAAGTTCAACTACAACCAGAGCGGTTCGGCCTCATTCCACATCAAGGATTCTCAGAACCTGGAATTCAAGACTACCAATACCAACCTTATCAAGTTGGTAACATCACACTTACAATCCACCCCTGGAACAGCGCAAATTGGAAATCGAACAACAGATTGTACAGTTCGAGCTTTAAGATATGTCGATTCAAATGAAAAGCCTACTCGAAAGAGTAGGTTTTCTTTTTTTATGTACCCCCTTACAATTAAAATCAATATACATGGAAAATCACAAAGAAATACTTCAACCGGATTTTGGTCTTGGAAACGGACCGATTTCAATGACCAGGACAAAAACAAGGCTAATTATAATCAATATATGGTACAAAGTTAAGCACGGTCGATTTACCATAAAATTTATCCGCATAAAAAATGACATGAACCCTCTTCGCACGCTCAGGGGAACCCATCCAATTTTTCATTTGAAAATTTTAGCGAAAACCTTCCTACCACTTACCGGTGCACAAATATTGTTTAATCTAAAATTTTAGCATCATGAAACCAATGACATCAGTACCGAACATTCCATTAAAAGAAATAGAGGAACACTATCGATTGAGCAGTGAAAGTTACGATGTAGAAAGCGGGGAAACCCATTTAGCTTACTACAGGGAAAAGCATCCCCTATACTATCACATACTATTAAATAATGTTTTATCCAAAACCTCATAATTATGGAAAATATAAATGTAGTCCAGCTCGATTTTGGTTTTGAAACTGAACCAGTATCGGTAAAGGAAAAAGCAGCAAAGCCGACCAAAAAAGAGAAAGACGATTTCGTTTTCGATTTTATGGATTGTCTTTCAAGCCCGATTATCGTTTTTAAATCCGCATGGCAAGATAGCATACCAAAGGACATCCTAGGCAGGATAAAATTATCACGGATAATGTGCTCAATGGCAAATGAAAAAATGGCATCGCTTATAGAAACCTTAGCTTACATGATGCCCAGAACTTATGAAGCCCCAATGCAGACCGAATGGGTCAACATCTACACATGGTTGGGGCTTCAATACGCCATGCAGTTTAAAAATAAAGGACAGTTAGAGGCTATGGTAGAAATAGCACCAAATGAACTTTCTGATTATGAAAAAAGGCTTTTAAACAACCTACGGGTATGGATTTATGAAAAGAGAAGAAAGGCACTAAAGGATATTATGAAAAAGAATAAAATTTCAGAATCCGATGGTATTCTAGATGTTCAAGAGAAGTTATTTCAATAATTAGCATTAAATCCAGAGAGATAAAAATTTATACTATCCCATTCAGCACATTCCCCTGCATTCCGTACCTCCATTTCGGTAAAAGAGCTTCATTAAATAAAGTCTTGGACACAATCCCCGCTTTTGACTTTCCATTACGTTACACCTTTCCGCTGAGTTGGAAAGGAACACTCCATTCCCAAGAAAAAAGTGGGGATTAAGTCCGCCTAAAACAAGCAAATATCAAAATACAGAATTTTTAATCGGAAAGTCAAAACCTCGATTTTCTTAACAGAATTTGTGGCAAGCCCTTCTTGGGTGCTTGCTCAAAAATTCTTAAAAACCGAACCGTTGACTTGCACATTTTAAGGGGTTTATAATAGATAAAGCCTTTCGATGTTTTTCGGTACAGCGAAAAACAAGCATGGCATAAACACTTCTAATTTAAATACATCTATTGCACGCGCTTAACTTCCCGTACGCTCGCTCCATATATGCATTTAAAAGAATTGCTAATCCCATTATGGAACTTGTCAAGACCAAGCAAGTTTTATAAAAAAATAAGGTATCTACATCCTTGTTTTTAGTCCTTCGGTAAAAACTACGTCGCAGACACTCCTGATTTTTCCCTAAAAGTCTTGACAAAACCCACTTTATCTATTGTGCTGAGCACGAAAGAAATCATACAAACACCCCTTAAAATTTAACTGAATTCCCTTGAAAAAGGGAATCTTAAAGAGAAAGGGCAATTTATTAATCATTTGTCTTAGGGCAGATATAAAACATTTAATCATGAGTACATTAAAAAACAAAGTACAGCTAATCGGAAACGTAGGTATTGAGCCTACCATTACAAACCTTGAAAATGGCAAAAAAGTAGCCCGATTGTCATTGGCAACCAATGAACATTACAAAAACGGACAGGGCGAAAAACAGACCGATACCAATTGGCATACCATTATCGCTTGGGGCAAAACTGCAGACATTATCGAAAAGTACGTAACCAAAGGAAAAGAGATAGCCATAGAAGGCAAATTAAGTACTAGAGCCTATGATGATAAGGAAGGCAACAAACGCTATGTAACCGAGGTCATCGTTTCTGAAATCTTGTTACTAGGTAGCAATAATTAATCAAAAATAATAAGAGGGCATGTACATATCTCGAAATAATTACAGCCCTCTTTTTCATCATTCACTCTAAACAAGAAAACAATGAAAGACAAAGTTAACGAAATAAAAATCAGTTACAAGGAAAAGGTGAGTACATCAAAATCGCCAACCATAAAGTGTTCAAAAGATAGTGCCGAACTACTCTTTAAGTATTGGAACAAAGACACCATAGAAGCCCAAGAATCCTTTAAAGTATTATTATTAAATAATAGCAATAAGGTAAAAGGCATTTATGAACTATCCACAGGAAGTATAACAGGAACATTGGTCGATTTACGCATACTATTTGCAGTAGTTTTAAAATCGTTGAGTGTTGGTTTGATATTATCCCATAATCACCCCTCACATAAATTAAAACCAAGCCAAGCCGATATACAACTAACGGAGAAAATCAAAAAAGCAGCACAGTTCTTTGATATACAGGTGTTAGACCATTTGATACTGGCACCCAATGGTGAATACTACAGCTTTGCAGATAACGGAAATTTATAATTTAAAACAGCAAGAATCATGGTATATTTAAATTATAACAACCTCGATGCAAAAACCCAACAACATTTGTTATCCATTTCCAAAGAAGATGTAGAAAGCAAATTTGGGGAGAGCCTTAAAGCTTATGCCAAATCACATCATTTAAATTATGATACTATTTTGGAAGAAGAAGCGATTAAAAATCTATATAACTACTAATATGTATTTAACATTTAGTTAGTTTATAAACGCCTATGTATAACCTAGACCTTTGATTTCAAATTTCAGAGGTCTTTTCTTTTCATAAGCCTTAAATCTGACGTCCAGATTAAGCCTTTTAGAAGAATCCATACACATTGTCATCAAACCAGTGCAATTGATAACAAACTACGTTTCACAATTAACAACCAAAGCAATACCTTTAAAAGACGCAGGAAGCCTAATAAAAGCAACTGACTTTTTCAGTCAGGTTGTTTGTAGAATTTTGGTCCCTGCGGGACAAAATCGGAGAAGCAAGAGGGTAACACGCTTCGCGATGTTACGATTATACGATTTTCGAAATAAACATAGTGTTTATAGGGTTTGGCATATCTTTTAGACTTTTTGATATTTTGTTATAAACGCTACTTTTTTACTAAAAACATTTAGTAACCACCGTAAAAAGGCAATTATTTTACTAAAAACTATGGATAAAGGATTTGAAAAAGAAGAATTTGAAACGCTAAAGATCAAAAGTTCTGTTGCGATTGAGTTTAGAAAATTTAGCAAAATGCTCTCGAAATCGCAATCGATGACATTGCTTTTAATGATGGAATTTTTTAATGAAAATGGAATTTCCCCAGCCGAGCATTTAGGACCTCGAATGGAAACTTTGGAAAATAGAATTTCTGCACTAATCAAAAAACGGATGAACGGAATGATCGCTATTATGAAGGATATTGAGAAGTCACAAACCAAACCGACCGTGGCGATGATGCAAACTCTTTTTCAAGCAGCAGAACCACCCAAAAAGAAATTGATTTTAGCAAAAAAAATTAAAAGGGGAAAGAATAGAGTTTGGTTTCAAGAAAAGAAATATTTGAATAGTAATGATAATGAGTAATGGAAAGGGTAAACTATATTATTCACCTTAATACTATCCTGGAAATATTCAATAATGATGAGTGCATTAAGCAAGGACATATTACCTTGTACTTAGCATTATTTCAGCTGTGGAATCGAAAGTTTTTCAAAGAGACCTTAACCATTAATCGTGAGCTAATAATGGAAAGGGCGAAGATTAAATCAAAAACAACTTATCATAATCATTTACGAGATTTAGATACCTGGGGGTATCTAACCTATTATCCATCATACAATCCATCAAGGGGCTCTAAAATTAAGATGACCAGAGCTTATCCCAAAAGTGGGACAACTTCTGGTACACATGAGGCTCAAAATTTGGCCAACACCGCCCCAGAACCTAGCCAAAATTTGGTATCTTTTAATAAACATAAAACAAAAGAAAACTTAAATAAACAGCCTAAGATTATTTTTAATGAAAGTGAAGTCACTTTATTCTTTAAGAAAAATAATTGGCCAGAGATAGAAGCACTAAAATTTTATGCCTACATTAAGTCGAAAAAATGGAAAACAAATAATTGGCACATGATTGCGAAGGTTTTTGTGAGAAACGATTTTAAATTGAAAGAACCGAAAACTACCAGTCCAATTTCTGGCTATGTGAATCGTATGAGGCAAATTAGTGATAAAAACAAGAATTAGTCGCTACTTAAACTTATTCCTCAAAATTTCCATATCCTTGCTTACTTTCATATCCAATATTTTAGCATAATGCTGAGTCGTTTTAAGATTGGTATGACCAAGCATCTTACTTACTGATTCTATCGGAACGCCATTGGTAAGTGTTACCGTCGTTGCAAAGGTATGTCGAGCTAAATGAAAAGTGAGGTTTTTGGTAATACCCGCTAAAGTTGCAATCTCTTTAATGTACGCGTTCATTTTCTGATTGCTTAGTACAGGTAGGACTAAATTCTTTTCTTTCAGCAGCTCGTTATCTTTATACTTTTCGATGATGACTTTTGCAATGGGTAAAATCGGGATATTACTTCTAGTATCGGTTTTAGAGCGTTTTGTTTTGACCCATTCTTCGCCATCCGCACCTAAAACGATATCCCCTCTATTCAGTTTTTTGACATCAGCATAAGCTAGACCAGTAAAACAGCAAAAGATAAAAATATCGCGTACTTGGTCGAGTCGTTCCATCTTGAGTTCTAGCTCGATAATCTTTTGAATTTCTTCTTCCGTTAAAAATTCACGCTCTACAATTTTGAGTTTGGCTTTCCAATGCAAGAAAGGATCTTTTTCAATCCAATCGTTAGCATGAGCAATACGGATAATCTTTTTAAAATTAGTGATATACTTAATGGCGGAGTTGTGTGCACACTTCCGAGTGGTTTTAAGGTAGTATTCCATCTCTGTGATAAATTTATGGTCTACATCTTGAACAGGAATATCATTTTTCTTGTATTTCTTCTTAATAAAGTCTGCTACGTGTTTTTTACAAGTACGGTAACGTTCAGCAGTTCCTGCGGCAAAATCTTTCCCAATAAGACTATTAACTTTGTCATTATGTTCTTGAAAGATTTCTAGAAGCATTTTCTTCGTTTTGTCTTTACCTAGATATACATCGCGTAATTGAGAAGCGGTATACGTTGTTCCGTCTCGTTGAAACTTTTGTTCTATGGTGTAGATTTTATTTCTAATAAACTCAATTTCTCTATTTATTTCCTGATTCTCTGGTGAATTGCCTAATACTTTTTGTAATCTACTATTCCATAAATCATTATCCACTTTTCGATTAATACTGCATTCAGCCCGCTTACCGTCTAGGGTTATGCGGAGATAAATATTGGTATATCCCTGAAGATTAGCCTTACTTTTTTTGATATAAAATAATATTGAGAGTTGAACTGACACCGAATGAATTTAAAATTTACTTCAATGTAGTAAAAAATAATCAAATCAGCGTTATTTTAAATAATTGAATATCAATTATTTAACATCCATTCGGTGTCAGTTATAGATAGTTTTTAAGTGACACCGAATTAGCCCCTTTTAGGATGATATTATTTGATATCAAATGAAATCATATAAAATAAAAAACCCTGTAAATCAATTATTTACAGGGTTTTTATTGCCTTTTGTAGGTCTTTCAGCGGAGAAAGAGGGATTCGAACCCCCGGAGGTGTGACCCTCAACAGTTTTCAAGACTGCCGCATTCGACCACTCTGCCATTTCTCCTTGAGTGCCTCATCAAGCTATTTGCCTGAATGCGGGTGCAAATATAACGTCCTTTTTCCTTCTATTCAAATAAAAAGTTAACTTTTTTATCAATAAATTTTATGTATTATTCCATGTGCATATTTTATTTATCAATACACTAAAAAGAAAATTGCATACCTTATTTTTGCATAAATAAAATTCCTAATGAATACAATCGAGCAACTTAAGTGGCGGTATGCAACAAAAAAGTTTAACCCAACCAAAAAGTTATCTAAAGCCAAAATCAATATATTAATAGAGGCCTTTAATCTTACCGCAACATCCTATGGTTTACAAACCTTAAAATTGGTGGTTGTAGAAGATAAAAAATTAAGAGAACCCCTAGTAGCGCCCGCATACAATCAAAAACAAGTTTTAAATGCGTCGCACTTACTCGTTATTTGTATTCAAGATAATATCCAATCAACCGATGTTATCGACTATTACAACAACATCAAACACATACGCAATACCCCAGAAACCATTCTAAAACCCTACCGCGAAGATTTGGTAAGCATGATGCAAGACATGTCGGTAACAGAACGCCAGCAATGGTCCACAAACCAAGCCTACATCGCATTGGGTAATTTAATGACGGTTTGCGCCATCGAAGGCATCGATTCCTGCCCCATGGAAGGATTTATAGCCTCAGAATACGATAAACTATTAAAACTAAACGAAAAAGGATTAAAATCAGTATTGCTTCTGCCCGTAGGTTATCGCGCCGACGACGATATGTTTTCAACCTTCAAAAAAGTAAGAAAACCAATAGACGAAGCAGTCATTATATTATAAAACATTTGGTCGCCTGCCTGCCGGCAGGCAAGTTACCACAAGGGTCGGGCTTTACGTGGCAATCTTTTTGCTGGTGCCTCACAAAAAGGATTTTTACTGCAATCCCTAACGCAAAAAACGTCCCATATAGCAACACATATAAAATCAAAATTATGCCAGGATTCGAATTATTTGGAGAATTAGAAAGAAAAGAAGTTAACGATGTGCTAGACAATGGCGTGCTGATGCGTTACGGTTTCGATGGTATGCGCAACGGCCATTGGAAAGCCATAGAATTAGAAGCCGCATTACAGCACACCTTTCAATCTAAACACGTGCAACTCGTTTCTAGCGGAACCGCAGCTGTATCGGTAGCCTTAGCCTCTGCAGGCGTTGGAGCGGGTGATGAGGTCATTATGCCAACATTTACATTCGTAGCCAGTTTCGAGGCCATTATGATGCTCGGAGCTATCCCCGTGTTGGTAGATATCGATGATACCCTTGGTTTAAACCCAGAAGCAGTTGAAAAAGCCATCACGCCAAAAACAAAAGCCGTTATGGTGGTGCAAATGTGTGGAAGTATGGCCCATATGGATGCCTTACAAGCCGTTTGTAACAAACACAAGCTCCTTTTAGTAGAAGATGCGTGTCAAGCCATTGGCGGCACTTACAAAGGTAAACCCTTAGGAAGCATTGGCGATTTGGGATGCTTCTCTTTCGATTTTGTAAAAACCATAACCTGTGGCGAAGGTGGTGCAGTGATTACCAATAATAAAGATTACTATCTAAACGCCGACCACTATAGCGATCATGGTCACGACCATATCGGTAACGATCGTGGTGCAGAAACGCATCCGTTTATTGGTTATAATTTTAGAATCTCAGAACTTCATGCTGCCGTTGGGTTAGCTCAAGTAAAACGTTTGCCAAAATTCTTAGAAATTCAACGCCGAAACTTAAACATCTTAAAAGAGGCCCTAGCCGATATTCCCGAAGTAACTTTCAGAACCGTTCCAGAAGGAGGCGAGGAGAGTGGTGCTTTTTTCAACTTCTTTCTACCCAATTTAGAAATCGTAAACAAAGTATTAAAAGGCTTTAGCGACAATGGTATTGATGTTTGCTGGAATTACTACAACAACAACTGGCATTACATTAAAGAATGGAATCATTTAAAAGATTTAAAATCGTTGTTTCCAATATCAAAGGAAGTAAAAGACGGTTTAGCGTATTTAAAAACTAAAGATTTCTCAAAGTCTGATGCCTATATCTCGAGAAATATTTCATGTTTAATCAAATTATCATGGACCGAAGAACAGGTAAAAGCGCGCGCTTCTAAAATGGCCAAAGTCATAAAATCGGCACTTTATAAATTGTAAACTTTCAATAAAATAAAACACTATAGAAACTTGATTTATAGTGTTTTATTTCATACTTTTATAATTCCCGCTAATTCTTCTATAGTACTAAATACCGCACCCAGTTGTGGATATCATTTGTATTAATAAGCAATTTATAATGGCTCTCTAACCATTAATAGCAACAGTTTAGTTCATCAGTGTACCTAAGGATTTAAATTAAACATGCTCACATTTTTAATTTATTCGATGGTTCTGTAATACAAACCTTTAAAGCTATTAATCATGAAAAACTTGACACTTCTTGCTGTATTATTTTTTCTATCATTTGGTTATTCAAGTGATGCGCAAACCGTTTATAAAGTAGATGAAAGGCGCATTTACTCTTGGGATGGTAATCCAGATTGGAACCAACATAGCACAGAGCAATATATTTACGCCAATGGTGGTAATAAAGAAACCAGTATTATAACATCGAGTTTTCCCGGTGGAGAAGTCTTATATCAAGATTTAAAAACCTATAACGCCAATAATGATATTATTCTAGAGGTAACACAGTTCTGGAATAGCGTGACGTTGCAATGGGAAACTACTGCTCAAACCGTCTATACTTATAATCTATCTGGGGAATTAGAATACGAAACCGATCAATCTTATAATTTTGTAACGCAAATGTTTACTGATGCATTTAGAACCAAAAACGAGTATCTAAATGGCAACCTAATTAGAATAACATTTCAAAAATCTGAGAATGGCGTTTGGGTTGATGAAGACAAGTTTGAGTATTCACATAATACTTCAGGGCAGCCCGTGGAGGAAATTGAAAGCCTTTGGAACACTACTACTATGATGTGGGATCCAATTGAAAGAGCAATTGCAACATACACCAGTGGTTTATTAACGAAACTTGAAATTTATAAGTACACCAATGGTAGTTGGGAAACCCAGCCTTACGAACAATATTTACTAGAATATAATGGGATGTTGCAAACAAAATTTACTTGGCAGTCGTGGGATGGAGCGCAATGGGTGAATGAAGATTTAGAAACGAGTGCATATGATGCTAACGACAATCTAGAAGAGTTAATTTATTGGAGTTGGTCTGGAAGCGTTTGGGAACCTTATTATAAAGAAGAAACGGATAATTCTGTCGCAGGACCATTAAGCTCCACAGTTTTTGATAGTGAAAACTTTAAAGTGTACCCTAATCCGGTTTCAGAGATTATCAATATTACATCTAAAACACCTATAGATAAAGTAGAACTGTATTCTGTTTTAGGTCTTAAAATCATGGAATCACCTGATTACAAGAATATTAATGTAAGCCATATAAAGTCTGGCTTGTATTTGTTAAAAGCATCAATTGGCCGCAGTAGCACAACAAAAAAAATAGTAATTAAGTAAGTTTGAGTTAGTCCTCGTAAGAAAGGGTAGTTTCAATTAAAATTTTAATTGAAAGTGCCCTTTTTTTAATATTTCACGTATTCAACAATCTCTAATCCATAACCAATCAAACCAACACGTTTAGTCTGTTCGGTATTAGAAATTAATCGCAGTTTATGGATGTTTAAGTCGTGTAATATTTGTGCACCAATACCAAAATCTCTAGTATCCATATTAATTTTTGGAGCTTTTGCAATGCTGTTTGGTACTTGATGGTCTTTTAGAAAAGCCAATCGATTTAAAATATTCATAGACTGTGCTTCTTGGTTAATAAAGATAATAGCACCTTTACCAGCATCGTTAATAACCTTAAACATATTGTCTAATTGTTTATCAGCATTATTAGTAAGCGTTCCTAAAATATCGTTATTAATAAGCGTGGAGTTTATTCTAGTAAGTACTTTTTCATCATCTTTCCAAGTTCCTTTTGTTAAAGCTATATGTACTTGGTTATTCGTAGTTTGTTCGTAGGCTCTTAATCTAAAACTTCCGAAGCGTGTTTCAATTTGAAAATCTTCTTTTTTATCAATTAAAGAGTCATGTTGCATTCTGTATGCCACCAAATCTTCAATAGAAACAATTTTTAAATCTAGTTTTTTTGCAACTTCAACAAGTTGTGGTAGTCGCGCCATCGAACCATCTTCATTCATGATTTCTACAATCACGCCCGCAGGATTTAAACCCGCTAATCTTGCAAAATCTATGGCAGCTTCGGTATGACCTGTGCGTCGTAGCACACCACCTTCTTTTGCAACCAACGGAAAAATATGTCCAGGTCTTGCCAATTCAAAGGGCTTGGTGTCATGATCTATTAAAGCTTTTACCGTTTTAGCTCTATCGCTTGCAGAAATTCCTGTGGTAACGCCGTTGCCTCTTAAATCTACAGATACTGTAAAAGCAGTTTCCATAGGATCGGTATTGTTGCGAACCATCATATTAAGCTCAAGCTCTTTACATCGGTTTTCAGTTAATGGTACACATATTAAACCTCTACCATGAGTTGCCATGAAGTTAATCATCTGCGGCGTTACCTTATCGGCAGCAGCTAAAAAATCGCCTTCATTTTCACGATTTTCATCGTCGACAACAATAATAACTTTGCCGTTTCTAATGTCGTCAATAGCTTCGTGTATCGTATTTAGTTTAAACTCTTGTTTTACGTTTTGTGTCATAGTTTTCACCATCATAGTGCAAAGATAGGCCTTATTTTAAAGATTCTAAACAATTTTGCTTTAAGTCGCCTTTCATTTTTTCATTTAAAAATAAGTAAGTGATAAAGTAAAAAGGTAGTCCTAATACTAAAATAAATACATTGGGTTGCTTCTCTTTTTTATCGATATGCTTATAAAATTGAAACGCATTTATTATCGATTTTATAAAATAGACGACATATAATACTAGCGCCACAACACTTAATTGTATGGATGGCCATGATAAAGATGGTAGCTTATTATTTTTAAAAACAAAAAACAATATTAATAGTGATACACCAATAATATAAAGCACAAACGCGAATTTTGAGTGCTCGTTGTAATCTTTTTTTATGTACTCTAAAGTAAAATATTTGTCGTCGATAATCACACCACTTGTACTAATGTCTTTGGTAGTGATACCTCTTGAGTTTAATAACTCTATAGCTTTAAATCGAACCTCTTCATGATGGCCTAAATCGTCGTAATTGTTAATGACGTTTAAGAGTTCATCGTTATTATAATCCGATAAAAATTTATAATCTACACTGTTTTTGTCTTTTATTTTAAACGCATTCTTCAATGGTTCTATAACATTTCCGAATTCAAATAAACCTCTATCTGCTGTAGCCCTTTTAGTTAAGAAAACTCCAAGAGGAAACATAATTAGCGTTGAAAACCACGGTGCTAAAATGGGGTTAAATTCTCCGGTTTTAGCACTATTCGTTGCAAAAATACCAATGAAGTGATAGGTTAAAAACAATAATATAGCGATTACCATTGGTAAGCCAATACCGCCTTTACGAATTAAGGCACCTAAAGGTGCGCCAACAAAAAATAAGATAACACAGGCAAAACCTAAAGCAAACTTTTCATGTAATGAAATAATATGTCTGTTTAACCATGCTTTAGAATTTTTCATGGCGGCTTCATTAGATACAATAAGTTGTTTTGAGCTTATTGTAGACTTAATTGCAACATCAACCATGGCAATCTGCTTTTTAGTGTCAAAAAGGTCTAAAAGCGATCCTGTATAACTTGAATCTGCTACTTTTTGATTTGGGATTTTAGTTCTGTTAAGCCCAGATCTAAAATGTAAATTTGTCGAAAACGATTCGTTTTCATTTTTAAATTTCACAACAAGTGAGTCAATGGTTTTATTCAACCCTTTAACATCTAGCATGTTGTATTTATCGGTTTGCGATTGTTCATCAAAATCTACATTATTAATTTCTGATAAATCAATATTGATGATTTTCGTTTCAAACGTACTTTTAGCAAATGGTTTTCTATTTCTAGCATTACGGTCTTGTGGGGTCACATCGCTGTAATAATGCCCATCGTTTAAAATCAGTTTTAAAACATTCGAGTTTTCTTCACTTGCCAATTCACCAGTTTTCGATTTTATTACCGTGGCGTTGGTTCTACCATCGTTTCCTTTTATATGTATAGTTACATCTTTTAAATACTGGTCTCTATCGCCGTATTTATCGGCAAATTTAATATTGTAAGTACCCACAGGATTAAATTGTCCTTCGGCAAGTAACATGGCGGGTTTTAGTTTGGCTATATTCCGCCTTAAGTTATATGAATTTAACTCCGCCCACGGAATAACATTATTTGAGAAGAAGAAAGTGACTATACCTAGAATAACTATAAAAACGCTCAACCCAGACATGGCGCGTTGTAATGAAATTCCGGTAGATTTCATGGCCGCAAACTCGTAGTTTTCGGCAAAACTTCCAAACACCATTATGGATGCTAAAAGGATGGTTAACGGCAAAACTAGTGGGATAAGTTTCGGCATGAAATAAAACAAAAACTTCCCAATAACTAGAATATCCAAATCTTTACCAGCTAACTCTTTGATATAAAGCCAAATGGTTTGTAAAACAAAAATTAGCATGAGTATGACAAACACGCTAAGAAAAGTTTTAAGATATGTGGTTATTATGTAACGATCTAATATTTTCAATGAATGAACCTAATCTAGTTTATTGATGTAATAATCTTGATATTTATTGGCATCAAAGGTAAATAAGGTTTTTGATAAAGGGGCATTTGTTTTAAAAGAATTAACAACAAGTGTTGTTTTTGTACCGTTTTTACCAACTTGAATTAAGTTGTAGATATGTTTTGTTTGAGCATCAACCCCTAAGAGAATATTTTTTATTTCAGAATTAGAATCAATAGGTGTTAGTTTTACATATTGAATTTTTCTACCGTTTATGTTCTGAGTAATATCTAGATTATAGGTGTATCCATCTTCATAAAATGATAACATTTTACTAGGCGTGATGGCATCGTTTTCATCATCAACATCTGAAGAAATAGTAACTTCTTCATCTTCAACGCTAATAGAATACAAAGTCTTGCCGTCGAACAAACGGGTAACTCCTAAGATGTTTAATCTGTATTTTTCACCTTGCATAACCACATCGCCTTTGGTTTCTTGTTTGATGTTTTCTGAGAGGTTTTCCAGGGTGTATTTGAAATCTAAAGAGATGTTATCGTAGCTCTTAACTTTTTCAGACACTTCGTTGAGTAAAGCTTTGGCATTGTTTTGAGCAAAAACATTAAGGGATAAAGCGATTAATACTATGGTTACTAATTTTTTCATTGAAAATTTATTTTTTTCATTTCCACTCTTCAACTGTAATCAGTGTCAATTGTGGAAAACTCATTTAATTATATTTCGTCTTCTAATAATTTATCTAAAGCTAACAAATCTGGGACTAAAACTTGTCTTGCTTTACTGCCTTCAAAAGGTCCAACTATACCTGCGGCTTCTAACTGGTCAATTAATCTACCAGCTCTATTATAACCTAATTTTAGTTTTCGCTGTAATAGCGAAGCCGAACCTTGTTGCGCAGTTACAATAACAATTGCCGCATCTTTAAATAGTTTATCTCTGTCTGACTTATCTATATCAAGACTTGTGCCACTTTCTTCGCCTACATACTCAGGAAGCAAATAAGCATCAGGGTAGGCTTTTTGAGCCCCAATAAAGTCAGTAATTTTTTCAACTTCAGGCGTATCAACAAAAGCACATTGTACACGAATTAAATCGTTACCTTGGGTGTAAAGCATATCTCCGCGACCAATTAGTTGGTCGGCTCCTGAGCCATCTAAAATGGTTCGTGAATCGATTTTTGAAGTCACCCTAAACGCAATACGCGCAGGGAAATTGGCTTTAATAATACCAGTAATAACGTTCACCGATGGACGTTGCGTTGCAATGATTAAATGAATTCCAATGGCACGAGCTAATTGTGCTAATCGTGCAATAGGCGTTTCTACTTCTTTACCCGCAGTCATGATTAAATCGGCAAACTCATCAACTACCAAAACTATATATGGTAGAAATTGATGCCCATCATTAGGGTTTAATTTACGTGCTTTAAACTTCTCGTTATATTCGGCAATATTTCTGCAAAATGCGTTTTTTAGAAGTTCATAACGATTATCCATTTCAATACACAACGAATTCAATGTATGGATAACCTTGGTGTTATCGGTAATAATAGCGTCTTCACTGTCTGGTAGTTTTGCTAGATAATGACGCTCAATTTTATTAAAAAGCGTTAACTCTACTTTTTTAGGATCGACCAATACAAATTTTACTTCAGCAGGGTGTTTTTTGTATAGTAACGAAGTTAATACTGCATTCAATCCCACTGATTTTCCTTGTCCTGTAGCCCCAGCCATAAGTAAGTGAGGCATTTTAGCTAAGTCTACCACAAAGGTTTCGTTACTAATGGTTTTACCCAAAGCTATAGGCAATTGCATTTCTGAACTTTGAAATTTCTTAGATGAAATAACAGAGCGCATGGAAACAATAGTCGATTTTTTATTTGGTACTTCAATACCAATAGTTCCTTTTCCGGGTATAGGCGCAATAATACGAATGCCTAATGCTGAAAGAGATAATGCAATATCGTCTTCGAGGTTTTTAATTTTTGATATTCTAATTCCAGCATCTGGCACAATTTCATAAAGCGTTACTGTTGGCCCTATAGTCGCCTTAATGCTGGCAATTCCGATATTGTAATTTTTTAAGGTATCAACAATTTTATTTTTGTTTTCCTCGAGTTCTTCTTGATTGATGGTGATGCCTTCAGTATCGTACTTCTTTAATAAATCGAGGGTAGGAAATTGATATTTGGCAAGCTCTAACGTAGGGTCGAATTGTCCGAAATCTTCAACCAGTTTGTTAGCAAGATTATCAGATTCTGAGACTTCCTCTTTAACGTCTTCAACTTTAATTTCTATTTCGGGTTCTTCCTCAATCATTGGCGTTTTAACTTCTAGTGGAGCAGATTCAGCAACCGGTTTAACCTTTGTTTTCGGTTCAGTAGTTTTTTCTTCTAAAGGAATTTCAAAAGCAGATTTGATCGCTTCAGCTTCTTCAGATAAATTGTTATCTAACGGAACAATGATATCTTCCTTTAATTCTGAAAGATCGTCTTTTATATCTTTTTTAGCAGATGTAAATACTTTAGCAATACTTTCAAAAGTCACTTTAAAACGAATGGCTAAATAGGTAATAAGACCGAATATGAGTAAAAGTATGGTTCCTATTTTACCAATATAATCTTGCAGGAAACTATTAATTTCAAAACCGAAAGTACCACCAAGGATATCATTTTTATTACCGAAGAAGCCTAAAAGGATAGACAACCAAACAACGATAAGAACGCCCCAAAACCAATGTTTTCTTAGTTTTGTTTTGTTAATGTTCATTAAAACATATACGCCCGAAAGAAAGATTAATCCTGAAAAAATAAAAGATGCAATACCAAACCCACGCTGAATAAAAAAGTCGCTTAACCATGCCCCCGATTTACTTAACCAATTTTGAGTTTCTATTTCTCTGGAAGTAAAATTTGATAGGGTACTTTGGTCTGCTTCACCCGTAAAAATAAAAGAAACAAAGGCTATAAAAAGTAATAATCCGAGTATAACAAGGAAACTGCCCCACACCAACTTCTGCTGGCTAGATAATTTAAAACTAGGCGCTTTCAACGGTTTTTTAGGTGCTCGTTTAGTTTTGGGTTTGCTTTTAGCCATTAATGGTTTGTTGTTTCAAAAAATGAAATCTTTAAAATTTTATACTTCAATTCCATTATTTAGTAATGGGACAAAAATACAAATTACTAACGTTTATCCTAAGCGATATAGTATTTTAAAAAATCTTTGGAAGATAAATAATTAAGCCAACTATACTTGCAAAAACCGAAGCTATAAAAACAGCTCCGGCAGCAATATCTTTTATTAAGCCAATTTTTGGATGACGCTCTGGGTGTACAAAGTTTGCTATTTCTTCAATAGCAGTGTTAACGCCTTCGATACTCATTACCAATCCAATCGCAAGAATTTGAATAATCCATTCATAGGAAGAAATCTCAAAATAAAATCCGGCAATAGTTACTATAATAGCAATAATCAGCTGAATTTTTATACTCGCCTCTGTTTTTACGAGCAATAAAGCGCCCTTAAAGGCGTATCCAACACTTTTTAATCGATTCTCGGTAAAAGATTCTTTTTTAGGCATTGTAAAGTGCGTCTAGAGCAGCCTTGTAGTTTGGTTCATCAACAGTTTCGCCAACTTGTTCTGTATAAATTACGGTTCCATTTTCATCTAAAACTACAACTGATCGAGAGTGCAAGCCTTCTAACGGTCCATCTACAAAGTTTAAACCATAAGCTCTTCCAAAGCTTCCATCTTTATAATCAGATAAACTGATGACATTATCTAATCCTTCAGCACCACAAAAACGGGCATGAGCAAAAGGTAAATCATGAGAAATACAAAGTACTTTTGTGTTTTCTAATTCGCCTGCTTCTCTATTAAATTCCCTAACAGATTGAGCGCAAGTACCAGTATCAACGCTTGGAAAAATGTTTAAAACCACTTTTGATCCTTTATAATTCGTTAAACTTTTTACAGATAAATCTGTTGCAGTTAATAAAAAGTCTGGAGCTTTTGTGCCCACTTTTGGTAAGTTTCCTGATGTATTAATTGGTGATCCTTTAAGAGTTACTGTAGCCATTTTTTAATGTTTTTAATTGAACATCTAAAATAGTAATATTAAATAGCTTAATCCTAATTATTTTTTTGAATTTGATCAAAGTTATCTGGTTTTATATGGTAATTGTTTTTATGTACCGCTGTTGTATATTTAAAAACTATCATTTTAGAGGTTCATTATAAATTTTATCAATCCTGTTATAGCATTAAAAAATAAGTTTAAGTCGGTTTTAAGTCTGTAATTTATTAACTTTAAGACATTCTAATTTTTTAATAATCAACACTAAATATAAATACGTTTTACAATGGATAACAACAATCATCATGGGAAAGTATCGGGTATGAACGCTTCCGATGCTAGTAAATGCCCATTTTTAAGTGGTACAGTTAAGCATACTTCTGGTGGAGGAGTAAAAAATCGCGACTGGTGGCCAAACGAATTGAAACTAAACATACTCCGCCAACATGCTACAAAATCGAATCCTATGGGAGCAGATTTTAATTATGCGGAAGCCTTTAAAAGTTTAGATTACGACGCTATAAAAAAGGATCTAAAAGATTTTATGACAGATTCTCAAGAGTGGTGGCCAGCAGATTACGGACATTATGGTGGATTAATGATAAGAATGGCGTGGCACAGTGCAGGAACTTATAGAGTAGGCGATGGACGAGGAGGAGCCGGATCAGGAAATCAGAGATTTGCTCCTATTAATAGTTGGCCAGATAATGGCAATTTAGATAAGGCACGATTACTATTATGGCCTATAAAACAGAAATATGGTAATAAAATTTCTTGGGCAGATTTAATGATTCTGGCAGGAAACTGTGCTCTGGAATCTATGGGATTCCCCACGTTTGGTTTTGCAGGTGGACGTGAAGATGTCTGGGAACCAGAACAAGATATTTATTGGGGGAGTGAAACAGAATGGGGCGCAAACGAAGATAGATATGAAGATGGAGATTTAGAAGACCCATTAGCCGCTGTAATGATGGGTTGGATTTACGTAAACCCAGAAGGACCAAACGGAAAGCCAGACCCAATGGGTTCCGCACATGATGTGAGAGAGACCTTTGGAAGAATGGCAATGAATGATGAAGAAACCGTTGCACTTGTTGCTGGAGGGCATACCTTTGGAAAAGCCCATGGCGCTGCTGATCCTAATAAATATGTAGGTGCTGAACCGCACGGAGCACCTATTGAACAGATGAGTACAGGTTGGAAAAACACTTTCGGAACAGGCGTTTTAGATGATGCGATTACAAGTGGTATTGAAGGCGCATGGACTCCAAACCCAACAAGATGGGATGCCGATTATTTTGATGTATTATTGAATTACGATTGGGAATTGACAAAAAGTCCAGCAGGAGCGCATCAATGGAAACCAACAGCAGCTTCAAAAGCTAAAATGGCTCCTAAAGCGGGTGATCCAAACGGGCGTCAAGAATTGATGATGACTACTGCAGATATTGCTTTAAAAACTGATCCTGCTTATTTAGAAATTTCTAAACGCTTTCATAAAGATCATAAAGCATTTGAAAAGGCCTTTGCTCGTGCTTGGTACAAACTAACGCACAGAGATTTAGGTCCAACCACACGTTATTTAGGTCCTGAAGTTCCGAAGGAAGAATTGTTATGGCAAGACCCGATTCCAAAAGTGAATTATAAGTTGAGTGCTTCTGATATCGCGTCGTTAAAAAACATGATTTCAGATTCTGGTTTAAGCATTTCGCAAATGGTTACTACCGCTTGGGCTTCAGCTTCAACATTCAGAGGGTCGGATAATCGAGGAGGTGCAAATGGCGCTCGTATTAGATTAGAACCTCAACGTAGTTGGGAAGTGAATAATCCAGCAGAATTAAACAAAGTGTTAAAGGTTTTAGAAGGGATTAAAAACAATTTTAAAGGAGAAGTATCTTTAGCTGATTTAATTGTATTGGCAGGAAATGTTGGTGTTGAACAAGCTATTAAAAACGCCGGTTATTCTAATAAAGTTGAATTTACTCCAGGTAGAGGTGATGCCTCACAAGAACAAACCGATATTGAACAATTTGGGTATTTAGAGCCCATTGCAGACGGATTTAGAAATTATATTAAAGGCGATTTAAAAATTGCCGCGGAAGATTTATTAGTTGATAAAGCTAATTTATTAACCTTGTCGGTACCAGAAATGACTGTTTTAGTTGGTGGTTTACGCGTGTTAGGCACCAATTATGATGGATCGGATTACGGCGTGTTTACAAATAAAGTTGGTTCGCTTACTAACGATTTCTTTAAAAACATTTTAGATTTTACATACACTTGGAAAGCGACTTCTGAAGATGATAGATTTTTTGAAGGAAGCAATCGTAAAACAGGAAAAGTCATATTCAAAGGCACACGTGCAGATTTAATTTTTGGATCGAATACCGAATTAAGAGCTGTTTGCGAAGTATATGGTGCAAGCGATGGTGAGGCAAAATTTGTTAAAGATTTTGTTTCAGCTTGGACTAAAGTGATGAATTTAGATCGTTTCGATTTGAAATAATAATCATTTGAGATTTTTATAAAAGACTATTTAAATAATTTTTTAGATAGTCTTTTTTAATTTTTTATTTAAGAATATATGAATAAAGTTGAGCTATTTTTTAATGCTGTACAACAGGGTCAATTAGAAGCGGTTGAAGCCCAATTAAAGACAAACCCAGAACTTGCGAATGTCAAAGACGTTAGGGGATTTACGCCTTTAATCTTTGCTTCTTACTTTGATAAAAAAGATATTGTAGAGACACTTTTAAAGCATAATGCTTCAGTTGATGATTGCGATGGTTCTGGAAATACAGCCTTAATTGGTGTAGCCTTTAAAGGCAATACAGATTTAACAAACATTTTAATAAAAGCTGGGGCCAATATAGATGCAAAAAACAACCTTGGCTATACACCTCTAATATTCGCCACAATGTATAATCAAGAAAAAGTGGTGAAGCTGTTATTAAAACATAATGCAGATAAATTTATTAAAGACAAAGAAGGGAAATTGGCAATAGATTATGCCAAAGAAAAAAGCTATAGCGTGATAGTAAATCTATTAAGTTGATATTAGCACTTAAAGTACATTGTTTTCATTGGATTAGAGCTCAAAAATATCTTGAATTTCGCCAACGTGAAAGCCTTGGTCAAGAATCAACTTTCTTTCCTTACTATCATGATTTATCACAGGGTTGGTATGGTTAAAATGAATGAAAATTATTTTGTTTTTTTCTTTACTACTCAGTCCTTTAAATTTCTTCAAACTCTCTATTATAAATGGATGGGGTATTTGGCTTATATCTCTGTTTTCAAGTTCTTCACCACTATAAAAAGTAGCATCTAAAAAAGCGTAATCCACGTTTTTTATTTCTTCAATGATATCTTTTTCCCACTTTTCCCATTTATCGATATCTGGAATAAATAATGCACTCTTATTTGGTCCTTCAATACGATAGCCAACGGTTTCGGAATATTCATCTCGATGAGGTACAATAAAAGGCGTCACTTTAAGTGATGTAGATAAATTGACTGATTTTCTGTTTTCCATTTCATGAAGTTCCACATTCTTTCGTAGAACCAATTGATCCCAAGGTCCATTTTTAGATAAAAAGTCTTTCATTTTTGGCATGACATAAACTGGAGTGTTTTGTGCATCCATGGCTTCTTTTCCTAAATACATTAAACCCGAATAATGACCAATATGGGCATGTGTTAAAAAAATTCCGTTTACAATTTCATTGTTGTTTTCGGTGTTTAGGCTGGTTAACATTTTCATTTGTGTTCCAATATCTGGCGTCGCTTCAAACAAATATGCTTTATCATTTTCTTTATCAATAAGCCCTAGTGAAATAACTTGTCTTTTATAATCAGGATTTTCAAAAAGCGTACTGCAACACTCCTTTTTACAGGTAATTTGGGGAGAGCCGGCATCTTGAATAGTGCCTAAGATTACAATTGAAGTTTTGCTTAGGCCTTGGTTGATTTTAGTGTTATCTATCAATGTTTTACCTGAAGATTTTTTTTCAGAACAGGATAGTATCAACAAACTAATGGTTAGGATGACATATTTATTCATTTTGTATTGGGCTGCTAATTAATTGATAAAGTTAAATTGAAACACGGTATGTATTTACAACTGAAGTGCTTTATCTAGTTTGAAACTAAGGTAAGTTAAATTTTAATAAAAGGGTTGTGCTGAAAAATCAAAAAAACCACCTTGCATTCGCAAAGTGGTTTTATAAAAAGTCAATTTCTCTTTTTCAATTATTTGTCAATCGAACCCATAACGCGACTCATAAAACTATTTAAAGCTTCCTTTTTGGGCGTACCTTCTTTGGTCATTTTATGAACTTCGATGGCTCCATACATATTCGAAATCAATTCGCCAATAACATCTAATTCTTCATCTTTTAACGATGATACTTCTGTTAAAGCTTCTAACGTTTCAATGGTTTCAACAACGTAATCCTCGTCATTGTCTTCAATAAACTGAGTTAAGTGTTTAATTACTGGTAACTTCATTTACTAAATCTTTTAAAACATCAAATTTGTTGGTTTGCACTTGATTTATAAATGCGCCATTTTTAAAAGTAGCAAAGGTTGGTAAATTATCAACCGTTGCTAACTTTCTGCTTTCTGGGAATTTTTCTGCGTCTGCCATCACAAAAGTAACATCTTCAAGTTCTGAAGCTAATTTTTTTACCTTTGGTTTCATAATACGGCAGTTACCACACCATGTTGCTGAATACTGTACCACTACAGTTTCGTTTTCGGCAACAAGACTTTGTAAATTATCTTCGTTTAATTCCTTTAACATCATAATTAGTTTGCGTGCGCAGATAAATATTCAGCAACACTGTTTCTATTCGCATTCATAGCGTCTTTTCCCTCTTCCCAGTTTGCAGGACAAACTTCTCCTTTTTCTTGAACGTGCGTTAATGCATCTACTAAACGGATGTACTCACCAACATTTCTTCCTAAAGGCATGTTATTAACACTTTCATGTTGTACAACACCATCTTCATCAATAATATAAGTAGCTCTATACGTTACGTTATCGCCTTCAACTTGTACTGTTCCAGTTTCCTCATCGTAGGTTTCGTTGGTAATATCTAAAATACCTAAAACGCTTGATAAGTTTCTGTTGCTATCCGCTAAAATTGGGTAAGTTACACCTTCAATACCACCGTTATCTTTTTCAGTATTTAACCAAGCAAAATGAACCTCAGGCGTATCACAAGATGCACCAATTACAATAGTGTTTCTTTTTTCAAATTCTGGTAAAGCGGCTTGAAATGCATGTAATTCAGTTGGACAAACAAATGTGAAATCTTTTGGATACCAAAATAATACCACTTTCTTCTTATTGTTAACGGCTTCTTCTAATACATTTAATTTAAAAGTGTCGCCCATGTCGTTCATGGCATCGACGTTTAAATTCGGGAATTTTTTTCCTACTAAAGACATAAGTATTCTATTTTTTATAATTAATAATTCGGTTTTATAGCCGCAAAAATAGTATACAAGTATAGAGTAATGAACTGCATAAAATTTTAAATACTTATTGAGAAATAGTATTTATTTATGCTTGTTGAAAATGAGTGAGTTAGAATTGTTTTTGAGTTTTTAATTGCTTTATTTTAATAGAAAATGCGGCAAAAAGTAAAGTTGTAAACGGACTTAACCAATTAAAAATAGCATAAAAGAAATATTCACTAACGCCAACACCTAAAACACCAGATTGATAAGCGCCACAGGTATTCCAAGGTATTAAAACCGAGGTTACGGTTCCGGAATCTTCTAAAGTTCTACTTAAATTTTCAGGAGCTAATCCTTTATCATGAAAGGCTTTTTTAAACATTTTCCCTGGAATAACAATTGCCAAATACTGATCAGAAGCAATGGTATTCAAGCCTAAGCAACTAATTACAGTACTTGCAAATAAACCAAACACAGAAGTTGCTAAACTTAGAAGGGCGCTTGTAATTCTTGAAAGTGCACCTATGCCGTCCATTATCCCTCCAAAAACCATGGCGCAAATAATTAAGTAAATGGTCCAAAGCATACCTTTCATACCACCAGCCGAAAATAGGTCATTTAATTTTTCGTTCTCAGTTATAATTTGGGTATCTGAAAACATAGAAGTTATTATCGAATTTATTTTTGATGACCCCAAATTATTAAGTATTTCGGGTTGAAATATAATGGCGAAAATGGCTGCTAAAATAACGCCTGCACTTAAGGCTATTAATGGTTTTGTTTTTAGGAGGATAAGTGCTATAACTGCTAAAGGCACTAAAAATAGCCAAGGTGAAATATTAAAAGTTGTATTTATAGTTTGCAATAAATTACTAACATCTGCGCTTCCAGTAGTTGTGATAACAAAACTTAAAATACTAAACACAATTAAAGTAACGATTATTGTCGGCACCGTTGTAATACTCATATATCTTATATGTGTAAATAAATCGGTTCCTGCCATCGCTGGTGCAAGATTAGTAGTGTCACTTAAGGGCGACATTTTATCACCAAAATAAGCACCTGAAATAACAGCTCCAGCAATCATACCAGAATTTATTCCTAAAGCAGTACCTATACCAACCAATGCAATACCAACAGTTGCAGAGGTGGTCCATGAACTACCTGTAGCTATTGATATAATGGCTGAAATAATGACAGAAGCTGGTAAAAATATTTCTGGGCTTAGTACCTGTAACCCATAATAAACCATGGCAGGAATTACACCACTAACTAGCCAAGTACCAGCTAAGGCACCCACTAGAAATAAAATCATGATTGGAATAAAAACACTCTTTAGATTTTCCCAAATTTCGGTTACCATTCTTAATATGGAAACCTTATTAAAAAAGCCGACAAAAGCTGCAATTAAACCTCCAATAAGTAGAATAAATTGATTAGAATATGCCCCTAAAAGTTCGCCTTCTGCAAAAATAATGTTGTAAAAAAGAAGTCCCATAAGGATAATCACAGGAATTAAAGCTTCTAAAAAATTTAGTTCTTTATTTTCTATGATAGTTTGGGTATCTGCTTTAAATTCAGAGATATTCTTGTCGTTTTTCATTCGGATTTTTTTGGTCCTGTAATGTTACGATTTTCTATGTTTCTTTCAAAATGATGTGACTTATATTGATTTTATGCGTCGTAAATTTAGAAACCTCAAATATTTTATTGTTATGTTTTTTGCCTTATCATTGTTGTTTGCCTTTGTAGTATTGTACTTTATGATTTACAGTAAATCTGATTCTCAATCAAATGCAAATGATAGTCACAAAAAAAAATCTACGAAAGAAATTATTAAACCAGAAGCCTCTAATTTGGATATTCAGTCCGCGTTAATGCCTGATGAGTTATATTTTCTACGTACGAAATAATCTGAAAATCAAAGGTTTTTCACAGTATTTAAACTTTTTGCAACTGTATAATGCAAACAAATGTATTTAATGCCACACTTTTTTTGAATAATCATCGTTAAGTATTACCTTGTAAAACAATGAAAAAAATAGTCTCTCAGTTTTTTTTGTTATTATGTTTAAATTTGTTTGCACAGGTTGGGATAGGCACAACGAATCCGCTATCAACTTTAGATGTTAATGGTTCTTTATCTTTAAATATAATAACAACTTCATCCAGTCTCACACTAAATGATTCTCATCATACTGTAATACTGTCCGGAAATCCCACAATCACTTTACCTTTAGCGAATACTTGTTTGGGTAGAATATATTGTATTAAAAATCCAACTAGTAATGTTACCACGGTGTCTAATTTTACCAATTTGAATGGCATAGTAACTTCAACCATAAAAAGCAGAACTACAATTCAATTACAGAGTGATGGTACCAATTGGCAACAAATAGGCGAAAACAAAGTTGCGTACGAGAAGATTGTTATTTGGGCGGAAGAAACGGGTAGTATAAGTAATAACAATTCGCAATGGTCTTATGGAAATGGCGATGTTGGTTTTATTGGAATTCCGTTGCCTGAAGCATGGGAAGCATATGCCGTAAGTTTTCATGCCGACAATACTTCTAACGCATCAAATACATTGATAATGGGTATAGGCGATATTTCAGCAAATAACACTTTTACAGAACTTTTTAGGTTTACTGCTTCCGGTGCGGATGATAACATGTCTTACACCGAAGTTTTAGCGACACCTGTTGCAATCCCGTCAGGAACCACTTTAGGTTTCAGATCAATAACTGAAGTTGGCAATATTAATGGCGCCCGTGTGGCTGTATGGCTAAGACGAATTCCTCAATAGCTATTTATATAAATTAGTTAGTTAACTTTGCTAGCTAAATATGGATTCACTTACTCAAATTGTTTTAGGAGCAGCATGCGGAGAAGCTGTACTTGGAAAGAAAATAGGCAATAAAGCTTTGTTATTTGGTGCGATTGGAGGCACTATTCCTGATTTAGATGTTTTGGTGGGAAGTTGGCTTTATGGCAACGAAATTGATGCCATGTTGTTTCATAGAGGATTCATGCACTCTATTTTATTTTCAATTTTAGCAGCTATAATACTTGGTTGGCTTACCTATAAATTATATAATTCTGGTAAGCGTCGAAATTCTACAACGCTAAAAGACTGGATTAGTTTATTCTTTTGGTCGTTGTTTACACATCCTATTTTAGATTGTTTTACACCTTATGGCACCCAATTATTCGCCCCTTTTAGTAATTATAGGGTGGCCTTAAATAATATTGCAGTTGCAGATCCTGCTTACACGTTTCCCTTTTTAGTTTGCATGATAGCGTTAATGTTTTTTAAACGTACATCTTTAAAAAGACGTTTTTTGCTAAAAACCGGTATAGGTATCAGCTCTGTTTATATGCTTTTTACTTTTGGAAACAAGCTATATATCGATTCCGTTTTTAGAAAATCTTTAAAAGAAAGTCATATCAGTGCCACTAGATTTAGTACGCAACCAGCAATTTTTAATAATATATTGTGGTATGGAATTGCAGAAACCGAGAGTTCATATTATGTTTCTGATTATTCTCTAATGGATACGAAAAATAGCTTTTTAGACTTTAAAAAAGTTTCTAAACAACGCGATTTAAAACCTTCAGATTATAAAGACATAAAAGATTTAGCTTGGTTTAGCAACCAGTATTACAGTGTATATAAATTAGGTGTAAATGAATTTGAATATAATGACCTGAGATACCCGCTGTTAGATCTTGATAATCCTAATACAT
The DNA here is from genome assembly GCF_030344935.1 of Algibacter luteus. NCBI lineage: Bacteria > Pseudomonadati > Bacteroidota > Flavobacteriia > Flavobacteriales > Flavobacteriaceae > Algibacter > Algibacter luteus. Next base: position 2,540,654 of record NZ_CP128313.1, on the reverse strand, counting down.
CTGTTTTTAGTTTAACGCTCTACGAAGATGGAAACAGGTTAAACATGAAACCCTTTAAACCTAAGTTTGAAAGTTTAGGTGATATTATTAATACTTTATGGATAAGGATTAAAGGTATCTAGAATCTGTTTTAAGTTTAATTGAATCTTTTGTTAACGTCTAATTTGACGTATAATGAGCTGTTAAAGGATAATACTTTATACTTTTATTTATCTGATTTCAAGATGTTTACGTTTGATTTGTGACCAAATTGTTATTTCGGGTCCAAATATTAAAACAATTAATCCATTATTAAAATGTCCTCATTTATTAATTTATTTAAAATATATTTTATATCCTTTTTTTCATTTTGGTCGGATGAAAATGTCGATCCAGTTTTAAATATTTATGTTAATAGCGAAGTTGTAAATCATATACCTGAAAATGATAAACCAGAGAGTTACAATCCCATTAAGAGTTTTAATAATAAGGCATCAAGAGTAATTGGTATATCGTCACCCAAAAGAAAATTTAGTAACCTAGAATTGGATTCTAAAATAAGCGTTCTTTATTTTAGGTTAAGAAAAAATTTAGAAACACTCGTTTATCTTTCAGAATTAGAATCCCAGTTTGATGATAAATTTGAATTATCACAAGTGATTCAGCAATATAATACCATTAAAAAGTCTATACAGGTTGATACCATTGAAATCTCAAATGAATTGGCATATTACAGAGCATTACAACATGATGCTTGTGCCTAATACTTACTTTTAAAAATTTAGTTGTGCTAATTGTCTATTTTTAATTCAGAATATTTAGCTTCACCATGCATTCATGCATCATTTGGTAAGTGCGTTCAATATCTGCGTCTAATCCAATAGAGAATCGAATTAATCCGTCACTTAAGCCCATTTCCTTTTGTTCATCTTCTGGAATTTCTGATGATGTAGAACTTCCCGGAGCACTAAATAAGGTTTTATAAAACCCTAAACTCACAGCAAGATATCCTAAATTATTGTTTTGCATAAGTTCCATTAATTCATTGGCTTTCTCTATTGAGCCAACATCTATGGTTAACATACCCCCGAAGCCGTAATCCTTATTCATCATAGTTTTAAATAATTCGTGTGAAGGATGCGATTTTAAACCAGGATAAACTGTTTTTAAACCATCAGCTTCAAATTTTTCTGCAAGATACAAGCCATTTTTACTGTGTTGTTGCATACGAATATGTAATGTTCTTAGGTTTTTCAAAATAGAAGCAGCCCTCAGACTATCCATAGTTGAACCTAAAAGCATCGAAGCACCATCATTGACATTACGTAAGTCATTTATAAATTCTTGAGTACCACAAACCACACCACCAACGGTATCACTAGAGCCATTAATAAACTTGGTTAAACTGTGAATTACAATATCTGCACCTAAGGTTGCAGGCGAAATTGAAAGGGGAGAAAACGTATTGTCTACTACTAATTTTAAACCATGCTTTTTGGCAATTTTAGCTAAACCATTAATGTCGGCCACTTCTAACAACGGATTACTAACAGATTCGCAGTAAATTATTTTGGTGTTTTTAGTTATTGCTGCTTCAACCAAATCAAGTTTTGTAATATCAACAAAGCTGGTGTTAATATTAAATTTAGGCGTAAAATTTTTAAAAAACGCATAAGTACCGCCGTATATGGTTCTGCTAGAAACGATATGATCTCCAGCGCTACAAAGTTGCATAATTACGGGTGTAATTGCGCCCATACCAGAGGCCGATACGTTCGCCGTTTCTGTACCTTCCATAGCAGCAAGGGCTTCCCCTAAATATAAATTTGAAGGCGAGGAGTGACGCGAATACAGATAGCAACCATCGGCATTTCCTTCAAAAGTATCAAACATCGTTTTCGCAGATAGGAAAGTGTAAGTTGAACTATCAGATATCGAAGGATTAACTCCTCCGAATTCGCCAAAATATTGGAGATCTTGAATGTTATTTGCGGGTTTAAATGCCATGATTTATAGTTTTGTAGTGTTGAATGGGTTAGAAAACAAATATTATTGAGTTCAAAATTGATTAATTTTAGATTAAAAAACAATATAAGATAGTAATTGTAGAAAATAAATCTAAAAAATGTATTATTTATAGATAATAAAATTGTAATTTACTTCATTATTACCTATTTTAAGGAATATATTCAACTATGATATTTGATGCTACAGATAAAAAATTATTAGAATTACTACAAAAGGATAGTAAACAAACCAATAAAGAGCTTTCTAATAATTTGGGGCTGTCAGTTACAGCTGTTTACGAACGAATAAAAAAACTAGAAAAAGAAGGATTTATAGATGGTTATATTGCGATTGTGAATAAACAGAAAGTTGAGCGCGATTTTGTAGTATTTTGTCATGTCAAACTCGTTCAACACAGTCAAGAGTTCGTTGTAAGCTTTGAGAAGGAGGTAAAAGAGTTAAACGAAGTATTGGAATGCTACCATTTAAGTGGCGATTATGATTATTTACTTAAGGTTTTAGTCAAAGATATGGCAGCATTTAGAGAATTTATGGTAAACAAATTAACGCGTATTAACCATATTGGAAGTACACACAGCATGTTCGTTATCAACGAAGTAAAACATAGTTATGCTATTAATTTATAAGCGATATAATATAATGTTGTAAAAAAGTTGTTCGACTGTTTGTTAAGTATTACGAATTACCAAAAAATCTTTATAACACAAGTATTCTTACAATAGTTAAATCTTTTTACTATTTTTAAGCAAGCTATTATTAACTAAACAACTTTTTAAAACATGAAAAAACTAGGACCAATTATTTTAGGAATAATCATAGGAGCAGTATTAACGTATTATTTTTGTCCGAGGCAATGTGATGATAAACCAACGATGCATGCAGAAAATAAAATACCCAAAGACACTATATCGGTAGCTGAAGCTAAATTGCTTAGCAAAAATTGGGAAGAACGAAATCCAACTGAAGTTGATTCTACTTTAGAAGTAGAAGGTTCAAAAAAGAAAATTCGTTCTGTATGGTGGTCTTTAGATGATGTTAATGCGTATTTAGCTTATGCCAAAGCAAAATCTGATACTTTAGGTTATACCATGACGGGTGTTCGAGTATATTTGGGTAATTACGGAAAAGTAAAAGACCCTATTAAAAAGAATAGAAACACGATGTTTATTGTTCCAACTGGGCCTAAAAACACATCAAAGGCAAGCAGTTTAAATCTATTATTACCTCCGTCTGATGATGATATTCCTGCACCGCCATTTAATGATGGAGGAGGAGGTGATGAAAACTATCCCCAATAGTAATAAGATTTTTGGAAGAAATCTTATTTGAATATAGAACTGAAATAACCAGAGTTGTTGAGTTAACGGCAACTATAACTGGAATTGTACTTTTTAAAAAATATAAGTATACTCATGCAAAGTATTTTATTTATTTTTTAATATATCTTTCTTTTGGTGATTTTGTTAGTACATACACCCATCATGTTAAAAATGATGGGTTTTTAAATTTTTTAGAAGGTACAATTTTAGAGAAAAACTATTGGTGGTCAACTTTGTTTTGGAAATTAGGCGCCATTTTATTTTTCGCTTACTATTACAACAAAATATTAAGGACGAAAAAGTTTAAATTAATTATAAAAGTTATTGGTTTAATTTTCTTAGTTTTTTCGATTATTTATATTGTATTAAATTGGGATGATTATTTTATTCGATTTTTTCCTTCTATAAATATTTTTGGTGCGTGTGTCATATTTTTTTGCACAGTATTTTATTTCATCGAAGTACTTAGAAGCAATAAAATTCTAATATTTTATAAATCGTTAAATTTTTATATCAGTTTTGCCATTTTTATTTGGTGGTTAATCATAACACCTATTGTTTTTTTCGATATTTATTTACTAAATAGAGATTTTGAATATATTCGATTGAGATATTTAATTTATTTAATTGCTAACATCATTATGTATTCAACTTTTACCTTTGCCCTAATATTCTGTAAACCAGATAAAACTGGAATAAATTAATCTTGTGGATGACTTCTTAATAAAAAACTACATACACATAACACATTTTGTGGAGATTCTTGCTGCGGTAACTGGAATATTACTTTTCAAGAAATATAAATACACATACACTAAATATTTTATATACTTTTTAGTGTTTATTGCTTTCGCTGAAATCGTGTCGATGTATACTTATTTGGTTGAAAATAACGGTATTTTAGGTTTTCTTAAGGACACGGTTTTTAGAAGAAATTATTGGTGGGGAACATTGTCTTGGAGTATAGGGGCTATTATGTTTTATTCCTTTTATTTTTTAAAAATATTAAAAACAAAGAAATTTCAACAAATCTTAAAAATAAGTCGCTATGCTTTTCTATGCTTTTGCCTCATTTATATAGCTCTTAATTTCAGTGATTTTTTTATCAGACCATTTCAAATCATTAGTGTACTCGGAGCCCTTATTATATTTATGTGTGCTATATTTTATTTTTTAGAAATTTTGGAAAGCGATACCGTTTTATACTTTTATAAATCTATTAATTTTTACATTGCAGCTACGATATTTTTATGGTGGTTAATAATTACACCTTTAGTGTTCTTTCATATTTATTTTAGGAACGTTGATTGGGATTTTATTCATTTAAAATGGAAAATTTTTCTGTTCTCTAATATTTTTATGTATTTAACTTTCACATTTGCCTTTATTTGGTGTAGTCCGGAGAAGGAACATAATCTTAAAGAATGAATGGTTTTTTAATTGAAAATTATTCTTTACTCACAAAGAGTTTAGAAATATTGGCAGCTGTAACTGGTATATTTGTTTATAGAAAATTTAGTAATTCAGTAGCTAAATATTTCATATACTTTTTAATTTATGTAGCCATTTTAGAATTGGTAGGAGGGTATATAATTTATGTGAGACCCGACGAGTTCTTGCATTTTCTTATGGGTACTTTAATTGAAAAAAACTATTGGTTATATACGATTTGTTGGAAAATTGGAGCCATACTTTTTTTTAATTTTTATTACTTTAAGATTATTGAAAATAACAGGTTAAAAACTGTTTTAAAATACACTGGTTATTCATATCTCGTGTTTTCAATAGTTTATATTATAGCGAACGGGAATAAATTTTTTCACATGTCTTTTCCAATTTTAAGTGTTTTTGGATCCATCATAGTGTTTACTTGCTGCACGTTTTATTTTATCGAACTCTTACGAAGTGAAAAAGTTTTATTTTTTTATAGATCATTAAATTTTTATATTTCAGTTGTGATATTTATTTGGTGGTTGATAACAACTCCTCTGATATTTTACAGCATGTATTATAGCTCAGTGGATTTGAGTAAGCCGTTTAGGCATCCAGAATTTTTTGGCGATTTGAATTATATAACTTTACAAAAAAAGATATATCTCTATTCAAATATGTTTATGTATTTAACTTATACCTTTGCTTTATTATGGTGCAAACCGCAGAACGATTAACAAGTACAGCCTCAGAGCGATATTTATTAGTGTATATGATTTTAGTTTTAATTATCATTACATCACTAGTTATTGTGTTTTTTGTGGTTTTTCAAAAACGAAAAAATAAACTTCTTCAAGAAAGGATAAAGCAACAACAAGCATTTGAAGCTGAAATTATACAGGCTCAAACGGAAGCTCAAGAACAAACATTAAAAAATATAGGTTGGGAATTGCATGATAATGTTGGGCAATTATTATCATTCGCAAGCATGCAATTAAGCATACTTAAAATGCAAGTTTCAGACGATGTTAAAGAAAAGTTTAAAGACACCACAGATGCCCTTAGCAATGGCTTGAAAGAGGTAAGATCGCTATCTAGAACATTAAATAATGATGTAATTTTGAATATTGGCTTTGAGAAGTCTATCACTAACGAGTTAGACCGACTTAAAAAAATGAAATTCACATCAGCTGAACTCAGAATTATAGGTGATAAAGTTGAGTTTAACGACCGAAAACATGAAATTATCATTTTTAGAATTCTTCAAGAGTTTTTGTCTAATTCAGTAAAATATTCTGAGGCTAAAAACATTGGTATTACGCTAGATTACAAACCTGAAAAAATAATTATTACTGCTACAGATGATGGTAAAGGCTTCGATATTAATGAAATAGAACAAGGTTCCGGGTTGATTAATATGAAAAGTAGAGCCCAATTAATTAAAGCTATTTTAGATATAAGTTCTAAACCCGGAAATGGGGTTAATCTCACCTTAGATTATCCTTTAGCTTAATTAGCCAAAATACTTAAATACTTTCTTTAATAACTTTAATTTGCTTTGGTAAGGAGCATACCTAAACGAAGGATCAAACCAAAGGCCTCGTTTAACAATTGGTTTTAAGTTTGAGAACTCATAAAAACCGTATTCGCCATGGTAATTACCAATACCACTGGCTCCAACGCCTCCAAACGGCAATTTATCGTTTCCGAAATGAATCAATGTATCGTTAAGAACGCCGCCACCAAAACTAAATTTATCTAGAACAGATTTAATAAAAGTTTGGTTTTTTGAAAATACGTAAAGTGATAAAGGTTTTTCTAAATTCCACATAATATGTTCAATATCCTCTTGGTTTTGATAAGGAATTATCGGTAATATTGGTCCGAATATTTCTTCTTGCATTATCGGACTAGAAAGCGATGGATTGTCAATTAAAGTTGGAGAAACATAACAATCTTCTTCCTTGATAACACCACCATATACTATCTTTTGACCTTCAAGTAGCGCAGCTAATCTTTTAGTGTTCTTTTGATTAATTATTCGAGGAAAATCTGGTGAAGTTTCAGGGTTTTCGCCATATCTTTTAATTATTTCTGTTTTTAAGGCATTTATGAGACGCTCTTTAATTTCTGTTTTTACGATAATATAATCTGGTGCAATACAAGTTTGTCCGCCATTGAGTAGTTTACCCCAAATTAATCGTCTCGCAACCAATTTTAAATTAACGGTATTATCGATTATACAAGGTGATTTTCCGCCTAGTTCTAGGGTTACAGGCGTTAAATGTTTGGCAGCAGCTTCAGCAACAATTTTACCAACCCTAGTACTTCCAGTAAAAAAGATATATTCCCATTTTTCGGCTAAAAGCGCTGTTGATGTTTCAACACCACCTTCAATAGAAATGGCTTGTGATTCCTCAAATACATTTTTAATTATTTGGGTTATAATTTTAGAGGTTTGCTTTGTTAATTCGCTTGGTTTTAAAACCACTGTATTTCCAGCGGCCATGGCCATAATTAATGGCTCTAAAGCTAATAAAAACGGATAATTCCAGGGGGCAATAATCAGTACCGTCCCGTATGGTTCTTTGTAAATAAAGTCTTTTGAAGGAAAGGTTAATAAAGATGCTGGAATACGCTGTGGTTTTGCCCATTTTTTTAACTTTTTAATGGCTAAGTTAAGCTGTGATATGACTAGCCCGAACTCACTTAAATACGCTTCGAAACCAGACTTTCTAAAGTCTTGATGAAGTGCGTTTAAAATAGCTTCCTCTTTTGCTAATATTTCAACCTTTAAGGCTTTTAAAAGTGAAATTCTATCTGAAACATCCTTAGTTTTCTGTGATCTAAAAAATGATTTTTGTGTTGCAACAATTTCTGGAATGGGTCTCAATTTTTTCTTTTAAAGATATGAAATATTTAAAGACAAGCATTCCATAATGCATCATCTGGTAATGGTGCATCAATGGAGATGTGTTCTTTTTTAACAGGGTGAATAAAGTCTATATGTTTAGCATGTAGGCTGATGCTTGCGTCTTTATTACTGCGGTCGAAGCCATATTTTAAATCGCCTTTTATTGGGCAGCCAATATTTGAGAGTTGAGCTCGAATTTGATGATGTCTGCCCGTTTCTAAATTCACTTCAAGTAAAAAATAAGAATCCAGTTTTTTAATGAGCTTATAATGAAGAATGGCTTTTTTGCTGTCTTTTACCTCTTTAGAATAGGCTGTAGATTTATTGTTTTTAGGATTCTTTTTTAACCAATTTATAAGTGTGTCTTCTTGTTTTGGTGGTTGGTTTTTAACTAAAGCCCAGTATGTTTTTTTGATGTCTTTTGAAAGAAATAATTTATTCAGTCTCGGTAAAACTTTGCTTGTTTTTGCGAATATGACGAGTCCGGTTGTTGGTCTGTCTAGCCTATGAACCGTTCCCAAATGCACGTTTCCAGGCTTATTGTATTTATCTTTTATATATTCTTTTACAACATCACTAAGTGGTTTATCACCCGTTTTATCGCCTTGAACAATATCGCCAGCTCGTTTATTTACTATGATAATATGGTTGTCTTCATGTAAGACCTGAAGGTTGTATTTGTTAGACAATACTTTAGACATTTTTAGACCTGTTAGATTTTTAGACCCGTTAGATTTTTAGGGTTGATTTAAATTTTGAAATCATTTTTATAATTTGTTCTATTTCGTTTAAAGCATTATTTAATTCAGTATTATCAATAAACTTTAAATCTGAAGAAATTAATAGTTGTGTTTCTATTTCGTAACAAGAACCTAAGGCTATTTGTAAAAACCTAGCAAAGTCTTTTTCCGAAAGTCTTGAAGAGCCTTCAGCTATATTTGAAGGAATGGAAACCGAAGCGCGCCTCAGTTGATTTGTAAGCCCAAATTTTTCTGATTCAGGAAATTTGGAAGTTAAACTATATATTTCAGAACTAAAAACTCTGCTTCTTTTCCAAATTTCTAATTCTTTGAATCTGTGCATCTATATTATCTAATTTATCTAATAATCTAGCAATCTAGCAATCTAGCAATCTAGCAATCTAATAAAGTCTAAACTAATACTGTTCACTTTCATTAGGGAAATCTTGAGTTTTTACATCATCAACATATTGCGAAATAGCTTTAGTCATTTCTTCATATAAATGTAAATATCTACGTAAAAATCTAGGGTTAAATTCATGTGTCATTCCTAGCATATCATGTAAAACCAACACTTGACCATCAACATGAGGACCAGCCCCAATTCCAATGATAGGAATACTCACACTATCAGCCACTTTTTTAGCTAATTCAGCCGGTATTTTTTCTAGTACTATTGCGAAACAGCCAATACGCTCCAGCATTTTGGCATCTTCTAATAAATCTTCTGCTTCTTGTTCTTCTTTAGCACGAACGGTATAAGTACCAAATTTATAAATGGATTGCGGCGTTAAACCTAAATGCCCCATTACAGGAATACCAGCGTTTAAAATACGTTTTATAGACTCTTTTATTTCGCGACCACCTTCTAATTTTACCGAGTGCGCACCACTTTCTTTCATGATGCGAATTGCAGAACGCAAAGCTTCTTTGGGGTCGCTTTGATAACTACCAAATGGTAAGTCTACTACAATTAAACAACGGTCTATAGCTCTAATTACAGAAGAAGCATGATAAATCATTTGGTCTAAAGTAATAGGCAATGTGGTTTCATGTCCTGCCATAACATTACTCGCAGAATCTCCTACTAAAATAACATCAACTCCAGCACCGTCAACAATTTTGGCCATAGTATAATCATAGGCAGTAAGCATAGATATTTTTTCGCCATTGGCTTTCATATCTACTAATGTTTTTACGGTAACGCGCTTGTATTCTTTTTTAGCTACAGACATTGGTTTTAGGTTTAGTTTGCACGTAAAAATACTAAATAAAGCAGATACTGTTAAACTTTTCTTTAAACTGAAGTTTGATTGTTGATTATCAGTTATTTTAGTTGGAAATTTAAATCTATGGCACGTATAATTTTTTATTTAGCATTTTTAATTTCGAGTACTTTATTTGGGCAAGTAGATGAAGGAACTCAAGTAAAAAATACAGTAAATACTTTTTTTGAAGGATTCCATAAGGGTGATACTACGATTATGAAATCTGTTATGGCAGATAAAATTGTATTGCAAACGGCTTATAGAAATAAAGAAGGAAAAGATATTTTGGTTAACGATGATATTCAAAAGCTTTTAAATGCCATTGCTAACAGGCCCAGCGACCAAAAATGGGATGAACGTTTGTTAGATTACAACATTCAAGTAGATGGAAATATGGCCAATGCGTGGACCCCGTATGAATTTTGGCTTAACGATACATTTAGTCATTGTGGAGTAAACTCATTCCAGTTGTTTAAAGATGGCGAGAATTGGAAAATTATTTATTTAATTGATACGCGCAGACGTTCCACTTGCGGTAAAGACTAATTTAGCAATCGGTTAAATAGACGCCAACCGCTAAACCACCTTCAGATGTTTCTTTGTATTTAGAATGCATGTCTTTTGCTGTTTCCCACATGGTATTTACAACCTTATCTAGAGGTACTTTTACATTTTCTGGATTGGTATCTAAGGCTAATTCAGCAGCATTTATGGCTTTTATGGCACCCATGGCATTACGTTCTATACACGGTATTTGAACTAAACCACCAATAGGGTCGCAGGTTAATCCTAAATGGTGTTCCATAGCTATTTCTGCAGCAACTAATACCTGCTCTGGTGTGCCTCCTAACAATTCGGTTAATGCTCCGGCAGCCATGGCTGAAGAAACACCTATTTCGGCTTGACAACCGCCCATAGCAGCACTTATCGTGGCTCCTTTTTTAAAGATACTCCCAATTTCTCCGGCTACTAACAAGAATTTTTTAATGTCTTCAAAATTCCCATCGTGGTTTTCAATTACTAAATAGTACATTAAAACGGCAGGAATTACACCAGCGCTTCCGTTGGTTGGAGCAGTAACTACACGACCTAATGATGCATTAACTTCGTTTACCGCCAAAGCAAAACAACTTACCCATTTAAGTATTTGACGAAATTTGACTTCGGTATCGCGGATGCTGTAAATCCATTCTACAGGGTTGTTATATGGTGTTTTACCTTTTAAATTTAAATGCATATCGTACGCACGCCGACGCACGTTTAAGCCACCAGGAAGATTACCCTCTGTATGACAGCCTAGATACATGGATTCCAACATGGTTTCCCAGATGCGTTTCAATTCTGAATCTATTTCTGTTTCTGAGCGAATGGATTTTTCGTTTTCAAGAACGACTTGCGATATGGATTGGTTTAAGTTTTTACAAAACTGCAGTAATTCTGTGCCCTTATCAATCGGGTACGGGAACGTACATTTTATTTCGAAATTTCTTTTGGAGTTTTTCCGTTCTTCTTTTACCACAAATCCGCCACCAATGGAATAGAATGTAGAGGTTATTTTATTACCATTGCAAATGGCTGAGAATTTTAATGCATTGGCATGAAAAGGCAAAAACTTTTTATTAAAAATAATGTCTGTTTTTGGATTGAAAACTAAATCCTTCTCATTATTAAAAAGAATGATATTGGTGTTTTTTATATCTGAAATGATTTCGCTAATCTTTTCTGTTGGAATGGTTTCAGGATTTGCGCCATATAATCCTAGTATAACGGCATAATCTGTGGCGTGCCCTTTTCCTGTTAGAGATAAAGAGCCGTAAAGGTCTACTGTTATTTTTTCAACGCTATCAAAATTATTGGCGGTTTTGAGTTCTTTAATCCAACGTTCTGCTGCGCGCCAAGGCCCTAGTGTGTGGGAGCTTGAAGGGCCAACACCAATTTTTAGCATGTCGAAAACTGAGATACACTCCATAATACGCAAACGTTATAGTTGGACAAATATAGATGGTTTTGCAGAGATTATATTTTATTTGACATGTATTTTTTCAAACGAACTCGCGCAAGGGATTGAACGACCTGTTTGAGCTCCCCGACTTTTTAGGAGGGAGCAAGTAGTGAAAGCCCGACCCTTGTGGTTGCGCCCCAGAAATGACAGGGTTAAGTGACGGAAAACTGAGACTGCGACTGCAAATTGATAAAAATATGACACTGTGTCAGCATTTTTGAGTTGGCATAATGATTGACTTATACTTTCCGAAATTAAAAATGAACATTCAACACAATAAATAAAATATTATGAGTAAAATTATTGGAATCGATTTAGGAACAACCAACTCTTGCGTTTCTGTGATGGAAGGTAACGAGCCTGTTGTAATCCCAAACGCGGAAGGTAAACGTACGACGCCATCGGTGATTGCATTTGTAGAAGGAGGAGAGATTAAGGTTGGTGATCCTGCGAAAAGACAAGCGGTAACAAACCCTACAAAAACTGTTTATTCTATTAAACGTTTTATGGGGAATAAATATTCTGAGTCTAAAAAAGAGGCAGAGCGTGTACCTTATAAAGTAGTGAAAGGTGATAATGACACGCCTAGAGTTGATATTGAAGGACGTTTGTATACGCCTCAAGAATTATCGGCAATGATTCTTCAAAAAATGAAGAAAACAGCTGAAGATTATTTAGGAACGGATGTAACTCGTGCGGTTATTACAGTACCTGCTTACTTTAACGATAGCCAACGTCAAGCAACTAAAGAGGCTGGTGAAATTGCTGGTTTAAAAGTAGAGCGTATTATTAACGAGCCTACTGCCGCGGCATTAGCTTACGGATTAGATAAAAAAGGAAAAGACCAAAAGATAGTGGTTTTTGATTTTGGTGGAGGAACACATGACGTTTCGATACTAGAATTAGGAGATGGTGTTTTTGAAGTACTTTCTACAGACGGTGATACACACTTAGGTGGTGACGATGTTGATGAAAAAATCATCAACTGGTTGGCAGACGAGTTTAATGCTGAAGAGAGCATGGATTTAAGAAAAGATCCTATGTCTTTACAACGTTTAAAAGAAGCTGCTGAAAAAGCGAAGATTGAATTATCATCTTCTGCACAAACAGAAATTAACTTACCATATATTACGGCTACTGCAAGTGGACCAAAGCACTTAGTGCGTACGTTAACACGTTCTAAATTCGAGCAATTAATTGACGATTTAGTAAAACGTACTATCGAGCCTTGTGAGTCGGCATTAAAAGCTGCTGGTTTAAGTAAAAGTGATATTGATGAAGTAATTTTAGTAGGTGGTTCTACTCGTATACCTGCGGTGCAAGCTGCTGTTGAGAAATTCTTTGGAAAAGCACCAAGTAAAGGTGTAAATCCTGATGAAGTAGTATCTCTTGGAGCTGGTATTCAAGGTGGTGTATTAACTGGAGATGTTAAAGATGTATTACTTTTAGATGTAACGCCTTTATCTCTAGGTATTGAAACTATGGGTAATGTATTTACAAAACTTATTGATGCAAATACAACTATACCTACTAAGAAATCGCAAGTATTCTCTACGGCTGCGGATAATCAACCATCTGTTGAGATTCATGTATTACAAGGAGAAAGAGCGATGGCTGCAGATAACAAAACTATTGGACGTTTCCATTTAGATGGTATTCCACCAGCAAGACGTGGTACACCTCAAATTGAAGTAACGTTTGATATTGATGCCAATGGTATTATTAAAGTATCTGCGGAAGATAAAGCGACTGGTAAGAAGCAAGATATTAGAATTGAAGCATCGTCTGGATTAACTGAAGAAGAAATCCAAAAGATGAAAGCGGATGCTGAAGCAAATGCTGAAGCTGATAAAAAAGCTGCCGAACAAGCTCAAAAATTAAATGAAGCTGATTCTATGATTTTCCAAACGGAAAAACAATTAGAAGAGTTTGGTGATAAATTATCTGATGATAAAAAGCAACCTATAGTTGATGCTTTAGAAGAGTTGAAAAAAGCATACGAGTCTAAAGACTTAGCAGTTATTGAACCAGCTTTAGAAAAGATAAATGAAGCTTGGAAAGTAGCGTCTGAAGAAATGTATAAAGCACAAGCTGAAGCGCAACAAGCTGGAGGTGAAGCTCCAGGACAAGATGCTAGTGCAGGAGATCAAGCTGAGGGTAGCGATGTTGAAGATGTAGATTTTGAAGAAGTGAAATAAGTTTAGTTACTTACAATTTATATTAAAACGCAATCAGAAATGGTTGCGTTTTTTTGTTATCTCTTTTTTGTGTTAACTGAAATAGGTGATTCTAAACTATAAATTGTACTTTAATTGAATAAAATCCAACTAATGGAAAAAAATAAAAACGGAATTTCAAATCGGCTTGAGAGTGTAATTACATTAGTTAGAAATGGTTTATTTTGGCACGGTGTACGAAATAATTTGGCTAAAATTGGCTTAGATTTCATGCCTTATTATTATTGTAAGTCGTTGTCTAGTGAAGTAAATCCAGACCAAATCAAAACTCCAGATTTAGATTTAAAGCTTTCCATTTTTGGTAAAGCTGAAATTAATGAAATTAAGAATTCTATACTTGGGATTAGCGATAAAGATTTATTTAAAGATTTAAATAATGGTGTGACATGTGTTGGTTTAAAAAAAGACGACAACATAGTCGCTTTTTTATTTATTCGTAGAAAACCATTTTACTTTAGAAACAGGCTTTTTAATTTAGATAAAAGCGAATGTTTTTTTGATTACATGTACACCTATGAAATATATAGAGGTAAGGCTATCGCGCCATATTTAAGATATCAATGTTATAATTTGTTAGAAAATGAGGGCGTGCAAACATTTTATTCTATTAGTGAGTATTTTAATTTTTCTGCGATAAAATATCAGAAAAAATTTAATGCTAAACGATTAGAATTATGTTTGAGTATTAAACTATTAAAAAAAAGGACTTGGAATTTCACTCTTAAAAAATACGAATCTAAATGCTCCTAGTGTTCTCTAAATCGATTTAGGTTTGGTTGGTATTTCTGGTATAAATTATTATTTTTTTTAAAAGTGAAATGATAAAGATATCATCACATCTGCATCTAAGAGAAAACAATTACTTTTACTCAAATTTACACATGGAATTCTCAATAAAAATAAAGTCTAAGTACAATCCCAAACGATTAGCAGTCAAACTAAATGCTAAAGGTGAACAGTTTGTTGTACAAGGTCATCCGTGGGTGTTTTCAAATAATATTATCAAAATAAATGACGATGCGAAGTCGGGCGATTTAGCGATAATATTTGGCAAAAATAAAAATAGAGTTATTGGTATAGGACTTTATGATGCTAATTCTCCTATTCGGATAAAAATGCTTCATAGCAGTACAGATAAAGCTGAGATTAATGCCGCATTTTTTCAAAATAAAATAAAAGAAGCTTTTAATAAAAGACAGCCTTTATTAAAAACAAATACAAACAGTTATCGTTTACTTTTTGGCGAAAATGACGGATTTCCTGGGCTCATCGCGGATGTTTATGCATCAGTTTTAGTGGTAAAAATATATTCGGAAATTTGGTTATCCTATTTAGAAACGATTATTCCAATTTTAAGAGTTGTTTCAAAGGCAGATACTATAGTCATACGTTTAAGTAGAAACTTGGAACAGTCAAAATTGCATCAATTAAAAAATGGCGAAGTTGTTTATGGTACGCTTCACAATGAGGTTGTAACCTTTGTTGAACACGGTGTTAACTTTTCGGCAAACGTAATCAAAGGGCATAAAACAGGTTATTTTTTAGATCATCGCGCCAATAGAAAACAAGTAGGCGAGTGGAGTAAAGGGAAAACAGTATTGGATGTGTTTAGTTATGCTGGTGGTTTTTCTGTGCATGCATTAGCGAATGGCGCTATAGAAGTTACGAGTTTAGATATTAGCAAACAAGCTTTAGACATTGCGTTGAGTAATGGTAAATTAAATCCGTACACAGGGAAACACAAAATAATTGCAGGTGACGCTTTCGCAGAATTAAAAAAGCTCATTAAAAATAACGTGACTTATGATGTTGTTGTAATAGACCCACCAAGTTTTGCAAAACAAGCCTCTGAAATTGAGTTGGCTAAAAAGAAATATGCACAATTGGCTGATTTGGGCGAAAAACTCACTGCTAAAAAAGGCTTATTAGTATTAGCATCGTGCTCTTCAAGAGTGTTAGCTCAAGCGTTTTTTGATATTAATAATCAAGTCTTGGCATCATCAAATAGAAATTACAAAGAGGTTCTTAAAACGACTCATGATATTGATCATCCTATTAGTTTTCCTGAAGGCGCTTACTTAAAATGTGGATATTATCGTTTTCTTGATTGACGTTGAAGTAAATCTAATCAATTGAAAAAGCACAATCAAAATGTTAATTGTGCTTTTTGAGTTTTTGTAGTTTGTCTGTACTAATTAAATAAAATCACCATTCTCATCTAATTTTACCCTCATAGTTTTATTTCCATTTTTAAGTTTCACTTTGTATTGCTTAAAAATTTTATCGTTGTCCCTGTGAAAGTTCACCAGATAAACATCTTTTTCTAAAGACCAATTTGGAAATCTTTTACCTATAGCTTGCTGAACTGCTCTCGGTAATTTAATGTCTTTAAATTTTTCAATTGTTCTAATAATTTTTCCATCTTTATCGTATGCTGCAAGTATTTTTCCTTCGGGGATAAAAAAGGATACATTGTAAATATCATACTCATCTTCATAAAGCTCTGATTTTTTTATATCGTACATGGCTACTTTTTCTTGTAGCATTTGAACAGATATATCGGTATCTTCATTTTCAACAGCGTTCAAATATTTATAATTTACTGCTGTGATAACCACCTCAGGTAATTGAGTTATTTGAGAATAAACCTCAAAGGTCAGACAAAAAACAATCAGACTAAAAATTAATTTTTTCATAGTATTAATGTATTAAAGGTTAATAACGTTAAGTTACATTAATAATAAAGTTCTTACAATGATAACTGTCAGAATAACAGGTATTTAGTAAGATGTTTAATGTTAAAATTTAACATTTAATATGAGTTAAGATCTGTAACAAAATTTGTTTTTAAACCATATATTAGTAACAATCAAATTACGAGGCAACTTTAAATTAAAGCATATGATATTGGTCATCTTTTTGCTCTTGTGAAAGTTGCCAAATTAAAATGTGGTTATTATATCGGTTTAAAGATTAATTCTATATAAACTCTCCTTTTTTATTGGTTTTCACAGATATTATAGAATCGTTGTTTTTAATTTTTATTTTATAAACTTGTTCTAAAGCATCTTCATCACAATGAAATTTAACCACATAAACATCTTCTACAACACTGCTATTAGGATACTTTTCAGCAATAGCTTGCAATACAATATGAGGTAATCTTATGTTGATATATTTTTCGAATGTTTTAATAATTTTTCCATCCTTATTGAATGAAGCAACTATTTGCCCTTCAGGAATTTGAAAAGTAACATTATAGATGTCGTTTTTAGTGTCATATAATTCAGAAAGTTGAGATGAATTGTATTCTAAAAGAGCTTGTTCTAGTTTGTTAACGTAACTACAATTGTTTTCATAATCCACTGAGTTCATATAATCAGAATTTACTGTTATTACAGTTTCAGGTAATTCCACAGTTTGCGAGTATATTAAACTTAAGGAGCTTAAAGTGAATACTACAGATAATAATTTTTTCATGATAGAGGTTTTATATTTTTCGAGTATAAAATTAATTATGCATGCATAATAAAAATATGATAAAAGTCATGTTATCAATGGTTTACATGAAAATTTTTGTAACCTATTGAAAATCAATTACTATGCATGCATAGTAATTTAAATTATTACAAAAGGAATTAAAGAAAACTTATAAAGAGGTAAAAATGGTTGCTTTTGAATGTGGTAAATTTATTAACTGAGTAGATGTAGAAATTAAAGCAATGTTAAGTGAAGTAAAAAAAACCGCAAATGCCCTAAAATTAGTAGTAACATTTGCGGTGCTATTGAGAATTTGCCATAATAAAATATTAAAGAATTCTTCCAGATGGATCAATTTTTAATTTAATTCTATTATCGTCTTTCAAGAGTTTAACAGTGTAATATTTTTTAGCTTCTTTTCCTTGAAAGTATCGCACCAAATAGGTGTCCGATTCAAAATGCCATCCTGGGTATTTCATCATTATTTGCTTTACAATATCTTTGGGTAAAGCAATATTTTTAAATTTCTCAAAAGACTTTAAAATTTTCCCAGCTTCATCGTAAGTAGCGATAACTCTCGCATTTGATTCTTGAAAAATTACTTCAAATGCTTGAATGTCTTCTAATTCAAAATCTGGATGTTCTGTTACATCGTAACGGGCAACAGTTCTCTCCAGTTTTTTAACCTTTAACGGTGCGTTATCATCAACAACTTTACTTATATAAGTTAAATTGCGTGGAACAATTGTTACTTCTGGTAAAAGTTCACTTTGTGATATACTTTTATTCTGTGCAACTGATAGGTTGGTGAGTCCTAAAACTAATAAACCAATAATAAAATTTTTCATTTTTTTTGTATTAAATTAATAATTCCGTTAACTAATAAACTATCATTAATTCTTAAAAAATTGTACAATTCTATTGTTGGGATTGAACCAAAGATAATCGAGCAATTCAGTTTAAAAAGTTACCTAGGTGCGAAATACTGTTAAATGTTTCTTAATGTATTAATTGTCGCTCTTAATAAGGTTAATCAATTTATCCATATCGCAAATTTCAATATTTTTCTTATGTATTTTTATAATACCACTTAATTTTAAAGTGCGGATATGTCTGTTTAAAACTGCTCGGGTAGTGCCTATTAAGTTTGCTAATTCATTGTGAGGAAGATTGTTAATGACTTCTAACTTATTTGTAAGTTTATTGTGATATTTAATTAAAAGTTTCGCGAATCGAGTTGGTGTATCGTCTATAATTATTTCTTTTACATATTCTTCAAGATGATTCATTTTATGTAAAGTAAAGTCTAGAATAGATTTCACAAAAATCGGGTTTTTAGTTAGCCATACTTTCATACTAGCAACTGGTATACATAAAATTTCACTATAGTTTAAAGATTCGTAATAAATATTATGTGTATAACCATTAATTAAAGTTAATACATCAAACATATCATTAGCTTTAAGAATGTAAAGCGTAAAATATCGGTCGTTTTCAATATTATAATTATACACCTTTATTTTTCCTGTTAGAATAATATGAAATTTATGAATGTTTTTGTCACCAAAATGACATGTTTTTTTTGGCCATTGTTCAATGTAACCAATATCAAAAAGATTTAAAAGGGATGGATTGGGTAACTTATCAAAAAGATTACTCTTTTTTAAATTGATAAAATAAGGATTATTTTGATCGATTTTTCCCATTGCATTCGAATTTATACCATATCAAATCAAACGAGGTTAAATCAATTTTTGAGGAAAATGATTAATTCAGAATGTTTCTTTAAATTCAAAAGGGAAGCTTGAATATACAATTTTTAATTGAGAAATGAAATATTTTAAAATAAAATTAACGAATGTAGCTGATGACGTGAAGTGAAATATGCAATCGTAATACGCCCTGTTATTATTTAAGCAACTTAAGTTTTAAACATAATTCCTTATATTCATAATGACCTTATTATTGTTTAAAGTTTAAATTTTATTATGCACGCATAATAATTTATTATATTTGTTGAAATTAATTATCAGCAATGGAAACAAAACTCACTAAATTATTAAACATTAAATATCCAATCATTCAAGCTCCTATGTTTTTAGTTTCAAATGTAGATATGGTAAAAGAAGCTATGAATGGTGGCATTGCTGGATGTATACCAGCGTTAAATTATAGAACATTAGATGAGTTAAGAGCAGCGTTAAAAGCATTAAAAGCGGCTAAACCAGAAGGTGGTTCTTTTGGCTTTAATTTAATAGTAAATAAATCAAATGTCAAATATAAGGGGCAATTGGAAGTGATATGTGAAGAAGGCTGTGACTTTATAATAACATCTTTGGGAAGTCCTGAAGAAACCATTAAACAGGCACATAAAGTGGGCATTAAAGTATTTTGTGATGTAACCGATTTAAAATTTGCACAAAAAGTTGAATACCTTGGCGCAGATGCTATTATAGCAGTAAATAATGAAGCAGGAGGGCATCGTGGAAACTTATCTCCCGAGGAATTAATAAAAGAGTTAAGTACAAACTGTAAAATTCCAGTTATTTCTGCAGGAGGTGTTGGGTGTAAGGCAGATATAGATAGGATGCTAAGTTATGGTGCTGAAGGCGTATCAGTTGGAAGTCCGTTTATCGCATCTGTTGAGGCCAATGTAACAGAAGAGTATAAGCAAGCTTGTGTTGAATATGGGGCAGATGATATTGTTATGACAGAACGTATCTCAGGAACACCGTGTACCGTAATCAATACGCCATATGTTCAAAAAATAGGAACAAAACAAACCTGGTTGGAGTCTGTTTTAAATAAAAACAAAAAACTTAAAAAATGGGTGAAAATGATTCGATTTTCAATTGGAATGAATGCTACCAAAAATGCAGCAACCAAAGCTACCTATAAAACCGTTTGGGTAGCAGGACCAAGTATTGAACACACCAATGAAATTTTACCAACTAAAGAAATTATAAATCGCTTAGTTAACTAAAGCCACATGCTTCATTTGCCTACGCTTGTTATTGCCAACAAACAAATGGAGTGTTGTACTTGCCGTTAGTCCACCTAGACTTGTAGCGATGGCTTCACCAGTGTCAAACCGTCCTTCGATGATATAACCATCATAAATTTCTTTAGATAAACCTGCAAAAGTAGAAGCTGCTAAACTATACCAAAAAGCCTTCTTTTTGTTTTTAGTTTTTGAATATACCAGAGTATAAGTTCCGCCAGAAATTAAGAAACCAGCACCAAAATGGAGTTTATCATCTCCTGAAATAAATTGTGCACTACATATACTCGTAAAAGTTAATGCCAGAATTACAATAAAGAACTTCATACAATTAATTTTATCTTTTGTAATTTTAAATGATTTATAGTTTCGAGTTAAAATTACTTGATAAACAACTTATTTAATAGGTTTAACGTAGTCATAATTTACTAAATTTGAGTACTATGACATAGGTTTTCAAAGAAAACAAAAAAACATTATACAACGGTTAAATGTTATCAATCAGATTTATAAATACTTTAAAAATGAATTTAAAAGTTACCATTATCCTAATTATTACCTCATGTTTTATATTGTCTTGTGGAAAAAAAGCAAATCAACCTAAACAAGAAAAAGATTTAGAAACTATCGAGCCAAGTCTTCAATTTATTTGGGAAACAGACTCATTATTAACTACCTGCGAAGCTGTTTTGTATGATGACGCATCGAAGATTATTTACGTTGCCAACATTAATGAGGAACCATGGGAAAAAGATAATAACGGTTTTATTTCTACAATTAATGATAAGGGGGAGATATTAAATCTGAAATGGATTGAAGGTTTAAGCGGACCAAAGGGTATGGGGATTTCTAACGGAAAATTGTACGTTAATGATATTGATGCTATTGTCGAGATTGATATTCAGCAACAAAAAATATTGAATAGATATGAGGTACCAAATAATCCGCAATTAAATGATATTACAGTAAGTCCAAACGGTGTAGTTTATAGCTCTGGTTCTAATTCAAATACGATATATAAATTAGATAGTGGAAATGTAGTTGTTTTAGCAGAAGGCGACTTAAATCGACTTAATGGGCTTTTATGGCAAAAAGAAGGCCTGTATTATTTAGAATCGGGTAATCAGAATTTCGGAATCATGAATATGAACGACCTTACTTTTAAAACTTTAACTACAGGCATTGGTCATGGTGATGGTGTTGTACGTTTACAAAATGGAGATTTTATAATATCAAGTTGGAAAGGCGCTATTTTTTACATTAACTCAAAAGATTGGACTAAAACCTTACTTTTAAATACAGAAGCTGAATCTATTCAAACTGCAGATATTGATTATATTCCTTCAACACAAACGTTACTGATTCCTACCTTTTTTAACAATAGGGTAAAAGCGTACAAGGTAAATATGAGCAAATAATTGATTTTACTTTGCTTATTAATAGTTAGAATAAAAAATTTAAAATGAAATAAAGATGAAAGTTACTGCCGAAAAAAATGAACAAGTCGCTACTATGATATTCGCATCTATCTATCCACATTACTTGAATAGATTGGTGAAGAATGGTAGAACAAAAGAAGAACTCAATCAAGTCATAGAATGGTTTACTGGTTTTGATAAAAATGATTTACAAAAACTTATTGATGAGAAAGTAACTTTTGGAACATTTTTTCAAAAAGCTAAAATTCATCCGAATGAATACATGATTAAAGGAGTTGTTTGTGGTTATAGAATTGAAGAAATAGAGGATGAATTTGAATTGTATAAACGATGCAGACAAATGGAAAAACTCATTGATGAATTGGCAAAAGGTCGTAAAATGGAGAAAATATTACGAGAAGAAAGGAAGTAAAACTGGCGTTAAAACCGAAATATTTTCAATTATTAAACCCTTTAAAATCCAACAAAACGGGTCGCTTTGATGCTTTTCCATTCTTCCTTTAAAATACCATAACAGCAGGTGCTTCGTTTAAAACCATCAAGCATTAAAGTATCTTTTCGTAAAATACCTTCTAGTTTTGCACCTAGTTTTTCAACAGCTTTTCTGGATACCAAATTGCGTTCATCTATTCTAAACTCTACTTTATCAAATTGTAACGATTCAAACGCATATTGCAGCATTAAAAACTTCATATTTGTATTTAACCCGGTGCCTTGAAATTCTCGACCCAGCCATGTCCAACCAATGTGTAATACTTTGTTTTTGTAATTCATAAAACCAAAACGGGTACAACCTGCGTAGGCTTTTTTTTCTTTGTCAAAAATTATAAACGGAAACGCTGTTTTTTGATAATAAGCGTCAACTGCGGTTTGCACATAAGCTTTTAAATCTTCAGGTGTGTCTATTTTACTTGGAGAATAGTGTATTAATTTATCCTCTTGCGCTATCTTAATTAGGTGCTTATAATTACTTAAGTCTAAAAGCGATAATTTTACACGGTTATTTTCTAAAGTTGGTGCAATCATTTAATTGAGAATAAGATTAATTCTATATGCATTTTGTACTTTTACAAACACGATTTAAAATTACGTTTTTCTATGCAATTAAATAAAAAAGATGTTTTAGAGCAGCTTAATAAAGCTTGTAAAAATACCTTAATGGAAACCTTAAACATTGAAATGATAGATTTTGGGGACGATTTTTTAATTGCAAAAATGCCAGTAAATTCAAGAGTTCATCAGCCAGATGGCGTGTTACATGGCGGAGCCACTGTAGCATTAGCAGAAAGTGTAGGCAGTTTTGCTTCTCATATTTTTAACGACCCAGAAAAGTTTTTTGTTCGTGGTATAGAAATATCAGCAAACCACCTAAAAAGTATTCGAGAAGGTTACATTTTTGCTAATGCAACGTTTTTACATAAAGGAAGAACTACGCAATTACTCGATATTCGAATAACTGACGAAGCAGATAATTTAATATCAATTTGTAAACTAACAACTATAGCTTTACCTAAAAAATAAGGATGACGTTAGAAGAATTTTACAAGCAGGTTGAAACGCATTACCAAAATCAATTACCCTTTGTTGTTTACAGAAAACCCAACCAAGCTAAGATTTGGGGCAGACTCCAAAGTAATGCAGATTTAGTTTTTACTCAAGATTTTAACCAAAAAGGATTTGTGTTTTCTCCATTTGATAATATTAAGAACACGGTTTTAATTCCAAATGAAATCTCAGAAATTATCCAAACTAAAATAGAGCTACAAACATTCAGCGAAACCAAAACTGGTTCAGATTTCAATTTAAACGATGCTAAAAATTTTCATATTCAACTTGTTGAAAAAGGATTATCGGCTATTAAAAATTCAGAATTAAAAAAGGTGGTGCTTTCAAGGCAAGAAGTAGTTTCAGCTTCTCAAACCAATCCAATTGCTACTTTTAAAAAACTTTTAAATAAATATAATTCGGCCTTTGTTTATTGCTGGTATCATCCAAAAGTAGGATTATGGTTAGGGGCAACACCAGAGACCTTAATAAAAATTGAAGGCAGCCGATTTTCAATTATGGCCTTAGCTGGCACACAAGATTATAAGGGCAGTTTAGATGTTGTCTGGAAAGAAAAAGAATTACAAGAACAGCAATTTGTTACTGATTTTATTATAGAAAACTTAAAACCATCAGTTGAACATTTTAAAGTTTCAGATATTGAAACCGTAAAGGCAGGGAATTTAGTGCATCTAAAAACCATTATTTCGGCGCAGTTAAAACCTAATATACCTTTAACGCAAATTATAGAAGCATTGCATCCAACACCAGCAGTATGCGGATTGCCAAAAGAAGCTGCTAAAGCTTTTATTTTAAATCACGAAAACTATAACCGCGAATTTTATACGGGATTTTTAGGCGAATTAAATTGCGAAATTAAAGTAGCACCTCGTTCCTCGAAGCGTAATATTGAAAATAGAGCTTATGCGGTAACTAAAAAGAGCACACAGTTGTACGTTAATCTTCGATGTATGCAACTTATAAACCAGCAAGCCATAATTTATGTTGGAGGTGGTATTACCGAAAGTTCGAACGCAGAGCAAGAGTGGGAGGAAACCGTATCAAAATCATTAGTGATTAAAAGTGTTTTGTAATTGCATAAATAGCGGCGTATTTCTTATTTTTGAAGTTAGAAAAGGACTCAATGATTTACCCAAAAATTCCGCTTGCCCAAACTGTTATTCAACTCTGTAAGGCTAAAGGTATTAAGCATATTGTAATTTCCCCAGGAAGTAGAAATGCGCCTTTAACTATTGGATTTACTAAAAATAATTTCTTTAAATGTTATAGTATTGTTGACGAGCGATGTGCTGCATTTTTCGCATTAGGCATTGCGCAACAATTAAAAGAACCTACAGCTGTAGTATGTACTTCTGGTAGTGCGTTATTGAATTATTATCCTGCGGTATCAGAGGCTTTTTACAGTAATATTCCATTGGTTGTATTATCTGCAGACCGACCTAAGCACCTCGTTGGTATTGGTGATGGGCAAACCATTAATCAGAAAAATGTATTTGAAAATCATATTTTATATTCCGCCAATTTAAAATTAGACTTAAAAGATGAAAAGAATGTACCTGAACAAGAAGAACTGCCCATTATAAAGAATTTAGAAGATAAATTTGAGCGGTTATTAGGCTTGCAGAAAGACATTCAAACACACAACGAAGAACAAATTAATGTGGCTATAAATGTGGCACGATTTAAAAAAGGGCCTGTGCACATCAATATCCCTTTTAACGAACCACTTTATGAAACCGTTGAAAAATTAAGCGTTACACCAAAAGTGATTGACGTTGATATTGAATCAGAGGAAATAGAAGATTATTTACTTCAATCTTGCTTAGAAGATTGGAATGATGCCTCTAAAAAAATGATATTAGTTGGCGAAAATTTTCCAAATTCTATTGAGAAAAAATGGTTGGACGAATTGGCAGAAGATGATAGCGTAATTTTACTCACAGAAACTACTTCGAATTTACATCATCCAAGTTTTTTTACAAGCATAGATCAATTGATTGCGCCATTAAACGACACTGAAAAAAAACAACTCAGTCCAGATATTCTGGTAACGTTTGGGGGCTTAATTGTATCCAAAAAAATTAAACAACTACTTCGTAAATATCAACCTAAACAGCATTGGCATATCGATGCAAAAATAGCTAACGATACGTTTTTTTGTTTGAATAATCATTTTAAAGTAACCCCAAACGAATTTTTTGAAACGTTTTTGACTAAGATTACGCATTATTTTAAAAGTGATTATAAATCAACTTGGACAGCAGTAAATCAACATCGATTAAAAAGGCATAAAGCCTATATTGATCGCATTCCTTTTTCAGATTTCAAAGTGTTTAATACAGTTTTAAAATCGATTCCTAAACAATATATCTTACAATCTGGAAATAGTTCAACTATAAGATATACCCAGTTGTTTAAAATTGATAAATCTATTGAAGTGTTTTGTAATCGAGGTACTAGTGGTATAGACGGCAGCACATCAACAGCTATAGGTTGTGCTGTGGCCAACGAGCGCCCTACACTCTTTATTACTGGCGATTTAAGTTTTTTTTATGATAGTAATGCACTTTGGAATAATTATATTCCTAAAAACTTCAGAATAATTGTAATAAATAATCAAGGTGGTGGTATTTTTAGAATATTACCAGGACACAAAAACACCGAAAATTTTGATACTTATTTTGAAACCAAACATGAATTAAACGCTGAACATCTGTGTAACATGTATGGTATTAAATATGAAACGGCAACTGATTATGAATCCTTAAAATCAACTTTACAATCGTTTTATTTAGAAGGCAATAAACCCAAATTATTAGAAGTTTTTACACCTAGATCTATTAATGACGAAATTCTTTTAAATTACTTTGAGTTTATAGTATAAGTATGTGACTTAATCATAATTGTGGTGTCTAAAAATTAGCTATATTTATACTGCTATTAATTAATTTATTTTATTAACACCTTAAAACTAGAATATTATGAGTAAAAGAGACGAGCTTATTGCAAAATATGCTACTGATTTAAAAGAAAAATGCGGAGTTAACGCAGACATGGATTTATTAAGAAAAGTAACTATTGGTTGCGGACCATCTATTTACAACGCTGACGCTGCAACAGTATCAGGATCTGATGAGTCTGAATTAAACACAGTTAAGAAAAACTTCTTAATTAAGAAATTAGGATTGAAAGATGGACCTAAATTAGATGAAGGTATAAATGCAGTTATTGAAAAATATGGAAAATCTAACCGTAATAAATATAGAGCTGTTGTTTACTATTTATTAACTAAACATTTTGGTAAAGAGTCTGTTTACTAGTAAATAGTTTATATAATACATTTAGCACTGCTTTTGCGGTGCTTTTTTTTTGCATTATTTTGAGATGAAAGCTATCGCTTGCATAATAGAAATGTAGTTGCGATTTGATGCGTAAGGAATTCAACGGTGTTTGATCCCCGACCATAATCGGGAAAGTAGTAAAATCCCAACCCATTAATGATACCCCAAAAAGTAAAAAATAATTAGATAAAGTTCAGCTTTTAATTACCTAACACGACACATAAAAATTGTTACCTTTGGCGCATGATAAATTTAGGTGAAATAAATACATTAGAAATACTTCGTGAAACCGATCATGGTGTTTATTTAGTTGATGATGATGATAATCAAGTGTTACTTCCAAACCGTTATGTACCTGAGGGTTTCAAGATATGGGAAAAGCTTGATGTTTTTGTGTATTTAGATAACGAGGAACGCCCTGTTGCAACTACAGATATGCCTTATATTAAGCGTGGTGATTTTGCCTTGTTACGCTGTAACCAAGTGACTGATTATGGCGCTTTTTTAGATTGGGGTTTAGTTAAAGAATTGTTTTGCCCGTTTAGCGAGCAAGCATTCAAAATGAAACCAGGAGGTTGGTATTTGGTACACTGCTATTTGGATGAAAAAACAAATAGGTTAGTAGCTTCTAGTAAAACAAATCGCTTTTTAGATAATAAGGAATTAACTGTTGCCGAATTTGATGCTGTTGATTTGATAGTGTCTCATCCATCTGATATCGGGATGAATGTGATTGTAAATAAAAAACACATTGGTTTAATTTATAAAGACAGTATTTTCAGAGATTTAAGTGTTGGCGATAAACTTAAAGGCATTGTTAAAAAAATACGTCCGGGAAATAAGTTGGATATCGCTTTAGGACAGGTTGGTTATAGAAATATAGAGCCTAATGCCGATAAAATTATGAAAGAATTACAAGATAATAGCGGGTACTTAAAACTAACAGACAAATCGAGTCCGGAAGCTATTAAAGAAACACTTCAAATGAGTAAGAAAAATTTTAAGAAGGCAGTTGGAACTTTGTATAAAAAGCGCTTGATTGAAATTAAACCAGACGGCATTTATTTAGTGGAATAAAACAAACCGCTATTTTTTACTTTGTTATACACATTGAAGATGGCATCGTGTATATTTTCATAATCCACTTTATCCGAAATGCAAAAATCATTTTCTAATTCGGCATTCATTTTACCTGCAAGATCATGACCTACAACACCGTATGCATATAGGTTTTTGGCTTGTTCACGATACAGGTGAGTATCCAACAAATCTACAGAGTACGAATTAATGCGGTTGGCAACAACGCCATAGGGTTGAGAATGGCCGAAATAAGATGTAAGATCTGTTATAATTAAAGGTGCCTTTTGGATATCAAAATGTACACCTTCATGCATTTCTACCACCGCTACGTGGTTGAAAAAGTAGATGTTTCCTAAAGGGTTTTCAATACACTTTAAAATCTGATTAGAAAACTTTGAATCGGTTATTTTCATGGGCTGCAAATCTTTGTCTTGGTTGCGCTAGTTGAATTATATATATATTAATAGTAAACTTGGATGCTATTGTTTTGACACTCAATTGATTAATGCGTCACATTAATAGTATTGAATTGGCTTCAAAATTATACTATGCTTGCATAATAAATAATAGTTAAATTGTTGTAAATCAGCTATTTGCGAAGTTTTAAATTTTTACAAAAAAATATTTTCTATTTATTCAATAGTGAAATGTGAGCATGAATTCACTTTCTACATCAATAAGTTAACTTAAAATATTAATCCGTTTGAATTTAAAATTCATGAAGAGGTTTTGTTGCCCTTGTATTAGTAATAAGCATTTCAAATTTAGTATTTTTGATGCATGATAAATCAAGACACCATTGTAGCTTTAGCAACACCTTCTGGTGCAGGTGCCATTGCCGTTATAAGACTTTCTGGTAAAGATGCCATAACCATTGCAGATAGTTGTTTTAGATCGGTTAAAAATCAAAAATCTTTAACAAACCAAAAAACGCATACCATACATTTAGGGCACATAGTTGATGGCAATAGAACTATTGATGAAGTTTTAGTTTCTGTTTTTAAAAACCCCAATTCTTATACGGGTGAAGATGTAGTAGAGGTTTCGTGTCATGGTTCAAACTACATACAACAAGAAATCATACAATTGTTTCTAAGAAAAGGATGTAGAATGGCTACAGCGGGCGAGTTTACCCTTCGAGCGTTTTTAAATGGTAAGTTAGATTTGAGTCAAGCCGAAGCTGTTGCCGATTTAATTTCAAGCGATAACGAAGCCTCGCACCAAATAGCGATGCAGCAAATGCGCGGTGGTTTTTCTTCTGAAATAGCTAAACTTCGCGAAGAGCTTTTAAATTTCGCATCTTTAATTGAGTTAGAGTTGGATTTTGCTGAAGAGGATGTTGAGTTTGCTGACAGAACCCAATTTAAAGAATTAATAGAACGTATACGGTTTGTTCTAAAACGATTAATCGATTCGTTTGCGGTAGGTAATGTTATTAAAAATGGTATTCCTGTGGCTATTGTTGGAGAGCCTAATGTGGGGAAATCGACACTTTTAAATGCCCTGTTAAATGAAGAACGGGCTATAGTTTCAGAAATTGCGGGAACTACAAGAGATACTATTGAAGATGAAATTAGTATAGGTGGTATTGGTTTTAGATTTATTGACACCGCAGGTATTCGAGAAACTAAGGATGTTGTTGAAAGTATAGGAATTAAAAAGACTTTCGAGAAAATCGAGCAGGCTCAAGTTGTTGTCTTTATAGCCGATAGCTTAAATTTTAAAGAAGACCAGTTTATACATTCTTTTAAAATAGAGATTGAAAAAATTAACAATAAATATCCCTTAAAACCACTTTTAATAGTTGCCAATAAGGTTGATAAATTAAGTGAAGCCAACATAGAATCTATAAAAACGGAAATTCCACAAATTCATTTCTTATCGGCTAAAAAAGGCATTGGTGTTGATGAATTGAAAGACAAACTCTTAAGTTTCGTAAATACTGGGGCACTTAGAAATAATGATACTATTGTTACTAATTCTCGTCATTACGATTCGTTATTAAAAGCATATGAAGAGATTGATAAAGTAAAGCATGGATTAGATACTGGGTTGTCTGGCGATTTGTTAGCAATCGATATTCGTCAGGCTTTGTTCCATTTTGGTGAGATAACTGGTGAAATTACAACGGATGATTTGTTGGGAAATATTTTTGCTAATTTCTGTATTGGAAAGTAAATAGATTCTAAAAAAAATCAATAAATAATTATTTTTCAAAATAATCAGTTAGCATGATAATAATCATGAAATCTAACGGGTGTTTTTTGATAAGTTTACCTCTTAAAAATAAATAACATTATGAAGAGCGAATATAGTAAATGGTATCACCCGTATAAACCTGCAAAAGAATACAACAAGAAAGTAGCATACTTTAGTATGGAATTTGGTATCCATCAATCCTTTAATATTTATTCTGGAGGACTAGGATTTTTAGCAGGTTCGCATATGCGATCTGGTTTTGAGCTGAAGCAGAATATGATAGGTGTTGGAATGCTTTGGAAATATGGTTATTATGACCAAGCAAGAAATGAAGACCAAACTTTAAAAGTGGAATTTAATGAAAAACATTTCGATTTTCTTGAAGACACAGGAATTGAAGTGGAAATAAAACTGCATGATAACCCTCATGTTAAGGTAAGAGCTTATGTCTTAAAACCTGAAATATTTGGAACTGTACCCATGTATTTTTTAAGTACAGATGTTGAAGGAAATGATCATTTGTCTAGAACGATAACCAACCATTTGTATGATTCAAATCCCGTTACGCGAGTTTCTCAAAGTATTGTATTAGGAATTGGAGGAGCCAAAGTTGTTGAAGCATTGGGAGGTGCAGACACTTATCACCTTAATGAAGGGCATGCATTACCAGCATTTTATTATTTAAGAGATCGGGGTGTTAAAAAAAGTCAAATGGTTTTTACAACCCATACTCCAGAGAAAGCAGGAAATGAAGAACGTGATGCTCGACATTTAAACAGGTGTGGCTTTTTTGGTAGAACTTTATCTCAAGAAGAAATTGAAAAGGAAATGGTTAATGGTGGTAAAATAAATTATACCATTTCGGCTTTGCGAATGTCTAAAAAAGCAAATGCGGTATCGAAATTACATGCCATTGTAGCCAACGATATGTGGAAAGATTATGAAGGGGTCAGTAAAATAATACCGATTACAAATGCACAAAATCAAAAGTTTTGGCAAGATGAAACCATTAAAAAAGCATGGACTAAAAAGAATATCAAAGCATATAAAAAACGAAAAACAGAATTAAAAACCGAGTTATTCGATACTGTTTTAAAGCAAACAGGTAAAACATTTAATCCAAATGTATTAACAGTGGTCTGGGCTAGACGTTTTGCTGAATACAAAAGAGCCGATTTGTTATTGCATGATTTTGATAGATTTAAAAGATTGGTGTCTAACCAAAAATATCCAATCCAAATTATCTGGGCAGGTAAACCTTATCCATTTGACTATAATGCCATCGATGTCTTTAATCATTTAGTGCATCAATCAAAAAGTCAACCTAACATAGCAGTTTTGGTAGGTTATGAAATAGATTTGTCAAAAAAATTAAAATGTGGTTCAGATGTTTGGTTGAATACCCCTAGAATTACTCGTGAAGCTTCAGGAACAAGTGGAATGACAGCAGCTATGAATGGATCTGTGAATGTTTCAACAAATGATGGTTGGATTCCTGAGTTTCAAGAAGATGGAAAAAATTGTTTCGTATTACCAGCGCTAGATCACCATTTACCTACTTGGGATCAAGATAATATTGATGCTAATAATTTGTATGACATTTTAGAAACCAAAGTGGCTCCAACATATTATGATAATCCTGAAAAATGGCAACAAATTGTTTATCAAGGAATGGATGAAGTAATTCCGGAGTTTACAACACAACGAATGGCAGATGATTATTATAAGAAATTATTTTAATTTCAAATTATAATTTATTGTTACTCTTATTTTGATTTCACTAAGTAAATAATTGGATTTCAATATTTAGCCGTTTTGGGAATAATTTATTTGTAGGTTTAAGGCTACAATAGTGTTACTGTTTACAAAATAATTCGATAAAACGCTTGTTTTTTACGATAAATTACATAAATTTGTATTCTAAACCCTTAAATCTATAACATGAAAGTGAAGATTATTTTATTCAGTATAAGCCTTTTTCTCTTTACTGGCATTGGTTTTGCACAAAAAAAGAAACTGCCTAAGAGCTTTATAAGCGAGAAAACATCAATAGGTAAATATCACAATAAAGGTGAATTGGACCGTATGCAGAAAGGTGAGTTAATAGCTTTATATTCCGAAAGAGTACAGGTACTTGTAAAAACATTGCCTTATGTTGCTTTTGCTACTAAGCCTGGGGTAACAATGGCTACTTTAGGTATTCCTACTAGCAATGATAATAAAAAAGCTTTAGATGGTCAATTCGAATCTACAGATAATTACCTTGAAAACACAAACGAATTTCATAAAGAGTATTTACCATATTCAGATACTGGAAATTTAATAGCTGGTATATTGTTTTATGAAGAAATTATGAAATCGCTACATCAATACAACGATTTTAGATAGGCTATATTTAGAAAATTTTATTTTCAATCATAAAGTTGTAGTACAAAATTGATATCCAATTTTAATTGCTCTATTCTTAAAAAGATGAGGTCAAATCAAAATTGGATATCAATTTTTATTTTTTAATAAATGTATTCTTCCAAAACATTTAATATTTAACCAAAATTTTCGCTCATTCATTTACGGTTTATCGATTAAAATTCTTATAAAAAATCAAATTTTAATGTATTTCAACGAAATTATTAGTATTTCATGGATTTTTTTCTATATTTGAGTATTATTTTAAATCGAAGTTTTTTTGATTTAACTAAACCATTTTGACTATGAAAAACTTTACCCAAATCATTTTCATACTACTTGTGTTTGTTGCAAATTGTTTTGCTCAGCAAGAAAAAGGGATTTACAGTGAAGAAAATTGGCTTGATAATTGGGCAGAATTTAACCCAAATCAAAACGATTATGGAGAACCAACTAAAATTTTGGCTGGTAATATCTCTGAAAACACAACCTTGTACAAAAAAGAAGTGTATTTACTTCTAGGAAGTGTTTTTGTAACACAAGGTGCAACTCTTACTATAGAGCCAGGGACAGTTATTCTTGGCGATTATAAAACAAAAGCGTCTCTTAACATAACTAGAGGATCACTCCTTATGGCAAATGGGACTGAAACAGATCCCATAGTATTTTCTTCGAACAGAAGTGTTAAAAGGCCTGGAGATTGGGGTGGACTAATCGTTTTAGGCAACGCACCGATAAATAGATATGGCACCGGATCTGTTGCTATGTTTTATCCAAATCTAAGCGGAAGTGATTATGTGCACACTAATTATGGTGGTGACGAAAAGTTATCATGTTCTGGTAATATCTCATTTATAAGAATTGAATACGCTGGCAATAGAGTTTCTGAAAATAGTTACTTCAATGGCTTACTTCTAGCTGGTGTTGGTGAGCAAACAAACCTTACAAATATTATGGTTTCTAATTCAGAAGGCAATGGTCTTGAAGTTTGGGGAGGTTATTTAAAATTAAACAAAATGGTGTCGTATAAATCTCAAGGTATCGACTTTAAATTTAATTATGGTGCACAAGTAGATATGTTTAACTCCTTAGCAGTTAGATCGCCTTATGCTTCTAACGGTTTGGGTTCAAAATGTATGGTGGTAAAATCATACGATAAAAAACAAGAATTTGATTTTTCTAAAGACCATACCACAGTAAAGGCTCAGAACCTAACTTTTTTAAATACGAGTGAAAATTTGGCTAATGATATTAAAATGAATTTAATACAAGAAGCAGTTTTTATTGGAGCTGACGCTACTTTAAATATGAACAAAAGTGTTATTTCAGGGTTTAATCCCGCCGTAATATTAGACGAGAATATTTCAATAAATCAAGAAAATCTTGAAAAAATTGGGTTCAATGCGATGCTATTTAACAATTGTAATGGAAACATTTTTGTTGAATACAACTCAAATAACGAAGATTTAGAAAATTGGTATGGCAATAGTGCTTTTTATAATGTGTACTCTAAAAGTGATAATCATGAAACCTTTATAGATGCACAAAATACTAGAAAACCAGATTTTAGATTGAGAATCAATAAAATCATTGCTTCAAACGAAGTTGATTCAGATTTACTAATGGATTAAAGAATTAATTATTTAAAAAAAAACTCTAGAA
Organism: Algibacter luteus; assembly: GCF_030344935.1. Lineage (NCBI taxonomy): Bacteria > Pseudomonadati > Bacteroidota > Flavobacteriia > Flavobacteriales > Flavobacteriaceae > Algibacter > Algibacter luteus. Next base: position 2,506,562 of record NZ_CP128313.1, on the reverse strand, counting down.
AGCTATACTTAAAAAACTACCCTATTAAAAATATTGGAAATAAAATTAACTCTAACATTTCATGTAGGAAGGTATAAGTTTCTAGCTGTTTTATTTTATAAAAAATAAAATTGTATGAGGAACTTTTCTCTATTTTATGCGGTAGCTTGTTTCATTTTACTATTAAATGGAACGGTTAACGCACAAATAGTTATTAGTAAACCTAGTTTAGGTTTTACACAAGCATGCGCAAGTCCTTCATTTAATACTTACAATGTTTCGTTTTCATTTTCACCAGAATCAGCTTTAGGTGCTTCAAATCAATTTATCGTAGAACTTTCTGATGGTAACGGAAGTTTTTCAAACCCTACTACAGTGCATACCACTGCTTCTGGTGCGGTTACAACATCTCCAGTAAATATTAGTTTTTCATTGCCAACAACAACAGCTGGTGAAAATTTCAGAATAAGAGTTAAAAGTACAAATCCAACATCAATCAGTTCAAGTTCAAACGCTTTTCCTGCATATTATAAATTACAAGACACGCCGTTTTCTATAAATAATTTAATTGCTTCAGGCGCATATTGTTCTGGTGGTAGTTATTTATTATCAATAGATAACCCAGGAGGGCCTTCAAATGATTCACCATTAAATTACCCATCTTTAACTTTTAAATGGTTTAAAGAAACAAGTCCTACAACATCAGTATTTGTTGCAGATGGCGAAACTTTGTTAGTGAATCAACCAGGAACTTATTTTGCAGAAACCAATTATGGTAGTTGTACATCAAATTCATTTTCAAATCGCGTATCTGTAAGTGAAGCTTCATCAGGCTCAACAAGTAATATCAATTCTAGTTTAGGAAATCCGTATTGTTCAGCAGACGGACCAACAACTTTAAGTGCGATTAATGCAGATGCTTATCAATGGTTTAAAGATGGCGAAGCTATTTCTGGTGCAACTAGCCAAATGTACGATACTAATGAGTCAGGAACTTATACCGTAAATATCGATTTAGGCAATTGCATGACCAGTGCCTCTATAGAGCTAGAGAACACCGATTTTACAAGTAGCATTAACGTTGAAGAAATTAATAATTTAAACGATAACGAAAGTTTAATTGCCACGGTTACAACCTCAGCGAATAGCCCTGATTTTAAATGGTATTTAAATGATACTATGATCAGTGAAGCTTCAGGAAATAGTTACCAAATAACACAAACAGGCTCATATAAAGTTGTGGTGACGCAAACTTCTGGTTGCAACGCAGAAACTGAGTTTCCTTTTATAGTAAGATCTGCATTTCCAGATGTTGCTGAAATTCCAAATGTTATAAGTCCTAATGGTGATGGTACTAATGATACCTGGGAAATTCCTCCACAATATGTTAGTGGTACTAATACCATAATTACTATTTACAGTGCTCAAGGAAATATTGTATTTAGTACGAATGATTATCAAAATAATTGGCCAGATAATAATATTGAATTTCAAGATATAAACCCTTTGTATTATTATGTCATAACCCCTTCAAACGGTAAAACAAAAAAAGGCACGATCACGGTCGTCAAATAGCATGAAAAAATATCTATTACATATAGTTTTATTTTTCTGTATTACACAGCAGCTCTATTCTCAAGACGATGGAGTTGTTGCGTTTAACATGCCTAGTAGAAATTCGTTAAAATTTAACCGACAATATATTAACCCAACATTCAATTTTGTTAGAGAGCAAAACAAATATATTAGTTTTAATAGTAAGAGAGAATGGGCACAATTTGATAACGCGCCACAAACCTATTTGTTCGCGTATTCCGGGAGATTCCGAGAGAATATAGGAGCCGGAATTTCGCTATTTCAACAAAATTATGGGGTCTTAACGGCCTTTGGAGGTGTTGCTAATTTTGCATATAATGCTGTTCTTGATAGGGACAGCAATTTGACTTTTGGTATGAACCTAGGGTTTTACAAAAGTGGAATTAACGATGGAAGCGTAATTACAAATTTTCCCGATTCATCGCTTGATGACGTGCCATCAAATTCAGTTATTACCTTGAACCCGGGAATAAATTATGGAACAGAATTTTTAGATTTTGGACTTTCTGTTAAAAACTTAGTTTCATATAATGTCACGTCTTCTAAAATGATAGAAGATAACCCAGAGCAAAGTTTTCAAGCACACATCATGTACACAGGCTATATGAATAGCAGAGGTTTTTTTGATGAAAGCAGGTTCACAGGTTTAGTAAGCGCAGAATTAAGAAAAGAACAAACTGTAGTTGGAGCAATGGTAATGTTAATGGTACCAAAAGGAATTTGGTTTCAAGGCGGATACAATAGTTTGTATGCCTTTTCTGCTGGAATAGGTTTAAATATTAGTCCGCAAATAGTAATCGAATATAATTACGAAAAAGGCGTTGGCGGTTTTTCAACTTTTGGAAACGCCCACGATTTTACTTTGGCCTATAAATTTAATAATAGAAATAGATACGATTATGCTGGTGACGACGATGAAGAAGCATTGTTAATACCATCTAATGGTAAAACAAGACCAATTGCTAAACGAAGAAACACTTCAAAATCAAAAACATCTAAGAAAAAAGTTACAGTGGCTTCTGATAACACCAAGGCTAATTCCGATAAAGTCATAACAACGAAAGTTAAGAATGAACTAAATGAAGAACCTGCAATTCAAGCACAAGAAGAGGCAAGAGCTCAAGAAATTGAAGCTGCAAGATTGAAAGCAGAACAAGAAGAACAAGCAAGAATAGCTGAGGCAGAAAGAGTAAAAGCTGAGGCCGAAACAAAAGCAATTGCTCTTGAGGAAGCGAGAATTCAGGCTGAACAAGAAGAGCAAGTAAGAATAGCTGAGGCAGCCAGAGTCAGGGCAGCAGGAGAAGCAAAAGCTAAAGAACTTGAAGCCGCTAGATTAAAAGCAGAACAAGAAGAGCAAGCGAGAATAGCTGAGGCAGCAAGAATTAAAGCTGAGGCAGATGCAAAAGCCAAAGCACTTGAAGCCGCGAGGTTGAAAGCAGAGCAAGAAGAGCAAGCCAGAATAGCTGAAGAAGCAAGAGTTCAGGCCGAAGCGGAAGCAAAAGCCAAAGCAGTTGAAGCGGCAAGATTAAAAGCAGAACAAGAAGAGCGAGCCAGAATAGCTGAAAAAGCAAGAGTTCAGGCCGAAGCGGAAGCAAAAGCCAAAGCAGTTGAAGCCGCAAGATTAAAAGCAGAACAAGAAGAGCAAGCCAGAATAGCCGAAGAAGCAAGAGTTCAGGCCGAAGCTGACGCAAAAGCTAAAGCACTTGAGGAAGCGAGAATTCAAGCAGAACAAGCAAGAATCGCCGAAGAAGCAGAAGCTAAAGCGCAAGAAGCTCCACTTAATGAAGCAACGAAATCTTTAAATGAACTTGAAAAAGTTATAAGTAGTACTTCGGATGAACAAAGTTTAATGTTGAATGAATTGAGTTCTAAAGTTGCAATTAAGCAACAAGATTTAAACGATTTAAAAGAGGAGAACGATTTAAGTGAAAAAGGCATAGTTAGTGCTCCAAAAGCATTTAAAAGTGTTTCTGCTGAAAATGCGGTTATCGAAAGCTTGAAACTCAAAATAAATAATTCAATAGAATTTGGTAATGCTAAAATTACAGAGATTGAAAAGCTTTATAGAGACCGTCTTAAAAAGGTAAAGAGCAAAGAGGATACAGTAAATGTGGCATATGCAAACGCGATTCAAGAATTAAAATCAGAGCAAATACAATCTAAAAATATGTTGCAAAACTTAATGACAACATTAGATGATATTAAGGTGGCAACAGATTATGAGAAACGAAGACGAATTAAACGTGCTGCTTATGATAATGAAGATGATAGATATTTTAAAGATAGAGCCACTTTAGAGCGTATTAAGAAATTTACGCAACCGAGTTCACAACCATTAACATCGGAAGATTTTAATCATGGTGAAGCGTTAAGCAATATTCAAATTGTTAAAAATGTAAGTAAAGTTGAATCTGGTTATTATTTAGTTATTGCGGTTCATACAGATGTAGCACAAAGAGATGCCTTTTTAGAGAAAGCCATTGCTGCTGGACAAAAAGATATCAATTTCTTTTTCGATGTGAATACAAGTAAATATTATATCTACTATGAAAAATATGATGGAATAGGAGAAGCTAAAACAGCTTTAGATAATAATAAAGGAAATAAACCATACAATAGTAAAATGGCTATGGTTAAAATTGAAAATTAATTGGAATAACAAAAATGATTATAATTTCTTTTTGAAAATGCCCCAAGTAAAAAAGGAAGAATAAATATTATTACTATGAAAAATCCTACTATAAAACATACGGCCCTCGTATTATTGCTACTCGTATTGAGCTTGCAAATGTTTGCGCAAAATTTTGTTCCTTTTACGCCACGGTTTAATCAAGATTTAAAAGGAGATATCCAGTTAATTGGGAATAACATATTGGGGCCAGATAATAATGCTTTTAATGATGGGTCGGTGTACAACCATACCGTAAACATGGTATATATTGATATTGACGGAGATCCAAGTACTTTTAGTTCTTCCAGTGCCGACTTAACAATTCCAAATCCTGGATGTTATAGAATTATACATGCCGGATTGTATTGGGGAGCAGTTACAGAAGGAGCAGAACCTTTTACAAATGTAAAGTTTAAAGGGCCTACGGGTGGTTATAACGACATAGTTGGTACTGTTATTTTTGATGCCAACGGAACTTCGGTTGATGCTGGTGATAGTTTTCCTTATGCCTGTTTTGCCGATGTAACTAATATTGTAACAGGATTAGCTAATGATTTAGGAACGTATACTGTGGCCAATGTCTCAAGTGCTCAGGGTCGAACTGGAGATTTTGGAAATAATACGGGGCATTCAGCAGGTTGGTCGCTCTATATTGTTTATGAAGACCCAACTTTACCAGGTAAATCTATTACTAGTTTTGATGGGTTTAGTGCCATTAGTATTCCTGGAGCTAATCCAACATTAGATATTCCCGTTGCAGGATTTAGAACAGTTCCTGCACCTGCACCTGTTAGAGCTAATTTTGCATTTGCAACTTTAGAAGGCGATAGTCCAATTTTAGGAGATCAACTTTTACTAAACGGATTAAATCTTTCTACTGCGGATAGACCAGCAACAAACTTTTTTAATAGTTCAGTAACACAATTGAGTGCGTTACCTGTTAACAATAGAAACCCAAATAGTACAAACACCCTTGGATTTGATACGGGTGTGATGGTTGTCCCTAATCCAGCAAACTCAGTTATTGCTAACGATGCGACTTCTGCTACGGTACGTTTGGAAACAAGTGGGGATACCTATTTTCCATATTTTTTCTCTTTAGCGGTAGATATTATAGAACCTTATATAGTTTTAACCAAAATTGTTGAAGATGCTGCTGGCAATGATATTGGCGGGCAATTGGTTAATCTTGGTGACGAGTTAAACTATATTTTAGGTTTTCAAAATACCGGAAATGATAACGCCACTAATCTTATAATAAGAGATATTCTTCCAACAAATATTGTTTTTAATTACCCTGCAGATATTGTTTCATTACCTGCTGGTGTTACAGTACAAAGTTATAATCCTACAACAAGAGAGATTGTTTTTGCTGTGGACAATTCAATCGTTGAAGAGAACGATCCTGTACAAGAAATTCGTTTTAAAGTAACTGTGGTATCAACGTGTAGTTTGTTAACCGATGCCTGTTCGAATATAATTAGCAATCAAGCGTACTCCACTTATAACGGAACTTTAAACCCAACATTTACCATATCAGACGACCCAAGTTTTAACACTAATACCGGCTGTTTATTAACACCTGGTGCAACTAATTTTTTAGCTGATATTGATTGTACTTTTGAAGAAGAAGTTATCCTTTGTGGTGCTAGTACAGTTTTAACTTCAGGAAACGGATACGACTCTTACTCATGGTCTACAAGTCCCACGGGTTCTCCTGTAATAGGAACAACACAATCTATAACCGTAACTTCAACAGGAACGTATTATGTATGGAATACTGCAGTGGCACCATGTCAGTCTACCGAACAAGTTTTTGAAGTGGTTACTTTTGGCGCAGGAGTTACTAATCCTGTAATTCCGTACGCAGACCAAGTTGTAATTTGCCCTAATGATGGTAAAGAATTACCTAATATCTTTTTATGTGGAGGCAACGGACCAAGACTTATTGAAACCAATATTACGGATACAACATCTATTATATGGGAACAATTAGATGAATCGAGCTGTACGGCTGTGTCAAATCCAGATTGTGCCAATGAAGATGCTTCGTGTACTTGGAATCAAGTAACAACAGGACCAAATTTTTTAGCAGATACTGCAGGTCAGTATCGATTAACATTAAACTACGACGGTGGATGTTTCAACCAGTTTTATTTTAATATTTATACGAATTTACTCGTTCCAACGGTAACTTCTAGAGATATTTATTGTACTACTTCAGGTGAAATTGTTGTAGGTAACGTTCCAAGTGGTTATGAATATAGTATTGATGGTGTAAACTATCAAGCTAGTAATGTGTTTTCGGTGAATACACCGGGTATATATGATGTTTATATTAGACAAATAGGAGTAGACCCAAACCCTTGTATTTTTACCGTTCCTGACGTTCAAATTAGACAAACAGATTTTACAGTTTCAACAATTATAACGCAACCTTATTGTAATGGAGAATTGGGAAGTGTTTCGGTGGCTGCTAACGATGTGCGACCACAATATTTCTTTTCGATTTCTCAAGGAGGAACTTTGGTAAATAGTGTTGGACCAATTACTCAAAACGATTATACATTTTCGAACTTAAATCCTGGAACGTATACGATTGATGTTTCAACTGAAGATGGATGTATACACTCAGAAGATATTGAAATTATTGAACCTCCGTTGTTAGAAGCCACTTCGGCCTTAACAAAACCGTTAACATGTACTGATGGTGAAATAACAGTGTATCCAACTGGCGGCACACCTCCATATTTTTACTTTGTGAATGGATCAAGCGCATTTCAAACCACACCAATCATACCAGTTTCAACAGCAGGAGTTTATGATATTCTTGTAGTAGATTCAAATAACTGTTCTGCACAAACATCAATAACTGTAGAAGCAGTACCTGCTCCTGATTTTACAGTGAGTAAAACCGATATTGCATGTTCAGATCAAGGTGATTCAGGCTCCATTACAATAAACGTGACTAATCCTAATGGAAACACATTGCAATATAGTATAGATAATGGCACAACGTTTTTAAATTCAAATGTGTTTACTGGTCTTGCGGCTGGAAATTATGATGTGGTTGTGCAATATAGTTCTGGTCCTGATGCCTGCGTAACATTGCCACAAACCATAACAATAACCTCACTGGCAACGGTAACAGGAACGGCCACTTTAACGTCTCCATATACCTGTATATCAGATGGTGTTATAACAGTATCTGGTGTAAGTGGAGGTACAGCGCCTTATTCATATAGTTTAGATGGTGTAAATTTTCAAACTGGCACAACGTTCAGTGGATTAACCGATGGAACCTATACGGTAACTATTCAAGACTCAAGTGGATGTGCATTTATAGCAGCTTCAATTACAATTGATTCACTAGATCCACCTACGGATATGGATTTCTCTAACACACCAGTTAGTTGTCCCGCCCTGACTTCAGATGTAACCATTACAGGGACTACAGGAGGAACAACACCTTTAGAATATCAAATAATTGCGCCTTCAGGAGCTGTAACACCTTACCAAAGTTCGAATGTGTTCTCTGGTTTAAGTCCTGACACCTATACTTTTCAAGTTAAAGATGCAAACGAATGTACGTATAGCGAAACTTATACGATAGCGCCGATACCTCCTATAACTGTAAGCACAGTAATTACTAAAGATTTAGATTGTACAGCATCGCCCGAAGGTATCATAACAGGAAATATTTCTGGAGGAACAACGCCATTTACTTATGCAGTTTCATTTAATGGAGGTGCTTACAGTGGCTCTAATACCGTAACAGGAACTACTTTTACCCATACTGCGGCTACCGACGGAACTTATCAATTTCAAATTACAGATGCTAATGGTTGTATTGCCGAATCCGGCGTACAAACAATTAATGCCATTTCTTTACCAGAAATACTTTCGGTAACTCAGACTCAACCGATTTTATGTAGTGGCGATAGTAATGCAGCTATTGAAATTACGATTAATAATTCAGTGGGGACTGCACCCTTCACGATTAATGTTTATAATAATACAACCAGCACCGATTACGGAACTCAAACTTCAGGATTATCAGCAGGCGATTATACCATTACTTTAACCGATGCTAATTCTTGTTCGGATACCGAAACAATTACCATTTCAGAACCAATTCCAATCGATTTTACTTTAACCAAAGTAGATATTACTTGTAATAATCCGGGTGGTTCAAGTCTCGGTTCAATCACGATACAAAATGTAACTGGAGGAATGACGGCTTTTACGTATTACATAACAAATAATTTTGGCGATGTTATACCTGGAAGCCCATATTCAGCGGTATCAAATGAAGACCATACGTTTAATATTATCAACTTTGGAACTTATACCATAACCGCAGTAGATGCTAATGGATGTAGTTTGTCTAAGCAAGAAGTTATAGCCTCACCACCATCAGATTTATTAATTGATGTAACTACAACCGTACCTGATTGTACATCAGGTGGCACTGCGGTAGTTGAAGCGATTTCGGCTGTGGGAAGTGGAAGCTATGAATTTGGTATTTTAGAATTCAATACAGTTCCTTATACATTAACTTATTTTCCATCTGATGTTGGATTTCCCAACCAAAGAACATTTACCAATTTAACTCCAGGTGTTGTTTATACTTTTGTGGTTCATGATTTAGTTACCGACTGTTATTATGTAAAATCTGCGGATTCAGCAATCGCTCCGGCTTCCACTTTAACGTCATCTGTTGTTCCTAATAATGTAGTTTGTCAAGGTGAAAATAATGGAAGCGTAACCTTTACTATTGATAATTTTGATAGCACGACGACTTCTGTTGCATATGAGATTTTTACTGCCTATACGAACGTTTCAGTAAGTGGACCAACAAGTATAGCAGTAACTTTCGGAACACCAGAAACAATTACTACTCCTGCACCAGGAACTTTGGCTCCAGGTCAATATTATATCCGATTTACTGAAAGCGGTACAGGGTCATATGATGGTTGTCAATCAGCATCAGCTATATTTGAAATTAGAGAATCAGCTGAATTATTAGAAGTCAATGCATATGTTGATAAGCCAGCTAATTGTAATCCTAATTCAGGAATTATAAGTGCTATTGCAAGTCAAGGAACGCCTCCATACTTATATCAGATAACAACATCAGCAATTCCGCCTGTAGCCACTGATCCACTGTGGTCATCGGCAAGTACATTTAATGTAGATGCAAATAGCTATTATGTGCATGCACAAGATGCTTATGGTTGTATACAATCTACACCAATAATTGTTTTGCCATCAGATCCAGAACCTGTAATCACAGCAAATGTAAATAATCAATGTACAGTTTCAGAAGGTGATTTCGCGATAGATGTAACATTGACTTCAGCAGGAATAGCGCCTTATAGTTTTAGTATAGATGGAGGAGCTTTTCAAAACAGAACAGCCCCTTTTACAATTTCTGATTTATCATCTGGAACACATACCGTTGAGGTTAGAGATGCAAACAATTGTGGAAATATAGTTACGGTGGATATTGAAGCCTCTTTAGCATTAACACCAAGTGTAACCATTTTACCAACTTGTAATAATGATGATGGTGAAATTACTATAACCGGGTCAGGCGGAACAGGTTCATATACCTATTCTATTAGCCCAAATCCTGCTTCAATTACGTTATCTGGTAATGTGTTTTCTGGAGTACCTTCAGGGACTTATGTTGTTACTATTACAGATACGGTAACTAGCTGTTCAGAAGATGTTACTGTAGTGCTTCCAGAAGCTTTATCTCCTTCAATAACAACTACGCCTTCTGCGATAACCTGTTTTGGAGCCAACGATGGCGAATTCGAAATAAGTGTCAGTGGATATTCCGGACCATATACTTATGAGGTTTTTGATAGTTCGATGGTATCTGTTTTAGGTCCTATTGCGGCAAATACGTCAACCAACCCACAATTAGTTTCAGGCATGTCGGCGGGATCATTTACGGTAGTTTTAACCGAAACTGCAAGTCCGTTTTGTTCTGCAACGGCGTCAGTAATTATTCCATCTCCATCAGAACCATTAGCCTTAGTCATTTCAGAAACTTCAAACGTTACTTGTGATGATGATAAAGGTACAATTACAGCCACAGCAAGCGGAGGTTGGGGAAATTATCAGTACGAATTAACAGGTGCTGCAACAGTAGCTTATTCACCTAACGGGACCTTTTCAAATTTATCTGCAGGTTCATACACTGTAAATGTTATGGACGCTGGCGGATGTATCGTTTCAGATAATATTTCACTCATTTTACCAACACCAATAGACGCGACAATTAACGCAACACCCAGTATGCTAACATGTTTTGGAGATACCAATGCAAGTATTACTGTTAGTGGTGTTACTGGTGGTCAAGGATCAAATTATACATATACTTTAAACATGGTTACACCTGTTGTGAGCTCTTCAGGTCCGCAAACTTCACCAATTTTTAATGGGCTAGGAGCAGGAACATACAACGTGGTTGTTACAGATGGGTATAATTGTGAGTTCACTACTTCTAATGTTACCATTTCTCAACCAACTGAAGTAGAAGCTAGTTTAGTAAAAGCAACGTCTCAAACATGTACCACGATGGCAACTTTAACATTAAGTGCCACAGGCGGAACAGGTATTTACGAATATAGCGATACAGCCACATTCACAAATGTCATCGGAACTTTTGTGTCATCTGTAACTTTCTCAGTTTCAACAGGAACATTCAGGTATTATGTTCGAGATGCTAATGGCTGTTCTGCACAAGTTTCAAACAGTATTACTAACGATCCGTTACCAACTCTTACGGTAAGTCTAGATACAACAAATGCAACCATAAGTTGTGCCGGAGATGATAATGGAGTTATTATCGCTTCAGCGGAAGGTGGCCTTGGTAACTACGTTTATACTTTACAAGATACTTCAGGAAATCCAATAACACCGGTAACTCAAGATAGTCCGGGAGTGTTTACAAACTTACCTGTAGGCAATTATCAAGTGCAAGTAGATAGTGGAGATTGTTTAGTAGTTTCTGCTGTGGCACCAATCGATAATGCGGCACTACCTTTAGATGTGTCATTTAATCCAATTGATGTTACCTGTAATGGAGAAAACGATGGTATTTTAGAAATCACTGCTTCTGGTGGATCAGGTTTTATAAAATATGCAATTTCACCACAGCTCGATCAGTTTTTTGATTTGGCCGATGTTGAAAATTTAGCACCTGGTAATTATGATATTGTTGTACAAGATGAGTTGGGTTGTTATGTGACTTATAACTTTGATATTGATCAACCAGCACCGTTAGGGTTCACATACACGATACTCAGTGAAGCACCTTGTGATGGTGATACAACAGGCTCTTTTAGTATTGAAATTTTAGGAGGTGAACCTCCGTATAGTGTGAGTTTAGATGATGTAAATTATATTCAATTACCATTAGGAACAACCACCTACACTTTTGATAATTTAGAAGGTGGTGAAAAAATGGTTTATGTCTTAGATAATAGTAATTGTGGTGGCGATAGTCCATTTTCAATTCCTTTAGCAGAACCCATCGTTTTAGAACCTATAGCCGATATAGATTATGAATGTATTAATGATGCCAATAATACTAATACGGTAACCAATACAGTTACCGTTAGTGTAAATTCGAGTATTGCCGATACTTCAGTTTTAGAATATGCTTTAGATGGAGGCCCATTTGCAACCGGAACGGGCGTATTTGAAAACCTATCTCCTGGTTCGCATTACATCGAAGTACGCCATCCAAATGGTTGTGTTCAAATTACGGATAACGGCATTCCTTTTGAAATTGAAACCTTTCAACCTCTTGCTTTAGCAATCGCAGATGGCGGTCTCAATGAAATTGTGGCATCAGCATCTGGAGGCGCAGAACCTTATGAATTCTTACTTAACGGACAATCGTTTGGAAACGAGAATACTTTTTTAATTTTTGAATCTGCTGACTATACCGTAACGGTTATAGATGCCAATGGTTGTGAAGTTTCAGCTTCTAGATTCTTTGAATTCATTGATGTTTGTATTCCAAATTATTTCACCCCAAATGGCGATGGCAATTTAGATGAATGGGGCCCAGGTTGTGCTGAGCAATACCAAAATTTAACCTTCAATATTTTTGATAGATATGGAAGAAAAGTAGCCACACTAAAAATTGGCGATAAATGGGATGGAAAATATAAAGGCGTTGAGTTGCCTTCTGGTGATTATTGGTATGTTGTAAAATTGAATGAGCCGAGAGATAAACGTGAATTTGTAGGACACTTTACATTATACAGATAAACGGATACAAAATTAAAGAATTATGCAAATTAAAAAATTATATATATATCTGGTGTTCGTGGTTATGGCAAGTGGCTATGGTCAAGAATTAAATTTACCTGTATTTACGCAGCACCTAGCCGATAACGACTTTGTAGTATCACCGACTTATGCTGGTATTGGAGATAATTTAAAAATACGAGCAAACGGCTTAACACAATGGGTAGGTATTAAAAATGCCCCAGACAATCAATCAATTTATGCCGATGTTAGAATAGCAGACCGATCTGGTGTTGGTATTTCATTATATAATGATAGAAATGGAAATACAATCCAGACAGGTGGTAAAATATCGTTTGCGCATCATTTGGTTTTAGATTATTATTCAAAATTATATTTATCATTTGGTATTTCATATAACATTAATAACTTCAGAATTGATATTGATAACTTTAATACGACATACGAAAATCCTATAATTGACCCGTTTGTTACCGATGATAGAAGAACGTCGAATAACAATTTCGATATCGGAGCATTATTACGATATAAAGGTGCCTTTTTTAGCTTCAACGCCAATAATATTTTAGATAAGAAAATTGATGAATCTATAAGAGTTTCGGAACCAAATCTACTTTTAAATTATCAAATTTATACGGGTTACACTTTTAAAGGACCTAAAAAGAGTGGGCTAGAATTTGAACCATCAATTTACTATCAAATGTTTAGTAGTGATAAACGTTCTAGTACAGATTTAAATTTTAAATTAAGAAAGTACAATAGAGATTACGATTATTTTTGGGCGGGTATTTCGTATCGATTCTTAAACGATCAACTTCTAAAACCTCTAAATATTGGTCCGATGGTAGGCTTTCAAAAATCTATTTTCTACTTTGGGTACGCGTATCAAATTACAACAAATGAGTTGTCTGCTTACAACTCTGGAACACACGTAGTAACTATTGGACTAAACTTCTTGCAGGGAATTAGTAACTGCCCTTGTACACAGAGTGCGGTGCGTAAATAGTTTAGTTTATTTGAAAAATTCTTTGAAATTGAAATAGTTTACTTTTTGAATTTGACCTTTAACTGAAACTGCTCCGATGTAGTTTTCTTGTGGTGAAAATGAAAATAGCTTCCAAAACTCTTTTTCATTGTTATCCCATTTGGTTTCTAAAAGTTCTGCTTTTATATCTGAATCTATACTTACAGAAAATGAATCTAAAGGAAATGAAAGCCCTTTAGCTTTTGCTTTTATAAATGATTCTTTACGAGTCCAGCATCTGTAAAACCCTTTAGTATGTTCTTCTGTAGGTAATATTTTTAAAGCCTCAATTTCGGAACTTGAAAAGTAATTTGATGCAATATCAAATACATCAAAATTAGCTTTCATGACTTCAATATCTACACCAATATCACTATGTAAACAAAAACCTAAAACTGCAATATTTCCAGAATGGGAGACATTAAATTTTAGTGGCGTTTCAAAATTAAAGGCAGGTTTTCCAAAATCACCATATTTAAATTCTATTTCTTGAGGATTTAAGTTTAAGTATTTTCCAGAAAGTAATCGTAAGGCACCTCTGGTAATTATTGAACAGTTTTTGTCTTTTTCGAATTTAAATTTTGAGGCTTTAAGAATTTCATCTTCGGATAAAAAGGAGTTTAATAAAGTGAAATATTTTTCGGGAATATTAAAATTGATAAACCAGATATGGATTTCATTTTTATCTAATGATATATTTTTATCAACTGAAAAACTCAAGATTTTTATGTTTTATAAATACTATTTTCAATGTGATTTGCTATTAATTCTATATGAGGTGAGTCAAATAACTCATGGTGCTTTCCGGTTGTATATCGCACTTCAACATTACCGTTGGTGATACCCTCCCAAGATTTAATATATGTTGGATTTAGCTTTTTATCTGCTTTCTCTGTTAATATTAGTAAAACATCATCGGTGTGGTTTTTATTCCAACCATAATTTACATAAATTTTGACCAAATTACGAGAAATTTTATCCAGATTCTTTTTGCTATTTGAAGCAAACAGTTTAATAACCATGGGTTCTAAAAATCTTCGATAGTTATTTATGGTCATTAACTTTACAGCATTGATAGGATTTTTCAAAACACGATTTAAGAAACCATAAATGCGCATTTTTATTCTTTCAGGGTCGGTAAAATCTTCTTGTTTGATTATGCTATCTATTACTATCAAGTTTGTTTTTTCTCCTTCTTTTTTAAAAATATTTGCAATTTCTATACCTACGGCAGGACTAAAGCAATAGGTTAATATATTATAAGGACCTTTGGATTGCACTTCTTTAATCTCTTTGGCATAATCTAAAGCCATATTTTCTATGCTATCATGCATTGTGCAATCGTTGTTTAATCCAGCTGGTTGTAAGGCATATACTGGAATATCAGTATTTAAAGCATTAGAAAGTGGATTAAAGAATATAACATAGCCTCCGCCACCATGTACACAAAAAAGTGGATTTTTATTACCTTTTGATTTTATAGGTATTACATATTTCCAAGATTCCGTCTTAGAATCAGATGAAATATAATTAGAAAGTTTTTCTATAGTAGGATGTTCTAATAATGCAGTTGCAGATAGTTTTGTTTTAAATTTTCTATTAATGAGTGTAAACATTTTTACCGCAACTAAAGATTTACCTCCAAGTTCAAAGAAATTAGCTTTTGTGCTTATTTGATTTATTCCTAACAAACTTTCCCAAATTTGTAATAGTTGTAATTCTGTATTGTTTTTAGGTGCGATATAAGTATCACTAATTACTGAGTTATTTTTATCAATTTGCTCAGAGCCTGATTTTTTAAAATCATCAATACTTTCATTTAGAACTGAATATTTGGTTATTTCTTTTGAAGTAATTAATTCTAGTACTTTTTTTAATGAGTTGATTAGCCACAGCGCCATGTCTGAATCAACATATTTAGAAGATGTTGTTAGTACAAATTTAGTTTCAATACCAGGAAGCACTGCCAGTGTCACAGAATATGTAGATGTTAAACCACTTTTAATATCTGAAACTTCTAAAATGTTGTTTTCTGCTTTTAGTGCTGGATAATTTTCAAATACAACCAAACTATCAAAGAGCGTTGAGTTTTCAGACCAATTTATATATTCATAAAGTGTCTCCAAGCTGAGGTGTTCAAATTTTCTAGCTTCGAAATGAAGTTTTTGCATGTTTTGAAACCAATTAGAAAACGTCATGTTTTCATCAATTTTGCTTCTTACAGGTTGCACATTCATAAACATTCCTGCCAACAAATCAATATTTGGAAAATCTCCTGCTCTTCCAGAAACGGTAGTTCCATGCACAACACCTTTTGTATTAAAAAATTTTGCAAGTACCAGAGACCAAATACACTGTATTAGCGTGTTTACGGTTATTTTATTTTCTTTACAATAATCTTTAATTTGGTTTGTTTCTTTTTCAAAAAGGTTGAATGTATTGGAAATTGTAGTTTCTACTTTATCAGTAGTAATTATGTTGCTACTAAATAGGAGAGGAGTTTTATAATCCTTTAAATAATCCTTCCAAAAAACTTTAGCATCTTCTTCAGGAAGTTCATTAGTCCATTTTAAATATGCTTTATAATTTGGTAGTGTGTCTAGTTGAGGCGTTTTTTTAAAGTATAAACTATTGTAAACGCTAAATAAATCTTTTATAATTATGCTTCCTGACCAGCCATCTAATAAAATATGATGCATTGGCCAAAGCATTTTAAACTGTCTATTTGAGATTTTTGCAATAGTTATTCTTAACAAAGCTCCTGTTTCCAGTTTTGCTCCATTCTTAAAAGCGTCTTCTTTTAGTTTATCCCAGCTTGTTTTTTTTTCTGTTGAAGAAGCTTCAATCCAATCTAAATATTCAATTTCAATTTCTTTTGACTTATGAAAAACATGCAACGGTTTTTCAAGGTTTCTCCAGTGAATGGTAGAACGTAAAACATCATGGCGGTTCACAATAAATGCGCAAGATTCTTGAAAAAGCACTAAATCAAAATCACCGGTTAATGTACATTCAGTATTTAAAAACCCCTGATCCAATTCACTAGATAAGTGATGTATTAAAAGCCCTTGCTGCATATAACTTAAGGGATAAATAGCTTCTACTGTAGATTGTTTTTTATTTATCATGGGTAACTACCAAATTAAAATTGACCTAATAGGTTGTCTAAATCATC
The DNA here is from genome assembly GCF_030344935.1 of Algibacter luteus. NCBI lineage: Bacteria > Pseudomonadati > Bacteroidota > Flavobacteriia > Flavobacteriales > Flavobacteriaceae > Algibacter > Algibacter luteus. The sequence goes on along the minus strand of NZ_CP128313.1, from coordinate 2,489,822 downwards.
TTGATTAATATTGGCTTCGGGAAAATCGGAGGGTGTATATGTTATATTATCTTGTGTTATACAGTGTTTAATAATTGATTTTAAATTTTCTATAAACTTTTCTATCAGTATTAATGCCGTTTCTTCTTTGAACAAATCTTTAGTAAAACTCCAATTAACATTTAAATTATCATTTATAATCTGTGTGTTAATTTCTATTTCATAATTACGCTCACTTTGCATGTCTCTTGTAGAAGATTCCATAAACTTAAAACCTACTTCGTTGTTTTTTTCGTTGGCATTTGCTTTACCAAAATAGTTAAAAATAACTTTAGGTTGTAATTCCTTTAATTTTGAGGTGTTAGTATTTGACAGATATTTTAAAACTCCAAAGCCTATACCGTTACTAGGAATTGTTCTTAATTCTTCTTTTATTCCTTTAATATGAGTACCTAAATCTTGCGTTTTATTGTAGTTTAAAGCAATTGGAAAAAAGGAGGTAAACCATCCTACTGTATTTGAAACGTCTATATCTTGAGTGTCAATATTTCTTGCTTGTCTTTCCAGACCAAGTAATAGGTATTCCAAATGTCCCCAATCACATAAAGTTGCAATTAAAGCAGCAATTAACAGATCTTCAACTTTGGTACTATAGGTTTCATTCGCATCATGAACTAATAATTTTGTTTGCACAGTGTCTAATGTCACGTGTTGTGTAAATATAGAATTCTCTAGATAGATGTGAGAGTTTGAAGTATAATCGGTTGGGAAATTCTTATTGTCGTTTTTTTGAGAATTCCAATAGTTAAGCTCTTCTAACAGAGAATTACTACTAGAAAGTTTATCCAAATAATTTGCCCAGTCTTTTATTGTTGCGGTTTTGTTATGATTGGTTTCTAGAATAAAATCGTTATTAATGGTATTAATAGTATTGGCTATTTCTTGAACAATAATATTCCATGATACTAAATCTATAACTAAATGATGTGCTATTATGACAACTCTATTTGATTGTAAACTATTACAATTAAATAAAATAAGTTTAAATAAACTTCCTTCTGATAAATTCGTATTTTCTTGTATTTCTAATACAATTTCTTCTATTTTATTATTTTGAGATGAAACACTGTCTTCACTACCTAAATTAAACTCGAGGTAGCTGTTAATTTCGTTTGATGGTTTTATAAAGGCTTGCCATTTACCTTCATCTTTTTTATTAAAACTCAATCTTAATGCCTCGTGGTTCGAAATTAATTGTTTCGAAATGTCTTCGAAAATTTTGCTAGAAGTGGTATTTATTTGTTGTAGATCTATAATTTGATTCCAAAAATGTGGTGCATTTCGATGGGTTTCAAAATACCAATGTTGCACTGGAGTTAATGGAACTTCGCCCTCTATTTCTATTTTATTATTCTCGGTAATAGAATTGATGTTTAAAGCAGTTGTAAACATTGAGAGTTCTAAAATGGTTTGATTTTCGAATAATTGATTTGCTTTTAAATGAATTCCTTTTTTTCTAGCTTTTGCAACAATTTGGATGCTTAATATCGAATCTCCACCAATTTCGAAAAAGTTGTCGTTTGTGCTTATTGGAGAAAACCCTAAAACTTCTTCCCATATTTCAACCAGAGTGGATTCTATTTCGTTTTTTGGCTCAATAATACCACTTTCAAAGGTTTCTAAGCTGTCTTCCGTATTTTTAAGTTTTTGTAATTTCTTCTTATCAACTTTCCCGTTAGGTAACAACGGTATTTCATCTATTTCATGAATGGATGAAGGTATCATGTAATCCGGAAGTCTTTGTTTTAAATGGGACTTAAGCTCCTCTTTATCTAGTAAACCTTCTGTTTTAATATAGGCTACAATTTTTTTTTGAGCGTCAGGATTAGTATATATTGTTTTATTGTTAAGAACCTCTTTGGCTTTAAACATTAAAAGTTTTCTTTCGTCTACAGAAAGTTGCTCAATTGTATGTTCTAGATTTTCTTGTTTCATTTTATCGCCTTAATTACCAAAATGGAATTAGCCCACCAAGTGTCTTTAACATCGTTTGGCATTTCTAAAGGAATTACTTTTGCACTGAAAGAAGAAAAATGTCTTAATAATAATTGCTGATGTTCTCTACTTAAAGAGTCAATTTCATTGGAAAAATAAGTAAAAGCACCGCCTTGTTTTAAATGTTTTGTTGCGTGTTCAAAAAAGTGTTCTGCAAAGGTAATACTGCCATTAACATATTGCATATACTCATCGTCATTTAAAGGGTATGTATGAAATAGAATGCCATCAAATTCAGTCAAAGAGTCTATGGTGTCTTGCCATAAACCATGTACAAGTTTAACATCTTTATCTGAATGTTCGTTCTTAAACGTCTCGAAATACATTTTTACAACATCATCATTACATTCAATAGTTGTATAAGAGTCTATCGGGTATTGCATTATCATATTGGCAGAAATACCTCTTCCGAAGCCTATTTCTAAAATATCACCCCCATCTTCAGCAATGGTTTTTGCCATTTCTTTCATCAATGGAATTTGCCAATCTTCCATGATTTCTTGTTCTTTTAAAACCTTTTGTGATCTATCTTCTTTAAAGGAGTGTGATGTTGCTCCTGGAACAAAATGTTTAGCCTGTGCATTTAAAATATTTAAACTGCCTACAAACTCTTTAAGTGCTCTATTTACAATGGCATTTCTTTGAGCATCTTTAGGTGGACGTATAAAATGTTCATCATTTATGGTTAATACAACTTCAAATGCTTTAGATCTCTTAATTTTTCTCATAACTTATGCTATTATTTGACTAAGTAGGTATTTTTTTTGATTTGAATCTAGTGCTTTTATTGAAGAAACAATAGTTTCAATTTCATTTGCATCCATTTGCTCTAAAAGCTGCATTAAGTTGTCTTCCCTCTCGAATTCATTAGCTTCTTTTAAATCAAAATTCGATGTATCATCTTTTATTAAAACAAAAGCCTCTTCAATTGTTTCATTATAAGATTTAATGGCTTTTTCTATCTCATTTAATTCTACACGATAACCTCTAATTTTTATTTGTTGGTCTGCTCTTCCTAAAAAGGCTATGGTTTTATCATTATTATATTTACCTAAATCTCCTGTCTTATAGAGTTTTTCTGAAGTGTTATATGGATTTACAACAAAAGAAGTTTTATTTAATTCAGGCCTACTAATATAACCATTTGTTAAACCAGGTCCACCAATGTATATTTCACCAATACTACCAAATGGGACTAGATTTAAATTATCGTCCATTAAATAAATTTTAGCATTCGCAACTGGTTTGCCTATAGGAATCGACATTCTGTTTATGTCTTTTTCTACAATTTCATGAGCAATACACCATACACTGGCCTCGGTAGGCCCATATTCATTATACAATTTAACATTCGGTAGATTGGTAAAATGAGCTTCGCAAAGCGATGAATAGCATGCTTCTCCAGCAACCATTACAGTGTTTAAGCTTTGAAGTTTGTTAGTGTCAATATATTCTAGCAACATTTTGTATAATGAAGGTAGCATTAAAGTGTGACTAACAGCTTTTTCTAGAATTATTTGTCCTATTTTTTCGATGTCTTGTTCAATGCGTTTTTCGGCAATAACTAAATTTCCACCAGTACAAAGGGTCCAGAAAATTCCAGCTTTAGAACTATCAAAAGACATAGACGACATAAGCAAGAAAGCAGATGGATTTTTATCATAAAAATCTAGTCTTCCACTCGTTGAGTGCATAATATTTTGATGAGTAATAGGAACTCCTTTAGGTCTCCCTGTGCTACCAGAGGTGTAAATTATATAAGCATCATTTGATGCTTTCGAAACTGGTAAATCTGAAGTTTTTAAATCTAATGACAGATCTAGATTATCAATATTTATCATTCTAACATTACTGCTATTGGATAAATTAACTGCGTTTTGTTGGGTAATAATAGTGCCAACTTCAGCATCGTTAAGCATAAAATGAATTCTTTCTTTTGGGTATTCCAGATCTATTGGTAAATAAGCACAACCAGCTTTTAAAATAGCTAGCATTCCTACTATCATGTCCACAGATCTATCTAAACACAACCCGACTATTTCGTTAGGCCTTTTTATATGAGGTAATATATAGGTGGCTAGAGTGTTGGCCTTGTCGTTTAATTCTTTATAGGTTAAAGAATTGTCTTTATAAGAAACAGCTACAGCGTTTGGATTAGTTTTACTAATGTTTTCTATTACTTCGTGTATACAATTGTAGTCTCCAAAGTGATGTTGAGTTTCTGATTTTTGGTTTAAGAATAATTGTTTTTCAAAGGGCGTGAGCATTTGTAGCTTGCCAATGGTTTCGTAAGGATTTGTTACAATACTTTCCAAAAGTAATTTAAAATAGTTTTGAAATCTTTGTATTGTTGATGCTTCAAAAAGCTCGGTTGAATATTCGAACGTCGTACTTAATTTATCATTTTCATGAGATACAAATAGTGTTAAATCAAATTTTGAAACTTTGGGGTCTAATAGTTTATGATTTAATTTTAAGTCTTCACTAAAAGCGGGTATTTCAACTTTTTCATTATAAACAAACATAACCTGAAAAAAGGGGTTTGTAGCTAATGCTCGCGATACTTTTAACTCTTTAACCAATACATCAAAAGGGATGTTTTTATTTGAGAAGGCATCTAATGTGTTTTGTCTAACTTCAGAAACCAAGTCTTTAAAGGATGCGGTTGGGTCAATTTGAGTTCGTAAAACAATTGTGTCGATAAAAAAGCCTAGTACATCTTCTAACGATTTATGGTCTCTGTTACTAATAGGTGATCCAATTAGTACATCTGTTTGTCCGCTACATCTATGCAGAAATACATAAAAAGCGGAAAGCATTAATACATATGGTGTAATATCTAAAGAATTTGAAAGCGCTAACATGTTTTTAGAGAATTCTTCGCTGTATTCTTCAGTTTTTGAAATAGCACCTTTAAATTTAGTCTGTATAGGTCTAGAAAAGTCTATAGGCAAATTTAAGGTTGGAATATCTCCAGAAAGTTGCTGTTTCCAATAGTTTAAATGAACACTATTTACACCTTGCTTTAGTTGCCAAAACGCATAATCAGCATATTGAATATTCGTATAGTTTTCAGGTATTTTGGTATTTAAGATTTTAGCTTGATAAAGTTTCGACAATTGTTCTCTTAAAATTCTCAAAGACCATTCATCTGTTATGATATGATGCATGGTGATTTGCAGAATATGGCGAGTTTCACTTATTTTAATTAAAACTGTTTTAATCAGTGGTCCTTTAGTTAAATTGAAATAGTGTTTTGCATGTGATTCAATTATCTTTTGAGTTTCAGAGTTAGATTCATCATCAGATAAATTTGTAAAATCATATTGCTGAATATCTAATTCTGCAGTATGGTTTACTTTTTGATAAATTTCATTATTTTCAATATGATATGTTGTTCTGAGAATATCATGTTGTTGATGTATTTGTTTTAAGCTTTCAATTATGTGGTTATGATTTAGGTTACCTTCAAATGCATAGGCTTCTGAATAGTTGTAAAAAGCATTATTAGGATACAATTGTTGTAAAAACCATAGTCGCTTTTGTCCGTAAGACAACGGAATATTAATACCAGTTGGTGCTTTGTTTATAACGTTAGTAGATGCATCATCCTTGTTTTTGCTTTTCCACCTAGCGAGAAGAGATGCTTTATTTATGTCTTTTTCAGCCATAGTTTTTTAAGTCATTTTAGTAAAATTATTATTCAAAATATTACTTTAAACCTAGCCATTTTGCTGTATTATAAGCAAATTGAAATATATAGTCATCAATATACAAGTTGATATCAAAAATGCGTTCAATAAACCAATATAGTGAGATAATTATTAGTAGAACTGATGTGTAAACCAAAAATTTAGGATAAAATTTATAGTTTCTAATTAAGTATAATAACGGGAAAATACCAATAATAATGACCACTTGCCCTATTTCAACACCTAAATTGAATCCTAAAAGTGATAAGGTTAAAAATTCTCCTGTTAATCCTAAATCGCTTAAAACACTTGCAAAACCAAACCCATGGAACAACCCAAATATAAAAGCAATAATCCAATCTTTCATTTTGAAAATTGGTCGAATATTATGGTAAGCCGCCAGCCCTATAGAAAACGCGATTATTGATTCAACGAGTTGTGATGGCAAAGTGACCAATTCTAAAGAAGCCAGTGTAAGCGTAATAGTATGAGCAATGGTAAAAAAGGTAACCACCTTAATAATATAAATGAAGGCGGTTTTAAAAGTTAGTACTGGTTCCCAACCGAAAACAGTATCGTTTTTTCTTCTTACAACTGAAGGTAAAATAAGTGCCAATAAAAACAATATATGGTCTATTCCAATCCATATATGCCAAACACCCTGCTTTATCATTGCAATAAAGCCTGTTAACACCGAAGATTCGCTTAAATTTAATGTATCGTTTGGTTCTGACGGAGAGAAATCTAGAGCAATTACAGCTTCATTATTTATCATTCCTGCTTTCCAGTTATACTCAACTGTTAAAAAACCCTTATGGCTTTTGTCTTCATTAAAACCTATATTATAATAGATATTTAAATTATCAGGTAATGTTTTAACCTCTTCTAAACGAAAATGAAATTCCATAAAATTACCATAATTGATTGGTAAATAGCCCAATTCTTCAAAGACTATTTTATAATCACCCAATTCTGAACTGAATGAAACATTTTTGCGTATGTATTCTTGAATTAAGTCTTTATAGGGAGCTATATCCTCAATTTTGGCATTCTTTGGTATATTTAAATTAAAAAATGTATTTATTTCAGTAGCATTAATTTCAAACCGCCCTTCTATACCATCTTTTTCATAAATTCTTAAAAAAATATAGCTAGAGTTTGGCGCATGAGCATAAATGAAACTTGATGAAAGTAATGCAAAGAGGAATAATAATTTTTTCATATATAAATTGATTGTTGAGTTTTACTAAAATCTATTTGCTGAAAGTGTTTTAACTGAAAACTTTAAGACGGGTAGTATATCTATAACAAATATAATCAGGTCTTGAAGATTCTTTTTCAGGTGTATTGTGGATACTGTTATATGTAATTATAGCAGTACTTCTTTTAAAAGGTGAAACATTTGAATTGGAAGCATGAAAAATGTTAGGATGAAAAAATATTACTGTACCTTGAGTTCCTTCTAATGAGACAATCTTATTTTTTAAAGCATATTCTTTTACAAGTTCATTATTAATAGTGTATTTTAAATCTGAATTTAAAGAGTTTAGTAAGTTGTCTTTCTTATTTTCTAGATGTGCTTTATGTTGAAAATCTACAATGCCATTTTTATGAGATTTAGGTATAATTAATAAAGGACCTTGGTATGATTTTACATCATCAAAAAGAACCATAACCGAAATCATTTCTGGGGTTTTAATTCCATCGCCAAAATGCCAATAAGGAAAGTCTTGATGCCATTCCCAATATTTACCAACATAAGCTTCTTTTAAATTTAGTTTGTATTGGTACAAATAAAGAGCTGATTTCAATAACTCCTCACTAGCTATTAATAATCTTTTATCTTTTGTTAAATCACCAAAAATGGGTTCTTGAATTTCAGGAGCAAAAATAGAGCGAATATCTCCATTGTCCTCACAAATTACGTTTGGTTGGGAAGTGTGGTTTTTAAAATTCTTTATTTTAGAATTAAGTTTTGATATTTCTTCCTTAGAAAAAACATCTGTTAAAACTAAATATCCATTAGAATGATAAAATTCAATCTGTTCTTTTTTAAGCATATATATATTTTAAAAATCAAAATACCTTAAACAATTATTAGGTTTATTGGTTTTGAGAAAATGATTTTTTTTTAGAAGATATTGAGAATATTATGAATAAAAGAAATATAAAAACTTATTTGTATGATTTTGTCGATGAAGTGTATAAAATCAAGAAAAAGATGAAGTATTTTAGTAAATATTATTAAAAATAAAAGTTTAACGATATAAGAAGTTCCATGTCGATAGTTTTTGTATTGTTATAATTATTTAAGTTAATTGTTATAAAAAAAATTGGATTTTTCCTTAACAAAAGTACAAAAGCAACTAAAATCAGATTTTAGTGAATTCGCAAAAAAAGTTTTAAATACATCAATTTATGAACGAGATAAGGACTTATCTTTTTCTAAAGAAGATTGGCAAAAATGTGCTGATTTTGGAGTGTTAGGTATTTCAGTTTCGCCTGAATATGGTGGATATAAAATTAAACTAGATTTACTCAGTGCAACCCTTGCAATGGAAGGCTTGGGTTATGGCTGTAGAGATAATGGGTTGCCTTTTGCGCTAAGTGCTCAAATGTGGACAGTTCAATTACCTATTGAACAATTTGGAACCGACGAACAAAAGCAAAGATTTTTACCTCCTTTAATTTCAGGAAAAAAAATAGCGTGTCATGCACTTACAGAACCAAATGCAGGTTCAGATGTTTTTAGTATGCAAACATCTGCAACAAAAGTAGATGGGGGTTATATACTAAACGGTGAAAAATGCTTGATTACTTTGGCACCGGTTGCAGATTTAGCATTAATTTTTGCAAAAACTAATTCCAAATTAGGAAAATGGGGCATATCTGCGTTTATTGTAGAAACCAACACTATGGGTTTTACCGTTAGTTCTAACAAAGAAAAAATGGGCTTGCGTACTGTACCAATCGGAAGCTTGTATTTTAAAGATTGTTTTGTGCCAGAAAAGAATAGATTGGGTAAAGAGGGCGCAGGTTGGAGTATTACTAATCATTCTTTGGAATATGATCGATGCAGCATATTGGCAAGTCAGCTAGGTGCTATGGAGTATCAATTAGAACAATCCATTGCATATGTTAAAGAAAGGAAGCAATTTGGAAAATCGGTTGGTGAGTTCCAATCAGTCTCTAATAGGATTGCCGACATGAAATTACGTTTAGAAACATCACGATTATTACTTTATAATGTGGCTTGGATTAAAGACCAAGGAAGACCAGCAATGTTGGAGTCTTCACTTTTAAAATTGCAATTAAGTGAAAGTTATGTTTTGTCAAGCTTAGACACAATTCGAAATCATGGCGGTTATGGGTACCTATCGGAAAATGAAGTAGAGCGAGATTTAAGAGATGCTGTTGGAGGCGTAATATATGCAGGTACCTCAGATATTCAAAGGAATATTATTTCAAAGCTTTTAGGGCTTTAAAACTTTTATAAATAAAGATATATTGATATATAACTTAGTACAGATTTGTCAAAATTCTGCAAAAGAATTTGGTCACAACGACGCGTTTAGATATTTGAATGAAGTAATTTCATTCAACGATTTAGATGTGAAATCTTCTCAATTAGCTAAACACTTATGTAATTTAGGAATAAAAAAAGGAGATAGGGTTGGTATATTAATGCCTCGATGTTTAGAAACTGCAATCGCAGTTTACGGTATCTTAAAATCTGGAGCAGCTTATGTGCCTATAGATCCATTTTCACCCCTGGAGCGTGCTAATTTTTTAATTGAAGATTGTGGCATAAAGCATGTAATCACAATTCCGCAACAGATCAAAAAAATCAAAAAGCTTACTTTAAAAAATAAGAATTTAACAAGCATTGTTGGAATTTCAAATGAAGAAGGATTTAAATCAATCACCTGGGAAGATGTTTTTAATATATCATTAAAAAATTACGTTCCAGCAAATATTTTAGGAGAAGATTTATCTTATATTCTCTATACTTCAGGTAGTACAGGAACTCCAAAAGGTATTATGCACACCCACAATAGCGCACTTGCTTTTGCAGAATTAGTGGTAGACTTATATGATTTTAAACCAACAGATAAAGTTGCTAATGTAGCTCCTTTGCACTTTGATCCATCTATTTTAGGTTACTTTTCAGCACCATTAGCTGGAGCTACTACTGTTATAGTTTCTGATGCCCATCTCAAATTTCCAGTGAGTTTAGCTGAATTGATGGAAAAAGAACAATTAACTATTTGGTTTTCGGTGCCATTAGTTTTAATTCAATTAATGTTGAACGGAGGTATTAAAAATAGAGATTTTTCAAGTTTGAGATGGGTGTTGTTTTCGGGAGAAGTTTTTCCAACAAAGCAATTAAGAGCGTTAATGAAAATATGGCCTCATGCAATATATAGCAATATATATGGACCTACAGAAATAAATCAATGTACAAACTATAATTTATATGAACCTCCTATTGGAGATGACACAATTCCGATAGGTACAACTTGGGGAAACACAGAATTCAAAATTCTTGATGAAAATAATAATGAGGTAAAAGAAGGTGAAGTAGGTTTATTAGTTATAAGGTCGGCAACCATGATGCAAGGTTATTGGAATAATATAGTTCTAACTGAAAAATCTATGTACAAAGTAGAGGTTGCGCCAGGTTTTATGCATGTTTATTACAGAACGGGAGATTTGGTAAAGTTAAATAATAAGGGAGAACTACTTTTTTTAGGAAGAAAGGATAGACAAATAAAGCTTAGAGGCTTCCGAATTGAAATTGATGAAATAGAAAATATTCTTTTAAAATTCAAAGGTGTTGTTGAAGCAGCTGTAATTCTTGCAGATTTAAAAGAAGAAAAAGAATTAATAGCAACAGTGTTAACGGATAAAAATTCTAAAATAAGCACAAAAGATCTTGAAAAACATTGTAATAACGAATTACCTGTTTACGCTTTACCAAGTAAAATATTAATATTAGATGCGTTTCCGAGAACCAGTACAGGAAAAATTAATAGAAAAGAAATGGAAAAAATAATTAAACCATAATAAAGTGGAAGAATCCATAATAAAGCATATTGAGCAGGAACTTGCAAATGAAGAAATTGAAGATGGTTTAGAACTAACAGACGATCTTTTAGGAAGTGGTATTTTAGACTCATTAGGTATGATGAAGTTAATCTCATTTATTGAAGAAGCTTATAGTATTCGAGTAGCTCCTGAAGAAATGGTAATAGAAAATTTTATGACAGTGGAAAGTATATGTAAATACATTAACTCTAAAGTATGATTAATAATGTGAAAAATTAAAATGGTAACAAATTTTATATCTTTAGCTCAAAACCAAAAGTTACTATGGTTGGGTCAGGAATTAAATCCAGATTCGCCTATGTACAACATGGTCATGACATATGAGATTGAAGATGCCATTTCTGTTTCTCATTTTAAATTGGCGTTTAAAAAATTAATTGAGAAATGTGATGTTCTACGTTCTGTTTTCGAATTAAAAGATGGCGAGCCCATTCAAAAGTATTTACCTTCAATTGATTATGAAGTTGAATTTTTAGATTTTTCAACTATAAAAAATCCTAAAGAAGTTTATAATGCATGGCTAAAAGAAAGAATTCAGATTCTTTTTGATTTAAAAACGCGCGTATTTGATAGTGTTTTAATAAAATGTTCTGAAGAAAATTTTATCTGGTATATCAATCAGCATCATTTAATTACCGATGGTTGGAGCTCAACTATTATGTTTTCTAAAATGTCCGAATTGTATTCGAAGACATTACAAAATCAATTGGATGATATTGATGATTTACTTTCTTATCAGGAATTTGTTGCTTATAATCAAGAAATTATAAAGCAAGATAAAAACAAAGATGTACTAAATCACTGGAAAGAAAAACAAATAAAATTTCTTAAGCCGCCGTCTTTATATGGTATAAAAAATGTTTTATTAGATACAGCCTCAAACCGTGTAAACCTAAAACTTGGGCTAGAACGTACTCAAAAGTTATATGATTTAGCAAATATTAGAGGTTTAAAAGGTTGGAATTTAGAATTAACAATATTTAATATATTTCTAACAACGCTTTTCGCATTCATTTACAGGATTAGTGGTCAGGAAAATTTAGTTATTGGTTCTCCAACTCATAATAGGTCCACTAATAACTTTAGAAATACTATAGGATATTTTGTAGAAACATTTCCTTTGCAAACTGAAATTGAAGAAAATGAGACGTTTTTGTCGCTTTTGCAAAAGATTCAAGTTGAGAGCAATAGTTTTCTTAAAAACGCAAAGGTTGGGGCATCTACAGCTGAATTAAATAGGGATTTCAATGTTTTTTTTAATTACATAAATACGGCGAATTCTGAATTTAATGGAGCTTCTGTAAAAACATCATGGGTGCACTCAGGTCACACAGATCCGAGACATCACATTCGTTTTCACGTTCACGATTTTGATAACTCTGGAGAAAAACAACTTTATTTCGATTTAAACACAAGAGTTTTTAATGCTGAAAAGCAACAAGCAATTCCTCAACATTTTTTAAAGCTTTTAGATGCTTTTATTGAAGATTATACCCAGGAATTTAATATTGTAAATCTGATTACAGATGATGAAGTATTAAAAATAAAATCGTGGAATGAAACTTTTGTTGATTATCTTGAAAATGAAACACTATTGTCTAAGTTTCAAAAACAAGTGCAGAAAACTCCAAATCATGAAGCACTTGTTTTCAAGGAAACATCGCTTACCTATCAAGAACTGGATAAAAAATCAAATCAAGTTGCTCATTTTCTGATTCAAAATGGAATTCAAAAAAATGATATTGTAGCCGTAAGTCTCGAAAGGTCATTAGAAATGATGGTTTACATCTATGGGATTTTAAAAGCAGGTGCAGGATATTTACCGATTGATACTAATATTCCTGCAGAACGTTTAGAATTTATCATAAATGATGCTAATGTAAAAACACTGTTTTATAATCATAATAATATAGTACAAACAGTTTTAAAAAGTACAAATTGGTTTAATGTTCAAGTTATAGAAAAGCAGGTTTCTTCGTTAAATGCTGATTCACCTGTAATAGATTCGCAATCAGATGATTTAGCCTATATAATATATACGTCGGGTAGTACCGGAGAGCCAAAAGGTGTAAAATGCCATCACGAAGGCATTTGCAATCGACTTAATTGGATGAATAACGATTATCCAATTACTAGTAAAGATACATTTATTCAAAAAACACCAATCACTTTTGATGTTTCAGTTTGGGAATTGTTTTGGCCACTTCAAGTAGGTGCAAAACTCATTGTTGAAATTCCTGATGGCCACATGAATCCAGATGGACTAATACATACAATTAGGCATCACAAAGTCACTAATATACACTTTGTGCCTTCAATGTTAAATATTTTTATCCAAACTGAAGGTGTTGAAAACTGTACAAGTCTTAAACGGATTTTTTGTAGCGGCGAAGCCTTATCTATTCCAGTAGTTGAGAAAACCTATGACAGATTAAATTTAGAAATTCACAACTTATATGGCCCAACAGAAGCTTCGGTTGATGTAACAAGTTGGCATTGTAAAAAATCAGAACTCTCTAACGGCATCCCAATAGGTAAACCTGTTGCCAACACACAGCTTTATATTTTAGATGAAAAATTAAACCAATTACCAATAGGTTTAAAAGGTGAACTTTATATCGCAGGGAAACAAGTAGCAAAAGGATATTTGAATAGAGAGGCACTTACAAATGAACGTTTTGTAAAAGATATCTTTTCTGATAATCCCAAAGCAAAAATGTATAAAACGGGAGATCTTGCAAGATATAGAGATGATGGTGTAATAGAATATCATGGAAGAATTGATAATCAAATAAAACTTAGAGGGTTAAGAATAGAACTTGGTGAAATCGAGAAAAATATTGAGAAATATACAGCTATATCCCAAGCAATTGTAACAGTGGACGAAGCAGAGAATCTCGTTGCATATTATACAGGAGAAAAAGTGGATACATCAAATATAACTAATGTTTTAGAGCTTAAACTTCCCTTATATATGATTCCTCAATTTTATATTCATATAGAAGCATTTGAACTTTTATCTAGTGGAAAAGTAGACAGAAAAAAACTCCCGAAAAATAATGTTCAAATAAAAAATAAAACCGCTTTTAACAAAAGTTCGTATGTATCTCCAAGGAATGAAATTGACGAAATAATACATGATGTTTGGAAAGAAGTTTTAGGAATTGATGTAATTGGGGTTCATGATAATTTTATAAGAATTGGTGGAAATTCATTAAATGCTATTTCTATTACTTCTAGATTAAAATCAATTTTAGAATTGGATATTTCAATTACCGATGTATTTAATTACCCAACTATTGCATCTTATGCTGATAACATTGAAAAAGTTTTAACTAAATTATTAAATGAATAAAAATGCTCAAAAAGGCTTGAAGCCATTTGTTTTAAAGGTAGTTGTTATAGCTATGAGCATTTGCTATGTTTTTGGACCATCTCATAATGAATTGAATAAATTATTACATATTCTTGTGCATCAGCTTGAAATGCCTGATTCGGTTTTAACGCATTCCATTCAAACAAATTCAAATTATGAAGTGCATGAAAGTCATACATTTAATGTGTCAGAAGCAGTTCATGATCATAAACTTTTACAAGTTCTGAATAACATATTGAAGGCTTCAAATTCGGATAAAAATCAAGAAAAGTCCATCATTTTAAATTTGAAAATTGATAAACATTTAACTACTGACTATTCTTATCACAATCAACTACTCACACCAACTCTTCCCGACAAACATTTGTTTTCATTTACTAAACAAAAAATTCAAAAAGGGTTTCAAAGAGGCATATTGGTACCTCCGCAGCAAACATAATTATATTGGTCTTTTTGTTGAATAAAATAATAACAACAAGAAGGAAAAATTCTATTTAATTTATCAACTCATATGGAAGTACAACACTTTCATTTGAAAAAATACAATTGTTATGTTTAAAAAAATAATAACATTATTGTTGTTTGCTTGTAGTTTTGGTGTCGTAAACGCGCATGAGCTAAGCGGAACAGTAATTTCAGACGATAATAGTAAACCTCTGCAGGGTGTTGGGGTTTACAATAAAAATACAGGAGCATATACTTATACTAATGTTTCGGGGTATTTTGAATTAGATGACATCTCTATCGGCGATGTCGTGTATTTCTATCAGTTAGGTTACGAAAATCAAGAGCTTTTAATCAACGAATCTCATTTAGATAGTAAAGTCCAGATTAATTTATCAATTTCTTCGGCATCATTAGAACAGGTTTTAATAGTTTCAAAAGTAAATGTTTTAAGCACCTTTTTAAATCTAGACTTAAAAACTAGTCCGGTAAAATCGTCGCAAGAAGTACTGCGTAAAATACCCGGTTTAATTATTGGGCAACATGCCGGCGGTGGTAAAGCAGAACAAATATTTTTACGAGGTTTTGATATCGACCACGGAACGGATATCGCTATAGATGTAGATGGAATGCCTGTAAATATGGTGTCTCATGCGCATGGTCAAGGTTACGCAGATATGCACTTCATTATTCCAGAAACTATAGATAATATCGACTTTGGTAAAGGTTCTTATTACGCAGATAAAGGCAATTTCAATACAGCTGGTTATGTTGATATTAATACCAAAAAGATCATTGAAAATAATGTACTTTCATTGGAAGCTGGTCAATTTAACACATTACGTGCCTTAAGTATGGTTAAACTAATTGATGCAGAAAATAGTTCTGCATATTTAGCTTCAGAGCTAATGCTTTCGGATGGTGTTTTTGAGTCTCCCCAAAATTTTAATCGAATTAATATCATGGGGCGTTATAATTTTAATAATTATAAGGACCAAGAATTTAATCTAGCTATTTCTCACTTTCAGAGTAAATGGGATGCCTCCGGACAAATACCTGTGCGAGCTGTTGAAAGTGGTCAAATAAGTCGATTTGGAGCTATTGATGATACCGAAGGAGGTAATACCAGCAGAAGTAATTTTTGGGTAAGTCACAACAAGATATTAGACGAGCATTCTTCCATTAAATCATCGGCATATCTTTCAAAGTACGATTTTGAATTGTTTTCGAATTTCACCTTCTTTTTGGAAGACCCAGTGAATGCAGATCAAATTCATCAATATGAAAATAGAACAATCATTGGTGGAAAAACAGTTTTTGAGCATTCTTTTCATCTTGAAGACCATGATGCACAATTGAAATATGAGCTTGGGGTTGGTTTTAGATATGACGATGTCAACGATGTGCAACTATCAAGAACCAAGAACAGACAAGAATTACTGGAACGTTTAGCCTATGGAAATGTAGATGAATTAAACGGATTTTCGTTTGCTAACTTAACGTACAAGAAGAAAAAATGGACATTAAACCCTGGGTTACGTTTAGATTATTTCAATTTTGATTATGAAAATTTACTAACCGAAACTTATGATAATAAAAGCGAGAATAAGGTTTTACTGAGTCCAAAATTAAATGTTATTTATGCCTCATCACCAAAACTTCAGTTATTTGCTAAAACGGGATTGGGCTATCATTCAAACGATACCAGAGTCGTTACCGCTAATAATGGAAAAGAAATACTGCCTGTGGCTTTTGGCACAGACGTAGGATTAATTACTAAACCATTAGATAGATTGGTAATAAACGCAGCTTTGTGGAGTTTGTTTTTACAACAAGAATTTGTTTACGTTGGTGACGCGGGTATTGTTGAGCCTAGCGGAAAAACAAAGCGTTATGGCGTCGATTTCGGTTTACGTTATCAGTTTAACGATTGGTTGTTTTTTAATACCGATATTAACTATACGTATGCTAGAAGTAGCGAAGAACCTAGTGGAGAAGACTATATTCCTCTTGCCCCAGACTTAACATCGTCTGGAGGGTTAAATATTAAAAATTTAAAGAATTTTTCTGGCGGATTGAGTTATCGATATATAAAAGACAGACCTGCAAATGAAGACAATTCAATTGTTGCTGAAGGGTATTTTATTACAGATTTAAATTTAAATTACACTCATAAAAACTGGACGTTTGGCTTAATTGTTGAAAATTTGTTTGAAAGTGAATGGAACGAAACCCAATTTGCGACCGAAAGTAGATTATTTAATGAACCTGATTCAGTCGAAGAAATTCATTTTACTCCCGGAACACCTTTCTTTTTAAGAGGAAAGATATCCGTTAATTTCTAAAAATCAGTAAAATTCAAAAAAGGCGTACACTTAGTGGCGCCTTTTTTTATGCTTTTAAACACCATACAAAATCCTATTTATGATTTAAATTTTAACATTTTATTAGCAAAGCTATTGGCTCTTTTATTGTCTATTTAACTAATTCCTAGAATCTTTATTTATACTTTTGCTTAGGTATGATATTTGGTAATATTTTGTACCAAATATTTACTTTAAATAATATAAGAATGAAAAAAATAGCGCTTATTGTATTTACATTATTTAGTGTAAATATGTTTTGTCAAATTTTAGAGCCTGTTAAATGGACAACTGAAGTCAAAAAAATATCAGAATCAGAATACGAACTTATTGCAATTGCCGCTATTGATGACAACTGGCATTTATATTCACAAAACTTACCTGAAGGCGGACCTATTCCAACACGTTTTTCTTTTGAAGGCAACGGTAAATATTTAAAGAAAGGTAACACTAAAGAAGAAAAAGGTATTGAAGCCGAAGATGTTACTTTTAACATGAGAGTTAAGTTTTTTGAAACTCAGACACAATTCAAACAACGCATAAAACTTAAAAGTAAACCACCATTTTTAATTAATTCGGAAGTAAGTTATATGGTATGTGACGATACAAAATGCATCATGCCAAATCCTGCTTTACTTATTTTTAATCTTCAATAACTCAAAATTCACTAATATTATATAATGAAAAAACAACTACTTCTACTAATAGCTTTATTAGCCTTTACAGTTGGTAATTCACAAATATTAGAGCCTGTAAAATGGACGGCTTCAATTGAAAAAATATCAGATACACAATACAATTTAGTAAGTAAAGCAACTATAGATCCAGGATGGCATTTGTATTCGCAAAATGTTCCAGAAGATGGTCCAATTCCTACTACATTTACATTTGATGATGCCAATGGCGCATTTAAATTTGTTGGCAATACTGGAGAGGAAGCAGGTCGTGTGGTTAACGATCCTGTATTTCAAATGCGTATTAAATTCTTTGAAAAATCGGCGGTGTTTGTACAACGTGTTGAATTGTTAGGCGATGTGAAAACAGTAAATGGAACCGTTGAATTTATGGTTTGCGATGATAGTAGATGTTTACCACCAACTGAAGTTGAATTAGAATTCCACTTAAACGGAGTTAGCAATAAGAAAGTTGAAAACACCATTGAAAACAGCGTAACCGATAATGATGCTATAAATAATGCCTTATATGGTTTTACACCAAAAGATATTAGCCTACAAAAAGGTAAAGTTGAGGTAAAAAAATCGCTTTGGAGTATTTTCGGATTAGGTTTTCTAGGTGGTTTGTTAGCACTGTTAACCCCTTGCGTGTTTCCAATGATTCCGCTTACGGTTAGTTTTTTTACCAAGAAAGGAGACGAAAGTAAAAGCTCAGGCTTCGGTAAAGCAGTACTCTATGGCTTTTTTATTCTATTAGTTTATCTAATTTTAAGCATACCTTTTCATCTTTTAGATTCGGTGAATCCGGATATTCTTAATGAAATTTCAACCAATGTTTGGTTAAACATTATATTCTTTGTGGTGTTTGTGTTTTTTGCGTTTTCATTTTTTGGCTATTACGAGTTAACTCTACCTTCAAGCTGGACAAACACAACCACAAAAGGAGAAAATGCTGGCGGGATTATAGGCATATTTTTTATGGCACTTACTTTAGCTATAGTTTCATTTTCGTGTACAGGACCAATTTTAGGATCATTACTTGCAGGTTCTTTAACTGCTGATGGTGGCGCGTGGCAACTTACAGCAGGTATGGCAGGTTTTGGTGTATCATTAGGATTACCATTTGCCTTGTTTGCCATGTTTCCAAATATGATGAATGCACTTCCTAAATCTGGAGGTTGGTTAAACACAACCAAAGTTATTTTAGGGTTTTTAGAGCTCGCATTAGCTTTTAAGTTTTTATCGAATGCAGATTTGGTAAAACACTGGGGACTTTTAAAAATCGAACCATTTTTAATTATCTGGATTCTAATTTTTGTTGGATTAGCACTATATCTTTTCGGAAAAATAAAATTCCCTCACGATTCTCCAATTAAAAAATTATCCTTTTCTAGAATTAGTGGTGGTATACTTGTAGCTGCTTTTGCTATTTATTTAGCTTCTGGGTTTAGAGTAAATAAAGAAACAAACACGTTCACACCGTTAACTTTATTAAGCGGTTTAGCACCTCCTGTTGGTTATAGTTGGTTGTATCCTAGCACCACAACAAACAATTTAAAAACTTTTAAAGATTTAAAAGAAGGCATCGCTTATGCTAAATCGGTGAATAAACCCATTATGATAGATTTTACGGGGTATGCTTGCGTCAATTGTAGAAAAATGGAAGAACATGTTTGGCCATTGGAAAAAATAGATAATTACCTCCGAAATGAATATGTTTTAATTTCATTATACGTAGATGATAAAAAAGATTTACCTGAAGGGGAACAAGTTGAAGTAAACAGAGTTAATGGCGGAAAACGCTTGTTGAAAAACTACGGTCATAAATGGGCCAATTTTCAAACGCAATTTTTTAAATCGAATTCGCAACCGTATTATGTGTTGCTAAACGCTGAAGGAGACACTGTTTTAACAGAACCAGTAGGTTATACGCCTGATGAAGATGAATATGCGGCATTTTTAGAAGCAGGATTACAAGCTTTTAAAGCAATGAAATAGTAGATTTGTAACCAATTTATTTCGAGTTAAATATGATAGATTCTACCTCAAATAAGTCAACCAATCTTGAGCGTTATTTTGAAGTATTTCGAAATAATATCATTGGTATTGATGAATATTTTGATTCGCCCTACGGTCGAAAAAAAATCATATATGCCGATTGGACTGCAAGTGGTAGATTATACAAACCAATAGAGGAGAAGCTACTTAACGAAATTGGCCCTTTTGTGGCTAACACACATACTGAAACATCGATTACAGGTTGCGCGATGACCTATGCGTATCATAACGCTAGAAACATCATCAAAAAACATATCAATGCTTCAAAAGACGATGTTTTAATTACAGTTGGTACGGGAATGACGGGAGCCATTAATAAGTTTCAACGCATTTTAGGATTAAAAGTTTCGGAAAATTTAAAAGAGCATACTGAGGTTCCAGAAGAAAAAAGACCTGTGATTTTTGTGTCGCATATGGAGCATCATTCTAACCAAACTTCATGGTTAGAAACTATTGCAAGAGTGGAGGTTATCCCTTCAAACGAAAATGGGTTGCCTTGTATTAAAAACTTAGAGTTACTTATTGAAAAACATAAGGATTGCCCAATAAAAATAGCTGCAATTACAGCATGTTCAAATGTCACAGGAATTAGAACAAATTATCATGATGTAGCCAAAATGATGCATCAAAATAACGGCTTGTGTTTTGTAGATTTTGCTTGTTCTGCACCTTATGTAAGTATCAATATGCATCCAGAAGATGAAGACGAATATTTAGATGCGGTGACATTTTCTCCACATAAATTCCTTGGTGGTCCTGGTGCATCTGGTGTGTTGGTTTTCAATAAAAAATTATACAAAAATTTGGTACCTGATAATCCAGGAGGTGGAACTGTAAGTTACACCAACCCTTGGGGCGACCATGATTATATTGACGATATTGAAACGCGAGAAGATGGAGGTACACCGGGATTTTTACAAGCAATAAGGATTGCACTTTCAATTCAGCTTAAGGAAAAAATGGGCGTTGAAAATATTCTAAACCGCGAACATGAGTTAAATACGATTGTATTTGAACGTCTTTCAAAAATTGAAAATCTTACAGTTTTAGCACCAGATCATAAAGATAGACTTGGGGTGTTTTCATTTTTTATAGAAGATGCACATTATAATTTAGTTGTTAAACTTTTAAATGACAGGTTTGGAATTCAAACTCGTGGTGGTTGCTCTTGTGCAGGGACCTATGGACACTATTTATTACATGTAGATCAATTAACATCTAAGGCCATTGAAGAAAAAATATTAGAAGGATGTTTAATGGAGCGCCCAGGTTGGATTAGAATGTCGCTTCACCCAACAATGACCAATAATGAAATTGAATTTATTTGTGATGCTATTGAAGAAGTATCACAAAATTTTCAAACCTGGGGTGAAGATTATAAATACCATGCTATAAAGAATGAATTCATTTATAAATCCAATAAATCCATTGAAAAAGAAATAACTCAAAATTGGTTTGATTTATAAATTAAATCTCATTTATACTTCAATAAGAGTCTTTTTATAAGTTTTTAACAGCACTGTTAATAAAAATACGGTTGAAAGTTAATTTAGTAGTCCTTTTAGTTAAAATAGCTGCTTCATATTGCCTTTATTAAATGTATATTTGCTGCGGAATAATAATTCTGCAGAAGAATTTACTTATAAATTGTATTCTCGATGAAACATAAAGTAATAGGTTTATAGCCTTTAAAAAGAAACATCTTATTACAATTCATGCAAAAGCTCTTGATTTATCAAGAGCTTTTTGAGTTTTATTATTTGAATGGTACCTTAGACTATTTCTCGATAATTTCTACCTCAAAGAGTTTGTCCCAACGTTTTCCTGTTACAAATATGGTGTTAGTTTTTGGATTGAAAGCAATACCGTTTAATACATCTAAGCCTTCATGTTGTGTAACTAACTTTTTCAATGGCTTGAAGTCTACAACACCTATAACAGCACCATTTTTCGGATTTATAATGGCAACACCATCTTTTTGGTAACGGTTGGCGTAAATTTTACCATTAATCCATTCCATTTCATTGATGCCTATAATTTTACCTTTATTAGTGTATACCTGAATGTTATCTTCTTCAACTAAAGTTTCAGGATTTAATAACCATATTTTTTCTGTACCATCGCTTTTGTAAATGGTATTGTTATTATTGCACAAGCCCCAACCTTCTTTACTTTTACCATATTTAAAACTGCTTATTTTTTCCAAAGTATTTACATCGTAAACAAAGCCAGTACCTTTTTGCCATGTCAGTTGATATACTTTATTATTTAAAATGGTAAGTCCTTCACCAAAATATTCATCAGCTAAATTGATATTTTTAAGTACGGTACCAGTTTTGTAATCTATTTTCTTAAGTTTAGACTCCTTGAGTTGTCCTGTACTTTCATAAAGCGTGTCGTTATGAAATTCTAAACCTTGCGTATACGAAGTTATATCATGCGGATATTCATTAATAATCTTATAAGTGTAAACTTGAGGTAATTCATTGTTTAAAATGGTAACCGCTGTTGTGGTTGTTTGCTTTTCACCTTCATAATATACAGTAGCATCCAGTTTGTGCTTACCTAATTTAAAATCTTTTAAATTGAAATTATTATTTATTTTATTACCGTTAAGTACATATGAAACAGAATCTATGGTATATTTTTTTTTATTTTTTATAGCAAGTGTTAAAGTTTCATCAATAGAAATGTTTCCTTTTTCGGCATTAGTTTCAATGATGAAGTCATTTTTTTTAAGTCCAGAATTAGAACCACAAGAAATTACGACTAATGCTAAAAATATGATTGTGAGATAATTGATCGTTTTCATTATAAAAAAATAGTTTAAGGCAAGATATTTATTTAAAATCGGACTAAAAAATCATTGTGAAAATTTTAAAAGGTTGTATCTTTGCAGCCGGCAAGTCCTACACAACCAGCTCCTGTTGAATCCTCCAGGTCGGGAACGAAGCAAAGGTAAATGGTCGTAGCGGTGTGATGTAGGTAGCTTGCCTTTTTTTATGCGCTAAATTTAGATTTTCTTATCATTTCATTTTTGTAATTTGGTGCTTTGTATTTGTAATTTCTTCTATTATGTCTAAAGTTGTTTTTATAACAGGTGCTTCTTCAGGAATTGGTAAATCTATTGGTGAGTTTTTAGTTGAAAAAGGATTCATTGTATATGGAACCAGTAGAAACCCAGAAAAATATAAGAATAGCAAATTTCCGATTCTAGAATTAGACGTTAAGAAGGAAGAAACTATCCATGAATCGGTAAATGCGATTATTAAAAAGGAAGGTAGGATAGATGTTGTAATAAATAATGCAGGAGCAGGTATTACTGGACCTGTAGAAGAAATACCTCATGATGAAATAAAGGCCAATTTTGACACAAATTTCTTCGGACCTATAAAAGTCATAAAGGCAGTGTTGCCACAAATGCGTAAACAAAACGGAGGTTTAATTATTAATGTAACTTCTATTGCTGGTTATATGGGATTACCATATCGCGGCGTTTATAGTGCCAGCAAAGCGGCCTTGGAGATTATAACTGAGGCGTTTAGAATGGAAATAAAAGACTTTAATATAAAAATGACCAATGTGGCACCTGGAGATTTTGCTACCAATATTGCAGCAGGTAGATATCATGCGCCGCTGCTAGACGATTCACCTTATAAAAAGCCTTATGGCGATACTTTAGATCTAATGAATGCCCATGTAGACAATGGGAGCGACCCTGATGTAATGGCTAAAGCAGTATTTAAAATAATTGAGACACCTAATCCTAAAGTGCATTATAAGGTTGGGGAGTTTATGCAAAAATTTTCAATAGTGTTAAAGCGAATTTTGCCTGATAAGGTTTATGAAAAGTTATTGATGAATCATTATAAGCTTTAGCTTACTTATTTATTAAGCCTAAAAGCTGCTCTTCAAATTGCACTGAAAATATATTAGTATTGCTGTTGGCAACCTTTCTGTTCTTATCAATTAAAATGGTTTTCGTCATTGGGTAAACCGCAAGAACTTCTGTAGCTTCTTCTGGATTTTCAAGTTTAAACTCGTTAGTATTATTAAACCCACTGCCTTCTAGAAGTCTCCTAGATTTTTCCATAGCATAAGAATCTATATTAACCATGATAAATTTAACCTCTGGGTATTTCACTTTAAGCTCTTTAAGTTTATAATGGCTTTCTTTAAAATGATCATAATAAGTGTGAGACCAGAAACTTAAAACCGTAGGAGAATCTATAAGCTTATTAATTTTTAAAATCTCTTCTTTGTAATTCACTAATCTAATTTCAGGTAATTGCTCCCCTTCTTTAATTCGATTAATAGAATTTGTATAGCGCGCCATTTTCTTTTTACTCGCCTCATTTCCACTTTTTTCTAAGAAAGATTTTAAAAGGATTTTATTGTTTTCATCGTTTTTACTTTTGGAAAGATAGCCCATAGTGAAATGGTATAACAACTCATCCTTAATTGCAGGGTTGCTAATCAAACTATCAATTAGTTTAAGTCTGTCTAGATTGTAACATAGAGATTTCCGATCATAGCAAGCATTATTATCATGTTTATCATGACTAGTAAGCGATAAATTACTTAAATTATATCTTAAGAATTTGTTGTAATTATGATGACTGCTTAAAAAATCATCGTTATAGTTGATTTCATTTCTATAATCGTAAAAATCCTCAGGTAAGGATTTTAATATGGCAGCTTTATTTTTACCATAATGTCCAAATGGATATACTTCTTTACTAAAATAGTAAGAGTAATCAATATTAGCTTTTGCTATTTTTAAGAATAAGTCTGATGGATTGTACTTGCTAGAGAACGATTCTAAAGCACTTATTTTTGAAACTTTAAGCGAATCTACTCGCTTTTGGTATGTAGCACCATCTAATTGACAGAGCTTTAAAATGTACTTTTCTTCATCTTCATTTTGCAAGAATTCATTAATAAAATAATTGTTCTTTCTGTTTCCCTTTCCACTGTATACAAGCGATTCATCAAAATCTAAAGTATTCAACCTAAACAATAGACTGTCTTCTGGTTCTAATAAAATTAATTGAAATTCGCCACCATGACTAAATGTGTAAAGGCCTTCATGTAAATCTTTTATTTTATACAAAAACCTATTTCTACCATCTAACTTTACGGTATCAATTACCGCATCGTCTTTTGTTAGTACGATGAAATTAGTAGTCGGATTAATTATCTCCCCACCTAAGTAGGCATAATTAATACTATGTTCGTTGCTATCGTTTTTACAACTTATTAGTGTAATTAAAACACTTAAAAAAGTAAAATAAAACTTCATTCTTCCCTCTGAATCATTTGTACTAACAAAAATATGCCTTGTATTTATAAAGTCCTGTTAAGGCGTTGTTAAATGTTTCTTTATAAAACAGCAGTTTAGTAGCTTTTATTACTTAAAAATAGACTCGTTAAGTTTCGTCTAACCAACGGAATTTTCTACTTTTGCAAAAATTTAAAATTTGCTATATGTTATCAGTATCAAATCTTTCTGTACAGTTTGGTAAACGTGTACTTTTTGATGAAGTAAATACAACCTTTAACAATGGTAATTGCTACGGCGTTATTGGTGCAAATGGTTCGGGGAAATCTACGTTTTTAAAGATAATTTCTGGAAAACTCGATCCAACATCGGGTCATGTTTCATTAGAAGCTGGCAAACGTATGTCGGTTTTAGAGCAGGACCATAGTTTATATGATGAGCATACGGTTCTGGAAACGGTTTTAATGGGTAATAAACCATTGTTTAAAATTAAAACTGAAATTGATGCGCTTTATGCTGATTATACCGATGAAAATGCTGAAAAGATTGGAGAACTTCAAGTGAAATTTGAAGAGATGAATGGGTGGAATGCCGATAGTGATGCCGCAGCCATGTTATCAAACTTAGGTATTAAAGAAGAGCATCATTATACCTTGATGGCAGATTTAGATGGAAAGCAAAAAGTTCGTGTTTTATTGGCACAAGCCTTGTTCGGTAATCCAGATGTGTTAATTATGGATGAGCCAACCAACGATTTGGATTATGAAACCATTTCTTGGTTGGAAAACTTTTTAGCAAATTATGAAAACTGTGTTATTGTTGTTTCGCACGACAGACACTTTTTAGATGCTGTTTGTACTCATATTTCTGATATTGACTTCGGAAAAATTAACCATTATTCAGGTAACTATACATTTTGGTATGAATCTTCGCAATTAGCGGCAAGACAGCATGCACAGCAAAATAAAAAGGCTGAAGAAAAGAAAAAGGAATTAGAAGAATTTATTCGTCGTTTTTCTGCTAACGTTGCTAAAAGTAAACAAGCTACTAGTAGAAAGAAAATGATTGAGAAACTTAATATTGCAGATATTAGAAGAACCAGTCGCCGTTATCCAGCGATTATTTTTGAGCGTGACCGAGAAGCAGGTGATCAAATTTTAAACATTGAAGGATTAGCAGCAAGTTTAGACGGAGAAACCCTATTTAGTAAAATCGATTTAAATTTAGCGAAAGGCGATAAAGTTGTTGTGTTTTCTAGAGATTCGAGAGCTACAACAGCGTTTTATCAAATTATAAACGGAAATGAAAAAGCTGATGCTGGTAAATATGCTTGGGGTGTAACTACCACACAATCTTACCTTCCTCTTGATAATAGCGAGTTTTTTGAAAACAATCTAACTTTAGTAGATTGGTTACGTCAATGGGCAACTACGGAAGAAGAGCGAGAAGAAGTATTTATTCGCGGGTTTTTAGGGAAAATGATTTTTAGTGGGGAAGAAGCTTTAAAGAAATCGAATGTACTTTCTGGAGGTGAAAAAGTACGTTGTATGTTAAGTAGAATGATGATGATGAGAGCAAATGTATTGATGCTAGACGAACCTACTAATCACTTAGACTTAGAAAGTATCACAGCCTTTAATAACTCGCTTAAAAACTTTAAAGGCACCATATTGTTTACAACACACGATCATGAATTTGCACAAACGGTTGCCAATCGTGTTGTGGAATTGACGCCTAATGGTATTATCGATCGTTATACCACTTTTGATGATTACATGCAGGATAAAAAAATCAAAGAGTTACGCGATAAAATGTATGGTGTAACAGCTTAATTACTCTTGTGGTTCTGATATAATAGACTCTATTGCTTTAAGCGCCTTATCGAGTTCGTCTTTATGGACAGAAACTTTTTGGAGTAAGGTGTTTGAGGATCCAAATATTGGAAGTAGGCCAGAGTCAGTCTCGTCTCTTACCACAGGAATGATATCATGCTTTTCTAATTCAGAAACAATTTGTTGTACCACTAGTATATCTCCTGTATAGATTTTAATATAATTGGATTCAGACATATTTGTTGTTTTTATATTTTTTTTGGACTTATAACTGACTTATTATGTTTAAAACCATAATGCGATGCATAGGAGTAGACACACACAAATTAAGGATCACATAATAGATATCAATGCAGATTAGGCTTCATCAAGTTCTGAAGTCAAAGATTCAATTAAAGGTTGTGTTTTTGCTAGTTCATCTTTATGAACATGGATTTCTTGCAAGCCTTGAATTGAAGAACCAAAACCTGCTAATCTCCCAGATTCAGATTCATCTTTAATTATTGCGCAAATATCCACTGCTTCTAATGCTTTGAAAATGCGCTGAACTTCAATGAAATTTCCTGTAAAAACTCTGATGTAATTAGACATAATTTCATGATTTAAAAAGGTTCCTTCTTAAAGATACGAAATTATTAAATGCGTTCAAAAAAAAAGCCAACATGAAAGTTGGCTTGAATATTAATTTACTATAGGTTATCTTAATTCTGCTCCAAGCTGTTTTTCAAATGTAGTTTGCAACTTGTTCATGATTTTATCAATTTGTTTATCTGTAAGTGTTTTGTTTTCATCTTGTAAGGTAAAGCTAACGGCATAACTCTTTTTGCCTTTAGGTAAATTTTTGCCTTGATACACATCAAACAAATTCACTTGTTTTAATAACTGTTTTTCGCTTTGTTTTGCTAGCTTGTAAATAGATTCGAAAGTTACGTTATCATCTAAAAGTAGCGCAAAATCGCGTCTTACTTCTGGGTATTTAGGAATGCTTTGGAACTTGATTTTATGGTGTTTAATAACTTCTAAAATGGTATCCCATTTAAAATTGGCATACATCACTTCTTGAGCAATATCAAAATGTTTTAATATAGGCTTTTTTACTAAACCAAAATCTACCAAGGTGTTTTTTCCGAGAGCAAAACTCAATCCTTCTGAGAACAAATCATTTGTAATAGGGTGTTCTTTATGTCTCGTTATTCCCAAGCGTTCTAAAACCGAATTAATGATTCCTTTCATTAAAAAGAAATCACTTGTTTTGTTTGTTCCAACCCAGTTTTCAGAAGTTTTATTCCCGGTGATAAAAACTGATAAATGTTTAAATTCTTCACGTTTATCGTTGTAATTATGATAGGTTTTACCAAATTCAAATAATTTTAAATCCGATCGTTTTCTATTAATGTTAAACGAAACCGCTTCTAAACCAGAAAACAGCAGCGATTGTCTTAAAACAGACAAATCATTGCTTAAAGGGTTAAGCATAGTAATGTTGTGCTCTTCTTTTAATTGTTCACTTAAAGAAACGTAATTTGGTGTAGTAAGCGAGTTTGAAAGAATTTCATAAAACCCTTGAGACACCAATTGATCTCCTACAATGTTCTGAATTTTATAATCTTCAAAACGCGATGTTGTTGAAATGGATGCGTTAAGTTTAGTTGTGGTCTTTATGTTGTTATAGCCATAAACACGCAGTATTTCTTCAATAACATCGGCTTCTCTTTGTACATCATTTCTATATGCAGGCACTGTCATACCTAATCCGGTTTCAGTAACGTTGTTTACTTTAATGTCTAAGGAGGTTAATATACGTTTAATCGTTTCTTTCGGAATTTCTTCACCAATTAACTTTTCGGCATTTTCAAAACTCAATCGAACTTCAAAATCTTTAATTTTATTTGGGTAAACATCAATAATATCACTTGTAATTTCACCTCCAGCAATCTCTTGAATTAGTAAGGCTGCACGTTTTAATGCATACTCACAAATATTCGGATCGATGCCTCGCTCAAATCTAAACGAAGCATCGGTATTTAATCCGTGACGTTTTGCAGATTTTCTAACACTTACTGGATTAAAATAGGCACTTTCTAAAAATATACTTGTAGTTTGTGCAGTAACGCCCGAATCTATACCACCAAAAACACCTGCAATACACATTGGTTTTTCAGCATCGCATATCATCAAATCATCTTCATGTAATTCGCGCTCAATACCATCTAATGTGGTGAATTTGGTACCCGTTTTTAAAGTTTTTACTTCAATTTTATTACCTGAAACTTTTACGGCATCAAAGGCGTGCAGTGGTTGCCCTAAATCGTGAAGCACATAATTCGTCGCATCAACAATATTGTTTATCGGACTCAAACCAATGGCTTTAAGTCGGTTTTGCAACCATTGTGGTGACTCTTGAACCTTTAAACCAGAAATGGTAACACCACAATATCTTGGTGCTAAATCTTTATTTAAAACGTCTACATCTATTTTTAAAGTTCTGTTGGCTACGTTAAATGCACTAACAGATGGCGTAATAAGTTCAAGGTTGATATCTTTCTGAATTAAGCCTGCTCTTAAATCTCTAGCGGTACCAAGATGACTCATGGCATCGGCTCTATTTGGTGTTAAACCAATTTCAAAAACATGGTCGTTTTCAATGTCAAAAATATCAGAGGCCAACGTACCAACCTTTACATCTCCATCTAAAACAAGAATACCATCATGAGATTTTCCTAAACCCAATTCATCTTCAGCACAAATCATTCCATGACTTTCTTCACCTCGAATTTTACCTTTTTTAATAGTCCATGCTTCACCTTCTTCAGTGTATAAAGTAGTTCCTATGGTTGCCACAGGTACTTTTTGTCCCGCAGCAACGTTAGGAGCGCCACAAACAATTTGTAACGGTGCATCACCACCAACATTAACTGTAGTTAACTTTAGTTTGTCTGCATTTGGGTGCTTTATACAGGTTAGTACTTCACCAACTACAACACCTTCCAAACCGCCTTTAACCGATTGGTATTTGTCTAATCCTTCAACTTCAAGTCCTAAATCTGTAAGTAATTCGCTGGTTTGTTCTGGTGTCCAATCTGTTTTTAAAAACTGTTTTAACCAGTTGTATGAAATTCGCATAAATCAATATCCTATTTGAACTGGCAAAGATAAAATATTGCAGCTAGCATTCAAATAAAGCCTCATATTTTGTTAGTATATTGCTTCAATTTCGTTTAATAGATTTTAAATCCATCTTATGAAGTACATATTTGTAATAATATTAGCCGTTTTTATGTATTCTTGTCATCAAAATACTAAACTGAAAACACTTGAAAAAGGTAGGTATAGAGCAGAATTAAAGGTGAATGATACTTTGAATTTACCATTTAATTTTGAGGTAATATCAGAAAATGAAATGCGAATTATTAATGCTGAAGAAGTGATAGAAGTAAAAGATATTACTTATGACAATGATTCAGTTCATATTCAAATGCCGGTTTTTGAAGGGTTAATTGTCGCTAAAATAGATGAGGAGGGTTTAAAAGGACGTTTTGAAATACCCAGTTTAAATCGAGATATGGCATTTAAGGCTGAAAAAGGCGATTCGAGATTTAAAAATAGTGAAGAACCAAAAGTGAATATTTCGGGAAACTGGGAAACTGTTTTTAGTCCTGATGTTAAAGACGACAAATACATCGCTAAAGGAATTTTTAAGCAAGACGGCAATAAAGTTACCGGAACGTTTAGAACAACCACAGGTGATTATAGATTTTTAGAAGGGGTTTTGTATGGAAACCAATTGCAATTATCCACTTTTGATGGTGCACATGCATTTCTATTTACTGCGGAAGTAAAAGATAGCATGATGCATGGTATGTTTTATTCAGGAAATCATTGGAAGGAACCATTTACTGCAATACGAAATGAAACTTTTGAATTGCCTGATGCTAATAAATTAACCTACTTAAAAGAAGGTTATGAAAACCTTACTTTTTCTTTTCCAGATGAAAATGGAGGTACAGTGTCTTTAGAAGATGAAAGGTTTAAAGATAAGGTGGTTGTAGTGCAAATTATGGGAACCTGGTGCCCCAATTGTTTAGATGAAAGCAAATATTATTCTGAATTTTATAAAACTCATAAAAATAAAGATTTAGAGTTTGTGGCTTTGGCTTTTGAATATGTGAAAACTCAGGTAAAAGCGTTTAGAAACATTCAGCGATTAAAACAAGATGTTGGAATTACGTATCCTATTTTACTAGCCCAATATGGTTCTGCAAGTAAGGTAAAGGCCAATGAAAAACTACCTATGCTTAATCATGTATTATCTTATCCAACAACTATTTTTATTGATAAAAAAGGACAAGTTAGAAAGATTCATACAGGTTTTAACGGACCCGCAACAGGTGAAAAGTATACTGGCTTTAAAAAGGAGTTTGAAGGGTTTGTGGATGGATTATTGAGTGAATAACACTCGTGTATTTAATCAATTAAATTTTATTGAAAATTATAATTCTTCCAACATCAAATTAAAATCATATTGCAAATCTTCATGTAAACTGTTAATGATTTTTTTGGAAAGTAATATTTGACGATTGTACATATTGACTAATTGTGTACTTCGGTTGATACTCGGTTTAAAATCTTTCAGTTTTTGACAAAAGTAGAGTAGAAGCTCAACTTCGGTTTCTTTGTTCTGAGAGTAACGCACAAACTTTTTAACGTTTCTCAGGATTTTCCGAGTGCTTTTTCTTATGTAAAAAAAACTATCTGTATTTATCAATTCGAATTCTTCATCCATATAGCTTTTGACGCTTTCAATGTATCCACTTTCGTTATGTGACTCGAATAATAAATAGGTAAGGAGTTCCTTATTTTCTTTTTTGAAACGTGCTAAGCGCAAGCATAATGCTTCAAGTTCCTGGCTTGAAAGCACTTTTAATTCTTTCTTTATTTCTGATAAGGATACTGCTTTCATTTATACTTTATAGTGCTTTTTTATGGTGCGTTTTACTGAAAATAAGCGGATTAATCCAATAATTAAAATAATAGGAGATAATACTAACAAGATGATACCAAAGGATTTCATCTCAGAAAAAAATTCTAATTTAAGTATGGTAATTCCGGTTCCTAAAAAGACAATAAAGGTTCTAAAATAGGCCAAAAAGGTGCGTTCGTTAGCTAATTTGGTACGCTCTATAGCCAACCAATCTCTAGTTATTAATGGGTTTTTGTTATCCATAATTTCGATTAGTTTATAAATATAAAAAAACCATTACTAGTGCAATGGCTTTTTAAAGATTTGTATTGAAAATTATTTATCTCAGTTTAGGAAAATCATTAGGACTCACTTCGTGCATGACTTCGTAAACAGCTTCAAAAATATCTTCTGCTGAAGGTTTAGAGAAGTAATCACCATCGTTTCCATACGCTGGTCTGTGTGGTTTGGCACTTAATGTTTTCGGAGAACTATCTAAATATTGAAAAGCGTTTTGTTCGTTTAAAATTTTATCAAGAATATAAGCTGAAGCACCACCTGGAACATCTTCATCAATTATCATAACCCGATTGGTTTTTTCAACGCTTTTTACAATGTCATGATTTAAATCAAAAGGCATTAATGATTGCACGTCTATAACTTCGGCATCAATTCCAATAGCTAATAAATCTTTTGCTGTTTGCTCAACAATACGCAAGGTAGAACCGTAAGAAACTAATGTAATATCCGTTCCTTCTTTTATGGTTTCAACAACACCAATAGGTGTTTTAAGTGCCCCTAAATTGTTTGGCATTTTTTCTTTTAGTCTGTAGCCATTTAAACATTCCACAACAATAGCCGGATCGTCACCAAGTAGGAGTGTGTTATAAAAACCAGCGGCTTTAGTCATGTTTCTAGGAACTAATAAATTAACCCCTTTGGCTAAACTTAAAACACCACCCATTTGAGAGCCTGAATGCCAGATGCCTTCTAGTCTATGACCACGTGTTCTAATAATTAAAGGTGCTTTTTGCTTCCCTTTTGTTCTGTAATGTAGTGTTGCTAAATCGTCGCTTATAATTTGAATAGCATAAAGAATATAATCTAAGTATTGAATTTCGGCTATTGGTCGTAATCCACGAATGGCCATACCTATTCCTTGTCCAATAATTGTTGCTTCTCTAATACCAGTATCGGCCACACGAAGTTCTCCATGTTTTTCTTGCAGACCTTCTAATCCTTGATTAACATCACCAATATTTCCTGTGTCTTCACCAAAAATTAATACCTCTGGATGCTTAGTTAAAATCGCATCGAAATTATCACGAAGAATAACTCTTCCATCTACAAGGTCAGCATCGTCATTATATGACGCTTTAATTTCTTTGATACTTGTGTTTGCACCTTGTGTTTCGCAATACAAATGCGAACTAAATTTAGGCTGAGTACTTTCAATATTGGAATTAATCCAATTGCTCAGTATTTTTTTATCATGAAATGATTCGCCAATAGTGTATCTTAATGCTTTTCTAGCATGCGATAAGATATCTTTTCGGGTTGGTTCGTCTATACGCTCTAAACTATCTTTTAATTTGGTAATAAAAACGCCGTTAACGCTTTGAGATGCTACTTGACTTAAAATTGAAACAAGCTCAACTTGTTCTTTTTTAATGGGCCTTAAAAAGGTGTTCCAAGCTTTCTTTCTAGCTTCTCTCACATCTCTTTTTGCTGCTCTTTCAATATCAATAAGCACTTCATTAGTAGCAATGCCACTTTCAATAATCCAATCACGGAATTTAGCATTGCAATCATGGTCTGCCTCCCATTCTAAGCGCTCAGGTGATTTGTAACGCTCGTGAGATCCAGAAGTTGAATGACCTTGTGGCTGTGTCAATTCTTGCACATGAATTAAAATAGGAACATGCTCTTCTCTAGCAATAGCTGAAGCCTCTTGGTAAGTTGCAACCAGATTCGCATAATCCCAACCTTTGACGCGTAGAATTTCGTAGCCATTATTTTCTTTATCTCTTTGAAATCCTTTTAAAATTTCAGATATATTTTCTTTTGTTGTTTGATGTTTAGCATGAACAGAAATACCATATTCGTCGTCCCAAATGCTTATCACCATAGGTACTTGCAATACGCCTGCAGCATTTATGGTTTCAAAAAATAAACCTTCACTAGTACTGGCATTTCCAATGGTTCCCCATGCCACTTCATTTCCATTAACTGAAAAGTTAGTAGTGTCGATACCTTTTACTTTTCTGAATATTTTCGAGGCTTGAGCTAGTCCCAACAAACGAGGCATTTGTCCAGCAGTAGGAGAGATGTCTGCACTCGAATTATATTGTTCTGTTAGGTTTTTCCAACTTCCGTTGTCATTTAAACTATGGGTCACAAAATGCCCGCCCATTTGCCTACCTGCCGACATTGGTTCTAACTCAATGTTCGTGTTGGCATACAATCCAGCAAAAAATTGTTCTGGGGTAATTTCACCTATAGCCATCATAAAGGTTTGGTCTCTATAATAACCCGATCGCCAATCGCCTTTCATGAAAGCTTTTGCCATGGCTAATTGAGGTACTTCTTTACCATCGCCAAAAATTCCAAACTTTGCTTTACCAGTAAGCACCTCTCTTCTACCAAGTAGACTACACTCACGACTTATCATGGCAATTTTATAGTCACTAAGGACTTCTGCTTTAAAATCGTCGAAGGAAATGTTGTTACTCAAGTTGGTTAAGGTTTGCATTGGTTCATGCTTTAGTCTTGCAAAAGTAGTTAATAATAGGCTTTTTTGCAATTAAATTCAATGTTAAAACATTGCTAAATTCCTAAAATAATTCTAAAATTAATGAATTTATTAATTAAAATATATCAATAAGGGGATTTTATTGAAAATAATTCAATTTAAAACCTATTAATACCAGCGTCTTCTGAATAATCCTAAAAGTACTTGTGGATCTGCCGTAAACTTAAAACGTATTTTTTGGTCGTAATTAGGCTGTCCAATTTCCCAACCTAAATTAGAATAAACAGGAAGATAAATTTCGAAATAATCGGTTACTAAATTTATTCTTACTCCAGAATCATAAACAAATTTTGCCGAATCAAATTTGTTTTTTACCAAACCAATATCACCATATGCTAAAACATATTTCCAAATGGTGGTGCTTGCATTAATTGTGGTAATCCATTGGTTTGCAAATGGGCTTTCCAATTTAGATTTAAACCCACCTTCAGCATCTATATATTGTTGACTAAAAATTCCTGAAGCTTCAGAACGTCCTAAGTAATTATAATCGAATAAATAATCTGTTGGTCTGTCTAAAGCGAAATTAAAGTAATTAGAACCTAAATCTGTGTTGTTCTTTAAAAATGCTCCAGCAAAAGCTCTAATATTGATTTGTCGATTACTTTCTAGTAGTTTTCGGTATTCGTAGTTAAAGGATATTTTACTAAACTTTTCGCCTATTTGAAAATCGGTATACCACTTGTTGTAGTTAATTAGATTATCATTGGAATTAATATATCTAATATTGAAAATACTATAATTTGGTGTTGTTGAAGTTAAGACATTATTAACGTCTTTATCCCTATGAATATCTACATACCTTAAGGTTAAAAGTTGCTTTTTATTCGATCTGAAATCATCATTTTGCCTAAACTGAAACTGTAAAGAAGGTGTTATTTGACGCACAAACAAATCTTCTGCATACGAGTTATAACCACCAGCAATACCATAATGAACAGCAAATAAGTTTTTGTCATTTATGTAATGTGTTTTAAAAACAGCTCCAGAACCTGTGATAGTTTTAGATTTAAAAGCATACCTAGGTTCTATTTTATAATTAAAAAGTTTGCGCAATACCGTTTTGTTGTAAGTTTTGATACCCAAGGTAAAACCGTCATATATGTTATTAAACTCGAATGTTGGCATAAAAAATACTTGATTGTAATATGGGTCCTCAACGTCTTGAAAAACTCTAAACTGCAACGGTTTGTTATTGAAAAAGAATCCTTTTAGCGATTTCCAGTTATCTCTTAAGTTAAATTCGGGTATTTTGTTTTCGTAGTTTAGCACTAGCTTATTAGCTTCTAAACGCGGAATGGTAATGGTTTTACTTCCTTTTATGTTTTCTACCCATCGTTTAGATATCACACTGTCATTATAAAGACTGTACAATGAAACAGGCATTTTCGTGTCACTTTTATTTTTTATGGTAAGCGTTATCGAATCTTCAGTTTTTTTAACTTTTCTTATTTTGAAATCTATTTTTTTTCTAGAGTTTAAATAGTCTTCAAAAAACCAATCCAGATTTTTATCTGTGTTCGATTTTAAATAGGTTTCAAGGTCTCTAGGGCTAGTAGATTTTAGTTTATGTTGTTTTACAAACGATTGAATGCTTTTTTCAACAACATCTTTATTTACAAAATCGTCTAAGTATTTGAGCCCAACACCAGCTTTATATTTATTTGCAATATTTTTATTGAATTTTAATAAAGAGTCTTTAGCCATTGTTAGCGGTTGATCACGGTTGGTACGTGCCATTAGTAAATAAGCTAAAACATATTTATCGTTAAATTTCATATCGGCTGCATGAAACGATCTAACACCCCAAAAATCGGCAAATGTTCCTAAAAACTTCATATCGGGGTAATGCTCATCTACATAATTCATTAAATAATAAATCTGAATACCGTCTATTAACCATTGTTCAGTTCTTGGGTTTATGAACAGTGTGTTTTCAAGATAGTTGTGCAGCGCTACTTTTAAAAGTTTTAATTCGTATTGAAAATGATTAGGGTAAGGTTGAATAAAACTCGGTAAAAAATTTAGACCATAAATAGGGTCGTAATCGTTGTCAATTTGAGTTAATAATAATTTTTTATGAGGATATGCTCCAAAATTTTTGAAGATAAACTCGGTTACTTTTTCGGTTATTAAAACTTTATCAATAATTTCTAAACCTTCATCGTTTATGTCTGAAACTATAGCAAAATCATCAGTTTGAAGGATTTTGAATTTAGAGTTTTTACTCAAGAAAAGTTTATTGTTAATTCTATCTTTTCCTTCTAAAGTAACTTGTTGTTTGTTATCCAGTTGAAGTGGTGTATTCGAATTTAATTCAGAAGTAATCGCATACCCATTTGGATAAAAAATATTTAAAAAAACGTCGGCCTTCGGAATGTATAAATCGTTTAAATCTTTATTGCTGAAGTAGTGCCATTCACCGTCATAAACCGCCGGCGTAATATACCAATATCTTAAATTAACATCGCCTTCATCAGTGATACCGTATTTTGTGAATTTAGCTTTTGGGATTTTAACTAAATACTCAAGGTGAATGGTATAAGAAGCCTTGGGTTGTAAAGGTTCGTTAAGTTTTACCTCAAGAATATCAGTTTGATTTTTTAACTGCGTATAAACTAAATCTTCATCATTTTGCTTTATTGAAGCAATAACCGAAAAGCCTCTATCTTCACTTTTTGCAAGATGAAAATCGTTTTTATATTCATCGGCTATTCTAATAGCTAATGGTGTTTTTTTAGTTGAATAGCTGTTATTCCAATCGTTTAAATAAATGGTCTGAAGAACATCATCAGTAGTATTGTGATATTGTATGGTTTGAGAAATTTTTATTTGCCTATTTTCTATGTCAAAATCGGCCTTTAAGTCAATTTTATTTTGACCAAAAGCAGATAAGCATAGAGCGAAAAAAATAATACAGTTAAGAAATCGTATTCTCAATTTTCAATAGCATTAGCGGTTAATAATGTCATGTAAGGCGTTGCAATATACTAAAATATGACGTCTTAGAAATTAGGACTTAACTCAGAATTTTTATAGAATGAATCTAGAATAGCAATTACTTCATCTTCGGTGTCCACAATATGAATAAGATCTAAATCTTTTTCACTAATGTTTCCGAAGCTGCCTAATAATGTCTGTTTTATCCAACCTAGTAAGCCTTCCCAGAATTCTGTTCCAACTAGAATAATAGGAAATTTACCAATTTTATGTGTTTGAATTAAAGTTATCGCTTCAAAAAGTTCATCTAAAGTTCCGAAGCCACCAGGCATTACAACAAAGCCTTGAGAGTATTTTACAAACATGACTTTTCTAACAAAAAAGTAATCGAAATCTAAACTTTTATCTGGGTCGATATACGGATTGTCATGTTGTTCGAAAGGTAAATCTATATTTAAACCAACCGAAGTTCCACCGCCTAAATGTGCGCCTTTATTTCCGGCTTCCATAATTCCAGGGCCACCACCAGTAATAACACCATAACCAGCTTCAACTATACCTTTTGCTACACTTTCTGCAAGTTTGTAGTATTTATGGTCTGGCTTTGTTCTAGCTGAACCAAAAATAGAAACACAAGGTCCAATTTTACTCATTTTCTCAAAACCATTAACAAACTCGCCCATTATTTTAAAAATGGCCCATGAATCGTTAGTTTTTATTTCGTTCCAACCTTTGTGGTGTTGTTCTTTTCTCATAAATAAAATTTTTATTTGTACTTTATCAATTATCTATTTTTTCAAATGTAATTCATTTTCTTCTTGAAATGTAAAAGCACTGGATTTACATTTTCATTTCCTTTTTCAAGAATTTCGCCGTGTAACTTTTTTTGTGCTTTATAATCTCTTCAGGTGTCCCTTCAACTACAACTTGTCCGCCGCCTTTACCACCTTCGTAACCTATATCTATAATATGATCTACTGTTTTTATCACATCTAAATTATGCTCAATTATAACAACAGTATTCCCTTTATTTACGAGTTTATTGAGTACAATCATAAGTACTCTAATGTCTTCAAAATGCAAACCTGTTGTGGGTTCGTCAAGAATATAAAACGTATTTCCTGTATCTCTTTTAGAGAGTTCGGTGGCTAGTTTTATACGTTGTGCTTCACCACCAGAGAGTGTTGTACTTTGTTGCCCGAGGGTGATATAACCTAAACCAACATCTTTTATTGTTTTTAGTTTTTTATGAATTTTAGGAATATGCTCAAAGAACTCCACAGCTTCATTCATCGTCATGTTCAGGACATCACTAATGTTTTTGCCTTTATAACGAATTTCTAAAGTTTCCCGATTAAAACGTTTACCCTGGCAGGTTTCACATTCTACATAAACATCTGGTAAAAAATTCATTTCTATAACACGCAAACCACCACCTTGACAGGTTTCGCATCTTCCGCCTTTAACATTAAAGCTAAATCTACCAGCTTTGTAACCACGAATCATAGCCTCTGGAATTTTGGCAAATAAAGCACGAATTTCATCAAACGTTTTGGTGTAGGTAGCAGGATTACTGCGTGGTGTTCTACCAATGGGCGATTGATTAATGTCTATCACTTTATCAATATGTTCCAAACCTTTTATACTCTTGTAAGGCATTGGTTTTTTAACGCCATTAAAGTAATGGGCATTTAAAATAGGATAGAGTGTTTCGTTTATTAAAGTTGATTTGCCACTACCTGAAACCCCAGTAACTCCAATCATTTGGCCTAATGGAAATTTAACAGAAACATTCTTTAGGTTGTTTCCTGTGCAGCCTTTAATTTCTAGAAATTTTCCATTTCCAGTTCTGCGTTTTTTAGGAATTTCTATGGCTTTGTTGCCATTTAAATAGTCGGCAGTAAGGGTATCGTGAGATTTTAGTTCTTCAGGATTTCCTATGCTGATGATATCGCCACCATACTTTCCTGCTTTGGGGCCAATATCTATCACATAATCTGCACGCTCAATCATATCTTTGTCGTGCTCTACAACAATTACCGAGTTGCCAATATCGCGAAGTGATATCAAGGAATTTATGAGTTTTTCATTATCGCGTTGGTGTAATCCTATACTTGGTTCGTCTAAGATATAAAGTACACCTACTAGTTGCGAGCCAATTTGTGTTGCTAAACGAATGCGTTGCGCTTCCCCTCCGGAAAGCGATTTAGAGCTTCTGTTTAACGACAAGTAATCTAAGCCAACATCGAGTAAAAACTGTAATCTCGATTTAATTTCTTTTACAACTTCCTCGGCAATTTTAAGCTGTTTTTCAGAGAGGTGTTCGTTTAAATCGTTGAACCAATTGGCAAGCTCAACAATATCATAATTAGCAAGTTCTGCTATATTCTTGTTGTTTATTTTGAAATACAGTGATTCTTTTTTTAAACGTGAGCCTTCACAAACCGGGCATTTAACCTTATCCATATACTCTTTTGCCCATCGTTTTAAAGATGTAGATTCCGCCGTTTTGTATTGATTTTCAATAAAATTGGCGACACCCTCGAAATCAATTTTATAGTCGCGTGTTACACCCAATGTTTTACTTTCTACTGAAAACTTCTCGTTGCCACCATATAAAATCATTTGTTTAGCAGCCTCAGGAATATTTTTGTAAGCGTCGGTTAATTTAAAATTGAAACGTTGCGCAATGGTTTCAAACTGTTTGAAAATCCAACTGTTTTTATGCGGACCATGGGGCGCAAGGGCACCAGAATTAATTGAAAGAGAATCGTCTGGAACAATCTTATGTTCATTAATTTGATATAAATTACCAATACCGTTACAGTTTGAACAAGCCCCTTTTGGTGAGTTGAATGAAAAATTA
Organism: Algibacter luteus; assembly: GCF_030344935.1. Lineage (NCBI taxonomy): Bacteria > Pseudomonadati > Bacteroidota > Flavobacteriia > Flavobacteriales > Flavobacteriaceae > Algibacter > Algibacter luteus. The sequence continues at coordinate 2,449,381 of NZ_CP128313.1, read as the reverse complement.
TTGGGTTCCGGATTTGGATAGGATATCCCAGAAGTTGGACACATTAAACTTCGGCTAAAATACCGGGTTTCGTTAGTATCCTGGTCAATAACCATAAGCACATCTTCACCATGATACATGGCGGTATTAATGGTTTCTGTTAAGCGTTTATCGTTGTCAACGGTATGGTCAATAACCAATCGGTCTATAACTATTTCAATATCGTGAGTTTTGTAGCGGTCTAATTTCATGCCTTTTACAATGTCACGAATTTCGCCATCAGTTCTTACTTTTACAAAACCTTGTTTGGCGATTTGCTCAAATAATTCGCGGTAATGTCCTTTTCTAGAACGAATAACAGGCGATAATACATTGATACGCTTCCCTTCAAAATCTTTAATGATTAAAGCTTTAATTTGCTCATCGCTGTAGCTAATCATTTTTTCGCCTGTGTTGTAGCTGTAAGCATCACTAGCACGAGCGAAGAGCAATCGCATAAAATCGTAGATTTCGGTAATGGTACCCACTGTAGAACGTGGCGATTTGCTTGTTGTTTTTTGTTCGATAGCAATAACAGGGGAGAGTCCATCAATTTTATCAACATCAGGTCGCTCTAAGCCTCCTAGGAATTGTCTGGCATATGCTGAGAATGTTTCAATGTATCGGCGTTGTCCTTCGGCATAAATGGTATCGAAAGCCAATGAAGATTTTCCACTACCAGATAATCCGGTAATGACCACAAGCTTTTCGCGCGGAATAGATACATCAATGTTTTTAAGATTGTGAACTCGCGATCCTTTAACTTCAATAAAATCTGTGAATTGGCTCATAAATTGGCAAAAGTGCAAAGTTACAATTTTTGACGTTAAATTTTGGTCTGCGCTTATTTCAATTTATAGAAGTTTTAAAACTTTTGTTAAGAGCATTTTAGCTTAATTTTGACCAAAAAAAAAGAAGCTACGTTAAGTAGCTTCTTTTCATGAGACTAAAATTAATATTACTTATCTACGCGCACAATTTCTCCTGCTTCAATAGAATCGGTGTAATTGGCAGAAACTTGTTTGAGAAAGCCAAAAAACTTTTTGCCATCCTTTCTTTCTAGCAGTACATGAATGCTTCCGTCCTCGTTAGTTACTTTTTTTACAATTACAAGTTCGCCATAAACACTTTTGTAGTTTGGTAATCCGCCACGTTTAACGATAAAGTTAAGTTTTGGAAATTCAATGTGATTGAACGCTACATGTTTTGGTGTTGTAATTTTTAACACATCTCCTACTTTAGGATCGTTGTTATTTACAACAGGTGTTGGACTTGTACTTGCAAAAGAAACACCACAAACAAAAATTAATAAAAAGAGTAAATTTTTCATAGGATTTAAGTTTAATATTTATACTGCTAATATACGAAGTATTAATTTCTTTTTTAATAGTATTACTATTAATATTGGTAATTTTGTATTTTCTCAAACCCTTTGTTTTTTAGGGTTATTTACAATTTATTTTGAATGATTTTTAGGTAGACCTACTTATTTTGAAGGTAAGATTTATTAGAATGAATACTTTGTTTTATTAGATCCTGTTTTTTAAGGGGTAATGTATAAACATTGTATTGGATGAAAATTTTTAGGATTTAACAGAACTTTAACAATGCGAATAATTTGGTGGTGTTTTGAAAATTCTAACAACTATTTATTCGACAAAATCGTAGATAAAGAGATATTAAATAGTATTTAGAATTTAAAACTTACAGCAAATAGAAAAAGTCGTTCAAATAAAGATTCATACGAAGTAGTGGTTGAAAAATCACTATTGTTAACTTTTCCTTGATTTGATTGATTTAACAAATTTCGACCCTTGAGAATATAAGAAATAGTTTTCTTTTTATTTTGCAAATTTATTGAAGTATTTAAGTGTAACGTGTATATTTCTCGATTATTAATATTTGGTAATAAATAATTAATATCAGTATCAATTCTTAAACGTTCGTGTGATACATAAGCAACGTTAAAATTATTGGTTAAAGCTTCATTTTTATAACCTTGAACACCTTGAGTTGAAAAATTGATTTGATTATAGGTCAAATTATTACCAAATAAAAACTTGCCAATAAACGAAGTGCCAATACTCAAAGTTGTATTCCAAAATTCACTTCTATTAAATCTTAATTCTGAGTCATTAAAATAATTAAAATAATCTGAACGATTATATGAACTATTAACGCGAAAAGTACAACGCAGCGAACTCAAGTATTTAATGAATGAGAAATCCCAAATTTTACTCTCAGAACCATTGTCTTGAAGAAAGTTTGTTACCAATGAAACATCATTATTTATTGAGTTATCAGAGATATATGCATTATCATCTTTCTCATAGCTGAAACCCAATCGAATGTCAGTATTCTTGAATAAGTTTTCGTAACGATAGACAATACTTATATTATTAGATTTGAGTCTATCAAAGTTTAATTCATTATTTTGAAGAATTCTATTTTTGCGTAATATGAAATTGGTATATAGATTTTCTTCTTTTGGAATATTATTAACTTGACCAAATCTAGCTAAAACACTATTCAGTTTATCAAATTCGTATTTCGCTTGAATTGCCGTGTCAAATAGAAGTGTACTATTATTCAGATTACTCAATTTTATTTTGTCGTTATATGTATATGAAAATAATTTCATTTTTAATATTGGCTTCAAACTAATATTTTTATGTTTAAAAAAATACTCAGTCGAAACTTCTGGAAGAAAAACTGTGTAATTTGATTTGTTTTTAAAACTAATTTCTTCATTAATGTTGGTTAATGAACTGCTTAAGTTATTACCAAATGAAGTAATGTTAATTTTTAAATTAAACTTATCTTCTTTCCTATATTTTTTGTAATAATTAGTTAATATTTGAATCTGACGTTTTTTAGAGTAAACATGTTGGTTGTTTTTTGTGCCTTTTATTGTTGAATTTGTTAAAAAGTCTATACCTGATGATAGAGTTAATCTTTCTGGTTTTTCGCTGTAAACTATAAGTCCTTCAATTTTTATTGCACTTTTTTGGTTAATACGGTATGTGTACGAAGTATTATTTGATAAAAATAGCTCTTTAAAAATCGAATGTTCAATTTGTTCCTCATCATTACGAATGCCTAGTATATTCTGATCATTATTAAGTTTCGAGTATTTAAAATTAGTAGTAAACGATTTTTTCGATGAGATGAATTTCTGAAACATCAAGCTGGAATTGAGATAAATTGGCTTAATTAAGTTACTATAACGTTGATCAATTCGTATTGGATTAGAAGTATTAACTCCAATTAAAGTTAATGTTTCGCTCTTTTCCAAAGATTTGTCTGAAAGCGCATCAATATTTATTCTCAATATTTCGGTTTCCGATATTTTAGGCAGAATATTCAGGCTTCCAAAAAACTCTTTGTTGCGTACACTATTGTTTTCAGGTAGTAAATGGCTACCATCACTAATATAACTTGGCGATGTTAAACCATTGGTGTTTTGATCTCTTAAATTATTTATAAAATCTCCAGCGTCAAATTGTTCATTATTAGTTTGATTACCTGTAGTATTAAACGAGGCTATTGAGAACCCTTTTAATTTTTTAGAAACTCCTATAGCTGTGGTATTGACTGCACATCTATTTTTGGTAGCATAATTCAATTCTGCATTTCCAGAAAGAGACACTCCCTCACCAAACTTTAAATTTAAAGCAACTTCATCATTTTGACTTAATCCTTGTAACAATGGATTGTCTTCAAAATTTTCAATAGCTTCAATACCTTTTATGTGATTCGCATTAATATTTTGAGTACCAACTGTATAATTACCATTAAAAAGATTATCCCCATCCAATAGTACATTCCGTACATTTTTACCTTTAAACTTTAATCTGCCTTTATCATTTACGGTAACTCCTGGGAGTTTTTTTAAAATTTCCTCTACTACGCGTTCAGACCCGTTGGTTAATTTTTCTATATTGAAAGTTGTGGTATCATTTTTCACCCAAACTCTAGGAGCAGCTCTTATTTCAATACTTTGTAATTCCTCTACGCGTTCAAATAAAATTATATTTTCAATAAATCTTTGTGTGTTTTTATTAATTTTTAAAACTTTAGATGATTTTTTATGAATTAAAGAGGATGTTTCAATAAAAACTTCACTGTGTTTGGTTTGATGTATAATTTGATATCTTCCCAAATTATCTGTAATGGCATATGCTACTATCGACTTTAGGCTGTCATTGTTTTTTAAAAGTACATCAATATAAGGTAGGACTTTGTTATGTTCATCTTTTACAATTCCTGAAACTATTATTTCTTTCTGCCCAATAACATTTATGGTGCAAATTAAGAATACAATTAAAATGATTAGTTTTTTCAAATTTAAAAATCAAGTTAAAGCGAGTTGTTTTAAAAGTTAGTTTATGGATTTTCATATCCTCCATTGCCGTCAACAATGATTTCCATTCGCAATTCCTCGCGAATTTTTGGTTTCCCTAATAAATGTCCGCTTTTGCCTACTGAAGACAATTGGCTAACAGTTTTATTTTTAAAGTCTTCACTTGATTTTTTATATAGTTCTTTAAATGAATCCCATGTTATCCATTTTTCTATTTCTAAATATGGATTCTCTAGTGATCCAGAAATAGGTTTTATTTGAAGTTCTCGAGCTTCAATTGTTATCTTATTATCAGATGTTTTTACTGCTAGTAAGACTCCAGGAAGTCCATGAAATTTCCATGGTGCTGCTTTAAAAGGAATTTTTGTTGTAAAATAAGCTATATATTCTCTTCCTCTATAAATGGAGGTAGCTTCTTGACAAATATAATTTAAAACTGATTTGTAATTCCAAGTTAGGTTCCATTTCATTTGATTAAGTGACTCTTTCACAAAATAGGGATAATCTATACCAGTTGGAGCTGTTTCTTTGTAATAAAGGGAATCCTTTGTTTTAAAAACATGTGTGAACCATGATTTTGGCTCATAATTAGTTTCCCCACGTTCTTTATACATGATGGTTCTTGTTATTGTGGAGAGTGATTCTTCATAGTTGGCAATTACACTTATTTGTCTTTCTTCAGGATAATAATCTTTAAAATAAAAGTCATATTGGATATGTAATTCTTTGCTTTGCGAAAACGCAATATTGGTTAAGAAAAGAAAAGTAAAATAAATAAATTTATATTTCATATAATGTTAATAACGCATAACTAAGATTAACCAAATTCTACATGAGCTAACTTTGAAAAAAGTGTAATAATTATTAAATATATAAAAATTGTAGGAAAAAAACATTTTTCTACAATAAGACTACAAATTTAAAAGGTTAATCTTACATTATGACAATATATTAAGCGGTATTTAACGAAAATATTACATTAATATTATTAAATTTTTTGCGCTTCAATAGGGGATGAGGCTAGTATTTAATGCTCTTTTGTAAATTTTAGAACAATGAATATTGAGTTGAATTTTAATAAAATAGTAAATTCTTAATAAAAATTTGTTTTACACTAAAAAGTGCGCTAGGGATAGCAATGGAAAGCCCGCAGTGAGGCACGAACGAGGACTTGCAATGTATAGCCCGACCCGAGAGGGTAGCGCCATAATATTAATTGTGTGTGCCTTGAATATCTTCTATTTCTAAACCGAAAAAGAGTAGCTTGTGAAATGTTGGTAATTGTGCGCCGGTTTGAGTTGTGGTCCAGTGTTCCCAGGTGGCTGTTAGCCCATCGATAGGTAGCAGCGAGGTCCACATTTTAAAGGCTGTTGGTTTGTTGTTATTGTCTAGGAGCCATAAATACGAGTCGCCAGGGGTGGAGCCTCCACTAGTATATGTTACCAAAAGGGCATTTTTGTTATTGCTGGTTTTAACGAGTCGGCGCTCGACACCTTTATCGAGTACTTTATAGGGGGCCACGAGCCAAAACGAGTCGTTGTTGAAGTATTTTAGAGCCTTTTTGATAAGTTTTTCGGCCATTTCGCCTTCGTGATTAAAGCTATGTATGTAGACTTTACTTTTTGAAGGATTGTTTAAATTTAGTGCTACCTTGTTTTGTTTCCACATGACATTGCATGTGTTTTTTGCTCTATCCCACTCGTAATATCGTCTTTTTTTGAAGGTCCACTCGATATAATTGGTGCTTTTATAAGCTTCGTAATTTAGGGCATCAAGCATTTTATAGGCTAAAGCATCGGCCTGTTCGCCTTGAATGCCTGTTGGTAAATCTTCGTGATATTTGAAGTAAAGGAATCCAAAAAACAGCAGCGTTGGAAGTGTTAAAAAGATAACAACACCAGCAATTATTTTAATTGGATTTGTTTTTTTAGAGGCCATAAATAGGTTCCCGTTTAAGGATTATTAACGGCTAATTTATTAAATATGTTGTATTTAAAAAGCATATTGCTTAAAAACCGATAGCGGTATCGTCACCCCGACGATCGGCACCACCTTCGTAAGAATTATCTTCCAAAACTAGAATTCCATCTACTTTACCAATAACGGGAGAATCTTTCTCGTTAATAGTATATCCCAAAGCTTCGAGTTGTGTTATTAGCGTTTTATTGAAACTATTGGGTTCCATACTAATTTCATCGGGTAGCCATTGATGATGAAAACGTGGCGCATTCACAGCTGCTTGCATAGACATTTTATATTCGTGAACATTTAAAATGGTTTGTAATACCGAGGTTATAATGGTAGCGCCTCCGGGAGAGCCTAAAGTCATGTATAATTTTCCGTTTTTTTCTATAATGGTGGGAGTCATAGAGCTTAACATGCGCTTTTCGGGTTCAATTTTATTGGCTTCGGCTCCAAGAAGACCAAACATATTTGGCGCTCCGGGTTTACTGCTAAAATCGTCCATTTCGTTGTTTAGGAAGAAACCAAGTTCTTTACAATACAATTTAGAGCCATAAGCACCATTTAAAGTTGTGGTTGTTGCTATGGCATTTCCGTATGGATCGACAATAGAAAAGTGCGTGGTTTCATCGCTTTCAATAATTTGAATATTGCCATGTCTAACCTCGCTGGAAGGTGTTGCTTTTTCAAAAGAAAAATCGAGCATTCTTCCGCTTAAATAGTCATCTTTAATAAGTGTACTAATTGGGATTTTTACAAAATCTGGATCGCCTAAAAAGAAGCTTCTATCTGCGTATGCGCGTCGTTCTGCTTCGGTAATGGCTTGTATGCTTTTTACAGAATTATGGCCGTATTCATCTAAATGGAAAGGCTCAAGCATTTTCATGATTTGGGCTAAACAAATGCCGCCGCTTGCTGGTGGCCCCATGGATATTATCTTTAAATCATCATAGGTAAACGTAATTGGGTCGCGCCATTTGGCTTCGTATTTAGATAAATCTTCTTCGGTAATGATGCCTCCGTTATCTTGAATAAATTGCACTAATGTTTTCGCGGTTTCACCTTTGTAAAATTCGTCTCTTCCGTTTTCTAAAATACGTTCTAAAGTTTTAGCGAGCTCAGGATAGGTAATAACCTCATTGGATTTCCAAGGTTTATCTAAAAATATAGGTTCTTTATTGGCCTTAGGAAAAAGCGGTTGGTATTTTTTAATGCGGGCTTCTTGTTTTTTGGTAACAATCACGCCTTTGTAGGCTAAATCTATTACAGGTTGAATGATATCTTCAATAGGTAAAGACCCAAATTTTTCATGGATATCAAAAACACCTGCAATGGTACCGGGAACACCTACCGCCATGGCCCCAAGAATACTTTTGTCTGGAATGACTTCACCATTGTCATCTAAATACATATCTCGAGTTGCTGCTAGCGGAGCTTTTTCTCTAAAATCGATCGAGCCGATTTCGCCATCAGCTTTTCGGTAAACCATAAAACCACCACCGCCAAGGTTTCCAGCAAACGGATAAGCAACCGCAAGCGCTAATTGTGTAGCACACATGGCATCAAAAGCATTACCTCCTTTTTTTAGAACGTCAATACCAATTTGCGAAGCTTCAGCTCTGGCAGAAACTACCACCGCATTTTTAGCGATTAAACCAACCTGCGCCGGATTTTCGGCTTTTTTACAAGATGCAAAGGAGCTTATTACTAGTAATAGAAATATAAAACGTTTAATCATGTATCATTTGGTTTAAAAATTCTAATTTTTCTTTTGAGGTAGCAATTAGTTCGTCAAAAAATTCAAAAAATTCATTTTCAAATTCTTCGTAAAAGGCTTCAAGCTCTACTACTGCTTCGTTCATGCTAGACCGATTTTTTGTGCGTCGGTTCATGCCATCTAAAACTCGTGATATGCCTTCAATAGTTGCATAACTCAACAACCAATTATCAGCAAGTAAATAAGGCATCATTTTTTGAATTCTTAAAGGTAGTAAATCGTAGTTTGCTTCCAAGGTATCATAAAATGCATCTATATATTCGCTTAAAGGCGTGTCGCAGTATCTATCCCAATTTTTAGCTAAAAAATGATCGTAAAGGATGTCTACAATAACGCCAGAATAATGTCCGTATTTTTCATGAAGCCGCTTTGTGCTTAGTCTAAACGTTTCGTGCGCATCGGTAAATGAATCGATATGTCTATGTAACAAGATACCAATTTGAATGTTTTTAGGGTACTTTTTATACCTCTTTCCTTTAATACCATCGGCCATAAAGTTACCAAGAGTTACTAAGTCATTATCGCCAGAAAGATAAATGTGCGCTAAATAATTCATTGGTGAAATTTACGAATTCCGTTTTAAGAAATCCGATTTTGAAATACTATATTTGCCTTTTAATTAAAAAAATATATGACACTTATAAAATCAATTTCAGGAATTCGAGGAACTATTGGCGGACAAGTAGGAGAGAATCTAACACCTATAGATGCTGTGAAATTTGCATCGGCTTACGGTGTTTGGTTAAAACAACAACGCGATAAAGAAAACTACAAAGTAGTTGTTGGAAGAGATGCCCGTATTTCTGGAAAAATGATTCAAAATTTAGTCATGAATACCTTAATCGGTTTAGGTATCGATGTGGTTGATGTTGGGCTTTCTACTACACCAACTGTTGAAGTTGCAGTACCTATGGAACATGCCGATGGTGGCATCATTTTAACCGCTAGCCATAACCCTAAACAGTGGAATGCATTAAAGCTTTTAAACGAAAAAGGTGAGTTTTTAGATGCTGTTGAAGGCGCTAAAATTTTAGACATCGCAGAAAGCGATAATATGATTTTTTCCGATGTTGATAGCCTTGGGAAAATTACAAAAAACAAAGCCTACATCGATTTACATATTATTGAAGTTCTAGACCTCGATTTGGTAAACGTAAAAGCCATAGAAGAAGCCCGTTTTAAGGTGGTTGTAGATGGTGTGAACTCTACAGGTGGAATCGCCATACCGTTACTTTTAGAGCGTTTAGGAGTAGATGTGGTAAAGCTTTATTGCGAACCAAACGGACATTTTCCGCACAACCCAGAGCCTTTAAAAGAGCATTTAACCGATTTATCGGATGCCGTTAAAAAACATAACGCTGATTTCGGAATTGTGGTAGACCCAGACGTAGATCGTCTAGCTTTTATGGACGAAAATGGCGAAATGTTTGGTGAAGAATATACCTTGGTAGCCTGTGCAGACTATGTATTAAGCAGAACACCAGGAAATACAGTGAGCAATATGAGTTCAACAAGAGCCCTTCGCGATGTTACGGAAAAACATGGCGGAACCTACGAAGCCAGTGCCGTTGGAGAGGTAAACGTAGTGAAACTCATGAAAAAAAATAAGGTTGTTATTGGTGGCGAGGGCAACGGCGGTATCATTTATCCAGACGCACATTATGGTCGCGATGCTTTGGTTGGTGTGGCGTTGTTTTTAAGCTTGTTAGCCGATAAAAAAATGAGTGTAAGCGCGCTAAGAAAAACCTACCCAAGTTATTTTATGGGTAAAAAGAAAATCGAATTAACACCTGGTTTAGATGTCGATGGGATCTTAAAAACCATCGAAAAGCGTTACCAAAACGAGCAACTAACCACCATTGATGGTGTAAAAATCGATTTTCCAGAAAGTTGGGTTCACCTTCGTAAAAGTAACACAGAGCCTATTATCAGAATTTATACCGAGGCAAAATCTCAACAAGAAGCCGATGTTTTGGGCGATAAATTCATTGCCGAAATAGGAGAGATAGCTAAAGGATAATTTTTTTATTTGAAGCTATTTCCCGCTTTCCACTATATCTTTCTTGTGCTGAACTTATTGCAGTATATCATAGTGCTTAGTTTTTGAAACTAAATTTCAGTTAAGCTTAATTTTTGGGTTTAGCACAAAAAAGGATGCCGTTTCAATCGGGGCTAAATCATCAGTAATGGCCTGTACTTATTGTTTGTACTTGGCATTTTTATAAAATCACATGCTGTAAAAATTTAAAATACTTATCTTGTTCGCGACTAACAATATTTAATAGCACATGAAAAAACTAGCATTACATTGGAAGATTATTATAGGAATGGTTCTTGGAATCATTTTTGGTTTTATAATGAATACCGTTGATGGCGGTAAAGGATTTGTAACAGACTGGATCGCACCTTTCGGAACCATTTTCATTAATCTTTTAAAGTTAATTGCAGTGCCTTTAATATTAGCCTCGTTAATTAAAGGAATTTCAGATTTAAAGGATATTTCTAAAATAAAATCTATGGGCTTACGCACTATAGGAATTTATATAACAACAACTTTAGTAGCCATTGTTATTGGCTTAAGTATAGTAAATGTGGTTAAACCAGGAAAGGGAATGCCGCAAGAAACTATAGAAAAAATCAAACTAAAATACGAAAACGACGCAGGCGTAACCGATAAGTTAATGAAGGCATCGGCACAAAAAGATGCGGGTCCATTGCAAGCTTTAGTTGATATTTTTCCAAGTAATATTTTTGAATCTTTTGTAGAAGCTTCAATGCTTCAAGTTATATTTTTCGCCTTATTTGTTGGTATTTGCTTGCTTTTAATTGGAGAGGAAAAAGCGAAACCTTTAGTAGATTTCTTCGATTCGCTAAACGAAGTAGTTATGAAAATGGTAGATTTAATTATGCTTTTTGCACCTTATGCAGTATTCGCATTATTAGCTAACGTTATTATTGCTTTTGACGATACCGAAATTCTTGTAAAACTGCTTTACTATGCGCTTTGTGTGGTTGGTGGACTGATGTTAATGATAGGTTTTTATTTGATTTTAATAACCGTATACACCAAAAAAAATCCGATGTGGTTTTTAAAACAAATTAGTCCAGCACAACTTTTAGCATTTTCAACAAGTAGTAGTGCGGCAACACTTCCTGTAACTATGGAGCGTGTGGAAGAACATTTAGGTGTAGATAAAGAAGTGTCAGGTTTTGTGCTTCCAGTTGGAGCTACCGTAAATATGGATGGAACCAGTTTATATCAAGGTATTGCTGCGGTGTTTATCATGCAAGTCATATGGCCAGAGGGTTTAACTTTTACTAATCAATTGGTTATAGTAGCTACAGCTTTATTAGCATCTATTGGTAGTGCTGCAGTGCCTAGTGCAGGAATGGTTATGCTGGTTATAGTATTAGAATCTATTGGTTTTCCTGCCGAATTACTTCCTATTGGATTAGCACTGATTTTTGCTGTAGACCGCCCATTAGATATGTGTAGAACCGTTGTAAATGTTACGGGAGATGCTACCGTATCTATGATGGTAGCCAAATCTTTAGATAAATTACATGATCCTCAACCAAAAGAATGGGACGACCATTACGACGAAGTGAAATAAAATTTTTAAATTTAAAGGAATATTTAATCTTTAATCAAAATCTATAAAGCATGAATGTTTGCTTCATCATGTATCCTTGGGACGAAATAATCCCAGAAGATGATACAACCTTAGCGCTAATAAAAGAATGTGTTAAAAGAAAACATGGTGTAGCCATGTGTATTCCTGCAGATTTAACCATTCGCAACAGTGTAACTACTGCCAATTGCTCGGTTATTAGTCGAATGGATAAAACACCTTCATCATTAAAATCCTTTTACAATAAAGTAGAACTTCGAGAGGAAATGTTACCCCTTGCAGGATTCGATGTTATATTCTTTAGAGCTAACCCCCCGTTAGATCCAATTATGCTTAACTTTCTGGATTCAGTTAAAGACGATGTTTTTATTATGAATTCTCTAGAAGGTATGCGAGAAGCAAACAATAAATTATATACCGCTGCTTTCGGCGATGCACATAGTAATATCATACCGGCAACTCATGTATCAAAAAGCAAAAACTATCTAATTAGGCAAATCAAAGAGTCGAAAGCAGATAAAATGATTTTGAAACCACTTAACGGCTATGGAGGTTCTGGAGTGATACTTATCGAAAAATCGGCCATGAGTAACGTTAACTCTTTATTAGACTTTTATATTAATAATAGCGATGGTTCGTCTAGTTACGTTATACTTCAAGATTATATTGAAGGTGCAGACCAAGGCGATGTGCGTATTCTAATTCTAAATGGTGAGCCAGTTGGTGCCATGAAACGCGTTCCCGGTAAGGAAGACCACCGTTCGAATGTATCAGCAGGAGGCAGTGTTCAAAGGCACGCATTAACGAAAGAAGAAAAGGCACTTTGCAAACAAATTGGACCTAAACTGGTGAACGACGGACTTTATTTTGTTGGTATTGATGTTATTGGTGGTAAACTGGTTGAAGTAAATGTTATGTCTCCTGGAGGTATCACCTACATCAATAAAGTATATAAGCTAAAAACTAAAATAGAAGAAAAAGTTATCGATTTTCTTGAAATGAAAGTTATAGATAAACTTCAAGCTTTCGATAGGCGTTCAAGATTGCGAAAAGCTGTTGAAGATGCCTAGTACTATTCCTAGTTTTTAGAGCGAGAAACATTAACATATTATTATTTTCTGAAAAAATAATTAACATGACATTCATCAAATCCTTCATTTCTCCAATTGTTTCGGTAAAATGGCTTCATGAGCGCTTAAATGCTGAAAATTTGGTGGTTTTAGATGGTACTATAGCCAAACCATTTGATGCATCTCACGAACAAATTTTGAACGCTAAATTTTTCGATATAAAACAAAAGTTTAGCGACACCACGAAAGAATTTCCAAGTGCGTTTCCTTCTGCACAACAATTTCAAAAGGAAGCCAGAGTTTTAGGTATCAATCAAAATAGTGCTATTGTAGTTTATGATGATAAAGGTATTTACTCTAGTGCTCGTGTTTGGTGGCTATTCAAAGCTTTTGGATTTGATAATGTTGCGGTTTTAAATGGTGGATTCCCAGAATGGAAAAAAGCGGGATTTCCAACAGAGAAAATGAAGCCTAATGATGTTGAACAAGGCGATTTTGTTGCTAAACTTCAACCGCATTACATGAAGTTTTTTGATGACATTGTTTACGCTTCACAAGATAAAACACATAAAATTATTGATGCACGGTCTGCTGGTAGGTTTAATTGTAAAGAGCCAGAACCAAGAGAAGGATTGCGCATGGGAACTATTCCTAACTCTGTTAATTTACCATATACCGATTTACTTAATAACGGCGTTTTAAAATCTAAAAAAGAGCTAGCCAAGGCCTTTTATATGGTCGCAGAACAACACGAACCTATTATTTTTTCATGTGGATCTGGCATTACGGCTTGCGTTTTAGCTTTAGGTGCAGAATTGTCTGGATATAAGAATATTTCGGTTTATGATGGGTCGTGGACCGAATATGGAACACTCACAACAGGTGAAATGGATAAACCCAGTACTTGGACAAAGAATGAATTGTTAGCCTATATTTTAATGTATGTTTCGCATTCAGATTTGAGTGAATCTCATGTAGAAAAAAAATATATTTTAAGTCGGGTAAATAAGCAGGTTTATAATCGAGTGAGTGCGCAATTTGAAAAGGATAGTGATTACCAAAGCATTCAAAATATTATAGAAGCTGTAAAATCTCATGATTATTATCGCAACGATTTCGCAGATTTATTCGCCGATATTAAACTCATGGCTTTTGCAGATGGAAATTATGATGTTGTAGAACAAATGATTTATAATCAGTTAAAAAAGATTCTTAAAGATGACTAGATTAACTGTTGCCGAAATTATTGCAAATATTGAGGCTGGTAAAACGATTGAAGCGGTGTCTGCAGATTATGCGTTTACTATAAAAATTGACGAGTATGTGCCTTATGCATGCGCAGCGGTGCATGACGGACATCAGTTTAGAAAAGAACTATGGGAACCGTGTTTACATACCCAATTCGAACGGTGGTATGAAGAAGATCCTGAAACCAAAAACATGGTAATATCACACCCGATTGTTATTGCTGGTTGCGATTCACGTTTTGAGTATGATTTAAATCGTGCTCCTAATCATGCTATTTATTTTGATGCTTGGGGAAAACAACTTTGGAAAAATCCGCTTTCTGAAGCCATGATTAATAAAAGTATTAAAAAACACAATAATTTTTATAAGGTAGTTCATGCTTTAATAAATCAATTAGAGTCTAAATTCGGATTTTGCACCGTTTATGATATGCATAGCTATAATTGGAAACGATGGGATAGGGAGGTGCCAACTTGGAATTTAGGCACAAGCAATATCGATAATGCCCGATTTGGAAACACGGTTGAAACTTGGAGGCAAAGTTTGTCTGAAATAGAGTTTCCTAATGGCATAAAATCAACTTCAAAAATTAACGACACTTTTCAAGGCAATGGTTATTTTTTAAAATATATTACTCAAAATTTTAAAAATACATTAGTTTTGGCAACCGAAATCGCAAAGGTATATTGTGATGAGAATGAGCAAGTTATTTATCCAGAAGTGGTTAATGCAGTGCATAAAGAATTAGCTTTTCGCATCCCTGAACATGCTCAAAGCACTTACAATACCTTTAAATAATAGGTTTATAATATATGAAACATGATGTGGCTACTAAAGCCCTTTTAGATATTGACGAACAAATAGATTCACTTGTAAAACAAATAGAATTGTTAAGCTATGTGAATCCAACAAATATTGAAGAGGAAAAAATACGTTTTTTTTCATCGAAGTATTTATCAGATCCGGTGTTCAAATATCCAGAAATTAATTTTGATAGGTTTAAGCTGCACCGCGCTTTGTTTACTTTGCCTTTAGAGCAAATAGAAGACACTACAGTTAAAAATTTATATGAAGATATTATTTATGCCTATTCAGGCTTAATACAATGTATACAAACCATTGGAGATGGTAAAAAATTCTACTACAACTGTTTACGTTGTTTTGGTACGCCTACCGAAAATGATGTTGAAAATGCTAAATTCATCCTTCATTTTGAAGAAGAAAACCAGGAGGAAGGCGTTTTTAAACCAAAATATACTGCCACTGAGACCGAAGTGTTTTTTAAAGACTATTCTAAAAAATACGATTTTAGTTATAACATAAAATATTCCGATAAAATATCCGCGATAGCTATGGTTTTAAATAATGTTAAAACCTTAGTTTTAAATTCCAATCACAAGTATTCTGAAAATGAGATTGCGGTACTAACAAATCATGAAATTGGAGTGCATATGGTAACTACAATGAACGGTTTATTACATCCTTTAAAGATATTTTCGCATGGTTTCCCAAATAACGAAGAAACGCAAGAAGGTTTGGCAGTTTTCTCAGAATATATGAGTAATAATTTAACTATAAAAAGATTAAAAGAGCTGGCTTACCGTGTGATCGCAGTTGATAGTTTAGCAAAAGGGTATACATTTTCAAGAACTTTTAGGTTGTTACATAATCAATATGATTTAGAACGTGAAGAAGCCTTCTATATTACCGTTAGAGCCCATCGTGGTGGCGGATTTACTAAAGATTATCTGTACTTAACAGGACTAAAAAAGATTTACGATTACTATCATGCGGGGAAAGATTTAAGCTTGCTGTTAACAGGCAAAGTGTCGTTGGTATATGCAAACGAAATTACTACCTTAATTGATAAAGGTCTTGCGCTTCCTTCAAAACACATCACCGATGCTTACGCTGAAAATAAAAATGCCAATAAAAAGGTGGATTTTATTCTAAAAAGTTTGAAGTAGAGACTATTTCGGATAAAAAACTATTCCAAAAATTTATTTTTCAGCTCAGGAGTAGGAATCATACAAGCTTCTTTCTTACCATACCATTTGAAGCGATTTTTGGCAATATAATCGTAAACCCAATTGCGAATAAAATTGGGAACAATTAAAAATATAGCTAATACATTTGTTGGAAACCCTAATCTCGACGCTATTTTTAACGCCGCTGTAGATTTGTAATGAACCCCTTTTTCTGGGTGATATAAAATTATAGAATCGACTTGAGTTGTATCGATATTAAACTTTTGAATAATTTGTTCGCCAACCTTACTTTGTATAGGAGCGAACATAAATCGTTGCTTCTTATCCCGTTTTATAACATATAATACCGAGCTATTGCAAAGGTTACAAACACCGTCGAATAGGATTAATTTTTTATGTTTTGGTATATTGATTTCCACCTAGTAAAGATACGACTTTACAGTGTATTTAAGAACTGGTTTAAATCCGTTTCTTTATCCAGTTTAAGCTTCTTTTTAAAGAGATTTATATTCAAATAAACATATTAGTGTTAAAAGTGCTCAGTCTTGACTTCATACAAAACAACCTGCGCTGTTTTTTCATAATCATCGTGCCAACCAAAATAATTACCAGTTTTAAAGTAGTTTTCGTGCGCATAACCATTGCCAACGTAGTCGTAAATCAAAGTATAGTCAATGTTTATGCTTTTTGCTTCACAAACTAAACCGTAATAAAATTTACCATCTTCAATTTTTATTTTAAAGGTGAAAATTTCATTGTCTACAACACCTACATCAATTTTATCATCAAAAGCACTTGTCCAAAGTTCGCCAGCATCTGGTTTGGTGTAATAATCAATTTGAAGAGTTCCGCTATTCCATCTTATTTTAACGGTGGCTGGAGCGCCTTCAAGACCTGCAGTTTCTTTACCGTGAATTTGCGCTACAATGGTTCTGCCGTTGCCTTCAACAAAATCAACTTTCAAGGTGCTTTCTAAAATGTGAGTTCCAGTGGACATGGACCAATTATCAGATGTAGATTGATTTCCTCTCCAAAATTCACGCAGTTCCGTTCTACAATATTTTCCTCCTAATTCTGATAATCCTGAAGTTGTAAATCCAGTAAATTTGGTAAACATGGTGTAGCTACCATCTTCATTTTTATAGAAATACTCAGCCTCAGCATCAGTAAGTCTATCATTCACAATATCCTGATAAAAAATGGAAGTAGCGCTGCCATTACCACGATTAAGAGGAACCGATAAATACCAATTTTTCCATACTATTTTTGCATCGTCGTCGGTGGTTTCAATTGGCTCATTTTCAATTTCCTGTTCATCTTCGTTATTAGAACTGCTACAGGAACAAAAAATGGCAATCAGTCCGATAAGATAAAATCTCGTTAATTTCATTTTCATGCTTTTTTTATTTAAAGTTAAAAAAATTATTTTTTAACTGCTTCAACCAATTCTAGCAATTCTATGTTCACATTGGTTGTAAACATACCGTAATTTACAATGGCTTTTCCTTTTTCAAACTTATCGATACTACCAACCGAACGGCCGTCTAACATGCGCACGCGGTCTCCTACTTTTAATGTTGGCTTTGGTGCTGCTGGTTTTTCTTTTTCCTTTTGTTTGGCTTCTTTTTTCTTTTTCCTTATAACTTCTACTTTCTTTTCAACCTCTTGTTTTACTTGATTTTCTTTAGCTTTAATGGCTTTTTTCGCTTTCGCAGAAACCTTTTTACGCTTGGAGTTTTCTATTTGAACCAATTTAAAAAGCTCAGACATTAATGCTTTTTTCTGCTTGTTTTCAAAGTATTTCTCAGCAATATCATTAACTTTTTGTCCCAAATAAATGAGGCGCTGATTGGTGTCATATAACTCTTGATAGCTCTCCAATTTTTTTTGAACCTTCGCATTGATTTCCTCTAACTTATCGGCTTCTTCACTTTTCTTCTTTTCGTTTTGTTTGAGTGATTGCCCTGTTTTTTCAAGCTTTGAACGCTCTTTTTGAAGTTTAGCAATAGTTGCATCAAAACGGACTTTACTACGTTCAATTTTCTTTTTAGCTCGGTTTATCAAACTATAAGGAATTCCATTTTTCTGGGCAACTTCAAAGGTAAAACTACTTCCGGCTTGACCGATAACGAGTTTGAAAAGTGGTTCTAAACTGCGTTCATCAAACAACATATTGGCATTAAGCATAAATGGCAACTCGTTGGCAAGAATCTTTAAATTGGAGTAGTGTGTTGTAATAATGCCAAAGGCTTCGCGATGATAAAATTCTTCTAAAAACGTTTCAGCTAAAGCGCCGCCAAGTTCAGGGTCACTTCCAGTACCAAATTCATCAATTAAAAATAGCGTGTTTTTGTTACACTTTTTAAGGAAGTAATTCATTTGTTTTAAGCGATAACTATATGTGCTTAAATGATTTTCAATAGATTGATTGTCGCCAATATCGCTTAAAATTCTATCGAATAAACACACTTTACTGCGCTCGTGCACTGGAATTAACATGCCACTTTGCAGCATCACTTGCAATAATCCCACTGTTTTTAGGGTAATACTTTTACCTCCTGCATTGGGACCAGAAATAACTATAATACGGCTGTCTTGTTTTAATTCTATGGTTTGTGGAAAGGTTTTTTCGTTCTTTTCTAAATTATTTAAGTAGAGCAGTGGGTGATAAGCATCGCGCAAATACATGCTTTTGTCTTCCGAAAATTCAGGTAGAATCGCATTCATAGATTTAGCGTATTTCGCTTTCGCGGAAATCACATCTATGGCAATTAAAAACTCTTGATAATCTTTTAATAAAGGTAAAAACGGACGAATAAAATTGGTGACTTCTTTTAAAATACGAATTACTTCTTCCTGCTCTTCGTACTCTAAATTGTTTAATTCTCGAGTGTACTGTAAAGTGGTTTCGGGCTCGATATATACGATGCTTCCTGTTTTGCTTCCGCCCATTATGGAGCCTTTAACCTTACGGCGATACATGGCTTTTACAGCCAAAACACGTTTGTTGTCTACAACAGATTCTCGAATATCATCTAAATATTCTAAACCGTGGTAGTTGTTTAATGCAGTAGCGAAACTTGCATTTATTTTTCCTTTTATTTTGTTTATCGACTGTCGTAATTCAAACAATAGACTAGAGGCGTTGTCTTTTATGTCGCCAAAGCGGTCTACTATAGCGTCTACCTTTTCTATGATTGCTTTTGTCACTTCAATATGCGACGAAAAAGTGTTTAAGGCAGGATAATACTCTTGAAATTTTTTAAGAAAGATTACAATGTCGTTCACCGTATTAGACATGGCAACAATTTTCTTTAAACCATGAACCTCTAAATAGGTATTCTCAATATTAAGAAGTTTTATTTCTTTAGAAATCGTATCAAAACTATGATTAGGCAAGCGGTTATCGTTGTAAAAAGATGATACATATTCATTAGTTAATTTTAGAGCGTTAAGCAGTTCTTCTGAAGTTTTAAAAGGTGAAATTTGCAATGCTTTTTCGTTCCCCAAAGGCGTAACACAAAGCTCGCTTACCTGTTGTAAAACCGTTTGAAACTCTAAATCCTGTAATGTTTTTTCGTGGATGTTTATCATGCCTTAAAATAGACTATAAAAATATAAGGAATGCAAAGTTAATCAATCTAAACCTGATTTTGTAATGGAAAGATTAAGTGTTAAAATGTTAATTAACAGAGTTATAAAGATATTTAACAAAATGCTAACAAGATGGTATAAATAAACTGTCTAATTTGGAGTACGTCAACAAACATCAATCAAACTACAATCAGCAGTTAAAAGCTCAATCATTTAAATGGTTGAGCTTTTATCCATGTATGGTTTCAGATTTGCCGTAGTTTTTAATCACTTCAGCTTCAAAATCAATCAGTTCTTGCCAGCGTTTGTCAACATCAATATCTTTACCGTATTTACGCGCAAAACCAATAAACGTGGTGTAATGGCCAGCTTCACTTATCATTAAATCGTGATAAAACTTAGCCAATTCAGGGTCTTTAATTTTTTTAGAAAGCAACTTAAAACGCTCACAACTTCTAGCTTCTATCATAGCAGAAAACAATAACCTATCAACCATGCACTGCAGCCTGTTTCCGCCTTTATTCATAAACTTATATAACTCATTTACATAACTGTCTTTTCGTTCTCTACCAAGTTTGAAGCCACGTTTCTTTATAATATCATGCACCATCTGGAAGTGCTCTAATTCTTCCTGTGCAAGTATTAGCAAGTCGGTAACCAAATCGGTATGTTCAGAATTTAGCGTAATAATGGTTATGGCATTGGTAGCCGCTTTTTGCTCACACCAAGCATGGTCAGTTAAAATCTCTTCAATATTCGATTCTACAATATTTACCCAACGCGGATCGGTTGCTAATTTTAAACCAAGCATACTTTTTTGTTTTTTGTAAAAGTAGTTATAATCATTAAAATGGGCGATTTTATTATTTGGGCATTCCCTAAAGGTCGGGCTTTAGTTCGTTGATTTAAATTTTATATTAATGAACTCATGAATGTAAACATTTCAGCAGTCGCTTCCTGAAGAAAAATCGGGAGAGCTCCAACAATGCCTCTATCCCTAATGCGAGTTACGTGTTTTTAAACAAACTCTCAGTTAAGTTTACCGTCTTTTTCGTTCTATTATCAAGAAATATAATTCCAGATATTTTTGTATTTGCTCAGTTGTCTGTAGGTATTTAGAATTACTTGATGTTCTGAAAGTGCTAGCGAAGGATCTATTTTTAGAATAGATTTGGCATGATGTCTTGCTAATTGTAAGATGTCGTTGTCTTTTATAATATCGGCTATTTTTAGATTTAAAACACCGCTTTGCTGTGTACCCATAATATCTCCCGGACCACGTAAGCGCAAATCTACTTCGGCAATTTCAAATCCATCATTGGTTCTTACCATGGTTTCTAAACGCGTTTTACTATCGTTACTTAATTTATGACTAGTCATTAAAATACAGAAACTTTGTTCCGCTCCTCGACCAACGCGTCCTCGTAATTGATGTAATTGTGATAAACCAAAACGTTCTGCGCTTTCTATAATCATTACCGATGCATTTGGAACATTAACACCAACCTCAATAACCGTTGTGGCCACCATAATTTGAGTTTCACCTTTTATAAAGCGCTGCATTTCATAATCCTTATCGGCAGGCTTCATTTTACCATGAACTATAGATATTTGGTATTCTGGCATCGGGAAATCTCTAGAAATACTTTCATAACCATCCATTAAATCTTTATAGTCCATCGATTCACTTTCTTGAATCAAAGGATAGACGATATAAATTTGTCTTCCTTTAGAAATTTCATCACGTATAAATTTAAATACATTTAATCGGTTTTTGTCATAGCGATGTACCGTTTTAATGCTCTTTCTTCCTGGTGGTAATTCGTCAATAATCGAAATATCTAAGTCGCCATAAACCGACATAGCTAAAGTTCTAGGAATTGGTGTTGCTGTCATAACGAGAATGTGGGGCGGGATAAAGGCCCCTCCAACCTCCCCAGAAGGGAGGCTTTTCAATGATTTCGAGATATAGTTCAATACATTATCTAGATCTCCAATAATTTGTTCGTTTGTAAACCGAATTACTTTAAAACCAATTTCTCTTAGAATTTGTGTTCTTAGTTCATCAGCTTCTTTTTGTTCGATAGTATTGTGATAACCACCATCAACTTCTATAATTAAATTTTTTTCTAGGTTTACAAAATCAACAATAAACTCGTCGATTATATGTTGTCTCCTAAATTTATATTCTAACTTTTTATTTCTCAAACATTCCCATAAAACAGATTCGGCTTCTGTAGGTTGGTTTTTGTTTTTAACCTGTAATTCTTTTAATAATTTATAGACTGATGGTCGAGCAGTCATATACTTTTTAAGTATCTTTTTTACTTCCTCCCCATGGGAGGATTGAGGAGGGCTTTGAGTGTGTCCTTTTTTCCACAATTTACTTCTTTGTGCGACTCCAAATCGGTGTTGTTCGTCTATAATAGCAAGTCCTAAATTTTTAAATTTCACCTTATCTTCAAGCAAGGCATGGGTGCCAACTAGTATCTGTAATTCACCATTTTCTAAAGATTCATGAATTTTTTTTCTATCTGAAGTTTTAGTTGAACCAGTTAACAGTTTTATACTGATATTTAAATCATTACACCATTCAACTAAACCGTTATAGTGCTGAACTGACAAAATTTCAGTCGGCGCCATTAAGCATGCTTGAAAATTGTTGTCAAGCGCCATGAGTATTGACATGAAGGCTACTATGGTCTTTCCAGAACCAACATCACCTTGCAATAAACGATTCATTTGTGCATTGCTACCCAAATCGGCACGAATTTCTTTTAAAACACGTTTCTGTGCGTTGGTTAATTCGAAGGGTAAATGGCTTTTGTAAAAGGTGTTAAAATACTCGCCAACTTGTTTGAAAGGAAATCCTTTTATTTTTGATTTGTGGATTAAATTTTTAAGAATTAATTGGAGTTGAATATAAAACAATTCTTCAAATTTTAACCTGAATTGGGCTCTTGAAAGTAGTTCTTGGTTTTTCGGAAAATGAACATTAAACAACGCTGTAGATTTGCTGATTAATTTTAATTCAGATCTTAAATTATCAGAAAGTGTTTCTGTAAATTTCCCATTGGTTTCAATAAACAATTGCTGCATGATTTTACTAATCACGCGATTGGTTATGCCTTTGTTTGTTAGCTTTTCTGTTGAAGGATAAACAGGTTGCATTGCAGATCGTAAATTTTTTTCGTGTTCTTCAAGCAATTCAAGCTCCGGATGCGGCATATTAAATTTACCGTTAAACCAATTGGTTTTTCCGAAAATTACATAAGTTGTATTTAGTTTTAAGCTTTCTCTTATCCATTTTTGCCCACGAAACCAAACCAGTTCCATAGTCCCAGTTTCATCTTGAAATGTGCCAACTAAACGTTTGCCTCGTTTCTGAGCAACTTCTTTAAAACTAATGATTTTACCTATAATTTGTACATCGGCATTGTTGCGTTGTAGTTGACTTATTTTGTAATACTGTGTTCTGTCTAAGTATCTGTTTGGGAATAGATTGAGTAAATCTTGATACGTGTGAATGCTTAACTCCTTACGCAGTAAATCGGCACGATTTGGGCCTACGCCTTTTAAATAATCTATGGGAGTTTGCAAATTAACAGACATAGAAGCGAAATTAATGAAATCAATTAAAAAACAGGACTTATTAAATTCTTAAAATTGTATTGTATTTCGAAAATTTTTGTTGGAAAATGAGAATTCTTTTTGAAATATGTTGAAAAAAGTAAATTATCGAGCATATTTATATTTCAATGGTTAAATTTGGCAATCATTACCGAAATTTTAATGCACATTAATTGATGAGAAAACTCAACGAATTTATTTGGGAAACACATGGTATTCATGCGGGAACAGAGCAAGATCATGTAAAACATGGAATTGATAAACTAGAAGATATAGTTGATAAGGCTATTGAAGCTGGTAACCCAAGTATTACGTTTATTATACATTCACCTCGTTTAACAAATTTTCGCTATACCGCTGAAAGAGAAACGAATGTGAAGTTTATTCGCGGTAATAAATCGTATTTAAATTACCCAAAACGTATTGCGAATCTTCGTAAAAAATACGAAGGTCAAATCAATATTAAATACGGCGTTGAGTTAGAATGGATGGGTCCTGATTTAGGTTTGCAGTGGAGTCGATCTAAAATATTTCAAGCAGAAGATGCTGATTATGTTATTGGTTCTGTGCATTTTGCTCCTGAAGGTTTGCCTTATGATGGGTCAAAAGAGGAGGCTCTGGAATTGCTTAAATTAAGAGGGAGTTTAGAAGCGTATTGGGACGGTTATTTCAATGAAATGATCCAAATGATTGAGTGTTTTGGTGATATGATTCAAATTATTGGTCATATTGATTTACCAAAACTGAATGTTGATATGCCCGAGGCGTTAGTGAATTTTGAAACAAGTGCACATCCTTTAGCCAATAAATTTAGAACGCTTTTAGAACTCATAGCAGACAGAAATTTGTCTTTAGATGTTAATATGGCGGGTAAATTTAAAGGCGTAGGCGTGTATCCAATACAAAGTATTCTAAGACGCGCTAACGAGCTTGAAATCCCCGTTTGTGTAGGTACAGATACACATCATGTTAAATATTACGGTTTAAATTATAAAGAAAGTTTAGAGTATATTCAAGAGGCTGGTTACGAGAGTTATGTGAGTTACTCAAAGTTAATTCCTGAGAACCGAACTATTTATGACGATCACGATTTAAAAGTAAAATATACCGTTTTAAACAAGGGTATTGAGTTGTTAAATCAGAGGTTAGATGACAATCAAAGACGTATCATTCCAGATTTTTCTTTTGGTGGCTCGTTTTCTGAGTTTGTAGATTTATACCGAAGTGCAACTGGAATGGGCGATTACAACGCCATTCGAATTCGCAAATGGGGCAAATCAATAACCGTAACAAACGAAATTCCTAAAAACACGCAGCATATTGTAAATGGATTGTTTTCAGAGCATTTAGATAAGCCTGGAGTCATTTCTTCATTGTTTAACACGTTGGCTTCAGAAGGCATAAATGTGGAAACAGCACGCTTAAAATCTAATAATGATGGGACTGCAGTGGCGTTCTTATCCTTAGCTAATAAAAACGGGAAAGTACAGAGCGCAATTGATTTTATAAACGGTACGGATTCAGGCTTGTTTCAAAAATTAACGTATCAAGAAAATGCCGTTTTACCTAACTACTACAGTAAAGGCGTTTATTTGCTTGAAATGGATGGAGTGCGTTTAAATCTAGCTTTGAGTGATAAAGTTATTCTAACTAAACATCACAATGCGCCTGGGGTTCTGTTGATTTTATTGTCAGCATTAGCATCTAAAGGCATTAATATTAAGGATTTACGATTAGGTAAATTGAACGATACCGGATATTCTGCAATTGCAATTGATGGTGATAGTAACGTTATTAGAAATTTGTTAAATAAATTAGGTAATCAATACTACGAGGCTAATTTAATCGAGTTTCATAGTTTTTAATTGGATTTTATGATTTTGAATTAATCTTTGATTATATTTAAAATCATGAATCGTATAATCTTTATTTTATGTTTGAGCGTTAATTTTTTAATAGCTCAACAAACGGAATTTGTAGATTTCAAACACGTTGAATCAGTACTTCTTTTTAACCAGATTAAGGTTGATAGCACGGTTTTCAATTCTTATCAAGTCAAGTTTGATATTTTAAAACATACCGACTCGGTGTATTTAGATGCTCAAAACATGAAATTCATGAACGTAGCTCTAAATAAAACCCCCGTAAAATTTAAAAACGATGGTAATAAGTTAATCATTTATCACAGTTTTAAAGCAAATTCAACACACACATTAAATTTTCTGTTTTTCGCATCACCTAAAAAAGCCATGTATTTTATAGGTTGGGATAATGAGTCGCAAAACCAGTTGTGGACTCAAGGCCAAGGGAAATACACAAGTAATTGGCTGCCTTCTATCGATGATATGAATGATAAAATTGAGTTCGATTTAACAATTGTAGCGCCTAAAGGATATCAAGTAGTTTCTAATGGCAGCATGGTTTCAAAACGAGAAACGCCTACATATGATTTATGGCAATTTGATATGCAAAACCCTATGGCAAGTTATTTGGTAGCATTGGTTATCGGGAAATATGAGAAGAAAGTAGAACATGCTAAATGTGGCATTCCTCTAGAAATGTATTACTATCCAGAAGACTCATTAAAATTCGAGCCAACCTATCGCTATTCCAAACAGATGTTTGATTTTCTTGAAGAAGAGATTGGTGTTCCATATCCTTGGCAAAACTATAAGCAAGTACCTGTAAAAGACTTTTTATATGCAGGAATGGAAAATACTAGTGTTACTATATTTGCTGATAGCTTCGTGATAGATGAGATTGCTTTTATTGATAAAAACTATGTGAACGTTAACGCTCATGAATTAGCACATCAATGGTTTGGTGATTTGGTTACTGAAACCTCTGGGACACATCATTGGTTGCAAGAAGGGTTTGCTACATATTATGCTTTACTAGCAGAACGTGATATTTTTGGTGACAATTATTACCATTGGCGATTATACGATTATGCTCAAGAATTATTAGCACAAGATCAAGCAGGACAAAGTACAGCGTTGTTAAATCCAAAATCGAGTAGTACGACGTTTTATAAAAAAGGGGCTTGGGTATTGCACATATTGCGCGAAAAAGTAGGCGATAAAGCTTTTAAGTTAGCTGTGAAAAATTATCTAGAAAAGCATGCCTTTAAAAATGTAGAAACAACCGATTTTATTAGTGAAGTTGAAAAGGCGAGTGGCTTAGATTTAAAATCATTTGTGGCGGATTGGTTAGAAAGTAAATCCTTTTTGTATGAAGATTGTATAAATGCATTAAAAAGTAGTTCTGATGAGATTTCAAAAATGCTTCAGTTAGATGAACAACTTATGTTTTCGTCCCATTCAATAAATTCAAGCATTAACAGTTATTGGGAACAGGCTGAAAGTTCAGAACTTAAACGACGATTATTTCTAAAAGATGAAACAAGACTTGTTCACGATTCGATATTTAAAAAAGCATTAAACACAAACGATATTAAAATCCGACAAGCCATAGCGCTCACTAAATCTGAAATTTCAGAAGCATTAAAAACAGATTATGAATCGCTTCTTGAGGATGATTCGTATGTTACTATTGAAGCAGCTTTGTATAATTTATGGAAAAACTTTCCGCAAGAGCGACAAAAATATTTAAATAAAACCAAAGGTGTTCAAGGGTTTAAAGATAAAAACGTAAGAATACTTTGGTTAACTTTGGCTTTAATCACAGAGGATTATAATGCCGAGTTTAAAACACAGTATTTTGAAGAACTGACTTATTACACAAGTCCAGTTTTTGGTTTTGAGGTAAGGCTGAATGCCTTTCAGTATTTAAATCAAATTAAAGCTTGCCATGATGCTTGTCAAGTTAATTTAGAGCAAGCTACAAAGCATCATAATTGGCGATTCTCAAAGTTTGCTAAAGAATTAGTAAAGCAATATCAATGAAAGCATTAGTAATATCTGGCGGTGGGAGTAAAGGTGCATTTGCAGGCGGTGTATCTCAATTTCTTATTGAAGATTTAAAACGAGAATATCAACTGTTTTTGGGGACATCAACAGGTAGTTTGCTTGTTTCTCATTTGGCTTTAAAAAAAATTGATAAAATTAAATCTGTTTATACCACCGTGAATAACGACAGTATTTTTAGCGTTTGTCCATTTCATGTAACACGAAAACACGGCGTTCAGAATATCCGAATTAATCATTTAAATGTGTTGTTGAACTTTTTAAGAGGAAGTAAGACTTTTGGTGAGAGTTTAAATTTAAAAGCTTTAATAAGAAAAACAATTACTGAGGAAGAATTTACGGTTTTGAAAAACTCCATGTTGGATATCGTGGTTACAGTATCAAATTTATCGCTAAATCAAGTTGAATATAAGTCTATTAAAGATTTTGATTATTCCGAGTTTTGTGATTGGGTATGGATTTCTTGTAATTACACACCTTTTATGACCTTAGTTAAAAAAAACGGATGCGAATATGCCGATGGCGGTTTGGGAAGCATGGTACCTATAGAAGCTGCCATACAACGCGGTGCTACCGAAGTAGATACCATTATTTTGCAAACTGAAATTAATCAGTTAAACAGATTACCGTCTAAAAACCCTTTTTCGTTATTAACCAATATGTTTAGTTTTATGCTCGACCGTATTGAGTCTCAAAATATAAAAATAGGTAAATTCGTAGCCTCTCATAACAATGCAATTATTAATTTTTATTATGCTCCAACGGTTTTAACAACCAATTCGTTAATATTTGATAAAGAGAAAATGACAAAATGGTGGCATGATGGCTATAATTTTGCTAAATTTAAAAACCAAGAAGTTAGTCCGTTAGAAAATTAAATATATGGCACAAAAAGTTTTAAATAATTACCCCTCGAAAGATATAGAGTTAAACACAAATTATAGTCAATGAAAGCATTAGTTATTTCTGGAGGAGGTAGTAAAGGTGCCTATGCAGGTGGAGTTGCAGAATATTTAATTAAAGATGAAGGTAGAGATTACGACATGTTTTTGGGTACTTCAACTGGGAGCTTGTTAATCCCTCATTTGGCTGTTGGTGCTATAGATAAAATACATAAAGTATTTACTAATGTAAATCAGAGTAACATATTTAGTGTCAATCCTTTCGTGCTACGAAAAAAAGGAAATAGAGAATTCGTTTCTATCGATTTTTTAAATTCATTATGGCAGTTTATTAAAATGAAACGCACCTTTGGTGAAAGTAAAGCATTGCGTAGATATTTAAAAAAACATTTTACTTACGAAGAGTATTTACTCATCAGGGACACTAAAGATGATGTGGTTGTTACGGTTTCTAATTTATCAAAAAATGTTGTAGAGTATAAGTCGATTAAAGATTTTAGTTACGACGAGTTTTGCGATTGGATTTGGATTTCATGTAACTATATTCCGTTTATGTCTTTAGTGAAAAAAGACGGATTTGAATATGCAGATGGTGCTTTTGGTTGTGTAGTTCCTATTCGTGAAGCCATTTTGCGAGGAGCTACAGAAATAGATGCTATTATTTTAGAGTCTGAAAGTATGCAGTATAATAAAATATTGGGAAAGAACCCGTTTTCATTAATGATTAGCCTGTTTGGACATTTATTAGATCAAGTGGAGCGTAGTGATATTTTAATAGGCAAACTCGCGGCAAAGAATAGAGATGTAAAATTAAATTTATACTATACACCATCAAAGCTAACTGAGAACTCGTTAATTTTTAATAAAAAACTAATGACTTCTTGGTGGCAACAGGGATATTATTATGCTAAAGAAAAATGTGAACAAGCACGATTTAATGAATTACGCGAAAGTTTACCATAACTCTGAAACCTCGTTTTTTATGTATGATAGTGCTGTGTCACTTGGTGAGTTCCGTTCCATCATTTCTGTTAAAACAACTTCTCTCAACTTATTTGCTGTGTCTGTTTTTTCTAACATATTAGCTTTCCTGATAAGTTGAATTGTTGCGTTTTTTGCTGTCGTAACAATGCTCCAGCATTTGTCACTAATGTAGATTTGTTGAGATAAATTATGCTCAAACTCTTGTTCAATGGCTTGTATAAGTAAAGATTCGTAATCGTTTTTGTTTGAAGATATTGGAGTAACTCTAATAAGCAATTTAGATGGTGTAATACGTTCTAAAAAAAGGGCCATGCGCTCATACGCTTGAAGTCGTAGTGGTAACGCATTAACTTGTAAATCTTTTTTCAATAAAAATCGCCTTCTGCCATCTTCGTTTTTCGTATGTTCTCTAAAAAAGTAATACGCAATTACTCCAGTTATTAACGAAGGCACTGCAAATAAAAAAAGGTCTAAAATTCGGCTTATTTCCATCAGAGATTATTTAATTACAAACATAACAGATTAAATTTAGTGTACAAAAAATTATTAAAAACCAGAAACGGCTTTGTTACTATCTGGCGCCTCCCAGATGCTCACAATCTTTTAGACTTTGCATACTAATAAAAGGTACTGCAGTTTTCTCGTATTGATAGGTTTTACTTAATTCTTTTGATAGATTGTGGTCGTCTACATTGACTTCAACATCACTCATTTTAAATTGACAAGGATGCTCGTAACCCGCAGCATGTGTTATTTCGATTAACTCTTTTCTGAAAGTTTTAAAATATTGAGCTAATCGAATCGATTTTAGAGTTGGGTCTATGCCATTTTGAAGCCATTTACTTTGTGTAGCTACGCCAGTCGGACAACGATTTGTATGGCAAATTTGCGCTTGTATACACCCTATGCTCATCATGGCTTCTCTAGCAACGTTTATACAATCTGCACCCATAGCAAATGCCATAGCAGCTTTAGCCGGAAAGCCTAATTTTCCGCTGGCAACAAATACAATGCGTTCGGATAACCCTTTGGATTTGAATAATTTATATAAATCACTGAATCCGTATACCCAAGGTAATGACACATGGTCTGCAAAGCTTGGAGGAGCAGCTCCAGTACCACCTTCGCCACCATCAACCGTAATAAAATCAGGACCTTTGTCAGTTTTTAGCATAATATCAGCCAGTTCTTCCCATTGCTCCAATTTCCCAATGGCTGCCTTGATCCCTACAGGTAGCCCTGTGGCTTCAGCTATGCTTTCAATAAAATCTACTAATTCAGGAACATTAGAAAAAGCTTTGTGATTTGGTGGAGAAAGCACATCTTTACCGACTTCAACACCTCTAATTTCGGCAATTTGTTTGGTTATTTTAGCTCCAGGTAAAACGCCACCTTTACCAGGTTTTGCACCTTGAGATAATTTTACTTCTATGGCACGGATGAATGGATTATCGTTTACAAGTTTTATCATTTTTTCCATAGAGAAACCACCATCTTCGGTTCTCACACCAAAATAGCCCGTTCCAAAATGAAATACGACGTCGCCGCCGTTGCTGTGATAAGGTGATAAACCGCCTTCTCCAGTATTATGATATGCATCTGCTATTTTAACGCCTTTATTTAGCGATTCTATAGCTTTCGCAGACAAAGAGCCGAAACTCATAGCCGACACATTGATAATAGAAGCCGGACGATATGGCCTTTTTCGTTTATTGTATTCGCCCATAACTTTTGCACAAGGCAAAAAGGTTTTATCGATTTTATTAGGATGGTTTTCTGGCAACTTAAAAGGCATCATCGCATTATTAATAAATACATGCTGATGCTCATAAATATCTCTATCTGTACCAAAACCTTCATAATTGTTTTCCTTTTTAGCAGAAGCATAAATCCAACCGCGTTCTATACGGTTAAAAGGTAATTCTTCTCTATTATTGGCAACGAAATATTGCCGCATTTCAGGGCCTATACTTTCCAACCAATAGCGTAAATGCCCAACAATAGGGTAGTTATGACTTATAGTATGTTTTTTTTGAAAAAAGACATCCCGAATGGCAACAAGCGCTAAGGCTATTAAAACCCAACCCCACCAGGCTATGCTTGATAAAAAATCTAACATGTGTTTATTTTTTTTATGACTATGGAATGTAAATATATTTAAAATAAAAGATGTAATTGTTTATAATTATTAATAATTCTGAATTAATAAAAGCCTAACAATGGTTATTTTCACGGGATAAAATTGATGATGATTTGGAAAAGTATTTAAGCCAGTTAAACGATGCGCAATTAGAGCCAACAATTCAGATTGATGGCCCTATGATTGTTATTGCTGGTGCGGGTTCCGGTAAAACCCGTGTGTTAACATATCGTATTGCATATATGATGAGCAAGGGTATCGACCCTTTTAATATTTTGTCGCTTACATTTACAAATAAAGCTGCTCGCGAAATGAAAGATCGTATTGCGAGTATTGTAGGTGCTAGTGAAGCGAAAAACTTGTGGATGGGAACCTTTCACTCGGTTTTCGCTAAAATATTACGTATTGAAGCCGATAGATTGGGGTACCCTAGCAATTTTACTATTTATGATACTCAAGATTCCGACCGATTAATAGCTTCAATTATCAAAGAAATGGAGCTTGATAAGGATATTTATAAGTATAAGCAGGTACGTTCAAGAATTTCATCTTATAAAAACAGCCTCATTACAGTAAGAGCCTATTTTCAAAATGCCGAATTAATTGAAGCGGATACTATGGCGCGCCGCCCTAGATTGGGAGATATTTATAAAGAATATGTAGAGCGCTGTTTCAAAGCAGGCGCTATGGATTTTGACGATTTACTCCTTAAAACCAACGAGTTGCTTACACGTTTCCCTGAAGTTTTGGCTAAATATCAGAATAGATTTAAATACATTTTGGTGGATGAGTATCAAGATACCAACCATTCGCAATATTTAATCGTGCGAGCCTTATCAGATAAGTTTCAAAACATTTGTGTGGTAGGTGATGATGCGCAAAGTATTTATGCGTTTCGTGGCGCTAATATTAATAATATTTTGAATTTCCAGAAGGATTATGACGATGTGAAAGTGTTTCGATTGGAACAAAATTACCGATCTACAAAAAATATTGTAAATGCTGCTAATTCCATTATTGATAAAAACCAAACCAAATTAGAAAAGATTGTTTGGACGGCTAATGAAGAAGGAGCTAAAATAAAAGTAAATCGTTCGTTAACCGATGGGGATGAAGGGCGTTACGTAGCAAGCACCATTTGGGAAACGAAAATGCAAGAGCAGCTAGCTAATAGTGATTTTGCCATTCTTTACAGAACCAATGCACAATCGAGAGCCATTGAAGATGCTTTGAGAAAGCGCGATATTCCTTATAGAATTTACGGAGGCTTATCGTTTTACCAGCGTAAAGAAATAAAAGATATATTGTCGTATTTGCGATTAATTATTAATCCAGCAGATGAAGAAGCGCTAAAACGGGTTATTAATTTTCCGCCACGAGGCATTGGGCAAACCACGGTTGATAAACTTATTGTTGCTGCAAATGGATACGAACGTACCATTTTTGAGGTGATGAAAAACATCGATAAGACCAATGTTAATATGAATAGTGGCACCCGAACTAAACTTCAAAATTTTGTAACGCTCATTGAAAGTTTCCAAGTACTGAATCAAACTGCAGATGTTTTTGAATTGGCAGAACATGTGACCAGAACAACAGGACTAATAAAAGAATTCAATAAAGATGGCACGCCAGAGGGTGTTGCTAGAATGGAAAATATTGAAGAGCTTTTAAACGGTATGAAAGACTTTGTTGAGGGCCAAAAAGAAATTGCAGATACTACAGGTAATTTAGCGGAATTTTTAGAAGATGTAGCCTTGGCAACGGATTTGGATGCAGATAAAGGGGACGCTAACCACGTAGCGTTAATGACTATACATTTAGCCAAAGGTTTGGAGTTCCCGTATGTCTTTATAGTTGGTTTGGAAGAAGATTTGTTTCCTAGCGCTATGAGCATGAATACAAGAAGCGAACTAGAAGAGGAGCGCAGATTGTTTTACGTGGCATTAACGCGTGCCGAAAAGCAAGCATACTTAACTTACGCCTTGTCGAGATACCGTTGGGGTAAATTGATTGATTCTGAACCGAGTCGTTTTATAGAAGAGATAGATGAACAATATTTAGATATTGTCACACCAATTGAAGAGCGTCGTTTTAACCCCATGCTTTCTGCTGATATTTTTGGCGATGTTGAACCAAATAAAATTAGATATAAGCCAGCAAAACAGCCAGTTTTAAAGAAAGGGTCGGCTGCTAAAAAAGAACCTGAAAAATTTCAAGTAACAACGCCAAAAAACTTAAAGCCAGTTTCAAAAACAAACGGAAACACCAATCTTTTTGATAGTAAATTGGTAGTTGGTAATATTGTGAAACACATCCGTTTTGGTACTGGCGAAGTTTTAAAAATAGAAGGCGCAGGTGCCGATACGAAGGCCGAAATTAATTTTCAGCATGGAGGCGTTAAAAAATTATTGTTGCGTTTTGCAAAATTAGAAGTTGTTGGTTAAATAAAGCAATATGGCAGAATTTGTTAGAATTTACGAAGAAAATCCAAACCCAAAGGAAATTAGCAAGGTTGTTAAAGTTTTAAAACGTGGCGGACTCATTATTTACCCCACCGATACGGTTTACGGTTTAGGTTGCGATATTACCAACTTAAAAGCGTTGGAAAAAGTAGCTAGAATAAAAGGCGTCAAGTTAGACAAGGCAAATTTCTCGTTTGTTTGTCATGATTTAAGCAATTTAAGCGATTACGTAAAACAAATTGACACGTCGGTTTTTAAAATATTAAAAAGAGCCTTACCGGGACCTTATACGTTTATATTACCAGGATCGAAATCGTTACCAAATCCTTTTAAAAAGAAAAAAACTGTTGGTATTCGTGTGCCTAATAATAATATTGCCTTAGAAATTGTAAAACAACTTGGAAATCCTATCATATCAACGTCTATTCACGATGAAGATGAAGTACTAGAATATACCACAGACCCCGAATTAATTTTAGAAAAATGGGATAATTTGGTGGATTTAGTTATTGATGGTGGTTATGGCGATAATGAAGCTTCTACAGTTATAGATTTATCAGAAGATGAGCCTGTTGTTGTAAGAGAGGGCAAAGGCAGTTTGGAGATTTTCTGATGCCTGAGAAAGCCGTAAGCTCACGAAACTTAGCTTTTTAATTCTCAAGAATTTCTAGATAAAA
The DNA here is from genome assembly GCF_030344935.1 of Algibacter luteus. NCBI lineage: Bacteria > Pseudomonadati > Bacteroidota > Flavobacteriia > Flavobacteriales > Flavobacteriaceae > Algibacter > Algibacter luteus. The sequence goes on along the minus strand of NZ_CP128313.1, from coordinate 2,415,005 downwards.
ATAATTTGGGTGCCTGCCTGCCGGCAGGAAGGTTACCACAAGGGTCGGGCTTTTCGTTACAAGTCCTCGCTCGTACCTCGCTGTGGGCTATCCACTGCAATCCCTAACGCTGACTTGTTTGTTATCTTGTTTTTAAATTTAAAATTACTTTTTTGGAGAGGTTCGTTTAACGGTCTCGGCAATGAGTAGTTGCGTGTTTTAGCACTTAACTTTGCAAGTATGCACCAAACTGAAAATCCGCGAGGATTTTCAGAAGTAGGCGAGAACAAGCAATTACTTATAGCCATTGTTGGCAATAGTATTTTATTTTTTATTTAAATTATATGTTACCCATAAATTATACCCTCCATTCCGGGTTGAGTTTGAACTTTCAGTTTCATACAACATATTTCTACCACCTAATAATTCAAGTAACCTTAACAATAATTCTCCTCTTTCGCTGTCAAAATCTATGTCATCATATATCGAACTAGAGTAAGTAGTATCATCATCTATATTTAGTATTTTGTCAATTTTATAACCTAAATGATTTGCTAATACTTTTGCTTGAGAATTTGCATTGTTCAAAGCCAATATTGCCTTTTTATCTTCTTCTTCAAAAAGATGCTCTGGCATTTTAAAGTATACTTTATCTACTTTTATTTGTAAATCGTTACACAAGATTAATAGTTTGTCAAATTCGTTTTTATCTTTCTCTTCAATTTTATATTGAATTTTCTTTGAATTTTTTATATCATCAATTTCAACTAATTTATTATTCAATCCTTTTGCAACAAGAGAATCTTTAAAAACACTGATTTTTTCAAGGGTTGAATCATTAGTTGATATTAACGCAACATTACTTTCTGCGTATTCTGTATAGCTTGAAAAACCTAAAACACGTAAGGTTATGTCCTGACCAAAACTACAGCTAATTGATAGCGCACAAAAAAAGATTAGAATATAAACTTTCATTTAGTCAACAAGTTTAAAAGTAATGGCTACTCTATAAGATTTTATGATGTCTTCTTTTTTATTCTCTATTTTTTCAGTTCCATAACTAGACTCCTTAACTTCTATGTTTAATATTTTTCCAACTTTCATATTAATCTCATCACAAATCGCTTTTGCTTTACGTTTGGCGTCATTAATTGCTTTTAAACTTAATTCAGTTTCTAAATCTTCATCGGACATATCGAATAAATATTTTATCTCTTTTATTCGCATACCATCAACTTGAATATTTGAAATATTTTCTAGCTTATCAAAATCAGTAATTACATAATAATTTTTACTATTACCTCTTGAGTAACTTTTACCTTGAATAACTATTTCTAATTCACTTTCTTTAATTCCAATTTTAGAAAGTTCAGTAATTGTGGAGTTGTAAGCTTCTTCAAAGGAAATATCTTTTGAATTTTCATTGTATTTATTTGCTTTTTGTTCGGAGATAGTAATTTGAACTTTTGCTTTGTCCGCACTTATTTCTTTTTTAGCATTACCAATAATTCTTATGAACCTTTCTGTCGACTGACTGTAAACAGAAGTCGATAAAATCAATGTTAAGATTAAAATTTGAATTGTTTTTTTCATATTTTTTTATTTATAATTTTAATTTTAGTATTCTGCTTGGATATTATTGCCAACTAAGGCGGATATCAAACGTTTAAATGTTTTAAATCCGACGTTAAACGAAGTTAGTTGAAATTTATTACAAAGTCAAGTAAAAATCTAAATCGATATGATAAACTTGAAGTGGAGTTTAACAGCCCGCGTTAAGGATTGAGCGGCATGTTTGATCCCGATGATAATCGGGAGAGTAGTGAAAGCCTGACCCTTGTGGTAACGCCATAAAAAAAGCCCAACTTACGTTGAGCTTTTTAATTTGTTATTGAAATTTATTAGTTGTTTCCAGCTGCTAAATTTTTCATTTCTTTTTCAATCATATCATAAAACTGATCGATTTTTGGAAGTACTACAATACGTGTACGTCTGTTTTTTGCTCTGTTTTCGGCATTATCATTTTCAACTAAAGGCACAAACTCTGCACGACCTGCGGCAATAAGTTGCTTAGGGTTAACTCCAAGTTCTTGTAAAACTCTAATGATAGAAGTTGAACGCTTCACACTTAAATCCCAGTTGTCTAGTAATGGCTCTTTTCTATAAGGCACATTATCTGTGTGACCTTCAACCATACATTCGAAATCTGGTTTGCTGTTTACCACTTTAGCTACTTTAGCTAAAACTTCTTTTGCTCTTGTAGTTACATTGTAACTTCCACTCTGGAATAATAATTTATCGGCAATTGAAATGAACACAACACCTTTTTCTACATTTACTTCGATGTCTGGGTCGTTAATACCAACTTCTCGCTTTAAACTTGTTACTAAAGCAAGTGTAATACTGTCTTTTTGAGTTAAAGCATCTTGTAAACGTGTAATTTTAAGTTCTTTTTCTTTTATGCTTTCTAGTGTTTTTTCAACATTACTAGCACCTTTTGCAGATAAAACGGTTAGGTTGTCATTGCTTTTACGTAGGTCTGCTACTTGTTCCTCTAAGGTTTTTGCTCTTGCGGTTGCTGAAGCTCTATCTTCTAAACAAGCGTTTAATTTTACTGTAGCAGAGTTAAGTAAATCTTGAGTTTCTTTTTGCTTTGCTTCAAGATCTGTGTATAGTTTTTTAGATACACATGAACTAAGTAAAAGCATTGCAGATACACTAAGTAATAAAATTTTCTTCATGATTATATTAAGGATTAATTTTCAATTTTAATAGCACAAAAATATATAAAAATCAATCAATTTTAACATTTTAACAAAACTTTTACTAAAGAGTTATAAACTATTGAAATTGCTCTTCTTTTTTACGAAGTATTCGTACACAATAGATGTTTTGTTGTAGTATTTATTTTTGTGTTTTATTTGTTTTCGTTGCGCTAAAACTCGTGGTAACTGCCGATAATAGCTAAAATGTGCTTTAAGAATGGCTAAACTATGCTTTGGTTTTAGTTCAACCAGAAACTTTGCAGCAGCTACACCATCTAAAATGAGGCGTACTATTATTTTGCCCAAAACAAAACCATTGGCGTTTTTAGTGAGCGTGAAAAGACTGTTTCTAAAATTTAGGAATGTTTTTTTTGAACTACTATTTTTCAATGTTGCTCCACCAACATGATATACTTTTGAAGCACCAACATATTTTATATCGAAGCCTTTATTTTTGGCACGCCAACACAAATCTATTTCTTCCATGTGCGCAAAAAAGTGTTCGTCGAAGCCGTTTAATTCATAAAACACATCTTTTTTTATGAAAAAACACGCGCCCGATGCCCAAAAAATATCGGTAGAGTCGTTGTATTGTCCTTGGTCTTCTTCAATAGTATTAAAAATTCTACCTCGGCAATACGGATAACCAAATTTGTCTATAAAACCACCAGCTGCACCAGCATATTCAAAATGGTTTTTCTTTTTGAAGTCTAATATTTTGGGTTGAATTATGGCTGTTTTAGTGTCTTTCTGAAAGGTTTCAATAATAGGTTCGAGCCAATTTTTAGTAACTTCAACATCGCTATTTAAAAGGCAAAACACATCGGCTTCAACATGTTTTAAAGCGTCATTGTAACCTTTGGCGTAACCCCCATTTTCTGTATTTTGAATTATTGAGATTTTTGGATATGACGATTTTAGAAACGCGATGGAATCATCGGTTGAGGCATTATCCACGACATAAACGTCTGCATCTTGAGAACATTGAATAACCGAGGGTAAAAACTGTTCTAAAAGTTTTTGTCCATTCCAATTAAGTATTACAACTGCGACTTTCATTTAATATAATCGGGAATATTTTTTAAAAATTGGTAGCGTTCATTTTTAAAATCCATTTGGCAATAATAATGATTTAATCCGTTGGTTACCATTAAGTAGGTTGCATTTAACTCTAAATTATAACGTGCTATTTGATCGAATGTGTCTTGTTTTACAATTATTTTAGGCGCTTTACATTCAACAATAAGATGTATGCTACCATCTGAATTGAATACCACAATATCATATCGCTTTTTTAATGTGTTTATAGTCAGCTCTTTTTCAATATTGATTAAAGATTTAGGATATCCTCTTTCTTGTATTAAAAACTGAATACAATGTTGGCGTACCCATTCTTCGGGTTGTAAAACCACAAATTTTTTACGAATAGGATCAAAAATAGAAACTTTATTTTCGCTACTTTTGAAACGGAAGTTATATGTGGGAAAATTTAATTTTATCACATCACAAATTTATCATTATAATGTCACTTCGTGTGATTTTCAAAGAAAATTTTAAAGTAGTTTGGACGAAGTCAAGCAATTAGTTTCAGATATTAAAAGTAAAAATCTTAAACCTATTTATTTTTTAATGGGCGAGGAGTCGTATTACATTGATAAGATTTCTGATTTTATTGAGGATAATGTTTTGGCTGAAGAAGAACGAGGTTTTAATCAGATGGTGTTGTATGGTAGAGATGTTACGGTTGAAGATATTGTTGGAAATGCCAAACGCTACCCAATGATGGCTGAACACCAAGTGGTGATTGTGAAGGAAGCTCAAGATTTATCGCGTACTATTGAAAAATTAGCGAGTTATGCAGAATCACCCCAACCATCAACGGTTTTAGTAATAAACTACAAGTATAAAAAGATTGATAAGCGAAAATCACTTTATAAGGCTATTAAGAAAACGGGAATAGTTTTTGAAAGTAAGAAGCTTTACGATAATCAAGTAGCAGATTGGATTCGTAGAGTTTTGTCGCCCCAAAACTACACCATTACTCCTAAAGCAGCACAAATGTTGGTTGAGTTTTTAGGAACCGATTTAAGTAAGATTAGTAACGAGCTTGAAAAACTTCAAATTATTTTACCTGAAGGTACTCAAATTACACCCGACCATATTGAAGAAAATATCGGGATAAGTAAAGATTATAATAATTTTGAATTACGAAAAGCAATAGGGGAACGTAATGCCTTAAAAGCGTATAAAATTGTCAATTATTTCGCAGACAATCCAAAGGAAAACCCAATGGTTGTAACGGTTTCATTATTGTTTAGTTTTTTCTCTCAGTTACTGCATTTTCATGGGTTAGCAGACAAATCACCTAGAAATGTAGCTTCAGCTTTAAAAATCAATCCGTATTTTGTTAATGAATACATTACTGCAGCAAGAAATTTTCCAATGCGAAAAGTAAGCGCAGTGGTTTCTGCATTGCGAGAATTTGATGTAAAAAGCAAAGGTGTTGGATCAAATGCTGTTCCTCAAGGCGATTTACTAAAAGAATTATTGGTAAGAATATTTAATTAATTGCGATTAATATGAATTTTCATATTCACGAAAGCTGGCAGACTTATTTAAACAATGAGTTCAGTCAACCTTATTTTTTAGAATTAATGGATTTTGTAGCGGCTGAATATAATACTAAAACGTGTTTTCCTCCAGAAAATGAAATCTTTAATGCATTTAACACGTGCCATTTCGATGATGTAAAAGTGGTTATTATTGGTCAAGACCCATATCACGGAGATGGACAAGCTAACGGTTTGTGCTTTTCTGTTAAAGATGGCGTAGCGCATCCACCATCATTAATTAACATTTTTAAGGAAATTGAATCCGAACTTGGTGTTCCATACCCCAAAAGTGGAAACTTAATGCGTTGGGCAAATCAGGGTGTTTTGTTATTAAACGCGACTTTAACTGTTAGAGCAAATGAAGCCGGAAGTCATCAAAAAAAAGGTTGGGAAAAATTTACCGATGCTACAATTAAGTTGATTAGCGATGATAAAGACCATGTTGTGTTTTTGCTTTGGGGTGGTTTTGCAAAGAAAAAAGAAAAGTTTATCGATACTGGCAAGCATAAGGTACTTACTTCTGGCCATCCTTCACCTTTAAGCGCGAATCGGGGCTATTGGTTTGATAATAATAACTTTAAAGAAACAAATAAATACCTGCTTAATGCAGGCAAACGACCAATATATTGGTGATTTTAGTCCGCATTTTTATTTTTCATATGAACATGAAAAAGTAAAAAAAGAGCCAAAAATATTGATGCAAATAAGATTACGGGGTATATCATAGTTAACATAGACAATGTCTTTTAAAATTAAGACACATTATATTGAATATGGTCACACTCTTACAAGTTAAAATTTAACTTCCCGTTGGTGCAAGCACTTGAGTAGAGCTTGATAATGAAATCCCTGGTCTTAAAATAATAGGTTTTTTGTCTGCTTTTTTAGTTTTATCCGTTTTATTACAGCTAAATTTCAGCAATAATAAATTGATAATTACAAGCGAAATAAGAATTAGAGTAATTGTTAATAACATAGGCGATTCGGTTTAAATATTCGCTAAAATACATTTTTTTTCGACAAAATACAATTTTATGTCAATAAAATGTTAATATTTACTAATAACTTAATGCAAAATTAACAAATTTTAGGTGTCATACAATACGTACTAATGCTTATTTTATTAGATTTTATAATTATTTAATTGTTAGAGTGAAATATTGCTTAGTCGGTAATTTTTTATGTGTTTTTTTATGCAGTCGGCAATTTTATAACACTTTCTTTGTATTAGAAAGTACAGCTTCAAATATGATGAAAAAAAACTTTTTTAAAATGGAATGGTTCATTTGATGAAATAAATTTATTTTTGAACAAAACAAAACAATCATGAGTCAACCTGAATGGGTAGTTGTTAAAGAATATCAGGATATTACTTATAAGAAATGTAATGGTGTTGCGAGAATAGCATTTAATAGACCTAATGTTCGGAACGCTTTTCGACCAAAAACTACAAGCGAATTATATGATGCTTTTTATGACGCCAATGAGGATGTTAATATTGGTGTTGTTTTATTATCAGCTGAAGGGCCTTCAACTAAAGATGGCGTTTATTCATTTTGTAGTGGTGGCGATCAAAAGGCTAGAGGGCATCAAGGTTATGTGGGTGAAGATGGTTATCACCGTTTAAATATTTTAGAAGTACAACGTTTAATTCGTTTTATGCCTAAAGCGGTTATAGCTGTAGTACCAGGTTGGGCCGTTGGTGGTGGACATAGTTTGCATGTCGTTTGCGATTTAACACTTGCAAGCAAAGAACATGCAATTTTCAAACAAACTGATGCCGACGTCACCAGTTTTGATGGTGGATATGGTTCAGCATACCTAGCTAAAATGGTTGGACAAAAAAAGGCAAGAGAAATCTTTTTCTTAGGAAGAAATTATACTGCTCAGGAAGCTTTTGAAATGGGAATGGTTAATGCTGTTATACCGCATGAAGACCTTGAAAATACTGCTTATCAATGGGCCCAAGAAATATTGGCTAAATCTCCAACATCCATAAAAATGCTTAAGTTCGCCATGAATTTAACTGATGATGGTATGGTAGGGCAACAAGTTTTTGCTGGTGAAGCAACCCGTTTAGCATATATGACCGATGAGGCAAAAGAAGGAAGAGATGCTTTTTTAGAAAAAAGAAAGCCTAATTTTAATAAAAAATGGATTCCTTAATGCAGAATATATCAACATGGGTTTCTGCTATGCGTTTAAGAACGCTTCCTCTTTCTATAGCTGGAATAGTAGTGTCTGCGTGTTTGGCGCATTATAATGGCTTTTTTGAATGGGATATTTTCGTTTTAGCCGTTATTACGACTCTTAGTTTTCAAATTCTATCGAATCTCGCAAATGATTATGGAGATGGCATAAAAGGTACAGATAACGAAGATAGAATTGGTCCTGAACGCGCCATTCAATCAGGACAAATATCGCCAGAAGAGTTAATGAATGCCATTAAAATAAATATAATGGTTTCAATTATTTTAGCGTTTTTATTAATTTTTTCAGCATTTGGCGTAAAACATTTTTTGCTCACTGTTTTATTCTTTCTTTTAGGCTTTTTATCCATATCAGCGGCAATTAGTTATACAGTTGGAGATAAAGCATATGGTTATCGAGGTTTAGGAGACTTGTTTGTTTTTATCTTTTTTGGTTTGCTCAGTGTTATAGGGTCTTATGTGTTATTTGCTAAAGAATTTCATCATGTAACTTTTTTACCTGCTATTACAATAGGTTTGTTGAGTACAGCAGTATTAAATCTCAATAATATGAGAGATAGATTATCGGACGAGAAATCAAATAAAATAACCTTAGCAGTTAAGTTAGGTGAAAATAAAATCAGAATTTATCATAATGTGCTCGTTTTGGGCGCTATTATAGTTTCTTTATTATTTGGAATTTTATATTACACATCACCATATAATCTTATTTATTTTGTGGCTTATATTCCGTTATTGCTTCATTTAAAAAGAGTTAACGGTAATATTGACCCTAAATTATTTGACCCAGAACTTAAAAAATTAGCCTTAACAACTGTATTGCTATCTATATTAATGGGCCTTGGTCATTTACTGCCTTTTTAGTACTTTTAATAATCTAAAAATTCTAATTTTCTCAATGAGAAGATGTATATCAAATGTTTGTGTTAAGACTGAAATATTAAAACATCATCATTGAAAAATAAAATTGATTTCTATGAAAATTACTTTTTACGGTCATGCTAGTTTAGGTATTCAAATAAAAGACATCAATATTCTTGTGGATCCATTTATTTCTCCAAATGAAAAAGCATCACATATTGATATAAATACGTTAAAAGCTGATTATATTTTGCTAACACATGCGCATCAGGATCATATTGCAGATGTAGAAGTTATTGCTAAAAGAACAGGAGCTATAGTGGTTTCGAATTTTGAAATTGTTACCCATTATGGTGAACTTGGTATTGAGGGGCACCCAATGAATCATGGGGGTAAATGGGATTTTGAGTTTGGTACCGTAAAGTATGTGAATGCCATTCATACGTCTTCATTTCCCGATGGCAGTTATGGCGGGCAACCAGGGGGGTTTGTTATAGAAGGCGAACACAAAAATATCTACATAGCCGGAGATACAGCTTTAACTTTTGATATGAAGTTAATTCCACTTCAAACTAAATTGGATTTGGCTATTTTACCTATAGGAGATAATTTTACAATGGGTATTGAAGATGCCATTTTAGCAAGCGATTTTGTTGAGTGCGATAAAGTATTGGGCTATCATTATGATACTTTTGGATATATTGAAATTGACCATGAAGATGCCAAACGAAAATTCTTCGAAAAAGATAAAGATTTAATGCTACTTGAAATTGGAGAATTTATTGAATTGTAAATGATACATGCGTCCTACAAACCATATTTATTAAATTTTAAGCAAGCAAGCGGAACTTCGCGTGGGATTTTAAAAACGAAAGAAACTTGGTTTTTAATATTAGAAAAAAATAAACATAGAGGGATTGGTGAATGTGGACTTTTCAGGGGTTTATCAATTGATGACAAACCAGATTACGAAGAAAAACTAAAATGGGTTTGCGCTAATATTAATTTAGGGTTAGACCTTTTGTTAGATGAGTTGATTGAGTTTCCTAGTATTCAATTTGGGTTAGAATCAGCTTTCAAATCTTTAGAAAGTAGTAATCCCTTCGTGCTTTTTTCTTCAAAATTCACAGAAAATGAGGATGCTATTGCAATTAATGGATTAATATGGATGGGCTCTGAAGCATTCATGAAATCTCAAATTCAAGAAAAAATAAAATCCGGTTTCAACTGTATAAAAATGAAAATTGGAGCTATCGATTTTCAAACGGAAATTGCGCTTTTAAAATCGATAAGAAAACAATTCACTTCAAAAGATATAGAATTGCGTGTTGATGCCAACGGCGCATTTCACCCAGAAGAGGCATTAGAAAAGCTTAAAATCCTGTCTGATTTAGATTTGCACTCTATAGAACAACCCATAAAACAAGGGCAAATTGAAACTATGGCTAAATTGTGTGACCAAACACCTTTACCAATTGCTTTAGATGAAGAATTAATTGGAGTTTTTTCAGTAACAAAAAAGAAAAAATTGTTACAAACAATAAAGCCGCAGTATATCATCCTAAAACCAAGTTTAGTTGGCGGGTTTTATGGAAGTGATAGTTGGATTGATCTAGCCGAAGATCTAAATATTGGTTGGTGGATTACAAGTGCCTTAGAAAGTAATATAGGATTAAATGCCATTGCACAATATACATATACTAAAAATAGTAAGATGCCTCAAGGATTAGGCACAGGAAGTTTATTTACCAACAATTTTGAGAGTCCATTGCAAGTAAAAAATGGTAAATTGCATTACAATAATAAGCGTAATTGGGAATTTAATTTATAAGATATGTACATAGCTCAAGCCTTCAAGGGTTTACATGAATTTTGGCGATACATTATAGGTGTTGTTATAGCTATTTTTGGCGTAGTTATTTTTTCATTTCCTCATATGATTGCAATTGGCATTGAAACTGCTAATGGTAATTTGGATTTGTCTCGAATGTCCGATACTAGTTACATCATGAGTATTTTCGAACCTAATTTAAACTTAGTGTTTGTTTTATTGCCTTTTGCTGGTGGTCTTTTAGCATTACTTTTGGTTGTTAAATTTTTGCACAATCAGACTATTAAAATATTCACTACAACTAGAAAGAAAATAGATTGGAAACGCTTTTGGTTTATCTTTTTTTTATGGGGCGTAGTGTCAAGCAGCTTTGTACTTATTGATTACTTTATATCTCCGGAAGATTATCAATGGAATTTTAAATTAATGCCTTTTATAATACTTTGTGTAATTGCCATTATATTAATACCGTTACAAACTAGTTTTGAAGAGTATTTGTTTAGAGGATATCTAATGCAAGGTCTAGGTGTTTTGGCAAAAAATAAATGGGTACCTTTAATAATAACATCTGTAGTATTTGGCTTGTTACATATTGCTAATCCTGAAGTTGAGAAACTGGGTTATATTATTATGGTTTATTATATAGGAACGGGGTTGTTTTTAGGAATTATTACCTTAATGGACGATGGTTTAGAATTGGCATTGGGATTTCATGCTGCCAATAACTTATTTACAGCACTTTTAGTTACCGCAAACTGGACTGCTTTTCAAACGCATTCAGTTTTTAAAGATTTATCCGACCCTTCAGATATGGGTTTTACCGAAATATTTGTACCCGTTTTAGTTGTATTTCCAATCCTTCTTTTTATTCTTGCCAAGCGATATAAATGGAATAATTGGAAAGATAAATTAATAGGACAGGTTATTGAACCGCCAAAAGAAGATTATAAAATTTTAGAATAAATATATGACACCAAATTACACCAATGTCCATTTAAGATTTATGCTAGACAATGTTAGCTATAATCACGAAGACCTTATGGAAGTAGCTTATAGCTACGTAAAAGAAGGGATGCCTTACCAGCAAGAATTAGGTAACTTTTTACTTGATTGGTTGGATAATAAAGATTATGTTATTGTTAAAACATCGGGATCAACAGGCAGACCTAAAAAGTTGAAAATAAAAAAACAAGCCATGGTTAATTCTGCTCTGGCTACTGGAGATTTTTTTGATTTAAAACCAGGGAGTAAAGTTTTACATTGTTTGCCATCAAATTTTATCGCAGGTAAAATGATGATTGTTAGAGCCATTATTTTAGGTTTAGAATTAGATATGGTTGAACCTGCTGCACTACCTCTTATTGATTACGAGAAAGATTATAAATTTTGTGCATTTACACCAATGCAACTTAAAAATTTCGCTAAGTATTTTAAAAATATTAAAACGGTAATTGTTGGAGGCGGACGCGTATCAAAGGCTATAGTAGAGTTAATTAAGGATAAAAAACCTCATGTATACGAAACTTATGGGATGACAGAAACGGTTTCACATGTGGCCGTTAAGAAGCTGAATAATTTTGATGGCGAAGAAGAAAAGTATTTCACAACTTTGCCAGAAATAACTGTTTCGCAAGACGAACGAGGTTGCTTAGTCATTGATGCGCCTAAATTATCAGATCAAAAAATTGTAACTAACGATATTGTTAATCTAATTTCAAAAACAAGTTTTGAATGGTTAGGTAGGTACGATAATGTGGTAAATTCGGGTGGAATTAAATTATTTCCGGAACAAATTGAAAGTAAACTTCAAGATAAAATTCCGGAAGAATTTTTTATAACTTCTGTGCCAGACGATACTTTAGGAGAAAAACTTGTTTTAATTGTTGAAAGTGATAAAAACACTTTAGATGCTAATGTTTTTGAAGGATTAGATAAGTACGAAAAACCCAAAGCGGTTTATAATTTATCTAAATTTAAAGAAACAACATCCGGAAAAATTCATCGTAAAAAAACCTTAGAAATGCTCAATCTTGTTTAGTTGTGTTTTTATTGATTAATCTCCTTTTAAAATAATAGCTATGAGTTTTTTAAAGCGTGTACTTTCAACCGTTACGGGCATTTTTGTATTCTTATTAATCTGTTTTTTTGGGTTAATTCTTTTGGGTATGCTAATAGGGTCGGGTTCTGATGATGTGGTTCAAGTAAAACCTAATTCTGTTTTAGAATTAAAGTTAGATTTTCCAATATATGATTATGCGGGAAAAACGGAGTTCACAGATTATCCGTTTCTAAACGAAGATGAAAAAAATGGACTTTTTAATATCATTGATGCCATAAAATATGCTGAAACAGACGACAAAATCAAAGGCATTTCAATTGATAATAATTTCATAAACGCAGGTATTTCACAAACAAAAGCATTACGTGGAGCATTAAATAAATTTAAGGCTTCAGGTAAGTTTGTAGTGGCTTACGGGGATATATATTCCCAAAAAGATTACTATTTAAGTTCTGTAGCGGACACTATTTTTATCAACCCTGTTGGATTTTTAGATTTTAAAGGATTGTACACAGAGCGATTGTATTTTAAAGACTTTCAAGATAAGTCTGGATTTAAAATGGAAGTTGTTAGGTTAGGGAAATATAAAAGTGCGGTTGAGCCTTATATAGCTAACGAAATGAGTGCGGAAAATAGAGAGCAAATTTTAGTGTATTTAAACTCACTTTGGAACGAAATAAAACAGGATATTTCATTAAGTAGAAATATAACAACCGCGAGATTAAATAACATTGCAGATAGTTTATTAGCTAGAACACCACAAATGGCTAAAACATCAAATTTAATTGATAAAATAGCATATCATGATGAATATGTTAAAGGGATGAAGCACGCTTTAAAACTTAAACCTAATAAAGATTTAAATGTTATTAATGTTGCAGATTATTCTGAGTATGCATCAAAAAAAATAAACGCAAATTATAGTAAAAATAGAATAGCCGTAATTTATGCAGAAGGCGATATCATGTATGGTGAAGGAGAAAAAGGTATAATAGGGCAGGGAGCCATGAATAAATCTTTAGAAAAGGCGAGAAATGATGATAAAATTAAGTCAATTGTAATTAGAGTAAATTCTCCAGGAGGAAGTGCTTTGGCAAGTGAATTAATTTGGCGAGAAATAGAGCTCACTAAAAAAGTAAAACCTGTGATTGTTTCTATGGGTGATTTAGCAGCTTCTGGCGGATATTATATTGCATCAAATGCAGATAAAATTATTGCAGAACCAACTACCATTACTGGAAGTATTGGGGTTTTTGGAATGTTACCCAACGGAAAGAATTTAGCAGATAATATCGGTATTAATGCAGAACAGGTTGCTACAAACATAAATGCAGTAACCTATAGTTTTTTTGAACCCTTGAATGATAATCAACGTGAATTCATAAAGGAAGGAATTTTAGATATTTATGATTTGTTTTCAAGACGTGTTGCTGAAGGCAGAAATTTATCAAGAGAAGAAGTTGAAAATATTGCCCAAGGTCGTGTATGGACAGGGACTGATGCTTTAAAAAATGGTTTAGTAGATGAATTAGGAGGCTTAGATTTGGCATTACAGCGAGCTGCAGAAGCGGCCGAAATTCAAGAATATCAAATAAGAGAATTTCCAGTTTTTGAAAAAAGCCTTGAAAAGATGCTTCAAGATTTAGGAATAGCTAAAACCAAAGAAACTATTATGACTGAAGAGCTAGGAGAAGAAAACTACAAAATGCTCAAAGAATTAAAAAGATTATCACAGAAAAAAGGAGTGCAATTGTTATTCCCATTTAGTACAGAAATAAAATAATAGTAAGATTTTGAAAAAAAAGGTGTTTCTAAATTTAAATAGAAACACCTTTTTTTTATTGTTGCATTTTAAAATAATAATCTAATGAACGTTTTCCTGATCCATATACTAGAAAAAAAGCGCATACTAATAGCGTAATTAACGCTAAGGTTAAGTTACTCGAATTCATTTCACCCACAAAATTAATAACTATTGCGCCAATTAAAATAGGTAACTGCGCCAAAATAGCCCAACGGGTTAGAAGTCCAAATGCAATCAGCATACCGCCAATAAAATGAGCTGGAGCCACATAGTGTACCATCATCATACCACCTGCCATATTTTGCATTGGTTTAAATAGTTCCATGAGCATTGCGCTGTTTGCCATAAAATCAATGCCTTTAAAAAACAAGAAGACGCCTAAGGCAATGCGCAGCAAATCAATAGGTAAATAGGTGTGTTTGTTTGCCCATTTATTGAGTGTTTTTATCGTTTCCATGATTTATATTGTTGATATTCAAACAATAAGATACGAAAATTTAATTGTAAATAGAAATTAAACTTGAAGCACACCCATGTTAAATTTCTTTTCAATTGGTGCGTGGTTAGCAGCTTCAATACCCATGCTTATCCACGTTCTAGTATCCAATGGGTTGATAATAGCGTCTGTCCAAATTCTAGCCGCAGCGTAATAAGGTGAAACTTGATTGTCGTATCTGTCTTTAATTTTATTGAACAATTCTTCCTCTTTTTCTGGTGTTATTTTTTCACCTTGTTTTTCTAAAGAAGCCTTTTCAATTTGCAGCAAAACTTTAGCTGCAGAGTTTCCACTCATAACCGCAAGTTCCGCACTTGGCCATGCAACAATTAACCTGGGGTCGTATGCCTTACCACACATAGCATAGTTTCCTGCGCCGTAACTATTACCAATTATTACAGTGAATTTTGGAACAACCGAATTACTAACTGCATTAACCATTTTAGCCCCATCTTTTATAATGCCTCCGTGTTCACTTTTACTGCCTACCATAAACCCTGTGACATCTTGTAAAAAAACCAACGGTATTTTCTTTTGGTTACAATTCGCAATAAATCGAGTAGCTTTATCTGCAGAGTCATTATAGATAACACCACCAAATTGCATTTCTTTGGGTTTTGTTTTAGAACCAGTTGTTTTTACTAATTTACGTTGGTTGGCAACAATTCCAACCGCCCAACCATCTATTCTGGCGTAACAAGTTATTATGGTTTGACCATATCCCGCCTTATATTCATCAAATTCAGAGTTGTCTACCAAGCGCTTAATAATGTCATACATATCATATTGGTCGGCTCGAGATTTTGGGACAATACCAAAAATATCTTCAGGTTTTTCTTTTGGCTTTTTAGCATCTGAGCGATTAAATCCTGCTTTATCGTAATCACCAATTTTATCAATAATGTTCTTTATGGTTTCTAAGGCATCGGCATCGTTTTTAGCTTTATAATCGGTAACCCCACTAATTTCGCAATGTGTCGTCGCTCCACCTAGAGTTTCATTATCAATAGTTTCACCAATAGCAGCTTTTACTAAATAACTTCCGGCAAGAAAAATGCTTCCAGTTTTATCTACAATTAAAGCTTCATCGCTCATAATAGGGAGGTAAGCACCACCTGCTACACAGCTTCCCATAACCGCAGCAATTTGGGTTATGCCCATACTGCTCATAATGGCATTATTTCTAAAAATTCGTCCAAAATGTTCTTTGTCTGGAAAAATTTCGTCTTGCATAGGAAGGTAAACACCAGCAGAATCCACTAAATATATTATTGGCAACCTGTTTTCTATAGCTATTTCTTGGGCTCTTAAATTCTTTTTACCTGTAATAGGAAACCATGCACCAGCTTTTACGGTTGCGTCGTTTGCTACTACAATGCATTGTTTGCCTTTTACGTAACCAATTTTAACTACTACACCGCCTGAAGGGCATCCACCGTGTTCTTCGTACATGTCTTCGCCTGCAAAGGCAGCAATTTCAATAGAATTTGCTTTAGGATCTAGCAAGTAATCAATACGTTCTCTTGCTGTCATTTTTCCCTTAGCGTGTAGTTTTTCTATTCTTTTTTTTCCACCGCCTAAGCTTACTTTCGCGAATCGTTTTTGGAGTTCTGATACTAAGAGTTTATTGTAATCTTCGTTTTTATTGAAGTTAATATCCATGTAGCTATAGTTTGTTGCTAATGTACAAAAGTTTAAAAAATTTTAAATGCTTTGTTAATGAAATCATAAATTATTTTACATGGAATTAGTTTCCTTGGAAACTAAAAATATTTGTTGTAAATTTGAACTATTAAAAAAAATAATCTATGAAAAAAGTAATAGCATTTGCAGGTAGTAATAGCCAAAACTCAATAAACAAACAATTAGTTACCTACGCTTCAAGTTTGCTTGAAAACACAGAAGTGAATTTATTGGATTTAAATAATTTTGAATTACCAGTTTTTGGTGTGGATTTAGAAGCTGAAATAAAAGGGCAACCAGACAACGCCCATAAATTTTTGAATCTTATAAGAGAGTCGGACGGTATTTTGCTGTCGTTGGCAGAACATAATGGTGCTTACACAGCGGTATTTAAAAATCTTTTTGACTGGATGTCTAGAATTGAAGGCAAAACATTTTTTGGTAAATCTATGTTATTAATGGCAACTTCACCTGGAGGAAGAGGTGGTCAATTGGTTTTAGAAATAGCGAAAAACAGATTTCCTTATCATGATGCTAACATCATTGAAACGTTTTCATTGCCATCTTTTGGAGATAATTTTAAAGACGGAAAAATTGTTAATTCTGAATTGAATGAGAAATTAAGTAAGGCCGTAAATCAATTTGAAAATCAATTGTAAAATGGAAATCAAACAAACCGATACTGGTGAAAAGGGGACATTTTTCATCACTATTAAAAATGTGAAAATGGCAGAAATGACTTATACACATGCGGGTTCAGATAAAATTATTATTGATCATACCGAAGTAAATGAAGCTCTTAAAGGCCAAGGTGTAGGCTATAAATTAGTTGATGCAGCGGTTGCGTATTTGAGAGCGAATCATTTAAAAGTAATTCCACTTTGTCCGTTTGCCAATGCTGTTTTTAAGAAAAAGCATGATGCATATGCTGATGTTTTATTCTAATAATTAAAGTTATGGGAGATTTATCAAAAGACATTAATTCAAAGTTTGTTAACAATCGGGTTAAGGCTTTATTAAACATACTTTATACTGCAAATTGGATTTCGAATCATCAAAATGAGTTTTTTAAACCATTCGGGATTTCGCCACAACAATACAATATTCTAAGAATTTTAAAAGGCGCTAAAGAACCTTTAAATGTACAAGTGATTAAAGATAGAATGATTGAGCGCGCACCAAACGCCACGCGTTTAATGGATAAATTATGTGCTAAACAGTATATAGAGCGCCTGCCTTGTGAGTATGACAGACGTGTTGTAAAAATTGCAATTACAAACAAAGGAATGGAACTTTTAGAATCCATACCAAACAATTTAAATAAAGATTTATTAAAAAATTTAAATGAAGAAGAAGCAGAACAATTAAGTAATCTGCTAGATAAAATGAGATAATTAAAGAAAGGAAATTATAATGAAAACAGTAATACATAAAGCAGAAGATAGAGGATTTGCAAATCATGGTTGGTTACAAGCCAATCATTCATTTAGTTTTGCTAATTACTTTGATAAGGATAAAATTCAATTTGGTGCTTTACGAGTTCTTAATGACGATATTATTGCGCCAAAAATGGGCTTTGGAACACACCCTCATGAAAATATGGAAATTATTACTATTCCATTAAAAGGCGAACTCAAACATAGAGATTCTATGCATAACGATTGGCAGTCGGTTTTGCCTGGAGAGGTTCAAATTATGTCTGCTGGAACTGGTATTCAGCATTCTGAAATAAACGGTTCAGCAAATGAGCACTTAGGCTTATTTCAAATTTGGATTGTGCCAAATAAACAGAATGTTACACCGCGATATGATCAGAAGGCATTTGAAGAAGCGGATAGAAAAAATAAACTTCAAGTTTTAGTAACTTCTATAGATGAAGACCATAAAGGAAGTTTAAAAATCCATCAGAATGCTGTCATTTCTCGAATAGATTTGGAGGCAGGAAAAACATTCGAATATCAATTAAAGAGTGATATTCATGGTGTTTACATGATGACAGTTTACGGAGAAGTATTAGTCGCAGATGAATCTTTACAGTCACGAGATGCCGTAGGGATTTCTAAAACAGATGTATTTAAAGTGAACGCTATTGCAGATTCTAGTTTATTGTTTATTGAGATTCCTATGCTTTAATAACTCAATAACTCTAAATTTTATTTATTGTAAATAAGCATCCAATTTTTGGGTGCTTTTTTATTTAAAAATGCGATATTTGCTTTTAGACTAACCAATAAATGAAACGAAAATGGCAATGAACAAAAATACAGTACTAGCTTGGGCAACAGTATTAATGATTATTATGGGTGTTGTACTCATATTAATGGGTGCATATAGATATGACGATGTTGCAGGGTGGGGGTTTGCCACTGTAGGTATAGGCTTTTTTGCAATTGCTTGGGTATTTAATGCTCTTAAAGGTAGAGTGTAGAATAAAAACAAACTCAACAAAAAATTAACAAGCACAATGAGCGACGATAAAAAAATAATTTTCTCAATGTCTGGGGTTACTAAGACATTTCAAAGCGCCAATACACCTGTATTAAAAAATATTTACTTAAGCTTTTTTTATGGAGCCAAAATTGGGATTTTAGGTCTTAATGGTTCTGGTAAATCAACGTTATTAAAAATTATTGCAGGTGTTGATAAAAACTATCAAGGCGATGTTGTTTTTTCTCAAGATTATTCAGTTGGCTATTTAGAGCAAGAACCAAAACTAGACGACGATAAAACCGTTATGGAGATTGTGCGTGAAGGCGCTGCAGAAACTGTTGCAATTCTTGATGAATACAATAAAATAAACGACATGTTTGGGTTAGAAGAAGTGTACTCTGATCCTGATAAAATGGAGAAATTGATGAATCGTCAAGCGGAACTTCAAGACCAAATTGACGCAGCAAATGCTTGGGAACTCGATACTAAATTGGAAATCGCTATGGATGCTTTACGTACTCCCGAAGGTGATAAAAAAATAAGTGTCCTTTCTGGTGGAGAGCGTCGTCGTGTAGCGTTGTGTAGGTTGTTATTGCAAGAACCAGATGTATTATTGTTAGATGAACCTACCAATCACCTCGATGCCGAATCGGTACATTGGTTAGAGCATCATTTAGCACAGTATAAAGGTACAGTAATCGCAGTAACGCATGATAGATATTTTCTAGACAATGTAGCAGGTTGGATTTTAGAGTTGGATAGAGGTGAAGGCATTCCATGGAAAGGAAACTATTCCTCTTGGTTAGATCAAAAATCTAAGCGAATGGCTCAAGAAGGAAAAGCAGCTTCTAAACGTCAAAAAACTTTAGAACGGGAGTTAGAATGGGTTAGGCAAGGTGCTAAAGGGCGTCAAACCAAACAAAAAGCGCGTTTAAAGAATTACGATAAGCTCATGAGTCAAGACCAAAAGCAACTTGATGAAAAACTAGAAATTTACATTCCAAATGGTCCACGTTTAGGAACCAATGTTATTGAAGCTAAAGGTGTTGCAAAAGCTTATGGGGATAAATTGTTATACGACGATTTAAACTTTAATTTACCTCAAGCTGGAATTGTAGGCATTATTGGTCCAAATGGTGCTGGTAAAACCACAATTTTTAAAATGATTATGGGTGAGGAAACACCAGACAAAGGAGAGTTTATTGTTGGCGATACTGCAAAAATAGCCTATGTCGATCAGAAACACTCCAATATAGATCCTGAAAAATCCATTTGGCAAAATTTTAGTGATGAGCAAGAATTGATTTTAATGGGAGGGAAACAGGTAAATTCTAGAGCTTATTTAAGTCGATTTAATTTTAGCGGAAGTGAGCAAAACAAAAAAGTAAGTTTGCTTTCTGGTGGTGAGCGTAACCGCTTGCATTTAGCCATGACTTTAAAAGAAGAAGGTAACGTGTTGCTTTTAGATGAGCCAACTAACGACCTTGATGTGAATACATTACGAGCCTTAGAAGAGGGTTTAGAAAACTTTGCAGGTTGTGCGGTAGTAATTAGTCACGACCGTTGGTTTTTAGATAGAATATGTACGCATATTTTAGCTTTTGAAGGGGACTCGCAAGTATATTTCTTTGAAGGTAGTTTTTCTGATTATGAAGAAAATAAGAAAAAACGATTGGGTGGCGATTTAATGCCGAAACGAATAAAGTATAAAAAGCTAGTTAGATAAAAGTAAAGAACGCTCACTGAAAAGTGGGCGTTTTTTATTTGTAAATATGATCAGGTCCTATTTTGAAATCCGATTCGTGTTCTAGTTTCTTTATGGATTTTATAGTATTATCAAATTCATCAATTTCCTTTTTCCATTGTTCTTCCGGAGAAATGGTAAAAAGTCCCATTTTAGTTTTAAAAGCAAAAATTAATACTACGGCATTAATTAAAATAAGTAAGAGTAGGGCTTCCATAAATTATTTGGCAAAGTTTTATTTGGGGTAGTTATTAATTATCGCCATACATATGGCCTTCAGTAAAGTCTTTATATGGTTTCTCTTCTTCCTCTGCAATTTTTCTATTCATCTCGTCTAATCGTTCATTTTCTTTTTTAAGCAGATATGATTTTCTTACGCCTAGAAGCAATAAAACTCCAAAAAACACAGTAACAATTACTAGTAATGTTACAATTTGAGATTGAGTAATTAAGCCGAGGTTAAATTTTAAAGTATAGATTTGGTAAGCAAGCATGATTGTATAATGGTTAATTAAAAGCTGCTCAAATATACTGCTAAATATGCATTGCTTTTAAAGATGTT
Organism: Algibacter luteus; assembly: GCF_030344935.1. Lineage (NCBI taxonomy): Bacteria > Pseudomonadati > Bacteroidota > Flavobacteriia > Flavobacteriales > Flavobacteriaceae > Algibacter > Algibacter luteus. The sequence goes on along the minus strand of NZ_CP128313.1, from coordinate 2,393,969 downwards.
TTGTAATGTTATTCACCGACTTATTAAAAAAATATAAAAATGTTGTAACATTTTATTTACATCGCCTACCAATATTTAGAGCCGTTAAAATTTTGATTTTAATAAATTTTAACGAACTTGCTTAACCATATTATTGTACAACTTTAAATACTATACACGCCATGTCTGATGATTTTGATTTATTAGAAACCTCCTCCAACGAAAAAACCGAAAAAGTAGATGTTAATTGGGGAAAAGCCATTGACACTATGAAATCTAAATTATCGCAAGAAGATGATCCTGAGGTTCGCCAGAAAATACTAAATGCAACTTTAGATGATGTGGTGCACATGGCAGAAAAAGATAGAACAACGCTTTTAGACGCCATTAAGGATTTAACTGATTATCAAGATGAGGTAGGTATTATTTTTGAAAAATTTTCTGCGCTTAATGCCAACGAGCAAAAAGTAATTGACGACGCTCAAAAAGCTTTAGATCGTGCTAAGATTGAATTGGAAGATGCCAAAGCAAAACCAGATACTTGGTGGAATAATCTTTGGGGACGTAAAAGTAAAATCGCCAAAGCTGAAGTAGCCTTAAAGGAAGCAGAAAAGGTGAGAGCAGGAGCAGATAATAAGGCAAAGGCTATGTTTCAAGAACGTATAGAAAGTGCCGATGTGCAAACGCTACTTAGTGAGCTTTCGTATAAATCGCAAGCTGCGGTTACACGTTTAAAAAATCGTGAAGTTGAAATTAAAGAAGTTGAAGATAAACTTCAAGATGCTATTGTGGAAGCCACAAAAAACCACACAAAAGCTTTAGAAAAGAAAAAAGAAGTAGAAGCAAAGCTAGAAGAAAACTACGCATTATTAAAACAGGCACGCCAAGAGCTAGAAGATATCGTTGATAAACAGTCTGCTGAATATGCTCAAGCCGTTGGTAAAGTAACACAATTGGAACAAAAAGTTGAAGAGCTTGAAGGTCTTAAAAATGCTTATACTACACTTGCAGCCAGTAAAGATAGTTTTGTGCATAAGCATAACTTAACTATTAAAGTTTTAACATCGTTACGTAGTAATTTACAAACACACCGGGCTAAACTGAAATCGGATACTGAGGAGCGTTTAAAATATTACGATGGTTATGTAGTGGCTTTAAAAGCACGAACAGACCAAGAATTTGCTGCGATATTAGAACATTTAGGTGTTAAAACCGATGAGCATATTGGTGAAACGTTAGCGTCAATGCATACGGCTAGTGCCAAAGCAAGACAAGATATGATGGATAACATTCCTGTTCACGAAAAAGTGATGCAAGGTGTTTACAGTAGTTACGCAGAAGCTTTACAAGAAATTCGAGCTAAAGATGGCGAAATACAAAAGAATTTTGCTGAGCGCTACGGTATCGATATGAAAGAGATTTTTGAAGATTATTATAATGCGGATGCCAATACGCCTTCTAGTGATGATGGTGAGCCTACTGGTAAGCCAAAACCAAAAGCTAGTGAAGACGATTTGTTAAGCTAAACGATATGTTTTGATTCCCGCTTCTTGCGGGAATATTATTAAATGAAACTTAAAGTTTAATTTTATTTATGTTCTGCGTTTGGGATAGCAGTGGAAAGCCCACAGCGAGGCACGAGCGAGAACTTGTAACGGATAGCCCGACCCTCGTGGTAACCTGCCTGCCGGCAGGCAGGCGCCTAAATTATTAAAATATTAGTGTATTCGTTGCAAAACTGAATACGGTATACTGAAGACTAAAACATGTCCATAAATCACATAGTTACTCCTTTAGATTCTGCAATACTTGATTCCAAAGAGCATTACGTTTTCTATCATAGAATGGTAGACTTTGCTTTTAAAGAATTGATTGTAGCGGTTCAGCGCGAAAAGATTTGCGATGATTTAGAAGTTAAACTGTTTAAGCAATATTGCGATTTATTGTTGTATTCTATTGAAGCTATGCGTGTTAAATACATGTACGATGATGAAGATAATATGAAGGTGGATTTAACAGATTCCGGATTGCCTAATTATTTGGAGTTTCGATATTTGTTTAACGATTTGGAACTGCGTGATGAATATCTTGGTAAACTCACACCCGTTGCTGAACTTAAAGAGGAGTTTTTGGATACGCTTTTGCGTAAAAAGGAGCCTATTAAGAAGAGCAAATTGTTTCAAGCAGCATCGATTGTGTATTACACTTCTGTAAATAAGCAATTTATTTTTAATCGTTTTGTACAGGGCAAAATTTTGAATGCTCCAGAGGGAGACGAGGCCGATTTGATGACGAGCTGGAGTTTCTATGATGTAAGCCATAACCGTCCGTTTATTTGCTTTATGTATTTTAATTATGATGGTAACCGTGTGAACGATTACAAGGAAGAGATTTATGAGGTTTTAAAATCTATTGCAGATAGAGATATGTCCTTAGATACTTTAGCTTATACTATTGATAGAAAGTTACCAAAACTATCACCGAAATTAATTAAACGCATAGATTTAGGGCCATTGCATAATGTTTTTGCTAAGGATGAACATCAAGTAACACATACGATTTTAGAAAGTATTGCCAAAAAAGAAATTCCATTGGAATCTTATGCGTTTTCGTTGAAAGTGGATGAAGTAAGCTCTAAAAGTGAGTTTAAAGAAGGCGGATTTTTTAGTAAACAAATATTACAACGTTGGGACGATGTGTTTATAAAAAAATACATTTTGGCACCGCATAGAATTATTCAGTTGCTCTATAATAAAACACCCGAAATAATGAATGGACTTGCGAAACCGCCTATTGAAATTGCAGGAGTAGAAATAAATTTAAAAAAGTAAAAGTCGTAGTCTCATGAAGAAAGAGTGAACACTACGATTGCGATTGAACCGAAAAACTATGGAACACAACTCAACATTCCCTATAAAATTAACCGAACTCGATATGCTTCGCGATGAAGCGGCTTCATACTTAAAATCTGTGCAATGGGAGCAAGGTGCTCGTGCAAAAAATCGAGATAAGAATGCGAAAGACGAGTCGATACTTTTGTATTTATCAAGAGCTAATAATGGTACAAACTCTGTTGAGGTTACATCGGTTTCAAAAACGATTTTAGCCTTAAAAAAGCGGTTGTTGCCAGATTCGGTGGCCATTCCTATCTATCTAAATCAAACCTTATACGCGGTTCAAGAAGGTATTACTTTAGGAATCTGGATTAAAGATAGTTTTTACGATGCCTCAGGATTATCGAGTTTAAACGAGAATAAATCAGCTCTTAATAACAGCGGAAAACGAGAGTTTGAAAGTAAAATGCATACCGCCACAGCGTTTATGCTGTTTGCTACGGCTTATAAAATTTTAAACGATTTAAAACCATATGCATCAGACGATTTGAGTGTAATGAAGCAGAAATTTGCTGGAATTCCCGAGGTTTCGTTCTTGTCGCCAATAAAAGGGATTTCGTGCAGCTTATTTTATTATGATAAATATTTAGGGCATCCTGATATTATTAAATCGGATAAAGATGTTATTGATTTTACGGTCGTTTATTTTGAGGCTTTAATTGATGAAATTCAACTTAGAAAAAGTAGTTTAGAATATACTGAAACTATAGAAGATAGAACGTATAAACTTGAGAACTCAGAATTTGCGGTTTCTGGCTGGAATAATGTATTTCAAGGCACAGCAAAAAGTATCGAGTTCAATAAAATACAGTTTGAGCAAATTGTTGGTAATAGAGACGCTAAACATTTTGCGCGACGCTTAACCGAACGTTTATTAAGTTACGATTTTACGGTAAAAAAGAATCCGTTTCAAGAACTAGGTGGTTTTATGCCTGTTTTTATGGGTTACGGCATTCCGGGAACTGGTAAAAGTATGTTGATAGCGGCTATTGCAACAAGATTGAAAGAACATTGCGATACATTGGATATTCCGTTTTTGTTTCACCCTATGCCAGATACCTTAATATCTACATTTCAAGGTGGTTCAGCAGAAAAAATGGTAGAATGGATGAAGCCCATGCAAGATCCTACTAAGTTAATTTTTGCACCTATAGATGATGCCGAAAATAATTTACAAGAACGAACGGCTCAAGGAGTTTCGGCGGGTGTAAAGGAAGTAATTGGTGTGTTTTTAAGATATACCGAAGGTGCCTATGCTGTCAATTATGGCAATAGCTCAATTGGGTTATTCACCAATCTACCAGAAATGTTAGACAAGGCCGTTATTTCGCGTGTTCAGGGACGCTTTAAAATTGATGGTGCTAGAACAGAACACGATTTTTTAGATCAAGATCATTTATGGTGGCGAAAACTCGATGATACCATGCCAGATTTTGTAAATATGCAAGGACCAGAAAATTACAGTTATCTGCAAGATCAAGGTTTAGCTAAAAACATGGGTGAGATTCTAAATTTAACTGATAAACCTACCGAGGAGCGCGTACATGCAATTTACGATAAGGTGGAAAAGCAATTTAAAACCAATCAGCATCTCTTCTATGCCAATTTATATAAAGACATGCAAAAGGCATTTCCTTTTTTCTCATCCCGAGATGTTCGAAACATTCAAAGTGCGGTATCGTTACGCTTAACAGATTTTGATTTGGAAGAAGATTGGTTTGAAAATCCTGAAATTTATTTCAAACAAGAGTATGATACTAAGTTCAATATGTTACAGGAATTGATGCGCGCTAATATGAAAGGATTAGATTTTTCTGAGATTAGAAGACAAGAAGTTGTACGTTATTTAGATAATGTGGCAACGATAGCAGATACCGATTTTAAACGAAAAGTTGATGCCAGAGTTAATCAATTAAATATAGAAACGGAAGCGAGAAAAACTTTTGAAAACAACTAGTGTGGAAGATAAATTAAGAAACATAACCTACACCAAATTATCAGGTGAGTGGGCGACTTTAAATAGGATAGATTACGATTATAAATTCGAAGACGGAAGCTGGAAGCGATTATCAAGAGAAAGTTATGATAGAGGTAACGGCGCTTGTATTCTGTTGTACAATAAAGAAAAAGGCACCGTTATTTTAACCAAACAATTTAGAATGCCGGCTTATGATAATCATAAAGCCGATGGCATGTCTATTGAAGTATGTGCAGGAGCCATCGATAAAAACGAAGCACCAGAAATTTGTATTATTCGCGAAACTGAAGAGGAAGTAGGTTACAGAATAAAAAGCGCCAAAAAAGTAATGGAATGTTATACGTCTCCAGGCGCTGTTACCGAAAAAATGTTTCTATTTGTTGCACCCTTTGATGATACTATGAAGATTCATGATGGTGGAGGATTAGAAATCGAAGATGAAGAAATAGAAGTGCTTGAAATACCGTTTTCCGAAGCGATTAAAATGGTGGATAATTTTAAGATTATTGATGCTAAAACTATTTTGTTATTACAATATGCGCAAATTCATAATTTGTTAGGTTAAATGAATAAACTAAAACAGGCCAATTTATATAGAAGTGAGTTAATTTCGGTTAGCGGAAAACTTGTAGAGCGTTATAATAAATGCCTTGTAAAACTTGGTTTTACGGAAACTAAACTCAAAACTTTTCATATTGATGGTATTGGCTGGAGTCCTGAAATAGCTGAAGAAAAGGACGATGTTAATTACCTAAATAACGGAGAAGCGAATCCGCATGGAATAATCATTTCACCGCTTCAAAAAGGAAAACCTGTGTATTTGCCTTTTCATACTTTCGATAGAGATATGATGAAGTATGTCTTTAAAGTTCATGGCGAAAAAATTAAAGATATTACCCGCGATTGTGCCATTTGTTTAGATTTCGATCAAGGTATCGATGTGTTTTATGAACCTCTGGATGTTTTAAAATACAATAAAGTTACGGTCAATTTTCATTTAATAGATCGTTTATGGTACATCCAGAAAGAACAATTAGAACTTGTTGATCGCTTTAATACAGCTAATAATTTTATTGACGAAAACTTGCATCAAGAACTTCTTGATTCTGCTAAGGCTTATGGCGATTTACGTGATCGCGATTTGGATTTACACCAGCTTCAATATACTACCGATTCATTTTTTACAAGATCTTTTGGAGGTGTTTATTTGTTGCGTGATTTTATCAAGCCCATTGTCGTTTTTAAAGATGAAACCTGGTATAAAGAGGCCATAAAAGATACCAATTATGATGTTTTGATTTATCACATTTCGCAACCAGAATTAATGGAAAAGCTTCGAGATCATTTGATTATCGAGTGCGATTTAGAACATGTTGTAACAACAAAACGTTATGATCGAATTAAGAAATTTGAAATGGCGCAGCATTTAAAAAAAACACAGCATCCGGTTGGCGATATTTTAAGCGACCCATTATTATTTAAAAGTTATTTGAATAAGCTTGATTTAAAAATTAGGAAAAAGGTAATGAGCGTGGAGATTTATCTTGAAAAGTTAGAAACGAGTAACGAGTTTAAAATTCACGATATAGTTGATGCTAAGTTATATGATGCCTTGCATCAGCCACATTCGTCGTTAGAAGCGAAGCATCAAGATTTAATTTGGAAACTACTAGTCAATATTTCAGAAAAGGATATTCTATTTTGGTATTGGTATGATAAAGAGTCTTTTTATAACAATTTTAAAACTTGGGACGACTCGCTTAAAGATTGGGTGGTTGATACCATAAGTAACAATATTTAGAAAATATAGACTAATTTTATATACAACCTTCAAACCACTATTATCATGACACTAGAACTTATTGTATTTATAGCTTCAATTTTGTTTGGGGCATTAATCTATTGGCGAGAATCACATGGTAATGGGCTATATAGGTTTTTTAATAAACTTATGTATTCCAAAGAATTACAAATGAAACCTAATGATAAAACAGGCTTTGTATATCAACAAAAGTTTATCATTCGCCTAGTATTTATTGGCTTTTTATTTCTAATTGGAATCGTAATTACGCGATTTTTAATTCCTATTGATTTAGCAACCATATCCATTTTTGCTTCAATGATTGTTGGTACACTGGCCGGAACATATTTAGCGAATTTTATATTCAAATCAAGTGAAGTTATTGATGAAAAAAGTGATTCTATTGAAGATTTAGTTCAAGATACTATTGACAAGGGTAAAGATTTTATTGAGGATTTAAAAACTAAAGACGCAGAAGAGGTTGTAGAAAACACAAAGGAAACACCAAAAGTAGGAGAAAAGAGTGCTCGCGAGCGATTAAAAGATAAAGGATTGTTGTAATGACTAAAAACAAATGGAGATACATTTTAATTGGTCTTTTTGCATTATTAATTATGGTGGAACTTTTTAATTTTGATTATAGCAGAGGATTAAATTGGAAAAACGGATTAAGACTTCTCTAACTCCCATCTTAATGATAATTGCCATGGTATTATCAATAAATCATGTTAAAAAACATGGTGAAAACTAAAAACTAAGAAATGATAAAGAATTACTGGAATAAAGGGAAAAAGCAAAAAATAGTTACCATTATTGTTGGCTTTATTTTACTTGTTGCGTTGTTTGTTTTAAGAGACGATTATCAACCTGCATTATTATTTTTAAGAAAATTCATTTTCATCATTTTATTAAGCGGCGTTGTTTTGTTTTTCGGTCTTCGAAAATTCAGAAAATCTGCTAGTACTGGCGGTAGATTAGGTATTTTGGCCTTATTAGTTTTGTTTTTTGGGGTTTTATATGTGGTTGGGTGGCATTTCAAAATGTACGATTACATGAAAACATATAATGTTTTTAACCATTTAAATAGAGTTGAAATAAATGAATTACCATTAACTCAAAATGAACGCATTCAGCCATTACAAAATATTTTTACCATGGCAAATGAAAGTGTTGGTGAAACCAAAGATGTGTCCTTACCACATTTAGTGCGTGTTGATGATGAGAATAAATGGACGATGGCCATCCAACCTTCTGAAAATTATACGTTTCAACAAATAAGTGATAACACAGAAGAAGTTTTTGCAGTATCAAGCACATCGCCTTTTCCTCGTTTTTCTAATGAGAATAGAATTCCTGTTACTTTTTCAATAGGCGAATCATTAAAATTTAGCAGAAACACGTACAATGCCGTTGTGCAGCGTTTTAACTTTTTTCAATTGTTTATGTTAGAACCTGGTGACACTTATTATATGAAAAATGATACAGGTAAATGGGTAGAAGTTGTAAGTTTAATAAAATGGAAAGGATTTTTGTTCCCATACCCAACGTTTGGCGGTGTTATGGTAATTGATAGTGGAGAACACGATTTTAATGATTATATAGAGCGTATTTTAATTGGAAAAGGTACTTATATAAGTCCTGAGGAAATGAAAAACTATCCATATTTAATAGGTCAGAATATCTTATCCGAAAAAGTATCACAGCTTCAAGCAGAATCGTTGAAGTTTTTAGGTGGGTTCAGTGATCCGTTACCATGGAATATGTTAACAGCAGTTAAAATTCCTGAAATGCCTAAAGATCAAAACCAACAACCTTATGTTACAGATTTTGATTTTTCAGACACCGATTCTGATGCATACAATGGTTTATATCATTGGTTTGGTTTAGAGCCAGTAGGTAATGAGCGTACCAGCTTGAGTTATAGTGTTTTTATTCCTGCAGATGGAACAGACAAAATGTACTTTTACGATCATGCTTCAAAAAAACAAGGTTATGCGGGCGTATCTGCAATGCCACAAAAAGTGAAAGAATCAAAAAAAGAAATCGATTGGACAGCAAACACCCCTGTAGAATTCAGGCCTTATATTAAAAATATTGCAGGTAGAAAGCGTATGTTTTTTTTAGGAACAATTTCTGCAATAAGCGAAAAAAATGCGGGACAATTTGATGGTTCAGCAACACCAGATTTAGTATTGATTGACAGTGAATATAGAGATGTGGTTTGGATTGATGTAAAGCACCCGAGCCAATGGGATAAAACCGTATACGACCAGTTAAACGAAGCTTGGAGAGCTAGTGAGAAAATAGGCTATTATTTTGTTGAAGAAACCAAAACTATAGATGCTGTTGTGCAACCCACAGATTCTATAAAAGCAGTTCCTGAAGCAGATGATAAAGCTGCATTAATTGAAAAAATGCAAAAACAATTGGATTCTTTAAAAGCGTCCGTAAACTAGTTTAACTAAATTTCTGCATTAATTCATTCACCACATTTTCTATTTTTTTGTTTTTTCTGCTACGATCTAAAATGGTAGGAGGAACTTGCCTAACTTCGCAATCAGAAATAGTACAACGTTCGCAAGTTACACCCACTTTTTGAGCCACGATTTTTTTATCTTCTAAAAACGAAAGTTTATTTTTTAGTTGCTTATTAATTAGTAAGCCAACGCTAATACTTCGATAATGGCTTTCTTTAAAAGGATCTTTTGTAGCCGATGATAAAACTAAATATTGCATATCGTCGTTAGGATAATGTGATATTTGAATGTCAACTACATGGTCCTTTTTAGTATTACTAATTTCATTTAAAACCTTAAGTGAAACCCAGCGTCTACAGTAATGCTCATTAGTTTCATTAGCATGCGGAGAATGCTGGTGGGATAAATGTAATTCCTTATTTAAATAAAATCGCTCGCTTCCTGCGCGATGAGTAAATCGTAAAAAGAATAAATTTTGAATATTAAATTCCTTAGGTAAAATATTAGTTAAACGCTGGTAAAACGATTCTGGCGACGCATTAAATGATTTAATCATTTTAACAAAAAGCGATTCATCAAAACGATTTTTGTTAAATAGATTTGTCAACTGTTCTGTTAAAGTTGTTTTAGGAATAATTAAAGCTCCGGCAAAATAAGAAGCGAAAAAATTATTTAATACTTGATCAAAATTATCAAATTTAATCCACGAAAATGTATATAATCGTTCTTTAAATTTAAGATGATTGTAGGCGAGTTCTTTGGCATAAATAAAGGTGCGTTGCGCTTCATCTATATGGTTAGCTAGAAGTAAGGTTTTCGATTTTGAAATAAAAATTGAGCGCAAAGCGTCGAGCTCTTTATGTTTCTCTAAATCCTTATTATTAATTGTATAGCCAAACTCCTCTACTAATATTTCCTCCAGTTCGTTCGATTGAATGGGTTTTGTTAAATCGATTTGATAAGCTTTAGCGAATTTGACAACTTCTTGTTCTAAATTATCAAAGTAATTGTTGTTTGCTTGCTGGAAAGTTCGAACAGATGCTAAATAAAAACTCTCTTTACTAAAACTGTAATGTTCTGCAATTTCTATAACAGTACTTATAAATGCATTTACCTTGGCAGGTGCGTTTGCAATGATATCAATAAGGTTACTTTCTTTAATACCAAATAATTCTAATGGAATTTCCTTTAAGATTTTTGATTGAAGAATTTCCCCAATAGGTGCAAGGTTTTTATCCAATTTTAGCGAGACCATATCATCATATGGGATGTCTAATTTTTCAGATAGTATAGAAATTTTATCTGGTTTGGGATATTTTTTTCCTTTTTCTATTTCGTTTAAATAAGATTTTGATAGACCCGAAAGTTTTGATAATCCAAATAGCGATAAATTTCTGTCAGTCCTTATCTGCTTTAGCTTTAAGCCAAAAATAAGTTTAATATAATCTTCTTCCATAATTACAAATATATGCTTTTTTGCGAATATATGTAAATTGCGAATATAAATTTTTAGCGAACGTTCGCTTGTTTTTTACATTTTTTTGTTTTAATATTGTTCCAACAAAATATTTAAGTCATGGAAAATACAGTATTGAAACAAACCAAAATTCAGTTTTCTAAAGAAGTAAGGAATTATTATCCTGTAATTTTAACTGATGAAGCCTTCGAATTTTTAACCGCTTTACATGAAAAGTTTAATTCGGTCCGTTTAGAATTATTAGAAAAGAGGAAAATTACGCAGACATTTTTTGATGAAGGACACTTTCCAGATTTTCCATCAGAAACGAAAACCGTAAGAGAAGGTGACTGGGTTGCAGGTAATATACCTCATGACTTACAAGACAGACGTGTTGAGATTACGGGGCCTGTTGATAGAAAAATGATTATTAATGCTCTTAATTCTGGTGCTAAAACCTTTATGGCAGATCTCGAGGATAGTAACTCTCCAACTTGGGAAAATACAATTGAAGGTCAGCAAAATCTTTTAGACGCTAATAAAAAAACAATATCATTACAAGATTTAAAGCGTGGTAAAAATTATGAATTAAATCCTGAAACTGCGGTTTTAATTGTGCGTCCTAGGGGTTTACACTTAAATGAGAGACATATAATTATAAATAATGAAGAAGCATCGGGGAGCTTAGTTGATTTTGGTTTATATGTATTTCATAACACAAAAATCATGTTAGAAAATAATACGGCGCCTTATTTTTACCTTCCTAAGCTAGAGCACTATTTAGAGGCACGTTGGTGGAATGAAGTTTTTGAATTCGCTCAAGAATATCTAGAAGTTCCTCAGGGCACTTTTAAAGCTACGGTGTTGATAGAAACTATTACTGCAAGTTTTCAGTTGGATGAAATTATTTATGAGTTAAAAGATCATATTGTAGGATTGAATTGTGGCCGTTGGGATTATATTTTCTCATACATCAAAAAATTTAGAAATCACGACAATTTTGTAGTGCCTAATCGAGATCAAGTTACTATGACAACGCCTTTCATGGAAGCTTATTCAAAACTAGTAATTCAACGTTGCCATAAAAGAGGTATTCTTGCCATAGGTGGTATGGCGGCTCAGATTCCTATAAAAAACAACGAACAGGCTAATACCATTGCTTTAGAAAAAGTACGAAAAGACAAAGAGCGAGAAGTAAAAAATGGTCATGATGGAACTTGGGTGGCACACCCCGATTTAGTTCCTGTGGCAATTCAAGAATTTAATAAGTATATGAAAACCCCAAACCAGTTGCATATTTCGAGAGATGATGTAAAAATTGATAAAGAAGATTTGGTTGAATTACCATTAGGAACGGTAACAGAAGCTGGTATTAGAAAAAACATTAATGTTGGTATTTTATACACAGAAGCTTGGTTGCGAGGCTATGGCGCTGTTGCGCTTTATAATTTAATGGAAGATGCCGCAACTGCCGAAATTTCTAGAACCCAAGTCTGGCAATGGTTAAAAAACGAAGTTAAATTAGAAGATGGACGAACATTTAACGATGCCCTGTTTGCTGAAATATTTGATGATGAAATAGAAAAAATCATTAAAGAAGTAGGCGGAGACCGAATACAAAACACCAAGTTTAAACTGGCTATTAATTTATTTAAAAAACTAGTTACTGCTGAAGATTTTGAGGAGTTTCTAACGCTTCCGGCTTACCTACACATTTAAAAAAAAACAATCCTGCGATTGCTGGAACAATCAACAGGATCTCATTATTAATATTAAATAACGTATCGCAAAATTATGAAAAATTTAGCACAATCAAATTACAGTTCTGCATTACAAACTGTAAGAAATCTTAAAGAAAAGTATGGAAATACATGGGATGCAATAAACCCAGAAAATGCAGCGAGAATGGTTGCACAAAACCGTTTTAAAACGGGATTAGATATTGCCAAGTATAATGCCGCAATTATGAGAGCAGACATGGCAGCTTATGATGCCGATTCTTCAAACTATACACAGTCATTAGGATGCTGGCATGGGTTTGTGGCGCAACAAAATATGATTGCTGTAAAAAAGCATCATAAAACCACTAGCAAGAGATATTTGTATCTATCTGGTTGGATGGTTGCGGCATTACGTTCTGAATTCGGTCCATTGCCAGATCAATCAATGCATGAAAAAACGGCAGTTCCGAGCTTAATTGAAGAAATCTATGATTTTTTAAGACAAGCTGATGCTATCGAGTTGAATGATTTATTTCGAAGATTAGAGCAAGGAGAAGATGTACAAGACCTAATAGATAATTTTGAAACACATATAGTTCCTATAATCGCAGATATTGATGCAGGTTTTGGAAATGAGGAAGCCACTTACTTACTTGCCAAAAAAATGATTCAGGCTGGGGCTTGTGCTATTCAAATTGAAAATCAAGTATCTGATGCGAAACAATGTGGGCATCAAGATGGTAAGGTAACCGTGCCTCACGAAGATTTTATTGCAAAATTAAATGCAGTTAGATACGCCTTTTTAGAGTTAGGTGTTGAAGATGGTGTTATAGTTGCTCGAACAGATTCGGAAGGTGCAGGTCTTACACAGAAACTTCCGGTTAGTCAAGAACCTGGAGATTTAGCTTCACAGTATTTGGCTTTTGTTGAAGCAGAAGAAATAGGAATAAATGATGCTCGAGAAGATGATGTTCTACTTAAAAGGGATGGTAAATTAGTGCGACCAGTTAGATTACCTAATGGGTTGTACAAATTTAAAGATGGCTCTAATATAGATCGTGTGGTTTTAGATTGTGTTACAAGTCTGCAAAATGGTGCAGACCTATTATGGATTGAAACTCCAACGCCAGATGTAAAACAAATTGCACATATGGTAAATCGAATAAGAGAAGTTGTACCAAATGCAAAATTGGTTTATAACAACTCGCCATCGTTTAACTGGACTTTAAATTTCCGAAATCAAGCGTATCATGAAATGCTTGCAGAGGGCGAAAATATGACAGCTTATGATAGAAATAATTTAATGGATGCCGAATACGACAATTCAGAATTAAGTTTTCGCGCAGACCGAAAGATTAAATCCTTCCAGAACGATGGAGCGCGAGATGCTGGTATTTTTCATCATTTGATAACATTACCAACATATCATACAACCGCGTTGCATATGAGTGATTTAACAGAAGGTTATTTTGGTGAAGATGGTATGCTCGCCTACGTAAAAGAAGTTCAAAGACAAGAAATTCGCAAAGGTGTTTCTTGTGTAAAACATCAAAGAATGGCTGGATCTGATCTAGGGGATGACCACAAAACATTTTTTGCTGGAGAAAAGGCTTTAAAAGCAGGTGGGACAAAGAATACGTCGAATCAATTTGAGGTAAAAACAACTTCTAAAACAAAAATAAAAGAAAAACTTAGTGTTGTGGCTTAGTTAAAGAACTTCCTTGAAATTGAAGAAGCACTCCCTTTAGGAGTGCTTTTTTTATATCACATTTTCCATTTTAATATCACTTCGAATATATGGACTATTGGGTTCAATAGGGATTTCAATAAAATCATACTTTTTGTAGATATAGATTGCATTTTCTAACTTCCTGTTAGAATAAATTATAAGTTTTGGAATTTGACTTTCTTTGGCAAAATCAATACAATATTGCATCATTTGTTGTCCGATTTTTTTACCGCGATAATTTGGAGAAACAGCCATTTTTGTTAATTCAAATTCTTTTGAATTGTTCATTCGCATTAATGCTACGGTGCCAACAATTGCATCGTCTAGTTTTGCGAAAAAAATATGCCCGCCTTTGTCTATAATATACTTTTGGGGCTTACTTAGCACCTCTTCATCATAAGGTTCTACCACAAAAAAGGTTTCTAACCATTCTCTGTTTAGCTCATAGAATTTTTTTGAATATTGGGGTTCAAAATGAATAATATTAATTGTCATTAGCTTTAATAAAATCTGTAATTAAATAGGTGATTAACTTACCTACTTGTAAAGCCGATTTTTTAGATGGAGAAGCTTCACAAATATGCAAATATATGGCATGTTCATGCTTTGCAAAATGGCTCAATAATTTTCTTGTTTTAGTGACACTGAAACCACTTGGTGTCATAGCGCTACTCGGCATGTTTTCAATAGCATCACAGTCAATTTCAATTCCAAATAAACCTTCAGAAACATGTAATAAGGCCCGTTCCAGTTCTCTTTTGTATTTCAGTTCGTTTCTAATTTCCAAAGCATCGAATGTGTTATATTCAATTGATTTTAAATCATTCAACACTTTAAAAATCTTATTTGAAGTATAGTTTTCATGTAATCCAAAAATAAAATACTTGCCTAAGAACCCTTCCGTGTAAGCATAACTAAATCCGTTTCCACTGTGCCTGCCTTCTTCATCTCTAAAATCAGAATGTGCATCTATATTAATAGCATTAATTGGTTTTCCGAAGGCTAAAGAAGATCCTTTTATATTTCCGTATGCATTATTATGTCCACCACCAATTATAATCGGTTTTTTACCAGCTTTTATAATTTGATGCACCACATGTGTAACAAAATCGTCAATTTTTGCAACTATTTCTCGGGCCTTTAAAACATCTTTTTTTTTGGTAGAATTTAATTTTGAAAGCTCTAGTTGCTCTTCATGGAAGTCTAAATGCCCCAATATTAAAACCTTGTTAGCCCTTGTAAACTCATTGCTTTGAATGTTTAACAAAACTTTAAGGGTTGCGTTCCAAGCCTTTGCAGTTCCTGTTTTACCGTGATTTGCAAATACACCAACATCCTCTGGTAGGCCTAAAATTACATAAGCAACATCTAAACTTTTAAGTTGAACGTATATGTTATTGAAATTGGTTAATATTTGAACGTGTTGGCCAAATTTGGATTCACCAGATCGCTTGTTTAATAATTTATTTCGCGTAATATTGTTAAATAATACTAGTTTATCCATAAAATAAATAAATTTTGATTATTAAAAATACATCATTATTTATTTATATTATTAAAACAAACAATTAAATAAAACAAAAATTAAATTAACCTTAACAAACATTAAAAACAAATAATTATGGAAGGCAACAAAAGTAACACTGGACTTAAAGTAGGATTAGGTATTGCACTAGTTTTATTTTTAGCAACTGGATTTTATACTATGAATTTATACAGTAGTAGTAAGAAAGTTCAAAACGAGCTTACAGCAGAGAAGCAATTAGTAATGAATGATTTAAACGCAATGGCAAAACAATATGATGATGCTATTGGTGAAAACGAAGTGGCTAACTCAAATTTAATTGAAGCAAGAGCTAGAATTCAAGGATTAATTGACTCTTTAAAAATTTCTGAAACTAACGTTAAAAGTTTGTGGAGATACAAGAGCAAGTACCAAGCTTTACAAAAAGAAATGGATGTATTGTTAGCTCAAAACGATTCATTGAGAGTTGAGAATTCGTATTTAGCTACGTCTTTAGACAGTACTCGTGTTCGTTTAGAAGAGCGTACTATTTTTACAGATTCTTTATTAGTACAAAACAATGCTTTAGCTGAAGTGGTTGAAAACGCTTCAATATTGAATACAGTTGGATTAAAAGGATTTGGAGTTATTGAAAGAACCTCTGGAAAATTAATTCCAACAGAAAGAGCTGGAAGAACAGATAAAATTAGAGTTTGTTTTACGGTTGCTAAGAATACTTTAGTTCAACCAGGAGATCAAGAATTATATGTTCAAGTTATCGACCCTAAAAACAATACTTTAGGTTTAAATGAGCAAGTTACTTTTGGTGAAAAAACTTTAAACTACAGTACAATTAGTAAATTTAATTACGAAAGTACAAGCCTTAATGTTTGTGAGTTTGTAACTTCTAAAAGCGACTTTGAAAAAGGGCGTTATATTGTAAACATATTTAATGAAAAAGATTTAGTATCTAGTTCAGAATTTACTTTAAAGTAAATCTATTATAACACTTAAAATTAAAAACCTCGAACTTTAGTTTGAGGTTTTTTTATGTTATAACTTCGCCGTTAATAATCACGGTTTCAATATTGTTTTCACCAAATGAATATGGTAAATAATTATAACTAGGTACTGGTTTGGTAATTATTAAATTGGCAATTTTGCCTTTGGTAATACTGCCGTATTCGTTAGAAATACCCATGGCATACGCGCCATTTATAGTAGCAGCATTTATGGCTTCTTCTGGTGTCATTTTCATTTTAATACAAGCCGTACTTACTACAAAATTCATATTCCCACTTGGTGTTGAACCTGGGTTGTAATCGGTAGCCAAAGCTAACGGCAGACCAGAATCAATAATTTGTCTTGCTGGTGTATATGGAATACTTAAAAAATACGAGCAGGAGGGAAGTGCTACAGGCATAGTATCACTGCCTTTTAAGGCATCTATATCGTCTTGGTTTAATTCTTCTAAATGATCTACAGATAATGCATTGTGTTTAACTCCAAGTGCGACTCCGCCAAAGGCATTAAATTGATTGACATGTATTTTCAGAATTAATCCATATTGCTTACCAGCTGTTAAAATAGCATCGGTGTCGTCTAAAGAAAAATATCCCTTTTCACAAAAAACATCTATAAAGTCTGCTAAATTTTCATTGGCAATTTTAGGCAGCATTTTATTGATAATTAAATCAATATAGCCTTGTTTGTCTTTTAAATATGATTCAGGAAAGGCATGTGCTCCTAGAAAAGTTGCTTTAATTTTAAGTGGATAATGTTCTTTTATCCGTTTTATAACCCGCAGCATTTTAAGCTCAGATTCCACTGTTAATCCGTAACCAGATTTTATTTCTAATGCTCCAGTTCCTAATTTTATTACATTTTTAATTCGTTGTATAGATTGTTGGTATAAATCGTCTTCACTAGTATTTTGCAGCGTTTTAGCAGAGTTTAATATACCACCACCACGGTTGGCAATTTCGGTGTAACTTAATCCTTTAATTCTGTCTACAAATTCTTGTTCTCTATTTCCTGCATATACAATATGCGTATGTGAGTCACACCAAGTGGGCATTACTATTTTACCCGACGCATCAATGGTTTTTGAAACTTTAATATTTTTACAGTTTTCCATATTGCCATAATCAACAATTTTATCATTTTCAATGTAAAGGAAAGCATTTTCAATAGTTGGTAAATGTTTCATTTCTTCGCCAGAAACTTTTAAAACATTCTGGTTCCTCACTTGAATTAGTGATTTGATATTAATTATTAATAACGACATGAATTTCTAAAATTTGAAATTGAGCTATAAATTTAATCACAATAAATTAGATAAGCGGAAATAGCCTTAATTAAATGAATATTGAAAGTTAATTATTACTTGAATTTAAAAATTCGATGAAATGCACTTTGCCCTAAATGACTAACTATTACGTTTGTATTTTTTATAAAGGTTTCATTATAAGTGGTTTAAAAAATCAATAAAGGTATGCAAGTAAACAATTTTATTGGCTAGTGATAGAATTTTTAATCAAATTAAAAAGAAATACTATTAATTTGTCATCTTTGATTAACCCTAACCAATAAATCAATCAAGTGAATTAGCATTTGTATTGATGTTATTTCTGCATGCGATAATATTTTGTATTCAGATTTTTATAAACCAAATATTATATGAACTATAATGAATCTCATTATGAGTTTTTAAATTCTTTTAGTAATATACCAGAAGAACTTGTTCAAGAGCTTTTAAACATTACAGAATTTAAAACAATTAAAGAAGGCACACAGCTTGTAAAGTTGGGTGAAGTTCCTTCTAAAGTATACATGCTGGTTTCAGGTATGTTGCGTTGTTTTTTAATTACTGAATCTGGTAAGGAGTTTAACAAAAGTTTTTATTTGCCTATTAGTTTTGCAGGACCCGTTGCCGCATTAATTCAAAAAAAGCCTTCGTTATTTGTTTTTGAATCACTTAGTGATTGCGAGGTATATGAAATTGATTATTACAAATTGATGGCATTATGTAACAAAAACGAATCGTTAAATATGTTATATTCTAAAGTTTTAGAAACTGTATATATGGCATATGAGAAGCGACTAGTAGAATTGATTTCGTTAAATGCTACCGATAGATACTTACAATTAAAAAAGCAAGTGCCAGGTGTTGATGAGTTAATACCACAGTATCATATCGCATCTTATTTGGGTATAACACCAGTGCAATTAAGCAGGATAAGAAAAAAACTTGAATAATTTAACAAATGTTAATTCAAGATAATTTCGTTAGTTATATATTTACATGGTTTCTTATAAATTACAATTTACAAGAGTTAATAGCTAACCAACCAAAAAGACAGGCAAATTAATTTTACCTGTCTTTTTAAATAATTCTTGAAACTTAATTTTACTTTAGGCCTCCTACCATTTCCTCAGGTTTTACCCAAGCATCGTATTCTTCGGCAGTTACATAGCCTAAATTAATAGCTTCTTCTTTTAAGGTTGTACCATTTTTGTGAGCAGTGTTTGCGATTTCTGCGGCTTTATAGTAACCTATTTTTGTATTTAATGCCGTTACCAGCATTAATGAATTGTTTAATAATTTGGTAATAACTTCTTGGTTTGGTTCAATACCAATGGCGCAATGTTCTTCAAAACTCACACAAGCGTCACCAATAAGTTGGGCCGATTGTAATACGTTCGCCGCCATTACAGGCTTAAATACATTTAATTCATAATGACCTTGTAAACCACCTACAGATACTGCAACATCATTACCCATAACTTGCGCGCAAACCATGGTTAAAGCTTCACACTGGGTTGGGTTTACTTTTCCAGGCATAATAGAACTTCCAGGTTCATTGGCAGGAATAGTTATTTCGCCAATTCCCGAACGCGGACCAGAGGCCATCATTCTTATATCGTTAGCAATTTTATTTAAGGATACTGCTAATTGTTTTAAAGCGCCATGAGTTTCAACTAAAGCATCATGTGCAGCCAAAGCCTCAAACTTGTTAGGTGCAGTAACAAATGGTAATCCGGTAAATTTTGCAATATATTCAGCTACGCGTTTACTGTAACCTTTTGGTGTATTTAAACCGGTTCCTACAGCGGTACCTCCTAGAGCTAGTTCACTTAAATGCGCCAAGGTGTTTTCAAGCGCTTTTAATCCGTGATCTAATTGTGCGACATAACCCGATATTTCTTGACCTAAAGTTAAAGGAGTTGCATCCATAAGGTGTGTTCTACCTATTTTTACTACATTTTTAAAGGCTATAGATTTCTCGTTAAGTGTATTTCGTAATTTTTTAACACCAGGGATTGTTGTCTCCACAATTTTCTTGTAAGCTGCAATATGCATGCCTGTTGGAAAGGTATCATTTGAAGATTGCGATTTATTCACGTCATCATTTGGTTGAATGGTTTTTTCGCCTTCACCAATAACCCTTCCTGCTATTTGATGCGCTCTGTTGGCGATAACCTCATTCACGTTCATGTTACTTTGTGTTCCAGAACCCGTTTGCCAAATAACTAACGGAAATTGATCGTCGTGTTTTCCTTCTAAAATTTCATCACATACTTGTGCAATTAAATCTCTTTTTTCAATAGGAAGTACTCCTAATTCACAATTGGTATAAGCAGCAGCTTTTTTTAGGTATGCAAATCCATAAACAATTTCTAAAGGCATAGAAGCAGATGGGCCTATTTTAAAATTGTTTCTAGAGCGTTCCGTTTGCGCTCCCCATAGTTTATCGGCTGGGACTTTTACCTCGCCCATGGTGTCTTTTTCTATTCTGTAACTCATGATGTTTTGAAGATTAAATACAAACACAAAATTACAATTTTTGGGATGTTATAACAATTATAAATGAACTTTTAAATTAAAAGATTCGCTTATCTTTGAAGAATTAATATTTGGCTAACTTTTGCTATAATTAGCAATCTAATTCATGAAAATAAATAAGTATCATATTATTATTACTATAATTTTACTCATTGGTTTGTTGTTTTTAAATCAATTTATTTCATCTTATTACGAATTAGAGAGAAAAAAGATTGATGACACGCTTAGTAAAACACATTCCGATGCTATGATACGTGCGCGCGCTGGGATTGATGTCTATGCGGCTTTAGTTTCTTCGTTAAAAAGTTATACCAAAAATAGTACATCGTTTCCGTCAGAAGTTGAACTTCAAACTTATTTGAATGATTTGCTAGATGAAATACATTTTGACAGTTCAATAATAATAAATTATATAGATACCACTCATGTTTTTAAATATGTTATAACTCCGGAAGAAATAGATCCTCTTGGTATAAAAGGCGTTTCTGTAAAAGATTTTGTAGATAATGAAAGACTAGACGAATTAAATAAGCTCATGTTGTCTGAAGATATAAGTTTATTTACACCAATAAATTTAAGAGAAGGTTGGGTAGGGTTCCCTTTTAATTTTTCAGCACGAGACAATAATAACAATACCTTAGGATATTTTACGCCAATTATAAATGCTAAATATTTACTTGATTATTTTTATGAAGGTAGTAATAGAGAGGAATTTGTGCACAAGTTTATTGTTAAAGATAGTATAGATTTAACAAGAGAAGCCTATTTCGATGGTTCCCCTATATATAATGTGGACAAAGATTTTGAGTATTATAAAAATTTTGATGTAAACGAGGAAGATTATATCTATTCGGACATTAATGTTTTTAATTTAAAATTAAAGGTAGGGAGTGCTTATAAACACAAACCTAGCTTAAATAAAACCATTGGATTTTTGGCTTATTTGTGGTATTTCATCATCTTCTTTTTAGTTATAATTATTTATAATCAATTTTCAAAAAACGAAAGACTTAATAAAAATTTAAAAATTGCAAACGAAGAAATTAGTATTCAGAATGTAGAATTGGAAAAGAATTTATCAAAAATTCAAACGCTTATTAAGGAAATACATCATAGGGTAAAAAATAATATGCAAATGATTTCTGGAATATTGACTTTGCAGCAAGATGAGAGTAATGATGCTAAAGTTAAAACCGCATTAGAACAAAGTAAAAATAGAATTAATTCTATGGCCCTAGTGCATGAAAAACTTTACGGAAGTTCTTCTCTGAAGGATATAAGTACAAAAGAGTACTTGGAACAATTAATAAATTTTGTAGAACGTACGGTGAAGTCTGATGAATTGACTTTAAATAAGACTATTAATATTGACAGTAATTTAATATTTGATGGAGATACTACTTCTAATCTTGGTTTGATTATAAATGAATTAGTAACAAACTCATACAAATATGCTTTTAAAGAGGATGTTGTTAATTCTTTAAACATTTCAATACTCAAAGATCCTGATTTTTATGTTTTAGTATATTCAGATAGTGGTCCTGGACTTCCAGAAAACTATGATTTTAATTCTTCAAAATCTCTTGGAGTACAACTTATTGTTATTTTAACCGAGCAACTTCAAGGTAAAATAGAATATTCAAATGATAATTTAAGTACGTTTAAAATTTACTTTAATCCGCTTCAGCCGAGTTTTAAAGAATAACCAGACTATTAACAAATACATGTTAATAATTTTTAAATTGATATTGTATAACACACGGCTTTGTACTATCTTTGTACAAGATTATTAAAAGATAAAATTTATTATGTTTGAATTTGACCAGTATTTAGGTTTTTTAGCGTTTTTAACTATTTTAACAATAGGTTTTTGGTTAATGATTTTTTTATTAACTTTTGTTATTCCTTATTGGATAGGAGGTTCTTTAATAGAAAGATTAAAAGAAATTAAAGAAGAGAAGAAGGCTAAGCGTCAAGAATAAAACATAATTACAGATATAAAAAAAAGGAAGCTAATTTAGCTTCCTTTTTTTTATGGGTTTATTTTACATATCCATACCGCCATCACCACCATCAAATCCACCTTGGCGCTCGCGCTTTTTCTTTTGGTTGAATCTATAAGTAAATGCCAGATTGAATGTACGACCACCTCTAAATTGAATTTCTTGATAGGCAGTAAATGTTTCTGCGGTAATATCATTGCTAAAAAATGCCGTATTAAAAAGGTCTCTTACATTAAAAGCTATAGACGCTTTTTCTTTAAGAAAATCTTTACTAAATGCTAAATTAGTTGAAATGATACCTTTTCTATCATTTTGAGCATCTTGACTAGGCCCTCTAAAATTTATATTTGTTTGCCAATCAATATCGTACGGTAAGGTAAATTTATTTGTAAGTCTCGCTCTCCAAGTCAGGTTGTTAGCACTTAAGTCAATGCCATTAAATTCGCCTTCGCGTTCAAATTTATAAATATTAAAATCGGTATTAACACGCCATTTTCTTGTTGGGCTGTAATTTAAATTCAACTCAAAACCATAGCGTATATCCTCGCCTAAATTAATAGGTCCTCTTGCTATAACTGGAAATTCTTCACCATCAACAATAACAGTTTCATCGGTTGTTCTACTGGCAAAAGTCATAACTTCTGTTGAATGAGAATAATAGATTGATGAAGAAATAGTCAGTTTATCTAATTTATTTAAATACCCAATTTCAAAAGTACTTGAGAAGGTTGGATTTAAGTCTGGATTTCCTTGAAATACGTTGGTTATACTAGAGCGAGAAGGGAAGGGGTTAAGCATAAAACCTCTAGGTCTTCTAATCCTTCTGTTATAACCTATGGTGAAACTTTGAGAATCACTCATTTCATAATTTATATTTACAGTTGGAAATAATCCGTTAATTTTTTTTCTGCTAAAATCTCCCGTCGTAGGTTGGTCTAGCGTAATTCTTGTATTTTCGAACCTTAACCCCAATAAATAAGAAAACTTGTCAATTTTACTCCCAAATTGCGTGTAAACAGCAGTGTTGTATTGCTTAAAATTAAAGAGATTTGTAAGATTGTTATTTATTATAAAATTACCAGATTCTGGATCTAAGAGAGAAACTTCAAAATCTGTAGATCTTGTTGTGAAATCTCCTCGATAACCTAGTTCAATCTGGCTCTTTTCGCCAATAGGTACAACATAATCAGATTGTAAGAGGATATTAGATTGATTCTCAAGTGTGGTTATTATTTCAGATTCTATACCATCAATTGAAATTAAGGAATTTAGGTCTTCATTTGAATCTTCATATTGAAAGTCGAACGTTAATTTATGGTCGCTATCCTTGAAGTTCTTTGTGAAATTTAAAGCATATTGAATGGTTTTATCTTCTTCCTTTTCTGGATCTTTTCGTTCACTTTCACTAGTAGTATTCGTAATTTTATTGAACTGAACGAGTTTATTAACAGAGTTGTTTTCAGAATTATTATCGCGATAAACCACAGAAGTTGTTAATGATGCGGAATCGTTTATATACCACTCAATACCTGTGTTTGTGGTGATGCCTTTTCTAATATCTAACCAATCGCGTTTTTCATCTAGATCTGGTGTATTATCCTCAAAATATTTTACATCGTTATACCATCTTCCTATAGTTTCTTGGTATCTATACGACGTTGTATTGAATAGATTTATATTACCAGTTCTATAATTTATGTTTCCTGATATTCCAGCAGCATCAGGATGTCCAATATTAGTGGTAACTGAGCCGTTTAAGCCTTGTAGTTTACTTCTTCGTAAAATAATATTTAATATTCCTGCAGTTCCTTCGGCTTCATATCTAGCTGAAGGTGAGGTGATTACTTCTACTTTTTCAATAGCTTCTGCGGGCAATTGCTTGAGTGCTTCTGTAGAATTAAGACCAACCAACCCAGAAGGTTTACCGTTTATAAGTATACGCACATTGTCATTACCTCTTAGGGCAACATTACCATCGGCATCTACTGAAACGGATGGAACGTTATCTAAGACATCACTTACATTTCCTCCACTAACAGTTAAATCTTTTCCAACATTATATATCTTTTTATCTAGCTTTATTTCTACAGTTGTTTTTTCTGCAATAATTTCAACTTCAGCTAAAGTTTCAGCATTAATTTCTAAAGAAAAAACACCTAAATTTTCATTTTTTGATATAATTTTATTGGGTATTGTAATGGTTTTGAATGAAATGTATTCAATGGTAATGTCATAAGTTCCCGTTGGGACCGGAATATTAAAATCGCCTTTCGCATTGGTTATTCCACCAGTTACTATTTTATTTTGATTTTTATTGAAAAATGCGATAGTTGCATATTCCAAAGGAAGTTTTGTCTCTTTATCAATTACATTTCCTGATATTTTTACTTCTTTAATTTCAGCTCTTTGCGCAAAAGTAAAGCCCGTGAATAAAAAGAAAATGAACAATAGAAGAGTGTATTTTTGAGTCATGAATGATGTTTAAACATTTAGACAGCAAATTTACGTTAAGGTTTAGTGGTCTTAGGTTAAAGTTATGTTAATGCAAATTGTTTAGAACCGTTATAAGATAGTAGAAATAAGCTCAGGTGGTCTCCCAACAACTGCTTTATCGCCATTAATAACAATAGGCCGTTCAATAAGCTTTGGATTTTCAACCATTGCTTTAACAATATCGTTGTCGCTCAAGGTTTTACCTTTAAAATTTTCTTTCCATACAGCCTCATTTTTTCTAACTAAATCAATAGGTTTTATTTTTAGTAGATTGATGATTTTTTTTAATTCTGCAACACTCGGAACCTCATCTAAATATTTAATAATTTCGAATTCTTTTCCTGAATTTTCTACAATTTCAAGTCCAGCACGCGATTTACGGCATCTATTATTATGGTATATTTTTATCATTATAAATAAATATTAAACGTTTGTAATTGTTTGTATAATTTTTCGGGAGATTCAAATTGTATACCCTTAATTCCTAGCTTTTTAGCGGCTTCAATATTTCTGAGATTATCATCAATAAAAATCGAGTTTTCAGCCTTTATATTGAATCTGTTTAATGTTAAATTGAAAATAGCATCGAAGGGTTTTCTAGTTTTTTCTTCTCCTGAAACCACTATGCCTTCAAACCATTGCAAAAAATCAAAACGCTCTAGAGCTATAGGGAATGTTTCGACACTCCAATTGGTTAATGCAACAACTTTAAAGTTTTTACTCTCAACTAGTTTTTTTAAAATAGTCACAGTTCCTATAATTTCTCCAGCTAACATTTCTACCCATCGACCATAAAACATACGAATTTCATTTTCATATTCAGGAAAAAGCAAAACTCTGTCCTCTGTAGCTTGAGCTAGAGGATACCCTGCATCTTGGTTTTCATTCCAATCGCTAGTGCAAATGTTATCGAAGAACCACTGCATTTTTTCGCGATTGCCATTGAAGACTTTTAAATACAAGTATTCAGGATTCCAATCGATTAAAACGCCACCAAGATCAAAAATAATGGTGTCTATTTGATTCATAACTGGTTATCGTCTTCTACTTTTTGTCCCATCATCATTAAATACGATTTTAAAAACTCGTCAATATATCCGTCCATTACCGCATCTACGTTGCCTGTTTCATGACCTGTTCTTACATCTTTAACTAATTTGTAAGGATGCATCACATAATTTCTAATTTGGCTTCCCCATTCAATCTTCATTTTGCCTGCTTCAATATCTTCTCGTTGCGACATTTGTTTTTGAAGTTCAATTTCGTACAACTGCGATTTCAGCATTTGCATTGCCCTAGATCTATTATCATGCTGAGAGCGTGTTTCTGAACACTGAATTTGAATACCTGTTGGTTTATGAAGTAATTGTACTTTGGTTTCTACCTTATTTACATTTTGTCCTCCTGCACCGCTAGAACGCGCTGTTGTAATTTCGATATCAGCGGGGTTAATTTCAATTTCAATAGTGTCATCAACAAGTGGATAAACATAAACGGATGCAAAACTAGTGTGACGTTTTGCATTACTATCAAAAGGCGAAATTCGTACCAATCGATGTACGCCATTTTCTCCTTTTAACCATCCAAAAGCAAAATCGCCTTCAATCTCTAAAGTAACGGTTTTGATACCTGCGACGTCTCCTTCTTGAAAGTTTAGCTCTTTAACTTTAAATCCACTTTTTTCGGCATACATTAAATACATACGCATAAGCATGCTAGCCCAATCGCAACTTTCTGTACCTCCAGCACCTGCGGTAATTTGTAATACTGCGCTTAAACTATCGCCTTCTTCGGAAAGCATATTTCTAAACTCAATATCTTCGAGTAGAGTAGATGCTTTATTGTATCTGTTTTCAACATCTTCTTGTGTCGATTCCCCTTCTTTGAAAAACTCGTAAATAACTTCGAGGTCTTCAATAAGTGTCTTTAGGTCTTTGTAGTCTTGAACCCATCTTTTCTTCACACGAAGCGATTTCATTGTAGCTTCTGCAGCTTTTGGATCGTTCCAAAAATTTGGGTCGAAGGTTTGCTCTTCTTCGTTTTGTATTTCTATTAATTTGGCATCTATGTCAAAGATAGTGCCTTAGCTTATCTAGGCGGGTATTAAGATCTTTAATTTGATCTGATGTTATCATGTGATAATAGTTTTAAACAAAAATAGAAAATTAAACTAGATTTAGTTGTTTAATAGAGAAGCGAATTTCAATGATATTTAAGGGGATTCTTAAGTTTTTTGCCTATTTTGTTGTATAAATCAAAATATGAAAATATTAGAAAAGGTCAGGTGCTATTCATTTTGGTTTCTCGATTTTTTAAAAGGGGGAAAAATAAAAGGACATTTTACAGACATAAAATATATTTTAGAAAATTTTGATACTTATGAATCTATAAAACGCAGAAATGATTATTTAGAAAATATACTTAATCATGCCGTAAATACCGTTCCATTTTATTCTAAAACTAAAGGATTTAATTCTATTACAGATTTTCCAATTGTAAATAAGCTTATTTTAAGAGAACAGTTCGATAATTTCTTATCTAAAAAACACAAACATAAAAAGAGCTTTGAAGTTAGTACGAGTGGTTCAACTGGAACACCATTTCTCGTTCGTCAAGACATAATTAAAAAACAAAGAAACAGGGCAGATACTATATATTTTAGTAGAAAAGCAGGTTATAATATAGGGCATAAGCTTTTTTATATGCGGGCTTGGGGAAACCTTATCAAGAAAAAAAAAATCATTTGTTTTTTACAGAATGTAAAGACTGTAAGTGTTAATGATTTAAATAATGAAAAGCTTCCTCAACTTATAAAAGCGTTTTCACGTGGAAATGCAACTAAAGCTTTTCTGGGTTATTCATCTTCTTTTGATCAAATATGTAAATATTTAGAAGCAACTAATTCTCCCCCTTTAAAAGCTAATATAAGTTCCATGATAGCTAATGCAGAACCATTAGGTGAAAATACAAAAAATGCTGTTAAAAAATATTTTGGACATGACATATTATCGAGGTATTCTAACATGGAAAATGGCATCTTATCTCAACAAATTAAAAATGAAGGAAGTAATTATCATATTAATTGGGCGAGTTATTATATTGAAATTCTGGATATTGAGAAAGATATACCCGTTAATTACGGAACATTAGGTAGGGTAGTTGTTACAGATTTATTTAACTATAATATGCCTTTAATACGTTATGACACCGGAGATTTGGCTGTTATGGATATTAATAAGAAGTATTTTAACGGAGCACCGTCATTTTCTAAAGTTGAAGGGAGAAGAATGGATGCAATTTATAATACAAAAGGACAAATTGTAACAACAGTTGTTTATGAATTGGAATATTTTCCTGAATTCAATCAATCTCAATTAATTCAAGAAGATGAGAAGAAGTATTGCGTAAAAATAAACATTGATGAACAGTTTAAGCGAGAAGAAAAAATGATAGATATTTTAGAACAATATTTAGGTGAAGACGCTGAAATTAGAATAGAATATGTTGATGAAATCCCACAGCTATCCTCTGGTAAAAGAAAGCTCACTTTGAATAAATTCAAAATTTAGGTCGTATCTATTAGCAGTATTATCCAACAATGTATCTTGTTATATTCAGCGTAAAACTATACATCTCAAAATTATTAATTCGATGAATACTAATTGAAATTCTGGTGCAAGAAATAATTTTTTAAAACCACTTTTGTAAATAATATTACATAAAAAAAGCCCGAGATATTTCTCAGGCTTTTTTATAAAATCAACTAATTTTTAGTGTCCATCTGTTAAACTACAAGTATTTCCTTTTTCATCGGTATGACTTGTAACTAGGAATGTTCCGTCATTTTTGTTTCCGTCATCATCTGCTGGATCTGGATATGATCCCATATCCCCAAATATACTTTTAGAAGCATCTACGTTACCAAGAATGTCATCAGAACAACTTGTGTGAATGCTAGCTTGTAAATTTCCATTTACGGTGTAGTACCACCAATTTCCAACGGCACCTAAAGTTGGTGTTATAACAGCTCCCTTGGATACGTTAGTAAATGTTTGAGATCCACCTTTGTCTCCTGTTACAACTATTACAGCTCCTGAAGGTCCATCATATTTTACAGACATCTTAACAATTTTGCCATCACAATCACATTCAGTACTACCTGATGTTGGAGAATCCATTGGTAGTACTTCTACATTATATCCATCAAGTGTACAAGTATTTCCTTCGTCATCAGTATGCATAACAACAAGGAAAGTACCATTATTGCTTCCAAACTCTGGATTTGGATAGGTTCCCATATTACCGAAATCACTTTTTTCAGCATCCACATTTCCTAAGATATCATCAGAACAACTTGTATGAATACTTCCTTGAACGTTTCCGTTTACAGACCAATACCACCAGTTACCAATATCTCCTAAAGTTACGTTAAGAATATCTCCTGTTTGTACATTAGTAAATGTTTTTGAGTTATTGCCGTCTTCGTCATCACCTACAGTAACTGTTGCTCCGTTCGGACCACTATATTCAACTGCCATTGAAACAATTTTACCATCACAGTCACATTCAGCACTTGAAGGCGGTGTATTTACTGGGCATAACTCACCGCCATTGCGACTAGCGCCTCCAATTACCGTAAAATTACCGAATACAGATCCTGCGCCAATTTCGACAGAACAACTTGTATGAATTTTTTGAGCTACTGAACCGTTTACAGAAATTATGATTTCTGTTCCTAAAGTTCCTTTATCATCTTTACCAGAAAACGTAAATGTTTCACCAGAGTTAACATTTCCTGTAAAAGCAACTAAGCCATCTTTCTTTTGAACCACTTCAATAAAGGCAGAACCTCCACCATTATATTTAAGATCTAATCTTGTAACTTTACCGTCACATTCTTGACAATCTGGTTCCGTTGGTGGTGTACCTTCGCAAATAGGACCATTATCTTTACTAGTACCTGCTGTAACAACCAAACTGTCACCAATTGGTAATCCTACATAAAAAGGTTTAGAGCAGCTTACGTGAATTTTTCCAGGGTCATGCTCTGGAGCATTTTGTACCACACCATCCAAAGTAAAAATTAAATTATTCTCTTCAAACTTGCCATCATCCTTACTTCCTGATAGAGTAATCAATTGATCAGGCATAATTTTTGCATTAAATAACACAGCATCCTTATGTTCAACTTTAAGCATTACCAAACTCGTTCCTGTATATTTAACGGTAAAACTGGTTACGCCTCCTTTACATTCATCACAACCACCATTTGGAGGAGTATCTACAGGGCATAATTCGCCACCTTCTCTACTTGATCCACTTATAACTTCAAAATCTCCACTAATTAAACCAGGACCAATTGGTTGAGAGCAACTTGTATGAATTTTTGTGTTCTCATTTCCATTAACATAGATTTTAATTTCAGTTCCTAGTGTTCCCTTTTTGTCATTACCAACAAAGCTAAAAGTTTCTCCCGGAGTTACGTTACCTTCAAAAACAACTTTACTGCCATTTTCACCTTCTTTTTTTGTTTTTACAACGATGTTGGCTGGTTCATCACCATTATATTGGAGTTCTAAATTAGTTACCTTACCTTCACACTCATCGCAATCGCCGCCTGGAGTAGAATCTACAGGGCATAGGTTACCGCCCTCTCTACTTGATCCACTTATAACTTCAAAATCGCCACTTACTAAACCAGGACCAATTGGTTGAGAGCAACTTGTATGGATTTTAGTGTTTTCTTTACCATTTACAAATATTTTAATTTCGGTTCCTAAAGTTCCTTTTTTATCGTTACCTACAAAACTAAATGTATCTCCAGCTGCTACTGTTCCTTCAAAAACAACTTTACTTCCGTTTTCACCTTCCTTCTTTGTTTCAACTCTAATAGTTGCCGTTTCATCTCCATTGTATTGTAATTCCAGTTCTGTAACTTTTCCTTCGCATTCAAAACATTCCTCTTCAATTTCTTTTTCTGGAACGTCAACTGTAATTATAATTGCTTGTCTTCCAGCAGGGTTAAGAATTACACCTACTTTTTGTCCACAAGCTGGGATAAATCCTTCACCATCAGCTAATGCCGCTTGAACAATTTCTTGAGCTTTAGCTATATTACCATCAGAGTCGTTATTCCATTCTGCCACCGGGTCTGTTAAAAATCTACATTCTACGCATACAGAATCATCAACTAATAACCAGATAGCATATTGTATATGTCCAAAAGTATAAGTTCCACCACTTGGGCTAGTTTTACCTATATAATCTTGGTTTAGTACCCAGTTTACTAAATCAAAGTTTTCAGGAAACTC
This sequence comes from Algibacter luteus, assembly GCF_030344935.1. Classification (NCBI taxonomy): domain Bacteria; kingdom Pseudomonadati; phylum Bacteroidota; class Flavobacteriia; order Flavobacteriales; family Flavobacteriaceae; genus Algibacter; species Algibacter luteus. The sequence continues at coordinate 2,362,777 of NZ_CP128313.1, read as the reverse complement.
AAATTCTCCATCGGGTAGCGTTTCATAACTTGAATATACTGCAAACTCTAATGGGCCTTCAACGTCTAAGCTTAAATCTTGGTCAACACACCAAGCAGGAATATCTATACCCGCTAAATTTGTATCGAGAATTTCTAAATCAAAATATGCATTCTCACCAGGTTTTGCTGTAGTTTTAGCGGTAACAACATCCGGTAAGTTTAATTCAAGTGCTTCTAAATCAGGCTCACATGTTACTGATACCTGAGAAGAACTATTTGAAAACGAAAAGGCGTCACCCTCCGGATTTTCAATAATGTCTTGGTTACATGATAGAAATAATAAACATACCCCTACTATGCTTAAAAATAATTTTTTCATAATTTTAAGAATTAGTTTGTTAAAAAAGAAGATTGTTTGGTTTGAACAATTTACAATATGTAAGTTACGAAAAGTAGGAAAACATCGATTAAATTACTGACTGAACAGTTAATAAATTCGATGAATAGATATAAAGCATTTTATTTAGATGAAAGGAATAATTATGCATATTTTTATACTTTATTAATTGCGTTTAAAATTCAATAGGTATAATTTTATGATAATAGACCTTAGGAGCGATACAGTAACAAAACCATCTAAAGACATGTTGGAGGTTATGATGGCAGCCGAAGTAGGAGATGATGTTTTTAGAGAAGATACAACGGTTAATACATTAGAAAAACAGATTGCAAAAATGTTTGGTAAGCAGCAAGCTCTGTTTTTTCCTAGTGGAACCATGGCTAATCAAACGGCATTAAAATTACACACCAGTCCAGGAGATCAAGTCATTTGCGATAAATATGCCCATATTTATAATTATGAATCTGGAGGAGCCTCTTTTAATAGCGGTGTTTCTTGTAAATTAATTGATGGAAATCGCGGCATGTTTACAGCAAAACAAGTTGAACAAGCTATAAATCCAGAAGCGTATTATTATAGTAAAACCAGCTTAGTAGAAATTGAAAACACTACTAACAAAGGGGGAGGCGCTTGTTGGAGTTTTGATGAAATTAAGAAAATAAAAACTGTTTGTAAAAACAATAGTTTAGGGCTTCATTTGGATGGTGCACGATTATGGAATGCTTTAGTTGTTAAAAACGAAACCGCTGAACAATACGGAAAAGTTTTTGATACCATTTCTGTATGTTTAAGTAAAGGCTTAGGATGTCCTGTAGGTTCATTATTGGTTGGAGATACAGACATCATGACCGATGCACTTAGAGTTAGAAAGATTTTTGGTGGAAACATGAGACAAGCTGGTTATTTAGCTGCGGCTGGACTTTTTGCCTTAGATAATAATATTGATAGGTTAAAAGAAGATCATTTTAGGGCTAAAGAAATTGAGAATGCTTTAAAACGATTATCTAAAATTAAATCTGTTGAAACAGTTGAAACCAATATTGTGGTTTTTGAACTGAATGATGATGTTGATGAATCCTTATTTTTACAAAAATTAATAGACAACAATATTTATATAATTAGTATGGGCGGAAGGAAATTAAGAATGGTTACTCATTTGGACTATACTAATATTATGCATGAGAAATTAATGAGCTTTATTAATTTATTATAGTGGAAACGAATGTTTCATGAGATGAAATTAGTTAATGAAAAGTAACAATAAAGAAATTGCAATTTTAATTCCTGATGGAGAAATTCACGTTATCATGTACGTGGTTAACTGTTTTTCTCTTGTGAAGAATGTTAAGGTATATGTGATGTCGTCCAAAATAAACAGTCACATGAAATATTCTAGGTTTATAGAAAAATTCATCTATTACCCTGAAACAAATCATGATGAATGGATTAAACAAATTAATTATGAGGTTGAAAAGTATGGGATTGATTTGGTAATGCCAGTCTATGAGAAGGCTATAAACGTATTAGCTAATAATTTAAGTAAATTAAGATATCCTGATAATTTAGTGAATTTATCTAGTGCTCAAGATTTATATTCGGCAGGGAATAAAGGTGCGTTATACCGTCATTTAAAATCTCACAATATTCCATGCCCTAATACATTAATAATAAAGCCTAATAATCTTACTGAAATAGTAAATTTAAATTATCCTGTAGTCATAAAACCCGTTGAAGGTGGTGGAGGAGGTAAGGGTATTAAAATAGCAACAAACAAAGAAGAAGTTTTAAAGTACTATACAACATATACCTTTAATTGTGATTCTATTATTCAAGAATTTATTAATGGTTATGACTTATGCTGTAATGTGCTATGTAAGGATGGCGATTTAATAGCGTATTCCATTCAAAAAGGAACCGTTTTTAGAGATGGAATTCTAACTCCCCAAATTGGTTTCGATTTTATTGAAAATGAAGCACTATTGCAAACCACTAAAAAACTGATGAAAAGCTTGAATTGGTCTGGGGTCGCCAATATTGATTGGCGATTTGACGAAAAAGAGAATGTATTCAAAGTTATAGAAATAAATACTAGATTTTGGTTGGGTACAGATGCGGCTTCAATTGCAGGTGTTAATTTTCCATATTTATATTGTCAATCTTCTTTAGGTCAAGAAATTGAATTAAAAAAAACTGAATCTATTTCATACTTAAGTTTAGAAGGTTTGGCTAGAATACTTAAACGGAACCCGCTATCCGTATTCAAATTTAAGTACATCTATAATCATTCGCCAATTCGTTTTATTATTAAAGACCCATTCCCAATATTATATAAAATGCTCTATATTTTAAAACTAGTTGGCATTTCATTACATCTAGATTATGCTATTAATTAGTTCTTAAAAGTATTATTGAAAACAAAAAAAAAGAGGCAAGTAAATGCCTCTTTTTCGTTTCTATAATCACTATTAATTAGTGTCCACTGTAACTATATCTACATTTACTGTAGTATCTACAGCTCCAGTGTCTGTAACATTTATTGTAATCTGGTTTAACATACTCACAAAGTTCACCTCCGATGCTGCTTTCACCACTAATAACATTAAATACACCTTTAGTATATCCAGGTCCTATATTAATATCACAGTTTGTTTTGATTTTAGTATAATAACATCCGTTAATATAGATGTAAGCATATCTACCAAAAGTACCATCATGGTTAGCACCTTCAATTGTGAAGGTCTCGCCAGCTTTTACCATTTGACTAAAGATTTTTACACCATAACATGTGTTTTCTTTTCTTTGGTAAATTTTTATGTATTTATCACATCTCCAATCGAATTCTAATTCTAATTTGGTTACTTTTCCTTCACAGTCGCTACATTCTTCTTCTTTTTCAGGAACATCAACAGCAATCATAATTGCTTGTTTACCTGCTGGGTTAAGAATAACTCCTACTTTTTGTCCACACCCGGGAACAAAATCTTGACCATTAGCAATTGCAGCATCAGCAATTTCTTGAGCCATTGCAACATTAACAGCAGCATTACTAGTCCAACTAGCCTCACCTGGTGCAGCTAAAGCAGAACATTCTACACATACAGAATCATCAACAAGTAACCACATAGCATATTGTACATGACCAAAAGTATAATTTCCTCCACTAGCACTAGCTTGACCAACAAAATTTTGATTGATAACCCAGTTAATTAAATCAAAGTTTTCAGGGTACTCAAATTCACCTGCAGGAAGAGTTTCATAACTTGAATAAACGCTAAACTCCGCAGAATCTCCATCATACAAACTCAAATCTTGATCTACACACCAAGCAGCAATACCGGTGCCAGCTAATGATGAGTCTAAAATATCAATAGTAAAGTAAGAGTCAACCCCAGGTTTTGAAGTTACAGTTACATTAGCAACATCTGGTAAGCTTAACTCTAAAGCTTCTAAATCAGGAGTACAAGAAGATGGTATAGGCGTACCTTCTTGCGTTGAGTTACTTGAAAGAGAAAAGCTTAATTCTCTTGTTGGCATAATTTCACTGTTGCTATCTAATACAAAAGATGTATCTTCTTCACCATCTGAAACTAAAATTTCGTCTTCCATAGCTAGTTCGTCTTCAACTATAGAAGAAGCTCCCTCGGTTAGTGTCTCATTTTGACACGAAGCAAATACAACAAGTATTGCCAATAAAAAAAGTTTGGTTAAATTTTTCATAATATAATATTAGTTTTTACAATTTACAGAAACAAATATAGCGGAAGAGTAAATCTGATATCAGAATTTTAGACAAAATACCTATCTATCAGTTTTGTGAAATTTAGATTACATTTTGTCGATAATTTTTACATTTCATAAGTAATTAATGAAATAATAAAATTAAAAGAATGCACTTTAAAGATTAGATAATCATGTAATTATCATAAAGAAGTGCTTTGGTTTGAATAATTGCACTCAAAACGGAGTAAAAATTAAAAAAACTTCAAGAAGGCTTTGTTTTTATTTAAACATGTCCATTCCAGGAATATTAGGTAATCCTTCCTTAGCTGCCGCTGCTAATTCAGCTTCATTCACCTTTGTTGCTTTTTCTATGGCTTTATTTAAGGTAAGAATTAAATAATCTTCTAATTGCTCTTTGTCTTGAAGTAATTCGTCATCAATCTCTATAGATTTTATAGTTCTGTTTGCAGTTAACGTAATTTTTAACTTATTATCATGACTTGATTCATCAATTAAAACCGTATCTAAAAGCTTTTTAGTTTCTTCAACTTTCTTTTGGGTTTCTTTAAGTTTTCCCATCATATTCATCATATCTCCAAACATAATTTTTAAATTGATTATTTAGAATACAAAACTATTTAATTTTTCTATTTTTGAAGGCTTAAATTTTTAAGAATATTAATCAACTTAATTGATGATAATTATGCAAGCTCCGAAAGCAAAAAAAACACCTACAGAATTAACAGTTCATGGAGATACTAGGATTGATAATTATTATTGGCTAAATAATAGAGAAGCCCCAGACGTTATCGATTATTTGAATGCTGAAAATGCATATACCAAACATATGATGCGTCATACCGAAGCATTTCAGAAAACTTTATTTGAAGAAATGAAGTCTAGAATTAAGGAAGATGACACATCGGTGCCTTATAAATTAAATGGTTATTGGTATTTAACGAAATATAAAAAGGATAATGACTATCCTATTTACGTGCGGAAGAAAGAAAGTTTAGATGCAGAAGAAGAACTTTTGTTTGATTGTAATGAGATGGCACAAGACCATGCTTATTTTAATTTAGGCGGAATTTCTATAAGTCCAGATAACACTTTAGTCGCATTTTCAACCGATACTGTTAGCAGACGACAATATACTATACAAATAAAAAATTTAGTTACTGGCGAGATATATCCTGATAAAATCTTAAATACAACAGGAAGTGCTACTTGGGCAAATGATAATAAAACATTGTTTTATGCCATGAAAGATCCAGTAACGTTGCGTGCTCATAAAATATTCAAACATAAATTATTTTCTAATAGTAAAACTGATACAGAGGTTTATCATGAATTAGAAGAATCCTTTAATACGTTTGTATATAAATCAAAATCAAAGAAATACATTATAATTGGGTCTTCAAGCACACTTTCTTCAGAATATCGTTTTTTAGATGCTAATACTCCCGATAATGAGTTTAAAGTGATTCAAAAAAGAACAAAAAATTTAGAGTATAGTATTGCGCATTATCAGGATAGTTTTTATATCATAAGTAATATTGATAACTCAACAAATTTTAAAGTATGTAAAACAAGCGAAAAAGCAACCGAAAAAGAACATTGGCAGGATGTTATTCCACATAGAAATAATGTTTTAATTGAAGATATTGAAATTTTTAAAGACTACTTGGTTGTAAACGAACGTGAAAACGGGCTTAATAAATTAAGGATAATGAGTTGGAATGGAGAGGAAGATTACTATTTACCTTTCAATTCTGAAACCTATACCACTTATATTGGTAATAACCCTGAATTTGAAAGTAATTTGCTGCGTTACGGTTTTAACTCCTTAACATCTCCAAGTTCTGTAATCGATTATAATTTTAAAACAAAAGAAAGTCAAATTAAAAAGGAACAAGAGGTTTTAGGTGGTACGTTTAATAAAGATAATTACGAATCTAAACGAATATGGGCTACTGCTAGAGATGGTGTGAAAATTCCAATATCATTAGTTTATAGAAAAGGCATAAAACTGGATGGTAAAAACCCATTGCTTCAATACGCTTACGGATCTTATGGTTCAACTATTGACCCTTCTTTTTCAACCATTCGATTAAGTCTGTTGGATAGGGGCTTTATTTATGCCATTTCACATATTAGAGGAGGTGAATATTTAGGACGAAACTGGTACGAAAAAGGAAAATTACTAACCAAACTTAATACATTTACCGATTTTATTGATTGTTCAAAATTTTTGATTCAGGAAAAATACACCTCTAACAAGCATTTATATGCATACGGAGGGTCTGCAGGTGGTTTACTTATGGGTGCCATTATAAATATGGAGTCAGATTTGTACAACGGTGTTTTGGCAGCAGTTCCATTTGTAGATGTTGTTACCACAATGCTTGATGACACTATCCCGCTAACCACTGGCGAGTATGATGAATGGGGAAATCCTAATGATTTAGATTACTATAATTACATGAAATCTTATTCGCCATACGACAATGTTAAAACTAAAGCATACCCAAATATGCTTGTTACCACAGGTTTACATGACTCACAGGTGCAATATTGGGAACCGGCAAAGTGGGTAGCTAAACTTAGAGACTTAAAAACAGATTCCAATAAATTACTCCTGCATACCGATATGGAATCTGGTCATGGCGGGGCTTCAGGTCGTTTTGAAAGTTTAAAAGAGGTCGCTTTAGAATATGCTTTTTTATTAGATTTAGAAGGAATTCATGGCTAATAAAAAAAAAAGTTTTATTTTTGTTCGGTTTAAACTGTGTTTGTGTATTTAAAAAACACGGCAGTTTTAAAGAGCTTATATGAAAAACAGAAATCAAGTATTTGATAATGTATTAGATTTAGTAGGCAATACTCCGCTTGTTAAACTTAATAAAATAGCTTCCAAGTTTAAAGGAAACTTTTACGCGAAAGTAGAATCTTTTAACCCTGGACACTCATCTAAAGACAGAATAGCACTTTACATCATTGAAGAAGCCGAAAAGAAAGGTATCCTTTCTCCAGGTGACACTATTATTGAAACAACATCAGGTAATACAGGTTTTAGTATTGCTATGGTAAGTATCATAAAAGGTTATGATTGTGTATTAGCTGTAAGTTCTAAATCGTCGCCAGACAAGATAGACATGTTAAAAACGATGGGAGCCAAGGTTTATGTATGTCCAGCACACGTTAGTGCAGACGATCCGCGTTCTTATTACGAGGTTGCAAAGCGTTTACATAGCGAAATCAAAGGTTCGGTTTATATCAATCAATATTTCAATCAATTAAATATTGATGCACATTATAAATCTACAGGTCCTGAAATTTGGGAGCAAACTGAAGGTAAAATAACACATTTACTAGCTTGTAGCGGAACAGGTGGAACTATTTCTGGTACAGCAAAATATTTAAAAGAGCAAAACCCAGACATTAAAGTCATTGGTGTTGATGCGTTTGGTTCGGTGATTAAGAAATATCATGAAACTAGAGAGTTTGATGAAAAAGAAATTTATCCATACCGAATTGAAGGTTTAGGTAAAAACTTAATCCCTACGGCTACAGATTTTGATGTTATTGACGAGTTTGTAAAAGTAACTGATGAAGATAGTGCTCACACCGCGAGATTAATTGCAAAAACTGAAGGAATGTTTGTTGGTTATACTTCCGGTGCCGTAACTCAGGCCTTATTGCAATTGGGTGAAGAGGGACGATTTAAAAAAGGAGATAACGTAGTCGTAATATTTCCAGACCATGGTGCAAGATACATGAGTAAGGTTTATAGCGATAAATGGATGAATGAACAAGGTTTCTTTGATAGTGTCAATGAAGCCGCAGCTCAAAATATTCAGTACATAAAATAGATTACAAAAAATTAAAAAAAAAGAGACTATTTTTTACTTGAAAGGTAATAATAGTCTCTTTTTATATTTTGTTAATAATTGAGCATTAAAAATTATGTTCAAAGCAGATAAATAATTAATTTTGCAACAACTAACTAAGGACTAAGGCTTCTTGAATTTTTAAATACTTAAGTGTTTATATCCCAATTAAAAAGCAATTATCTAGTTGTAGTTATGTCTTAATTTTAATAGCAATAAGATTTACTAAATGAAAGATTTATTCGAAAAAATTTATAAAGACAAAGGGCCATTAGGAAAGTGGGCGTCTCAGGCTGAAGGTTACTTTGTGTTTCCTAAATTAGAAGGAGAAATTTCAAACCGCATGAAATTTCAAGGGAAAGATGTTATAACATGGAGTATTAATGATTATTTAGGATTAGCAAATCATCCAGAAGTTCGTAAAGTAGATGCTGAAGCAGCTGCACAATACGGCTCTGCATACCCAATGGGGGCAAGAATGATGTCTGGTCATACAGATTTACACGAAAAGCTTCAAAACGAGTTGGCGTCTTTTGTGAATAAAGAAGCGGCTTATCTTTTAAATTTTGGTTATCAAGGTATGGTATCTACAATAGACGCTTTGGTTGCTAAAGATGATATTATAGTTTACGATGTCGATGCACATGCTTGTATAATAGATGGAGTACGATTACATATGGGTAAACGATTTACCTATAAGCATAATGATGTTGAAAGTTTAGAGAAAAACTTAGAGCGAGCTACAAAAATGGCAGAACAAACAGGCGGAGGTATTTTGGTTATCTCTGAAGGAGTTTTTGGAATGCGTGGTGAGCAAGGTCGATTAAAAGAAATTGTAGCGCTTAAAAAGAAATTTAATTTCAGATTATTTGTTGATGATGCACACGGTTTTGGTACGCTAGGAGCAACAGGAGCTGGAGCAGGAGAAGAGCAAGGCGTGCAAGATGATATTGATGTGTATTTTGCAACATTTGCTAAATCATTAGCAAGTACAGGAGCTTTTATTGCTGGCGATCAAGAAATTATTGATTATTTAAAATATAATTTACGTTCTCAAATGTTTGCAAAATCATTGCAGATGCAATTAGTTGTTGGTGCATTAAAGCGATTAGATATGCTTAGGACTATGCCAGAATTAAAAGCAAAATTATGGGAGAATGTAAACGCATTACAATCTGGTTTGAAAGATCGTGGTTTTGATATTGGAACCACACAAAGTTGTGTTACGCCAGTATATTTAAAAGGTAGTATTCCTGAAGCTATGGCTTTAGTAAGAGATCTTCGTGAAAATTACGGAATCTTCTGTTCTATAGTAGTTTATCCTGTTATACCTAAAGGGTTAATTTTGCTTAGATTAATACCAACAGCAACACATACGTTACAAGATGTAACAGAAACATTAGACGCTTTTGATGCGATTAGAGATCGTTTAGAAAACGGAACTTATAAGCGTTTGTCTGCAGCATTAATGGCGGCAATGGGCGAGTAGAGGAATTCATTATATAGTATAAAAAATCCGATTCATTTGAATTGGATTTTTTTGTTTTTATTATTAAGCTAAATCTTTTCTGAATGTTTTTCTGCGACGGTAAACTTCAGGATCAAAGTGTTTCCATATTTTATGAATGGCTTCGTTATCTTCTAATTCTGGTGTTCTAAAACAGGTTTCGATGCCTTTTGCTTTAAATGTTTCGTAATATTCGTTAAAAATAACAGCATGTACACCTTTGTTTTGGTATTCTGGATGAATTCCAATGAGATAAAAAATAACATCCTTACTGTTTTTTTTAGCTTTTAAAATGTGTTTAAAACCAAATGGAAACAATTTGCCTTTTGCTTTTTGTAAGGCTTCGGCAAATGAAGGCATAACAATAGCGAAACCTATCATGTTGTCATCTTTATCCACAATAAACTTAATGTATTCTGGATTTATAAAACTTATAAATTTCTTTTTAAAGTATTCTTTTTGAATATCATTTATGGCTACAAACGAAGATAAAGATGCATAACTCTCATTAAACAAATCAAACATCTTATCGGCATAAGGCATAACTTCCTCTGTCTTGGTAAGTTTTAAAGGTGTTAATTGGTAGCGCCTTTTAATAAGTTCCTGAGCTTTTTTAAAAAACTCTGGTTTTACATTTTTAAATGGAAATCTACTTTCAGAATAGGACTTTTCAACTTTGTAATTGGCGGCTTCGTAATGTTTTATGTAGTATTCGTTGTTATACCAAGTTACCATAGGTGCTATGGAATCATATCCTTCAGTTACTACGCCAACTTTGTCTAAGTTAGAAAATCCAACAGGACCTTCTGTGTATTCAAGTCGGTATTCTTTCCCAATTTTTTCAACTTCATCTAAAAGGGCTTTCGAAACTTCTAGGTCATCAATAAAATCAAACCAACCAAAACGCATTTTTTTTTGATTCTGCTCCTTAATTTCAAGCCAATTTACTATGGCTGCTATTCTGCCAACAATTTCATTATTCTTAAAAGCCAGAAATAATCTCGCTTCTGCATTATTAAAAACAGGGTTTTCTTTTTTATTAAACGTTTTAATTTCTTGACTTATAATAGGAGGTACCCAATATTTCGAGTCTTTATAAAGTTTAAAAGGAAATTTTACAAAAGCTTTAAGCTCTTTTTTAGATTTTACTTCTTTAAGTGTAATCATAGTGTTATGATACGAATTGCTGTTTGATGATTAATCAAAGTCTATTTCTTTCTTTTTTCGTTTGTTTGTCTTTGAATCTGAATCATTTGCATCAGATTTTTTTCTTTTCTTATTTTTTCCGCTTCTGTTTGATCTTCTTATGCCTTCGTTTTCGGCTGAGGTTCCGTTGTCAATTTCTTTGTCCCTGTGGAAATCTAATCGATAAGAAGCTCCGAAATTTACAGCAAACACAGAAGGTGTGTCTTTTGTGTTAAAGGTTAATGCTGTATCCAATTGAAAATCTTTACCCCACAAATAAGCACCGCCAAATCTAAAAAGATTATCGGCATAAAAATCACTTTTTATTCCTTGTGTTTCGCCAAAAATTACCCATTTTGGACTGAAAGAATGTGTTAGTGTTAGTATGTATTGAAAATCGGATTGGTCTGTACCTATGCGGTCTTTAATTAAATTCATTACTAAAACCCATCCACCAGAAAAGTTGTTCTGCGTAGCAATCATCACTTTCGGGCTAAAACCTTCAATTCCTGTAAAGGTATATGGATTAGGTTTTGTGTCGTAATTTGCGCCTAAGTATACTGAAACAGCAGGAATTAACGATTTCCATTTAAATTGACGGTTTGCTTTCCAGCTATACAGGTTCGGTTTATCTTCCTCGGCATTTTTAAAAGGATCAAAAATAAGATATTTGGCTCCTACTGCAAGAAATTTAAAATTTGCTCTTCTGTCGTCTTCCGAAAAATTAGACATGAATGTTTTAGTATCGTTTTGGTAAGTTCCTTCAATGTTTAATTCTAATTCTTCAAACAATAACCCGTATCTCGCGGCAAAATCAATTCCAAAACCAGAAACTTCGTAAGCCGCAGCTGGTGTTCTTTCTTCTTTTAACATATAGGGTCCGAACTCAAATTGTGCCACATTGGTACCAACAGAAAATGCGCTTCTAGATACGCCTGGTCTATTGGAATTAATAACATCGGTATATTGGCAAAAGGCTTGTGTTACTGTTAAGCAAAACAACAGCATTAGGATAGATTTAATTGGGCTCATAATCATAAGTTTAACTAGCTTTTTTGTAAAAAGGTATTAAAGGCTTTTTCAAATATAGATATTTTATACTTTTTTTATCATTCTTGAACGTTTTTTAAAGAGATAGAATTGTATTTTTGTTATGTATTATAAATTAAAAGCTTAAAATGGGTTTATTAAGAACCATACTTATAATTGTATTAGTTTACTACGGAATAAAAGTACTTTCAAGAATTTTTGCCCCTTTTTTGGTAAAATATGCTTCTAAGAAAATGGAAAAACAATTTGGCGAACAATTTGGTAATTTTCAAAAAACACAAAGAAAAGAAGCTCCTAAAAAGGAAGGTGAAGTTATAATTGACAAGATTCCTAAAACAAAAACTTCAAATAAAGACGTTGGAGAATATGTGGATTACGAAGAAATTGAATAGGTTTTTTCTATTTTTCATTATGAGTTAAATGCCAGATTAATGTCTTGTGGCATCCTATTGTAAATTCTCAAAAAATATACTTAATTTAACCATCGTTGTTTTTTAAAACATATCCATGCAGTTTTCAACTAAAAAGTATTTACCTCACGTATTCGTTTTACTAGGTTTTATTATAATTTCATTAGCTTATTTCAGTCCTGTTTTACAAGGAAAAGCCATTTATCAGAATGATATTGTGCAGTATATTGGTATGAGTAAGCAACAAACTGATTTTAAAGCTGAAACTGGAACCGAAACCTATTGGACTAATGCTGCTTTTGGTGGAATGCCAACGTATCAGTTAGGCGCAAGGTATCCGCATAATTATATAAAAAAGCTTGATTTGGCATTACGTTTTTTGCCACGACCAGCAGATTATTTATTTCTATACCTGTTAAGTTTTTATGTGTTTTTAATCGTGTTAAAAGTAGATTATAAACTTGCGGTTCTTGGCGCATTGGCGTTTGGTTTTTCTACCTATTTAATCATTATTTTAGGTGTAGGGCATAATAGTAAAGCGCATGCTATAGCGTATATGCCGTTAGTTTTAAGCGGAATTTTACTTGTGTTTCAAAAACGATATGTTCTTGGGTTTTTACTCACTACCATAGCTATGGGCTTAGAATTAGTAGCAAATCATTTCCAAATGACTTACTACCTCATGTTTTTAGTGATGGTTTTAGGAGTCGCGTATTTGATTGATGCTTATAGAAAACAAATGCTTTCTCATTATTTCAAGTCAATTGGAATTTTAATCACCGCAGTTGTTTTATCCATCGCATTAAACGCTACAAATTTTTTAGCGACCCAGGAATATGTCAAGGAAAGTAAGCGAAGTAAAAGTGAATTGACCATAAACCCAGATGGTACACCAAAAGAGGAAACTTCTGGTTTAGATAGAGATTATATTACGCAATTTAGTTATGGCATTGTTGAAACGTTTAACTTGTTTATTCCGCGTTTTATGGGTGGTGGTAATAGCGAAGATGTTGGACGAGATTCGGCAACTTACGAAGCTTATAGAAAACTAGGAGCCACGACCACACAAGCAGCACAAGAGGCTAAGCGTGCGCCTATGTATTGGGGGAAACAGCCTATCGTTGAAGCGCCAGCTTATGTCGGTGCAGTAATATTGTTCTTATTTGTATTCGCTTTGTTTTTAGTAAAGGGACGATTGAAGTGGTGGCTAGTTGGTGGAACGCTCTTTTCACTATTATTATCTTATGGAAAAAATTTAGGGTTTCTAACAGATATTTTTATTGATTATATACCTCTTTACAACAAGTTCAGAGCAGTAAGTTCTATTCAAGTGATCTTAGAGCTGTGTATTCCTGCTTTGGCTATTTTCGGATTGGTTAAACTCTTTAATGATTTTGACAAGAAAGAAGATAAATTGAAAGCGTTAAAGCTTTCTGTAATAATAACTGGTGGTTTAACTCTAATCTTTATTCTGTTTAAGTCCTCTTTATTTGATTTTGTTGGAATTAACGACGGACTTTATCGTCAGAATTACGGACAAGATTTTGTGGATGCCTTAAAAACCGATAGAAAGGCAATATTTACCCAAGACGCGATTCGAACACTGGTTTTAGTGTTACTTTCTGCTGGAATTATTTACTTCTTTTTAAAGGAAAAATTAAAGGAGCAATGGGTAGTAGTAGCTTTTGGGGTATTAATACTTTTTGATTTGGTTGGTGTTGATAGACGCTATGTAAATAATGAAAATTTTGTTGCAGGCGTGAAGATGAGTAAGCCTTTTCAAGAAACAGAGATAGATAAGTATATTTTAAAAGACACTACGCATTTTAGGGTTTTTGATATGGTTTCAGGACCATCGAAACCTTCTTATTTTCACAATTCATTAAATGGCTATAATGCTGCGGAGTTAAGACGCTACCGTGAAGTATTCGATTTTCATATAGCACAAAATAATATCAATGTATTTAATATGTTAAATACCAAGTACATTGTGGCTCAAGATGAAAATGGAGATGCCTTTCCTTATATGAATGATCAAGTTAATGGCAATGCTTGGTTTGTGAATGATTTAGAAAAAGTAGAATCTGCAAATAGTGAAATTACTATTTTAGGGGAATTAGATACAAAAGCGAAGGCGGTATATACAAATCATGAAGCCTTATTATCTTTTCAAAATCTTAAGAAGAAGTACGATGTAGATTCATTGGCTGTTATTCGTTTAATTAATCATGCTCCAAATTATTTAAAGTATCAGTCTACTAATAAAAATGAAGGTTTTGCGGTGTTTTCAGAGATTTATTATCCTAAGGGTTGGAAAACTTATATAGATGGTAAAGAAACAAGCCACATGCGCGTAAATTACATTTTACGTGGCATGCCAATTCCCGCAGGAAACCACACCATAGAGTTTAAGTTCGACCCGGAAGTGGTTAAAACCGGAAGTAGTATTGCTTTAGCGAGTTCTATTTTGCTTGGTGTGTTATTATTAGCTGGATTGTTTTATGAGTTTAAGAAAACAAAAGGTGTCTAAAAAAGTCCTTATAATCACGTATTATTGGCCACCAGCTGGAGGTCCTGGAGTACAACGATGGCTTAAATTTGTGAAGTATTTGCCAGAATTTAGCGTAAATCCCATTGTTTTTATTCCGGAAAACGCGAATTATCCAATTATAGATGAAAGTTTAGTTTCTGAAGTTTCAAAAGATGTTACTCTGATTAGTCATCACATTAGTGAGCCTTATAAATGGGCTAGTTTCTTTTCAAATAAATCTTCAAAAACAATTAGTAAAGGAATTATTTCTGATAAAAAGGAACAATCTTTTATGGAGAAAGCAATGCTTTTTATTCGAGGAAATTTTTTTATTCCTGATGCGAGAATTGGCTGGATAAAACCTTCGGTGTCTTTTCTTTTAGACTACATAGAAAAGGAAGGTGTAGAGACGATTATCACTACTGGTCCGCCACATAGCGTGCATTTAATTGGGCTTCGTTTAAAGCAAAAACTAGACGTAAAGTGGTTTGCAGATTTTAGAGACCCGTGGACCACTATTGAGTATCATAAACAACTTAAATTAACTTCAGCTTCAAAAAGGAAGCACAAATCATTAGAGAAACAAGTATTAAATTCGTCCGATCAAATTATTGTAACAAGTTGGGAAACGAAAAAAGAGTTTCAAGCAATTACAAAGAAACCTATTGAAGTTATTACCAATGGATATGACAATCAAGAAGCTGTGAATATACAAATGGATTCAAAATTCAGTATGTCGCATATTGGGTCGTTATTATCTAAACGAAATCCTGAAATTTTATGGCAAGTTTTAAGTGAATTAATTCATGAAAACGAAAGTTTTTCGAATGATTTTCAACTCAATTTAGTAGGTTTAGTTAGTGAAAGTGTTTTAAATTCAATAAAAACTTATAACTTAAGTGATTATATAAATAGAGTAGGTTATGTTACACATAAGGAAGCTATTACGTATCAAAATAAATCACAAATTTTATTGCTTATTGAAATAGATTCTGAAGATACGAAGTGCATTATTCCTGGTAAACTATTTGAGTATATGGTATCAAATAGACCTATAATTGCCATTGGCCCTGACGATTCCGATGTAGAAAAAATTATTAAAGAAACCAATACAGGAAACTACTTTAACTATAAAGATTACGAATCATTAAAAAGAATTATCTTAGACCATTATAAAGCTTATCAAAATAATACGTTGCAGACTCACCCCATTGGTTTGCAAAAGTATCACAGAAAGGCACTTACAAAATCGCTAGCTAATTTACTATAATGGGAATCGTTGCATCACAGTCCTTTAAAAACATCATTTCCACCTATTTAGGCTTTTTTATTGGAGCTATTAATACCTTATTTCTTTATACCGAATTTTTAAGTGACGAGTATTACGGTATGGTAGGTTACATGCTGTCTTTGGCTTACGTGGTGATGCCTTTTATGGCATTTGGGATGCACAATACCTTAGTTAAATTTTATTCAACTTTTAAAACAAGAGTTTCGCTAAATAGCTTTTTGACACTAATGCTGGTGTTGCCTCTTTGTATTATTGTTCCCATAACGCTTATAACTTATTTGGGTTATGAAACCATTGCAAGCTTTCTTTCAAACAAAAACGAAATTATTAAAGACTATTTGTGGCATACTTTAATCGTAGCCATTGCTTTGGCTTATTTCGAAGTGTTTTTTGCTTGGGCTAAAGTACAGATGCAAACAGTTTTTGGTAATTTTATGAAAGAAGTGTTTCATAGAGTTGGCGCTATGGTTCTGCTGTTTTTATTGCATATTAAAGTAATAGATTTGGAGCAATTTATGGCAGGATTGGTTTTGGTTTATGTGTTGAGAATGCTGGTAATGACATTTTATGCCTTTAGCATTAAACTGCCGAAAATTATTTTCAAACGTGTTCCTAATTTGTCAAGTATTTTAAAATACTCTTTTTTAATAATCATTGCGGGTTCAATTGCCACTATTTTGTTAGATGTAGACAAGGTAATGCTCGGGCATTATATTGATATTAAAGAGATTGCTTATTACAATGTAGCCATATTTATAGCTACTGTAATTGCGGTGCCTCAGCGCTCAATGCATCAAATATTATTGCCTTTATCAGCAAAATATTTAAATGAAAAAGATTTTGACGCTTTAGAAGATTTGTATAAACGTAGTTCGCTTAATCTATTTATTATCAGCGGGTTTATTTTTTTGTTGATTGTTTTAAACATCAATCAATTGTATCACATTATCCCTGAAGAGTTTAGTGGTGGTTTACTAGTTGTATTTATGATAAGTGCTATAAAGCTTTATGATAATGCATTAGGAAGTAATAATGCTATTTTGTTTAATAGTGATTATTATAGAATTGTTCTTGTTTTAGGAGTGATACTTGTGGTTTTAATGATTCTTTTAAACATGCTGTTTATACCAATTTATGGAATAAATGGAGCCGGTATTGCTACCTTTATTGCAGTTTTTATCTATAACACCATCAAGTTAATTTTTGTTTACCGAAAGTTTAAAATGTATCCTTTTACGCGTTATACTTTTAAAATCGGGTTATTATTGGTAGCGAGTGTATTGTTGTTTTATTTCTGGGAATTTCCTTTTCATCCTATATTGAACATAGCATTAAAATCGGCATTAGTTTCAATACTGTATCTTGTTGTAATTTATAAATACAATTTTTCAGAGGATATTTCTTTGGTGATGAAGAAGTATTTAAAATTCCTGAATTAATAAAAGAGAAAACCCCACGATGTTGCTTTGAGGCGAACTACTCGTAGGGCTTTCCAAACTAACCAACCAAAATTTTTATGATCGTCTTCTGTTTGAAGTTGTCGATCTTGTATTTTTTCTAGAATTACTTTTTGCTTGCGTAGTTCTTGTTGTTGTACGTTTTTGCGTGGTTGTTCTTGGCTTATTCACCGTACGCTGCGCAATTTGAGTATTTCTAGTGCTTCTTGTATTGTTACTATTATATTTACGAGTATTTGTGCTTTTTGGTTTTTGAACTGTTCTAGTTTTTTGTTCACGTCTTACCTCATTTGCTCTTGTGCTCGTATTTTTATTATTTCTATTAACGTTATTTCTTGTTGTTCTAGTATTGTTTGTAGACGTTGTTTGTCTATTCACAGTTCTATTATTGTTCTCTCTTGTAACTCTATTGTTGTTATTAGATGCTGTTCTTCTCGTAGTTTCGCTTCTATTAATATTTCTATTAACTGCAGTCGAATTAGATTTTCTTGAGTTATTATTAATAGAGTTATTTCGTCTTGTCGAATTGTTGTTTTGAGCAACACTTCTTCTAGAGTTTGCGTTTCTGTTAACTTGAGTAACATTTCTTTGGCTTCTATTTACAGTAGCATAATTTCTGTTTCGCTTAATCTCGTGTCCTCTTCTTGTTGCAATTGCAGTTCTAGGTCTGTAATTGTTGTAAAAAGGCCTTCTATATGTATAACGAACAGGGTTGTAAAATTGTCTGTAAGGCCTGTTATATACTACACAATAATCGTATGCAGGAATACTGTAGTAACGGTGCCAAGGTCTGTAAATGTAGGCTCTGTTGTAAATGTTTATAAATCCAGTATAATGCGTAAATACGTTATTTCTGTAGTGAACATATAATCCACCAATTCGGTTTACATAACCAAAATTGTTATAGTAAATATTTACATTTCCAACTTGAGAAACACGTCCGTAATAATCATAAAAAATAGGTGTATTTTCAATTTGAATTATTGCACCAAACTCATCATATTGTACGTAAGCATTATAATCGTAACCAGAATTGAAACTAATATTAACATTTCTTGTATTAACATTTACACCGAAACGTGAATTGTTTCTTAAGATGTTAAAATCAAATTGACCATCTCTAAATACAGAGAATTCGATGCCATTTTCTACAAATATGAAAGAGTTTCCATAACCTCCATAATATGTTGCATTGGCATTGGCTTCAGTTGTGTTGGTTGTGGTTGCGTTAACAGTAAATCCTGTTAGGATTAATCCTGCTAATAAGAATATAAACTTTTTCATAATTGTAAATTTTATGGGTTACGTTTTAGTAATTACAAACAGCGTGCCAAAAAAAGACATTATGTGTTGAAGCCTTATAAACACTAAGAAAATTATTGGTTGTTTCTTTTTGTCTATTTATATATGATTATAAACGACAATTATTAATTACAAATAGTTACGTTGATGGTGGGATATTCAATTTTTAAATTAAAGGAATTAAAAAACCTCGAAGTTGTAAAGACTTCGAGGTTTTCACTTTTAACTAATAACTAATCTCAAAAAATTATTTTCTCTTCTTTTTTAGTTTTTTAACCTTACCATTTTTTTTGTAATAGTAGTAGCTGTCGTCATAATCATTATGGTGTCTATCTAAATCTTGATAATTAACCACATCGCAATGAGACACACGGTTGTTTCTGTTTACAAATCCTCTGGTGTGTACAATTTCTCCCCAACGGTTATATTGTACTTTTAAACCACCAATTTGATTTACTGTAGCATGTTTACCTCTGCTATAATTGATAAAAACAGAACCAACACGAGTAATATTTCCTCTTCGGTTATAATTTAAATATACATTACCAATGCGTCTTACTTTACCAAAACGGTCTCTTGAAATAAGTACACCGCGATTATTTTTTGAGGATACTGTAAAAGCTACCGATACATTCGGACCTCTTTGTGAGGTATTAATGTTGCTTCTTCTAGAATTGTTTCTATGTAAAATATCATCATCATAATCGTCGTAAATATTTGTGTTAAAATCGAAACTGCCATCAGGGAATATTAAAAACTCTATACCGCGTTCAATAAACGAAATTGGTTCTGCAAAACGGTAGTTTTTCTTTTTCTCTAACTTTATTTTTGGTTTCTGGTTGTTTAGTTCTGATGCTGATGCAGTTGTTAATCCTATCAACAAACTTGCACATACTAGTAATAATCTTTTCATAATCTTAGGATTTTCATTCTGCCTACTCTTTAGCTTTTCGGCTTACGCTATTGCTTATGGGTTTTCAATTTGCGTGCCAAAAATGTAAGTAATTGTTTATAAGATACTTAGGTTTGTGTTGTAATTTAAAATGTGTATGGATTTGCTGATTGTGATAATTATAAAAATAATAAGGATACTATTTGGTATACATAGGATATTAGGTGAGGCAAAATTTTTGTTACTTTTATAGAAACCAATCATTTGTAATGAAAACCAAAAAAGAAACTTGCAAAAATTGCGAACAACAGTTTAATGAAGGTTTTAAATTTTGTCCGCATTGCGGGCAGCAAGCTAAAGACGAGCTTACTGTAAAGGTGCTGTTTTATAATACGATTAGTAATTATTTTTCCTTTGATGCGCGGTTTTTTAAGAGTTTCTTACCCTTATTGTTTAAACCTGGATATTTAGCATCAAAATTTATTGAAGGCAAGCGGTTGTTGTATTTGCATCCGGCGCAAATGTATTTGTTTATTGCCATAGTGTTTTTCTTCTTGTTTTCGTTTATTCAACGTAGCCAAGTGCAAAGTTTGAACGATAGTCTAGCAAAAACACTTAAAAAAGACAATTCTTTTAATAAATTTAAAGATGAGGGCATTTTAGATTCTTTAAAATTGGTTCAAGAAATAGTTAATGAAGTACAAGATTCAATTACTAGAGCAAAACTTCTTAAATCGTTAAACGACAACGATTTTATTGAAGAGTATTCTAAAGAAAAAATAGATTCTTTGTTTATAGAAGAAGTCGATGACCAAAAACGTACGGTTACATTTGATTTTGATGAAAAGAAGGTAGATTCTCTGATTGAAGTTGATGCACCAGAGGCTCAAATTCACAGGGCTATGGGAATGGAGCAGGATGCTGGTTACATTAAAAAACGTATGTATAAACAGGCCTTAAAGTTTTATAAATCCAGAAGTGGCGGCAGTATTTTACAAGCATTTTATGATGCGATACCTATTGCTATGTTTTTTTTGCTACCTATTTTCGCATTGTTTTTAAAGCTGTTTTACAGGAAACATGGGTTGTATGCGCATCATTTAGTATTTAGTTTTTACTACTTCTCGTTTTTGTTTACGGTATTTAGTATCATTATTGGAATCAATTTTATTTTTGATATTCCAGATTGGTTGGATTGGTTATTAGCCTTTTCTACTTTTGTTTATTTGTACTTGGCCTTAAGACGTTTTTATAATCAAAGCAGGTTTAAAACCTTGGTAAAGGCAAGTGTTACTTCAATTTTGTTTTTAATATTTGTGGCGCCATTAACAGCTGCGGTTTTAGGAATGTTTGCCTTTTTGTTTTATTGAAACGACTAAATAATCAATTCTAAATAGAATTTTGATTCGCGTTAGGATTGCAATGAAACATTTATGTTCAAGAATTCATTAATTTAAAATAGAAATCCATGAATAAAAGCCCGCAGGGAGGCACGACCGAGGACTTGGAATGTAAAGCCCGACCCTTGCGGTAACCTGCCTGCCATCAGGCAGGCGCCCAAGAAATAATAATGCTTTTACAGTTTATCTTTTAAATACTTACCAGTTTCAGATGTTTTTATTTTAATGATCTCTTCGGGAGTGCCAGAAGCTACAAGGTGCCCGCCGTTTTCGCCGCCTGTTGGACCTAAATCAATAATATAGTCTGCGCACTTTATTAAATCGATATTATGCTCGACTACAATTATGGAGTGCCCTTTGGCAATTAACGCGTTGAAGGATTTTAATAGTTTTTGAATATCGTGAAAATGCAGGCCTGTTGTGGGCTCGTCGAAAATAAAAAGTGCTTTTTCTTTATTGTTTCCTTTTCCTAAAAAAGAGGCGAGTTTGATACGCTGCGCTTCGCCACCAGAGAGGGTAGAAGAGCTCTGGCCCAAAGTGACATAGCCTAACCCAACATCTTGAAGTGGTTGTAATTTGTTTTTTATTTTAGTTTGTGCTGTGGCTTCGAAGAAAGCAACAGCATCGTCAATTGTAAGATTGAGAATGTTGTCTATATTTTTATCGGCAAACGTGACTTCTAGAACTTCTTTTTTAAAGCGTTTGCCTTTACAGGTTTCGCATTCTAGATGCACATCGGCCATAAATTGCATTTCAATGGTTACTTCACCTTCACCCTTACAAGTCTCACAGCGACCTCCATCTACATTAAAAGAAAAGTGTTTTGCTTGATAGTTTCTTATGATACTAAGTTTTTGTTTTGAAAACAGCGCTCGAATATCGTCGTAAGCTTTTATGTAGGTTACCGGATTAGATCTTGAAGACCTTCCAATTGGATTTTGGTCTACAAATTCGATATGATTGATGTTGCTAAAATTGCCTTCTAAGGTTGTAAACTGTCCTGCTTTATCACTAAAATCGGTGAGTTTTTTTTGAATTGCTGGAAATAGTATTTTTTTAACCAATGTACTTTTTCCGCTTCCAGAAACACCAGTTACAACGGTGAGCATGCCTAATGGGAATGTAACATTGATGTTTTTTAGGTTGTTTTCGCGAGCACCAATTACATCTACGTGATATTTTGAGGTTCTTCGAGTTTTTGGGACTTCAATTTCTAATTCACCATTTAAATATTTTGCTGTTAATGATTGTGAAGCTAAAATATCTAGAAATGTGCCTTCTGCAACTACCGAACCGCCAAAAGTTCCTGCTTCGGGACCTATGTCTATTATGGCATCGGCAGCTTTCATTATATCTTCGTCGTGCTCAACAACAATAACGGTGTTTCCTAGATCTCGTAATGATTTTAATACCGAAATGAGTCGCTCCGTATCTTTTGGGTGTAAACCAATACTAGGTTCGTCTAAAATATACATAGAACCGACTAAGCTGCTTCCTAGCGAGGTTGCAAGATTAATGCGTTGGCTCTCGCCACCCGACAACGTATTTGATTTTCTATTAAGTGTTAAATAATCTAAACCAACATTAGCTAAAAACGACAAGCGATTATTGATTTCCTTTAATAAACGACTAGCAATTTGAGTATCATAATCGTTTAATTCGAGTTGCTTAAAAAAGTTGGTTAGTTTATTTAATGGCATTTCAACCAAAACTGTAATTGTAGCTCCAGCAATTTTTACATAGTTAGCCTCGGGTCTTAATCGCTTACCATTACAAGCTTTACATTTTGTTTTTCCGCGGTAACGCGATAGCATCACACGGTTTTGAATTTTGTACGCTTTAGATTCTAATTCGGCAAAGAATGAATTTAATCCTTCAAAATATTTATTACCTGTCCAGATAAGTTGTTTTTGAGCGTCTGTTAATTCGAAATAAGGTTTATGAATTGGAAAATCGAATTTATGCGAGTTATTCACCAATTGGTCTTTATACCAACTCATGCTTTCACCTCGCCATGGAAAAATGGCGCTCTCATAAACAGATAAACCGGTGTTTGGGATTGCTAAATCGTCATCAATTCCAATAATATCGCCATAACCTTCGCATTTAGGGCATGCGCCGTAAGGATTATTAAAGCTGAATAAATGCACATTAGGTTCTAAGAAGCTTATGTCATCCAATTCAAACTTATTGCTAAATTGTCGTTGTTTATTGTCGCTTAAAGTTTCAATGATACATTCGCCTTTGCCTTCAAAAAAAGTAGTTTGAATGGCATCTGCGAGTCTGTTATAAAAATCTTCCTCGTCTTTGGTGATAACTCTATCAACAACTAGTAAAACCTTATCTTTTTTAGATATTTCCGGAGCTTCGTCTATTCTTAAAACGTTATTATTAACTTTTATTCTTGCGTAACCTTGCTGTTGCAAAGTTTTTATTTTGTCTTCAATCGATCTGCCTTCTTCTAAATAAATAGGAGCAAGGAGTAATAGTTTTTCACCCTCGGGAAATGTTTTTAAATAATTTAAAACATCGGTAACCGTGTCTTTTTTTACTTCCAAACCAGACACAGGCGAGTAAGTTCTGCCTATTCTAGCGAAAAGTAATTTTAAGTAATCGTAAATTTCTGTAGTTGTACCAACCGTTGAACGTGGATTTGTAGAATTCACTTTCTGTTCTATGGCAATAGCGGGAGCAATGCCTTTAATATAATCCACTTTCGGTTTGTTTAAGCGCCCTAAAAACTGTCTGGCATAACTTGATAAACTTTCAACGTAGCGTCTTTGTCCTTCCGCGTAAAGTGTATCAAAAGCTAAACTTGATTTCCCTGAGCCCGATAAGCCTGTAATAACTACTAATTTGTTTCTGGGTATTACAACATCGATATTTTTAAGGTTGTGTAATTTTGCACCTTTAATGATGATATTTTCTTTAGGATTTACTTCAGAAAGCGTAGTTTTCATAGATTTTATGGGAATAATTTGGCAAAGATAAGACAAGTATGCGAGCATAAAAAATAACCGTTTATCGAATATATTGTTAAAAAAAGGTGCTATTTGTTGCTTTTTAGGAATGATTGTTGTTATATTTGGAATTCATAACAATTTAAAAACGAGCATCTATAGCATAAAAAATTACTTTTAAACTTAATAACCCCAAGCAACGAAGGCCACTTCGTGCATTAAAAGTAAATATTATGCAAAAAGAACTTATTACCGATGCTATCCTAGTTAGTGAATACATTAAAGGAAACGAAGGTGCTTTAGAAATCTTAATTAAAAGGCACAAACAAAAGATTTACAGTTTTATTTATTCAAAAGTATACGATAGAGATGTTGCAGAAGACATTTTTCAAGATGCTTTTATAAAAGTAATACGAACGCTTAAACGCGGAAATTACAATGAAGAAGGTAAGTTTTTGCCTTGGGTAATGCGTATTTCGCATAATTTGGTGATTGACTATTTTAGAAAAAATAACAGAATGCCAAAATTTGATAATGCAGGTGAGTTTAGTATTTTTTCAGTTTTAAGTGATAGTAGTTTAAATGCTGAAAAAGCCTTGATAAAAGAACAAGTTGAGTTTGATGTACGACGATTGGTCGATGAGTTACCAGACGACCAAAAAGAAGTGCTTTTAATGCGTATTTACAAGGATATGAGCTTTAAAGAAATATCTGAACGTACGGGTGTAAGTATTAATACTGCTCTAGGAAGAATGCGTTACGCACTCATTAATTTGAGAAAAATAATTGATAAACATAATATTGTTTTAACGAACTAATACAATAATCTAATTTTTGTTTCGTTTACTATTTGAATTAACCCTTAAATAGAAAAAATGGCAAAAATTTACTCTGAAGATTTTATTAAAAAAAATAAAAATCTTGAACCGCGAGAAGAGACGGTTAATTTTCTTCTAAATTATTCTAAGGCTTTAAGTGTTATAAATTGTAATAAAATGAAGTTTGAAGCGCTTCTGAACTAAGTATTAAAAGTCCTGATTTTAATAAAATCAGGACTTTTTGTTTTTATAGTATTCGTTGATAACAGATTTTCTTCCAATAGTTTTAGTGATAATATCTTTTTCTAAATCCCAACCTCTTGCAGGTGAATATTCTCTACCATACCAAATAATTTGAAGGTGTAAATCATTCCATAGTTCTTTTGGAAACAGGCGTTTAGCGTCTTTTTCAGTTTGAACTACGTTCTTGCCGCTACTTAAATTCCAACGATACATAAGTCTGTGAATGTGTGTGTCAACAGGGAAAGCGGGAACCCCAAAAGCTTGAGACATCACTACACTTGCAGTTTTGTGTCCAACTGCTGGAAGCGCTTCTAGTGCCTCGAAACTTTGAGGTACTTCCCCGTTGTGTTTTTCTATTAAAATTTCCGATAAGCCATGAATACCTTTACTTTTCATTGGCGATAATCCTACCGGTTTGATTATATCTCTAATTTCTTCAACGGTAAGTTTCACCATATCATAAGGGTTGTCTGCCTTTTCAAATAATAAGGGGGTAATTTTATTGACTCTAACATCGGTACTTTGTGCAGACATTAAAACGGCAATAAGCAGTGTATAGGGGTCTTTATGGTCTAAAGGAATGGGTATTTCAGGATAAAGTTTGTAGAGTGTATTAATTACGAAGTTAACCTGTTCTTTTTTAGTCATAAATTGTACTTTTGTTAAAAATCAAAGTTAAGATTATGAAAACATTAAAACAAGGTGATGCGGTTCCTAATTTTTCAGCAAAAGATGAACAAGAGAATACCATTTCATTAAGTGATTATAAAGGAAAAAAATTAGTAGTTTTCTTTTATCCTAAGGCTAGTACTCCTGGTTGTACGGTGGAGGCGTGTAATTTAAGAGATAATTATAAGGCGTTACAAGAAGAAGGTTTTGAGTTGTTGGGCGTAAGTGCCGATTCAGCCAAAAGACAAGCTAATTTTAAAAATAAATATGAATTTCCATTTCCTTTATTAGCAGATGAAGATAAAACGGTTATCAACGCATTTGGTGTTTGGGGACCTAAAAAGTTTATGGGAAGAGAGTATGATGGTATTCACAGAAAAACTTTTATTATTAATGAAAAAGGTATTGTGGAACGCGTTATTGATAAAGTGAAAACCAAAGATCATGCTGCTCAAATATTAGAGTAGAAAACAATAAAATATAAAAAGCCGATTGTTTTACAATCGGCTTTTTTTGTGAGCATTAATTTTAAATTATTTTCGCTTTCTGCTTAAAGTAAGAGGTTTTCTAGTATAACCAAATAATCGATAATCTTTTATTAATTCAGCTGTTCCGTCAGGTACCATATCTTCCCAACCTGTTTCACCTTGGGTAATTAAGCGTAATATTTCTCTAGAAAATATATTCATGATACTTTCGTCATAATCCGTAATATCTATAACTTTACCGTTGTATTTAAAGAATTTATATAATTCCTTCATACGTGGATAAACTTTTAAGTTTTCACTAGTAATTAATTCTCCAGTTTTTGGATCTAACATTGGGTATAGGTAAACTTTCAAGTCTTTAAAGAATAATTTTCCAAAAGCCTCCAGTATTCCACCACTTAAATGGCGGTAATATTTCTCATCAAAAATATCAACTAAATTACTAACGCCCATGGCTAATCCCATTCTGGCTTTGGTGTAATTTGAGAAATATTCAACAACTTTAAAATATTCTTGAAAGTTAGATATCATTACCGATTGCCCTAAAGAACATAGTAAGTCTGCACGATCAATAAAATCTTGTTCATCAATTTCACCTTCAGCTCTTAAGTTGGACAGTGTAATCTCAAAAACAACGACAGTTTTCTTTTCATCAACCTTATTTTCTTTGATAAACATTTGATATGATTTCTCATACATTTCCATGTTTACCTTGGTAACTGGTCTAAAACTACCACGAAGCGCTAATATATTTTTCTTATAAAATATCCTTGCAGGTAATACGTTTGTACCATCTGGACCAAACATTACGGCGTCGGTCATTCCGTTTTTAACCAACTGCAAACTCATCAAACGGTTATCAATGTTTTTAAATACCGGACCCGAGAAATTAATCGTATCAATTTCTATTTGATCTTTATCTAAATGGTCATATAAATAACGAAGTAGTTTTTTTGGCTCATTATACTTGTAAAAAGCACCGTAAATTAAGTTTGTACCTAAAATACCTAAGGTTTCTTGTTGTAATCTTGCATCGGTTTCTTTAAAACGAATGTGAAGAATGATTTCATTATAATCAGCACCAGCTTCAACTTGATATTTTATTCCTACCCAACCATGGCCTTTAAATTGTTTAGCAAAATCGATAGTTGCAACCGTATTGGCATATGTAAAGAATATTTTATTGGGATTTTTTTCGCGAGTAAGCCTGTTTTCCATCAAGTCCATCTCATGGATGAGCATTTTTCTTAAACGCGCTTCAGTAACATATCTGCCATCAGCTTCAGCACCGTAAATCGCATCACTAAAATCTTTATCGTAAGCAGACATCGCTTTGGCAATGGTTCCAGATGCGCCTCCAGCTCTAAAAAAATGACGACAAGTTTCTTGACCAGCACCTATTTCAGCAAAGGTTCCGTAAATGTTTTCATTTAAATTTATACGAAGTGCTTTTGATTTTAGCGATGGGATGTCATCAAATTCTTTATCCCCTTTAATGGTAATCTCCATAGTGCATAATAGGTTACGTCTTGTTTCACAAAGGTACCAAATATGTGAAGCAAACAAAAAAAATAAACTTATTTTTGTGTAAACATTAGATTTTTGAAAATAACTTTTCTCGGTACAGGTACATCTCAAGGTATTCCAATTATAGGAAGTGATCATCCAGTTTGTTTGAGTAACGACCCAAAAGATAAACGTTTAAGGGTTTCAGTTTTAGTAGAATGGGACGCTTTTACGTATGTTGTTGATTGTGGACCAGATTTCCGTTACCAGATGCTTAGGGCAGGTGTAAAAAGAATTGACGGCATTGTGTTTACGCATGAACATTCCGATCATGTTTTGGGTTTAGATGATATTAGGCCGTTTTATTTTAGGCAAGGAAACATTCCGCTGTACGCACACAAGCGCGTTTTAAAATCTATAAAAAGACGGTTTGATTATTTTTTTGCAAAAGAAAATAGATATCCAGGAGCACCGGAAGTCATAACACATAGAATTAAAAACAAACCGTTTAAACTGAAAAATTTAGAGGTTGTTCCAATTAAGGGAAAGCATTTTAGTTTGCAGGTATTTGGATTTAAGTTTAATGATTTTGCGTATTTAACAGATATGAAAACAGTTTCTGATAAGGAAATTGAAAAAATTAAAAATGTAAAAGTTCTGGTCATTAATGCGTTGCGCATTAAGCCACATCAATCACATTTTAATCTGGAAGAAGCCTTAGAGTTTATTGAAAAAGTGAATCCAGAAACGGCCTATTTAACGCATATAAGCCATTTGCTAGGGTTTCATAAAGAAGTTGAAGAGTCATTACCAAAACGCGTGTTTTTGGCTTATGATGGTCTTAAAATAACAGTTTAATAAATTATTACAATGAAGCAAAGAATTTTTATGTATTTGTTTGTGTTTACAGCACTTCTCGTATTATTTCAGTATGTAAGCGCTAAACGTATTATTGAAGATTTAAACAAAAAGTTAGATAGCAGTCAATCTCAAGTTGAGACTTATAAAGATTCTATTACAGCGTTGAAAGATGAAATTTTGGAAGTGTCTCATTTTAATTTGTATAGAAATGAAGATGCTATTAGTTATTTTGAAGACGACGGATATAAAATAGATGAACTAATTCCCTTTATTAAAGATGAACTTTATAAGTTGAACGAAGTGAAAGGTGAGCATCCGTTAATACCATATGGTTCTAGTGAAGGCAGAAAAATGCTCATTAATACGGTAAAAATGCTTAATCATAAATGGATAATTGCCGATTTTTCGGATGGTGAATTTTGGGGTGAAATTCTTTTAACTTATGAGATCACTAACGATAAAAGTTTAAAATTCAATCTTGTAGAGTCCTTTTTATATCCTTTTGATTAGTCTATTTTTATAGCAACACCTTTTTCTTTTCGTTTGTTTTCGCCTTGATTAAAAGAGGCTTTTGAGTATTCAAAAGTGTACGAACTATCAGTTGTTGTTAGAATTTTCATGTGAATTGGGTCTTTCTCAGAAATAGACTTTGGGCTTATTTTATAAAGCACAAACTCACAATCATTTATCCATTTTACTTTCGAGCTATCTGTCTTTCCGTCGTAAAAATTAATACTGTGTTCATCTGTTCTCGTGAATGTGCCTGTTTTTGGCTCATTATTCACTACGTAGTCAAACCGAAATGTACCAGTTTTATAGTCATTGCAGTTTCTAGAAGCCTCGTAACAACTAAAAAAACTCAATAAACTTAAAAGATATAGATATCGCATAAAGTTATTTTAATTGCAAAATTACTAAAGTCTATCATTAATTCTCAAAGTTTTTAAAACTTCCGTCAGAATAAAAAATAACAATTCGCTCAATGGATTTGTTTTTATCAATTTCAGAATTCAAATTAACTTCTGTTAGCACAGGAGGTGTATCTGTTTCTTTTAGTTCTTTATTTTCAATATTGGAAGGGAAGCTGCCTTTTCCATTAAAAAGCCAATATAAATCTACTTCAGGATAGTGTGATAATATTTTCAAAATAAAATCTAAACTCGGTTTATTTCTTCCTGATAAAATGTGTGAAATACTGGATCGTTGCACACCTATTTTTTCAGCAAATGAAGATGCAGATTCACCGTAGTGATTAATGATTTTTTGTAATCTTTTTATGAAATCTTCGGTGTTTATCAATGTAAATATGAAATTATATTAAATTGAGTTACAAATGTAACAATATAACTTTAAAAACAAGAATATATTGTACTTTGCACTCTTAGTTTATTAAAATAATACTTTACATAAAATAGTGTAAAATGCTGAAAAATAATTTATTAATAACAGTATAATAAATAACAATAAAAATATATAAATTTTGTAGCCGATTCTCTGCGTGTTTTGTAGATATCTGTAAACAAATGCCTTAAAATTAATGTTTACAAATGTAAATTAGTAAATGTTTACATTTGTTCTGTTAATTTATTACTATGCATTTAGAAGACATTAAAAGCTTGTTTGAAAAACATAAAGAAAAGAGTTTATCACATCGTTATATTACCAATGCACACATTGAACCGCTATTAGAAAAATTGCCTGATATTTTTCAAGTAGAAATCATTGGAAAATCGGTTTTAAATCATCCCATTTACGGAGTTAAAATTGGTAGTGGAAAAACAAGAATTTTAATGTGGTCGCAAATGCATGGAAATGAATCTACAACTACAAAAGCATTATTTGATCTTTTTAATAGCTTTTCAGATCGAACTTCAGGACTTGAATCTATTATAGAAAGATGTACGCTTTATATAATTCCAATATTAAACCCAGATGGCGCACTTGCATATACACGAATAAATGCGAATGAAGTAGATTTGAATAGAGACGCACAAGATTTATCGCAGCCAGAAAGTGTTGTTTTACAAAATATTTTCAATTCTTTTAAACCAGATTTTTGTTATAATTTACACGGGCAACGTACTATTTTTAGTGCAGGAACAACAAATCATGTGGCGACAGTGTCTTTTTTATCTCCAGCACAAGATGAAGCTTGCACCATAACACCAAATCGAAAAAAAGCTATGGAGGTAATCGGGGTTATGAATAAAGCATTGCAAGAATTAATACCTAATCAGGTTGGTGTTTATGATGATGCTTTTAATATCAATTGTGTTGGCGATACTTTTCAAAGTAAAAACGTACCAACCATACTTTTTGAAGCTGGGCATTATAAAGATGATTATGCACGCGAAATTACTAGAGAGCTTATCTATACTTCATATATAACCTCATTAAACTATATCGCTAACCATAATGTAACTGGTGATAATTTCGAGTTGTATTTAAAAATTCCTGAAAATGATAAATGCTTTTTAGATGTGATTATCAGAAATGCTTTGGTAGATGATAAGGTCGTTGATGTTGGAATACAATTTCAAGAAGTACTAAATCATAATAAAGTAGAGTTTTTACCAAAAATTGTCAAAATTGAAAAATTAGATAATTTTTTCGGACACAGAGAGATTGACGCTAATGGATACGCGGTGTTAGATGCAAATGGTGAATTATTGAAAATTGACTACGAAAACGTTTGCGTAATATTGAATAATGAAAAAATATTGCTATTATCGAAATAAAATATACAATATGTGTCTTAATTTTAGTGAAAATGTATTAATTTTGTCGAATATTTAAGAATACTTTATTATGGGAAAAATAAAATTAGACGAAATCGATCATCAAATTCTTGACATGTTAATAGATAACACAAGAATTCCGTTTACAGATATTGCAAAAAAGTTATTAATATCGGCAGGTACAGTTCATGTACGTGTTAAAAAAATGGAAGAAGGAGGAATTATTAAAGGTTCGTCTTTGATGTTAGATTATAAGAAGCTAGGATATTCTTTTATTGCTTATGTTGGTGTATATTTAAATAATACCTCTCAAACAAAATTTGTATTAGAGCGCATAAATGAAATACCATATGTAACCGTAGCTCACATAACTACTGGGAAATTTAATATTTTCTGTAAAATTCGTGCAAGAAGTACAGAGCATGCTAAAGAGGTTATATTTTTACTGGATGATATCGATGGGGTTTATAGGACAGAAACTATGATTTCTCTTGAAGAAAGCATTAACGATAAAAAACGTTTGATGCATTCTATTTTTAATGATATGTAAATTACAATTGAACATATATAGTGAAAAAAGCCCTTATTTTAAGGGCTTTTTATTTATATACTTTCTTTCTTCTAATTCTATTTAAAATAGAGGACAGTACTCTAGTTAAATATTATTCTTATCAAATACTTTGAGCAACAAATCACATTTACTAAAAGTTATATTCTCAATGTAATTAATATGTTTCATTACTTGGGTATTGTTAAAACCTTTTAACCAATCTATGTAAACCGATGCAATATCTGCTCCGGCTTCGTGTGAAAATGGGTACCCACCTCCAAACCTCGGGTTAATTTCTATTATATATAATTTATTATTTTGTAGGATTACGTCAACGTCAATACTACCTATGTGTTTAAGAAGAATTCCAATTTGTTTTCCTAATACGTTAAAATCTTCATGAATAATTGATCGTGCTTTGTCAGTTTCACCAGCACGCATATAAATTTTTTCTTTTGTAAAGGTGGCAAAATATTCACCTTCAAAATTGTTTATTATATCTAAACCGTACTCTTTTCCGTCGAGCTTTTCTTGAATCAAAATATCAATTTCAATCGCTTGACTACTATCTTTTTTATGACTTGATCTTTCAAGATTTATTTCTAAAAGCCTATAAGCTAGTTCTAGCTCTTCTATTGTTTCTGGGTATAAAATGCCTTTAGAGCCACTTCCTAAGCGAGGTTTGATTACAACTGGGAATTTTAATTCTCCCATTTCAATGGCTTTTTTAGCTTCGTTTAAACTTTTAAAAGTCGCAGGTGTATTTACGTTATTTTCTTTGAGGTATTGATATGTTTTCCATTTATCAAAAGCGATGTCAATTACCTTTTCGTTAGAAACTATAATTTTAGTCCCTAAACTTTCTAATTCAGCTTTGTGTTTAGCTAATATTGGTAGCTCAAAATCATTTAAAGAGATAACTGCCTTAACATTGTGGTTAATTATTATTTCTTTTAATTGGCGTATATAATCAGCATCGTAAACGTCTGAAACTTTATAAGCAATATCGGCTTCAATAAGTGCTGGGGCACTTAATAGATTATCCGTAGCGATTACGATACCATTTCCATCCAATGCTTTTTTGAAATAATTAATTAGATAATTACGTCTTCCAGCACAAGTAAAGAGTATATTATACTTCATGTAAATTTGTTTTTCTTTCAATATCCAAATCGGGCATTTCTGGATCGAGTTCAATATTATTGGAAATTAATACTTTTTTTACTGTTTTTATTAAAATTATCAGGTCTTTTGTGAAAGACATGGTTTCAACATATTCAATATCAAGTGCAAGTTTTTCGTTCCAGCTTAATGAATTTCTACCAGAAACCTGTGCTAGTCCAGTAATTCCAGGTCTTACATTATGACGAATAGATTCTTTTTTTGAATAATACGGCAAATAATGAACTCTTAAAGGTCTAGGTCCAACTAAACTCATATCTCCTTTAATTATATTAAATAACTGAGGAATTTCATCCAATGAGTATTTCCTTATGAAATTCCCAAATTTCGTTACCCGTTGTTCATTAGGTAATAATTTTCCATTTTCATCCTTTTTGTCGCTCATAGATTTAAATTTAATAATCTTAAAAATATGTTCGTTTTTACCAGGGCGTTCTTGCAGAAAAAAAGGTTTGCCGTTATTTATTATTAAAAGGCTAAGAAAAACAATTAAGAATATAGGCATCAAAAAAAATAACCCAATGCATGATAACACAAGATCTAAAAATCTTTTCATTACTAAATAAGAAGCATTAGTTGATTTATGATTTTTATTATTTATATTCAAAATAAGTATGTAATAAAGAATTTTTAATAATTGGGTGGTTAAAATATTTGATTGGTTACTTTATCACATCGGTGTTTTAGCAAATATATTTACAATATTATAATTTCGAAAAGGAATTATTATTTTCTTTATTTTTAAAAATCGAAAAAAAGCCACAATATGTTCTGTTATGTAATAACTTTTTTAAACAAATTCAGACACCAAAATTAAATTCTTATCACAAATCTATGTTGAATTTTAAGTTAAAAATATTTTTAATAATCTAAATTTACACTTGAATTTAACTCATTTTATTTTTAGATGGAAAATTTAGAGGTAATCACCTTAACAAAACATAGCTTGAAAGAAGCAGTAGTGGCTAATAAATTTTGGAATGATTCTTACGAAGCACCATTTTCTTTAAATAAAGCCAATTGGTTATTAGATAATAATAGAGCAGAAGACCAAGATGTTCTAGCTATTTTAGGCTATGAAAACCATACGATTATAGCGTTTGTATATCTTATGCCAGATTTTATAAAGGGCGAAGATGGAAACTGGTTAAAAATATATTGGAGCCAGAAATGGTGGATTTTAGAGAAGTATCAAGGTTCAGTACTACCAGCTTATGTAAAAAACATGTCTTTAAGTGCATGTAACAATCAAGTGGTTGTGCGCTTTTTAGGCGATAATACAAGTGCATATTATGAAAAGCAACCTTTTACAAAGTTTTCAATTAGAAAGCGTTATATCATACTTTTTAGTGTAGATCATCAACTTTTAATCTCGAAAAAAAATAGCTTAAAAACGTTTACTCCAATCCTGAAACTTGTTGATAAATTATCTGCTAAAGTCATTGCTTTTATAAACAAAAGTAAAAGTTCAAAAAGAAGTAAAGGTATTAATTATGAAAGTGTGGATTGTATTGATAACGACACTTGGAAATTTATTGAAAAGCATACTGAAAACGATATTGTACCTAAAAGTTTAGACTATATAAATTGGCAAATAGATAATAATCAATATCTCCAAATTAAAAAAGATAAAGACAAAATTAAATATAAATGCCTTTTAGAAAGTATTTCTAATAAAATATATAATGTAAATCTAGTTATTAAAAAAGATGATCAAATTGTTGGATTTATTTCTGGTTTAGTATCGGGTAATAGGTTTACACTGAGGTATTTTAATACTTCGGAAGATTATTTTAATGATTGTTTAAAAATCCTTATTGAAAACATTGCGAGAAGTAAATGTATCGTGTTTCAAAGTGAAAACAAAAAGGTAGGAGAACAAATAATCAATAAATACGCAAAAGTTTATGCCGATGTTAAAAAATTAATTTCATTAAAACATAACGATGTATCAGTTGATTTAAATGAAGCTTTGGTTCACGATCAAGATGGAAACTTTATCTAAAAAACGCGTATGAATTTATTATATAGTTTACACAATTCATTTCTAAAACATCGCAAAAAGAATGCATTTTGTATAAATGATGTTTTTTTTACGTATCAAGATTTACTCAATAGTATTTCTCAAATCCGAGATAAAATTGTTTCG
Source organism: Algibacter luteus (assembly GCF_030344935.1). NCBI lineage: Bacteria > Pseudomonadati > Bacteroidota > Flavobacteriia > Flavobacteriales > Flavobacteriaceae > Algibacter > Algibacter luteus. The sequence goes on along the minus strand of NZ_CP128313.1, from coordinate 2,327,598 downwards.
AATATAAATACACCTGAAAAACACATTGGTCTGGTTACTAACAATGATTTAGTAACATATGCATCTATATTCGCATTATGGATGGAAGGGAAAGCATATATTCCTATAAATCCTAACGCTTCAAAAATTAGGAATGTAGAAATTTTGAAATTAATCGATGTAAAACATGTATTGGATTCAACTGAAATCTCAGACTATTCTGATTTTAAGGTTTTAAATACAAGTTTTTATAATAAATTTAAAGGTGCTCCTTTTGAACCTATAAAATTTAATAAAAAAAATAATGCCTATGTATTATTTACTAGCGGCAGTACAGGTGTTCCTAAGGGAATTCCTATAAGTTTTAAAAATTTAAATGCATTAGTAACAGCATTAGACGAAGACGAAGAATACAAATTAAATGCCGATGACAGATGCCTCCAAATGTATGATTTAACATTTGATGCGTCATTAACTGCAATTTTACCAGCGTTATTAGCTGGCGCCTGTTTGTACACAGTTCCTTCTAGTGCAATAAAATATTTCTACATCTCAAAGCTATTATTAACGCATAAATTAACGGTGTTAAAAATGGTGCCATCCATTATTTATTACTTAAGACCATATTTTGCTGAGATTCATGCTCCTTACGTTCGCTATTCAATATTTGGTGGAGAAAAGTTGTATAAAGATGTGGTAGAAGAATGGAGGGCATGTGTTCCTAATGCAACGTTATTAAACCATTATGGACCAACAGAGTTTACAGTTTGTAGCCATTATTATAAATTAGAACTGGAAGCTCTGAAATCGCATAAAGGAGTGTTATCAATAGGAAAACCATTTAATAAAGTTGAAAGTGTCTTATTAGATTCTGAAAACGATATAGTAAGTAATAATATTGAAGGTGAGTTGTGCTTATCAGGAGAACAATTAACAGCTGGATATTGGAAAAATGATGCTTTAAATTCAAGTGCATTTTTTATGCATAAAGTTAACAAGGGTGTTGAAAAACGATTTTATAAAACTGGTGACTTATGTATTAGAGATCATGATGGTTATTATATGTATGTTGGAAGAAAAGATTTTCAAGTAAAAATAGGAGGTTATCGTGTTGAATTGGGAGAGATTGAATATCATGTGAGAAAGCATGAATCAACAAAATCTAAAAATAGTCTTGTAATAGATGTAAAGAATTCAAATAATAGCGACGAACTTGTTCTTGTTATAGAAAGTCCTAAATTTAACACCGATAATTTATTAGACTATTTAAAACTCAATCTAGTAGAATATATGATACCTAAAAAAGTATTTTTTATTGATAGTTTACCACATAACAATAATGGTAAAATTGATAGAAATACATTAAGGAACCTAATAGTAAATTAAAAAATGAATAAGGAAGAATTATTATCAAAAATAAAGAAGTCTTTTGTTAGAGTGCTCGAGCATAATAATTTTGAGCTAAATAATACTACAACAGCTGAGGATGTAGATGGATGGGAGTCTATAACACATATGCTTATTATGACTGATATTGAAAAGTCTTTCAATATTAAATTCAAACTCATGGACTTAATGTCTATGGAAAATGTGGGAGATTTGCTTAATACAGTTCAAAAGGAAATTGAAAATCAATAATATATATTAAAACTTGGAATTTTATTTTATTCCATGAACCCATCTGTTATATAAATAAAACCAAAGTGTAGGATGGTAGTATAAGTCATTACTAATTTGCTCTTTGGTATTAACTTTAGGTTTAAGACTATTTAATTGAATATCTCGAATAGATTTTTTTAGTAATGGTAAGGCTTTTGCTAATTGAAGAAATGTATAAGTCATAAAATTATCCTTATGAGTAATACTATCTGTTATGTTTTCTTGATACAATATATTTCCTGTATCGATGCCTTCATCTACTAAATGCACAGTAACACCACAATTATCTTTATCATTATTAATTAAGGCCCAATATGCGCCATGTAGCCCTCTATATAGCGGAGTTATACCAGCATGAATGTTAATAAATTTGGCATTAACACATTCTAAGGTTTTTTTTGATAGTATTCTGGTTGTTACAATTACAACAATATCAGGATTTAATTTTTTTAGAAGTTGGCGTCCTTCATCGGAGTTTATTGATGCGATTTCAACGGTTTTTTCTCGATCAAAATCTACCTCTTTAATATTGTTTTTAATTAGTATTTCTTGAATTCTTTTTTTGGAAGTAGCATTTATATATGAGACCGCCACAACTCTAAATAATAATTGTCCTAATACCCGAATGAATCCTAACTTTTTAATTCTTCGTTTAATTAATTTTGAAGTGCTTATTCCGTTATCAACAATTATTTTATCCACATTAAATTCAGACTCCAAACTTTGATAAACCATCTTGGGATAGTTCCAATCGCCAACAAGCATAATGATTTTTTTATTCATAAAAAGTACGTCTAAATTGTTTCAGGTGAGTTAAGTGGATTCTATTTTTATTTGCTGAAATGTAGAGTTACATGATAAAATATATACGTTATTTTGATTTTTGAATTTATAGATTTCAATTTCATTTTGGGGTTTGATTACAAGATAAAGAAAGTCATTGATATCTTTCTTTATAAAATTATAATTAGAATCATTTTGAATATCTATTAACATTAATTCGTCTAGACTAGGAAGTTCTTCAAGTTTATTAATTTGAATCTTTTTTTCTGATTTTGAATTTTTTCCGTTTTTAAAAACATAAGTAAGTTTATGGAATCTCGAATTGATTCCTATATTCCTTAAATAAGCCTTAAATTCAAAGAATTTATGATGCAAGTGTGCATTAAAACTAGAAATTAAAGACGTTTTATCATAAATTATATGATATTCAAAATCGTATTCTTTTGTACACATTCTTTTTTTGTAATCAAAATATCCTTTTGAAAAATCTAATGTTTTTATGTTGTTTTCAAAACACCAATCTAGCAATTTTAAATTGTTAACATAACCAAGATTGAATTTTGAATAATCAATATCGAATACGGTAATAGCGTCGATTACAGAGTCTTCTGTGTGATAATTGTATGTAATTGCAATGGGTTTGTAATTGTCGTAGATTACAAATAGTGAAGCCTTCTTCTCTAAAATTAATGGATAAGCAACTTCTTTATAAAAATTCCATTCATTAGGCAGCATATTATTATAAGTAATTTGCTTGTCTGAATACCTTTTTTTCAACAGTTTCATGAAATCATCAAACAATTGGTTGTATTCAGTTTTGTCTATTTCGCCTAAAAACATTTTATATGAAAGATTGAAACAACGCTCTAAGCGATTAGTAAACTTACGCATTTTCATTCTGGTGTTTTTACTAAAAGTTTTTAAGAGGTAACCTTCAATATTATTAAATTGTTCTATGTTAATTAAAAACCCTGTGTATTGTAAAGATTTTAAAACACCTACGTTTTTTGGAACTGTATTTTCATCCATTAAATGAGGTAAAACATCATAAATAATTAGGGTTTTATTTTTGAAATCTGAAGTATTGTTTAATGAATAACTATTACCTTTTGTTAAATTTTTTCCGATATTAAAATAATTGGGAAGCCAATTGTGTTTATAAAATACTATTCCTTTAATAAACTTGAAAGCTTGAATATTGGAATTTGGAATAAAATGATTTTTCCAAATAGTTTGGAACGTATTATTAGTAAAGGGGCTATTTTTTGTATTCATATTAAACTAAAACACCTTTGTTGATTCAATTTCATTTCTTTTGCAGGCTATATGAATATGGCCAACTTTATCTTCTCCATTAACTTTTGTTTTAATTTCGATAATAGAGAAACCATTGTTTTCAAGAATTTCCACGATTTCTTTTTCCTTTAACCATAAGTTAAGTGGTTGGTTTTTGTTTAAGAATCGCCAATTAAACTTATTGTTTATTTTTAACCAAGGTAATTCGTTTTTTGAAATTTTATTGTTTTTGAAAACCCTTGAAAAATTCACAATAGCACTTAGTATTGGATTATACCATTTAGAATCCCAATTTAAAAATGAAAAAAGATAAACCGCATTTGCATTACCAATTCTATGCGCTTCTTTTAACCCTAAATGCAATGTGTCTCTATCTAAAAAACAAAGAATTTGCTGTAAATAAACTAAGTAATCAAATTGATTATCCTTATAAACATCCAAGTTTGTTGCATCTGCTGTATTAAATTGTATTGTAGAATTAGAATGAAATTTCTTTTCATTACATATGGCTATCATTTTGTCAACATAATCAAAGGCATATAAATCTTTATATCCCAATTTTTCAATTTCAAAAATTATTCTACCACCTCCAGTACCAGCTTCAATAACTTTAGCCGCTTTATTTACTAGATACTTTTTTATAAAATATTTTTCGATAGGGAGTAAACCGTAGTTTTCAGACCATGCTTTTAATAATTTACTTGAATATAGATCTTTATTTAAATTTGGGCGCAAGAGAGAAAATTTTAATTTAACATATTAACTATGATGTTCTTTGTACCGATATAATGGAAAAAAGGATGAAGCCGTATAATTAACTTCATTTTGTTTACAAAGTTCATAGTAAACTCTATTGTTAGCAACGAGTTTCCATACAAAAAATGGATGGTATTCATCTGAAAATAGTGACTTAAATCTAAATAGCGAATCATTTTCATTCGCACCTAAACCACCACCTAAGTTAAAATTTTTATAGCCTTCTTCAGTTGCTTTGATTCTCATTTTATCAATAATAAACTTTATAGGATTTAAATCTAAATAGTCTTCATTAGCTCCAGCAAGGTGATACTGTACCATTTTTTTAGTTTTTATAAACATACCTGCAGCAATGGTTTTATTTGTACTTTTTTCGATCGCCAATAGTATTTCGGTTTTAAAATCCTGGGATGAAACTAACTTTTGGAAATAATCGTCGCTAAAAAAATAATGCTTCTTAGCATTGATTCGTTTCATGTTATCATAATATAAAGATTTAAAAGCCTCTATTTCTTCTTTAGTTTCAGCAACTTTAACTGTTAAAAGCTTATTAGATTTATTAATATGAGTTTTTAATCGTCTACTGTATTTTTTTCTTTGTTCTTCTATGGGTAGCGATAAATTTATATTTACAATTTTCCCCAAATATGTCAATTCCCCAAATTCTGTTGTTGTTTCTGAGGCCGTAGATTCGCCTAAATTTGAAAAAAGTATGTTTTGAAATTTTATATAAGGGTTCAATCTCATAAAAACGCTCACAATTTTTTTTGTTTTAAAAAAATCAAGTAAAACTTCCTCGTAATGTGTAGTGTCAAAATTATCAGGTAATTTACTTCCAATATGTCCTGAGTAGCCGTAAACAGAGACGGCATCAAAATATTCGGAGTTTGGTATTTTTCTAATTAATAAAGGAAGTCCAATGTACGTATCTTTATTCGTGTATTTAATCAATACAGCAGTATCAGATTCCGATTTTGAAATATGGTGATAATCATAAGTATGATAGAAATCATAATTATTTACGCTCTTCAAAAAATCATCCCATTCTTGTTTTTGGGTTATAATTTCAATTTTCACTAAACTAATCTGCTATTAATTATTAATTCATTAGTAAATAAAACAATTCTAATAGAAACTATTATTATCTATGAATATCTTATATAATTTAATGTTTTAAGAGTAAATATAAATATTCTCTTAATTTTAATTCTTGAGGGATTTGCTATAAATGTATCTGATTATTTTTTAAAATAGTCCGATTGTCTGTTAAAATTTAGTTTATATAATATGTCTATACTTTATTCAATTATTGATTGTCATTTGATTATTTAATAATTACCTAAATTTTTAAAAAATAATCACATTTAAATTACTAATTATTGCCTAAAAAAGGAGCCATATTTAAGGTTTCACTGGCATTAATATCTTTTCTCAAAAGTACTTTTTTGATAGTTAAAAGTATAATTCTTAAGTCGGTTACAAATGAAATGTTATTAACATACCAAACATCCATTTCAAATTTCTCATCCCAAGAAACCGTATTTCGACCATTCACCTGTGCCCATCCTGAAATACCTGGCTTAACATTATGTCTTTGTTTTTGAAATTCGTTATAAAGTGGCAAATATCTCACTTCTAATGGTCTAGGACCAATCAAACTCATATCGCCTTTTAACACATTAATAAGCTGTGGCAATTCATCAAGAGAAAACTTTCGTATAAAATCTCCAGTCTTAGTAACCCTCATATTATGTGGTAATAAAACTCCATGCTCATCTTTTTTATCATTCATAGATTTAAATTTTATTACCTTAAAAATTACACCATGCTTACCTGGTCTTGGATGTAAAAAAAATGGCGTGCCATTAAAACTTATAGTTAAAACTATAATTAAAAGTATGATTAGCGGAGATAAAATTATTAATCCAATTAATGATGCAATAATATCAAATATTCTTTTAATGAAATTTTTATACATTTTAATTTTTAATCTTTATTGAAGCAAATGTACATTTTCAGTATTGCAATACTAAATATTATCGTTTAAAAATATAAATTTTCATTTAAAAGGTAATTAATTGTTATTTTAATAGGGGTTTAGGCTATATCTAAAAAAATATAGTTTTAAAGTTTACTTTCCTATCCGCTAAAACTATTAGTTCATATATATTTGCAAGAATTATATTGTTAATGATTAATCGGAGCAGATTAAGGATTTATTCATTTTTTAATAAGTGATAATAGTCCTTTTATTTAGTAATTAAAATATAATCAAAGTTTCGGCTTAAATGTTTAAAGCAATAAATTAGCGTTTTTTTCAACTGTTTATTTATATAAAAAAGTGATATAATCTTTAATGTATTAACTTAAAATTATATTGTTTGCCATTTAAACGATTTTTATTTCATTATAAAGAATAATCATACATACTAGGTATAAATAAATTAGATTTGAATGATGGCTTGTTTAATGCTTTATAAATATAATTGCGATGAAAACAGTAATGATTTTAGGAGGAACTAAAGGAGTAGGAAATGAAATACTTAAGACTTGCGTAAAAAAAGGTTATAATGTTTCGTTTTGCGGAAGAAACCTTGCTGAGGGCAATAAAATTATAGACTCGTTACAGGCAGAAAACAAACTTTATTTTCATCAATTAGATTTAAATACTATTAATGGGATTGAAAATTTTTATAAAGAAACCATTAAGCGATTTAAAAAAATTGATGCACTAGTATTGTATTCAGGAATTACACCAATAGCTTCTATTGTTGATACAGACGAGGATACTTTTGATAGTGTTTTTAACGTAAATCTTAAGGCACCATATTTTTTATTGAAACATGTATTAAAATCTATGATGGAGCATAATTCAGGTTCTATTATATTTTTCGGATCTGCTCATATGGATTACGGTATGAAGGATAGAGCAGCCTACGCGCTTACTAAAAGCACTTTATATACGTTGTCTACTCATATTGCGCATCATTATGCACAACACGGTATTCGCTCAAATTATGTAGTTATGGGTTGGACTAATACAGAAGGTGAACTTAAATTACGAGAACAAGAAGGAATAAGTGAAGAGGAATTAAAACGTGAAGCAGCACAAGCTTTACCAATGGGACGTATGTTGAATAGATTTGACCCTGTTCCTGCAGTAATGCATTTTATCTCAGATAATTCTGCGATGACAACAGGTTCAATAATGCGAATAACGGGAGGCGAATATATTTAATGATTTTATGAATCCAAATTTAATTTTTCATTCCAATTCAGAACTCTTAGAAGGACCTGTTTTTGATTTAGACAATAACTTACTATATTTTGTTTCAATATTAGATTGCTTGGTTTACTGTTATAATCCTTCAACCAAAGAAATTTTGAGTGTAAAATTAGATTCGCCAGTTAGCTGTGTGTTTTTTAAAGAAAGAAAAAAAATAATTGTATCTTCTAAAGATGGGTTTTTTGAAATAGATTTTAATACATTAAAAAAGCATTTCGTTTTTCAATTGGATATTGAAGATTTCGTAAGATATAATGATGGCATTACTGATCCCGTGGGAAGATTTATCATAGGGACTATGGGTTACCCAGAGGTTAAAAATAATATAGGTAATGTTTACTCGTATTTTAAAGGAGAGAGTAAAACTATAATTGAAAATACAACAATCTCAAATGGTTTGGCATTTTCACATGATGGCAAAACACTCTTTTTTATAGATACACCTACAAATAAGGTTGCTAAATATGCTTATGATTTGAAAACAGGTGAAGTAGAGTTTCAATCGCATGTTATAGAATTTAGAGAAAAAGGAAGTCCCGATGGTATGTGTATGGGTAAAGATAGCATGCTATGGATTGCTGAATGGGGTGGCGGTTGTGTATCAAAATGGAATCCCAATAACGGAGAATTGCTTGAAAAAATAAATCTACCTTGCACAAATGTTACTTCATGTTGTTTTGATAATAAGTCAAATTTATATGTCACAACGGCAAAAGCTAATAAACCAAACGATATTTATGGCGGAGGGTTATATTATATAGAATTAAATAAAATTTAAATTTATGAATACTGTTGATATTAGCGTCATTGTTCCAATTTTTCGAATTGAAAAGTACTTACCCGAATGCATTGAAAGTCTATTAGATCAATCTTTTTTAAATTTCGAATTGATTTTAGTTGATGATGGAAGCCCTGATAATTGCCCGAAAATTTGTGATGATTATGCTAAAAAAGATTCTAGAATCCATGTTATTCATAAAAAAAATGGCGGATTATTAAGCGCAAGAAAAGCAGGATTAAAAGAAGCTAAAGGAAAATATATTGCTTATGTTGATGGAGATGACTGGGTAGATAAATTTTATCTAGATACCATGTTTAAGCTAGCGGAAGCCAACGAATCTGATTTAGTTGTTACTGGTCATTTTAGAGAATTTGATGGAAAAATAGAAACCATTAAACCAAAAAACACAGGTATTTATAATGAGGAGGAGTTAAGAACTTCAATAATTCCAAATGCTATTTACAATGGTGAGTTTTGCGAACATGGAATATCTACATACGTATGGAATAAACTTTTTAAAAGAGAATTGCTAAATCAAGTTTTATTTGATGTTCCCAACGAAATTATCATGGGAGAAGATGCGGCAATAACCTATGCTTACTTAGGGTTATCAAAAAGTCTTGTTATTAGTAGAATACCGCTATATTATTACAGGCAAAGACATGATTCTATAGTAAAATCAATCGAAAACCCAAAAACTGAGTATTATAGATTAGGTTTATTAATGAATTTTTTAAAACTAAAATTAGAGCAGGTACTTGATGAAGATAACCTGAATAAACAAATAAAGTATTATCTCTACTCTCAAATATTGATTAGATCTGGAGGATTAATTCAAGATATAGCAGGTTCGGTATATTTTAATCCATTTTTAAAGGTAAACAAAGGGTCGAAAGTTGTAATCTATAGTTCAGGTTCTTTTGGTCAACACATCCTATCAACAAATGTAAAAGCCAGTTTTTTCCATGTTATAAAATGGATTGATGTTGATTATCATGATTTAAATATAGGAAGCAATTCCGTTAAACCTATAAGTTCAATATCAAACACCGAGTTCGATTATTTAATAATCGCAACAATTAATCCAACAACTTATGCGTCTATAAAAACGGAGTTAGGGTTAATGGGAATAGATAAAAAGAAAATAGTAAAAGTAAATACAAACGAAGAAGATATAACTAACCTATTGAGTTATTTAGGTTTCAATGAAGATTTTAAATATGTTGAAACTAGTGAATAACTAAAATTTAGGTAGTAATAACTTTATTTAACTTAAGTATAATGAATAAAAAACTTATAATATTAGGCGGAAACCCCGAAACCGCTGTATTAGTAGACATTGCTAATTCTATGGGAATTTATACTATTGTTATAGATCCAGTACCGAATACACCTGCGAAGAAAAGAGCATCGGAAACATATGATATTGATGGTTTTGATATTGATGGCATAGTAAAAGTAGCAAAAGATAGAAACGTAGATGGTGTATTAGTTGGTGTTGCAGATATTTTAGTAAAACCATACCGAGAAATCTGTGAAAAATTAGGTTTTCCTTGTTATGCCAATGAAAAAACTATTGAAGCGTTTTGCAGTAAAGACGGCTACAAGAAATATTGTGCTAAGCATAAGGTACAAGATATTCCAGGGATATTTTTAACCAAGGATATGGAAGTAAAAGTACCTGAAAATATAAAACTACCTATGATGGTAAAACCAGTAGATAGTGGTGGTGGTGTTGGTATGAAAATTTGCAGGGATGAAGATGATTATATTTCAACTGTTAAAAACGTATTCAAATACTCAAAAAAAGGGGTAGTTATGGTTGAGAAGTATATGGACAGTCACTGCGATGATATGGCTGTTTATTATACTTTTAAAGATGGTATTCCATATTTATCTGCAACTTACGATAGGTATTTAACAAGATTACAAGGTAATTCGAGCCCAATAGCCATTGGAACGGTATATCCTTCAACTTATACAAATCTGTTTTTAAAGGAGGTACATCCAAAATTGTGCGCAATGTTTAAAGATTTAGATGTCCAAACTGGTGTACTAAATGTACAGTTTTTTGTAGAAGACAATGTGTTTTATAGTTACGACCCTGGTTTTAGATTACAAGGGGAAGCACCGCATATTCACCTAGCTCATATCAATGGTTTTGATCATCGAAAAATGCTTATAAACTTTGCTTTAACTGGTGTTTTTGGAGAAGAAGATTTCTCAGAAAAAAACGACTACATGTTGAATGGTCAAATTGCTTGTTCAATATGGGTACTATTAAAAAGTGGAAAAATTGAATCTGTTGAAGGCTTAGAGGAGATGAAAGCTCACAAAAATGTGCATTTTGTTGTTGAGCGTTTTAAACAAGGTGATACGGTTAAGGAAGAATTTTTAGGAACAGAACGACAAGTCTTATATAGAATATACACAGCGGGCGATTCAATTTTTGAAATAAACCAAACTATTGAAGATATTCAGACTATTTTAAAAGTAACAGACCCTGCTGGAAACGACATGGTTATTGAATGGTTGAAGCCTTGGAATACGGACGACTATACTTTTAATTACGAGTAGAATCCTCTAATTACAATCGAAATTATTAATAATGTAATGAATCCTTTTATTGTAAAAAAACAAGTTTAAGGATTGATAATTAAAAACCTATAGAATGCAAAATATTTTAGAACAGTTTAAATTAACCGGTAAGAAAGCCATCGTTGTTGGAGGCGCTGGCGATCTTGGAATAGCTATGGTAGAAGCCATATCTGAAGCTGGAGCACAAACCGTTGTTATTGATTATGATGATCGTGTGTTTGACATGTGCAAAGATTTAAATAAAAAAGGACTTGATGTAAGCCCTTTAAAAGCAGATGTGAGCCAAATTGAACAAATTAAAGAATCATATAAAGCAGCCTTAGACATTTTAGGAGGAACGGTTGATATTTTGATAAATTCTGCAGGAATTCAAAGACGCTATCCAAGTGAAGATTTTCCAGAAGAGGAGTGGAGTAAAGTTATTTCAATAAATTTAGATGCCACTTTTTATTATTGTAAATATGCTGGTAATACTATGCTGAAAAATGGTGGAGGTAAAATTATTAATATCGCTTCATTAATGAGTTTTTTAGGAGGTATTACTATTCCTGCTTATGCAGCTTCCAAAGGAGGCGTTGCACAATTAACTAAAGCATTGTCAAATGACTGGGCGGCCAAAGGTATTTGTGTAAATGGAATTGCACCAGGTTATATGGATACGCAATTAAATACAGCTTTAATTAACAATAAGAAAAGAACTGAAGAGGTATTTATTCGAGTGCCTATGAAAAGATGGGGAACAGGTGAGGACCTCAAAGGTTTAACAGTATTTTTGGCATCACCAGCAAGTGATTATATTACTGGAACGATAATACCAGTTGATGGTGGGTATTTGGGAAGATAATTATTCCATCTAATGAATAAAAACACCACCCCAATCATGGTTGTGTTTTTATTTTAATAATATTTTAAATCTGATTAACTTATTTAGCTAAAACACTATTAATCATGTTTACAAGATTATTATTTATAATATTGACATCGAATCTTTTAGTTGCATAATCTCTACTTTTTTGTCCCATTTCTTTTATTTTATCTGGGTTAGTTATAAAAAATTCCATAGATTCAATTAGAGACTCTAAATTTTGAGTTGGTATTAAAAATCCGTTTTCTCCTTTTATTACCGTTTCTCTACAACCTGGTGCATCCGTGGTAACAATTGGCATTCCAACAGACAATGCTTCTAGAATTGACCTAGGAACGCCTTCGCGATAATATGTAGGTAGTACAAATACGTCTCTAGCGGATAAATGCTCTAATACACTAGACTGAGAGCCGTGAAACACAACAACACCTTCATCGTGTAAACTTTCTAATTCTTCTATTTTAATAGCTGAAGGTGAATTTTGTACCGAACCAATAATGTGAAATTCAGAATCTGGGTATTTTTGTTTTAATACTTTTGCAGCTTCAATAAAAAGATGTGTTCCTTTTTCTTTTATAAGTCGAGTTACAATCACAAAGTTAGTTTTACCGAAACTATTATCTTTTACTCTAAACTTAAATTGGTCTAAATTCACCCCAGAACCGCTTACTATTTCTGTTCTATTTATCTTCTTTAAAATATTTCTTTCAAAAAATAAATTTCGGTCGTCTTTATTCTGAAACACAACTATTTTGTTTTTTCTAATAGATATTTTATATAAAAATTCATTAAGCCGTTGTAATACTTTGGCTTTTAATGATAACCCAGTAAAAGTAAACCCCAACCCTGTTATTAATGATATTACAGGAACTTTACTCATATTAGCCGCAATTGAACTATAAATAACAGGCTTTACAGTATACGGAAAAACAAGATCGATATTATTTTGTTGAATTAGCTCCTTTAAGTTAAATATGGTTTTTAAATCATTAAAAGGGTTTAATCCTGTTCTTTGTAATTTATACTCTAAAGGGGTTATAACCCCATATTCTTTCAAACGTGCTAAAACTTTGTCAGGATAACTATCAACAGCTGTATACACGTCGTAACCTTCTTGAATAAGTCGTTTAATTAAATCTCCTCTAAAATTGATTAGCGAGTTTGCACATGATGCAACTACTAATATTCTCTTCTTATTCATTTCTTATTGTTTTAAATATATATTATTATACCATTTTTGGAAGCAATAAAACGCCCAAACTCTAAAGGTATTATCACGTTTACTGTCTAAATGATTTTGCACTAATGGTATTATTTTATCTAAATTAAAGATACCTTGCTCAGACAAAAACTTGGGTTCAATAAATGATTCTAATTCTTTCTTCAAACTAGATTTTAACCAATTTCCTACTGGAGATCCGAACCCGCGTTTACTTTTCTCTAAAAACTCTTCAGGAAATTGATCTTTGAAAGCTTCTTTTAGAATGTGTTTTTTATTCCACCCATTCATTAAGTACTTTTCGGGAAGCGTATTAGTATAATCCCATATTTTTTTATTTAAAAAAGGTGCTCTACACTCTAATGAATTTTGCATACTGGTTCTATCCACTTTGGCAAGCATGCCACCCTCTAAACTTAGAATTTTATCTACATGTCTGAAATCTGTAAGAGACTCAACTTTATCATTATATAGTTGGTCTTTATATTCGCCGAATAAGTCACTAATGTAATGAGAAGGTACTAAAATTTCAACCAATTCTAATTCAGTATTTGCTAATGAAATAATATCCCAATATTGATTACCATCATAATTAACGGCTTTCAGCATTTTCTTTATTTTAAATCGTTTACCTCTATTATCATTTTTAGTAGCCAATAAATACTTAGAAGTGTTTAAAAGTACATTATGTATTGGTTTCGGAACAATATTGGTGTATTTCGTGTTCATTTTACCAACATAATATTTGTTGTAACCACCAAAAACTTCATCGCCACCATCGCCAGTTAATGCGACTTTTACGTAATCTCTAGTTTTTTTAGAAACAAAATAGGTTGGTAGTGCTGCTGTATCAGAAAATGGTTCATCAAAATTTAATAATATTTCATGAATATTATCTTTTAAATCATCTTCGCCAATTTTAAATTCATGATGATTACTTCCTATTAATTTTGCTACAAGTTGAGATTTATCTGTTTCATCCATTTTAGCCTCTTTAAAACCAATAGAAAACGTCTCAATTTTCTTCTCTGTACCTTGGGATAAGCATAATGAGACAATTGACGAATCTACACCACCGGATAAAAAGGTACCTAAAGGTACATCGGCAATAGATCTGCTATCTACACTTTCATAAACCAAATCTTTAACTTTTTTCTTTGCCTCATCAAATGAAATAGATTGTTCTTTAGGTTTAATTTCTTGGTTGATTTCTTTTATACTTGTTTCATGATTTTCAAAATTATATTCAATATAATGATTGGCTTCTAATTTAAAGATATTGTCATAAATGGAATAGGGCGCAGGTATATAAGTTAATCTTAAAAATAAATTAAGTCCTTTTTTAGAAATTTGTGGCTTGATTGGTAAAACATCAATTATGGATTTTAACTCTGATGACCACAAAAATTGATTCTCGGTATGGGTGTAATAAAGTGGTTTTTCTCCAAAAAAATCACGTGCAATAAAGAGTTTGTTAATGTTCTTGTCAAAGATGCTAAAACCATACATGCCATCTAACCATTTAAAAGATTCAACTCCATGTTTCTCGTAAAGTTTTAATATCACTTCTGTATCACTAGTTGTTTTAAAATGCACTCCAGATGCTTCTAGATCAGACTTTAATGATCTATAGTTATATATTTCGCCGTTAAAAACAATGACAATTTTTTTGTCGTCTGAATAAATTGGTTGTTTACCGGAAGATAAATCGATAATTGAAAGTCTTCTCATAGCCATACCAACACCATAATTATCCTCACAATCAACGGTGAATCCATCTTCATCTGGACCTCTATGAATAATTAAATTATTCATTTGAGTTAAGGCTGATGTTAATTTGTTTTCGTTACAACCTGTTTTATATATTATTCCATTTATACCACACATGCGTTAATTCTTATTTTATAATTAATTTGTTGCATTAATTACATTTATATATTCTTTTAATATTTTGTTTTTTCTGAAATCTTCAGTTCGTTGTAGAACATTCA
The DNA here is from genome assembly GCF_030344935.1 of Algibacter luteus. NCBI lineage: Bacteria > Pseudomonadati > Bacteroidota > Flavobacteriia > Flavobacteriales > Flavobacteriaceae > Algibacter > Algibacter luteus. The sequence continues at coordinate 2,312,385 of NZ_CP128313.1, read as the reverse complement.
TTTTACATTCATCAATAAATTCTTTATTCGATAAAAAATAATTTATACCTTTTGCCATAAGTTTAGCATTTTTAATAGGAACCAAGACGCCGTAATCTGTAATCATTATGTCTTCTAATGCATGTTCCAGTTTCATGATTTCACTAGGTCCAGATTGGCAATTTGTGGTTAAAACAGGCAAACCGCACGCCATGGCTTCTAATACTACATTAGGAAATCCTTCATGATTTGAGCCAAATATAAACAAATGAGCTTTTTTTAAGTATTTATAAGGGTTAGAATCAAAGCCTGCTAAAATAACTTGTTTTTCTAATTTCAATTTTTTGATTAGCATTTCAAGTTCTTCTTGCATATCGCCTGCACCAAAAATGTATAACCTTATTTTATTATTATCTAACAAACTAAGTGCTTCTATGAGCATACTATGGTTTTTACCAACATCTAAACGGCCAAGTGTTATGAGATTAAAATAATCGTTATCAAAAAAATTATTAATTGGTTCTATTTTCTCTATTTTCTCTAAATCTATTGGGTTGTGTATCACCTTCATTTTACTTGGAGGGACATTAAAATTATTGATAAGATCAAGAGAATTCCCAATAGAATTAGATATTAAAACATCAGATTTTCTGTAGAGCAGTCTAATCATTTTTTTATTAAAAAAAGATTGAAAATTTTTATAGCTATACTGTAAACTGGGAAATGCACGCTCGTTGGTAATAACTTTGAATTTATAATTAGTTAATCTTTTTGAAATTATATTAATAAACGAAGGTCTTGTTAAAAAACTTAAACTGTGAGAAATTTGTAATTTTTTTAATAATCTTGAGTATTTATAGGCTAGTAAGGGAATCTTAATAGTTTTTAGTATGCCGCTTTCGTTAGGATTAGATTTTTCAATAAAATGGATATTTACTTCACTTGGGATGTCATATTTAATTGTTGCATTCATTAAAATTAGATGAACTTTTATATTATTTTCAATACAAAAAGCTAGAAGATGAGATACAGCTCTTTCTGCACCTCCTCCCGATAATGAATAAATTAAAATCCCTAGAGATTTGATGTTGTTGATATTATTTAATTGAAAATCCTTCTCCATTATTTTTAAGCCATTGTCTTAAGATTATTAATTGCCAAATTAGTCCATATCTATTCCAACTTCCATCCATATGTTGATTAATCATTTTTTGAACATCTTTAGGTTTTATTCCTGGTATTTCACTTAAGTTTTCTAAACTAAGTTCAGACAACACAAAGTCTTTCAAATCTGTTTTAAACCATTCTTTAAATGGCATTGTAAAACCTGCTTTGGGTCTATCGAAAAATTCTTTAGGTACATGATTATATAGGACATCTTTAAGAATTCTTTTTTGATTGTTTTTAAAAAATTTAAATTCTGTTGGTAAAGTTCTAGAGAATTCTACAATTCTATAATCTAAAAACGGAGATCGGGCTTCTAATGAATAAGCCATCGTAGCTCTGTCAACCTTAGTATTAATATCCCAGTTTAAATAGGTTTTTAAATCATAATCTGAAACCCTTTCGAAAATGTTTTTATTGTTATGATATAGATATTTAAGTTCTTCAAAGTCTGCTATATTGTCTTCAAACTCAAACCAATTTGAACTTGGACTATAAGTTGTACTCAAATAAGCATCATTTACACTTTCTTCTTTAATAACATTTCCAATAATTTTTAATTTGTAATGTGGAAGACTTTGCAAAGTGCTTGATGCTAATTTACGTAACGGTTTAGGTAATTTATAAATACGATTCATATGTTTTACCCAATTATAACGATGATAGCCAATGAAACTTTCATCTCCTCCGTCACCAGATAAAGCTACCGTTACATGTTTTCTAGTGTATTTTGCTAAAAGCATTGATGGAATTGCAGATGAATCTGAAAATGGTTCATCATAATAATGATGAAAATTTTCAATTAAATCCAAGCCTTCATTATAATTACATTCAATAACATGATGATCCGTATTTAAATGATTTGCAACTTTCTGAGCATAAATACTTTCATCAAAACCTTTTTCATTAAACTTTACCGAAAATGTTTTGATTTTTTCACTCGTCGTTTTTGTTGCTAAAGCTGCCACTAATGAAGAATCTACACCTCCAGATAAAAATACACCGACTGGTACATCTGCAAATAATCTTGTTTTTACAGCATCTGTTGCAATAGTTTCTAATTCTTGTATAGCATCATGATAAGAGCCTTTAAATTTATTGTTACCTTGATAATCAACATCCCAATAGGCTTTATTTTTAAATTCTCCTGTATTTAAATTATAAGTAAAATAATGACCAGCAGGTAATTTCTTTACTTCGTTGAATATTGAAGAGGTATCAGGAATTGTACCCCATGCTAGATATTTTTGAATGGCATTCCTTGAAATTGTTAATCTCTGATTGTTAAAAAGTTGAATTGAAGAAATCTGACTAGAAAATTCGAACTCTTTTCCTTTTAAATAATAATAAAAGGGTTTTTGTCCTAATCTATCTCTTGCACCGAAAAAAAGCTGTTTTTCAACATCATAAATAACAAAAGCGAACATTCCATTCAAATAATCCACACATTTTTCTCCGTATTCTATATATGCTGCACAAATAACTTCAGTATCACTAGTTGTGTTGAAGGCATATCCCTTTTTAGATAAACTCTTTTTTAATTCCTGAAAATTGTAAATCTCACCATTAAAAACAATTTTAATTTTATCTAAAAAACTAAATGGTTGATTTGATCTTGGATCTAAATCTATAATAGATAATCTATTGTGACCGAATGTAATACGTGTATCATTTTTGTATTCATAAGATTTCCAATCCATTTTATCTGGACCTCTAAATGCAGTTCTTTGAAGTTTTGATTTTATTTGATTATCTGAATAGTTTATAGTTGTACCGTATATTCCACACATATTATATAATTTACATTCTTGTAATGATTATAAGGAGCTCGTTTTCATTGGTAACACCAATTTTTGACCTAGTATTTCGTCATATTTTTCAGGAAGAATAGCTCTATTCCCTCCGTCGTGATGAAAAGTTAATTCGCCAAAATATAATTTACCTTCTAAATCGTACCAATCAACACGAACATAAGCGAAATCTTGAGACAATTTTTCAGATAGTTCTAACATTTCATCAAGAGATTTAGGTTTTTCAACATCTTCCTTTGAAGGTTCGGTAGTTTTACCTGCATCTTTTATAGATGTCCATTTATATGGTTCTCTTTCCCATTTAGTATTATACCAATTTCTATAATGATTATTGGAGTTTCTATCAATATCTACTTGAATCATATTTGCTTTTCCATTAAAACAATGAATTTTGTAATCAAATGGAATATCTCCGGTTTTCGTCAATAATAATTTCTCTACAATAATACAGGGTTTAATATTCTTATATTGCCATTCTTTAGATTTATAATAATAATTATGTTTCATTCGTGCCTTTAAGTTTTTTCTAACCTCAACCCAATCAATACTATTTTTATTTTTAACAATTATACCACCGCCACTATCATGATTTGTTTTGATGATAAAAGGGTCGTTAGGCAAATTGTTTGGCTCAATATCATTAACGTTATAGGTTTGAAAATGTAATGGCACTAGATATTCTTCAGATATTTTAGATTTTATATAATCTCTTACAGCAAATTTGTCTGCACACTGAGTATGAAGTGGAGTTCTGTCGTTTAAGATTAACCATACAATTTTTTCATTTAATGTTTTTGGGTTGTTTAAATCAATTTTTCTTCCAAAATTCCTTTCAAATTTGTCGGTTAAATATTTTTTTTCTGGTTTTATATAACACAAGTAAAACTCGTTTAAATCAAGGAGTTTGGAAATAATATAATTTCCGATAATTGTCTTTTTATAAAGATATTTTAATATGCTTTTCATATTTTAAATAATTTGGGTTCTTATTTTGATATACAATAATCAATTAGTTCTTCATATTTATTGATTATTGTAGTTGAATTATATTTTTTATAAACCGAATCATGAACAAGCTGCGAATCCCAATTTTTAGAAGTTGCTAACAAAACTTTATCTTTAAATTCTTCTTCACTATCGGCTATATATCCATTAAGGTTGTTTTCAATAATTTCGTTAATACCACCGGGGGCATTAAATGCCACTGCAGGAGTTCCAACAGAACATGTTTCTAGTAATGCATTTGGGAATCCCTCTACATAAGAACCTTGCAGAAACAAATCACTTTCTGCTAAATAGGTGGCGACTTTATCGGTATATTCAATGTAAACTACTTTGTCTTCTAACTTATAATTCTTTATTTTCTTGAAAATATTTTCTTTCTGTGACCCTTTACCAATAATGGTATAAGTAAAATCGATATCTCTTAATTGATTGAGCACTTTTAAAATTCTAGAATGTCCTTTTCTAAGTTCTAAGCTACCAACAGTTATAAATTTAAAAGTTTTCTTTTTGGTTTGACTAGATTTGTTTTTTTTAATTTCGAAAGATTTAGTAATCGGATTATTAATTACAACAAGATTACATTTTTTTAAATTTGGATGCTGTAGTGCGTCATTATACATGTCTTGCGATTGACATATAATGTAGTCTAATCCTTTATTTCCAATTTTATTTATTATTGAAGGGTAATATCTATTATTTTCTTCTGGATGATCTTTTAAAACGCTTCCAATGTTAACCTCTCTACCAATAAATTTACATTTGGGAAATAGTACAGAAATCATGCCCATATACGCGTTTAAATTGGAAAGCGCACTAACTACAACTACAGGTTTTAATTTTTTAAATAATAAAACACAATCAAAAACTCCTGTAACAACCCTAGGTTTGTTTAGATATACAACATTAATATTTTTAACTTCGAATGCATTATCTTTTTCAAATCCAATAACGACTAAAGTTATATTGTATTTTTGCGCATTAAGATTTTGAGCAACAAATGACATAACCCTTTCTGCTCCGCCCGCGGCCAAGGATGGTAAAATAAAAATTACATTCGATTTATTTTTAACTGTCATTCTGATAATTCTTTTTTTTCGTTATCGTGATCCAACAATTTTAAGTAAAGGAAAATTGAAATAAAAATTGTTGAATATTTTTCAAAATATGTATGTCCTACTAAAAAGGATGTTGCTAATGTTATTGTGAGAAATATATAGTAAAAATTATGATGATAATGCTGAAGACTTTTTATAAGTAGAAAAAGAACTATATACATTAAAAAAGCAAATGCAATAATTCCAGCTTCACCAATTACTAATAAATATAAGTTATGTACACCAGTATCAAGATCAAAACCGAAACCTTGTAAGTTTCTAAACCCGTTACCAAAGAACGGCTGATCCATAATGATATCTGTGAATTGCGCCCAAGTATCAGTTCTACTGTCATCATTTATAGTTTCGGTTTTTACCTCTTCATCACTAAAAATACTCTGTAGTGCAGCAAACCTTGATGGCTGTAATTTTATAGCTCCTGAAATTAAAACGAATGATAATACTATGGCGCCAATAATAGGGGCAGTTAAATTTTTTCTATTCATGAAAACGGCAACTAAGTTAGTAAGCAACCATATTAACACAAAATATCTTGATAATGTTAATATACCTGCAAATGTAAAAACGAGTTGACCTACTAATCTAAGCGGAATATTTTTTACGCCATAGCTTATACTAAAACCAACTAAACATGTTATGGCTGCATAGTTTGGGTTTAAATAAAAACCACTAAACCGCCCATAATTGGCACCAAAATGTGCATCTATATCCGGAAAAAATGCACCATGTATAACAATACTTAAAGCACCAAAAATTGTAACCGTAAATATTTCTTCTATTTTAGAGTCTTTAGCTAATTCAGTGCAACAAACAACAACTATAAGGAATTTTATAAAATAAACTAAATACTCTTCTACAAACAATTCTGGTAAAAATTTGAGACCTGAAATTGCGTAATATGATATACCTAGAAAAATAAATGGTAAAAGAGGTTTTCTATATTCTTTAACAAAAAACACAAAATAAACCAATAAAAGGAGAATAGTTAAGTAACTAGTTAATGCTCCTAATCCAGGATTAATATAAAATAGCGCAAACGTAGGGAAGCCCCACATTATTAAAATTAAAATTAATATTCTTAATATTTTTTTCAAACTAAATTATGTTGATTCTTAAGTTTTAAGGTGTATCTATATAATATCACAGCTCTAACAATAAATACTGTAGTTGTACAAAGAGCAATGCCATATACGCCATAATATTTCATAAAAATAAAATCTAATACCAAATTTAATATAACTGCTACAAATGATACTTTTGCCATGAAATTATTTTCATTTAAACTCGTTAAAAAATTAACTAGTACCATACCGCAAACTGTAAATGGTGCATAAACTAAAAAAATAATTTGTAGCAGTGATACAATCTCTGTGTTTTTGGATGTGAATTCTCCTCGTTCAAATAAAAACTCAATAAGCCATGGCGAAATAATTATAACGCATATCGCTGCTATTGACGTAACTATAAATAATCGTTTTAATGAATAAAAGAGTTTGTCAAATGCTAGTTTTTTATCTTCAATTACCAATTTAGAAAAGTGAGGTAATAACACTTTGCTCATTGATATTATTAATATAGACGTTAAAAATGCGGGGATTTTTAACCCATAATTTAGAGAAGCTATAGAACCTATGGCTAGTTTCGCTGCAAAATATTGATCGGTAACAGGAATAAGTCCTGTTAAAAAGCCTGATGAGACTTTCGCAGGAATTTGTTCAAGCATTATTTTTATATTGGGGCTTTTGAAATTCGGATTTGATAATTTAATTATCTTCTTTGCGAATGCAACTACTAAAATACTTAGAAACTCTAATATAGTACCAATTAATAAGCTTATTGCTAGAATGCTTTCTCCTAGTTGTTCATTAAAAAATGTAATACATATTAAAAAACATATAGGTGTAATAATCCCAATAAATGTAGGTGTTTTAAATTCACCACTTATATGTAAAAGCCCTGATAATAATGAGTTTAAACCCCAGATAAATATACAAGGAACAATATAATAGAATTGGACCTTTATTAAGTTGTAATAAGCTGTAGTATGCCCACTAAAAAAAGTTTCAATAAAGGTATCAGTAAATAAAATTGCAATTAAAGTAAAAACAGCGGAAATTCCAATAGTAATTAAAAATCCTGTGGTCTGAAATGCCCTTAAGTCATTTTCCGATTTTGAAGCTTTAACATAATTTGGGATAAAAACACTTCCAAAAGCACCAATAAAAACATTACTTATAAAACCAGGCACAAGCATAGCAATAAAAAAAGTATCTAAAAGCTCCGACAAGCCAAAAGCTGACGCTACAACAGTTTCTTTATAAAATGCTACAATTTTAACTAAAACCGTTAAAGACCCAACTAAAAGAATATTTTTTAGGACTGTGCTTTTCGAATAGGTTAAAAATAATTGTTTTAAATCAACAAATTTCATTTCGGGGCATTCTTTAATTTAATAATTTCTCAAATAATTGAATCCATTCTTTTGTTACTAATCTAGCTTCATAAGGAATCACGCTTTTCATGGCATTTGTGCCGAATTTATCTCTTAATTTTTCGTCAAGCATAAGATTTGATATTCGTGATTCTAATTTTTTTTGATTACCAATAGGTATTAGAAATCCATTATCTCCATCATGAATTAACTCTGAAGGACCCGTAGGACAGTCAGTGGAAACGCATGAAAGACCAAAATGCATTGCTTCTATCAATGCGTTTGGAGAACCTTCAAATTTTGACGTAAAAGCAAATATCTTTGATTTATTATATAATTGCGCAATGTCTTTAGTTTGACCAATCAATAAAATTTTGTTATCTAATTTTAAAGACTTTATTAATTCTTCATATTCATTTTGCTTTTCTCCATGACCAACTATCATTAATTTCCAATCATGATTCTCAACATTTGCAAAAGCCTTTATTAATAAGTCCTGTGCTTTCTGATTTGTAAGTCTACCAATATTTAAAATAATATTCTCTTTTTTATATTCTTTGTTTCGGGCTTCTGTTAATTCGGTAGCTATAGGGTTTTTTAAAATAAATATTCTATCGTAGTTAATAATTGTTTTGAATTGTTCCCGAATATCGTTTGTTTGAACTACTAAATAGTTCGCTTTTCTATATAATAATTTTCTTAGAATAGCCCATTGAATTTCTATATCATACTTTTCAGGAAAAATGCGTTCACTAATTATACAAGGGATTTTTATTTTACGCGAAGCCAATATGGTTAAAATATTAACACTAGTAATAAAACCAATGACTAGATCTATATGATTATTTTTTAAATAGGTGTATATTGATTTATATAGAGCGTAATTAGTTTTTATGGCTTGAAAAATGTTACTGCTTGGTAAAAAATCTTCTCTACAATGAAACAATTTAATGTTTTTATCAAGCTTATAAAAGGGTTCGCATTTGGTTAAAATTATTATGTGAACTTCGTATTTTACCATAAGTTGATTTGAAAGTGTGGAAACTACACGTTCTGCTCCTCCTGCAGTTAATGAACCAATTACAAACGAAATTTTCTTTTTACTCATAGTTAAAAATTGTAGCATTCAATTTATAAAAAGCCTCAATTAAGATTGTGAAATTATGACTATATTTTTTCAAAAAGAATTCCAAATTCAATATTATCTTGTAAAGATGAAAAAAGTGTCAGGGATACTCTTATTTTTTCGTTAACTTATAAATATATTCGGTTTAAAGACTTGTAATTTCATTATATAAAGTAAAGATAGAATTACATTATAAATAAAGGTGTAATACAACTATTTCTTTATTTATTCGATATGTTGCATATGTTGTGTAAATGCTACCGTTATACTAAAATAATAACAAGGATTAAAAAGGATATTTTTATATATTGCGGCCTGTAAGCTATATACAATCATTTTTATTAGTTATTAATCAAATCTAAAAATTCTCAGTTCTTATGCTGTTTAATTCAATTGATTTTGCAATTTTTTTACCCATAGTTTTTATTTTGTATTGGTTTGTATTTCAAAAGAATTTGAGATTACAAAACCTCTTGATAATAATTGCAAGTTATCTATTTTATGGGTGGTGGGATTATAGGTTTTTGGCACTTATTGCTTTTAGTAGTTTATTAGATTATTCGATAGGGATAGCTCTTAAAAAGTATGAGGACAAAAATACACGTAAATCTTTATTGATTTTAAGCTTATTAGTAAATCTTGGGTTTTTAGGTTTTTTTAAATATTATAATTTTTTTCTTGATAATTTTGTAGATGCTTTTAGTTTATTGGGAAAGCCAATAAGTGTTCAAGGCTTGAATATAATTTTGCCAGTAGGCATTAGTTTTTATACGTTTCAAACGCTTAGTTATACCATTGACGTTTATAGGCAAAAATTAGAACCAACAAAAGATATTGTTTCGTTTTTTGCTTTTGTAAGTTTCTTCCCTCAGCTCGTAGCTGGTCCGATAGAACGGGCATCAAATTTATTACCACAGTTTTATATAAAACGCCAATTCGTCTATTCATCTGCTATTGATGGGATGAGACAAATTCTTTGGGGGTTATTTAAGAAGGTTGTAGTTGCAGATAACTGTGCAGCTTTTGCTAATCAGATTTTTGATAATTACACCGACCATTCTGGTAGTACTTTATTTTTTGGTGTACTTTTTTTTACGTTTCAGATTTATGGCGATTTTTCTGGATATTCAGATATTGCAATAGGAACTTCCAGATTATTTGGATTTAATTTAATGCGGAATTTTGCTTTCCCATATTTTTCTAGAGATATTGCTGAGTTTTGGAGACGCTGGCATATATCCTTATCTACTTGGTTTAGAGATTATGTCTATATACCAATTGGAGGTAGTAAAGGTGGAATGGCGAAAAAAATAAGAAATGTTTTTGTTATATTTCTTGTGAGTGGATTTTGGCATGGAGCTAACTGGACCTTTATCATTTGGGGTTTTTTAAATGCATTATATTTTATTCCAGTAATGTTATTGAATAAAAATCGAGTTAATACAAATAATGTAGCCGAAGGTGTATTATTTCCAACATTTGTTGAATTAAGACAAATGCTTTTTACTTTTCTGCTTACTATGATTGCTTGGGTGTTTTTTAGGGCGCCTAGCGTCTCGGATGCCATATTGTATCTTAACGGGCTTTTTGATATTTCAATTTTCACTATTCCAGAGAATTTAAACGAATGGATATTGACTTTAGTTTTTATTTTAGCACTGGTAGTTGTTGAGTGGTTGCAAAGAGAGAAGGAGCATGCTTTAGAGTTGTATAACACTAAAATGTCTAAGCAGTTACGTTGGAGCTTTTATTTAATTATATTTTTTATAATATTTTGGTACGGAGGTACTCAACAAGATTTTATCTATTTCCAATTCTAATTAACTTTTTTAAGAAATGTTATGCGTAAATTCATTAATAATTGTTTTAAGCTTTTAGGAATATTTTTAGTAGTATGTATTGGGTCGATTATATTTAATTCGATTATGACCAATTATTATGGATATGAATTGGAAAAAAACAAGAGTGTCCTGATACTTGGAGACTCCCACACTGAATACGCTATTAATGATAATATTTTTACTAGTAGCTTAAACTTATCTCATAGCGCCGATTCTTATTTTTATTCCTTTCTGAAAATAAGGAAATTAAAAGATGAAAATCCTCAGATCAACACGTTACTTTTAGCATTATCAAATCATAATTTATTAGTTGAATATGAAGATAAATGGATTTTCAACACGAGTAATATTAAAAGCAAATTGAGAATTTATACTGATTTGATGAATTTTTCTGATTTTCTACTTTTATTAAAATCAAACCCTTCAGGAGTTATTCAAGGTTTAATAGAATCACCAAAATATTCAATAAAATTACTTTTAAAAGGAGACCTAACTGAAAGAAATTTAGGTAAATTTTTGTCCTCTAAAAGAAATAGTTTAGCAAAGGATATTGAGATGTTTAAAAATAAAACGAAAGATAGAAAACTTCAATATTCTGAAGTTGAAATTTATTATTTAATGCAAATTGCTAAGTATTGTAAAGAGAACGATGTTAACCTAGTGTTTATTAGCACGCCTTTGCATCCTGAATATAAAAAACGTAAGCGTAAAGAATTTGAGTTGTTACAAAATTTTTATAGTTCGAATTTATCAGAATTTAAATATTTAGACTATACAGAATTCGAATTACCAAATAATTATTATCAAGACATGGACCATTTAAATGATTTGGGATCTGAATTTTTTACGAAAAATTTAATCAAGGAATTTCCTTTAGATTGAAACTAAAATTTAAAAGTTTAGTTTTATGTTTTAATAAGGAAACTTTTAATTTGCAATATAAAGTTAATGTAAAGTATTAGATTCAATACGAAAATTCTAAAAGCAAAAATTACTTTTCATTAATAAAATCACTAAGAGGTGGTGAAACTATTTTTTCTAGATTTATTTTTTTCCATTTTGGTTTGATACCTAATCTCGCATTCCAATACTTGTTAAATGTGAAATCATCTTTAGTTTCAATATCGAGCGAGTTTCCATATACCTTCGCCACTTCCGTACTATCATATTTCATGATTTTAAGTAAGGTTGGGAAAATATTGTAATGACTAGATTTATTTTTGTTTTTTACGAATTTATTTTTCCAATTTAAGGTGTTTAGATTATTTCCTTCTATAATTACTAGAGGCACTAAGCCTTCTTCAATTAAAGGATCTGAACTACAATGCGTATCAACACCTGGATTATTTCTTTCATGAAGATCCTGTCCATGATCAGAAGTATAAATTATTAAAGAATTCGTTAAATTGGCCTCAGCAAATATTTTATCAAAAAATCTACCAATATTCCATTCCATTGTGTTCCTATAAGAGTTACGGTATTGAATCCATTCTTCAGGACTTCCACCAAACCCAGTTCTTAGTCCTGTATCGCTAACATCCAACCAATCGCCTCTTGGTAAGGCAGGTTCATACTTTAGAAACTCATCAGGATATTTGTCATGTATAGGAAAATGTAATCCAATTTTGTTTATAAATATAAATTCGTTGGTATTATTGTTTATTAAATCTATTAATACATTAGCAGCTTCTTGATCTCTATTTTGCATACTAACGGTATCGAACTGAATGAATTCATCTATATCTTTTTGTTCACCATTGGTCATCCCGTTTTGCAATTTTCCTTCAGTTCGTTGTGCATCAATGTAAATGGTTTTTAATCCTGCATTTTTTGCATATTGCCAAATGGATGGTTTAGAGTAAATAATTTTTTTATAGTTTTCTCTTGTACCTCCATATCTAAGCGTTAAATTAGTTGAAGCGCTGCAATTTGCTACAGATGCTGCATATCCATAATTTAAAATTTCACAATTTGATTGGGTACTTTTCAATCCAGTATATACACCATTCGAATTATTTATATCCATATAATTAGCGGAGACACTTTCATCTAAAATAAAAATTATATCATGATCCATATCAGTATTTTGTCTCGCAATTTTTATTTCCTCCCTAGTACCAAAATCATCTTGCGATAGTTCATATAAAACAAGTGACGAATAAGAAAGTGGCGTATAAATAGAAGGTAAACCTAGTGCACCACTGCCGCCTTTATAAAAAATTAAAAATGTAAATAATAAGAATGAAAATATTGGAATTGTTTGCAAATAAGAGCTAGTATAAATCTGTTTTTTAGGCTTTAAAATTATTCCTATTAATAATAATAGTCCAAAACCAGCAGATATAAAATAAAATCTAGAGTATTGTTGAAATGCTTCACCAGCTGAACCAGCAGCGTCAATCATGTTTATAAAAGCATTATAATCGAATGGTTCAAGCATGATTCTTTGATAAGAATCGTATGAAACTGCACATATAAAGAAAATAATACCAGAAATAATTCTTACAAAATTGTTTTTAATATTTGCAACTATAAAAACGCTTATAGTTAATAAAATAAAAAAGAACAAATAAATACCTACAGATGCAGATAATCCGAAATAATCTAGCCTGTATAAATAAATATCAAAATCCTTTGCGATATATGCTAATATTAATATGCTTTTTATAGGTAGTTTCATTTCTGAATACTTAAATTAATTTTGGCACGTATATTATTAAAGTTATAATAATAGCACCAAGTGAAGAAATTGCAACTGCACCTGCGGCAATATCTTTAATAAATCCTATTCGAGTTTCAAAATCTTCATGTACAAAATCACATATTTTTTCTAAACCAGTGTTTAATGCCTCCACACTCATAACTAAAACAATTGCAAAAACTTGAATCATCCATTCTATGGATGTAATATTAAAATAAAACCCTGCGACAGTTATTAATATCGCCAAGGAAAATTGCACTTGAATACTGGATTCGGTCTTAATTAATAAAAACATTCCTTTTAAAGCATAACCTATACTTTTATATCTGTGTACAATGAAAGATTCATGTTTATTATTCATTTCTTAAAATGCTTTGTTTTAGTATTTTAAAGTTTAGGTCATTTAAAATAATCAAATATTTATTTTTCTGCAAAGGTTGATAAAATATGTATTTCAATTAAGAAATCATAACCTACCATTAACCTTGCCTTTAATAATGCCTTTTACATCATAAATTAATCCATTTTCAGCTAATAAACCGTCAAAGTTAATATCAAGAAATTCTGAATGAGAAACGCCTAATATTATTGTATCAAACTTATCTTTAGGTAATACATTTGTAGATTCCAAGTTATACTCATGTTTTACTTCTTCTGAATTAACCCATGGATCATATATGGTTACGTCAAGCCCATATTCCTTCAAATGCTTAATAACATCAACAATTTTTGTATTTCTAACATCAGGACAATTTTCTTTAAAAGTGATACCTAGCATTAAAATTTTTGCGCCATTAACTTTGATGTCGTTTTTAAGCATCATCTTAACAACTTCACTTGCTACGTATTGCCCCATGCTATCATTAACACGTCTCCCTGCCAAAATAATTTCTGGGTGATACCCAACTTCTTGAGCTTTTTGGGCTAAATAATAAGGATCTACTCCAATACAATGCCCACCTACTAATCCAGGTTTAAAAGGCAGAAAGTTCCATTTAGTCCCAGCTGCTTCTAAAACGGAATGCGTATCAATACCCATCAAATTAAATATTTTAGCTAGCTCATTTACAAAAGCAATATTGATATCTCTTTGAGAGTTTTCAATCACTTTAGCGGCTTCTGCCACTTTTATAGTAGGAGCAAGGTGAGTTCCTGCGGTTATAACACTGGCATATAAATCGTTGACCTTTATTCCAATTTCAGGCGTTGACCCAGCAGTTACTTTTAAAATTTTGTCAACGGTATGTTCTTTATCTCCAGGATTTATTCTTTCAGGTGAGTAACCAGCGTAAAAATCTTGGTTAAACTTAAAACCACTTATTTTTTCTAAAATCGGTACACATTCATCTTCAGTGACACCAGGATAAACCGTAGATTCATAAATTACGATATCTCCTTTTTTGAGTACTTTACCAACTGTTTCGCTTGACTTGTAAAGTGGCGTTAGGTCTGGTCTGTTATTTTTATCAATTGGTGTTGGAACCGTTACTATATAATAGTTACAATCTTTAATATCTTCAATATTTGAAGAACAGTAAAGCCCGACACTAGAATCGGCAGTGTCTTTAAGTACTGCATTTAAAACATCATCTTCAATTTCTAAAGTAATATCTTTTCCTTGTTGTAATTCCGAAATTCGCTTTTCATTAATATCAAAGCCAACAACTGAATATTTTGTTGCAAATAAGCGTGCTAGTGGTAAACCCACATAACCTAATCCAATAATGGCTATTTTTTCCTTGTTCATAATGTGTTATTGACCAATTGATGAGTATACAAAGCCTATGCTTTCCATTTCTGATTTATCAAGTATGTTTCTACCATCAAAAATAAAAGCGGGTTTCTTCATTTGAGTATATATTTTTTTCCAGTCATAGGTTTTGAATTCATCCCATTCTGTCATAATTGCGACAGCATGAGCGTCTTTTAAAGCTTCGTATGGCGATGCATGAGCTTGTAATAATTTGCTGTTTTCTTGTTCAGACCTTGTGTTGAGATAGTTTAAATCGGCTTGCATTTTTTCATTTGAAACCTTCGGATCAAAAACTGAGACATTTGCTTGCTCATTCAGTAAATGATCAGCAACATAAATAGCGGCTGATTCTCTTGTGTCATTAGTATCTTTCTTAAATGCCCAACCTAAGAAACCAATTTTTTTACCAGAAACCGTATTATATAAGGTACTTATAATATTATCTGCAAAACGTCTTTTTTGGTGGTCGTTTAAAATGATAACTTGTTCCCAATAATCGGCTACTGCTTGTAAATTATAGCTTCTCGCGATATAAACTAAATTTAAAATATCCTTTTGAAAGCATGAACCACCAAAACCTACAGATGATTTCAGGAATTTAGGTCCGATTCTGGAGTCCATACCAATGGCTTTTGCAACTTCATCAACATTGGCTTCTGTTTTTTCACATAACTCTGAAATAGCATTTATCGAAGATATACGTTGCGCTAAAAAAGCGTTTGCAGTAAGTTTTGACAACTCTGAAGACCAAACATTAGTTCTTAATATTTGATCTTGAGGAACCCAACTTCCGTAAATTCTAGCTAAACTTTCTATGGCTTCTTCTGATTCTCCACCTATTAAAACACGATCTGGATTTAATAAATCTTGAATAGCAGTTCCTTCAGCAAGAAATTCGGGATTTGATAAAATATCAAACTTAACATCGCTTCCAGTATTATCTAAAATACTTTTAATAGCTTGAGCTGTTCTAACAGGTAATGTGGATTTTTCAACTACTATTTTATCTGTTTTAGCAACATCAGCTATATTTCTGGCACAAAGTTCTACATACTTTAAATCAGCAGCCATACCTTTTCCTTTACCATATGTTTTGGTAGGTGTGTTTACTGATATAAAAATCATTTCAGACTCATCAATAGCCTTATTGATCTCAGTCGAAAAAAACAAGTTCTTTCCTCTTGTTTCTTTAACAATTTCAGCTAAACCAGGCTCGTAAATAGGAAGCTTTGAAACATCAGAATCGTTCCAAGCATCAATTCTAGCTTGATTAATATCTACAATGGTGACTTTAATGTTAGGATTTTTTTTTGCGATTACTGCCATAGTAGGTCCACCTACATAACCAGCACCAATACAACAAATTTTTGTTACTTTCATTTTTTAGGTTATAAATGTTTCCAATACCAATTAACGGCTTCTTTAATACCGTCATTAATATTGTATTTAGGATTATAGTTTAATAATTTTTTTGCTTTATCAACCGAAGCAAGAGAATGTGGAATATCTCCAACTCTGTTTTCACGATGTTTAATCTCAATCTTTTTAATAGACTCATCAAATGCAGATAAGTGTTCCTTTAATAAAGATGTTAGTTCTAATAATGTAGTTCGGTCGCCGTATGCTACATTATAAACTGTGTTTAAAGCTTCTTCATTTTCAGTAGTTATAGCAAGCATATTCATTTGAACCACATTATCGATGTATGTGAAATCTCTAGAATAACTTCCATCTCCATTAATTATTGGAGATTCATGGTTTATAAACTGTTTCACAAAAAGAGGAATTACTGCAGCATAGGCGCCATTTGGGTCTTGCCGTCTTCCAAATACGTTAAAATACCTTAGTCCAACAGTATCTAATCCATATGCTTTTTGAAAAATATCGGCATAAAGTTCATTTACATATTTTGTTATGGCATAAGGGGATAATGGTTTCCCAATAACATCTTCAACCTTTGGAAGCGCTTCATGATCTCCATAAGTCGAAGAACTAGCAGCGTAAACAAAACGTTTAACATGAGCGTCTCGAGCTGCAACAATCATATTTAAAAAGCCAGAAACATTAACATCATTAGTTGTTATAGGATCGTTAATAGATCTTGGTACAGAACCTAAAGCAGCTTGGTGCAATACAAAATCAACATTTTTACAAGCTTTATGACAATCTTCTAAAATTCTTATATCACCTTCTATTAGTTGAAAATTCGAGTTACTTAAAAAGGGATTTACATTTTCATGTTTACCGGTAGAGAAGTTATCTAAGCAAACTGTTTTTATATTGTTGTTAAGGAGTGTTTCGCAAAGGTTAGAACCTATAAATCCAGCACCTCCTGTAACTAATACAGTTTTATTTTGTAGATTTTCTAACATGCAATTTGGGTTTGTTATTAATAGCTTGGGCAAATATGTGAAAAATTATTTAAACACTGGCTATTTTTATACTAAGTAGACGTTTTTCACGATAAAAATCAATGTAATTAATTTCACATGATTTTAATCGATAAAAAGTAAGCTTATAACATCAATTATTTATTGTAATAGTCTTTATACCAATCAATAAACGCTTTAACGCCATGGCTAATTGAGGTGTTAGGTTTGTAATCGTAATCTTTAATCAAATCGTCAACATTAGCCCAAGTACGCTCTACATCACCTGGTTGTATAGGAAGCATGTTTTTTTCTGCTTCTAAATTTAAGTTTAACTCTATTTCTTTTATAAAATCAAGTAATTTTACTGAGTTATTGTTTCCTATATTATAAACTTTATATAAATCATTCTTTTCTATTCTTTCTTTATTCGGGTGCTCAAGAATTCTAACAACACCTTCTACAATATCATCAATATATGTGAAATCGCGTTCCATTTTACCATAGTTAAAAACCTTTATAGGTTTATTATTAACAATAGCATCTGTAAATAAAAACATAGCCATATCTGGACGACCCCAAGGGCCATATACAGTAAAGAATCTAAGACCTGTAGTTGGCATTTTAAATAAATGACTATAAGTGTGTGCCATTAACTCGTTACTTTTTTTTGTGGCAGCGTATAAGCTTATAGGGTTGTCTACATTATCGTCTGTAGAAAAAGGTATTTTTTTATTTAACCCATATACGCTAGAACTACTTGCATATACCAAATGCTTGATTTTGAAATTTCTACAACATTCAAGAATATTTAAAAACCCAACTAAATTTGAATCTACATAAGATTCTGGATTTTCTAAACTATATCTTACACCAGCTTGGGCAGCTAGATTACAAACAACATCGAAGTTTTCACTATTGAAAAGTTTAGGAAGTTCTTCTCTGTTTTCTAAATTCATCCGAATAAACGAAAAACCGTTGTTTGATTCACTATTAGAAATCTTGTTAAAGATTTTTGCTTCATCTTTTTTTATCCCCAACTCTAATAGTCTAGAATATTTAAGATTAACATCATAGTAATCATTTATATTATCTAAACCAACTACTTGATGTCCTTTGCTTATTAAAACTTTCGACACATAAAAACCTATGAAGCCTGCAGCTCCTGTAACTAATATTTTCATTTTATTATTTAATTATTGATTTGAGGATATATAATTTATAAGGTATTAATTATTGTAAGAATAGTATAAGCATGCAAATATTATAAAAAGAAATTAACGGATAGTTTATTTAAGTTAAAAGGAATATATATTCGTTAAGATTAATTCTAACAATTTCATTCTTATATTTTAATTAAATCACATTTGAGTGATTAATTTATATGTATATGAAAGTGTATAATGTATTGATAAACAGAACTTAAATTTCTAATCTACTTGGTGTTTTCTATTAATAAAAATAAAAAATAGTTATTATAAGGTTATTAACAATCCTTTTAAATAATCGATAAACGACTTATTTTCGAGACGAAATAAAAAATATTAAAAAAATAATAATCCGAATAAGAAAATCGAACGTATATGATTGAAAGTTTTATCGATGAAAGACGTGTATATGGAATTTTATTACAAAAAATTACATATTTTCGATGAAATGCAAATAAAATCGTTTTTAAGTATATATATTTGAATCCCCCAAAAGTCTAATTTTTAAATTTGTTATGAGAAACCTACAATTAAACCCAAAATTTTTGACCTTAATTTTTGCTTTATTTTTACTATTACCTTCTTGCAATAATGAAGAAGTATTCATTATTGAAGAATCGGCTATAGTTGAAGAAGTCCCGACGGAAGAGGAAACAACTGAAGAAGAAACACCAAATACAGAGGATGAAGTACCGGTAGTACCAGTAGATGTTGTTGATGATAATTTTATTACAACTGAAAACATCCCTATTGAAATGGTATTACATACCAACGACACTAGTTTGCCAACTAGTGGTACAATTGCAACTACAGAACCATTTAATGGCGCTTTAAGTATTAATGATAATGGTACACCAGATGATCAATTAGATGATTTGGTGATTTACACGCCAAATCCAAGCTTTTCTGGTATAGATTCATTTGAATATACAATATGTGATGCCCAAAATATTGATAATTGTGATACGGCGATAGTTTCAATCACGGTAGAACCTAAAGAAGTTGATATTGCTACTGAATTGAAATCGTTTCCTTCTGCATATGGTGCAGGAGCTTATACTACAGGCGGACGTGGTGGCCAAGTAATACACGTTACAAACCTTAATGATAGTGGTGCCGGATCTTTAAGAGACGCGTTATCTAAAACTTTCCCAAGAATTATTGTTTTTGATGTTTCTGGTGAAATTAATTTACAAAGCAGAATTATTTTATCTAATAATTACGGAGATGTAACTATTGCAGGACAAACAGCTCCTCGAGGTGGTATAACAATAACCGGGGCAAGATTATATTTAATTGGAAATGATAATATGATTATTCGATATATTAGATTTAGAAATGGCTCTGATAGTGATAATGGTGATTGTATGACATTGGCATCTTCGTCCAATATTATTGTAGACCATTGCTCGTTTGCTTGGTCTAAAGATGAAGCACTTGATCTTGATTCTAGTTATAATGATGGTAATATCACTGTCCAAAACTGTTTGTTTTATGAGAATAAAACAGCAATGTTACTAGGAGGTACACCTTCAAGTGGTTTTGGTGATGTTTCGGTTTTAAGAAACGTATCTTCAAATACTAGTCATAGATTCCCAAAAACCAATGGAGCTTTAGATATAGATGTTATAAACAATCTTATTCACAATTGGAGATATAGAACCTTACGATTAGATGCCTCAGTTGCATCAGAGAGTTTTACACTTAATTTAATAGGAAACTATTTTCAGTCTGGAACAAATACTGTAGGAAGTGCAGGTAATACAGGAACAGGAATTCATAAAATTTCAACTGGAAATGGTCAATCAAACCCAACGATTTATAGTAGATTTAATCATATAGACCAGGATATATTAAATTATTATTCGTTAACAGGTTATAATGAAAATACTGATGAAAGTTCTGCATGGTCTAACTTTCCATCATCTGCTACCGAACCCGTAGAATCAAGTTGGTTTGTTGATTCGCAACTTCCTTTAAAAGGAGCATCACCTGAAATATTACCTAATACAAGTCTTAAGGCAGAATTGTTACCTCATGTTGGAGCCTCAGGGTATTTAGAAGCAGATGGTAATACAGGTTTTTATAGAGATGAATTAGATCTTGATGCAGTTGATATGGTACAAAACGATAGTTCAAGGACGTATATTCAGCATGCAGAATCTCAATGGAATAACAATGGAACCATTGTTAGCAACTCAAGAGCCGCAGGTTATGATACTGATAATGATGGTATGCCAGATATTTGGGAAAGAGCAATGTTTGGAGACCTTTCAAAAAATGCATCAGGAGATGAAGATGGTGATGGTTATACTAATTTAGAAGAATTTTTAAACATTCTCTAAAAACTTAGAGTTCACATAAATTTATTTTATTCGGGTTTAAATAATTAATTATTTAAACCCGAATTCATTAAACCACTTACTTAAAACATATACTTTCCATATATTTTCTGTATTATCTTCTTTTCCGTCCATATGATCATTTAATATTTTTTTGAACTTCATGAGGTTTAAATTCGGAACTTTATTTAAAAAATCATCATTAAGTGCCGATAAAAATTCTTCTTTTAATTCATTTTTCATCCAGTTTCCAATTGGTACTCCAAAACCTTTTTTGGGTTGATTGAATATTTCTTCTGGAATGTATTCTTTTAATATATCTCTTAATATTTTCTTTTGCCTACCTTTTTCATATCTAAATTCCATGGGAAGAGTACGCGCAAATTCTATGATTCTGTAATCTAAAAACGGACTTCTAACTTCAACCGAATAAGCCATACTTGCGCGATCTACTTTAACATTACTATCGTTTTCTAGCCATAATTTAATATTTAAATCAGCAGCTTTTTGCAAAAAATTCGAAGACCATTTTTTGTAACCTTGATAATGATTCATGTAGTCTTGTTTTTTTTCCTTTAAAAGCAAGCCTTTTCTTGAAAAAATATTCTCAATAAAATCGTTCTTAGTTTTTGTATTTAAAGCATTTCTAACACGATGTGAGTTTAATCCAAATAGATTTAAAAAAATAGGTTTAGACAAAAACTTTCTCAAAAAATAAGGTATATTCATGATGTATTCATTTTTAACAAGCGAATCAAAATGATCATATCCCATAAAACTTTCATCTCCGCCATCACCAGACAGTGCTACTGTTACATGTTTTTTAGTCACTGCGTTTAATAGGAGTGAAGGCAGTGCGGAACTATCGGCAAATGGTTCATCATACACCTCAACCAATTTTGGTATAAGTTTTAAAATATCATTAGAATTACATATAGTAGTTTTATGATTTGATTTAATGATTTTAGCATATTGCTCAGCTATTTTACTTTCATCAAACTCTGGATCATCAAAACCAATTGAAAACGTATTTATCGGAGAATCGGACACATTTGCTGCTATACTAGACACTAGAGCTGAGTCGATTCCTCCAGATAAAAATGATCCTATAGGAACATCAGACTGAAGCCTTATTTTTACTGCATCAATCAGTAAATCATGTAGTTCTTTTTTAGCGTCTTCATACGAAATATTCCTAATTTTAACGTTTTTTAAATTCCAATATTCTTTGATTATAAATTCATTTGTATTTAAATCAATTTTCATAAAATTTCCAGGTGGCAACTTAAATACTTCTTCGACTATAGTAAAAGGACTTGGAATAAATTTGCAATCTAAAAACATTGAAATAGCTTCCTCATTTATCTTCTTATTTTTAAGAATTGGTCTAATTTGGCTGCAAATTTCGAACTTTCCATCATTCCAATAATAATAAAACGGCTTGACCCCTAACCGATCTCTAGCCGAAAATATTTCATTTTTTTCAACATCATAAATAGAAAAAGCAAACATGCCGTTTATTTTATCTAAAACATTTTCGCCCCATGCTTTGTACCCAATCAAAAGTACTTCTGTGTCACTTTCAGTATTAAATTTATAGCCTCTATCTTGTAATTCAGACTTAATATCCTTGTAATTATATATTTCTCCATTAAAAACAATATGAAGATTTTGGTAAATCATTGGCTGATGAGAACGCGGATCCAAATCTAGAATAGAAAGTCGAAGGTGTCCTAAAGTAAGATTATTGATTTTTTTAATTCCTGTAAAATCTGGACCTCTAAAGGATATGGATTCTAGTTTATCTTCAACAACTTCTTTATCAAAAGGAATATTAGTTAAGTATATACCGCACATTCTTGTATTTTTTGTAAAGCACGCATATATTTTTTATAATAACAATTTTAAAATGAGAAAATCTATGAAAGTAGTAAAACACAAGATGTTGTGACTTTTAAATGATTAAATTTTGAAGAAAAAAAATTTACTGTTTGCGCTTAAATCAAAATTAAGTGAGAAATTAGTATGATTAAACCAGAAATTGATAATAATTCATTAAAATTATTTATCAATCGATTATCTACCGTTTTTTTAGTTCTAAATTGTACAATATGTAGTTAACCGATTTTAAATACTCTTTTAGCGAAATAACCCTGTTCTCCTATTGTTGCATTAAAACAATCATTAAATTTACATCGTAAAGCAAAATTGAATTGATTAATAGCGGATTGATTTATTTATGTTAAATGAATATTGAAAATATTTTAGAACTCTCCAAATGAAACTATACCCAAGGGTAAGATTGAAATATTTTTATAAAGTTTAATATGAATCATTTAAGTTATTATAATAAAGAATTGATTTTGTTTCAAATGCAAGGGGGATTATCCAGATAATTTTTTTTCACGTTGAAGCATGGGATATTGGCTATGGTTAATTTGATATGCCAAAATTTTAAGAGCATAATTGCTAAACTAAATGTTGACTAAAACTAAAATATACTTATCATCTCCGCACATGGGAGGCTCTGAACAAAAATTTGTAGATGAAGCTTTCGCTACTAATTGGATAGCGCCATTAGGACCTAATGTTGATGGATTTGAAAATGACTTAAAGAGTTACTTAGGAGAGAACAATTACGTAGCAGCTCTAAGTTCTGGTACCGCGTCAATTCATTTAGCATTGCAAATATTGGGAGTAACGCATGGAGATGAAGTATTGTGTCAAAGTTTCACTTTTTCAGCATCTGCTAATCCAATAATATATCAAGGTGCGACACCAATATTTATTGATAGTGAAGCAGAAACATGGAATATGTCGCCTGAATTGTTAGAAATTGCAATAAAAGATCGAATTGAAAAATATAAAAAGCCAAAAGCAATAATAGCAGTTCATTTATATGGTATGCCATATAAAGCAAATGAAATTAATGCTATAGCAAGAAAATATAATATTCATGTTATTGAAGATAGTGCGGAGGCATTAGGAAGCACTTATGATAACAGAAAATGCGGAACACTTTCAGATATTGGAATTTTATCATTTAATGGAAATAAAATAATTACAACTTCGGGAGGCGGAGCTCTAATTGTAAAGAGCAAAGAAGATAAAGATAAAGCAGTATTTCTTTCAACACAAGCAAGAGATAATGCACCGCATTACGAACATTCTTCAATTGGATTTAATTATAGAATGAGTAACGTTTTGGCAGGAATAGGACGAGGACAGATGGAGGTTATTGATGAAAGAGTTCGAGCTAGAAGAAAGAATTTTGAATTTTACAAAAATCATTTATCACAGTTTAATGAAATAAAATTTTTAGAAGAACCTGAAAATTTTTATTCAAATAGATGGATAACTTGTATTGAAACTGAATCCTTTGAACTCAGAGAAAAAATAAGATTAGAATTTTTAAAAGACGATATAGAATCGAGACCACTATGGAAGCCAATGCATATGCAACCAATTTTTAAAGATTATTTGCATTTTACAAATGGCACCTCAGAGCATTTATTTGAAAAAGGACTTTGTTTGCCTAGTGGATCTAATTTAAGTCATGACGACTTACAACGTATTCTTGATAATATTACTAAAACCCTCAAAACATGATAAACAATTACTTTGCCTATTACTCACAAAAGTATGCTTCAAAATGGCTAGTTTTTGGGATAGATTTATGTCTATTATTAGTTACATTTTTCTTAGCATATTTTATAAGATTTAATTTTACTTTAGATTTTGATTTAAAGCAATTTTTCTTTGAAATACCTTTTGTATTGGTTGTATCAGCTGTAAGTTTTTTAGTTGTAGGATCTTTCAAAAGTGTTATCAGACATACTGGTTTTACAGATGTTGTTAACGTCTTTAAAGCAATTGTTTTAATGGCTTTTATTTGTGTTGCAATTGTGTCAATAAACAGATTTACCAATATTATTCCTGGTTTTACGATACCACTTTCTATTATAGTTATGCACGCTTTACTGAGCTTTGTTACGCTTAGCGCCAGTAGACTGTTGTTTAAAATGACTTATAAATATTTAAAATCTAAATTATTATTAACTAGGAGAGTCCTGATATATGGAACTGGCGATTCTGCAATAGTAACATATAACGCTTTGTTAAATAATGCCAAAACTAGCTTTGATATACTTGCTTTTGTTGATAGAGATAATAAGAAGAACGGAAAAGTAATCAATGGTGTTAGAATAGTTTCTTGCTCTAATTTAGACTTAAACTATGTTGAAACTAATGACGTTGATGAAATTATTGTTGCCGATCATAATACAGACTCTGGAATGTTGATGAAACTTCTTGATGCACTTTCTGATTCTGAAGTTAAAATAACCAAAGTTCCTCCAATTGAGCAATGGATAAATGGCGAATTAAGCGCCAAACAAATAAAGCAAGTTCAAATAGAAGATTTATTAGGGAGACCACCAATTGAAATTGATAATCCTAATTTAATAAATGAATTTAGAGGTGAAACAGTCCTTGTAACTGGAGCAGCGGGTTCTATTGGTAGCGAATTGGTTAATCAATTATCAAATTTTGATGTAAAACATTTAATTTTAGTGGACCAAGCTGAATCTGCGCTTTATGACGTTCAGCAAGACTTAAAGCGTGACGGGAAGCATAATTACACAGCTATTGTTGCAGATATTAGAGATGGTTTAAGAATTGACTCAATTTTCCAAACACATAAGCCTACTATGGTTTTTCACGCAGCTGCTTATAAACATGTTCCTTTAATGGAAAAAGCACCTTATGAAGCTATAAAAATAAATGTTAATGGCACTAAATTGTTAGCCGACACGGCTTCTAGATATAATGTGAAGAAATTTGTCTTTGTATCTACAGATAAAGCTGTTAATCCAACAAGTGTAATGGGAGCTACCAAGCGAATTGCAGAAATGTATATTACGTGTCTCCAGAAAGAAAGTAAAACCAAATTTATAACAACACGTTTTGGAAACGTATTAGGCTCTAATGGTTCTGTAATTCCTTTATTTAAAAAACAAATTGAAGCAGGCAGTCCATTAACGTTAACTCACAAAGATATTACTCGATATTTCATGACTATTCCTGAAGCCTCACAACTGGTGCTTGAAGCAGGAACAATGGGTAAAGGTGGAGAGATTTTTATTTTTGATATGGGTGAGTCGGTTAAAATCTTTGATTTAGCCAAAAACATGATAAGACTCTCTGGTTTAAGATATCCAGAAGATATCGATATCAATATTACAGGTTTAAGACCAGGTGAGAAATTATATGAAGAGTTGTTAGCTAATGGAGAAAATACATTGTCTACTTATCATAAAAAGATTTTAATTAGCAAGACTAGAGAGCTAGATTATGCGAAAGTAAAATCTGAAATAGAGGAACTTTGTATTACCAATCGTTTTCAAAATAATAATATTGTAATGAAAATGAAAAGCTTAATACCTGAGTATAAATCTAATAATTCTGAGTACGAAAAGTTCGATACAAGAGTTGAAATCTACAAGAAAGCTAAAGGAATTTTAGAAAATAATTCTAAAGATTCTAAAGTTTTCAAGTCTGTTCAATAATCTTTGATTAAAATCTTGTATTTTACTTCCCAAATCCTTAACAAATGATTCTAAATTCTATTAAAAAGAAGATTGTATTAAGCTATGCATTCATCTTAATCTCATTATTATCTTGTGTTTCTAAAAAGGAAGTAGTTTATTTTCAAAATGCGAAAGACTTTGAAACTATAGTTGATACTGACACATTTACTCCAAAATTCAAAGTGAATGATATAGTTAGTATATATGTATCAACTTTTGATTTAGAAGCTGTGAAACCATTTAATTTATTTATTGATGGTGGTGGCGGTTCGGCTCAACCACAATTAATCGATTATTTAGTAGACAATGAAGGAAATATTGATTATCCAGTTTTGGGTAAGGTTAAATTAATAGGTTTAACCGTTCAAGAAGCCCAAGAATTATTTAAAGAAAAACTTGCACTATACCTAAAAGATCCAATAATAAATATAAGGATATTAAATTTTAGAGTATCAATTTTAGGTGAAGTACGTTCACCAGGGAGATATGAAGTTTCAGGAGAAAGAATAACGATTTTAGAGGCACTTGCTTTAGCTGGAGATTTAAATATAAAAGCCCAAAGAGATAATGTTTTGGTAATCAGAGACTTTAATGGTACAAAAACATATACAAGAGTAGATCTTACGAATAAAGAATTATTTAATTCTCCCGTATATTATTTAACACAAAATGACGTTGTATATGTTGAGCCTAACAATTCCGCAGTAAGCAGCGCATCAGGTGATACGCGAATTGGTACAATTATTAGTATTTCTTCTTTTTTAATTACTACAGCATTGATCTTTGTTACAAGAAATTAATTTTATTTTTTTAATTAATTTTGACAACTAAATCTTTCAAATAATGAAACAAAATATAGATTTTAAAAAAGAACTAACATTCTATTTAAAGCAATGGAAATGGTTTGCACTAAGTTGTGCCATATGCATTGGATTAGCTTATTTTAATTTGAGATATACGCAACCTGAGTATAATGCTTATGCCAAAATTATGTTAATGGAAGATGATGGTGTGTCAAACCCAGCAGAGGAGATACTTAAAGATTTAGGTAAACTTCCGTCAGGTGATAGTAAGAAAGTTGAAGATGAAATAGAAGTTTTAAAATCAAGGAGGTTAATGAAAGGTGTAGTGAAAAGACTAGGCCTTAATAAAAGTTTTTTTGCTCAAGGACGTATTTATAGTTCTGAATATTTCCCAATAGATAAAGCGCCATTAAATATAAGTTTTCTAGTATCAGATACACTAGTTGATAAAACTAAATTCAATTTTAGTTTAAATATTTTATCGGAAACAGAATTTAACTTCAATTATTTCTTGGAAAATGAAGAAGAAATTTCAAAGAAATCTTATTTCGGTAAAAATGTAGAAACACCCATGGGCGATATTTTAATAACCCCAAATACATCAAAAATAGGAAACTTTGCTGGACAAACTTTTCATGTTCAGATAAAGCCAGTTGATAAGGTTGCCGAATATTATAGAAATGCGGTAAAGATAAAGCAAGCTTCTGAGTTTTCCATGGTATTAAATTTGTCACTTAACGATCGTGTTGTAAGTAAAGCAAAAGCTATTTTAGACACGTTAGTTGATGAGTATAACAGAAAATCCATAGAAGAAAAGAGTGCAAAGTCTAATAATACTGCCGAGTTTATAAATAAGAGAATTAACTTAATTGCGTCAGATTTAGGTAAGGTTGATGATGAAATAGAGCAGTTTAAAACAGGAAATAAGCTAACAAATATAACTTCTGAAGCCAATTTATATTTACAATCGAATGCAGAAACCGAACAAGAATTAGCTAATTCGCGTACTGAGTATAATAAAATAAACTTTATGCGAAATCAACTAAGCGAAAATTCATTTGATCCAATACCAGCTAATATAGGTTTAGCAAACGGTTCTGTTAATTCTATAGCTAGTAAATATAATGAACTGTTAGACAATCGTAATCGACTTTTAAAAAGTTCGAATGAAAAAAATCCAATTATAGTCAATTTAGACCAGCAATTACTTGCATTAAAAAATAGTTTAAAGGTGGGGTTAAATAATTCTGCCGAGGCGGTTGGACTTCAAATTAAGAGTCTAGAAAATCAATCATCTAAACTAAATTCTAAGATTTATGCTGTACCAGGACAAGTTAGACAATCTAGAGATATAGAGCGTGAGCAAGGTATTAAAGAGTCATTATATTTATATCTTTTACAAAAACGAGAGGAGGCAACCATATCATTAATTTCAACATCTCCAAATGCAAAAATTATTGATTCTGCACACTCAACATATAATGCGGTATCTCCTAATAAAACTATAACTTACTTTGCTTCATTTATTATTGGATGTTGTATTCCTTTTGGTTTTTTCTATGTTAGAAATTTATTAGATACAAAAATACATAATAAGGAGGATTTGGATAAAATAGTAAATGGCATGACTGTTTTAGGTGAAATACCAAGAGTATCTGGTAACAGCAATTCATTAATAGAACGTAATGATAGATCAATACTATCTGAGTCTTTTAGAATAATAAGGACCAACTTTGATTATATAAGACGTGGTAAAAGTGATAATAAATACAATAATGTAGCTTTTGTTACTTCAACAATTAATGGAGAAGGTAAATCTTTTTTTAGTTTAAACATGACTTTAACCTTGGCCAATACAGGGAAAAGAGTTTTATTAATTGGAGCAGATATTAGAAACCCTCAAATCTATTCAGCTTTTAATGTTAAAAAACAAACGAAACTGGATAAAATTGGGCTTACCGAGTATTTATCAGATAAAGAAGTTAATATTTCTGATACTATTAATAATTATAAGATTAATGATATTGAAATAGATATTTTACTCTCTGGTAAGGTGCCTCCTAATCCTGCGGAATTACTTATGAGCGACAGACTACAAGATCTTTTCGATACAGTATCTGAAGATTATGATTATGTGATTGTAGATACTGCGCCTTCAATGTTAGTAACAGATACTTTATTAATCAGTCAATATGCTGGTCATACCATTTACTTAACAAGAGCAGACCACACTGAAAAGAAGATTTTGAATTTTGCTAAAGAGTTACATGCTGAGAAGAAACTAAATCATATGATGTTTGTTGTAAACGATGTAAAACAGTCAAATTTCGGTTATGGTGCCAAATATGGATATTACGGTACACCAGAAAAGAAAGGGTTATTTAGCAGGTTTAGAAAAGCTTAAAGTGAGAATTATAAACATAAAAAAAAAAGCATCATTTATTGATGCTTTTTTTATTAATATCTATTTTTACATTACGATGCGTAATATTTAAATGATGCTATTATTAATTTATTATCAACTAAGCAGTCAATTTTCGGTTTTCCTATATCTTCTAGAAGCACGAAATTGATATTACCGTGATTGTTTTTCTTATCATATTTTAATAGCTCAATTATTGCAGGATAATCACTTTCTTCAATAGTTACTTTATTATAATAGCTTAAAAACAATTGTTTTATTTCGTCAGTAGTCTTTTTTGGGAATCCAACCAATTCACTAGAAATGTAACTAGCTAAAATCATTCCAACAACAATAGCTTCACCATGTAATAAAGTCTTTTTGTTTGGATGACTTAAAAAATAAGATTCTACGGCATGGCCCAATGTGTGCCCGTAATTTAATGTTTTACGCAATCCATTTTCAAACGGATCTTCTTCAACTACATTCTTTTTTATCACAACCGATTCATGAATTAATTCATCCAAATCATCTAAAGAGAGTTTTGATAAATCTTGAAATTTATTCCAATAATTCTCTCCTGTTATAAGTCCGTGTTTTAGCATTTCTGCTAATCCAGATTTCATTTGATTTTGAGGTAAAGTATCTAAAAAATGTGTATCAATTAACACCAAATCAGGATTACTTATCACGCCAATTTGATTTTTTAAATGGCCTAAATCAACTCCTGTTTTTCCGCCAACTGATGCATCAACCATAGACAATAGCGTAGTTGGTACATTAATAAAAGTAATACCTCTCTTAAAAGTACAAGCAACAAAACCGCCTAAATCTGTAATAACACCACCTCCAATATTAATCATTAAACTTTTTCTGTCGGCATCTAATTCTGATAGAGTGTTCCAAACGCCTACACAAGTATCTATTGTTTTATTTATTTCGCCAGATTCAATTTCAATAATTTCAATTGTTAGTTCGGTTTCCAGCTTTTCTAAAAAAATTGGTAAACAATATTGATGTGTATTTTCATCAACAAGAATGAAAATCTTTGAAAAATTATTTTTATCAATATGCTGATTTAAAGAAGTATAACAATTATTATTAAAATGAATAATACTATTGTTAGCTTTAATGGAATCCATAAATGAATTATTTTTTTTAAGGCTGTGAAATTAAGGAGTTTTTATATAAAATGATAACTTCGCTATAATTATCTTTGAATAAATTTTTCAATTAATGAATACAGATTTAATTTTTGACAATACCGAAATCGCATTTTCGTTAAAAACCGATTCTGAATTAGAACGAGCGTACTTCTTGTTTAAAATGATTTCAATTGAGCCTTTGGTTCGTATTGGAACAGTTGCCACTAACTTCGCCATAAAAGCGCATTTACCCATTGAAGGTCTAATAAGATCTACCGTTTTCGATCATTTTTGCGGTGGTGTGAATGAAGAAGACTGCTTATCTGTGATTGATAAAATGTATGATAAAGGTGTGAGTTCTGTTTTGGATTATTCTGTTGAAGGAAAGGAAAATGAAAAGGAATTTGACTCTGCAAAAGATAAAATATTAAAAATTATTGACTTTGCTAAAGAACTTAACGCGATACCAATCGCTGTATTTAAGCCGACAGGGTTTGGACGTTTGTCGTTATATGAGAAGATAACAAAAGGGGATAAGTTAACTGTTAAAGAACAGAGTGAATGGGAAAATGTTGTTAATAGATTTGATGCGGTTTGCAGAAAAGCCAAAGCCAATGATGTTGCAGTTTTGATTGATGCAGAAGAAAGCTGGATGCAAGGTGCCGCAGATAGTTTAGTTACGCAAATGATGGAGAAGTATAATACTGAGAAGCCAATAGTATACAATACTTTACAGATGTACCGACATGATAGATTAGATTTTTTAAAGGTAGAACATAAAAAAGCTAAAATTGGTAAATATTTTCTAGGGTATAAACTGGTAAGGGGCGCATATATGGAGAAGGAGAATGAAAGGGCTGAAGAAAAAGGTTATAAATCGCCTATTTGTAAAAGTAAAGCTCTAACTGATGAAAATTTTAACGCTGGTCTTCGTTATATTTTAGATAATTTAGATTGCATGTCTGTTTTTGCAGGTACGCATAATGAAGACAGTTCGTATTTATTAATGAATCTCATGAAAGAAAAAGGTCTTCTTAATAACGACCCTAGAATTTGGTTTGGGCAATTATATGGCATGAGTGATCATATAAGTTTTAATTTAGCTAATAAAGGCTATAATGTGGCAAAATATATCCCATTTGGACCAGTAAAGGATGTTATGCCTTATTTAATAAGACGTGCTGAAGAGAATACATCGGTGGCAGGACAAACTGGTAGGGAATTAGCATTGTTAACCAAAGAAAAAAAGAGAAGAAAAACACTTTGATGTTAGAGGTACGATTTTAAAATACTTTTCACATCTATACTAGATGTTTCATAGTTGATTTCTAATAATCCAGAAAAATTAATATTTTTAGGCTGAATGGTTTTTTTTTGTTTTACTCCAAGAATTTCAGGGTGCTCTGTTTTAAAAAGTTCTTCATCTATAGAAATAATTTCTTCATGAAGTTTTTCACCTGGTCTTAATCCAATAATTTTTAATTCATGTGTTTTTGCTTCACTGTTGCAAATCAAATACATTCTTTCAATTAAATCTGATATTTTAACAGGATTACCCATATTGAAAGTATATAAATTGTAATCGAATTTTTCTAATGTGGCTAATTTTAAAATTAGGTTGCAAGCTTTTTGTTTACAGATAAAATATCGGGTTACATTAATATCAGTTAGTGTAATTGGTAGGCCTAACTCTATTTGTTTTTTTAATAATGGAACTATAGAGCCATTGGACCCTAGAATGTTGCCAAATCTTGTTGATACGAAAACCGTGTTAGTTTTAGAATTTAATAAGTTTAAATAATTTTCTGCTATTCTTTTTGTTAGGCCCATTATACTAATAGGATTTACAGCTTTATCAGTAGAAATAAAAAGGAATTTTTTAACTTTAAACTCACAGCTTAAATCTGCTAATAATTTTGTACCAAAAATATTCAATTCCAATGCCTTAATTGGGTTGCTCTCCATTAATGGCACATGCTTGTATGCTGCTGTGTGAAAAATAAGTGTAGGTTTATATTTTTCAAAAACTTGAGTAATCGAATTTTGGTTTGTAATATCAATTAATATAAATTCTACTTTGGATGTATCTTTGAACTCTAATGATTTAATGAGCTCATATAATGGTGATTCGGCATTATCAATTAAAATGAGTTTTTTGAATTTGCAATGAATCAGTTGTTTTGATAATCCACTACCAATCGAACCAGCAGCACCAGTAATTATAATAGTTTCATTAGTAAAATCGTAACTGGAAGAATTGGAATATTGCTTAGTTTTATCAGGAAAGAGATCAGAATCATATAATAATTTATCAATATAATTAGCCATTTCTTTATTCATATAAACCAGTAAAAGTTTTCAAGTAGAAATTAAGTTCGTTATTTAATCTATATGCAAATTATGAATAATAATGTTTAGCCACAAATTGACTATTCAATCCATTATTTAGTTATTACTTGAATTATTGTAAGACCAATAAGTTTTAAATCAAAAAAGAAATTTTGTCTTTTAATATATTCCTTATTATACTTTAATTTATCAGGGATAATAGTTTTTATGAAAAATTCTTCAGGATCATTCGCAGCTTTTAAAAGCTCAACTTCATTCCTATATTTAAGAGAAGCTAAACCCGTAATACCTGGTCTAACCTTAAATATAGTCATATCATCCTGAGAATAGAAATTAACATAATATCGTAACTCTGGTCTAGGACCCACAAAACTCATATCTCCTTTAAGGATATTAAGTAGTTGTGGAAACTCGTCTATTTTGTAACGTCTTAAAAAATATCCGATTTTGGTTATTCTAGAGTCGTGATTTCCTAATGTAAGTAATCCTTTTTTATCAGATTGAACCCGCATGGTTCTAAATTTATAAATATTGAAGTCTGTATTGTTTTTACCAACACGACCTTGAATAAAAAAAACAGGTCCTTTTGAATCTATTTTTATCAAAAGAGCGATTAGTAAAAGAAAAGGAAATAATACAATTAATCCAATAATTGAAAAAACAACATCAAAAAGTCGCTTTATCATTTTACTGAAGTGTTTTAAAGTCTAAAACCGTTGCAATACTATCACAGTTTTCAACAGTTAACAAAACGTCATTATCATTATAAGTACCTTCTACAACATATATTCCACAAGGTTCTTGTCTTGGATTACTTTCAGAAAAGTTTATATCTCCTTTTTTTAGAACGAAATTAATGCCAGTAGAATCTATTGTTTTGTTGATTAAAAGATTGGATAGTGTTTCACTATACTTTATTTTTTTAGAATTTATATTTTTTAAAACTCTTGCGTCAGGACCATAACTACATGATGTTTTTTTTCCATTTAGAAAGAAAGCTAAAATAATAAGTCCTAAAGAAAATCCTCCAAGATAATATCCAATTCGTTGAATAAGTTTCATTTAAAAATGTTTAATGAGGCAGAAAATAGATTTTAAAATATAAGTAAGTTTACATCACTATAATTTAAATCAAACCATTCGCCAACAGATTTACTGGTTAAAATACCGTGGTAAAAGTACAATCCATTTTTTAAACCTTTATCAAATCTTAAAGAATTTTCAATCCCGCCATCTTCGGCAATTTTCAACAAATATGGAGTAAAAATATTACTAATAGAAACAGTTGCTGTTCTAGGATATCTTGCCGGAATATTTGGTACGCAATAATGCACCACATCATGTTTTATAAAAGTAGGCTGCTTATGCGATGTAACTTCACTAGTTTCAAAGCATCCACCCATATCAATACTTACATCTATTATAATTGCTCCCTTTTTCATGGATTGAACCATAGCGTCTGAAACTACAATTGGTGATCTGTTAGAGCCTCTTACCGCACCAATAACAACATCGCAGCGTTTTAACGCTTTTAATAAGTTTTTAGGTTGAATGGTTGATGTAAATAAAGGCCTGCCAAGTTGCGATTGAATGCTTCTTAACTTTGTTATCGAATTATCAAACACTTTAACACCTGCTCCAAGGCCTATAGCACTTCTCGCAGCAAATTCGCCTACTGTGCCAGCACCTAAAATGACAACTTCTATTGGTGGTACGCCGCTAATATTTCCAAACATTAAGCCATTACCAGCGTTAGAGTTTGAAAGTAATTCTGAAGCAATTAAAACTGAAGCGGTTCCAGCAATTTCACTTAACGATTTTACGGCAGGATAACTGCCATCAGTATCTCTTATAAACTCAAAAGCTAAGGCTGTAATTCTTTTGGATGCTAAAGCTTCAAAATATTTTTTAGTTTGTGTTTTAATCTGAAGTGCTGAGATTAAAATAGTTTGCGGATTTAAAAGTTTTATTTGCTCTAGGGTAGGAGGTTCTACTTTCAATATCATGGGGCATGAAAATACTTTTGCGGTATCTTTTGTGATTTCGGCCCCAGCCTCACTATAATCTTTGTCGCTAAAATTGGCGCCTTTTCCGGCCCCAGATTCTATTAAAACGCGATGTCCATTATTTACTAAAGCGTAAACAGCATCAGGTGTTAAACATATTCGTTTTTCTTGAAAAGCGGTTTCTTTTGGAACTCCTATAAAAAGCTCTCCCTTTTTCTTAAATATTTCAAGGGTTTCTTCCTGTGGAAGTAGTTGTTGTTTTGTAAAAGGCGAAAGAGGTTGTTTCGACATGGTTAGGTTTAATTATAAAATTTCAAATTACAAATAAAAATTTTAATCATAATAAATTACGAAAGATAAATCCATTTGAAATTTTAAATATGTTTACTACCAATTTGCATGTTAAATATAAAAACAACTTTATATCTGCAAATTTGATGTGTAAATAAATTATTATAAGTTTGTTTTCATAAATTTGAGTATGCTTAGAAAATTTCTTCCCCACATTTTTATATTTTTCACTTCTTTATGCTTTGCTCAACAGTTTAATATTAGCGGTAACGTTGTTGAAACAAGTAATTTACCTGTTGCATTTGCTAATGTGGTACTATTCAATGCTGAAAACCCTGATTTTATAAAAGGTACAACAACAGATGATGATGGAGCTTTTAGGATTGATAATATAAGTGTCGGGACATACACTTTAAAAATTAGTTTTTTAGGATTTGAAGACTATTTGAAAGAAATAAACCTCAATGAAGATTTACATCTAAATCTTATTGTACTTAACGAATTAGTACAAAAACTTGATGATGTTACAATAGTTGCTAAAAGACCTACAGTAAAGAGAATGGTTGACAGGTTGGTGTTTAATGTTGAGAATTCAACCCTTTCTAATAATAATGTATTAGATGTTTTAAAGCATGCACCAGGTGTTTTGGTAAATAACGACAAAATTACCGTAAAGCAATCTACACCTACAATTTATATCAATGACAGGAGGGTGCATTTATCCTCTAGCGAAGTGCAACAACTTCTGGAAGGCACCTCAGCAAGTAATATAAAGTCTATTGAAGTTATTACGAGTCCTCCAGCAAAATACGAAGCCGAAGGTGGTTCGGTTTTAAATATAATTACATCAAAAAATATTGTTACTGGATATAATGGTAGTGTATTTGGAAATTATAAGAAAGGCATTGAATATCCAAAATATTCATTTGGAACAAGTCATTTTTTTAAAGCTAAAAAGCTAAATACATATTTAAATTATAATATTAGTCCAAGAAAAGATTATAGAAATGATGACGAGTTTGTAAATTTTATTGATGGAAACGACGACATAACTTCTAGTTGGGTAACCGATTTTAAACGAACTCGTGAAACATCAAACCATAATATTAATGCAAATATTGATTATGATTTAAATAAGAATAACAGTTTGGGGTTTTCAACAAATATCCTTATCTCACCAAGGGAGAACACGCAAACTGATGTGAATTCTATAACAGATGTTTTTAATAGTAATAAAGTTTTAGATTCTACATTTATAACTGATAATCGAAAAGTAGATGAAACGTTCAATCTGGCATTCACTTTAGATTATTTGCACAGGTTTAAAAAGCAAGGGGAGAAGCTTGCAGTAAGTGCCCATCATACCAATTACGATTTTTCAAGTTTTCAAAATGTCGATACAGATTATTTTTTTCCTGATGCGTCATTAATTAGAAATAATAGATTTCAAACTTTTGCAAGTCAAGAAATTAAGCTTTATACCGGTCAGTTAGATTATGAATTGCCTGCTGGCGATGGTGGTTTGTTTTTAGCAGGTATGAAAATCTCGAATATAAACTCTAAAAGTATTTTAACGCAATTCAATTTTGAAGATGATATTAGAGAACAAGATTTGCAAAATTCTGATACATTTTTTTATGATGAAACAAATTACGCCGTTTACTTTAGTTTCGCTCAAGATTGGGAATCTTGGAGTTTAAAATTGGGTTTGAGAACGGAACTGACAGATATCAAATCTAATTCTATTTCTACAAATACAAATAATGATAATGAATACGGAAAGTTTTTCCCGTCGCTTTATATTTTGCATAATTTAAATGAAAACAACGAAGTTTATTTTAATTATAACAGACGAATTTTCAGACCAAGATATAGTCAGTTAAACCCATTTAAATATTTTTTAAATGATAACACGTACATAACTGGAGACCCAAATTTGCAGCCTCAAATAGATGATGTTTTTACTTTAGGTTATACCTTTAACCAAAAATATACTTTTGAAGCTTATTATCGTTATGAAAGTAATCCAGCAATAGAAATATTGTTTCAGGATAACGACAATAATTTATTAAAGATTATAAATACGAATATTGATAGAAGTATTTCTTATGGATTAGATTTTACAACGTATACTTCAATTACTAATAATTGGGATTTATATTTATTATCCTCGCTATTCTACTATGATAATCAATTTTTTGCTATTGAAAGCGATAACGTGTTATCAAGTACTGATCAATGGAGTTTATATTCGCAAATTGTTAATTACTTATCTTTTTTAAGTGATAAAAGTTTGACCGCCGATATAGCGTATTTATACATTTCACCATTGGTAGAAGGCGCTTCTAGTTTTAATGAAAGATCTAGCCTTGATATTAATATTAAAAAAGCACTATGGAATAATAGGGCATCTGTGAGTGTTGGTGTAACAGATTTATTTAACACATTAAATGTTAATCAAACTACTAAATACTTGAATCAAGATCTTTTGTTAAAATCGAGGTTAGAAAACAGATTAATAACCTTTGGTTTTAATTATAAGTTTGGGAATTTTAGATTGAGTAATAATAAAAAAGAAATAGACCTTAATGAGCGAGAGCGCTTAGAATAACTTTTTTAAAAATAAGCTTTAATTTTTTCCCAAAAGTTTTTAGGTGATATTTTAAATTCTGCTTCTAGTTCTTCCAAGGATTTATTGGCATCATTTATTTTGTTGAAAATTCTAGCTCTAATCAGGTATATTGATGGAATAACAATAGCCATTACTGGAATTAAATATACCATTTGTAATTCATCCACATAAGATAAATCATCATTTAATATATTCATAATTTGAAATACATACATGGCAATAGGCACAAGTAATACATGGTACCACCAGTGTCTGCATGTAAAAAACCAAATAAATAATAAGTAAACAGGAACTAATTTACCTGTTAAAATCCAAACTGCAGTTTTAGCGTTTTCGTAGAAATTACTATTAAAAGTAAATAAAAAAGTGTCCCAAATTTGATTATCTGGAACACTTTCATATAAATAAAACAAGTAAGGAGTCACAGCAATTAAAGTTGCTACAACAGTACCTGTAACTAAGCTTCTTTTATCCTCTGGGAGCAAGCTTAATTTTACTTCTTTCGATTTTTGCGGTTGCTTGTGCATCAACATTATATGTGTTTGCAGCTTGAGCTAAAAATAACACGCCTCCGAAAATTGCAATTGCAACTAGATACTTTTTAGTCTTCATATTTATAAGGGATTTAATTAATTAATAACCCAAATGTAAATAAAGACTATCTTGAAGTTAATCACCAAATGTTAAAATTATGTTAAAAACATTGATTTTTAAAATTCGTGATGTGGGTTTCCCGTAAAACTTCAAAATCTAAAGGAAATATGCTATTTATGAGCCATATGCTAGTGGTTTATTTGGTTGTTTTCTATTATTTTAAACTTATAATTCTGTTGTTATTGTCGTCTAAAATTATTTCAATTTTATCCGCATCTTGGTGTAAAATGGCTTCTATTTTTTCAGGCCATTCAATGAGTTTCCAATGCTCGGAATCTAAATAATCTTCTATACCAAAATTATAAGCTTCTTCAATATCATTTATTCTATATAAATCAAAATGAAATATTTTTCCATCTTGCAATTTATATTCATTTATAATTGAAAATGTTGGGCTACTTACATCATCATTACTTCCTAAAACTTTTACTAAGGCTTTTATTAGGGTAGTTTTGCCAACGCCCATATGCCCATAGAATAATATCGTTTTTGTTTTTGTATTCTTTAAGAGGTTTTTAGCTACTTGTTCAACCTCATTTATGCCGTAGCTAATTTTCAATTGCTATTAAATTTATTGGCAATATTAATTAAAATAAATAAGATATCCTAAAAAAAATTGCATTTCATCGGTAATATATGCTTTTTATAGATTATTTTGGATTATAAACTACAAATGGAATTATCATTTCTTCAAGTGAGACACCTCCATGTTGATAGGTGTTTCTGTAATAACTAACATAATGATTATAGTTGTTAGGATACGCAAAAAACAAATCGCTTTTCGCAAATATATACGAGCTACTCATGTTTATAGAGGGTAGGTGAAGTTCTTTAGGATCTTTAGCGAATAGTACGTCTTTACTGTCATAGGTAAGACTTCTTCCAGTTTTATAACGTAGATTTAGGCTAGTTTCTCTATCGCCAATTACTTTTGATGGATTTTTCACATTTATAGTGCCATGATCGGTAGTTAAAATCAATTTAAACCCTAATTGTTGAGCTTGTTGTATCATTTCCAATAGTGGTGAATTTTTAAACCAACTTAATGTTAAAGATCTATACGCTTTATCATTCGATGCCAATTCTTTAACAACTTCCATTTCGGTTTTAGAATGCGAAAGCATATCAACAAAATTGTAAACCACAACGGTAAGATCATTATTTTTTAAAGACTTGAAATTCTCTGCTAATTTCTTACCCGTTTTCAGATTTGTAATTTTGTGATATTCATAAGATAAATCAGTTAAACCTAATCGTTTCATTTGACTGTTTAAAAAATCGGCTTCGTGCAAGTTTTTGCCACCATCATCAGTATCGTTTTTCCAATATTCAGGAAATAACTTTTCCATATCACTTGGCATGAGTCCAGAAAAAATAGCATTTCTTGCATATTGAGTTGCCGTTGGAAGAATACTAAAAAAGGCATCTTCTTTGTCTTTCTTAAAGTAATTATTAACTATCGGTTCAAAAACTTTCCATTGGTCGTAACGCAAATTATCTATTACCACCAAAAGTGTTGGTTGTTCCTTGCTTATTTCGGGTACTATTTTTTCTTTAAATAATGTATGCGACATTATAGGCGCATCGGTATTTGGCTTAAACCAATTGGCATAATTTTTTTCAATAAATTTTCCGAATTGAATGTTGGCTTCATTTTTTTGAGATTCTAAAATCTCAAACATGCCTGCATCTTCAATATCTTCTAGTTGAATTTCCCAATAAATTAATTTTTGATAAAGGCTAACCCATTCTTCATAGCTATTTACCATAGATAAATCCATGGCTATTTTTCTAAATTCTTGCTGGTAATTTGAAGTCGTTTTCTCTGAAACCAATCTAGAATGATCTAAATTCTTTTTTAAACTTAAAAGGATTTGGTTTGGGTTTACTGGTTTAATTAAATAATCGGCAATTTTGTTACCTATGGCCTCTTCCATTATATATTCTTCCTCACTTTTTGTGATCATAACTACAGGAAGATTGTCTTTTTTCTCTTTAATTTCATTCAATGTTTCAAGTCCTGTTAAACCTGGCATGTTTTCATCTAAAAATACAATGTCAAAACTATTTTCATCTAAAACGTCAATAGCTTCAGAGCCACTATTGCATGTAGTAACGTGATAGTTTTTCTTTTCTAGAAATAAAATATGAGGTTTTAGTAAATCTATTTCATCATCAACCCAAAGTATTTTTATCATATTCTTTTATTTATATTGTTAAGTCCATTATAGGCTCTTATGTTTATATTTGTATTGTAAAAAGTAAAAAGTTAAAGTTTGAACAAACTTAAAATATTAAACGACCCAATTTACGGATTTATTACTATTCCAAATTCGCTAATTTTCGATTTAATACAGCACAAATATTTTCAACGGTTACGTAGAATTACACAAATGGGCATGTCTTATTTGGTTTATCCAGGTGCTCATCATACAAGATTCCATCATGCTATAGGTTGCGTGCATTTAATGCAGCAAGCTGTTAATGTACTTCGTT
Source organism: Algibacter luteus (assembly GCF_030344935.1). Classification (NCBI taxonomy): domain Bacteria; kingdom Pseudomonadati; phylum Bacteroidota; class Flavobacteriia; order Flavobacteriales; family Flavobacteriaceae; genus Algibacter; species Algibacter luteus. The sequence continues at coordinate 2,271,175 of NZ_CP128313.1, read as the reverse complement.
TTAAGGGAGTTACGATTTCTGAAGAGGAGGAAACGGGACTTTACGTTGCTATTTTGTTGCATGATATTGGTCATGGTCCATTCTCTCATGCCATGGAACATTCTATAGTCAATAATGTATCTCATGAAGAAATTTCGTTGCTTTTTATGGAACAATTAAATGAAGAATTTAACGGAAGTTTAACGCTTGCAATCGAAATATTTAAAGGGATATATCCAAGAAAATTTATGTGTCAACTAATTTCGGGACAATTAGATATGGATCGGGCCGATTATTTAAAACGCGATAGTTTTTACACTGGTGTAGCCGAAGGTAATATAAATAGCGAACGCTTAATAACCATGTTGAATGTGGTTAATGACGAATTGGTTGTTGAGGAAAAAGGTATTTACAGCGTTGAAAAATTTATTATAGCAAGACGATTAATGTATTGGCAAGTGTACTTGCATAAAACAGGATTGGTTGCAGAACAATTATTAATTAGGGTGTTACAGCGAGCCAATGAGTTGCATGATTTGGGTTATAAACTCAATGCAAGTGATGCTTTAATTTATTTCTTAAAAAACGATGTTACTTTAGAAGAGTTTAATAGTGAAACGTTAAATATTTTTTCACAATTAGATGATTTCGATATTATTTCAGCCATGAAAGATTGGCAATATCATGAAGATTTTGTTTTAAGAAATTTGTGTGAAATGATTATAAATAGAAATCTGCTTAAAATTAAAATAAAGAATAATATCATTAAAGAAAATAGTTTAAAAAAGCATATTGATGCGATAATTAAAACTTACAACATATCAGAGCATGAAGCTAAATATTTTGTTTTTACTGGTAGTATTTCAAACCAAGCCTACCAGTTAGATACTAAACAAATTAATATTCTTCACAAGTCTGGAAAAATAGAAGATATTGTAAAAGCTTCAGACCAATTGAATCTTAAGGCTTTATCAAAACCAGTTACAAAACATTATATATGTTATCCAAAGGCTAAACTTTAGTACATTTTTCCTATTTTTGCGTCATTCAAACAAAAAACAACATCAAACTATCAAAGTGTGAAATTTACAGCACAACAAATAGCAGGAATATTAGAAGGTGATGTGGTTGGAAATCCAGATGTTGAAGTATCAAAACTTTCCAAAATCGAAGAAGGGTTTGAAGGGTCTTTAACATTTCTTGCAAATCCTAAATACACAAACTATATTTATACTACTAACGCTTCAGTTACTATTGTAAATAAATCGTTTGTTGCCGAAAACGAAATAAAAACGACTTTAATAAAAGTTGAAGATGCCTATGAGGCGTTTTCGAAACTATTGGAGTATTATAATCAAGTAAAGAATAATAAGGAAGGTATTGAGAGTCCTGTATATATTTCAGATTCCGCAAGGTATGGTGAATCAATTTATCTAGGTGCATTTGCTTACATAGGTGAGAACGTGGTTATTGGAGATCATGTGAAAATTTTTCCAAATGCCTACATAGGAGACAATGTGACTATAGACGACAATACTTCGGTTTTTTCAGGGGCTAAAATTTACTCTGAAACCATCATAGGTAAAAACTGTGTTATACATTCTGGAGCCATAATAGGAGCAGACGGTTTCGGTTTTGCGCCTAACGGCAATGGAGTATATAAAAAAGTACCACAAATAGGTAATGTTATTTTAGAAGATTTTGTAGATGTTGGCGCTGCAACAACTATTGATAGAGCTACTCTTGGATCAACTATTATAAGAAAAGGTGTAAAGCTTGATAATCAAATTCAAATTGCTCATAATGTTGAAATTGGTAAGAATACTGTAATTGCTGCTCAAACAGGAATTGCTGGCTCTACTAAAATAGGAGAGAATTGCCAAATTGGAGGACAAGTGGGTATTGTTGGTCATATTACAATAGGGAATAATGTTAAAATTCAGGCTCAATCAGGAATAGGAAGACATGTAAAAGACAATGAAGTACTTCAAGGTTCTCCTGCAATACCTTACGGAGACTATAATAAGTCTTATGTGCATTTTAAAAATTTGCCAACTATAGTTAAAAATATTAATGATTTAGAAAAGAACAAATGGGAATAGTTAATACTGAAATCAAGCAGAAAACTATAAAAAAAGAAGTTTCTCTTACAGGAGTAGGATTGCATACTGGTAAAGATGTAACCTTAACTTTTAAGCCTGCACCGGCAAACTCAGGATATACGTTTAAAAGAGTTGATTTAGAAGGTGAGCCTTCTATAGAAGCAGATGCTAATTATGTTACTAACACACAACGCGGTACTTGTTTAGAGAAAAACGGGGTATCTATTCAAACATCCGAGCACGTTTTAGCAGCTTTAGTTGGAATGGATATTGATAATGCTATTATTGAACTTAACGCTTCTGAACCTCCAATAATGGATGGGTCTTCTAAGTTTTTTGTGGAAGCCATTGAAAAAGCGGGTGTTGTTGAACTTGATGCGTTTAGAGAAGAGTTTGTAGTTACAGATATTGTGTCCTATGTTGATGAAGAATCTGGTAGCGAAATCTTAGTAATGCCTGCTAAGGAATATCAAATTACTACTATGGTAGATTTTGGAACCAAAGTTTTAGGGACTCAAAATGCAACTTTAAATCAGGTTTCAGATTTTAAAAAAGATATCGCCAACTCACGTACATTTAGTTTCTTGCATGAAATTGAAATGCTTTTAGAGCACGGTTTAATAAAAGGAGGCGATTTAAACAATGCTATTGTTTACGTTGATAAGGCATTATCTCCAGAAACCATGGAAAAACTAAGAGGAGCTTTCAAAAAAGATTCTATAAAAGTTAAACCAAACGGTATTCTAGATAATTTGACTTTACACCATCCAAATGAAGCTGCAAGACATAAGTTATTAGATGTTTTAGGAGATTTAGCTTTAGTAAGAACTAGGATTAGAGGTAAAGTTATAGCTAACAAACCAGGGCATTTTGTAAATACTCAATTTGCGAAAAAACTATCAAAAATTATTAAGAATGAGCGTCGTAATAACGTTCCAAATATAGATTTGAATCAACCTCCATTAATGGATGTTGTTCAAATTATGGATATGTTACCTCACAGACAACCATTCTTGCTAATAGATAAAGTATTTGAGCTTTCAGACCACCACGTTGTTGCAACAAAAAGTGTGACTATGAACGAGGAATTTTTTAAAGGCCATTTTCCGGGAGCTCCAGTAATGCCGGGTGTTTTAATTGTTGAAGCTATGGCTCAAACGGGAGGTGTTTTAGTTTTAAATACGGTTCCAGATCCTGAAAACTATTTAACGTTTTTCATGAAAATGGATAATGTAAAGTTTAAACAAAAAGTAATGCCTGGTGATACGTTAATATTTAATTGTTCGTTAATCACTCCAATACGTCGTGGAATTTGTCATATGCAAGGTTATGCGTATGCTAATGGTAAATTATGTGCCGAGGCGGAATTAATGGCTCAAATCTCTAAAGTAAAATAATTATGAACCAACCACTTGCTTATGTGCACCCAGGTGCGAAAATTGCAAAAAATGTAGTCATTGAACCATTTACAACCATACATAACAATGTAAAAATTGGGGAGGGTACATGGATTGGTAGTAATGTTACCATTATGGAAGGCGCTCGAATTGGTAAAAACTGTAATATATTTCCAGGGGCTGTAATTTCTGCGGTTCCTCAAGATTTGAAATATAACGACGAAGATACCACTGTTGAAATTGGCGATAACGTGACCATTAGAGAATGTGTGACTATAAATAGGGGAACAACCGACAGAATGAAAACCGTTATTGGTGATAATTGTTTGATTATGGCTTATTGCCATATCGCTCACGATTGTATTGTTGGAAATAATTGTATATTTTCAAATAACAGTACTTTGGCAGGGCATATTACTATTGGAGATTATGTAGTATTAGCTGGTATGACTGCTGTTCATCAATTTGTTTCGGTAGGAAATCATGCTTTTGTGACAGGTGGATCTCTTGTTAGAAAAGATGTGCCACCTTTTGTAAAAGCTGCAAGAGAACCTTTGTCATATGTTGGCATTAACTCCGTAGGATTAAGAAGAAGAGGCTTTTCAACAGAAAAAATCAGAGAAATTCAAGATATTTTCAGAATATTATATCAAAAAAATTACAATAATACCCAAGCAGCAGAAATTATCGAAGCTGAAATGGAAGCAACTCCAGAACGTGATGAAATTCTTCAGTTTATAAAAAATTCACATAGAGGTATTATGAAAGGTTATTTTAAATCAAACTAACCAAACAAACAAAAATAATTATTCAATAAGTAGTATTATGGCAAGCACAAGTGATATTAGAAACGGATTATGTATTAGATATAATCACGATATTTTTAAAATAATAGAGTTTTTACATGTAAAACCGGGTAAAGGACCGGCCTTTGTTAGAACTAAACTTAAAAGTGTAACAACAGGAAAAGTAATTGATAATACCTTTTCTGCAGGTCATAAAATTGAAGATGTTCGTGTTGAAACACACAAATTTCAGTATTTGTATAATGATGGTGAATTTTATCATTTTATGAATGAAGCTGATTATACGCAGATAAGACTTTTAGAAGCTGCTTTGGATAGACCAGATTTAATGAAAGAAGGGGAAGTGGTTACAGTATTAATCAATACTGAAGATAATATGCCACTTTCTGTTGAAATGCCAGCAAGTGTTATTTTAGAAGTCACTCATACCGAGCCTGGGGTTAAAGGTAATACCGCTACTAATGCAACAAAACCAGCAACGGTTGAAACTGGTGCTGAAGTAAATGTACCGTTGTTTATTAATGAAGGTGATAAAATAAAAATTGAAACTGAAAAAGGGACTTACAAAGAACGTATCAAAGACTAAGATTGAAATTTCCAAAACCACATACATTAAAGGAAGTAGCAGAATTAATAGACTGTAAGTTTGTTGGTGATGCTAATTTTCAGGTGCTTGGAATGAATGAAATTCATGTAGTAGAACGTGGAGATATAGTTTTTGTAGATCATCCTAAATATTACGATAAAGCCTTAAATTCAGCAGCCACCATAGTTTTAATTAACAAAGAAGTTGATTGTCCTGAAGGGAAAGCATTATTAGTTAGCGATGATCCTTTTAGAGATTTTAATAAACTTACAGACCATTTTAAACCCTTCCAGAGTTCAAGCAATTCAATTTCAGCCACTGCGAAAATTGGTGAGGGTACGGTTGTTCAACCTAATTGCTTTATTGGTCATAATGTGACTTTAGGAAAAAATTGCATTATTCATTCTAATGTTAGTATTTATGATGATGCAGTAATTGGTAATAATGTAACCATTCATTCAGGAACGGTTTTAGGAGCCAATGCTTTTTATTACAAAAATAGACCAGATGGCTATGATCGATTAAAGTCAGGCGGACGTGTTGTTATTGAAGATTATGTGGATATCGGTGCTTCGTGTACAATAGACAGAGGAGTTTCAGGAGATACAATTATTGGTGAAGGCTCAAAACTTGATAATTTAATTCAAGTTGGCCACGACACCGTAATTGGTAAAAAATGCTTAATAGCATCGCAAGTTGGTATTGCTGGCTGTGTGGTAATTGAAGATGAAGTTACACTATGGGGTCAAGTTGGTACTACAAGTGGTATTACCATTGGTAAAAAAGCAGTTGTTCAAGGACAATCAGGCGTTACTAAATCTATTGAGGGAGGAAAGGTATATTGGGGCACACCAGCCCAAGAAGTGCGTGCCCATCTTAAAGAAATGGCTTCAATAAAGCAAATTCCAAATATTTTAAAACAATTAAAAAATTAATATAATTAAGTGGTTACAAAAAATTATATTTGTGCAACAATATTCAAATAATATAAAATGAGCGTATTAGTTAATAAAGATTCAAAAATAATTGTTCAAGGTTTTACAGGTAGTGAAGGTACTTTTCACGCTAGTCAAATGATTGAATATGGTACCAACGTTGTAGGAGGTGTTACACCAGGTAAAGGTGGACAAACGCATTTAGATAAACCTGTTTTTAATACGGTTTTAGAAGCTGTTGAAAAAGTTGGTGCAGATACCACTATTATTTTTGTTCCACCAGCATTTGCTGCCGATGCAATTATGGAGGCTGCTGATGCAGGTATTAAAGTTATTATTACTATAACGGAAGGTATTCCTGTAGCAGACATGATTACAGCGTCTAGTTACATTAAAAATAAAGGATGTCGTTTAATTGGTCCTAACTGCCCTGGTGTTATTACACCTGGAGAAGCAAAAGTTGGAATTATGCCAGGTTTTGTATTCAAAAAAGGGAAGGTTGGTATCGTTTCAAAATCTGGTACTTTAACTTATGAAGCTGCAGATCAAGTTGTAAAACAGGGGTTAGGTATTACAACAGCTATTGGTATAGGTGGTGATCCAATTATTGGAACAACTACAAAGGAAGCTGTTGAGTTATTAATAAACGATCCAGAAACAGAAGCTGTTGTTATGATTGGTGAAATTGGCGGTCAGTTAGAAGCTGATGCAGCTAATTGGTATAAAACGAGTGGAAGTAAAAAGCCTATAGTTGGTTTCATAGCTGGAGAAACTGCACCTGCTGGACGTACCATGGGTCATGCTGGAGCTATTGTTGGAGGTAGTGACGATACTGCACAAGCTAAAAAGAAAATAATGAAAGCATGTGGTATTCACGTTGTGGATTCACCTGCGGAAATAGGAAAAAAGGTAGCAGAAGTTTTAGCTTAATTCTTAATACATATTTAAAAAAACCTTGCAATCTTGTGAGGTTTTTTTATTGGTTACCATTAGTATTTGTTATATTTGAAATACTATGATTATTAATAACTAACCAAACTTTATAAATGAAACTATTAGAAGGTAAAACAGCCATAGTTACTGGTGCTAGTCGTGGAATTGGAAAAGGAATTGCACAAGTTTTTGCTCAACAAGGTGCTAATGTAGCCTTTACATATAGCTCTTCTGTTGAAGCAGCAAACGAATTGGAAAAAGAACTTAATGCCTTGGGTGTAAAAGCCAAAGGTTTTAAAAGTAACGCGGCGAGCTTTGAAGAAGCTCAAAAGCTTGCTGAAGATGTTGCTGCAGAATTTGGAAGTATCGATATACTTGTTAATAATGCTGGAATCACTAAGGATAATTTATTAATGCGTATTACTGAAGAAGATTTTGATACGGTAATAGAAGTAAATCTAAAGTCGGTTTTCAATATGACCAAAGCTGTTCAAAGAACCATGCTAAAACAACGTAAAGGGTCTATTATTAATATGAGTTCTGTTGTTGGGGTTAAAGGTAACGCAGGACAAACTAATTATGCAGCATCAAAGGCTGGGATTATTGGTTTTTCTAAATCAGTGGCATTAGAATTAGGTTCAAGAAACATAAGAAGTAATGTAGTTGCTCCTGGTTTTATCGAAACAGAAATGACAGCTAAATTAGATGAAGAAGTTGTTAAAGGCTGGCGCGCAGGAATTCCTTTAAAACGTGGAGGTACTCCAGAAGATATTGCCAATGTTTGCGTGTTTTTAGCGAGTGATATGAGCGCATACATTACCGGACAAACTATAAATGTTGATGGCGGTATGTTAACATAATCGAAATGTTACCTTGAGCGTAGGCTCAAGGCTTATAAATGCAAACAGAAACTTTATTATACATTATACTTGCTGGAATTATAGCACTAAGTTTAGCGCTTTTTCAGTATTTCACAAATAGAAAAAGCATGTCTAAATTGAACATGCTTTTTTCTTTTTTAAGGTTTTTATCAGTCTTTGCTGTGTTACTACTAATTATTAATCCTAGTTTTAATCAAGTAAAAACATCTATTGAGAAACCAAATTTAGTTGTTGCTCTTGATAATTCATGTTCTATTGAACATTTAAAACAAGATAGTAATGTCAAAGATTTTATTGAAAAACTAAATAGCAATAAAGAAATTCAAGAAAAATTTAATTTGAGTGTTTATACCTTTGGTAAAGGTTTAAACCCACTAGACTCAATTTCTTTTTCAGAAACGCAAACTAATATCTCAAAAACTTTTCAGCAATTAGCTGAGGTATATAAATCTTCTACATCACCAACACTTATAATTACAGATGGAAATCAAACCTACGGCAACGATTATCAATTTTCATATAGAAATTATAAACAGCCTATTTTTCCAATAATTTTAGGGGATACTATTACGTACACTGATTTAAAAATTCAGCAATTCAACGTTAATAAGTACGCCTTTTTAAAAAATAAATTCCCAGTAGAAGCTATTTTGGTGTATAACGGAAACCAAACTGTAAATTCTAATTTTATTGTAAAAAATGGTAACGCTACGGTATTTTCAAAAGCAGTCAACTTTTCAAAAGCTGATAATTCAAAGGTTATCAATTTCACACTTCCAGCAAATAGAGTTGGCGTAAATAATTATATAGCAACTTTGGTACCTTTAGAAAATGAAAAAAATAAGGTTAATAATAATAAGAATTTTGCCGTTGAGGTGATAAATCAAAAAACAAAAATAGCTTTAGTTACTAATATGCTTCATCCCGACATAGGTGTCATCAAAAAAAGTATTGAAAGTAATGAGCAACGATCAGTTTCAATACTAAACTCATCCAATGTTATAAATCAAATAAATGATTTTCAATTATTTATAATATATCAGCCTAATAAAAACTTTAAGGATTTATATGGTATTTTAGTTTCAAAAAATCTAAATAAATTTGTAATAATAGGACCTAAAACAGACTTGAATTTTATAAATCAAGTGGCTCAAAATTATTCGCATGATGTCACCGAACAAACTGAATATTATATAGGCGAATTAAATATAAATTATTCGCCATTCATTATTGAAGATTTAGATTTTGAATCATTTCCACCTCTAATTTCGAATTATGGAGAGGTGAACTTCACAGTTCCTTTTCAATCTATATTAAATAAATCGGTAGGTGGTTTTTCAACTAACCTACCTCTTTTGGCTACGTTTGAGACAAACGGAAGGCGAGAAGCAGTCTTGTTTGGTGAAAATTTATGGCAGTGGCGTGCACAAAGTTATTTAAACGAAAAATCATTTCAAGCTTTTGATAATTTCTTTGGAAAAATCACTCAATACTTATCAAGTAATAAACAAAAAAGTAGGTTGAATATAGATTATGAATCGTTTTATAATGGAAGCAGTAATATAGTCATAAAAGCAGAGTACTTCGATAAAAATTATGTTTTTGATTCTCGTGAATCTCTTAATATTACTATAATTGATAAAGCTACAGATGTTAAAAAAACATTTCCTTTAATATTAAAAAACAATAATTATCAAGTAGATTTAAGTAGTTTACCGCCTTCAGAGTATAGTTTTGTTGTAAGTACTTCTAAAGAAAACTTGTCAAGATCGGGCAGTTTCCAAATTTTAAAATTTGATGTAGAACAGCAGTTTTTAAATGCTGATGTAACAAAACTGCAGCAATTAGCTACTAACAGTGGAGGGTCAAGTTATTTTATTGATGATGCTGAAAAGATTTTTGAAGATTTACTAGAAGACAAAAGATTTCTACCAATTCAAAAAAGCAGTAAAAATACCATACCTTTGATAGATTGGAAATATCTGCTCGCAATAATGGCTTTAAGCCTTGGTTTGGAGTGGTTTTTAAGAAAATATAACGGATTAATTTAAACAAAAAATAGAAATGGAAAGATTACCAAAAGTGGCTGTGCCAATAATTATTAGTGTATTTGTATTAATTGTGTTGCTTGCAAAATCTGCAGTAACCATAGGGTCTGGTGAAGCAGGTGTGCTTTTTGAAACCTTTGGAGATGGGGTTGTAGTAGATGAACCGCCTATGGGTGAAGGGTTTCATATCGTGGCACCTTGGAATAAGGTTTACATTTATGAAGTGCGTCAGCAAGAGTTGTTTGAAAAAATGAAAGTATTATCATCTAACGGATTAGAAATTCAAATTGATGCATCAGCATGGTACGAGCCTGTTTATAAGGATTTAGGGAATTTACACCAATCACTTGGTCAAAATTACCTGCAACGTGTTATTCAACCTGCTATTCGCAGTGCAGCTCGTAGTGTGGTAGGTCGTTACACGCCTGAGCAACTATATTCTAGTAAACGAGATGCGATTCAAGACGAAATTTTTGCTGAGACTAAAAAAATTCTTGACAAACAGTATGTACAATTAAATGAAGTACTTGTTAGAGACGTGACCTTACCAAATACTATTAAAGAAGCTATTGAACGTAAATTGCGTCAAGAACAAGAGTCTTTAGAGTACGAATTTAGATTAGTTACAGCAGCAAAAGAAGCTGAGAAAGTAATTATTGAAGCCAAAGGTAAAGCTGAGTCTAATAGAATTTTAAGTGCTTCATTAACTGATAAAATACTACAGGATAAAGGAATTGAAGCAACAGTAAAGCTCTCTGAATCTCCAAATAGTAAAGTAATTGTAATTGGTTCAGGTGATTCTGGAATGCCTATTATTCTAGGGAATCAGTAATATCTAAATAAAATAATTCAGCATTTATATCAATATTTTATAAAATATTAATTTTTTTATTGATAATTATTGATATTGTTTAATTGTTAGAATATTTACATTTATAATTTGGATTTAATCAGATAAAATGTAGATATTTGTACAAGTAAAAAAAAGACATGACTTTTATTCAAACACATCATCATTTTCATATTTGCTCTCAGGCGAAGTGAAAATGTATTGAGTAAAATCAACATATATTTTAAACCCGTTTGAGACAATCAAGCGGGTTTTTTAATTATGCCAACTAAAAGATTGTTTCAAACTCATATAAAAACAACAAAATGAGTAAACTAAGAATTGCAGTGCAGAAATCGGGTCGACTAAACGAAGACTCAATGAGTATTTTAAAAGATATTGGTATTTCCATTGATAACGGTAAAGACCAATTAAAAGCTTCAGCAAGAAATTTTCCTGTGGAAGTATTCTATCTAAGAAATGGCGACATCCCACAATATTTAAAGGATGGTGTGGTAGATGCAGCTATTATTGGCGAGAATGTATTAATAGAAAAAGGTCAAGGCATTAATATTGTTGAAAAACTTGGGTTTTCTTCATGTAGAGTATGTATTGCGGTACCAAAATCTGCCAAATACGGAAGTGTTAAAGATTTAGAAGGTAAGCGTATTGCTACATCTTACCCGAATACGGTTCAAATGTTTTTAGATAAAAATGGAGTTGAAGCCAACTTGCACATCATTAATGGTTCGGTTGAAATTGCACCAAACATTGGATTAGCCGATGCTATCTGCGACATTGTTTCTAGTGGAAGTACATTGTTTAAAAATAACTTGAAAGAGGTAGATACCATTTTAAAATCTGAAGCTGTTTTAGCTGTTTCTCCTGTTTTATCTGAGGAAAAACAAAAAATATTAGACACAATTCAGTTTAGAATTCAATCTGTTTTAAAAGGTAGAAATTCAAAGTATGTACTGTTGAATGCGCCTAACGATAAAATTCAAGACATCATTAACGTGCTGCCGGGAATGAAAAGTCCAACGGTTTTGCCACTTGCGGAAGAGGGTTGGAGCTCTGTGCATTCTGTAATTAGTAAAAACGAATTTTGGGATGTCATTGATGAACTAAAAGCCAACGGCGCTCAAGGTATTTTGGTGTGTCCAATCGAAAAAATGGTACTTTAACAACTTCTGTCATGCAAATTATAAATAGCCCAAAAAGAGGAGACTGGACGAATGTTTTAAAGCGCCCTACTCAAACGGTAGGCGATATCGAGGAGACGGTTAATAAAATATTCTCGGAGGTATCTGAAACTGGAGATCAAGCTATTAAGGACTATACTGCTAAGTTTGATGGTGTGACTTTAGATTCTAATAGTGTTTCCGTTGAAGAAATAGAGCTAGCGGCTAAAGAGGTGCCAGAAAAACTTCAAAAGGCCATTAAGTTGGCGAAACAAAATATTGAAGCGTTTCATAAGGCACAAAAAACAGATAAAGTAGTAATAGAGACTGTTAATGGTGTTTCGTGCTGGCAAGAAAAAAGACCAATTGAAAAGGTAGGTCTTTATATACCAGGAGGAACTGCGCCGCTTTTTTCAACAGTTTTAATGTTAGCAATTCCTGCACAAATTGCGGGTTGTAAAGAAATAGTGTTATGTTCACCACCTAATAAAGCTGGAAATTTAGCTCCTGAAATTTTGTTTGCAGCACAACTTTGTGGGGTTACTAAAATTATTAAAGTAGGAGGGATTCAGGCCATTGCAGGATTAACTTTTGGTACAGAAACCATTCCTCAAGTGTATAAGATTTTCGGACCAGGAAATCAATATGTTACTGTAGCGAAACAAATTGCTACAAAATATGGTGTTGCCATTGATATGCCTGCGGGACCTAGTGAATTGTTGGTAGTTGCTGATGATTATGCAAATGCATCTTATGTGGCATCAGATTTATTAAGTCAAGCAGAGCACGGTACCGATAGTCAAGTAATTTTGGTATCGACATCAAAACGTTTGATTGATGAAGTTTCAGATGAAGTTGAAAAGCAGTTGGAGGTGCTTCCGCGTAAAGCGATAGCAGAAAAAGCCATTGCGAATTCGAAGTTAATTTACATGGAAAATGACAATTTAGCTTTAGAATTAATAAACGATTACGGACCAGAACACTTTATAATTTGCTCTAAAAACGAAGATTTATATATTAATGGCATAACAAATGCAGGTTCTGTTTTTATAGGTGATTTCACTCCAGAGAGTGCGGGCGATTATGCTTCTGGAACCAATCATACCTTGCCAACTAATGGTTTTTCTAAAGCCTATTCTGGGGTTAATTTAGATAGCTTTTTGAAGAGTATGACCTTTCAGAAAATATCTAAAGAAGGCCTTTTAAATTTAGGACTGTCTATAGAATTGATGGCCGAAGCCGAAGGTTTACAAGCACATAAAAATGCCGTGAGTATACGTTTAAAGGATTTGAAAAAATGAGTATTCAAAAGTTAATAAGGCCAACAATAAAGGCACTCAAACCGTATTCATCTGCGAGAGATGAATTTCAAGGTAATAGTGATGATATGGTGTTTTTGGACGCGAATGAAAATCCGTTTGAAAATGGTGTCAATCGTTATCCAGACCCGCAACAGCGTTCGGTAAAGTCTTTGCTTTCAGAAATTAAAAATATTCCCGAAAACAATATACTATTAGGGAATGGAAGTGATGAAGTACTAGATCTTATTTTTAGAGCTTTCTGTGAGCCTAATCAAGATAACATCATTACTTTACCACCAACTTATGGCATGTACAGTGTTTTGGCCAATATTAATGCAGTAGAGATTAAAAGTGTTCAATTAGACGATAATTTCCAGCCAAAAGTTGATGAGATTTTAGAGGTGTCAAATGATAATTCGAAATTATTGTTTTTGTGTTCACCTAATAATCCAACAGGCAATAGTTTTGAGGCTAAATCAATTGAAGAATTAATTAAAAAATTTCAAGGTATCGTTGTGATTGACGAAGCCTATATCGATTTTTCAAATGAAGAAAGCTGGATAAGTAAATTGAGTGAGTTTCCTAATTTAATTGTGACGCAAACGCTTTCAAAAGCCTACGGAATGGCAGGAATCCGATTGGGTATATGTTATGCATCAAGTGAAATAATATCGGTTTTAAATAGAATTAAGCCGCCTTATAACGTTAATGAGTTAACGCAACAACGTGCAATTCAGCAATTAAAATTAAACGACTTGACTAAAAAACAAGTTGAAGATATATTATTAGAGCGCAAGAATTTAATCAATCAGTTAAATACAGTAAGTTATATCTCGAAAATATACCCAACCGATGCTAATTTTGTGTTAGTTGAAGTTGATGATGCCACAAAGCGTTATAACCAACTTATCGAGAAAGGTATTGTAATTAGGAACAGAACAACACAACCTGGTTGCGAAAACTGTGTACGACTTACAGTCGGGACTGCTAATGAGAATAAGAAACTAATAAAAGTAATGAAAGAAATATAGTTATTGCCTTTCGCTCATAACGAAATGTCAATAGCTAAAAGCTAGATTATGAAAAAAGTACTATTTATAGACCGAGACGGAACCTTAGTATTAGAGCCGCCAGTAGATTATCAATTAGATAGTTTAGAGAAGTTAGAGTTCTATCCAAAAGTGTTTCAATACATGGCTAAAATTGCCAATGAATTGGATTTTGAATTGGTAATGGTTACCAATCAAGATGGGTTGGGTACGGATTCTTTCCCAGAAGACACCTTTTGGCCCGCTCAAAATAAAATTATTAATGCTTTTGAAAAGGAAGGCGTGAAGTTTCAAGCAATCCATATTGATAAAACCTTTCCGCATGAAAATGCCGAAACTCGCAAACCTAGAACAGGTTTATTAACCAAGTACTTTTCTGAAGAATATGATTTAGCAAATTCTTTTGTTTTAGGAGATAGAATCACCGACATGGAACTAGCAAAAAATTTAGGAGCTAAGGGTATTTATTTATCTGAAGACCCTGAATTAGGTGCTGATGAAATTGAAACTTCGAAACAAGAAATTTTAGATGTTATAGCCTTGACAAGTACAGATTGGGCAGAAATTTATGAGTTTTTAAAACTTAAAGATAGAGTTGAAAAGATTACTCGTAATACTAATGAAACACAGATATATATAAAATTAAATTTAGATGGTTCTGGTAAGAACGATATCAATACTGGTCTGTCGTTTTTCGATCATATGTTAGATCAAATTGGTAGGCACGGCGCTATGGATTTAACCATTAAGGTAAATGGCGATTTAGAAGTTGATGAACACCATACCATCGAAGATACCATGATAGCTTTAGGCGAATTATTCAACAAAGCATTAGGTAATAAACTCGGGATTGAACGTTATGGTTTCTGCTTGCCAATGGACGATTGTTTAGCACAAGTTGCAGTAGATTTTGGAGGAAGAAACTGGCTAGAGTGGGATGCTGAGTTTAAACGTGAAAAAATCGGTGATATGCCAACAGAAATGTTTTATCATTTATTCAAATCGTTTACTGATGGTGCAAAATGTAATTTAAATATAAAAGCAGAAGGAGTAAACGAACATCATAAAATAGAAGGGATTTTTAAAGCCTTTGCAAAAGCAATGAAAATGGCTGTAAAAAGAGATGCTAATAAGATGTTTTTGCCATCAACAAAAGGAATGTTATAAATAAAGGCCATAGTTAAAAGCTTAAGAATGAAATTAATTATTATAAATTATGGCGCTGGTAACATTAAAAGCATTCAATTTGCTTTTAGACGTTTGGGTGTAGAGGCTATTTTGTCAAGTAATCCTGATGAAATTAAAAGCGCGGATAAAATTATATTCCCTGGTGTTGGAGAAGCAAGTTCAGCAATGAAAATGCTCAAGGAAAGTGGCTTAGATACGTTGATTCCAAATTTAAAACAACCTGTTTTGGGTATATGTTTAGGCATGCAATTGCTTTGTAAGTCTACTGAAGAAGGGAATACTAAAGGAATCGGTATCTTTCAAACAGATGTGAAACGATTTGCGAATGATGTGAAAGTGCCTCAAATGGGATGGAATGTTATAAAAGACTTGAAGTCTGATTTATTCAAAGGCATTAAAGAAAACGAATATATGTATTTAGTGCACAGTTATTATGCTGAACATTGCAATGAAACCATTGCGAAAACAGATTACGGTATTAATTATGCATCGGCATTACAACATGAAAATTTTTACGGGGTTCAGTTTCACCCTGAAAAAAGTAGTACAGCAGGAGCTAAAATATTACAGAACTTTTTAGAATTATAAGATGAGAATAATACCAGCAATAGATATTATAGACGGAAAATGTGTTAGGCTAACTAAAGGTGATTATGATACTAAAAAAGTATATAATGAAAACCCATTAGAAGTGGCCAAAATGTTCGAGGCTTCAGGTATTGAGTATTTGCATTTGGTAGACTTAGATGGTGCCAAAGCACAACATATTGTCAATTACAAAGTACTTGAACAAATCGCTTCAAAAACGAAATTAAAAATAGATTTTGGAGGCGGTTTAAAAACCAACGAAGACCTTCATATAGCCTTCAATTCTGGAGCCAGACAAATTACCGGGGGTAGTATTGCAGTAAAAGACCCTGAAACCTTTGAAGGCTGGATTAATAAATACGGTAGTGAAAAAATCATTCTTGGTGCCGATAGTAACAACGGAAAGATAGCCATTAGCGGTTGGTTAGAAGATAGTGTAGAAGAGGTTATTCCGTTTATAAAAGCCTACCAAAAAAAGAGTATCAAATATGTAATTTGTACCGATATCTCTAAAGATGGTATGCTTGAAGGTCCTTCATTTGATTTGTATAAAAAAATTATTGAGGAGTGTTCAAATAGTAGTAGCGGTCAATCCATAAAATTAATTGCCTCTGGTGGTATTTCGGAAATTGATGAATTACCTAAATTACAGGCCTTAGGTTGCGAAGGTGTAATAATCGGAAAGGCTATTTATGAGAATAGAATTAGTCTTCATCAACTTGAAAAATTCGTATAATGCTAACAAAAAGAATCATTCCTTGTTTAGATATTAAAAACGGACGCACAGTTAAAGGTGTTAATTTTGTGGATTTAAGAGATGCAGGAGACCCTGTAGAGCTCGCAAAACAATATGCCGATTATGGTGCTGATGAGCTTGTGTTTTTGGATATCTCTGCAACTTTAGAAGGACGAGCCACAACTTTAGATATGGTGTTGCATGTAGCAGAACAAGTAAATATACCATTTACTGTGGGCGGTGGAATATCTTCGGTTGAAGATGTTGATGCGCTCTTACAATGCGGTGCCGATAAAGTGTCTATAAACTCATCAGCAGTAAAACGACCAGAATTGGTTAATGAATTGGCAGATAAGTTTGGAAGTCAGTGCGTGGTTGTTGCTATTGATGCTAAAAAGATTGGAGACCATTGGAAAGTGCATTTGGCTGGTGGAAGTATTCCAACAGAAATCGATTTATTTGAATGGGCAAAAGAAGTGGAAGCTCGTGGTGCTGGTGAAATATTATTTACATCCATGAATCATGATGGCACAAAAAACGGATTTGCAAACGAAGCTTTGGCTAAATTATCGAGCGAATTAAATATTCCTATAATTGCATCTGGAGGCGCCGGTAATATCCAGCATTTTATTGACACTTTTAAAGAAGGGAAATCTGATGCGGCTTTGGCAGCAAGTGTTTTTCATTTTGGTGAAATTCCTATTCCAGTGCTGAAGAAAGCATTAAAAGAAAATAATATAGAAGTGCGTTTATAAAACGAACTAAAGTAATGCCGAATGTGTTTCGGCTTCATACAACATAAGAATATGAAAATAAAATACGACTCAAACGGATTAGTGCCTGCCATTATTCAAGATGCGACTACTAAAAATGTGTTGATGTTAGGCTATATGAATGAAGAGGCTTATCATAAAACAATAGAAACCAAACAAGTCACTTTTTTTAGTAGATCAAAACAACGATTATGGACAAAAGGCGAAGAAAGTGGTAATGTCTTAAACTTGGTTGATGTAAAAAACGATTGCGATAATGATACGTTGCTCATTCAGGTAAATCCTGTTGGTCCAACATGCCATAAAGGAACAGACAACTGTTGGGGTGAAGCAAATGAATCGTCTTATGGTTTCTTTTCTACCTTAGAAAATGTGATTACCGAACGTGTTGCCCATAAAGACACTAACAAATCTTATGTAGCTAGTTTATTTTCAAAAGGCATCAATAAAGTAGCGCAAAAAGTAGGAGAGGAGGCTATAGAAACTGTTATAGAGGCTATGGATAATAATGATGAACTCTTTTTGTATGAATCTGCAGATTTATTATTTCACTATTTAATGTTACTTCAAGCAAAAGGGTTTACTTTAAAAGATATTGAGGCAGAATTAAAATCAAGACACAAATAAAAATTAAAAAAGGCGTTAGAAATTAAACTAATGCCTTTTTTAATTACTTGTTTTATTTGTTTATGATAGCCATCCTTTAGCTTCAGACATTCTAGAAAACCACACAAAAAGGAAGGCAAATACAATTATCATAATGGTCATACCTAAACTGGATGCGTAGCCATTAATTAAAAGGTAGCCCATCTGTATGATAACTGCAATTAAAGAAAGTAGCCATAACTTAGACGACCAAGATTTTCTGAGTAACAATCCAATAGCGGCTAAAGCACCAGAAAAAACGGCTATAGCAAAAGCAGCGGTTACCCACATAGGCATGTTGGCTGCAATTTCTAATTGTTCTGCGCTATACATAGCACGGTAGCTTTCCGTATTGTAAGCTTGTTGTAAATATTGATTTACGCCCATGCCATTCCAAATAAGGGCTATAATGCTTATAATCCAGAACCAAATTGGTGGTTTGTTAGTTAAAACATTTGTCATAATTTTAAGTTTTTAGTTAGTTTATAAGCTACAATTTATAATTTTTTTGCCACAAATAATAAATTAAAGTAATTTCCCAGCCTTTAAAAATTCGAAATGAAGAAATATTTCTATGTCATTACCATTCAATATTTAGGGTATCGATTTCACGGTTGGCAAAAGCAACCTGATGTAAAAACCTTGCATTTAATGGTAGATAGAACCTTAAATTATATACTTGAAGGTAAATATTTCAAAAGTTTAAGTTCTGGACGAACTGATGCGATGGTTTCTGCTGAAAATGCAGCTTTCGAATTGTTTTTAAACGAACCATTAGAAGACCAAAATGCGTTTCTGGAATTATTTAATTATAATCTGCCGCAAGATATTCGTGCACTAAGTATCAAAGAAGTAGATGCTAAATTCAACATCATAAATAATTCAAAAATTAAAGAATACCTTTATTTGTTTACCTATGGTGATAAATGCCATCCCTTTTGTGCACCTATTATGACAACAATTCTGGATGATTTAGATATTGAACTCATGAAACATGGCGCTAAACTATTTGAAGGTGAACATTTTTTAAAGTCCTATTGTTTTAAACCCACCGATAATGGTATTTATACTCGAACCATATTAACTTGTGAAATTGTAGAGAACACGATTTATACTGCCAATTACTTTCCGAAGCAATCATATATTCTAAGAGTTAAGAGCGAAGGATTTATGAGAAATCAAATTAGATTAATGATGGGAACACTCATCGATTTAGGAAAAGGCAAACTAACTTTAGACGATATTCGTAATAGCTTGTTGCCGGAAAGCACCGTAAAAATGGATTATATAGCACCCGCATCTGGCTTAATTCTTAATAAAATAGACTTTCTGTAATAAAATGTATTACCCAAAAGCTGTTAATTATTTTAACAAAGCTCTAACATGTTAACATAATTTTATGTTAATACTTTGTGCTCAGGGTTAAAACCTGTTAAAGCCCTTGACATTTTTCATATATCACCTAGTTTATATAGTGTAATCAATAAAAAAAACAAAATATGAACTATTTAAATATGAATGATGAAGATGTACTACCTGTGGTGATGGAACTAAATATTTTGTTAGCTGATTACCACGTGTATTACCAAAAATTAAGAAGTAATCATTGGAATGTTAAGGGGAAAAATTTCTTCGACTTACACGAAAAATTTGAAACCTTATACAATGATGCTAAAGTGAAAATCGATGAAATTGCAGAACGCATTTTAACTTTAAGATTTCACCCCATGAGTAAAATGGAAGATTATCTTAAAACTGCAACCATCAGCGAAAATCAACCTATTAAATCTGATGAAGACATGGTAAACGATACTTTAAACGACCATAAACTTTTAATTAAGCAAATGGCAAAAGTTATTGAAAAAGCTACTGAAATCTCAGACGAAGGAACCATTGATTTAATTGGAGCATATGTTCGAGAGTTAGAAAAATCTAGCTGGATGCTCAATGCTTGGACTAAAAATTCTACAAAAAATATAAGTCCTGAAATGGCAAATGTTAAATAATGCTTTTTAATTAAATCGATTAGTTAGAATCATTATTAACCATTAAAGCCATAAAAAAAAATGAAAAATACATTAGGAACAGCATTTAACCAACTTATAGATAAGTTAGAAGGTTGGGTATCTGCAATAATTCAAAACATCCCAAATCTTATTTTAGCAATATTAGTTATGATAGCCTCATATTTTATTGCTAAATACATCAACAAAATTGTATCTAAAATAGTTGAAAAGCGCGTTAGCCAAAAGTCAATTAGTAACATGATAGCTAGAATATCTGCAGTTGTAGTCGTTGTAGCTGGATTATTTTTGGCCCTCGGGATTCTAAACCTAAGTAAAATGTTAACCTCTTTATTAGCCGGTGCTGGTGTAGCAGGTTTAGCCATAGGTTTAGCATTACAAGGTACATTATCTAATACGTTTGCTGGTGTGGTATTATCCTTTAGAAAGAAAATTCAAATAGGAAACTGGATTGAAACTAATGGATACTCAGGTGAAGTTATAGATATCAATTTGAAAGATTTTACCTTAAAGGAAGCCGATAATAACATGGTGGTGATACCCAATAAATTAATATTGGAAAATCCTTTAAAAAACTACTCTTTGACTACAAAAATGAGAATCGCTCTTACTTGTGGTGTTGGATATGAATCTGACTTAGAAGAAGTAGAAAAATTAACAAAAGAAACCATTGCAAACACATTCGATCAAGTTGAATCGATGGATGATGTTGAGTTTTATTTCACCGAATTTGGCGATAGCTCTATCAATTACTTATGCCGCTTCTGGATAGATGCAGAAAGTATGCTTGAGAAATTAAGAGCTAAGAACAAAGCCATTATTGAAATTAAAAAAGCTTATGATAAGGCTGGAATTAATATTCCTTTCCCTATCAGAACACTTCAATTCGACAATAAATTGAAGTTAGACAAAACATCTATAGACAAGCAATTCTCTAACAACTAGAGTAGATTTATCATCCTTGATAAATTATTAATTCAAACCTTAAAAATTTAAAACTATGTTACGTTGGACAATCACATTTGTAATAATCGCATTAATAGCTGGAGTATTAGGCTTCGGCGGAATAGCAGGGGCATCTGCAGGAATAGCTAAAATATTATTTTTCATATTCCTAGTATTATTTGTGCTCTCATTATTAAAAGGATTATTAAAGAAATAACAAGAAACCACATTAACTTAAAAACTAAAATTATGAAAAAAATCATATTAGCATTAGTCTTTTTATTTTCAATATCTGTAGCTTTTACAGGTTGTAGAGAAGAGAAAAGTACAGGAGATAAAATTGAAGAAGCAGTTGAAGAAGTAGGAGATGGTGCTGAAGATGCTGCCGATGAAATTGAAGACGAGTTTTAAGAAACAGTTGAAATCTATTTTATTAACCTTAAAAATTTAAAACGATGAAAAAATTAGTATTAGTATTAACCATGTTGTTTGCATTTACAATTGCTTTTACAAGCTGCAGGGACGAAAAGAAAACGCCTGAAGATAAAATTGAAGCGGCAATTGAAGATGTGAAAACAGAGATAAAAGAAAGCTCTGAAGAGATATCAGATGATGTTGAAGATGCATTAGAAGATGTTGAAGACGAAATTGAAGAAATAAAAGAAGAAGCTAAAAAGGACAAATAATCCTATTTAGGTCTTGCTTATAAAACGAATAATTAATCTTAAAAATTTAAATAAAACAATGAAAAATATAATCTATCTGCTTGCTGTTTTTATATGTACCACAGCAATGACACAAGAAAAAGCAACAGAAATAAAACAAGAAACAAAAGTTAAAACTGTAAAGTATAAAAACGCTGATAGCGTAAAAGAGGATAAGGTAAAAGTAATTACCCGCGAAACTTCTAATGTCGAATTAGATGAAAAAGACAAAAACAAAGTGAATCAAGATCGTGTAGATGCTACTAAAAAAGTAGAGAAAATGGTAATGATTGATAATGATGCCGATAACGATTACGATATACTATCTAAAGAAACCTATTTTATAATTGGCGAACAAAACTATAAGTTCACACCGAATGACAATGGTTTTGATATGGCTTTCGATAATAACAACAATAAGTTTGTTGGCGTTGGAAATGCTTGGAAATCGCTTAATGCCGGAAGTTATGTAGTTAAAGGCGACAATTATAACGGTATTGGTTTCTTTAATAAAAATGGAGATTTTGTAGTTCAATACTATGATGAAGCTTCAGGAAGTTTAAAAACCATAACATTTGAAGAAAACAAAGAAGTTTTAAAATAAAAGTTGATTAAGAAAAATTTAAAAGTCCCGATTCATTCGGGACTTTTTGTATTTTAGAGTTTTAATAAATAATCCAATATTATGAGTGTTATTGTACCAAATGCTGTTTTTACGTTTCTTTCAAAATTAGAAAAAAATAACAATCGCGATTGGTTTAACGAGCACAAGACAGAGTTTAAAGCTATTGAAAAAGAGGTAAAAGCATTTTACAATTCAGTTTTTGAAAACCTTAATAAACACGACGATATTGATAAAGTAAAGCTGTTTCGAATTTATCGGGATGTACGATTTTCTAAAAATAAATTGCCTTACAAAACACATTTTGGAGGTTCGTTTCACAGAACAAAACCAAGATTAAGAGGCGGTTATTATTTGCATATGCAACCTAATAATGAAAGTTTTATTGCTACTGGCTTTTGGGAACCTGCTCCTGCGGATTTGTTGCGAATTCGTAAAGAATTCGAAATGGACGATTCAGAGATTCGAGATATACTTGCAGATAAAAAATTTAACAAGGTTTGGGGAAACACCTTTGTAGGTGATGAAGTAAAAACAGCGCCAAAAGGATTCAGTAAAGATCATAAGGCAATCGATTTAATCAAAAAGAAACAATATATATTCACTAAGAAATTTACAGATAAAGAGGTGCAAAGTGATCAGTTTATCAACGAAATTGATGCTGCATTTAAAGCGGTTCGCCCATATTTTAATTACATGAGCGACGTCTTAACCACAGACCTCAATGGGGTTTCTTTAGTTGATTAAATTTATACAGCTTGCATCAATTCTGGTTTTTCAAGAAGTTGAATATGGCTAAGTATTCGTTCTTTAGTAATATTCATCATACGCTTATTTAATGCTGAAGAATTTTCAATATAGATAAGATACTCTTCCACAGTAAAACAACCTATAATCATGCCCTTCATTGAATTACGAAGTTTCATATCTTTTTGGATGGCATTTTCAATATACAAAAGGCGTTTTTCTAAAGATAAATCATAAAATACAGATTTGTGTTTCCTGATGTAGTTTCTAAAAACTTCAAGTAATAAATCATTTTGAAATTTAATAATTGGTCGCAGTACCAAATTCTGAAACCGCTCGTCGGCACTCATGTTATCGTTAATTGTAGCACTGGAAATTTCTGGGCGAATGTTCTTTAAATCGAACTGTCGTGTGTTCATAGGAGTAGATTTTGAATAAAAATATTGAATTAAGTAGCCCTTTTTATTTCTTGACTTTATAATTGTTAACGAGGTTATTAACAGTTACGATTTTTCTATCTTTATCTAGTATTTAATTTCGCCTTTTATTTCATCAAATTTCAGATGAATTAATTTAAAAATGATTAAAAACCTTAAATTTTAAATATTATACTTTACCAATGAGATTTCATACCAGAAAATGGATAAAACCAGAAGATTTAAATGCTAACGGCACATTATTTGGCGGCCGATTATTAGAGTGGATAGACGAAGAAGCTGCCCTTTATAGTATTGTTCAATTAGAAAACCAGAAAGTAGTAACAAAGTACATCAGCGAAATAGATTTTAAATCGTCTGCTAAACAAGGTGATGTTATCGAAATTGGCATTAAAGCCATAAAATTTGGTAAAGCTTCTTTAACATTATCTTGCGAAGTTAGAAACATGCGAACCCGAGAAACCATAATTACAATTTCAAATATTGTCATGGTAAATATTGGTCCAGATGGTAAGGTTTTACCGCATGGAAAAACAGAAGTAGAATATGTAAAAGATAGATTATAGCCCATTATAATAAAATGTCTTTAAAAATTACAATCAAATTTTTGATTTTGTTGCATAAAATGCAAATTATAAAGCATCCATTGTATTTTTTATAAAAATAAAATAACAATGTGCTTTAAAGTTCCGATTAACTGTAATAAAAATTAACTTTGTAACCCTTTTAAAAATTAAATTATTTATGAGTAAGACATTGTTTGACAAAGTATGGGATTCGCATGTGGTGCGTAAGATTAAAGGCGGACCAGATGTATTTTTTATAGATCGTCATTTTATACATGAAGTAACAAGTCCGGTGGCATTTGTTGGATTAAAAGAACGAGGAATTGGTGTAATGTATCCAGAGCGCACATTTGCAACTGCAGATCATAATACACCAACTTGGAATCAGCATTTACCAGTGGCAGATCCTTTATCGGCTAATCAGCTGGAAGCTTTAGCTAATAACGCTGCAGAATATGGTATTTCGCATTGGGGATTAGGTCATAGAAATAATGGTATCGTTCATATTGTGGGTCCAGAAAACGGAATCACATTACCAGGAGCTACTATTGTTTGTGGCGATTCGCACACTTCTACGCACGGTGCCTTTGGTGCTATTGCTTTTGGTATTGGGACTTCGGAAGTTGAAATGGTATTGTCTACACAATGTATTATGCAGCCTAAACCTAAGAAAATGCGTATTAACGTGAATGGTAAATTAGGTTTTGGAGTAACGCCTAAAGATGTGGCGCTTTATATTATATCTAAACAAACCACTTCTGGGGCTACAGGATATTTTGTAGAATATGCCGGTGATGTTTTTGAAAACATGACTATGGAAGGCCGTATGACGGTTTGTAACTTATCAATAGAGATGGGTGCTCGTGGAGGTATGATTGCTCCAGATGAAAAAACATTTGAATACATAAAAGGAAGAAAGCATACGCCAAAAGGTGCCGATTGGGATACAGCCATGGCTTATTGGAAAACGTTGAAAACTGATGATGACGCTGAGTTTGATGTAGAGTTTAACTACGATGCTGCCGATATAGAACCAATGATTACTTACGGAACAAATCCAGGAATGGGTATGGGCGTAACCAAATCAATTCCTTTAGCTGAAGATGTTCAAGGTGGAATTGCTACATACAAAAAATCATTAGGCTACATGAAGTTTAATGAAGGTGATGACATGATTGGAAAACAAGTTGATTATGTGTTTTTAGGATCTTGTACTAATGGGCGTATTGAAGATTTTAGAGCGTTCTGTTCTATAATTGAAGGCAGACAAAAAGCAGATAATATTACCGCTTGGTTGGTACCAGGATCTCATAAAGTTGTAGATCAAATAAAAGCAGAAGGATTAGATAAAATAATTGAAGCAGCTGGTTTTGTACTAAGAGAACCAGGATGTTCGGCTTGTTTGGCTATGAACGATGATAAGGTGCCTGCTGGAAAATTAGCAGTGTCTACGTCTAATCGTAATTTTGAAGGTCGTCAAGGACCAGGGTCAAGAACATTATTAGCATCGCCATTAGTGGCAGCTGCTACTGCTGTAACCGGAGTTGTTAGCGATCCTAGAGAACTTTTACAAGCTGCAAGCGTATAATTCAATAAATTAAAAAATTGCCAAAAGCGTTAGCTAATGGCCAAAAGTAAAATATATTATGGCTTACGATAAATTTGAAGTATTAACAAGCACCGCATATCCATTACCAATTGAGAATGTAGATACCGATCAAATTATACCAGCACGTTTCTTAAAAGCAACGAAGCGTGAAGGATTTGGAGATAACTTTTTCCGTGATTGGAGATACGATTCTGAAGGCAATCCAATTGCAGATTTCCCTTTAAATGATGCGAAGTACGCAGGATCTAAAATTTTAGTAGGAGGGAAGAACTTTGGTTCGGGATCTTCTAGAGAGCACGCCGCTTGGTCTGTTTACGATTTTGGTTTACGTTGTGTTATTTCATCATTTTTTGCTGATATTTTTAGAAACAACTGTTTGAATGTTGGTGTGTTGCCAGTGCAAGTTTCGGCTGATTTTGCTCAAAAGATATTTGATGCTATTGAAGCAGATCCGAAAACAGAAATTAAAGTAGATTTACCTAACCAGAAAGTAACTTTGGTAGCAACAGGAGAGTCTGAATCGTTTGAAATTAACGATTATAAAAAAGACAATATGCTTAATGGTTTTGATGATATTGATTATTTACAAAACATGAAAGATGAAGTGCTTGCTTTTGGGGAAACAAGACCGTTTTAAATAATCATTGGTGTTTAAAGTCAATTTTAACATATAGATTTAAAATGTAAAGAAGCATTTCATAATTAAATGAAATGCTTTTTGCGAATTATAATATGAGTAAAAGAAGAATAGAAATAATGGATACCACGTTACGTGACGGTGAACAAACATCGACCGTATCGTTTTCTGCTTCAGAGAAATTAACTATTGCTAAACTTTTACTTGAAGAATTAAAAGTAGATCGTATTGAAATTGCTTCGGCTAGAGTTTCCGAAGGTGAATTTCAAGCGGTAAAAGACATCACCGATTGGGCTGCTGAGCATGGTTATTTAAACCAGGTAGAAGTACTCACTTTTGTTGATAAAGGAGTTTCTATAGATTGGATGATTGAGGCCGGTGCTAAGGTTCAAAACCTACTCACAAAGGGTTCATTAAATCATTTAACTCATCAACTCAAAAAGACTTCTAGTCAGCATTTTAGTGATGTATCAGAGGCTATAAAATTAGCAACAGAAAAAGGCATTATAACCAATGTGTATTTGGAAGATTGGAGTAACGGAATGCGAAATTCTAAAGCTTATGTTTACGAGTTTTTAGACTTTTTAAAAACGCAAAATGTGGCTCGTATTATGCTTCCCGATACTTTAGGCGTATTGACTCCTCGTGAGTCTTACGATTTTATAAAAGAAATAAAAGATAAGTATCCAGATTTACATATTGATTTTCATGCGCACAACGATTACGATTTAGGCGTATCGAATGCTATGGAAGGATTAAGAGCTGGAGCTGATGGTTTACACTTAACGGTAAACGGCATGGGTGAACGTGCAGGAAATGCACCTATGTCTAGTACGATTGCCGTAATTAACGATTTTATGCCAGATGTTGAAATTGGTGTGAATGAAAAAGTATTATACACAGTAAGTAAATTGGTTGAGAATTTTTCTGGCGTGATGATTCCTGCGAATAAACCAATAATTGGCGCCAATGTTTTTACACAAACGGCCGGCATTCATGCGGATGGCGACAATAAAAAGAACCTGTATTTTAGTGATTTGATGCCAGAGCGTTTTGGTAGAACACGCCAATATGCCTTAGGGAAAGCCTCTGGAAAAGCCAATATACAGAAGAATTTACAGCAATTAGGATTGCAGTTGAATGATGAAGACCTAAAGAAGGTAACCCAGCGTATTATTGAATTAGGTGATAAGAAGCAGGTGGTTACCAAAGAGGACTTGCCGTACATTATTTCGGATGTATTAGATAGAACTTACGAAGAGAAGGTAACGGTTAATGCTTATGTATTAACACACTCGAAAGGTTTAAAGCCTTCTACAACGGTTTCTATTACTATTGAAGATGAAACTTTTGAAGAGCAGGCACAGGGCGACGGACAGTTCGATGCCTTTATGAATGCTTTGAAAAATATATTTAAAAAGAAAAAAGTAATCTTGCCTAACTTGATTGATTATGCAGTAAGAATACCTCCAGGAAGTAACTCGGATGCGTTATGCGAAACAATTATTACTTGGAAAAATGACGAAAAAGAGTTTAAAACAAGAGGTTTAGATAGCGACCAAACAGTTTCGGCAATAAAAGCCACTGAGAAGATGCTGAATATTATTGTGAGTTAAATAAACCCGCGTTAGGGATTGCAGTGAAACATTTATGTTCATGAATTCATTTATTTAAAATAGAAAAGCATGAATAAAAGCCCGACCCTTGTGGAAACTTGCCTACCGGCAGACAGGCGCCCAAAACGATTTAAAACTGAATATTAAATACATTAAAATACATAAAGAATGAAATTAAATATAGCGCTTTTAGCGGGAGATGGTATTGGACCAGAAGTTATTGATCAGGCAGTGAAAGTGAGTGATGCTGTGGCTGCGAAATTTGGACATGAAATTACGTGGAAGCCAGCTTTAACTGGTGCTGCGGCCATTGATGCTGTTGGTGAACCTTACCCAGATGAAACGCATGAGATTTGTAAAAATAGTGATGCGGTATTGTTTGGTGCTATTGGGCACCCACGTTTTGATAACGACCCGTCTGCAAAAGTGCGCCCAGAGCAAGGTTTATTAAAAATGCGTAAGGCTTTAGGTTTATTTGCTAATGTGAGACCGACGTTTACATTCCCATCGTTATTAGATAAATCGCCTTTGAAAAAAGAGCGTATTGAAGGTACCGATTTGGTGTTTTTACGTGAGTTAACTGGTGGTATTTACTTTGGTGAAAAGGGTAGAAGAGACGACGGTGAAACGGCTTATGATAACTGTGTGTATACCAGAGCAGAAGTGCAGCGTTTAGCTAAAAAAGGTTTTGAATTAGCCATGACACGTGGTAAAAAATTATGTTGTGTAGATAAAGCGAATGTATTGGAAACCTCTAGATTATGGAGAGAAACGGTTCAGGCTATGGAAAAGGATTATCCTGAGGTTGAAGTAAGTTACGAGTTTGTTGATGCTGTGGCGATGCGTTTGGTGCAATGGCCAAATAGCTACGATGTATTGATAACGGAAAACTTATTTGGCGATATTTTAACGGATGAAGCTTCAGTGATTTCAGGATCGATGGGATTAATGCCATCGGCATCTTTAGGATCTGATATTGGGTTGTTTGAGCCTATTCACGGGTCGTACCCACAGGCTACAGGATTAAATATTGCAAACCCTATGGCAACGGTTTTATCGGCAGCTATGATGTTTGAGAACTTTGGTTTGCTAGATGAAGGTAAAGCGATAAGAACCGTTGTAAACGAGGCTTTAAATAAAGGTATAGTTACTGAAGATTTAGCCGACGGAGGTAAAGCTTACGGTACAAAAGAGGTTGGAGATTGGCTTGCTGCTAATATCTAATCTGAATTATAGATATTTAAAAAGCCTGAAGCATTTGTATCAGGCTTTTTTATTTATGTATTTCTGAATATGATTCAGAATTAATAATAGTTATTTTTTTGAATTTGCCACGAAACTAGTACTACTCGGTAATTCGAAAATCTCCAAATCGAAATAGGGAAGTGCCGCTATTAAATGATCGAAGATATCGGACATGATATACTCGTAATTTTCCCAACGTTTATCGCTACTGAAGGCGTAAATCTCTAAAGGAATACCGTGCGTTGTTGGTGCTAGTTGGCGCGCCATTATCATCATATCTTTATTGATGGCCGAATGTTTTTGCAAGTAGCTATCAATATATTTTCTGAAAACACCAAGGTTAGTTAGGTTCCTTCCGTTAAGAAGCAATTCTTTATTGATGTTGTTAGACGTGTTATACTCTTTAATATCTTGCTGTCTGGTTTCTAAATAAGCTGTGATGAGCTGAATGTCTTTGAGTTTATTCACTTCAGATTCGCTCAAGTATTTTACACCGTCTTGTTTGATATATAGCGCGCGTTTAATACGTCGACCATCAGAATTCGTCATACCGCGCCAGTTCTTAAAAGAATCTGAAATTAAGGCGTAAGTTGGAATGGTAGTAATGGTTTTATCGAAATTCTGAACTTTAACCGTGGCTAATGTAATTTCGGTAACATCACCATCGGCACCATATTTCTCGAAGGTTATCCAATCGCCAATGCGTACCATATCGTTGATAGACACTTGAATGCTCGCTACAAAGCCCATAATAGTATCTTTAAATACTAAAATAATGACCGCAGAAATAGCTCCAAGTCCTGTAACAAACGACCAAAACGGAATGCCTGTAATTATGGCTATAGCCGACATAAAGCCTCCAACCCAAGCAAAAATCATAAATACTTGTATGTAGCTGGATATCGGTTTGTCTTTAAAACGCGGTAAGGTTTTTAAATGATCTCGAAGCGTGTTTAGTAAACTTCTAACCACCCAAAGTGTAAGTACGATTGCAAATACGATTAGTCCTTTTTCAATGATGTTTTCAAAATTGTAAAAATCGATAAATACATCTGGCACAAACTCAATAGCGATAAGCAATGGAATGATATGCGCTATGTTTCTCGGGACTTTATTAGCTATTAATAGGTCGTCGAAATTTGTTTTAGTCTGTGATGCAAATTGAGCAAAAGCACCAATTAGTATTTTCCTGATAATAAGGTCTACAATCACAATAATAATCAGTAAACCTATCAGTAAAATAAGCATATTCAGGTATTCTGCCACTTGACTGGACAACCCTTTATTAACTAAAAAATCGTAAACTAAATGTTTAAATTGATCCATTATTAATGACTTGGTTTAAGGTATTTTCTATCGATATAAAACGTTCCGAAAGGTATGATAGAGGCTAATAACACGATTAATAAGGTGTTATTAGACCAAGAGAATTCTTTTTTGAACAATAGCGCTAATGCCACATAAGCAACGAACAACAAACCATGCGGCATGCCTAATAGTTTGACGTATTGTGGCTCTTGTAATAGATATTTGATAGGTGTTGCTATAAATAATAATAGGATATATGAAACACCCTCTAAAAGGGCTACAAG
The DNA here is from genome assembly GCF_030344935.1 of Algibacter luteus. Taxonomy (NCBI): domain Bacteria; kingdom Pseudomonadati; phylum Bacteroidota; class Flavobacteriia; order Flavobacteriales; family Flavobacteriaceae; genus Algibacter; species Algibacter luteus. Next base: position 2,240,474 of record NZ_CP128313.1, on the reverse strand, counting down.
TCTAAATATATTTAATGAAGAAAACATATGCGTTAATTTTTGTGCAAAAGTAGTTCACACAGCCATAATAACGGTACGTTTTAAGTTTTTTTTATAAGACGTTGAAAATAATGAGTCCGTAGATGGCAAAACGCACCAAACGCAGTGATCCGTACAACATCACATTTTTAAACGGAAACTCTATAATACCAGCGGCAATACAAGAAATTGAAAAGGGCAGTGGCAATAAAGCACCAACCACAATTAAAAATCCGCCCCATTTTTTAGAGTTTTTAAGCTGTTTTTCCATTTTGGTTTCTAGGTAATTGTGTACCGCAGGCATTTTGGTAATGCTGCGTCCCATCCAATACGATACTAAACCGCCACCATAAGATAATATGGCTAAAAGGCTCAAATAAAACCACGGACTGTACATTTTTCCTGCCCAGGCAATGAAAATTTCTGGTGGAATTAATCCTAAAAGTGTTTCTGAAACAAAAAAGAAACTCAAAACACCATAAGAAGGCAATATTTCGGTTAAACGAATTAAGGCATTATTGATGTCCCAAAAATGATTAAGCGTATATACAGCAATAACAATAGCAATGATATATGGTAAAGCTTTTTTAACGGCTTGCCAAACAAAATTGTAAAATCCGGTATAGGAATAATATTGGTGTAATAGCTGCCAACGTGTTTTTGCAGCTTTTGGCTTAGATTTTTGTTTCATATGTCATAACAGATAAAGGGACGCAAATATAACATAAGAATTTTAGTATGAGAAGGAATTAAGAATTTTTAACATGGTGTTAAATGAAATGATTTAAAATCGATTTATTTCAAGCAGAGGGAAGTAATGCATGTTTTTAGAATTTCTATTTTACATAATATAAATTATAGTACATTTTACAACAATTAGCGTAATAGCCATTTTTATGGCTATTTGACATAATTACTGATATAATGTCTTTAGACTTATATCTATCGTAATTATGTACAAGCAAATTGTGTCAATGAATATTTATACATTATTGAGTTGTTATAAATTGAATATCTTGAACCATTGTACAGAAATATTTAAATACGCGATTCTCCGCAGTTGGCTTTTATTTTGAAACTGAAATTATTAAGTAATTGTATTTTAAAAATTGATACTCAATCAATTCTTTAAAATAATGTCTTGAAACAAAAGAAAAAAAAATACAAGTTAGGTATTCTCAATATTGATACTCAATCAATATCTCAAATAGTATATAATTTTGGAAACAATTACGGCTCATTCGCTATATTTGAGACTATTTGGCGTTAAGAAAATGTACCCAAAGTACATTTTTAGCTAAATACTATTTGAAACGAGCTTTAGTTAAGTATTGTATCCAAATACAATCATCCACTGGATAATTGCATTTGTATAGCCTAAAATATGGACGCTCACTTCACCTTATTGTTTTGCCAAAATTTTATGAGGCCAAGTTTAACATTAAGATTCTATTTTACATAAAAATTAATTATCAACCTGTCTATTTTATTATTTTAAAATATCCATTTGAAACAGTGTATTTCAATTCATGTTCTTCCGTATCATCGTTATATTCAGAAACTGTAAAACTAAAATTTCCTTCAATTTCACTTTCTCGAATGGATGTAATATTTAAAATTTGCGAATCAATACCTTCAACGGCTTTTTTTATAGCAGTAGTTCTATTCTGCCCAACGCTTATGGATAATGATAATACACTACCTGTGTTAAATGAGTATGATCCAAGGGCAAACTCATAGGGTTGTGATCTATCTCCGAGATCTAAATTAACTTGGGCAACACTGCCAATAGCTGCATAGTTGATTCTACCATATATCGCCTGAGAATAACTGATAACATTGTTTAAGTGGCTTTGCGAAGAACTAATGCTACCAATTTCTGCTTCCCATAAATTGCCATTTATGGTAGCTGTAAAAACACTGCTACACTCATCAACATTATTGCTTTTTAGTCTATAACATTTATTGACAATTGCCTCATCGGTAAACCATTGGAATGCCGCAACGGAATAATTACCTGTAAACCCGATAATTCCTATATACCTTAGCCAACTAATTTTTTTATTAATTGACTCTAAATAGTCGGTAACAGAATCACTTGGTGGAGTGCAACCAAAGAAAACTGTTTTAGATGAAGAAATGAAAGCCTGTATTTTGTTATACACAAATGTAAGTAAGTCTTGAACCGAATTAATATTTTTAAAGTCGTCCACACTACCTAAAAATGTGCTGAAGTCTCTTACAATAGTTTGGGCACAAGACGCTGTTGACCCTTTCTCAAAAGATAGTAAATCAAGAAAAATATCCATTGCGATATTTTTAATATTAGCTGCAAGTGCAAGTCCAGCTTCATGATTCCCGTCAAGACTAAATTCTCGCCCAGTTCTAATTCTAATTTCATAATCACCCTCTTCATTTGGCAGGGTATAACTTTGTTCAACGATATCTACATTGCCAGAAACGTTATTGTTAGCAAACGTAATTATTTCCAATATGGAAGTTGGTACAAAATTTACCCTATCAATTAGAAAGGATTCTAGTCTTTGGTTATTCTTATATACGCCAACATAAGATGCATAAGACTTACCAGGATTCTGAAAAATAAACTCTTTACCTTGTTGATATATTTGAACTGGTTGATCACTTTTATTATTTAAACTTCTTTTATTTGTATTTTCACTAAAAAAAGAAACTAGGTTCATAGCAAAATCGTCCTGTTCTGTACTTACAGGCGAAATGCCTAGTTTGATTATTTCTTCAAGTTGATTTTTGAGAGATCCAAATTGTGGGTCTTTTTTAAAAGAGTTTATTAAATTGATTTTTCCTTCAATAGATAAAGATTGAGAACCAGGTAGGGACATTAACAAGGTAATTAAAGTTGATTCAGAGTTAATGGTAAAGTCGGTTTGAGTAGGATAATTATATCCCATGAGAATAATTTTGCCATTTTGATCTGCGACGTAAATATTGCTGGTTCTATCCTCAAGATACTTTAGACTATACACATTTTCATCAATACCACTGGAACCAAATAGTGATTGAACAGTCAAAGCGTTTAAATCAATCGGAGTACCCTTTGGTAATTGAACAAACCCGCTACCTAAAGGAAATATCGAATTCTCTTCTTCTTGTTCTTCTTCTTCAATTTCAATGAAATCATCAGGTTCTAGAGCCCCATCATCTTTACCACCGCAGGCTAAGATTAAAATTATAATTAGAAAACAAAATGCTATTTTTTTCATTAGACTGATTTATTGGTGTTTACAAATTTAAAATAAATTAATAACCTTATCAATACCTACTTATGGGCATTTGACGAGTATTATTGCCTTTTAACCATTTCACACATATTACGCTTCCCTCCTACGTCGTCGCATAATAAGTGTTTACTCGCACCTTTCCTATTTGATAAATAGGTGCTCTTGAACTGCAAGCAGTTTCATTAACATCGCAGAAGAAACATTTGAGAACACACTTTAACGGTTCTTATTTTTACGCAATATCTTTACCACACGACTATGTGTTATTTGTAACAAATTCCATTGATAGCCTTCAAAATCGGTGGTATTCATAAATTGTACAACAACTGCATCTATATCTTTATGGTATTCTGCTAGACATTGGTAACCTGGAGCTAATCCGCCATGGTTAAATTCATAAAGCGAGCTGTAGATTTCCATTTCTTTTTCGTTAAGTAATGACCCATCATTTAAAGCCCTTAAAAAGATGCCAACATCTTGTGCGGTAGCTATCATCATGCCACTATTCTCATTTTTGAAGTCTTTTTCAATACCTACATAATAACCGCTCATAACATCGTCTAGATTGACCTCATCAATTGAGCCATAAGTGTTTTTCAACCCAAGAGGTATTAAAATTTCTTTTTTGAAATAGTCTTGTCGAGGACCTCCTGTAACTTGTTCAATAACTCTTGAAAGCAATAAATAATTCGTGTTTGAATATCCATAATCCTTGTTGGGCTGGAAGTTAGCCGGTAAATCGAGTGCATATTCAAGTACATCTGTATTGGTGTTGGGTTGGTTTTTCCAAAACTCAGGATTGTCTGTAAAATTTGGAATACCGCTTCTGTGTTGCACTAGCATGCGTAAGGTGATGTCATCGGCATTTTCTATTCTTCCTGCAAGTTCAGGAAAGTAATCAGTTACAGTTTTATCTAAAGACAATTGCTTGTTATGCGCTAATTTAGTGATAGCAACTGCCACATAAAGCTTGCTGATACTTGCAATTTTGAATAATGCGTTTGGTTTAGCTGGTATTTTTTCTTCTTTATTATGATAACCTGCTGTATAGAAAGCTGGTGGTTTGCCGGCTTCGTCTACATAGACAATAACACCATCAAAGCCATAGCTTAACGTTTGGTCCACTTGCTCTTGTACTGTATCTGGTAAAGGTAATATCCATGCTTTTACCAGAATCCAAGGTACAAACCATAAGGAAATAAAAGTTCCAGCAAATAATATGATTCTGAAAATTTGCTTCCCTTTACTGATTTTATGCTTAGTAGTTTTCATTTATCTGTACAATAAATTAAAGTTTATGATACAAATATATTTTAGATGGTCATAATAATGAATTTCGAATTACTGAACTGTTATTTGTTAGGTATGAATTGGTTTTTATATCCTAAATTTATTTTATGGCACTCCAATTATAAAAAATATCGCAGATACATTTAGTAATAAAAGAATACGCTATGGTATTGTTTTAAGAATGACGGGACTTTGAGAGCCTTTGTTAATCTCGATTCTGAAATATAATGACTATATTTATAGATATTCGAAAATCTCAATTAAATCCATACTAATCCCATGAAAATTAGATCTTGTCTTATTATAGTCTTTTGTTTTACAGTTCTTTCAATGAGTGCACAACGTGATACCATTAGAAGTGTAAATGATGTTCCCAGATTCACATATAAAATAGATAATCTTGCATCTGTTGTCTATAAAGATCACGATCAATTTAGGAAGCTTTATCTAGAAGTAGAAAAAAACTACTTATCGCTTAAAGATAGTTACGTTATAGAAGATCTTACTTTAAAGAAAAGTATTTTATCTACATTAAAATCTATTGACTTTTTTGAGAATAAGTTTAACGAAGGAAGAGCTAAAATTGAAATGATTAAATCTTTACAGATTAAACCATCACAAAAACAAACTTCTGGGATTTTATCTTTTGCGTTTTTAAATACTATGGAAAAGCATAATACAACTGATGCAAACGAATTTAATAGCGCTTATGAAACTGAATTACAGCAATTAGTGAATCCTCTAGATTATGAGATTGTAGGAGATGATATAAAATCTAGTAAATCGTCCATGCAGATATTTTCTGAAAACCTAATAGAAGGATTGATTGTTGAAAATATTGATATTGCATCTCAAAATGGTGAGTTAAGTGGTGATTTTGCTGACCTTTTGATTAATTACAAATACCTGTCAAGTTATATTTTACCATATAAAGATATTGTTGCCAGCGTTTTTAAAACCTATTTAGATGCTAACCATATTGAAAAAAAGGATATATGGAAAGAACGCAATGTAGATTTATCAAATCGTAATAATTTAAGCCCTGTAACAATTGCAATTTGGGACAGTGGTATAGACGACACTCTATTTCCTGATAATATGTATATAAATAAATTGGAAAAAATAGATAATATTGATAATGATGGTAATGGGTATGTTGATGATGTTAATGGTATTGCTCATGATTTACATTCCAATAAAATAACTGGTAACTTGATACAGCTTACTGATGAACAGAAAGTTGCTGTACCACAAACATTACAACTATACAAAGGGTTAAAAGATTTACAATCTAATATTGAAAGTGAAGAAGCGGATAGATTAAAACAAATAATGTCAGAGTTAAAGCCTGATGAAGTGAAACCTTTTATTGAAAACCTTAATTTTTTCGGGAATTTTGCTCACGGAACACATGTTGCTGGAATTGCTGTTCTTGATAACCCCGCAGTAGATTTATTAGTAGCTCGAATAACTTTTGGATATAAATTAATGCCTGAACTGCCAACCATCGAGAAGGCTAAAAAAGGTGCAAAGGAGACCATTGAAACCATTAATTATTTTAAAACCAATGGGGTTCGTATAGTAAACATGAGTTTTGGCGGTTCACCTCAAGGTATTGAAACCGCTTTAGAAAAGCATGGTGTTGGTGAGGATAGTGAAGAACGAAAAAAAATGGCTCTAGAAATATTTAATATTGGAAAAACAGCTTTCTATAATGCTATTAAAGATGCTGAAGATATTTTGTTTATTACGTCTTCAGGGAACTCTGATGAAGACAGTGAATTTTATGAGGCCATTCCCTCCTCTTTTGATTTACCCAATATACTTACCGTAGGTGCTGTAGATCAAACTGGTGAAGAAACAAGTTTTTCTAGCTTTGGAAAAAATGTAGATGTGCATGCTAATGGTTTTGATGTAGAAAGTTATGTACCTGGAGGTGAAAGGTTAAAAATGTCAGGAACATCTATGTCATCTCCTAATACAGCAAATTTGGCTGGAAAAATATGGGCAATAAACCCAGATTTAAGTGTTGAAGATGTAAAAAACTATATTATTTCTTATAGCGATGTTAGTGAAGATGGACGTATTATATTAATGAATCCTAAAGCATCAATAGATGCCGTTGATAATAAAAAGCCTCCTATTAGAAAGTCGATTAAAATGAAAAAAGTAAAAGGCTAACTCGAGGTTTCAAGTAATTTATAAGTTTTTTTAAGTACTAAATTTATACATTCTCTGCAATTGTCGGAATTGTGCTCACGGGCAATATTTGTTATAACTGTAGATATAATGACACCCTTTTTTTATATCGATAATTGTTATGTCTATTTTTAAGTTTCGCCAGAAGTAAACATTCTAAATAACTCTTTTTAATATCTTGTTTTTCAAATAGATACACTATAAATTTGAGGTTTAAAACTCGGAAAATTCCTAAAAAAAACGTATCTTTAGAATGATCCATATTCATCGCTACATCTAATATTAAGTGGTTTAGTAAACAACTTAGAATAATATGGGGATGAAAGCAATTAATAGTCATTCTGAATGGGTTTAAAGCCTTTTCAATTGAGTAATCATTATAAATTTTAATAGATATATTATGAACAGGTTAGTCTTAATAGGTATAATTTTTGGGCTGTTTCTATTTGGTGGTATTCGAATTGTATTTGAATATAAAAGAGCTCTTAAATTTAGATTTGGAAAATATATAAAAACTTTGAAGCCTGGTTTTCGTTGGATTATTCCATTTATAGAAACGATTCAAGTAGTTGATATAAGAGTAATTACTTTCAATATTGATTCACAAGAAGTTATGACTGAAGATAACGTACCATGTAGTATAGATGGTGTTGTTTTTTTTAGAATTGATAATCCAGAAAAAGCAGTTTTAGAAGTCGAAGAATACAAATTTGCAATAACGCAACTTGCACAAGCAGCGCTAAGGGATGTTTGTGGAAAAGTAGAGTTAGATACCATTCTTTCAAAGCGGGAAGAAATGGGTAAAAACATTAAAGAAATTGTTGAAGAAGAAACTAAAGAATGGGGTATAATAATTAATGATGTTAAGATAAAAGATATACAATTACCGGAGAATATGCGCCGAATGATGGCTAATCAAGCAGAGGCTGAACGTTCTCGTAGAGCAAGAATTATACTGGCCTTAGCAGAAGAGCAAGCAGCAAGTAAATTACTTGAGGCAGGAAAACTTATCGATCAGTCGCCATCTGCCATAAAATTGCGTTTATATCAAACCTTATCTAATATAGCGGCAGAAAAAAATTCAACCATACTTTTCCCTTTCCCAGAAGAAGTACTTCCTGTGAAAAAAAGAAAATCGAAAAAAACGAAAAAAATAATTCAATAATATTGAAATATTACAAATTTGAAACTAACAATATAATGGAAAGTATACTAATTAACCTTGACGCTTTTATGTTTGAATTCATTAAAGACAATAATTTTTTGTATTTCAAATCATGAACAAATATCTAAAAAGTTTGCGTATAAATTGTTTTTTAAAATAAAAGAGTTGTGAGTTGAAATAAACTAATTTCCTATGCTGTCATATAAAAAGGACTATGATAACTTATAAAAAGAAATTTCTAGTGTTAAACACTCTATCGTTTTAAAGTAAAATGACCGTTCATTTGCTTGCCATTCTTCAATTTAATGATGTACCAATAATCGTTTACAGGCATCAACTCGTTATTAAAAAGTCCGTTCCAACCTTGTTGTATTTGGTTTAGTGTTTTAAGGAGTTTGCCATATCGGTTATAGATAGAAACAACTTCAATTTCATTTAGCGGGTCGTTAATAAACCAAGTATCATTTTGTCCGTCATTATTTGGGGTAAAGAATTTTGGAACCGTTAGTGATTCGACATTAGCAGTTGTGGTAAAGCTTTCTTCAATACAACCCATGCTATTCTCGGTGTCGTTATACGGAACTACAGTTACAAAAATCATTGTATTTTCAGGTAAATTCTCGGTTAATGTATAAGTGGTTTTATCGGTAACATCTATTTGGTTTGCAATATCTGTTGCTCCCGGAGTTGTGCCAATACTTATTTTATATCCGGCGGCCCCAAATACAGATTCCCAGCTAAAAATAGTATTTACAGGAACATTGGTTGTATTATTACGAGGTTGCAGAAGATGAGTGCATCCAAGGGGAATGTTTACCGTGGAAAAGCTTTCTTCTATACAGCAGGTCGCTTGAACATTATTTGAATAAGGTTTTATTTTTACGAATATGGTGCTGTCCTCTGGTAGTGCATTTGGCAAATTGTAAGTTGTGACATTGCCAACATCTACATTATAGGCTATTTGAGCACCTTCGGGTGATGTGCCTATGGAAATTAAATAACCTGTGGCAGCAGGTATGGCATTCCAAGTTATATCAGTGTTCAAATCTACATCAATATCACCAGCTAATGGTTGTGTTAAACTGGTGCACGATATACCCTGAAACGCTGTGCAATTGGAAGTTTCTATTTCTGCTTCAGATTCACAACCAGCTAAATTATTTGATATGTTTGTAAGTCCAGTTACGCCATTTGAAGACAACAATTGACATAAAGCATTACAATCTGATAATTGCGGATTATTTAGAACCTCAAGCACCACTATTGTTTCGTAACCTGTTGAAGCTATTGTAGTTAAATTTTGAAGGCCGTTTAAAGAAGATAATGCGTCATTATTTCTAATGGTTACTATTTGGTCTACAAGTTCTAAATTAGACAAACCTATAATGCTTTCCAATAATGGGTTATCTTGAATTAACAAATCGAATGCAATACGTTCTAAACAATTAAACCCTGAAATAGTTATTAAATTTTGATTGTTGGAAATGTTTAAACCCAACGTCGGATTGATGCCTCCTCCTATGGTGGTTAAGTTATCAAAGCCTGTAATTTCAGATAATCCTGTATTGTAAAATTGAATAAACCAGTTCATTAAAATGATATTATTAAAGCTTGGGATACTGTTTAAAACAGGACTGTCGTTTATAGCCATGGCGTTGTGAATAGCGGCTAATCGGGTAAAGCCAGAAATAGTTTCCAATGCCGTATTACCGTTTAATATGAAATTTCCAAAAACATCGGTTGCTCTATTAAAGCCATCTAGGATAACCAACCTGGGGTTGTTTTCGACGCTAAACAAAAAACTTAAATCTAATAACCTGTTAAAACCAATAATTTCAGTTAGTCTCGCATTATCTGAAATTTCAATGTTATTTAAAACGGCATTTAAATTGTTGAAATTTGATATCGTAACGAGCTGTGTGTTGTTTATTATTAAACTTCCTTCAATTGATCGAATATTATTTAAGGAGGCTAAATTGTTCACTGAACCCGTAATTATAAAATCACCGCTGATACTGTTGCAATCGGGATAATTAGAAAGAAACTGTTCAACATCTCCCTGCGAATTAAACGTAACATCTCCATCAGGGCATTGACTATAAAGACATGTTGTGAATAAAAGGCAAAAAAATAATGTCGTTTTCAATTCTCTAAATAGTTTGTCAATTAAAATATCTATTCGTTTTTCATGGATTTCATCTGTTGAAATAATTCCTTAAATAATCCGCGGGCAATTAGTATTTTCATGATTTCATTAGTACCCGCATAAATTCTGGCAACTCTGTTATCTGCATACATGCGTGCAATAGGATAATCCCACATATAGCCATACCCTCCAAAGAGTTGCAGACATTCGTCCACGACTTTACCGTGCATTTCTGTTGCGGAATATTTGGAGATTGAGGCGCTTTCGGTAGTGAGTTGATGTGTTGCTAACAATTGTGTACAGCGGTCTAAAAAAGCTTGGTGAAGCTGTAATTGTGAAGCACATTCTGCCAGTTTAAATTGTGTGTTTTGAAAATTGGCAATGGGTTGTTTAAAAGCGGTTCTGGAGGAGGTATAGGCAATGGTTTTTTCAATAGCTCCTTCTGCCCCACCAATAGCGTTGAGTGCAACAGTTAAGCGTTCTCTTGCCAATTCTGTCATCATTATTTTGAAACCCAGACCCTCTTCGCCCAATAAATTTTCTTTCGGCACTTTTACATTATCGAAAAATAATTCGCAGGTGTCTTGGGCTTTCATGCCGACTTTTTGAAAAGGAACTCCTTTTTCGAAACCTTCAGATTCACTTTCCATTATTAGTAATGACACCCCTTCATTTTCGGTGCCCACATTGGTTTTTACTGCAACAATAGACATATCACTCATATATCCATTGGTAATAAAGGTTTTTTGTCCGTTTACCACATAATGGTCGCCTTTGTCGGTTGCTGATGTTTTTATGGCTTTAAGATCACTACCACAGTTGGGCTCGGTCATACCCAGAGATGTAATTATTTCTCCGGTTGCCATTTTAGGCAAATACTTTTGTTTTTGTTCCTCTGTGCCATACTTTAAAAGATAAGGAGCTACAATATCTGAGTGCAATGAAAATCCTGGTCCGTTAATGCCCTCTTTAGCCAATTCTTCAATAAACAAAGCACTAAAGCTAAAATCTAAACCACTGCCGCCGTATTGTTCTGGCATATCAATGCACAATAACCCTAAGGCTCCGGCGCGTTCCCAAATGTCGCGACTTACCATCCCTTTTTTTTCCCATGCTTCTATGTTATCGATAATTTCATTTTTAATGAAATCCTGAATCATGTCGCGCATCATTTGGTGTTCTTCTGATGCATATATTTCGCGTTTTATTAAAACATCTTGTAACATAAACTTGGATTTTTGATGTATTCCGATTGAAATACTAAAGATAACTATAAATCCTAAGCTTCATCAAGAAGGTGTTATGAAGTTGTTTATATTTTTCTATTAATAATGTCTTAAAGATAATGGTGATAAGTGGTGTTTTAAAGCATTAATTTTTATTTTCAATTTGCTTCATTAATTCATTAAATACAACGTTATTTTTTAAGACATTTTCCATTCTATCTGATAGCATTAAATGAAAATTATGATTGGTTTCTATAATTACTGGGCCATCTGGATGAATAGCAACATCCCAACCCAACAATGGGAAATTCAATAGTTTAGTAGCTTTAGTTACTATTTGTTTTACTTGTTGGTAATGAGGGATTTGTATACCTTCGAAAACCACTCCTGAGTCGGGGTGTTTATAAAATATCCCTCCACCATTATCTATTAACTGTAAGCCTTCTGAACGTATTTCACCTGTTTCTTTGTTTAGGGCTATAACTATGCCTCCGGCATGGGCATTATCTACAATTGCTCCTTTTCTTCCAATTCGAATAAAGCCTGATAAAATTTCTACCTTGTTTGATTTTGTTTTGTAGGTAACAATTCGCAACGTATTTAAACTAGTATCATTAATTTTTTTTAAGACTTCATGTTGTAAAATTAATTCCTGAAATATAAAGGATTTGGAAATAAATAAATGAATTAAATTATCATCTAAATCACAGAGGTTGAGTTTGTCTAAAATGAAAATATTTTTACCCAACCCTGAATCAATTGGTTTGCAAAGAATGTGCGATATATTTTCGGCAATAAATATGTTTTCAAAGAATACTAATAAGTCATTTTTAGAATTTATTTGAAAAACATCATTATTATATGTGAATTCTGTTTTGGAGTTATGACAATATATTTTGGGTGTGGGAATGTTATTTTTTATAAGAAACTCTCCAAACAGTAATTTATTTTGCACAAGGTTAATTTGCGAATTGGCTTGCGATTGAGACCAAATGAGCAATTTTCTATTTTCTTTAAAGCTTAGATACTTTTTATAGTTATGAACGTTTTTGCGGTAAAGCAAATTAGTAATGTAATATTTTGGAAGTTCTTTTTTAGAAAATAAGAGCATTATAAATTCTCTTATAATGACAATCCAACTTTTTTTGTTTGGGTCTTTGATTAAAAAGAGTAGAATTTGTTTATCTCTATTTAAATTCATAGCCTAAAAATTTCGCTTTTTACCCACCAATTAATTCTTTATAGTCTAAATATAAAGGAAATTATTGTTTGTTTCTTATTCAGTCGAAGATTTACAAGGCCAAATCAAGTTTACAACTGTTGTTATTTAGCATTTGTTCCAGTTTAAAAAAGCTCTTAAAAAATTCTCTTTTTTACGCGAAGATACTGGTATTTTTTTGCCATTTTTAAGATAAATGACTCCAGACTTGTCGTATTTATCTATGAATTTAAGGTTGACCATAAACGATTGATGCGGACGAATAAAGGTAGCATTGGTAAGTCGTTCTTCGAATTCCTTTAATGTTTTAGAAACCATATATTTCTTATTTTCCAAACAGTAAAATGTAGTGTAACCTTTATCAGACTCACAATAAATAAGCTCATTTAAATCTACCACCTGAAAACTGTCATGCAGCGATAGAATTAAATTCGAGTCTTCCTCTTTCCAAACTTTTTTTACGGTATTAATATGTTGTTTATGTTCGCTTAAAGGCGTGTTAACTACTTTTTGAAGCGCCACTTCAAGATCGTTAATATCAACAGGTTTTAACAAATAATCTACCGCGCCAATTTTTAAAGCTTTTAGTGCATATTCTTCATAGGCGGTAATGAAAATAATCTTAAAATCGAGCTGTTCTGTTTGTTCTAAAAAATCAAAAGCATTACCGTCGGTAAGATTAATATCTAAAAAAACCAGTTCAGGTTTACAGGCTTTTGTGACGATTACCGCTTCTTTTACAGATTCACATTCGCCAATAATGTCTACTTCAAAATCAATTAATTGTAATAAATTAATTAAACCTTGCCTGATATATGCTTTATCTTCTACTATTAAGACTTTCATGTACTTAAATTATTTTATGCGGAATTTGAAGCGTTACTATGGTTCCTTGTTCACCATAAACTTGTCGGTCTTCAACCATTACAAAACCTTCCATTTTTAAATCTTTTGAAAGTATTTTTAATCGTTCTGAAGTTATGGTTGTTGCTAAAGACTTTTTGTCTTTGCGTTTATTACCATTTTCATAGTTACATCCAACACCATTATCACTAATTGTGCAAATTAGTTTATCACCTGTAAATGATAAGTGAATATTGATTTTTCTGTTCTTTTTTTGATTGATGAAAGCATGTTCAATGGCGTTTTCAACAAAAGGCTGAATAAGCATGGGTGGGATTTCAAAAGCTTCGGTATTAATGTTTTCGTCTACTAAAACTGAATATTGATAAGCTTCATTTTCTAAATTCTGAAGTGCTAAATAGTTTTCTATGGCCAGTAATTCTTGAGAAAGTAATACGAGTTTGTCTCTTGAGTTTTCTAAGGTTATTCGCATTAATTTTGAAAACTTAGATAGATAACTAATCGATTTTTTATCTTCTTTATTTAATATCATGCCTTGTAAGACCGATAAGGAGTTAAATATAAAATGTGGAGTCATTTGGCTACGTAATAATTTTTGTTCTGTGGTAATATTTTGGGTTCTAGCTTTTGCATTCTTTAATTTTTGATAGAAAATTATTGAACCCAATAACATAGAAATCAGGAGAACCCCAATAATAGCCCATAAATAGTTTCGTTGTGTTTTTACTAAGTCTTTATTGGTTGCTGTAACAGTTTTTGTTAATTGCAACTCTCTTATACTTGCAGAATCTAGTGCTTTTTGATATTTGAATTCATATTCTAATTCTGCCATTTTCTGAATATTTTCAATATTGTACAGGCTATCGTGCAAAATTTTGAATTGTTCGTGGCTAGATAAAGCTTTACTGTACTGACCTGTATTTCTATAAATCTTTGAAAGTAATTGTTCAGCACTTTTTTGATAATTTAAAAGCCCTAATTCATCAGATATTTCTTTACTTTTTAAAACATTAACTAGCGCCCTATTATATTTCTGTTGCTGAACATAACAATCTGCAAGACCTAAATACGAATAACTTAGGCTTTTTTTATTTTTAATTTTTTGATTAATATTTTTTGACTCTGTAAAGTATGTGAAGGCGGCAGTATAGTTTTTAATTTTAAAATGAATGTTTCCAAGGTTATTGAGATAGTCAGCAATATCATTCTCAGCTTTAATTTGCCTACCTATGGTTAAAGCTTCTTCAAAAAGCTTAATAGCAGAATCATAGTCTTTTTTGTATTTATATAAATTACCTATGCTAATTTTTACTTTAGCGATGTTTTTCTTGTTTTTTTTGATCTCTTGGATTGATAGCGCCTTTTTAAAATACTCTAAAGCCTCGTCATCCCGCGACTGACTCCTGAGTATATTTCCCAAACCGGAATATGCCCTAGCTATTCCTATGGAATCATTTATTTTCTCATATATAGATAGTGATTTTTGGTAATTTTCTAATGCACTTGGGTAATTACCCAAATCTTTATATACATTGGCAATGCTGTTCAATACATTTCCTTCAGCTTTTTTATCATTGTTTTCTCTATATAATTTTAAGGTTTCATTATAATTGATGAGCCCTTCTTTGTACTTGCCCATTGCCACATAAACAGTACCTATGTTGTAGGTATTGGTAATTATATTCTTTTTAATCCCCCATTTTTCATCAATTTGCTGTGCTTTTATGTAGTTTATTAAAGTTTTCTCATTATATCCTTGATAATAATAAACAATGCCTAATGCCATGTAACATACACCTATGTCATTCATATAATTAATATCTAAATATATTTGTATAGCACTTTCTAAATGTTGAATAGCCTCGTTATAGTTTGATTGCATTAATTCAGCAACACCTCTCACGTAAAAGCTCCTCGCCTTGCCTTTTTGAAAATTTATAATATTGGTAATACTGTCTGATTCTTTTAAATAATCTAAAGTTTTACTTAAATCTTTTCTACGATAACTGAAGGCTATCTTGTTTAATAGGTTAACTCTTGTGGAATCTATTTCTTTGTGTTTCAGCAACTCCATTTTAAGGCTATCTATGTCTTTAACCTGACCTAAAACAGAAACTGTAATGAACAAGAAAAAGATAAAAATAGAATAAGTAGTTTTGATGATTTTCATATAAATAATGACAGATTCTTAATGTTAAAAAACAACTTATAAAGTTTCTATTAAAATCTACTCGCAAAAAATATTACAAGTATAATCATATAATTAACAACAAACCGCAAGTGTTTTCATTAAAAAACGCTTACGGTTTGTTCAAAAAATAAATGGTTTATATATTTTAATTAAGCAATTGTAAAAGCATTATTTACTTCGCAAACTTTTTTAAAAGTTTACCTTCATCAAAATTTAGTTCTAATATATATATACCATTTGAAAAATTATCAATAGCTATAATACTTTCTTTACCATCTTTTATTTTAGCACCAGTAATTGCGTAAATGTTGTATCTCTTAAGTTTTACATTTCCTGAAGATATAACTCTTAGTTCATCTTTAGTATTAATAACTTTTATATTATTAGTTAACTCAAAATCAGTAACGCCTAATGATGCATCTTCAGTAACGGGATTAAATCCTGTCCATAAAGCACCAGAGTCTGTAACATAAGCTCCCATAGTGCCAGCAGGTATGTGAAGGTGGATATCGCTACGGTCATTATTAAAAGAATCTATAACAACTGGGAAATCAGATGAAGTTGTAATAGTTGGAGGTACATTCGCCAATGAAGTTACATCTGTTAATGGGTTACTAACAAACGCCCTTTCACCAATAAATGTAACATTTTCAGGTATAGTAACAGCTGTTAATTGATTCAACCGAAAAGCTAGAATTCCAATACTTGTAACACTATTTGGGATTGTAACATTAGTTATAACATTTTGTGAAAAAGCGCCAAGTTCAAGTGTTGTAACGCCATCAGGAATAGTAACAGTAGCAAAATTATTACTTCTAAAAGCATTTTCACCAATAACGGTAACAGTGCTTGGTATTGTTATACTAGATAAGCTATTAAAATCAAAAGTTCCTTCAGGTATTGTAGTTAAACTATTTGGAAGAGTAGCATTAGAAATATTATTGTTTGCAAACGCATAAATTCCAATACTTGAAACAGTATCAGGAATATTTATACTTGTTAAATTATTAAAACGAAAAGCATAGCTTCCAATACTTGTAATATTACTTGGAATAGTGACACTAGTTATGTTATTGCTTACAAAAGTACCATCTTCAATAGTAACCATACTAGTTGGGATATTGACACTATTTAGAGCACAATTATTAAATGCATTATGCCCAATACTAGTAATGCCATTATGCAATGGTGCACTTGTTAAATTAGCATTGTTTGCAAAAGCTTGAAATCCAATACTTGTAACACTAGTAGGTATAGTAACACTGGTTAAATTATTCTGAGCAAAAGAATTTACTCCAATTTCTGTAACACTATATGTAGTACAAGCTCTTGTAACTGTTGAAGGTATATTAACAACCGTTCCACCTGCAGTATTGTAGTCTGAGGTTTTTACAGTATTATTTGTAGTTGATGTAACTTGATACGTTATATGATCAACCACAAAATTACTAGAAAATCCTTCAGCAACGCTATTAAAGCCTGTCCATGTTTCAGCAGCATAAGCAGTTGCTGTACCTAATGGTATGGTTAAATTGATATTGCTTCGGCTTCCTCCAAAAGAATCAGTTGTAGAGCCTGAAGCAATTGTGGCAGGTGTGGTGCCTTCTGATATTACACATGTTAAAGGATTATTACTAAACACACTATTCCCAATAGCTGTGATACTACTCGGAATTGTAACAGTACTTAAATTATTATTAGCAAAAGTAGCCAGACCAAGACTTGAAAGGCTATTTGAGATCGTTACACTAGTTAAAGCATTGCTATCAAAAGCACTATCTCCCAAACTAGTTACACTATCTGGTATAATAACACTTGTAATAGAATTGACCCCAAAAGCAGCGTACCCAATACTTGATACACTATTGGGAATTGTAATACTTGTTAAAGCGTTATTTGTAAATGCCGTATCATCTATATTTACTAAACTGTTTGGAAGTGTGACAGACGTTAAATTTTTACTAGCAAAAGTTTGGGTACCTATACTAGTAACGGTATATGTATTACCACTATTTATAACTGAAGCGGGAACATTAACTATAGGTCCACCAGACACAACATACCCTATGGTTTTAACCTCATTAGGTGTAAGTGAAGTAATTTCGAAGGTTATAAAATTATCAAAGAAGGTATCTCCAACGCTTTGCGAATACCCTATTACAGACATAAATAAGGTAAATAAAATAAGTAATGTTTTTTTCATGATTTTGGGTTTATTAGGTTAAATAAAACACCAAAATAGAGACATTAGTTACAGCTGAAAATAGAGAATCTTTTTTTGCTACGTTTCAAGTTATATCCGTTGGGTTTGACTCAAAATGCGTCAATACATAGAAAAAATTAAATCTGAAATATGATTATTTTGAAAGTCAAATATTAATGAGGAATCTGCTGACTCAAACAATGTAAGGTCCCGAAGCCCCAAATAAGATCGATAGCGCTTATGCCTATAACTTCTTTGTCTGGGAAGCATTCAGCTAAAGTATTTAAAGCTATTCTATCAGAAACATCATTAAATGTTGGCACTAAAACAACTTTGTTTGTAATAAGAAAATTGACATAACTTGATGGTAACGTTAAATTGTCGAATACGATGTCTTTTGGCATAGGAACAGTTACAATGTTTAACGCTTTTCCGTTCTCGAGCTTTGCTTGTTGCAAACGCTTTAAATTGTCCTGAAGGGGTTTGTAGTTTTTATGTTTTTTATCGGTTTCAATAATGGTAACCACGGTATCAGCATTTACAAAACGACATAAATCATCAATATGCCCGTGAGTGTCATCGCCAATAATACCATCACCTAACCAAATGGTATTTGTGACTCCTAAATATTCTTTAAAAACAGCCTCATAATCATCTTTTGTGAAAAGAGCATTGCGCACTTGAATTGTTGGATGTAACAGACATTCTTCAGTAGTTATAAGCGTACCTTTACCGTTAACTTCTAAAGCACCACCTTCTAAAACCACTGGTTTGCCTTTATATTGCACTTGGGTTAATGGCACGTTTAAAGTTTTTGCTACAACTTCTGGAGTATTTTTATCGAGTTGGTAATTTTTATATTTAGCCCAAGCGTTGAAATTGAAATTTAGGGCTTCCCTCCTGCTTCCGTTTTTAACGATTATAGGTCCAGAGTCGCGCATCCAACTGCGGTTGGTTTTGTGAATAATAAAACGAACGTTTTGAATATTTACAGTAGCCGTTTTAAGCATATCGCTCACTTTGGCTTGCTGTTTTGAATTGACAACAATTAAAAATACAGTTTCGTAGGTTGCAATTTTTTTTATGAATTCGACAAATGCCCATTGAATAGCCTGAAATTTCCCTGGCCAATCTTTACCGTTATGCGGGAAACATAATAAAATACCTTCTTGTTTTTCCCATTCTGCCGGAAATCGTCTCATCATTAATCGATTGCGCGTT
The DNA here is from genome assembly GCF_030344935.1 of Algibacter luteus. NCBI lineage: Bacteria > Pseudomonadati > Bacteroidota > Flavobacteriia > Flavobacteriales > Flavobacteriaceae > Algibacter > Algibacter luteus. Next base: position 2,221,472 of record NZ_CP128313.1, on the reverse strand, counting down.
TGGTTAAATCATGAAAAGCATCAATACGTCGGTCTCTGAAAAATGGCCAATTCTGACGTACATTTTCTTGTAAATTTAAATCTACTTCAGCCATTATAATTTCTTCTTTATCATGAGAAGCTTGTGCTAAAATTTCACCTTGAGGACCTGCAATAAATGAAGCGCCCCAGAATTCAATACCAGCCGTATTAGGAACATATTTTTCTAAACCAATGCGGTTTGCTGCAGCGACATAAATGCCATTAGCTACAGCATGACCTTTCATAACATTCATCCATGCGCCATATTGATTTTTACCATATTCTGCTTTTTCAGCTGGATGCCAACCAATTGCCGTAGGGTAAAATAGCACTTCAGATCCTTTTAAAGCAGTAAGTCTTGCAGCTTCAGGATACCATTGATCCCAACAGATTAAAGTACCTATGTTTCCTTTTTTAGTGACGTTGTTTTTAAATCCCAAATCACCAGGCGTGAAATAGAATTTTTCGTAAAAATGCGGATCGTCTGGAATATGCATTTTTCTATACAAACCTGCTTCAGTACCGTCGGTATCGATGATGTAGGCGCTATTATGATAAATACCAGCCATACGTTTTTCAAAGAATGGTACGATAATAACAACTCCAAGTTCTTTAGCTAAGGCACTAAACGCTGTAAATGAAGTACTGTATAAAGGTTCTGCTATTGAAAAATTTTCAACATCTTCGGTTTGGCAGAAATAATGACTGCTATAAAGCTCTGGTAAGCAAATAACTTCTGCGCCTTTTTGGGCAGCTTCACGTACCCAATGCAAACACTTTTTTAGGTTGTTTGCCGCAATATCATTAAGATTGAGCTGAATTACAGCGATATTATATTTTCTCATTGTTTTATTAAAAAATGCGCGATAAAAGTACTAAATAAATTAAAACACAAAGGATTCCTTAATTAAATAATCATTGAATACTTTTTTTAGATTTTTTAAAATTAAAAAGAGGTTGACTAGTTGTATTCAACCTCTTAATTTGAGTAAAGAAACGTAGTTATTTCTTAAACTTTAAAATTCTATCATTTTTGAAAATTTAATTTGAATTAATGGTCTGATAAAATCAATTTTGTAGATTCCAAAAGGTTTTCAATTTTTAGTTGATCATAAGCATCTGGATGTGCATTTCTGTAAATACCTTTATCATTGTCAAAATAATGCCCAGATTTATCGACATGACTTGAATGCATCGCTAATGCATATAAAATCTCGACACCTTTTTCTGCAGGGGACCAATGCTGTCCATAAGCTTCGTTAGCCATTTTAGTATTTAATAACGATCCTGGATTTACAGCTATTATGGTAATATTTGGCTCTTGTTTTGCTAAATCGAAACTCCACATGGTTAATGCTAATTTACTTTGTGCATAAGCTTCGCTAGAGTTAACCGCAGTTGCACCGATTAAAACACCTTTTTTAACTGCAGACTGTGCAGCAGAACTCAAATTAATAATTCTAGGAGATTCTGTGTTTTTTAAATTTGAAAGTAGTGCATTAGTTAATATAAACGGGGCCAAATAATTCACTGCTATTCTATAATCCAATTTGTTTTTTGCAAAAGTGTCTTTGGTTTTGAATATTCCTGCATTATTGATTAAAATATCTAATTTAGGAATGTCGTTTTTTACACGTTCGGCCATTATTTTAACAGCGTTTAAATCTGAAAAATCCGCAACATATCCTTTTATATTTGGGTTTTTTGAAACTTCTTTAAACTCTGAAACAACAGCGTTTAGTTTTGCTTCATTTCTTCCATGTAAATACATAAAATGGCCTTCTTTAGCCAGTTTTAAAGCGGTTAAATTGCCTATACCATCTGTACTTCCTGTAATTAAAATATGTTTATGCATGGTGTTTTATATTTTGTGTATTATTATGAAATTCTGGCAAAACATGTTTTGCAATAAGTTCTAAAGAATCATTTATATCCTTTGAATTAAATCGAAGGTTTAAAGCTAAATGATTCACCCCTATGCTTCTTAATTTATCTAAATAATCAGCTAGATAATTAATGCCTAATCTAAATCCTAATTGAATGGGTTGTGGCTTTGCATTTGGGTCTTCCGTTAAATCTATATACATAGGTTGCATAAAAGGCTTGTTATATTTCGAGGATTCTGCCACTAATTCTCTGTATTGCCTAATGGTGTTATTTTGGTTGTATAAATCTCTAGGATAATTCATCCAACCATCCGCATGTAGTGCATTCCATTCTAAACTTTGCCTGCTACTTCCTGTCATAAGCATCGGAATTTTGCCTGAAGTTGGTTTTGGCAACATATCAATATTACCTTGTAATCTTCCAAAGTTTTTAGTTTCAAACGTTGGGAAATTATTTTGAGCATTTCTAATATAATTGAATGACTCTCTAAACAATTCACTTCGGTTTTCATAATCAATTCCCATGGCTGGATATTCATCAAATCTATCTCCAGATGCCACACCTAAAAGCAATCTTCCACCAGATAATTGGTCGATACTTGTAGCTGCTTTAGCAACGTTTAAAGGATGGTGTAAAGGTAACGCAATACTAGAAACACCTAAAGCTATTTCTGAAGTTTGACCAGCCAAAAAGCCTAAATATGTAAACGGATCGAAAGTCTGACCAGCATCACCAAAATTTGGTACATTAAACGGAATGTCTCGAATCCATATCGATTTAAAACCTAAATTTTCAACTTGTTGTACACGTTTTACATGATCTTGCATTGTTGGTATAGGGCCAGTTGCGTACCTTTCAATGGGCACTACCACCCCAACGCTTAATTCGTTTGGTTTAAAAACAGAATTGTATGCTTTATTTATATTTTCGAATGGTTTCATACTTATAATTCTTTTAATTGAAGAAGCTACTCTTTGAACAATTTACGTTCGGGAGCTTTTTCTGCTATAAATCAATCAATCAAAATAAACTTTAAAACAATTGCGTTTAAAGTATTTTACACTATTTATTTTACTTTAAAATCGCCATTAGAACGAATGTAAATAATCGTATCGATAGTTGTATTTAGGTGTATTGAAGCATTTTCTTTTAACCCAAAATATGAACCTGGTTCTAATTGGTGTTTTATGCCTGTTTTAGAAAATTGATGTGTTACACCACCAGATATAACCACAACTCTAAAATTTGTACTTAAATTTTTTAATTCACCTTTAAAATTAGCAGGTAGTTTTAAAAGTGATGCGCGTAATTGTCCGTCTTCAAGTGTTCCCCATAAAAATGCAGTTTCTACATTACTATTACTCGAAACCCAACTAATATCTTCAGGGTTTAACCAAACCAAATTCGAAGTGTCCAAATTCAATGGGCGTTCCTCACTATCAAAAGCATCTGTGGTTGGCTTTACCAAATACGGGCCTTTTTGAATTTCTATATAGGCTAAATTATCTTCTCCTAAAGCCGCAGTGATGTGCACCTCGCCTGCTGGTTGTTGCCAAAAAGAACCTGTGGGTAACCATTGTTTTTTTGCATTTTCATCGTCGTTATGCAACAAACCTTTTATAACTACACCTCGATAGGTTACATTATGAATATGTGGTGGTGAGGAAAATCCTTTTTTAAATTTTACTAAAAACCCTGAAGCTAAAGTATCCGTTCGGTCTCCCCAAAGTTGTCCAGCCGCAGGACTTTTATCACCACGCAAGGGATTTAACCAACCCCATTTCACATCGCTTGCAACTACCACTTCATTTTTAGAAATAGTATTGTCCGTTGTAAGTGTTTGTGCAATGACAAACTCGTTAAATACAATTACAACAAGAAATAATACTAGCTTTTTCATATTAATTTATTTCCAGGTGACAATCTCTTCAAAAGCTCTTCTAGATTTCGGGAATTCTGGATCTGCTTTTCTGTAACCAAAAGCCACCATAAATGACAATCCGTATTTATCAGTATCTACTCCAAATTTTTCTCTAAGCAAAGCTTCTGCTTGTTCTTGATGAAATCCTTCAATCGGGCAAGAATCAATACCTGCCAAGGCTGCTGAAGTCATCATATTACCTAAGGCAATGTAAGTTTGTTTAGATGACCAATCGAATAATTTTTTGTCTGTATCTAAATTAAAATCGCGCTCTTGAAACTCTCTATAAAATTTAGAGTACATTTCAATTACATCTGAAGGCATTTGCTTTACATCTTTCAACATATGCTCTATGTATTTAGCATCATGTTTTACCATAGGCGCTTTCATACTTAAACCTAACACAAAATGACTTGCGGTATCGAGTTTCAAAGGTGCGCCCCAAGCTACTGGTTTTAATAATTCGCGTAGTTCTTGATCTTGAACAATTACAAAATGCCAAGGTTCAAAACCAAAAGAACTTGGTGAAAGATTTGCTGTTTTTAGGATGAAATTAATATCGTCTTCCGTTAATTTTTTAGTCGCATCAAACTCTTTAGTTGCATGTCTAAAATTAAATGCTTCAATAATGTCCTCTCTTGAGATGGTTTCGGTATTCATATTTTAATTTTTTATTATTATTAATTCTACTATCAAAAGTATAGTGCAAAAGTAAAGGTAGTTTATGAATCTCACAATAACGGTCAAATATGATAGTATGTAATTTTGATAAAAATTTTCTTTTATTATATTGATTATCAGTATAATAAAAAATAGTAAATATACTATAAAAAGTATAGTTGTATAATAAATGATAGTGTTGTACCTTTGCATGGTATTATAAATGAATTATGGAAATTGAACATAAAAAGCGATTAATAAAGTATAACGACAAAATGTTTTCTTGCACTACGAGTATTGCCATGGAACTCATTGGTGGAAAATGGAAAAGTGTAATTCTTATATACCTTGTTGACGGCAAAAAAAGATATAATGAATTGTATAAATTAATTTCAACCATTACCGAACGTACTTTAAGTTTACAACTAAAGCAATTGGAAAGTGATGGATTAATTACAAGGAAGGTTTACACCAAAAAACCACCTTTAAAAGTAGAATATGCCTTAACGCCTTTTGGTGAAAGTTTAGCGCCTGTATTGATGGCAATTGCTAATTGGGGGAAAATTGTTGCTGAAGAAAAAGGTGAAATTATAGAATAGTTAGTTTAACTTTTTAATCGCAATTCGATATCTGACCATATTGTTCTTGATATACCAGGCGTTGCCTTTACTTATTAAAAAAAAGACATGCTTAAAAATAAACATGTCTCATTTATATAATTTTTTATGTGTTTAAAACGAAGGTTCTCCTTCTTGACCCAATACAATATCTCTTGTGGCTTCAAATAAGCCTTCTTTTTTGTTCAGTTTAAGAATTCGGTTAGGATTTGTTTCCTCAACTTTGGTTCTACATTTTCCAGTTAATAACGGATCGTCATCAAACAGAAAGGTTTCAATTTTATATTCAGGTTTATTAGGCTCTTTAACAATAGGTAATATTTGTTTTAGCTCGTTACTGTAAATATAATTCCCTGGAATAAAAGTGTAAAAGGTGTATTTGCCATCAGCATCTGTTTTTACCCAGCCTCTGTGGTGTACGTAGCGTTTTTTATTTTGTCTTTTTAATTCGAAATTTCCATTTTCATCGGTATGATGAATGAATAAAAGCACATTTTTTGCAGGTGTTACGCCATCACTTTCATAAATCGTACCTGTAATTTTTAACTTCTGAGATTTAGCTTCAAAATCTGGAATGGTATCTACATTGTTCAGCTTTTTTTCTGAATAATCGTAAATCGGACTTCGCTTTTTGAAATTTTCTGGAAGATTAGCGGTTTCTTGCGCTTGCAGTAGGCTAAAAGCGGCAAAAGTAAGTAGTGTTATTAATTTTTTCATTTGGGGAAATTTTTAATCTCCTCAAAACTAAATGACTACAGGTGGTTTTAAACAAAAAACTCGATTGAACTATAAAATTTTACGATGAATAGATGAAACGCATGCATTTTTAACACCGAATGAGCTTTTATGGGTTTATGGCTTCTACGCGGCCAGAATAAGCAATTGGAAACCTGGATGAACTCTGTATGCGCAAAGCACTTTTTAAATTTGGGAATATCAGAATGATCACATTAAAGCGCTCCGTTTTACTTTTAGCATCGAATTTAACGATGTAATTATTTCGCTTTCCTTTTGAGACTTCATAGTTTTCAATTAAACCTTGCAACTCAATAGCACCAGAATCACCATAAGCGGCACCCATTTGGCGCTCTCCAAAATAAGGCAAATACGATGTGACACTGTCATTTTTAATAGTTAAATGATTGGGGTTTCCTATTAAACTAATAGCATTTGGGGAGCTACCACGTTGCATGAGCCCAGAGTTTAAAACCTGTTGCATGGCATAGGTAACTTGCGGATTTGCCCAATCGGACTCTATTGTATAATGTTTACTTTCAATTAAAGTTTCTAAGGCGTTTATTTCGGCATCTGTGAATTTAGATTTTGATGATTTACATGAAAATGCCAAAACAAGAAAAGCACAAATAACCAACCAATAATTTTTCATAGCTCAAGGAATAAAGATTCCTTCTAAATTATAAAAATTTAAGATAATTGTAACTTAAAAACCTGTTAAAATACAGCGTGTTAGCCTTTTAAATGAAATTTACTATAATAAGATTTAGGAGTATCTAATTTTTCGTGACTTATTTGTAATTAATTAAACAGCTACTGCAAGTATTTATGAATGTAACATAGAAATAATAGTGTTTTAAATAATTGTTAGGTTTAGGTAAAAAGCTAAAATCAATGGGTTTAGATATGTGAATTTATACAAATTCTTAAAAGATTAAGAATGTTGTGGATTTTTAACTTTTAAAGCAGCGATAATTAAAAATATAAGAAACCCTAAAGTAATATAAGTTATATAACTATAAGAGCCAAAAGTAGTAAAACAATAGCTAAACAAACTAGGTGCAATAGCACTAGCTATAACTATAAAACTCATTACTTTACCTGTGATGGAACCTAAATATTTTCTTCCATAATATCGAGGCCATGTTACCGCATTTACAACAGCAAACAAACCACTAAGTAAACCTAATCCTATTATTAAAAGGTAAATCCCAATAGTATGCGACAAAAACAACAACCCAAATGAGGCCAAAATCCCACTAATAATCATAATGTAAATGTATATTTTGTGTTGAATATAGTCGCTTAAAACATTACATAATGTAGATACTGCAATCGCTATAATAGATATGGGTAAAAACACTGCAATAGCTTGCGATTTGGTGTAATCCTGACTAGCAAAAATAGAAACCACATGAAATGTAAAACCTGTTATAAAAAAACTATTAAATGCTAAAATAAATCCTATCATCCAAAAAGCTCGGGTTTGTTTTGCTTCTTGTAGAGTAAAACTTGTTTCTTCTTTTTTAACCTCAAAGATTTTGATTTTATCATCAAAACCATCAGGCTTCAAATTAAAATCTTCTGGCTTATTTCTATAAAACTGCAGGATACAAAAACTAAAAATAAACAAACAAATGGCTATAATTTGCCAGCTAATTTCCCACCCATGATTGTCTATAAGTTTATTTATAAAAATTGGTGAACTAGAAAACCCTAGCGATACACCTATACTACTTATGGAGTTTACTTTACCTCTATTTTTATCAAACCAAATCATTATCATATTACGTGATGACATGGTCAGCACACCTTGACCGCAGAACCTAATGAAAAAAAATAATATGGAGATAAGTGCAAAGGGCACTACCCAAGAATCCATTTGTAAAAATTGTTTTATATTATTGCTAATAGTAACTGCAATTGAAAATAAAAGTAACGATATCCCTAAAAAAATGGCAGCGAAAAAGGCAACAAATCTGGCGCCGTATCTATCAAATAATACCCCTGCTCTGGTAACGAAAAAAGCACTTAATAACGTGCCAATCATATACGCATTGCTAAATTGATTTCTTGTTAAACCTAGTGCATCTTTAACAGGATCTGTAAAAACCGACACTCCAACGGTTTGACCTGGTATACTTGCTAAAACGCCTATACTTCCAACAACCAGCACAACATAACCATAGAAAAAAGGAAATTTATTTGGATTAATAAACGAATACTGGTTATGTTTTGACATGAATTAAATTAACTATAAGAGGTCTTAATTAAGAATGTTACCAATAGCCTTAAACCAATCATCAATGTTGGTTTCATTCGTATTAAGCGCTACACTATCATTACCATAAGAACCATAGATTTTGGTATTGGTTCTGGAGAAAAATCCAACCACGGGGACTAAAGAGGCGCTGGCTAAATGCATCACGCCGTTATCGGCAGAAATAAAAATACTGGTATTTCTAATAATGGCACCCATTTCGCGAATATCCTGACTGTAAAAATGTGGCGCTTTAAAATTTATCTTCGAAATGTTTTCTATTGGTAACATTTCTATGATGTTATAATCCGGATATTCTTTTAATAATCGAGAATATACATTCTCCCACCATGCTTCAGAATAACATTTGTTTCCCGTTGCATTGGTGTAAATACAGATGGTTTTCTTACCGTTATTCTTAATAATATCGTTTAGTATGGTTTTGCCATTCGCAATTTCTTCATCGCTCAATTTTATATCTAAAACAGGCATTTCAGCTTCTGGTTTATCTAAACCTAGTTTGGTTAAATAAAATCTTAAGTTGTAAACGGGATATTTAGAAATATGCTCGTGGTCTGCATAAGTTTCTTTAATGCTTTCATCAATATCGCCAAAAACTTTAATTTTTGCCTTAGCTAGTTGGGTTAGTAATTTCCCTGAAGACGAATTCCTATCGGCATTAATAACCAAATCGTAAGATTGCTTTTTAATAGACAACCAGCTTTTAGCATACTTAAAAACATTATCAAAAGGCTTTCGAGGTAATTTTATGATGTTATTGATTTGCGTGTAATTTTCAAACACCGGATGCGCAACTCCGCCTTTTACAAATAAATCGATAGTACAGCCTTCAAAAGTGTTAATTACTTCTTGAACCAATGGTGTTAATAACAACTGATTTCCTAAACGATGATTAGGCCTAATGATAAGTACCGATTTAATTTCTGAAACAGCTATATCACCCTTTTTTGGTTCAGAATAAGAACTTCCAATGTTTTTGGTAATGCTTCGCATAATGCTTCGCCTTACTTTATTTACGCGGGTTTTAAATTTCATTAAGCAGCTGTTTAAATTTTAATCGGTGCAAAATTACAAAATAAGATAGCATAATTAAACTATGATTTACTTGGTTTTCCTTTATACACGGCATTAAGTACCAAACCTGAAATTATTAAGGCAATAGCTAAAAGACTGTATAGAGTATATACTTCGCTAAACAGTATCACACCTAATAAAAGCGTAAAAATCACTTCTAGATATTTTAATGGTGCTACTTGGTTGGTTGCTGCAATTTGAAAAGCCTTCGTCATGTAAACCTGTCCGAAATACCCAAAAAGACCTAAACCAATAAGCATCAACCATTCAATTCCCACCGGGTTTATCCAATTGTTTATTGAAAACGCGAGACCTACAATGGTAGATATCACCATAAAATAATTCACCACCACAACTGGATGATCGCCTTTCCCTATTTTACTAATTACAATGTAAACTAAGCCACTAAAAATAGCCGACACAATGATTAATAGTAATCCGTAGCTATCTAATTCGGTATCAAAACCTTTCAAAATTAAAACCCCGGCAAATGCCATAAAGAAGAATATCCATTGCATTGGTTTTATCCGTTCTTTTAAAAAGTAAATCGCAAATACGGCCGCAAAAATAGGCGCCATATAACGTAAAGATACCGCGGTGCCTATAGGTAAATATTTGGTAGACATAAAAAACAGACTCATAGAAATAACACCAACAATACCTCTTAAAACTAAAAGTTTACGGTTATTACCAAGAATAGGAATCTTATTTTTTATTAAAAAACCAAAGGTAAAAAACAATGAACTTACCGATCTGAAAAATACAATTTGGAAGGCGCCAATATCGGTTAAATGTTTCACAATGGCATTCATACAAGCAAAGGCCAAGGTGCTAATTATCATGAATTTTATAGCTTGTTTAACGTCCAATATATCGTGGTTTAAATTTGCGTTTCGTATTAATAAAATAAACGCCAGTTAGTAAAATAACAGCTGCAATTATCGATTGCATAGTAATGACTTCGTTGAGTATCCACCAACCTAAAATTAAAGCTATAATCGGGTTTACATAGGTTGAGGTGGCTACTTTATCTGGAGATACTTCTTTTAGCAAATAATTAAAAGCTGTAAAGGCTATAATACTTCCAAATAAAATAAGCCCAAACATAGACCACTGCACATCGGCTTGCCAATCTTGAGGCATAGACCAAGGCTCATTCAGCACCAAACTGGTTAATCCCAATAAAATGCCTCCAGTAAGCATCTGGTAGCCTGTGTTTACAAAATGGTTTTTAGGTAATTCGGCATTGCCAACAAATAAGCTGGCATAAGCCCAACATAGCATACAGGCAAAAATTAAAACCATACCTAAAACTTGACCTTCTTTAGTAATTAATTCTTTTTGGCTTACCAGTAAAAATATCCCAATAAAACCCAGAACCACACCAATGTAAGACATCAGTTGAATGCGTTTCCCTTGTAAAACCCGCATCATAATAAGTACCACAAGAGGTTGTGCCGATATTTCTAACGCCGCAAAGCCACTATCAATATACTTTAATGCTAAAACCGCAAGCCCGTTACCTAAGGTTAAAAACAACAAGCCTGCAATGGTGGTATTTAAAAGTTGTTTTTTCGAAATAGCAAGACTAATCCCTAAAACCTTGGCAATAATAAAAATAATGATACTGGCTGTAAGAAACCGTATAGACGCTAAAAAGAATGGTGGTAATTGCGAAACCGCAATTTTATTAAGTAAGTAAGTAGAACCCCAAATAACATAAATAGCAAAAAAGGCTAAAATGATAAGAATCGTTTTTCGCGATGCACTCATACTGGCCTTTCTTGTTAAAAGTTATTAAGTATTTAAAAAGTAATTAGATTTTCTTAACCCTAACGGCATTCATGCCCTTTTGTCCACGCTCTAATTCGTAAGTTACCTTATCGTTTTCCTCAATAGGCTCAAGCGTACCGCTTACATGCACAAAATATTTCTCTTGGTTAATGCTGTCTATAATAAAACCAAAACCTTTAGAGTGGTCAAAGAAAGACACTTTACCCTCTTTTGCGGCAGGTTCTTCCTCTTCTCTATCCTCTTTTTTAGGAATTCCAAGTTCTATACTTTCAGCTTCAATTTTTTCTCGCAATGCAGGATCTGGTGGCGTATCGGTTAAATTTCCATTAAAATCAACATAAGCAAACTGGATGCCCTGTGGGTTTTCCTTAGCTTCAGCTCTTCTAGCTTCTTTCTTTTTTTGCTTTTCCTCTCTCTTCTTTAAACGTTTTTTCTCTTTTTCAATTTTGTTAAATGTAACTTGCGATTTTGCCATAGTTTAATACTCCTACTCGGTTTTAAAATTTATAAGTTGTAAAGATACGCTTAAAATTCCTGATGCTATAATATTCAGCCCATTAATAGTTTATTCACTTAATAATCAGTTATACCGTATCGTTAAGTGTTTTTTAGGTCGCCTGTCTGCCGGCAGGCAGGTTACCGCAAGGGTCGGGCTTTCACTACTCGCTTCCTCCTGCGTCGGTGAGCTCAAACAAGCCGTTCAATCCCTAACGCGGATGCCAGATGTATTTTTTAAGAATTATAAATTATTGACACAAGTTATCACTCAAACCGCTATAACTTACAAATAATGTTAATTGTAACTATTTTTTGGTTTCATTTTCTATATCAATCATCTGCAATTCTTTATGGTATTTTTCCATTCTTGCATATGCTGTTCCGTCAATTAATAAGATTACAATTAACATGGCAATTGTTGTAATGCTAATGGCTCTCCATGTTATTGAATTAAAAAATAGAATGAGTAAAGCTGCTACAATAATTAAAATAGGAATAACCTTAAATACAACGGTGTATTCCTTTAAAGTGCTTTCTGTACGTTCAATTTCAGACTGGTAAAAAGCAGGTACATCAGTATTATAGTCTTTTTCAAATTGTTTCACTCTTTGAATATTCGTGTAGTTTAAACCGCTACCAATAATTAAAAGTAATATACCAGCCACCAATGTAGGTATGATGTATGCTTTTGCTAAATCCGTTTTTCCTAACTGCCAAAATCCAATGCTAGCGATTATAAATATAATGGCAAAAAGGATAAAAAAACGTGTTGAGAAGACTTCCGCTTTTGCCCATTCTGTGGCTAATTTCAATAGTTCCATAGTTAATTTAATTTATATTTTTCTCTGTATTCGGTTGGGCTTATACCTGCTTTCTTTTTAAATAATCTCGAAAAATATTGTGGATATTCAAACCCTAATTCATAAGCCACTTCAGATATGCTCTTATTTGGTTGTAATAATATATTTTTTGCTTCATCAACTAAAAGCAATTGTAAATGCTCTGATGTGGTTTTACCAGTTTCTTTTTTCAAAGTATCACTTAAGTAACGTTTAGAAATAGACATGTTATCAGCGATTTTTTCAATACTCGGAATGCCTTTTTCTTGCAATTGTCCCGATTCAAAGTACTCTGTTATATACCCATTAAATTGCTCTAACAAGTCGTTAGATAGTTCTTTCCTATTTAAAAACTGTCTTTCGTAAAACCGATTGGCATATTTCAGCAAGGTATCCAATTGAGAAATGATAATATCCTTACTAAATTCATCTTGGTTATTCTGATATTCGATTTCAATATTTTCTACAATAGACTCCATTTGCTTCTCTTCTTTAGGCGAAAGATGTAACGCCTCATTTACAGAATATGAAAAGAAACCGTATTTCTTTATTTGTTGGGCTAATGCTGTTCCTTTTAGGAAATCTTCATGAAAGTTTATTGAGAATCCTTTTTGTTCAAAAACGATACTACTGTCCCATTGTAACACTTGTTTTGGAGCAATAAAAATCAAAGCACCATTGGTAAAATCATATTTTGTACGTCCGTAGTTTAAATTTCCCTTTACATATTTTTTAAAACTAATGGAATAACAATCATTTGTAATTGGTGGTGAACTTTCTCTTGGACATGGCAAAAAGCCATCTTCTTTTGAGTTGAAAATGCTTAACATAGGATGCTCTGGTCGAGGTAGCCCTAAATAATCTAAATATGATGATAATGTTTTAAAATGTTGCATATTTTAATCGTTTATAACAGTTTGGTTAATGTCACTTCCAGACAAAATTTTCATTTGTTGCTGATTATTGATTAATTCTATCATGGCTTTTCCCAATTTTTCTGTTGTTGTTACTGACTTCATTTTTTGTAATAAAGGAAATATTGGACGCGTAATCAGATAGAAAACATTGTACAATTTAGTTTTAGATGTAATGCCGCGTTTTGGTAAAATAACTCCTGGCCTGAACATGTAAGCATCTTTAAAACCTTTATTTAAAATTAAATTTTCTGTTTTACCTTTTACTCTTGCCCACATAGATTTACCTTTTTCAGTGCTGTCCGTTCCTTCCCCTGAAACATAAATAAAAATTGAATTAGGGTTGGTATTGTAAACGGCATTAACTAAAGCTTCCGTAATGGTATAAGTAAATTTATAATATTGTTCTTCTGTTATTCCTACTGAAGAAACTCCCATACAGTGAAAACAAGCGTTATACTCTTTAAATTCCTGTTGAACTGAGCTAAAATCTGTAAAGTCTTGATGAATAATTTCTTTTATTTTCGGATGCTTAAGGTCAATATCAGATCTATTAATAAGAAGAATTTGTTCAATTCTATCATCATCTAAACATTCTAATAAAACACCTTTGCCTACCATTCCGGTGGCACCTGTTATGATTACTTTCATTTAATTTGTTCTAAATGTTCCATGTTACTCCTGTTTCTTTTTCTGAAAGTTCCCAAAGTTTTTTAGCTACAGTTTCGTCTTTGGCGTGAGGCTCTAATTTATGTGCTCCAACCGGACCAGTCCAATTACTTCTACCTGTAGGACCATAAAAACCACTTTGGTCTAAATTTGGTTCTGTGGCACACATCAATTGCGGATAAGCCCCTTTTTCTGCCGATTGTACTAATGGCGACAATTTCATCAGTTGCCAAACAAAGCGAGTCATTAAACTACCACTGGTTTTAATCAATGAAGTTCTAGAAGCTCCTGGATGACAAGCATATGCTTTTACATCTGACTTATTTGCTTCATTTAGACGATCTTGCAATTCGTAAACACACATGATTTGTGCTAACTTACTTTGGCTATATACACCGTTTGGATTGTAGTTTTTATCCCAGTTCAAATCGTCAAACTGTATGGTTTTAATACCCATATTATAACCCATACTTCCTACGGTTACTATGCGTCCTTTAGATTTTTCTATCAATGGAAATAATAATCCTTGAAGCGTGAAATTTCCGAAGTGGTTCGTCCCCATTTGGCTTTCCCAGCCATCTTCAGTAAGCGTTTGTTTAGGTACCTGGGCAATTGCAGCATTACAGATAAGTGCATCAATTTTTGGCACAGTTTTAATAACTTCTTCAGCAGCTTTTTTTACTGAATTTTGTACTGCTAAATCCATTTGTATGGATGATACTTCAATATCATTTCCGAGTTCTAGTTTTAAAGCAGTAATAGTGTCTGCAGATTTTTTAGGATTTCTATTCAACATAACCACTTTTGCTCCCTTTGATAACAATATTTTTGATGCTTCAAAACCTGTTCCGCTTGTTGTTCCGGTTATAACATATGTTTTGCCATTCAGATTTTCAATTCTATCAGGTGTCCAACCGTTTTTACCAAATTGATTTATATTCATTGTGTCTATTTTTTATTATTTAAAAGAATAAGACAAAGGTCGGACATAAATAGGCAGAAGTCCTTATACAGAATTTCGAAAGTTGTATACTTTTTGACTGGATTTAATTTCATAGATTTCAAGTGCATATGAAAATGATATCATGTTTTATTTCCGTCGTTATTTAAATAACGATTAACTAAGTAAACAAATTTAGTAGATTTTACATCACTTGGTTGAGAATTTATGTATTAGATTTATGTTTATTAATAATAAATTAAACAACAAACATTTTTTTATCTTGGATAAGTTGTTCATCAATAATTCGAAAACGAAACCATGAAAAAACCGTTCATAATTTTAGCTATCCTGCTCCCCTTTTTTATTTTTGCTCAAAATGCCAATTATCAAATAAGTTCATATTTAAGTGAAGGTATTAAAGCCCCAAACACACATCATATTGGTGATGCTTGGTTGAATTTTTTAGTAGAAGGGGACGACGATTTCAATCAAAATATTACACAAGCTACTTTTAGCGCCAACTCCACTTTAGATTGGCACAAACACACAACAACCCAAATTATTATTGTTGTTGATGGTGTAGGTTACTATCAAGAAAAGGGTAAAGAACCCATTATCATAAAAAAAGGCGATGTGGTAAACTGTAAGAAAGATACCGAACATTGGCATACAGCTTCAGCCAAAAATTCTGTTTCCTATATCGCAATTTATGGTAAGCAACCAACCATATGGACCGAGAAACTAACCCAAGACTATTACGATAGTGTTGCCCTGAGATTGGAGGGTGAATGAAAATAAAATTCAGGAAACCTTAATCTTCTGGTGGATAACCATGAATTTGTTCAAAAACTTCATCGAAGTTTGAACGTAAATACGAGTTGAGTTTCTTGCGGTAATCGCCTTTTAGCCATTCCACAAAGTTAAATGTACTTTTACTAATACACTTGGTATAACGCTGGATTCTAAAGTCGATATCGTCGCCCAACTGTTTCGCTAAGGCAATAGCATCGTAAACGTCTTCGCTGTTTTCAATACATATTTTACCATGTTGCTCAATAGAACGTTCCAACACTACTTTTGATGATTCACCGGCTCTAATAGAATCGACATACACTTTCTGGATATCAAAATGTACGTCTTCAGATTTTGCGAACTGTGCACGCAACTCATCGGGCATTTCATATCTAAAATTGCTTTCTAACTCTTCATCACTTAAAATAGCATCTAAGTAATAGTTAGGCGATTTAAAGATGCGTTGCCAATCCAGATTATCGCCCCAAGGCCCAAACCTATGGAAATTGTTTCCTAAATCGACAACCGTAAACGATTTTTTATCTTTTAAAATACGCGACCCACGACCAATCATTTGGTAATACAAGGTTAACGATTTGGTTGCTCGGTTTAAAATGATACTTTCAACAGTTGGTTCATCAAAACCAGTGGTTAAAATACTAACCGATGTTAAAATGGCATCTGGGGTTTTCTTAAACCATTTTAGTATCATGGCGCGCTCTTTTTTAGTATTGGTATTATCTAAATGCGCTACAGGATAACCTGCTCTTCTAAAGGTATCGTAAACATGTAAAGAGGTGTTGATACCGTTATTAAATATTAATGTTTTTTTACCTTTCGAACGTTCTTCATAAGCTTGTAACAACTTGGATAGCATGTCGTTATCGGTATACAAGTCTTCCGATGATTTAACGGTGTAATCACCATTGGCTCCAACAACTAAAGAAGTTAATCCCACGTTATAAGTGTACATTTCGGCGCGTGCTAAAAAGCCATTTTCAATCAACGATTCTATGCTTTCACCAACAATTAACTCATCGTAATTATCGGTCATTGGCAATTCAATACTCGAACTTAAAGGTGTTGCAGTAACTCCTAAAATAAACGACTGACTAAAAAACTTAAAGAGTTTGGTAAATGAATTGTAGTGTGCCTCATCAATAATAACCAATCCAATATCAGAAATATCAAGCTTATCATCATTCAATCGGTTGTTTAAGGTTTCTACCATAGCCACAAAACAACTGTAATCTGCTTGATCGCTTAAATCGGCTTTACTATCTACAACCTTGTTATGTACACCAAATTCTGTGAGCATGTTTGAGGTTTGCTTACACAATTCTATACGATGTGTCATCACCAATACTTTCTTTTGATGATGCTTTAAATATTGTCTAACGATTTCTGAAAAAATTACCGTTTTACCACCACCTGTTGGTAATTGATACAGTAAGTGATAATCTTCTGGTGATTCTTCAAAAGCGGTAAAAATTTTATCAATGGCACCTTTTTGGTAGCTGTATAAACTTTTGCCTTCTGCTCTTTCTTCTAATTCTAATTCTGCTTTCGTTATCGACATACTTAATTTTTTGCAACGTGCAAAAATAACACCTTTTAAGCGTTTATTGAGCATGTTTAACGGGAAATTATCAAACTAATGTTAACAGTTATTGATTTTTTGTATTCAATTTTTTAAAAGTTTTTTTAATATAATTGGGCTAAACTATTGACGTACAATTCGTTTTAGATTTATCTTGTAGAACTCATAAAAATCTTTAGGCTTTAAAAAAGGAATTAATACATTTGTTTAAATTAAATCGATAGGCATGCAAAATCAAGACAAATCTCAAGAAAATAGCTATGTAGCTAATGAAAGCAGATACGATACTATGACGTACAAACGTACTGGAAAAAGTGGTGTACTTTTACCTGCTATTTCGCTTGGTTTATGGCATAACTTTGGTTTTGTGGATGATATTGAAAATGGAAGAGACATTTTAAGAACCGCTTTCGATTTAGGTATCACGCATATTGATTTAGCCAATAACTACGGTCCGCCTCCAGGATCTGCCGAAACTAATTTTGGAACCATTTTAAAGCAAGATTTTAAAGCATATCGCGATGAATTGTTTATAGCCACAAAAGCTGGTTATGGTATGTGGTCTGGGCCTTATGGCGATTTCGGGTCTAGAAAATATTTAATTTCGAGTTTAGACCAAAGTTTAAAACGCATGGGATTAGATTATGTTGATGTGTTCTATCATCACCGTTACGATCCTGATACACCACTAGAGGAATCTATGGGTGCGCTTGCTGATATTGTGCGACAAGGAAAAGCGTTGTACGCGGGTATTTCTAATTATGGTCTTGATGAAACCCAACGAGCTGCAAAGCTTTTAAAGGACATGAATGTGCCATTTATTTTAAATCAAGCCAGATACTCCATGTTTGACCGTTGGGTTGAAGACGGACTTCTAGATACGTTAAACACGCATGGTGTTGGTTGCATTGCGTATTCGCCTTTAGCACAAGGGATGCTTACTGATAAGTACTTAAACGGGATACCTAAAAACTCTCGTGCAGGAAATGATTCTATCTTTTTGAATGCTGATATTGTGCAATCTAACCTTAGTAAAATTCAAAGTCTGAATGAAATCGCTCAAAAACGCGGACAAAAATTATCGCAAATGGCCATTGCTTGGATTTTAAGACAACCTGAAGTTGCTTCGGTATTAGTGGGCGCAAGTTCTTCAAAACAATTGAAAGAAAATGTAAAATCTTTAGACTGTTTAGACTTTTCTCAAGAAGAATTGCAAAAGATTGAAGAGATCGTTACATAGTAACTATTATTCCTTTATAATTCGAATAGTCACTTTAACGCCTGCAGAAAGCGGCCATATTTTACCTGTGATAAGGTTTCTCTTATCATCGATAATTTTATACTCAGCAGTATTAGGTATTGAAAATCCCTCATTAATGGCTAAAAACTGAATTTTATTAACGCCTTGGTTTAATTTAAGCTTAAAACCTTGAAAACCTGAAGTAAGTAAAACTCTAGGTTTGTAAAAATCGCCATCAATTAAAATACCTATAACATCAGCATCTTCGGCACCCCAATCTCGGTAATAGATTTCAATAAAATCAGAATCTGTTCTGTAATCTCCCCAATTCGCATCTTCATTTAAGCCTGCATAAAGTCCGTGACCTTCGGGCTTTACTTCATTTTCAATTTTTTTAAGATTTTTAGAGTACAATTCCCCAGGATTACCAAATTCTTCTTTCGGGAACATCGAAAATTCCTTTTTAGGCATATCGAGCGTTGGAGATACTTTTGGATTGTTCATCCCTAAAGTCGTATTGTTTTCTATGGGTTTTGATGGTGTTAATGGACTCGCATCTGTAGAATCTTTTTCAGCTTCAATAGCAGGTATGGCAATAGATTTTTTTCTAGAATCTATTTGAGCCTGCACAGCTATTGAAAAAAATAGCATAACAATACATAAAACATAAGGTTTCATCAATGGTAAAATATTTAATCTGTTGTTCATGCCGCTTCAAAGATATTATTAATCTTTTACGAATTACTTGATACATTCAATTTTCTAAATCGGTAAAAGCAAAAACTATTCCTAAATGACTTTAGATGCAAAAATATTAAATTACTTGTGCCCTATTTCTTTGTAAAAACGTTAAATCTTGTTAATTTATTACTTTGTTATACATAGTACTGTAACAAAATAATATTATGCTCGTCTACTTGGTATAATCATTAAAATAATTATTCATCAATTAAAAATCAAAAATCATGAGAACTTTAAACAACAATCAAATTACAGGAACATTACAAGGATCAAAAAGCCACGAATGGAACACAAAAAGACGTTACAGATAAGTAACGTCTTTTTAAACCAAAGACCTTCATCAGCATGTGCTGAACCTGTTTCAGTATTAATTATTAAAATCAATCCAATGAAAACTTTAGTAAAAATATCTAGAAGATTAAATGCCTTGACTCAGCAAGACTTAATGCGTGGTAAAAAGATTGAAGACTTTCAGTCGTATTATTCGGGCATCTGGAAAGGTACCAAGCGGTATGCACATTAACTAAGGAGCTCATAATTACGGTATTATTATTGTGATTCATTTTTCACATTAACATTTAATTCTATAATCATGAGACACTCAAAATTAGTACCTGAAGTAAATGCGGGGTCTATGGCAGACATCGCATTTTTATTGCTTATTTTCTTTTTAGTTACTGCTACAATCTCTTCAGATGAAGGTATTAACAGACTTTTGCCTAGAGAATGTCCTCCGGGAATGGATTGTTCATCAGACATTAACGAGCGTAATATTTTACGAATTCTAGTTAATAATAGCGATGATATTATGATTGAAAATCAGATAGTTCCTATTGAAAACCTGAAAGACCTCACCAAGATTTTTTTAGATAATAATGGCGATGGTAGCTGTAACTATTGCCAAGGCTTAAAAAACATTACCCTTTCAGATAATCCTAAAACAGCTGTGGTTTCGTTGCTAAACGGACAACGAACAACTTATAAAACTTATGTTGCTGTACAGAATGAATTAACAAAAGCCTACTACGAATTAAGGAAAGATTACAGCATGAAGGTATTTAGAAAGCCTGCAGATAAACTAACTAAGACGGAACTACAACAAGTAAAAGAGGCTTATCCTTTTATTTTGTCGGAAGCTGAATCGAAGTAAGTACAGTTGCTTTAGGAATGCCATATTCAATACAAACCCGTTTTTTGCCCCATTGTTTGGCAGCTTTCACGTCTACGCCCATATATATATCAATGCGTTTTTGCCATTTTGAATGCATTTTATCTTTAACTAAATATATTCCATCAAGACCATCAATCTTGATTGGGGTATTGTGTTTTAAACCCATTTTAAGTAAGTCTCTAGAAACAGCAATGTATTTTAATCCAGGTTTTAAACTATCTCCAAATGCGGTGATATTTGGATTTGAATTGGTTTGATAAGCTAAAGAGTTGTATGCGGTTGCGGTAACATGAATGGCATCCCAAATGTATTCATCATCAGCAGAAGTTTCAGATTTTTTACAACTGAAACACATTAAAACACAAAGAAATACAAGAATTCTCATGGCTTATCAGTATCGTTTTATTAAAGATAGGTAATTAAATTTAAAAAGCTAAAAGAGCCTTCAATTCGGCTTCAAATCTGTTTTTCGGTAAATATTGATCTTCAAGCTGTTTTGCAAAAGGAATAGGGGTTTCAATGCTAGCCACACGTTTTACAGGGGCATCCAAATACTCAAAGCAATTTTCCATAATACCTGCTGAAATATCACTTGCAATGCCTCCAAAAAGAGAGTCTTCTTGAAGCATTATGGCACGTCCTGTTTTCTTCACAGAATCATAAATGGTTTGCGTATCTAAAGGCTGAAGCGTTCTTAAATCGATAAGGTCTGCTGAAATTTCTGGATTGTTACTTAAAGTTTCTAAAGCCCAATGAATCGCTCCACCATAAGAAATAATGGTTACATCTTGCCCCGTTTTTATAACAGAAGCTTTACCAAAAGGCAATGTGTAGTAGTCGACAGGAACTTCTTGACGAATGCTTCTATACAAGCCTTTGTGCTCGAAAAATAATATAGGGTTAGGGTCATTAATTGCAGTATTTAGCAAGCCTTTGGCATCATATGGAAAGGCAGGATATACTACTTTTAAACCTGGTGTTTTAGTAAACCAAGCTTCGTTAGTTTGTGAATGAAACGGACCTGCAGCAACACCGCCACCGCAAGGCATTCTTATAACAACATCAGCTTCTTGTTGCCAGCGATAAAAAGATTTTGCCAAATAGTTGACTATCGGATTGAAACCAGAACTTACAAAATCTGCAAATTGCATTTCAACAATGCTTTTAATCCCAGCTATGGATAATCCCATCGCAGTCTCAACAATTGCCGATTCGCAAATGGGTGTATTTCTCACTCTATCCTTTCCAAAAAGATTTATAAAGCCTTCGGTAATTTTAAATGCACCTCCATATTCTGCAATATCTTGACCCATAATGACTAGGTCTTCATGACGTTCCATGTTCTGTTTTAAACTATCGGAAATGGCATCAATAAAGCGTATTTCTTTTAACTCTGAATTTTCATTATCTACTTGGTAATCAAAAGGTTTATAAACATCATTTAATTCATTGGTTTCATCAGGAATAATAGCTTCTTCATTAAACGCAACATCCAAATGTTCATTTATTTCATGTACAATAGTTTCCTTTATTTTTACTTCCTCAGTTTCGCTTAAAATCTTTTGTTCTTTTAAAAACGCTTGAAAATTTAAGATGGGGTCTTTTGCTGCCCAAGTATCCATAAGCTCCTGTGGCACATATTTGGTACCACTCGCCTCTTCGTGTCCGCGCATTCTAAACGTTTTAAATTCTATTAAAACAGGTCTTGGATTTTGTCTTACAGAAGCGTTTATTTCACACATTTTAGTATAGACTTCAACAATATTGTTGCCGTCTATAATATGTGATTCCATGCCGTAGCCTAAACCTCTATCCGCAATATCTTTACAATTATACTGTTCGTTTGTGGGTGTTGATAATCCATAACCGTTATTTTCAACACAAAATAAAACGGGCAATTGCCATACCGAAGCCACATTTAAAGCTTCATGGAAATCGCCTTCGCTGGTGGCGCCTTCACCCGTGAAAACAGCTGTAACTTGATTTTTGTTTTTTAATTTTGAGGCTAATGCTATTCCATCGGCAACACCTAACTGCGGACCCAAATGCGAAATCATACCCACAATTTTGTATTGCTGAGTCCCAAAATGAAAAGAGCGATCTCTCCCCTTTGTGAACCCTGAAGCTTTTCCTTGCCATTGGGCAAATAATCGGTATAATGGAATGCCTCTGGTTGTAAAAACACCTAAATTTCGATGCATTGGTAAAATATATTCATCTTCTTCCATCGCCATAGTTACACCTACAGCTATGGCTTCCTGCCCTATACCTGAAAACCACTTACTTATTTTACCTTGCCTTAACAGAATCAACATTTTTTCTTCTATCAATCTGGGTTTCAGCATATTTTTATATAATGCTAAAAGCAAATGGGCATCAAGTTTTCCTTTTTTGTAATTGATTTGCGATGTAGATTTTATCACTTTCATAAAAAAATGCTTAATTCACTATCAAATATACCATAATTCAACATTAATAATTCAAAAAATTGCACATTACTCAGTATCTATAACTTTGAATGTTTTTGTACATTTGTGTATATCACATTTTAAAATCACATTTTATGAATATCATCCCAAGTGTTAATTTAAAAGATTTTTTGTCTGACGACCCCGTTAAAAAACAAAACTTTGTGGACGCCATTGGTAAAGCCTACGAAGAAATTGGCTTTGTAGCGCTAAAAGGTCATTTTTTAGACGAAGCTTTAGTAGAAAATCTTTATAAAGAGGTTAAAAACTTTTTTAGTTTACCAACAGAAACCAAACAGAAATACGAAATTCCTGGAATTGGAGGACAGCGCGGGTATGTGTCTTTTGGAAAAGAAAGTGCAAAAGGCAAGAAAGAAGGCGATTTAAAAGAATTTTGGCATTTTGGACAGTATGTTGAAAATAACGATAAGTTAAAAGAGGAATACCCAGATAACGTTTATGTTAAGGAGCTGCCAGAATTCAATAAAGTTGGTAAGGAAACCTATAAAATGCTTGAAAAAACAGCAAAATTTGTGTTAAGAGCATTGGCATTACACTTAGGACTTGAAGAAAATTATTTTGATGAGTATATCTATAATGGTAATTCTATTTTAAGACCAATACATTATCCACCAATTACCGAAGAACCTAAAGAAGCGGTTAGAGCTGCAGCACATGGTGATATTAACTTAATCACGCTATTAATGGGTGCTCAAGGAAGAGGGTTACAAGTGCAAAACCATAAAGGTGAATGGATTGATGCCATTGCTGAGCCTGATGAGTTGATGATTAACGTTGGCGATATGCTTTCGAGACATACCAACAATAAACTGAAATCGACTATACACCGCGTAATTAACCCACCAAAAGAGCTTTGGGGTACTTCACGTTACTCTATTCCGTTTTTTATGCACCCTATTAGCGAAATGAAACTTGATGTTTTACCTGGTTGTATTGATGAAAATAATCCTAAAGCCTTTGATGATATTACTGCTGGCGAGTTTTTAACGGAACGATTAATTGAATTAGGGCTGATAAAAAAATAGCCTAAATAATCCTAAGTTAGGAATACTTTTTGTTCGCTTAAACTGAGGATAATTACTTAAAATAATGGATTTACAAGACCAGCTAAAAAACTTATTTCCCGAGCATATTCAAGAAGAACAGACTTCTGAAAACAAAGCTAGTGATATTTGGATGCAAGACGATCCCATAATATGCAAATACGAAAAGCGAAAAGGCAAACCTATTACCATTCTTGAAGGTTATACTGGAGCTACCGAAGATTTTAAAAAATTAGCCAAAGAAATTAAAACAAAGCTGAGTGTTGGTGGAAGTTTTAAAGATGATAAAATTATTATTCAAGGCGATTATCGCGATAAAATCATGCAAATGTTAAAAGACAAGGGTTTTAATGTTAAGCGTGTTGGAGGATAAATTATGAAAAATAAACCTTTGCATATCACCAATGGTAGTAGTTTAACTAACTTCCTTAACGAATTAAATGTTGAAGGTGAAAAATTAACATGGCAAGAAATGTTATGTGAAGGCCCGACGACAAGAAAAGTGGTTTCAGAATTATTTATAAATGAACGCATCAAATTTTTTAGTGAGTTTTATGATATTGATTTAGACCTTGATCAAATAAACGCTGAAATAGATAAACTAAATAACCCTGAAAACTATTCAGAAATTATTCTTTGGTTTGAGTATGATTTGTTTTGCCATTTAAATATGGTTGCTGTAATTAGTTTACTTCAGCAAAGAAAAATAGACTTGCCTATTTACTTAGTTTGTAGCGGTCGTATTGAAGGGAGTAAGAGTCTAAAAGGACTTCCAGAACTAACTCCAGAGCAGCTTATGGACCATTATAATAATAAAGTTCTTCTCAACAAGGAAGATATCGAAATGGCAACTACCGTTTGGGGTATTTATTGCGGTATTGATCATAATTTATTAAAACCATTTATTGTAAAAAGTTCGTCTTTCAAATATCTAAGTAATTGTTTAAAAGCGCATTTAAAGCGTTTTCCAGATTCTATAACTGGTTTGAATATTCTAGAAACCAATATTCTTAAAATTATTAATGAACAAAATATCACATCTAAAAATCATCTATTAGGTTATGCCTTAAATTATCAAGGGTACTATGGTTATGGTGATATACAATTTGAAAGAATTATTGAATATTTAAGCATCTTTTATACCGTTTCTGAACATAAAATAGAATTGAATCGAAAAGGTCACGAAGCCTTACTAGGACAGAAAAATTTCGCTGCTAATATTAATGATCGCATGATTTTTGGTGGCGTTGAAAAAAATAGTTTTCAGTTTAATATCGCTGAAAATAAACTTGTAAAATCTATATTAAATGCCAATTAAAGAGTCTGAGCTCATTTTAAACCCAGATGGAAGTGTTTATCATTTAAATTTAAAACCAGAGCATGTTGCCCATACCGTCATTTTTGTTGGCGATCAAAATAGAGTAAGTAGAATATCAAAGTATTTTGACTCCATTGAATTTGAAACACAAAAGCGAGAATTCAAAACCCATACCGGATATTATAAAAAGAAGCGTATAACGGTAATTTCAACCGGCATAGGTCCTGATAATATTGATATTGTTTTAAATGAACTGGACGCACTAGTGAATATCGATTTTAAAACAAGACAAATAAAAGACAAGCTTACAAGTCTTAAAATTGTACGAGTTGGAACTTCAGGTGCATTGCAAGATGATATTCCAGTAGATTCGATTGTTTTAAGTACCCATGGATTAGACCTAAACGGGATGCTCCACGCTTATAAGATTGATGGTATTAGGTCTCCCGATATTGAAAAAGCCTTTGTAGAACAGACCAATTGGCATTCAGAAAAAGCAAGTCCAATTGTTGTAAAAGGCAGCGAGTCTCTTCAAAAAACTTTAGATAGCGACACTATATATAAAGGTTTAACAGCAACAGCTGGAGGTTTTTATGGTCCGCAAGGGCGTGTATTGCGTCTAGCCGTTCAAGATGCAGAGTTGAATTCTAAAATGGATAATTTCAATTTTAATGGTACCAAAATCACTAATCTAGAAATGGAAACATCGGCAATTTATGGCTTGTCAAAATTATTAGGTCATGATGCAATCTCGTTAAACGCCATTATTGCCAATAGGGTTTTAGGTACTTTTAGTAAAGACCCAGGAGCGGCAGTCGAAAATTTAATAACATATACACTTAATAAACTTACAGAGTAAACCCAATTGATTTCATGAAGCAAGTAAATATTGGCGGCGTGCCAGAACATTTTAATTTGGCCTGGTATTTAACGCTAAAAGATGGCGAATATAAGGAACAAGGTATCAATTTACGTTGGCAAGATTACTATGGCGGTACTGGTGCGATGTGTAAAGGTTTAAGAAATGGTGATATTGATATTGCTGTGATTTTAACCGAAGGTATTATAAAAGATATTATTGACGGAAACCCAAGCAAAATTGTGCAAACTTTTGTGCAAACGCCACTTAATTGGGGTATTCATGTGGCTAACGATTCTAAATATCAGACTATTGAAGATTTAAAAGGAACCAAAGCAGCTATTAGTCGATATGGTTCGGGCTCTCATTTAATGGCTTACATCAATGCTGAGAACAACAATTGGGATTTAGAGAAAGACCTAAATTTTGAGGTTATCAAAAACCTAGATGGTGCCGTTGAAGGTTTAACCAATGGCGTTGCCGATTATTTTTTATGGGAAAAATTTACAACGAAACCCATTGTAGATGATGGCGTTTTTAGACGAATTGGCAACTGCCCATCACCATGGCCTTGTTTTGTAATAGCTGTAAGAGAAGAGTTTATAGAACATCATGCCGAAGACTTAAAAACAATTCTGAACATTATCAATAACACCACTGAAGATTTTAAAAACATACCAAGCATCGATAAAACGATTGCCAACCGTTATGAGCAAAAGTTAGACGATGTACAGGAATGGTTAAGTATTACAGAATGGTCTCAAGAATTAATTGACAAAAAAACCGTTATGAATGTGCAAAAGGAATTGTTTGCACTAAATATTATTCCAGAAATTGTTGAATACGAATCATTGATTTATAAAATTTAAATATAGAACTTTTAAAAAATCATATTTAGGGTCAAGTACATTTATACTTGTTTTAAAATGTTAATGTTTAACAAAATAAAGTGAATAGGCTGTGTATTTTCCTATTTTTGAACCTCAAATAATATAACACATGAAAAAACTACTTTTTATTGCTTTTGCAATAGCCATTATCGGATGTAAAAAAGAAGATAAGTCAGGTATTGCGATAATTTCTGGTGAAATAACTAACAGACCTGTTGGAGAGTTAACCATTAATAGTGAAGACCGTTCGTTTAAAGAAACTATAGCGGTATCTCCAGTTGGAGCCTTTACAGATACACTGAGTACTGATATTAATTCTTATGTGTTATACGACGGTTCAAATCCTATTTTTTTAAATATCGAATCTGGATATAATCTACATATCACATATGATGCGAACGATTTTGATAACACAATTAAAATTACAGGTGTTGGCTCTGAAATAAACAACTATTTAGTTGCTAAAAGAAAGCAAGAAAAAGAGATGTTTAAAAATAATAAAGAAGTGTATTCTTTGGATGAAGCCCAGTATAAAGAGCGCATGCTAGCCTTTAAAAATACGCAAGAAGAATTATTAAATAATACTGAAGGTGTATCAAGTGAATTTGCTTCAAAAGAGAAAAAAAACCTATTTTATGGTTATTTAGGAAGTTTAAATAATTACGAGAGAGCCCATAAATACTTCACAAAAAAAGAAAATTTTAAAGTTTCTGAAGATTTCTTAAATGAGCTAAAAGAAGTGGATTATAATAATGCCGAAGATTTCAATTTCTCAAGCAATTACAAGGATATTGTAAATGATTATTATGGTGATAAGGCACAAAAATTAAAGGAAAAAGATTCTATTCGATACGATATGGCTTTTTTAAAGACCGTTGGTGCGATTGATAACGAAAACATTAAAAATGCTTTGCTTTTCGATTTTGCTAGCTTTAATATAACGTATTCAGAAGATATTGATGCGTTTTACAATACGTTTATAAAAAATTCTACTGACGAGAAGAACAACCAAATTATTAAAGATAAATACAACGAATTAATGAGGTTAACCGAAGGAAAACCTTCACCAAAATTTGTTGATTATGAAAATCATGCAGGAGGTAAAACCTCTTTAGAAGATTTAAAAGGTAAATACGTTTATGTAGATGTTTGGGCAACTTGGTGTGGACCTTGTGTTCGTGAAATCCCTTTCTTAAAGGAGGTTGAAGCACAATATCATGACAAAAATATCGAATTCGTGAGTATCTCTATTGATAAACTAAGAGACCATGAAAAATGGAAAACCATGGTTAATGATAGAGAGTTAGGTGGTGTGCAGTTATTTGCAGATAACGATTGGAATTCGGCTTTTGTAAAAGCTTATCAAATTGAGGGTATTCCAAGATTTATTTTAATTGATGACGAAGGAAATATTGTAACCGCCAATGCACCGCGTCCGTCTAGTAAAAAGTTAATAGAGTTGTTTGACGCTCAAGAATTATAAAATTAATATAGTGATAAAAAAAAGCCGCTTTTTGCGGCTTTTTTTATGTTTGATTTTGTTCTTGAGCTTCACCTTCTTCTTGCGATGCTTCTTGTTGCGGAGGTTGTTCAGGTTGCTTAAATAAATCTATAAACGCTTCACCTAAATACTCAATAACATGACTCGCAATTAAACTTTGGTAGCCAAAATCTTCAACAGCAATATCAGCAGACCTTCCGTGTAAATACACGCCAATTATGGTTGCTACTAAAGGGTTGTAACCTTGGGAAATTAACCCTACAATAATTCCTGTTAATACATCACCACTACCGGCAGTTGAAAGTCCAGGATTTCCGGTGGTATTTATATATAATTTGTCTTCAAAAACAGTTATGGTGTTAGCACCTTTTATAACAACTATTACTTGATGCTTTTTTGTAAAGGCTTTAACTTTATCAAGTTTATCAAAATCATCTTTCCATTTCCCAATCAAACGTTCTAGCTCCTTTGGATGCGGTGTTAATACCGTCATTTCTGGTAATAACTTCAAAAGTGTTTTCTTTTTAGATAGCATATTCAATCCATCAGCATCTATTACTAATGGTACTTTATTCGTTTTTAGAAATGCTTCAAATGCTTTGGCAGTTTTAGTTTCAGTACCTGCTCCAATTCCAAAGCCTATAACTGTAGGTTCTATATCAAATGAAATGGCTGTTATTATTTCGTCATCCACATCGGTAATCACCATTGCTTCAGGAAAAGAGGCTTGTACGGCATGATAGCCACATTTTGGCATATAGGCTGTAACCAATCCTGCTCCTGCTGTTAATGTCGCTCTACTGGCTAGTGTAACCGCTCCTATTTTACCATAACTTCCGCCAATAATTAAAGCATGGCCAAATTGTCCTTTATGCGAATATTTTTCTCGAGGCACGTAATTGGGTAGCACTTCATTTTTACCAATCAATACAACATGAGTTTCAGTGGTGTATAAAAATTCAGGATCTAATCCAATATCTAAAACTTCCCATTGTACCGTAAATTTTGCGGTTTCGGGTAAAAAGAACACCAATTTTGGAGAAGCAAAACTTAAAGTAAATCCAGCCCAAACTACGGCATCTTCATCTTTAACTGGTTGGTCTGGATATAACCCTGACGGAATATCTATAGCTAGAGTAAAAGCTTTACTTTTTCTAAAATGTATAAAAAGTTGTTTGACCCATAGATCAATTGGTCTATTTAATCCTATGCCAAAAACTGCATCAACAATGATGTCTTCCGGAGCAATCTCGGGAAAATCTTGAGCACAATTTAATAGCACCGGCCACTTTTTAGTCACATTTTTTATGCGGTCGTAATTAATTAAAAAATCTTTCGATCGTTTGTCGCTACAATTAATAATATAGGTGAATACATTATAGCCATGAGTTATTAAATGCCTCGATAAAACTAGACCATCTCCCCCATTATTTCCAATACCACAAAACACATGAATAGGCACTTGAGCCCCTTGTATGCGCATATGCATCCAATTAAAAATTTGAGTACCTGCACGCTCCATTAAGTCGGTAGAGGTAATGTTTTGTCTTTCTGCAGTTAGCTTATCGCCTTCGTAAATTTGTTCTTTAGAAAATAGCTTCATCTATATGTAATTATCATTTTTTCATTTCTTATAACAATTAGTCGTTTTTTTTAAACGAATACCGATTGAAGATAAGAATATTGTAAAAAAAATATTTTAGTTTTTTTATTAGGTTAAATGTAATACTTTTGGAGGGTATTATATAACAATAATGAATCATTTCAGCCAGAATACGCTTACTTTAGTTTCTTTTTTCGCAAAAGGAACAACGTGTGCTTTTGGTACAACTACAAATATTACAACCCTTTGGGGTTGCTAGTTATATATATTCCGCAGACTCATTTTGTAATTTCAAAAAATTACAACATTTCAAGCATTATTTTTAATTATCAAGACATTAAAACATGAAGGTTTTAAAATTCGGTGGAACTTCAGTGGGTTCTTCACAAAATATAAATAACGTCATCAATATTTTAGTTAACCACAGCAAAACGGATACTTTGGTTTGTGTGGTTTCGGCAGTTGGTGGCATTACAGACAAATTACTTTTAGCTGGAAAGCAAGCGCAAAATAAGGAGGAAGCATTTATAGAAACCTTCAATACCATAAAAACACGTCATTTTGAAATCGTTAAGGAATTAAATCCAAACAAAAGTGATAACATTTTAAGTTTTGTAGAAGATAAATTAAACGCTCTAAGAAGTTTATTAGATGGCATTTTTTTAATCAATGAATTATCGCCAAAAACATCTGATAAACTGGTAAGTTTTGGTGAGTTATTATCATCCTTTATCATTGCTGAAACAATGAAAAATAGAGGGCTTTCCGCAGATGTTAAAAATTCGCAGGAGCTTATTGTTACCAATTCAAATTTCACGAAAGCGGAAGTGGATTACAGTATTACGAATCAAAATATTCGCGATTATTTTAAATCGGCTAAACAAAAAATAACCATACTTCCTGGATTTATTTCTAAATCTAGAATAGGTGAAATTACAACGCTTGGTCGTGGTGGTTCAGATTTTACAGCTGCTATTGTTGCCGCAGCCTTACATGTTGAGACCTTAGAGATATGGACCGACGTTAGTGGTATGTATACCACGAATCCTAAATTGGTAAAACAGGCCTACCCTATTGAAAGAATCTCGTATCAGGAGGCAATGGAATTATCGCATTTTGGTGCGAAGGTTTTATATCCACCTACGGTGCAACCTGTTTTGAGTTTAGATATTCCAATTCACATTAAAAACACCTTAGAACCTGATGCTTTTGGAACCGTAATTTCTAATGAAGAAATTAAATCGACCTCTCCAGTAAGAGGGATTAGTAACATCGGCAATATTGCATTATTGACATTAGAAGGTAGTGGAATGGTTGGGATTCCAGGATTTTCAAAACGCTTGTTTGAAACGTTATCACAAGAGAAAATTAATGTGATTATGATTACGCAAGCCTCGTCTGAACATTCTATTTGTCTGGGAATTGAAGATAAAGAAGCAGAAAATGCAAAAGCGGCAATTGATGTCGTTTTTGAAAATGAAATTGCTTTAGGTAAAATTGAGCCTATCATTATTGAAACAGGATTGTCAATTATTGCCTTAGTAGGAGATAATATGAAGAACCACCAAGGTATTAGTGGTAAAATGTTTAGTAGTTTAGGTAAAAATAACATCAATATAAGAGCCATTGCGCAGGGTGCTTCAGAAAAGAATATTACTGCCGTTATTGATGAAAAGGATGTTAAAAAAGCATTAAACACGCTTCACGAGCAGTTTTTTGAGACAAAAACTAAACAAATAAATGTTTTTATTACAGGTGTTGGAAATGTTGGCGAACGCTTAGTTGAACAAATAAAACAACAAAAGAAATACTTAAAGGACAATCTTAAGATTAAATTACGTGTTGTTGGATTATCAAATTCTAGGCACATGATTTTTGATGAAGACGGTATCGGTTTAAATAACTGGAAAGAACAATTGGCATCTGGAGAAAAGGCAAGCTTACAAGGCTTCTTTGAAAAAACAAAAGCACTCAATTTACGCAACAGCATTTTTGTTGATGTTACAGCAAATAAAGATGTTGCCGATTTATATGCACAGTATTTAAGACAAAGTATTGCCATTGTAGCGTGTAATAAAATAGCTTGTTCTAGTGATTACAATAATTATAAAGACTTAAAACGATTATCATTGAAGTACAACGCGCCTTTCTTGTTTGAAACTAACGTCGGTGCGGGATTACCAATAATTGATACTTTAGGAAATTTAATTGCTTCCGGCGATAAGGTAAACTCCATTCAAGCAGTTTTATCTGGGAGTTTAAATTTTGTTTTTAATAATTTCAATGATAAAACCAAGTTCTATGATGTTGTAAAACAAGCTGGTGCTGAGGGTTATACTGAACCAGACCCGAGAATAGATTTAAGCGGTGTTGATGTAGCGCGTAAAATTTTAATTCTGGCCAGAGAAAGTGGTGTAGCATTGAATTTAGAAGATATAGATAATACATCGTTTCTTTCAGAAGCTGGTTTAAAAAGTGATTCGGTTGATGATTTCTATCAAACGTTAATTGCAGACGAAGCACATTATCAAAGTTTATACGCTTCCGCGAAAGCGAACAACTGTCAATTAAAATATGTTGCTAAATTTGAAAATGGAAAAGCCAGTGTAGGGTTGCAAGAAATACCCGAAGGACATCCGTTTTATAATTTAGAGGGAAGCGACAATATCGTTATGTTTTATACCGAGCGTTATCCTCAACAACCTATGATAATAAAAGGTGCTGGGGCTGGTGCAGATGTGACTGCTTCTGGTCTATTTGCTGATATTATTAGACTAGGAAACGATTAATTTGAACAGTGGCAGTTTACAGACACTGAAAGCTAATAATGATTTTTGTCCGTTCGAGCGCAATCAAGAACTATTAAAAAAAAGATGAACGAAATAAAAATATTTTCTCCAGCAACCGTTGCGAATGTCGCCTGTGGGTTCGATGTGTTAGGGTTTTGTTTGGATAGCGTTGGAGATGACATGGTAATTAGAAAAACTGCTAAAAAAGGCATTCATATTGCCAATATAGAAGGATTCGATTTGCCTTACGAAGCAGAATTAAATGTTGCCGGTGTTTCGGCATTGGCGATGTATGAGGCTATAGATGTCGATTTTGGTTTTGAAATTGAAATCTATAAAAACATAAAACCAGGAAGCGGCATTGGTAGTAGTGCAGCAAGTGCAGTTGGAAGCGTTTTTGGAATGAATGAATTGTTAGGAAAACCATTTAATAAAACAGAGCTTACTGCCTTTGCCATAAAAGGTGAAGCTTTAGCTAGTAAATGCGAACATGCCGATAACCTCGCTCCTGCACTTTTTGGCGGATTTACGCTGGTGAAAAGTTTATCGCCATTGAAGATATTAGAAATACCAACGCCTAATGATTTGTACGCTACTATTGTTCATCCTCAAATAGAAATTAAGACTTCAGAGTCTCGGGCTTTACTTCCAAAAGAAGTGCCTTTAAGCGATGCTATTACACAATGGGCAAATTTAGGAAGTTTGGTACACGCTTTACATACAAATGATTACGAGTTAATTGGAAAATCCTTAAATGATGTGATTGTTGAACCTTACAGAAGTCAATTGATTCCTTATTTTAATGAAGTGAAACAAGCGGCTTTAAAAGCCAATGCTTTAGGTGTTGGTATTTCAGGATCAGGACCTTCAATTTTCACGTTATGTAAAGGTTCAGAAACAGCCAATAAAATAAAACAAGCCATACAAGATGTATATTCAAAAACAGGAATCGATTTTGAAATACATGTGACTAAAATAAACACTGAAGGTGTTAAAATAATTGAATAAATAATGAATTACTATTCACTCAATCATAAAGCTCCAAATACAACATTCGAAAATGCAGTGGTTAAAGGTTTAGCGCCTGATAAAGGTTTGTATTTTCCAGAAAGTATCACACCTTTACCTCAATCTTTTTGGGATAATTTTGATAATCTGACTTATTCTGAAATCGCTTTTGAAGCCATAAAACAATTTGTGTCTCCTGAAATCCCTGAAGCAATTTTAAAAACAATTGTTGAAGAAACACTTTCTTTTGATTTTCCTGTTGTTAACTTAAATGAAAATATTTCTACCTTGGAATTATTTCACGGTCCTACCATGGCATTTAAAGATGTAGGAGCTCGTTTTATGGCACGTTGCTTAGGGTATTTCAATCAAAATAATACGAATGAAGTCACTGTGTTAGTAGCTACTTCAGGCGATACTGGCGGTGCCGTGGCGAATGGTTTTTTAGGCGTAAAAGGCGTTAATGTGGTTATACTTTACCCTAGCGGGAAAGTGAGCGATATTCAAGAAATGCAACTTACAACTTTAGGTCAGAATATTAAAGCATTAGAAGTTAATGGTACGTTTGACGATTGTCAAGCCATGGTAAAAACCGCTTTTTTAGATGAAAGTTTAACAAGCAAAATGCAATTAACCTCTGCCAACTCAATCAATGTAGCGCGGTGGTTGCCACAGTTATTTTATTTTATGTTTGCTTATAAGCAATTAAATAATAAGTATAAAGACATTGTGTTCTCTGTTCCGAGTGGAAATTTTGGAAATATTTGCGCTGGTATGATGGCACAACAATTGGGTTTACCAGTTAAACATTTTGTGGCTTCAAACAACGCTAATAATGTTGTGACTAGGTATTTAATTTCGAAGCTTTACGAACCAAAACCTTCGGTTCAAACCATTTCGAACGCTATGGATGTTGGTGCGCCAAGTAATTTTATTCGTATTCAAGAAATTTATAAGAATCAATTTGAGGACTTAAAAAACAATCTGTCTTCTTTTAGTTTTTCTGACGATGAAACTAAAGAAGCTATGTTAGAAATTTATAACAAGTATAACTACGTTGCAGACCCACATGGGGCTGTTGGTTATTTGGGATGTAAATCTTATTTGAATAACCATCCAAACGCGCATTGTGTGTTTTTAGAAACGGCGCATCCAACTAAGTTTTTAGATGTTGTTGAAGATGTAATTAAAGAAAAACAACCGTTACCTGAACAAATACAATCGGTTATGGGTAAAGAAAAAGAAGCAGTTGTAATATCGACATATAACGAACTGAAGGATTTTCTTTTAAAATAAAATTGTTTATCTGAAGTCATTAGGCATCCAATTTAAACTAAATATGTATTATGAGTGTAGCAGATTGGATTGGGTTTTTAGGTGTTTCTCAAATATTATTGGCTTACGCATTGAGCGTTTTGGGGAAGATATCCCCAAATAGTTTACTTTTTATACTGCTTAATATTATAGGTGCCGCTATGGCTTGTTTAGCATCTGTTCTTATCAATTATTGGCCATTTATTATCTTGGAAGCTGTTTGGACTTTGGTGTCGGTGTATTCGTTACTAAAGTTTAGTAAGCATTCTATTTGACTTTATTATAAAAACAGAAGCTTTTCATCAATCTCTGATTAGCATAACTTTAAATGCTTTTTTCTCCAATTCTATTTAGGGTAACTTTATACAGGACACCTCATGATGGTTTTCATTATTACTTTTATGAAATTGCACTCAGAAAAAATCTTAGCGATGAAAAAAACGGCCTTCTCAACAATTTACCTAATTGTAATTTCAATGTTTTCATTTCCATTATTTGCTCAAACAGCAGAATGTGATGGAACGCTCCCTTTTGAAGAACAAAATGGATACGTAACTATCGAAATGGAATCTGGTAATTTACCCGCTGGCACTAATTGGCAAACAGGCAGTGAAGCTGATCCTAATTTACCAGGGTCAACCATTAATTATATCTATTGGGATGGTCCAGAGTCATTTAACGCTTTAACAGGTGCTTCTATAACTTATAATATAAAAATAAATAATCCTGGTACATACAGGTTAGTTTGGCGAGGTCGCATTGGTACTGGCACCTCTGGAGGCGAGCATAACGATGCTTGGTTACGTATTGTTGCCGATGATTTTTATGCTACAAAACAAAGTAGTTTTACTTCTACCGAAGCGTTAGAGCCAAGACCTGATTGTAATAGTAACCCAAATAGAGACTGTCCTGTAGGATCTAGCGTTGGTGGTTTTTTTAAGGCATTTATGAATAGACACCCTGTAAACCTGCCTGTAGATCAGCGTTGGGGTTTTGTTACTAATACAAATGATGGAAATTCTTTTCGATTTATATGGGCCACTTTTAATACAGCCGGCCTCTATTCTGTTATTGTTGATGCAAGATCTAGCTTTTTTTTTATGGATAAAATGGTTTTATATAGAAATGATGTGAGCAGTAGTACAGCTTTAGATCTTTCTAATAGCGAATCAATGTGCGCTACCTTATCAATTAATAAGCATAATAAATTCAATGGTTTTGACCTATTTCCTAACCCTTCTAATGGGCAAATTAAGCTGAATAATTTATTACCAAACGGAAAACTGTTTATAAAGAATATACATGGCGTAACGGTGCGTGTAATAAATTATAATTTATCTCAAAAAACCATAGATGTTTCAGATTTAAAAAGTGGCGTCTATTTTATTTCAAATTCAGATAATTATAATGCTTTTGTGAAAAAGTTAGTTAAAATTTAAGTTTAGTAACAAAACTTAAAATTTGTATTAAGCTATACTTTCATATTTCTCAAGATTCACATTTTTTCATATCTTAAAATCTTTAACTAAAAGTTAATACTAATTTTCTATACATTTGTTTTCGTTATTATGGAAGACATATTAGTTGGAATATTGAAATTTTTAGCTAATATTATTGATAGTTTTTCAAGCTATTTTAATATTCGAACATCATTGATGATTACCTATTCCATCTTAATTATTAGCTTAATAATAGTTTATATTTTAATTAAAGATTTCTAAATGAAAAACACAGCCTTATCAGAAACTCATAGTGCTTTAGGTGCAAAAATGGTCCCTTTTGCTGGGTATAATATGCCTGTACAATACGAGGGAGTAAATGTTGAACATGAAACCGTACGAAACGCAGTTGGCGTGTTTGATGTTTCACATATGGGTGAGTTTTTAATTGAAGGTGAGCATGCATTAGAACTTGTACAAAAAGTGACAAGTAACGATGCTTCTAAACTCATAATAGGTAAAGCACAATACAGTTGCTTACCTAATGATGACGGTGGTATTGTAGACGATTTAATTGTATATCGTGTCAAAGAAGACACCTATTTATTGGTTGTAAATGCGAGTAATATTGAAAAAGATTGGAATTGGATTCAATCAAAAAATGATGTTGGCGCCACAATGCGCGATTTAAGTGAAGACTACTCATTATTGGCTATTCAAGGACCAAAAGCGATTGAAGCGATGCAAAGTTTAACCAGCGAAGATTTATCGGCTATAAAATTCTACAATTTTGTGGTTGGTGATTTTGCAGGTATAGAGCATGTTATTATTTCGGCAACAGGTTACACTGGCAGTGGCGGCTTTGAAATATATTGTAAAAACACGGAGGTAAAACAAATTTGGGATAAGGTTTTAGAAGCTGGTGCAGATTACGGGATTAAACCCATTGGCCTTGCAGCCCGTGATACTTTGCGTTTAGAAATGGGTTATTGCCTATACGGAAATGATATTGATGACACTACTTCGCCTATTGAAGCTGGCTTAGGATGGATAACAAAATTCACCAAAGACTTTACTAATTCTGAAGCTTTAAAAGCTGAAAAAGAACGCGGACCAGAACGTAAACTCATTGCTTTTGAGTTGGACGAAAGAGGGATTCCACGCCACGGATATGATATTGTGGATGGAAATGGAAATAAAATTGGTGTGGTGACTTCAGGAACAATGAGTCCGTCGCTTGGTAAAGGTATTGGCTTAGGCTATGTTCCGCCTGTTTTCGCAGATGTTAACAGTAAAATAAATATTCAAATTCGTAAAAATGCGATACCAGCAACAGTCGTAAAATTACCGTTTTACAAAGGTTAATATGTTAGACTTTCAAGCTATTTTAAATGCTATATATAACAAAGGAATTGCGGCTAAGAACAAAGGTATAATTGCGACGTACATTCCTGAATTGGCAGAAGTAGATATCAATAATTTTGGCATTCATTTAAGAACTGCGCAAGGTGAAGAATTTGGTGTTGGCGATGATAATAAATTATTTTCCATACAAAGTATCTCTAAAGTATTGGCTTTGTCTAAAGCTATGGCGTTAATTGGTGAAGACATTTGGAAACGTGTAGATGTTGAGCCTAGTGGCGATCCTTTCAACCATTTATCGCAATTAGAATTAGAGAATGGCATTCCTAGAAACCCACTAATCAATTCGGGTGCAATTGTTATTTCAGATATATTAATTTCTAATTTAAAGAACCCAAAAGAAGATTTTCTATCTTATATAAGGGATCTTGCAGGCGATGAAAGTATCCAATATAATTTAGATGTTGCCAACTCCGAAAAAGCAACAGGGTTTAAAAATTATGCAGCTGCATATCTTTTAAAATCATTTAAAAATTTACAGAATCCTGTTGAAGAGGTTTTAGATTTCTATTTCCATCAATGTGCCATCGAAATGACCTGTAGTCAATTAACCAAAACTTTTTTCTTTTTATCGAATCAAGGCAAATGTATTTTAAATAAAGTGCATTTAAGAAAATCGCAAGCAAAACGAATTAACGCCATTATGCTTACTTGCGGTTTTTATGATGAAGCTGGTGAGTTTGCCTTTGAAGTGGGATTACCCGGTAAATCTGGTGTTGGTGGTGGTATTGTGGCACTTTTACCTGATCAATTTGTAATTACCTGCTGGTCGCCTGGATTGAACGCCAAAGGAAATTCGAAATTAGGGATGTTGGCCTTGGAGGAATTCACAACACAAACGAAACTTTCAATTTTTTAATATGATCCTTTTTAAGAAGTGTGAACTATGAGAAAAATGGAAGGCAAACATAGAATTTTAATTTTAGGCGCAAGTGGTTTCTTAGGAAACGCTATTTATAAAGAACTTTGCCCCTACTTTAAAACATACGGAACCTATATGGTTTCTAATAAATCGTTTGAAAAAAACAATCACTTTTTTCAGTACAACATTGAAGAAGATGATATTTTTGAAATTCTAGATATTGTAAAACCAACCATCATCATTTCTGCTTTGCGCGGTGATTTTTCAAAACAAGTATTAGCACATCAACATTTAACAGAATACGTTTTTGCAAAAAAAATTAAGATCCTTTTTATATCATCGGCCAATGTTTTTGATGGTTATATAAAATACCCTAGTTACGAGCAAGATAAAACCTATAGTAATAGTGTTTACGGACATTTTAAGATAAAAATTGAAAACATGCTGTTGCGCTTACCTAAGCAGCAAGTAGCTGTTTTAAGATTACCAATGGTGTTTGGAGCACAATCGCCTCGAGTTCAAGAATTAATTCAGTTTATTAATGATAAAGAACCCATTGAAGTGTTTCCAAATTTAATAATGAATGTTACCACCGATTCTAAAGTTACCCAACAAATTCATTACATTATCAACCGAAACAAATACGGTATTTTTCATCTTGGAAGCGACGATTTGGTGCATCATGATGATTTTATAAAAGAAATAATATCCACTCTAGAATTAAAAAACCAGCCAATCTATAAACGTGTTTATACAACAAACGACGATCGTTATTTGGCTGTACTTTCAAAATTTAATAAACTTCCTAAACACCTTCAATTACTAAGTCAGGATATATTAACAGAGTTAAAAATATAGTTGACATTAAGCCTTTAAATCCTTAATTTCATAAAAAAATAATCATGGGTAAATTAACAGAACAAGAAATTGAAGCGAAACTGCTTCGTTTCCCAGATTGGGAATACTACGACAATGCCATTCATGCCGAATTTGAATTCGAAAATTTTAAAGATTGTTTTAGTGCCATGAGCAGAATTGCTTTTGAGTGCGAAGCTTTAAATCACCATCCAAATTGGAGTAATGTGTACAATGTACTTTCTATTTCATTATCCACACATGATGACGGAGGTGTTACAAACAAAGACTTTAAATTGGCCGAAGCTATTGAATTTATTGTAGAACCAGATGAGGAATAATTCTTGTTAAATTAAGTAAACAAGAGGTATTCAGATTGACAGAATTTTATAAATTTGCTAGCAATAGAAAATGTTAACTAAAATGTTCCGTTTTCGCGGAAATAAAAAATAACTATTCAATTATGGGAAGAGCTTTTGAGTTTAGAAAAGCAAGAAAAATGAAACGTTGGTCTGCCATGAGTAAAGCCTTTACACGTATTGGTAAAGATATTGTAATGGCAGTAAAAGAAGGTGGTCCAGACCCAGACAGTAATGCGCGCCTTAGAGCCGTAATACAAAATGCCAAGTCTGTAAACATGCCCAAAGACAACGTTGAGAGAGCCATAAAAAGAGCTAGCGATAAAAACCAAGGCGATTATAAAGAAGTTATTTTTGAAGGCTATGCACCTCACGGAATTGCCATTTTAGTAGAAACAGCAACCGATAATAATACCAGAACAGTAGCGAATGTACGCAGTTATTTTAATAAATGCGATGGTAGTTTAGGCACTTCGGGCTCTGTGGTATTTATGTTCGATCATACCTGTAATTTCAGAATAAATGGCGAAGGTTTAGACCCAGAAGAATTAGAATTAGAATTTATTGATTTTGGTGCAGAAGAAGTTTTTGTTGATGATGACGGTATTCTAATCTACGCTCCTTTTGAAAGTTTTGGAGCCATTCAAGCAGAATTAGAACGTCGCGAGATTGAAATTTTATCATCAGGATTCGAGCGTATTCCGCAGGTTACAAAAAATCTAACGCCAGAACAAGCTGCTGATGTTGAGAAGCTTCTAGAAAAATTAGAAGAAGATGATGATGTACAAAACGTATATCACACCATGGAAGAAACTGAAGATTAAAAAGAGTATAACATATTAAAAGAGAGCCTTTGGTTCTCTTTTTTCGTTTAAAGAAACATTGAGAATAATGAATTGGGGTTTTATTGGTTGTGGCAGTGTTACCGAGATAAAAAGCGGACCAGCATATCAACTAACAGACGGTTTTAATGTTGTTGCTGTTATGCGTCGCGATGTAGATAAACTAAAAGATTATGCGAAACGCCATAATATTCAAACCACATATACCTGTGCAGACGATTTAATAAACGATGCAAATGTAGATGCCGTTTATATTGCAACACCTCCAGATACGCATAAATATTACGCATTAAAAGTAGCCCAAGCCGGAAAACCCTGTTGTATAGAAAAACCACTTTCACCAAGTTATTCAGAGAGTTTAGATATTGTAAATGCCTTTAAAGCCAAAAACATCCCTTTATTTGTGGCATATTACAGACGCTCACTGCCTCGTTTTCAAAAAGTAAAAGAATGGCTAGAACAAGGCTATATTGGCGATATAAGACACATAAGTACACATTTAAACAAACCAGCTAGCGATTTAGATATTTCTAAAAGCCATAACTGGCGAACCGATGCCAACATTGCACCTGCAGGATATTTTGACGATCTAGCAAGTCACGGCTTAGATTTGTTCACCTTCTTTTTAGGCGATATCTCACATGCTACAGGCTTCAGTTTAAATCAACAAGGTCTTTATACAGCACACGATGCCGCAACCGCTTCTTGGTTGCATCAAAATGGAATTACTGGCAATGGAACCTGGAATTTTGGCTGCCACGGTCATAAAGACGAAACCATCATATATGGAAACAAAGGCAGCATCCAATTTTCGGTTTTTCACGACAACCCCATCATCCTAAAAAGCGACACTAACAACGAAGTACTTTTTATTGAAAACCCAAAGCATATTCAACAATATCACGTTCAAAATATGCGCAATTATTTCCAAAATCAAATCCCACATCCTTCCACAGGTCAAACGGCATTGCATACCAGTTGGGTCATGTCAAAAATATTAGGTGAAATTTAATTTAGGGCGCAACCCAAAAAGGTCGGGCTTTTTCGCTCATAGTTTTGGCTCGATGCACGCCTCGCCAAAAGCTGCCGCTTCAATCCCTTGCGCGGGTTCAAACGACTTGGAAAATTCACAAATTACTCTTTGTTTTTTACGTAAATTAACTTAAAACGTCCGTTAGTTTGGTCGCGTTGCTCCATTTCAAACTGTGGTAACGATTTAAAAAGTGGTGTTAATTTTTGAAACCCGAAGTTCCTAGAATCAAAATTAGGTTGTTTCTTAATAATTAATGATCCAACATCACCCAGAAATGCCCAACCATCTTCATCGGCAGCATCAGCAACCGAGTTTTTAAGAAGTTTAATCACCTTCGGTGTGATGTTGTATAAATTGGTTTTCTTCGTTTTCTTGCCTTGTTCGTCTTTGGTATTTTCATCATCATCGTTCGCCAGAATTTCCAAATAAATAAACTTATCGCAAGCTACAATAAACGGATTTGGAGTTTTCTTCTCACCCATGCCATAAACAACCATAGCTGCTTCGCGTAATCGGGTTGCTAATTTTGTAAAATCACTATCAGAAGAAACCAAACAGAAACTATTCACTTTTTCAGAATATAAAATATCCATAGCGTCAATAATCATTGCCGAATCTGTAGCATTTTTACCAGTAGTATAACCGTATTGTTGTATTGGTGTTATTGCGTTTTCAAGTAGTATATTTTTCCATTTAGATAAGTGTGGCTTGGTCCAATCCCCATAAATACGCTTTATGGTTGGCGTACCATACTTGGTAATCTCCTCCATCATTTCAGAAATATACTTCGATGGAATGTTATCACCATCAATTAAAACCGCAATTTTTGTGTCTTTTATCATATTCGTTAAAGATAAAAAATTAAACCGACCACAACATATTTTAACTTTTATTTAGACACTTATCCTTCTTTTTATTTCTACATTTAACCGACTAATTTAAAAACTGGGATTTTTATCCTAAAATAATTGTATTGAAAATGATTGTATCAAAAAATGTATTCAGGCGCTCCTGCGCCTTTATTGTTTTGTTTCTTATTTTAATTCCTCAAAATTTTGAAGCTCAAAACACTAAAAAAGGAAAGAGAAAGAAAAAAACAGAAGTAGTTGCACAAGTAAAAAAAGCTCCTAAAAAAACCATTGCAAGCTTAACCAAATCAAGCAAAAAAATAGATGGTCTTTTTACTATTTATCAAGACACACTAACAGGTGTTATGCAAATGGTAATTAAAGAAGATCAACTCAATCAAGAATATATTCATTTTGCTCAAATAGCCGATGGTGTATTGGATGCTGGCCGAATCAATAGGGGCTCTTATCAAGGTTCAAAAGTGTTTAAAATTGAAAAGTTTTTTGATAAAATAGATTTTATAATTCAAAATACTTCGTTTTATTTCGACCCTGATAATCCGCTTGCAAGATCTAAAGACGCTAACATTAGTAATGGTGTTTTAATGAGTTTAAAAATTGAATTGCATGACGATAAAGAAGGGTTATATCTCATAAAAGCGAACGATTTGTTTCTTAAAGAAACATTCAATCAAATAAAACCTGTGCGTCAACCTGGAAGTTCACCAACAGCATTTAAACTGGGTAGTTTAGATAAAACGAAAAGCAAAATCAGATCGATTAAAAACTACCCTGAAAACACAAATATTCAAGTTGAATATGTGTATTCTTCGCCATCGGTTTTAAATATTGGTTCTAATGCCGTATCAGATGGAAGAAATGTCAGTATAAAAGTATTTCACAGTTTAATTAAAATTCCAGAAAATAATTATGAAATTAGGTTAGACGACCCACGTGTTGGATTTTTTATTACAGAAGTTAATGATCAAACGTCTACTTCTTCGGCACCATACAGAGATTTAGTTAATAGATGGCATTTGGAAAAGAAAAATCCTAACGAAGCTATTTCAGAACCCGTAGAACCCATAACGTGGTGGATTGAAAATTCTACGCCATTGGAATGGAGAGAAACTATAAAAGAAGCTGTTTTACAATGGAATGTCGCTTTTGAGCAAGCTGGATTTAAAAATGCCATGCAGGTTAAAATACAACCCGATGATGCCAATTGGGATGCTGGTGATATTCGCTATAACGTTTTACGATGGACCTCTTCACCCACTCCACCATTTGGAGGTTATGGCCCAAGGTTAGTCAATCCTAAAACAGGACAAATTTTAGGTTCCGATATCATGCTTGAATATGCACATTTTACCAATCGTGTGTTTTATGATAAATTATATTCTTTAGCGACTTTAGAAGCACCATTTGATGAAAACGATACAAATCTAAATTCACATGAAACGTGCACGTTCGGGAAAACAATGCATCAAGATATTATGTTTGCACATGCCGTAGCGAGTGTTTCAGGAGCATCAGATTTAGAGATGGAGCGCATAAAAAAGGAATCCATGACCGCATTGATTATGCATGAAGTTGGACATACCCTTGGTTTAAATCATAACATGAAAGCAAGTCAATTATTTTCTCCAGAAGAATTAGCAAACCCAGAATTTATTAAAGGTAAATGTTTAACGGCATCGGTTATGGATTATGCCACTTTAAATATTACCAAAGACAGAAGCAAACAAGGCCAATATGATGATGTAACCGTTGGTCCATACGATATTTGGGCGATCCAATTTGGATATACACCTTTCAAAACAGGTAAAGAACGTTATGATTTATTAAATCAATCCACAAAACCAGAACTTATTTTTGGTAATGATGCTGATGATATGCGCTCTCCTGGAAAAGCAATTGACCCTAGAGTTATGACAGGTGATCAATCAAACGATGCCATTCAATATGCGATAGATAGGATAGAATTATCGAACAATTTAATGAATTCCGTTAAAGATAAGTTTATTAAGAATGATGACACATATCAAGAATTAAGAAGAGCGTATTATGTTTTAAG
Source organism: Algibacter luteus (assembly GCF_030344935.1). NCBI lineage: Bacteria > Pseudomonadati > Bacteroidota > Flavobacteriia > Flavobacteriales > Flavobacteriaceae > Algibacter > Algibacter luteus. The sequence continues at coordinate 2,176,525 of NZ_CP128313.1, read as the reverse complement.
CGGACAACAAGCATCGGCAGCTAATATCATTTCTAGATATATAGGTGGTGTTTACGTAAATAGAGCTGTGGCAGGTCAAGAAGGCGGAAAACAACCCTATACTCCTGTAAGTTACGAAGACCAAAAACGTGCAATGAATGCACTAAAAAGGTATGTGTTCGCACCAAATGCTTTCGATGCGCCAAATGATTTATATAATTATTTAGCAATGCAGCGTCGTGGTTTTAATTTCTTTTCGGGTACTGAAGACCCTAAAATTCATGCTCAAGTACTCACCTATCAAAAGAATGTTTTAAACCACATTTTGCATTATAATACCTTACAGCGTATTACAGATTCAGAGTTATACGGAAATACGTATAGTTTATCTACTTTCATGACCGATTTGAATCATGCTATTTTTAAAGCAGATATTTACAGTTCTGTAAACTCCTTTAGACAAAATTTGCAGTTAGAATATACTAATATGCTTATTGATATGATTACTGGAAAACAAAGTAGTCGATACACGAACAATGCAAAATCTATGGCGCTTTATAATTTAAAAGCCGTTAGGACAATGGCTGCACCTTCCGGAAATATTTCTTCTAGAGCACATAAACAGCATTTAAGAACTTTAATTGATAATGCTTTAAAGGAAATTAAATAATGATTAATAGGATGTAAAATATAAAAAAAAGCTACTTCAATAATCGGAGTAGCTTTTTATTATTTGTTAGCTCATGTTTCTTTTTAGGAACAAATAATTGTTTACTTTATGTTTCATGCGCTTGTATTTTAAGAAATACAATTTTTATGCCAAAATCTGGAACGTATTTATGAATATGCCGCAACCTTACCTTTCACGCCTTTATAAAAATCATACATGTACTCAAAATCGGCTTCCATATCATCTGTAGGATAAAAAGGTTCTGATACTTTATTTTGTTTGTTCTCAAAGTCAAGCGTAAACATAATAATAGGCACATTGGCTTGTTTTGCAATAAAATAGAAACCCGTTCTCCATGAAGTTACTTTTTTTCTGGTCCCTTCTGGGGCTAAAGTCATTCGAAACTCGTCATGCTGATTAAATAATTTGGCAATAGCATCAACCTTGTTTTCATTGGATTGTCTATTGATTGGAGCGCCGCCTAGTTTTCTAAAAAACCACCCTAACGGAAAAACAAATAATTCTTTCTTTCCGATAAAGTTTGTTTTAACACCAACAACTGCGCGTAACAATATGCCAATATAGAAATCGTGCCAACTGGTATGAGGAGCAGCAATTATTACCGCTTTTTTTATAGTGTCTTTTGAAAAATTAGTATTACCAATAATTCGCCAACCAATAATTTTAAAATAAATAAATTTGGCTAGCCTTTTCATATTACATTTTTTGGTATAAAGCTTTTAATTTGGCTCTAGTAATTGTTTTTTTCCATGATTTCCCTAGAGCATTTTCCCAAAGTGGTTCAAGGCTAAAAGCTACATTTATCATGGTATCGAAATCTTTATCACTCAAATCTGCACAAATGCCTTGTGGCAATTCTATATTGTGTTTTGCTTTCATTTTCTTAAAAAGCTTCACGCCTTCTGGATAATAATCTTCTAAATGATCGAAAACAATACAGTTGCCAATTCCGTGTTTGGTTCCTAATAGATAAGATAAACCGTAACTCATAGCATGCGCAATTCCCACCTGCGAATAGGCTATACTCATACCTCCGTGCCACGAGGCCATCATTAGTTTTTCTTGCATCTCTTCATCAGAAAGATTATCCTCCATGAAAATTTCTTTGCATAAATCTAATGCCATAGTACCATAGGTTTCGCTAAAGGTATTTAAATAAGTTCCTGTTAGTGACTCAATACAGTGGATATAACAGTCCATACCCGTATAAAACCATTGATTTTGTGGTACATCCTTAGTGAGTTCAGAATCTAATATCACTTGATCAAATGGGGTAAAATCAGAATTAATACCTAATTTTTTTTCGGGTCCGGTAAGTACCGTGGTTCTAGAAACTTCGGCACCAGTACCGGAGATTGTTGGAATACCTACATGATAAATGGCTGGGTTTTTTACTAAATCCCATCCTTGATAATCTTTGGCTTCACCTTCATTGGTTAACATAATAGAAACTGCCTTAGCTAAATCTAGCAAAGTACCCCCACCAATACCAATAATACCAGATGGCAATGCTTTAGATTCTAAGATGATATTTTCAACAAGTTGATCCACTTGTGAAGTTTTAGGCTCTTCTTTTGCTGAAACAAAAACAATTCTATCCTCATAAGACAATGAAATTCTAGATAATAGCCATGTATTATTTTTAAACACATCATCAATAAAATAAATAAATGGAGCATTGATGCTTAAGCGCTTTGGGGCTAAAACTTCATTAATTTGATTGAAACTACCTCTGCCAAAAATGACTCTTGGCACCATTGGAAAGTTCTTATAACTCATTTAATATGTTTTCTTTTACAAAATGTAAAAATAGTTTAAATAAAATTTTATGCGTTTAAAAATTCTTGGAATTTTTCCGAGAACAAACTTATATGATAACCGTCTACTAATGCGTGATTTACCTGAATGGCCACATTCATTTGTAAACTATTATTTGATTTCACTGCTTTTGAAAAAGCAAATTTTGGCACCGAATCCACACTCCCCGACTTTGGCTCCTTTTGGCTAGAAAAATTAAGCCATGGCATTGCAGAACAATGTATACAATCTAATCCATTCACAGGTGGGTATAAATCTTTAGAATTCTGAATTCTTTCTTTTTCATTATTTATATTTTGAATAAAGGTGCTTAAATCCTCATCAAAATGTATAAACGAAAACCCAAAGGTATTGTCACTTCTCATTATAGTTGATGATGCATGAATGACATCGTATTCAACTATGCCATCATTTTCAATTCGAAATCTTAAATTTTCAACACTGTTAATAGCCTTCATACAATCGTGTAAATACTTAGCAAAAAAACTAATATTATTGGCTTTTGCAAAAGTATAAGCCTTGGTAACATCAAAAGGAATGGTAACAGCAAACGACGGGTCTTCTAAAGCCATAAAATGCTCATAATGCTGTTTTCTATTCCATGAATTTATATTAATTTCTTTCACTTTATTTTACCAAGTTTAAAACTTCTTTTAACGATGTAATCGTTTTATACATTTTACCATTTGTTTCTTCCTCACTTACTTGTTCGTGCGCCCAAGTGGTATGAAATGGAACATGTATGGCATTTGCTTTGATGTTGACTAAAGGCAAAACATCAGATTTTAGTGAGTTGCCTATCATTAAAAATTCAGAAGGGTTGATATCTAGATGATTTAATAATTTTGAATAATTGGCTTCTTTCTTATCACTTAACACCTCAATATGATGAAAAAAGTCTGTCAGTCCAGATTTTTCTAATTTTCGTTCTTGATCTAGTAAATCGCCTTTAGTAGCCAGTATTAATCGGTATTTTTTTGAGAGTGTTTTTAATACTTCTTCGACACCATCAAGCAATTCAACAGGTTTACTCAACATGTTTTTACCTATGTTTAATATAGATTCTATAGTTTTTGTTGAAATATTATAATTTGACAGTTCTAAAGCAGATTCTACCATTGATAAGGTAAATGCTTTAATGCCATAACCGTAGAGCTCTAAGTTATCCATTTCCATTCTAAAAAGCTCTTGGTCAATCTTATTAGCAGTTTCGTATTTAGATAGTAATTTTGCAAATGCTAATTCCGCATCTCTAAAGTAGGTTTCATTAACCCATAGTGTATCATCAGCATCAAAACCAATTACCTTTATGTTTTTGTAATTTATTTCCATAATTTCTTAGCGCGCTCTAAATCTTCAGGTGTATCAATTTCAACACCTTGCACATCAGTTTCAACCATTTTTATACGTTTACCATATTCTAAATACCTTAATTGTTCTAGCTTTTCAGCAGCTTCTAAAGTAAGCATTGGCAATCGATGGAAATCTAAAATGGCTTGTTTTCTAAAGGCATAAACCCCTTTATGTTTATAGTATTTTACAGCAACACTTTTATCTCTTAAATAAGGGATTGGACTTCGAGAAAAGTAGAGTGCAAAATTCTGATTATCTAAAATTACTTTGACAGTATTTGGGTTTTTTATTTCATCTTCATCTGTGATATGAACCATTAAAGAGGCTAAGTCAATTGAATTATCTGAATCATTTTTAAATACTTCTATGAGTTTCTTTAAGGATTCGGCATCTGTAAAAGGTTCATCGCCTTGAACATTAATAACAATGTCAATATCCATATCCTCAACAGCTTCGGCAATTCTATCGCTACCGCTGTTGTGTTCTTTTTTGCTCATTATTGCATTTCCGCCATTATTTACAATTTCATTATAAATAATTTCACTGTCGGTAACTACGAAAACATCATCAAATAACTTGGTTGCCACCGTGGCCTCATATGTTCTTAAAATAACTGTTTTACCACCCAAATCTTGCATAAGTTTTGCAGGAAAACGAGATGCAGCATAACGCGCGGGAATCATTGAAATTATTTTCATATGCTTTAAATAGCTGTTTTTAATTTAACTGAACAAACCCATTTAACAATTTTTCAATATGGTTATCATAGCTTTTCATTAAATTTACTGATGTATAAAGTATGATTTGAACAGTACCGTTTTCGTTTGAATAATAATACCCTTTATATCCAAATTTAATTCCAGACATTGTGCCGCTCATTTCTAACATTAAAACTTTTAAGCCATTAACTGTACGGTATTCTTGATTATTTAATTTAGTATCTGGGGCTACTTCTCGTGCATTAGATAATGCAATATCTCTTAGTGTTACCAAAGGGATTTCAACTTTTTCAGTTATTACAGAACCATATAAATCCTCTTTTTTAAGTTCTAATTCAAATTCGGCATCTTCGTTACTTGAAGCCTTCTTAAATTTCCAATCTTTTGTATTTAACCAAATCCCTACGTTAAATGTTGAACTTTTAATTAGGAAATCGGAATCTTCATCTTTTTCGAAAATTGTAGCATTTATAGGAATTTCTACTTTCTCTTCAACTTGCTCACCCACTTGTTGCCAGGTACCATCGTCATATAATACTACTTGGTCGCCATATTCTGTAACAGCATTGGTTTGAGAAAATATTAAATAAGGAAAACAAAAAACAAGACAAAAGGTAATTTTAATATTCATAATAAAGATAAAGGTTTAGAATTTCAAAAATATAATATTTATATCATAATTATTGCCTACTCCTTTTAAACTTTTTATATAATCTAAAAATTGTAAAAATGATAAATATGGCTATAATTGCTGCTAGTATGGGAAGAAAAATAGAAATAACAGACATGACAATCGAGGTTCCTGTTTCTATGGTTGAAACCAAAGGATTTGCAATACCTCCTGTAGTAGCAGTAGAAGCTAATCGTGTTGTACTCGAGCTTCCTGCAACTGCCGCAGCTGTCCCGCCTCCAGCTATAATAGCTAAAGACCAAGTTACAACAGGACTTAAATCTGCAATTGTAGAAAGCATGATGGCGGTTCCTGCCAAGGCAGCTAGTGGCACTGCGATACTATCTAATAAATTATCAATATATGGTATAAAATACGCAACAATTTCGACTATAGTAGCAGCACCTAAAGTTATGAGAGCTCCAGTACTTCCTATCCATTCCCAAGATTCGTTAAGTTGCCAAACATCAAAAAAAGCAGCAAGGCTTAAAGCAAATAAGGGTAAAAACACTCTAAATCCTACCGAGGCCGATAAACCAACACCTAGACAAATACTTAATATCGTTTCAAAAGTCATCTTTAATTTTAATTAATTATTCTTCAAAGAAATCGTCTTTAAAGCCAATAAGGTACAATTTTTCTTTCGCTCTTGTTATCGCAGTGTATAACCACCTTAAATAATCTTTATCTATACCGTTTGGTAAATACGGTTGTTCTACAAAAACAGTGTTCCATTGCCCTCCTTGTGATTTATGGCAGGTGATGGCATAAGAAAATTTAACTTGAAGCGCATTAAAATGTTTGTTGTTTTTTACCTTTAAGAATTTTTTGTAATTACTCGTTTCACTTTCAAAATCTTTCATCACTTCTTGATACAATTTATTCGAATCTTCATAGGCCAGAGAAGGCGTTTCAGCATCAATAGTATCTAATAATAACACGGTTTCAAAAGGTCTCATTTTGGGGTAATCAACCATTCTAATTTTTACTTCAGCGAAGCGAAAGCCATACAATTCTTGTAAACTGAATATTTCCAGAACTTCAATAATATCACCATTTGCAATAAATCCAGCTTCGGTAGTTGGTTTTATCCAGAAATAGTTATTCTTTACAACCATTAAATAATCTCCTGCGGATAATTCGCTTTCATTAAAAAGAATTCTGTTTCTTATTTGTTGATTGTATAGGTTTGCGCGTTTATTGCTTCTTACAATAATAGCAGTGTCTTCTTTCCCTAAATCGCTATAAGAATCGTTAATGGCATCCATTATTTCATAACCATCAACAAGCCTAATAATATCTTTAAAATCGGCTAATTCAAACTTAAAAAAATCATAAGTCGTTCCAGATAATGCTTCTCGTAATATGGTGGCATTAGCTAATATGCCTGAGTTTTCTTCTTGCCTTACAACTTCATCAAGTTCCATTTTGGTAACTTCTTTGTTGTAATTAAGTGCTAAGGTATTCGGGTCTAATGCAGGGCTTAAATCTAATTTCACTGGTGGTAATTGAGCAGTATCACCTATTAATAGCAACTTACAATGATGCCCAGAATAAACATATTGCATTAAGTCGTCTAGTAACGAACCATTTTCCATAAGTTTTGATTCGCTGGGTGTATCTGGAATCATGGAAGCTTCATCAACAATAAAAATTGTATTTCTGTGCTTATTAGGCTGCAAAACAAACTTTACACCTCCACCTTTATCTTTTTTAGGGAAATATATTTTTTTATGAATGGTAAATGCTTCCTTATTAGAATAATTCGATATCACTTTGGCGGCTCTACCCGTTGGTGCCATGAGTACAGCACTCATTTTTGCCTTCCATAAATTACTCACAATAGCGCCAACAATAGTTGTCTTTCCTGTTCCGGCATACCCTTTTAGTAGATATAAGGAATCTTTATTTTTTGAAAAAATGAACTCTGCAAGTTGTTGTAAAACAATATTTTGTTTCATTGTAGGTTGAAACGGAAATTGTTGTTTTATGAGAGAATAAAATTCGTTGGAAGTCATTATAGATTTCAAGGGTTTTGTAAATTATTCAAATATAGAAATGATTTTTATGCAGTTTGGTTTTAACGATTAAAAAAAAATTGTAGATTTGCTAAATACCTTTTATTAAACTTTAAATTAAATAACATACTATGTTAAATTTTATTCTTGTTGCAGTTGCGGTTATTTTAGTTACAATTGGCTTGGTTAAGTTAGTTGATAAATTTATACCGGCGAAGTTTAAACCGTTATTAAATATTGCACTTTGGTTATTGATTGCTTTTTTAGGTTACAAAACTTATGTTTCCATTTATGAACCTATCCAGTTTAATAAAGTAAAAAATAAGCGATATGCTCAAGTAATTGAAAGTTTAAAGGATATTAGAGACTCTCAGCTGGCTCACAGGCAAGTTATAGGTGTTTTTGCAAAAGACTTTGATAATTTAATCAAATTTGTTGATACTGCACAATACACTATTACCCAACGAAGAGATTCAAGTATTATTGATGTAGAAATGACGAAAAGATATGGTGTAGATACTTTTAAAGATATTATTATAGTTGATACCTTAGGATTTGTTTCTGTAAAAGATTCATTATTTAAATCTTCAACACGTTATAAAACGATGATGAATGTTCCTGTTGGTGAAGAAGGAGCTAAATTTAAAATGGATGCTGGGTTTATCGAGCAAAACAATATTAAGATTCCTGTTTTTGAAGCATCAGTTAAAAAGAACGTGATTTTATACGACCAGAATAAAGATTTACTAGTTCAAGAAAATCAGGTAGTATCAGTGGATGGTGTTAATGGTGATGCATTAAAAGTAGGTTCTATGGATGAAGTTAACACAAACGGAAACTGGCCAAAAACATATGGCTCAAACGAATAAAACGACTAACAAACTAACTAATATAGATCTGTCCATTCAAATAAGTTTGAGTGGACTTTCTTTTTGTATACTGAATACAGATACCAATACGGTAATAGAGTTGCGAGAAGTCATCTTCGAGAAACGTTTAAACCCACTTGAAGCTTTAGATGAATTAAAATCGTTGTTCACAAAAGAAAATGCATTACAAAGTAATTTTAAAAATGTAATTATTATTCATGATAACGACTTAGCAACTTTAGTACCAAAGTCATTATTCAATAAAAACCACCTCGCAGAGTATTTAAAATTTAATTCTAAAATACTTAAGTCTGATTTTATAGCTTACGATCCAATTCAAGAAAACACTAGCGTAAACGTTTATATTCCTTATGTCAATTTTAATAATTTTATTTATGAGAAGTTTGGAGCCTTTGTTTACAAGCACGTTTCTACCGTTTTAATTGAAAATATTTTACAAATAGAAAAAGAATCAGAAACACCAAAAGTATTTGTGAATATAAGCACCAATCACTTTGAGATTTTAGTTACTGAAAAAGAGCAATTAAACTTGTACAATTCCTTTAGTTACAGCACGAAAGAAGATTTTATCTATTACATTCTTTTTACAGCAGAACAACTTAATTTGGACCCAGAGTCCTTCCAACTTGTCCTATTGGGAGATGTAGATGAAAATAACGAATTATACGAGATTGCTTATAAATACATTAGGAATATAAGTTTTGGAAAACGAAATAGCCAATATAAATACATAGCAAAGCCAAAATCTGAATATTCTAATTTTGCACTTTTAAATAGTTTTTAATGAGAATTATATCAGGTCTTTATAAAAGTAGAAAAATTGTGGCGCCAAAAAACCTACCTGTCCGCCCCACTACTGATATGGCTAAAGAATCGCTATTTAATATCATTAATAATTTATACTATTTTGAAGACATAACTGTATTAGACTTATTCGCGGGCACTGGCAATATAAGTTATGAGTTTGCTTCTAGAGGTGTTGAGCAAATTACTAGTGTAGATCAGGATTTCGGATGCATTAAGTTTATAAATCAGACTGCTGAGAATTTTGAAATGCCAATTCAAACCATAAAAAGTGATGTTTTTAAGTTTCTAGAAAAATCAACACTTCAAACTGATATTATTTTTGCAGATCCACCTTATAGTTTCTCTGATGAACAATTTGCTAAAATACCAGAGCTTGTTTTTCAAAATAACTTGTTACTACCTGAAGGCTTACTCATAGTCGAGCATTCTAAACATACTAACTTATCAGAAATTAAACATTTTAGTTACTCCAAAAACTATGGTGGAAGTGTTTTTAGTTTTTTTGAAAAGCCAGAATAAATTTCCACAACTCATTTTTTTTCAGTACTTTAGAGTTCTCCTTAAGAGTCCCAGACTCTATTCATTGCATGTATCTCTCAGGGAAATACATTCTTATTCTATTCGTGCGTATGGTTTAAAATTATTATCAACCAATTAAACCATAAATTCAAATGAAAAAAATTTTTCTAGTTGCTTTTGCAGTAATGTTATTTACTGCTTGCCAAAACAAACCACAACGTTATTTTGCAGAATCTGCAGAAATAAACACGTTAAAAGCCGGTATAGAAGCTTACGAAGCTGGAGATTGGGCTAAGTGGAAAAGCCATTTTGCCGATACCGCTAAAATTTACGTAAACTCAATAGAACCACTAACTATTGCAGAAAGAGCCAAAAGTTTAGAAACTATGGCAAACACCATGTCTTCTTATGGCTTTAATCGCGATAAAGAATACATTGAAATGGTTCTTGATAAAGAAGATGAAACTTGGGTGTACTATTGGGCATTACACAAGGGTACTTTAGCTGCCAATAATAAAGAATTATCAATTCCTGTCCATTTAGCTGTACAGTTTGTAGATGGTAAAATTGTTGAAGAACACGTTTACTATGATGGAACTGCTATGAATGCAGAATTTGCTAAACTCACAGCAGTAGATGATGTCGTAGAAGAAGAGTAATCCAAAAATAAAAAATCAATTAACTAAATTATTTAATATGAAAACATTTAAAACCTCAATTTTAATAGCATTATTATTGTGCTTTTCTTTTAATCTGTCGCATGCACAAAAAAGATTTATGGTGCATCAAGATAACGTAAAACCGTCTATGTTAATGCAATATGAAGCTATTGCTAAAAAGTTTAATGATGCTTGTATAAAACATAACCCACAAACCTCATGGGCAACAGGAACAAGAAGCGATTTTAAATATTTTTACATTACACCTATTGAAAATTTTGCAGATATGGATAAAAATCCATTTGCAGATATGGCTAAAACTATGGGCGACGAATTTGGAAAAATGTTCGAAGAATTCGATAAATGTTATGATTCGCATACCAATTACACGATTACCATGGTTGAAGATTTAACCTATATGCCAGAAGGCATATCCATGACTCAAGAAGGTCAAAACTATCGTAAATGGTACTATATCTATTTTACACCAAGTAATGCTAAAAAAGTTCGTGAAGGCATGAAAGCTGTAAAAGCATTGTACGAATCAAAAAACTCAAAAGAATATTATAGAGTATATCGCAGTGGTTTTGGTACACCCGAAGAGTTTTATTTAGTTGCAATTTCCGCTAAAGATGCTATCGATTTCGAAACTAAATCTAAAACTAACGAAGCTACATTAGGCACAAAAGAAGAAGTTTGGGAAGTGTTTAGTAAGGTCATGGAACACGCCACCAGAATGGAAGAGTTTTCAGGAGAAATGCGTCCAGATTTGGCCTACGCACCAAAATAAAATAAATCTGCCGTTTCAACCAACCAAATTACTTTTATAAGGGAATAAGCCCTTCTTTAATTACTAAAGAGGGGCTTATTTATGTTCAAGTAAATCTATAAGCCGAATTCTGTTCATCCCGTACGCGTTTCAAGTTTACCTAAAACAAGCACAAAAATACCTTATCATTTATCTTAGTGCATTGTTACCAATACACTTTAGCTGCCTACCCTCCAACAATCGGGCGTGCAGCCCTCAAACGTTGGTATACATGACATTGCACCACATAGAGTTTACCTGATTTCACTACAGCATAACCTGTACATTCTTTCTGTTGCACTTTTCCTAACCTCACGGTTGGTGGCCATTAACCACTATGTTGCACTACGGTGTTCGGACTTTCCTTCCCGAATTAACTTCGGAACGATAAGGCGATTTACTTAAACGCAAAATTACAATTCCTATATTTTAAAATCTAATTAAAAATCATTATTTGGGCGCCTGCCTGCTGGCAGGCAGGTTACCCACAAGGGGTCTGGCTTTCCACTAAAAGTTTTGGCTCGATGCACGCCTCTCCAAAAGCTACCACTGCAATCCTTTACGCAGGGACTGTTTGCTAGCTTTGATTTTAAGAAATGAAGATTATTTTACTTTTTATTCGGTTTGCCTTTTTATCCATTCAAACATAATATCTAATGCCATCGGTGAAAAAGTCTGTTCAATAATGGCGTATTCATTCGGTAAACCGGTTTTGCTTTCTTGAAATAAGTGATTTAAATCATCCAACGTCATTGTTTCAGTATTAGTGTTCCCATTGGCTAATAAAATAGCTTCAATAGCCTCAAGATTCTCTTTTGGAGGTACTTGTAAGTCATTTGCACCATTCAATGCAAGAACTGGGCATTTTGTTTTACTTAGAGATTCCTTCGGATCAAATTTTATAAAGTCTGTTAACCAATGCATAGACATTTGTTCTGATAATGATTTAATTTGGCTATCAGTTAACATAGCTCCAAAAATTTCATTGAAGTAATCCTTTAAATCAGATTGTAATTGATTATCATCATTATTCGAGTTTAAAATAATATTGTAGGCTCCTTTCATATAATTTTGTCCTTGTGTAATTCCAGCCTCAGGAACCCCCATTTTTCGCTCAATTATTTCTTTTTGTAAAAGCATAAGTTTATCTCCTCTTATGCCAGAACCAGCCAGAAGTACAATAAAAGAAATATCTTGATTTTTACTTGCTATAATTGGTGCAATAACACCACCTAAACTATGACCGATAAGGCCAATTTTAGCAGGGTTTATGGCACTGTGCGTTTTAATAAATTCAAAAGCACTATTTGTATCATTAACAAAACCATCAAGCCCAGTGGCATTATAATTCCCTTCAGATGCTCCTGTGCCTCTATCATCAACTCGTAATACAGCTATGCCTTTATTTGTTAGAAAATCTGCAATAACCATAAATGGTTTATGGTTCATCATATCAGAATTTCTGTCCTGCGGACCACTGCCACTTATTAAAATTACAGCTGGAAAATTTGACCCCTCTTTTGGGTAAGTTAGTGTACCTGCGAGTGAAATACTATCCATGTTGTTTTTAAACTCAACATCTTCAATTATATAATTAAAAGGTTCTTTTGGTTCTTGAGGTCTATTGATTTGAGCAGATAAAGTGAATGAAAAAATAGCGGAAATTAAAAAGTATAGAAAATGTATTTTCATTTAGTTAGTTTTTATGTTTTGAAATTTCAAATAAGAAAAGACTACAGGTACAATGGTTATAACTGCAGTAATAATTATGAATATTGTAAAATTAGTTTGCTTTTCTAACACTAAACTAGAAAGGACAATTAGTAAACCACCAATAAACCACATTTTCCCTCCTAATTTGTGCGTTTCCTTCCAAACCGTCTCATTCTCGAGTGTCCAGGGTGTTCTAATTCCTATAAAATAATTAGCTTTTAATGTTTTAAAATAATTTCCTAGAATTAAAAAAAGCAATCCTATTAACAGTATAATATAGTTTGGGTTAGTAAGCGACTCATTTTTTGCAGTATAGATTATGAATAATGCTAAGATTGACATAAAAGTTGTCAACAAGAATTTAAGTGTTTGTAACTTATTACCCATTTTTTGCAGTTTGTTTTTAGGGTCAATTTTAGGAACAACCAAAAAGATAATATATATAAGTAGTGGTAATAAAATTGGAATAAAAATAAGTTCTATCTTATCTCCATAGCGGTTTACCTCTCCCTTTATATTCCAATGTAACGGTACTTTTTCAGGTAAATCATTCCATAGATAAGCCAAATAAATAAATGGCAAAAGTACGATTGCAATTAGTGGTAATTCCTTTTTTAAGCTCATGATTATTTTTTTAAAGTTAATATCCAGTTAAGTAAATCCTCTAAAATGCTCGTATTTAGAGAATACTCTACAAATTGTCCTTTTTTCTCACTTGTAATTAAATCGGCTCTTTTTAAAATATCTAAATGATGTGATATACTTGGTTTTGATATATTAAACCGTTCAGCTATTTCCCCAGCATTCATGTCTTTTTCCTTAAGTAATTCGACTATCTGTCTTCTAGTTTCATCATTAAGGGCCTTAAATAAAGAATTCATTTCTTATTTAGTTATTTAGACAAATATCTAAATATTAATTTACAAATCCAAATAGAGCTTTAATTTAATGGTCTATTATTGTTAATAACTCCTATTAAATTATAGCTTCAAAATTCCTAATTCAAAACTGAATTTTTAACTTTGTTACTTTACCAAAAACAATGGAGCACTTTGTAGTATCGGCTAGAAAATATCGTCCGCAAACGTTTAAAGACGTTGTGGGACAGCAAGCTATTACAAACACTTTGCTTAATGCCATTGAAAGCAATCATTTAGCACAAGCCTTATTGTTTACTGGTCCGCGTGGTGTTGGTAAAACAACCTGTGCACGTATATTAGCTAAAATGATTAATAGTGATGGTACGGAGGCTACCGATGAAGATTTTGCGTTTAATATTTTTGAACTTGATGCCGCTTCTAACAATTCAGTTGATGATATTCGAAATTTAACAGACCAGGTTCGTATCCCTCCACAAATAGGCAAATACAAGGTTTATATTATTGACGAGGTACACATGTTATCTCAAGCTGCTTTTAATGCTTTTCTTAAAACCCTAGAAGAGCCGCCAAAACACTGTATTTTCATATTAGCAACTACCGAGAAGCATAAAATTATACCAACCATATTATCACGTTGTCAAATTTTCGATTTTAAGCGAATTACGGTAACTGATGCTAAAAATTATTTAAAATACATCGCTGAGGAGCAAGATATAACTGCTGAAGACGATGCATTGCACATCATTGCTCAAAAGGCTGATGGCGCGATGCGAGACGCCCTTTCTATTTTTGATCGAGTGGTTAGTTTTTCGGGTAAAAACCTTACCAGACAAGCCGTAACTGAAAATTTAAATGTTTTAGATTACGAAACGTACTTTGAAAGCACCGATTTAATACTTGAAAATAAAATCCCAGAGTTGTTAATCCAATTCAATGAGACACTGGCAAAAGGTTTTGATGGGCATCATTATATAGCAGGTTTAGCGTCGCATTTTAGAGATTTGTTGGTTAGTAAAACGCAAGAAACTATAGCGTTATTAGAAGTTGGCGACCAAACCAAAACCAAATATCTAGAGCAATCTAAAAAAGCTTCTCAAGAGTTTCTCATGCAAGGTATAAATCTTGCTAACGATTGCGATCTTAAATACAAAACGAGTAAAAACCAACGCTTACTTGTTGAACTATGCCTTATGCAGCTTGCCTCTATCACTTTTGATGGAGAAAAAAAAAATAGCAAAAACTACATAATTCCTGCGTCGTACTTTAAAAGCAAAGGTATTACGCCTATTCCAGTAACTTTACCAAATAAAGTTGAAAAAGCTACTTCTACTTCGGAAGCAAAAACAGAAACGCCAGAGCCGAAAGAAAAAATAGCTGAAGTGGTTGAACAATTTCAAGTCAAAGAACCACCAAAAATAGTTTTAAAACAAGAGAACAAGCGCACGTCGGGACTTTCATTAAGCAGCCTAAAGGCTAAAAAAGAGCATCAAATAAAACAAATGAATGTTGTTATTGATGAGGAAGATTTGCCGAAAGAACCCTTTACAGAAAAAGATTTTATACAAGTTTGGAACGATTATATCGAGAAATTGCGTGAAGATGGTAAGCACAATTTGGCTTCAATTTTATCTATTGACACGCCTAAAGTAACTGATACTACTGCGCATTTAGAATTCCCGAATGCAACCAATAAAGTTGAAGTTGAACGCCAACAATACGATCTTTTGGGTTATATAAGAAAGACATTAAATAACTTCGATATCAATTTATCTATAACAGTAAACGAGGTTATGGAAAAACAATATGCTTATACCACCTTGGAGAAATTTGAGAAATTAAAAGAAAAAAATCCAAGTATTGATATGTTAAGAAAAACTTTCGACTTAGATGTTTAAGTAATTGATATATAATACAATAAGATAGTTATAAATTTAAAACCATGCTAGGACTTAAATTACCTACGGACCCGCGTTGGGTTAATATTGTTGAAAAGAATATTGAAGAAATACTTACCGATCATGCTTTTTGTGAACAAAAAGCAACCAGTACCGCTATTTCTCTAATTGTTAGTTTTCCGGAGTATACTGAACTTGTACAAGAAATGGTGGCACTTGTTAAAGAAGAAATTAGTCATTTTAAAATGGTACACGACAAGATTCTTGAACGCGGTTGGACTTTAGGAAGAGATAGACGTGATGATTATGTTGTTGAATTGCTTAAATTTTTTCCGAAAGGTGGAAGCCGAACGACGCAATTAGTGCATCGATTATTATACGCAGCACTTATTGAAGCTAGAAGTTGTGAACGATTCAGATTACTATCTGAAGAGTTAGAAGATAAAGAATTGGCTACTTTTTACAGAAATCTTATGGTAAGTGAGGCTAACCACTATACTATGTTTCTTGGGTTTGCTCGAAAATATGGAAATAAAAAAGAAGTTGATACCAAATGGCAGCAACTTCTTGAATATGAGAGTAAAATTATAAGTAATCTTGGTACTTCAGAGGCTATACATGGTTAAAATTTATAACCAACACCAAGCTGAATATTTCTATTTTTAGCTACGACACCAGAGATTTCATCAAAAACATTTCTAATACCATAGTTGTATCTAACATCTACGAATAGCGCGTAGTTAATTTTATAATCTACACTGGCAACCGCAGAGTATGCTAAGTTTTTCATACCGTCTTCGTATTTATGAACTTTTAGTCCCATTTGCGGACCAAAACCTGCGTGAAACTTTTCGTTAATTCTAAATCTAAGCAAAACAGGCATTTGTATATAATCAAGATTAAGAGGTTCAGCATCAGCGCCTTCAGCAGAAAACTGAATCTCTGGAACTAATGATAAAGTTCTTGATAATCCAATATTAGCAAAGAAACCAACATACATACTGTTTCGATGTTTGTTATCCATTGTTGGAGTGCCTTCAAAGTCTAAATGCGAAATAGTATATCCACCTCGAACACCATATTTTAAGCCCAAAGATGAAGAACCTGGTTCTTTAACTTCTGTAGAATCTGTAACTACAATAGTGTCTTCATTTTGAGAAAATCCATAAAATGAAAAACCAAAAAGTACTGTAAATAGTAATAATTTTTTCATCTGTTTGTATTATTTAATTAAATCTATCAGATGCAATTTGCCAAAATATTAGGGAAGTTGAAGCAACACGAATACTATAGGCTATGTCATTATTAATAGATTTGGGTTGTTATTAATAGTAATTATGCGGTTACGAATATATATTATAAATTTAAAATAAGACAATTATACAAGCTAAAGTGCATAATTTTACTGTGTATTGCTAGAAACTGTATCGTAATAGATGCTTTTAATGATACCATCTGCAAGTCCTATTTTAGGAACATATATGTTTTTTGCACCACTCCATTTCATCGCAGAAAGGTAAATTCTCATAGCAGGAATAATAACATCGGCCCTGTCTTGATTTAAATCAAGCTCTGTAATACGCTCTTCATAAGAATAGGTTTGAAGCATATTATAATACGATGTCATATAAAAATATGAAAGGGGTTTACCCATGGCTTTTCCAGAGACCTTAAAGATTTTATTAATGTTACCACCAGAACCTAAAACATCAATTTTATGGTATTTTTTGGCATGTAAACCAATCCAATCTTGAAGTTCTTGCCAAGTTTCTTTTTTAACCATATCATTTAACAACCTTACAGTACCAATTTTGAACGATCTAGACGTTATTTGGTTGCCTTCATGTATAATAGTAAACTCGGTGCTTCCACCACCAACATCAACATATAAATAGGTTTTATCGGGGTTTATAAATTTATTTAAATCTGTTGCGGCGATTATAGCTGCTTCTTCTTCACCACCAATAATATCGATAATAATTCCGGCTTCTTTTAAAACTAAATCAACTACTTTTTTGCCATTATCTGATTCTCGCATAGCAGAAGTTGCACAAGCTTTGTATTTAACTACTTTATGCGATTTCATTAGTAATTTAAACGCCAGCATGGTATCGAGAACGCGTTGCGTATTTTCTTTAGAAATTTTATTCTTTATAAACACATCGGCACCTAAACGAATGGGCACACGAACTAAGGAGTTTTTTTTAAATTGAACTGGTTTTCCTTTTTGCTCAATGATATTTGAAATAAGTAATCTTACAGCATTCGAACCAATATCTATCGCAGCATATTTTTTTATTGAAAGCATCCTAGTCTTCTATTTTTTTAAGGTAATAGTCGTAAGTAGCAAATTGAGATCTTACCTTTTCTTTATCATTTTTTAGATATTCATTTTCTTGGGAATCAGTTAATAATCTCGCTTTTACATTATCATTCCAACTGATATTGAATGTATCTATGATTTCTTTTTTAATGTCGTCATCATAAATTGGGCAACTTACTTCTACTCTATTTTCTATATTTCTGGTCATCCAATCAGCCGAAGAAATATAAAGTTTGGAATTCTCATTATTTCCGAAGATATAAACTCTAGAATGTTCTAAAAACTTATCTACTACACTAATTACTTTTATATTTTCGCTCATGCCTTTTATACCAGGAATTAAGCAGCAAAGTCCTCTAACAATCATTTGAATTTTAACCCCTGCTCTACTAGCTTCATATAATTTATCAACCATGGGGTAGCTGGAAATACTATTCATTTTTAATCGAATAAGCCCTTCTCGACCCTGTTTCACATTTTCAATTTCTTTGTCTATCAACTTAAAAACAGCACTTTTAGTGTAATGTGGTGAGACAATAAGATGTTTATACTTATAAATTCTGTAATTAGTTTCAAAGAAGCTAAAAATTTGATCAACGTCTTTTAAAATCTTTTTATTTGATGTGAATAGCGTATAATCAGTATAAATTTTTGCCGTTGATTCGTTGAAATTACCAGTGCTTATAAAACCATAGCGTCTTAGTTTTTTTCCTTCTTCACGCTCAATCACACACATTTTACTGTGCACTTTAAGTCCTGCTACTCCAAAAATTAAATTTACGCCTTCATCTTCCATCTGTTGGGCATAATCAATATTGGCTTGTTCGTCAAACCGTGCTCTTAGTTCGATAGAAACCGTTACAGATTTACCATTAATGGCTGCATTTATAAGTGAACTCGCCACATGTGAAATTTCAGCAAGTCTATAAATTGTAATTTTTATGGTTTTAACTTTAGGGTCTAACGCGGCTTCTCTTAAAAATTTCACAACATATGCGAAAGTTTGGTAAGGAGCGTGCAATAAATAGTCTTTCTTGGCTATGGCTTCAAAAATACTGTCTTTTAAACTTAACCCTTTTATTGGTAGTGGTTCAATTTTAGAATAAAGTAAATCTGTTCTCCCTAAACTCGGGAAACTCATATAATCTCGTCTGTTGTGATATCTCCCGCCAGGAATTATACTATCGGTTGTATCAATGCCCATTTTAGTCATTAAAAACCTAAGGGTTTCTTTATGTATCGTTTTATCATATACAAATCGAACAGGTTCGCCTATTTGACGGTGTTTTACACTATCTGAAATTTTTTCAATAAAACTTTTACTTAAATCACTTTCAAAATCTAACTCACCATCTCTGGTAATTTTTATCATATGAGCTGAAATAGATTTGTAATTAAAAATATTGAAAATATCCTCCAAACAATAGCGTAATAAATCATCGACCATAATGATGAAATTTTTATCACCTTCTTTAGGAAGTTCAACAAATCGATTAACAGATTTAGGGATTTCAATAAGTGCAAATTGCTTTTGGTCTCCAGACATAAGCATTCTTACAGCTAGATAAGCAGCACTATCTTTTAAATTAGGTAAAACTACGGAGTCATTGAGTATTATGGTAACAAGAGCAGGACTTACAGTTTTAATAAAATATTCTTTAATGAATTCATGTTGTATGTCATCAATTTGAGTTTCATCTATAACATAGATGTTTTCATCTTTAAGACTTTGGTCTATTATGCGTAAAATTTCAACACTTTCACTTTGTTGCTTTATTACAATTTGGGTAATAATTTCTAGTAATTCTTTAGCTTTTATGCCACCTAATTCACTCTTACCGCCTTTACCTGCTTCAACAATGCGTTTTACTGTAGCATATCGTACTTTAAAAAACTCATCTAAATTATTCGAAAAAATACCTAAAAAACGAAGTCTTTCAATTAATGGAACTGTTTCATCTGCAGCTTCTTGCAAAACTCTTGCATTAAATTGAAGCCAACTAATTTCTCTATTTATGTAACTATTATTGTTTGAAATTTCAGTTTTCGACATTAATTATCTCTTTAATTTTACTACAAAACAAATATATTCTATTTACTAGAAAAACAATGCCTTTAAATGCTTAAGCTGTTATAAAATTTCAACAATTATTTAAAATATTTAAGATGAATAATTTTTATTTAAAATTACGCGGAAAAAAGGTGTTTTGCGTTATTCCTGGTTTTAATGCATTCCAATTATCAATATTAAACTCAATAATAACCACTCCACTAGTTGGAACATTATCTATAAAAGTGCTGCCATAAGTGTTAACAAAATCGGTTATCGCATGATTATGTCCAAAAACCATTAAGGTGTTCACAGTGGTATCGCAGGATTTTATTGTTCGAATCAAATCATTTCCTGAAAAATCGTATAAGTCATGATTCAATTTTACAATTTCAGGATTAATATTGAGTTCAGAAATGAAGATTTCAGATGTCATCCGAGTTCGTACGGCATCACTACATAAAACTAAATCTATATTTAAATTTAATTTCTGTAACGCTTTAGAAACCAAAGCGGCGTCTTTGTAACCTCTTTCTTTCAAAGGTCTTTGGTGGTCTATCACATCATACTCCCATGATGATTTAGCGTGTCTAATTAAGATTAATTTTTTCAAAAGTATCGATTAAATGCAATTTTTATCGATAAAAAGTTGTTTTATTCGATAAATTTCAATTTATTTGTTCTATAATTTCGTTAAAAATAATTAAATCATGAAATAAAATTATAAACACCGAAAAACTAGTGAGTTACAGATTTATGTATCGATAAAACGATAATAATATAAGTTGAAAGGATAGCCTTTATCGTTTAGTCGAATATTTAAGTGATTTAACACGTTTAATTGAGAAACTAATAACCATTGCGTTTTTTTGTTTTACCTATTATATAATTAAAATTATGGACCCCAATTCGATTTTTAATAAAATGTGGCATATTTTAAAATGCTCTTCCCTCGAAGTATTTCCCTTAAAATTCATTTGGAATCCGATTTTTTTAGTTAGTTAGAGTTTGCGATGGCTACTGTTTATCGGTATCATTTAAACTTTATATTAATCAGATTTATTCTGATTGAAAAAATGAAAATAGAATAATCATATTAGAATTGTAATAAGTTCTAGTTTTTTATATTAATAACAAAGGAAATATCCAATTTATGAAAGTCATAACTACAATTATCTTTACACTTTTGTTGAGCTTAAGTAATACAACAGAAAAAAGTCAAGTTGATTTTGTGCAAAATTGTAGCGCAGAACTTACTGTAGAAAAGAACAGACGTTTTCAGTCTGCAAACGAAGATGGAGCTGAATTTAAATTAACTTTGAAAAACACTTCTGGTTCTACTGCAACGTATAATGTTAGTACGTCCATGCTTAATTCTCCATGTGCCAATACAAAAAATAAAAGCATAGTAGCTGCTAAAAATTCAGAATTGAATGTATCGTTTAAACAAAATAATTCTACTGATTTAGCTCAAAAAGACTTAAACACCATTACACTTGCTCCTGGTGTTTCGAAAGAATTTATAGTAAATGTTATGACAATAGAAGGCACAAAATATAACTCTTGGGGATGTGTAGAAGTTAAAGCAACTTCAACTAATTGTAATAACACATCTGCAAAAATAGTTTTAAGCGTGTTTGTTCCAGATCCCACAGAGGAGTAAAAATTTTGTTATAGCAAAAATTAGTTAATTAAAAATAATATATGAGAATTCAATTACTCTTTCATAAAAGACCTTACAAACAACTAAATACGTGGTATTTGGCTGTTTTATTGTTTTTCTCTATGTCGTCATTATTTGCGCAAGAAGTTGTTGCTAATAAGTATGCCGTTGAAAATGCAGCAGAATGTAATCAATTCGATATAACGCTTGAAATTATTGGAAATCCTCCTGCTCAAGCTCAAGAAGTGGTATTGGTCATTGATAGATCTGGAAGTATGGACGATGGCCCAAATCCAGAACCAATCGATTATGCTCAAGATGCTGCTATAGATTTTGTAAATAATTTCTTTTTACCCGCTAACAATCCAACAGGTCTAAATAGAGTTTCTGTAGTTAGTTTTAGTAATACTGCTACCATTGATATTGGATTAACAGGCAGTAGTGGTAAAGCTTCTGTAATTAACGCCATTAACAGTATAGTAACTGGTGGTGGTACAAATACAGAAGATGGGATTGTAAAAGCAGACAATATTTTATCCACAACAGGCACTTTTAATTGTTTTACTTCAAGAAATATAATTCTCTTATCAGATGGTGTATCAACAGTTAGAAATACCAATTCTGGAATTAGTGGTTGTGGATCAACCACCTCTGTTACTGCTTGTCAAACAGAAGCAATACAAGCTGGAGTAAATGCTCAAACTACTACTGTTTCGGGCGTTGTTTATAATCAAAATATTTTCACAATTGGTTTAGTTAGTGCTATTAGTGGTACAGAACAAGTTAGAGCTTTGGCTACTTTAAATGGTATTCAAAATGCTGGAGCTTATTCTACTGAAAATAATGCTGATTTAACTGGTATATACAATCAAATTTTAGGAAAGTTAGTAGCAGCAGCTACACAAATTCCAGGACAAGCGTTAGTTTCTGATACCGTACAAAATGGATTTTCAGTAGTACCAGGATCTATAAATACAAGTAAAGGAACCGCAACAAATTCTGGCTCATTAATATCATGGTTTGTTTCGAGTTTATACGATGAAACGATTACCCTAACTTATACTATTGAGTCTGACGGAACAACTGGATGTGGAAATCAAGTACCAGGAAATTCTGTGATGAATTATGAAGATTCAAATTGTAACACATCTTCAATTACATTTGCTAATCCTAATATTTGTTCTCCTTGTCCTACTATGGATCCTTCAATTTCAAGAGTTGGTTGTACCAATTCTATAGAATATGAAAGTAATTTAAATCAAGGTGGGTGTTCATCTTATTCAGATTCATATCAATGGGTTTTTAAATTGAACGGAAATCAAGTTGGAACTGCTAATACAGAAAATGGAACATTTACCTATTCTGGATCAGCTCCTTTTGAAGGTGATTTTTCGGCTGAATTAACTTACTCTGGTTCTTATGGGTCAGGAAGTTGTTCTTTAGCTGATGTAGAAAAGGAATCTAATACTATAACACTTCCGCCTGCTATAGTTATAAGTTTAAATTCTAAAACCGATGTTTCTTGTTTAAATGCTTCAGATGGAGATTTAGATATTTCAGTCTCTGGTGGCACAGGAAGCTTTACATATGACTGGGATAATAACGGACTTCAAGATCCAGACTCAGACTCTCAAGATTTGTCAAACTTAGCAGCTGGAACCTATACTGTTATTGTTACCGATAGTAATAGTGGATGTACTGAAACTGAAAGTTTTGAAATATCAACTATACCAGATAATACAATTCCAACCATAACCTGTCCAGCAGCAGTACTAGTACCTGTAGATGCAGGAACATGTGCTACGGATGCGAGTAATGTGACTTTAGGTACACCAACGACTAGTGATAATTGTTCAGTAGCGAGTGTAACAAATGATGCTCCGGCCTCTTACCCACTTGGTGATACGACAGTAACATGGACCGTAACAGACGGTTCAGGAAATACAGCCACTTGTACACAAACTGTAACGGTAATCGATAATATCGATCCAACCATAACTTGTCCAGCTGCGGTATTAGTACCTGTAGATGCAGGAACATGTGCTACGGATGCGAGTAATGTGACTTTAGGTACACCAACGACTAGTGATAATTGTTCAGTAGCGAGTGTAACGAATGATGCTCCAACCTCTTACCCACTTGGAGATACGACAGTAACATGGACAGTAACTGATGGTTCTGGAAATACAGCAACATGTACACAAGTTGTAACAGTAACTGACAATATCGATCCAACCATCACTTGTCCAGCTGCGGTATTAGTGAATGTAGATGCAGGAACATGTGCTACGGATGCGAGTAATGTGACTTTAGGTACACCAACGACTAGTGATAATTGTTCAGTAGCGAGTGTAACAAATGATGCTCCGGCCTCTTACCCACTTGGAGATACGACAGTAACATGGACGGTAACAGACGGATCAGGAAATACAGCCACTTGTACACAAACTGTGACAGTAGTAGACAATATCGATCCAACCATAACTTGCCCAGCAGCAGTACTAGTACCTGTAGATGCAGGAACATGTGCTACGGATGCGAGTAATGTGACTTTAGGTACACCAACGACTAGTGATAATTGTTCAGTAGCGAGTGTAACAAATGATGCTCCGGCCTCTTACCCACTTGGTGATACGACAGTAACATGGACGGTAACAGATGGTTCAGGAAATACAGCCACTTGTACACAAACTGTGACAGTAGTAGACAATATCGATCCAACCATAACTTGTCCAGCAGCAGTACTAGTACCTGTAGATGCAGGAACATGTGCTACGGATGCGAGTAATGTGACTTTAGGTACACCAACGACTAGTGATAATTGTTCAGTAGCGAGTGTAACAAATGATGCTCCGGCCTCTTACCCACTTGGTGATACGACAGTAACATGGACGGTAACTGATGGTTCAGGAAATACAGCCACTTGTACACAAACAGTAACAGTAGTAGACAATATCGATCCAACCATAACCTGTCCAGCTGCGGTATTAGTACCTGTAGACGCAGGAACATGTGCTACAGATGCGAGTAATGTAACTTTAGGTACACCAACGACTAGTGATAATTGTTCAGTAGCTTCAGTAACAAATGATGCTCCGGCCTCATACCCATTAGGAGATACGACAGTAACATGGACGGTAACTGATGGTTCAGGAAATACAGCCACTTGTACACAAGTTGTAACAGTAGTAGACAATATCGATCCAACCATAACCTGTCCAGCTGCGGTATTAGTACCTGTAGATGCAGGAACATGTGCTACAGATGCGAGTAATGTAACTTTAGGTACACCAACAACTAGTGATAATTGTTCAGTAGCGAGTGTAACAAATGATGCTCCAACCTCTTACCCACTTGGAGATACGACAGTAACATGGACGGTAACAGACGGATCAGGAAATACAGCCACTTGTACACAAGTTGTAACAGTAATTGATGATATCGATCCAACCATAACTTGTCCAGCTGCGGTATTAGTGAATGTAGATGCAGGAACATGTGCTACGGATGCGAGTAATGTGACTTTAGGTACACCAACGACTAGTGATAATTGTTCAGTAGCGAGTGTAACGAATGATGCTCCAACCTCTTACCCACTTGGAGATACGACAGTAACATGGACGGTAACAGACGGTTCAGGAAATACAGCCACATGTACACAAACTGTGACTGTAGTAGACAATATCGATCCAACCATAACCTGTCCAGCTGCGGTATTAGTACCTGTAGATGCAGGAACATGTGCTACGGATGCGAGTAATGTGACTTTAGGTACACCAACGACTAGTGATAATTGTTCAGTAGCGAGTGTAACAAATGATGCTCCGGCCTCTTACCCACTTGGTGATACGACAGTAACATGGACCGTAACAGACGGATCAGGAAACACAGCCACTTGTACACAAACAGTAACAGTAGTAGACAATATCGATCCAACCATAACCTGTCCAGCTGCGGTATTAGTACCTGTAGATGCAGGAACATGTGCTACAGATGCGAGTAATGTAACTTTAGGTACACCAACGACTAGTGATAATTGTTCAGTAGCGAGTGTAACAAATGATGCTCCGGCCTCTTACCCACTTGGTGATACGACAGTAACATGGACGGTAACTGATGGTTCAGGAAATACAGCCACTTGTACACAAGTTGTGACAGTAGTAGACAATATCGATCCAACCATAACCTGTCCAGCTGCGGTATTAGTACCTGTAGATGCAGGAACATGTGCTACAGATGCGAGTAATGTAACTTTAGGTACACCAACAACTAGTGATAATTGTTCAGTAGCGAGTGTAACAAATGATGCTCCGGCCTCTTACCCACTTGGTGATACGACAGTAACATGGACGGTAACTGATGGTTCAGGAAATACAGCCACTTGTACACAAGTTGTGACAGTAGTAGACAATATCGATCCAACCATAACCTGTCCAGCTGCGGTATTAGTACCTGTAGATGCAGGAACATGTGCTACAGATGCGAGTAATGTGACTTTAGGTACACCAACGACTAGTGATAATTGTTCAGTAGCGAGTGTAACGAATGATGCTCCGGCCTCTTACCCACTTGGAGATACGACTGTAACATGGACGGTAACAGACGGATCAGGAAACACAGCCACTTGTACACAAACTGTAACAGTAATTGATAATATTGACCCAACCATAACCTGTCCAGCAGCAGTATCAGTGAATGTAGATGCAGGAACATGTGCTACAGATGCGAGTAATGTAACTTTAGGTACACCAACGACTAGTGATAATTGTTCAGTAGCGAGTGTAACGAATGATGCTCCGGCCTCTTACCCACTTGGTGATACGACAGTAACATGGACGGTAACAGACGGTTCAGGAAATACAGCCACTTGTACACAAGTTGTGACAGTAGTAGACAATATCGATCCAACCATAACCTGTCCAGCTGCGGTATTAGTACCTGTAGATGCAGGAACATGTGCTACAGATGCGAGTAATGTAACTTTAGGTACACCAACGACTAGTGATAATTGTTCAGTAGCGAGTGTAACGAATGATGCTCCGGCCTCTTACCCACTTGGAGATACGACAGTAACATGGACGGTAACAGACGGTTCAGGAAATACAGCCACTTGTACACAAACCGTAACGGTAATCGATAATATCGATCCAACCATAACTTGTCCAGCAGCAGTATCAGTGAATGTAGATGCAGGAACATGTGCTACAGATGCGAGTAATGTGACTTTAGGTACACCAACGACTAGTGATAATTGTTCAGTAGCGAGTGTAACAAATGATGCTCCGGCCTCTTACCCACTTGGAGATACGACAGTAACATGGACGGTAACAGACGGATCAGGAAATACAGCCACTTGTACACAAACTGTGACAGTAGTAGACAATATCGATCCAACCATAACTTGCCCAGCAGCAGTACTAGTACCTGTAGATGCAGGAACATGTGCTACGGATGCGAGTAATGTGACTTTAGGTACACCAACGACTAGTGATAATTGTTCAGTAGCGAGTGTAACAAATGATGCTCCGGCCTCTTACCCACTTGGTGATACGACAGTAACATGGACCGTAACAGACGGTTCAGGAAATACAGCCACTTGTACACAAACTGTAACGGTAATCGATAATATCGATCCAACCATAACTTGTCCAGCTGCGGTATTAGTACCTGTAGATGCAGGAACATGTGCTACGGATGCGAGTAATGTGACTTTAGGTACACCAACGACTAGTGATAATTGTTCAGTAGCGAGTGTAACGAATGATGCTCCAACCTCTTACCCACTTGGAGATACGACAGTAACATGGACAGTAACTGATGGTTCTGGAAATACAGCAACATGTACACAAGTTGTAACAGTAACTGACAATATCGATCCAACCATCACTTGTCCAGCTGCGGTATTAGTGAATGTAGATGCAGGAACATGTGCTACGGATGCGAGTAATGTGACTTTAGGTACACCAACGACTAGTGATAATTGTTCAGTAGCGAGTGTAACAAATGATGCTCCGGCCTCTTACCCACTTGGAGATACGACAGTAACATGGACGGTAACAGACGGATCAGGAAATACAGCCACTTGTACACAAACTGTGACAGTAGTAGACAATATCGATCCAACCATAACTTGCCCAGCAGCAGTACTAGTACCTGTAGATGCAGGAACATGTGCTACGGATGCGAGTAATGTGACTTTAGGTACACCAACGACTAGTGATAATTGTTCAGTAGCGAGTGTAACAAATGATGCTCCGGCCTCTTACCCACTTGGTGATACGACAGTAACATGGACGGTAACAGATGGTTCAGGAAATACAGCCACTTGTACACAAACTGTGACAGTAGTAGACAATATCGATCCAACCATAACTTGTCCAGCAGCAGTACTAGTACCTGTAGATGCAGGAACATGTGCTACGGATGCGAGTAATGTGACTTTAGGTACACCAACGACTAGTGATAATTGTTCAGTAGCGAGTGTAACAAATGATGCTCCGGCCTCTTACCCACTTGGTGATACGACAGTAACATGGACGGTAACAGATGGTTCAGGAAATACAGCCACTTGTACACAAGTTGTAACGGTAATCGATAATATCGATCCAACCATAACTTGTCCAGCAGCAGTATCAGTGAATGTAGATGCAGGAACATGTGCTACGGATGCGAGTAATGTGACTTTAGGTACACCAACGACTAGTGATAATTGTTCAGTAGCGAGTGTAACGAATGATGCTCCGGCCTCTTACCCACTTGGAGATACGACAGTAACATGGACGGTAACTGATGGTTCAGGAAATACAGCCACTTGTACACAAACCGTAACGGTAATCGACAATATCGATCCTACATTTGTGAGTTGTGCTGCACCAGTATCAGTCAATGTAGACACTGGAGGTTGCTCAACAGAAGCTGCAAATATCGATTTAGGTACACCTACTGTAGATGATAACTGTACAACAACAACCATTACTAACGATGCACCAAGTACGTTCCCATTAGGCGAAACGATTGTAACATGGACAGTAACTGACGGTTCAGGAAATACAGCAACATGTACACAAACCGTAACGGTAATCGATAATATCGATCCGACTTTTGTTAGTTGTGCTGCACCAGTATCAGTCAATGTAGACACTGGAGGTTGCTCAACAGAAGCGGCCAATATCAACCTAGGTACTCCTACTGTAGATGATAACTGTACAACTACAACCATTACTAACGATGCACCAAGTACGTTCCCATTAGGCGAAACGATTGTAACATGGACGGTAACAGATGGCTCAGGAAATACAACAACTTGTACACAAACCGTAACGGTAATCGATAATATCGATCCGACTTTTGTTAGTTGTGCTGCACCTTTAGATGTAAATGTCGATGCCAATGGTTGTACTACCGATATTACAAATATCAACTTAGGAACACCTACTGTTGAAGATAACTGTACAACAACAACCATTACTAACGATGCACCAAGTACGTTCCCATTAGGCGAAACGATTGTAACATGGACAGTAACAGATGGCTCAGGAAACACAGCCACTTGTACACAAACCGTAACGGTAATCGATAATATCGATCCTACTTTTGTTAGTTGTGCTGCACCAGTATCAGTCAATGTAGACACTGGAGGTTGCTCAACAGAAGCGGCCAATATCAACCTAGGTACTCCTACTGTAGATGATAACTGTACAACAACAACCATTACTAACGATGCACCAAGTACGTTCCCATTAGGCGAAACGATTGTAACATGGACGGTAACAGATGGCTCAGGAAATACAACAACTTGTACACAAACCGTAACGGTAATCGATAATATCGATCCGACTTTTGTTAGTTGTGCTGCACCTTTAGATGTAAATGTCGATGCCAATGGTTGTACTACCGATATTACAAATATCAACTTAGGTACACCTACTGTTGATGATAACTGTACAACAACAACCATTACTAACGATGCACCAAGTACGTTCCCATTAGGCGAAACGATTGTAACATGGACAGTAACAGACGGATCAGGAAACACAGCCACTTGTACACAAACTGTGACAGTCATTGATAATATCGATCCGACTTTTGTTAGTTGTGCTGCACCAGTAGATGTAAATGTCGATGCCAATGGTTGTACTACCGATATTGCCAATATCAATTTAGGTACACCTACTGTAGATGATAACTGTACAACAACAACCATTACTAACGATGCACCAAGTACGTTCCCATTAGGCGAAACGATTGTAACATGGACCGTAACTGATATATCAGGAAATACAGCCACTTGTACACAAGTTGTAACGGTAATCGATAATATAGATCCTACATTTGTTAGTTGTGCTGCACCAGTAGATGTAAATGTCGATGCCAATGGTTGTACTACCGATATTACAAATATCAACTTAGGAACACCTACTGTTGATGATAACTGTACAACAACAACCATTACTAACGATGCACCAAGTACGTTCCCATTAGGCGAAACGATTGTAACATGGACAGTAACAGACGGTTCAGGAAACACAGCCACTTGTACACAAACCGTAACGGTAATCGATAATATCGATCCTACTTTTGTTAGTTGTGCTGCACCAGTATCAGTCAATGTAGACACTGGAGGTTGCTCAACAGAAGCGGCCAATATCAACCTAGGTACTCCTACTGTAGATGATAACTGTACAACAACAACCATTACTAACGATGCACCAAGTACGTTCCCATTAGGCGAAACGATTGTAACATGGACGGTAACAGATGGCTCAGGAAATACAACAACTTGTACACAAACAGTAACAGTAGTAGACAATATCGATCCAACCATAACCTGTCCAGCAGCGGTATTAGTGAATGTAGATGCAGGAACATGTGCTACAGATGCGAGTAATGTGACTTTAGGTACACCAACAACTAGTGATAATTGTTCAGTAGCGAGTGTAACGAATGATGCTCCGGCCTCTTACCCACTTGGTGATACGACAGTAACATGGACGGTAACAGATGGCTCAGGAAATACAACAACTTGTACACAAACCGTAACGGTAATCGATAATATCGATCCGACTTTTGTTAGTTGTGCTGCACCTTTAGATGTAAATGTCGATGCCAATGGTTGTACTACCGATATTACAAATATCAACTTAGGTACACCTACTGTTGATGATAACTGTACAACAACAACCATTACTAACGATGCACCAAATACGTTCCCATTAGGCGAAACGATTGTAACATGGACCGTAACAGACGGATCAGGAAATATAGCCACTTGTACACAAACTGTAACGGTAATCGATAATATAGACCCAACTTTTGTTAGTTGTGCTGCACCAGTAGATGTAAATGTCGATGCCAATGGTTGTACTACCGATATTGCCAATATCAACTTAGGTACACCTACTGTTGATGATAACTGTACAACAACAACCATTACTAACGATGCACCAAATACGTTCCCATTAGGCGAAACGATTGTAACATGGACCGTAACAGACGGATCAGGAAATATAGCCACTTGTACACAAACTGTAACGGTAATCGATAATATAGACCCAACTTTTGTGAGTTGTGCTGCACCAGTATCAGTCAATGTAGACACTGGAGGTTGCTCAACAGAAGCGGCCAATATCAACCTAGGTACTCCTACTGTTGATGATAACTGTACAACAACAACCATTACTAACGATGCACCAAGTACGTTCCCATTAGGCGAAACGATTGTAACATGGACCGTAACTGATGGTTCTGGAAATACAGCAACATGTACACAAACTGTAACAGTCATTGATAATATAGACCCAACGTTTGTTAGTTGTGCTGCACCAGTAGATGTAAATGTCGATGCCAATGGTTGTACTACCGATATTACAAATATCAACCTAGGAACACCTAATGTAGATGATAACTGTACAACAACAACCATTACTAACGATGCACCAAGTACGTTCCCATTAGGCGAAACGATTGTAACATGGACAGTAACAGATGGCTCAGGAAACACAGCCACTTGTACACAAACCGTAACGGTAATAGATAATGAGGCTCCAATTTTTATAGAAACATTACCAAGTGATGGAACATTTGAATGTGATAATGTGCCTAATGCACCGAGTCTAAATGCTTCAGACCCTTGCGGTGATGTGGATGTTCAATATTCTGAAACCAGAATAGATGGATCATGTGATTCTAATTATATTTTAGAGCGTAAATGGATTGCGACAGACCAAAATGGGTTAAGCACTACACATGTTCAAATACTTACGATTCAAGATACTAAAGCCCCTGAGCTCGTATCTAATTTAGAATCTTCTATAACAGTGAATTGCGAAAGTATTCCTGAAATTCCAGCGCTTGAGTTTATTGATAATTGTTCAAGTAATGTAAATGTTATTTTCGAAGAAGTAAACAATTTTGATCCACTAAATCCTTCAGACTATAATATTGTACGAACATGGACTGTGAGTGATGATTGTAATAATAATAAAGTTTTTACTCAGACCGTAAATATTATATTAAACAATATTGTAACTACTTTAAATGATAGAGCCTGTTATGATGATGGAGCAATAGATTTAAATAAATATTTAGAGAATAATCAATCTGGTGGAAACTGGATTGTGCTTGAGGGCAATGCAAGATTAGATCAAAATGTTTTCAATCCGGAAAATGTAGTTTTAGGAACTTATAAATTCAGTTATTCAATTGCTGATGGTAGCTGTTTGAATACCGTTGAATTAAGTATTGAAATTCATGATGAATGTATTCCATTACCATGTGGAAAAGAAGATGTCATCGTTTCGAAAGTAGTTACTCCTAATGGAGATCCTTATAATGAATATTTTACAATTACTGGAGTTGAAACTTGTGGTTTTGTCATAGAGCTACAAATATTTAACCGTTGGGGAGCCAAGATATATGATAATTCAAATTATCAAAATAATTGGAATGGATTTACACATAACTCATCAATTGGTAAGGCGGAAAAAGTACCTAATGGAACTTATTTCTATATTATTAATTTAAAAAACAGTGGATTAGAACCTATTGCTAAAGCGTTTTACGTAGGAACTAAATAAACCCCAGATATAAAATGAAGTCTTTAAAACTACATATCATAATTTTAATACTTGCAAATTGCTGGTTTGGTGTTGCTCAACAATTACCTCAGTTTACTCAATATATGTATAATACAATATCTATAAATCCTGCGTATGCTGGAAGTAGAGAAACATTGAGTCTAGTAGGATTGCACCGAAGTCAATGGGCAGGTCTAGAAGGTGGTCCAACCACTCAAACTATATCCATTCACAGTCCACTTAGAAATGAACGAGTTGGTATTGGTTTTTCTTTTATAAATGACGAATTAGGCTATGAAAATTTCACATACTTTTATGGCGACTTTTCATATACATTACCTCTTAGTGAAAAAACGAAACTAGCGTTTGGGTTAAAAGCTGGGTTTACCCAATATACTCTGGACCAGTCTATACTAGATGATCCAGCAGTTTCAAATGATCCATTTTTTGATGATGTATCAAATAGATGGAGTCCAAATTTAGGATTAGGCGCTTTTTTACATTCAGACAAATGGTATGTTGGTTTATCTGCTCCAAGAATATTAAATACCGATTATAATAAAGGAAAAAGAGGTGCTATAGATTATGTGGCATTGGAACGTGTGAGTTATTATTTCACAGGCGGATATGTATTTAATCTGGATGATTCAATAAAATTTAAACCAGCCATCTTGCTAAAGGCTACAAATGGAGCACCTTTATCTTTTGATATGACAGCAAACTTCTTATTTAATGAAGTTTTTTGGATAGGTGCATCATATAGAATTGATCAATCTGCTGAAGCTTTGGGCGCTATAACCGATTTTCAAGTGTCTAAGCAAATTCGTTTGGGATATGCCTATGAATACCCAATTTCAGAATTACGTGCATACACAAGCGGAACGCACGAAATACTCTTTATGTATGAATTATTTAAAAGTAAACGTATAAAATCACCAAGGTATTTCTAAACTAAATGATTATGAAAACAAAATTTTTAATATTCTTATTGGTTTTTTGTACTGGTGTAATTAGTGCGCAAATAAAATTGGCTGATAAATTTTTTAGTAACTACGGTTATATAAAAGCAGCTGATTTATATGAAAAGGCATATGAATCTGGTGAAATTAATGAGCATATTTTATTACGATTAGGAGATTGTTATTACAACAATTCAAATTCTAAAAAAGCTGTTTTTTGGTATGGAAAGGCTGTTGATAAATATAATATTGACACCGAACATCTTTTTAAATACATTCAATCACTTAAAAGTATAGGTAATTTTGCTGAAGCTGATATTTGGACCAAAAAATTTATAGAATCACAAAATAAGGACGGCCAGATCAAAGATTACAAAACTAATAATCTATTGATTTACAACGAATTGAACACTATTAATAAAGACCTTTCTATTACTGTTAAAAGCTTGCCATTTAATTCTAAATATTCAGATTTCGGTTCATTCATTTATAAAAATGAGTTATTTTTTGCTTCGGCTAGAGGATTAAATGAAACTAAAAAATATGGTTGGAACAAAGAACCATTTCTTGATTTATATCAAGTCTCAGTAAAAGAAATTGATAAAAAACTAGAATTCAATCAACCAGATTTAATAAAGGCTTCAAAAATTAATTCTGATTATCATGAAGCCACTATAGCTATTACAAACGATGGAAAAACCATTTATTTCACTAGAGATAATGTTACAAGAAAAAACAAGCTAGATTACGATAAAAAAGGGACCACACATTTAAAAATTTATAAAGCCTCATTAATTGGAGATAGTTGGGAAAATATTAAAGAATTGCCAATTAACGATGAAAAATACTCAACAGGTCATCCTGCACTGAGTCCAGACAATAAAAAATTATATTTCGTTTCAGATAGAGAAGGCGGATTTGGTAATACTGATATTTATGTGGTTGACATTTTAGAGAAAAATAAATTTAGCAAACCAAAAAACTTAGGACCAAAAATAAATACCATAGGTCGCGAAATGTTCCCTTTTGTTAGTAAAGATAGTTTGTTCTACTTTTCTTCTGATGGCCATATAAATATGGGTTTATTAGATATATTTAAATCAAACATATTAAAAGATACCATTTCTGAACCTCAGAACCTTGGAGCTCCTTATAATAGTGGATATGATGACTTTGCTTATTTTGTAGATCCATCTAACGAAAACCAAAGAAGTTATTTATCTTCAAACCGACCTGGTGGAAAAGGAAATGATGATATATACACCATTTATAGTAAAGAATGTGCTCAAACTATTAAAGGTATAATAAGAGATAAGAAAAATAATGAAAACATAAGTAACGCTAGCGTTAAGCTTATAGATGAAACTGGTAAAATTATAAACGAAACAACATCAGACATCAATGGAGCTTATCAAATAGCACTTGAATGTGATAAGCAATATACCGTAGTTGCTACTACCAAAGCTTTCTCAGATGATAGAAAAACATTCAAAACTGACGATAAAAATGGTAATGTAATTGAGCATGATTTCTTTTTACAATCGTTAATTCAAGGAAATCAAATCGTAATTAAACCAATATTTTTTGATTTTGGAAAATGGAATATAAGATTGGATGCTCAATATGAATTAGAAAATATAGTTGATGTATTAAACCTTCACCCAAATATGGTTATTAAAATTGAAGCTCATACTGATAGTCGTGGGCGAGATAAGTTTAATTTAAGACTATCTGATAAAAGAGCGAAGGCAACAAGAGATCATTTAATTTCTAGAGGAATAGCACCTCATAGAATTGAAAGTGCTATTGGGTATGGCGAAAGTCAACTTTTAAACCAATGTAGTAATGATGTTAAATGTACAGAAGCAGAACACCAATTAAATAGGAGATCATATTTTTATATAGTTAAAAAATAAAAAAAAATTAATATGAAAACAATCAATAAATGATATTTAGATTAGCGATAATATTCGAATTAAATCGATAATTAAACCTGTTCTCGCGTTTAATCGAATTTATTAGTGATTTACCATGAATATTTGATGAACTAATATCATATATGTTTTTTTGTACAACCTACTAAAATTTTAAATTATGACCCCGAATCTAATTACAAATATTAAAATGGCATTATCAAGCAATAATGCTCTCCCCTCACTTTTTTTTCCCTCGAAAAATTTTATATTATTTTTTATTAATTGTTAAAAGATACGCTATGTGGCCTATTTTACCGATTAGGTTACTAAAAAATAAATAAAAAAACATTACTTAAATCATGAAAAATAAATCGACTCTAACGTTATTTACTTTTTTTCTGTCTTTTAGCATTTGCTTAGTTGCTAGTGCTCAAAAACTAAAATCCAATAACGATTTTACCTTAAGTGTTCTTAAGTACAGTGATAATCCTAATTTCGAAAAAGAACACATTCATGTTTTAGAACTTAAAAATAATTCAATGCAAATTTCAGAATATGCTATTAAATTGGTGACTGAAAATTGTTCAGATAAAAAGAAGTATAATTCTCAGAGTATTAAATCAACAGAAAATGAGTTGATGAATATAAAAACTCAGATGTTTTTAAATGATTCAAATGGAAAAGAAATGACTGGTGAAGTTATTCAACTAAATCCTAATGATACAGTTAAATTATATTTAAAAACCCAACAAAATAGTAATGCGGTTTTAGATTCTTGGAATTGTACAAATATAGTTGCAACTAAATTATTAAAAAACAAAATAAAAAGTTCTAGCAGTAAAAAGTCAGAATTAGTTGTCATAAAAACATTTGTTCGAAACCCAAACAATAAAGGGCATTAAATAATAACAAATCCCAAATAATATTAATTAGTTAATTAAAAGGCTTATGAAAACGTCTACTAAATATAAAAATTACCATCATTTAATTTTGGTATTTCTCTTTTTTATAAGTGCATTATCGCATGCTCAGTTAAAAAACGATTTTGACCCTCGATTTAATGAAAGTGTAAATGGTGATTTTACCATGATAGCGAATAATATGGTTTCGTTACATGTTACAAATCCATACAATGGTACAGGCGACAATCAAGATAATAATCTTGTATACGTTGATATTGATGTGGACCCCAGCACATTTAATTCTAGTAGAGCTCAATTTTTAAATCCTGCTCCTAGTGCAAGCTGTCTAACTATTAAAAAGGTGCTATTATATTGGGCAGCTTCAGATTTTGAACCTATTGATGGTGATCCCCTTTCGGAAAACCAGCCTTCTTGGGATTTTGATGATGTTAAACTAATGCTACCGGGTGAAACGGCTTATACAACTTATGATGCGGATGAAGTTTTATATAGAGGTAGAGATGATAACGGCGATGGTAATCCAAATGATCATTTTAGTAATGACCCGTATATTTGTATAAAAGATATCACATCGTTAGTTACTGATTTAGTTGATGGCGGCGATTCACCTTATGGTTGGTATCAAGTGGCAAATGTTGAAGGAAAAATTGGTAATTTACAAGAACCCGATTTTACAACTCCGACTGGTGTTTCAGGCGGTTGGCAAATTGTTTTTGTTTATGAAAGCCCTGAATTACCTTCCAAAAATATTAGTATTTACGATGGTTATGCGCACGTTAGAAATATTGTAGGGCAAAAAGATTATGAAATTTTAATTGATGGATTTCAAACAGTACCAGCACCTCAAAATGTAAGTATTAAAGTACTTATGGGTGCACTTGAAGGAGATAGAAATTTAAGTGGTGACAAATTACAAATAGTAACCGCTCCTCTTACTTATGTAGATTTAGCAACTGATCCTGTAACTCCTATTCGTGGTCCTGATAACTTTTTTAATAGTAGAATTACGGTAGATAATGCTAATTTCCCAAATCGAGAACCTAATAGTGAAAATACTTTAGGTTTTGA
Organism: Algibacter luteus; assembly: GCF_030344935.1. NCBI lineage: Bacteria > Pseudomonadati > Bacteroidota > Flavobacteriia > Flavobacteriales > Flavobacteriaceae > Algibacter > Algibacter luteus. The sequence goes on along the minus strand of NZ_CP128313.1, from coordinate 2,139,128 downwards.
TGCGGCGGTTTTTCAATTAGATAACCCAGGTAATTCCATAATAGGTAATGATCAAACTTCGGCTACTTTTAGACTAACATCTAATCAAGAAACCTATGGTGTATATTTACTAGGACTTTCTGTTGATGTATTCGAACCTAATCTTGGACCTATACAAGTAGTTACTTCTGCCACAAGTACACCACAACCCCCTGGAACTATTATTACAGGAAATTTTGATGTTGAGAATAAAGGTAATGATGATGCTGAAAATCTAACTATATTTTCTACGTTACCACCTCAAATAATGTCTACGTTACCAGCTACTGGCGCTACCCCAGAAACACATGGTTCATTACCACCAGGAGTTACTTATTTATACAATTCCACTACCAATGTCCTTGAATTTTTTGTTGAAGATAGTTTGGTTACAGCTGGAAGCACATCTTTTAATGTGCAGTTTGACTTAGAAATTAAAGATGAATGTTATTTTCTTGAGGATTCATGTGTTACATCTTTTGGGTTAGAGTTCACTGCGACCTATAATGGTGTTCAAAATCCCGTTATGCAAACCACAAATAGCTCATCTAGTGTTGATGCCTGTGGTGTAGGTAATGAAGAAGAAACCATAATTAATGTTATACAGCCAACTGTAGATTGGGCAACAGCACTAGGAGCATTAGACCGTAATGTGCAATGTAATGATGCGTCAGCATTAAGTGATGCACAAGCATTAGCACCTTTAGCCAATAAGTGTAATCTAACAATTGAAAAAACACCCGGAACTTTTGATGAAGATCCTTCATGTCCAGGAACAGGTACAATTACTAACACATTTAAAATAGTTAATGCTTGTAATATAATTGTTGCAGACTATGTGCAAACAATTACAATATCCAACACTACACCAATAGTTTTACCTGCTGATGGTACTGAAACTGTAGATTGTATTGCAGATGCAGATGGTTCAGGAATAGTATTACCAACAGTAACAGATGCTTGTGGAAATACACTGACGCCTTCGGCTCCTGTTATTACAGAAAATCCAGATCCATTAACATGTGAAGGAACAAGAACTTATACATACACTTATACTGATTGTGCAGGTAACTCTGCTAATTGGGCTTATGTTTATACTATTGATACCCCTGCATTCACTATCGCACAAGCTGATGGTACTGAAACTGTAGATTGTATTGCAGATGCAGATGGTTCAGGAATAGTATTACCAACAGTAACAGATGCTTGTGGAACTACACTAACGCCTTCGGCTCCTGTTGTTACAGAGAATCCAGATCCATTAACATGTGAAGGAACAAGAACTTATACATACACTTATACTGATTGTGCAGGTAACTCTGCTAATTGGGCTTATGTTTATACCATTGATACACCTGCATTCACTATCGCACAAGCTGATGGTACTGAAACTGTAGATTGTATTGCAGATGCAGATGGTTCGGGAATAGTATTACCAACGGTAACAGATGCTTGTGGAACTACACTGACGCCTTCGGCTCCTGTTGTTACAGAGAATCCAGATCCATTAACATGTGAAGGAACAAGAACTTATACATACACTTATACTGATTGTGCAGGTAACTCTGCTAATTGGGCTTATGTTTATACTATTGATACACCTGCATTCACTATCGCACAAGCTGATGGTACTGAAACTGTAGATTGTATTGCAGATGCAGATGGTTCAGGAATAGTATTACCAACAGTAACAGATGCTTGTGGAACTACACTAACGCCTTCGGCTCCTGTTGTTACAGAGAATCCAGATCCATTAACATGTGAAGGAACAAGAACTTACACATACACTTATACTGATTGTGCAGGTAACTCTGCTAATTGGGCTTATGTTTATACTATTGATACACCTGCATTCACTATCGCACAAGCTGATGGTACTGAAACTGTAGATTGTATTGCAGATGCAGATGGTTCAGGAATAGTATTACCAACAGTAACAGATGCTTGTGGAACTACACTAACGCCTTCGGCTCCTGTTGTTACAGAGAATCCAGATCCATTAACATGTGAAGGAACAAGAACTTATACATACACTTATACTGATTGTGCAGGTAACTCTGCTAATTGGGCTTATGTTTATACTATTGATACACCTGCATTCACTATCGCACAAGCTGATGGTACTGAAACTGTAGATTGTATTGCAGATGCAGATGGTTCAGGAATAGTATTACCAACAGTAACAGATGCTTGTGGAACTACACTAACGCCTTCGGCTCCTGTTGTTACAGAGAATCCAGATCCATTAACATGTGAAGGAACAAGAACTTATACATACACTTATACTGATTGTGCAGGTAACTCTGCTAATTGGGCTTATGTTTATACTATTGATACCCCTGCATTCACTATCGCACAAGCTGATGGTACTGAAACTGTAGATTGTATTGCAGATGCAGATGGTTCAGGAATAGTATTACCAACAGTAACAGATGCTTGTGGAAATACACTGACGCCTTCGGCTCCTGTTGTTACAGAGAATCCAGATCCATTAACATGTGAAGGAACAAGAACTTACACATACACTTATACTGATTGTGTAGGTAACTCTGCTAATTGGGCTTATGTTTATACCATTGATACCCCTGCATTCACTATCGCACAAGCTGATGGTACTGAAACTGTAGATTGTATTGCAGATGCAGATGGTTCAGGAATAGTATTACCAACAGTAACAGATGCTTGTGGAACTACACTGACGCCTTCGGCTCCTGTTGTTACAGAGAATCCAGATCCATTAACATGTGAAGGAACAAGAACTTATACATACACTTATACTGATTGTGCAGGTAACTCTGCTAATTGGGCTTATGTTTATACCATTGATACCCCTGCATTCACTATCGCACAAGCTGATGGTACTGAAACTGTAGATTGTATTGCAGATGCAGATGGTTCAGGAATAGTATTACCAACAGTAACAGATGCTTGTGGAAATACACTGACGCCTTCGGCTCCTGTTATTACAGAAAATCCAGATCCATTAACATGTGAAGGAACAAGAACTTATACATACACTTATACTGATTGTGCAGGTAACTCTGCTAATTGGGCTTATGTTTATACTATTGATACCCCTGCATTCACTATCGCACAAGCTGATGGTACTGAAACTGTAGATTGTATTGCAGATGCAGATGGTTCAGGAATAGTATTACCAACAGTAACAGATGCTTGTGGAACTACACTAACGCCTTCGGCTCCTGTTGTTACAGAGAATCCAGATCCATTAACATGTGAAGGAACAAGAACTTATACATACACTTATACTGATTGTGCAGGTAACTCTGCTAATTGGGCTTATGTTTATACCATTGATACACCTGCATTCACTATCGCACAAGCTGATGGTACTGAAACTGTAGATTGTATTGCAGATGCAGATGGTTCGGGAATAGTATTACCAACGGTAACAGATGCTTGTGGAACTACACTGACGCCTTCGGCTCCTGTTGTTACAGAGAATCCAGATCCATTAACATGTGAAGGAACAAGAACTTATACATACACTTATACTGATTGTGCAGGTAACTCTGCTAATTGGGCTTATGTTTATACTATTGATACACCTGCATTCACTATCGCACAAGCTGATGGTACTGAAACTGTAGATTGTATTGCAGATGCAGATGGTTCAGGAATAGTATTACCAACAGTAACAGATGCTTGTGGAACTACACTGACGCCTTCGGCTCCTGTTGTTACAGAGAATCCAGATCCATTAACATGTGAAGGAACAAGAACTTATACATACACTTATACTGATTGTGCAGGTAACTCTGCTAATTGGGCTTATGTTTATACCATTGATACCCCTGCATTCACTATCGCACAAGCTGATGGTACTGAAACTGTAGATTGTATTGCAGATGCAGATGGTTCAGGAATAGTATTACCAACAGTAACAGATGCTTGTGGAAATACACTGACGCCTTCGGCTCCTGTTATTACAGAAAATCCAGATCCATTAACATGTGAAGGAACAAGAACTTATACATACACTTATACTGATTGTGCAGGTAACTCTGCTAATTGGGCTTATGTTTATACTATTGATACCCCTGCATTCACTATCGCACAAGCTGATGGTACTGAAACTGTAGATTGTATTGCAGATGCAGATGGTTCAGGAATAGTATTACCAACAGTAACAGATGCTTGTGGAACTACACTAACGCCTTCGGCTCCTGTTGTTACAGAGAATCCAGATCCATTAACATGTGAAGGAACAAGAACTTATACATATACTTATACTGATTGTGCAAGTAACTCTGCTAATTGGGCTTATGTTTATACTATTGATACACCTGCATTCACTATCGCACAAGCTGATGGTACTGAAACTGTAGAGTGTCTTGCAGATGCAACACAACCTACTGCGCCAGTTGTAACAGATGTTTGTGGTAATGACATTACACCAGTAATCACAGAGAATACAGACCCTGTATGTGAAGGCGATAAAGTTTATACGTTTACCTATACAGATTGTGCAGGAAACGAAGCGGTTTATACATATACTTATACAATTGATATTACAACAGCCCCTGTAGTACCTGCAAATGCTGGTTCTACTGTAGAGTGTCTTGCAGATGCAACACAACCTGCTGCCCCTGTGGTAACAGATGTTTGTGGTAATGACATTACACCAGTAATCACAGAGAATACAGATCCTGTATGTGAAGGTGATAAAGTTTATACTTATACGTATACAGATTGTGCTGGAAACGAATCAGTTTATGTTTACACTTACACAATTGATGTGACAACGGCTCCTGTAGTACCTGCAAATGCTGGTTCTACTGTTGAATGTGTCGCAGATGCAACACAACCTGCTGCACCAGTTGTAACGGATGTTTGTGGCAATGACATTACACCAGTAATCACAGAGAATGCAGATCCTGTATGTGAAGGTGATAAGATTTATACGTATACGTATACCGACTGTGCTGGAAACGAATCAGTTTACACGTATACATATACTATAGATTTAACTCAGTTTGCGATGCCTGCTAACGGTTCTGAAACTGTAGATAATTTAGATGACGCTGAAGAGCCAACACCTCCTAGTGTTGAAGATAACTGTGGAAATACAATTACACCTTCTGAAGCAACAAAATCAGATACTCCAGATTGTCAAGGAACTGTAGTTTATACTTTTACCTATACAGATTGTGCTGGAAATACAGCCGATTGGACTTATACTTATACCATTGAATTGGCACCATTTACAGTGCCTCCTAGCGAAGGATCGACTGTAGAATGTATTGCAGATGCAACTGTTCCTACACCTCCTACGGTTAACGATGCTAATGGTGATGAAGTTATTCCTGTAATGACAGAGAATGCAGATCCTGATTGTGAGGGTGATAAAATATACACATTTACTTATACTGATTGTGCTGGAAATACTGGAGTTTGGGAATACACCTATACAATAGATATTACAACAGCCCCTGTAGTACCTGCAAATGCTGGTTCTACTGTAGAGTGTCTTGCAGATGCAACACAACCTACTGCGCCAGTTGTAACAGATGTTTGTGGTAATGACATTACACCAGTAATCACAGAGAATACAGACCCTGTATGTGAAGGCGATAAAGTTTATACTTATACCTATACAGATTGTGCAGGAAACGAAGCAGTTTATACATATACTTATACAATTGATATTACAACAGCCCCTGTAGTACCTGCAAATGCTGGTTCTACTGTAGAGTGTCTTGCAGATGCAACACAACCTGCTGCCCCTGTGGTAACAGATGTTTGTGGTAATGACATTACACCAGTAATCACAGAGAATACAGATCCTGTATGTGAAGGCGATAAAGTTTATACTTATACGTATACAGATTGTGCTGGAAACGAATCAGTTTATGTTTACACTTACACAATTGATGTGACAACGGCTCCTGTAGTACCTGCAAATGCTGGTTCTACTGTTGAATGTGTCGCAGATGCAACACAACCTGCTGCACCAGTTGTAACGGATGTTTGTGGCAATGACATTACACCAGTAATCACAGAGAATGCAGATCCTGTATGTGAAGGTGATAAGATTTATACGTATACGTATACCGACTGTGCTGGAAACGAATCAGTTTACACGTATACATATACTATAGATTTAACTCAGTTTGCGATGCCTGCTAACGGTTCTGAAACTGTAGATAATTTAGATGACGCTGAAGAGCCAACACCTCCTAGTGTTGAAGATAACTGTGGAAATACAATTACACCTTCTGAAGCAACAAAATCAGATACTCCAGATTGTCAAGGAACTGTAGTTTATACTTTTACCTATACAGATTGTGCTGGAAATACAGCCGATTGGACTTATACTTATACCATTGAATTGGCACCATTTACAGTGCCTCCTAGCGAAGGATCGACTGTAGAATGTATTGCAGATGCAACTGTTCCTACACCTCCTACGGTTAACGATGCTAATGGTGATGAAGTTATTCCTGTAATGACAGAGAATGCAGATCCTGATTGTGAGGGTGATAAAATATACACATTTACTTATACTGATTGTGCTGGAAATACTGGAGTTTGGGAATACACCTATACAATAGATATTACAACAGCCCCTGTAGTACCTGCAAATGCTGGTTCTACTGTAGAGTGTCTTGCAGATGCAACACAACCTACTGCGCCAGTTGTAACAGATGTTTGTGGTAATGACATTACACCAGTAATCACAGAGAATACAGACCCTGTATGTGAAGGCGATAAAGTTTATACGTTTACCTATACAGATTGTGCAGGAAACGAAGCAGTTTATACATATACTTATACAATTGATATTACAACAGCCCCTGTAGTACCTGCAAATGCTGGTTCTACTGTAGAGTGTCTTGCAGATGCAACACAACCTGCTGCCCCTGTGGTAACAGATGTTTGTGGTAATGACATTACACCAGTAATCACAGAGAATACAGATCCTGTATGTGAAGGCGATAAAGTTTATACTTATACGTATACAGATTGTGCTGGAAACGAATCAGTTTATGTTTACACTTACACAATTGATGTGACAACGGCTCCTGTAGTACCTGCAAATGCTGGTTCTACTGTTGAATGTGTCGCAGATGCAACACAACCTGCTGCACCAGTTGTAACGGATGTTTGTGGCAATGACATTACACCAGTAATCACAGAGAATGCAGATCCTGTATGTGAAGGTGATAAGATTTATACGTATACGTATACCGACTGTGCTGGAAACGAATCAGTTTACACGTATACATATACTATAGATTTAACTCAGTTTGCGATGCCTGCTAACGGTTCTGAAACTGTAGATAATTTAGATGACGCTGAAGAGCCAACACCTCCTAGTGTTGAAGATAACTGTGGAAACACAATTACACCTTCTGAAGCAACAAAATCAGATACTCCAGATTGTCAAGGAACTGTAGTTTATACTTTTACCTATACAGATTGTGCTGGAAATACAGCCGATTGGACTTATACTTATACCATTGAATTGGCACCATTTACAGTGCCTCCTAGCGAAGGATCGACTGTAGAATGTATTGCAGATGCAACTGTTCCTACACCTCCTACGGTTAACGATGCTAATGGTGATGAAGTTATTCCTGTAATGACAGAGAATGCAGATCCTGATTGTGAGGGTGATAAAATATACACATTTACTTATACTGATTGTGCTGGAAATACTGGAGTTTGGGAATACACCTATACAATAGATATTACAACAGCCCCTGTAGTACCTGCAAATGCTGGTTCTACTGTAGAGTGTCTTGCAGATGCAACACAACCTACTGCGCCAGTTGTAACAGATGTTTGTGGTAATGACATTACACCAGTAATCACAGAGAATACAGATCCTGTATGTGAAGGCGATAAAGTTTATACTTATACCTATACAGATTGTGCAGGAAACGAAGCAGTTTATACATATACTTATACAATTGATATTACAACAGCCCCTGTAGTACCTGCAAATGCTGGTTCTACTGTAGAGTGTCTTGCAGATGCAACACAACCTGCTGCCCCTGTGGTAACAGATGTTTGTGGTAATGACATTACACCAGTAATCACAGAGAATACAGATCCTGTATGTGAAGGCGATAAAGTTTATACTTATACGTATACAGATTGTGCTGGAAACGAATCAGTTTATGTTTACACTTACACAATTGATGTGACAACGGCTCCTGTAGTACCTGCAAATGCTGGTTCTACTGTTGAATGTGTCGCAGATGCAACACAACCTGCTGCACCAGTTGTAACGGATGTTTGTGGCAATGACATTACACCAGTAATCACAGAGAATGCAGATCCTGTATGTGAAGGTGATAAGATTTATACGTATACGTATACCGACTGTGCTGGAAACGAATCAGTTTACACGTATACATATACTATAGATTTAACTCAGTTTGCGATGCCTGCTAACGGTTCTGAAACTGTAGATAATTTAGATGACGCTGAAGAGCCAACACATCCTAGTGTTGAAGATAACTGTGGAAATACAATTACACCTTCTGAAGCAACAAAATCAGATACTCCAGATTGTCAAGGAACTGTAGTTTATACTTTTACCTATACAGATTGTGCTGGAAATACAGCCGATTGGACTTATACTTATACCATTGAATTGGCACCATTTACAGTGCCTCCTAGCGAAGGATCGACTGTAGAATGTATTGCAGATGCAACTGTTCCTACACCTCCTACGGTTAACGATGCTAATGGTGATGAAGTTATTCCTGTAATGACAGAGAATGCAGATCCTGATTGTGAGGGTGATAAAATATACACATTTACTTATACTGATTGTGCTGGAAATACTGGAGTTTGGGAATACACCTATACAATAGATATTACAACAGCCCCTGTAGTACCTGCAAATGCTGGTTCTACTGTAGAGTGTCTTGCAGATGCAACACAACCTACTGCGCCAGTTGTAACAGATGTTTGTGGTAATGACATTACACCAGTAATCACAGAGAATACAGATCCTGTATGTGAAGGCGATAAAGTTTATACTTATACCTATACAGATTGTGCAGGAAACGAAGCAGTTTATACATATACTTATACAATTGATATTACAACAGCCCCTGTAGTACCTGCAAATGCTGGTTCTACTGTAGAGTGTCTTGCAGATGCAACACAACCTGCTGCCCCTGTGGTAACAGATGTTTGTGGTAATGACATTACACCAGTAATCACAGAGAATGCAGATCCTGTATGTGAAGGCGATAAAGTTTATACTTATACGTATACAGATTGTGCTGGAAACGAATCAGTTTATGTTTACACTTATACAATTGATGTGACATCGGCTCCTATAGTACCTGCAAATGCTGGTTCTACTGTAGAGTGTATTGCGGATGCAACACAACCTGCTGCACCTGCTGTAATGGATGTTTGTGGTAATCTTTTAGCACCAGTAATTACAGAGAATGCAGATCCTGTATGTGAAGGTGATAAGATTTATACTTATACTTATACCGACTGTGCTGGAAACGAATCGGTTTACACGTATACTTATACAGTTAAAGATACTATAGCTCCTGTACTTACATTACCTGCAAATGTAACAGCAGAATGTAGTGATGATTTATCAACTACTAATTTTGGTACAGCAACTGCTGTCGATAATTGTGATCCAAATCCAGTTGTTACATTTACCGATGTAACAACAAATGGTATTTGTTCTGGTAATTTTACAATTACTCGTACTTGGACTGCAACCGATGCTTGTGGTAACGTAGCTAGTGCAGATCAAATTATTTCAACGGTAGACACAACTGCTCCGGAATTTGATCAAACAACGCTTCCCACAGATATTGTTGTGGAATGTGATAATATACCTGAACCAGAAGTTTTAACAGCAACTGATAATTGCGGTACAGCAACAGTATCGGTTAATGACCTAAGAACTGATGGAAATTGTCCTGGTAATTATACCATAGCGCGTACTTGGACTGCAACTGATGAGTGTGGTGTAATAAAAACTCATGTTCAAACAATAACTGTTCAAGATATTACGCCGCCAACATTCAATGGGACACTACCTTTGCCAAGAATTGTTGTAGAATGTGATGCTATACCTGCTCCAGAAACATTAACAGCTTCCGATTCATGTGGTTCGGCTACAGTAAAAGTTAGTGATTCAAGAACTAATGGTAATTGTACTAATAATTATACATTAGCTCGTACATGGGTTGCAACTGATGAATGTGGATTGACTTCTACATATACACAAATTATAGTTGTGCAGGATACTACGCCCCCTACATTTGTTGAATCTTTACCAAGAGATATCACGGTGGAGTGTGATGCAATACCAGAGGCATCAACTTTAACTGCAATTGACAATTGTGGAAATGCTACGGTTTCAGCGAGTGATGTTAGAATTAATGGAAATTGTCCATCAAATTATACAATTAACCGTACTTGGATAGCTACCGATGAATGTGGATTAACAACTACACACACTCAAGTAATAACAGTGCAAGACACAACTGCTCCTGTTCCTGCTTCGTCGATCATAAAAGAATTAAATGTGAGTTGTACAGAGATACCTGAAATTCCTGTAGTGGAGTTTACTGATAATTGCTCTTCTAATGTAATTGTAGAATTTGATGAAGTAAACACCTTTGATGAAAATGTAATCGCCGATTATCAAATCATCAGAACATGGACTGTTAGAGATGCTTGTAATAATGAAGAAGTTTATACACAAACATTAAATGTATCACTTGATGAGATTTTAACAGAAGTAGTGGCTGAAGATAGATGCTTTTTCGATGGTGCTATTAATTTAGATGACTATCTTCCTGAAGATACCTTTGGAGGTAGTTGGGAAATAATTGAAGGTAATCCAATAGCAACAGTTACAGGAAGTATTTTTGATCCCACTAACTTAGAAGCTGCATATTCTTTAGATTTTAATCCTAATACTGAAGGTATTCAATATGTAATTAGATATACTGGATTCCAAGACGGATGTATCAATATTACCGATGTAATTATGGTTATTGATGCTAAATGTAAAGTATTGCCATGTGGAGAAAAAGACATCTCTATATCAACAGCAATTACACCTAATGATGATGGTTTTAATGAATCTTTTGATATTGAAGGAATAGATTTATGTGGTTTTGTAGCCGAAGTTAAAATATTTAACCGTTGGGGTGCACTAGTATATGAGTCAAATGATTATACCTTAGGAAGTATTAAATCTGGTTCAGGCGCATTTGGAGATTGGGATGGTACGTCACCAAAATCGTCAATTGGAAATAACGGAAAATTACCTAACGGAACTTACTATTATATCATTAATTTAAGAAATAGTGGATTGAGCCCATTAACCGGTCCAGTTTACTTAGGAACCAAATAACATCTTAACCTATGAAATTTTTAAAACAAAATATAATCGCTATTGCGTTGTTTAGCTGTACGGTTGGGGTTGCACAGCAATTACCACAATTTACACAGTATATGTACAACACAATCTCAATAAATCCGGCATACGCTGGTAGTAGAGAGGCATTAAGTATTGTTGGATTACACAGAAGTCAATGGGTTGGCTTTAGAGGTGGTCCAATTACTCAAACGCTTTCTATCCATACACCATTAAGAAATGATAGAGTTGGTTTAGGTTTATCTTTTATTGAAGATGATTTGGGTCCGCAAAATTTCACATATTTGTATGGTGACTTTTCTTATAGTATTCCAACTGGACAAGAAGGTAAATTAGCATTTGGATTAAAAGCAGGATTTACTCAGTTTAGCTTTGATACTAGTTTTCGTTTAGATGAGGACAATTCAAACGACCCATTAATTTATGGGACTGCAGATAGATGGGCTCCAAATGTGGGTGCTGGTATTTATTGGAGTACGAATAGAATTTATGCTAGTATATCGGCACCAAGAATTTTAAATAATGATGCCAATAATAAAAACGACTTTGAAGCTCTCGATAGAATAAGTTACTATTTTACAGCTGGTGGTGTTTTAGATATTACGAAAAGTATTAAATTTAAACCAGCTGCTTTAATAAAAGCGACAAATGGAGCTCCTGTATCTTATGATTTAACTGCAAACTTTTTATTTAATGAAAAGTTTTGGTTAGGTGGCTCTTATAGAATTAACGAACAAACTGCTGCAATTGGTGGTATTGTAGACTTTCAAGTATCTAGACAATTACGTATTGGATATGCTTATGAAAAGCCAATATCTGAAATTGCAGATTATACAACCGGAACACACGAAATACTGCTTATATACGAGTTTAAATTCTTAAGTTCTAAATTAAAATCACCTAGATATTTCTAATTATAATTTTTCTATGAATACTAAAAATTTTATATTAGTTTGTATTGCATTAATGATAAGTTTCACTGCGTTTTCTCAACAAGGAAAACAAAAAAGAGCTGATACATTATTCAATAAATTTTCTTTTGTTAAAGCTGCAAAACTTTATAGAGAGCTTGTACAAGATAATTATAATAGAGACTACGCTACACGAAAGCTAGCAGATAGTTATGCATTTTTACGAGACCCAAGAAATGCCTCAAGATTTTATAAAAGTGTTGTTAAGCAAAAAAATGTTCCTATAGAATACTATTATAAGTATGCACAATCGCTTCGTGGTATGAAAAAATACGACGAATCTCAAATATGGCTAAAACGCTTCAAAGATTCAGGAGGTGTGGTTAGTTCTAATGATTTTTCAAAAGATATTAATTTTATAACTAGTGTATTTGGTGCCAAACAACAATACTTTTTAGATAGAGTTCGATTTAATTCTAAGTACAGCGATTTTGGTGCTTTTGAACATGACGGTAAAGTATATTTTGCTTCCGCTCGAGATGAAGGTGTAGCTGTTAAACGTCTATATGGTTGGAATGAACAACCCTTTTTAGATGTATATGTTACTGATGCAGGCTCTAAAAGAAATGTGGATTATACGGCTAAAGTTAAAGGTGATGTTAACTCGATATATCATGATGGACCAGTTACCATAACAAAAGATGGGAAAACCATGTATTTCTCTAGAAATAATTTTAAAGATGATATTGAAGTAAAAGATAAAAAGGGATTAACCAACATGAAAATCTATAGAGCTACTTTGGTAGATAGTTTATGGACAAATGTTGAAGATCTTTCAATTAACGGTGATAACTTTTCAACACAACACGCCGCTTTAAATATAGATGATACCAAATTGTACTTTTCTTCTGATAGACCTGGCTCAATTGGAGGATCTGATATTTGGTGCGTAGATATTGCGCCTGACGGGTCTTTAAGTAATTTGCAAAACCTAGGTAATGTAATTAATACTGAAAGTGCAGAAGGATTTCCTTATATAAATAACGAAGGTGTTCTATTCTTCTCTTCTGATGGGCATACCGGTTTAGGATTGCTGGATATTTTTGCTTCTATTAAGGGTGAGGATGAAGAAACTATTGTAGACGTTATAAACTTAGGTGTTCCTGTAAACTCAAACAAAGATGATTTTGCATTTACTATGAATGCCGATGGTATTACTGGATATTTTGCATCTAACAGACAAGGCGGACGTGGTAGCGATGATATTTATGCATTTCACAGAGAACCTGTATTACATGTTGAAGGTGTTGTGACCGATGCTATTAACACTAGTCCAGTAAAAGGCGCTAAAATTACCCTATTTGATGAAAATGATAATCAAGTGGCGTACATGGAAACCGATGAAAACGGCTATTTTCAAATTAATATAGACCGAAATAAAGACTATAAAATAGTTGCTAATCAAGATAAATATATTTCTGATTATCGGGAATTTACCTCAAGAAATATTCAAACGGAGTTAATTACAATAAGTGCCAACTTATTATTAAATCCAGTTCAAGATGTAGTTAAATTAGCTGAAATTGATTTAAATACAATCTATTTCAATTTTGATAGCCATAAAATCAGACCTGATGCAAGAGAGGAATTAGATAAAATAGTAAGCTTGATGCAAAACGATTATCCAGAAATGGTTATTCGTATTGAGTCGCATACTGATTCAAGAGGAGCACTTTCATACAACGATAAGCTATCTATTGATAGAGCTAACGCCACTTACGAATATTTACTATCTAAAGGTATAGATCCTTCTAGAATTACAGAGCATCAAGGTTTTGGTGAACGAAGATTAACTAATGGCTGTGAAGACGGTCAAAAATGTGAAGAAAAAGATCATCAATTAAATAGACGTACACAATTTATAGTTGTAAAAATGGAATAAAAAACGCAAAACCTAATTGCGAGTATAATAGACTTTTAGTCATAAGAATAGGATTTTAATTAAATAAAGACCCCAAATGAAATTAAAAAACTACATAATAATAGGATTTATATTGCATATAGCTTTGTGCTCGTTTGCGCAAAATGATATGCAGAAAAAAGCAGATAATTTATTTAATAATTTCGCTTTTGTTCAAGCTACTAATGCTTATCATGAATTAATAGATCATGGTGTTAATACAGATTATGCTACCAGACAATTGGCCGATAGTTATGCTTTTTTGAGAAACCCAGATAGTGCTGTAGTTTATTACCAGAAAGCTGTAAAACAAAACCATGTGCCTATAGAATATTATTATAACTATTCTCAAGCATTAAGAGGTGTTAAAAACTATGAAGAGTCTAGAGTCTGGATGCAACAATTTAAAGAAGCTGGTGGTAATATTGAAGAAAAAAAATATTTAAAAGATTCAGATTTTTTAAATTCTATTTTTTCTGCTAAAAAGCAATACTTTTTAAAGGACGTTAGTTACAATTCAAAATACAGCGATTTTGGAGCATACGAGCATAACGGAAAAGTATATTTTGCTTCATCAAGAGATGAAGGCTCATTAAAAAAACACCGTAACGGTTGGGATGAGGAACCATTCCTTAATATCTATGCTAAAGATAAAAACGCTAATGATAGCTTAATTGGAAGTAAATTTAAACTCAAAGGCGATATAAATTCGGTATATCATGATGGTCCAATTACAATGACTAAAGATGGTAATACTATGTATTTTTCCAGAACAGATTTTATAAGAAATGTTCTAGGGAGAAATAATCAAGGCATATCAAACTTAAAAATTTATAAAGCTTCTTTGGTTGAAGGGAAATGGACTAACATCGAAGAACTTCCTTTTAATAGTAATCATTATTCTAATGGTCATCCGGCATTAAGTCCAGACGAAACAAAACTCTATTTTGCTTCAGATAGATCTGGTGGTTTTGGAGGTTCTGATATTTATTATGTTGACATAAATAATGGCAATTATAGTAAGCCTAAAAATATTGGCAGTGTTGTTAATACAAGACATAATGAGAGATTTCCTTTTGTAAATAACGAAGGTGCTTTGTTTTTCGCATCAGATGGTCATCCAGGATTAGGCATGCTTGATATTTTTGGAACCGTTAAAGGTTCAAATAATAAAATAATTAATGTTATTAATCTTGGTACTCCGGTAAATTCAAGTAAAGATGATTTTTCATTTTTTATGAATGAAGATGGTTTTTCAGGTTATTTTGCGTCAAATAGAAAAGGAGGGGTTGGTAGTGATGATATATACGCTTTTGATAGAACACCACAATTAACACTTCAAGGCACAGTTTTCGATGAAATTACGAATAGCCCAATTACTGATGCCAAAGTAACATTACTAGACGAGAACAAATTTAAAATTGCTGAACTCTTAACAAATGAAAAGGGGCAATTTAATATTTACTTAGATAGAGATTCAGACTATAATGTGAAAATTAGCAACGACGGATATACCGAATATTTGAAAAATGTATCCTCTAAAAATATTGAAAGAAAACAAAATGCAATTTCATTTACTTTTAACTTACAACCTTTAGCCGAAGTAGAAACTATTTCTGAGATTCCAGAATCACTAGAATTATCACCAATATATTTTAGTTTTAATAGTTCAAATATTAGAAATGAAGATATTCAAATATTAGATGGTTTAATCCATACGATGATTAACGAATATCCTAGTATGAAAATTAGCATTGAGTCTTATACAGATGCTAGAGGCCCTGCGTCTTACAATTATAAGCTTTCTCAAATGCGAGCGATTACCACATATAACTATTTAGTGAATAATGGTATAAGTCCTGAAAGAATTATTACATATAAGGGCTATGGTGAAGATCATATCGGAAATGGTTGTACAGGCACAATAAAGTGTACAGAAGCGCAGCATCAAGCTAATAGACGTACTAGTTTCAAGTTAATAAAATAAAACCAATCCAATAAAAAATTAAATCACTAACTTTATATATTGATTTAATTATCAGTACATAAGGAAACCTAACTAATTAATACTACATTAAAATATGATTAAAAAAATTACATTTATTATTGCTTTTTTTATAATAGCCACATTAAAAGCACAAACAACATTTGATTGGGATGCTACCACAGCTGCTCCAATAGACAATGGTGATAATGTTATTCAAACCATTGATGGAATTACCACAACATTTACTATTGCAGGTTTTAACTCTGTAGGTGTAGCTAGCGGTGCCGCACAAGATGGTTCCACTGGCAATGTTATTTCTAGTTCAATTGATAGTTCTGAACCCTCTACTCCTAGCACCGATTTAGTATTTAGTTTTAGTGAAGCTGTAGATATTACATCAATAATCGCGGTGACTGGTCCACCAATAACCTTGACATTCACACCTACTGGAGGTAGTAACTCAGCGGTGGTGCAAACTGGGTATTCAGGCGGAACAGTAAATTTGAATTGGACTGGTGTAACATCATTTATAGTAACTGGCTCTAATGCTCAATTTGTTATAGGTTTTGATGATTTAATAGTTTCTAGTACTACTTTATCAGCTAATAAATTTGCATTACAAGACGTTCATGTTTATCCGAATCCTGTAAACGATATGCTTTACATTGATAAAGCTGAAAATATAATGTCTGCAAGAGTTTACAATAGTTTAGGTCAGTTAGTATCTGAAACTAAAGACAATAAAATTGATTTTAGAAAATTTAAGAGCGGAGTATATATTCTTCAAATTAATACTGATAAAGAATCAATAACCAAAAGAATTATTAAAAAATAGGAAGGTATATTATTTTATTCTTTGTGTTGTATACCCCAAAGAGTATTTTTAAGTTACAATACTCTTATTATTAATAAAATATTCAAAACCTTTAAAACAAGTAATAACTTGATTAAAGGTTTTTTTTTTGCTTATCAATGTAGCGGTTAATACATTTTAATTGGAGGTTAATTATGATATGATGATATACCAAAAGGTATCTCAATTCAATTGACGAGCATTTTATCTAGCCTGAAGTAATGACAAAAGCGAAAGAATACAATTTTAAACGGTTTCAAGTTGTATCAATTTATTTATTAAGACATATAAGAAAGGGCATCTATACACTGCTGTATTCGATATAAAAATAAAAATCCTCTCGTTAGAGAGGATTTTTTCCTAAAGTTAAATTAATAATAATTAAATTATTATATAACCGATAAATTTTCATCTTAAGCTATTAATCAGTACTATTCACGGTTATTCTTTATAAGTGTTTAATATAATTTTAAACACTATTATTTTTTTATGAAAATATTCGTATAATACCATCTACCGTCGGCATTTTTTTCTGCTGATACATCAAAATTAGTATAGTCTCCTTCTAAATTTTCTTTATGAGCTTCACTTTTAATCCATGCCCTTACTACAGATTCAGCAGAACTATAACCAAAGGCTACATTTTCTGAAACAGACTTTGCGCCGGCATTAGATTTTAAATAATTACTTCTAGTATAAAAATTATGGTGAGAAACTTCATCATTGTCAACCATATAATCGGTATGACTAAAGGCTACAGATTTTACAATATCCATTTCTTGTAATGGGTTTAACCCCTCAGATAATCTGTGATTATTTATAAGCTCTAATATTTCTACTTCAATAGATTTTGCTTCTTTCGCAACAAGACTTAATTCTATCGCTTCGGCTTTATCACTAAGGTTATCTGTTGTACAAGAAGACAAAGTAAACACAGCCAACAATGCCAATACAGGCAGCTTGGTAAGTAGCTTCATAGGTTAAGCATTTTTAGATTTGGTTCTGTAAAATTAGCAGACTAACCCGAAGTGAATGTTAAGGAAATGTTAAAATCGATTAAAAACATGTCACTCATCGATTAAATATGTTTTTAATCGTTAAAATGCAATTCAGAAAGTAATCAATAAGTATTTCGTCTGATTTTTATGGAGATAATCGATTTATGAGCCAATTATAGTCACTCTGAAGTTGATATCGAATTCGATCATGAAGTCTATTTGGTCTACCTTGCCAAAATTCAATTTCAACAGGTTTTACGATAAAGCCACCCCAATGTTTTGGTCTAGGTATTTCTTTGCCTTCGTACTCAGCTTCTAATTCTAAGAGCCTTTTTTCAAGTGATTGTCTGTCCAATACAACATCGCTCTGGTTTGAAACAAGCGCACCTAATTGACTGCCTCGAGGTCGAGATTCAAAATAACCATCGCTTAAATTTTCAGAGATTTTTTCAGCTTGTCCCTTAATGATAATTTGGCGTTCAGCACCATGCCAGAAAAAAGATAAACATACGTTTGGATTGGCTTCTATGGCTTTGCCTTTTTCGCTATTGTAATTTGTGTAAAAAATAAAGCCTTCGTAAGTGTATTTTTTAAGTAACACCACCCTACTCTTTGGAAAACCGTCAAGCCCTATCGTTGCAAGAGTCATGGCATTAGTTTCATCTTCAGTAAAATGAGTATCTATTTCATAAAACCACTTTTGAAATAATTCCATTGGGTTTTCTGGTACTTCACTTAAAAGTAGTTCACTTTTCTCGTAAGACTTTCTATAATGACTTAAATCCTTTTCCATACTGTTGCAATTTACGGGTTTTTTAAAATATTGCAGAAAGAATTTTTTAATATCTTTAAGTAAATATTAGGTTATGAAATTTATCTGCGACATCCATATTTTGAAACCAATTGAAGAAGTAGCTACACATTTTGTAGACCCGCGAGCTTTAGAATACGCTCAGGAAGGGTTTGTGAAAATTGAGCCACTAAGTGGCACAAAAGGTCAAGCAGGATCTAAGTCTAAGTTAATTTATAAAAAATTCGATTTATTGGAAACTATTATAGAAAACAATTTGCCTCATTCATTTTACGCTAGATATGAACATAAAAACATGTCGAACACAATGCTATGTAACTTTGTGGCCATAAACGATTGTGAAACCAGATTAACATCAGAAATTGAGTATACAGAGTTAAAAGGATTTGTTGTGAAGCTTATTGCTAAACTATTTCCATCACTATTTAAAAAACAGGTTGATAAATGGCTTGAAAGGTTTAAAGACTTTTGTGAACAGCGTTAAAAATGGCTATAGATGTAGTTTGCTTATTTAAGTTAACTTTTACAACCATCTTTTACACTTATTGCCTTAATTAAAAGTCAAATGTTTTGCCATCTTCAGCTAACTCCACATTTTCAAAAACGCTCAGCGCTTCTTTTTTAAAGCCTTCTATCCCATCGTATCTTGTAGAATAATGTCCCAATATAAGTGTTCTTACTTGAGCTTTTTTAGCAATTCTAGCGGCTTCTTTTGCTGTTGAATGTTTGGTTCTAACAGCTAAATGTGCATGTTGTTCTAAGAATGTAGATTCGTGATACAACACATCTGCATCTTGTATAATTGGTATAATATCTTCTTTATACATCGTATCACTACAAAACGCATAACTCTTGGGTTTGACTCCGGGAAATGTTACAGTTTCATTTTTAATCAATTCTCCTTCTTCATTTTCTACATCAAACCCTTGAGTAAGTTTTCTATAATAAGCTACATTTATTTTGGCCTTTTCTACTGCATTGATATCTAATTTACGTAAGCCTTCTTTTTCTTTAAATAGAAAACCATTCGTATAAACTCTATGATTTAATGGAATGGTATGCACTTCTACCTTTTCATCTTCAAAAATCAATTCAGATTTAGTTGATGTCAACTCATGAAAAATTAAATTATAATTTGTCCAAGAATCGGCTAATTTCATTTGAAGCGTCACAATTTCTTTGATGCCCTTAGGGCCATAAATATGTAAATCGGTTTCGCGAGTTAACAATCTAAATGTTGAAATTAAGCCTACCAAACCAAAAAAGTGATCGCCATGTAAATGCGAAATAAAAATATGCTTAATCCGATTAAACTTAATTTTATGTTTACGCAATTGCACCTGAGTACCTTCACCACAATCAATTAAAAACATGTGGTTATTAATTTCTAATACTTGTGAGGTTGTATTATTTAATGTGCGCGGTGTGGCGCTGTAACAGCCTAAAATAGAGAGTTTCATTATGTAAGCTGTTTATAGTTTATGGCGTCTTGCTTAGTAAATTTGCTTTTAAACGAAAACGCAAAAGGCGTTTCGCCGTGAGTATTAATATAATCTAATCGGTCTTTTGCGTCCTGGAAGGTTGGCTCATACCCTTCTGGTACATACCAAAATGCCATATGGAGCATTTTCATTTTACTAAACCACTCTTTTTTTCGTTTAAAAACATCAATATGTCCTGAATGATAGGTGTATTTAAAAAGCGCATCCATATCGTTCCAAACCGACATATTGATGATTAACGAATGATCTTGGAAAACAGCGGCGGCTTCATCTTTATCTTCATCTTTTAAGCGCCATATAAACCCATCACTCACATCAGCAATGGCATTGATTTTATCTAAATTATCAACAAAATCTTGCATTATGGGATCATCCATTGGTGCTAGTCGTTTTGCAATATTTACTTGGGCAAGATGATATACTGTCATGTTTTAAAACCCTAAATCACGTTCCATATCTTCCATTTCAATAATATCGTAAGCCTCTTGAATTGTTGGAACAACAATAAGTGCTTCTGGTACAACATCTAGATCAATTTTATCAGAAACGATAACAAAAGAATGTTTGTCACCTCGATGGGTATTTGAAACTTCTAAAAACTCCGCGACATCCGTTTTTTTAAGTACATCTAAAGTTGTTAAAACAATAATGATATTATCATTTTTATACTTCGGATATAATACCTGAAGCTTTTTTACTAACTCTATAATCGATGCTTTTTCTTGAGTGATTATAGTAGTACCTTCTTTTTGATCAACGATCATAATCTATTGTTTTATTTTTGATGCTAATAAATAAATAACAGCCATTCTTATGGCTACACCATTTTGTACTTGTTCTAGAATAATAGACTGATTAGAATCTGCTACATCACTAGTAATTTCTACACCTCTATTAATTGGACCTGGGTGCATTATGGTAATTTCTTTATCAAGTGAGTTTAGTACATCTTTATTCACACCAAACTGTTGTGTATATTCTCTTGTTGATGGAAAATAACTAATATCCATACGCTCATTTTGAACACGAAGCATATTTGCTACATCACACCAGTTCAAAGCATTACGCAAATTTGTTTCAACCTTTACTCCAAGCTTATCAATATATTTCGGAATTAAGGTTTTTGGCCCGCAAACCATAACTTCTGCCCCTTGTAATTGAAGTGCAAAAATATTAGAAAGTGCTACTCTACTGTGCAAAATATCACCAACAATAACTACTTTTTTTCCTTTAACTTCACCAAGTTTTTCTCTAATAGAGTACGAGTCTAACAACGCCTGCGTAGGGTGTTCATGGGCGCCATCTCCGGCGTTAATTATACTGGCATTTACATGCTTCGATAAAAAGACACCAGCACCAGGATTTGGGTGACGCATCACAACCATATCTACTTTCATAGATAAGATATTGTTTACTGTATCGATTAACGTTTCTCCTTTTTTAACCGATGATTGTGCTGATGAAAAATTTATAACATCGGCAGATAATCGTTTTTCAGCTAATTCAAAAGATAATTTGGTTCTTGTAGAATTTTCAAAAAATAAGTTGGCAATAGTAATATCTCTTAGCGAAGGTACTTTTTTAATGGGTCTGTTAATCACTTCTTTAAAATGATCGGCAGTTTCAAAAATAAGTTCGATATCTTGTGTATTAAGATATTTTATTCCAAGTAAGTGATTCACACTTAATTCGCTCATTGATTTATTTATTTTTCAATTAAATAAACTGAATCTTCTTTATCATGTTCAATCCAATTTACTTTCACTTTTTCATTATTTATAACATCAACCTGTCTGCCTCTATAATCTGGCTGTATAGGTAAATGTCTACTAAAACGACGATCTATTAAGGTCAATAGTTCAATTTCATTAGGTCGCCCAAACGATTGAATAGCAGTTAATGCAGCACGAATGCTACGCCCTGTATATAAAACATCATCAATAAAAACAATATTTTTATCTTCTACTAAAAAATTAATTTTTGTTTTATTGGCCTCAAGTGTCTTCTCTCCACGACGAAAATCATCTCTATAAAAAGTAATGTCTAAATAGCCTAATTTAATGTTTTTAACCTTGTAGTCTTCCTTTAAAATTTTAGCTAATCTATCAGCTAAAAAAATGCCACGAGGCTGTAAACCAATTAGTACCGTGTTAGAAAAGTCGTTGTGTTTTTCAATAAGTTGACAAGCCAATCGATGAAGAATGATGTTTACCTCTTTTGCGTTAAGTAAAACTTTTTGACTCATATACTATCCAAACGTATTTGGAGTACAAAGGTAGTGTAAAAATTTATAAGTAAAAACCTTAAATTCTTCTTTCTTATGGCGCCACCCAAAGGGTCGGGCTATCCATTACAAGTCCTCGCAAGCCTTTACCGATTGCCATCGGGCTTGCTGTGGGCTTTTCATTACTATCCCTGGCGCAGTAGCATGAAACTTAGTTGCTATTATTTAACTACCATACAAATAGTAACAAATCAATTTTATTGAATAAAAAAAGCCTTCAATTTCTTGAAGGCTTTTTTATTTATTTAGACAGGGAAAATTATTTCTTACCGTCCATTTTATCTTTAAGAGCTTGTAAAGCATCGTTAGCATCACCTAAAGTAGGTTTAGCTTCAGCAGCAGCACTTGCCGCTTTCTTAACAGCTGCTTTTACATTCTTAATTTCTTCTTCTTTAAAGATGGCTGTATGAGATGCTACAACACGTTTAAATTCTTTGTTAAATTCAATGATTTTAAACTCTGCAGTCTCTCCCTTTTTAAGGGTGCTTCCATCTTCTTTCTCTAAGTGACGAGATGGTACAAATGCAACGATATCTTCGTTAAATGCAACAGTAGCACCTTTATCAACTATTTCAGAAAGTTCAGCAGTATGCGTCGTTCCTAAAGCGAATTCAGTTTCGTATTTATCCCAAGGATTTACGGTTGTTTGTTTATGACCTAAACTTAATTTACGTCCTTCAACATCTAACTCTAATACAACAACATCTAACTTATCACCTACATTACAGAATTCACTTGGATGCTTGATTTTCTTAGTCCATGACAAATCAGAGATATAAATTAATCCGTCAATACCTTCTTCTAATTCAACAAAAACACCAAAGTTTGTAAAGTTACGTACAATACCTGTGTGCTTAGAACCTACAGGGTATTTACCTGTAATATCTGTCCATGGATCTGCGCTTAATTGCTTAATTCCAAGAGACATTTTACGATCTTCTCTATCTAAAGTTAAGATAACAGCTTCAACTTCATCTCCAACAGAAACGAAATCTTGAGCCGAACGTAAATGCGTAGACCAAGACATTTCAGAAACGTGAATTAAACCTTCAACACCATCTGCAACTTCAATAAACGCACCGTAATCAGCAATAACTACAACTTTACCTTTAACTTTATCACCAACTTTCACCTCTTCAGCAAGTGCTTCCCAAGGGTGTTTAGATAATTGTTTAAGACCTAATTGGATTCTAGATTTGTTTTCATCAAAATCAAGAATTACAACATTAAGTTTCTGGTCTAACTCAACAATCTCATTTGGATGGTTAATTCTAGACCAAGATAAATCTGTAATATGAACTAATCCGTCAACACCACCAAGATCAATAAATACACCGTAAGAGGTTATGTTTTTAACAACACCTTCTAATACTTGACCTTTTTCTAATTGACCAATAATTTCTTTCTTTTGAATCTCGATATCAGCTTCAATAAGCGCTTTATGAGATACTACTACGTTTTTGAATTCGTGGTTGATTTTCACAACTTTAAATTCCATAGTTTTATTTACGTACTGGTCGTAATCTCTAATTGGTTTAACGTCAATTTGAGAACCTGGTAAGAATGCTTCAATTCCAAAAACATCTACAATCATACCACCTTTAGTTCTACACTTAACAAAACCATTAACTATTTCACCAGTTTCGTTTGCTTTAATAACTCTGTCCCAAGCTTTAATTACACGAGCTTTTCTGTGAGATAATACTAATTGTCCTGTTGCATCTTCACGAACATCAATTAATACTTCTACTTTGTCTCCTTCTTTTAAGTCTGGATTGTAACGAAATTCATTTAAAGAAATAACACCTTCAGATTTTGCATTGATGTCAATAATAGCATCACGATCTGTTATGTGTACAACAGTTCCTTCTACTACTTCGTCATCTAAAGTGTCAACGAAATTTTCTGCTACTAGTTTTTCAAATTCTTTTAATTGTTTGTCGTCAACCTCATCAATTCCTTCTTGGTAATTGTGCCAGTTAAACTCTTTTAAGAATTTTTCAGGGTTTGCTATTGCTTCAGATACTACTGGAGCTTCTGCTGTTGTTGCTTCAGTTGCTTCAACTTCAGCTTTTTTTGCTTTTTCAGCCATTTAAATAATTTTACGATTTTAAAGAGATTTCAACGTTGTGAAAACGCTTTATTAACGCATTTGTATTCTGTTATGTCTCGGAAAATTTAAGCGTTTAACATACAGAAGTGTTAAATAATTTTTTAGTTTCATTCCTTTTATCTTTCCGACGATTCGCTAAAAGGAGTGCAAAAATACATAATATTGATATAAATACCTAAAAATGAGAAAATAAAATAACAGTGACTTTTTTAACTAAATGTGTCTTATATTTAGTGGCAATTAAATAAGTAATATTTTACAAATCATTGGAATATTTTATTATATTGTTGATAACAATTAATTACAATTAAAAATTTACAAAATCATGGTAAAAGCAAAGTATCAAGAAGTGTTGAGCTTAGGGGAAGCACTTAATATTAAAGATGGTAAAGTAACTGAAGAAAACGGTGTTCTTAAAATTAAAGGAATGGCTAGTACGCCTTACGAAAAAGACATTCTTTGGGATAAGATAAAAGAAATAGGTGGTGAAAACCCAAAAGACATTATGGCAAATATAACGGTTGCAGACGATAGTGTTTATGCGAGACATACTGTAAAAAAAGGTGAGACTTTAGGCAAAATAGCTAAGCACTATTATGGTAATGCATCAAAATATAATGCTATTTTTAAAGCAAACACGAATATCTTGAAGAATCCAGATTTAATTCATCCAGATCAAGAATTAGTTATTCCAAAATTATAGGAATAAAAAAAACAAAAAAAAAGAACCTTGATGTCAAGGTTCTTTTTTTATGCAATACATTTATCAGTAATCAATAATGATGCTATTCCAAATCTTCAATAGTCATATTTGCCAACTGAAATATTTTATTGAATTGCTCTTCTAAAGTCATATTAGAATTATCTATCTCAATAGCATCTTTGGCTTTTGTTAATGGTGAATCTTCTCGAGTAGAATCAATATGATCCCGCTCCTGTACATTAGCCAATACATCTTCATAAGACACTTGTTCTCCACGCTCTAATAGCTCTTGATAACGACGTTTAGCTCTTGTTTCAGCTGAAGCTGTCATAAATAATTTAAGTTCGGCTTCCGGGAAAACTACGGTGCCAATGTCTCTGCCATCCATAACTACGCCTTTATCCTGCCCCATTTTTTGCTGTTGCTCAACCAATTTTTGACGTACTTCTGAAATAGCAGCAACTTTACTAACAAAACTTGAAACTTCCAGTGTTCTAATCTTCTTTTCAATATTTTTTCCGTTTAAATACACTTCAGCAAAACCTAATGCTTCATTAAACTTAAAACTAATTGAAATTTTTGGTAATTGATAAATTAAGGCCTCAACGTTAAAATCACTTTCGTTAATCAACCCTTTATCCATAGTATAAAATGTTACCGCTCTATACATGGCACCTGTATCTACATAAATGTAGCCTAAAGCTTTAGCAAGTTGCTTTGCTACGGTGCTTTTTCCCGTTGAAGAGAAACCATCTATTGCGATTGTAATTTTATTCATTGATACTTGTTTTTGAAAAATACAAAGTTATAAGGTTCAAAGTATAAAAACGTTTTTATTGCAAATCGATTTGTAAACCGAAAAAATTAGAGTTCGCAGCACTTGTATATTTTGCATGCGTATAACTAAAACGCATTTTATTCATTTTAATAGAAATTCCTGCCGACAAACCAGAAAAATTACGTTGATCGACAATTCTTAACTCCTCGCCTCTTCTGAAATTATAACCTAAGCGAATATTGAATCCACCTTCTGGAAAAATTTCAGCTCCAACTATGGTATGTCTAATTACTTGACCAAGAAAACCGATTTTTTCTGAAGACTGATTTCCAGATAAATCGCTAGTTGTTCGTGCCGGATTTGACCTTGAAATAGGCCATTCTTGAAGATTTTCGAGTGTTACGTGCCAACGAATAGGTACATTTTCTAAACGTTGTGACATTCCAAATGCGACCTCAAACGGAATTTTTTCTTGTAATCCTGCATACGTGGTAATTTGCGAACCTAAATTACGAACCACCAAAGCGGCATTAAAGTCTATATTTTCATTAATGTAGATAATTCCTAAATCTGCAGCAGCACCAAACGAATTGTATTGTTCAAGTTTTGAAGTGATAAGCTTTACACTTGCACCGAAATAAAAATCGGAGTAATCTATTTGTGTGGCGTAGCCAAAAGATAATGCGGTTTCGTTACCTGTAAATGTTCCGGTAGAGTTTCCAGCTTCATCATATCCATCAAAATCGCCATAATTAATATAAGTTATACCTGCATGGAAAGTTTGCGTCCTTCTGTCTATTGTATAAGCATAAGATGCAGTTCCATAACCTATGTCTCCTAAATAACTTGTATAATTTAAAGCCAATTGATTATCCATTTCAACATTTATTGTTGCAGGATTAAATAAGGCTTGTGTAACGTCGTAATCAATATTAGTTAGCACTTTACCACCTAGCGCCGCTTGTCGTGGCGAAGAAACCAGATTAAGAAATTGGTATGTAGTTTCACCTCCTACTTGAGCCATAGTGAGAGAAGCTAATGATAAACAAAAAAATGTGATAACTTTTTTTAGCATATTTTGGATGCAAAGTAAATGAATCTATACTAAAACGGTATCATGCATCTTTTATTTTTTTCGAAGTTTATATTTCTATTTCAAATATAATTTTTGCCCTATAGCCAAGTTATTACTTTTTAATCCATTTAGGCGTTTTATAGTTTCAACACTTATTCCTGTTTTTTTAGAAATATAGTATAACGTATGCCCTTTTGAAACTATCCATATACTCTCTGAATTATTAACGTCTTCATCTTCAATATTTCGAACTCTAAGCTTTTGCCCTACACTTACTAAAGTTGTTTTTAAATTATTAGCTGCTTTAATTTCACTCAATGTAAGACCATATTGACCAGAAATTTCTAATAGGTTTTCACCAGGTTCTACAATGTGATAATTTAATCGCTCTATTGAATAATCCTCATCAGGTCGTTTTGCCTTTACGATAGAATCATTTCCGTCAGACCCAATAAAAATAAACTCTCCGGTTGACAAATTTAATCTTGCTGGTTTTCCATTTAAGAGTACATCTTTATAGGCTATTTTAGTCTGTGCCTGTAAATTCACTACAGAAGTACACAAGACAATAAAAAGAAAAATAAAACTATAATTTTTTGGCATGCTTTACTTTTTGCTTTGTTACTGCTATTTTTATGACATCGCTCATGTCTGATACATAATGAAAAGTAAGTCCTTTTAAATATTCTGGCTTAATCTCTTCAATATCACGTCTGTTGTCTTCACACAAAAGAATTTCCTTGATTCTAGCACGTTTGGCAGCCAAAATCTTTTCTTTTATTCCTCCTACTGGAAGCACTTTTCCTCGAAGCGTAATTTCACCTGTCATGGCTAAGCTTTTCTTTACTTTTCGTTGTGTAAACAAAGATACTAAAGAAGTTAACATAGTTACACCTGCACTTGGTCCATCTTTAGGAGTAGCACCTTCCGGTACATGTATATGCACATTATACTTTTCAAAAATAGTGCTATCTACACCAAATTCTTGAGCGTTAGACTTTATATATTCCATAGCAATTGTGGCGGACTCTTTCATGACTTTACCTAAATTACCAGTAATAGTCATGGCTCCTTTTCCTTTTGATAGAATAGATTCTATAAATAATATATCGCCACCAACACGTGTCCAAGCTAATCCTGTAACAACACCAGCCACATTATTGTTTTCATATTTATCACGCTCTAATTTCGGACCGCCTAATACTTCAATTATATTTTCGTTTGTAACTTTAATATTGTATTCTTCTTCCATAGCAATATTTTTGGCTGCATAACGCACCATTTTAGCTACTTGTTTTTCCAGTCCACGAACTCCAGATTCTCTGGTATAGCCTTCAACAATCTTTTCTAATTGTGGCTTTCCAATCTTTAAATGCTTGTCGGTTAAACCATGTTCTTTAAGCTGTTTTGGTAACAAATGGCGTTTTGCAATTTCTACCTTTTCTTCAATGGTATACCCTGTAACATTTATAATTTCCATTCGGTCTAATAAGGCTGGTTGAATGGTTGATAAACTATTTGATGTTGCTATAAACATGACTTTAGAAAGGTCGTAACCCATTTCTAAAAAGTTATCATAAAACTCGTTATTTTGTTCTGGATCTAAAACCTCTAACATCGCAGAAGATGGATCGCCTTGATGCGAATTGGATAACTTATCAATCTCATCTAAAACAAAAACAGGATTTGACGTTCCAGCCTTTTTAAGACTTTGGATAATTCGCCCTGGCATAGCGCCAATGTATGTTTTTCTATGTCCGCGAATTTCAGCTTCATCTCTTAAACCTCCTAAAGATACTCTCACATACTCTCGTCCTAAAGCCTCTGCGATAGACTTTCCTAAAGATGTTTTACCAACCCCTGGAGGGCCGTAAAGACATAAGATTGGAGATTTCATATCGTTACGAAGCTTTAAAACAGCTAGATATTCTATAATTCTGCGTTTTACATCTTCTAAACCAAAATGATCTCTATCTAAGATTTTCATGGCACGCTTTAAGTCGAATTTATCGTCACTAAACTCATTCCATGGTAAATCTAAAAACAACTCTAAATAGTTTCTTTGAATTGAGTATTCGGCAACCTGAGGATTCATGCGTTGTAACTTTGCAATTTCTTTCTCGAAATGCTTAGCCACTTTTTCATCCCAAAGCTTTTCACTAGCCTTAGCCTTCATTTCATCAATTTCCTCATCATGACTTACACCACCCAATTCTTCTTGAATGGTTTTCATTTGCTGATGCAAGAAATACTCTCGTTGTTGTTGGCTCATATCCATTTGAACTTTAGACTGAATATCATTCTTAAGTTCTAATTTTTGAAACTCAACATTCATGTATTTTAAGGTCGCTAAAGCACGTTCTTTCAAATCGTTAATCTCTAAAAGCTCTTGCTTTTCAGCTACTGAAAGATTCATATTTGAAGACACGAAATTGACCAAAAATGAATTACTTTCTATATTTTTTATCGCGAAGGAAGCCTCACTAGGGATATTTGGACTTTCCTTTATGATTTCTAAGGCCAAATCTTTTATTGAGTCAATAATTGCCGTGAATTCTTTATTTTTTAAAGCAGGTTTGGCTTCAGGAATGTCTCTAATGGTAGCATTCATGTAAGGTTCTTCAGTTAAAACTTCGGCTACTTTAAAGCGCTTTTTACCTTGAATAATTACGGTTACATTACCATCGGGCATTTTTAAAACTCGTAAAATTCTAGCAACAGTTCCCGTTTCATGAATTTCTTTTGCTGAAGGGTTTTCAACTGATTCATCTTTTTGAGCCACGACTCCAATAACTTTTCCTCCCTTATTGGCGTCGTTTATAAGTTTTATAGACTTATCTCGTCCTGCAGTAATTGGGATAACCACTCCTGGAAATAACACCGTATTTCTTAACGATAGAATTGGTAGAGTTTCTGGCAATTCTTCGTTATTTATAGCTTCTTCATCCTCCGGTGTCATTAACGGAATTAATTCTGAGTTTTCATCAAATTCCTGTAATGACAAACTGTCAAGAGTTGTAAATTTTGATTTCTTCATATATCTTATTAGGTCAAACTGTCAGAAAACAAATTAGACCATTTATTTTATTAATAAAAGCAATTTTTTAAAATGTTGATAATCAATATTTTAATATTAAATATATAGACTCAACATACTTATAAATTCAATAGCTATGCCAATTCAGAAAATTAACACTTTAAATATTACATTTTACCCATTTTCTTTAAGCCAAAAAGCAAAATAATAGGAATAGCTAACAAGACCACCATAAGTAAGTTGGTTTTAAATAGCCAAGGTGAAAGTATTAAGGTAATTAAATAACCGCCCACGGCGCCACCAAAATGCGCATCATGACCAATATTTCCAATTCTATTTTTCATCCCGTAAATAGAATATAACAAATAACCAATTCCAAAGAGATAAGCAGGAATTGGTATTGGAATAAAAAAGAATAATAATTTCATTCCCGGTTGCAAAAGTATAGCAGAATAAATAATACCACTAACGGCTCCACTGGCTCCAACGGCGCTATAATGATATTCGTTTTTATGAAAATAAAGGGATAACAAACTTCCTAACAATAAACTCCCTAAGTAAATAAGTAAAAATTGAAAAGGGTTTAAAAGATCAATAACAACGTCTGCGAAGAAGTATAAACTTAACATATTAAATAACAAGTGTTGTGTATCGGCATGTAGAAAACCAGAACTAAACAATCTTATTTGTTCACCACGCTGCACACTACCTACTTGAAACTTATATTTTTCAAAAAAACTGTAATCACTAAATCCTTTATAAGAGATAATCACATTTGCTGCAATTATTATCATTGTTACTAAATCTAACTTGCCCATAGGGTATAAACGTTTATTATCAAATTAACATATATTTCTTCTATTTATGCTAAATTTTGAATGAAAAATTTCATGTACTTTTGTCCCACAAATCTAAAACTAATTCATGCAATTTCTAGTTTATATTCTGGTTTATCCCATTTTATGGGTCATATCTGTATTGCCTTTTAGATTATTATATTTTTTATCCGATGGCTTTTATGTGATATTGTATTATATCATAGGCTATCGGAAGAAAGTAGTTACCGAAAATTTAAAATTATCTTTCCCTGAAAAAACCTCTGAAGAAATAGCTTTGATTAGGAAGCGATTTTATCATCATTTAAGTGACATGATGTTTGAAGCTATTAAATCGATTACTATTTCGGAGGCTGAAATGCATAAGCGATATGTTTTTACTAATGTAAACGAGATTCATAAACTTGAAAAAGAAAATAGAAGTATTGTTTTATTTATGGGGCATTATGCCAGTTGGGAATGGGTTTTTATTTTACAAACACACGTTAGACACAAAGGGTATGCGGTTTACAAAAGACTAAGTAATAGATATTTTGACGCACTAGTAAAACGTATTCGGGCAAAATACAACAGCTATTTAATAACAACTAAAGAAACGTTTCCTACGCTTATAAAAGCCAAACAAGACAACGAATTAACACTTAATGGTTTTGTTTTTGACCAATCGCCTAAACTTAGTAGAGCTATTTATTGGCAAGAATTTATGGGAACTGAAGTTCCTGTGCATGTTGGTGCAGAAATTTTAACTAAACGATTGGATATGGTTTCGCTTTTTTTAAAAGTTAAAAAAGTAAAACGCGGACATTATGAAGCCACTTTTACAGATATCATTAGAAATACTAAAGACTACAAAGATTTCGATATTACAAATCTTTATTTAAAACGCGTTGAAGAGCAGATTCAAGAAGCTCCCGAGTATTATTTCTGGACACATAAGCGCTGGAAACATCGTGGTAAAAAACCACAATAAAATGGCTTAATTATAAAGCTTATTTATTAAATGAAAATCAGCTAATACCAATGCAGCCATGGCTTCTACAATAGGTACCGCTCTAGGCACTACACAGGGGTCGTGGCGACCTTTACCTTGCATTTCTACAGTATTACCTTCTTTATCGATAGTTTCGTATTTCTGTATTAATGTGGCGACTGGTTTGAAAGCTACGCTAAAATAAATATCCATTCCGTTACTAATTCCTCCTTGAATACCACCTGAGTAATTTGTTTTTGTAGTACCATCATTATTAAAGGCATCATTATGCTCACTTCCGTACATGGTACTTCCGTGGAAACCACTACCGTATTCAAATCCTTTTACAGCATTTATAGAGAGCATTGCTTTACCTAATTCGGCATGTAGCTTATCAAAAACGGGTTCACCTAAACCTACTGGCACATTTTTAACTACGCAACTTACAATACCGCCAACGGTATCGCCTTTTCCGCGTACTTCTTTTATGTATGTTTCCATTTTTTTAGCCATTTCTAGATCTGGACACCGCACGATATTCGACTCTACGAGCGACAGGTCAATTTCGTTATAAGGTGTGTTTAACTTCATGGTTCCAACTCCTGAAACATAAGCCTTTATTTCAATACCTTTAAGCATTTGCTTTGCAATGGCGCCAGCAACAACACGACAAGCAGTTTCTCGCGCAGAACTACGACCACCTCCGCGATAGTCTCTAACGCCATATTTTTTGTCGTATGTATAATCGGCATGACTAGGTCTGTAACTGTCTTTTATATGCGAATAATCGTGAGATTTCTGGTTGGTATTCTCAATAACA
Organism: Algibacter luteus; assembly: GCF_030344935.1. Classification (NCBI taxonomy): domain Bacteria; kingdom Pseudomonadati; phylum Bacteroidota; class Flavobacteriia; order Flavobacteriales; family Flavobacteriaceae; genus Algibacter; species Algibacter luteus. The sequence continues at coordinate 2,106,068 of NZ_CP128313.1, read as the reverse complement.
AAACCAATAGAAGTTCCGGTAGTTACACCTTCGAAAATTCCAGAATGAAATTTAACTGTATCGGGCTCTTTACGCTGAGTAACAATAGCAGATTGCCCTGGTTTTCTTCGGTCCAACTCTTCTTGAATCGCGTCTAAATCTAAAGCAATTCCCGAAGGACATCCATCAATAACACCACCTAAAGCAGGTCCGTGAGATTCGCCGTAAGTTGTTAAATTAAATATTTTTCCGAAGGAATTTCCAGCCATAATTATATTTTTTGGCTAAAATAAAGCTAATACAATTAATAAGGAAATGAAATTACATTTCACTTTATTATTTCTTTACAAATTTCGAGTGTCATTATTAAAATAATTATAGTTCTAATTGCTGAACTACAAAAGTGCTTCCTTTAAAATAGTGATTGGGTGTTTGGCTTCACGCTGTGTTCCGTCCTTTATTTGATGCCTACAACTTGTGCCATTTGCTGAAATAATCGTGTCTTGAGTTGCTTTTCTAACCGCAGGAAACAATGTTTGTTCGCCTATTTGCATACTCACCTCGTAATGCTCTTTTTCGTATCCGAAACTTCCTGCCATCCCACAACATCCGCTCGGAATAATAGTTACTTTATAATTTTTTGGAAGATTTAATACCTTAAAACTAGATAATTGATTAGAGCTTGCTTTTTGATGGCAATGCCCATGAAATTTAATTGTTTGCTCCTGAGTTGTGAATTGATCAGGAGTTATGTTGCCTAAGTCTATTTCTTGTTGAATGAATTCCTCAATTAAAAAGCAATGTTTGGCTATCGCTTCTGCAGAAGTTTTATCATCAGCTAATTTTAAGTATTCATCTTTAAAGGTTAATATAGCCGAAGGTTCAATACCAATTAACGGCGTGTCTTTTGAAATTAAATCTTTGTAGATAGATACATTTTTATTTGCAAAATTTTTAGCTTGCAGGAGCAATCCTTTTGATAAAAAAGACCGACCAGATTCTTCATTTTTTACCACTTCAACTTGATAGTTTAATGCTGTTAGAAGTTCTAAAGTATCTATTCCAATTGATGTATCTAAATGATTCGTAAATTCATCGTTAAACAGATAAATTTTTTTTATATAATCTTTATTATATGTCTGACTATCAATTCTTTTAATATATTTATCTAAACTTGTATTTGAAATTAAAAGCAGACTTCGTTTTGACGCAATTCCAATCGATTTCTTTATGAGAGAAGCTAAAATCGGGTTTGAAAACACAAAATTAGAAAGCTTAGGTACTTTGCTTCCTATACTATTAAATCGGTTATTATATGCGAATAACTTTGAGCGTAATGGCACACCATTTTCCTTTTGATATTGATATTGAAATTCCGCTTTTAAACTTGCCACATCAACACTACTTGGGCATTCGCTACTGCACGCTTTACAGCTTAAACATAAATCAAAAACCTCCTTCAATTCGGTATGATTAAACTTGTTTATCTTTTCAGAGTTCGTTAAAAACTCACGTAAGGCATTCGCTCTTGCTCGTGTGGTGTCTTTCTCGTTTCTGGTAGCACGATAACTAGGGCACATGGTGCCGCCAAATTCAGGAAGCTTGCGGCAATCTCCAGAGCCATTACATTTTTCAGCCTCTCTCAAAATGCCTAAAGATTTTGAAAAATCTAAAAGGGTTTCAATTTCAGGTTCTTGTCTATCACTTACGTAACGCAAGTTCTCATCCATTGGTAATGCATTGACAATTTTTCCTGGATTGAATATATTCTCTGGATCAAATACAAATTTTATCCGCTTTAAAATGTTGTAATTATCTTGACCAATCATGAATTCGATAAACTCTGAACGCACAATACCGTCGCCATGTTCACCACTCATTGAGCCTCGATAAGATTTTACTAATTGTGCTACTTCAGTGGTAATCAGTCTAAAAAGATGAACGTCTGTAGATTTTTTTATATCTAATATGGGTCTTAAATGAATCTCCCCTGCTCCAGCATGTGCATAATAAATAGCATCTTGATTATGCTTTTGCATGAGATCGGAAAAATCGTTTATATAATTGGCTAAATCGGTTAAGGCCACAGCGGTATCCTCAATACAAGCCACACCTTTTTTATCACCAATAATATTGCCTAAAAGCCCTAAACCTGCGCTACGCAATTCATTGGCCTTATTAATATTATCGCCCTTAAGTGTTGGGAAGGCATAACTTAAGCCAGTAGATTCAATGGTGTTTACTAAGTTTTGAGCCTGTTTATCAACCTCTTCAATAGTTTCAGCCCTGACTTCGCACATTAAAATCGCTTTGGGATCCCCAATTATAAACCGCCTGTTATCTTGCTGGGTTTTATTGTGTTTTGTACAGTCTAAGATGGTTTTATCCATCATTTCGCAAGCGTATAGGTTGTGTTCCATTAATGATTCTACTGCTTGCATGCAATTTTTAATACTATCAAAATGAACTGCCACCATGACAGCTTCTTGCGGTGGCAACTTATCTAATTTAAGTGTAATTTGTGTTGTAAAAGCCAAAGTGCCTTCGCTTCCTGAAAGCAATTTACACATGTTGAATTTGCTATTAGATTTTGAAAATACTTGAGTTTTAATCAATTCATCAATAGCATAACCTGTATTTCTTCGATGTATTTCTGGTTTCGGAAAATGATTCAAAACTTGTTTTTGTACTACTTCAGACTTTAATTCTGTAAAAATCGTCTTGTAAATCTGCCCTTCTAAATCATCCTGCTTTAACTTCTCTTGAAACTCATCAGTTGATAATTCACCAAAAACTACTTCACTTCCATCGCTCAAAATAGTGTGCATTTCTAACACTTTATCTCTAGTAACACCATATTGAATAGAAGTTGTTCCTGAAGAATTGTTGCCTACCATTCCTCCAATCATACATCGATTTGATGTGGAGGTATTCGGACTAAAAAACAATCCGTGAGGTTTGAGGTAATTATTTAACGCATCGCGAACCACTCCAGGTTGAACGGTAATGGTTTTATTTTTTTCATCAAAATTAATAATGTCTGTAAAATACTTTGAAACATCTACAATTATTCCGTCGCCAACACATTGTCCAGCTAAAGATGTTCCAGCAGTTCTTGGAATTAATGAGGTGTTTTTTGTCTTTGCAAACTGTATTAATTGTTTTAAATCGTCTTTATTTTTAGGATAAGCTACAGCGAATGGCAGTTTTCTGTAAACTGAGGCGTCAGTGGCATAAATTGATTTGATTAAATTGTCATCATACAATTCTCCCGATAGTTCTGATTTTAAAGCTTTTAAAGACATTAATTAAAAAATATATTACTAGCGTAAATATATATACAAAATTGGCGTTATTTTTGTAAAGTTAAATAGATTATTACTAAGTGGTCTATTTAATGACAAAGACCGTATATAGAACAACAATCTAAAATCTTTAAATTATGAAAAAAGTATTTTTATTATCATTAACAGTATTAGGATTTGTTTTAACATCGAATGCACAAGACATTGCAGAAAATGCCATTGGTTTGCGATTAGGCGATAGCGATGGTCTGGGCGCTGAAATATCTTATCAGCATGCTTTAGGCGATAACAATCGTTTAGAAGTTGATTTAGGTTGGAGAGACGGGAACAACTACGATGGTTTTAAACTAGCAGGTTTATACCAATGGGTTTGGAATTTAGATGGAGGCTTTAACTGGTACGCTGGTGTAGGTGGAGGTTTAGGCTCTTTTAGTTTTGACAACCCGGGTGGAAAAGATATTGATGATACTTTTATTTTCGCTGCAGGTGATATTGGTATTGAATACAATTTTGACATTCCTTTATTGTTGTCGTTGGACTTTAGACCAGAAATTGGTTTTGGTGATGACACTTACAACAACAACGATTTAGATTTTGATATTGCACTTGGTATTCGTTACCAATTCTAATATTTCAAGACATAAACATAAAAAAGCACCATATTTTGGTGCTTTTTTTATGTTTTAATTTTATCTATAAATAGATCTATAAAACCATACACTTCGCTAATGTGTCCTCATAGATGGCTTCATACTGTGGGACAATAGCATGTAAATCGAATTTTTCGGCCACTTTTCGTGCTGATTTTTTAAAGGCTTTTAAACGTTCTTCATCACTTAAAATATATAAGGCATTTTTAGTCATATCTTCAACATCTGCAACATTACTTAAGAATCCTGATTCACCATGAATATTCACCTCAGGTAAACCACCTGAATTACTCGAAATAACAGGAACACCAGAAGCCATAGCTTCTAAAGCCGCTAATCCAAAACTTTCAGTTTGTGAAGGCAATAAAAATAAATCACTAAAACATAATATTTTATCAATTTCATTACTCCTTCCAAAGAAAACAACTTTATCTAGAATACCTAGTTCTTGACAACGGAGTTCTATTTTTTCTTTCTCAGGACCTTCCCCAATAAACATTAATTTTGCTGGTATTTCCTTTTGAATGTTGTAAAAGATACTGATCACATCTTGAACGCGCTTCACAGGCCTTAAATTACTAATGTGCGTTATGATTTTTTCATCATCATTAGCCATCATTCCTCTTTGACAATCTGTGAACTTATGATTGTATTTCTCTAAATCAATGAAATTTGAAACCACATGAATATCATTCTTGATATCAAACAAGCGTAAAGTATCATCTTTTAAACTTTGTGAAACAGTCGTAACAGCATCAGATTTATTAATACTAAAAGTTACAGCTGATTTGTAGAAAGGATGACTTCCAACAAGAGTAATATCGGTACCATGCAGTGTCGTTACAATTGGCACATTAATACCTTCTTCTTGAAGCATTTTTTTCGCCATATAAGCAGCATAAGCATGCGGTATGGCATAATGCACGTGAAGAATTTCAATATCATGTAGCTTAACCATATCCACCAATTTACTAGATAAAGCTAATTCATAGGGTTGATAATGAAATAATGGATATTCAGGAACGGTAACCTCATGGTAATGCACGTTATTGCTAATTAATTCTAAACGTACTGGTTGATTGTAGGTAATAAAATGTATTTCGTGTCCGCGTTTAGAAAGTTCTAAACCTAGCTCTGTAGCTACTACACCACTTCCACCAAATGTTGGATAACAAACAATTCCTATTTTCATATATGAATTTTAAGTGTCTTTAATTTTCAATTGCTTCGTAAATCAAGCGTTGAATTTCTGTTCTAATATTTTCTCTTAACAATAAATTTTTTCCAGCATGTGGAAATGTTCGATTTGCTAAAAATACATAAACTATTTCCTCTTCTGGGTCTGCCCAAGTGTATGTTCCGGTAAATCCAGAATGCCCAAAACTTGTCATTGAAATACAACCACATGTAGGACCATCATCACCTAATTGAGGTTTATCAAAACCGATACCCCTACGGTTATTATTATCACAATAATAGCAGGTGTTAAATTTATCAATAGTTTCAGGTTTTAAATAACGCTTACCGCCATAATAGCCTTTCTGCAAATACATTTGCATAATTTTCGCAACATCGTTGGCATTACTAAACACACCTGCGTGACCACCTACACCATCTTGCATTGCTGCACCCATATCATGAACATAACCATGTATTTTTTGGTACCGATAATAATCATCCATTTCTGTTGGCACAATCTTCTTACTACTAATTTTGTAATATGGATTATACAAGGTATAATTTGCTCCTAACGGTTCGTAAAAATGCGATTGTGCAAGCTCGTCTAACCTTCTGTCGTAATGTTGTTCTATAAATTTCTTTAAAATATAATATGGAAAGTCACTGTAACGATATCTTTGAGACTCTAGTAACTCCGAATTTTTTATAATTTCAGGTATAGAATCCTGATAATCAGTTCTTAAAAATAAATTCTTAGTCACTTCAATATTAAAATTGTTGCTTCTTTTATTTCGATAATATTTTTTACTTGGGCGCTTGGTAATCGTGTCTAGAGTATGATAGTAGAATGGTTCCCAAGGACGTAATCGCGCATAATGTGACAACATACTTTTAAGAGTGATATGCGATTTGTTTGAATTTCTATACTCAGGTAAAATATCTGATAGTTTTGAGTTTAAGGATACGATACCTTGTTCTTCAAGCTCCATTAATAAAGGTAAGGTTGCTAAAATTTTAGTAAGGGATGCTACATCATAAATATCATCAAAGGCAACTTTTTCTTTACCGTTATATGTGTGTTTGCCAAAATTTTTATTGTAAATAACTTTCCCTTTTCTCGCCACTAACAACTGAATTCCTGGAGTCATCATTTTATCTACTGCGACTTGAGCTACTGAATCTATTTTTTTTAATTTTTCAGAATTCACACCAACCCGCTCCGGAATGGTATACCCTAACCTTTTTAATTCGTTATTGTGAATGCCTTCTCCTACTTTAAAATGATTTCCAATAGATACAGGTAGGTTTCCTTTAGAAGGGATGGCACCAAAAATAAGCTGTGCCGATTTACGTTGGGCAATTTCACTATTTTGATAACTTACAACGATGCTTTCAAAATTCTCTAAACTCTTAAGACTAGAAAGTGCATATGGTTTAACAAAAGCATCTAGAATAACCGTATGGTTTTGTGCTATTTCGTGTAACCAAACCAATTCTTTATTGCTGAATTTATAAGATTTCCACGGATTATCATTAGAACGATGAAAACCTACAATCACTGTATTATAAGCTTTTAGGCTACTCATTAACGTATAAAGATTATCAGATTGAATCTCGTGAACTTTAGCATATTTTCTTAATTCATCTAAAAACGCAGAACCTGAGTCGTCACCCAATTTCACATAGGCAAACGTTTTGGTTTCAAGCCTTTGCAACGGTAATAGGTTATTTTTGTTTTTTACTACTGTTATGGCGTTTTCTAGCAATTCTTCGTATAAAATATCATCTTTAAGTCTGAGTAAATCTTTTGATAAATTATAAAGCTTTACAGGTTTATATTTATTTAAACCAACTTTGTACTTGGCTTGAAGCACTTTTTTAACGGAATGCTCTAAACGAGACTCTGAGATTTTTCCAATTTTATAGGCTTCAATAATTTTTGCAACGCCGACTCCTACATCTTCCGACATGAGCATCACATCATTTCCTGCTTGAAATGCAGCCAAATCAATATCTCCAGTTTGACTAAAGTTTGCAGCACCTTTCATGGTTAAAGCATCTGTAAAAATAAGTCCTTTAAACCCTAATCTTTCTTTTAAAATATCGGTTACAATATGTTTTGACAACGATGAAGGATACCCATCTCGAGGCTCTAAACTTGGCACGTTAAGATGCGCAACCATGACGCTAGATAGTCCTTCGTGAATTAATTTTTTATATGGGTATAACTCTATAGAATCGATGCGTTTTTCATTAAAGCTAATAGTTGGTAGTGTTAAATGTGAATCTTGGTCTGTATCGCCATGACCTGGAAAATGCTTTGCATTAGCCAAAACTCCGGCATCTTGCATGCCTTTCATAAAAAAAGATGCTTTTTCAGTGACATTATCCCGATCTTCACCAAAAGACCTATTGCCTATTATTGGGTTTTTGGGATTGGTGTTGATATCAACCACAGGTGCAAAATTAAAATGAACACCTAAGCGTTTGCAATGCTCCCCTATTTGTCTGCCTGTTTGTTCAATAAGCTTATTATCTTTTATGGCGCCTAATGTCATATTCCAAGGAAAGGCATACGTAGAATCTAAGCGCATGCTTAAGCCCCATTCTGCGTCCATACCTATAAGCAAGGGAATATTCGATAAAGCTTGCAGCTCATTATTTAGTTTAGCCTGTCTTACTGGACCACCATTCGAGTATATGATACCTCCAATTTTATGTTCCTTAATGGTTTTAATGACCTTGTTTTTAGTAGCTTGGTCTTGATTGGACATCACCTGAACCATATACAGCTGTCCCACTTTTTCCTCTAAAGTCATTGAAGCATATAAGCTGTCGACCCATTTTTTTTGAGCAGCGTAGTCTGATGTTAAAAGCGGATTTTTAGTTGTTTGAGCAACCGAAAGGGCAAATGAAAATAAGGCAATAAATATTATAGTGATTTGACGCATATTTAGATTTTTAATGGGGATTACCAGTAATTACTAATACCAATAATAGCGCCAAAATAATACTTTTAAGAAGAAGATAAAAAGACTTTAAGATAGATTTATAAAGAAGTTTGTGAACAAACACGAACTATATTAAAACTGAGGTAAACCTTAAACTTGATTTGTCTTTAAATAAGTTTTAAGAATGAAACATTACTTTATAAAACGGGCATGCCAGCTTTCGCTTGCAGGTACTTCCCAGTTTTCATTAAATTCTGCTACCGTGTTTACTAAATTGTTGAACACAATGGTGTTTTTAGACACAGCTTTGTCTTTTGCCATTTTACGAAAATCGGTAAGTGATTTGTGTGCAATGAATTCGCCTTGTTTGTAAGAAACATTCATTTTATCCATTAAATCGACGTTATACTCTTTCTCTAATTGTTGAATAAAATGTACCGAAGCATCGATAGAACAACCTGTGGCATTGTTTAAGTTTTGATTTAAACCTATTACTATAAATCGCTTATATTTAATGAGATAACCTGCTTGCAGGTCACTACCATGTGCCGTCCAGTTTTCAATAAAGATATCTAGTTTAGCTTTTATCTCTTCCAATTCGGATTCAGAAAACGAACGATTGGCTTGGTAAATCCAAACACGAGATTCTTCTGGTAATGTATTAAATTCTACTAGCATGAATGTGATTTAATCTATTAGTTCAAGGTATTTAACCACCTTCTTTTTAACGTATTTGCGCTCACTTAAATCGAACATATCTATTTCTTTATAATAGATATTAAATGACTTATTAAAGTTAGATTTCTTTAATAATTTATAACCATCAAATTGCTCATTTATTATAAAGGTATGTGTTTTATCAAAAGCATCTTTAACTTGAAAATAGGAAACCGCATCGTTACTTAAGGACAATAATTCGGCTTCTAATTGTAAATCATTATCGTTTTTTGCTGCAGGTGGTGGTGGCGCAGTTTCATCTTCATCTACATCGTCAATAATTTCACCTAACTGTTCGTCGCTAAATATGGCCATAAACTCAACACCACAAGTTGAAACCATTTGAATGCCTACTTCTTCGCCTAGTGCTTCAAAATCGTCTATACCACTATCTTTCATGGCTGAAGACTCAGATTTACGCGTGTTGTAACTTTTTAATAAACATAAACCTAAAGCAACTTGCTTTTGATTCATGGATTTATCTTGAGTGAAAGAGGTTTTGTCTTTTTTTATACATTCGCAAGTGTCTTCTGCCATTAATTCAATCACTTGTTCTCTGGTTTTGTCTTGTGCAAAAACATTCACAACAAAACATAGGCTTACTACTAATAAGGTGTATTTTAACATGGTATATTATTTATAAATCTTGGGCATTTGCAATTAATTCGGCAACATCCATTACGGCGACGTCGCTTTCTTTTTCTTTGGCTTTAATACCGTCGGTCATCATGGTGTTACAAAATGGACAACCGGCAGCAATTATTTCTGGTTTTATGTCTAAGGCTTGTTCTGTGCGTTCTACATTAACATCTTTATCACCTTTTTCTGGTTCTTTAAACATTTGCGCACCTCCTGCTCCGCAACATAAACCATTGCGTTTGCAGTTTTTCATTTCTATTAATTCGGCTTCCAACTTTTGAATGAGTTCTCTTGGTGCTTCGTACACATTATTAGCTCTACCTAAATAACAAGGATCGTGAAACGTGATGCGTTTGCCTTTATATTTTCCGCCTTCAATAGTTAAGCGACCTTCATCAAGCAGAGTTTTTAAAAACTGGGTATGATGCATAACCTCGTAATTTCCACCAAGCTCGGGATACTCATTTTTTATGGTATTAAAACAGTGTGGGCAAGCCGTAACTATTTTTTTTACTTCGTAAGCATTTAATACTTCTATGTTTGTAACGGCTTGCATTTGAAACAAAAATTCGTTACCAGCACGTTTTGCGGGATCGCCAGTACAACTCTCTTCGGTTCCTAAAACTGCAAATTCTACATTGGCTTTGTTTAATAGTTTTACAAATGCTTTTGTGATTTTTTTAGCTCTATCATCAAAACTTCCAGCACAACCAACCCAGAATAGTACTTCGGGTTGTTTTCCTTGAGCCATGAATTCTGCCATGGTTGGTACTTTAAGTAATTCGCTCATTTTTTTTTAGTTTAAGACCTCTAAAGTTTAAAAACTCTGCAGGAATTTGTTTTATGTTGTTTATCGCGTTAGGGATTGTAGCGGTATCCTTTTTGCCATGAAAAGCAAAAAGATATAGTGAAAGCCCGACCCTTGTGGTAACGCCCTTATTATTTTATTATTCGTTTTTCCAGTTTAAACGGTCCATTTGGTTGTAAGGCCATGGCGCACCGTTATTTTCTATATTCGTCATCATATTATTCAATTCGGTAGGCGCTGCGGATTGTTCCATAACTAAATAACGACGCATTTCTAGAATGATTGAAAGCGGGTCGATACTAACAGGACAAGCTTCCACACAGGCATTGCATGATGTACATGCCCAAAGCTCTTCTCGGGTAATATAATTATCTAGAAGCTGTTTACCGTCTTCTTTAAATTCGCCTTTATTAGCATCGATGTTTTTACCAACTTCCTCGAGACGGTCTCTGGTATCCATCATGATTTTTCTAGGTGATAATTTTTTACCGGTTTGGTTTGCAGGACATTCACTTGTGCAGCGTCCGCACTCGGTACATGTATAGGCGTTTAGTAATTGCACCCAATTTAAATCTTGAACATCGCTAGCACCGAATTTTGCTGGAACCTCATCTTCACTACCTTCGGCAGGTGCAGCAAAAGGATCGACATTAGGATCCATCATCATTTTTACTTCATTAGTAACTGCTTCTAAATTATTAAACTGCCCTTTGGGTTTTAAGTTGCCATAATAGGTATTAGGAAACGCCAATAAAATATGTAAATGCTTTGAGAAATATAAGTAATTAAGGAATATTAAAATACCAACAATATGCAGCCACCAAGCGCCTCTTTCTATAATGTGTAAGGTGCCTTCGCTTAATCCTGAAAACCATGGTGCCATATATTGACTGATAACATTACCAGAATTTAAGGCTTGAAAATTTACATCGGTGGCATTCATGACTAGAAATAACGTCATTAAAACCATCTCGAAATACAAGATATAATTACCATCGTTTTTTGGCCAGCTGGTCATTTCGCTTTTCCAGAAACGCGCTAGTTTTATTACATTTCTTCGTAACCAAAACACAATAACTGCGATAAAAACTAAAACGGCTAACACCTCAAAACTACCTATTAAAAAACCATAAACCGATTGTGGTAATATTTGAAGACCTATGCGGTGTGTGCCGAAAATACCATCAATTATAATTTCAAGAACTTCAATATTTATAATTATGAACCCCACGTAAACTACAACATGCAATATCCCTGCAATTGGGCGACGCACCATTTTACTTTGCCCTAACGCAATCATCGCCATATTTTTCCAGCGTTGCGCTTTATTATCGCTCACATCGGTGTCTTGACCCAGTTTAATATTTCTCATTAATTTTTTTACATTTTTTGCAAAAAAACCAATTCCTAGAAATAGTATTATTACAAAAAGGAGATTAGGAAGATAACTCATATCTATGGCTTAATTTAGTCTTTAGTTTCAATCTCATTACCCTCGGCATCGTACTGTTTTGGCTTTTTTCCAAATAAAGAGAAATGCACATAACGTTTCGGGTTCAATTTCATGTCTTCTAATAACTGCTCGAGCTGCAAACTTGCCCCTTCTAAGTTATTATAAAGTCCGTCGTCTTCTAAAAGTTTTCCAATCGAGCCTTCTCCGTTCTTAATTTTATTCGAAATGTTATTGAAGTTTTGAATAGTAGATTCAAGATTTTTGATCGTTTCTTCTAAATTGGCATTAGCTAACTGGCTTGTTGTTTTATTTAAATTAGAAGAAATATTATCAACATTGGCTAAGGTATTGTTCAATTTTTCCTCGTTACTAGCCATCAAACTATTTAGTGAATTCGAAGTATTTTTGAAATTCTGAATCACATCATTTAAACCCGCAAAACTCGCTCTTAAGTTGGCTTTTGTTTTTTCGTCGAAAACCTCATTGATATTATTGAGTAACGAATCTGCTCCTACCATCATGATTTCAATTTTTTCTTGTAATGGCGTTAAGCGCTGATTCACTAAAGCTGTTAAACCTGGTTTAACTGAACCTTCTAAAAAATCATTTTTTTGAGCGTTTTCAGCACCATCAAAGGCAGGTATGATAGCAATGGCTTTCCCTCCTATTAATCCTGTTTCGTATAACTCTGCTTTACTGTTTTTTGAAAATTTAAAATCACTGTCAACCGACAATTCAATCTGTAATATTCCAGAGCCATCGCCTTTAAAACCAATACTGGTTACCTTACCTACTTGCAAACCATTAATGGTTACTGGTGTTGACGGCACTAAACCTTCAACATTATTATAACTTGTGTAAATAGTTAGTGAGGAACTAAGCAGGTTTTGACCTTTGAGGTAATTGAATCCAAAAATAAAAAGGACGATGCCTAATAATACGAGTATGCCTGTTTTAACTTCTTTAGATATTTTCAAACTGAATTCTTTAGAATAACAAATTTAATATAAATTTAAGAAGAATACCTTTAATTAGGAATGGATTTTAAAGCGTCGATTAAAGCTATTTTTTTTCCGTCTTTAAATGCTACTATAAAACTTGAAGTATATCCTTTGCTTTTTGCCTCTTGTTCAAGGGTTTTAGTTGCTTCATAATCTGAAGAATTGCCATAAAAATATTTATACAAATTACCTTCTTTATGCCTAGAAATCACATCTAAACCTTTAAAATTATAAGGTTTTGTATCTAAAGCTTTAGAACTTGCGGCTATTTGAACTTTAAATGTGATGTTATCAAGATTGGTGTCAGAATCTGAAATTACGTCAGTTTCAATATCATTTAAAACATAATCACTAACATTATTATCTATTCTACTTTTATAATCTAAAATGGCTTCTACAATAGATTCTGCCATTTGTATTTGGCCTTTTTTAGAATTTAAATAAGCACCTTCTTTTTTATTGGTTAAAAAGCCCAACTCCACCAAAACACTAGGCATTACTGTTTGATGTAATACGATAAAACCGGCTTGTTTTACTCGACGGTCTTTTCGATTTAATTTAGACGTGAATTTTTTCTGAATTAAACTTGCTAATTGAATACTTTGATCGAGATATTCCTCCTGACTTAACAAAATACTCATCACTGATTCTGGGGAATTAGGGTCGAAACCGGCATAGTTTTTCTCGTAATCTTCCTCCATAAAAATTACTGAGTTTTCCTTTTTAGCAACTTCAAAATTGGTTTGATTTCTATGTGTTCCTAATACAAATGTACCTGCACCATAGGCCTGCGACGTATGAGAATCGCAGTGTACAGAAACAAATAAATCTGCTTTTTCTTTATTGGCAATTTTTCCTCTAACAAATAAATCTACAAACACATCGGTTTTACGCGTGTAGACAACCTTTATGTTTTTATTTTTCTCTAACTCTTTACCAATGGCCAAAACTGTTTTTAAGGCAATATCTTTTTCTCTGTACCCATTACCAAGGTTTCCTGGGTCTTTACCACCATGACCAGCATCCAACACCACTACAAATTTTTTAGAATTGTTTTGTGCCTCAACACCAGTAAAAGAAACTAATGTTAATAGTATTATAAAAGATACGAAATGCATAATGTTGTTCGTTTTCATGTGGTAATTACTATTTTTTCATCTGGCGCCCCATCATTTCATCAAAGGCATCATTTTTGATAAAAACTAAATTCAATTTTTATGCCATTTTAACGACTAAAAAACCTTGTTTATTTTAAATTTAAATTTTTACTTGAATATTAAATTAATCCCAGAAAAATATATGTAATTTTGGCTTTTCAAAAACCGAGCCATACTTTTACAAAAATACATTTAAAAGCGTTGCGTACAAACAACTTTAAAATACTTTTTGCATTAAGTTTTACAGTGTTTATTAACACGTTAAGCTTCTCTCAAGACATCCCTAAAAAAGGAAAACCGCTTGATAGAACCGTAAAAGACAGTGTGAGTACAAATGTAAATGATCTTCTAATTCCGGCTTCAGAAAAAACTCAAGATACCATTGTAAAAGACTCTATAAAACCTAAAAAAGAGCTTTTAGAAAATATAGTAAAGTATCATGCCAATGATTATACGCGCTTTAGTCAAAAAAGGCAAAAATTGTATTTATACAACGAAGCGCGAATTGATTACGGCGATATGAATATTACTGCTGGTGATATTACCATAGATTATAACACAAACACGGTTTACGCCAAAGGGATTACTGATACTATTAATGGTTATACCCAAAAACCTGTTTTTACTCAAGGCACAAACGTTGTTGAACCTGACTCTATTGTATTTAATACCCAGTCGCAAAAAGCACTTATTTACAACTCTAAAACCGAGCAAGGTGAAGGAACTGTTGTGTCAAATATCACAAAAAAAGAAAACGACTCGGTTTATTTTGTAAAAGACGCCAAATATACGACTGCCGAAAATCTTGAAGATCCTGAATACTACATCAAACTTAGAAAGGCTAAAATTGTTCCTGGTAAAAAAATAGTAACTGGACTTGCAAACCTATTTATTTATGATGTACCAACACCTTTAGGATTGCCATTCGGATTTTTTCCTCAAAGTGAAACCCATACTTCAGGTGTGATTATTCCAACTTTTGGAGAACAAAACGATCGTGGTTTCTTTCTACAAAACGGTGGTTATTATTTTGCTATAAGTGATTATGTTGATTTAGCTGTTTTAGGTGATTATTATACAAACGGAAGCTATGGAACCCGCTTAGAAAGTACTTATGCCAAACGTTACAGATTTCGTGGTAATGTAGGTTTTAGGTATGAAAATTTAATTTCTAGCGAACGTGGTTTTCCTGATTATGCTAAAAATACGGTATATAATCTTAGATGGTCGCACAGTCAAGATTCCAAAGCAAATCCAAGTTCTCGTTTTTCGGCCTCGGTGAACTTAGGTAGTAGTACGTATTATCGATCTTCGGTAAACCAAGTCAATTCCGGGGCGTTTTTAAACAATACCTTATCTTCTTCAGTCTCTTATTCCAAAACATTTTCTGGAGAACCTCAGGTTAATTATAGTTTAACGGCAACGCACTCGCAAAACACCAATACAGAAACGATTAATATGACGCTACCTACATTTCAAGGTAGTGTTGGCCGAATGTATCCATTTGCCTCTAAATCTGGCTCAAAAAAAGGAATATTTCAAAATATAAATTTACAGTATAACGTAAGGGGTGAAAACCAAATACAAACTACAGATTCGTTATTCTTTAAAAAAGAAATGTTCGAAGAGGCTAAAGCAGGTTTTCAGCATACCATTCCGCTTGCAACCAACTTTAAGCTATTTAAATATTTTAGTGCTAGTGCCAGTACGAATTTTAATGAGGTTTGGACGTTTAAAACCATCAACAGAAGTTACGACACTACAGAAGATGAAACCATAACTGAAGATGTTAAAGGGTTTGATGCTTTTAGAACCTATAATTTTAGTACAAGCATAGGAACAACCATTTACGGTATGTTTAATTTTGAAAAAGAAGGTCAGGATAAAAAAATAAAAGCCATAAGGCATGTTATGAGACCTTCTATAAGTTATAACATCAACCCATCTTTTGATCAATATTATGATTCTTATGAAGGTGATGAAATTATAGACGCTGATGGAACAACAACAAGAGACATTATAGAATACACCCGTTTTGAAAATGGGGTTTTTGGTACGCCTAATAAAAACTTTTCAAGTTCTATGGGTATTTCAGTTTCTAACAATTTAGAAGCCAAAGTAAGAGATAGAGATTCTACGGCAACGGAAGCTAAAAAGATTACCTTATTAAACAATTTAAATTTTTCAACTTCATATAATTTCGCAGGCGATTCATTACAATGGAGTCCAGTAAGGATGTCAGGTGGTACACAACTTTTTCAGAATAAGCTTAGTATTAACTTTAATGCCACACTTGACCCCTACGCTTTAGATAATAATAATAAAAAAATCGACAAGTTTAATATTGATAACGGAGGAAGTCTTTTTAGATTAACTAGTGCAAGTATGAACGCCAGCTGGTCATTACAAAGTAAAAAGGCGGATACTAAAGACAAGAAAAAGGACAGCGGTATAGAAGAAAATATTCGAAGCGGTGGTCGTGCAGACGATTTATTTGGGGTTTCAGAAGATTTTGCAAATCAGCAAATACGAGGCGACGAAGGTAAAGAAGAAGAAGATTCCGGTGAGTTATACAACTATAAAATCCCCTGGAATTTGAGGGTAGCTTATGCGGTAAATTATTCTAACAGTGCCAGACAAAATGAAATATCCTCCCACTCGCTTATGTTTTCTGGCGATATTCAACTGTCACCAAAATGGTCTATTGGTGGATCTTCGGGTTACGATTTAAAAAATGCTGGATTTACATATACGCAATTACGATTTGAACGCGATTTATTGAGTTGGCGAATGAATTTTAGTTGGGTACCTTTTAGTGATAGAAGTTCTTGGAACTTTTTTATTGGTATAAAATCTAGTTTACTTAGCGACCTTAAATACGAAAAACGTAGACAACCAGATATTCAGTTTTAAACTCTTTGCTTATGAAAACCATAATAACTACTGATAAAGCGCCTGCTCCTATTGGACCTTATAATCAAGCCATTTTAGTTAACAATACCTTATACACATCGGGACAAATAGCTATTAACCCTGAAACTAATGCCTTAGTTTTAGAAAACATAAAAGATGAAACGCATCAAGTTATGCAGAATCTTAAAGCGGTTTTAGAAGCAGCAAGTATGACTTTTGACAACGTTATAAAATCATCAATTTTCATTTCTAATATGGATGATTTTGCACAAATAAATGAAGTCTATGGAAGTTATTTTGATGATGCTAATGCACCAGCAAGAGAAACGGTACAAGTTGCTAGACTACCTAAAAATGTTAACGTAGAAATTAGTGTTATTGCTATACAATAAAAACGTAAAATTATTCAGTCTCAATATCTTTGTGAGCGTATTTTACTAATAGCTTTTTTAACTTTTCAACATCAATAGGTTTTGATAAATAATCATCAATCCCTGCGAGTTTCGCTTTTTCAATATCTTTCTCAAAAGCACTCGCCGAAACACCAATAATAGGTGTTTTAGAAATGGCATACTTGTCGGTTTCCTTTATGAATTTTGTAGCTTCATACCCATCCATATCAGGCATGTATATATCCATAAAAATCATATCGAAGTCTAATATTTTGTATAAATCTACTGCTTCTAAACCGTTTTTAGCAAAGGTGCAATCCGCCCCTTGTCGCTCTAATATAAACTTGATAACCTTTTGGTTCATCCTATTATCTTCTGCCACTAAAACATTAAATTTATCGGATAAAACGGGACGATGTATCTCTTCTTCCGATTTTACATTTAAAGTCTTTTTCAACTGTAAACTAAAGTAAAACGTAGAGCCTTCATTCTCTTTACTTTCTACCTTGAGCTGCCCACCCATTATACTCACCAATTTATGAGAAATTATAAGGCCCATACCGCCACCTCTATAATCTCTTAAAATAGAATTTTTCGCAATGCCTTCAGTATTCATAAAAATATCTTTAGCATCTTTTGCCTTCATACCAATTCCAGTATCTTTAATATAAAAGGTTATGATTTGATCGTTATCTATTCCAATAGATTGATCAACGATGATAGATATTTTTCCGGTGTGTGTAAATTTTATAGCATTATTAATTAAATTAATTAATACTTGCTGAATCCGAGCTGAATCAGCTAGTACAAAATATTTAGCATTTTCTTCTGATAAAAATTTAAAATCAAATTCTAATCCTTTTTCCCATGTTTGATATTCAAAGACTTTAAACAGTTTGGTTAAATCTGCTTTTAAATCTACCGTTTTTAAATTCAATGCCACCTCCTCGTCATTCACTTCAGCATTGTCGGTCACCATATTAACCAATTGCAACAAATGTTTTGAAGAATATTCGGCAATTTCAACCTGCGCTGATTGGTCGCTATCTAAATTGGTTTGTTTTAGCATGTTAAGCATGCCCAAAACGGTATTTAATGGCGTTCGGACTTCATAACTCATATTAGCTAAATAAATAGATTTATGATTAGCCAATTCTTCACTTATTTCTAGTTTTTCCTTTAATTCCTCTAACCTTAGTGTGAGATTAGTTTTTATCACCTCATTTTTAAGTTGATTTTTAAGGAAGAATTGTAAAGCTAAAACTTGAACTATAGCCAAAATCAATAGGAAAATTGCTGCACTTTCAGCATATATTTTTTTTTCAATAAAGAAAAATCCAATAATTAATATCGCAGCAATAGACACAAAAATGAAGATTGAAAGCTTCTTTTTCATTTTTATTTTACCAATAGATTTAGGGAAAATCTTCATTTAGTGCATTTTTGACAAACATATCCATAATTATGGTAATTAACAAAACTATTCTACCTATTAAGCTTCGTATTTCTTCTGAAATTCTCTATTTTTAGAATGAAATAAAAACTCTCAATATAAATTGATTTATGCGCATTGAATACGAAATAAAATTAGGATTTAAAGATGTTATGATTCGCCCAAAACGATCGACGCTTAAAAGCAGATCTGAAGTAAGTTTAAACCGCGATTTTAAATTTTTACACAGTCCGTTAACTTGGGAAGGCGTCCCAATTATTGCGGCAAATATGGATACGGTTGGAACTTTTGAAATGGCAATCGCTTTATCAAAGCACAAAGTCATTACTGCGATACATAAACATTACAGTTTAGAAGAATGGGATGCGTTTTTAGAACATGCCCCAAAGGGTATTGAAGATTATATAGCCATAAGCACAGGTATTGGTAAACAAGATACCAAAAGATTAAGCGCAATTTTCACTTCGCATCCGCAACTTAAATTTATATGTATTGATGTAGCTAATGGATACTCTGAGTACTTCGCCAATTTTGTAAAAAATATACGCGATCAGTATCCAGAAAAGGTGATTATAGCAGGTAATGTTGTTACTGGCGAAATGGTTGAAGAGTTGTTATTATCTGGTGCCGATATTATTAAAGTGGGTATTGGCCCTGGTTCTGTATGTACCACACGCGTTAAAACCGGCGTAGGCTATCCGCAACTTTCGGCAATTATAGAATGTGCCGATGCGGCGCATGGATTAGGCGGACAAATTATAAGTGATGGTGGTTGCGCTTCTCCAGGCGATGTGGCAAAAGCCTTTGGTGCTGGTGCTGATTTTGTAATGTTAGGTGGTATGTTGGCAGGACATAATGAAAGCGGTGGTGAAATCGTTGAAAAAAACGGACAAAAATTTAGACAATTTTACGGGATGAGCTCTACAACAGCTATGGATAAGCATGCTGGTGGCGTTGCCGAATATCGCGCTAGCGAGGGCAAAACGGTTGAAGTGCCTTATCGTGGCGAAGTCAATGAAACCATTCTAGATATTTTAGGTGGATTGCGCAGTACTTGCACCTATGTAGGCGCCGCCCGATTAAAAGAATTAACCAAACGCACGACCTTTATTCGCGTTGCCGAACAAGAAAATCAAGTTTATAAATCTTAAAGCCACTTATTTTTTTAAGCCTCCCCACAATAAAAAGTTTAATAGAAAACTTACGCTTTTTGAAAATTTTTATTTTCTGAGCAATAAATAAATTAAAATCACAATTAATGCCTAATAATAATATGACTATTTAAATGGTATTTCTACTATATCTAAAAAGAAATAACTTAAATTGTAATTTTAAAAAACCAATCCATATATGGCGCTTAAAGTAGTTATTTCTCATAAAACATTGTATAAATACGATCGTTCTGTAGCATTATCTCCTCACATTTTTAGACTTCGTCCTGCACCACATAGCAGAACACCTATTGAGGCCTATTCAATAAAAATAAAGCCTGAAAATCATTTCTTTAATTGGCAACAAGATCCTTTTGGGAACTATTTAGCACGATTAACGTTTCCGGAGAAAACAACGGAACTAGCTGTGGATGTAGAGATTATAGCAGATTTAAAAACCATAAACCCGTTTGATTTTTTTGTAGAAAAATATGCTGAAGAGTTTCCGTTTAAATATACCGAAACTACTCAAAAAGAGCTTATTCCCTATCTGGAAATAACAGATAAAGGCAGTTTATTGCAAGAATTTTTAAAGACTATAGATTATACACCTCGAAAAACAATTTATTTTTTAATCGATATCAATCGAAAAATATATGAATTTCTAAACTATAACATCCGTATGGATCCGGGTGTGCAATCTTGCGAAGAAACCTTAGAACGCAAAAATGGATCTTGTAGAGATTATGCGTGGTTGTTTGTTCAGGTGATGCGTCACTTAGGATTGGGAGCACGATTCGTTTCTGGCTATTTGGTACAATTGGCTGCCGATGAAAAGTCATTAGATGGTCCTTCTGGTCCTGAAGCCGATTTTACCGATTTACATGCATGGGCAGAAGTTTATATTCCTGGTGCTGGTTGGATTGGTTTTGATGCTACTTCTGGTCTTTTGGCTGGTGAAGGACATATTCCGCTGGCTTGTACACCGTCGTTTGAAAGTGCTGCTGCCGTTTCTGGTATGACTGATGTTTGCGAAACGGAATTCTTTTATGAAAACTCGGTAAAACGAATTTTTGAATCGCCTAGAGTTACCAAACCTTATACCGAAGAGCAATGGAACGCCATTTACAATCTTGGTTTTAAAGTAGAAGAGCAATTAGAAAAAGGCGATGTGCGTCTCACCATGGGAGGCGAACCAACCTTTGTATCTATTGATGATATGGAATCTCCGGAATGGAATACTGATGCCGATGGTCCACATAAAAGGGAGTTGGCTAAAGACCTCTCCGCAAAATTATACGACGAATTTGGTAAAGGCGGTGTGCTCCATCAAGCCCAAGGAAAATGGTATCCTGGTGAACCACTCCCGAGATGGTCTATTGAAATTTGCTGGCGAAAGGATGGGAAACCCATTTGGAATACTAAAAACTTATTATCGCTATTTGCTGATGATTATACCTTGCCAAAAAATGCCGATAAAAAATTCCTAAAAACCCTAACCACCTATTTAGGCGTTTCAGATAAATTTATAAAACCCACTTACGAGGATAGTTTTTATTTCTTGTGGGAAGAAGGTAAAATGCCCATTGATATTGATCCGACTAAAGAAAACGGTAATTTATTAGTCAAAGATAAATTAAAAGAAATCCTAAAAGAAGGGACTTCCAAACCTGTGGGCTATGTTTTACCTTTAAATAATTATAAAAACACTTGGTTTACTGCGGCTTGGAAATTAAGACGAAAAAACATCTTTTTAATTCCTGGAAATTCTCCAGTGGGATTGCGACTACCTCTAAATTCACTTATTAAAAAGCCGAAGCAAGAAGAGTTTCCCGTGGTGCAGCCCGATCAATTTTCAAAACCAAAAAAGTTTCCAAATTTCACTGCCCTAGTGAACAAACGTTTTGAAGCGTTTCAGAATAATAAGGTTGAAAAAAGTGAAGAAAAATTCTTTATTCGTACCGCATTGTGTGCAGAGGTAAGAGAAGGTAAACTCTATCTGTTTTTACCGCCTTTAGACACTGCTGAAATGTTTTTAGATTTAATGGCGTCCATTGAAGCTACAGCCAAATCGTTAAATATTCCGGTAATTATTGAAGGTTACGATCCTCCAAAAGATAACCGTTTGGAATCCATGAAAATAACCCCAGATCCGGGCGTTATTGAGGTTAATGTACACCCAGCAAAAAATTGGAAAGAGCTTACTGATAATACTATCACCCTTTACAAACATGCCAAACAATCGAGATTAGGTACCGAAAAATTCATGCTAGACGGTAAGCATACAGGCACTGGTGGTGGTAATCACGTGACTTTAGGTGGTGTAACGCCCGCAGATAGTCCGTTGTTACGTAAACCAAGTTTACTACGAAGTTTATTGACCTTTTGGCAGCATCACCCGGGATTATCCTATCTATTTTCTGGTGCTTTTATTGGGCCCACAAGTCAAGCGCCACGAATTGATGAAGCTAGAATGGAAAACCTTTACGAACTGGAAATTGCCTTTAGCAAAATCCCGAAAGGTGGCGATGTACCGTTTTGGTTAACCGATAGATTGTTTCGACATTTATTAACCGATTTAACCGGAAACACACACCGTGCAGAATTCTGTATTGATAAATTGTACTCTCCAGATTCATCGTCTGGTCGATTAGGTATTCTTGAACTTCGTGCTTTTGATATGCCTCCTCACCCACAAATGAGTTTGATGCAAAATTTATTGGTGAGAACTTTAGTGGCTTGGTTTTGGAAAACACCTTACGAACACGACTTGGTGCGTTGGGGAACCGAATTACACGATAAATTTTTAATTGAACATTTTGTTCGTGAAGATATCAAGGACATTGTACGCCAGTTAAATAAGGCTGGTTATGAATTCAGAGAAGATTGGTTTGACCCATTTTTCGAGTTTAGATTCCCGCTTCACGGTATGACGACTATAAACCACATGCATGTGGAATTAAGAGCTGCTATTGAACCTTGGAATGTCCTTGGTGAAGAAATGGCAGGCGGCGGAACTGCACGTTATGTGGACTCGTCGTTAGAACGCATTCAAATAAAAATTTCAAACTTTGTAGATGAAAGATATATTGTAACTTGCAACGGCGTAAAAGTGCCTTTAAAAAACACGGACGTAAAAGGTGAATATGTATCTGGAATCCGTTATAAAGCATGGAATCCGTATTCAGCTTTACACCCAACCATTGGTGTTGATGCGCCTTTAGTTTTTGATATTATTGACACTTGGAACAAACAATCCATTGGTGGTTGCACCTATTTTGTGGCGCATCCAGGAGGGCGTTCGTATGAAACTTATCCTGTAAATAGCTATGAAGCCGAATCGAGACGCATTAATCGTTTCTGGGGCTTTGGGCATACGCAGGGTGATGTGGTTCCGGATCAAGACGATAAAATCACTAAAAAAGAATACCAAGGTATTCAGAAGAAAACAAGTTTAAAAAAGTTTAAATATAAAGAGTTGCCTATTAATTTTGAGTTTCCAAACACGCTCGATTTAAGAAAAAAATAACACCATATGTCCATAGATTCAAATACGCTATTTCAAAATTATTTTTCTGATTTCAGGAATTATGATGAAGTATTGAAATCGGATATGTCCATAAATCCCAATTGGGAGCGCTTACTTACTAATTTATCTCAAGTAGGTCCCAAAAACCTCAAAGCTAAGCAAGACGAGGTGAATTGGTTAATGGAAGAAAATGGTGTAACCTATAACGTGTATAACGATCCTAACGGGATGCACCGTTCTTGGGGCTTAAATCTCGTGCCTTTTTTAATTCATCAAACGGAATGGGAAAACACCATTGAAAAAGGTATTCAACAGCGTGCTGAATTATTAAACCTCATTCTAAAGGATATATACGGCGAAAGAACGCTTATCAAAGATGGTATTATTCCGCAGGAAGTCATATTTGCTCATCGCGGATTTTTAAGACAATGCGATCAAATTCAATATCCGGCATTAAAAAATTTACTCATTTATTCAGCAGATTTAGCCAGAGGACCAGACGGCCGCATGTGGGTAGTTAGCGACCGAACACAAGCGCCTTCAGGTATGGGTTATGCTTTGGAAAATAGGTATGCGCTTAACAGAGTCATGCCTAATATTTTTCAAAATATACATGTGAAACAACCTTCGCAGTTTTTTCATGAGTTCAATCAAATGCTTATTGATGCGGCGCCTCAAAATAAAAGCAATCCTAATATTGTGATTCTAACTCCGGGTCCGCATAACGAAACCTATTTTGAACATGCCTATTTGGCTTCGTTTTTAGGGTATCCGTTAGTTATGGGTAACGATTTAATTGTTAGAAATGGCAAGCTCTGGATGAAAACCTTAAAACAACTCAAACAAGTTGATGTGGTTTTAAGACGTGTGGACGACGTGTTTATGGACCCTTTAGAATTACGTGAAGATTCTTATCTCGGTGTTGCTGGCCTTATGGAAGTGGTACGAGAACAACAAGTCAGCATCGTGAATCCTATTGGTAGCGGTATTATTGAAAACTCGGGACTTATCCCGTTTATGAACGCCATTTGCAAATACTTTTTTAACGAAGATTTAATCTTACCTCAAATTGCGTCTTGGTGGTGCGGACAACAAAAAGAACGCGATTACGTCTTAAATCATTTGAAAGATTTAGTCGTGAAACGCATCGACAGATCGAATAGAGAAAACATCTTTTTCTGTGAGTTTTTGGATGAAACGGCGCTCAATAAACTCAGACAAGAAATAGAACAAACACCCTATCAATTTGTAGCACAAGAAAAAATATCATTTTCTACAGCGCCAAATTTCACCAATGGTATTTTAGAACCCAGAAAAGTGATGTGCAGAACCTTCGCCATTGCTAAACAAGGAGGTTATAGTATCATGCCTGGTGGTTTAGTGCGTGTGGCTTCAGAACGTGAAAATTTGTTTGTATCGAACCAACGTGGTGGTATCAGTAAAGACTTTTGGGTGGTTTCTGATACGCCTCAAAATTACATTCAAAATTATTCTTGGGACAAAGCTTCCAATCAAACGGTTTCCGATATTAACGATTTACCAAGTCATACCGCCGAAAACCTGTATTGGTCTGGGCGCTATTTAGGGCGTGCTTTAGTGACCGCGCGTTATTTACGCATGGTGCTGAATCGCATGACGCAAGAGCAATACAACAACCGGAAATCCGAATCTGAAAGTTTGGTGCTTTTATACAAATCTATAACACACATCACCTCCACCTTTCCTGGTTTTGTTGGCAAAGGTTCAGAAAAACGCTTAAACAATCCTTTGGAAGAAATTGTGTCTTTAATGCTCGACGAGAAGCGTTACGGGAGTTTTGCACAAACGCTTTCAAGTTTTAATAACTCGTATTATTCGTTACGTAGCTTATGGTCTAAAGACATGTGGCGCGTTTTTGACGGCATTAATAAACAGTGGCGCAAATTTAAAGACGCCGAGAACTATTCGGTGATTGAGCTTTCCAAAGTTCTAGACCGTATCATTACCAGATTGATTGCTTTTATGGGACTTATTGAAGAAAGCATTTTAGTAAACCAAGGTTTGCTGCTTTATTTTATAGGTTTACAAACCGAACAAGCCATGATGAATGTGGCCAAATGCCGTTCGTTATTGGTTTCTAATTACAACGAGCAGCTGCAATATGAAATTTTAGAGTCGCTGTTAACCAGTCATGAAAGTCTTAATATTTACCGCTATAGTTACCGATCGTATTTGAGTTTAGAAAATGTGATTAAACTTATTTTATTAGATAAAGATTACGCCAAATCGTTGACATATCAAATCAATCGGATTAAGAAAGATATAGACCGACTCCCCTATTCTGAAGGCTCAAACCAAGTTTCTATTTGCCAGCAAAAAATTGATGAAGCGCATCGTAAAATGCAAAGCTTGAATATTGAAAACTTGCTCCTTCTGAGTTCTGATGGTAGTATACGACCGAATTTAGACGATTTATTAGCAGAACTAAGCGATTTGCTGCATAACACCTCAATGGCGATTTCCGATACGTATTTCAACCATTCGTATCAGCAAACCCAATTGGCTAATCAAAATTTCCCCATAAACTAAATGTTGTATCGTTTATCACATACCACGAGTTATAAATACGAAAATGGCGTTACCTTTTGTCATAACATCGCCACGTTGAAACCGAAAGATATGTTGGGGCAAAAAGTGGTGAACTATGCTTTAGAAATTCATCCGAAACCGACTGACTTTTCGGAGAAAACAGACTTTTTTGGCAATACCATTACTCGCTTTTCCATTCAAGACTACCATAAAACCTTAAAGGTTATTGCGATAAGCACTATTGAAAAAGATTATACACTAATGCCCGATATCAATCAATCTTTTAGTGGAAAAAGCATCACCTTATCTGAAGGTTTGAATCATTTAAAACATCAAGATCCGGGATTGTGGGATGTGAAGCAGTTTATTTTAGAATCTGTGCTTATTGCGAATATTTCGCCAGAAATACGAGCCTATGCCGAAGTCTCTTTTCAGCCCAATCGGTCTATTTTTGAGGCCGCTTACGAATTGATGCAACGCATTTACACCGAATTTGAATTCAACCCGAATGTGACTAATGTGGCGACGCCTATTCACGACGTGATGATGCAAAAGAAAGGCGTTTGTCAAGATTTTGCGCAAATTGCTATTGCCTGTGTGCGTTCGGTTGGTTTGCCCGCACGTTATGTGAGTGGTTATATTGAAACTTTGCCGCCACCAGGAAAAGAAAAACTTGTAGGTGCCGATGCGTCTCATGCGTGGTTCTCGGTGTATATCCCCACTTTTGGATGGGTAGATTTCGATCCTACCAACAACCAAATACCTCAAAACCAACACATCATTACCGCTTATGGTCGCGATTATTATGATGTGCCGCCTTTAAAAGGTGTGATTTACAGTTCTGGTGACAACAAAATGAAAGTGGCTGTCGATATCAGGCCTGCGGTTTAAACAGTTTTATTCTGTAGCTTCTGGTTGCTTGAGCTCCGAATGGTGTTCGTGTACAATTCTCCAACCCTTATCGGTGTTTAGAAATAACAAGGTCATTTGTTCGTTTACCACCGCGAGGTCTTCTCCAAATTGTAAATGAAAATCGGTGTGTAAGGTCACGTTCGCGACGTTATCAAAAACGGCAATTTTCATGTCGTTGATATCAAATTTCACCACTTCGGTAACCGAACCAAAAACACCACGTTCAAATTTTTCATTCTCAGCACCATCATTTCTAGGTTCCCCATTTTTAAATTCTGTGAATTTCGGGCCATAGGCATGAAAGGAAATGAGTTTATCCAAATCACCATCCTTAACACTTTGTAAAATACTGTCCATAGTCAGTTTTACAGCTTCTTGAGCTTCTGGGAAAGGCTCATTTAAAAGGTCTACAGGGGTTTCAACAACCATTGCTTTGTCGGTTTGCTTGCAACTGCTTATGGCCAAAGCCAAAACAATCAGCATCATCACTAATGTTCTTGATTTCATAAGTTCGTATTTATTTGATTAATAGCTAGTTATCAAGGTACGAAAAATAAAATGGAGGGTGTGCTTGTTTAGTGCTTTACGGAACTAAAAAAAAGGTGTAAAAAAATGATTTTAGATGAAACGGTTGCTAGTTGATGAGAAAATATTCCACGTTTAATAATTGAATGGAATTAATTACAGCTAAGTCTAAAGAACTTTCTTGATCAAAAGTTAAAATACAGCTAGAATTTGCAGCAATTTCAAGACAGGGTACCGAAGCATAATTAGAAAAACTGGCTGTTGTTACTAAACCGTCTGCGTTCATGGTGAGCAAAGGCACTCCAGAAACTGCATAAGCGTTTGGATTATTTAATTTGATTTCGAATTGTAAGCGCGATGTATTGTTGCCTGTATCGGGTGTAAACTCAAACTTTAAAACTTCATAAGTAAAGCCTTCTAATTCAGGGGCTTGAATCAATTCAGGCTCTGTGGGTTCTGGAAAATCACAAGGCACTTCTTGCGTTGTTTCGTAACTATACGATTGATTATTTATAAAATAATATTGCGGAATGGTAATGGTTTTCACGCAGTCACTATCATCAGCCTTATCATCACTTGATGAACATCCAAATAGGAATACGCTGCTGATAACTAAGATGCCATTTTTTAGGGTTGTGGTCATTATTAGGTTTAGTGATTTAAAGGTAATGTTAGTAAATACAAAGCTAATACAAAATCTGTTAGGATTGACTTAAGTAGTCTAGAATTAGTAGTAATATATTGTGCTGAAAGCATTACTTTATTCCTTTTTTAATTCCTCTATCAACCACATTAGTTTTTGCCTAGCCACACTTATCAAATCAACGTATGTTCGATAAAGAACATCTCCACGATCATTATGAGAACTTATTATTCCTTTCACTTTACCGCCTAAAAGAATTATTTCAATCTTTTGACTGTGAAAATATACGTTTAATTCGTCACGATATTTTAGTGCTTGTGCTTCAGTATCACGATTTAATGTAAAACTTGGTCTTTTAAATTCTATTAATATTAAAGACCTTGTAATATTTCTTCCGAACAGAATGTCAGGTCTATCATCGGGTTTGTCTCCTTTATAAGACTTTTTAATTACTTTTTCAATTGAATTTTTTAAGCCTTGATCAGAAAATATCACAGAATAATCATCTCCAAAAAGCCAAGTATTTTTTTCAAACGCTTTATGAACTGATGATTCAACAGTTTTTGGATTTTCAATTAAAATATTTAATTCATCCAAAAATCTTAAACGGTTAATGGCTTGACTAGAAATAATACTCATTTCTAAAAATCCGAATTCAGAAAGTGCTTCTGCAAATTTCTCAACATCTCCTGTTCGAGTATCTTCAATATTTTGTACAATATCCCAATAATGGTCTTTCTCCATTGCTGCAACCATTACTGAAATAACAGTATTGATTCTATCTTCAGTTTCTCCATAAAACTTCTCAAGAACTTTGTATAATGCTTTTTTTGCAAAGGGTTGTTTGAAATCGGGAAGTTTTTCAAGTTCTTTATTTATTTTTCTTTGATATCGAGCCTTTGCCATTTTCATATCAGTCACAAATACTTCGTCAACTGATTTTCGTAATTTTTTTGTAGTATTTTCGGTAAGTTTTTGATAAAGTATACTATTATCAATTACAGCACCAAAATCGGCTGTTAAATCATCTTCTAAATCATCACAAATAATTTCTCCGTAAACTCTATTTTGAAGTTTTTTCGGAATAATTTCATCCTCTGAAAGAAAGTTTTGAGGTCTGCCAATAATTTTATTATTCACCCTAATTGCAATACCGGATTGCTTTATTGGCTTATCAGTTACTGTATAATTTAAAGTTGCTGATTTACCATTTGATAGTAGTATTTGTTCAGAATATGACTTGCCTTGAAGGTCAAGTACACCAATGTTTTCCCCATTAATGGTTATGTTAAAATCCATTTCTCTACCATAATCACGAATTAAAATTTCTTTTAATCTTTCTGGGTTTGGGAAATTAAAGTTTTGATTTATGCCTTCTAGTGTTATTCTTGTTCCGTGCTTAGTTTTATTGCAGCCACTTACGTTTATTGGAAGAGGAACTTTTTCTAAATCATAACCTGCTTTTGCCAAATCATCTTTGTTAATTGTTAACGAAGTCATTTTTCCACTTGCAAACGTTTCAATTGTCATTTGACTAGCTACCATAAGTCCTGAAAATTTTCCGATACCTTTTCTTCCTTTAACTTTTCTCTTTTTTAAAAATGTAATATTCCCTTTTCTAGAAGTTCGACTATTTGCAATGTTCAAGTATTCATTCCGGACTTCGTATTCTTTCATTCCTGAACCATCATCTTCAATTACTATTATTGGATCAGGTATTAATTCGTTTGGCAGTATTATATTCACATTTTCAGAATCAGCATCATAAGCATTATCAATCAATTCCTTTATAGCTTCTTCTACTGAACGATAAGTTTCACCTAGTAATTCGGCTAGTTTTGGGTCAACTTTAAAATGTGCTGCTTTTGTCATATTTATTTAATGTTCAAATGTTGGTTTTGTATTGTATTAAACTTGTTCGTTTATGGTTAGTTGCATTGGTAATAACTATGTTAGCAAAAGAAAACAATCAAAAGGAAAATCCTATGAATTATCATAATATCAGAATCTAGCAATGAACTAAAAACATAGTTGCAAGCTTACTATTTTGATATTCTATTTTCGGAAACTAATTCCCATTGCCTAGTTTTAAGTTCAGAGAAATCTTTTATTATTCTTTTTTGAAATCCTAATGGAAAATTTTCACGTGCATGTAAATCATATTCTCTTCCTATTTTTAAATATTGGTCATGCAACAGTTCCCAACCGATTGCATAATCTATATATACTTTAAAAATCTCTGGAAATTCATTGCCAATTAAATAGTGAGTATTAGATTTAATTAAATCAACAATTTTTCTATTGTTAGGTAAAAAATAATTTTCTGTATAGTATAACCATAATTTTTCCTCCTCATTCGAAAGGGGAATATTGTGTCTAAATATTGATTTACGGCCTAATTGTTCTATTAAAACATTTCTGATTCTGTCATTTTCTAAAAGAATTCCGTGAATCTTTCCATATAATTCAGATAATTGATTATCCAACAATTCCTTTTCCCATTTTTTTAGTTCAAGGTGATAATCTTGTTTTTTAGCCAACCAATAAGTTATTCCCCAGCCTATTATTACTAGTACTAGAGCAATTATTTCGAGTAAATTTTTCAATTCCATAAAAATTGCCTTTAAGCCTGAATAAAACATGTTTTAAAATTACTTTCAATACTCTTATCCATCAAACCATTTAAGATAAAAACACTTTCAGTTATTTATAAGTTCTAAAACTAAAAAAATAAAATTGTAAGTAAAATATTAATCGAAGAAATGCAAATATAAGTGAGAAACAACAAATACTACAGCACTATCAGCTTCTACCTACAGAACCATTTGCGTGTGGCGTCAACTCTAAAACAAAATCGGGTTTAATTAACTCTTCTTTTCGGTGCGATACATAAATAATTGCAGTATCGCTTTCTTGGGCTATTTTGTTTACCAATTCTGAGAATAATTGGGCATCGGTATCGTCATTCTCTTAAGTTTCGGGTATATGAATTAATTTTAGGTATGGCACTTAAGTTAGCAAGTACACACCAAACTGAAAATCCGCGAAGATTTTCAGAAGTAGGCGAGAACAAGCAATTAATTATAGCCATTGTTGGCAATAGTTTTTGTGTAAATTCTAGTTGTTTCTGTTCTATTGTCAATTAGTATTTGTTGTGGCTTTTCAAAACCAATTTTTATTTGTTCAATATCATCAAATATCATATTCTTTTCTTCCAAATAGTTTTCTAATGTTGTAAATTTTTCAATTATTTTAGATGCTTTTGAATCAATTTTACTTTTAGTTATTTGGCTATTTGCTTTATGTATTTCGATTTCAGATAATAGATTTTCCTTTAAATCCGATTTTAGTTGCTCCATTTCATCATAAATACTGTCTTCGTAATTAAAATCTGCTATTGATTTATAAAGTTCCTCAATTCTTCCAATTCGGTTATGGTTTGGTTTTTTATCAGACAAATTTATTTTTAATTCCAATAGCTTTAAAAGTTGGTATAATTGTTCTGATTTTAAAGCGATTTCTGAATAGAAAAAAAACTTACTATTATTTACCTTTTCTGAAAGTTTTTCAACTTTTTTATGTGAATTTTCAGATTTAGATTTTAAATAGTTTATTCCAGATTCGATTCCAGATTTTTTATAGGTTGATGAAAAAAATGAAGATATTTTTTTGGCATTGCTTTTTATTGAATTAAGAGCTTTCTCAACGTGATTACTATCTTCTGATAATATATCAATTATTTCTTCTTTATTTTCTTTTCCATTTTGTATCTCAAAAGTGTTAATGAT
This sequence comes from Algibacter luteus, assembly GCF_030344935.1. NCBI lineage: Bacteria > Pseudomonadati > Bacteroidota > Flavobacteriia > Flavobacteriales > Flavobacteriaceae > Algibacter > Algibacter luteus. The sequence goes on along the minus strand of NZ_CP128313.1, from coordinate 2,074,355 downwards.
TTCTTGTTGAGCAGAAAGTAAGTATTCAAACCTAATAATTGACAAGTCAAATTTTAATCTATCGACAATAACATAATCCTCGGTTGTGAAATAATTCCGATTATTTAATTCGTTTGTTTTAGTGTTTATATATCTCAATTTTGCTAATCTTTCATTATGATGCAAACTGATAAGTTCGTTTATACCTTTTTGGACTGATGTTAATTGTTTTGTTAGACCTTTAAAATAATATTGACCAGTAAGCATTGAAGCAAATTGGACAGCTAAAATTGGTGTAAAAACAGCAGGATTTGCACTAACAAAACCTGCGTGACTTCCGAATTGTGAACCATTCATTGTTATTGAACTCAAAGAGCCATTTCCATAAGTCATTAAACTTCCTGTATTCGCAGTTGCAGTGTATAATCCATTTGCTGAATAAGCGACTGAACCTCCTATTGTTGAAGTTCCAGCAACTTGAGAAAGAAAATTCGATTTGTTGTTTTGAGTAGTAATTAAAGACCAACTATTATCTAAACTAATATTATTATTTAATTTGAAAGTTAAATTTGAAATATCGTTTTTCATTTCAAAACTATCAACTACCTCAATAATTTCTTCTTCCTTTTTTTTCGGTTTTAGGTTTTCTATTGATTTATTAATCTCAATAAGTTGGCTTTTGGTCATAGAATTGCTTTCAACAATATTTTTGTCGATAGTATCAATTCCGAGTTTTTTCCTTAACCATTTTATCATTCTATGTTGTTCGTTTTAAATTATTGCCAACGGTTTTGTGTATGGTTAGCTGCGTGTTTTAGTAACTAATTTAGCAAATACAAACTGAATAGAAAATCCGCGAGAATTTTCGTGAGTAGGCGAGTACCAGCAATGAATTATATACGTTGTTGGGCATAGTTTTTACAATTGAAGTGCCTTAAATAATCCTCTGTGAATTACAATATTTTCAGTTCTATTAAAGGTCATATTGGTGTGCATATATTTATAAAAAAACTTATCCTTTCTTGATTTATGTTGATTTCCAATTACACTGAAATTGTATAACGTATCAAGTACATAGTCGATATTCTTTTCTTGAATTGTACCTGCTTTTAAATATTTATTATACTCCTTTGTGAATTCCTGAAGTGTGAAATTCCACTTACGTATGTTTGCGAAAATTTGAAAATATTGTTCTATTTCAGGTAGTACAGGAAAAACTTCATCAATTATTTCATCCTTTAGGTAATTCGAGAAAGCTCTGTCTACAAACTTTATATTCTGCTCTTTAATGAATTTGTGATTATTTGAAGAAGTTTCTTCAGCACACTTTTGGATATACTGAACAAAATCTCTAGGTCTTAAATGCGTACTTCTTGCAATGAAATCAAAAGAATGAATTTTCTTTTCTTGCTTATTACCAAACCCAATATCTTCTCTGAAAAATATTTTATCCCAAGCTTTCTGAAAAGGTAGAGCTTTTGATAGTGTCTCATCATAATCCTTTGAAATACGATAAGCTAATAGTTGTTTTAGTTTAGCTTTGTCCCATTCAATTTCAACCTTAAAGTCACGCCATTTATTCTTATCTGAATCCTTAATTAGTGTATAAATATCATCTCTAAGGAAAACAATAGGTTTTATTTGTAAACCAGTATCAAAAAATGTAGACTTTATGTCCTGAACAGCTTTAAACAAACTTGTAAGCAAGAATATATATTGGTCAGTAGTCTTTGTGTTTTGAATTGTTCGATAATCTTCATCTAGTTCATCAAAAACTACGAAATATTTTGAATTATCACAATGATCAAAAATTATATCTTCTAAAATGTTAGTTTTCTCAATCCAAGGAATTTCATTTCTATTAGATTCTCGTTCTACTTTAATATTTCCCCCATTTCCTAAAACTGTAGCACCAAATTCAGCAGAGGTCCATTTAGAAATAGTTCTTGCTAATGACTTTATAGCTGATTTTGGATAGAGTTTCTCAAGAGTATTTCTAACTGTTGAGTCTATGGATTCATTTTGTACCATTAGGCGGCATATATTTGAATATATCAAATACTTCCATAAGGTAATATATTGGTTCGGAGGAGTATAAGTTTGATTATCAAGACTGTACAATTCATTAAATGGAAAATTCTTAAAGTTTAATTTAACCGAAAAACAATCGTGTTTACTTTGTTTTAAAATATGTTCAGAAATTGCCGACTTTCCCGAACCTTTTCTACCAATTACATAGCATTTATCTTTTTGCACAATGTCGTTGACTTGGTCGTTATTAAAGAAGTATTTTTCAGAATCTTCTAGTTTTGCTTCCAATTTCCAATTATCTGCAATATTTTTTAATGTATTGTTTTTCATTCGTTTCAAATTATGCCCAACGTTTTTGTGTATGGTTAGTTGCGTGTTTCAGCAACTAATTTAGTAAACAAAAACGAACGCGAGAAAATTCCGAAGGAATTTTCTAAATAAGCACTTGCCAAAGCAATTAATTATACATGTTGTTGTGGTACGTAATTACTTTTTTCTTAATTCTTTAATTGCCATTAAATAATATATTTTGTCAATTAATAATTCAGACGCTTTTTTGTAAACAGGTTGATAGTTGGTTTCTACTTCAAAAGTATGTGCTGGTTTGCTGTCAAGAAGTTTCTCAAATAGTCGGAATGTTAATCCGTGTGCTACAGGATTTCTTATTTCAGTATAAAATGTGTCATACTCTTGTTTTTCAATTTCTGAAATTACATTTTTGTTTTTTAATTCTTTGGTGATCTGACGAAAAGAGAGTTTTTGTGTATTTATTATATCATTCTCTTTTTCCATCAAATATTTCAGTTGCTCATTTATATTTTCTTTGCTTGGAATAAATCCGATTGGATTTGCTGTTTCTCGGACTAATCTGGTTGTAAAAATCATTTCGTAAAGAGTAGAACATAAACTCGCAGATGTACTGAATTTGTTGTCCATAAAAAACATTAACGCATCTCTAAATAAGTCGTTTTCAATTGCTCGGTGAAATCTAACATTCCCAAGAAGAAATTCAGAATAAATTTCGTTTACTGGTTTCATCTGCTATTATGTTGCACAACGTGTTTTAAAACAACCTTATGCCTTTAATCTATTAAATTTAACAGAATTAGAGCACATTTAGTTATCTCATAAAAATATAAAAATTTATATAAGTGAAATATTATTTAAATAAATAAAATTAAACTTTTATTATACTTTTTTACCTACAGAACCATTTGGGTGCGGTGTCAACTCAAAAACAAAATCGGGTTTAATGAAATCTTCTTTTCGGTGCGATACATAAATAATAGCGGTATCGCTTTCTTCGGCTATTTTGTTTACCAATTCTGAGAATAATTGGGCATCAGTATTGTCTAGTCCGTTGGTGGGTTCGTCTAAAATAAGTAGTAGCGGGTGTTTATGCTAAGAATTTCAGATGTTACATATGCGCAACGACCTTTGCTAAAGCGCTAAAACCGCAATTATTTATACGTTGTTGGGCATAGTGTTTACAAATTTCATAATTTCCATTGCGTTAATCATTTTGGGAATCGAATATTGCCATTGAACTTCATCAAATGGATTAGTCAATATCGGATTAACACATAATGTCTTTGCTCCTGATTCATAAGCGAAAATATCATTGATAGAATTCCCAACGAATAGAACTTCGTAAGGTGCTATTTTTTCTTTGGTAATAATTTTTTTTAAGTAAGTTGCCTTTCCTTTAAAATCAAATTCAGTACCAATTATATCTTCCAAATTTCCATTTGCTCCAAAATAAAAATTGTTTGCCGAAATCTCTCTAAAATGACTTTTAAGTTTTCCTAAAGAAAGTTCCACAATTTCCTCAATTGAACCAGAAAGTATATAGAGCTTAATATTTAATTTATCAAGTGAAACGAGTAATTCTTGTAAACCATTAACTAAAATAATTTTTTTGGCAATTTTTTTAATATCATTAATATTTAAGTTTTTATCCTTAAATTTTTCAAGAGTGAGATTACACCATTCGCTATGATTAATCTCCTCGGTTACATATTGATTATGATATTTAGAACATAAATTTTCATCATAACCCAAATAATCCCAAATCATTTCCCAAGTAGTTTTGTTTTTTTCAGGAATGGTAAGTGTTCCATCAAAATCAAAAACCACAACTTTTGTCGTAAAGCTTTCATTCGGTAAGTATTTGTTTTTTTTAGCTCTTTTCTTTTTATAATTATGATAGTATTCTATTAGTTTCGAACTAAAATCGTCAGAATTTGGGCTAATAACGTCTTGAAAAGAACAATTAAGGCAATTGCATAGTTTTTTCAGCTTATTTTTATCTATTGACTGAAACTTGGTGTAGTCAAAAGTTGTACCCACTAAATCAAATTTTTCGAGATTACAAAGAGATTTGTAATCAATTCCAACTTCTTGAGATAGTTTTTTTAATGTTAGATTTTTGATTGTTCTTCTTTTGTAAAAGAGTTTGAATGGATTTACATAATAATTAGGCACATTCTTATCAAAAACTGCTTTTTTCTCTTCTACAAAATTTTGAAATAATCCCGATATTTGAATTTTTAACCAATCAATTATTTCAGAAGTATATTCATATTCTTTAACATAGTTATTTCTCGTTTGTTTATAGATTTCATCAAGCAGATAAAAAATATTTACATTGTCAACAGCTGGATAATTTATATGTGTCTTATCTCTATTTCTTCTAAAAAACCTATAATCAGAAGAAACTTCTTTATCTATGAAAGTGAAAATAGGAATATTATTCTCTCTTGCTCTTAAATATTCTTTTTTGGTAATCGAATTATATTTTTTTATTTTTTTAATTCTTGTTTTCTTTGGTTCGTCACTGGCAGGTGAACCGTATCTTCCACCAATAATTAAAACAAAAATTGTCGATTTTTCTACTTCGTTGTAACAAGCTGAATCAACATTTTTATATGGGTCAAATGCAATACTTCCTCTTTCAAAAAGTATAGGTTCCATTTGATTATCTAAAAAATATTGTTTCAGACTTTCCCTTGTGTCTTTTAAATCAACAAAGGTTGAACTTATAAATACTTTCGTTTTTCCCATAGTTTATTTTACATTATGCCCAACGTGATTTAAAACAACCTTTATGACTCTTATCCTAAATATAATTCAGAATAAAAGCACAATTAGCCATTCTAAAATCCTAAAACTAAAAAAATAACATTGTAAGTAAAATATTAATCGAAGAAATGCAAATACAGGTGAGGAAATGCAAATACTACATATTTATAAGCTTCTGCCTACAGAACCATTTGGGTGCGGTGTCAACTCAAAAACAAAATCGGGTTGAATAAACTCTTCTTTTCGGTGCGATACATAAATAATAGCGGTATCGCTTTCTTGGGCTATTTTGTTTACCAATTCTGAGAATAATTGGGCATCGGTATCGTCTAGTCCGTTGGTGGGTTCGTCTAAAATAAGTAGTGGCGGGTGTTTTACCATGGCTCTGGCAATAAGTACCAAACGTTTATGCCCATTGGATAAAAACTGAAAGCTTTTATCTTTAATGGCGCTCATGTTGAGTAGCGAGATCCATTGTTGTGCAATACGCATTTGCCTATCGGTGGGGTAACTGTACAAGCCAATAGAATCTACAAACCCAGAAATAATCATACTTTCTATAGTATCTCTGCGTTTAAACCCACGAAGCATTTCGGAGGTGTAAAAGCCAATGTGTTTTTTAATATCCCAAACAGTTTCGCCACTGCCCTTTTTAATACCAAACAAGGTCATATCTGCCATATAGCCTTTGGGGTTATCGCCAGAAATTAAGGAGAGAATGGTGCTTTTTCCCGATCCGTTAGGACCAATAAGCTGCCAGAACTCTCCTGGTTTTATTTCCCAATTGATGTTTTTAATGATGGGGCGCTCGCCATAACTCACCGACACGTTATTGAGTTGTATAAGTGGGTTAAAGGTTTCCCTATCGAGCTCGTAAGGCTGTGGTAAGGCTTGGGTGAAATTTTTGTGCTTTCTTTCAGCGGTTTCTATATACAATTTAGGTTCGCCATCTTCTAGCACATAAATGTCTTCTATAAAATCTAAAATATCGCGCTTTCTGGTCGCTACTTGGATAATTTGCGTGTGCTGACTTAATTGTGTGAGTGTGTTTTCGATGTTGGCTTGAGCTTCCACATCTAAACAATCAAAAACATTATCTAGAACTATATACTCGGGTTTCGATTTTAAAATATGTTGGAGTAAGGCCCGTTTGCGTTCGCCTTCGGAAGAATTTTTTAAACTGTTAGTCGTGGCGGTTTGCACATCGAATCGCCCGTGTCGGGTTTCTTCTTCAATAAAGGCATTGACTGTAAAATCTGAAAACACAGCACCTTTAAGCGTGTTGAGTTCCTTAAACCACTGGCCTGAAGTAATCTGTTTAAGCAGTTGCTTTTTGTTCTCAGTATTGGATATGTAAAAGGCTTTATGCTTAGGCATAAGCGCGATTTATATGCCTGTGGTATGAAATTTAACCAAGCCTTCTATGGGTCTGCGTTCGAAATTACCAACGGTAAAGCCCATTTCTTGTGCTACTTCTTTGATTTCATTTTGTGCAAAAAAAGCGATAGACCCTGCAAAATGTACGGGAACTGTTTTAAGCTCTTCTTTGTACTGCATGATATAATTCTCTACAAAAATGCGAAGTCCCTTTTTAATAAGGTTTATAATATAATCTGAATCTTTGTTTAGAAACATAAATTCGGCAAAGTTTGCCAAATACGCATTAGGATGTGGTTGTTTGTAAATGTTATACTTTACATAATCGGCTTCTAAGTTGTATTTACTACCAAAAGCGACTTTGATATCTTCTGGCATATGGTTAAAATAATAATCGCGTATTAATTGCTTACCATAATAGTTTCCTGCGGCATCATCCATTAAAATATAACCTAAAGATTGTACGCGCTGGTGGAGTTTTTTGCCATCGTAATAACTACAGTTTGAGCCTGTACCTAAAATACAAACTACTGCTGCTTCATCTACTTTATTAATGGTGCCGTAAACAGCAGCCATAGTATCTTCTTCAACTGTAATATTGGCGTTTACAAAAAATTCATCCAAAGCACTGTAAACTAAATCTTTACCACGGTCTGTTCCGCAACCTGCACCGTAAAAGTACACGTGGGTTACAGCATCCTTATGTGCTTTTAAGATCTCGTTATTTTTAATTGTTTTTTTGAGTTTCTTCTGCGTTAAGATTTCAGGATTAAGACCTTTTGTTCTTAACTTCTCTAAAAGTTGTTTTCCGTTACTATCAACGGCTATCCAATCGGATTTTGTAGAACCACTATCAACAATTAAAATCATAAGACTTAGAATTAAAAGATTAATAACATGTTGCATGACAACATATTACAAGTAAAGTAATTAACTGAAAAGCACAGGTTCTTGACTAAACAGCGGGCAGTTTATGTTGTTATAACAAAAAACCTATCAACTGCGCTCAAGGTGACCATTGAACTTAGTTTCAGCTGGTATGTTGTTCAACTCACAGTATTGAATGCGTTTAAAAACGCATCAAAATGAGTTTCACAATAAAAAAAACCACAGCATGCTTCCTAAGAACCATACTGTGGTAATATATTAATTATTATTTTAAAGCTCCGATATGTTGTGCTAAATCAACTAATTTAGTTGAGTAACCAAACTCGTTATCATACCAAGAAACTAATTTTACGAAACCGTCATTTAATGCCATACTTGCGTTAGCATCGAATGTACTTGTTTTAGGTTCTGATACGAAATCTTGAGATACAACACCTTCTTCAGTATATCCTAAAACACCGTTTAATTCACCTTCAGAAGCATCTTTTAAAGCTTTCTTGATTTCCGCCCATGGCGCTGGTTTCTCTAAACGACAAGTTAAATCTACCACAGATACATCAACAGTAGGGATTCTAAAAGCCATACCAGTTAATTTTCCGTTTAATTCAGGAATTACTTTTCCAACCGCTTTAGCAGCACCAGTTGAAGCTGGTACGATGTTGTTTAAAGAAGCACGTCCTAATCTGTAATCTTTTCTTGAAACACCATCAACAGTAGATTGTGTTGCAGTAGCTGCGTGAACTGTAGTCATTAAACCTTCAGCGATTCCGAATTTATCGTGAATAACTTTAGCTAATGGCGCTAAACAGTTAGTGGTACAAGATGCGTTAGATACAATAGTATCAGCAGCAGTAATTTTCTTGTGGTTTACACCCATTACGAACATTGGTGCATCTGCAGATGGTGCAGAAATTGCAACCTTCTTAGCTCCTGCTGTAATGTGTTTTTGAGCACCTTCTAAGTTTGTGAAGATACCAGTACAATCTAAAACAACCTCTGCTCCTACAGCATCCCATTTTAAATCTTCTGGGTTACGCTCTGCAGTTACGCGAATAGTGTTTCCGTTTACAATTAGGTTACCATCTTTTGTTTCGATAGTACCATCAAATTGTCCGTGAACTGAATCAAATTTTAATAAGTAAGCTAAATGATCAACATCTAGTAAATCATTAATACCTACTACTTCGATATCATTTGGTCTAGAAGCTGCTACTCTAAAAGCAATTCTACCTATTCTTCCAAATCCGTTAATTCCAATTTTTAATTTTGACATAATCGTGTTTATAAATGTTAAGTGCTCATGATGTCTGAGACACGCAATAATTCTAAGTTTATTTTTGTTTTTCCTTTAATGGCTTTATCTAAAGGTGTTAGTAGCATTTTACCGTTCATGAGACCCACCATAAAATTGGTTTCGCCTCCTAGCATGGATTCTACAGCTTTTACACCCATTCTACTCGCAAGAACGCGATCAAAACAAGACGGTGCGCCACCACGTTGCATGTGTCCTAAAACAGATACTCTAACGTCGTAACCTTCCATATTCTGGTCTACGTAATCCTTAAGTTCGAATATATTCTTTCCTATTTTATCACCTTCAGCAACGATTACGATGCTCGATGATTTTCCTGAGGTTCTACTTTTATTTAAAGAATCAACCAAACGGTCTAATCCTAAATCTTCTTCAGGGATTAATATTTCTTCAGCACCACCAGCTATACCTGCATTTAATGCAATATGACCAACATCGCGACCCATAACCTCTATAAAGAATAGTCTGTTATGCGAACTTGCTGTATCACGTATTTTATCGATAGCTTCTACAACCGTATTTAAAGCGGTATCAAAACCTAAAGTATGTGATGTACCAAATATATCGTTATCAATTGTTCCAGGAATACCCATTACTGGGAAACCAAATTCTTGATTGAAAATTAAAGCTCCGGTAAACGATCCATCTCCACCAATAACTACTAAACCTTCAACTCCGGCTTTTTTAAGTGCTTCATGGGCCTTTTGGCGACCTTCAACAGTTCTGAATTCTTTTGAACGTGCCGATTTTAAAATGGTACCTCCTTTATTGATAATACCTCGAACGCTTCTGGCATTCATTTCTTTAAAATCGCCTTCAATCAATCCTTCATAACCTCGGTAAACACCAACGCATTCAATTTTATGATAAGCACAAGTTCTAACTACCGAACGAATGGCTGCATTCATTCCTGGAGAATCTCCTCCTGAAGTTAAAACGGCAATTTTTTTTATCTTTTGTGACATTAATTATTTCATTTAACAAGGTAAAATTACTAAACAAAAAGCACATATCTATAGCATTTACAGTAAATTAACAACACTTTTAAAACTATAACGTTTTAGTTGATAAAAAAAAGTTTATGGCTTGAAAATAATGGGTAAAAACGGACTATTTCTCTGAAGTTGACTTGAATGAAATGTACTCTGGAGTGGTATTTTCATCTTCATTTTCCGACGTTTCGGGATTCGATTCCTGAACTCTTTTCTCTTTTTTAAATAGCTTTCTTATTAATTCTTTGAAGGTATCAAAATCGACATTATAAGATAAACCTACTCCTTGGGTATAGCCAATATCTTCTCCGAAATTTCGGATGCTGTTTTCTCTATTGAATACATTGGCAGTTAGTGTACCTTCTTCATTTAACAGAAAGTCGATTTGCACATCGCCCGCAATTACCGTTTCTGTAGCGCCACCTACCGGCACCCCTACTTTACCGTTTATTAATACACGATCGCTAATTTGTGTTTGCAGGGTTACACCAAATCTGTCATCGGTTTGGTAATCGGGTCTGTTTTGTCCAGCTTCGTAGTTGATGCCAACGTTTACTTTACCATCTTCTGAAGTGAAAATACCATTTAAGATGCCGTTTAAACGTTCGGCAATCGTACCAGACGCATTTAAGCTATTAAGTCCACTAGAAAACGACCCCGTAGATACTAAAAACAAGGCTTGTTGGTCGCGTTCATCTTTAGATTCTAATCGGTAATTAAGCTCTGATTTTATGGTAGAACTTACATTAGGAAACTCGAAACTAAACTCGGGTTTAGGCTGCTCTAAATTTCCCGTAATCTCAATATGTAATTCAACAGGAATACTTCTATTAATAGGATTATCAAGCAATGGCGAAGGGTTGGCTTGCGTTTTGTAAATGGCTAACATGTTTATTTCTGCATCAAGCGGGTCGCCCTCCCATGCTAATGTACCACCAGGTTGCACAATGAATTGCTTTTGAATAATACCACCGTATGCGAAATTATAAACCCCTTCAAATACCGCGAAATCGCCCCACATATCGAATTTTCCGTTGGTGTTTATTTCTACTAAGAGTCCGCCTCTACCTCGACCTTTTAAAGAGTGCCCCGTATCTTTATCGATGATGATTTCAACTTCGGCATCTTCGGTAACATCTAAATCGAAATCGAGCTCTAGTCCTTTAATTTCATCAAATACCACTTCAACACCTTTTCTTCGTGCTTCTTTTTCTTCTTTAGTAATAAAATGGATGTATGAATTGTCTCCAAAAGATTCGGCATCCGTCAAAGGGATTTTAAATACCGTGCCTTTTTTCGTTTCACCAATTACATTAATAACCAATTGCTCTGTAGGCCCGTTAATAGTTGCGCGACCACCTATAAAGCCCGTACCATAGTACAATGATTCCTCAGTTTCTGGAGTATCCAAGATAAGTAACCGTGGCGTGGTAATAATTAATCCTAGGCTCCATTTTGAAAAATTGACATGACTTAAAGAGCCATTAACATAGCCTTTAGAATTAAATTTAGTATCCGTTAAAGCAACATCATTAAAAATAAAACTTTGGTTTTTTAAGGTTATCGATGAGTTGTTATTAAAAGCATAATCTACATTTAGGTAAGGAATGCCTAAACCTCCGTTATTTAATATCAAATCACCATTAATATCTGGTTTCTTTAAATCGCCAACCACTTGAATTTTGCCATTGGCCTTTCCACGAATATCGGATAAGACACCATCGAGCAACGGATTAAGCGGAAATAAATCGAATTTATTCAAGTTAATAGCCACATCTATAGATGCTTTTCTACCTGAAACCGAGATATCGCCTTTGGCACTAAACGATTTATCGATATCATTCTTAATGGTAGCATCCACCTTATAGTTGGTAAGTGATTCGTTTCCTGAAATAGTGGCATCAAACGAGCCTAAGAGATAATCATTCACTTTTAAATCGTCAACAACAATGGTTGAATTCGGTAAATAACTGCCGTTTTTCTGTAGAATATCGAGTTTCCCATTCACATTACCAGCCAAGGACAGACTGTCTATATCGGGCGTAATTTTAGCTAAATCCACATTGGTGAAATTCAGTTTAATATCTTTTTGGGTTGAATCTTTAATGAAACCAGAGAGTTTAATTTCTTCATTTTCATGATTGATTCTAAACTTATCGAGATTGAATTTTGTGAGCTTTTTATCAAAAGATATTTTATGGAATTTATCCTGATTTTCGTTGATAAACCATTTGTTGTCTTTTATGGTAACATCGGATTGTTTGAAACCAATAACCGATTCATTTTCGGCATTTATGGTATGGTAAAAGCTTAAATTAAAAATATCCTTATTTCGTTTACCACCTTGAAACTCCGATCGCATAAAAAGCGTATCACTTAGCGTTACATTAATTAAACTGAATTTAGAAACGTTATAATATTTTGTATTTAAACTATCAATCTCAACATAAGTATTAAACAGCGGATTACTGTTATCTACTTGCAATTCTATGTTATCAGCGAAGTTCTCTATATAACGTATTTTAGGTGACTTAAACGTAAGTTTAAACTTTTTTTCATCGCTTTCAACACGTCCTCGGATAAAGGTGTTTTTACCCAATTCAACCTCAGGATATATTACTTCAATAATTTTATTATAAATTTTGAAATTAAAATCGATGCTTTGATTGGTATCTACTTTATGAGGCACATAGTTGGTGTAAATATTACCAATAGAATTTTCAAATAGTTTTTTCAAATCTTTTAGAAAGAAGCGTCCTTTTAACTCGCCTTGAATAATATCTGGTGAGCTAATTTCTACAAAACGTATTTCATTTTCGAACCTTGATGACACATCAAAACTATCAAAATAATAGGTGTCATTCTGGTTTTTATAGCTGGTATTACTAAAGGCAATTCTACCAAAAGCATCATCATAACTACTGCTATTCATGTTCATTTTTACCCGACTCTTAAAAATGGAAACACTATCCTTCTTTATAAAATTAAGGGTATTTAAATTGGCATAATCTACAACAGCTTCAAAATCGTACTTCCTTATCTTTTGCGAGAAGTCTACTAATCCGGTAAAGTTTAATTGCAAATTACTGTCGTTTACATTTAAATTTCCATCGAATATTTTGTTCTTGACATTACCTGCTACTTTTATGTTTTTGTAGTTGTAATCGTTATAAATGAGCTCAAAAACATCACCTTTAACTTGCGTATCAATTTTTTCAGCAATGAACCCTTTGCCATTTACATCAAAATCTAATGAGCCTACGCCTACATTAGGGTCGTTTAAAAAGATGCCAAAATCGAATTCTTGAAATGCGATTTTTCCTTTATAATCGGCATTATCAATGTCGTTAATTTTAGTGATTTCAAGATTAGAATCAACCAAGCCTAATGCGGTATTCATTTGAATATCGGCAATTACTTTTGAAGCGGTGACTTGCGAGTTTCCTGTGATTGTAAAATAACCTAAACGATCAAAAGACGTTGGTATCGCTTCACCTAAAACGTTAGGCAGCATGCCCGTTAAATCTTTATACGTTGAAGATAAGTTGCTGAAACTTCCGTCCATTAAAAAATTATCTTCTTCCTTATTAAATAGGTTTTTAAAGTTTATATCGCCGTAAACCCTTGTGTTGTAATTGGTATTTAGTTTTAAGTTATTGGTATGTAAATCGTTAAGCGTTCCTGATAAATCAACACTAAATCGGGCAGACTGATTGACACCAAACTCGTTGTAAAAGGTGTTGAGCTCATCAAGTAACACGTTAGAATCTTTAAAGCTGGCTTCAACTAATACTTTGTCGGTAAAGAATTGTAAATCTTCACGCTGATATTTGAATTTTAAGTCGCCTTTTAACACAGATCCGGGCGTTTTTATTTGAAGATTAGCAAACGTCATGTCTTGCAAGGTGTATGCAAAATCGGTCATCATGTTTTTAACCTCTACACCTCTGCTGTCTTTAAAAGCTAAAGTGTTGATTCGCGCACTTACATCGCTGCCGTTAATTAAAAAGTTTGTGGCATTAATATTTAAATTGTCAAAATGAAGTACTTCTGTGGTTTCTTTGTTTTCATCCGAAAGGGTAAAAACGCTATCGTAAATTGAGACATCGCTCGAGGATAATAAAAAACTACTTTTTTCTTTTCTGGGGTTGTCGCTTTCAAATTTTTCAACAAAAACATTAAGATTGGATAGTGGCTCGTCTTTGTACGTTTTAATATTGAATAACAAGTTTTCGATATCAATATCACCAAAAACCAAATTCCCGTTGTATAAATTTCTGAAACTTAAAATAGACGTGTTAAGCTCTGCTATACTAATTAAGGTGTCTTTTTTGTAATCTTCAATGTAAATTTCTTTCAGCTCTACATCGCCATTAAACTGCAAACTTACTTTACCAATATTAATGTTGGTTTTAAATTCGTTGTTTAACTTCTTTGTTGCGTATTTACCCAAACCTGTTTGAACAAAGGGAATAGATAGTACCAACACCAAAATGATGAACAGCATAAGCAGAATACCTGCTATTTTTGACAGTATTTTTAGAAATTTTTTGATGCCCTTAAAGTTATAACTTTATTAAGAATAAACTACTTTTCATTAGTTATCAATTATTTTATAAATCGGTCTATGGTAAACCACACAAACTCAATTTACTTCCTTATTGAAAATTAAATGAGTAGTTTTGTATTTACGAATAAAAGTAACAGTTGAGATGTTTATTCGTTTTCAAAATTAACAATTATTGTGCCTAATTTTTATTAATGTCTTCACAAAATATTTATATTCTTGGAATAGAGTCTTCTTGCGATGATACAGCGGCCTCTGTAATACATAACGGTCGTATTTTAAGCAATGTTGTTGCCAGCCAAAAAATACACGAGGAATACGGTGGTGTGGTACCAGAATTGGCTTCAAGAGCGCATCAGCAGAATATTATTCCGGTAGTTCATCAAGCCATAAAAAAGGCGGGGATTTCTAAAAATCAACTTAGTGCTGTGGCTTTTACTAAAGGTCCAGGACTTATGGGGAGTTTATTAGTGGGAACCTCGTTTGCTAAATCATTGTCCTACGGTTTAAAAATTCCATTAATTGATGTGAACCACATGCAAGGTCACATTTTGGCGCATTTTATAGATGAAGATGGCTTTGATAAACCGCCATTTCCTTTTTTAGCCATGACCATTTCTGGTGGACATACTCAGATTGTTAGAGTTGATGATTATTTTGATATGAAAGTTATTGGCGAAACCATTGATGATGCTGTGGGTGAAGCTTACGATAAAAGCGGAAAAATTTTGGGCTTAGGCTATCCTGCAGGTCCTGAAATTGATAAACGTGCGCAATTAGGAAACCCTAAAGAGTTTAAATTCACAAAGCCTAAAGTGGATGGTCTCAATTTTAGCTTTTCTGGTTTAAAAACGGCTATTCTCTATTTTGTTCAAAGAGAAACCAAGGCGAATCCAAATTTTGTTGAAGAACATTTGAATGATATTTGTGCTTCCATTCAATACACCATTATTGGGATTTTGATCGACAAATTAAAACTTGCTACCAAGCAAACGGGAATAAAACATATTGCTATTGGCGGCGGCGTTTCTGCAAATTCTGGCATTAGGAAAGCATTAAAAGACGGCGAACAAAAATTTGGTTGGACTACCTATATTCCTAAGTTTGAGTTTACTACCGATAATGCGGCTATGATTGCTATAGTAGGTTACTTAAAATTTCTTGAAGGTGATTTTGCAGACCAAGATGTTTCAGCTTCAGCACGATTGAAGATTTAAATTTTTTAATTCACTTCTTTGTTTCGAAAGTTATAAACAATGCCTTCTTAAAAACTTCTTTTTTCTTTTAGCATATCGCTCAGTATTCCTTTTAAATTTGAAATTGAATTCAAAAAAAGCCACATGTTACAAAAATTACTTTCTTTATTTTTTATTTGTTTTTCTATCATTCTAACAGCTCAAACCTCGGTTGAGGAAGAATTAAAAGTTTTGGAATCGCCAGAACAGGTTAAATCTTATCTAGATACTAAAGCCTCTAAAAAGAATAAAATTATAGTTTTTAATGAAGAAAAACATAGAACCATTTTAGCAAAAGAGCTCTTTAAGCAAAATATAGGCGGGACAAAAATAAATGAAAATGAGTTTGAGAAAACCTATTACAAAGTCATTAATAAAACAGAAAAAACTTATCATCGCGTGGCTTACATTTATTTAGATGGTGCGGAATATAATCTTGAAGAACTTAATGATTTGAGAGGTAAAATTATCGCGCAATACCATAACGGTGCCCCATTTGATTTTTTAGCAAAACAATATTCAATGGATGGTAATGCTAAAAAAGGTGGTGATTTAGGATGGTTTTTAGAAGGTGAAATGCATCCTGATTTTGAAGTTGCTATTTTTAATACCGATTACAATGTCAATGATATTTTTACAGTAGATATTCCTTCTGAAAATTGGTATTATGTGGTGCTGAAAACCCACGACCCAAAAGATATTTCAGAAATTGAAGTTTTGAAAATTGTTGAATCTAAAATATAATGCAACTTTTTTATAGCCCAGAAATTGACGAAAATACCACGCAGTTTACTTTTGCTAAAGAGGAAAGTAAACACATCGTGAAAGTCTTGCGTAAAAATATGGGTGACACTGTTTTTATAACAAATGGCCTTGGTTGGTTGTTTACTGCAGAAGTTTCTTTGCCAAACATTAATAAATGTAGCGTTCAAATCATAAAAAAAGAGTTACAACCCAAACGAGACTATCAATTGCATTTGGCTGTGGCGCCTACAAAAATGAACGACCGCTATGAATGGTTTTTAGAAAAAGCTACTGAAATTGGTATAGATAGTATCACCCCCATTATTTGCGATCATAGTGAACGCAAGGTTGTTAAAACAGACCGTTTTGAGCGTATTTTGCAATCGGCCATGAAACAGTCTTTAAATTGCTATTTGCCAAAACTTAATGCTGCGATAGCTCTTCAGGATTTTCTGAATGAAGATTTAAATGGTGATTTATTTATCGCGCATTGTGAGGAAACCGATAAAAAATCGTTAAAACAAGAATTAAAACCTAAAACCAACGTTACTATTTTAATTGGTCCTGAAGGTGATTTTTCAACAAAAGAAATCGAACTAGCCATAAATAAAGGATTTAAACCAGTAACTTTGGGAGAAACAAGATTACGAACAGAAACGGCGGCTATTGTGGCATGTCATTCTGTTGCTTTTACTAATGAATAAGTTTTTATGAAATTATTTTTGTCCATAATCTTATCCCTTAGCTTCTATTTAGGAACGAGTCAAGAAATAGCGGTACTCAAGTATAAAGGTGGTGGCGATTGGTATAGTAATCCAACGGCATTACCGAACCTGATTCAATTTTGTAATGAAAATATCAACACAAAAATGATTACTAAACCCCAAACTGTTGAAGTTGGGAGTACGGACATTTTTCAGTTTCCTTTCTTGCATATGACGGGACACGGCAATGTGTTTTTTAGTGAAGCCGATGCTGAAAATTTACGTAGCTACCTGGTTTCTGGTGGATTTTTGCACATTGATGATAATTATGGCATGGAACCTTACATCACTAAAGAGTTAAAAAAAGTGTTTCCAGATAAGGATTTGGTTGAATTACCTAGTAGTCATCCTATTTTTAAATCTGCTTACAACTTCCCTAACGGCTTACCTAAAATACATGAACATGATGGGAAACGTCCACAAGCTTTTGGGATATTTCATGAAGAGCGTTTGGTTTTATTATTTACATATGAAAGTGATTTGGGCGACGGATGGGAAGATCCTGAAGTACACAACGATCCAGCTGATGTTAGAGACAAGGCCCTAAAAATGGGTGCCAATATTGTTAAATATGCTTTTGAAAATTAAGTTGCAACAAATTCACGAAGCTTTTTCACTGAATACTGCGACTGAGAACTGAAACCAAAAAAATGCAACTTACCCACTACAATACGAATTTTAAACAAAGAACATTTCCAATCATACTTGTTTGCGAAAATGTGACCAATGCACCAAATATTGGGAGTTTATTTAGAATTGCTGATGCCTTTGGAATTGAACGACTAATTCTTTGTGGTGAGAACATCCAGTTGGGAAGAAAAATGGCTAAAACATCTAGGGCTACCGAGAAAGTTGTGAATTATGAGATTCAAAAAGAAGCTTTAGAAGTAATTCAGGACTTAAAAAAGAAAAACTATCAAATCATTGCGTTAGAAATTACGAGCCAAAGTCAACCATTACATACCTTTCAGTTCACTTCACAAAAACCCATGGTATTGGTTATAGGAGACGAGAATTTTGGAGTTTCAGAAGCTGTTTTGAGTTTATCTGATTATATCATTCATATCGATATGTTTGGAAATAATAGCAGCATGAATGTGGTACAAGCCACCAACATTGCATTATATGAAATGACAAAGCAACTTTTATAAACAGTTTTATATATTTACTATATGAATTCAAACACTATTTCAAACGGTATTTTAAGAGCTGTGGGTATTATAATTGGTATTGTACTACTACTCTATTTTCTATACCAAATTCAATCTGTAATTGGTTATATCGCCATTGCTTCTGTGATTTCTTTAATAGGCAGACCCATCGTATTGTTTTTAGAGCGTAAGTTGAAATTTAAAAATACCATTGCCGTAATAGTTGCTATGGTCTTGCTTTTAGGAATCTTTATAAGTTTAGTGGCGCTCTTTATACCTTTAATTATCAAGCAAGGTCAAAACTTATCGTTGTTAAATATTGAAGAACTTCAAGGTAATATCGAAAACTTATACAGTGAAATCATAAGGTATTTTGACATACACCAAATAGATGTTGAGCAGTCTTTAAAGCAATCCAATTTACTTTCAAAAATAGACTTCTCTTTAATTCCGAATTTTTTAAACTCGGTAGTTAGCGGTTTAGGAAGTTTCAGCGTTGGGTTATTTTCTGTGTTATTTATCTCGTTTTTCTTTTTGAAAGATAGCAGGTTATTTGAAAATGGGATTCTCACGTTTATCCCTGATAACAAAGAATCGCGCTGGAAAACGTCTTCAACTAAAATAAAAGATTTGCTCTCAAGATACTTTGTTGGACTTATATTTCAGATATTAATCATTTTTGTGATATACACCATTGGTTTGTTAATTATTGGCGTGGAAAATGCCGTTGTCATCGCTTTTTTATGTGCCCTGTTAAACCTTATTCCTTATGTTGGACCATTGGTAGGTGCGTTTTTAATGCTGACACTTACTATGACTAGCAACCTTGGCGAATCGTTTAGCGATGTTATTTTACCTAAAACATTCTGGGTATTTATCGTTTTTATGGTTGGGCAATTGTTTGATAATTTTATCAGTCAGCCAAAAATATTTTCAACTGCAACAAAAGCACATCCATTAGAAATATTCCTAGTTATTTTAATCACAGGTATTTTATTTGGTGTTATCGGACTTATAGTTGCAGTACCTGCTTATACCGCAATAAAAGTGATTCTAAAGGCCTTTTTATCTGAAAATAAGATTGTTAAGAAATTAACTAAAGACCTTTAATCAACACTTTGAATAAAGAAATATTAAATACTGACGTTCAAGAGTTTATAAATAATAATATTGATACAAACACAGCTTCAATACTATTAAAAGGCACACATTTTAATTTAGCTAATACCAAAGAAATTATTGAGCAAATTGAAGCGAAAGTGAGGTGTAAAAACAAGCTTCCTACATGGTTTCATACTGAAAATATATACTATCCCAATAAGTTAAATATTGAGCAAACATCATCTGAAATCACAGCCCAATACAAATCTGAATTGATAGCAGGTGATTCTATAATAGATTTAACAGGTGGATTTGGAGTTGACTGCTTTTACTTTTCGAAACGGTTTAAACATGTCGATCATTGCGAGCTTCATGAAGCACTTTCAGATATTGTTGCGTATAATTATAGACAATTAAATATTCACAACGTCAAAACCATTAAAATAAATGGCATTGAATACCTCAAAAACAATTCAAAAGCTTACGATTGGATTTATGTTGATCCTTCTCGACGTCATGAAAGTAAAGGCAAGGTTTTTTTCCTGAATGATTGTCTACCAAATATTCCATTTCATTTAGACTTACTCTTTAAGCGTTCTAAAAACATCCTGATTAAAACGTCTCCACTTTTAGACTTAACTGTTGGTATAAGTGAGTTAAAGCATGTAAAAACCATACATGTTGTTGCTGTAAATAATGAAGTCAAGGAGTTGTTATGGGTTTTAGAAGCTAATTATAACGATTCTATAACAGTCCACACGGTAAATATTAAAAAAACCACCAAAGAACATTTTCAATTTTTATTACACGAAGAAACGTCAACAATAAGTGATTATAGCGAACCACTCGTCTATTTGTATGAACCTAATGCAGCCATTCTTAAGACAGGAGCATTTAATCAAGTTGCTAAACAATTAAAACTTTTTAAGCTTCATAAGCATTCGCATTTATACACTTCACAAGATGCCATTGATTTTCCGGGACGCGTTTTTAAGGTTAATCAGGTCATCCCATTTAACAAGAAAGCGATAAAAAAATTAGGCATAAAAAAAGCGAATATTACCACCCGGAACTTCCCAGAAACGGTCAATCAAATTCGTAAAAAACTGAAAATTTCTGATGGTGGTGATGTTTATCTTTTTTTTACAACGGATAAGAATGAGCAAAAAATCATGATCATATCCACTAAGCTCAAAAAAACAAATCTATGACCCTAAAAGAATTACCAGGACAATATGCTATTATTGGGAGTAATCAAGATGAAGAATCTAACGAATACAAGGGTGTATTAGATTTGACCTTGGATGAATATAACCGAATTAAGGCCAAATGGCTAATTAACAATACACAAGAACAATTGGGTCTTGGCTTTTTTAGAGACAACATTCTAGTTATTAATTTTAAATACAAGGATGAAAATAAGGTCTATAAAGGTGTGGTGGTTTACAAATGCATATCCAAAGATTTGTTAGAAGGTTTTTGGTCTGAAAAACATGGTGATCCAAATTATTTAGGTTTGGAACGATGCTTCAGAATAGATAAGCTTAAAGAATCTGTCAATTAAAACGAACGTCTATGAACTAACAAAACACTAATAGACTTAATTTTCTTTATCTATTTTCTTTTGTTGACGTTCTAATTTTCTAAAGTAACCACGAGTTAAAAAATTGTGTTTAAAGGCTTCCATGTTTTGATTAAACTTATCAGTACCTTCATTAATATTTTTTATAGTCTGTTCTAGGTTTTCAACAAACTCTTCGTCATCAATAAGATAATTTATGGCACCCTTTCCCTTCTTAAAATCAGCAATGGTTTCGTTTAAATTATTAATTACAGTTTTAATATCATCTGTTGATGTTTCCAAATTAGTTAATACATCTCTAACTTTTTGGGCTTCTAAAGAATCGTTTAGTAATACACCGGCAACACTTTCATTAAAATTTATATCATTGATAATCGTGTTAAGTGATCTCATTGATTTATTAGCTTCAATACTCATAATCCGTAATTGATTTACGGTTTGTTTCAGGTTATTAGACACAATAGTATCATTTATAAGCATTCCAAAAGTGCCTTTACTATCAGCCATAGCATCAGCAATATTCAGTAATTTAGCAGTCAATAAAGCAGCATTTTCATTAGTAACATTTAAAGTGTTTAACATTTCGCCGGTGCCTATTTTAGTATAGGTATTAATGACATCACCTTCGGCTATAGCGTCTGCTTTTCCTTCTGAAGGAATAATATTTACAATCATATTGCCTACCAAACCATCTGTTCCTATTGTTGCAATAGCGTTTTTCTTAATATGCTGCACCATCTTTTCTTCGATAACCATGTTCACATTAATCGTGGAATCGTTTATCATAGAAATGGCTTTCACGGTTCCTATATTAATCCCCGAATAGCGCACGTTATTACCTTGCATTAATCCGTTTACGTTATTGAAATTTGCACTTATTGTGAATGTTTTTGCAAACATATTTTGACGATTACCAATAAAATAAACAGCTAATACAAAAAGTATTAATCCGATAATCACAAAAATGCCTAATTTGAGTTTTTCATTATTTGTTTTTCTCATGACTGTGTTATTTATTTAAAAAACGCTTTTACTTTTTCATCGTTTGAATTTTTTAATGTTTCAAAAGTACCTTCAGCATAATTAATACCATCTACTAGTAAAACCATACGTTCTGATACCACGCGAGCACAATCTACATCGTGGGTTATAATTAGTGACGATGTTTTATATTCTCGTTGAATTCTTCGCATTAGTTCGATGATTTCTTTCGCAGTTATAGGATCTAAACCACTTGTAGGTTCGTCGTATAAAATTATTTTAGGCTTTAAAATTAATGTTCTAGCTAAAGCTACGCGCCTTTGCATTCCCCCAGAAAGTTCAGCGGGCATTAAATCTATGGCATCAACTAATCCAACACTTTCGAGAGCTTCTATTACCAACGGTGTTTTTTCTTTTACAATTCCAAATTTGTGTTTATGTCGTCTTAAAGGAAATTCTAAATTCTCTCTTACGGTCATGGAATCATACAAAGCACTACCTTGAAACAAAAAACCTATTTCAGTTCGCAATTCATTTAAATCATTCTCATTTAGGGTGTTTATGTCATTTCCCATGACTTTGATACTCCCAGAATCTGCTTGCATCAAACCTACCAAACACTTAATCATTACAGATTTTCCTGAACCTGATTTCCCCATAATTACCAAGTTTTCACCTTCAAAAAGTTGAAGATTAAAACCGTTTAAAACATGATTATTCCCAAACGATTTTCTTAAATCTTTGATTTCAAGAATGGGCTTTTTAATGCCCGTTGATTCTTTAATTTCTTGTATGTTTTGAGCTTCGTTCATCTTTAAATTTCGAAAAATATATCGGTTATAAATACAGCAACAAAGTCAATTATAAATAATAACATGGATGAAAACACGACTGCCGAATTTGCTGCTAACCCCACACCTACAGTCCCTTTTTTACAGTTGTAACCTTTAAAACAACCTACTAAACCAATTGCAAATCCGAAAAAAAAGGTTTTAATAGTTGCAGGAATAATATCTCCAAACTCTATGGCATTAAATACTTTGTTGAAATACAACTGAAAAGAAACTTCGCCTTTTAAGTTTTCTACGATGTAAGAACCATATAAAGCAATAGCATCGCCATAAATCACTAACAACGGAAGCATTAAAGTCGTTGCCAAAATTCTTGTAACTACTAAAAACTTAAATGGGTTTGTACCCGAAACCTCCATGGCATCAATTTGTTCGGTAACACGCATAGAACCTAATTCGGCTCCAATTCCCGAGGCGATACGTCCAGCAAATGTTAAAGCAATAATTACAGGTCCTATTTCTCTGATAATAGAAATACTTACCATAGACGGCATCCATGATTCTGCACCGAATTCTTCTAATGTTGGTCGCGTTTGTAAGGTTATAACCAAGCCAATAATAAAACCAGTAACACCAACTAATAAAAAAGATTTATTACCTATACTGTAGCAGAGTTTCAACAACTCATTAAACTCAAAAGGTTTTTTGAAAAGTTCTTTAAAAAACCTTCTAGCGAAGTATGTAAGTTCACCAATTTCTATGAAGAATGATTCTATTTGGATTGATTTCAGCATAAAAAAGGTTTTCAAATATTTAAAGTTATAATAACATTACTTCATATTAAATGACCAAAATCATGTAGTTACTGACGCATATCATTGTAAAAATCGATTGATTAGGTTATGCTAATATTTCGTATTGATTTTATAAGCACAGGAAACAAATTTTTACTTAAAAGTGAAACTATAAAACTCAAACCATCAATTCCACCCAATTAAACATAGTGTTTTATGCACTTTTTAAATCCTATAAAAGGTATCAAAACTGATTATTATCATTGCTTAAAATGAATTTAATTTAGATATTTAAAAACAACATAAATCTTATGGCCATGAAAAACAAGGAGATACATTTTGTAGATAAAGTTATTGATGCCCTTAGAAAATCGGCTACTGAGCTTGAGGAATTTCAAGTAAAAGCAGCTTTAGGAAAAGCTGAAGCGCAAGATAAATATGAAGATGTTAAAAAACAATTTAATCAATTTATTCATGACAGCGAATTCCAGGTTAAAGGGATTAAGGAAAAAATAGAAGAACTTCACACTAAATTTGATGAACTTAGAGTGCAACTAGCTTTGGGTAAAGCTGAAACGATTGACGTATTTAAAAAGCAAAAAAAGAAATTACTTGCTACGTTACATGATATTGAAGTTAAAATTAAAACGAATGAGACTTTAAATAGAATGTATGCACTTACGTTAATTGAAATTGAACAATTCAAAATTCAGTTAGAAATTTTAGAACAAAAATTCAAAAAAGAGAAGCCTGAAGCCAAAGCATCGTTTGAAAAAGGAAAAAAGGAGTTTAATTCCTTTATAGATAAGTTTCGAGGCAAGTATCAAAAGAAAAAAGAAGAGACCAAACTAGAACATTTTCAAAACGAAATTTCAGAAGCTTTTGATCATTTTAAAAAAGCGTTTTCTAAACCTTAAATTATTAATTTTATTAAAAAGGATGCACAATTAGAATTGTGCATTTTTTTTATTTTATAAGCACTTCATTTAATAATCATAATCCCCTTTTCTGATATTTGATAGCATACCAAACCCTAGAATTATTGCTAATGTAAAACTTGAAATGCCCAATAACGAAATACCTTTCCAAAGCGGCTGAATTTCAAATATGATGAATAATGATGCACCGACAATAAGAGCAACCATTATAAATGCCGTAATTAATTGTTTTGTTATGCGTTGAAGTGTATGTACCATGGGGTCGATGCCTTTATGTGTTAAGTCTACTTTTATTTGACCCGAGTTAATTTTACGAATGGCATTTTTTAAATCCTGAGGAAGCTCTTCCATATAATCGGTAAATTCAACTAATGAATTTGCTATTTTTTTACCCATTAATAATGGGTTGTATTTTCTTGTAGCACTTTTTTTAAGGTAAGGTTTAACAATCTCAAATTGTTCTAATTTAGGGTCTAATTTTTCGATAACGCCTTCAATAGTAACTAAGGATCGTGCGAAAAGGAAAAAATGAGTGGGAACCTTTAGGCCATGAGCGATGATGATATCTTTAAGTTCTAATAAAATTGTACTCATTTCATTTTCATGAACATCTCTAACATAATATTTTTCTACAAATTCATTGATATCAAACTCTAATTCTCGTCTATTTGTAATAGGTGCATTATTGGAAAGTTCTTGTAACGCTTTAATTATTTTTTTTACGTCTTTATTGGTAATAGCGATAAATAATTTTCCAAAAATTGAAATGTCTCTAGGAAGCATACTTCCCATCATACCAAAATCGAGATAACAAATATGATTATTTGGAAGTACCAATAAATTTCCAGGGTGCGGGTCTGCATGAAAGAACCCGTATTCAAAAATTTGTTTAAAGTAGCTTATTGACAACCTTCTTGCGATAACTGTAGTATCAATAGCTTTAGATTTAAGTTCTTCAATTTTATCTATTTTAATGCCCGAAACAAACTCTAAAGCCAATACTTTTGTTGTTGTAAATTCCGGGTATACTTTTGGTGCTTTTGCAAATTGATCTAAAGAATCATCATTCTTTAAATTATTGTAAAACCTTTGAACGTTAATAGATTCGTGAATAAAATCGAGTTCTTTTAAAATGGAAGCTTCAAAATTGCTAACCAACCCTACTGGATCAAAACTTTTTAAAGAGGGAATTCTTTTTTCCAAAACATTCGCAACGCGATACATCACTTTGATGTCCTCTATAATTACATCATAAATGCCTGCACGTTGTATTTTTAAAGCCACACGCTTTCCGGAATGCAATGTTACTTTATGCACTTGTGCCATGGATGCTGAAGCAAATGGTGTTGGTTCAAACCAAGCAAATAAGTTTTCTACCTTGTCTTTTAATTCCGTTTCAACCACGTTTCTAGCAATACTTTCAGACATTGGTGGTACATTGTCTTGCAATTTTTCTAGCTCAAAAGTCAATTCTAATGGTACTAAATCTGGTCTATTACTTAAGATTTGACCAAATTTTACAAAGGTTGGTCCCAACTCTTCGCAGACTAATCTCATTTTTGCCCATTTACCGTATTTAGATACACGCTTTTTAGTAGAGTTTGGGATAAATTTTTGAATAAAAGTGTAGTTTTTATTTTCTTCTAAATAATGTACCAAATCATCAAAACCATACTTCATCAGTACTCTAATAATTTGATTATATCTAGAGATAGATTTAAACCGTTTTATAATATCAGTTAAAACACCCATTTTATTTAGCTTCCAATTTGTTGAGTCTAGCTTCTAATAATGCAACTGTTGTGTCTAACTTCTCAATTTTTTCATTTAGCGCTTTAATTTCATCTAAATGAGCTACATTTATTTTTTTATAGAATTTAGCAACCAACTCCTCTATTTTTTCATACAATTCCTCTTTTAGCTCATGGGTTTTAAATATTATTTTATCCATAAACTCCATTTCGTTTCCATTTTCATCTAACTGCGCTTCGGCCATAGATTTATTAATATTTTCTTTACTTTTTTCTGAAAACTCGCTTATTTTATCTAAAAAATGAGTGTCTCTTGCTAAAACGTAAATGCTAGAACTTAGTGTAAGTAATTCCAATATGGTTTTAGTTTTCATAACCTTAGATTTAAGTTATACTAGTATTAAATATATTAACATTCAGCATGATTTTATATGATTTAAATCATGTTAAATAAGGCTTTAATATGATAACTTTAAGTTGTTTAAATTTAAATCCATTAAAAATGAAATCTGATTCAATAGTACATGTAATGACGAAGGATGTGATTTCTGTTACTCCAGAACAAAACCTTTTAGATGTTAAGCATATTTACGAGAAAAAGAAATGGCATCAACACATTCCTGTTTTAAAAAATGAGAAATTAGTTGGTATGGTTAGTTTAGTTGATTTCATGTATAATATTGCCGGAGCAGGAATTAATGACGACCACAAAGTTTATAAAGATTTAAAAGTTAAAGACATCATGACGCAAAAGCCTTTTTATTTAACTACAAAAGCTAACGTTGAGGATGTGGCCAAAGTGTTATCTACGCAACACTATCATGCTGTTCCAATTCTTGAGAATGATAAATTGGTTGGCATTGTTTCTACCGCTGATATTATAAATTATTACCTAAAAAAGGCTGTATAATATTACAAAAGTTACATACGTATTCTGATTGAAAAAAATAATTCAATTTTAGGCTATTGCAATTGTATTTCAATCCACTTTGTAAAATACATCAAAACAATAAAATGAATACAATTAAACTCATATTAAAACTAGCTTTAGTTTTAGCAATACCTATTTTTTTTGTAATAAACATATGTTATCCAAAAAACGATGATTGTTTCGTCATTTCATTTGCCAATAAACGTTTAACCACTAATTCACTTCCTTTAAAAATTCAAATTAAAAAGAATATTATAGTTGACAATTACTTTCCATTTATAGATTCTATCGTAACTAAATACGATTCAATAACCCCTTATAAATTAACAGAACATCTTTTAGTTAGAAATAATTACTGGATCATTGACACACTTCAAAACACCGACTATTACAGAAAGAAAGCAAAAGACTCTTTTGTATATAATCAACGAAAAATGATTGCCATACCTTCGGGCTCATTTATTACTATACCAGACTCTTTTAAGGCTACAAAACTTTTAAATGCATTTAAAAATACCACTATAGACATAAATATTCCAGAATTTAAACTTCGCATTTATGAAGATTCGTTAAAGCTTTATGAGTTTCCTATTCGCGTAGGAAGACACGAAAAAAAGTTCTTAGAAATGTCTGGTAGAATGGAAGATTTAAGAACAAAAACAGGAAAAGGAACCATTGTAAAACATATTAAAAATCCGAAATATGTGAATCCAGTAAATAACCATGAATACCTTGTTACGAAAAGGGATGATAATAAAGTAACCAAACTGCCTCTAATTCCCTTTTTGGAAACTGAATTAAATGGATTGAGATACGGACAATTAATACACCCAACAACAAACCCCATTACCTTAGGAAAAGCATATTCTAATGGATGTATAGGCACAAATGAAGCTGATGCTTGGGTGATTTACTATTATGCTCCCATAAATACCAAAATACAAATTAGATATGACTTGCAAGTAATTGATGAAAATAATGAATCCCAAGTTTTAAAAGATATTTACGGATATAGTAAATAATCGATTTTTAAAACGTTCCAATTGACCTTTTATTCCTAAAACTTTAAAAACAAAAAGCTTCACTGCATTATCTTCCGCTTGGAAATGGGAATTAGCTCTTAAGAAGTAGCGAATTAGGATATGACATTTATATAATAATTTGATAGAATCCCTCCTTTTATATATTCAGCATTAATTAGGTTGACAGATAACATTTATTATATTTGTATGATGTCTGATGTATAATAAATCTATTAAAATTATGTTTACTTCTTTAGGTCAAAACAAATCACTTACCCAGCAGGTGGAGTATGAATTAACCGAAGCTATACGGACCGGAAAATATCTTCCCGGAAGTAAAATACCTTCAGAAAACGAACTCTGCGAAGTATTCAATGTAAGTAGAACTTCCATTCGTGAAGCTGTAAAAAAAATGAGTGCACGTGGTATTGTTGATGTAAAAAGAGGCAGCGGTGTTTACGTCGCAGAAATAAGTTTAAAAAATGCTTCAGAAAATCTCAATCTGTTTTTTGAGCTATCTTCAGACAAAAATATCATCCTTCAAACTATTAATACTAGACTTATATTAGAACCTACTCTAGCATCACAAGCAGCAATTTACAGAAAAGACAGCCACTTAGAACTATTGAAGAATAACATGATTCAAATGAGAAAATGTGCTTTAAAGGATAAGAAAAAAGAGGCTGAATTAGATAACGATTTTCATAGTATAATTCTATCTATTGTTAATAATGACGTATTAGAATTACTATTAAGTCCAATCTTTAATTTAATACCAAAATTTAAGACTGCTGTTTATGTAAAGCCAATGGAGGGTCATCTTCTGAAGGAAAAAAAGCTGATGCTAAATCATCATGAAAATATTCTTCAGGGCATTATTGAAAGTGATGGCACTGCGGCTCGTGAAGCTATGCGAAACCACATCCTTGAAACACAAAATAACTACACTAAATCACTACTAAAAAAATGAGTTTCACAACTTTTGGAGAAATCATGATGAGATTAACTCCTAGTAACTACAGTAACAAAATAAATTCTTCCAGTTCCTTTAATGTTGATTATGCTGGTTCAGAATCCAACGTCGCAAGTTCTTTAGGCCTGCTAGGAAACAAGGTAAGTTATATTACTAAACTTCCTGAAAACCAGCTTGGGGACGCGACCATTCGTTCTTTAAGGGCATATGGAATCGATACTGGTAATATCATCCGAGGAGGACATAGAATTGGCACCTATATTATTGAATTAGGTGCTTCAATTCGACCTTCTAGTGTAATTTATGACCGCAAGTATTCTTCTTTCAGTGAAATTGAGAAAGATGAATTTAACTGGGAGGATATCCTTAATGATAAAAAATGGTTATTTCTGTCTGGCATCACACCTGTGCTCTCAAAACAATGTGCTGAAGAAACGATAAAAGTATCTCAAATCGCTAAACAATTGGGAGTTAAAGTAGCGTTTGATATGAATTACCGAAGATCGCTTTGGAAAGACCCCGCAGACGCCCGTAAAATATTTGATAAAATTTTAGAAAACACCGATTTATTATTTGGTAATGCAGACGTATTAAAAGATGTATACAATCTAAATCCGTCAGGTACAAGTCGTTTAGAAAACACCAAAGAAGCGGCTCAAATGGCATCTGATAAATTTGGAATTAAACATATTGCATTTACAATAAGAGAACATTGCTCTGCAAGTGTAAACAAGGTGTCGGGTGTTTTTCTAACTGATTCTAAATATTACAGTTCCAAAACAATTGAGGTGGCTATTACAGACCGATTTGGCACAGGCGATGCTTTTGCTGCAGCTTTTTTACATGGTATTGAACAACAATGGGATGATAAAAAAGTAATCGATTTTGCGACAGCAGCTTTTGCATTAAAACATACCATTCAGGGCGATCAACATACAAGTAGTGAAAGAGAAATTCTTTCCATTATGGAAGGTCATATTAGCGGACACGTATTAAGATGAAAAGAGAAAATATAGTAGCCATTATTAAAAAAGAGCGGGTAATCGCAATTGTTAGAACCAAAACACAATTACACATATCAAAACTCATTCAAGATTTGGTAGAAGGCGGTATTAAGGTTATAGAAATCACATCAAATACGCCAGGGTATTTAGAAGAAATAGCCAAAGCTCGAAAAAAATATCCTGATTCTGATATTATTATTGGAGCTGGTACAGTTACCAATGTGAAGATAGCCGATGCAGCAATACAAGCGGGGGCTCAATTTCTTGTAACTCCAAATACCAATACCGAGGTGATAGCATTAGCACATCGCAACAACATCCCTGTAGCCATGGGCGCCCTTACACCAACCGAAATCTGTGTGGCAGCAGAACATGGAGCGGATATTATTAAGTTATTTCCGGCGGGAGACTTGGGTATAAGCTATTTCAAATCAGTAAAAGCTCCGTTAGATACCATCACTTATTTTGTTGTAGGCGGTATAAACCTATCTAATATTGAAGAATGGATTGCAGCAGGAATATCTGGCGTCGGATTAGGAAGTGCCCTCACAAAGGAAGAAAAAACTGCATCTGGCGGTGTCCACAATAAAAATACAATTCAAAAATTTGTTAAAATTATAAAAGAATCGCAATGGAAGAATTAGAAATTACCAAAGTAGAACTGTTTAAAGTTCCACCTAGGTGGTTGTTTGTAAAAATAACAACTAAAGGCGGATTATTTGGATGGGGAGAACCTGTTGTTGAAGGTAAAGCCGACTCGGTTGCAGCCTGTGTTAAAGAACTTGAACAGTATTTAATTGGGAGAACCGCTAATAATATTGAAGACATTTGGCAGGTACTATATCGCGGCGGATTTTATAGAGGCGGTACCATTTTAATGAGTGCCATTTCTGGAATTGATCAAGCGTTATGGGATATAAAAGGTAAACATTTAGGTGTTCCCGTTTTTGAACTTTTAGGAGGTGCGGTACGACAAAGAATGAAAATGTACTGTTGGATTGGTGGAGACGACCCTAAGGTGGTGATAGAACAAGCACGAGAAAAAATGAATCAAGGCTATCGTGCCGTTAAAATGAATGCTACTGGCCCAATGCGATGGGTGTCTTCTATCAAAGATATTAAAAAGGTAGCTGATAATATGAGGCTACTTAGAGAAGAATTTGGATATGAGTTAGATGTTGGCTTAGATTTTCATGGCAGGGTACATAAACCAATGGTTAAAAGACTTATTGATGAACTTGCACCTTACGACCCTATGTTTATTGAAGAACCTGTTTTAAGTGAAAATAATGATGCATTAAAGCATATTTATTCTTATACCAGTATACCGATTGCAACTGGAGAACGTATGTTATCTAGGTGGGACTTTAAAGACGTTTTACAACAAGGCGTAGTCGATATTATTCAACCAGATTTAAGTCATGCAGGTGGAATCTCTGAAGTGAAACGCATCGCTACTATGGCCGAAGCCTATGATGTTGCACTTGCGCCTCATTGTCCTTTAGGTCCCATTTCTCTTGCTTCTGCACTGCATATAGATTTCTCTTGTGCCAATGCTACAATTCAAGAAAGTAGTTTGGGAATTCATTACAATAAAGGATTTGACCTATTGGATTATGTTAAAAACCCAGAAATATTTGATGTCAAAGATGGTTTTATGGACTTATTTACTCAACCTGGTCTAGGTGTTG
Source organism: Algibacter luteus (assembly GCF_030344935.1). Lineage (NCBI taxonomy): Bacteria > Pseudomonadati > Bacteroidota > Flavobacteriia > Flavobacteriales > Flavobacteriaceae > Algibacter > Algibacter luteus. Next base: position 2,042,675 of record NZ_CP128313.1, on the reverse strand, counting down.
AAATAGATGAGGAAATTCTAAAAGAAGGCCAAAAAATTGGTCATAATTGGGCGAATCCAATTTGGAGAAATGATGATGGTACTTTTGCGGAATGGTAAAGGAAGAAAAACGAAAAAGCCTCACTTTTTACAGTGAAGCTTTTTGTGAGCCCTGAAGGATTCGAATGCCGAAATAAAATCGGAACAGGCTATTCGACCGTCCCGACTTCAAGTCGGGATGCTCTATCCAGCTGAGCTATAAAATATTTTCATTAGATTGTTTAGTAATAGAAAACAAAAAAGCCTCACTTTTTACAGTGAAGCTTTTTGTGAGCCCTGAAGGATTCGAACCTTCGACCGCCTCCTTAGAAGGGAGGTGCTCTATCCAGCTGAGCTAAGAGCCCTCGACGAAAACCATTTTTGATTTCCGGTGTGCAAATATAAAATTAACTATATTTCTAACCAAAAGAAATGTTTATAATTTTAAGCAAAATAAATATAAATTGAAGCTACAGTTAAAACTATAATGGCACCAGCAATTTTAGTATGTTTCCAAGGTTCAATATCAACTTGTTTTGTGTATTCTAATTCGTATGCTGTTTCTCTTGGTTTTATTTTACCTATAATTAGCATGATAATAATATTTAGAATAAATAAAATAGCCATAACATGCAAAAAATGCGGGTAAGCATCAGACTCAATTAATTTTAAAGCTGCCTCATCGGTTACACCAGATAGTTTTGCTTCTTCAAGTGCATTTTTTACAAACTGAGGTTTTAAAATAAACTGACTTAAAATATATAGTAATGATCCAGAAACAACTCCAATTTTAGCGGCTATAGCAGGCACTCTTTTAGTTGTATACCCAACTACTATTATAGTAAAAATTGGAATACTATAGATGCCATTGATTTCTTGTAAATAATTGAATAAACTTCCGGCATTTGCAATTAATGGCGCTATAAACATTGCAGAAATCGCTAATATAATACCGAAAATTTTACCATACTTAACCACGGTTTTTTCATCTGCATCCTTATTGATATGCTGTTTGTATATGTCTATCCCAAACAAAGTTACAGAGCTATTTAACACGCTATTAAACGAGCTTAAAATGGCACCGAATAAAACAGCAGCAAAAAAGCCAACTAAATATTTAGGTAATACTGCACGAACTAACTCAGGATACGCTAAATCACTTGACGATAAACCTCCTTCGAAATAATGATATGCTATAATTCCAGGTAACACTAAAATTAGTGGCCCTAATATTTTTAAAAACGAAGCTAATAATAAACCTTTTTGTCCTTCAGCTAAATTTTTTGCACCTAAAGCCCTTTGAATAATTTGTTGATTTGTTCCCCAGTAAAATAGTTGAACCAACATCATACCTGTAAAAATGGTGCTAAATGGAACTTCTTGACCAGGCTTACCCATAGATTGAAACTTATCAGGGTTTGCACTCATAAGTGTGTCTAAACCTGCCCCTAAACTGCCGTCACCAATCGCCATAAGTCCGAAAACAGGAATTAAAAGTCCTCCAATAATAAGACCAATAGCATTAATACTATCTGAAACTGCAACAGCTTTTAAACCTCCAAAAACAGCATAAATAGAGCCTATGATGCCTATACCCCAAATACATAACCACAAAGCTTTGGAGTTCGAAATATTAAGCATTTCAGGAATATTAAACATGCCACTAATGGCTACAGAGCCAGAATATAAAATAACTGGAAGTAGAACAACAACATAACCTGTTAAAAATAATCCAGATGTTATTGTTTTTGTAGTGACATCAAAACGTTTAGATAAAAACTGTGGTACCGTGGTTAATCCGCCTTTCAAATATCTTGGCAATAACCAAATAGCTGTTATTACCATAGCGATAGCAGCTAGTGTTTCCCATGCCATAACTGATAGCCCATCGGTATAAGCACTACCATTTAATCCTACTATTTGTTCTGTTGATAAATTGGTAAGAAGTAAAGATCCTGCAATTACGCCAGCGGTTAGACTTCTACCACCAAGAAAATAGCCATCAGACGAATTCTCATCCGTTGTTCTAGTTGCATAGTAAGATATGATGGCAACCATTAACGTGAAGCCAAAGAAAGAAATGATTCCTATCATATTTGTAATTAGTTTAGTTAGTTAGTAAATATAAAGATTTAATTCTTGTAAAAAATTGGTTTATAAATAGTCATTCATAGTTTCAAAAGTTTTACTTTTATCCTATAATTTCGAGCTTTTAATAATTAATTAAAACGCCAATTTGTTCAATAAAAATTACAAGGTTGTTATTAATTCGTGTTTAGATTTTATCGCAATAAATTTAACAACAAACACTTGAGTTAATTTAACATAAAATATTGTATATCAATAATTTAAAATTAATCATGAACTGTGTATAAAATAAACCACAATCAAGACTTAAATATTTTAGAAGTTGAAGATGCCAAGAGCAAACTTTATGCGAAACTTAGCATTAATGATGGAGGTTCGTTGCAAGAACTAATTCTAAACGGAAAGGTAATTATTGAAAATTTAGCACCTTTAACTTATGATGTAACTTACGCTTCTTCTATTTTATTTCCTTTTGCAAATAGAATCAAAGATGGCACTTATAAATATAAAGGTAAACAACATCAATTTGAAATTAATCAAAAAGAAGAAAACAATGCATTACACGGATTGGTTTTTAATAAATCATTTCTAGTAAAAGAAACCAATACAAGTGATGATTCTGCTACTATAGTTTTAGAGTATGATGAAACAGAACTTTCAAAAGGATTTCCATTTACCTTCAACATAAAATTAAAATATGTATTTACTCAAAACACTGTGACTTTACTAGTTTCTGTAATAAATACATCAAGTAAAACATTCCCTTTTACACTCGGGTGGCATCCTTATTTTTTAAGTGACAATTTATTTGAAAGTGATATTAAGTTCGACGCTACTAAAAAATTGGTGTTTGATAATCGAAATATAACCAACGGATTTGAAGATTACGAATCTGATGGAATTTTTCAAATCAAAAATCAAAGACTTGATGACTGCTGGATTTTAAATACTAACGAAGTCAAGTTTAATACACCTAAGTATCAATTAACTATAACGTCTTCTTCTGATAATAATTTTTTACAAGTTTATACCCCTCCAAAAGTAAACAATATTGCTATTGAACCAACAACTGGTGTTTCAGATAGCTTTAATAATAAAATTGGTATGCAAACATTAAAACCAAATGAGACTTATGATGTCACATGGAAAGTGATGATTGATTAATAACAAAACACAAATTAATACAATTGTAAATAATCTTGGAATGACCATATACGAAAGCACTTTAGTTGTAAACAAAGATTACATAGATGATTTAAATCATGTTAACAACGTACATTATGTGCAATGGGTACAAGATGTAGCCAAAGCCCATTGGCAATCTAAAGCTTCGATTGATTTGCAAACAAAATATAGTTGGTTTTTACTATCGCATTTTATCGAGTACAAAAGCGCTGCTTTTTTAAATGATACCATCAATTTAAAAACCTATATCGCTCAGGCCGAAGGTGTGAAATATACACGTATAGTTGAAATTTATAATGCCAATACCAACAAACTCCTTGCTAAATCGGAAACAAAATGGTGTTTGATAAATGCGAAAACCGGTCGTCCAACAAGAATTCCAGTAGAAATTGTTGATTTATTCGATTAAATCATACATACATACTAAATCATAAATTCAAAAGTTATATTTTTAACCCTCAAACTTATGATTTTAATGAAACGCTATTTATACTTCACATTTACACTGGGATTTTTAATTTTTTGGAGCTCTTGTCGTAAAGATTTTGAATTCTCTGCAAGTACTGGTAGTCTTAAATTTTCTAAAGACACGGTATATTTAGATACAGTTTTTACAAACATAGGTTCTAGCACTTATAACTTAAAAGTGTACAATAGAAGTGATAATGATATTTCCATTCCTTCGGTAGCATTGGCTTCAGGCGATATCTCAAATTACAGATTAAGCGTTGATGGTATTGCTGGTAAAAATTTTACAAATGTTGAAATTTTAGCAAAAGACAGTTTATTTATTTTTGTCGAAACGACTATTGACATTAATAATTTCCCTAATCCCGATGGAAATTATTTATATACTGATCAAATTGAATTTGACTCAGGCTCAAACCTTCAAAAAGTTGAATTAGTTACACTTGTTAAAGATGCTGTTTTTATTTACCCAGATAGAGATAATACAACCAAAGTTATCGAAACCTTAACGCTAGACTTAGGCGGAGAAATGGTTGAAACTGAATTACAAGGTCGAGAATTATTACCTACAGAACTCAACTTTACTAATGAGAAACCCTATGTTATTTATGGTTTCGCCACAGTGCCCACAAACGAAACGTTAACCATCGAATCCGGAGCTCGTTTACATTTTCATGAAAATTCAGGTATTATTGTATCCAATGGCGCGAGTATCAATGTTAATGGAGCGTATAGTAACGACCGCGATTTATTAGAAAACGAAGTCATTTTTGAGGGCGACCGGTTAGAACCAAATTTTGCCGAAATTCAAGGGCAATGGGGAACCATATGGCTTTTAGACGGTAGCATCAATAACACTATAAATTACGCCACCATTAAAAATGCTACAATTGGAATCCTTTCTGATGGAAACCCTGATGAGGCAAACGATAAACTTACTGTTACAAACACACAAATTTACAATTCTAGTAGTTTTGGTATTTTGGGTAGAAACACTTCCATAAATGCTGAAAATTTGGTTATTAATAACTCAGGCTTGTCTTCTTTTGCTGGAACCTTAGGAGGAAAATATAACGTTACCCATTCTACCATTGCGAATTATTGGGACGACGGATTTAGACAATTTCCTGCATTGTTACTCAATAATTTTGTTTTAGATGAAGACAATAATGCTACGATTGCTAATTTAACAGAAGCTAATTTTAATAACTGTATAATTTACGGCAATGATAATCCTGAAATTCTTTTGGATGAAATTGAAGATGAATCAGTCGTTTATAACTTTAAATTTACCAATTGTTTAATTCGTTTTAACGATAACAATAATAATTTCACTGGGGCTAATTATGATTTTAATGATACTTCTAAATATGAGGGTAACATTTTCAATGCAGACCCGAATTTTAAAGATGCAGATTCAAATGAAATGATAATTGGCGATGATTCTGCGGCAAATGGTCAAGGATTAGCGACATTTTCAACACAAGTACCTTTCGATATTTTAAATGTTGATAGGACGACATCACCAGATTTAGGTGCATATCAGCACATTACTTTTCCAGAGGAAGATTAACGCTCTATTAACATTATTATCAAACAATTACAGTTATTTTTAGTTTTCAAATCAATCAAAAATTTAAAAACTATGAAATGTCTAACAGTTTTAGTAACTTTCCTTTTAACGTTTTCAACTGCAATCTCCCAAAATAATACTGATAAAGAAGGGGTTGAAAATGCCTGCCTTAACTACATTGAAGGTTTTTATCAAGGCGATGAGAATAAACTAATAGAAAGTCTTCAGCCTGCATTAAATAAATTTGGTTTTTGGAAAGACAAAACATCCAACCAATATAAACAGGTTGACCATATGTCGTTTGAAAAGGCCTTAGAATTCGCGAGAAATGTTTTAGAGAAAAAAAAATTTCCTGATCCTGATGCACCAAAGAAAATTGAAGTTTTAGATATTGGAAATGTAATTGCATCAGCAAAAGTAACGGCGTGGTGGGGCATTGATTATATTCTACTTTCAAAGCGAGATGATATTTGGATGATAGAACAAGTTTTATGGGAAGGTCCATTGCAAAAATCTGAAGATTAGATAAAGCGATAAATCATTCAAACTATAAACAAATACAATGTGCTACGACATTAAAGCGAGTTATGAAGCGCAACTAAAACGTGCAAAGCGTCGAGGTGATTTGGCTGCGGTTGAAGAAATTATGGAAAAATTAATTCCGTTAACCGATTTACCTATTCATCATGCTTCAGGTTTTAGTCATCCCGAATTACTTATTTACACCAACGAATCGCCAGAATTCCCTACTGTTGCTACTTGGGGGCTCGTTCCATTTTGGGTGGAAGACGAAAATCAACTCAAAAAATTCTGGAATAATACACTTAACGCGCGTGGAGAAACCATTTTTGATAAACCCGCGTTTAGAGATTCGGCTAGAAACAAACGTTGTATTGTTTACATAGACGGGTTTTACGAACATCATCACTTAAATAAAAAAACCTATCCGTTTTTTATTCAACAAAAAGATAATGAACCTATTGCACTTGCAGGGTTATGGAGCGAATGGATAAATCCTGATAATGGCGGCAGAATGCATACCTTCTCTATAGTGACCACTAAAGGCAATCCTATGATGGCTAAAATTCATAACAATCCTAAAATTCAAGGACCAAGAATGCCTTTGATGTTATCAGAAAACGAAGAAGATCAATGGTTAGCATCCATTGAAAATGACACAGACCAACAAAAAATACAAAACCTTGTAAAACAACATTCCGAAATAGATTTAAAAGCGCATACTGTGGGTAAACTTCGGGGAAAAGAGTATTTAGGTAATGTTGAAGAAATAACTGAAGAAGTTAAATACCGAGAATTAGAGTTTCAACTTTAATTAATAAATCATAAAATAAAAAAATCCCACTTTAAAGCGGGATTTTTTATAATTAACACTAAAGTGATTCAAGGCTTAAACAAATAAAGGTTTATCTTTCATCATAGCATTTACTTTTGTTTTTACAGCTTCTAAAACGGCTTCATCTTCAAAATTGGTGATCACTTCATCAATTAAATCAACAATTGTAACCATATCATCTTCTTTTAAACCACGTGTTGTAATAGCGGCAGTACCTAAACGTATTCCTGAGGTTACAAACGGCGATTTATCATCAAAAGGTACCATGTTTTTATTTACAGTAATATCTGCTTTCACTAGGGCTTGTTCAGCTTCCTTACCGGATACATTTTTATTTCGCAAGTCTATGAGCATGCAGTGGTTGTCTGTACCATTAGAAATGATTTTATAATCTTTTGCAACTAACGCATCTGCCATAGTTGTAGCGTTTTGCTTAACTTGTAATTGGTAGTGTAAAAAATCATCGGTTAAAGCTTCACCAAATGCAATGGCTTTTGCTGCAATAATATGCTCTAATGGTCCTCCTTGATTTCCAGGGAATACTGCTGAATCTAATAAAGACGACATTTTACGTAAGTTGCCATTCTTAAGTTTGATACCAAATGGGTTATCAAAATCTTTACCCATCATAATCATCCCTCCTCTTGGGCCTCTTAACGTTTTATGCGTTGTAGTAGTTACGACATGACAGTGAGGTAAAGGATCATTTAAAATACCTTTTGCAATTAATCCTGCCGGATGCGATATATCTGCCATTAAAATAGCACCAACACTATCAGCTATAACTCTAAATCTTTTAAAATCGATATCTCTAGAATATGCTGAAGCACCTGCAATTATTAATTTTGGTTGCTCTTTGGTAGCAATTTCTTGAATTTTATCATAATTTAATACACCTGTCTCCTGCTCTACGCCATAAAATACTGGATTGTATAATTTACCAGAAAAATTTACAGGCGACCCATGTGTTAAATGTCCACCGTGAGATAAATCGAATCCTAAAATTTTGTCTCCAGGATTTAAACACGCATGATATACTGCTGTATTTGCTTGACTACCTGAATGCGGTTGAACATTTACATATTCAGCACCAAATAAAGCTTTTGCTCTATCAATAGCAATTTGCTCTACTTCATCTACAACTTCGCAACCACCATAATAGCGTTTTCCAGGGTAACCCTCGGCATATTTATTGGTTAACACAGAGCCAGCAGCTTCCATAACTTGTTGGCTTACAAAATTCTCTGAAGCAATAAGTTCAATACCATGAAGCTGGCGTTCTTTTTCTGCTTGGATTAGTTCAAAAATTTGTTCGTCGCGTTGCATAAAAATAGAGTTCTAGTTTAATAATGTGCAAAAATAGGAAATAGATTAGTTATTAATATCAAAAAATGCAGATTTACTTCTAAGTTTTCAACGGTTTATTAACCATTTAAATTAATCTATATTTTTTATGTTTTTTTACATTAAAATAAAAAAAATGTGTAGGTTTGATAAGAATACAATAATTTTAAAACTAAAAACAAGTTATGCCATTATCCGCCAACAATCCTGATAGAATATCGTGGTTACACGTTGATAAAAATTCAGACTTTCCCATTCAAAACATTCCTTTTGGTGTGTTTTTGACACGAGATGATATTATTACCATTGGAACACGTATTGGAGATACGGCAATAGACCTTGGTGCTTTGCACCAGCTTGGGTATTTTGATGGTATTCCTTTAACGGATGATATTTTTCTTCAAGACACATTAAATGATTTTATTGCTGACGGTAGAAAAACATGGCGTGCGGTAAGAAATAGAATTGCTCAAATTTTTGATGCCAGTAACGATATTTTAAAAAATAACACAAAACATAAGGAAACTATACTGTTTCGTTTAGATGAAATTGAAATGCAACTTCCTGTGCAAATTGGCGATTATACTGATTTTTACTCGAGTAAAGAACATGCAACTAATGTTGGTACTATGTTTAGAGATCCGGAAAATGCTTTACTACCAAATTGGTTGCATATTCCAGTTGGCTATCATGGAAGAAGTTCTTCTATTATTCCGTCAGGGATTCCAGTGCATAGACCTCAAGGTCAAACCCTCCCTAATGGGGCTTCTGAGCCTGTTTTTGGACCAAGTAAATTAGTAGATTTTGAGCTTGAAATGGCTTTTATTACAACCGATGCTAACGATTTAGGAGAACCTATTCCAATTAAAGAGGCAGAAGAATATATTTTTGGACTTGTTTTACTTAACGATTGGAGCGCGAGAGATATCCAAAAATGGGAATATGTGCCATTAGGCCCGTTCTTAGCGAAAAATTTTGCCTCGTCAATTTCACCTTGGATTGTAACTTTAGATGCTCTTGAGCCTTATAGAGTCGAAGGACCGAAACCCATAAAAAAACAACTTGATTATCTTCAATACAAAGGAAAAAAGAGTTACGATATCAAATTGGAAGTAGCGATAAAACCTCAAGGTGCAAAAGAAACAGTCGTTAGTAATTCCAATTTTAAATACATGTACTGGAATATGGTGCAACAATTAGCACATCATACTGTTAATGGCTGCCCTGTAAATTCTGGAGACATGATGGGAAGTGGTACTATTTCGGGGCCAACCCCAGATTCTTTTGGTTCTATGCTTGAATTAACTTGGAAAGGTGAAAACCCAATTAAAATGAAAGATGGTACCGAGCGAAAGTTTATCAATGATAATGATACCGTGATTTTGCGCGGACATTGTGAAAATGATGGTACACGAATCGGTTTTGGTGAAGTTTCTACAACATTACTACCAGTTTACGTTAAAAAATAAGTTATATCCTACAATAAATAAGATTTAAATACATTTAATCGGATATATTAGTATTTTATCTGATGTTTTAGTACTTTGGCACCCTAATTGGAATAACAATCCAATAACCCAAAAACTCTAACATCATGAAAAGAATATTACTTTCAGCAATTATCATACTGGTTATACTTTCTTGCAGTACAAGTAAACAAATTGAAAAAGCGGTAAGTGTTGGTAATTACGATCAGGCCATAACTTATGCTATTGGTAAATTACGAACCAATAAGGACAAAAAAAGTAAAGCGGATTTTATTATCATGCTACAAGAAGCTTTCAATAAAGCTACTGCTCGCGATTTAGAAAACATCAATTTTCTAAAAAACGATAACAACCCAGAAAATTATATTCGTATTTATGATGCCTATGTCGGGTTGGATAACCGTCAAGAACGTATAAAACCTTTACTGCCTCTTTATGCGGACGGAAGGGAAATTAAATTTGATTTGTCTAATTATACTAATCAGATTATAAATTATAAAAATGATGCCTCCGCGCAACTTTATGATAATGCGGTAGCACTTCTAAAATCTGATAATAAATTAGATATAAGAGCTGCCTATAATACCCTTAAAGATATTGAAGATATAAATCCTAATTATCAAGATGTTCGTCAGTTGATGCAATCTGCACATCAAAAAGGAACAGACTTTGTTCTGGTTGATATGATTAATGATACGCGAAAAATTATTCCAATACGATTAGAAAAAGATTTATTAAATTTTAGTAGCTACGGACTAAACAATTTTTGGGCAGAATACCATAGTGCACCAGAAGACAAAATTAATTACGATTATAACATGCGTGTTAATTTAAGAGAGATTAACGTATCTCCAGAGCAAGTTAAAGAACGTCAGGTTATAAAAGAAAAACAAATAGCCGATGGTAAGAAGAATTTACTAGACGACCGAGGGCAAATTGTTAAAGATAGTCTTGGAAATGCTATTCAAGTTGATAATTTAAAAACCGTTCGTTGTGAATATTATGAGTTTACGCAATTCAAAGCAACTCAAGTTACAGGAAATGTAGAATATGTAAATATACAATCAAATCAACTCATGGATGCATTCCCTATTTCTAGCGAGTTTGTTTTTCAGCATATCTATGCAACATCGCGTGGAGATCGAAGAGCTTTAGATACTAATTTAATCCCGTTTTTAGAACAACGTGCTGTTCCGTTTCCAACTGAAGAACAAATGATTTATGACACTGGTGAAGATTTAAAACTTCAATTAAAAGACATTATAAATTCTTATACGATTAGACAATAAAATAAAAAACCTCTTAAAATTATTTTAAGAGGTTTTTTTCTGATTCTATTTTTTCTTAATTTCTTTTAAATAATCACCAGAACTAATTTCTTTTAACTTATTTATAGGCTGGTTATATAAATAGATCCAAGCTTTTAATTTTGAGCCATCTTGTAAAGTTGCGGTTATTATTTCTCTTTTAAACAAACTAAATTCAGGGTTGTTAGCATCGAAATCTTCATAACCATCTAAAACATCTAAAACGGATTCGGAATGATTCATTTTAAAGATTGTTCCATAAACGAAATCTGTTTTATTGTTGCTTAAGACAGCCCCTGGAAACCATGTAACATTATACAATTTCCCCTGAAAACTGGCTCTACCAACAATATCCGAGTTCTTATTTAAATATATAGACATTTCGTTATTTGCCTCCTTCTGAAGTGTTCCGTAAACAAAAAGATATTGACAACTCAAGACTTAAAATGCTTCTAAATAAATCTAGTTAAATCTATATCATTAATCGCGCCGTGCGATGCATGCGCCACCACTACTCCATTTCTTATGACTATAAGCTGAGGCGATTCGTGTAAAACTTGGAATTTATACCCTGTTTCATTCGAAACTTCTCGGTAATTCAATAAATCCAAATAATATAAATCGAGGTCGTTTTCGGTTAAAAGATATGCTTCAACGAATTGATTCATGACCATTCTACTTATACCGCATCGTGTAGAATGTTTAAATATAACCTGCGTTTTTGTGTTAGATTTTTCGTTTATCGAGTCTAGTTGCGCCACTTCAGTTAAGGGTAACCAAGGCAATACTTTTTCTACTTTTGGCTCAGTCGAACCTCCAAATAATTTATTAATTAATCCCATAGACTAAATGTCGCACTTTTAATAAAAACTTACAAATATTATTGCTTTATAAATTTCATTACGCTTTTGGAGCCGTCATCATATATAATATTCATAAAATAGAAACCAGTATTTAAAGCACGAGTATCATAGGTAAGCTTCGAACCATTATTTATATATTCTGATTGATTAATGATTCGTCCATTAAAATCAATAATTTCAACCAAAACCTTATTGTTATTAATTTGAGCAAACTCTATATTGAATTTATTTTCAACTGGGTTTGGATAAAACTTAAAGGTGTTATTTTTTGCTTTTGAAGTAGATAAACTACTTTCTTGATAAACTCTTACATAATCAATTTCCATAATATCACTGGTAAAACTACCAGCAATCGGTCCGCCTAAACTGCCACCCATAGCAACATTAAGCAACACGAAAAATTCTTCGTTAAATGGATTTACTGTTGGCATTTGATTTACTAATGTATTGTCGATATAAATTTTCATAGTATCGGGACTCCATTCTAATACATAATCATGAAAATTTTGTGAGGCATCTGTATTCGCCAATGGTACGCTGTTTGAATTGTATTGATATCCCGAGCCATTATCCCAATGCCATGTAGCTAATGTTTGTGTTTTAGCAACATTAGGCTCCATAATATCAATTTCACCGCAAAATGGCCAGCTATCTGTATCAAAACCTTCATTATCCCAATAAGTACCATCTTCATTAATGTTTTTTCCTAGTAACCAAATTGCAGGCCATGTGCCAGCAACTGATGGTAATTTTGCACGAACCTCTACTCTACCATATTTAAAAGCAAATTTTGAATTTAATCTTGCCGAGGTGTATTCTTTTTGATGCCCTTGATCTGTATAAGTTTCCTTTATCGCTTTTATTTTTAATGTACCATTACTCACGTATGAATTTGCTTCTCGGTTTGTATAATGTTGTACTTCTCCATTAGCCCAACTATTGCCTGCAATAAGCTGTGTTTGATGATACCAATTTGCTCCATTTATGGCCCCTGTACCATCAAATTCATCTGACCAAACCAAATTATCATATATGGGAGTGCTAGATTCTGTGTTAAAATAAAGAAGATCATCAATATAGGCTAAAACATAATCAGTATTATTCTCTCCGTTAACTTGAATCACTACTCTGTTAAAATCTGTTCTTTCAACAGGAGCTGGAGAATTACCATCTAAATTAATGTAAGTATCATTCTCAAAATCGAAAACAACTTCTTGCCATTGATCTAATTGAATTGGTTTTATAATTTCACTTTGTGTAGACCAAGGTTGTGCTAGATTTTTATCCTGTAGTTTAAGTGAAATTTGATTGGTTTGATTCCCTGTTAAACCACTTGATGGTACATAAATTTTTAGACTAAATGAATTCTTTGTAGATAAATCATAATTACTATTAATATCAAATTGCACATTAGCATATGGCCCGCCTACATCATGATACTCCAACACGGTACTGGATGTATTAATGCCCTCAGAATAAGGATTCGTGTAATTAATATTCATGTTACAATTATCTCCGTACCATGAAGTAATGGTTCCACTGCCTTCAAAGTCGTCTTGAACAGATTGAGCCTCTAAAAGCATTGATAACGATAGTAAAACTAACAAAGTAAAAAATGAGCGCATATATAAGTTTTTAGAATTCCAAATGTAATTTATCACTTACTTTGATGCTAATAAGTTACCCATACATAATCCATACATTACAAAGTAATTATGTAAAACGAAGTAAAAACCGACAAAAAGTCATTTAAAAAGTAGTCATTACAGTCATTTTGTCCAGTTATATGTATTGGTAAGATTCTTGACTTATACGAGTTGAAAAGAAAAAGAAATTAATACTATGAACTTAAACAATTATACAATTAAATCGCAAGAAGCCATACAGCAAGCGCAACAAATTGCTCAGGGTTTCGGGCATCAACAAATTGAAAATGAACACATTTTTAAAGGTATTTTCGAGGTTGATGAAAACGTATTACCGTTTCTTTTAAAAAAATTAAATGTAAACGTTAATATTTTAGAACAAGCGTTAGATAAACAACTTGAAAGCTTTTCAAAAGTTTCAGGAGGGGAACTTATGCTATCTCGTGAAGCTGGAAAAAGCTTAAACGAAGCATCTATTATTGCTAAAAAAATGAAAGATGATTTTGTGTCAATCGAGCATTTATTACTAGCAGTTTTTAAATCGAATAGCAAAATAGCTCAAATGTTAAAAGACCAAGGTGTTACAGAAAAAGGTCTTAAAGCTGCTATTGAAGAGCTTCGTAAAGGTGAAAATGTAACTTCACAAAGTCAAGAAGAAACCTATAATGCTTTAAATAAATATGCTAAAAACCTAAACCAATTAGCGAAAGATGGTAAACTAGATCCTGTTATTGGTCGTGATGAAGAAATTAGAAGAATCCTTCAAATTTTATCTCGTCGAACAAAAAACAACCCTATTTTAGTGGGTGAACCAGGAACAGGTAAAACCGCCATTGCTGAAGGTTTAGCGCACCGAATTATTGATGGCGATATTCCAGAAAATTTAAAAGAAAAGCAAATTTTCGCACTAGATATGGGCGCACTTATTGCTGGTGCTAAATATAAAGGTGAGTTTGAAGAGCGTTTAAAAGCAGTTATTAAAGAAGTAACTACCAGCGATGGAGATATCGTGTTATTTATTGACGAAATCCATACACTTGTGGGAGCTGGTGGCGGTCAAGGCGCCATGGATGCAGCAAATATCTTAAAACCTGCATTAGCACGTGGAGAATTACGCGCTATCGGTGCCACAACTTTAGACGAATACCAAAAATACTTTGAGAAAGACAAAGCCTTAGAGCGTCGTTTCCAAAAGGTAATGGTGGATGAACCTGATACCGAAAGTGCAGTTTCCATACTTAGAGGTATTAAAGAGAAATATGAAACGCATCATAAAGTTCGTATAAAGGACGAAGCGATTATTGGTGCGGTAGAGTTATCTCAACGTTATATCACCAATCGTTTTTTACCCGATAAGGCTATCGACTTAATGGATGAAGCGGCATCTAAATTGCGAATGGAAATCAATTCTAAACCAGAAGAACTGGATGTTTTGGATAGAAAAATTATGCAATTAGAGATTGAAATAGAAGCCATTAAACGCGAAAAAGATGAAACAAAATTAAAGTCTTTACGTGCCGATTTAGCAAATCTAAAAGAATCTAGAAATGAAATAAATGCCAAGTGGAAAAGTGAAAAAGAAGTTGTTGATAACATTCAAAACACAAAACAGGCTATTGAAAACTTTAAGTTAGAAGCAGAAAAAGCCGAACGTGAAGGCGATTACGGTAAAGTAGCCGAACTACGTTACGGAAAAATTAAAGAAGCTCAAGAAGAACTTGAAGCCTTACAACTGAAACTTCAAGAACATGCTGAAACCTCATTAATTAAAGAGGAAGTTACCTATGATGATATTGCGGAAGTTGTTGCAAAATGGACAGGAATTCCTGTTACTAAAATGCTACAAAGTGAACGTGAGAAGCTATTAAAACTTGAAGATCAATTACATAAGCGTGTTGTGGGTCAAGAAGAAGCTATTGAAGCTGTAAGTGATGCCGTAAGACGCAGTCGTGCTGGGTTACAAAACCCTAAAAAACCTATTGGTACCTTCTTGTTCCTGGGAACTACAGGTGTTGGTAAAACTGAATTGGCTAAAGCTTTAGCAGAATATCTTTTTGATGACGAAAATGCCATGACTAGAATAGATATGAGTGAATATCAAGAGCGTCATGCGGTAAGCAGATTAGTGGGCGCACCTCCAGGATATGTAGGTTATGATGAAGGTGGACAGTTAACCGAAGCAGTTCGCAGAAAACCTTATTCTGTGGTATTATTAGATGAAATTGAAAAAGCGCATCCAGATACGTTTAATATCCTTTTACAAGTTTTAGATGAAGGGCATTTAACAGATAATAAAGGTCGTGTTGCAGATTTTAAAAACACCATCATTATTATGACTTCTAATATGGGAAGCCAGATTATCCAAGAACGTTTTGATGCCACGAAAGATATTGATTCGGCTATAGAAGCAGCAAAAGTAGATGTTTTAGCCCTTCTTAAGCAATCGGTAAGACCAGAGTTTTTAAACCGAATTGATGATACCATCATGTTCACACCATTAAGCAAAGAAAACATTGTTGACATTGTTGGGTTACAAATAAAAGGTATTACCAAAATGATAGCTCAACAAGGTATTACGTTTGATGCAACCCCAGAAGCAGTGGCTTATTTAGCAGAAAAAGGATACAATCCTGAATATGGAGCGCGCCCTGTAAAACGTGTCATTCAGAAAGAAGTTTTAAATGCTTTAAGTAAAGAAATTCTTGCCGGTAGAGTTACTACCGATAGCATCATTTTATTAGATGCATTTGATGATAAATTAGTATTTAGAAATCAAGGAGACTTGGTTACGGAAGAATTTTAAAATATAATAGCTCTTATATGTAACATTTAGTTGCACTTGGAGTCTATTAGTTGGTTGGTTAGTTGAAAAGCAACATGAATCTTTGTTTAAAGATGATTGTTGCTTTTTTTATTTTTTACTGTTATACGCGCAGTAAAAAGGAGCTTTTTATAACCTTATCTCAGAAATTCAATTAATTTTAACATAAAAATAATAAACTGAACATACTTTTCTACCGTATATCTAGTTTATAGAAATAATGATGTGCATTTAATCTAAAATTGTTGTTTTTATATCAATGATTTCATTTAAATTAATAATTTAGCTTCTATGTATGTCCCAAATTTATACATAAAAACAATTTTAAATCGAGTATACATTCCCTTTAATATTTGATTTTTAAACACATAAAACCTACTAAACCCTATGGATATTTCTAGTTATATCGACTTTACTTTATTGAAACCTACAACCACCGAACGTGAAATTATTGATTTGTGTAATGCAGCACATAAAAACAGCTATTACAGTGTTTGCGTAAGTAGTTCATTCGTGCCCTTAGCAAAACAATTGTTGTTGGATTCTGATGCTAAAGTGTGTACAGCTATTGGGTTTCCTCTAGGAAGTATGTCTACGCAATCTAAAATATATGAAGCTGAAAAGGCCATAGAAGATGGAGCTGATGAAATTGAAATGGTTCTAAATTTAGGGTACATGAAAAGCCGAAACTATGTTTCAGTTTTAAAAGATATTAGTGATGTTAAACGTGCCATTGGTAAAACCCCTTTAAAGGTTATTGTTGAGATTTCAGAATTGAATAAAAACGAAATTATTAAAGCATGTGAAATATGCTTAGATGCCAAAGCAGATATAATTAAAACGTCAACAGGTTTTTCAAAAAGTGGCGCTACATTAACAGCAGTAAAAATTATAAAGAAAACCTTACGAGACCGAGCTAAAATTGAAGCCTCGGGAGGCATTGACGATTTAGACATTGCTCTAAAATATATTGATGCTGGTGCCGATAGAATAGATACTTCCAGTATTATTAAATCTGGATACAGTAGCCGACAAATTAGAAACACCAAGGTATACAAGGATTATATTGAAACTGTTTTAAACTCTAACAATAATCAGTCTATAAGCACCAACAAACAAGTGTAATATTATATTATTTGGTTAATTACAATAAAAAAGCCATTTGAAATCGACTGATTTCAAAATGGCTTTTTTTAATTAGCAGGTTATTATTAGTTTTTTAATTCAACTTGGCTTATTCTAAAGGTTTCCCTAACTTGTTATTTGTATTTTTTCAAAACATTTTAACTGATTAAAATCATAGTATATAAGCAATAATATTATGAATATTAGCCAAACATTTATACCTTAAAAAACTATCTTGATATAAACTAAAACAAATGGAACCCTTAAATACTTATATAGATCACACGCTATTAAAACCAACTGCCACCAAAAAAGATATCATTAATTTATGTGAAGAGGCAAAGCAATACAAGTTCTTTTCGGTATGTGTTAACAGTTGCTATGTGGGTTTAGCTAAAAAAGCTCTAAAAGATAGCGATGTAAAAGTATGTACCGTTGTTGGCTTTCCATTAGGTGCTATGAGCACAGAAGCTAAAGTTGCTGAAACCACCAAAGCTATTAAAGATGGTGCTGATGA
The DNA here is from genome assembly GCF_030344935.1 of Algibacter luteus. NCBI lineage: Bacteria > Pseudomonadati > Bacteroidota > Flavobacteriia > Flavobacteriales > Flavobacteriaceae > Algibacter > Algibacter luteus. The sequence continues at coordinate 2,024,880 of NZ_CP128313.1, read as the reverse complement.
AATTGATATGGTAATAAATATAGGTCTTTTAAAAAGCAAGGACTTTGATGCCGTTTGGAAAGATATTGAAGCAGTAAAACTAGAATTACCGAATAATACGCTTAAAGTTATTCTCGAAACCTGCTATCTTAGTGAGGTTGAAATTATTAAAGCTAGTGAATTAGCCATACATAGTGGCGCAGATTTTATTAAAACATCTACTGGATTTGGTACTGGAGGCGCTACCTTAAATGATATTAATATCATGCAAAGTGTTTGCAAAGGTTGTGTGAAAATAAAAGCTTCGGGAGGTATTCGAGACCAAAAAACGGCGTTAGAGTTTATTAATTTAGGTGTAAACAGATTAGGAACATCCTCTGGAATAGCCATAATTAACGGTGAAGAATCAATTTCAAATTACTAATTTTTATAATTATGAGTATTCATATTGAAGCTAAAAAAGGAGAAATAGCAGAAACCATTTTACTTCCTGGCGATCCCTTAAGAGCCCAATGGATAGCGGAAACATTTTTTGATAATCCTACTTGTTTCAATAAAGTTCGAGGTATGTTAGGCTTTACTGGCACTTATAATGGAAAACCTATTTCTGTTATGGGTACAGGTATGGGCGTGCCCTCTATTTCTATTTATGCCCACGAGTTAATAACCGAATATGGTGTGAAAAACCTAATTAGAGTCGGTAGTTCGGGATCTTATCAAAAACACGTTAAAATAAGGGATATTGTTTTAGCTATGGCGGCATCATCAAATTCAGGCCTTAACGAACAACGCTTTGGTGGTGCAGATTATGCGCCAACAGCAGATTTTGAGTTATTTCAAAAAGCCGTTGAAACTGCCAAAATGAAAAATATTCCATTGAAAGCAGGTAATGTTTTTACTTCTGATGAATTTTATGCCGACGATTTCGAATCTTATAAAAAATGGTCTAAATTTGGTGTGCTTTGTGTTGAAATGGAAACGGCTGGATTATATACTATTGCTGCTAAACATAACGTACGGGCTTTATCGGTTTTAACCATTTCTGATTCTTTGGTTACGGGTGAAAGAACATCGGCGAGCGATCGAGAAACCACTTTTAAAGATATGATAGAAATAGCTTTAGAACTCGCTGATTAGCTTGAAATTTATACTTCGTCCTACTACTTTTTGTGCTAAACTATTCATTGAAGACTCTGCCAATTGCAAGACTCTAGGATAACCACCTGTTATTTGACAATCGCGCATTAAAATAATTAAATTGCCAGCTGGTGTTAATTGAACGGTTCCAGGTAAAACAGCCGAAGTAATTATACCATTCAAATTATTTTCTAAAGGCTCTACTAATTGATAAGCCATTCTATTATTATTTTTAGAAATGGTAAAATTTGAGTTTAAAAGTTGTTCTTGCTGATGGTTTGATAGCTTTTCAAACTCAGGCCCTTTGAAGACATTTAAAGTCGATTCATTAATGTAAGTAGCATCTATTCTAAGGTTGGAATACGGCATGTTATAATTTGAAGTTAAAGAATTTATTGGCAAAACATCTCCGTTTTTAATTCTTGACTCTTTTGTGATATTTGGGTACATACTTCTACTATTTAATATCTTTTCAGTTTTAAATCCGCCTAAAACTGCCAAATAACTGCGATAGCCACTTTCTAATTTCCCAAACGATAAAACATGACTTTTTGAAACTTTAAAAACTTTATTATTTCGAATGGTAACATCATTTAGCATAGGATTCATATTTGCTCCTAAAATACAGATTAAAGTATCGCATTCAAACTTCAATGTTGCCCCTGTAATACTCATTTCTAAAACAGCGTTGTTGACGTCATTACCTAACAGCGAATTAGCATATACGGCTGCTTGCCTATCCATAACACCTGAATAAGGCACACCATACTCCTGTGAGCCTAGTCGACCTAAATCTTGAATTGTGGAATAAAGTCCTGTCTGTAATACTTTAATCATTTACTAATTCGCTTTCTAGACTATACGTTTGGTTTGTTATTTCTAGTGTTATTTGCTGATAGCGATTCACATCAACTTCGTAAAATTTCAATTGGTCTCCTGCTTTTGCAAAACATGGTGGTGTTTTTTCGGCGTTAAAAAATTCAATAGGCGAGTTCCCAATAACATGCCAACCTCCAGGACTTTCTTGAGGATAAATACCGGTTTGGTTCCCTCCTATGGCTACTGCTCCTTTTTCTACTTTTAAACGAGGAACTGCCTTTCTGGGTGTATTTAAAATTTCATTTAATCCACTTAAATAAAGAAATCCGGGTAAAAACCCAATAAAACAAACAGTATAGATGGGTTCTGTATGTAGTTTGATTATTTCGCTTGCTGGAATACGTATTGAACGCGCTAAATTTTCAATATCAATAGCGAATTCAGAACTATAACACACCGGGATTTTCCATAAACGCGATTGTTTCTTTTTTTGCGAAGAATTTAAAGTTTGATATATCGATTTTAATAATTCAACTTCAGTATCAAAATCGTTAACCTTTCCCTCGTAAACTATTAAAAGCGATTGATATGCAGATCGTGACTCTTTTACTCTTTCTGATAGTCCAGATTCAATTTTTGTTTTAAACTCAAGCACATCATAAAGCATATGATCTTGAATTTTATTGGGCCATTCAATTAATATAGCTTGTTCACCATAAGGTTTATATGAAAGTTTAAAAGCCATAAATTATCTAACTTTTATGCCTTTTTCTGCTAATCGTACACTTAAATTTTTAATCAACTTTGGCGCATTAGGATGGTCTCCATGAACACAAAATGTTTCTGCTTTTATTGTTTTATAATTACCTGTTACTGTTTTTACTTTTTTAGTTGAAAACATTTCGAATACATGATTAAACATTTTATCGGAATCTTCAATTAAAGCATTTGGTTCATCTCTAGAAACTAAGGTTAAATCATCGTTATAGTTTCTATCTGCAAACGCTTCGTACATTATAGGAATATCTTGCTCAATGGCTAATTTAGCAATTACCGAATTATATGGCACATAAAGTTTAGCAGGAAGCATTAAACTTTTCATAACTTCTATCACCGTGTTAGCCGTTTTATTGTCAATCGCAGCTTGATTATATAAAGCACCATGCAGCTTTACATGATGCAGTGGTAAATGGGCTTCATTTAATATAGCCAATAAGCTTTTTATTTGAGTTTTTATGGAAGCATATAAAGTTACACATGGCATATTCATTATTTTTCTGCCAAAATTAACCTTATCAGGAAATGAAGGATGTGCACCAATTTTCACTTGATGCTTTTTTGCTAATAGAACGACTTCTTTCATCGTGGCTTCATCGCCTGCATGTCCACCACAAGCAATATTACAAGACGAGATATAAGGCATAATTAAATGTTCATTTCCTATACCTTCACCTATATCAGCATTAATATCTAAAACAAGATTTTTCACCTTTCTAATTTAACGAATTTGATGAAGAGTTCAATGCGTAAATAGCAAAACTTCCTAACCAATGTCCTCCCATATAATCATCGTCAAATATACTTGGCAATGAATAATTAATATGTTGGTTTGCTAAATTTTGTAAGTGTTTATATTCTGGTAATCCTTCCGCTATTTTATTTAAATTCCATGCGCGAGAGAAATTAACCCCATCTAAGTGTACTAAATGTCCGTCTGTCCTATCGGATACTATACCAACTTCTAAAGTAAATTTTTTGTCCTTTAATTGCGGCAGAAAATCATTCAGCCAATCTTTATAGTCATCAACAGATAATAAGCGTTTCATTAAAGCAGCTTCTTCCAAACAAGGTGATAAAAAATCGGTTCCACTAGGTTCCCATGATATGGGGCAATTTTTATCATTCATATAGAAATAAGAAGCACGATTCTTAATGGCATTCTTGAGTACTTCATGATTTACAGTTTCAGCGTAATCGTAAGCAAAAGAGAGTCCAAATGCTGTATTATTATGTGTGCCAACTCGCAATGGATAGTTTAATTTTGGTAAAAAATCGATATACTTTTGAACAATTAAATTGGTTAACGGTTGAAGATTCAGTTCTAATTGTCTCGCCATTTCGTCATCCCATGTGTGTAATTCTTCAGCTAATTTTAATAACCAAGCCCAACCATAAGTACGCTCATAAGTTTTATTGTGTTTCCCTTCAAAATAAGCGACTTCAGCATCAATTTTTTCTTTAGATAAATTTTGAAGAAGTTGATTTTTAATAGTATCGGCTTTATCAAGATTAGGATATGTTTTTAATAGACTTACCAAACTCCAATGACCATGAACAGCAGAATGCCAATCGAAACAACCATAAAACGCCGGATGTAATTCTGTTGGTGGTTTTAAATCTTCATCACTTCCTAAAGTTTGCGATAAACGATTAGGATATTCTATATTAATGCAGTTTAGGGGCAATTCTGCTAACTTATTGGCTTGCTCAAAATTTAGAATAGGAGATTTTATTATTTCTTTTACATCTTTAAAATCATTGGTATGCCTTTCAGTTTTCACCTTATTACAACCAAAAACTAGAACTAAAATTATCAAAAATAAAATCCTATTCATCATGTTCCATTTTATCCCAACCACCCTTCTCTATCTAAACTTCGATATTGAATAGCCTCACTAATATGTGAACCATTTACTGCTTCTGCACCTTCTAAATCGGCTATAGTTCTGGAAACTTTCAAAATTCTATCATAAGCTCGTGCTGATAAATTCAAGCGTTCCATGGCGGTTTTTAAAAGTGCTTTCGAGCCTTCATCTAAAACACAGTGTTTTCTTATTTGTTTGGTATTCATTTGGGCATTATAGTGCACGGTTTCAGATTCTTCGAATCGTTTGGTCTGAATTTCTCTTGCTTTAGTAACACGTTTTCTTATTTCTACAGATGTTTCACCCTTTCTATCGTCACTCAATTTATCAAAAGGTACAGGTGTCACTTCAATATGAATATCTATTCTATCCAGCAACGGACCAGAAATTTTACTTAAATAACGTTGCATTTCAGCAGGACTAGAAGTTACTGGAGCATCAGGATCGTTAAAATAACCTCCTGGACTAGGATTCATACTCGCCACTAACATAAATGACGACGGGTAAGTTACTGTGAATTTTGCCCGCGAAATGGTGACTTCTCGATCTTCGAGCGGTTGACGCATAACTTCTAAAACTTCTCGCTTAAATTCTGGCAATTCATCTAAAAATAAAACACCATTATGCGATAAAGATATCTCACCTGGCTGTGGATAACTTCCGCCACCAACAAGTGCCACATTTGAAATGGTATGATGCGGACTTCTAAAAGGACGTTGTGCCATAAGTCCGGTGTCTTTAACTCGCCCAACAACCGAATGTATTTTTGTAGTCTCAAGAGCTTCATGCAGCGTCATAGGCGGCAGAATACTAGGCAATCGTTTTGCTAACATGGTTTTTCCTGCTCCTGGAGGTCCGATTAAAATAATGTTATGCCCTCCTGCTGCTGCTATTTCCATGCATCGTTTAATGCCTTCTTGCCCTTTTACATCACTAAAATCAAACTCAGGATAATTTAAATTTTTCTCGAATTCTTTACGGGTATCTATAATGGTTTGTTCTAGCACTTCTCCTTTATCAAAATAATCAATGACCTGTTTAATATTATCGACTCCATAAACTTCTAAATCATTTACAATAGCCGCTTCTTTTGCATTCTGACTAGGTAATATAAACCCTTTATATCCTTCTTCCCTAGCTTTAACTGCAATTGGTAACGCGCCTTTTATGGGCTGCAAACTTCCATCTAAAGAAAGTTCGCCCATAATTAAATATTTTTCTAAATCTTCCGCTTTAATTTGATCTGAAGAAGCTAAAATTCCTATAGCTAAAGTTAAATCGTATGCAGACCCTTCTTTTCGTAAATCCGCTGGCGACATATTTATAATTATCTTTTTACCTGGAATTCGGTAGCCATTATTCTGAAGTGCGGCTGCAATTCTAAAATTACTCTCTTTTATCGCGTTATCTGGTAATCCAACTAAATGATATCCTACACCTTTATCTGTGTTCACTTCAACGGTAACCGTAGTGGCTTCAACACCAAAAACGGCACTTCCAAAAACTTTTTTAAGCATAATTTTTGTTTACTGCTTAAATGTAAGAAATGTATTTGAAATTGAATAATCAAATTGAAATAGCTTCATTGTATTAACTTAATAAATAAAAGAATCCCACCATAGGCGGGATTCGTTTAGAATTGGACATTTAACTAACTCATATTATAACATAAATATGACATCCAATTCACTGATGAAAAACACTAATATTTAATTTAGTTTATAAATTTTGGTTTTATAACTAACATCGCCCATGCCCAATTTTGGCCGCTAGCAGCGTCGTTTTCAGCAATACCTTTTAACTCGTACATGCCATCGCTCGCAAACATTTGAGAATATCCAGCAACTAAAGCATATCCTTTAAATTGTTTCTTGAACACAAGATCGATTTCAGTTCCTAATGATTTTTCACCGCTAGTAAGTTCTTGCTCTCCGCTAAAGTTTAGTGCTTTTACCACTAAGCTAGACGTTTCGCTTAATTTAAAATTAGCGCTAACATGAATATCTACTAAACCAATAGAGTTGGCATGATTACCTACATAGAAATAATCCATAAATCCGTTAAACTTATGGTTGGTACCATATAATGGGAAGAATGCACCAGTTTCACCAGCTCCACCATCGTTACCACTAATTATTTCAACTCCAGCGCCTAATCCAACTTTAGGAGATGCTTTATACGTTAATTCAAGACCTAATAAATGTGCTCCTTTTACATCTACTTCACCTTGTCGTTTTCCTGTTTGGATAAATGCATTAAGTGCCGCACCAAAACTTCCTTTTTTATAATTTAAATGGGTTCCTAAAGTTTGTAAATTACTTACACCATCAGGGTCGCTGTTTGTATCAAACTCTTGAAAACCATTGTTCATAAGTAATAAGCTTCCTGAAAAATTTTCCCAAGACTGCTTTAAATAAGCATATTGCATGGTTTTATATGAAAAGAAACCAGTTGTATTATATCCAGTTCCAGCTGAAACAAATCCTGTTGGGTTAGAGTAATCTTGATTAAAAGCTAATGCTAAATCAAAAATGAATTTATCCTTTTGATATTTAATTAAAGCAGCATCATGATTACGCCCTTGTTGTGCCCAATCTAAACCACCTAAAATACGTTGATCATCATAAGAAAGGATTTGACGTCCTAATTTAGTAGACCAACCAGAACCAAAATTAATTTCTGCCCATGCTTGAAAAATAGCAAAAGAGTTGTTTTGGTCGTAAGGTAAAATTTGTCTGTTTTCACCCCATACCATTACATCTTGCATGCTTAAGAAAAATTTGTAAGCTTCTGTTTTGTAGCCAGCATTTAAGCGTGCTCTGGTAGAAATACCAAATCCAGCATCGGCATCGTCCGCAATTAAACTTCCAAATCCGTTTCTGTATTCTGTTCGTGGTCTAAATTCACCATCTAATGTAAACTGTGCTTGTGCAAATTGAACTATCAATGCCATCAAGCCTATTAATACATATTGTTTTTTCATTTTTACTTGTTTTTAAATTTGAGTTATTTTTGATTTTTTTATTTATTAAAATTTTAGTTTGGCAAATATAGTATGGTTAAACTCTATTGATTATGATATATCTCATAGTACTTAAACTACATACTCCAAATTAATGCTCTAAGAAGTCAATTAAATGTTTTCTGTATTTGTAATAATCATCGTGCTCAAGAACTGATTTACGGGTTCGTGGTCTTTCAAAATCAATATCTAAAACATCACCAATTTTGGCTTTTGGTCCGCTTGTCATCATCACCACGCGATCGGCTAAAAAAATAGCCTCGTCAACATCGTGTGTAATCATTACAGCTGTAATTTTTTCTTTATTCCAGATTTCAATTAATATATCTTGAAGTTCCCCGCGAGTCAAAGAATCTAACATACCGAAGGGCTCATCTAACAATAAAACTTTGGGTTTAATTGCAAAAGCTCTAGCAATACCAACACGTTGTTGCATCCCTTGCGATAAATCTGAAGCACGTTTATTAAAAGAATCTTCTAAACCTACTTTCTGCAAATAATATTTTGCAATATCGTTTCGTTGTTTTTTGGTAGCGTCAGGAAACACTTGATTAACGCCTAAAAGCACATTTTGTAATGCTGTCATCCAAGGCATTAAACTAGGCGCTTGAAAAATAACACCTCTATCGGGTCCAGGACCTTTAATATGTTTGCCTAAAACCGATATATTTCCTCCAGAAATTGGATTTAATCCAGCAATCATCGAAAGCATTGTAGTTTTACCACAACCTGAATGCCCAATTATAGTTACAAATTCTTCTTTTTTAATTTGAAGATTTAAATCCTCAAGAACCACGTAATCCCCTTTTGGTGTTGGATAAACTTTTTTTAAGTTTTTTAAATCTAGCATCACTTCAGACGATGGAAACAATCCATTTTCAGTAAGTGTTACATTTGTTTTATCTTTTATAATAGTTGCCATTTGTTTCGATTATTTAAATTGATTAACAAAATCTTTCGGACTCAAATCTGGAAGTATAAACTCTTCAGAAGATTCCGATTTTCGCTCATTTCCTATATCCATTAAATATTCAATAATGGCATTTCTAGTTTGCTTAAAATTCGCATTATCGTTCATTTCGGTTTTATCACGAGGCCTTTCAATATCAATCTTAAACTCAGGTCCTAAAGTTGCATTTGGACCGGGTCTTAATGGAATAATACGATCTGCCATATAAATCCCTTCATCAACATCATTGGTAATCAATAAGGCAGTTCGTTTTTCTTTACCCCAAATATTGAGTATCTCATCTTGTAAATTCCCTCTCGTTAAGGCATCTAAAGCACCAAGAGGTTCGTCCATTATTATCATTTCGGGTTTCATTGCTAACGCTCTTGCTACGGCAACACGCTGGCGCATCCCTCCCGAAAGTTCTTTAGGACGCTTGTTAATCGCAGGTGTTAAACTTACCATTTCAACATATTCTGCAACAATAGCGTTTAACTCCTTTTTACTTTTCTTAGGAAAGGCTTCCTTAACGGCCATAAATACGTTTTGTCCAACAGTTAACCACGGTAGTAACGAGTAATTTTGAAAAATAACACCACGTTCATGGCTTGTGCCCTGTACTGGTTCGCCTTTAAACAAAACCTCGCCACTTGTAGGCTCTAATAAACCGTTAATTAAATTTACCAAAGTTGTTTTTCCGCTTCCGGTAAATCCAACAATCGCTACAAATTCACCTTCTTCAATCGATAAATTAATATTCGAAAGTACTTCAGTTGCATGCTCGTCTTGTCCGTAAGTTTTATAAATATTATTTAATTCTAAGTATGCCATTTTTCTAATTTTTATTTGAGCGTTACCACAAGGGTCGGGCTTTCACTACTCGCTTCCTCCTACGTCGGCGAGCTCAAACAAACCGTTCAATCCCTAACGCGTATTTGTAACTCTATTTAAATTGCATCAGTTTTATCAAAACTCACCCAGTTTTGTATGGTTAACATCAATCGGTCTAATAAAAATCCAATGATTCCAATAACAAACATGGCAACAATAATTTTCGCATTAGAGTCATTTGCACCATTTTGGAATTCCTCCCAAACAAAGAGTCCTAATCCAGGACTTTGTGCCAATAATTCAATAGCAATTAAAACCATCCACGCTACAGATAACGTGATTTTTAAACCAGTAAAAATTAATGGTAAAGACGACGGTAATACTACTTTAAATATCTTCTGAAAACTCCCGAGTTTCAATACTTTGGCAACGTTTATATAATCTTTATCTACAGATGATACTCCCATAGCAGTGTTCACTAATGTGGCCCACATAGAACATAAACCAACACTAATAAACGAAATGGTAAACGAGCTATCTTCGTTTGAGTCTATCAATAACGTTTTTACTATCATAAAAACTAACAGATACCAAACTACAGGTGAAACTGGTTTAAAAATTTGAATAAACCAGTTAAACGAACTTTTTAAAGTTGGACTTAATCCAATAAATATGCCTAATGGTACAGCAATAACTAATGCTAATAAAAATCCGGCAAATACAGTTTTTAGACTTCTAAATATTTGATCAACAAACGATGGTCTTCCTGTATAAGTAATTGCATCTTTACCTTCAGCGATGCGCTTTTCATTTAAAGCTGCTGTTTTTTCTATAAATGCAGCTTTATCCGCACTAATTATGTTGTGGTCTCTTAATAAAGATTTATAAGAATCCCAAACTTGCGTTGGAGATGGCAACGTATTAGGTTTACAACTTACATCTCCCGAAGCAATGCATTCACGCATAGCTTCGGCAGCTGAAGGACCTTGATCGTTTAATGCTTTTTCAATTTTAAACTCTGCCTCTATGTTATATAAAGATTGAGATCCCATATGCCAGAGTCCAATAAATAAAAGCACGGAAGCAAGTGGTACGACTACTTTACGTAAGAAGTTTACATAATCTTCTTTTTCTAGCTTCCCAGTGAATAAGTCTTTTAAAGAACTTAAAAAACCTAATCCCATAAATTTGGTTATTTTTCCTAATGTTATGCTTTGCTTCATGATTTTAATTTTTGTTAAGCGAATTATTGAATTGCTTTGTCTTTATTACCAATTTTAAAACTATTGATGTAAGCAATAGGATCTTTAGCATCATACGATGTACCATCAATAAAATCAGTAGTTACTGGCTTGTAGCCATCTGTTTGTGGAATATCTTCAGCAGGAATATTTCCTTCTTCTACCAATAATTTTGCGGCTTTAGTCCAGATATCTGGTCTGTATATATCTTTAATTGTATTTGCATACCAATCCGCTGGTTTAGCTTCAGGAATTTGTCCCCATCTTCTCATTTGAGTTAAGAACCAAATACCATCAGAGTAGAACGGATAAGTCGCATTATACTTATAGAATACGTTAAAGTCTGGCATCTCTCGTTTATCACCTTTCTCAAATTCAAAAGTTCCAGTCATTGAGTTTGCTAAAACCGCTTCATCTGCACCAACGTATTGAGACATCGATAAAATCTTAACAGCCTCAGGTCTATTTTCTGGTTCATCTAGCCATTTTCCAGCTCTAATAAGCGCTTTTGTTACGGCAACCGCAGTATTTGGGTAGTCTTCAACAAACTTTTTTGTCATTACAAATACTTTTTCCGGATTGTTTTTCCAAATGTCATAATTGGTAGTTACAGGTACACCAATACCTTTAAAAACAGCTTGTTGATTCCAAGGCTCACCTACACAATAGCCATAAATAGTCCCTGCTTCTAGTGTTGCTGGCATTTGTGGTGGAGGTGTAACAGACAATAAAACTTCAGCATCAATTTGTCCTTGAACATTATCTGCAGTATACATTCCAGGATGAATTCCTGCCGCTGCTAGCCAATATCTAATTTCGTAGTTGTGTGTTGAAACTGGGAAAACCATACCCATTTTAAAAGCCTTACCAGAGTTTTTATACTCAGTGATAACTGGTTTTAGCGCTTCAGCTTTTATTGGATGAATGGGCTTACCATCTGCTCCTTTAGGAACATTAGGTTTCATTTTACTCCAAACATCATTAGAAACTGTAATACCGTTACCGTTCAAATCCATTGAAAAAGGTGTAACTAATTCTGCTTGTCTACCAAAACCTGCTCCTGCTGCAATTGGCTGACCCGCTAACATATGCGATCCATCCAATTGTCCATCTATTACACGATCTAATACATTTTTCCAGTTTGATTGAGCTTCAACTGAAACAAATAATCCCTCATCTTCAAAAAATCCTTTTTCTTTGGCTATAGCTAAAGGTGCCATATCTGTTAACTTTATAAATCCAAAAGTTAATTGTGGTTTTTCTATTTCTAAGGTTTTTGTTTTTGTAGTTGCGATTGCAACATCTTCAGTAGATTTCTTTTTTTCTTTTCCTCCACATGCAAAAAGCATCATGGCCAATGAAAATAATAATGAAGCTTTTGTAAATAATGATTTCATATTTTCTAATTTTAAATTAACACTAAGTATAAATACTTATTTTTTGACAAATATATAAGTAGTATTAATTCTGTTGTATGACATTAACCATATAAAAACCTCTTTTTAAAACATAAAAAAACCTGTCAAAAAACAGGTTTAAACTGTAACTAATTGAATTAGTGTAAAATGAAAATTGTATTTAACTAAAAAATAAATACGTAAGCCTACGTATATAATTCTAATTTTTTTTGAATTTTATTTGAATTATTATGAAATTAACTATCTAAGAAATAGTTATGCTCGTTAATTTCTTTTTTGAGAAGATCAAGGTTTGTAATACCAATTTTTCGACCTTGAGAAGTAATCAGTTTTTCTTTTTTTAATGCCGAAAAAATTCGAATGACTTGTTCCTCTGTAGTACCAGCGTAATCAGCATAATCTTTTCGACTAAGTGGTAAATTTAAGAATCCTCTTAAGTCACCGAACTTTCTGTGAATGTATAATAAGGTATCAATAACGCGTTCTCTAACGGTCATTTGAGAAATAGATTTTACCTTATTCTCACTTCTGTTGAGCTCATTAGCATAAAACAGCATCATATCATAAGTAAACTTCGGGTTGTCCATTAAAGCCTCCTGCAAGTTATCCTTCGAAAAGTAGCACAATATCGAATCTTCCAAAGCAATGGCTCCAATTGAATAATACTCCTCTGTGCCAAAACCTCGATGTCCAATAATTTCTCCTTCCTTAGCGAATCTTACAATTTGTTCACGCCCATTAATGCCCGTTCGAATGACTTTTACTGTGCCTTTTAAAATGAAAAACAACCCATTAACTGGAGCGCCTTCCATAATAAACTGTTGCCCCTTCTTACACCTAAGCGTGTTTTTATTTTCTGTAAGATTAAATGTAGAAAGCGTTTTTAAGTTTTTTCCGATTAAACAATTTGTGTTAAGACAATTATGGCAAGAAACATCAAATGATGAACTACGTATAGATTTTTTATGTAATGAAACTGAAGTCATAAAATCTTTTGTTCGAAACAAAAATACGTAATAATACTTAGTTTTTTTGTAGTTGAGTCTATTTTTGAGAGCTTGATAAAAAAAAGCAACTGAAATTAATCAATTGCTATTTTAACCAACGAATATTCGTAATCTATTATTACTGAATACTATTTTTTATATCTCAGTTTCCCCAATTCAATACCAATTGCTGTTTTTGCGAGTATGGTAAACACAAATGCGCCCATTGCCCAAATTCCAAGCGTTACACCTATTTCAATACCTGTAGGCGAATATTCGGCTATTTTACCATAAGGTCCTGGAATAAAACCTGGAACAATCAATCCAAATCCTTTTTCAATCCAAATAGCTACAAATAAAATAAAGCATGAGAAAAACAACACCCTAAAATTATTCCGAAGTTTATGGAAAGTCAGTAGTACAGTCGCCAAAACATTCAATGGAATTGCCGTCCATATCCATGGTAATAATGCCGTTTTTCCGTGAAGTCCAAAGAATAAATAATACGCACTTTCACTATGGTGCGTTGGTGCATAAAACTCTTTAAAAAGTTCGGAAATGAGCATAATCAAATTTATTTGGGCAGCCACCGTTACCACCATCGCAATTTTTTTAATTGTCTTATCATCAATTTTAAAAGCAGTATACGTTCTAATAATAGCTAAAACTAATATAATTAAGGCTGGTCCTGCTGCGAAAGCTGAAGCTAAAAACCGAGGTCCTAATAACGCATTGTTCCAAAAAGGACGCGCTTGTAGCCCTTGATATAAAAATGCTGTTACTAAATGAATTCCAACCGCCCAAAATACTGATAAGATAGCACCGGGCACATAAACACTTGCCTTCGATTCTTTACCTTGATAATGCCTAAAAAGTATATAAAACGGAATGGTGATATTTAAAAACAGATATCCATTAAGAACCAAAACATCCCATGTTAGCATAGAATTTGGAAAATTAAATACGCCAATTCCAGGTATCATATGCCACAACACTGAAGGGCCACCCATATCTGCAATAACAAAGGCTAAACACATAATAAGTGCTGCCACTGCAAGTCCTTCACCAATTAAAACGGCCTGCTTAAAATCAATATCTTTCAATACATATGTTGGCATTACTAACATGACAGCCGCAGCCGCCACTCCTACCAAAAATGTAAAATTAGAAATATATAAACCCCAACTCACTCTATCTGTCATTCCTGTTGCACTTAACCCTTGATCTAATTGAATAGAATAACAATACATTCCCATTAACATCATAAAGGTTAAAAATGCCATCCAAATGTGGTATTTTTTAGATCCTTGTGTTATTGCGTCCACACTATCAATAACTAAACTCTTAAATACTTTTAATCGTCTCATTTAATCACTATTATTAATCCATAAAATACCAGAACTTAGGTTCCGTACCTAAATCTTCTTTTAATCGAAATACCTTTTTGTTTTCTAAAACCCATCTTATGGTGCTATTTGGATCTAATAAATTACCGAAAATTCTAGCTCCAGTAGGACAAGCTTCAACACAAGCCGGATTTTTACCTGCTCTTGAACGTTGTACACAAAATGTGCATTTTTCCACAACACCTTTTTTACGCATGCGGTTTCCTAAATAATGCTGATTTTTATTGATTTCTGTTTCTGGTACTTCTGGTTTGCTCCAATTAAAACGTCTACCATCATACGGACACGCTGCCATACAATAGCGACACCCTACACACCAATCATAATCAACTACAACCAATCCATCATCTTCTCGCCATGTGGCTTGTACTGGACACACTTCAACACATGGTGGGTTATCGCAGTGAAAACACTGCGTTCCCATATAAAAATGTCCTTCGGCAGGCACTTCATGGTAATAATTATCATCAGCCTCATTAAAATTAAAACCTTTACCATCTTTCATTTCATGAATTCTGATGTATTGCATTTGCGAATTCCGATCTTGATTGTTTTCTTCAACACAAGCATTCACACAATCCATATATCCTTGACATTTTGAAATATTGAAAGCATAACCAAACAACACATCATCTTCAGCATTTTTAGAGGACATACTAATATTTTTTCCAGTTCTAAGCTCGTATGAACGCATCAATCTTTCTACTGTCCCCTTTTTCTCATCATCATCCATCAATTTATAATTACCCTTAAATTGCTCTTCCCAATCTATTTGTGCTTTTTCTTTACTTTCATCACCGCTAATCACACTGCAAGACGTACTTACAGCCCCGGCTCCAATTAACAAACTAGCGGTTAGTTTTTTAAACGCCGAACGTCTGTCCATTTTCACATCAAACACTTGATCAAATCCATCTTTGGTGCGTTCTTCACCAATAGAAGCATTTATAGCAGCTTCTGCAAACTCTTCATCTGTCATTTGAGGATGTTCAGAATGAGACCCGCAACCTCCAGAAGTCTTTCCGCAACCACAAGTACCTGAAGACTCTTTTTTCTTCCTATTTAAATTTAAAGAAAACCATTTTTTGTTATCGCTACTCATACCTTACATATTAGTTGAACCTGTTACAGGTTTTAATTATTCTCTTTCTTTTACAGTTTCTGTATTAAATCGTTCTGGCCATTTCGACTCAAAATGAGGCTTATGAGGATTATGACAATTCACACAGGTCATTGATGCCCTAGGAGGTGCCCAACCTGCAAGACGTTTACCATGTGCACCACCTTTCCAATCTTTAAATTGTTTGGTATGGCATTGATTACACAAATTATAACTATTATTGAAATCGATGTTATTACCCGTTAAACTTGTTAAATTATCCATGTTATTTGGGTTATGGCACGTAATACAATTCATTGTATTTTTATTGGCATGGACTAATTTAATATCCCAATGCGCATTTTTTGCATCTTTACCTTGCATTTGAGTTAGTGGTTTTGAATGACACTCGGTACAAGCATATGAAGTAATTTGACTTTTACGTTCTGGAATTAAAAAAGTATGTTCACCCTCTGTAATTTCAATAGTTTTAATTCCTTCTAAATATTTTTCAGAAGATATAGAAGTACCGTGGTAATTTTTACTTTCAGCTTCAATTCTATCCGTGACACCGTGATATTCACCTTCACCATGTCTACATGAAAAAAGCACAAAGAGACATGTACAACATAGAATGTATATATAGTTCTTTCTATTCATCATTATTACTATTCGTTCTTGTAAAAGGCTTGATTTCTGAAACTACTCGGTCTGTAGGCACATGACATTGTCTGCAGTTAATACGTTCTGGATGCGATACCCTAATTTCTTTAGGAGCTGCAGGTCCTGCATGACAAGACAAACAATTTTCTCTCATTTGTATTTGATGAGGAATCATTGGTGGTGTTCCAATTAAAGCATTGTTTACACCCACTTTAGGAGCTTGTACTTTAATTAAATTAGCAGACTTAAACAGGGTTCTACTGTTTTGAGCGACATGACATTGCCGGCAATTAACCATTTCGGGATGTGGGGTTACAGGCGCATATGCATTAAATTTTGAAACAAAACCACCATTTTGATGACATTGTAAACAGGTATTACCGCCAAAACTTTTTTCATCTTTAATAGTATGAGGAATGCTTGGTGGCGCGCCATGATAGGCTCTATTATTATAATATGAGTCTAATGTTCTTTCATGGTTTTTATCTATGGGCATATTTGCATATTCTAATGCAAATTCTGATCGTTGAAAAACACCACTCTCAGAAGGGATATATGAATTAGCTTGCGTTTTTTCTATAGGGATATAAGCTTCTTCTAAACCTGTTTGATAACTAAAATTCCAGACCACAATAAAAGCTATAAATAACAATACAAAAAGTGATATGATTCCGAGTCTCTTTTTCATAAATTATGCTTTTTCTACTTTAACAGCGCATTTTTTATAATCTGGTTCTTTTGATATGGGACAAAAAGCATCTAATGTCACATCGTTAATCATCATGTTTTCATCAAAGAAAGGAACAAAAACCTGACCTTTAGTTGGCAATCCTCTTTCATTTATAGATGCTGGTAATACACATGAACCACGTCTGGATGTTACTTTAATATTTTCGCCATTTCTTATCCCTAATGCTTTAGCATCCTCAGGATGAAATTCTGCATAAGCATGTGGCATCGCTTTATGCAATACAGGAATTCTTCGTGTCATAGACCCTGTATGCCAATGCTCTATGACTCTACCCGTATTCAACCAAAAAGGGTAATCGTTATCTGGCACTTCTGGAGCTGGTTCGTATGGACGTTGCCATATCACTGCTCTTCCATCTGGTTTTCCATAAAAATCAAAATCTTCACCGTTAGAACAAGCTGGGTCATACTTTGCATTGAAACGCCATTGTGTAGATTTTCCATTTACATATGGCCAAATAGCTCCTGATTCTTTCTTTAAAACTTCTAAAGGAGCCATACCGTGTTTTGCACCTTCATGAAATTGTCTATACTCATTGTATATTTCTTCTACGTGATTTTCTTTTGAATAAGGAAATAAATCACCATAACCCATACGTCTGGCAACCTCAATAAACATCCACGCATCTGGTGTGGTATCACCCGGACCTTCTATCATTTTATCCCAATGTTGAGTTCTACGTTCAGAATTTCCATATAGCCCGCTCTTTTCAATATGCCATGATGCTGGTAAAATCACATCGGCAACATCTGAAGTTGGCGTAGGAAACACATCTGAAACCACCACAAAACATGATTTTTTCTCCATTGCTGGACGATATCGGCTCGTTTTAGGAAGTGATACTAATGGATTAGTTGCTTGGGTCCAAATAAATTTAATATCGCCGCGATCAACAGCCCTAAACATTTCTGTAGCATGATATGTAGGTTTAGCAGGAATACGCTCGTAAGGCACTTTCCATATTTTGGCAGCCATTCTTCTATCTTTCTCATTCATAACAACTCCGTGTGGTAACTTATGAGTAAATGTACCAACCTCACGCGCTGTACCACAAGCCGAAGGTTGACCCGTTAAAGAAAATGGTCCGTTCCCTGGTTGTGAAATTTTTCCTGTTAGTAAATGAATGTTATACATCAAGTTATTCATCCATGTCCCTCTAGTATGTTGGTTCATTCCCATACACCAATAGGAAACTACTTTTTTATTAGGATCACCGTATATAGAAGCCAAATACTTTATATCTTTCGCCGATACTTTGGAGTATTTTTCAACTTTTTCAGGTGTGTAATCTTTTAAGAATTCTTTATAAGAAGCAAAATCTATTTTTTCTGGCTTGTCTGTAAACTTAAATTTGTCTTCAACACCATATCCAATATTGGTTAGACCTTTACTGAAACTACAATGCTTTTCAACAAAAGATTTATTTACCCAACCATTATTAATAATCTCATAACAAATAGCATTAGCAACAGCTAAGTCGGTTTGGGGTTCGAATAATATAGAGCGATCTGATGCTGTACTAGAACGTGTTGTGCGTGTGGCAAAATCAATAATTTTAGCACCTCGTCTAGTTTTTTGCTCTAACATTCTAGAAAATAAAACAGGATGCATTTCCGCCATATTATTCCCCCATGTGATGAAATAATCAGCATGGTCTATATCTTCATAACAGCCCATCGGTTCATCAGCACCAAACGTGGTTAAAAAACCTGTTACCGCACTTGCCATACATAAACGCGCATTACAATCTAAATTGTTTGTACCAATAGCGCCCTTCATTAATTTTGAAGCTACATAACCTTCAGGAATTGTTGATTGTCCAGAGGTGTACATCGCCACAGAATCTTTTCCATGTGCCGAAATAGTATCTTTCATTTTATTGGCGACTATATCTAGAGCTTCACTTATCGGTGTTTTAACATATTTGCCGTTTTTCTTCACCAAGGCATGTGTTAATCTATCTTTGGATTGAATACACATAGTTTGATGGTAGCCTTTTACACAAAGAAGCCCTTTATTTACAGAGCTATTTGGGTCTCCTTTTACAGCAACAGCTTTACCATTTTCTGTTCCTACCAAGATTCCACAACCCACACCACAAAATCTACATGGTCCTTTTTTCCAATCTAAGTTTGCACTATTGGGTATCCCTTCTTCCTGTTCACTTGCGAATAATATCCCTGGAAACATGGTTGCCGCAGCTGTTATTGCTGATAACTTCGCCATTCTTTTTAAAAAACTTCTTCTGGTTGATAATGAATTGGTCATGTGCATACTAATTTTGTGGACTATTAAAACCTGAAACCATTGCTAATAGTTTTAAGCTATCAATTTTTTCTATTTTCTCTTTAAGGATTTCTTCAGAAACGTCATCCAAAGTATCTGTTATTACTACCAAAACATCTTCATTTGTGGCAGGTAAAACCTCGCATTCTTTTATTGCAGAGAACGCATCAATAAGATGTTGTTTTCTGCCCTCATGCGGATGTGCTAAATAGCTTTTTATTGGCATAAAATTTTCATTATTTTATATAAACCGTAAATCTCAATCAATTTAGCAAAAAATAAACTGACGAATGTCATGTTAAAATAAAAAATCAATTCGTTATATTTGCTAGGATATAACGAAAAAATAATATGATTTCTATTTCAGAAGCTATTTCTATTGTTAAAAACAACAGTAAACCACTATTGAAACAAACTAAAAAGTCTGTTGAAAAAGCCGGAGGTTACCATTTGTATGAAGACATATATTCACCTATTAATATGCCGCCATTCAGACAATCTGCAATGGACGGATATGCGCTACATTTACATGAAGATTTAACATATACTTTAATTGGTGAAGTTCAGGCTGGTAATGCATCTAGATTGCAATTAAAAAAAGGAGAAGCCGTTAGAATCTTTACCGGTGCTCCTGTTCCAGATACTGCGAATGCTGTTATGATGCAAGAGAAGGTGAAAGTAGATGGAAATACAATAAGCATAACACATAAAATAAATCAGGAACTCAATATTCGTCCTTTAGGAGAGCAAGTAAAACAAGGCGACTTAGCACTTAAACAAGGTACAAAATTAACGCCAGCTGCTATTGGGTATTTGTCTTCTCTTGGAATTACTGAAGTTTCAGTTTACAAAAAACCAAATATTGCATTGGTTACCACAGGGAATGAATTGATTGAAGGCGGACAAGAATTAACCTATGGAAAAATATACGAAAGTAATTCCAAAATGCTTTTAAGTGCGCTTTATAGTTTGAAATTTTATGATGTTACCATTCACAAGGTTGAAGACGATTATCATCAAACCCTTTCCAAATTAAAAGAGGTTATTAATGCGAACGATTTAGTCATTATTACAGGTGGTATTTCGGTTGGCGATTACGATTTTGTTGGTAAAGCTCTGAAGGAATTACAAGTAGAAGAACTGTTTTATAAAGTAAAACAGAAACCGGGAAAGCCTTTATTTTTTGGAAAAAAACATCACTCTTCCATTTTCGCTTTACCTGGAAATCCTGCAGCGGCATTAACTTGTTTTTATGTTTATGTATACATCGCACTGCAAAACATGATGAATAAGAAGGTAAATGAATTACCTCGATTAAAGGCTAAATCTGTTTCTAATTTTACTAAAAAAGGAGATAGACCACAAATTTTAAAGGCTATATATATTAACGAGGAAGTTGAAATTCTTGAAGGGCAAAATTCGTCTATGCAACAAACTTTTGCCATTTCAAATGCTTTAGTTTATGCTCCCGAAGATGTAAATGAGATAAAAATAAACGATATGGTTGAAACCATTCTGTTACCTGTTTAGATATGAGTTATAAAATAAAAAGTAGAATCTGGATTGAGTCTGATAAGCATGTGCTTTTAGGTGAAGGCAGAGTACAATTATTAAAAGCGATAGATAAAACAGGATCATTATCAAAAGCAGCTAAAGCATTAAACATATCATATAAAAAAGCTTGGAATTTGCTAGACTCGGTGAATAAATCAGCAAAAAAACCAGTAACCATAAATAGTATTGGTGGCAAAGGTGGTGGTGGCGCAGAACTGACAGATTATGGTAAATCGTTAATACTAGCTTTTGATGAAATTAATAAAAACTGCTGGGAGTTTTTAGATAAGCAATTAGAAAAAATTGAAAACTTATAAAATGCTTCAAACGGAAAACATATACATTTTTTTAATCATCCTTCCGGTAGTCTCGTTTCTATATTCAAGTGTGGGTCACGGTGGTGCAAGTGGATATTTAGCACTTATGGCATTGTTTTCGTTTGCTCCAGAAACCATGAAACCCACTGCCCTATTACTTAACTTGTTTGTAGCGGGGATTTCATTTTACTACTATTATAAGGGAGGTTTTTTTAATAAAAAGCTGTTTTTATCCTTTGCATTAACCTCTATCCCCTTTTCTTTATTGGGTGGTCGATTTGATATAGATGCTTCACTATATAAAAAAATACTAGCTTTTCTATTGGTATTTGCCATTTTTAAAATGTTGAATGTTTTCGGAAGAGAAAGTGACTCAATAAAGCAGGTGAAAATTTGGCAAGGGCTGGTCATTGGTGGAATTATTGGCTTTTTTTCTGGGCTAATTGGTATTGGAGGAGGTATTATCTTAACACCTCTTATTTTATTATTTCATTGGGGAAACATGAAAGAGGCCGCTGCAGTTTCAGCATTATTTATCTGGGTGAATTCAGCCTCAGCATTAATCGGACAATTTAGTGTTGGTGTTACCCTCGAAAAAGAATCTTTTTTACTAGTTGCTATTGCCTTGGTTGGTGGTGTTTTAGGGGGATACTATGGCAGCAAAAAAATAAACAATCAAAGTTTAAGATATATTCTAGCTTTCGTTTTAGTAATTGCTTGTTTTAAATTAATATTCACTTAAAATGCTTGACAAAAAGAACATAACAGGTATTATTTTAGCAGGCGGCAAAAGCTCTCGCATGGGAACCGATAAAGGCTTTTTAGAATTGAACAAAAAACCTTTTGTCCAATATAGTATCGATGCTTTGCTACCTATTGTGTCTAAAATATTAATTGTTTCAAACAATCCTGAATATGATGTTTTTGGGATTGATAGAATCGAAGATGTTATTAAAAATTCTGGACCAGTTGCAGGCATCTATTCAGGCTTAGAAGCCTCTTCAACAAAATATAATTTGATTTTAAGTTGTGATATTCCTTTGATTACTTCAGAAATACTTCAAAAATTAATTGTTTCTGCAGATGATACTCACGATATCATTCAATTGGAAAGTGATGGAAAATCAATGCCCTTAATTGCCCTTTATAAAAAACAAGTTGCAAAAACGTTTTACAACTTATTACAACAAGACGAACGACGTTTACGAATTGCTGTAAATAAGTGTAAGGTCAAAAATATTGTTTTAGACAAGCATCAAATAAAACATACGATGAATGTCAATACACAAACTGAATATAAAACTGTTGAAAATGAATATAACAATTAAATACTTCGGACAATTAACAGACATAACGCATTTAGAAGAAGAAACTCTAGAATTTGGAGGCACTTACGTTTACGAACTTTTAGAAACGCTTTATAGAAAATATAATACGCTAAAAACCAAGGATTTTCAAGTGGCACAAAATCAGGAATTGGTTGACAAAAAAACTAAAATAACAGGGCACGAAATAGCCTTATTGCCACCATTTGCAGGCGGATAACATGAGTAGATATAATAGACATATTGTGCTTTCAGAAATTGGCCATATTGGTCAAGATAAACTGTCAAACGCTAAAGTATTAGTGGTTGGGGCTGGTGGTTTAGGTTGTCCTGTATTGCAATATCTAACGGCTGCAGGTGTTGGAACAATTGGTGTTATAGATTTTGATGTGGTTGAACTTTCTAATTTACAACGTCAAGTTATATTTGGAACTTCCTCTTTAGGAAAAAACAAAGCCATAGCTGCCAAGGAACGATTGGAAGATTTAAATGATAGTATACAAATTAACGCTTATGCGGAACGATTAACGCATCAAAATGCTATTAATTTATTTGAAAACTATGATATCATCGTTGATGGTTCCGATAATTTTGAAACACGCTATTTAGTAAATGACGCTTGTCTAATAACTCAAAAACCTTTGGTATTTGGAGCCATTTATAAGTTTGAAGGACAGGTTTCTGTATTCAATTATAATAACGGACCAAGTTACCGTTGCCTATTTCCAAATCCTCCTAAAAAAGGAAGCGTTCCAAATTGTTCAGACATTGGCGTATTAGGTGTTCTCCCTGGAATTATTGGGAGTATGCAAGCCAACGAAGTTCTAAAAATAATTTTAGGTATTGGTAATGTGCTTTCAGGAAAAGTATGGTGCTACAACGCATTAACACTGCAAAATTCTATTTTAAAATTTAATAAATCTGAAGAAACCATTCATTCTGTTTTAAAAAACAATGACGACTTCGATAAAACCAACATTGATTTTAATTGTATACGCGAAATAAAGACAGCATCCATTGAAGACCTATTGCCTGAAAAAAGCGTTCAATTTATTGATGTGAGAGATTCGATTGAACAACCAAAAATAGAAGGCTTGGAAGTTATCAATATACCATTAAGTCAATTAGAGAATAATCTACATCAATTAGATTCAGAAAAAACGAAAGCCCTTTTTTGTCAATCAGGAATACGAAGTAAACAAGCTGCAGAATTGTTGCATGAATACAAGGTTCAAAACTGTTATAGTATTGTAGAAGGCGCTTCAGAAATAAATAATAAAATAAAAGAACATTTAAAATGATGTCAAAATGAAAGATAAAAAACCAATGAAAAGTGTTTTCAAAGAAGGCGCTATTACATCAGAATTTATAGGGAATTCAATTTATAAACATCAAACCAAAACAAGTATTGGTGCTCATAATATTTTTTTAGGCCAAGTAAGAGCAGATGATATTGATGGTAAAATCGTTTCTGCTATTGAATATACGGCTTACGAAGATATGGCAAACCAAAAATTTCATGAGATTAGAGAATCCGCTTTTGAGAAATTCGATTTAACATGCATGCACATTTATCACAGTTTAGGTACTGTAAAAGCAGGCGAAATTTGTTTATTCGTTTTTGTGTCTTCACCAAGACGAAAAGTCGTTTTTGAAGCATTAGAATATATTGTTGAAGCGATTAAAGCAGATGTTCCTGTGTTTGGAAAGGAGATTTTTGAAGATGAAAGCCATCAATGGAAAGTGAATAGTTAAAATGTATCTTGTTTAGCTGATTGACTTTAAGTCGAAAACATCTGAACAACAAACACCTAAACAAATAACAATAATGGTCGATATAACTCACAAAGTAACAACACTTCGAACCGCAGTTGCACAAGCAGTTGTAAAAGTTAGCAAACCTGAAACGATAACGGCGATTCAAAACGACAACGTACCTAAAGGCAATGTATTTGCTATGAGTAAAGCAGCAGGTTTATTGGGTGTGAAACGAACTCCTGATATTTTACCAGATTGTCACCCCTTACCTATTGAATTTACTGGTGTGGAATATGAAATTAATGGACTAGAAATTACGGTTGTATTTACTGTAAAAACCATTTATAAAACTGGAGTTGAAGTTGAAGCAATGCATGGTGCTAGCGTGGTTGCTCTTAATATGTATGATATGCTTAAACCTATTGATAAAGGCATTGAGATTCATGCCATAAAATTGCTATCAAAAAAAGGCGGAAAATCTGATTTTAGAGATAAATTCAGAAAAGATTTAACGGCAGCAGTTGTGGTTTGTAGCGATTCTATTTCAGCAGGACATAAAGAAGATAAAGCCGGAAAAGCCATTATAGAAAAATTAAAAACTTGTGAGGTTGTAGTTTCTGAATATGTGATTATTCCTGATGAAAAAGAGGTTATTCAAGAAAAAGCTAATTCTTATCAAAACCAAGGTATTGATTTAATAATTTATACCGGTGGTACAGGACTTTCGGGTCGCGATGTAACACCAGAAGCCTTAATACCAATTCTAGATAGACGAATCCCAGGAATTGAAGAAGCGATTAGAAGTTACGGACAAGACCGGATGCCTTATGCTATGTTATCTAGGAGTGTAGCTGGAACTATTAACAACACCTTGGTTTTAGCTTTGCCAGGATCAACTAACGGAGCAAAAGAATCTATGGATGCTATATTCCCTTCGGTATTACACATTTTTGGAATTTTAAAAGGTGCCAGACACGACTAATGACAAACGAAAAAAACATATTACAAGATTCACATGGTAGAGACCATGGCTATTTACGTATTTCGTTAATTGAGCGCTGTAATTTACGTTGTACTTACTGCATGCCAGAAGAAGGTGTGAAATTATCGCCTAAAAGTCATTTAATGACTTACGAGGAAATCTATGAAATAGCCAAAACTTTTGTAAACCATGGTGTTACCAAAATACGACTTACTGGTGGCGAACCATTGATTCGGAAAGATATTCCTGTTATTTTAGAAAAACTAGCAACTCTTCCTGTAGAGTTATCTATTACTTCTAATGCAGTAATTATCGATAAGTTCATTGATATATTAAAAGCAAACGGGGTTAAAAAAATTAATGTTAGTCTCGATTCTTTGGATGCCGCCAAATTTAAACATATCACCAGAAGACACGAATTCGAGAAAGTTTATAACAACATTTTATTATTGGTGAAAGAAGGCTTCATTGTAAAAGTAAATGCCGTTTTAATGAAAGGATTTAACGACAATGAAATCATTGATTTTATTCATTTCACAAAAGATTTACCTATTTCAGTTCGATTTATTGAGTTTATGCCTTTTGATGGTAATAAATGGGATATGAGTAAGATGGTAACATATGCTGAAGTAATGAATTATGTAAATACTTCGTTCTCAAAAGACCAAATTGTTAGGTTACAGGATGCGCCCAACGATACTTCAAAAAATTATAAAATAGAGGGCTACAAAGGCTGTTTTGCCATTATCAGTTCGGTTACCAATCCGTTTTGCGATTCTTGTAATAGACTCCGTTTAACGGCCAATGGCCAGCTAAAAAACTGTTTGTTTTCTTCTACAGAATCAGATTTATTAACAACCCTTCGTGCAGGAAATACTATTGAACCTGTAATTCAAAAAGCAGTACAGGCTAAATTTAAAATTCGTGGTGGCATGGATACTTTAGATAAACTGCAACAACCTAAATTGCACAATAATAACCGCAGTATGATTACCATTGGTGGGTAATGTATATGTTATTAAACCCTTGTAAATAAAATATTTAAAAACTTATTATTTTTAATTTTTTGGTTATACATTTGATATAAAATCGTATATTATATTAAATGAAAAAGACAGTTTTATTAAGTGTGATTTTAATAAGTTTTATTGCCAAAGGCTTTTCTCAAAAAGTTAGTAATGAAGCTATTGCTCAACAAGTAATTCAATATAAAAACGACGTTCGTGGTCCTTATAAGGATATACGTTGGTTTTGTACCGATGGTAGCATTAGGCAACCCAAAGACCCATGTCCAAATAACATTGGTCCAGGAGTGCAGCATGCGCGTTATAAAGATGCCGTGGTGTCGCTTGGAAAGTCAAATCATATTTATTTAGGTCAAATTTTAGCCTATACCGACAAGGTTGAATTTTGGGATGCAGAAAATAACCAATCGAGATTAAAGCAATATCAAATCGATAAGTATTTGCGAGCTATAGATAATGGATGGATTAATGAAAAAGGGCAATTTTATAGAGGAGCCATTCAATCTGAAGATGAAGAAGCTTGGGGCATTGATTTCTATAAATGGTTGTTAGCAAAAGACGAAAACCTAGAAATGCATTATTTTTTAATTCGTCAGTCATTAAAAGATATTCCACACAACGGTGATGATAATTTGTCTCAACTTATGCGAAGTCAGTCAAAAGTCATTTCAGATGAGTTTATACAGTTTATGGATTTACGTGTTAAAATTCATGGTCAACCTGAAGCATCAGATATTACAAAAGTCATTGCTTTTAAAAATAAATATGCTAACCAACTCTCTGTTAATCATAAAAACAAGATTGATGAACTAGTTAGTACTATGCAAAAGTTTTACAAGCCTATTGATATAAAATCACTAGTTAACAAATCCTCATTATTTAAAAACACACCAATTGGCGAAAAAATATCAAATTTTATCGCATCCCATTCATCTGAAACCAAAGCGTCATTATTAATTCCTGATACAGCTGAACTTCTAATGGCAATTAGAGAATCTATTTTAGATGAAAAGCGTCCAATGGCCAGATTACAGCTTTTAGATTTATCCCTAAAACTTGAAGAAATAGTTTTTAAAACATCACCAGAATGGGAGCCTGAAAACCTGCAGCAAATGCTTACTAAAATTTGTTATTTAGGTATGGCTACCGCTGGTTCTGGCTATATTGAATTATCAGAATGGGATCAAATTAATTTAAAAACACCCGGCGAAAAAGAGGAAAGTTTAACCTTAGAAACATTGACTTCAGTTTTAGAAAATGCGCGCAGCTTGGTGGAATGGAGTTCATCTATGGTAAAAGCCAATTACCAACACACAGTTGATGTATACACTGGTTTCGAACCTAAAGCTTACGGTTTTATCGATGATAAAATTAGAGGATCCATTGCTTTATACCTTGGCGAGAATGTTGGTGAATTAGGTGATTTTATTGCTAAAGAATCTTCGTTAACCAATAAAGTTATGGATATTCCTAACCAAAGTTCATTTAGAGGATTAAATCCGGGGTACGCTTTTGGGGAGCTTGTAGTTGTTGATGGTTCTCCAGATGACATTGAAGTACATTCTGATAAAATATATATTTTTCAACGTCCTCCAGCCGATTTAAAACCAATAGCAGGTATTGCTACCGTTTCTGAAGGTAACATGGTATCGCATGTGCAATTATTAGCTAGAAATTTAGGCATTCCAAACGCTGCATTATCTGATGATAATTTAAAGAGTCTGAAAAAATATAGTGGACAAAAAGTATTTTATGCCGTTTCAAATAAAGGTAATATTATTTTAAAACCTGAGGCTAAAATGAATGAAACCGAACGAGCATTATTTGTAAAAAAAGAACGCAATGAAGAAAAAATTGAAGTACCAATTGAGAACATTCGACTTACAGAAACTAATATTTTAAACTTGCGAGATGTTGATGCTAGTGATTCAGGAAAATTGTGCGGCCCTAAAGCTGCAAATTTAGGTCAACTCAAAAAAATGTTCCCAGATAAGGTTGTTGAAGGTTTAGTGATTCCATTCGGGATATTTAAAGAACATATGAATCAAATCATGCCTAATAATGATGTGTCGTATTGGACATTTTTAAATGTCATGTTTGCAAAAGCTGAAAGATTGAGAAATGAAGGTGTTGACGAAACCGAAATTGAAAACTATCAATTACAAGAATTAGAAACTTTAAGAACAGCCATTAAAGAAATAACACTGAAACCAGAATTTGTCGCGCAATTAGAAACAGATTTTAAGCGTATTTTAGGTAAAGATTTGGGCAAAATTCCAGTGTTCCTTAGAAGTGACACTAACATGGAAGATCTTAAAGATTTCACTGGAGCTGGATTAAACTTGACCCTATTTAATGTTTCAGACAGAGACAAAATATTAGATGGTATTAAGGCTGTTTGGGCTTCGCCATACACAGAACGTAGCTTTAAATGGCGTCAAAAATACCTCTTGAATCCTGAAAATGTTTTTCCTTCTATTTTAGTAATTCCTAGTGTGGATGTTGATTATTCGGGCGTTTTAATTACCAAAGGCATTAGTAATGGTAATGAAGAGGATTTAACCGTGGCCATGAGCCGCGGCGCTGGTGGTGCTGTTGATGGGCAATTGGCAGAAACCTATTTGGTAAAAATTAACGGTGGCACACAATTTTTAGCCCCTGCACGAGAACAAACCTATAACAGTTTACCAGAAACAGGTGGTTTCCTTAAAAAACAAGCAACTTTTGAAACTCCAATTTTAAATCAGCAAAACATAAACGAGATTCGCGTTTTAGCAAAAACCATCCGAAAAACGCTACCGAAAGAAACCCAATCTGATTACGACGGCGCTTATGATGTAGAACTTGGTTTTAAAGACAATAAACTATGGTTGTTTCAAATTCGACCATTTGTAGAAAATAAAAAGGCATTAAGTTCAGGATATTTAGAATCTATAACGCCTATAATTGATAAAAACAAAAAGATTTCACTTTCATCAAAACTATAAAACAAATGAAAAAAATTGCATTCATTCTAAGCACCCTGTTTTTTTGTACAGCGTTCACAACCTTACACTACTACCCTATTGATGGTTATGAACACACCGGAATAAAACGTTTAAAGCGCTTGGAACTTATAAAAAGTGGTGAAATTAATGACGGCACTAAACTGCTTCCGGGTGCGCTCAAATCTTATATGGATATTGAGTTAAAACTACTTCCAAAAAAGAACGACAGTGTGCATTGCTATTTGAAGGTAGATGAAGATTTTCAAAAAGACATCAATAATTTATTTAAAGGTTTAGATAGAAGCTATTCACTTTCGGTTTTAGATATTTCAGATATTAATCATGTACGCTATGCGCACCGTAATCAAACAGCTGGATATCAACCAGGAAGTGTCGGGAAAATTGCCGTTTTAGTTGGGTTATTCAATCAATTGGCTAAAATATGTCCCAATGATTTTGAAAAACGCCTAGACTTGCTTCGAAATAAATCTGTAAAAGCAGGCGTTTGGGGCTTAACCGATGAACATACCGTACCTATTTTCAATATTGATACCAAAAAATTGGTAAAACGTCAAGTTATAGCTAGTGATGTGTTTACGCTTTTTGAATGGGCAGACCATATGATGTCGGTCAGTAATAATGGTGCCGCAAGTATTCTTTGGCGCGAAGTACTTTTGATGCAAGCTTTTGGTGAAAAATATCCAGATCTTACAGAGGAAGAAGCCCTCGTTTATTTTAAAACGACACCTAAGAAAGAACTAACAGATATTGGCAATGATGTTGTGAATTTGCCATTGCGAGAACTTGGGATAACCCATGATGAATGGCGATTAGGTAGTTTTTTTACTAGAGGCGCCAACACCTATGTGGGTGATAAAGGCGGAAGCATTGGAACCACGCAAGGCTTAATGAAATTTTTAATACAATTGGAACAAGGTAATGTTGTTGATACTGCATCTAGCTTAGAAATGAAACGTTTAATGTATATGACAGATAGACGTATTCGCTACGCACAATCTCCTGTTTTGAAAGAAGCAGCTGTATATTTTAAATCTGGCAGTTTGTATAAATGTGATAGAAGTAAAGGAGAAGCCTGCGGCAAATACATGGGTAATGTTTCAAACTTCATGAATTCGGTTGCGATTGTGGAGCATCCTGATAATTGCAATTATATTGTTGTTTTAATGACCAATGTGTTAAGGAAAAACTCTGCAACAGATCATATGATGTTGGCGGCAAGTATTGATAAAGTCATTAGGAAATAGCCATAATTTCTTTTGCGCGTTGTATTATCTTTTCGTTGGAATCGCTTTGAATAACCATTTCTAAAAGCGGGTTAAACTGAGGATTTTTAGATTGCTCAATAAGATACAAAACCGCGAGTTTAAGTTTGGAATCTTTACGTTTCAATAATTCGTTATAACATTCTGTTTCACTCATTATTTTTACATTAAGCTTTTTAATTTTTTCTTCAGTATTCGTTTCGTACAAAACAGATTCGGCAACCGGTATTAGTTCTTTTTTAAGTTGTTTGTCTAAAATATTATCTAAAAATTCAATGGCATGTAAGCGCTGTTCTTCTTTACCATTTAGTATGATATTAAATATAGGATCAACATCTTGTGGCGGATATTTAATCCCTAAAAACTGAAAAATTCGTTGTAATTGACGATCTAAACGCTGCTCCAACAAATTAATTAAAGCTTTACGAGCCTGATTTTCTTGTGTTTCTGAATTCAGACTTTTCTTTTTGTATTGAATTACTATTTGAGTGTGAATAACTGATAATGTATTTTGATATAAGTGGCATTCATCTAATATTTTGTCAACTATAAAACGATCTTTAATGATAAGATCAGGATGTTTCCATTTTAGGCGTTTTAAAGCTTCTATAGCCTCAATTTTTATATTGTGCTCAGTTTTTTCTGTTAACTTAATTAATTTACTTACCGCTTTTTGAGAAGCAAATTTCTCTATTACGGCAAGAGCTATAGTTGCATCTTCTTGATCTATAGTTTCATTTTTAATTAAATCGTAAATAGCATCAATAATAGGTTCGCCGTAAAAATAAAGCGCTTCAATGGATTGTTTTCTAGTTTCTTTTCCTGATAAATGAGAAACAATAGGTTTAATAAACTGACTATCTAAAGTTTTTGAAGCCGAATAAATGGCCTTATTTAAAATCTCTAGATTCTTTGAATTTAACTCAGCTTTTAAAACATTATAATAGCGCTCAAGTCGAGCATGACCAATAGCCTGGAGTATGGCTTCCATACTATGTTTCTTTTCGTTTTCGTCAGAAGTCTTATTATATTCGATTAAAGCATTTTCAATATGTTGTTCTAAGCTAAATTTGTTTTGAAGGATTATATTATTTCTTAACTCCTGCGAAAGGCCAATTAATGCAGCATTTTTTATGGTTCTATCTGAACTATCTAAATATTTTTTAAACAAATCAACCGTATTATTCTTGTTGTGTTTAAGTAAGTAACGGAATGCGGACGTAGTAACCTCTTGGTTATCCTCATAGACCATTTTACCAATCGTATCACATAAATTCTCGGTTCTTAAAAAGTATAAGTTTTCAATTGCCAAAAACTTAACTTTTGACGATTGGTGATTTAAAAGATTCTTAATGGGAAGGAAGAAACGTTCATCCTTAACTTCTAAAGTTTTTTGAAGCATATGAACAATTTGATTCTCATTGCCTGTATTTAATACCCGTTTTACGGTATCAACAATTGAGGTTACTTTTATTTCTTCCTTAACGTTTTTTTCTTTTTTTACTTGAGATTTTTCATCTAAAAAGCCCTTAAATGCCACAATATATTCTAATCTTAAGTGATAGATAAAATAAAGCCAAATAGAGATTAAAACTATAATTATAAGGCTTATATAAGTTGCAGAAATATCTAATCCGTTAATAAAAAATATTAAAATCAAACCAGCTAAACCTGTAGCAATACTGTCAATTACAACATCGGTGAACGTTTTTGTTTTCTTTTTTATTTCAATAGGAATCGGGATTGACAATAATTCAGTAGCTGCTTTATTAACAGACTGTTTTAAACTGCCATCTACAATTTTGATGAATACAACAACCCATAATTGAGGAATTATAAGCAATAAAACAGAGCCTATTAATATGCCAGAAGGTAACCATAATAACGACTTACCTACTCCAAAAGTTCCTACAATGCGCTTTGTTAAAAACAATTGAATTAATAAGGAAATTACGCTAAGTGTTGAAAACCAAAATCCAAAAAATGAAGTTAATTCTTCTTGATCTGAAATAAGTTTTGATGCATAATCACTGTATTGATAATCTACCAATTTGGCTATTAAAACGCTTATCCCAATAACAACTGCAATAAAGCTTAATAGTTTTGATTGCTTAATAAGCTTTATTGGGGATTCACCTTTAGGATTTGTTCTTAATGATACTTGGTAAGGATTTAATTTAATAACCTCATGTTTCCAGATGTATCGTGTAATTGGAATGCAACCTGCTAAAAGTAATGCGGCGACAAACAATAAATCTTCTGTTTCTAAAAAATTAGTTAGCAAAGAGGTTAAATAACCGCCAAAAATACCACCTGCTATAGCACCCGCTCCAATAAAACCGAAAACGCGCTTAGCCTCCCTAACGTTATAAACAAGGTTTGCTAAAATCCAAAATTGCGATGCTGTTAATAAACCAAAAATGGCCACCCATACATAAGGAATATAGAGCAGAAAACCATTGGCGAGATTAAAATTAAAGGCCGCAGCAAATAAAATAAGTGAAAGAACAGACCCAATAATGGTTCGATCTATGATAATGTTTAATGCGTATTTCTCTAAGGCCTTGTCATAAAAATGATAACCAATAATAGCCAATATAGCAGTTAGTACATATCCTAATGGTAATGCATCTGAAGTAAGTTCTGAGAGAAACAACGAATTAACCGTTGGCTTTATAATTAAAAGCGTTGTGATAATTATAAAAATATTTAATTGAAGTAAAAGCGTTTTAGTTAGCTCTTCTTCTTTTAAATCAAAAATTTTAAGGATGTAACTTTTAATCGTGTCAACAATTGGCATGTGGTGCTTTATTCAATTACATTAATAAAATTTTGTGTCATCATTATAGAGTGTATCATGATGACACAAAATTAACACATTGCTTTTATAAAATATGCTTATTCTTATATTTATTACAAGTCAATTGCTTAAACTAAAAACCTCTGTTTTTAGCGTCCTTTAGTGTTTGTTTTGCTAGGAACTGCTTTTGCTTTTAATGCCTTCTCTATAGGTTTAACTAAACTTCTAATAATTTGTTCGCCATTAGAATCATCTATTAATGCAACCAGTATATATCTTCTACTTGGATCATTTCCCCAAACTAAAATAGAATCTGAATGATAGGTTTTCCAAGAGCCCGATTTTCTAAATAAAGTTGCGTTTGGAGCAATTTTCTCAATAGTACTTACAAATTTATGGTGTAAGTCTGGATCTGCCATGATTTCTAGCATTTGCTTAGAGCGTTTTTCATTAACCAATTTACCATGAGCTAATAAATAGTAGTATCGACAAACCTGGTTGACACTTGCGGCATGACTTAAATTTTTAAGAGGCTCTCTGTTAGTGTTTCCTCCGCCGCCATAACGTTTTCCTACCCAAAGACCACCACCGCGATCTTCGTCATAAAACATATATTTTGGGTCGGTCATAACTTGTTCAATCTTGTCATACCCCACTCTATCAATCATTCTTGTAGAGGCCGCATTATTAGATTTACTAATCATTATGCGCATATCATTTTTAACCGTTTGGGTTTCCTTTAATTCACCTTTCTCTATAGCATCCATGGCTGCTAATAGAATTGCAATTTTAGGTAAACTAGCAGCGTACATCATATGATTTCCATTTACGCTGGCATATTTAACCATATTAGGATTGCTTAAATCTACAACCCCAACAGCCATTTTTTTATTAGCAATTAAACGTTTCCATTCTGGGTTTCCATTCAGTTCTTTTTCTAAATTAACTTGCAAGTTTTTATTAGTAAAAGACATTAATGGCTTTATTTTAGAATCATTAACTTTTATTGGTAAGCCTTTTTGACTAAACAATGAAAAGTTAAAAGACAAAAAAATGAATAAGAAAAAAAATCTGTTTTTCATTCAATAATTTCGAATTAAAATAAGTTATACAAATGTATTTAAATAGTTGTTTGTTAATGTGTTAAAGTTTTGAGTAATTCTCATTTAACGCATCGACTATTTACGTACAAAAGTCTAACAATAGACGTTTTAAAATGTTAAATATTTAATTTGAATAATTAAAAAAGATTCTAGATTGAAATAACATTTACTCGAAATCAGAAAAGGTTACCGCCTCAAAATCTTCAACATATTTTATGTCTTTAAACCAATATGCTGAAGATATCACTGAAAACATTATGGTATTATTATTGATCGGTTCTTTTTCTAATTGCCAAATAATATCCTTAGCCTCTTGAAATGCACCTTCTTCCAATTGTTCATCATATAATCGATTAATTAAGGTGTTTTTTGGCATACCTTTAGCCAACAACCTTATTAAAGGAACTTCGGTTTGGGAATTAAAAACTAATAAATCTTCTTTGTTTTTTGCAGTTACTTTAACTTTAAATTGAACTGCTTCTGGATGTGGAAATTTACCGTTGTAGGTTTCATATAACAATTGAGTTGCATTGAAGAATAATTCATGAAATGCTACATCTGCATATTCCTCCCACATCTTCTCATCTTGCATTTCGTTTGACAGGTTACTAATCTGTCCCGAACTTAAACGCTCTTGAAAAACATATTTTAGAATAATTTGAGCAGCTTCTTCTGGTTCATTTTCAGAAAGTAATATTAAGCAGGTTTCTTTTAATTCATTAGGTGAAATATCTGAAACATCGCCATAGTCCATAATTTCAAGTAATACTTTGTAATCAGTATCATTCCAAGCATTTGGTAACTCTGTGATTGTAGAAAACTTTACAAGTTCTACTTTAAATGGAAATTGCATACAGTATTTTTATTAAAGATACTAAATAAACATACTAAGTATAAAAAAATATTGAGCCTTAAATACTCATAATATTAGTTAGTATTTAATATTCTCACTACTTCTAGAAGACCATTTGATAATCATGATTTTATGAGTGAAACAAATCGTTTTAAACTGTTTTATTAGCTCACATAAACCTCAAGTAACTTAGCGTTATTCGTATTAAAAACAACCTTTTCTGCTTTTGCAGGTAAAAGAATAGTTTCTCCTGTGTTAACGATTTCAGTATGTCCATCAACAGAAATACTTGCTGATCCTTCTACACACATAAAAATAATAAATGAATCTAAATGACAATAGCATTTTTCTTGGACACTATTAATATCTAAAATATTGGTTGTAAAGTATTCACAACTCGCCAAATTAGCTGTATTATCTTGATTTATGGTATAATTAGACTTACCATTTGAATCAAATTGTTTTGTCGCTTTTTCTGCCAATTTGGTATGTAATTCGCGTTTTTTACCATGAGTATCTTCCCTATCCCAATCGTAAACACGATAAGTGATATCTGAAGTTTGTTGAATTTCAGCTGCCAACACACCGGCACCAATAGCATGAATTTTTCCAGCAGGAATAAAATAGCTGTCACCTTTTTTAACTTGTTCTCTATTAAAAATAGATTCAACATTTTCGGCGGTGATATGGTTTAACATTTTAGGATTTGTGTTTTTATCTTTCAATCCTAAAACAATATTAGCATCAGCATCACTATCCATGATATACCACATTTCTGTTTTACCAAAAGAGTCATGGTATTTTTTCGCCATTTTATCGTCCGGATGCACTTGCACAGAAAGATCTGTTTTTGCATCTAAAAACTTAATAAGTAATGGGAAATTCGTTCCGAAGTTTTCAAAATTATTTTTTCCAACAAAATTATGCTTATGCTCGGTTAATAATTCTTTTAAATTTTGTCCTTTATAAAAACCATTATTTACAACAGATACATTTCCGTTTACATCTGAAATCTCCCAGCTTTCGCCAACATTATCACCTACTGATGGTTTCCCTAAAACTTTATTTAATTTATTACCTCCCCATATTTTTTCCTTTAAAATAGGGCTAAATTTTATTGGATAAACTTTCATAATCTTAATTTTTAATTAACTCAAACTATAATTTAATAGTTGGTTGTCCTTTTTTAATTTTTCTAGGTATTCAACAATAGAGAATACACTTTGAAACAAAGTTTGTTTCATTTCTTTTTTATCTAAAACTTCAATATTATACTTTACAATGATATCTTGGTTTTGACTTATAACTTCAATCAAGTTACTAATGCTTAGAAACTTGCTATTTAATTTATTAGCATCAACATATCCAACATGATTGAGGTTGTGTTGATTAAACATAAATCTAGCTCCAGATCTTATAGCTGCATGGTCTGATTTAAATTTTTTTACATCGACTACAGATACTTTTTTCTCGCACATTTCTTTAATCTCATCAAGCAATTTATATGTTTTATCAGTACTTGCGTTATTTACTAAACATAACTCAAGGTATTTTGCCCGGTTTAAATGTTCGATAAAAAAGCTTGTATCAATATCATTTTCATTGTTATGAAATACTATTATAACGCCTATTTTCATTAGTGAGAGAGAGTAATGTTATAGATTCTTATGCTACTTTTAATTTCGTTTGATCTGCAGATTTTTTGTTACTTTTTTTACTTCTATAAACCCATGCGATTTGACCAAGTTGCATAACAATTTTTATTGAATCTTTCATTGATAATTTAGATCCATCAGCATGTATCCATCTTTTTAATGGCTGCTCACATAATAATTCTTTGGCTCTTTTTAATCCGAAGTGAATGCTCATTCTTTTAAAGATTTCAACATCAAATATCCATTGAGTTACAAACTTTTCACCAAAAGCAATTTTTATAACATCTTTACTGAAAATTTTAGCGCCACATTGCGTGTCTTTAAAATCCATTTTCAATATTTTTCTGATGATAAAATTAATGGTTATACTAATAATTTTACGAGCAGATTCTTTAGTAATATTGGCTCCCATTCTAGAAATTCTAGACCCACTAACTATTTTAAAATCAGAAGTTTGTATTGTTTTAACTAAATCATCAAAATCAGCTAAATCAGTAGATAAATCGGCATCAAGGAAACCTATATAATCTAAATCTTCTTTTTGAGCCATGTGTAACATGCCTAGACGAACTGCTTCGGCCTTACCTCCATTTTTTTCACAATCGTAAACTGTAATAAAATCTTCTCTTCCTTTTTGTAAATTATTTAAAACTTCAAGAGTTTTATCTTTACTTCCATCATTAACAAAACACAAATGGTAACCAGAATTCTCATCTATATAATCAATAAATTCTTTGCTTAAAAGTCTTTCTTCTTCATTATAACAAGGAATTACCACTCCAACACAACGTTCTTGTATCATTACATTAGTGTTTTCTACGGTGTTGTTTCCTGCAGGTATACCAATTAATCGCTTTACACGAGCGCTAATTTCGTTTAAACTCAAAGGTTTTTTCATGTAATCGTTAATTCCTAATTCAAAACCTTCAGTAATAACATCATCTTGAGTGTTACCAGATAATACCATAACTGCCGTATCGGCATTTTTAGAGTTTCTTATATACTTTACAATTTCTAAACCTGAAACACCTGGCATATTAATATCTACTATTACAAGGTCTGGGTTAAAAGAATTATATGTAGAAATTCCTTCGTTGGCATCTGTTTCAATTCTTACGGTATAGCCTAAATCGCTTAGTCTTTTCTGTAATGGTAATAAAACTAATTGTTGATCGTCAATTGCTAATATTTTCATGATAATTGATTTTTATTATTATATTTAATAATTACAAGACAAAAGTACATTTGAAGGTTGTTTTAAAATTTTTATTTAGTTTAACCTATAAGTAACTGTAGACGGATGGTAGATTTGTGTAGATAAATAAAAAAATGAGAAGTAATTAAATTATTTATCTTTACCCTGTAGCTTTTACCGTTCAAGTAATTAATGAAAGAAACCTCGAATAAATACTTAATTTCTGCACTATTATTAGGACTATTGTTTCATGGTAGTTCTATATTTTTCACACTAGAAACTACCTATGATGCTTTAATTCACTTATTTTTTGCCGATCATTATGCCAATAGTTGGTTTGAACCGTGGAATTATGAATGGTACACAGGCTTTACTGTACAAAGTTACCCACCTTTAGTGCACCAAAGCATTGGATTACTATCTTATATAGGTGGTTTAAAATTTGGAATGTTTAGTGTCGCGATCATTGCCATTGTTTTATTTATTACAGGCGTATATCGGTTTTCTTTGATGATGACCTCGAGTAAAACCGTTGCAGGTTATGCTGCGATTTTGGCAGTATTTTCATCTTCATTTGTTGAAACGCTTCATATTTTTGGGCAACTACCTAGTATTGTAGGTGTATCCGTTTTAATGCATGCCTTACCAGAAATTTATTTATGGTTAAAAACAGGTAAAAAATGGTACTTGGCTACCGCTTTATCTTTAATTTCAGTTACCGTTACCTCGCACCATGTTACACCCATTTTCGGAATGATATTTTTTATCTTTCCTCTAATTGGAATGGTTTTAATGGATGTTTCAAGAGAGCAAGTTAATTCCATGAAAGAGGTTACTTTTAAAGTATTTCTAGGTAGCTTTTTTAAATTGTTTAAACGTATTGTTAGTTTTGGGCTTTTATCTTTAGTATTAATTATTGGATGTATTTTTCCGTATTGGTTAAATTCTAAAGCAAACCCAATAACACAGGTACCAATACCACATGGTTCTCGCGATAACTTTTTAGAAATAACATCATCAGGTTTAGTATTCTTTTTAATTCCATGGGGCATTTTATTGGTGCTATTGCCGTACATTTTTTATCGCTATTACAGTAAGCGTTATTTATTTTTTGGTCTATCCATAACCATTTGTACTATTTTAGGAACTGGCGGAACTACTCCCGTGCCTCTTAAAATGTTAGGAGAAACAGCTTTTAATATTCTAACCTTAGATAGATTTACGCTATGGGCTTCTATTTTATCACTTCCATTATTAGGTGAATTTGCCTATCGCTTTGTTGAAGGTGATTTAAAAGAACTTATTCAAAACAAATTCGGAGCCATTTATCATCGCATTATCGGAGGCATTCTAGCAGGTTTGTTTGTGTTTATGGTGATTTTCACTATGAGTTTGGGATATTTTAGACCATCGCAACCTCAAAAAATAAAAATGTTACCTATTGTAAATTTCTTGAATCAAGATGATCATGATAAATGGCGATTTTTAACACTTGGTTTTGGCGACCAAATGGCATGGTTAAGTGCACAAACTAGTGCCATGACTGTTGATGGTAATTACCATTCGGCAAGAAGACTACCTGAATTAACAACGAGACCTATAGAACGTTTAGAGAATTCTAAATTTCAAGGTGTTGCTGGAATTGGTTCATTACAACAGTTTTTAACCACTCCTGAAAAATACAATTTGAAGTATATATTTTCTAACGACAAGTTTTACGATCCGATACTTTATTTTAGTGGTTGGCAACGCTTAAGGCAATTGGAAAACGGTATTATGGTTTGGGAACGCCTGAACATCCCACCACTATCTTCTATATTACCCAAAGAAGATGTCGCAAAATGGTTAAAAATTCACTGGGGCATAATGCCTTTTTTAACCGTTTTAATTGCATTTATTTTAAACATACAAATGCTTTGGGTTAATATGTTAAAAACACGAATAAAGCCTATACCAGACTTTTTAAAATTCCCAACCACTTATAATAAGTTTAATAGAAATGTTTTAAGAATCACACATGTTTGGTCATTATTTCTTGCGGTTGTAGTTTTTTATGGCATTTATTTATTCTATCTAAAAAATGATACACAGCGCAGTCCAGAAAACGCAGTAGTAGCTTATTATGACGCTCTTGATTTTAAAGAATTTGAAAAAGCCCATAGTTTGATTGACCCAACTAGTAATATTCCTATTGCACAGTATATGTTAGAGATATCTGTAACAGACGGTTTACTAAGTAGTTATGCTAAAATGGATTCTATTGGTTCTGAAATCACAAAATACAACGATAGTACCGTATCTGCTAAAGTTACTACACATTGGATTACGCCACTAGAAAAAATTGAAAAAGTTGATTACAAATCACTTTCTAAAATTAACGGTAAATGGTATTTACAGGCAGACGATTTAAATAACGATTTGCCACCAGATCAGCTTTATTCAAATAACGTTACTAAATATTTTAACCAAGGGCGACGACGCATTACTACCGAACAAACCCATCATGAAGATATACTAAAGCAACCCGTTTTAGTGGTTGTTTCAGCAAAATTGGTAAAATTCGATGGTAGTTATGCCATTATTGGTGAAGTACAAAACATAGATAATGTTCCTGCAGATGTTATATTGAAAGGTACATTGTACAACGATGATAACAAGCAACTGGCAACTTTTAACGCCAAATATCATGTAAAGCACAAATTAATGCCAAAAGAATCTAGTAGTTTCAGAATTAATTTTGAAGGTATTGCTTGGTCTAAAACTCAAGATTCTATTCCTGATACGTTTAATCCAGATGAATTTACACCAATCGAATTTGAAGAACAACCTACAAAATTCAATTTACAAGTAGCTGGAAATGTTTCAGGTTCCGATTTATATAAAAATGTTGTATTAAGCGATGTTAATATTCAAGGTGATATTTTAAATGGTAAGCTTTTTAATAGTGGTATACAAGAAATAACCATCCCTCAACTTTTAGTTACGTATTATGATGTGAATAAAAACATGGTTTGGGTAGATCATTTATTTGTAAAAGAAGGTGTACGGCAGCAGCGTAAACAAGATTTTACATACCAAATTTTAAATAAAGGTCAAGTAGATATCATAAATGAAAGCATGAAAAATATTTTCGTTAATGGTTTACCAAACGAAAACATTTCAAATAAAATAGTCCCAAATAGAATAATTAATCATACTAATTCGGAATTGCAAGCAATTGAGCACCCCTATTTTAGTTATATGAAAATTGAAATTAACACCTATATAGGAAGCCCATTTTAATGAAGTTTAAACAAAACTACATATTCATAATAAGTTTAATATTGTTATCATCTTTCACAATAGTACAAAACGGTGAAAAAGATGCAGACATTAAACTGATAACCACTCAAACCAATTTTGAAGTTGGGAGTCGAATTGTATTAAAATTTTCGAGTCAAGGCGAAATCAAACCTCTACTCTATTGCTCTAATAGCTATGGCTCTACATTAATTTCACCACATAATGAAAGTGGAACTCTTGAATACCAAATTCCAGAAAACATCTCTATAAAAATCGGGGTTTTAAATTGGAATTTACTTAATGATGAACTTTCAATTACCGGAAAAATAAACATAACTCCTAAAGCAGAAGTTGCTACTATGGAAACTTATATCGGTCCGCCCAGTATAGAATCAGGAGGTGCAGATTATACAATGCTTGTAGTTGTACCTACCGATTCATTAGATAATCCAGTACCAACAAATACTTTAGTAACTGCGAAAAATCAGTTTTTAGATAATGAAGAAACG
Source organism: Algibacter luteus (assembly GCF_030344935.1). Lineage (NCBI taxonomy): Bacteria > Pseudomonadati > Bacteroidota > Flavobacteriia > Flavobacteriales > Flavobacteriaceae > Algibacter > Algibacter luteus. The sequence goes on along the minus strand of NZ_CP128313.1, from coordinate 1,983,020 downwards.
CACGACCTATTTACCAAAAACTTAATCGCCTATAGAAATATTAATTCGAAAAAAGAGACTGGAAGAATGCTAGTTTCATCTGAAAGTTTGGGCACCAATTCAAAAGAATTCACCATAAATGTATCGGCAGCAATCCCAACTAATTTTTCAATTTCAGCCACGAGATCACATGGTTATGCTGATGGCAATCAAATTACAACATTCACCACGTCGGTTATAAAAGATCAACATAAAAATATAGTTAGTGATGGCACCTTCGTGACATTTTTCATTACAAATTCAAAAGGAAATATACTCAAAACAACAGGTTTAACATTGGCTGGGGTTGCAACCTCAAAAATGATTCATCCTGATTATGCTGACAGTTGGAAAATAAAAGCTTATGTAGACGGCATGTCTGAAAGTAATATTATTTCACTGGACTATGTTCAAGTTGTTGAAGATTTTGAAGTTACTTTTTCTGAAAATAATCGCGAAATAACTATTGGCCCTTTACAAAGTTTTATGCAACAAATGATTCCTGATGGCTTGCATGTAAAACTTAATATTTTTAAAGGGGATAATTTTGTCACTACACTCACAAAAACGTCTTTTAATGGATATGTTCACTTCAAACTAAAACCAGCCATATTTGATAATGGTATCTATAGTTTTAGCATAGAAACTGCCGGTTTAACAAAAGAATTTAAAAGCATAAAACTATGGTAGGGCTAAATAAAAATATCATGCGTGCCATATTAATAGCCTCTTATGTTGTGCTAATAGGATTAATTGTTTCAGCGCTTAGTGGCATTTTTAGTTATTTAAATACTGGAGCCGATAGAAGTAAAATGCTACATACTGAAATACAAAAAATAGAACAGTATTTACCAAAAATTGTTTGGGAGCCTCGAGATAATGAAGGCAGAATCATGGATGCGCAAAACCTAAGTGCACTACAAAACGATTACTTGGATGCTTGGTATGTAAAACAGATTGCCTATAAAACCAATAAAATTGCAGGAATTAAAGATTACTATACAGACAGCTCAAGAGAAAATTTATACAGTTTTATTGCTTTAAATAAGACTGAAAAAACAACAATTGAAGCAACAACTTTAAGTCACAACCCAACTCTAGAATTTTATAGTGAAGACGGACAACTTGCTGTAGTTACCGATAGAAATGTGGTAGAATATAAACGCGTTTTTAAAGCGGATTCTTTAGTTTTAGAAACAACTGAAACATCAACCTACAAAATAATATTTTTACTGGAAGATGGTTTTTGGCGCATTAGGCATATGGTAAAAGAAGATAATGCCATTTATAATTCAGAACATAAAATAATAGCTACTGATCGTTTAAATATAAAAGGTATTAATTACTATCCGCAAGCTACACCATGGAATACTTTTGGAGATTCATTTTCAACTGATACGATTTCTAAAGACTTTAAAATTATTAAAGATGCTGGACTAAATTCTATTCGAATTTTTGTTCAATACGAAGATTTTGGTAAAGCCAGAGTGAAACCAGAAATGATAACTAAACTAAGGCAAACTTTGGATGTTGCTGATAAACATAACTTAAAGGTAGTTATAACTCTATTTGATTTTTATGGAGACTATTCCTTAATGAATTGGACTTTAGACCATCGACATGCTGAAGCCATTGTAAATGCATTAAAAGACCATAACGCTTTGTTGGCTTGGGATATTAAAAATGAACCCAATTTAGATTTTGAATCTCGTGGGCAAGACATCGTTATCGCTTGGTTGGATAATATGATTGATTTAGTGAAATCTGTAGATGATAAACATCCTGTTACCATAGGTTGGTCTAACACACAAAGTGCGTCCATACTTAAAGATAAAGTTGATTTTGTGTCGTTTCATTATTATGAAGACCTTGATAAATTAGACGAAGCAATCAAAACTATGAAAACAGAAATAAAAGATAAACCTCTTGTGCTTCAAGAATATGGAATGTCTTCTTATCGCGGACTATGGAATCCTTTAGGCCATACCGAAGAAGATCAAGCCGAGTACCACAAAAAAATCCAGAACATACTTGCAGTAAATAAGATGCAATTTATGTCCTGGACTTTATATGATTTTAAGGATATCCCAACCGAAGTTGTTGGAAGACTACCTTGGAGAAAACGAGCTCAACAACATTTTGGATTTATTAACCAAAATGGAGAACCAAAGCCCGCATTTCAATATATTTCTAAAGAATAGCTTCCTTCCTAATGTTTCCGCTAAGCTTTGATTTTTTTACGATAATGTCATAAAACGTATTTAAGTACATTTCTGCAATTTTTTCCATTGGGTAAGCTGTTGCAGCTTCGTAATTTGTTTTTCCTAATTCCACTCGGTAAGCATCATTAGTTACAATCGCTTCAATGGCATCGGCTAAACTATCTACAGATGTAGGCTCAAAAAACTCACCTCTATAACCTTCATCTTTAACCAATAAAGCTAAATCTCCTAAGTCTGGCATCACTACGGCTTTACCATAACTTCCGGCTTGGTGTAAAACTCCAGAACTTCCTGTTGTTGATGTATAAGGAAATACGACTACAGCACTTTCTTTAAATAAAATTGGCACTTCGTATTCTTCAACATAACCCGTAAACCTTACTTGAGGAACATGTTTGTAATCTTCTTGAACTTGAGCTAAATATCCTGGAACATTTGGGTTATCGGTTCCAGCAATAACAACTTCTAAATCTAAACCTGTTTTAGCTCTAACTTTTTCAACCGCCTCAATCATCCCTTCTACTTTCTTATACGTTCCAAATTTTCCAAAAGTCATTACTTGTAATGGTCCTTTAGGTAAATCGTATTCTGGTAATACATCTGTTACTTCAAAAGTTCCATGAGGAATTAATTTTACGTTTTTAGCTTTGTATTTCTTCTCTAAAATATCAACGTACTTTTGCATTGTTACGGCAACCGTATCTGCTTGTAAAATCAATCTTGTTAATGTAGATCCAATAAATCCGTAAATTTTCTGCATTAACTTATTACTAGTAAAACCAGCACTTCCTAAATCTACTTCTTCTAGAATATTATGTAATAAAACAATATTGGGAATACGCTTTAGTTTACAAATCAAAGGCAACATTAGGCCTAATGCAGCGGCAATTTTTTTATCGCCAAACTTCATAAATTGTAAATTAAATAGAACTGAATCTGGTTTTGTATCGTTAATTGCTTTTGTAACACTTAATATGTTTTTATAGCTATTAAAAGACCAGCATTCTTTAACCGTTATTTTACAACCTGCTTCTGTAAATTCTAAATCTTTGGTACCTTCGGTTTTATCGGTTAATAAGATTAATTCTGTTACAGCTTCTTTTTGTCTAAACTGCTTTACTAAATGGTATGCATATTCGTTTAATGTTACCTTACTTGGTGGATATGCTGTTACTATTGCTAATTTCATGATTTGTGGGTTTTAATATGGTACAAATTTGGGGATTATTGTTTTAAAATTCTGACTACCTTAGTTAGATTACTTTTTAGTGTAGATGAATGGTAATTTTCTTTAGATTAAGTTATTTTCTCAGATTGATTTAATTTAAAAAATACAAGTTGAATAATTAATAATAATACCATCGCTATAATTTGCATATGCACAACTTGTTCTAAACTCTCATGATAAAATATGACTAGTCCCATTTGAAGCATTCCAAATACACCAGAAATAATTACTGGCACATATTTATCTAAAGACAAATAATAGTATGCGAAAATGTTAGAAATGGCGAACATTGAAGTTGCTATAGCATATTGCCACAATAACGGCGCCATTGCTAAATAACTATCACCAAACAATAAAGTTATAATTGTTTCAGGAAAACTTAAACAAACCACTACAATAGTTGTTGAAATGGCAGCAATGTATCCAACATATTTAAATAACGTTGATGCCGTTTCTTTTCCTTCTTTTTTTAATTGAACTACAGTAGGTAACAATAGCATAACAAACATCCAAGCTATGAAATAAACTATTCTACCAATTAATGCTAAGGATGCGTATAAACCTGCCTCATAAGACTCAAAATAATGTTTAACTAAAAGGATATCACTATTGTTTATTATGATTTGGGTTAATTCGTAAAACGCCGTAATAAGAAAGAAACTTTTTATAGCTTTTGAATGTGTTTCACTTAATTGTAAAGCTTTCTTCGGAATTAACGTTGGAAATTTAAACGGAATTAATCCGAATAAAAAAGACGTTAATATACCAACCGCAATGACAAACGAAGATTGAATATTAAACAGTAAAATAAGACCTAATGTAATTACTAAACGGCTTAACATTTCACCTTGATAGGTTATCGATAAAGACTTAAAGGCTTTCTTGCCTTGAAAAACACCGCGATTAACACTCATTAAAAAATAAAGTGGCACACCACATCCAAATATTACAAACATATTTGAAGACGATGTATTGAATAAAGTTTGTAATTGTCCTGCAAAAACAACTATTAGCGTTCCCATAACAAGACCTACTACAAGAGCGTTTTTATATATTTTAGATATGAAACTTTTAAAAATGTCATTTTCAAAAAGCACTGAAAACTTTGCAGTTACTAATTGAAATGTCATGGCTGCAAAACTAAGAACCAATAAAAAAGTAATAAGTACAGCGGCATCTGCAAACTGAGCAGGACCCAACAAACGACCAAGAATTAAATTATATAAATAATTCCCGCCATTTACTGCTAAAACACTAAGCATAAATAATTGCTCCGGTGAAATTTTTCTCGATTTTAATGTGGCTAAAATTTGCATAAGTATTAGGTAGATTTGGGGCTTAAACAATTAGGCTGAATGGCTTTCTAAAATATCTTCGTAAATGGCTTTACAACCATATCCAACAATATCGAATGATTTTTTATGGGTTAATGCCATACTATTTAAAGTTTTTATAGCATTCATTCCCATTCGGTCAATGGCACTAACGCCATCAATATCAATAGTTAAGTTCTTTTTGTAAAGTAATAAGAATTCTAAATGATTTTTAAATTGCGCTATGGTTTTAGTATTTATAGAACCTTGTACCAAAAATATTCCGTTGTTTTCTTTAATAGTAAGTGACATGTTATAAATGATTTGGGTTAATCTTATTTTTAATTCTGATACAAATATCTCTTATGAATCAATGGAATTCGTCTGAATTTCGACGAGTGGCGGTTTACTGTAGGTGAATGATTCAATTGTTATGCTTAACTTGCAATGCAATTAAAAACCTACAATATGCCTTTTAAAAAATACCTTATATATCTAATGTTATTTGTGTCTTTTACTATAGCAGCTCAAGACATGAAAGAAGGCTTCACCTACCTAGAAACTGGAAATTATACTAAAGCTGAAGTTTTTTTTAAAAATATACTAGAAGCATATCCAGATAATAAAACAGCACGATTATGTTATGGACGTGCAGTAGGTTTAAATGGAAACCCAAAAAAAGGAGCTTTGCTATTTACCGATTTACTTGAAGATTTTCCAAACGATTTTGAAGTTAAATTAAATTACGGTGAATCTTTACTTTGGAATAATGATTTTAACAAAGCCAAAATTTATTTTAAAGGATTAATTGAAGAAGATGCGAAAAGTTTTCCGGCCTTATTAAGTTATGCCAATACCCTTTCAAATTTAAAAGAATACGAAGACGCTTTGACTTATGTAAACAAAGCATTAAAAGTTTCACCTGGAAATCCTAATGCATTAACTTCAAAAAAATATATCTATTTAGGTTATGCTTATCAGAAACAACAGGCCCAACAATATGAAGAAGCCGAAGAGTACCTAAAGGAAAATTTAAAGCTTTTTGGAGATGATAAAGATACACTGCTAAATTTAGCGAATCTATATTTAATTGCTGGTCAATTTGATAAAGCGGAATCAACCTATTATACAATTTCAAAAAATCCAGAGAACAGACTTACCGCATTAAATGGATTAGCATTAGTTGCTCACTTAAAAGGTAAAGAAAAGGATGCACTTCAACTAAGCGAACAAGCTTTTGAAAGTTTAAATTCTGATACTGATGCCATTTTAGTACAACAAACTACTGAACGATATATTCAAGCTTTAATCTGGAATAAAAAGTTTAAAACTGCGAATTCGTTAATTAATGGTTTAATTAAAAGTAGACCAAACGAAAACTGGTTATTATCGCTGCGTGCCACTTTAAATATTTATAAAAGTGAATTTAAGAAGAGTGTTAACGACTACAACCGAATTTTAGTTAACGATAGCAGTTCATTTGATGGTAATCTAGGAAAAGCGAATGCTTTAAAAGCTATTGGTTTATATGATGATGCTTATCAATCGGCACAAAACACCTTAACATTCTACGAAAAACAAAAAGATGCTTCAAACTTTATTAAAACTTTAAATACAACATTTACACCATTTATAGAAACGAAAGCTTCATACTCTTTTGATAATGGCGACAATAAAGCTTTTGGAGTTCAAACCAAAATGGAGTTTCCTACATCAACAAAATTTAAGTGGTTGGCTAATTATGGTTACAGAACAACGAGTAACAAAGTCACAGATAACGAAGCGACATCAAATGATTTTTCTTTAGGTTTAGCCTATCAATTGCTGCCAAATATCACATTTAATGGAACTGCAGGTGTTACTTCAGCAAAAGCAAATACCAGTGATTATACACAACTTGTTAGCAACCTTTCTTTAAATATTAAACCATTTAAATTACAAGTTTTAGATATTGGATATAAAAGTGAAATACAAAGCTTTAATGCCGAATTATTAGATCGAGAAATTGTGATGAACAACTTGTATGCAAATTATAGCCTAAGTACCAATTTTAATTTAGGATGGTTTACTCAATATTTCCATACATGGCAAAACGATGACAATGCCCGTAATTTGCTATTCACCTCGTTATATTATAATATTTTACCAAAACCTTCGCTAAAAGCAGGATTAAATTATCAATATATTACGTTTAAAAATCAAGTACCGACAGTTTATTTTAGTCCAGAAAAATTTAATGCTGGCGAAGTGTTTATAAATATTATAAAAGATGAGAACATTGCTAAAACAAAAGAATGGTTTTATGAGTTAACTGCTGCAACTGGATTACAGTATATTGAAGACGATAGCAGCCAAAGTACTTACCGTATTCAAGCTAAATTAGGATTTAAGTTTTCAGATCGTGCCTTATTGAACCTTTTTGGAACTCGAAGTAATATAGCATCAGCAACTGCAGCAGGTTTTACTTACACCGAACTAGGTTTAAGGTTTAAATGGTATTTGTTTAATAGGCCTGTTTTTAGATAATATTAAAATTAAGGACCTTTTTAGTTTAATTTAATATGGCAATCGGTTCGATATCATTGTTATATAATTCCTTATTAATCTTCATCTAAATTCAAGTAATACAATTTGGCGGCTTCCTGAATTTCATCATCCAAACTATCATCTAAGGCGTAAGAATACAATACCCATTTGTCATTTGGCTTATAAAATTTAAAAATAAACCTTAAGGGTTGTCGATCATACTTTACTAGATACGAATATAATATAAAGCTTTCCGCAAACTTTTTAAAAGTGATTAGTTCGTAGCCATAATATTTTCCCATGTAGCTCTCTGTAAATCCGTTCACTGTTCCAATAATTTTATCAATATCATCTTTTATGCGTTCAGTCCAAATATTAGTACTGTACAAATCTTTAACTGCTTTACCTGCATCCTTTTCATAGGTTTCAAAAAAATCATTAATTAAAGATTGCGGACTCGATTGAGCAAATAAGATTCCTGTGGCAGAAAACATCAGGATAAAAAATACTATTTTCATTTTTATTATAAGTTTTATGTTAAATAACTACTTCTATTGTTATCATTCTCAATAAATTGTATTTATTTAGTCAATACTACGAGCGAGAATAAAGCAAATTAATTTAGCGAAATATACTACAATTTAAACAAAAAAAGGCAAAAGACTTGCGCCTTTTGCCAAACTCAAAAGAATAATTGCTATTAATTAATCTAGGAGTAATTTTGTGGTTTTATAATTGGTTTGATTGCTTATTATATTACAGAAATAGATCCCTGAACTTAATTTTTCTCGTTTTAAAATGACCTCGTTTAGGCCTTTTAGTGAATTCACCTCTAGCTCTTTTACTAAACGTCCTACTTGATTATATACTAAAAGCTTAACGGTTTCTGAATTCGGCGATTTAAATTGAATCGTTGTTTGTGTTGTCATAGGGTTTGGTATGGCTACAACATCAATAGTGTTTTCTTCTAAACCTGGAGTTACAGATAATAAACTATTATTATAGAAATAAAGCTGCTCTAAAGTCATGCTTTTAGTTTCAACTTCTCCATTTTCTGCTAGCATAGTAAAAACTATGGAGGTAACATCTGAAACTTCAATTGGACTTCCATCAAGCGTTTTAAAATCTGAAAATGGGATACTGAAATTTTTAAACTCAGGAGTTAATTCTATACTTGTTTTATACTGTTTTTCCCAATTTGTTACACTTTCTTTTACTAATCTGAGTATTAATGTACCTGTCCCTTTTGCCGTAAAATTAAAGCTATTATAAGCTGTTAAATTTATAGCATTAAATTTTGGAGTTAAGGCTCTGTACGCAGCAATATACTCACTGGTTGTAGCTTCTAGATTGATGTTACGCTCTATTGAGTAAACATTTTCATCAAAACTAGAACTATTAGATTCTACGGTGTACGAAGTAACATTGGTAGTTATCGCAGCATCATCATAACCCCATGGACCGTCCGACATAAATAAATCGTCAGGAGTGTTTATACCATCACCAATTCTAAATCCTATATCAAATAAATTACCTGCATCTACCTCTAAATTTGAAATGTAATTACCGTTTAAGTCGATACTAGATGAAACCGTTTCCACAATATCGGTCTCAGTTGAACGAACACCACCATCAAAAGCTACAGATGCTGTTCTGTTGGTATTTACTATTTGTAAATCTAATTTACCATTGTGGTATTTTCCTTTTCTAACAAATACAGTGGGTGGTGAAGAATTGTTATAATTTGTTATTGGTTTTTGTACTTCTAATAGATGTAATACCTCTTCACCTAATAACAATAAATCATCTAAAGAATTGGACCATATCTGGAAATTATAATATCCATTCTTACTGGTGTATTTATCTAAATTCCAATGGCTTTCAATACCAAACTCAGAATCATTATTTATGGCTTTCGCAGATAAGCTTAATACAAATTCTAACGAACCATCAATATTCCTAATTAAAGCTTTAATAAAATTTTGCCCTTTAATTTCTATGTTTGAAACAGAAATTAATTGTGCACCTAGTAATCTATCGCAGATATATTTGGTGTGTTCATAAACACCTCGATCTGTTTTAAGTAATAATATAGATGCTACGGCTTCTTCATTTTTAACATAATCCACTGAATAAACCTCGGTAGCATTTGTAATACCTATCAAATCAGTTGGAGATGATTCAACCACCTGTTCTTCATTAATAACTTCTAAAGGAATAAAATCAGATAATTGAGTCTGACCACCTCTTTGAGCATTTTGTTTACCGTAGTTCAGAGTTTTAGTTAATTTTTTTGCGGCTCTTTGGTCAAATATATAGCCGGTTTTGGCACGACCAAAGTTACGCTTACTAACTTGTTGAGATAACCTATTATTACTCTCTAAACCTCCTAGATTTGCACTAGAAGTGGATGTGATTTCAATAACAGGACAGCTTGAATATCCAGAACATGAAGGGTCTTCACAATCAATTAATCCATCACCATCATCATCAATTCCGTTATCACAATTTTCTTGTGGTACTGGTGCAGTAGGACAACGTGCGCCATCATTCTGTGAACTAGCTGGTCCGAAAGCAAATAAATTCGATTCGATAGCATTTTGGCCATTTAAATCTTGAACGGCTTGAATAACATAGATAGTTCCTGTTTGGTTTGCCGAGGCATAAAAACGCCCTGACGCGTCAAAATAAACGGCTCCGTAAGTATAATTTAAACCTGATAAAATTGGAACAACACCTAAATCCTGTACTTGGCTAGTTGCTGGGTTAATTCTATAAAGAATATTTGAGTTTTTTTCTAAAGCATAAAGATTACCATCAACCGCGTTAAATGCCCAGTCATGAATGCTAATATTTTCAGATAACGTTTCAGACGAAATAAACTGACCATAATGGGCAGATTCGGGATTAAGATTTACTTTATAATAGGTTTTACCTCCTCCTTTTAAGTAATAGATACCTTCTGTACTAACATCACCTACATAACGATTATTTGACGGTAATTCATCTATATAAAACGTAGTGGTTTCAAAGTTTTGCCCAATACGAACTATTGTTTTTGATGGTGAACTTAATGACCCCCAAATATAACCATCGGCAGGATTGTATGCTGTAGCATTAATATTACCCGGGGTAACATCGGCATGAGCCAAATATGAATTTCCTGAAGCTAAATCAACGGCATAAACATCGTTATACTGAAATAAATAGGCATTATAATCGCAATTAAATGGCGTGTCTTGTGCATTTACTATAAAACCTATTAAAATTAAAAGTTGTGCTAATGTTTTCATAACATAAAATATTTGTTACAAAATTAGCTTTAAACACAGCTGTTAAATTAATATTTCGATGGAGTCTAAAAAAGTGTAGACGAATGGTTATAATAATGTGTTTAACAATATTAAACACTAATTGAAGATTTTTATTTAAATAGTACTAAACTGAACATCCCATAAAAATTGGTTAATACCAAAGTAAAAAAATACAGTTATCGAAAAAGTAATGACTAAAGTAAATTTAAACGTTTCATTAATTCCGGTCGGTTTGCGCGACTTACAGGAATTACATCTTTTTTTATTAGTACGCTATTATCCTCAATATCAATAATTTTTTTAGTGTTAATAATAAATGATCGATGTACTTTCAAGAATAAATCGTTGGGTAATTTATCTTCAATTTTTTTTAAAGTAGAATGAACGGTGTAATTCTTTTCTTCGGTTTTTACATTGATGTAATCGCCTTTAGCTTCAACTAAATAAATACTAGGAATATCTATTTTAATAAGTCGACGATCTATATTCACGTACAAATCGTTACCAGAAGTAGTTTCAACATTTTCTGAGGACGATGAAACAGTTTCAATTCTTTCTAAGGGATTTGTCGTTATAGATTCAGCTTTATGAATTGCTTTTTCAAAACGTACTAACTCTATAGGCTTTACCAAATAATCAACAATACATTCATATTCAAAAGCTTGAATAGCGAATTGAGGATCAGAGGTTGTTAATATAATTTTCGGAGGATTTTTTAAAGTATCAATAAAATCAAACCCTGTAAAATCAGGCATATGAATATCGAGTAGTATTAAATCAACTTCGTTCTGATTTAAATATTTAATGGCTTGAATAGCATTTGGAAATTCTTCTAAAACATCTAGACACTCAAAATTTGAGCATAACTGGCTAATAATAGCCCTAGCTGTAGCTTCATCATCAATTATAATACATTTCATATATAAAATACCTATTACAAAGTTGCTAGAAAGTTGGTTATATTATTTAATATGTTTTCGAAGTCCTCTTGTCCTTTGGTGTTACCTTCTAACAGGTTTTCTTCAAAACTTACAGCAACATCATAACTTTTCTCAAGTCCTAAAATACTAATTTTATGTTTAAGTTTGTGAACATTTTCTGCAGAAAGTTTAAAATTCTCACTTTTTATATTTTCTTCATAAACTGCTTTCTCATCTGGGAATTCATCTTTTATAATAGAAATGAGTTTATTCTTAAAGGCTTCATCGCCTCCTGAAAGTTTATCAATGTACGTTAAGTTTGGAACTTCCATAATTACTTTTTAATGGTAAAATAAAATGTAGAACCTTTTCCTAGAATTGAATCGACCCATATTTTGCCTTCATAAGCCGTTACAATCTTTTTAGCAATTGACAGACCAATACCAGTAGCACTAGGGTTATTTTCTAATTTTTGAAATGGTTTAAAAATTTTATCAAAATAATTTTTTTCAATGCCAATACCATTATCTTTTACATAAAATTGCCAATGGTTAGGTTCTTCAGAAAAACCTATTTCTAGAAGCCCTTTAGCTTTATCGTTGTATTTTATTGCATTATCTATAAGACTTTGAAATAACTGTTTTATCCTATATTTATCGGCAACTATTGTTGGGAATTTAGGTGGTAAATTAATCTCAATATGCTCTGGTATTTCTGAAGACATTAATATTTCTGAAATAATTACATTCAAATCAATATCACATATTTGAGTTTGATTTTTATTAATAGTGGAATAATTTAAGATACCGTTAATTAGGCTATCCATTTTTTCTACATTATCCCGAATAAGTTTTAAATGCTCTGTCTTGTCACCTTTTTCTAATCCTTCTTCTTCTGGATTTAACCAAGCAGTTAAAGTGTCTATGCTCCTTAGAGGCGATTTTAAATCGTGCGATACCAAATAGGCATAATCACTAAGTTCTTGGTTTTGAGCTTCCAATTCACCCAAAAGTTTTTCCCGTTGAGCATTCATACTCATAATTTCTTGAGTTTGCTTTTCTATAAATTCCGCCAGTTTTACACCATCTAAATTTAAAGTTTCAGATTTTTTATAACCTGGTATTTCATGAAATCTTAATGTTTCTAAAATGCCATTAAGTTTATCAATAAGATTTCTTTGCACTAGTGTTTCTTGTTTTAATTTTTCATTGGCTTCAGAAAGTTCTTCTGAACTTATTTTCATAGCACGTTGTTGCATCAAGAATTGTTCATCAAAATTGTCGTAGGATCTATTTACGGCATCAATAAATGCCATTAAATCCTTATTCGAGACATTTTTATTGCTCAAATATTTACTTAATTGATGTTTTAACAATGAGTTCATTATTCGCTTATTAATGTTACAGCTAGGGTTTGGTTATGAAGCTGACACATGTTTTCTTCATGAAATGGTGCAATTTCTCCGTAAGAATAAAATCCGCACATTGTTGTTTCATTATCTAATACATTTCTTGCTTCTTCGATCTCTTCTATAACGCGTTGATCAAATACTAATTTTCTTCCTATACAACTAACCAAAAATGCTAATTGAGGTTTATCAATTTTCATTTCTAACGCTTCTTCAGTAGCATTTTTTGATGCTCTTGCCAAATTATCAATATTAGTCATCATGAGCTGTACTTTTGAGTTTAGTGGCACATCACCAGCAAAAATCATTGCATTAAACTCTTCATTAATATTCAAAATGGTTCGTACATAAGATTTCTCTTCATTTTCTGGTTTGACTTTTAATGGATAGTATAAGGCAGAGGCGGGCAACTCTGATGATTTCTCTCCCAAATATTTTTTATATAAATCTAAAGCGGGCATATTATCTAACTCATACAATATATTACCTTTAGCTTTAGTTACTAAACGTTCTGGACCAAAAGCGGTCCATCCGCTACCTACTGATGATGTGGCTTCAAAAGTATCACCATAAAAGCCTATAGCAACTATTTCACCATCTTTTGGGTTTTCATTATAAGAAACAATTGTTCTTTCAAATCTTCCATCATCTCCACATAACCCACCAGTAATTAATACATTATAGTCTACAGCAAAATTCATACCTCTGGTTAATTCACTTCCGTTTACAAAACTTCCATCAGAGATTACCAAAATATATTTTAATTTATCTTGTTTTAAATTATTCACCAATTCGATTCCAGCTTGATAACTATTTAAATTTGTTTCAGACAAATTTATTGTATCGATCTTAAATGTGCTTTTTTCTAATTCTATTGCCGTAATTGTTATGCATTCATCGTCTATAGACTTGGAAGTAATATCGCCACTTGTTGAAGCAAATACAATATGAGATTTTGGAAATATTTTTTTTACGTTTTTATAAATAGTTCTGTTTTCTAATTCATATCTATTACCAAAAACAAGAACTAACGGATTTTTTAACTTAATATTTGGTGTTAAAAATTCCCAATCTTTACCTTTAAATTTTCTTAATTGAACAGTCTTCATTAACTTATTTTTTTAATGTAAAAAAGAAAGTAGTCCCTACTCTTGGTGTACTTTTTAGCCATATTTCACCTTGATGCGAATTAACTATCTTTTTAACGATAGACAATCCAATACCAGAGGAGTCCTTACTTTTGTTTAAAGATTGAAATACTTTAAATATTTTATCATGATGTTTTGTTTCTATGCCTATACCATTATCTTCAATTGAAAACTCATAATGCGTATTGTATTCTTTTACATCAATTTTAATTACACCTTCTTCTTTGTCAATAAACTTTATGGCATTACTTATAAGGTTCTGAAACAACTGTTTTAACTTTGTTTGGTCTCCTTTTACTATAGGTAATGTATTTATTATTTCAATTTTTATATGTTCTGGCTTAAACATTATTAAAATCAATTCATTAATGATTTTATCTAAATTTACCTGTGTGTTTTCGTTACTACTTGCTCCAATACTTGAATATTCCAATACATCTGTAATGAGTTGATCCATTTTTTCTACTGTATGCTCAATTAGCTTAATATTTTGTAAACTCGTATCATTTAGATTATCCAGATTATCTTGTTTTAACCAACTCACTAATGCATTTATACTTCTCAAAGGTGATTTTAAATCATGAGAAACGATATGCGCATACTCATGTAATTCGTCATTACTTCTTTCAAGTTCATATAATAGTTTTTCCTTCTGAGCTTCTAATTGCTTAATATCTGTAATATCAAAATTAATTCCAATGGCACCAGTAACATTGCCATTTAAATCAAAATTAGGTGCGCCACTAATAAGCCAATGTCTTATTTCTCCATCTTTCTTTTTTATTCTTAACTCATAAGAATCGGTCTTCCCTTCTTTTCTTTCAGCTACTTGTCTAGCTATAATTGCGTGATCCTCTTTTACCGGTAAAAAATCCTTACCTAGAACTCCAATGAGCTCTTCTTTAGTATATCCTGTCATCCGCTCAAAAGACTCATTCACCATCAAGATTCTGTCTTCTGGATCAACTTCTACAAGTCCTAAGTTCATGTTGGATATGATACTTGCATACTTTAATTTCTCAGCTTCTAGACTTTTATTATAATTTCTCTCTTCGGTGATATCTCTTACTATACCCTGAGCTGCAACAGCTACACCTTGATCGTATATAATACTCGCGTTAATATGTACTAATATATGCTTCTTTTTTCTTGTAATAATTTTAACGTGAAAGTCGGTTATGTGTCCGGTAGTTAAAAGCGTACTAAACGATTCTTGAACTCGTGACGCTTCGCTAGGATCTACCATTTCAATAAGGTTAAAATCCTCCTTAGAATTTTCAAACCCAAGAAGTGATACCGCAGAATCATTCATCTTGAGAATATTACCAAACAAATCCATTATCACGTAGGCATCAACAATGTTTTCAAAGACACCTTGTAGTTGCGAATCTGTTTTAGTTAGTAATATTTCTAAATCTTGATTCGCTTTTAATAATTTCTGGTTGGCTTCATAAAGTTCTGCAGCCTTTTGTTCTAGAATCTTTTCAGCTGCTTTTCGAGCTCCTTTTTCTCGAGCTAATGCACGTTTTAATATTTCGATTTGGTCTTGGCCCATTAATTCTTATTGATAATGAATTTTACCTCAGTACCATCCTCTTTAATCTTTTCTAAAACAATTGTTGCTGTTGAATTAAAATGTTCAAATGTTTTATTCATTAAACCTAATCCAAAATGATGCATTGCGCGACTCGACTTATATATCATGACCAAAGAGTTCTTAGTTTTTTCTATAACCTGAAAAGTGGGTAATTCGGCATCTGGATAAATTTTCCTTACTTCAATATGTATATGATTCTCAATAGAAGCGAGCATTTCTATAGGGTCATTATAGGTAGCAAGCAACCCTGGGTAACTATCCTCTAAAACACTAAAAAAGTGTTCGGCATAGACTAATAATAAATCGTCAATTGATATTCCTGTATTATCACTTAAATGTTGTAAAAGTTGTAACATTTCTGAGAACTTATATGTACCTACAGAGGTGTACATACCTTGTGATTCTAAGTTGGATTCTGAGATAATTTTATCCACCATTTCTAAACCAAACTTATCTTCTACTAATTCTAAAAATTCTGTGAAGACAATACCTTTCATTAAATTTGTTTTAATTCGTTAATACTCCAATACGCCAATAATTTTTCAATTTTTGCCACATAGTCTTCATATTTTAAAGGCTTTAAAACATAACCCGCTATTCCTATTTCATAACATTCCAACAAATCTCTTTGATTGCTAGAAGTTGTTAAGATAATGGTTGGTATATATTTTAAAATATCATCATTTTTTAAAATATTTAAAAACTCGATACCATTGATTTTTGGCATATTCAAATCTAACAAAATTATGTCAGGTAATTCGTCTTTTTTATTCAAAATTTTAAGAGCCTCTTCACCATTGTTCGCTTCAACAATTTTATGCTCTAATTCTAGCGATGAAATTGTTCTGTTCAATTTCATGACTTCAATCATGTCGTCTTCAATCAATAATATATTTAAGTTTTTCATCAGGGTTATAATTTCATCTATTATTTGAATGGATAAAATTATCCTTATTCCTTGATGTAAAAGCTTAAATTAGTTTATTGAACGATTAATATAGATTAACGGTAAATAAGTGTCGACGAACTGTTTAATCGAAATCTTCTAAGTTCAGGCTGCGTGTGAGTTTAAAGCCATACTTCGTGTAGTCTTAATAGTATTTATTTTACATATTAGTTTAGAAGATTTTAACTCGTCATAGAATTCTTGATTAAATCCTTGAATATGATTCGCTGTAATTTGCTTTTCAAGTTGATTTATATATTCTATATGTTTTAAATTTCTATTTATTATGTATTGTTGAACTTCAACAACATTTTGGTTAGCTGAAGTATCTTTAAACTCAGAATTAGCTTCTTGCTTAATATTTGCAACAGTTTTAAATAAAATATCAGCAAAATTTCCAAGGGATTTTAATAAAATACTTTTCATTATAACAGATTTAAATTAATTATTTACTGTTACAAATGTACTAGTGAATTGTTCCTTATTTTTAATAATTCTTTTAATGTAACGGGTTTAGCGGTAATTGGAATTTAAGTGTCGACGAATAGCTATAACCGCATTTTAGTTTTTAACATTTTCTTTTCGAAACTGCTTAAAGGCGCATCACAGACCGAACATTGGTACGTGTTAGGCAGACTTTTAAACGGTGTGTTTGGTAGAATATCTTGAGTAATATCGCCGTAAATCTCATTATAAACAGTCATACATTCCGAGCATTGATATACTTCTTCTTCTGTGATTTCTTTTATTATGGTTTTAACCGTTTCTTGCTCAGGCTCGTTTCCTAATTGTTCAAAATAAAGCTGACTCAATTCCATCAACAACCCTGGAAGTTCCACTTTATCAACATCTTGAACATGCATGATATATTCTTGCGTATTCGGGTCGAAATTCTTAGCATACAGTAAGTTATAGGTATCTCTTATTTTAAAATCGCCAATTTGTTCAGGCTTTTTATTTTTTTCAACTACTATTGAAGTAAAATTATATGTATCGCTATCATAACTTGTAATTCCGAAGGTTAAACCATAAGTACTGATATCATTTTGGTCGAAATTGGTCACTAAATATTTTTTGAGATTTAATGCGTCTTTATCATTTACTGGTAAATGCCAGTTCATCTCTAGCATAGAATGACGAACATTAATACCAAATTTTCCTAAGAGTTTTTCCCATTTTAATTTCGATTCTAACGGAATTCCTTTTACAATAAATGATTTCCATGGTGTGATAGATATTTTTCCAATTTTATTCTCGGAACACAACTCGCACATAGCTTTTAAAAACTTTAAATCGTATCGGTTATTTCGCCAATACAAACCTAACCAATACCTATCTGAAGCAATTCTATTCATGCCTTCGTAATACGGAAATGGATAAAAAGGCACCTCTAAAGGTTTATCGACGGTTCTATTATTGGTATCAATAGCGTCGCTAACTAAATCAAAAACCATTTCAATAGATTCTGGTTCTTCAATTAGAATGTTTTCAATAGCGAGTTCTATCTTATCCATGTCCCAGCTATAAATTAAAGCTGGATACATTTTAGTTTTTTCCCAACCTGGTAATCTTAAATATAAATACCAATAATCTTCATGCTCTGAGGCAATAAAATTCACATTACCTGTAAATAACGGTACTAATCGTTGTTTGGGATCAATAACGTTAATACGAAGCTTCGGATTGTGTTTAAACTGCTCTATAACATACAGATAACGATCACTAGTTAACCATGATGTACTTGGTAAAATTTCAGCTGAAACATAAGATGAAGAAATATTTTCTACACCATCTCTTTTAGGTTTTACAAACTGGATTTTATTAAACTGGCTAAACTTACTTTCATCAATTTCTTCTGGGAAAATAATATCTTGACGGGAACCAAAAGATATGGCATCTAAACCTAAAGCTTCGGCGGCTTCACAAATGTAATGTAACTCACCTGGTGATAACACACCTCCATTTATTCGTAATCTATATGGCTCCTTCATCATACTAGAATTTTTGAATTTTGAAGTATGTCTCTAACTTCTGTTTTGCAACTACCACAACCTAATCCTGCTCCAGTTTTATTACATAGCTCCGTAAAATCAGTGCAACCTTTGGCAATGGTTTCCTCTATATTTCCTGCGCCCACTTGACTACATGAACAGACTAATTTACCGAGAACTGGAACATCATTAGACGAACCTCGAAGTAGCTTATCACGCTTTTCGGCCATTTCAATCTTACTTTCAATCATGGTTTTAAATTCGGCAAATTCATTTTTATCCCCCATTAAAACCGCACCAATTAATAAATCGTCTTTTACAATACACTTTTTATAATAGCGCTTTTTAATATCGGTAAATATTATTTCCTCAAAACTATCATCATTTTCAGGAACATTTATTTCACCTATACTGCAAAGGTTAAGATCATTAAACTTCAAAATATTCATTAAAACCGAACCGTTATAAGCGCAACTTATATCGCCAGCAATATAATTTGCCAGAATATTGGCTTGCTCTTCAGCTGCCGATGTAATTCCAAATAATTGATTGTTGTATTCTGCAATTTCACCAATAGCAAAAATATCTGGATGTGAAGATTGTAAATGCTGATTAACAATGACTCCTCTTCTACAAGAAATGCCGTTTTCTCGGGCTATTTCTACGTTAGGAATAGTCCCAATGGCATAAACAATAGCATTGGCAGTTATAAATTTTCCACTCTTTAAGGTGATATTTAATTCGCCGGTATCCTCATCATCAAATACGGTACTTACTTCATTATCAAAATAAATTTGAATACCTCGTTCTTGAACATCTAACGCAAGTAGTTTACTTGATACCAAATCTAATTGACGTTCCATTAAACGTGAACCTCGCTGCACAATTGTGATTTTAGCGTTTTTATGCTTCATAGCAGCTGCTAATTCTAATCCTAAAAGCCCGCCACCTACAATTACCACATGTTGTTCTTCAGGTGGTAAATTAGTAGCCTCTAAATAAGCTTTAAAGCTGTCCGCATCACTTTTGTTTCGCATGGTAAATCGACCCGGTAAATCTATTTGAACATCCTTAGGTACAAAAGCACGACTTCCAGTCGCTAAAATGAGTTTGTCAAATTGATGTGTATCACCTGTATTATCTGTAACCGTTTTATGAGTTTTATCAACCTTTGTTAAATAGGTTTCAGGATGTAATTGAATGTTAAGTTTTTTTAGCTCTTTCGCTTTGATTTTTAAGAGTTCATCCCAAGACAATTCTTCTGTAACATACTCAGGTAGTAATACTCTGTTATAAAATAAATTAGGCTCTTTTGAAAACACATGTATTTCGTCGGTTTCATTTTGTTCTCTGTAGTTTTGAACAAACCTAAAAGCCGCAGCTCCTGCGCCGGCGATTATAATTTTTTCTACTTTCTTTTTGTGTTTTGAAACCGAAACTCGTGTAAATTTGAAATCGGGTTCTTTTGATACTGGATCTACATGAGTATTGGTTAAATTATTTGCTCTGTTTAAATTACTTTGCAACTGCTTACCCCAATGCATTGGTAGAAAAACCACGCCTTTCTTGATGTTTTCTGTAACACTGGCTCGAACTCTTACTACGCCATTTTCACTAGTAATTTCGGTAATATCGCCATTTTTAATTTTGTACAAATACGCATCTACCGGATGAATTTCTAAAACTGGTGTTGGGTAATGAGTTTTTAAACGTGATACCTTTCCTGTCTTAGTCATAGTATGCCATTGATCTCTAACTCTACCCGTTGTAAGAATTAATGGGAAGTCTTCATTTGGCAATAAAGAATTATTCTCTATAGTACTTGGTAAATTAAATTTCGCATTCCCTGAAGCCGTATAAAACTTTTTATTCTGAAAAAGTCTTGGCGTTCCTTCATGTCTGTGCTCTGGCACTGGCCATTGGAACGTACCTTCATTTTTTAATCTGTCGTAATTTAAGTAAGACACATCAATATTTGTGCCTTTGGTCATGGCAGCGTATTCATCGTAAATCTCGCTTGAACTATTAAAATTAAACCCTCTAAAGCCCATGCGTTTTGCGAAATCACAAAATATTTCAACATCAGGTCTTGCTTCTCCTGGAGCATCAATTTCTTTAGGTAGATATGAAATTCTTCTTTCAGAATTTGTCATAGTTCCTTCTTTCTCCAACCATCCAGCTGCTGGCAACACTAAATCTGCAAAAGCAACCGTATCCGATTTATGCGATATATCTTGAACCACAATAAACTTTGCGTTTTCCATCGCTTTTTCAATCCTATTAAGGTTTGGTAAGCTAACTAGCGGATTAGTACAGGCAATCCACACCGCTTTAAGTTTTCCGCTTTCTAAAGCATCAAACATTTCAGTAGCTGTTAACCCAGGTTTTGGGTTGATTTTATCAACGCCCCAAAACTGAGCCACTTCTCTACGGTGCTCTTCATTCATTAGGTCTTTGTGTACTGCCAGTAAATTGGCCATGCCACCAACTTCGCGACCACCCATAGCATTAGGCTGTCCTGTTAAAGAAAATGGTCCGCAACCCGGTTTTCCAACTTGTCCTGTTATTAATGATAAATTTAAAAGCGATACATTTTTATCTGTACCAACCACACTTTGGTTAAGCCCCATAGCCCACATGCTAATAAATCCTTTGGAAACCCCTATGGTATCGGCTGCTTTTTGAATATCCTTTTCTGAAACACCACATATTTTTGAAGCTTGCTTTAAAGAAGTCTTGAAAATTAAATCTTTATATTCTTGAAAACCATCTGTATGATTTTTAATAAAATCTTCATCGATTAATCCTCGTTTATACAAGCATCTAGCAATGGCATTATACAAAACAACATCGGTTCCAGGTAGCAATTGTAAATGAATATCTGCGAAGTTTGCAGTATCCGTTTTTCTAGGGTCTACAACTATAATTTTAACATTCGGATTTTCCTCTTTGTGCTTTTCTAATCTTCTGAACAAAATGGGATGGCACCAAGCAGGATTTGCTCCAGTGATTAAAAATGTATCTGCAAGTTCTATATCTGCATATGAAATTGGCACACTATCTTCACCAAAAGTTTTCTTATATCCCACTACAGCAGAGCTCATGCATAAGCGAGAATTTGTATCTATATTATTTGTTCCAATAAAACCTTTGGTAAGTTTATTTGCAATGTAATATTCTTCAGTTAAACTTTGTCCAGATACATAAAACCCAACACTATCGGGTCCGTGTTTTTTTATGATGGATTTAAAAACACTAGCAGCACGATCTAAAGCATCGTCCCAACTCACACGCTCTCTAGGATGTGAACGACTCCAACGCATCTCTGGATACAGAATTCTGTCTGACACGTCATTTGCTACATAATGCAAATTCATACCTTTAGAGCATAACATGCCTTTGTTTACAGGGTGGTCCTTATCTCCCTCGACAAAAACTTTGTTGTTGGCATCTTTTTTAACAATAATGCCGCAACCTACACCACAATATGAACACGTTGTTTTGACTTCGTTTTTAATCATTTAGACCAACATTTATTACTAAATAAGACAATATATTTATACCAAACAAACACCGCTTTTATTATTCTGAATACCTTAAAAAATAGACTTTAAATTTTTAAATCGTTAATAATGACATTAAAAATTTAGCTATTTAATTTTATAGTTTGCAAACCTTCCATGAGTTCGTTGTCCATATCTTCACTAGGAATATCTTGCTTTTCGTCTGCTGGCGAAAACTTAATGGCTAAGGCAAGAAACCCAATAATAACCACAATAAAACCTATTAACATATATCCTTCTGAAACGGCTAATGAAGAAGCTGAAGATTGTGCTGCTTGTAACAATTCTTCACTCATACCCTTATTTTCCAGAATCGCAGTTTTTTCAGCTAATGCGGATTTTGACTTCAATAAAAATGCTGCTAAAAAAGCCCCTACATTACCTCCTGCTCCAACAATACCAGAAACAGAACCAATCGCCTTTTTATTAATAAACGGAACAACAGAGAACGTCGCGCCTTCGGCCATTTGAACACTTAAGCTAAACAATATTAAAAAGATGAATCCTATAACTATACTCGTAGTTAAAGAAAATGTAACTAGCATGATACCTTGAACTGTTAAAATAAAAGACAGGAACAAAACACGACCTCTTAAACCTTTTAACTTACCAAATTTATCTCCAAAAAAGCCTCCTAAAGTTCTAGCAAAAATATTCATTAAAGCAAAAGACAACACAATATTTCCGGCCGTAATTCTTTCTAATTGAAACGTATTTTGAAGATAATCATCCATTGTACCATAAACAGTTAATTCGATACCAAAACTTGCTGCATATACTAGAAATAATATCCAGATTCTATAATCATTCAATACTGCTAAAAAGCCTACTTTATCTTTCTTTTTATCAATAGCAATACCCGATTCTTTTAAATCTTTAAAATTTCCTTCTGGAGTATCTTGAGTAAAAAAGAAATATACTAGACCCATTAAAAAGCAAACAATTCCGGCAATTACCATCGCGTATCTCCATGCTTCGGTATCAGCAACACCAAAAGCAACAACTGCCGATGCTATTAAAGGCATTCCCAAACGGTTGGCTCCTCCTCCTAAATTGCCCCATCCCGCTGATGTGGCGTTTGCTGTTCCAACAATATTAGGTGCAAACATTAATGAAGTGTGTACTTGAGTAATAACAAAAGAGGCACCAATAAATCCAATAAACAATCTACAAATTAAAAATTGTGTAGGTGTTTGTACCAAACCACACAGAATTACCGGAATAGCTCCTAATATAAGTAGCCAAGTATAGCAAAGTCTTGGTCCGTATTTATCACATAATTTTCCGATAAGTAATCTAGCAAATACGGTACCTGTAACCGCCAAAATAATGGAATTCCATTTTTGATCGGGTGTTAAACCCAAATCGCGAACAACATCTGGCATAAAAGGCACAATCCCGAACCATGCGAAGAAACACATGAAAAAGGATATGGCAGTAATCCAAAATGTACGTATTGAAACGTTTCTAAGATTTAATAAATTTAATGTCGTGGACTTAGTTGGTATTGTATTATTCATAATTAAGTACTTTTATACGTACAAAACTAAGTATTAATACTTAATTAAATTTAAAATTGCGTACGTATTTGTAAATAAATATGAGTTTGACAAAATAGAAATGCGGATTTTATGGAATTAATAAAATCTAAGGGTAAATAGTTGTGATTTTTGTAATTGTGACAACATAAATATGTGTGCAACGACTTTGCATATGCAAAGATTCGCGTTTTTAACACCTCATTTAACAAATAAATCACAGATTGAAAGACCACGAGGACTTACATATGTAGGCTTTTACCAATAATGAATTGATTATGTTGTAGACTTTCGTTATCTCACCTTTGATTGCGAAATCTTATTGAAAAAGTTTTGCAAACAATTACTTTGGTCATCTAAAAACTCTTCAATTTCTTCAATAAATGATTCTTTTTGTTGTTGACGATTTATTGTTAGATGAATGACTACAGCGTCAGGATCTGGAAGAATTCCAGTTGTAATTGTCCACGCTAATGCATTTGGGCATTCTACTAAAGCAAAACGCAGCCCTCCTTTAATAAGTGTTCTAGTTAAAGTGAATTCACCCCAAATACCTCCAATATCAGCTTCAGTATTATTTTGATCACCAATAACAAAAATCTCATTGCTAAAATATTCTAGATTTTCAATAGTTAGTTCCTCTTGAATAATTTTGTCTTGTGTCTTTAAATTTATAATTCTAAAAAACTCCATATTGTGTATTTATGATCTTAGTAACCAGTCAATCAAGTATATAAAATTCAATCTTAATGAAGGTTAACTATTATAGGTAGTATTATAAATTACGACACCAAACCAAATTCTTTGGCCTTATTACTTAATTCCATTAAGTTCTTTACTTCCAACTTTTTCATTAAATTAAACCGGTGTACTTCGGCAGTTCGCTTGCTTATTTGAAGTTCGTCTGCAATATCTTTATTATTCTTCAACTGAAGAACCAAACTAAGTATTTGCTTTTCACGCTTGGTAAGTTTAAAAGGATCTTCTTTAGGTGTATTAACTGGATTAACCGCTGTGTTTGTATTCCCATTCACAAAATTATTCATGATAATGGCCGATACATCACCTGTGAAGTATTTTCCTCCAGAAGCCACTTTAGTTAAAGCCTTCAAAAACTCTTCTTTACTCGCCCCTTTCAGCAAATAACCATCAGCACCCGCTTGAATTGCTTGCACCACATATTCCTCGGAATCATGCATTGAGAGTACCAAAGTCTTCACATCACTATTAGAATTATTGATTTCGCGAACTACTTCAATACCATTCATTTCCGGCATTCTTATATCAACAATTAATACATGAGGTTGATTCTTTTTTATAACTTCTAGTGCCTCTTTTCCATTTGAGGCCTCATCTATCACTACAATTCCAGATTGGTCTTCTAATAACGCCTTAATGCCATCTCTTACCAGTACATGGTCGTCTGCAAGTACTACATTGATAATATTCATAAATACTAATTATAAGTACAAAAGTAGTAATTTTAAGTAATACTACGTATTTTTCAACTTTTTAAAGCGGTGACCTGAATTTCTATTTTCATTTTGTTGTCTGCTAATTTCGCCGAAAACATAGTTGCTGCAGGTTTAATATCGCCAAGGTATTTTCTTAAAATTGGCCAACACATTTCAAAATCGCTTGCTTCTGGTAAAATATAAGTAACCCTAACAATATCAGATAAACTTGCATTGGCTTTTTCTAATGTATTTTTTATATTAAGTAAGCATTGTTCAGTTTGTTCAGCTATGTCTTCGCTAATGGTCATATTGTCGTAATTATAGCCTGTTGTACCTGATACAAATACCCAATCGCCTTGCACTACTGCTCTCGAATACCCGATTTTTTCTTCAAAGGTAGAGCCTGTACTTATGAGTTTTCTTTTCATAAATCACTTATTTTAGCGGAATATTTAATGTAATACGTGTTCCCTTACCTTCTTCAGAATTTAAAAAGAGTCTACCATCAATATATTTTATACGTTCCTGCATAAAGGTGAGCCCCATGCCACCATCACCTGCTTTAATGTGTTTCACTTTACTTGGGTCAAAACCCTTACCATTATCATCTATTACAATACTTAATATGTTTTTACTATGCGATAATGATACCAAAATATGAGTGGAATCGGCATATTTTATAGCATTGTTTATGGCCTCTTGAGTAATGCGATAAATATTAATTTCTTCTAAAGAATCTAAACGCTGATTGAAATCTGTTTTATTAAAAAACACAATATCCTTTCCAGTTAATTTTGAAAGTTCTTGTACCAATTTGTTAATCGCAGGAACAATACCATGATCGGTTAATTCTGGTGGTGTCAAATTAAAAGTAGCTGTTCTAACTCCTTTTATAATATTGGAAGTCAATTCTTTAAGATGCTCTATTTTAACTTTTGCTTTATTAAAATCACTAGTATCAATACTTTCTAAATTATATTTTAAACCAGTAAGCATCTGCCCAATTCCATCGTGTACATCTTTAGCAATTCTGTTCTGTTCCTTTTCCTGGTTTTCGATAATTTTACTCGAGATAACCTTTTGCTGATTCATCTTTTCCTCAAAGCTTTTTGTTGTCAATCTGTCGATTTCTAACTGTGCTTGTTTTCGCATTGTAATATCAGAAGCTATAATCAGAATTTCCGATTTGTCTTCCGTAGGATTATAAGGAATAATAGCCATCTCTAACCATATGTCAATCTTATCTTTGGTTGTTGCCTTGACTTCACCCTGCCATCCCGTTTTAATGTTTTTGGTTATAACATCTTCTATGGCGAGTTGTTCGGTTTCAATATGAGATAAAACGTCCCAAATCATGGTCGCATCATTAAATTTTGAAAATTTAAATAAACGCGAAAATTTATTTCCCATGTGTACAATGGTCCCGTTAGGAAGAATTCTAGCAAATAATAAGGTGTCGTCCATAGCACGACTTAATGCCCTTAGTTCTTTAATCGACTTCTCTTTTGAAATACTTAGTATATCAGCATCATAAGCCATTTTTTTAGCATGCTTTTCCGCCGTTAATAAATCAGACAAAATAGACTTTACCGATTTCGCGGCAGGCCAAAATATAAACAAGAATTCCCCTAATAAAATGAGTAAAGTTAAAATGGTAAGCCATAACTCTAATTGGCGCAACCAAGCTACTTTATGGTCTGCCTCTAGGTCGTATTGATTCACAATATCGTCCATGAGTTTTAAAAACTCCCCTTCGTTTGCTTTTATTTTTTCAATTTCAGGGCTGTACTTTTCCAAGAATGAATTCTCACTATCAACAGGAGAATTAATAATGCTTGTTGTAGCCGATTGTATCGTATCAAAAACCGGATTTAGAAGCTTGAATTTCTCACTAACCGCAAGACTATTGTCTCCAGGTAGTCCTAAACTATCATTACCTTTTTGAAGTGCATCGTGCGATAATTCCCAGAGCTTTAAAGTCGCTCTAATCTGATCTTTTAATTGACTTATTTTTGTGGTATTCGTTTCAGCAGAAAGTGAAACAATATCCTTGGTAAGTTTCTGGCTTAACATACGCTGCCTTCCAGCAACGTTTATAACTGAAGAATCGCTCTCTTGTCTACTTAAATGCGAACGAATAAGTAACTGACTTACAATAATAGAAACGGCGATTGTACTTAAAGCAATAATGTATAAACGACGTAATTTATCAAACGTTCTTTGGTCTAATGAATTACCCAGTTTTGTCATGTGCTAATTTTTAAGATATAGCTTGCTTAACTAAAGCTAAACTCTTTTCAGAGAATGGGAGTTGTAATGCGGCTTCATGCCCTTTATCAGACATTTTTACCCAAGTTTTTTTAAGTATATCAATAATTTTTTCTTCTTCATGTTTCGCTGCAAACTCCTCAAAGTAATAATCCAAAAACACCAAACAAATCGTGTCTTCTAGCGTTTGACTTTCCTCGTTTTTCTTAATGAGTTTTTTGTTAATTAAAAATGAAACTCTATCCACAAACTGTTGGTCGTAACCCACCTGATTTAGAATTTCGGCAGTTAATTCAGCATGCATTTTCTTTAAGGTTTCGCGCCATTTTAAATAACCTACACGATCCATTGGGTATTCGTCTCTAGGAATTTTCCATCTACAAATATGTTGAGCGCGTGCCGCAATTTGTAATGCCTTAGAAGCATTAGGGTTAAACTGCAATAACTTTCTCGTCATTCGTTGCGAATACAGCAACTCCTTTGGGTATTCAATACCAAATACTTGGTACGTATTTTTATCTTCAGCGTTTTTTTTATCTATTAAAGCAAGGGCAGTTTCAAATCTTGTTGGTTTCATCAGGAATGGTTTTAATCAAATCTTTAATCTGAGAAGCCAATATACACATTTCCGTCTTTAATTTTAACAGGATAGGTCGCAATTTTTAAATCTTCACCTGCAAGATTCGATCCGTCTTCTAAAGAAAAATTCTTTTTATGCATTGGGCAAGCCACTTTAGGAATCCCTTCCTTATCGCCTATCATCCCTAACGAAAGTACCATTTCCATTTTATGCGGACATAAATTTTGGCAAGCATACCATTTTCCAGTTCTTGCAAAATTATAAACCGCAATTTGCTTGGTTTTATACTTTATACAGGCGCCACTATTCTCAGGAAAATCTGAGGTCAAACCAACTTTAAACCACTCTTTTACTGCGTTTTCAGTAACTGTTTCATATTGACTTAATATATCTTGCATAATCTTATGTTTTAAATATTTTTAATATTGGCGTTACCACAAGGGTCGGGCTTTCCGTTACAAGTCCTCGCTGTCGCTGCGGGCTTTCTTCTGCAATCCCTAACGCGGTGTCTGTTTGCATTCTTTAGTTAAACCCAAGCTTTTGGCATTTTCTGTCCTCTCATCGGAACAAAAACTAAATTATCATCTGTATCATCAGAATTTACAAAATGCTTAAAACGTTTCATCATTTCTGGGTTTTCAATAGCTTCCTTCCACTCACATTCATATTTATTTACTAAACCTTGCATTTCTTGCTCTAAATCTTCTGCAATCCCTAAAGAATCCTCAATAACTACTTTTTTCAAATATTCAATACCGCCTTCAAGCTTATCTAACCAAGGGGCTGTTCTAACCAACGGGCCAGCAGTTCGTATGTAATACATTAAAAATCTATCTAAGTATTTCACAGCCGTTTCGTCATCCAATTGTTCAGCGAGTAAAATAGCATGTTTTGGTGTAGCTCCACCGTTTCCGCAGACATATAAATTCCATCCGCCGTCCACAGCAATCAGCCCAAAATCTTTACCTCTTGCCTCAGCACATTCTCTAATACAACCTGAAACTCCTCCTTTTAACTTATGTGGTGAACGTAAGCCTCTGTATCGGTTTTCAATCTCTATGGCAAACGTTACACTCTCGTGCATACCGTATCTACACCAAGTAGAACCTACGCAGCTTTTTACCGTTCTTAACGATTTGCCGTATGCATGTCCACTCTCAAAACCTGCATCTATTAATTCTTTCCAAATCAAAGGTAATTCATGTATTTGAGCTCCAAATAAATCAATACGCTGTCCACCTGTAATTTTAGTGTATAAATCGTATTTCTTTGCAACTTCACCAATAACAATAAGTTGATCTGGAGTTATCTCTCCACCTGCAACTCTAGGCACGACAGAGTAAGTACCATTTCGTTGAATATTTGCTAAAAACCTATCGTTGGTATCTTGTATAGTTGGTTGCCTATTGGCCGTTTCCATGGTTATTGTTGCAAATATTGATGCTAATAACGGTTTACAAACCTCGCAACCATGTCCTTCTCCAAATAAATTCAATGCTTCATCATAATCAGCAACTCTATTTATTTTAATTAAATCGTACAGTTCTTGACGACTAAAATTGAAGTGCTCACAAATGGTTTCTTTAACTTCTTTACCTAACGATTTTAATGTTTCGTTCACCAAATCAACAACCATTGGTTTACAACCACCACAACCAGAGGTTGCTTTTGTTTTAGCCACAATATCTGATAAGTTATTGCTTTCACCACCGGTAATAGAACAGCAAATATCACCTTTAGAAACACTCTCGCAAGAACAAACCTGTGCCGTATCTGGTAAATCTAAAACGCTACCAAATGAAGCCCCACCTTCGCTTGCAGGTAATATAAGTTGCGATGCATCTTCAGGAATTGCCATGCCGTTTAAATAAATTTGATGCAACATGTTATAGTCTGTAGCATCACCAACAAGAATTCCTCCTAGTAATGATTTCCCATCAAGACTAACATTAATTCTTTTGTATAAATACTGTGTTTTATTTTCAAATATTATGGAATGTCCTTTTGCTGCTGGCATAAAAGGTTCTCCAAAACTCGCCACGTCTACGCCAATCAACTTTAATTTAGTAGACATATCAATATCATCAGGCATTAATGAATCGCTATCACCTAAGATTTGATCTACGGCAACACCAGCCATATCGTAACCTGGGGCTACTAAACCATAAATCATTTGATTGTATAAAGCGATCTCTCCAATGGCATAAATATTTTCATCGGAAGTTTGCATTTTGTTATCAACTACAATACCACCGCGAACGCCCATTTCCAAACCACAAGTTTTACCTAATTCATCCCTCGGTCTAATTCCAGCTGAAATAACCAACATATCAACATCCAGAACATCATCTTCACCAAACTCTAAACTTGTAATGGCTTTGTCTCCAAGTATCTGATTGGTTGCCTTACTTAAGTGAATATTTAAACCAATAGATTCTAACTTTAATTGTAATACCTGACTACTTCTTAAATCTAATTGCCTTGGCATTAGTTTTGAAGCAAATTCTACGATATGAGGTTCTAAGCCCATATCCATAACTGCTTTACCAGCTTCTAAACCTAACAATCCACCACCAAGAACCGCTGCTTTAGCATTAGGATTGTTCGCTTTAATCTTGGCTGCATAAGCTAACATACCTTCTAAATCTTCAATGGTACGGTAAACGAATACACCTTCCTTTTCAACACCTTTAATTGGCGGAACAAATGCCGAAGACCCTGTCGCTAAAACCAAATAATCGTATGAAAACTCACGATCAGTTACAGTAGTAATTGTTTTTTTTGATCTGTGGATATCAGAAACACGTTCACCAACAATTAAATCGATTCCATGTTCTGTATACCACTCTAATGGTGCCATTTCTAACGCTTTGGCATCTTGGTTTTCAAAAAATTCACTTAAATGAACTCTATCGTAAGCAGGTCTCGGTTCTTCTCCAAAAACTGTGATCTTAAAATCTTTAGAAGCTGCTTTTTCTACAAATTTCTCGCAAAACTTGTAGCCAACCATCCCATTTCCAACAACAATAATATGTTTCATTCGTTTCGTTTTAATTGTTAAACGGTTGTATGCTATTCGTTTAAAGAAGATAGTTATACTATCAAAATGCTGTAACAAACGAATACATAACTACGTATTTTAAAACAAAACTAAGTATTTATACTTATTTTATTATGTGTTTATCGAAGAAATTTACGTAGAAAGCCAATTATTATCAATTTCGCAAATTGATATGCCAATAATTGCTTTTAAAGAAAATAATGGGATTTGTTTTTATTGAAATGCTAAACTTTTTCAATAGTAATTTTAACACTCTTAGATGCTGGCGTCTTAGCGGTGTGTGCAAAACAATCTAAAGGCACGAGTACATTGGTTTCAGGAAAGTAAGTGGCACAACAGTTTTTAGGAATTTCGTAACCAACAACTTTGAAATTCGGGGCTTTTCGTTTAGTGCCTTGATATTCAGAACATAAATTAACAACTTCATGTTCTTTTAAACCTCTTACTTTCATGTCTTCACGATTCATAAAAATAATACGCCTTTCATTGAAAACCCCACGATATCGGTCGTCTAATCCGTAAATTGTTGTATTGAACTGGTCGTGACTACGTATTGTCATCATAATCAATTCATTATCTTTTAAAGACCATTTTGGAAGCTTATTTATTGAAAAATTTGCTTTTCCTGTTTTGGTATTAAATTCTCTAACTCGAGCTCCATTTGGCAGATAAAAACCAGATGGATTTTTTAATCGGTTGTTATAATGGCTGAATCCAGAAACAACGTCTTCAATATCATTTCTAACAAGGTTATAATCATCTTTGTATTGTAACCAATTGATCTTTGATTTTTCTTTTAAAGTGGCATGGGCAATACCGCAAACCACTGCAACTTCACTGATAATATTATCCGAACAGGGGTCCAAAACCCCTTTGGTTGCCGACACCACACCCATGGAGTTTTCTACACTTTGAACTTGCAAGCCTGTCTTTTGATAATCTTTTTCTGTGCGTCCTAAACAAGGTAGTATCAACGCTTCTTTTCCCGTAACTAAATGCGATCGATTGAGTTTGGTACTGACGTGAACCGTTAAATTGCAGTTGGCTAAAGCGGTTGCAGAATACAACGTATCCGGAACGGCAGATATAAAGTTTCCGCCCAATCCAAAAAACACTTTAGCATCTTTATTATACATAGCTTTTATTGCATCTATAACAGAATAACCATGCTTATGCGAAGGTTTAAAACCGTATTTTTTTTCAATTTTATCTAAAAAAGCTTGTGGTGCCGATTCCCAAATTCCAACTGTTCTATCACCTTGAACATTGGAATGTCCACGCACAGGACAAGTCCCAGCTCCTTCTTTTCCGATACTTCCTTTAAGTAATAATAAGTTTACTATTTCTCGAATATTATCAACGGCATTTTCATGTTGTGTTAAGCCCATAGCCCAACAAACGATGATCTTATCATGGTTTAATACCAATTCAAAAACATCGTTAAAAACCGTCTCTGAAACTCCTGAAGCCTTTAAACACGCCTCAAAAGTAAAAGTCTTTAAATCGGAAATAAAAGCGTCGTAACCACTAGTGTAAGATTCAATAAAAGCCTTATCGAATACGTCGCCATGTGCTTCTTCTTTCTCTAATAATTTTAAAAGAATAGCCTTAAAAAAAGCAACATCTCCGTTTATAGTTATGGGTACAAATACATCGGCTATTTGTGTACCTCCAGTTAATAACTTAATTGGATTTTGCGGATTCGTAAATTTCATTAATCCCGCTTCTGGCAAAGGATTTATAGCAATAACTTTTCCACCGTTTTTTTTGCACTTTTCTAGTGCACTTAACATTCTAGGATGATTTGTTCCTGGGTTTTGCCCAACAACTATTACCACTTCTGCCTTATATAAATCATCTAAAACCACCGAGCCTTTTCCAATACCTAATGTTTCGGAAAGCGCACTTCCGCTAGCTTCATGACACATATTGGAACAATCTGGAAGGTTTGATGTTCCAAACTCTCTAACAAACAATTGATATAAGAACGCAGCTTCATTGGTAGTTCTGCCTGAAGTGTAAAACACCGCTTCATCAGGATGATTGAGTTCATTTAAATGATCAACAACTTTATTAAAAGCATCATTCCAAGATATTGGTGTGTAATGAGTTGCGCCTTCTGCTAAAAACATAGGTTCTGCCAAACGACCTGATTTTCCTATTTCAAAATCAGACCAACTGGATAATTCGTCAACACTATGCTGTTCAAAAAATAGAGAGCCAATCGTTTTGTTTTGTGCTTCCTCAGCAATGGCTTTTATGCCATTTTCGCAAAACTCTCCTAAAGAAGAGCGCTCATCGTCTGGATCTGGCCATGCACAACCAGGACAGTCAAATCCTCCTTTTTGGTTTATTTTTGAAGCCAACCTCAAGGCATCAGCAGGCTTCATATATTTTGCTACCTGATCGATGACTTTTAATATTGAGGTAAATCCAACACTGTTTTTAGGTGGATTACTCGTTTTTAAATTCAAAAAGGTTTCTGAAGTTTTCGCTTTATCTTCTGCTGATTTAGGCATTTTTCTATTTTATCATGAAGATATTAAAATTTGCATGAAATTTAATCGATTATATTTAAGTATTGCATTTATTAAATAAAATCTCAAATGTTGCTGCTATCAAAATAAAAACTATTTTTAAGAATTAAACTACTCTAAAACGATTCATGACTAACGCTAAACGTTTTGGACTCATATTGGGTCCGTTTCTATTTGTTTTAATTCGCTTATTTTTCTACCCTGAAGGTTTATCGGAAGAAGCTAACGGTATTCTGGCTTCGACTTTATGGATTGCTGTTTGGTGGATTTTTGAAGCCATACCCATTGCAGCGACGGCTTTACTTCCCATAGTATTATTTACATTAACGGGGAGTTTAGATATTGCTACCACTACTGAGTCTTACGGACATAAATTCGTGTTTTTATACTTAGGCGGATTTGTGATTGCAATTGCTATTGAGAAATGGAATTTACATAAACGCATCGCGCTTAATACTATAAATCTCATTGGATTGAATGTTAAAAAAATCATCTTAGGTTTTATGGTTGCGACTGCATTTTTATCCATGTGGATATCTAATACAGCAACTTCAGTAATGATGCTCCCTATTGGTATTGCTATCATTAAACAATTGAAGGATAATCCCAATACCGATAAAGATGAAAATTTAATTTTTGGAAAAGCCTTGATGTTGGCTATTGCTTATAGCGCTTCTATTGGTGGTATAGCAACCTTAATAGGAACGCCTCCAAACTTAGTTTTAGCAGGCGTTGTAGCAGAAACTTATGGTTACGAAATTACATTTTCGCAATGGTTCATTTTCGGGTTTCCTATTTCCATTATTCTGTTATTAATTTGCTGGAAGTATTTAACTTCGTTTGCCTTTTCTTTTCATCAGAAAGAATTCCCTGGTGGTAAACAGGAAATTAAACGATTGTTAAATGCATTGGGGAAAATGACTTACGAAGAGAAGATAGTTGCGGTAGTATTTGCCACTACAGCATTTTGTTGGATAACACGATCTTTTTTACTTAAAAATATACTACCAGAAATTGACGATACCATTATTGCTATTTTATTTGCCATTGTACTTTTTATCATACCTTCAAAAACGAAACACAAAAAATTAATTTCATGGCAAGACACCAAAGATTTACCTTGGGGCATTATATTATTATTTGGAGGTGGAATGGCATTAGCTAAAGGTTTTGAATCTAGCGGGTTAGCTTTATGGATTGGAAACCAAATGACAACATTAGTAGGTGTAAGCACATTGGTATTAATTCTATTGCTCATAGCTGCGGTGAATTTTTTAACTGAAATTACATCGAACTTAGCAACAACCGCAATGCTTTTACCCGTTTTAGCTCCTATGGCTTTAACTATAGATATGCATCCGTTTATATTAATGGTAGGCGCTGCCGTAGCTGCGTCTTGCGCTTTTATGTTGCCTGTAGCAACTCCTCCGAATGCGGTAGTTTTTGGGTCTGGTTATTTGCGAATTCCAGATATGGTGAGTAAAGGCATCGTCATGAATATAATTTCTATAGTCATCTTAACCTTTTTTGTGTATTTCGTGCTACCAGAACTTTGGGATATTGTTATTGAAGGCTTCCCCGATAACCTTAAATCTACTCCTTAAATTATTTACCGTTACTTTTTACAAACTCTAATGCACGCTTTTCATTATAATACTTATTTTTTCGATCAATAAATCCGGCATGTCCGCCATAATTAGGCATTTCTAGAAACAAATTCGGGTTTTGTTTTGCTTCTTTTACTGGATAACATTCGGGAGACAAAAACGAATCATTTAGTGCATTAATAATTAAAGTTGGAGTTTTTATTTTGGGAAGCAATTGTAAACTACTGCATCTAGTATAATAATCTAACGCATCTTCAAAACCATGAGCTCTAGCTGTGTATACATTATCAAAATCCAATAACGTTTTTATTGAATTTAATAGTTCTTCACTTAGTTTATCAGGAAACTGTTCTTGTTTTAATTTGAGTCTGTGCTTTAGATGTTTTAAAAACCGGTCATGATATAATTTGTTTTTAAAATGATGTAATTCTTTGGCGGCTCCTGCTAAATAACAAGGCACTGAGACTGCAATGGCAGATTTCACTTCTAGTGGAACTTCGTTTCGTTCACCCAAATATTTCAAAATAATATTAGCACCTAAACTCACTCCTTTTAAGTAAATTTTTGAATACCTTTTGTTAGATACAACATGTTGAATAACTGCATCTAAATCGTCAGTAGCGCCCGAATGATAACTATAAAATTTTAAATTAGGTTCTCCACTACAACCTCTAAAATTCACTGATACAGCATCAATATTGTTTGAATTGAATAATTTCGCAGCACCAGTAATATATGGACGTTGTCCATTACCTTCTAGACCATGCAACAAGATAACGAGTTCTTCACTTTTTTTGTTTGAATAACTCCAATCTAAATCTAAAAAATCATCGTCTTTTAAAATAATTCGCTCTCGTTCTTGTTTCAGAGAAATGCGTCTTATTAATCCTGAATAAACAGTTGAAATAAACCCGTTTTTAAAGTAAAATCTAGGTTTGTAAGTTGATTCAATTACTGGCATTATTAATTAAGAATTATTTTGATTTATGATTTAATGTTAAAGGTGTAAACTTAAAATCTTTTCCATTAAAAAGCCCTTTATCGCTTAATTTTAATGAAGGAATTACTAAAAGCGCCATGAAAGACAACGTCATATAAGGCGCGTACAATTTACTCCCTAATGTCTTAGCCATTTTGTCTATACTGGCGTAAGCTTTAGCGATAGTTTCACCATCTTTATCGCTCATAATACCTGCAACTGGAAGCGGAACGATTTTCTCTTCAGAATGAGATACTGCGCAGATACCACCTTTATGTTCAATAATTAAATTCACGGCTTGACATATGGCTTCATCTGAAACACCTACGGCAATTATATTATGTGAATCATGACCAACCGACGACGCTATAGCACCTTCCTTTAATCCAAAATTCTTAATAAAGGCTAAAGCTGGTTTACTATCGTCGTATCTATTAACAACGGTCATTTTTAAAATATCATCTTTTATATTCGAAACTAAATTTCCGTTTTCAATAAGTGTTTCTTCGATTAATTCATTCGTCACCAATTGACCCTCTAACGCTTCAATAACTCTGATTTTTTTAGCTGAAGAAGTTATTTCAAAATCTTCAATTCGCTTGCTTTTACAATCGAAATTATTTGGATTTTTAAATGCAACGGATTTAATTAAAGATTCACTTCCATCAAAAACCAATTCACCATTGATAAAGGTTTGAAGTGTTTTAAATTGCTTAAGGTCTTCAACAACTATAAAATCGGCATGGTCTCCTTTTTTTAATAACCCAACATCTAAATTATAATGCTTTACAGGATTAACACAAGCAGCTTGCAACACTCTATAAACGTCTACTCCAATGGCTACAGCTCTTGCACATAATTGATTGATATGACCTAGAATTAAATCATCAGGATGTTTATCATCACTACAAAACATCATATTTTCATAATGCTCTGGTAATAAATCAATTAAAGCTTCGAAATTCTTAGCAGCACTCCCCTCTCTGATTAAGATTTTCATCCCCTTTTGAAGTTTCTCTAGAGCTTCTTCCAAAGTAAAACATTCATGATCGGTAGAAATACCTGCATTTATGTATTTTCTAACTTCACTCCCTCTAAGTCCGGGTGCATGACCATCAATTGGTTTTTTAAAATACTTCGCCCAACTTATTTTTTTCATGACTTCATCATCATCGAAAAGAACACCGGGATAATTCATCATTTCAGCTAAATATTTAATATCCGGATTTTCAAGTAGTTTTTTTATATCATCTGAATCTATCAGAGCACCTGCCGATTCAAAACTGGTAGCTGGAACGCAAGATGGCGCTCCAAAATTGAATTTAAAAGGAACTTGTTTACCGTTTTCAATCATGAATTCCACACCTGGAACACCTAAAACATTGGCAATTTCATGAGGGTCTGAAACTGTTGACACTGTACCATGTTTTACAGCAATTTTTGCGAATTCTGAAGGCACTAACATAGAACTTTCAATATGAATATGTGCATCAATAAAACCAGGAATGATATAATGATTTACTTCATGTTCTTTTTCTGAAATAGCAATAATTTTACCATTTTCAACAGTTATTTCGCCTTTAAAAATGCGTTTATTTAAAATATCGACTATGTTACCTTTTATCTTCAATGGCGTGAATTATTTTAACTCTATTTTCAAAATCTGGTTTGTATTTTCAGTAACCTTAAAACGATTATCCGCTCTTTTGCCAATAACCCAAACAACCTCTTCTCTTGAACACAATAACCAAGTGTTTTCTTTGTCTAAAAGAGAAAATTTTTCATCTTTAAAATATTTGCTTAATTTCTTCTTACCCGTCATTCCTAGTGGATAGAAAAAATCACCTTCCTGTTTCTTTCTAACTTTCAACGGGAATTGCAACTTCTCCTTATCAATAAATATGGCATTCGAACATTGATCTAGAACAGCTTCAGCTTCATCAAAAAACAAAATACCCAAAGGTGTTTCAATTTTTGTATCGGACTCTAAAATTTCGATCTCATTAAAATCTTCAGATTCTATTTTACTTAGCAATAAATGATCTCTATTTTTAATTAACCTGTAGGTGGTCGAAAACACTTGCTTGCCTGTTTCAGCATCTAATAAATTTAAAATATCATCCCATTGCGTGAAGCCAAATTCTTTAAACGATTCGTACAAATATGGTCTTGGGTGCTCCAGATTTTTGAACGCTGAAATCTTAAATTTAACTACATTGTCATCAATATTCTCAATAGCTTCGTTTAAAAACTTATCGATACTTTCTTGAACAATTAAAGCAGTTTCATTGAGGTTATTTAATGTGCTTTGAAAACTATTTAATAAACTGGGATTAATTTCTTTTAAGATAGGAATGACTTCATGTCTAAGCTTATTTCGAAGATATTTAGTTGAGGCATTACTGCTATCGTCTCGCCATTTAATGTTGTTTTCTTTAGCATAAGCATTAATATCGGCACTTGAAAAAGATAATAAGGGTCGAACAAATTTTCCGTTAACCTCTGGAATTCCTGTTAAACCTTCCAGTCCGGTTCCTCTTGTAAAATTGATTAGAAAGGTCTCCAAATTATCATCGGCATGATGCGCGGTTAATATGTAATCAAACTTGAGTTGAGCTGCGAGTTCTTCAAACCAATTGTATCGTAATTCTCTGGCAGCCATTTGGATAGAACGCTTGTTATCTTTAGCATAGGCTTCGGTGTCAAAACGTTGTACAAAAACTTCTAAATCTAAATCTTCGGCTAACTCTAATACAAAATCTTCATCTGTATCACTTTCATTTCCTCGTAAATTAAAATTACAATGTGCTAATGAGATATTGAGCTTTAATTGCTTACATAAAAAAGTTAAAACCACGCTATCAATTCCTCCAGAAATGGCAATAAGAATTTTGCTATGATTTAAAAAATCTAGTCGGGTTTCTATGTGTTCCTTTAAGTCCTTTAGCATGCCTTCAAATATACAACTTTGACTATTATATAATTCACTTTCCTGATAATTCAAATGACAAAAATCATAATAAACTATCTCGAATTTTGTAACTTTAAGAAAGTAATTAAAATTATAAGATTATGTGCACTTCAGAGAAACTAAACGATAAGAGAACGACAGATGAATTCAATAAGAAGGTTGTATCTGCAACACAGCATTTACAAGCGTATGTAAAACATAGATTGTATATAGCTGAATCTACGCGCATTATTCCTAAAAACATGTTTAACTCTCATGACATTATTGATGAAGGCATTGCGAAATTTTATGAAGCTGGCTACAACATTGATGCGGATGCAGCAAGTATAAAAATCAGCCTTTTTAAAATTGTAGATAACGATTTAGATGCGCTTTTTAAAAATGAGAAATTCCATCAACAAACCATGAGTACGCATACCATTTTGCAAGATGAATTGGATGGTTTAGATGAAAAATTTACAGTTGATGAAGATTTCGATTTGATTATGAACGAAGAATTAAGTGACATCTCATATAAACAAGATGGTGAATCCAAACAAGTATTTCTCTATGATGACAATAATTCTACTATTAAAAATGCCTTAGAAATCACAGATTTATCTTCAAAACGCAACAAACATTTATTAGGTAAATTCTACACTTGGTTACCTTTAAAAGTTTCAGATATTGTTGATTTATTTGTATTTGGTAAATTATCTTTTGAAGAAATAGCGAAGGTGAAATCTATTGAGGCTAAACGCGTTGAACGTGTTTTAAAACTAGCTATTGAAGATTTTAAAGAACATTTAGATTAGTTTTCAAGAACCTCGCGCATAGCTTTGGCTTTAACCAAACACTCTTCGTATTCTTTTAACGGATCGCTTTTAGAAGTTATTGCGCCTCCAACAGAATAAGAAACATATCTCGTTGAGGCGTTATACAAAATGCTTCGTATAACGACATTAAAATCGAAATCGCCTTTAGGTGTAAAATAGCCTATGGCTCCTGAATAGATTCCGCGCTTTGTTTTTTCCAATTGCTCAATAATTTTCATTGCTGAAATTTTCGGAGCTCCTGTCATGCTTCCCATTGGAAACGTGCTTTTTAGAATATCTATGGGATTCGTTTGTTCATTTACTGAAGAAACCACAGTAGAAATCATATGATGCACTTGGTTGAAACTATAAATGCCACAAAGCTCTTCTACTTTAACACTTCCTTTTGTGGCTGTTTTTGATAAATCATTTCGAACCAAATCTACAATCATTACATTTTCACTGCGCTCTTTAGAATCTTTAGATAAATTGGTTTTTAAAACAACATCTTCCAAAGGGTTAAGAGCCCGTTTTGCTGTACCTTTTATAGGTTGTGAAATAACTGTAGTATCGTTTTTCTTTAAATACCGCTCTGGTGAAGCGCTTAACACGAACTTATCTTCCAATTTTAGGAACGTTGCAAATGGCGATTTTGATATGTTATTTAATTTCTGATAGGTTTCAAGCGGATTGATTTGTGTGTTTTCGGCATAAAATTCCTGACAAAAATTAGCCTCATAAATATCGCCCCTATGAATATGCTCTAACATGGTTGTTACCTTATCAAAATATTCATCTTTATGGGTACGAAGTTTTATTTTAATATCTGAAAAAACGGTGCCTCTTGCAGCTTCAGACTTATTTTTTATATCAAATAAATCGTCTTCAATTTCATCCGAAACAACATTTAAATACTGTATTTCAACTTGATTACCTTTTATTAAAAACAACTTTTTAGGTTGAAAAAAGCATAAATCTGGAAACCCCAATCCATCAAAATTTTGAGATATAAGATTTTCTACATCATTTTTTAAATCGTATGACAAATAGCCAAAAATCCAGTCTTTAGAGTAGTTTTGATATTCTTTTAACTTTTCAAAACCATCGGTAAAATCGGTTTTTATACTCGTAAAAGCATCAACAGCCAAAACAGCATCATAATTATAATGCTTTTGGTGTTCTTTATTATTTTCAGGATTAGATTCTAACCAAACAACCTCTTCAAATTGTTGAGCCCAGTCTAGTAACTGTTTTTTGAATTTTCTAATACGCTCGAAAGTATAAACTTGTGTTGTTCTCAATTAAAATAAATATTGAACAAAGTTAATTAGAATACTTAAAATATGAAGATTTTTGTACATTAGTTTAAACAACAAAAAGTATGCACACATTAGAAAACGATAAACTAAAAATTAGTATTAATACCTTTGGTGCCGAATTAAGTAAAATAACATCTGTAAAAAACAAAACTGAATTCATGTGGCATGCAGACCCAAATGTTTGGGGCAGTTCCGCCCCTAATTTGTTTCCTATAATTGGCGCATTAAAGAACGATACCTATGTTTTTGAAAATAAGGCATATAATCTTCCAAAGCATGGTTTTGTTAGGCATAATCAAAACATAATTTTACACGAAGAAACCAAAAATAGCTTAACTTTTAAGCTTGTTTCAGATGAGGGTTTATTAACAAAATATCCTTTCCATTTTGAGTTTTTTATTACTTACACCCTATCGGACAACAAT
The DNA here is from genome assembly GCF_030344935.1 of Algibacter luteus. NCBI lineage: Bacteria > Pseudomonadati > Bacteroidota > Flavobacteriia > Flavobacteriales > Flavobacteriaceae > Algibacter > Algibacter luteus. The sequence continues at coordinate 1,941,290 of NZ_CP128313.1, read as the reverse complement.
TTAGAAATCAAACACACCGTTAAAAACACTGATGATAAAACCATGTATTTTTCGGTTGGTGGACATCCTGCTTTTAAATGCCCTGCTTTTAAAAATGAAAATTATGACGATTATTATCTAGAATTTGATCAGGTTGAAAATTCTAAAAGACACCTTATCAATATGGATAACGGACTCATTTCTGATAAAATTGAACTCGTTTTTAATAATTCTAATAAGCTCCCGTTAACACATGATTTGTTTCTTAAAGATGCTTTGGTTTTTAAAGACACAAAATCCAGAAAAATAAGTTTGATGAGTGAAAAAAGCGGACCTATTCTTTCAGTGAATTTTGAAGGCTTTCCATATTTAGGTATTTGGGCAAAACCCAATGGTGATTTTATCTGCATTGAGCCTTGGCTGGGAATTGCCGATAACGAAAACACAAACCAAAACCTTGTTGATAAAGAAGGAATTTTGAGTTTAGAGGCTAATAAAACATTTCAAGCGTCGTATAATATCGAAATAGACAACACGCATTTAGCCTAAAGCCAAGAATAAGTGTAACTTTGCCCCAAAATATCAAGATTTTGACTTTTTCAGATTTAAATTTAAACACACCGCTTCTTAACGCCATAAACGATTTAGGTTACACAATACCTACTCCAATACAAGAACAAGCTTTTAACGTGGTGGCTTCGGGTAAAGATGTGGTTGGAATTGCGCAAACTGGTACAGGGAAAACCTTTGCCTACATGTTGCCTATTTTAAAAAACTTAAAGTATTCTGAACAAGAAAATCCAAGAGTTTTGGTTTTAGTACCAACTCGAGAATTAGTGGTACAAGTGGTTGATGAAATTGAAAAGCTATCTAAATACATTAACAATCGTGTTTTAGGTGTTTATGGAGGCACCAACATTAACACACAAAAAAAAGCTATTGCCGAAGGTTTAGATATACTAGTTGCTACACCTGGTCGTTTATACGATTTGGCTTTAACCCGTGTTTTACAATTAAAATCAATACAGAAATTAGTGATTGATGAAGTTGATGTGATGCTCGATTTAGGTTTTAGACATCAACTTATCAATATATTTGATATTCTTCCGCAACGAAGACAAAATATTATGTTTTCGGCAACCATGACGCAAGACGTTGATTTACTAATTAATGATTTCTTTAAAAGTCCAGAGCGCGTTTCTATTGCTGTTTCAGGTACACCACTTGAAAACATTGCACAAAAACGTTACAATGTTCCTAATTTTTATACCAAAATTAATTTGTTGGTAGAAATGCTTCAAGATGAAGAACATTTTAATAAAGTATTAATTTTTGTGGCGTTTAAACGAATGGCAGACAAATTGTTCGATAAGCTAGATGAACATTTTAAAGAGGAATTGTGTGTTATTCATTCTAACAAAACACAAAATTATAGGCTACGAAGTATCGAGCAATTTAGAAATGGTGATAACCGCATTTTAATAGCTACCGATGTTATGGCACGTGGTTTAGATATCGATAATGTGAGTCATGTTATTAATTTTGATACACCTGATTACCCAGAAAACTACATGCACCGTATTGGTAGAACTGGTCGTGCCGAACGTGAAGGTGAAGCACTAGTGTTTACTACTGAAAAAGATCAGGAAGCTATAGAAAATATAGAAGCTTTAATGAAAATGACTATTCCGGTTGAAGAGCTTCCCGAAACTGTTGAAATTTCTACCGAGCTTATTGAAGAAGAGCGTCCACAGATAAAAGAACGCAACAATCCAAACAAACGTAGCGACGAAGATGCTCCAGGGCCTGCATTTCATGAGAAATCAGCTAAAAATCAGAAAGAAAATTTAGGAGGTTCCTATAAATTTAAAATTGCGGCAAAGTATAAAAAGCCAAAAACTAAAGGTGACAAGAATTATAACCGACGTAATAAGAATTTTAAGAAGTAAAAGTATTTAGTTATTCCTTCACCTTGCCGCAGTGATATAGAAAATTCTCAAACAAAAAATTCCCTTCTTCAATTAAATGAAAAAGAGATTTTTATGGTTAACTGAAATTGTCCCATGAAAACTTTTAGCTTTTCTGTAATCCTTTCAATATTATAATACCTATTCTTGGAAGAATAAATGTAATAGCTCCAAAAACTGTAGTTAAGAACGATACTTTTAGTCCACCTGCCATCATGCTTGCACTAATATCGCCCATAGATTCAATGGCATCAAAAGCGGTTATCATTCCGATAATCGATCCTAAAAACCCAAATACTAAGCCTAAGATACTTGCATCGGAAGCTAAACCCGTCATTTTTTTAGATTTCGCCACATTTTTTTTAAGATTAACAAAACCCAAAACAATAAAAAACAAGGCCAAAAGCAAACAGATTAAAATAAAAGACATAAATAACGGACCGCCTTCCATAAATCTATCCACAAAAACATTTAACGAAATAACTGATAATACATTCATAATTCAAAATTTTAATTAAACATGCCACAAACATAAACACTTAAGGCTTCTTTTAATTTAAAATGCGACAGATGACTAATTTAGTCATTAATATAACATGATGCTAAAACCAGAGCTAATCCTGTTATTCGTCTATAAAAACTTTAATAGCTTCAAATTTATAGTATTATTGTAATATGGTTTAATAGGTTATGTTTACAATTCCAAAGGTTTTACATAAAATAGGTCAAGTTTTACTCCATATTTTATTTTGGTGTGGGGTGTTGTTATTTTATACTTATTTTTTCGGCGTAGATAGCAGCGATTTTAGTTATGTGTTGTCGTTCTCATTATTTTTAATGCCCATAACTATTGCCACAACGTATACTTTTATTTATAAATTAATTCCAGAATATTTAATAACCAAACGCTACTTTTTATTCGTACTGTACAGCATTTATGCCTTAATTATTTCGGCATATTTAATTGTAATTTCGGTATTCTATGGGCTCGTTTATCTTTCGAATTTTAAGTATGCAAACATGGCTCCTATTAGTAAAAGTCTCCTATTAGTTGCTATTGCTGTATATCTTGTTGTTATTATTGTTAGTGCCTTTAAACTTCTAAAATTGAATTTAAAACATACAGAAGACGCAAAAAAACTAGAAACCAAAATTTTAGAAACGCAACTTAAATTAAAGGAACAAGAATTGAATTATTTAAAAATGCAGATTCATCCACACTTTCTGTTTAACACACTAAATACCATGTATGGTTTTGCATTAAAAAAGGCAGATGAAACACCTGAAATGATTCTGAAACTTTCTAATTTATTAGACTATTTGCTCTACCAAGTCGATAAACCCTTTGTACCACTGAATGATGAGCTCCATCATATTAACGATTATGTAGCACTTGAAAAAATGCGTTTTAATAATACATTAAACATTAATTTTGAAACTAAACATATTCCAGAATATGTACAAATTGCTCCAATGCTTTTGCTACCTTTCGTAGAGAACAGTTTTAAACATGGTAGCTTAAAAAATGGCGTTTTATCAATTGATATTAAGCTGTTTCAAAAAAACAAGATTCTTTTTTTCGAAATTGAAAACACTTGTGATTCTAATTCTGAATCTGAAAAAGGTATTGGTTTGGAAAACATAAAAAAACGTTTAGATTTGATTTATAAAGGTGACTATTCACTGGCTGTAGAAAATAAAGACGATGTGTTCAAAGTCAAATTAAGCCTTGTAATTTCTTAGTTTATGCCAGATTCAAAAGATATAAAATGTATTATTGTAGATGATGAATCCATTGCTAGAGAAATTATTGCAACACATCTTACTAAAATACCAAATATAGAAATTGTAGGAAATTGCAGTAACGCCATTGATGCTTTTAAATTATTAAGAGAACAGCAAGTCGATTTGGTGTTTCTGGATATTAATATGCCTGAAATCTCTGGGATTTCGTTCGCTAAATCTATAAACAAAAATGTAAAAGTCATATTCACTACCGCATATCGAGATTACGCAGTTGAAGGTTTTGAATTGAAAGCAGTAGATTATTTGCTCAAGCCTATTTCTTTTGAAAGATTACTCAAAGCAATAAATACGTATTTTGAAATCCATGTTGACTCGAATCAAAGTGTGAAAGAGGATTTAGAAATAAACGATTTCATGTTTGTTCGAGCCGATAGACGCATGCTAAAAATAGATTTTGAAGCTATCATTTACATTGAAAGCTATAGTGATTATATTAAAATTCATTTATCTAATGAAACCATAGTAACTCGTGAAACAATTAGCGCAATCGAAGCCAAACTACCGAAACAACGATTTTTAAGAATTCATCGTTCTTACATCATTTCGTTAAAACATATCAGCTCATTTACAAACGAAGAAATCACCATCAATAATACAGCATTAACCATTAGCAGAAGTTATAAAAAACAGGTTTTAAAAATTCTAGAAAGCTACTAAAACCTTTTATCAAACTAAATAAAGTCTAATATTTGTTTGCTTGATTTAAGGAATTACACCCCCATTTCGTCCATAAAAATCATTAAATCATATATAAAATAGTACAAAATAAACACCTAATTAGCTAATATCGCTTATTTTATTCTACTTTTGTGTATTAGTTTCACTAAACAAGCTGATAATGAAAAAACAAGCAATAGAAGAAAGCGTTAAAAATTTAAACGACAAACCTCAAAACAATAATTCAAAAATTGACGCTATAAAAGAACTTATTTTTGGGGAGAATATTCAAGAATACAATCAAGAATTCGAAACTCTAAAAGCTGATATTTTAAGTAAAAGAGAAGAACTTCAAGATTTAATTAGTACAGTTGAGTCTGAATTGTTACAAAATATTGATTCGTTAAGTACAGACATCAATATTAGAATTACCGATCTTGAAAAGTCAATAAGCGACAAACTTTCTAAAATGGACAATAAAAAGACCGATAGAAAACTATTAAGCGAGCTTTTTATAAAATTGGGAGAAAAAATAGCTGAATAAACTTATTCGCGTTGATGAATCAAGATGAAAAATTAAATATAATTAAAGATATCTTGCTCACCGACGAGCGGGAGTTTGTGTCTGCAATTGAAAAAAAAATCAAAATTCTTGAGAACACGGTCAACAAAAAAGAAAACTTATCTGTTAAAGTAGACCCTATAATTGAAACCAAGTTAAATGAGTTTGTAAAAGAAATACCTGAAACGCTCGGGCCTACTATAACTGAAGCATTAAAAACAGAAATTAAAAATTCCCAAGATGCGGTTGTTGAAGCTCTTTATCCTATTTTAGGTAAAATGATAAAGCGTTACGTGCAGCATGAAATGAAATTATTATCTGAGAAGATAAATAATCAAGTTAACAAAACCTTTTCGTTTAAACGATTTTTCAGAAGAGCGAAATCCAAAGCTTCGGGCATTAACGAATCAGAATTAATTCTTCAAGAACAAACCAATGCCAAAATCGAACAAATAATTGTTATTGAAAAAGGCTCTGGACTTCTATTAGCAGAATATTCAAAAAACAAAATGGCAGATGAAGATATGGTGGCTGGTATGCTTACAGCTATTAAAAGCTTTGTTGAAGATGCCTTTAAAAAAGAAAGTCAAAATTTGCAATATATAGAATATGACCTTTACCATATTCATATTCAAAATTTTTCTTCCTTCTATATTGCCGTTGTAGTTTCAGGTGCTTACAATGTTATATTTAAGGACCAACTAGAAGACAAATTATTTGAATTTGCCGACAAGGAAAAAATAGTAAAACACTTAAAAAACAAATCGCTATTATCTAAAAAAATAGAAGATTTCTTTAAAAATGACAGTATCTAAAAAAATTGTATTAATAGGTCATTTTGGAGTTGGAAAAACCTCATTAATAAGGCGCTTTGTTGAAAATACTTTTTCTGAAGATTACAAAGTAACCATTGGTGTTCATATTTCTAAAAAAACTATAACTATTCCCGAAGGAGAACAAATTTCTTTAATAATCTGGGATTTAGAAGGACAAGACGATATAAAAAAAACGAGACCGTCTTATTTATTAGGTACTAATGGGTTTATTTATGTTTTTGATTTATCAAGACCTGTTACCTTCCAAAATCTTAATTCTGAACTGTCCTTTTTAAAAGAAAATTATCCTAATATCCCCGTAAAAGTAGTTGGGAACAAAATGGATTTAGTAAATAAAATTTATTTAAAAGAACACCAAACCTTTTTTGAACCCCATGTGGATTATTTTGTAAGTGCTAAAACAGGAAGTAAAGTTGAAAAACTATTCTCTAAACTTGCTGAAGACTTAATTTAAAGTAGATGCTAAAACCCTATTTAGAAAAATATCATACAAACAATTTTCAATATATTTTAGTTGATGATTCTGGATGTGTTTTAGAAGTAGACAATCCTATTTTTCCCATAAAAGTAAACGATAAAATACAAGACACCCATCCTTTCTTTGAGGTTTTAAACAACTTGATTTTAATAAAAAATGAATGTTTCGAGTTTACTTGTATTAACCTAGAGTTTAATGGTAAACCTTATGTTGTCGACCTTACTTTTAGACCTCAAAATAATCAAGAAAATCTTTTAATTATTGAGAATTTAACCAAACATTACAATAACTATCAACTTACCGCACAAACTAGAAACGAATCCATTATAAACTCTCAAATTCTTGTTCTTAAAAATGAATACTTACAAGAAAAAGAGACATTTAAAAATAATTTTATTGCCAATTTTAGCCATCAACTTAGAAACCCAATTACGGCATCTATAATATTTAGCGATTTATTAAATAATAGTGATTTAACAACTGAGCAAAAAAACTACATCAATATTATTCAATCGGCTAACAAAGATTTAAAAAACAGAATTGAAGATATACTTGATATTTCAAAAATAGAATCGGGAAAGTTAATTTTAGTTGATAAAGTATTTAATTTAAAAGAATTGCTGAATGAAGTTGCTATTATGTACGAATACATGGCAAATAAAAAGGGTATTGATTTTAATTTCAAAATAGCCGAAAATATTCCTGAATTTGTTGAGGGCGATCAATATCGATTAAAACAAATCTTAAACAATCTTTTGAATAATGCCATAAATAATACCACAAAAGGCTCCATAACACTAGATATATCACTTAATTACAAAAGGGCGAAAAAGGTTAATCTTCATTTTGAAATTACAGATACTGGTTGTGGCATAAATAAAGAACATCTTGAAACTATTTTTAATCGGTTTACTAACTTAGAATCGGATGTGAAAATTGACAGAGGTTTTGGCTTAGGTTTGTCTATTGTAAAATACTTAATTACCGAAATGGATGGTAATATAAAGGTTGAAAGTGAAATAGATAAAGGCTCTAAATTTATATGTAATTTAAGTTTTAAAACATCAAATTACAACCAGAGCCAAAAGGAAGAATTGTTAAATAAACAATTACTGAAATTAGACAGAAGATATAATGTTCTGTTAGTTGAAGATTCAGAATTAATACAGCTTACTATTTTAAAAACATTAGCCTCAACAGGGCTGTTTTATGTGAATATTATAAATAAAGGCGAAGAGTTAATTCCCAATATTATTGATAAAAAGGTAGATATCATATTATTATCCAATACAATAGAAGGTTTCTCTGCCATAGACTTAGCGGCTTCAGTAAGAAATCTTTCAAAAGAATATAAAAAAACTCCAATTATCGTTTTATCAACTCAAGCCTATAAAGAAGACATTAAGCGCTTTAAACAAAACGGCATCAACAATGTTATAATAAAACCTTTTGATAAGAAAAACCTGTTGGAAGGAATTCAGAAATACTTAAAGTAATCAACGGGTTAGATAATTTTTTACTTAATACATTAAACTGCCATGGCATAAGAATTCGCTAAACGTTCTTTGGCTCTCTTAATTCTCATTTTTACTGCACTTTCACCAATTCCTAGAACATTTTCGATGTTTTTAAGACTTAAATTTTGCTTATACTTTAACTCTAGAATAGAACGATCATTTACCGGTATTTCTTGTAAAGCATTATTTATTCGTTTACCTTTTCTTTCTAAGTGATCCATAGAATCATCTCTATCTTCAGCGTAGTTTTCAATATCGAAATTTTCTGTTAATCGCATTTCATATTTACGTTTAGGATTTCTATTAACGTAATTAACACAGTGGTTATAGGTAAAAGAATACACCCAAGTAGAAAATTTAGACTTACCTTGAAAACTAGATAGCTTTAAATATAACTTTAAGAAAATATCTTGAGTTAAATCTTTAGCCTCATCTTCATTTTTTACAAAATGGTAGCATTTATTATAAATATTATGTGAAAATCTGTCATATAATACACTAAATAATGCGGTGTCGTTGTGGTCTACAATTCTGGATACTAATTCTTGATCTGTCAAAACTAATTGGTTTAAATGTTAAGGTATGCCAATATTAAAGCTTGATACTTTGTTCTGATTTTTGTAAATAAATAATTTACAAAACTAGACTAAATGTAAATTATATAGATAAAGCGAATATATTAATGTAGGAAATGACGTGTTTGATAAAAAAGTAGAATGCAATTATTATAGAAGTGGACCAATTGTATTCTTAAAGTCTCACTTAATTCATTAAAAAAAAATCCCTTTTCAAATTCATGAAAAGGGATGATATCATGTAGAGAGCTTTTCAATTTACAGAAAAGTAACCAACCAAATTTTAACCCTAACTTAAAGTTAATCCTGTAATCTTACTTGACTCTCTACAATATCTTTAATAGGCACTATCACTTTGCCTGTATCTGTTAATATGGTTATTGTGATGCCATCAATTGACTCTACTTCACCTTTAATATCATTAAATTCTATTTTTTGTCCTATTTCATAGGTCTTTCTTGTATAAAATGTTCTCATCAAATCTCCAACTACTTTTTGAGACCCAAAACCAAATGCCAATGCGAATGCCAATAAAAAGGCCGCAAGAATCATAGTTATATTACTTGTAATGATTTCGGTGTCAATTCCAGCTTGGTTTAAGGCTGTAATCGAAACATAGATTAAGATTAGAAAAAATACAAACTGGCTTATCAGTTTTGCTCCTGATAAATCCATGGACTCAAACAGCGATTTCAATCCTTTCTTAACAAGGTTTGCTAAAATTAAACCTACAGTAAATATGACTAACGCTGCAAATAATTGTGGCAAATAAGCTAATAAATTGCTTATTTGTTGAGAAATCATGGTTAAGTTCATAATATCTGATGCCATAATAATAAGCATCACATACATGACCCATTTTACAAAGTTTGAAACTATTTTAACCGTATCAAAGTTTAACTTCTTGCCTTCAATAATCTCAATTTCATTAATAGCATCATCCAATTTGTTAGCATTAGCAAGCTTTAATACCTTCTTAATAATTTTTACAATTAATTTGGTAATTAACCAACCAAAAATTAAAACAATTAAAGTTCCTATTATATTTGGAAATATTTTTGATATTTCAAGCCACATCGTTGATAGAGATTCCATGGCCATATCTTTCCATTTTGTCGCTTTTTCCATTTTTAAATTATTTTTTTAGGGATTTTAGGTTTGGTTTATTATAATTTACTTTGATTTTCTACTCTTAATAACGGTTTCAATAACATCGCCAATATTATAAGAAAATAACGTTGCCAGGTCCATGATGAGTTTTGCCATGGCAATATCATTCATCACTTTCTCCTTGAGTTCTGGCGGAACTTCCTTAATAGGCTGGTTTATATGTTTAAATGGATTATCCATTATTTGTCATTTTCGTTATAAACGCTTATAAGTTTATCTTTTGCACGTTTTATTCTCATTTTAACTGCACTTTCTCCTATTCCTAAAGCACTTTCAATTTCCTTAATACTTAAATTATCTTGGTACTTTAATAATAAAATCATTTTCTCTTGCGGAGAAATGAGTTCTAATGCTACTTTTAATTTATCAACCTTCATACTTAGAAAACTGTTGTCGTCTTCCTCCTCTGATAAGTTTTCTAAATCAGTATAATCTACCGACTGCTTTTCAAATTTTTTAGCCGTGTTTCTGGTTACGTAATTTACACAGTGATTATATGTAAACGCATATAACCAAGTTGAAAACTTCGATTTACCTTTAAAACTAGCCAACTTTACAAAGAGCTTTAAAAACACATCTTGTGTTAAATCTTTAGCTTCATCTTCATCTTTTGCAAAACCATAACATTTATTGTACACCAATCGTGCGAACCTATCATATAACGTCTCGAAAAGCAATGTGTCATTTGTTTTAACAATTGCTTGTACCAAATCTTCATCAGATAAACTATTTATATTGTCGAGGGTTTTCAAAATTAGCTTGCGCTATTTACGTGTTATGTAGATTAAGACACTACATTTTATAATTAGTCACGCGTTTTTGAAAAAAACTAAAAATATACAGTTTTATTAAACTTTTGTTAACTCCGTATTATTTATGAATTTCTTTATCCGTTATATTTAAATTAGCTAAAAATTAACGGCATGAAATTTATTTACACTTTACTTTTAGCTTCACTTTTTATTTTACCATATCAAACTTTTGCAAATGATGATTTTTGGGGACAAACCGGACACCGCGTCGTTGGTAAAATTGCGGATGACTATTTATCAGGAAAAGCTAAACGTGAGATACAACGTTTGCTTAACAGAAAATCTCTCGCGTTCGTTTCAACCTTTGCCGATGAGATAAAAGCAGATAAACGTTATAACGAATTTTACACATGGCATTACATCAATATGTCTTTAGATGAAAACTATGAGGATTCAGAGAAAAACCCTGAAGGCGATTTAGTTTCAGGAATTAATTATTGTAAAAAAATCATTTCTGATGATGAAGCTTCAGATGACGATAAGGCGTTTTATTTAAAACTTCTAATTCATTTAATAGGCGACTTACATCAGCCCATGCATATTGGTTTAAAGGAAGATCGAGGCGGAAACGATTTTAAAGTACAATGGCATTATGAGGATTCTAATCTTCATAGAGTTTGGGATTCCGATATGATTGAAAAATTTGATATGAGTTATGTTGAATTAGCTGAAAATGCCGATGTTTTAAGTAAGGCACAGGTGAAAGCCATTCAAAAAGGATCAGTTATTGATTGGGTAAATGAAACGCATGAATTAACTAGAAAAATATATGACTCAGCAGAACCAGAAGAAAATTTAAGATACCGTTATTCTTATCATCATTTTAAAACAGTTAGAACGCAATTACAAATAGCTGGAATTCGTTTGGCTAAGGTGCTAAATGAGCTGTTTTAATTATAATTGTTTCCAGTTTTGAATCATAATCCTTAATTAGCCTTATAAACAGTAGTAGGCGAAATGGTTTATTTAAAAATTAACTATCTTGTTTGAATAAACTAACTATATAAGGTATGAACAAATCAGTTAAAACAGTTTTATTAGTAGTCGGATTAGGACTTTTAGGCTATGGTATATACACGCTAGTGGCTCCAGAAGCTGCTGTAAGTATTGGAGAATTAAGTATAGAAGCCCAAGATAATACTAACTCATATATTACTATTGCTTTAGGTATTGTAGCCTTAGCATTAGGATTCTTAGGAGGTAAAAAATAAAAAAAGGCTTACCAAAATGGTAAGCCTTTTTTTAATTATTTTATTTAATAATCTATATATGTAAAGCTCTATCCTCAGTAGCTGCTAATGCTGCTTCTTTGATAGCTTCTGTGAATGTTGGGTGCGCATGAGACATTCTAGAAACGTCTTCAGCAGAGGCTCTGAATTCCATAGCAACAACAGCTTCGGCAATCATATCCGCCGCACGTGCACCTATCATATGTACGCCCAAAATTTCATCTGTAGATTTATCTGCAAGAATTTTTACAAATCCGTCTAAATCCATACTTGCTCTACTTCTACCTAAAGCTCGCATTGGGAAAGAACCAACTTTGTAATCGACACCAGCTTCTTTTAATTGTTCTTCAGTTTTTCCAACAGCAGCAACTTCTGGCCAAGTATAAACTACACCTGGTATTAAGTTATAGTCTATGTGTGGTTTCTGTCCAGCAAGTGTCTCTGCAACGAATACACCTTCTTCTTCCGCTTTATGAGCTAACATCGCGCCTTTTACAACATCGCCAATAGCATAAATATTAGATGCACTAGTTTGCAAATGATTGTTTACTTCTACTCGACCTCTATCATCAAGCTTCACACCTGCTGCTTCCGCATTCAAGCCATCCGTATATGGGCGACGACCAACAGAAACTAAACAGTAATCACCTTTAAATTCTACTTCTTCTCCTTTTTTGTTATCTGCTTTTACTATAACTTCTTTTCCTTTACGCTCCACAGATTTCACTTTGTGAGACACCTGCATTGAGAATTTAGCTTTCTTAAAAACCTTATTAAGTTCTTTAGATAAACCAGCATCCATGGTTGGAATAATTCTATCCATGTACTCTACAACAGTTACTTCTGACCCTAAACGTTTGTAAACTTGCCCTAATTCTAAGCCAATAACGCCTCCTCCAATTACAATTAAATGTTTTGGAATTTCTTTAAGTTTTAAAGCTTCTGTAGAAGTTATAATTCGCTCTTTATCAATGTTTATGAATGGTAAACTTGAAGGTTTACTTCCAGTTGCAATAATTGTGTTTTTTGCTTCAATTTCAGTCGTTTTATCACCTGAAATTGTAATATGCGTAGCATCTTTAAAGCTTCCTAAGCCTTGATAAACATCAATACTATTCTTCTTCATTAAAAAATCAATACCACCTGTAGTTTGGTCTACAACAGCTTGTTTTCTAGCAATCATTTTTTCAAGATTAACCTTAACCTCGCCTGGTACTTCTATACCATGCTCTTCAAAATGCTTAATAGCATCTTCGTAGTGGTGTGACGAATCTAATAACGCTTTACTTGGAATACAACCTACATTTAAACAAGTACCACCAAGTGTGGCATATTTTTCTATAATGGCAGTTTTCATGCCTAATTGCGCGCAACGAATCGCTGCAACATATCCTCCAGGACCCGAACCAATAATGGCTACATCGTATGAATTCATATAATAACTTTGAAGTTTTAGTATTTAAAAATCTAAATTCAAAAATACAAATTTAGATTCAAGGCATTCAAGGAATACTCTTTTTTTTGGAAATTAATCGTGTTTATGAATATCTTTTAAAATCCAATCTAATTCGGTGTCAATATTTAATTGTCTGTCTTCTAATTTTGGTAAAATGGTAATATCTGGTTTTACACCGTAACCATCAGGATTTTGTTTTTGTGGAGCTTCTATTTGCATGAGCCCCATCCGTACTTTAATTTTAGTATTTGGCAATTGGTAAATTTTGTAAATACCGGCTACTGTACCGTTATAAGCTCCTCCAGTTTCTTCACCTACAAAAGTAGCGCGGTTATTTGCTTTTAAATGCGTTGAAATCAACGAAGATGCCGAAAAAGAATTGCCATTAATCAAAACATACAATTTCCCATTATAATGCATAGGTTTAGGTGGTTTTATCTTGGTATGCTTGTTAAACTTGTAATATGTTTTACCATCGCGGTTTCTAGTTTTAAATAGATTATGAGCCGCTACAACTGGATAAAATACCGCACTCAATACTTTTAAACTATTAGGGGTTGTGTTACTCATAAATGATTTTAAAAAAGGTGTTCTGCTCGTTACTTCGCTTTCTGTAATAAACTGGTAAGATTCATCTGTTAAATAGGAATATAAATAATCTATTTCGGCTATTCTACCACCACCATTGTCTCTTAAATCTAAAATAAAATACTTGGTATTGGCAGAATCTAATTTAGTAAAACTCTCTTTATAAAACCTTTTATAATTGCCATTGGAAAAGCTACGAAGCTTCATGTAAGCTACACAACTATCTTTTCCTATAAAACTAAAATTTCGGGTGTACTTGTTATTTTCACCCAGATATCCATATTTTCTGTTATCTTTTCTTCTCTTCCGCTTTGCCAGTTTTTTTACATTCTTTTCTTCTTTTGAAAGTTTATTGACTTTTACTTCTTCTACAGAAGTACTATCTTCAGGAGCGCGTTTTTTCTTCTTCTTATCTTCTTTCTCAATACGTTTAAAAACTCTCGAAAACAACGAATCTTTCGATCTAAAAGTCACTTTTAAGCTATCAGCAAACCCTTTATCTCGATAATAAAATGTTGAAAAGCCCTTTGAAACATAGCGATTATGCAATGTTATGTTATAACCATCTGAAGCAAATCGTGTTTTATATCTTTTCACTAAATCTTTTGCAGATTCTCCTTCAATAGTAACCACTTCTTTGCCTTTTAAAATTGAATCTTTGCCCTTATAATGTTTTACCCAAAGCTTGTCTTCTAAATATTCAAATTCTAATTTATAAAACTCAAAAGATGTCTTCTTTAATTGTTTTCTTTCATTTCGCGTAAATCGTTTTGAGACAGAACTTACAGCTACATGACCTTGTTTTACATAAGCTACCACTGGCGCTATTTTTCTATAAAAAGTGCGAGAATCTATTGGTTGATTTATGGTGGATTTCAAACTATCAAATTTAAAATCTAATTCTTCTTTAGAAATGTATTGATATAACTTAGGGTGATGCCGCTTAAGTTGATGGTATAGCTTATCAATATCGCTATGCAAATTTTCAACACTATGTAATTTGGTAATCTGCTCGTTATGTTTAGCCACACTTTTACATGACACTAAAACAACAATAACCATAAGCATAAAAAGTATTCGCTTCATTCAGGCTAATTTAATGGTATTTAAGTAATCAAAAAACCGATTAATCATTCTTTAACTTTTTCAATGTCGTTAAGTGAAAATCTCACAATAAATTATGTAGTTTTGTGCTTCATGCAAAAGAACATTAACATACAAAATAAGAAAGCGCGCTTTCAATATGAAATTTTAGATAAGTATACTGCTGGCATTGTGCTAACGGGTACCGAAATAAAATCTATTAGAAGTGGTAAAGCCTCTATTGCTGAAAGCTTTTGTGAATTTAATGAAAAGGGTGAGTTATTTGTAGTTAACATGACCATTGAAGAATACCTTTATGGCACGTATTACAACCATAAACCTAAAGCTACTAGAAAGCTGCTTTTGAACAAAAAAGAGCTTAAAAAATTAAATAAGGAAGTTCAAAACACTGGACTCACCATTATTCCGTTACGCCTGTTTATAAATGAAAAAGGCTATGCAAAACTTGTAATTGCATTAGCAAAAGGTAAAAAGCTTTATGATAAGCGAGAGACCATAAAAGACAGAGATAACAAGCGAAACCTAGACCGTATTAAAAAAATATACAAATAATTTAAGGGTTTATTAACGCTTATAATTATTGAGTTTTCCTATTTTTCAACTTTAAATTTTTATATATGAAGAAGTTCTTAGTTGTACTCTTAGTCATTGCTGTTTCTGCAAGTATTCAAGCACAACAAAAAAACAAAAAAGCAATTCAAGAAGCTCTTGAATTTAAGATAGATAGCACTTCCGTTTTAACTTTAGATAGTACAATCAAAACACTTTATGCCGTTATCTCTGGTGAAAAAGGTCAAAAAAGAAATTGGAAACAATTTAAGTTTCTATTTAAGCCAGATGCAAAATTAATTCCGTCAGGGCAAGATAAAGAAGGTAATTTTGGAGTAAGATATATGAGTCCGGATGATTATATCAAGAGTTCAGGAAAATGGCTAGTTGAGAATGGTTTTTTTGAAAAAGAAATTAATAGAAAAGTTGATACCTTCGGAAATATTACTCATGTTTTAAGTACATACGAATCGTTTTATAGCGAAGCCGATGAATCTCCATTTATGCGAGGCATCAATAGTATCCAATTAGTAAATGACGGCAAGCGCTGGTGGGTTGTAAATATTTTTTGGACTCAAGAAACCGAATACAATCCCATTCCAAAGTTATACTTACCATAACCATCAATTAATTTCAAATTTTTATGATCAAGAAATACTACATCCTTACTTTCTTTCTAAGTTTTTTTATCTTAAAAAGTTTAGCCCAAGACAAAGCAAAACCTATTTTTAAAGATGGTGAAGCACAAATAGTTGAAGCTTTTAATACACCAGATAAATGGATTAGACATGATTTATTTGTTGAAACCACATTTGATACTGATGGTGATGGGAAACTAGACCGCATGCACGTATCTGTTACTAGACCATATCAAACAGAAACTGAAGGTTTGAAATTACCTGTGATATATGTTTCTAGCCCGTATTTTGCTGGAGTTGCTCCAGATGTGGATGGTCTATTTTGGGATGTTAATAACGAACTTGGTGAACTATCTGAAAAACCACGTGTACATCCTGAAGTGACACGCAGAGGCAAACGACCTATAATTTCGAATTCGCATATTAAAAAATGGGTGCCACGAGGTTATATTGTGGTGCATTCGTCTTCACCTGGTACAGGGCTTTCACAAGGTTCTCCAACAGTTGGTGATGACAACGAATCTTTAGCACCAAAGGCTGTTGTGGATTGGTTATGCGGAAAGGCAAAAGGGTTTACTGAACCTTATAATAATAAAGAAGTTAAAGCTTATTGGAGCACTGGTAAAGTTGGAATGACGGGAACTTCATACAACGGCACCATTCCCTTAGCGGCTGCAACTACTGGCGTAGAAGGGTTGGAAGTGATAATACCTATTGCACCAAACACATCTTACTATCATTATTACCGCTCTAACGGTTTGGTGAGATCTCCGGGAGGCTATTTGGGTGAAGATATTGATGTATTATATGATTTTATTCATAGCGGTGGCGAAGAACCAATTATACCATTAAAAAACACAAAACTTAACGACTCCAAAATTCCTGAAAAATCTATATCTAAACGTGTATACAGTAATGCCAAAGTGAGAGATACCGAAATGAAAAACGGAATGGATAGAATTACAGGCGACTATAATGATTTTTGGGCAGGACGGGATTATTTAAACGATATGGACCCTATGAAGGCTGCATTATTGATGTCTCACGGTTTTAACGATTGGAATGTTATGCCAGAACACAGCTATCGTATTTACAAAAAAGCGAAAGAAATGGGATTACATACCAACATCTATTACCATCAAAATGGACATGGCGGACCACCACCTTTAAGTATGATGAACAAGTGGTTTACTAAGTATTTACATGGTGTTGATAATGGCATTGAAAACCAACCCGATAAAGCTTATATCGTTCGTGAAAATGATGAAAGAAATCAACCAACTCCTTATAAAGATTACCCTAACCCTGATGCGCAAGATGTTACGCTATTTTTAAGTTCTGGAGCACCTAGCATGGGAGGATTAACTACTGAACAGTCTCAAACTTTAGGGCAAGAAACTTTAATAGATGACTATTCAATAGCTGGCGAAGAATTAGCTAAATCAGAAACAAGTAAACACCGTTTATTGTATGTGTCTCCCACGTTATCAAAAGACTTACATATATCGGGAGTTCCCAAAATAACAGTAAAATTGGCGAGCAGTAAACCTGCAGCTAATTTATCAGTTTGGTTGGTTTCGCTACCTTGGAATGAAGGTAAAGTAAAAATTACCGATAATATCATCACTCGTGGTTGGGCAGATCCTCAAAACCATAAATCGTTAACTGAAAGCGAACCGCTTATACCTGGTAAATTTTATGATGTTACTTTCGAATTACAACCAGATGATCAAATAATTAAAGCAGGACAACAAATAGGTTTAATGATTTTTTCAAGCGATAAAGAATATACTTTACATCCAAAACCAGGAACTGAATTAACCATTGATTTAGACGGCACTAGTTTGACATTGCCTGTTGTTGGAGGATTAGAAGCACTTAATTTAGCAATTGAAGAATAACAAAATTGAATCAAGAAGATACAAACAACGAAGAAAATTACTGGACCCAACGTTACAATGAACGGCAAACAGGTTGGGATGTTGGTGAGCCGACAATACCTTTAAAGACCTATATAGATCAAATAAAAAATAAGTCGTTAAAAATATTAATTCCTGGAGCTGGTAATGCTTATGAAGCAGAATATTTATTTAAAAATGGATTCAAAAATGTACATGTTTTGGACATTTCTAAAAAACCGTTAGCACAATTTAAAGACAGAGTTCCAGATTTTCCAAACTCACAATTAATTCATGCCGATTTTTTTACACATCAAGATTCTTATGATCTTATATTAGAACAAACTTTTTTCTGTGCCTTTCCACCAACAAAAACCAACCGAGAGCAATACGCTGCTAAGATTCACAACTTACTTAATGAAAATGGAAAATTGGTAGGCTTATGGTTTTGTTTCCCACTTTTTGAAGACACAGAAAATCCGCCTTTTGGTGGCTCTAAAGCAGAATATTTAGAATATTTTCAACCGTATTTTAAAATAAAAAGTTTCGAAAGTTGTTACAATTCAATTGAATCAAGAAAAGGAAGAGAATTATTCGGAATATTTATAAAAAAGAACAATTAAGTCCTAATTTTTATCTCCTAGTAAAGGCACGAACCTAAACTCACCAAATTCTTCTTGTTCATATTCTTTAGGCCCTTTTCTTGTAAACATGGTCATAACTTGAATATCGTCTCCAACCGGAATTACTAGCCTACCTCCTATTTTTAATTGACTCAGTAAAGGTTTAGGGACATAAGGCGCACCTGCGCTTACAATAATGCCATCAAAAGGCGCTTCTTCTTCTAATCCTAAATAACCGTCGCCAAAAACCAATTTCTTTGCGCGATACCCTAATTTTGGCAAAAATTTGGATGTTTTTTTAAATAGCTCATTTTGTCTTTCAATACTATATACCTTAGCCCCTAATTCACATAAAACAGCAGTTTGATAGCCACTTCCGGTACCTATTTCTAAAATTTTATCACCAGGGGTAATTTGTAACAATTCAGTTTGAAACGCTACTGTATAAGGTTGCGAAATGGTTTGGTCTGCAGCAATAGGAAACGCTTTATCTTGATAAGCATGATCTAAAAAACTCGAGTCCATAAACAAATGCCTCGGTATTTTTCCAATAGCTTTTAATACTTTAGGGTCCTTTATTCCTTTGGCTTCTATGATGTTAACGAGTTGTTGTCTTAATCCTTTGTGTTTAAAAGTATCTTTCAATTTTAGTAGCGTTTATTTTGCTAAAATTAGTCAAACAATTTCAAGCTTAAAACTAAATTATCAGTTTTTATTTATCACACATTTTTAAGCCAAATTTTTAGATGAATTGCTTAACTTCACGTTTTAAATATCTTATTTTTGTTGAAAACGTAAATATTATGCTAAAAGCTGGAGTTCTAGGTGCTGGACACTTAGGAAAAATTCATTTAAGACTTCTTAAACAATCTGAAAAATATGAACTTGTTGGGTTTTATGATGCCGATGAAGAGAACGCTAAAAAAGTAGAGGCAGAATTAGGATATAAATATTTCAACTCCATAGAATCTTTGATTGATGCCGTGGATATGGTGGATATAGTTACGCCTACGTTGTCACACTATGATTGTGCTAAACAAGCCATTGCAAAAGGTAAGCATATTTTTATTGAAAAGCCCATTACAAATACTGTAGAAGAAGCTGAACATATCAGAGAGCTTTTAGCAGAAAATAATTTACGCGGACAAGTAGGTCATGTTGAGCGTTTTAACCCTGCATATTTGGCAGTAAAAAATGAAATTAATTCGCCTATGTTTATCGAAACACATCGATTGGCAGAATTTAATCCGCGAGGTACAGATGTGCCTGTAGTTCTGGATTTAATGATTCATGATATTGATATTATTTTAAGTGTTGTGAAATCGAAAGTTAAAAACATTTCAGCTAGCGGAGTTGCTGTTATTAGTGATACGCCAGATATTGCTAATGCCAGATTAGAATTTGAAAATGGTTGTGTAGCTAATTTAACGGCGAGTAGAATATCACTTAAAAATATGCGTAAAGCACGTTTTTTTCAGAAAGACGCCTACATTTCTGTAGATTTCTTAACCAAAAAGTGTGAAGTTGTAAAAATGAAAGATGCCCCGGAAAATCCGGGTGATTTTGATATGATTTTACAAAATGCTGAAGGTGTAAAAAAACAAATTTATTTTGATAATCCTCAAGTGCCTGTAAACAATTCGATTCTAGACGAATTAGAAACCTTTGCTGATGCTATTAATAACAATACGACTCCAATTGTTACGCTTCATGATGGTACTGAAGCCCTGCGTGTTGCGACTCAAATAATAAATAGTTTTTAAGTTATAACAAAACGAAAAATACAATACCTATGAAAAACGTAGCTGTTATAGGTGCTGGAACCATGGGAAATGGTATAGCACATACATTTGCACAAAGTGGATTTTCTGTAAACCTTATAGATATAAGTGAAGCATCACTTGAACGTGGAATAGCTACTATTACCAAGAATTTAGACAGAATGATTGCAAAAGAAAAAATTTCTGAAGCAGATAAAAAACTGACATTGTCTCATATCAAAACACACACAAGTATTAGTGAAGGTGCAAAAAACGCAGATTTAGTGGTTGAAGCGGCTACCGAAAATTTAGAATTAAAACTAAATATTTTTAAAGAGCTCGATAAAGCCTGTTCAGATTCAGCAATTTTAGCATCAAACACTTCCTCTATTTCTATCACACAGATTGCTGCTGCAACATCAAAACCAGAACGCGTTATTGGCATGCATTTTATGAACCCCGTTCCTATTATGAAGTTAGTAGAAATCATTAGAGGTTATAACACCAGTAATGCTGTGACTCATACCATCATGGAACTTTCTAAGACTTTAGGTAAAGAACCAGTTGAGGTTAACGATTATCCTGGGTTTGTTGCTAATCGTATTTTAATGCCCATGTTAAATGAGTCTATAGAAACGCTTTACAATGGAGTGGCTGGTGTTGAAGAAATTGACACGGTAATGAAATTAGGTATGGCACACCCTATGGGGCCTTTACAACTAGCTGATTTTATTGGTTTAGATGTATGTTTGTCTATATTACATGTGATGTACGACGGATTTAAAAACCCTAAATATGCCCCTTGCCCTTTATTAGTAAATATGGTAAGAGCGGGTAAATTAGGTGTGAAGTCTGGTGAAGGTTTTTATGATTATTCTGAAAATAGGAAAGCCGAAAAAGTAGCACAACAGTTCCGAAAGTAAGCCAAGTGTTTTCAACCCATAAAATAGTTCATAAGCAAGGTTTAACATTAAAATAAATGGCTAAAATAATTCCTTTTAAAGCAGTACGACCAACGCGCGATAAAGTGAGTTTGGTGGCATCAAGGTCTTATCAAAGCTATACCCAAAAAGAATTAGAAGCCCGTTTAGATGGTAATCCGTTTTCATTTCTTCATATTATAAATCCTGGTTATAAATATCATCAAGAAATTACTGGAAAAGCACGCTATACTTTAGTAAAAAACAGGTATTTAGAGTTTAAAGAAGATGGTGTTTTTATACAAGACGAAACACCTGCATATTATATTTATAAAATTGTTAACAGGGACGGAATTGCATTTTCAGGAATTGTAGCTGCTGCAAGTGCCGAAGATTACAAAGCTGATATTATCAAAAAACATGAAGATACGCTTGAATTTCGCGAAAACATTTTCAAAGATTATTTAAAAACGGTTGGATTTAATGCTGAACCCGTACTCCTTACCTATCCAGATAATGACGTTATAAGTGATATAATTGCGGAAACACAAAAAGAACGTGCGGAATTTGAATTCACCACCCATTTTAGAGACACCCATTATTTATGGCTCGTGAAAGACGAAGCCTCCATAAACAAAATAAAGACTGCGTTTAACACTATGGATAGTATTTATATTGCCGATGGTCACCACCGTTCAGCTTCATCATTTTTACTAGCCGAAGATTTAAAAGCAGAAAATAAAATGCATTCTGGAGACGAAGCTTATAACTATTTTATGAGTTATTTAATTCCAGAATCAGAATTAAAAATATACGAATTCAATCGTTTGGTTAAAGATTTAAACGACTTAACAAAAGATGCTTTTCTAATAAAATTAGATGCCGTTTTTAGAATAGAAAACCGAGGAACAGAACTTTATAAACCCACCGGAAAGCATCATTTTAGTATGTATTTAGATGGCGAGTTTTATTCACTTTACCTCAGAAAGCATAATTATAGTCTAGATAATCCGTTGCTCGCATTAGACACACATATTTTATACAAAACGGTTTTAGAACCCATTTTAGGGATTTCAGATTTACGTAACGATACACGAATTGATTATTCTCATGGTAAGAACGATTTGGTAAACATAAAAATGAAAGTAGATAAAGGCGACTATGCTGTTGGGTTTGGTCTGGTACCAATATCAGTCGACGAACTCAAAGCTATTGCAAATTCAGGGTTAACCATGCCTCCAAAAAGCACCTTTATTGAACCCAAATTAAGAAGCGGTGTTACAATCTATGAATTTTGATATCATTAAAAAAATGAGCATTAAAGAAAATCTTCTAAATATAAAATCAACATTACCAGAGCATGTTAGTTTAGTGGCTGTTTCTAAAACGAAACCTGTAAGCGATTTAATGGAAGCTTATCATGCGGGTCAGCGCGTTTTTGGAGAAAACAAAATCCAAGAAATGGCCGAAAAGTATGAAGAGATGCCAAAAGATGTTGAATGGCACATGATTGGGCATGTACAGCGCAACAAAGTGAAATATATGGCGTCTTTTGTGTCGCTAATTCATGGTGTTGATAATTTTAAATTGTTAAAGGAAATAAACAAACAAGCTGAAAAGCATAATAGAGTGATTGATTGTTTGCTTCAAATAAAAATAGCTTCAGAAGATTCTAAATTTGGAATGACGTCCAATGAGGCGTCTGATATTATGCAATCAGAACCCTTTTCAGAATTAAAGAACATCAAAATTACTGGACTTATGGGAATGGCAACATTTACCGATGATGAAACTCAAATAAAACGTGAATTTAAATTTCTTAAATCAACTTTCGATAGTTTAAAAGACCTATCAAATTTTAACTGTAAACTCGAAATTATTAGTATGGGTATGAGTGGCGATTATCAATTAGCAATAGCATGCGGAAGTAACATGATTAGAGTTGGAAGTAGTATCTTTGGTGTAAGAAATTATTCAAATTAAAATTTAGTAATAAATTAAAATAAGCATACCATTTACGCAATATTAGACATAGAAACAACTGGCGGAAAGTACAATGAAGAAGGCATCACCGAAATAGCTATATACAAATATGATGGTCATGAAGTTGTCGATCAATTTATTAGCCTCATAAATCCTGAACGCGATATACAACCTTTTGTAGTTAACCTAACAGGTATAAATAGTAACATGCTACGTAATGCGCCAAAATTTTATGAAGTTGCAAAACGCATTGTAGAAATCACTGAAGATTGTATACTTGTTGCCCATAACGCTCAATTTGATTATCGCATTTTATGCACAGAATTTAGCCGATTAGGGTTTGAATATGAACGCAAATCCTTATGTACTGTTGAACTTTCTAAAGGATTAATTCCTGGGCAAGCATCTTATAGTTTAGGTAAATTAGTGCGTTCTTTAGGAATACCGGTAACCGACAGGCACCGAGCTTCTGGCGATGCATTAGCAACCGTTAAATTGTTTAAAATGCTGCTAGATAAAGATTCTGAAAAAAGCATCATAAAAAATTCTGTTAGGCTAAATCCGAAACATCAACTCGAACCAAGACATATAGATATTATAAGTGAGTTACCTTCAATAACAGGGGTATATTACATTCATAAATCTGATGGTGAAATAATCTACATTGGGAAGAGTAACAATATTAAAAAACGCATTAACCAACATTTTACTGGTACAAATGCTAAATCAAAAAAAATACAATCTCAGGTTACCGCAGTAACTTACGAAGCAACCGGAAGTGAATTGGTGGCGCTTCTAAAGGAAAGCGAAGAAATAAAGAAAGTAAAACCCATCTATAACCGGGCGTTACGTCGATCGATATTTACTCATGCATTATATCACTATAAAGATGAGCACGGTTATATTAACCTGAAAATTGATATCGCAGATGGTAGAAAAAAACCCATTACAACCTTTAGTAATCGCATGAGCGGAAAAAGTTTTATAACAAAAGCTGTTGAAGATTACAACTTATGCCAAAAATTAACTGGATTGTATAAAACCAAAACCAGTTGTTTCAACTACGAAATTAAAAACTGCGAAGGGGCTTGTATTCAAGTAGAATCGCCAGAAATTTACAACAAACGTGTTTCCGAATTAATTAAAAAAAACAGCTATTCAAACAAAAACATGGTAGTAGTTGATAGAGGTCGCGATGTAGACGAAAGAAGCGCTATTCTTATAGAAAACGGCGTATTTAAGGGCATCGGCTTCTTTAATCTCAACTATCAAATTAATAATCTTGATGTATTAGAATCTATTATTACGCCTATGCAGAATAATAGAGACACTCAACATATCATACAAAGTTACCTAAGAAGAAACAAACGCCTTAGGGTTATAGAATTAGACTAACCTATGAAAAAATATATTTTACCAATTTTATTATTTACAGCCTCATTTGCCCTTTCTCAAGAAAATTATAATACTGAATCTTACAGTGTCTCACTTGAAGACATTGAGAGCAGTACTTTTGTAAAAGATTCCACCGCTAATGCATTTGTGATTTATGAATATGGCAATAGTTACATTCATAAATATGATTACGATTTAAGAACGGAAGAAAAATATAAAATTAAAATTATAAATAGAGAAGGCTTTGAAAATGCCAACGTAGTAATCTATCAATATAAAAATTCATATCAAAGTGAAAGAGTTGAGGATATCTTTGGAGCCACATATAACATGATTGATGGTAAAGTCGTAAAAACACAGTTACAAGAACAGGATATTTACAAAGAACAACTTGATGAAAACCGAACTATTATAAAATTTACATTGCCAAATATAAAAGAAGGTTCGGTAATTACTTATAGTTATAAAACAAGATCTCCATTTATTTTTAAATACCACGGGTGGGATTTTCAAAGTGAAATTCCTAAGCTCTACAGTGAATACAACACAAGTATTCCCGGAAATTATCTTTATAATATAAAGCTTGTAGGAGGACAAAAACTAGTGATTAATGAATCTGCAATTGAGAAAAAATGCTTAGAAACATTTAGAGGTGCTAGTGCCGATTGTGCAGTAAGCAAATATGCCATGAAAGATATACCCGCTTTTATTGAAGAGGATTATATGACCACTAAAAGCAATTATTTAGCACGAATTGAATATGAGCTACAAACATTTAAGGGTATGGATGGCACCGTAAAACACTATACCAAAACATGGGATGCCGTAGATAAAGAATTGCGAACGGATAAAGAAATTGGCAAACAACTTAAAAAAAAGGTCGATGCCGAGGAAATTTTACCTACTTCTATTTTTAATGAAGCAGACGATTTAAAAAAGGCAAAAGCCATTTTCCAGTTCGTTCAAGAAAATTATACATGGAATGAAGAATACAAATTATTCACAGGTGCTTCAATAAATGATATTATTAAAACCAAATCAGGTAACGTTTCATCTATAAATATTTTACTTCATAATCTATTAAAAGAGTCTGATATTGAAGTTAAACCTGTTTTACTTTCGACTAGAGAAAATGGATTTCCTACAACTTTATTCCCAGTTCTTTCAGATTTTAACTATCAAATTGTCCAAGCCAAGATTAACAATAAAACTTACTTATTGGATGCCACAGACAATTATTTAAATTTTGGCGAAATTCCTTTTAGGTGTTTGAATGATAAAGGTAGACTAGTAGATTTTAAGAATGGAAGCTCTTGGATTGATTTAAAACCAAGCACACCTTCTAAAGTGTTTTATAACGTTGAAATAAATTTAAACGACGTTATTCTTTCGGGCAATGTTAATACTAAACGAACTGGATATCATGCATTTAATTCAAGAAAATTGTATTATAAAAATAATAGTGAATACTTAAATAAACTAGAAAACAGGCACCCAGATTTAGAGATTTTAGATTTTGAAGTTATAAGTGAAAGCAAAACCAGTCCAGATTTTAAAGAAGCCTATAACATTGAATATAACTATGCTGGTGCAGGCGATAAAATTTACTTAAACCCTTTTATATTCAAGTTTTTTAATGAAAATCCTTTAAAATTACAAGAACGAACTTATCCCATCGATTTTGGATATGAAGACAGTTATTACTACCTCTTCAAACTCGAATTAAATGATGAATATGAAGTTATCGAAATGCCGAAAACGGCTAATTTAATTTTGCCAAACAATACAGGTCAAATTTTATTAAATGCGTATCAAATAGGTGAAAATTTAAACATACTTTTTAAAATTGATTTTAATAAATCCATATATGAAGTTGAATATTATCCATATTTAAAAGAGTTTATGGCTAAAATTGTAGACATACAAAACAATTCACTTATCTTACTTGAAAAAACTAAATAATCTTTTTAGTACTTTTGAGAATATGAGCAACACAACAAAAAAATCCTGGAGAACATCGCTTTATAAAATTATATATGAGGCTGAGACTTCTGCCGGAAAATTATTCGATGTTGTTTTAATGATTACCATTATTGCGAGTATTTTACTTGTTATGTTAGAAAGCGTTAAGAGCATTGATAGTAAATTTCACAATTTTTTAAACATATCTGAATGGGTTATTACCATCCTTTTTACTATTGAATATA
Organism: Algibacter luteus; assembly: GCF_030344935.1. Taxonomy (NCBI): domain Bacteria; kingdom Pseudomonadati; phylum Bacteroidota; class Flavobacteriia; order Flavobacteriales; family Flavobacteriaceae; genus Algibacter; species Algibacter luteus. The sequence goes on along the minus strand of NZ_CP128313.1, from coordinate 1,914,581 downwards.
TTGCACGTATTATTACCGTAAAACAACCTGCCAAATATATTTTTAGTTTTTATGGTATCATCGATTTGTTATCAACCATACCAAAATATATATCACTTTTTTTCGGTGGTATTCATGCTTTGGCAGCGTTAAGAGCCTTACGTTTGTTGCGTATATTTAGAATTTTAAAACTGGCCAGATATTTGGGCGCATCAAATAATCTTGTAAATGCTTTAAAAGCAAGTCGCGCAAAAATATCAGTTTTTCTTTTTGCTGTCATTATAGTTGCTATCATTTTAGGAACTGTTATGTACCTTGTAGAAGGAGAAGAGAACGGATTTACCAACATACCAAAAAGTGTGTATTGGTGTATTGTAACCCTTACTACTGTAGGCTTTGGCGATATTGCACCACAAACACCATTAGGCCAATTTATAGCCTCAATGGTTATGATTTTGGGTTATGGCATTATTGCAGTTCCAACAGGAATCGTATCTGCTGAATATGCTAGCCAAGGCACTAAACAAAAACCCGAACCGCCCAAAACGAATTTAAACACACAATCTTGCGAAAATTGTCTTGCTACAAACCATAAAGACAAAGCAGACTATTGCTACAACTGTGGAGAAAAGTTATACGGTTAATGTTTATGAAGTTATTAATCGTATCAATAATTCATAATCACGGTGTGAATAAATCCAGCATTTATTAATCTAATTCAGTTAAAAAACAATAAGGCTTCAACTTTAAAAAAAGCATTTATTAGCCATAGTTTATTAATTTCAAAATTGGTATTAATCATAAATTCAATTTAACTTTACAAAATAAATTTTGGTTATTATCAATTCAAAAACAAAATATCTTATTTCGGTTGTTGGTCCTACCGCCATTGGAAAAACGTCTCTAAGCATTAAGCTGGCTCAACACTTTAAAACCGAAATTATTTCAGCCGATTCGCGTCAGTTTTTCTGCGACATGCAGATTGGTACTGCAGCCCCATCACCAGAAGAATTAGCTGCAGCAAAACACCATTTTATTCATCATAAATCAATAAACGATAATTATAATGTTGGCGCTTTCGAAAAAGATGCAATACAATGTTTAGATAAACTATTTAAAACTCACGATATTGCTATTATGGTTGGTGGCTCTGGCTTATATATTGATGCCGTTACAAAAGGTTTAGATTATTTTCCTGATGTAGATCCTAACATTCGTGAGAACTTAAATAAGCAATTGGAAACTCATGGTTTGAAGTATTTACAGGATCAATTACATGAGTTAGATTCGGCTTCATACAACACCATTGCCATTGATAATCCGCATCGCGTCATTCGTGCTTTAGAAATTTGTTTAGGCACAGGCAAGCCTTATGCTTCATTCTTAAATAAAGCGAAAGGACATAGACCATTCAAAACCATTTCTATAGGTATTAATGCAGAAAGAGATATAATTTACAATCGAATTAATCAACGTGTTGATATGATGATGGAACAAGGTTTATTACAAGAAGCTAAAAAACTTTATCCTTTTAAGAACCTAAATGCGCTAAATACAGTTAGCTACAAAGAATTGTTCAATTATTTAGATGGCACTTGGGATTTAGATTTTGCCATTTCAGAAATAAAAAAGAATACACGTCGTTTTGCAAAAAGACAACTCACCTGGTTTAGAAAAAACCAAGACACCATTTGGGTAGATTATAATGAATCTGTTGAAACCATTATAACAAAAATTGAATTGCAATTAAAATGAAAAACGAATCGGTATTAGACAATCCAGTTTGGTATGCACTCACAGAGCAACATGACGCACATTGTATCGACTATGGCGCTGTAAAATTTTATAAAACCGATTTTACGCCTTTTGGTGCAACTCAAAATCCAGAAGAAACCGCAAGCGCCATTGAGCAACATTCTAGATTACTAAAAATTTTTTTTATTGTTGGAAACAAACCTACAATGCCGGCATCGTTTAAACCGCCAATTAAATATGTTGGTTTACAAATGATTATTTACCATAAAATAAAATACCCAATAACCGAAACAATAATAGAACTAAACGAAGCGCATTACCAAGACTTAATGGCTTTAACAAAGCTTGTTTATCCTGAATTTTTTAAACCTAAAACTAATACTTTGGGGCGATACTATGGGATTTACAAAAATGAAAAGTTAGTTGCTATTACTGGCGAGCGCATGCAAACCAATAACTTCATAGAAATAAGTGCGGTAATAACACATCCTGACTTTTTGGGTCATGGCTACGCAAAACAACTAATAACACATACTGCTAATAAGATTTTTGAGAATAATAAAATTCCGTTTTTACACGTCGATGAAACAAATTTGGGACCTATAAACCTGTATAAAAAATTGGGTTTTGTAAGGAGAAGAAAAATTGAATATTGGAAAATAAGTTGTTAAAATGTAAATTTTTAAGGGCTTTAAATTGTCGTTTTATTGCATAGAAACTTGACTATATTTCGCATTAATAACTATATTTTTTCCGTTAGCTAAATTCCCAAATGTGAAATTAGTAACTTGATGACCATCGGTATTGTTAGGATGTATAAAATGCGATCTGTTTCCTTTATACCTTAAATTAGATGGTGTTTGAGGTAAAGCTATTTCCACATCATTATTTTGAAGAATCATATTTAAACTAATAAAATCATCATCAATATTAAAAATTTTAATGTTCCCAATATTCCCATCTATAATAGCGCTTCCAAATAAATGCTCCACTTCAATATTAGACGATACAGCGTTTAATACTAAATGTTTCACATTTGAAAGTTCAGCATTGGTAACATAATTTAAATTTAATTCACCTAAATTCCAGTTTTTCACATAAATAGGTGAATATGAAGCATTAATGGAAGTTAAACTTCCATTAATGCTTTCTGCTTTAAATTTGGTATGTGATAAATCGGCTTCTAAATTATCAATATTAGCTGCAAACTCAATTTCACCATGCCTAACGTTTACTTTTAATTTAGCATCTTTTGGCATTTTTATTTTTATTGTTTTCTTAATGTTAGGGTTCGCTTTGTTATGAAACAATCGTTCTATTTCTTTCTCTCTATCTTTTATTAAAATAGAGCGCTCTTTCATATGATTTTTGTGTTCTTCTGCTCGCGCTTTATGTTCTGCAATACGTTTCTTTTGTTCTTTTAATCGTTCTTTTTGCGCTAACATACGTTCTGCTTGCGCTTCAGCACGTTCAGCTTGATGTTCCATACGTTCTGCGTAGCGTTCACTCCAATTTTCTATTTGTTCCGCGTAGCGTTCGCCAAATTTTTCACCCCAAGCTTCCATCTTTCTAGCATAGTCTTCACCAAATTTTTCACTCCATTCTTTTCCAAACTTCTCGCCCCATTCTTCCATTTTTTTGGCATAATCCTTTCCATATCTAGATTCAAACTTTTTTGTCCAGTCCTTTAAATACTGTTCACCATTTTTCTGGTAGGCATCATAATCAAAACTAAAAGCCCTAACACCTTCAGGCAATTCTGGTAGTTCTGGTAACTCAGGCATTTCGGGCATCTCTGGCATTTCAGGCATGTCAGGCATGTCAGGCATGTCAGGATTAAAATGCATCTGTGGCATATCTGCCAATTCAAATTTTAACTCCTGAAGCAAGGCTTTTACATCGTTTTCATGAAAATCACCCGAGTCATGGCTCGCCCATAAAGAAGATGTATGACCTCTATTTGTTCGTATAGACACCTCGTTACTGGTAGCATCAATATCTACATTCCACTGCTTTAAAGCTTCTTGAAGCTCTTCTTTACTTAAACTTTCGCCTTCTATATAAGCTTCAATTTCAATGGTGTTCTTATTCCATGTGTCAAAGACAATATTGCAATAGCTCGTGTTCAAATCAACAACAACATCCTTATCAACTTTTATAGATTGAGATACTTTTGTTAATTTTTGTTGCGCCAAAATATTCCCTATACTTAGAAAACAAAAGGCTATTAATTGGATTATAATTCTGTTCATTTTTTGATTTTTTTAGATTGATTTTGTCATTCCTTCGGCATTCACCTCCGAAGTATTAAATGCTTTCAATTGAGATTTCAAGCGGTACAATAAATTTAACCTAAGCTTTAGGTTATCAATCAAAGCATTAACTGTTAATTCACTTGGCCCTGAATCGGTTAACTCCAAAGATAATTTTTGGTATTCTTTATCTAGCTCATTCAATTGCATCAAATACCCATCAAATAAAGCTTTGGTTTCCGGAGTATATGTCATTTTAGACAACTCCAAATTAATACTCGCCAAATAGTAATCTTCTACCTTTTTTAAACCAGGGGAAATATCACCCAAGGTTTTAGTATCAACTGTTTTGGTCTTAGCAAGCATTGGAGTATCATCAATATTTTGTGTAGAAAAATACTTGAAACCAGCCAAAGTAAAACCTAAAAGTATCACCGCACTTGCTACAATTCGCAGCCAACTAAATCCAGATGTTTGAGTTACAGGCAAAGCCTCATCTAACTTATTTAAAAAGCGCTCTTGATGATTTTTGGGCATCTTTTCATTCGTTATTTTATCATTTTTAAATAACTCTCTAAGATCTTGTGCCATTTTTTTTAAGTGTTAACAGTTTTTGTAATTTTACTTTTCCTCTAGATAGTTGTGTTCTTGATGCCACTTCGGTAATGTCTAGAATCTCCGAAATTTCCTGATGGTCGTAACCCTCAATTAAATAAAGCATCACAACATATCGATACTTATCAGGCAACTCATTTATCGCCGCTTTAACATCGTTTAATGTTATCGTATCGTCTACTAACCATTTGCTGTCTTCTTCTGTATCTACAACTTTCAACGAAACCGCATCCAAAGCAACAAGGTGTTGTTTCTTCGCTTTCAAAAAGTCAATACATTTATTAACAACAATACGTTTTAACCATGCCCCAAAAGTGACCTCTGCTTTGTATTGATGCAATTTTGTAAAAGCCTTAATAAAAGCCTCTTGCACCACATCTTCAGCATCGGCAGCATCCTTTAAAAACCGTTTAGCAACAATATACATACCATCGCAGTACTGGTTGTATAACTGCAGTTGTGCTTTGCGGTTGTTCTGTTTACATTGTTCAATAATGTCAACTTTAAACATGCTGGTTTTACTTTTGGTATAAGTTAGTTCATTTTAAAGACGAATAAAAAAACAGAGTGTTGCAAAAAAAATGAAATTAAAAATTAAAAATAATCTTTTTTAGGGCGTTACCCCACTTCTGTCGGGGTCAGGCTATTCGTTGCAAGTCCTCGTGCCTGTGGGCTTTCCACTGCTATCCTTAACGCGGGCGTTTCTGTTAAAACCTGTTTTTAATAGCAAAATTTTACACTTTTATAACAGGCCAATTCACATGCAAAATCATGTACAACAAAACTAAATAATTTCACGTTTGTATATTTATTAGTTATTCCTTTTAAATTATCTTTGCACCTTAATTAATTGCTGTATATGAACACCTTTTTAAAGAACACCTTAATCCTTTTATCCATTCTGGCTTTAGGATTATTTTTATATTCTGTTTTTGTAGAAAATATATTTGCCAAACGCCTTAGTCCTAAAGATACTGTAGAGTTTAAACTAAACGACTTAAAACTAGAAGTTTTCTATAACCGTCCATCTAAAAAAGATCGCGAAATTTTTGGAGCATTAGTCCCTTACAATCAAGTTTGGAGAACTGGAGCTAACGAAGCCACTACCTTCGAAACCAACAAACCGTTAGAAATTAAAGGCGTTAATATTCCTGCAGGGAAATACACCTTATGGACAGTACCTAAAGATTCTACATGGACTGTTATTTTCAACTCCAAACAATATTCATGGGGTGTCAATGCCCAAATGCAACCTATGTGGGATCCAAATTACGACGTATTAAATATTGAAGTACCGGTGGAAAAATTAGATAATACCGTAGAACAGTTTACCATCGCATTCGATAATTCTACAGACAAACTGTATCTAACTATGGCTTGGGATGATGTAAAGGTAGCAGTACCTTTAAAATAGAAGCCGATATTAAGTTCGGCTTGAAACGAAATATTATCGTAAATTTAGACAAACATTCGTCTGCTTGTGTCAAAATCTAAAAAATCAGCCTTAGAAGAAAAAAAAGGGGTTTCCATTTCCGAAATCACGAGTAAATCTTCAATTGATGCTTTTAAAAATAAGCGAAAAGCAGATATTGACACTTCCAATTTAATAGAATCCCTTCTCAATAAAGATATAACAGCATTAAGTAGAGCGATAACTTTAATAGAAAGTAAAAATCCTCAACATAAAGAAAAAGCCACTAACATCTTGCAAGCTTGTTTACCACATGCTAATAATTCCATTAGAATTGGTATTACCGGAGTTCCTGGAGTTGGCAAAAGCACCTTTATTGAAACCTTCGGAAAACATCTTACCGCGATTGGTAAACGAGTTGCTGTTTTAGCGATAGACCCGAGTAGCACCATTACAAAAGGTAGTATTTTAGGTGATAAAACCCGAATGGAAGAATTAGTAAAAGACGAAAATGCTTTTATCCGTCCGTCGGCTTCTGGAGATTCTTTAGGTGGTGTTGCTAGAAAAACAAGAGAGTCCATTATTCTTTGTGAGGCCGCAGGTTTCGATGTGATTATTATTGAAACTGTTGGTGTTGGCCAAAGCGAAACAACTGTACATAGTATGGTCGATTTCTTTTTGCTTTTAAAGTTGGCTGGTGCTGGTGATGAACTTCAAGGTATTAAACGTGGTATTATTGAAATGGCAGATGCCATTGCCATTAACAAAGCAGATGGCGATAACCTAAAACGAGCCAAACTTGCTAAAGTAGAATTTAATAGAGCACTTCACCTCTACCCTGCAAAATCATCAAATTGGCAGCCCCAAGTAACCCTTTGTAGTGCTTTAAAAAATGAAGGAATTGATGCTATATGGGATATTATTTCAGAATATATCAAAACAACAACAAATAATAATTATTTCAATACAAATCGAAACGAGCAAAATAAATACTGGCTCATTCAAACCATAGAAGAACAACTCAAATCGAATTTCTTTAATACCCCAAAAATTAAAAAGGCACTTAAAAATCAACTCGAACTTCTAGAAACAAATCAAACCACACCTTTCGCCGCGGCAGAGTATTTACTAAAACTTTACAGCTAAATACTTACGCAATAAAAACTTGCTGAGTTTGTAAAACCCAAATCCAGAAATAGCGCCAAAGGTCATACCACAAAATACATCCAGCGGGTAATGTACCCCAACATAAATCCTACTGTAAGCCACTACTGCACTCCAAAATAGTAAAATAAAGATTAAATTTTTGTAGTATGGTTTCAGCATTAAACCCGCAAAAACCGCAGCAGCCATAGAGTTTGAAGAATGCCCTGAGAAAAAACCATATTTACCACAGCGCACTGCTATAAAACGTAATTCATCTGCAATTTCGGCAACACCGCACGGTCGAGGCCTCATAAAACCTCTTTTAAAAACGTTAGTTACTTGGTCTGTAAACGTAATCATTAATACAATTACAACAATAAATACTAATAAAGCATTGACTCCAAAATGCTTGTGCAGCAAATAAAGTAAAATCACATACAAGGGTATAAAAGCAAATTTGTTGGTAATTAAAAGCCACAAACCATCCCAGGTTGTCGAGCCTAAATTATTTAAAAACAAGAATAATTCTGTGTCGTATTCTAAAAGTTGTTCAATCATTAGTAATTATTTCAGCGCCTGCCTGCTGGCAAGCAGGTTACCACAAGGGTCGGGCTTTCCTTTACAATCTTTTTGCTCGTGCCTTACAAAAAGGATTTCCATTACAATCCCTAACGCAACTTAGTCTTCGTATTTAGCTATTTCGTTATCATAAAACGCTGTAGCCTCTTTTATAGCATTTTCGGTTTCAGTTTCTAATTCCTTTTGGTCTTCCATATCAAAATCTTCAAACCATTCCACCTCATCATTCTCAAGATTAATAATAAACCTAGGAAATTCAGTATGAATAACATAAATGGCGTTAGGAAATTCGGTATTATCACCAAGTATAAATTTAGGAAGTTTCATTTTCATAATTATTTGTTAGACAAAATTAATTTTTTTGTCAAATAGTTAAATCGAATATACAATAAAATTGCAGCTGTTGTTAAACCTGCTAGTAATCCTAACCAAATTCCAAAGCTACCATAAGCATCTTCTTTCCCTAAAAACCAACTTATAGGAAAGCCAATAAGCCAATACGAGATGAATGTAATTACCGTTGGAATTTTTACATCTTGTAAACCTCTTAACGCGCCCAATACCAAAACTTGTATACTGTCGCTTATCTGAAAAATAGCAGATGCAATTAACAATTTAGAAGCAATACTTACCACTTCTTGATTGTCTACAAAATTTTTAGCGTCATCAAAATCTACATATATTTTTGGCAGATTCTCATGAAATACAAAGAAAAACAAAGCAAAAACTAAGGCAAAAATTGTACCCATAAAAAATAAGGAATAGGCAATTCTACGTAACTCAAAATAGGCTTTTAGTCCTTTTTGATTACCAACACGAATCATGGCCGCAACACTTAAACCCATGGCAACCATGAACGTCATGGAACTTAGGTTTAAAGCAATTTGATTAGCTGCTTGCGGATTTTTACCCAATAACCCACTTAACCAAATGGCAGCTGTAAATATGGCGACTTCAAAAAACATTTGCATTGCACTGGGTGCGCCAAGGTTTATAATTTTTCTAAGCATAAGTTTATCAAGTATAAAAAACTTAATATGAGTTACATAAGCCTTCGATTTCTTTTTGCCTTTTAATAAAACCCATAAATGCCAAACCATAATTATTCTAGAAGCCAACGTGCCATAAGCTGCACCAACAATACCTAACTCAGGGAATCCAAATTTCCCAAATATTAATAAGTAATTTAGAATGATGTTAACTATGTTCGCTAAAAGCGTTGCATACATAGGATACTTGGTCATAGATAAACCATCGCTAAATTGTTTAAACCCCTGAAAAATAATTAATGGTATTAATGAAACTGCAACCAAGTCTAAATACGGAATTGCTAATTCCACAACCTCAACAGGTTGCTTCATTAAATACATTAATGGCTTTGCAAAAAATACTAAAAGAAAAAGTAAAACGCCCAGAACGGTACATAAAAACAATCCATTTTTAAAAGCCGATTTCCCTTTTACAAAATCTTCAGCAGAGTCTGCTTCAGCAATTAATGGTGTAATAGCAGTAGAAAAACCTATACCTAAAGACATGGCAATAAACATAAAACTGTTTCCTAAAGACACTGCCGCTAATTCAGCAGTTCCCAATTGCCCAACCATAATGTTATCAATAAAACTAACAAAAGTGTGTCCAAGCATTCCTAACATTACAGGTGCGGCAAGTTGCCAATTGTATTTAAATTCTTTTGTATAGTCGCTAAATTGCATTTCACAAATGTAGTATTTAGCTATTATTTAATATAAATATTAAACTATTCTTTTAATTTATTATCAAATTAACAAATGTTAATAAAACATGATAACTTGTAAGTTTTATATTATAGATTTTTAATATTTTTACGGTGCCTTAAGTCGTTCTCACTAAAACTATATAGCATTAGGAAACATTTAGCTATTTATAGGGATGAATTATTTATGCTGTGGTTTCTAAACAAAAAGGAGGAAATAAATTTCCTCCTTTTTAATTCTATATTCAATTCATCATTAATGATGAAATATTAAATTTTCACCTTGTTTTACTGTACTAAAATTATGCTCTTTTAATTTAGTATCAATAAATTCAGTGACACCTTTTGAATACATTTCATGTAATTCTACAATGCCATATTTAGTTTTTGATAACCAATCACTGTAGTTTTCAGTAAAAACAATTTTCTCAGAACCTTCTATATCAATTTTCAAAAAATCTATCGAATCTAATTGATACAATTTCATTATATCATTTATCGAATAGCCTTTAAACTCACCTTCATCTTGACTAACTTCTTGAACTTGAAACGCCCACTTTCCTGCTTTCTTATTTCTAATAGATAAATGAGATGTTTTACTCCATACACCCCCATGAATACCTTTTACGTTATTATAAGCAGATGTGTTTTTCTTAATCATATTAAAATTTGATTCATCAGGCTCTACTGCGATAATTAGTGCGTTTTCAAATTTCTTAGCAAAATAAAGTACAGAATAACCACAATTAGATCCTGCATCAATAATTGACTTTACAGGAAAATCAATATCAATATTATGATCTTCTTCAAGAAAAATTTGCTTAAATATTTTAAAATCACTTGTGTTGGCTCTGAGATATATTGGATTATTATAACCTTTAACATTAAGCGCAATAAGGTGCTGCTTTTTAAATTTGTTTTTAAACAATAATGATATGAATTGAATGGGTCCTAATAAATAAATCCATTTGGGAACCCATTTTATCTGATATATTCTATTAATAAGTTTATATATAAATGTTTTTTTTAATTTCATAAGTTATTTTAAACTATTCTATTAGAGTTGTTGAATATTCGACTTTGCATTCTCAAATTCCTGCATTATTTCTTCAACAATCTGATGGACAGGTTGTATATCGTGTATCAGCCCTGAAATCTGGCCTATTTCTAATTCGCCTTCTTCTAAATCGCCTTCAAACATACCGCGTTTTGCTCTTGCCCTACCCAATAAGTCTTTAAGTTGCTCTGGCGTTGCACCAGATTTGTAAAGTGCTTCAATATCTCTATAAAACTTATTCTTTATTAATCTAACGGGAGCTAATTCTTTTAAAGTTAATTGGGTATCGCCTTCTTTGGCATCAACAACGACTTGTTTAAATGCTGTATGTGCCGAACTTTCCTCACTAGCCACAAACCTACTCCCTATTTGAACACCATCGGCACCTAAAATCATAGTGGCTAACATCGCTCTACCTGTTGCAATGCCACCTGCAGCTATTAAAGGAATATGTATTTGCTCTTTTACCATTGGTATTAATGTTAGTGTAGTAGTTTCATCTCTACCGTTATGTCCGCCAGCTTCAAAACCTTCAGCAACAATAGCATCAACTCCAGCTTCCTGAGCTTTCAATGCAAATTTTACACTGCTTACAACATGCACAACAGTAATACCGCGTTCTTTTAACCAAGAGGTCCAAGTTTTAGGGTTGCCTGCCGAGGTAAATACTATTTTTACATCTTCCTCTACAATGATATCCATGATTTCCTGTATATTAGGATAGAGCATTGGTACATTGACTCCAAAAGGTTTATTTGTTGCTTTTTTACATTTAATAATATGTTCTCGCAATACATCAGGATACATAGAACCTGCACCAATGAGTCCAAGAATACCAGAATTGCTAGATGCGGACGCTAGTCTCCAACCACTATTCCATATCATGCCCGCTTGAACAATTGGATATTTTATATTAAAAAGTTTGGTAATTCTATTCGACATTATTGTTTTATAAGTTTAACAGATTTTGAAAACGTTTTACTAGTAAGTTTTACAATATATAGTCCTTGTGCCAAAGAAACAGTACTAATTTCATTTATACTTTCAGAAATATTATAAGTATTAATTTCTTCTCCTAAAATGTTGTAAATTTTCAAAGTAGTGCTTTCAGCTAAATCAGGTAGTTTTATAAAAAGATTATCCCTTACAGGATTAGGATAAATTTGTACATCAAAATTATCAGCAAGATCCGTGTTAAAAGCCAATGTTGTATTCAAAGCCCATTCAAGATTGGGAATACCGTAACCTAAAAAATAATCTGGTGAAGTGAATTGAGAGCTAGACTCACGAACCAGTTGCATAATTTCAGCGTTTGTTTTGTTTGGCAATGCTTGCCATAAACAAGCTATCCCTCCTGCTAAAATGGGTGAACTAAAAGAGGTTCCGTTTAATGTTCCAATGACATCGTTTGTGCCTATTACATAACTTGCTTGACCTTGAGCAACAACATCTGGTTTTTGATTGGGCTGTGTCGCATTTCCTCTTGAGCTAAATGATGCATAATTACCATTCAAATCAACTGCTCCTACGGTAAAAGCACCTGATGCATCAGCTGGTGCACTAACAATGCCCCAAGACGTATTTCCAGAGTTTCCAGCCGATGTTACTAATAAAAGTCCTTTCTCAAATGCAATATTAGCACCTTTACTTATAAAAGCGGTATTGCCATCCATATCGGCTTGGGTATAACTGTAGTTAGGATTGTCATATGTAGTATAACCTAATGATGTATTAACAAGATCAACACCTAAACTGTCCGCACGTTCAACAGCTTCAACCCAATAACTTTCTTCTACTGGATTTTCATTAGGGGCATCTTCAGTTATAAATAGATAATAAGAAGCATCAGGTGCTGTACCCACAAAATTATTTTCAATGTAACCTGCCATATCACTTAAAACCCAAGTACCATGGCTACTTGTAGTCCCTGTGTAAACATCAATATCGCGGTTAACAAAATCATAAGTTCCTAGTATATTACCTGCATTTCTTAATCTTTGAAACGATGTCATGTTATCTACGTTTGGAAAACCAGAATCTAAAACTGCTATGGTCATGCCGTCTCCCGTATAATCGGCTAGATGCAGTTTATCACCATTAAACATTTCAATTTGGTTGGTTGCATCACCGTAATTGAAAACTGTAAAGTTGTTTTCTTCTTTCGAAAGTTTGGTATGGTTTAGTTTAGTTTTCGTTTTCGTGTTTTTCGCATTTAAATTTTTATCTGCAAAATCAATTACTGAAACAAAAGTAAAACTAGTTAAAGACTCAATTTCTGTTTGTGAGCCTCTCACATGCACAGCATTGAACCATTTCGATTTTGCCAAAACAGAGATTCCTGTTGCATTTTTTAGTTGCGTAATATAGGTTTCGTTAACGGGTACATCTCTGTCGTCAATAACAACGCCATGAGCATTTTTTCTATCTATTGCTTTTTGCGTAAGAATACTTAAGGGGTTGGCTATTGAAGCAGCTACATTTTCCTTGTAAGCAAAGTAAATCCAGGCATCTTCAATTTGCGCAATTAAATTGTAATGGAAACAACAAAATACCAGAAGCAGCAACACTTTTTTCATAACCTAAGATTAAGCAATGCTAAGTTATGAAATTACTCCCGAACCTATTAATTCATTTTCAATATACCATGCAACAAATTGTCCTTCTGTGATTGCTGATTGAAATTCTTCAAATTCAACGTACAAACCACTATCCACTTTATACAAAGTAGCTTTTGCTAATGGTTGACGATAACGAATTCTCGCTTTTACCTGCATTGTTTGATCAACTTGTAAAGCCAAATCTTCGCGAATCCAATGTAACTCTTCATTAGCTACGAAAAGCGCTTTTTTGTATAATCCAGGATGCTCTTTACCTTGTCCTGTATAGATAACGTTTTGTTCAACATCGGTATCGATTACAAATAATGGCTCAACAGTTCCACCAACCGATAATCCTTTCCGTTGGCCTTTAGTAAAATAATGGGCGCCTTGATGTTTACCAACCACTTTACCATAATCAACTTTATAATTTATTTTTCTAGATAAGTGTTTTAATTTTTCTTCTTCCGAATCAAATAACAATCTATCTTCTTTATATATGTCTTGCTCTTTCGGAATTTCAACAATAATACCTTCTTTAGGTTTTAATTGTTGTTGAAGAAAATCTGGCAACTTTACTTTACCAATAAAGCATAAGCCTTGGGAGTCCTTTTTTTCTGCAGTTACCAAATCTAATTTTGTAGCTATCTCTCTAACTTCTGGTTTAGTTAACTCACCTATAGGAAATAAAGCTTTTGATAATTGCTCTTGCGATAATTGACACAAAAAATACGATTGATCTTTATTACCATCTACCCCGGCTAAAAGTTGATAAACTTTACTGCCATCTTTTTCAATAACACCTTTTCTGCAATAATGACCCGTAGCAACGTAATCTGCACCAAGCTCTAATGCTATTTTCATGAAGACATCAAACTTAATCTCTCTATTACATAGTACATCTGGGTTTGGTGTTCTTCCTTTTTCGTATTCATGGAACATATAATCTACTATACGCTCTTTATACTCCTCACTTAAATCGACTGTTTGAAAAGGGATTCCTAATTTTTCTGCAACTAACATAGCATCATTGCTATCGTCTAACCATGGACACTCATTGGAAATAGTCACAGAATCATCATGCCAGTTTTTCATAAACAAGCCAATCACCTCATAACCTTGCTCCTTTAATAAATAAGCAGCAACACTTGAATCTACACCACCAGAAAGCCCAATAATAACGCGTTTCATTCTTTAAAAATTAGTGTACAAAGATACACAATATTGTAACATTTAAAGGGCTTTTGGCTATTCGAAAATACTATATCAAAATAGTTTTGTTTATTTTTTTTTAAAATATATTGAACAAAACTTGTTTGTTTGTTTAATTATTTTATATATTTGTTAAACAAAATAAAACCTTACACTATGAAAAATTTAAAATTATTAGAAAAGTTAAGCTTAATCATTGTATTAATGATAGCATTTACATCATGTAGTAATGATGATGACAACAGTACTCCTGCACCACAACCACTTAATATTGTTGAAACTGCACAGTCAGTTAGTGATTTAAGTATATTGGTTGAAGCTGTAGTGCAAGCTGGATTAGTTGATGCTTTATCGGCATCAGGGGATAAAACAGTTTTAGCACCAACAAATGCCGCGTTTTCAGCTTTTCTTGCTGAAAAAGGATTTAATTCCTTATCTGAAGTACCAAATGCGTTACTTACACAAATTTTATTGAACCATGTAATTGACGGTGCAAATATTCCATCTTCCGCACTTATTGATAATACAGGGTATGCAAACACTTTAGCTGACGGACCAAACGGAACGAAATTAAGTATCTATTATGATGGTACTTCGGGAGTTTCTTTCAACGGAGGAGCTTCAGTAGCCATAGCTGATGTTAGCACTACAAACGGAATTGTGCATGTAATTGATACGGTAATTGATTTACCTACTATAGCGACGTTTGCTACAACTAATCCTGCGTTATCAACGTTAGTTGGAGCGTTAGCCTATGCAGATACAGGAATGCCAACTGTACCATACATTCAAACAGTTTCTACATCAGATGCTGGACCGTTTACAGTTTTTGCACCTACAAACGATGCATTTGCTGCCTTATTAGCGGAATTAGAAATTGATGCGTTAACAGATTTAGAGACCTCGACTGTAGATGCTGTATTATTACACCACATTGTTAATGCCAACGTTCTATCTAGCCAATTAGCAAGTGGAGAAGTAAGTACGTTAGGTGGAGCTATAACTGCAGATGCTTCGGTATTCACTTTAACAGATGCCAACGCGAGAACAAGTAATATCGTAACAAGTTTAATAAATATACAAGGAACCAATGGTGTGGTGCACGTTATAGATCGTGTAATCCTACCAGCTGCTGAATAATTTTAGTTTGGTTTGTTGAATGTAGACATCCTTTTAGTCTATTCCCACTAAAAATTGTCTATGAAAAAGGCGCCTTAAGAAATTAAGGCGTTTTTTTTATGTATTTAGGTTTATAGCTGAAATCTTTTTCTGTTACTTTTTTTCCATTTTCAAAATTCTCCCAAACACCATCTTTCTTACCACGCTTATATTGCCCTTGAGTTACCAACTCTCCTTTTGGATTATAAAATTTTGCTTCACCATGTAATTCATCATTTTCATAAATAAAAGATTTTAGAACCACACCTTTTACCGAATACCACATAGATACTCCATTTAATTTACCGTTTATATAACTTTTCTTTTCTGCTACCTGACCGTTGGGATAGTATACAAAACACTCTCCATTCAATAAGCCTTCATCGTTATAATACTCAACAGTCAATAATTGATCTGAGTTTTTTTGATAGTATTTCCAAGTACCAATATAAATTTTACCGTTCATTTTACCTTCACTAATAATCCGTCCGTTTGATGCTAAAAATTTAACTTCTGAGATATTATCATTTTCATTAAACAGTTTTGTTGCTGTTAAAATGGCTTTATTCTTATAATTTTTATAAAACTTGAATAAGCCAATTTCTTTACCATGATAAAACTGTCCTTCATATCTAGTAATATTAGTGCCATCAAAATTCTTTTTCCAAGAGCCATGACGTTTACCGTTTTCATCAAATGCATTTATATCCTGTGCTAGAACCAAATTGCAAGTCAGTGTTAAAACTATTAAACTAAATATCCTCTTCATTTCTTTTATTATTTCGCTTTCGCGGAAACTATATCTTGTTAACGATTGTTTTATAAGTTTGTTATATCAAAAAAGCTGCCAGATTGTAACTTGACAGCTTTTTGTTTTAAATGTTATTTTGAAACGTTTTCAGTTTATATTTACTATTTGCGTTTCTTTTGTGCTTGCTTTTGTTTTTCAGCTTGTTCCATCATTTCAGCCATTTTCTTCTGAAAACGATTCTCTTTTTTAGGCTGCTTTTTCTTCTCTTGAATCTGTGCATGAATTTTATCTTCATCAAGAATAAAGTTTTTAATCACTAATATAATTCCAATACTAATTAGGTTTGAAATAAAGTAATATAAACTTAAACCAGAAGCATAGTTGTTAAAGAAAAACAGCATCATGATAGGTGAGAAATACATCATATATTTCATCATTTTTGCCATATCTGGCATACCTTCTTGTTGCGGTTGAGCTTGCATATTTTGACCAGTAGTTAATCGCATGTAAAAGAAAATAGCTATAGAGGCCAAAATTGGAAACAAACTAACATGGTTACCGTAAAATGGAATGTTAAACGGTAAATTGGCAATAACATCATACGATGATAAATCGTCTGCCCATAGGAATGATTTTTGTCTTAAATCAAACGCCGAAGGGAAAAACTGAAATAAAGCATAAAACACTGGTAATTGAATTAATGCCGGTAAACATCCTGCCATTGGGCTTGCACCTGCTTTAGTTTGAAGCGCCATAGTTTCTTGCTGCGCTTTCATTTTGTTGTCTTTATACTTCGCTCTAATTTCATCCAATTCTGGCTTTAAAATTTTCATTTTAGCCTGAGATAAAAACTGCTTATACTGCACAAATGATAATAAGATTTTTACCAAAATAGTCATAACCACAATAGCAATTCCGTAAGGCATATATCCGCCCAAGAAGCCAAAAAGAGGCATAAAAATATAGCGGTTTATCCAACCAAAAATACCCCATCCAAATGGTACTAATTCATCTAGATTTCGATTGTATTTATTTAAAACTTTAAAATCACTAGGTCCGTAGTACCAATCCATCGATTGATTTAATTCTCCACCTTGCAACTCTAAAGGTATAGTTGTGGCAAAATGCTTGGTGTAAACCGTATCAATAGCCTCATCTTTTACAAGATTCTCAGTATTTACTTTAACTGTTTTAAAACGATTATCCGTTAATAAAACCGAAGAGAAGAAATGTTGCTTATAGCCTACCCAAGTAACATCTTCAATTACATCTTCTCCATCTCTGGTGTAATCTGCTTTTCCGTCTTCATAATCATAATGAATGTCTGTATATCTATTTTCATATGAAATACTTTTGGCGTGTCTGTAACCTTTAAGCTTCCAGTCTAAATTTATAGCCTGCGAACTGTTTATAACGTTACTTAAACCTTGAGAACGAATAGCAAAATCGATCATGTAATCGTTATCTTTTATTTCGTATCTATATTCTAAAAATTGATTTTCTGAAACTTTAAGTTTCATCGAAACCACTGTAACGTCAGCATTTTTTGTAACTGTTGGTACAAATGGCAAATCTTTAGTATTTAAAATTCTACTATCAGTAGTGCCGAAATTAATATTAAAAGAGGCATTATTATCTTTGATTAAATAAATAGGAATAGAATCAAAATCTACAAATTGTTTTAATCGAACTTCGGAAAGATATCCACCTTTGTTATTAAATTTAAGTGCTAATAAATCACTTTCAACCACGGTTTCTTGATCTGAAGATTGTAATGCTGAATAAGCAAAAGCACCTAACTTATTTTTTAACTGAACTACTTGAAGTGAATCGGCATCGGCTCCAACTGCATAGTCGTTGGCTGTAGTTACAAGTGTTTGCTCACCAACATCAGCTTTTTTTTCAGCCTCAACTTGCTCTTGTTTAGCTTTTTCCTGTGCTTCAATTTCTTCAGGTGTAGGCTGGTTTTGCCAAAGCATATAAGCCAATATTGCAAAAATAAGCACAAAGCCTATAATCGAATTGAGATCTAATTTCTTTTCTTCCATCTATTCTTTCGTATCGTTTAAAACTATTCCTAATTATTCAGGAATAACACAAGCTTATCAATAAGCTATCCAATTTTACTTTTGTGCCATAGTGGCATTATTTTTCTTTCTTTTGTAATTCAACGAAGCTTTTACAAATGCCACAAAAAGTGGATGTGGATTAGCAACAGTACTTTTATATTCTGGGTGATATTGTACACCAACAAACCAAGGATGTTCTGGTATTTCGATAATTTCAACTAATCCTGTATCTGGGTTTAAGCCTGTAGCAATCATTCCTGCGTCCTCAATTCTTTTTTTGTAATCACTATTAAACTCGTATCGGTGTCTGTGACGTTCTGTTATACTTTCGGCCTTATAAATATCTCTTACTTTACTACCCAATTTTAAATCGCAAGCCCAAGCACCTAAACGCATAGTTCCACCTTTATCGGTAATATTCTTTTGGTCTTCCATTAATCCAATAACTGGATTTTTGGTATTTAAATTCATTTCGGTAGAATCTGCATCAGCAATTCCTAGTACATTTCTAGAAAATTCAATAACCGCCATTTGCATGCCTAAACAAATGCCTAAAAAGGGCACTTTGTTTTCTCGCACATATTGCACCGCATCTATTTTACCATCAATTCCGCGCTCTCCAAAACCTGGAGCAACTAAAACACCATCTAAATGGGCTAATTTAAGTTTGGCGTTGTCTTTATTAATATATTCAGAATGCACAGATTCTACATTAACCTTCACTTCATTTTCTGCTCCTGCATGAATAAAGGCTTCTAAAATGGATTTATAAGAATCTTGAAGCTCCACATACTTTCCAATTAAGCCAATAGTGATTTCAGTTTTAGGATTTTTATGACGGTGTACAAATTGATTCCATTGTTCAATATCTGGTTTCGTGCTTTTTAAATTCAATTTATCAAGAACCACCTTATCTAACCCTTCTTCAAGCATTAAATTTGGTACATCATAAATGGTTGATGCGTCTATAGATTGAATTACTGCATTTTCTTTTACATTACAAAACAGTGCTAGTTTTCTACGCAACTCTTTAGGTAAATCATGCTCGGTTCTACAAACTAATATATCTGCTTGAATTCCACTTTCCATCAATGTTTTAACACTGTGTTGGGTCGGTTTTGTTTTTAGTTCACCTGCCGCAGAAAGATAAGGTACTAAGGTTAAGTGAATAACTATACCATTATTTTCACCTAAATCCCAACGTAATTGTCGAACAGCTTCAATATATGGTAGAGATTCAATGTCACCAACTGTTCCTCCAATTTCAGTAATTACGATATCATACTTACCAGAATTTCCTAAGATTTGAACACGTTCTTTAATTTCATCGGTAATATGCGGCACTACTTGAACCGTTTTACCTAAAAACTCACCTCTACGCTCCTTTTCAATAACACTTTGATAAATTCTTCCGGTAGTAACATTATTGGCTTGACTTGTTGGTCGGTTTAAAAAACGCTCATAATGACCTAAATCCAAATCGGTTTCTGCACCATCCTCGGTAACATAACATTCGCCATGTTCATAAGGGTTTAATGTTCCTGGATCTACGTTAATGTAAGGATCTAATTTTTGAATGGTAACTCTATAGCCTTGAGCTTGTAGTAATTTAGCAAGAGATGCTGCTATAATTCCTTTTCCTAGTGATGATGTAACACCGCCGGTTACAAATATGTATTTTGTAGTAGTTGTCATGTTGCGCTTATAAACGCAGGCAAATTTACAAAATTAAAATAGTTATTAGAGAATTGTTTTTAGATATTTAAAAGGATTTATAAACTACTTTTTAACGATATGTTTTTAGAGTTCATTTTATTAAATTTAAATACAAAAAAATGAGTTGACAAAGTATAACTTATCTATACCTTAACTGAAAAAAAAAAGTGATAAGGTTATACCTCTACAACCTGCTCCTTTTTTTGAAAAACATAGGTTAAAAACCACATAATAGTAAAGGTTGGAATAATATCAAGTCCAGGTATAATTTCTTCTATAAACGACACGACTCCAGCAATTTTACCTTTAGTACCTTTATACATTTTGCTCATTAAATATCCTGAAGCTGGTGCCCAAATAATATCGAATACCGTTAACATTCCAATAGCATCAAACACAATACTTAATGCAAGCTTTTTATTTTTACTTAAGTTTTCTAAATTCATAGTTATTTTTTAATAGTTATATAACAAATAACATACCAGATTTATTTTCCTATAAGCTTTAAAAATTCATTTCTGGTTTCAATTTTTTCAAATTGCCCTCTAAAACCAGATGTTGTTGTGATTGAGTTTTGTTTTTGTACACCGCGCATCATCATACACATATGCGAAGCTTCAATAACAACCGCAACACCTTGTGGTTTTAATGTATCATTTATACAATCTAAAATTTGTTCGGTTAATCGTTCTTGAACTTGCAATCGACGCGCAAAAACATCAACTATCCGCGGAAGTTTACTTAGTCCAACAATTTGCCCATTCGGAATGTATGCTATATGTGCTTTTCCAAAAAAAGGTAAAATATGATGCTCACAAAGCGAATACAACTCAATATCTTTAACAATAACCATTTCATTGTAAGATTCTTTAAACATGGCTTCTTTTAAAATTTCAACAGGGTCTTGGTCGTAGCCTTGTGTTAAAAACTGCATCGCTTTTGCAGCTCTTTCTGGTGTTTTAACAAGTCCGTCTCTTGTAGTGTCTTCTCCTAAGTCTTTTATGATGTCTTCATATCTAGATTTAACATCATCAGTTATTTTCATATTGTATTCTTCAAAGCTTTTGTATGCCATAATGCGTGTTTGTCAAAAAAATAAAACTAAAGGTAGCTAAAAATTACATTTTCTACTGATAATCTAATTCGCGTATTCAATTTTTTAACTTTTTATTATGAATAATAAAAGATAACAAAATTAGTTTTGTTATAGTTATCAGACTAATAACGCATCATCAATCAATCAATCAATCAAAATAATGAAACAATCAATATTCATTTTAATGCTACTCTGCTTTTTATTAAAAGTAGAAGCTCAATCAAAAAAAACATATCAAATAACTCGAACTGAAACTGCGCCAAATATTGACGGAGTGCTTGACGAAAGTCTTTGGTCCAACTTGCAAGTTGCTACTGATTTTATTCAATTTAGACCAGACGTTGGAAAATCACCTACAAAAGAAAAGCGCACCGAAGTGAAAATGTCTTATGATGATAACGCCATTTACATTTCGGCTTATTTATATGATAACCCAGAAGATATCATGCGCCAGTTTACCCAGCGAGATAACTTTGGACAGTCGGATTTTTTTGGTATTATTTTTAATCCAAATAACGACGCTCAAAACAATACCGAATTTTTTGTTTTTAGTACAGGCACGCAAGCTGATGCTGTTGAAAGCCCTAGCAATGGTGAAGATTTTGGATGGAATGCAGTTTGGGAAAGTGCCGTTAAGGTTGTAGATAACGGTTGGGTTTTAGAAGTGAAAATACCTTATAGAGCTCTTCGCTTTACCCAGCAAGACGACCCAACTTGGGGGATTCAATTCCATAGACATTACAGAAAAACCAGGTCTCAATTTACATGGAATCCCATTGATGTCACAAAAGGTAATTTCGGACTTTATAATGCTGAATTAAAAGGACTAAAAGACATAAAACCTCCTACAAGATTAAGTTTCTACCCCTATTCTTCAGCCTTGATAAGTACATTTGATGGCGAAACTGATACTGATTTTGCTGCTGGTTTAGATCTCAAATATGGCATTACCGAGAATATTACTTTAGATGCTACTTTAATACCAGATTTTAGTCAAGCAGGATTTGATAATGTGATTCTTAATCTTGGCCCTTTCGAGCAACAATTTAGTGAACAACGTCAGTTTTTTACAGAAGGTGTAGACTTATTTAATAAAGGAGATTTGTTTTATACTAGGCGAGTTGGTAGTAGACCTATAAGTAGACCTGCAACTGATGATGATGAAGAAATTACCAATTATCCTGATAAAGTACAGTTACTTAATGCAGTAAAAATATCTGGTAGAACTAAAAAGGGTTTGGGCATAGGTTTTTTTAATGCTATAACTGAAAAAACCGAAGTAACCATTGAAAAAACCGAAGTCATAAACGAAAACACACCTGAAGAGACAATTATTAAATCGAAAAGAAATGCTGTAGCCGAACCTTTAGCAAACTATAATATTATGGTCTTAGACCAACAGTTTAATAAAAACTCATCAGTAACACTTATTAATACCAACGTGACTAGAAATGGCGAATTTAGAGATGCCAATGTTACAGGTTTATTGCTTGATTTGGTGAATAAGAAAAACACCTATGGCGCCATTGGCGAAATTAAAATGAGCACCTTTAATGATGTTGCCAACAAAGACAACGGTTATAGCGCTAAAGCTGGTGTTGGAAAGAACAGTGGTAAAGTAAGATATAGTCTTGTTTATAATTATGCCGATGAAAATTATGATATAAATGATTTAGGCATATTATTTAGAAACAATTATAGTAATTATAATGCAGAAGTATCTTACCGAATTTTCGAGCCAACAAAAAAGCTAAATAATTTCTATACTGGTGTCTGGTTTAATTACAACCAATTAGCAAACCCGAATGAATTTACTGGAGCCAACGTAGGCTTTAATATTAATGCTACTAACAAAAAATTACATGGTTTCGGCATTAACGGTAATTGGAACATTAATAAACGCTATGATTATTTTGAACCTAGAAACGGGTTTGACAGCTACTTTATAACTAAAAATTATGCACAATCCAATGTCTGGTTTTCTTCAAATTATAATAACTTTTTTGCTATAGATGCTAATGTTGGATACGCCAGATTTTTTGATAAAGAAAGAGATAACTTTAATAATATATGGTATGGTATAAATCCGCGTTTTAAATTTAATGATAAATTTCTTTTGGTTTTAGGCTATTCTTATGATGATTATACAGCCGATAGAGGGTTTATTAACGGGCAAAACGTTGAAAATGAAATTATATTCGGTCAGCGTGATCGAATCGAAACAACCGTTCGAATCTCTGGAAGTTATAACTTTAACCCTTTCAATGCACTTACACTTAGCTTTAGAAATTATCTAAGTCGAGTAACTTATGATGAAAAAGTTTATAACCTACAAGATAATGGTAATCTTTTAGTGTCTAACACACATACCAAAACAACTATTGGTAACGACGCCGATTTTAACCCTGATGCCAATTTTAATACTTGGAATTTAGATTTTAGCTACACTTGGCAATTTGCGCCAGGGAGCCAATTAACAGCATTATATAGAAATCAAATTTTTAATTTATCCAATGAATCAAGAGATCCTTATTTTAAAAGTTTGAATAGTTTATTCGACCAAGAAAAACGAAATACTTTTTCATTACGATTAGTTTATTTTATTGACTATAATGACATAAAAAACGTTTTCAGCAACAAAAACAGTTCTTAATTGTTCATCACAGTATAAAGTAGTAAATTCACAGCTGGAATTTTTTACACATGATTCAAGCAAAAAACATTCATAAATATTACGGCAATTTACAAGTATTAAAAGGTGTAAATATTGCCATTAAAAAAGGCGAAATTGTTTCGATTGTTGGTGCTTCTGGTGCAGGAAAAACAACACTACTTCACATTCTTGGAACTTTAGATCAAGCTTCTACAAATGAAGATTTTGAGTTAGTAATTAATAACACCAATATCAATACGCTTAAAGATAAAACCTTAGCTAAATTCAGAAATGAACATCTTGGGTTTATTTTTCAATTCCATCAATTGTTACCTGAGTTTACTGCCATAGAAAATGTTTGTTTACCCGCTTTTATAAAAGGAACAAAAAAATCTGATGCCGAAAAACGAGCCAAAGAACTTTTAGATTTTTTAGGGTTATCGCATCGTTACAATCACAAACCAAACGAACTCTCTGGTGGTGAACAACAACGTGTTGCCGTTGCTAGAGCATTAATTAATAATCCGGATTTGATATTTGCAGATGAACCTTCGGGTAATTTAGATAGCGAATCTGCTGAAAATTTACACAACTTATTTTTTAAATTAAGAGATGAGTTTGGACAAACCTTCGTTATCGTTACACATAATGAAGATTTAGCAGATATGGCCGATAGAAAACTCACTATGGTTGACGGCCTAATAGTAGATAATTAATAGCTTGTTTTGACAAAAGCAGAACTCAAAGACTTTCTAAACGCAAAAGTAATTCAATATAATAACCCAAATTTTATTGAAAGCGATCCTATTCAAATTCCTCATCAATTTAGCATTAAAGAAGATATTGAGATTTCAGGATTTATAACCGCAACCATTGCCTGGGGAAACCGAAAAAGTATTATAAACAATGCCAATAAATTAATGGAATTGTTAGACCACTCTCCTTATGATTTTGTGATGAATCATGAAGTGAACGATTTAGAAAAGTTGGAGCAATTTGTACATCGTACGTTTAATGGCCATGATTGTATTCAGTTTATAAAATCCTTACAACATATCTACAATAATCATGGAGGTTTAGAATCTGTTTTTACTTCTGAAAGTGATACACTTCAAGAATCTATTTCAAATTTTAAAAGTATTTTTTTTGAGATTGACCATTTACCACGAACAGAGAAACACATTAGCGACCCGTTAAAAAATTCTGCCGCCAAACGTATTAATATGTTTTTACGATGGATGGTAAGAGATGATAATACTGGTGTAGATTTTGGTATTTGGAAAAGCATCGCTCCCAGCCAACTTTCATGTCCATTAGATGTGCATTCTGGAAACGTTGCTAGAAAATTGGGATTACTTAAACGAAAACAAAATGATGCGAAAGCCCTTTTTGAACTAGATCATGCTCTAAGGAAACTAGACCCTAAAGACCCTGTAAAATATGATTTCGCCTTGTTTGGTCTCGGAGTTTTTGAAGGATTCTGATTGTTTAAGAAGATAAAACAGTAGAGATACCAAAAATAACTTCCTATAACACTTATAAAAAAACGATCGACAAACTTATAAGTCCATCAATCGTTTATATAATTATGAAAGTGCTAATTTATTTAGCCTTTTAACCATGCCTCACGAAGCTTATGCTGTGCTTCGTTAGCATTTTCTTTTACTTTTAAAGCTTTTCCTTTGGTGTAACCTTGAGTTGTCGTAGTTTTAATTACAATTTCCTGTCCATCGCGATCTAAAACAACCTCTACATCTCTTCCAGGTTTCCAGCTAAATACTTCACCTAAAACTTTATTGGCATTTTGTAGTGTAACCTCTGCTCCATCAACCGACTTGATTACATCGTTTGGCATTGCACCTTGTTCTTTCCAGAAGCTGTTTTCTAAAACACTGTCTATAAAGAATACACCTATTGTTGGGTCGCCACTAACAATTGGCGCACCGTTAATGATAATGTAATTAGCTTCTATTAAATCTTCGGCAATTTCTAATCCTACTTTTGCGAAAAACTCATTGTAATTAATTGGAATATCACCCACAACGTGCGTGTTTAAAAATTCGCCAACCGATGGGTAAGTCATTGCTGTAATCTCCTCGATTAACTTATCGTCTTCAAATGGTTTATTTTTGCCGTATTTGTTTGACAACTCTTTCATTAATGAAAGGATGCCTCTGTTTCCATTACTTCCTTCGCGCATTAAAATATCAACGCACATTCCTATTAAAGCTCCTTTTTGATACACATTTATGTATTGATCTTTATAAGGATCTTTTAAGATGTTTTCACTCATAATGGTAAAACTCATAGCATCATTATAACGCTTAGAACTTTCTATTTTTTCCATTATTTTGTTATAGAAATCTTTCTCTTCAACAAGACCCTGATCTACTTGAAATAAGGTTGCAAAATACTCTGTAACGCCTTCGTACATCCATAAATGTTTTGAAAACGTAGGATTGTTATAATCAAAAAAGTGTACGTCTTCAGAGTGCACACTTAATGGAGTAACAATATGGAAAAATTCATGAGATACAACGTCTATCATGGCTTCTGCAATAGCGTCATCATTCATAGATTCTGGCAATACTACTACTGTTGAAGTATGATGTTCTAAGGCTCCGAACCCTTTTGGAGAGTCTTCTTTTCCTTCAGAAAGATATAAATAGATATCGTATCGAGGTGTAGAGTTGATATCCCCTAAGTATGCTTTTTGAGCTTTCATCATTTTAAAAACTACATCTTTAAGAGATTTAGCTGAATGTACTTTATTTGGAGAATACACACTTAAAACAATATTAATATCTCCTACCTGAAATTCTTCAACATCTAAATTCCCATACATCATTGGGTTATCAGTTATATCAAAATACCTAGGTGCGAAGTAACTAGTTGTGGTGGTTTTTCCATCTTCACTAACTTTAGAACTCACATTTTGTAACGCAGATGTTCTAATAAAATCTGTTGAAGCCGTAACATCTAATTTATACTGATTGTTTTTTAATGAATCAAAATACCCTATAAAACCATGTAAGTTTAACACATAGTTATTAGGTTCTATGTTTGTTCCTGAAGGAGAAAAAGGCGTGTCTTTCCCAATACCACCGCTAGTTTCAATATCGTAAGTATCGTTTACGTAGTAAGTAATTTTGTCTAATTCTTTAGCGTTGGTAATGGTCCAAGAATTGGTATCAACTTTGTTTACAGGTAATTCATTGCCAGCGTAATCTATAGCCTTAAAATCGTCTACATATTTCCCAAAATCACTTACTGAATATGTGCCTTGTACTACTCTTGGCAATCTGTAAGTCACAGTTTCTGTTGTAAAACGACCTGGATTAATAGTTACTGGTGCTTTATCATCAACAATATTAGAAAGATTAATTGATGTTTCAATGGGTAAACTCGTCGCTAAATCGTTGCTTACATTCTTAGTTGTACCACAACTAACTAACACAACTCCAACAAATAACGCAAATAGTGTTTTAGTATTCATTAATTTGATTTTTATAGTTTTTTAATTGACGCCCAAATTACCACAATGTTACGGGGTACTTTCTTAAGGTTTTGTTAAATTCGCAATATGCAAAGACCTTTAATAAGCATTCTAGTTCCATTTAAAAATACCGAGGAATTTATTGCCGACTGCTTAACCTCAATTATTAATCAAACTTATACCAATTGGGAGTTAGTTATTGCTGATGATCATTCAACCGATATGAGTTATTCTATTGTTGAAAATTTCGCCAAACAAGATGACCGAATTAAGCTTTTGAAAAACAGCGGACAAGGTATTATTGATGCTTTAAAGATGGCTTTTAATCAAAGTTCTGGAGAATTCATCACCAGAATGGATAGTGATGATGTTATGCGATTAAATAAATTGGAAATATTATCTAAAAACCTATTAATTCATGGCAAAGGACACCTAGCCGTTGGTAAGGTTAATTATTTTTCTGAAAAAGGCATTAAAGAAGGTTATAAAAATTATGAGATTTGGTTGAACGAGCTTACAGAAAAAGGAAATAATTATTCTGAAATTTATAAAGAATGTGTCATCCCATCACCTTGCTGGATGATTCACAGAAGTGACTTGATGGCTTGTAATGCCTTTAATCCTAAACGATATCCTGAAGATTACGATTTAGCTTTTCGGTTTTATAAACATCAATATACCTGTATTCCTAGTAACGACATTTTACACGATTGGCGAGATTATAGTTACCGAACTTCAAGAACAAACGAACATTATGCAGAAAATCATTTCATACCTTTAAAACTCGATTACTTTTTAGAATTAGACTATAATCCTAAGAAAAAACTTGTGATTTGGGGCGCTGGAAACAAAGGTAAATTTATTGCCAAAACACTGATTAAAAAGCAGATCCCTTTTGAGTGGATTTGCGATAACCCGAATAAAATTGGACGTGATATTTATGGCAACATATTAAAGCCATTTGATTATTTAGAGACTATTAACAATGCACAAAGTATTATTACAGTGGCAAACAAGAAGTCACAACAAGAAATAAAGAATTATTTGTTAAAATTAAATTTGAACTCTATTGAGGATTATGTTTTCTTTTGTTAATGAAAAAAATTATCTAGATTTGCTCAATCGAATAAACCATGCAGTTTAAACACCCAGAAATTCTTTACGCTTTATTTTTACTGCTTATTCCTATTATTGTTCATTTATTTCAACTTCGTAAGTTCCAAAAAGTTTATTTTACAAATGTCGCTTTTCTAAAAGAAGCTACTTTGCAAACACGTAAAAGTTCGCAAATAAAAAAATTGTTAGTGTTATTGACCCGCTTGTTTTTATTAGCAGCATTAGTGTTTGCATTTGCGCAACCATTCACTTCGAAAACAACCAGTTTTAAGAAAGAAAAAGAAACCGTAATATATCTAGATAATTCGTTCAGTATGCAAACCAAAGGCAACCAAGGTGAGCTGTTTAAACGGGCCATTCAAGATGTGATTGCGAACGTATCAGAGAACGAAAATATTACATTGATTACAAATGATAAAGTTTTCAAAAAAACCAGCATAAAAGCTATCAAAAACGAGTTACTTACGCTTAATTACACATCAAGCGATTTAAGTAAGCAAGCGGCATATTTAAAATGCAAAAGCTTTTTATCAAATAAAACTAATACATTAAATAATGTAATATTAATTTCTGATTTTCAAGAAGATAACACAAATTTAAATATTCTATCGGATTCAACAACTAACATCAATTTTGTAAAATTAAACCCTCTCAATAAAAATAACATTGCTATTGATAGTGTTTTTATTTCCAAAGTTAATCCAGACTTATTAGAGCTAAAAGTAGTGTTAAAAAATAGCGGAGTTTCAGTTGAAAACTTACCAGTTTCTTTGTTTAATAATGATAAATTAATTGCAAAGACATCAGTAGAAATTGAGCAAAAAGCAGAAACCATTTTCACCTTACCAAACCATGATGTGATTAACGGAAAAATTACAATTAATGACGCCAGTTTACAGTTTGATAATACGCTTTATTTTAATATCAATGAAGCCTCAAAAATTAATGTTTTAAGTATTAATGATGCTGATGATTCATACCTAAAACGCATTTATAACATAACAGAATTTAATTATGTTTCGGCACAACTAAATACATTAAATTACAATCTTATTGATAGTCAGCACCTCATTATTTTAAATGAATTGAAAAGTATTCCTTTAGCCTTAAATGCGGCATTAAAGCAGTTTATTCGTCAAGGTGGCAACCTAGTTATTATACCTTCTATAAAAAACAATAACGAATCTTACAATACATTTTTAACCAATTATAATCTAAGTTTTAATGAAATAGTTAATTCTGAAAAAAGAATAACGAGTATAAATTATGCACATCCACTTTATAATAATGGTGTTTTTGAAAAACAAGTTAAAAACTTTCAATACCCCAAGGTGAATAGTTTTTATACTTTAGCCTCAAAAAACTTATCTGCCGTTTTACAGTATGAAGATGAGAAGCTCTTTTTAGGTCAAAGACAGAATGTTTACTTATTTACGGCTTCAATAAATCAAGTTAATTCTAGCTTTAAAAATTCACCGTTAATAGTACCAACCCTTTATAATATTGCCAAACAAAGCTTTAAAATACCTGAACTTTATTACATCATAGGTAAAGAAAACGCTTTTGATGTAGATACAAAAATGCAACAAGATGCAGTGCTTTCTTTAGTTAAAGAAGACATTAGCATGATACCAAAACAGCAATATTTCAACAATAAGGTGGTCATAAATACTTTAGAAGACCCTTCAGTTTCGGGAACATATCAAATAAAAAACAAAAACGAAATCATTAAAAATGTGAGTTACAACTATAGCAGAAATGAAAGTCAATTAGCTTACAAAGACCTTTCTGCTCTAGAACAAGTAACAGTTAGTAATTCTATAACAGAAGTTTTCGATACTATAAAAAGTGATACAAAAGTTAACGCCCTATGGAAATGGTTTGTTATTTTTGCACTAGCGTTATTGATTATTGAAATGCTCATCTTAAAATTCTTTAAATGAACATACTTATAAAATCTGCCACGATTATAGATTCCAAAAGCGAGTTTCATAATTCAACTCAAGATGTATTAATTGAAAATGGTGTGATTACAATGATTTCCAAAAGCATTAAAAATCCAAATAATTACAAAGAAATTAAGCGCGACAATTTACATATTTCTCAAGGTTGGTTTGATAGTAGTGTAAGTTTTGGAGAACCTGGATATGAAGAACGCGAAACCATTGAAAACGGATTAAAAACGGCTGCTCACTCTGGTTTTACGGCAGTTGCAGTTAATTCGAATACAAATCCGGTAATTGATTCGAATTCTGATATTACTTTTCTAAAATCAAAAGCAAATAAAAATGCTGTTGAACTTTTACCAATTGGAGCCCTAACCATAGGGAGTAAAAGTGAGTATTTAGCAGAACTATTCGATATGCGTTCTGCAGGCGCCGTAGCCTTTTACGATTATAAAAAACCTATTTCTAATCCAAACTTAATGAAAATTGCGTTGCAATATGCTAGTAATTTTGATGGTTTGGTATGCTCTTTCCCACAGGAAAATAAAATAGCAGGACATGGTGTTATGAATGAAAATGTTACAAGCACAAAACAAGGTCTTAAAGGTATTCCTGCACTAGCGGAAGAATTGCAAGTTGCACGAGATTTATTTTTGCTTGAATATACTGGTGGCAAATTACATATTCCAACAATTTCTACCGCAACTTCGGTAGCTTTAGTACGCGAAGCCAAAAAGAAGAAACTTAATGTAAGCTGCAGTGTAGCCATACATAATCTTTACTTTACGGATGAAGTTTTAACCGATTTTAATACCAACTTTAAAGTATTGCCACCTCTTAGAACGCAGACTGATATCGAGGCTTTAATTGAAGCCGTGAAAGATGGCACTATAGATATGGTAACTACTGACCACTCACCTATTGATATTGAGGAGAAAAAAATAGAGTTTGATCACGCAAATTACGGAACCATTGGTTTAGAAAGTGCGTTCGGTGCTCTGCAAAATATCTTTACCACAAAGAAAACAATTGAAGTTTTGACCAAAGGTAAAACAAGATTTGGGTTAGAACAAACGCCAATACAGATAGGTAATACCGCAAACATATCACTTTTCAATCCTGATGAGAAATATGAGTTTATTAAATCTAATATCATATCCAAATCTAAAAACACCATTTTTGAAAATGAAACTTTAAAAGGTAGAGTTTATGGAATTATTGCAAAGAATAAAGCGGTATTAAATTGATAGATTATGACAGAGGAAGATATTTCTAGAGGAAGAAAAAATGCTATCATCAGTTACATTACAATAATTGGATTCATTGTAGCTTATTATTTAAATAATGAAGAAGATAAAAAAAGTGCTTTTGCTAGTTTTCACATCAGGCAGTCTTTAGGACTTTGGCTTTCATTTATTGTTGTGAACTTATCAATCACTAGAAATTTTGATATTTTTATGTTAAGAGCATCGGTATACGTGTTCTTTTTTACGCTAATAATTTATGGGTTATCGAATGCCATAGGAAGAAAATCACAACCCGTACCGTTGCTAGGTAATTTATTTCAAAAAATCTTTGCTAATTTAGGATCATAAATGATAAACACATCGCTTTCTTTACAACACTTAGTTCGTGAATCTAGTTTAACTGCAAACGCACCTTTACTCATCATGCTACACGGATATGGTAGTGATGAAAACGATTTATTTTCTTTTGCTTCAGAATTACCTGATGAATTATTTATCATCTCTGTAAGAGCCCCTCACCCAATGCAACCTTTTGGCAATGCTTGGTATGCCATTAATTTTGATGAAGAAAAAGGCAAATGGAGTAATAATGAAGAAGCCATAGCTTCTAGAGATTTAATTGCTACATTTATTAATGAAGCTTTGGCAACATATCCTGTTAACAAAAACAATGTTACGCTTTTAGGCTTCAGTCAAGGAACTATTCTGAGTTATGCAGTGGCCTTAACTTATCCTGAAAAAGTAAAAAATATAGTAGCACTTAGTGGCTATATTAATAAAGATATTATACCAGAAAACCTTGAAAGCAAAGATTACACCAACTTAGATTTTTATTGTTCTCACGGTAGTGCAGACCAAGTGATACCTGTAAATTGGGCAAGATTAACACCTCCATTATTAGATAGTTTGAATATCAAACATAAATACTCAGAATTTCCTGTGGGTCATGGTGTGGCACCTCAAAATTTTTATGAGTTTAAAGATTGGTTAATTAAACGTATCTAATTTATTTTATATCTTAAACCTTTAAACAAGGTTAAGATGAAATACAATACAACTTTTTTGCTATGTCTATTTCTGTTTATTGGAAGTAATACATTTTCTCAAAATGAAGACTTATTAAAAGCTATTAATCATGATTTGTGGGCAAACTTCTCTAAGGCTTTTGAGACTTTAGATTATCAGTTATTTTCAGATTTACACTGTGAAAACTTAACGCGTGTAAGTGGCGATAGCCATAAAATTAAAAATAAGACTGAATATATAGAAGTTTACAAAACCTATTGGCAAGATAAAAGTCTTAAGCAGATTATCTCCTTTAGGTTTTTAGAGCGTATTTGTGGCACCGAAAAAGCATCAGAGCGTGGTATTTACAAATTAACCCGAAATCCTAATACAGCTAATGAAAAGTCTTATTATGGCAAATTTCATGTGATATTAAAAAAAGAAGAGTCTGTTTGGAAGATTTTAGTAGATTACGATTCTTCAGAAGGAAATTCCATTAACGAAGAATCCTATCAAAATGCCTATGATATAAACGATTTTGAAAGTTTTAATAAATAAAAAAATCCAGCAGTATGCTGGATTTTATATCATTAAGTAAAGATTACTAGCTATTTACTACAAGTCTAAATCCTTCACCGTGAATATTAAGTATTTCAACTTTATCATCCGGCTTTAAATATTTACGCAATTTTGCAATATATACATCCATACTACGAGATGTAAAATAATTATCATCACGCCATATTTTAGTCAACGCTAATTCACGAGGCATTAAATCATTTTCATGTAGTGCTAACAAACGTAATAATTCGTTTTCCTTTGGTGAAAGTTTTACCGGATCACCACCATCAAATTTTAAGAATCGTAATTTCGAATTTAAATCAAATCGACCAATTTTAAATTCAAATTGTTTACTATCCGAAATGGTTTCTGTAGCTTTTCTTTGAATGATGGCTTTAATTTTCATTAAAAGTACCTCACTATCAAAAGGCTTATTTAAATAATCATCTGCACCCACTTTATAACCTTTTAAAACATCTTCTTTCATTGTTTTAGCAGTTAAAAAAATAATAGGCACATCCGTATTTTTTTCTCGAATTTCTTTAGCCAGTGTAAAACCATCTTTATAAGGCATCATAACATCTAGGATGCACAAATCGAAATCGTCTTTCTTAAATTTTTCAAAGCCTTCCATACCATTTTTAGCATGAGTAACTTCATAATCATTCATCATTAAATAATCCTTAAGAACAGTCCCAAAATTGGGATCGTCTTCAACTAATAAAATTCTTTTTTTATGCTCTTCCATAGTTATGATATTAACGGAAGCTTTATAATGAACGTGCTTCCTTTGTCCTTTTCTGATTCTACTGATACATGACCTTGATGGTCTTCTACAATTCGTTTAACGTAAGCCAATCCTAAACCATGGCCTTTTACGTTATGAATATTTCCTGTGTGTTCTCTATAAAACTTTTCGAACACACGTTTAGCAGCTGCTTTACTCATTCCGCTACCATGATCTTTAATTTTTAATAATATGTTTGTTCCTGCATTTTCGGTATACACCTCAATTTCAGGAGCTTCTGGAGAATATTTTATAGCATTATCCAGAATATTTACTATAACATTAGTAAAATGCGTCTCATTGGCTAACACAGACGACTGTTCAGCATTTAAAAATGTTTTAATATATCCTTGTCGGTCTTCAACAATAAGCTCTACATGTGTAATTGCATCTTCAATTAAGTCGTGCAGTTCCACTCTATCCTTACTGATGTTTAACTCATTTTTTTCTAGTTTAGATATTCTCAATACGTTTTCAACTTGCGCATGCATACGCTTGTTTTCTTCTTTTATCATGCCCAAATATCTAACAACTTTTTCTTTATCATCAATAACTTTAGGGTTTCTAATGGCATCTAAAGCTAAGTTAATAGTTGCTATTGGTGTTTTAAATTCATGCGTCATGTTATTGATAAAATCAGTTTTAATTTCTGAAATTTTACGTTGTTTTACCAACTGAAACAGAGCACTTGAATATGCAATAATGATGATAGATGTAAATAATATTGATAAAAAAATCATTTCTAAAACACCAGATAATATAAACTTTTTATCATCTGGAAAATCAACTAAAAGCCTATATGGTGTTTGATTGTTTTCATCATAAAATATAGGAACCTTAAAGTTCGATTTTGGATTATATTCAAAATTACTACTACTTACTTTTGTTGCTAAATCGTTACTATAAATTGCGTATTCAAAATCAATATCAATACCATCTTTTTTGAGTTTTTCTGTTAACAGGTTTTTAATTTCTGTACCAGAAACACGTTTATGAATGGGTGTACGTTTTGATATTTCTTTAAAACTCTTTTCAAAACTCAATCTTTGTGCTTCATCAATAGTACCGCTTCTAATAATTTTAGAAATTGGACTTTTTATATCTTTTTCTGAAATACCAGCGTTATTATAAATTTCGGCAGTTGACTGCGCAGTAATATTTTTTATATCTAGGCTATCTAAACCAATGTCAAAGAGCGAAGAAGAAAGTTTGTAATTTTCCTCCAATACATTACTTCTGTAAATGAGCGTTTCTTTTGTGCTATTATTTTTTTGATAAATGAGCAATTGAGAAACAGCATCTTCATCTACTTTCTTTTCACTATCTAAGCTTAAAAACTTAGAAAAATATTTTTCAGATTCGTTTTCCTCAACCGTATTTGAAACGTAATTAAGTGCCTTTACAACATTAAACTTAAATCGTTCCTTTTCGTTTTGAACTGAATCATTAATATAATAAGCTTGAATAGAGATAATACCAACTAGAGATAGACTCATGAGTATTATTAATAGGATGAATATTCTTTTGCTCATCATTCAAAATTAACATTTTAACATTTAGCGCTATCGTCTTTTAACCTTACATTAACAAAAATGTTAAAATTGGCGTTTCTTGACTTTTTTAAGAATTTCATTATGAATCTTTAAAACTTGCTTTTTTGTGTATTCAAGTTCGATATTTTCAATAACAAATTGAGAACGTTTTATTTTCTCATCATCTGTCCATTGATTTTTCATAATGGCTTCAATCTTTTCTGCTGAAGTATTGTCGCGTTTAAGTAATCGTTGTATTCTAGTTTTTTTAGGAGCTGTTACTGTAATTACAAAATCACATAATTTATCTCCTCCATTTTCAAATAAAATAGCTACTTCTTTTATTACGTAAGGTGCCTTTTGTTTTAAAACCCATTTTTCAAAATGTCTAGCCACTTTAGGGTGCACAATCGCATTCATTTGATGCAAATACGATTTATCATTGAATATAATATTAGCAATATAAGGCTTGTTCAATTTTCCACTGGTGTAAGCATCATCGCCAAATAGTTTAGTAAGTTTTCTTTTAATGATTTTCGATCTATTCATTAAAAGTTTCGCTTCCTCATCAGCTATATAAACAGGAATCCCTAAAGCTGAAAACTGTTTTGCTACTGTTGTTTTTCCACTTCCTATACCGCCTGTAAGTCCTACTATAATCATTTTGTAATTATAAATTCAATTCGCTGTAACCCTAATCTTGTGTTTTTTACCGTTTCTGGTTGCTTAACCAACTCTGGAATTAAAAAAGACTGGTTCTTATTCGTTTTCGCTAAATCGCAAACCACTTTAAAATTTTTCGCAGATACTGAATTGAAGTCGCTTAAACTCACGTAATAAGAAACGTTTATTACCTTTGGAAAGTATTTTATTTTCACATTTTTAGGCACATTAATAACATGAACCGGAAGTTTCAGCGTGCCTTCTGTGAATTTTTCCACATTACCTTTTAGCATGATTTGTTCAACTGAAAATTTCAAATCTTTTGTTTTAGCTGGTAACTTTAATTTTACTAAATCTTGTATATCTTCTCTAACACCAGCTAAACTAAATGGCTCTGTTTCTAGCTGATTAATTTCTGATACTAATAAATCAGGACCAACAACAACTACTGAATCTGGCTCAGAAAATAATTTTTCAGACATATCAAATCCTGGATGAAAGCTAATATCTGTGTTTAAAACCACAGGAACCTTCTTAACCTTATTTACACCGTATTTAAAAATCAACGGGTCTGGCGTTATATTTAAAATCTCCACTTGTTTATCAAATTGTGTATTATTTAAGTAAGACTTTGACTTATTCCAAACAAACTCTCCTTCTCTTTTTAATACATCTTTACTAAAATCGATAGTTATTTTAGGCGAATAGAAATAATACTTTAGCCATTTGAATCCGTGAGTTTTTAAGGTAATATTTAAACTGGCAGTATCGTTTAAAATGACGTTTTCTTGAGGGACATTTATTTTTTCAATATCAAATGGAATAGTTTTGGTATACTCTTTTGATAGTTTGGTAAAGAATAAGATAACAAAAGCCGACAATAAGAATAAAATAAAAACATTAATCTTTTT
Organism: Algibacter luteus; assembly: GCF_030344935.1. Classification (NCBI taxonomy): domain Bacteria; kingdom Pseudomonadati; phylum Bacteroidota; class Flavobacteriia; order Flavobacteriales; family Flavobacteriaceae; genus Algibacter; species Algibacter luteus. The sequence continues at coordinate 1,877,539 of NZ_CP128313.1, read as the reverse complement.
ATTTTTAAATGATGCTATAATATCTGCTTTTATTTTTTCCATTATTTTAATTTAAAGAATAATTTAGGAAAATGAGTTTCAGGATCTTTATTTAAGAATGAAACCGCGAAGGTAGATTTTAAAAACCCGATGCCGTAGCCGAAAAATTGAATTAAAATGGCGGGTATTACCAATATTGAAACTATAATGTTTTTTGTTTTGATTAAAGCCAGAATAAATGCCAATACAAAATAGAAACCATAAACAATTAGCAACCAGTTAAATCCGACAACAGCTAAAACTACTGTGACGATTAAGCCTAGGGTAAATAAGGTTGGGAACCAATAGGTTATTTTTTTTGTTGAAGGATGCCATTTATTTAAAATAGGGCGAACCATCCCGAATTTATTGACTTGTTTAAAAAAGTTAGACCAAGAAATTCTGCGTTTATGATATACGAAAGCCTCAGGAATAAGTTTGGTTTTAAATCCTAAATTCCACAATCGAATCGATAAATCGGGGTCTTCTCCTGGATGTATTTGTCCGAATCCTTTGGAAGCTTCAAATGCTTTTTTTGAAAGTCCCATGTTGAAACTTCGGGGTTGAAATTTATCTATACTGCTCTTTTTTCCTCGAATTCCTCCAGTTGTAATAAAGGACGTCATTGAAAAGTTGATTGCTTTTTGAAGATTTGAAAATGAATCGTGGGCAGCATCAGGACCACCAAAACAATCTACATATTCTTTTTCTAAACTCTTCTTTACTTCTACTAAATAGGTTTTAGGAAGAATACAATCTGAATCTAAAATGATAAAATAATTGCCCTTGGCTTTTTGCATTCCATAATTTCTAGAATCTCCAGGGCCTGAATTCTCTTTAAAATAATATGAAATGTTTAAACTTTTACTAAACGAATCAACTACTTGTTTTGATGTTTCAGAAGAGCCATCTTCAACAATTACAATTTCATAGGATATATCGCCTTGTAAAGCTTCAAAACTTTCCAAAAGTTCTTGAATCTCGTTAGGTCTGTTATAAACTGGAATTATAAATGAATATTGTAATTGCATAATACAAATGTAATTAATCCTGTTGCATTTATTGGCAAACTTACAGTTGCTTTTTGATGAGATACTTATTTGGCGGACACTTGCGAGAGCGATAGTAGTGGTTAGCTTTTGGCGAGGCGCGCATCGAGCCAAAACTAGTAACGTATAGCGCGGTTTTTTTAAAACTCGCCATAATTATATCAACATATAAAAGCATAAAAAAGCCACCGTTTTATGGGTGGCTTTCTTGTATATTAAAAATTATTTTACTCTTCTCCAACAAAAGTAGACATTACTGCATCGCTCACACCCATGTTACTAAAACCGCCATCGTTATAAAGGTTTTGTAAAGTAACTCGTTTTGTTAAATCGCTAAACATGGCAACGGTGTAATTTGCACAATCCATTGCGGTTGCATTACCAAGTGGCGACATTTTTTCGGCATAAGCTATAAAGCCATCGAACCCTTTTACTCCACTACCTGCAGTTGTTGGTGTAGGGGATTGCGAAATGGTATTAACACGAACGTTTTTATCTCTTCCGAAGAAATACCCAAAACTACGTGCAATACTTTCTAAATAGGCTTTATTATCTGCCATATCATTATAATCTGGAAATACACGTTGTGCTGCCATGTACGTTAGCGCAACAATACTGCCCCACTCATTCATAGCGTCAGATTTATATAAGGTTTGCATTAACTTATGAAAAGACATTGCTGATACATCTGTTCCCTTCTGTGTCCAATCATAATTTTGATCGGTATAATGCTTTCCTTTTCTAACATTTATAGACATGCCTATGGAATGCAAAACGAAATCAATTTTACCACCTAATATTTCCATAGATTGGTCGACTAAATTCTGTAAATCTTCAAGCGAAGTCGCATCAGCAGGAATTATTTGAGAACCAGTTTTTTCTGCCAATTCGTTAATTTGCCCCATTCGCATTGCAACCGGTGCATTTGTTAACACAAATTGTCCGCCTTCTTCATGAACGCGTTCTGCTGTTTTCCAAGCAATTGAATTTGAATCTAGTGCTCCAAAAATGATTCCTTTTTTTCCTTTTAGTAAGTTATACATATGTAATGGTTTATATCTTGATTAGTTATGTTTTAATTTTAGACTTTAAATATACTAATTAATTGAGTAATTCTTTGGCATGAGCTATTGCAGAATTTGATATTTCTGAGCCACCAAGCATTTGTGCAATCTCTACAATTCGTTCGTTGTGATTTAGTTTTATTAAATTAGTTTGCGTTACCTCATTAACATCTTCTTTATAAACTTTGAAATGTGAATGGCCTTTTGCCGCTATTTGAGGTAAATGTGTTATTGAAAACACTTGCATATGCTTACTCATTTGAAGCATAATATCGCCCATTTTGTTCGATATTTCGCCTGAAACACCCGTATCAATCTCATCGAACATAATGGTTGGCAGTTGAATGTATTTTGCTAAAACTGATTTGATAGCTAACATGATTCTAGAAAGCTCACCGCCTGAAGCTGCCTTTTTTAATTCGTTAAAATTACCACCTTTATTTGCTGAAAACAGCAGCGTTAATTCATCTTTTCCGTTAGAATAAAAGGTATTACTCAATTCTAAATCTATTTTAAACTGAGCGTTTGGCATTCCTAAATCTACCAAAATAGTTTCTAATTGTTGTTTTAACTGCGGAATAACTTCTAGCCTGTTTTTATGAATTGATTGTGCGATTTTGTTCAGTTCTTCTTCCTTTTTGGTGATTTCTGAAGATTTCTTCTGAATGGTTTCATCCAAGTTTTCAGTAACTGCTACTTTTTCTTCAAGTTGATTTTTTATGTCGATTAACTCTGAAACTTCTGAAACAATATGCTTTTGCATTAAATTATGGATGCTTTTTAATTTCGCATCTACAACTTCTAATCTCTGCGGGTCTGCTTCTAAGCTTTCTTGTAGTTCATAAACTTCACTATACAGATCGTCCATTTCAATTAAACTGCTATTGGCTCTGGTAAATAACGTCTCATATTTATTAGAAATACCCGATAGTTTCTGAAATATATTTTTTAAAGAAGTTAATGACGTAATAATGCCTATTTGCTCTTCACTTAAGAGTTGATAGGCTTCATCCAGCTTTTCTTGAATCCCTTCTACATTGCTAAGTGTTTCATATTCTTCTTCTAAAGTTTCAACTTCTCCTTCAACTAAATGAGCTTCAACCAATTCATTTAATAAAAATGTATTGTAATCATGCTCTTTTATTGCTTCTGCCTGAAAAGCCAATAATTCTTGATGTTCCTTTTGAAGCGCTTTTAAGCCTTTTAATTCCACTTTATAATGCGATACAAGGTCGTCATGTTTTGCTAAAGCATCGATAACTTGAAACTGAAAATCGTTGCTTGTTAATTGTAAAGTTTGGTGTTGCGAATGAATATCTATTAATCGCTCACCTAGCAATTGCAAACTCGATAAGTTTACTGGCGAATCATTTACAAAAGCTCTTGATTTTCCTGATGGTAATATTTCTCTTCTGATGATTGTTTGATCTTCATAATCGAAATCTTCAGATTGAAAAAGCGATTTTAAATTGTAATTAGCAATATTAAAAATGGCTTCGATAATACATTTTTGAGTTGTGTCTTTTAAACTACTTAAATCGGCACGTTTACCTAAAATTAAAGACAAACCTCCTAGTAATATGGATTTACCCGCACCCGTTTCACCTGTAATAATGGAGAAACCATCATTAAAATCGACATTCAAATTATCAATTAAAGCGTAATTTTTTATGGAAAGTGATGTTAACATTTTTGATTTTCAGTAATTCAGGATAAGAATTTAAACTTAAAAATTCAATTATTAAGATAATACTTTTGTACTATTTATTTAATACTTGATATTCTGCCATTTACTACTATGCATTGGTGCAATTTTCTGTAAAGTTTCTTTTAGACTTGAAATATTTACACTCGGGCCATCAGTAAAAATTTGTTCAATTTCTTCAGCTTTAGCATCAAAAAATGTTCGTAAAACAAAAGAATTAGGTCTTCGGTTATTCATTGCCTGAAATGTTTCTAAAGCTTTACTAATAGACTCTTTTCCCGCTTTTACATCGTCGCTCATAACATCTAAACCTTTGCGGTGATAATTATAAAGCACAGTTCTGAACTCTTTAAAAGTGGGAGACAAAACATTATCAATTAATGTGAATCTACTTTGCAAACCATCTTCTAATTTCCAACCTTGAAAATTTCCTTGCTGTGAATAATTTGTAATAATTTGAGCTTGTTTATAATATTCATCACCTCCATTTTCCTTGAAAGAATCAGCATCTAAAGCCAACATCATATTAACATGAAACGCTATAACAGAGATTAAATTAGACTCAAACTGCGAGGGGTTGTATATTAAGTTTTGAAATTCTAAGTATCTAAAATTAAAATCTTTATCGTTAAAATTGTAGATAGGTGAACTGTACGAAGAACCATATATTGGTCGAGAAGACTGCACTTGTATTGTAGCCTGAAAAGACTCGCCACTATAATTAATAACATTTATAAACATGTTACAATTAATACGCTCTTGATCTTTGAATACTTTATTAGTCCACTTTGTATTATTTACAAACTCGTTTATTTGCTTTTCAAGGGTTTTAAAAATTGGAAAGTTTTCATTACCGGTTTGTTCTGCATTTACAACAACATTGCAATTTAACTCTTGAGAAAAACCTGCAAGTCCAATACAAATTAATAATACAACTAAAATATTACGCATCAATTTCTGATATAATTTTATTTATTAAATCTGAAGCTACTTCGGCCTTCGACTTTAATTGAAATTCGGTAATAACTTCCTCATTATCAATAAAAGTAACTTTGTTAGTATCGGTTTTAAAACCAGCTCCCTTATCATTTAACGAATTTAATACAATTAAATTTAAATTCTTTCTTTTTAATTTTCCTTTGGCGTTTTCTAATTCGTTAGTTGTTTCCAAAGCAAAACCAACAAGATATTGGTGTTTTTTTATTTCACCTAATGAAGCTAAAATGTCTTTAGTTTTTTCTAACTCTAATGTTAACGTATCAGACTTCTTTTTTATTTTTTGAGTTGCTACTTCTTTAGGCTTAAAATCTGCAACAGCTGCCGAAAGTATTGCCACATGTGCTGATTCATAATGCTTATGCACTTCATCATACATATGTTGTGCATTCACAACAGGAATAATGTTTATTAAATTATGGGTTACACTTTGATGAGTAGGACCTGTGATTAATATCACCTCTGCTCCATTATTTGCAGCCGCTTTGGCTATTTCAAAGCCCATTTTTCCACTAGAATGATTACCAATATACCTCACAGGGTCAATAGCTTCATAAGTTGGTCCCGCAGTTATAAGTATTTTTTTTCCTTTTAATGGAAGTTTTCCTAAAATATCATTTTCAATAAACGAAACAATATCCTCAGGTTCAGCCATTCTGCCCTCACCCACTAATCCACTTGCTAATTCTCCACTTGTAGCAGGAATCATTATATTTCCAAAGGCTTTAAGTTTTTTAAAGGATGTAAGTGTTGTAGCATGTTTGTACATATCCAAATCCATTGCTGGTGCAAAATACACGGGACATTTAGCTGATAGGTAGGTAGCTAACAATAAATTATCACAAACACCATTAGCCATTTTAGACAAGGTATTTGCCGTGGCTGGCGCTATAACAAAAAGGTCTGCCCAAAGCCCTAAATCTACATGGTTATTCCAAACTGCATTATCATCTTCTTCATTAGTAAAAGATGAGTAAACAGGATTTTTGGAAAGTGTGGATAAAGTTAAAGGCGTAACAAATTCTTTTGAAGCTGGTGTCATGACTACTTTTACATGAGCTCCTGATTTTATAAACAACCTGACTAAAGATGCTGTTTTGTATGCAGCTATTCCACCAGTAACACCTAACAATATATTTTTCCCGCTTAATACGCTCATAAAGAGACCCGTGTTTAATAACCAAACAAACTCCAATACCATCTATTAAAACGGTATTGGAGTTTGTTTAATGGTGTTTAAATTTAGAAATTATTCTTGAGAATCTTCCTCTGTATTTCTAAAATAAATTTTATCTGTTAACCATTCTTGAACAGCTAACGCATGAGGTTTAGGTAATTTTTCGTAAAATTTTGAAACCTCAATTTGCTCTTTGTTTTCAAAGATTTCTTCAAGACTATCGTTATAAGTAGCGAATTCTTCTAACTTATCAATAAGTTCTTTTTTAATCTCGGTGTTAATTTGATCTGCACGTCTTGCAATGATTGAAATAGACTCGTAGATGTTGTCTGTTGGCTCATCTATTTGATTTCTATCGTACGTTACGGTATTAACCGGAGCATTGGTTTTTTTTAAATCCATTCTTTTATTATTTAACTTTTGGTGCTGTAACTTTCTAATTCTTGGTTTATAGCAGATGTCATTTCATTAACATCTTCTATGTATTTTGAGTCGGCATAAAGTAATTTAAACGAATCAGAATATTCTTTTGCTATTTCTAATCGCTCTTTTCTTAAATGCACAAGTCCATTTTGAACTGTATTTTTATATTCTACACTGTTAATTGCCAATTTATATGCTGAATCTAACCTGTAATACAATGCATCTTCACGCAATTTTGAACCTGGAAATTCGAATATAAAATTATCAAAAGATTTAACTGAAGCAGGATAATCTGAAATTAAATTAAATTGCTTAGCAATTTCAAACGCCTTTTTTTCTAATTTAAAATCAAGTTCTTGAATTAATTTATTAGCCTCAGAAACGTGTTCGGATTCTGGGAACAAATTGATAAATTCTTGCAACTTTTCAATCGCTTCTACAGTTTCTTTCTGTTCTTTACTGTAAACTGGCGATAAATGGTAATAACTTTTTGCAGCTAAAAAAGAAGTCTCCTCCAACTTTTCGCTTTTAGGATAACTTGATGCAAAGCGTTCTAGTTGATATCCAGAAATATAATAATCTTCCATTTTATAGAAGGAAGTAGCATACAAATACATTAATTTCTCCGCTTGTGGTTTGCCTCTGTAATTGGGTACTATTTGAGCAAAAAGTCTATTAGCCTTAGCAAACTTACCTTCATTATACAAAGCCTCACCCATTTTAAATTTCTCAGCAATTGCTCCTTCTCCATCAGCTTTTAACGCTTTTTGATATTCGCTACAACTACTAAAAACTGCGAAAACTATTAATATGTAAAAAAAGTTCTTCATTTATTATTTTTCACTTTAAAAAACGGTCAAACGTCTTTCGCATTGTGTGTGTTTTAAAAAAAAGCGTTGCATTAATTAAGTTCATTTCAACGATTTTTAATACAGCAGGCAAAAATACGCTATTAATATGGATTTTAAAAATATTATTTCGGAGCTAAAATAAGAGCTTAACCTCAACGAAAATAAGGTTTAAGTAATATTTAACAGACTTAAAAATTATTTACGAATCTTTCTATTTTTTGTTTTAATGCTTTTGATGCTGGAACCAACGGTAAACGCACCGTATCTTGACATAAATTTAAGGCTTCAAAAACAGATTTTATTCCGGCAGGATTATTTTCTTCAAAAATATAGCCAATAACATCCATAAGTTTAAAATGAAGTTTGTACGCTTCTTTTGCATCACCTTTTAATCCTAAACGAATCATTTCTGAAAAATCTTTTGGGAAAGCTTGACCAATTACCGAAATTACCCCAGCACCACCAGCTAAAGTAACGCCTAATGCTAAATCATCATCGCCAGAAATAATTAAGAATCCGTCTGGTTTATTTTTTATTAACTCTAAATATTGAGCCATATTATTTCCGGCTTCTTTTACTGCTACAACATTTTTAAAATCGTTTGCTAATCTTAATGTAGTTTTTGCTTCTATATTTTTTGATGTTCGTCCTGGAACATTGTAAAGAATAATGTCTATTGGTGAAGCTTCAGAAATAGCTTTAAAATGTTGGTAAATCCCTTCTTGTGTAGGCTTACTATAATAAGGAGATACTGATAAAATAGCATCTATTTGACTTAAATCAGTAGATTTTATTTCATCTATAATCGTTGCAGTATTATTTCCACCAATACCAAGAACCAAAGGCAGTTTTCCTTGATTAGCTTCAATAATTGTAGCAATAACTTCTTTCTTTTCTTGTTTAGTAAGTGTTACACTTTCGCCTGTTGTACCACAAATTACCAAATATTCAGTCCCGTTTTCAATATTATATTTTACAATATTACTTAAGGCTTTATGATCTATACTTAAATCAGGATTAAAAGGCGTAACTAACGCAACCCCCGTTCCTACAAACTTACTATTCATTATTACTTATTTTATTTAATATCGTTAGGTATTTAAATACTTCGGTTTTAAAAAGACTAAACTCTTTTAAATCGGTTTTTATAATTAAATCGTTTAATCGTTCATCCGATTGTAAAATTCCAATTTTTAACTTGGCTTGAGATTCGGCAGTTATCATTTTTAATTCTAAAACTTCTTGCTCGTAATAACTTATCAAAGCATCAAATTTAGTGTCTATAAAAGACTTTAATTCTATATTTTTTATAGACCCACTCCATCCAAAATCTTTAGGATTAAAACAGTCATCCCAAGTAAGTGCAGCATCTTTTTTAAAAGATGAAAAAGCTATAATTTTAAGCTTATTTGGTCTTATTTTTATTAATTCTGCAAGGTCTCTAAAAGCCTCATAATCATCGAATTCATCAACATTTAAGATAACTCCTAAACTATTTACTTTACGCGCATCAATATTAACCTTACGCTTAGCCAGTAGTTTGTTTAAGTACTTTTTATTAGATTTTTCTTTAAATCCTTTTAAAATCATTTATATTTATACTTTGCGCAAAGGTAGCAAAAGTACATTCAAATTATATGTTTTCATATGAGGTTTACACATTTCTTTTTTTTGTTAAATTTTTTAATTTTTCTGAATTGCAAGCAAGAAAAATTACAACTTTCTAAAATAGAAGGAAAACAAATTCAAATTACTGATTCTATTTTACTTGACCCTGAAATTGAAGCCTATGTAAAACCATTTCGCGATAATATTCAAAAAGATTTAGACAGTGTTTTAGCGTATTCTGTAGATACATATTCAAAAAATGATGGTCATCTTAATTCTGCATTAGGCAATTTTATGGCAGATGTATTATACAGTGAAGCCAACCCAATTTTCAAATCTAGAACGGGTAAAGAAATAGACATGGTATTGTTAAATCATGGTGGAATTCGGTCGAGCTTAAATCAAGGAAACGTTTCTAAAAGAACTGCTTTTCAGCTCATGCCATTTGAAAATAGTGTGGTTATAGTGGCAATTAAAGGCGCACAAATTGATAGTTTAATAGACTATTTGAAAAGTTCGAAAAGAGCACATCCCATTTCTAATCTTAAATTGGTTGTTGATAAAAACTTTGATGTAGTTGAAGCCAAAATTAAAGGAAAAAATATTGAACAGAATTACACTTATTACGTAGCCACAAGTGATTATCTTTATAATGGTGGCGACAGAATGCGCTTTTTTAAACCAAACGATACGGTATATTATTTAAATTATAAAATAAGAAACACCTTAATTGATAGATTCAATAAGGTAGATACTATAAATCCTGTTATTGACGACAGATTTATTCAAATAAAATAGTTATGAAGCGTAGAAATTTTATTCAACAAGCGTCAGCAGGTACCGCTTTAGTTGCATTGGGAAGCTTTGGATTACAATCGTTTACGAGCAGTTCAAAATTAAGAAAAATAACCATCCTTCATACCAATGATGTACACAGTCATATTGATACTTTTGGTCCTGAAGATGGCAGAAATGCCAATAAAGGAGGAGTTGCAAGACGTGCAACTTTAATAGAAGCTATAAGAAATGAAAACCCAAATACACTATTATTAGATGCTGGCGATATTTTTCAAGGGACACCTTATTTTAACTACTATGGTGGCGAATTGGAATTCAAGCTAATGAGTAAATTAAAATACGATGCCGCAACTATTGGTAATCATGATTTTGACAATGGAATTGACGGTTTATTTGCCCAACTTCCACATGCGGAATTTGAATTTGTTACGGCTAATTATGATTTTAAAAACACAATCTTAGACACACACACCAAACCCTATAAAGTATTTAAAAAGGATGGTGTGAAAATAGGCGTTTTTGGTATTGGAATTGAACTTAATGGACTCGTTGCCCCTGCTTTGTATAAGGAAACAAAGTATCTTGATCCTATTGAAATGAGTCAAGAAATGACTAGAATTTTAAAAATCGAAGAACAATGTGATTTAATCATATGTTTATCTCACCTTGGATATTATTATAAGAACAACCCAGATTTAATAAGCGACCTAAATTTAGCCAAAAGTACTAAAGACATTGATTTAATAATTGGCGGACATACACATACCTTTTTACCAAAGCCAACAGTAGTTAAAAATAAAAATAACGAAAATATGCTGGTAAATCAAGTTGGGTGTTATGGAATAAATTTGGGTAGAATTGATTTTTATTTTGATGCTAATAAAAATAAAACTGCAAACGGTACTTCTATTATCGTTTAATAAATAAAGATTAATGCTACTCCACACAACTTATCACCGAAGTAATATTAGTTTAATATATATTGGGGCTTTTAATTCGAAAAGGAGTTCAACAATCTTGATATACCTATTTTAAAACTTAGGAATTAGCATTCTCATAATACATATGCATCCTCTTCACTAGAAATATTCAACCATTTTGATTGCTGATAGAAAAAATAAAAGGCGCTAAGGGCAAGTGTAGTTGCTAAAAAGTTTAAAAGACTTCTTTGAGTGATGTAGATATAAGCAATATCCATTACCTCGGAAAAAACGATACAAAGTGCACCTAAAAATAGATACAAAGATTTTCTATTGTCTTTATAGAAATAATTTAATAAAGCAATAGACAATAAAAGAATAGTAACTACATTGTATACAAATTCTATGTAAAAATCACTATCTAATACCAAATTAGGACTGATAATATTTTGTAAAACATAAATTAAATAAATATTCAAAATACTAAGCACCACCAAGTGTAATTTAAAGTGCTTTACGACATGTTTAAAACTAAGTGATTTTCCAATTTTTAATATTAAAAAGATATAAGCTAAAATATAAAGTCCATTTCCAAAATAATACTCAAAATCATATAAACTTGAGGTGCCATCTACAGGTATATTATCAATTATAATTCCTAGAATATCAGATAGAGAGTAAACAATTAAAAACCATAAAAATAATTTACTCTTTCGTTTTATAAAGAAAATGTAAATAATGGTTATTAATGGCACAATAAAAGAATGAAAATAGTAGGCAACTACTTGATTACCGTTAAATTCAAAAACGGCAAACAAAATATAGCATAATAAAACAAATCCTACTAATATTTTCGATTTGTACATGAGAGTTATTAATTATTGATGTACAAATATAAAACAAATTTTACAATTAAACGTATAAATATTACATTTTATCGATAAAATATTGATTTTAATTCAATTTTTGTAGGAATAAATCCTCTGAAATTAAAGACACACCTAGCTTTTCCGCTTTTTCTTTTTTGCTTGGTCCCATATTATCACCTGCAATAATATAACTTGTTTTAGAAGAAATTGAACTACTCACCTTACCTCCGTTATCCTCGATAAGCTTTTTTAATTCATTTCTAGACACTTTATGAAACACCCCAGAAACCACAACAATATCACCTTTTAGCTTATCTGTTTGAGCACTAAGTTGTTCTTCTGATAATTCTAATCTTACTCCAAAATCTTTTAACCTATTGATAATTTCTATATTTTCTTCTGCAGCAAAAAATGCAATGACACTTTCGGCTATTTTCACCCCAATTTCATCAACGTTTACCAATTCTTCCTCCGTAGCATTGGCAAGAGCTTCAATACTTTTATAGTGTTTAGCAAGCTTTTTAGCCACAGTTTCACCAACATATCTAATCCCTAAAGCATAAAGAACACGCTCAAAAGGTATGTTTTTAGATGCTTCAATGCCTTTAATTAAATTATCAGCACTTTTATCAGCCATTCTTTCTAAAGGTATTATTTGTGTCTTCGTTAACTCGTATAGGTCAGAATAATTTTTTATCATTCCTTCATTAACTAATAATGCAACAGTTTCTCCTCCTAAACCATCAATATCCATAGCTTTTCTTGAAATGAAATGCTGAATTCTTCCAATAATTTGTGGATTACATCCATTATAATTTGGGCAATAATGTTGTGCCTCACCGTCTTGCCTAATTAATGGAGTTTTACATTCAGGACATTCTGTAACATAACATGTTGGCTGAGAATCTGCTGGACGTTTAGACAAATCGACTCCCAAAATTTTAGGTATAATTTCACCTCCTTTTTCAACATAAACTTCATCACCCACCCTAATATCGAGTTTTTCTATTTGGTCTGCATTGTGTAATGAAGCTCGCTTAACCGTTGTTCCAGCTAATTCTACTGGTTCTAAATTTGCAACTGGTGTAATGGCTCCCGTTCTTCCAACTTGATATGTAATACTATTTAATCGTGTTGAAACTTGTTCTGCCTTAAACTTATACGCCATAGCCCAACGCGGTGCTTTGGCTGTATAACCTAATTCTTCTTGTTGTTGTAAATTATTTACTTTAATTACAACCCCATCGGTTTCGTAAGGTAAATTATGCCTATTAACATCCCAATACTCAATAAATTCGAAAACTTCATCAATGTTGTTTGCCAATTTAGCCGCCTCGGGTACTTTAAATCCCCATTGCCTTGCCATTTCTAAACTTTCGTATTGGGTTCTAATTCCTAAATTAGTTCCTGTTATATTATAAAGTAAACACTCTAAAGGACGTTTAGCTACCTCTGCACTGTCTTGTAATTTTAAACTTCCTGAAGCAGTATTTCTTGGGTTTCTATATGGTTCTTCGCCTATTTCAATGCGCTCCTCATTCATTTTATGAAATCCTTCAAATGGCAACACAATTTCACCTCGAATATCAAATTTTGGTGGATAATTACCTTTTAATTGTAAGGGTACCGATTTTATGGTTTTTATATTTGCAGTGACATTATCACCCTGAAATCCATCACCTCTAGTTACGGCTTTTACTAATTGGCCATTTTCATAAGTTAAGCTAATTGAAGCGCCATCGTATTTTAATTCACAAGTATATTGTAAATCCCCATCAACAAGTTTTTTAATTCGGGTTTCCCAATCCAGTAAATCTTCCTTAGAATAAGAATTGTCTAAAGAATACATACGATACTCGTGTACAGTAGTTTCAAAATTTTTTGTCACCTCACCTCCAACACGTTGAGTAGGTGAATTGGCATCAAAAAATTCAGGGTATTTTAATTCAAGTTCTTGAAGTTGCTTTAATTTAATATCAAACTCGTAATCTGAAATCGTTGCATTATCTAAAACATAATAGTTGTAATTGTGTTCGCGCAATTCATTTCGCAGATTATCTATCTGTTTTTTTATATCCATACTAATCAATTCTAACAGTCAAATAAGTTACCTCGCTTCTTTTTTACCTTTTATCATTCTATCTTTTTTAAAAATATCTTGTTTTAATTCAATCTCATAGAATTTATTCTCATGCAATAGGTTTATCATATCTTTTCCTAAATATTCATTGATTTCAAAAAACAAGCATCCTTCACTTTTTAAATGCATTATAGCAAATTGAGTAATAACCTTGTAAAATAGTAGAGGGTTTTCATCTTTTACAAATAGTGCTAAATGCGGCTCATTATCTAAAACATTGGGTTTCATGAGCTGTTTCTCTTTTTCTCGAACATACGGAGGGTTGGAAATAATTATGTCAAATTTATCAGGCAAAGATTCTTTTTCAATATTTTGAAAATCTAAAATATCAGCTTCAATAAATGCAACATCAACCTCGTTTAAAACAGCGTTTTGTTTGGCGATTTTTAATGCTTTCGCTGAAATATCCAAAGCATAAACTTTAGCCTTAGGCAAGTTTTTTGCTAACGAAATTGCAATACAACCGCTCCCCGTTCCAATATCAATAATATTTAAAGGTTTTTCTTTGTCAACCTTTTTTAACACCCACTGCACCAACTCTTCAGTTTCTGGTCTAGGAATTAATACATCGTTTGTTACTTTAATTGGTAAACCGTAAAATTCTGTTTCTCCAATTATATATTGAATAGGTACATGCTCTTTTAAAAAACTAAGTGCTTCAAATATTTTTTCCGGATCTTCGATAATATATGAAGTGTCCATAGCCATTTGAATTCTAGTAATATCAAAATAGTCATGGATTAGCATATAAAAGAAGCTATCCACTTCTTCCTCGCCATAAATGGCATCTAAATCTTCGTGAAAAATATTTTGCAGTTGTTTTAACTTCATTGATGTTGTTATAAATCTTTTATCATCCAAACACCACATGAATAATGTCCTGTGTTACCAAGGGCTTTATCTAAATGCTTAAATCCGTAACTTTCGTATATGTGGATTGCTGCTTTTAATTGCGATGCCGATTCTAAATAACATTTTTTATAGCCCAATGCTTTGGCTTTTTCCATGCATCTTTCAAATAAGGCACGCCCATAACCTTTACCTCTTACTTTTGGCGAGAAATACATTTTTTGTATTTCGCATATTGAAGCGTCATAATCTTTTAACGGTTTTACACCTCCACCACCAAGTATCTCACCATTGCAATCAATTACAAAATAAACATCGTTTATGTTTTGGTAGGATTCAAACATATTTGGAGTTTCGTCATCAGAATAGGCTGTGCCCTCCAACGGAATCTTAAACTCATGAAAACAGGCTCTTATAACCTGCTCTAACTGGGCATTGTCCTGAGCTTCAATTTCTCGAATAACTATAGTATCTTTACTCACTTTAATTGGTACTTTTAAAGTAGTGAAGATACATTAAATCGAAAAAAAATAGAATGAAAAAGCTTATAATCTTATCAACAATCTGTATCGCATTTGTAAGTTGTACTGTGAATGAAAAACCTCAATTTATAGGTATTGAGAATATAAAAGTACTAGAATCAACATCCAAATTTGTTACGTTTACCGCTGATGCATTATTTATAAACCCAAACGATATTGGCGGCGAATTACAAACCGACGACATTAAGGTATTTATTAATGATAATGAAATGGCAAGTATTTCTACTGAAAGTTTTGATGTGCCTGCGAAAAAAGAATTTTCAATTCCGCTTAAAACAAACATCCCAACAGACAGTATATTTAGTAATAAAAGCTTAGGCGGACTTATAGGAAGTTTATTCAGCAAAAAAGTAAAGGTGCAATATAAAGGCGATATTAAATATAAAGTCTTAGGGTTTTCGTACACTTATATCATCGACAAAACAGAAGATGTAAAAATTAAATTTTAGTATTGAAATCACATGAATTCTATATAAAACGCTGCTTACAAATTGCTAACAACGGATTAGGAAGCACGCGACCTAACCCTATGGTTGGAAGCGTTATTGTTTTCAATAATAAAATTATTGGTGAAGGATTTACCAGTGCTTATGGCGGAAATCATGCCGAAGTAAATGCCATAAATTCGGTTGCAAATAAAGAAATTTTAAATGAAGCCACCATTTATGTCACGCTTGAACCTTGCTCGCATTTTGGCAAAACACCTCCTTGTAGCGACCTTATTATTAAACATCAAATACCAAATGTTGTTATAGGTTGTGTTGATGACAACCTAAAAGTTGCCGGAAAAGGTATTAAAAAATTAATGGAAAACGGTTGCAACGTTACTGTTGGAGTTTTAGAGAAAGAATGTAAACAGCTCCATAAACGTTTTTTTACATTTCATAACAAAAAACGCCCTTATATCATTTTAAAATGGGCAGAAACCAAAGATGGATTTATTGCTCCCAAAACTAAAAATGAACAAAAGCCTGTTTGGATAACAAATTATTACTCCAGGCAACTGGTCCATAAATGGCGAGCTCAAGAGCAGGCTATTTTAGTAGGCACAAATACTGTTTCACATGACAACCCGAGTTTAACTACCAGAGATTGGGTTGGACAGAATCCTGTTAGAATAATTATTGACAGAGATGAAAAACTTTCTAAATCATTTGCTGTTTTCAACCATGAGTCTCAACATTTAATCATTTCAAAAAATAATATCAATTTCTCTAAAAACGTAGCTGCGCAAATTTGTGATATTCTATTTCAAAATGATATTAATTCTGTAATTATTGAAGGTGGTTCAAAAACGCTGCAAACCTTTATTGATGAAAATCTTTGGGATGAAGCTCGCGTGTTTTACGGGAATATCGCATTTAAAAAGGGCATTAAAGCACCTGTATTTCAAGGTAAATTCATTGCAGAAACGCACATTTTAAACGATAAACTTAAATTTTACTTAAATGATTAAAACCATTATTTTCGATTTTGGTAACGTGTTTATAAATTTAGATCTTGAAGGCGCTTATAAAAACGCAATAGAAACGTTTAAAATTGATACTTTATCAGAAGAAATGGTTGGTTTTAATAGTTTTTATGAGCAAGGATTAATTTCTACAGAAGAATTTCTAGGTTTTTACACTGATAATTTTCAGAATATATCTCAAGATAAATTAATTGATGTTTGGAATTTTATGCTTAAAGATTTTCCGAATTATCGTTTAGCTTTTTTAAAAAAATTGAAGCAATCTTCAAAATACAATTTGATTTTATTGAGTAACACGAACGCACTGCATATTGATTACATTAAAGCACATGTTCCATTTTACGAGGAATTTAAAAACTGTTTTGATGCGTTTTACTTATCTCATGAAATAAATCTCGTAAAACCAAATCATGATATTTTTGAATTTGTTCTATCAGAAAATAATATTAATGCTGAAAAATGTCTTTTTATTGATGATAATTTAGATAACATTACATCTGCCAACACTTTAAATATTCATACGTGGCATATTAATAATAAAAAAGAAGACGTTATTGATTTATTCGAAATTAATAAACACCTATTTTAAGTCGGTTGATTGAAAAAGACACATATAAAACTATTGATGTAGCCCCAGAATCATCATTTTTTAAAGATAAAAACAGTAAATTCTTAGGCTATGCGTTTCCGGTTCAAAATGAACATGATGTAAAAATTCATTTAGAATATTTAAAAAAAGAGCATTATTCGGCAAGACATTGGTGTTACGCATATCAAATAGGAACTGAAACACTAATTTATCGTGCCAATGACGATGGTGAGCCTAATAATTCCGCAGGCATGCCTATTTACGGACAAATTCAATCTTTTGAAGTCACCAATATTTTAATAGTTGTTGTTAGGTATTATGGCGGAGTAAAACTTGGTGTTGGTGGTTTAATTACTGCCTATAAAACAAGTGCACAACAAGTTCTTGAGGCTTCAAAGATTATTGAAAAAACAATTGATATTCATTATAACATCTCTTTTGAATATAAAAATATGAATACCGTAATGCGCATTATCAAAGAAAAAAATCTAAATATTATTAATCAAAAACTAGAATTAGATTGTGAAATAACCATTTCAGTCAGAAAAAACGAATCCGAAACGGTTTTTAATCTCTTTGATAATCTTTACGAGATAAGTATTAAAAAAGTATAATTAATCCGTGATTTGATCTAAAACGTATTGCGGTGCTCTCATTGGTCTTCCTGTATTTTTGTCAATAAATACCAAAGTTGTGTTTGCCGTAGTTAAAATATCACCTTGTTCATCAGTAATTTCATAATCGAATTCAATCTTCGCAGTTGGCATTCTTTTTAGTTGAGTTTTTACATTAATTACGTCATCATAACCTGCTGATTTTTTATAGTTTATAGATAAAGAAACTACAGGTAACATAATTCCATTTTCTTCCATCGATTTGTAAGAAATACCAAGTTTACGCAACCACTCAATTCGCCCCATTTCAAGATATAGCGCATAATTGCCGTGATATACCACTCCCATTTGATCGGTTTCACCATATCTCACTCTTATTTGTATTTCATCGATTTTCATAAGATTATTTGAATATTTTTTTGTAGTTTCGGCATGAGCTTAAACATGGGGAAAAATTTCTTTAAATTCAATAGAAAATCATTTTTTTTTTAAGAATTTTGTTCACATATTTGCGACTCGTTTAAGGGGATGACTTTTGTATTGCTCTTTTCACAAACTAACTAAAAACACGTAATTAAAACTAACAAATGAGTATAACTGCGCAAACGGTATGGAATAATTGTCTGGAGTTTATAAAAGATAACATTCAACCGCAAGCCTATAAAACTTGGTTTGAGCCAATTAAAGCGGTTAAACTTACTGATAACTCCTTGAGTATTCAGGTTCCTAGTAAATTCTTTTACGAATGGTTAGAAGAGCATTATGTTAAAATCCTTAAAGTTGCGCTTACCAAAGAGCTTGGTGAAACTGCCAAACTTGTTTACATTATTAAAATGGAAAACACCTATGGTAACAAGCAACCTTTTACAGAAAAAATTCCAAGTTCCAATAGAGGTGCACTTAAATCTCAAGATGTTGATGTTCCTTTTAATAATAAAAGTCCAGAATTACGCAATCCTTTTGTAATCCCTGGTATAAGGAACGTAAAAATTGAATCTCAGCTAAATCCAAATTATAATTTTGAAAACTTTTTAGAAGGTGATTCGAACAGGTTAGCTCGAAGTGCAGGATTAGCAGTTGCGAACAAACCAGGTGGAACTTCTTTCAATCCTTTATTAATTTTTGGAGGTGTTGGATTAGGCAAAACACATTTAGCTCATGCTATTGGTGTTGACATAAAAGATAAATACCCTGAAAAAACGGTGCTTTATATTTCTGCGGAAAAGTTCACACAACAATATATTGATGCCGTTAAAAAGAATAACAGAAATGATTTCATTCATTTTTATCAAATAATAGATGTTCTAATAATTGACGACGTTCAATTTTTATCAGGTAAAACGGGTACACAAGATGTATTCTTCCATATCTTCAATCACTTACATCAAAACGGAAAGCAAGTTATTTTAACAAGTGACAAAGCGCCTGTTGATATGCAAGATATTGAGCAGCGTTTATTATCTCGTTTTAAATGGGGTCTTTCTGCCGAATTGCAAAATCCAGATTTTGAAACCCGAGTCTCTATCTTAAAAAACAAACTTTATCGTGATGGTGTTGAAATGCCAGAGGATATTGTAGAATATGTTGCCAAAAACATTAAATCTAATGTTAGAGAATTAGAAGGAGCAATAATTTCTTTAATTGCGCAATCTTCATTTAATAAAAAGGAAATTACCCTTGACTTAGCCAGAATTATTGTAGAGAAGTTTGTTAAAAACACAAAACGCGAAGTTTCAATAGATTATATTCAAAAAGTAGTATCAGATTATTTCCAAATGGATATCGATACACTGCAATCTAAAACAAGAAAGCGTCATATTGTACAAGCCAGACAATTAGCTATGTTCTTTGCTAAAAAATTCACAAAAGCATCTTTAGCTAGTATTGGTTCCCAAATAGGAAAAAGAGATCATGCCACTGTATTGCACGCTTGTAAAACAGTAGACAACTTATCTTCAACAGATAAACAGTTTAGAAAATATGTTGAAGACATCAGTAAAAAACTTTCCGTTTAATACTACCAAATCATGACTAAAATATTGATGGTCTGCCTAGGAAACATTTGTCGTTCTCCGCTGGCCGAAGGTATATTAAAATCTAAATTATCAAACAATTTTGTTGTAGATTCTGCAGGCACTGCCAATTATCATGTTGGTAGCTCTCCTGATAAGCGTTCGGTTGCTGTTGCTAGAAAGCACGGTTTAGATATATCAAATCTAAAAGGAAGACAATTTGATTTGTCAGATTTTGACACTTTTGATATGATATATGTTATGGACGAAACTAATTATCAAAATGTAGTGAAATTAGCCCGAAACCCAGAAGATATAGCGAAAGTAAATATGATATTGAATGAGGTTCACGAAAATAAAAACTTTGAAGTCCCCGACCCCTATTACGGTGGCGATCATGGTTTTGAAAATGTTTACCAAATGCTCAATGAAGCTTGTACTATTATAGCAAATAAACTACAATAAAAAATTGAAATAGTTAGCGCTGCTTTTAAATATAAAATAGAATACAATGAATAACTCAATTGGTAAACTCTTTCTCATACCAACAACTTTAGGCGAAAATGAGCCTTTAGAAGTTTTACCAATTAAAGTTAAACAAACTATAGAACGATTAGATACTTTTATTGTTGAAAATGAAAAAACAGCAAGACGCTTTATAAAAAAAATAGCTCCAGAAAAATCACAACCTTCATTAAAAATTTTTCATTTAAATAAGTTTACTGACGAAGCTGAATTGCCAACATTTTTATATCCATGTTTAAATGGTTTTAACGTTGGGTTACTCTCTGAAGCTGGATGTCCAGGAATTGCAGATCCAGGCGCAGATATTGTAAAAATAGCACACGAAAAAAGTATAAAGGTCGTTCCGTTAGTAGGGCCTTCTTCAATTTTATTAGCTCTTATGGCATCTGGTATGAATGGACAAAGTTTTGCTTTCAACGGTTATTTGCCTATTGACAAAGGTGAACGTAAAAGCGAAATTAAACGATTAGAACGGTTATCATTCGATCAGAACCAATCTCAGATTTTTATAGAAACACCTTATAGAAACAATAAAATGCTAGAAGATTTAACATCTATTCTGGAGAATAACACCAATGTTTGCGTAGCCTGCGATATTACTTTAACTAGCGAGTTTATTAAAACCCAAACAGCAAATCAATGGAAAAAAAATAAGGTAGACCTCCACAAGAGACCTACCATATTTATTATTCATAAAAACTAAATGCTTAAATCGCTTTAGCTTTTTGATTAGGTTTTATAAAAGAAGTATCATACCCCGAAAAACGTTTCATGTAGTAATGTACCGTAGTTCCGTAACCATCGGCAAAATTATCTAATCCGTAACTTCTTAAATATTTTTTAATGCTACCAGGACCCGCTAAATGTGCTGCAGCAAGTATACCAGACTCTGTAATAATAATTCCGTTGATACGTTTACCTACAAAGTTTTTGATATCTCTTCTTAATATCCATTTATTACGAGCAGCATTCGCTATAAATGCCTTTTCTTGTAATCTTGGATTTTTTAAAAATTTCGCAGGATTATAAATACCTATCATTTTTAGAGTTTCCGCTCCAAATTGATATTTACCTAAATAACCATAAGTATTTACTGAATTGTAATCACCACCAGATTCTTTAAAGGCTAAAGCCTCTTTAAAACCAACAAACGACTTTCCTAAATAAGGAGAGAAAGAGTTTTCAGAATCTAAAGTTTTAGGTAGCGAAGCTGTTTCAGAACTTACAGTATAAGTGAAGTCTAAACCCTCTGTAGAGTAATTACTTAAATCAATCGTTTCGTTTGATTGAAACGAAAAATACAATAGTGCTAATATTGTAAGCGTCAGTGTGCTGTAACTCGCAATATTTTTTACCATAATTTTAAATTTTTTCAGTATACTTTAAAATCAAATTATACCTTGAAATTTGAGCGTGCAAAATTAGTGATTTTTTTAACAACTTCAAAATTAATCGCTTAAGTACTGTTATTAGTAGTAGAATAGATGAAATACTGCCCCTTTTTTATTAAATTCTAAAGTCGGGAAAGGTATTTTTATCATATTCAAAACGTCAAAAATAGACCTAAGTACTCTTGATTTTGTATTAACTCCATTCAAATTTAAGTCAAAACTTAAATAGAATTGTCTGTAGCGTTGATTACTTATTAACACCTGACTGTCAACATCTTCATTCCCAGTAAGCATACCGTGCCCTCCATAACCCACCGCAACATTTATCCATTTAGGAATGTGTTTGTCTTTAAAAAAAGAATGCAAATTAGCACTTAACCAATAGGTTTGCCCATTATAATCTTTCAAAATTTGTTCTAAATACGATTCCCCAAGCTTATCTGGACGTTGATTCGCAAACTTTGTTTGGTGAAATGAGTATTTTAAAGCTATTCGTTGTTCTTTCCAGAGTAATTCTTGCCCAATATAAAGTCCAGTTCCAGCCCCATTGGCCAAAATATCGCCCCAAGAGAAGCCCCATTCTTTAGAAAAACCATCAAAAACTTCTACCGCCGATAAAAATGTAAATCCAAGAGTTGCGCCATATATTAGTTGATTTTCTTCACTGACACCACTCCAATTTAAAAGATTAGCACCATGCTTACCAAGTTGATAAGAGGTAAAAACATGCCCAATTTTATCCATTTGCAACCACTCGTTATTATCGTTTATGGTATGGAATTTAGAGCGTTCAAAATCTTTATACCAAAGCTGATTTAACCCAACAAGTGTAAGAGATCCTAATGAAGCTTCAACTGCAATTACTGCATTTCTTCGCGGTTTATTTAGCGTGTCACTAGGTGTAAGAAATGCATTTAACTTAGATTGTGAAATTGATAAAAAAGGTAACAACACAAAACAAATGATATGTGCTTTTAAAAAACGCACTATCTGTTAATACCTTGTGATGTTAAATAGCGTTGATATTCTCGAGCATTCGCGTTATGTTGTGCCAGATTCTTTGCGAATTTATGATAGCCTAATCTTTTGGCATCGGCAGCAAAATATAGGTATTTGTGCTTTTCATAATTTAAAACGGCATTGATAGCAGAAATATCTGGCATTGCGATTAACCCAGGAGGTAATCCTCTATATTTATAAGTATTATAAGGTGAGTCTATATCTTTATGAACGTTTAAAACTCTTTTAATTACCGTATTCTTATACTTAGGAAGTTGATAAGCTGCAAATTTTAAAGTCGGGTCTGCTTGAAGCGGCATGCCTATTCTTAATCGATTTAGGTATACACCCGCGATTCTTGGCTGCTCTGTAGCCCGTTTTGACTCTTCATGAACAATAGACGCCAAGGTAATGACTTGATTTGGAGTCAAGCCCAAATCATTTGCTTTTTTAATTTTTTCTGGTGTCCAAAAACGATTATATTCTTTCAGCATTCTATCGCGAAAGGCTTCAGCAGACGTGTTCCAAAAAAACTCATAACTATTCGGTAAATACATGCCTAAAGCCGTTTCTAGCTTGAAATTATTATCAACTAAAAATGTTGAATCTTTCATTGCGGCTAAAATTGAAAGACTATCTGCTTCAATTTGATTTGCAACTCTACCTGCCAACTTTTCTAAAGTTTCTTGATTGTTGAACGATAATTTAATTGGTAGATTCCGACTTCTAATGGAATTAATAATATCATTATTTGTCATTCCTTTTTTAATTTCGAAACGACCAGCTTTAATATTGGATGTGTATTTTTTTTGTTCAGCTAAATCATCAAACGAATTAATATCTTCTAATAATGGCTCCAATTGCGATCTTACCTCTTGATAATTTGCACCTGATGCCACAAATATATATGCCGTTTCGTTATTAAACGCTGTATTCGGTTTTAACATGGCTTTGTATACAAAATTTGCAAAAAATGCTGCTACAATAAGCCCGACAATTAAAATAGCTAGAAGGATTTTTTTTATATACATCTAATTATTAATAAGTTGAAATAAATATTCGTTTTTAAAAGTACCATTTACATAGTTCCATTCTTTTTTTAATCCAATGTTTTTAAAGCCTTGATTGGAAAATAATTTAATACTCGCATCGTTTCCTTCAGAAATATTGCAATATAACTGATGCAAATCGAGATGCTTAAAACTATAATCTATCAATAATTTTAAAGCCTCTTTTCCATAGCCTTTCATTCTATCTTCCGGTTCTTTAACCAAAATACCAACACCTGCTCTCCTATTTTTAAAATCGAAATCGAATAAATCAATCATTCCTAAGGCTTCATTATTAAAACTAGAAATTACTAATCGTAATTGTTTTACTTCAAAAATATCTTTATGAGCATGATCGAGATATTGTTTTATAAGAAATTTAGAATATGGTGTTTGGGTGTTACTAATTTCCCAAATGGATTCGTCGTTTTCAATAGTATGAATAAACTCTAAGTCTTCAGGCTCAAGTGCACGTAAATATATGTTTTGGCCTTTTAGAGTTTTCATATGTTTCCTTTAAAAACAAAAGTTGCTGGCCCTATTAGCCAAACATTAGAATACGTATTATTTTTAACATCAAAACACACTTTGAGCTCACCACCTTCTACTTGAAGTGTCACTTGGTTTTTATCTGTTTCACCCAGAAAATGCATTGCTATAGCCACTGCGGTAACACCTGTACCACAAGAAAGGGTTTCATCTTCAACACCTCGTTCGTAAGTTCTAACTCTAAAAGCATCGTTAGAAAGCTTTTTAACAAAATTAACATTGCTTCCTGCTTCATTATAAGGTGCTCCATATCTAATTTTAGCCCCTTTGGTTTTGATATCGAAATTTTCAATTTCAGATTCAAATTGCACATGATGTGGCGACCCTGTATTTAAAAACACATGATTATCGTGCTTCTCAATGGTATTGACATCTAACATTTGCAATTGCACAATATCACCATTAATTTTGGCGTGATGCAAACCATCAATAGCTTCAAAAACAGCTTGGTTAGATATAACGCCCAACTGTTTTGCAAATGCCACTAAACATCGTCCACCATTACCACACATGGAACTTTCATTGCCATCGGCATTATAGTAAACCATTTTAAAATCGTATTCTGGATGGTTTTCAAGTAATATGAGTCCGTCAGCACCTATGCCAAAACGTCGGTCGCATAAAAATTGAACACGTTTGGTATTATTTTTGTCGAATATTTGTTGACGATTATCAATCATCACAAAATCGTTTCCTGTGCCTTGGTATTTGTAAAAAGTCTGTTGCATAATGTAAGGCAAAGATAAAGAAGTGAATTAAATTTTTTGATGAAAATTAAAAACTTGATGATTATTGACAGATACGAATTGGAAGCGCGTTAAGGATTGCAGCTGTATCCTTTTTTGAGATTATCGAAAACAATTTTTTTTAGTTGAAGATACCGAACCTAAGCTTTAAAATAGATATAGCCCTTTGACTCTGCTCAGGATAAATTACAAGCTCAACCCTTGTGGCAACCTGCCTAACGGCAGGCAGGCGCCGATTAAGGAATGATTTTAAAGATTGTTAAATCGTAGTTAAAGTTGAATTTGAAATTCAATATTTATTTAATTTTAATCGTTAATAAATAAAACTTAAACGAACATTATGAAGAAGATTTTAACATTAGTATTGGTTTCTGCTTTAGGTGGTATTTTTACATTAGGCGCCTACAAACTTTTTATTGAAGAAGATAAACCTGTCGTGGTAGCTACACAAGCTGCAACGCCTGCGTTTTTGCCAACAAATAGTTTGAATGCGGTTTTAAATACTGAAACGGCTCCCGATTTTACTTTGGCTGCAGAAAATACAGTTAATGCAGTAGTGCATGTTAAAAATTTAGCACAGAGTTCTGGACAGCTGACTTTTGAGGATTTATTTTTTGGAAGACGCTCACAAAGTCCGCAAATTGGTACGGGTTCTGGAGTGATTATTAATGCTGATGGGTATATTATTACCAATAATCATGTGATTAATAATGCGCAGCAAATTTCGGTAACGATGAATAATAATAAAACTTTTGTTGCTGAACTTATTGGAACAGACCCAAAAACTGATATTGCACTATTAAAAATTAATGCAGATGAAGATTTACCATTTGTAACATTCGCAGACTCTGACACGGCTAGAATTGGAGAATGGGTTTTGGCTGTTGGAAATCCGTTTAATTTAACTTCTACAGTTACAGCCGGAATTATTAGCGCTAAAGCAAGAGATTTATCGGGCACGAGTAGGCAATCTTTTATACAAACGGATGCAGCGGTTAACCCAGGTAATTCTGGTGGTGCGCTTGTAAATACAAATGGCGAATTGGTTGGTATTAATACGGCTATTACCTCGCAAACAGGATCGTATGTTGGCTATTCTTTTGCGGTTCCTAGCAATATTGCAAGAAAAGTTGTTGAGGATATTATGGAATACGGTAATGTGCAAAATGGAATTTTAGGCATACAAGGCGGTGCATTAAACAGCATAATGGCCGAAAAAATTGGCGTTACAGATACCGAAGGCGTATATATTGACAGCGTGATTGAAGATTCTGGTGCTGAAAAAGCAGGCGTGAAAAAAGGTGATATTATAAAAGAAATTGATAATATTAAAATCTCTAAATTTTCTGATTTAACAGGGCATTTAAATACCAAACGTCCTAATGATGTGGTGAATTTAAGAGTTTTAAGAGACGGTAAAACCAAAACTATACCAGTTATTTTAGCAAAAAACGAAACCACTACAATTCCTTTGGTTGGTCATGTAAAAAATGCTAAAGCAGCAGATTTAAAGAAATTTAAAACGCCTTACGGTGTAAAAATTACCGATTTAAATTCTCAATATGCCGATTATTGGAAAAGAAATGGTATTGAGGAAGGCTGTATTATCACTTCAGTGAATGATATTAAAGTCACATCAGTTGATGATGTTCAAAATGCATTAAAAATGCAAACTGATTCTGGCTCTTTAAGAATAGAACTTATAAATACTAACGGAGAAAAAGAACGATATAATTTTAAATAGTGACCCATTTTTCTTAAAAACAACCCTTCAGATTCAACGAAATTTGAAGGGTTGTTTTTTTTATTTATTTTAATTTTTGTTGCCTATTATGTTATCGAAACTCTATGCTGTTTAATTCTTATATTTTTTTTAAAATAGCTTACGAAAACGTTTGAATTATGGTATTTTTGTCAAAATTTATCAATACAAACTAAACTATTTAAGCAATGAGTTCTAACAAAACTTATGAAAAAGAATTGGCTTTTCAAGCCGACCGAAGAAAGGCCACCGTAGAATTTATAAAAACTGTAAGTGATTTGTGGTACGACAAATCTATTGAACTGGTTTTATTCAGAAATCAGCTAATTGACAGAAATGTAAGTCAGATTTTAAACTTACATGAATATGCAGGCAAATTTGTTCAAAAACCCATCTCTATTTTTGATTCGGTTGAAATTGCTCAGGCTATTAAAAGTCTAAATGTTCCACCCGCAAAATTAGATATTGGTAAACTAACTTACGAATATCATGTAGAAGACAATAAACACGCGAATGCTAAAGCATTTGTGGCTTCAAAATTAAAAGATGCTGGTAAGAGTAATGACTTTGACCCAAAAGATGTGGTGCTTTATGGCTTTGGTAGAATTGGTAGACTCGTTGCCAGAGAACTAATGGTAAGGACTGGAAAAGGCAGTCAATTAAGATTAAGAGCCATTGTTACTAGAGGTGCAATAGATGCCCAAATACTTGAAAAACGAGCGTCTTTACTCCGAAATGATTCGGTACATGGTGATTTTCCCGGAACAGTTAATATTGACGTAAAAAATAGTGCCTTAATTATTAACGGGACTACAGTACGTGTCATTTCTGCCGATACCCCAGAGGAAATTGATTATACCAAATACAATATTAATAATGCCTTAGTTATAGATAATACTGGTGCTTTTAGAGATAAGGCGACGTTGAGTAAACATTTAAAATCTAAGGGCGTAAACAAGGTATTACTCACTGCTCCTGGAAAAGAAGTTCCCAATATCGTTTATGGAGTTAATCATAAAGAAAACGACCCCGATAAAGTGGATATATTTTCTGCAGCATCATGTACAACCAATGCGATTACGCCTGTTTTAAAAGCTATTGAAGATTCGTTTGGTGTAAAGAGCGGGCATTTAGAAACCATTCATGCCTATACTAACGACCAGAATTTAGTGGATAATTTTCACAAAAAATACCGTCGTGGAAGAGCTGCAGCTTTAAATATGGTTATTACTGAAACTGGAGCAGGAAGCGCCGTTGCTAAAGCCTTGCCTAGTTTAGAAGGCAAGCTAACCTCGAATGCGATTAGAGTTCCGGTTCCTAATGGATCGTTGGCCATTCTTAATTTAGAATTGAAAAGTAAAACGTCATTAAATGGTGTTAATACTATTTTGAAGAAATACGCCTTAGAAGGTGATTTAGTTGAACAAATAAAATACGAATTGAGCGACGAGCTTGTTTCTAGCGATATTGTAGGCAGTTCTGCACCCTCAATTTATGATAGTAAGGCAACCATAGTGAGAAAGGACGGAAAAAACATTATTCTATATATTTGGTACGATAACGAATATGGTTATAGCCATCAAGTTATACGTTTAGCAAAATATATTGCCAAAGTAAGACGTTATACATATTATTAAAATCTAAATTGAAGTTTAAACCGTATATAAATTAGCCTCATAAAAATGAGGCTTTTTAATGATTTATAAGTAATTACTAAACAATATTTTATAAATTCGCAAACCAAATACAACCAAAATATTTATTAAAATGAATTCTATCAAATCTTTACTTTTTATAGTATTTACCTGCTTAATTACACTAAACTCTTTTTCACAAGCAGTACAAGACGACGAGGCCTTATCATTGTACAAAGGTACAATCGATAATCAATTCGAATATGTCTTAAAAAAGTCTGGAAATTTTAAAGGCACTAACGGTCAACCTTATGAAGCAGTAAGACTTAGTATGTTACTGGCTTTAAGAGCTCACACCTTAGATTCATTAAAAACGGTTCATAAAAATTTAGCTGAAACAAAAGCAGTCGTAGAAAATCAAGCAAAAGAAATTGAAGAATTAAAAGCTAATCTTTCAAACACGAAAGCCGATTTAGATAAAACTGATGCTGAGAAAAACAATATGGCATTGTTTGGGATGCAAATGAGTAAAGTTAATTACAACGTACTTATGTGGACCATTATAGCTGGTTTATTAGCGCTTTTAATTTTATTTATTTATAAATTTAAAAATAGTAATGCCATTACCAGAGCCGCCAATAAAAGTTTAGCTGAAATAGAAGAAGAATTTGATGAACACAGACGTACGGCTTTAGAGCGTGAACAAAAGGTAAGACGCCAATTACAAGATGAAATTAACAAACAAAAAAAGGGATAAAAAGGCTTTTTTTGTCTTTGCATAAATTTAAAATCTGTAATTTCACATTACAGATTTTTTTTTATGACAATAATTCAAGCTACAACAAAACATTTAAAAGATATTGTGCCGCTATTTGATGCATATCGTGTGTTTTACAGGCAACCTTCAAATTTAATAGGAGCTGAAAACTATATAAAAGAGCGTCTTACAAAACAAGATTCCGTGATTTATATTGCTTATATAAATAATGTAGCTGTTGGGTTTACACAATTATATTCCTTGTTCTCTTCCGTAAGTATGCAAGCGATGTATTTACTTAATGATTTATATATTGACACCCAATATAGAAACCAGAAAATTGGCACTTTATTGATTCATAAAGCGAAAGAATTGTGCCGAGAAAAAGGATGTAAAGGCCTCATGATTCAAACCGAAAAATCCAATCCTGCGCAACACTTATACCAACGTGAAGGTTTTATAAAAGACGAAGACTTATCGTTTTTTTGGAAGACGATTTAAAATTGACTTTCTAAAAAAATTTTGACTATCTTAGTTAGTACTTGACATCATACATTTTTTTATAATTTTTATAAAATGGATAGACTTCTCATCATATGTTTCCTCCTAGTTTTAATTAATTCCTGTAAAGATTCTAAAACTACAGATAGTAAAGTCACAACAAATAGTAATGAAGAGAAAATCGCATTTGTTACTAATAGAGATGGAAACTCCGAAATCTATCTAATAGATGTTAATGGAGAAAATCTTCAAAACATTACAAACAATAACGCACTCGATTTTAGTCCAGCCTGGGCTTTCGATAATTCAAAGCTTTTTTTTTATTCTAAAAGAGATGGAAATGCCGAAATTTATAGTACGGATTCTCAAGGGAATGCTGTTATACGGTTAACAAATCATCCTTCGCATGACGTGTTGCCAGTCCCCTCGCCTAATGGTGAGTTTATATTATTCATGTCTGAACGAGATTCTTTAAGCAAAAATATTTACGTAATGAATAAAGATGGTTCTAACGTAAAAGCGCTCACACAAAATAAATCATATGAAGAAAGTCCAGATTGGTCGCCAGATGGACAGAAAATTATTTTTACACGACAGCTTAGAGATCCTTCTGATACGTCTCATGCCGCCAATGGAGAAATACATATCATGAATGCTGATGGTAGCGATGTGAAAAGGCTAACGTTTAAAGATGGTTATGATTCAGGAGCAAAATTCTCACCAGATGGAAAAAGCATAGCATTTTACGGAAGTACAAACAATCAGTGGGATCTATTTATTATGGATTCTAATGGAACTAATTTAATTAATCTCACAAATGATGCTATAGAGTGTTATTCACCTGATTGGTCGCCAAATGGTGATTGGCTAGTTTATACGGCAGGCTCAAAAGGCAATTATAATATCTGGAAAATAAATATCAATACGAAACAACGCATCCAATTAACAAACACTACCGGGAGAAACGAAGGACCTGCATGGAGTAATTAGTTCGCTTTTTTAAAATAAATTCCCCATTTTCGTTCTGTATAAAAAAAGTCTGCATTGTCATGCAGACTTTTTAATTTATGTGGGGAGAGCAGGATTCGAACCTGCGAAGACGTAGTCAGCAGATTTACAGTCTGCCCTCGTTGGCCGCTTGAGTATCTCCCCAAAATCGTTCGCAAATATATTATTGTTTATTAATTCTGCAAAAAGAATTTTAAAATTTTAATTTAATTAATCGCTTTCCATCATATCATATTTCAAATAAAGTAAGTCAACCGCTTATAACTCATAACGTACTCTAAAAGTAACAAACCGTGGTTGTATAAATGTTTCAGAATTTAAAACTGATAAGTTTGTGGCGCTATTGGTTACTCTTGAATCTATATTCAGCAAATTGGTAGCTTTAATTTCGTATTCCCATTTGGAGTCTTCATTTTTGCGATACGCCAAAGATGCATCCCAAGTTTGAAACGATTGTGCAGGTTGCGTTCCACTATCTTGATTGGTATATGTATAATCGGTTTTAAATGTTAAGCTTTTCCAGATATAAGCATCAAAATCAATGGACGGCGCATTAGTAACAAATTTTGTTGAACTTGTGCCTTGATTATTATTTGAAACACTGTATCTGTAACGTAACCTAATGTTAGGAGCTTCAGTAAAATTAGTTCGTAATTCTGGCGTGTAGGTTTGAGTAATATTTTCGTTTACAGACTGTCTATCTTGAATAAATTGATTGATTTTGCTATAATTGAAACCCGTTGTAAGTCCAGCTCTTAATTTTCCAAAAGTACGTTGAATACGTCCGCTGGCTGAAACGCTTTCATCTGCAAAATTCGAATTAAAAAAGGTACTAGTTCTAATAACATTTTCAAAATTTGTTAACCCACGTATTTGATCGATATTCTTATTGTAAGATAAACGCGCAAAAACATTGGTATAATTAAACAAATTAAAGCTTCTGTAAACTAAATTAACTTTGTGAGATAACGCGTTTTGTAATTCAGATTCACCAAACTGAATACTGCTATAATTGTTGAAAACCAAACCTTCAGCTAACTTGGTGATGTCGGTAAAATTGTTCTGCATACTGTAACGCAAGGTTAAACTTTCGCTTTTCTTAAATTGAATTATAGTTTCAAAATCTGGTAAAAATTTCACGAAATTATCTTTATAAGTTTCACCAAACTGTGAATTTTTATTACCATAACTATGTATCGAAAAACCAGGAATAATGGTGAATTTCCCCGATTTTAAGGTGTAATGAGTTCCTAAATACACATCGGTAAAGTTATAATCGGTATCATTTTTTGCTAAACCATCATTAAAAGTTGGTGTAGGTTCAAACTCGGTACCATCATCTAAAAACTGAAAAATGTTCGAATTAAATTCTTGTTTACTTAATATGGTTCCTAAAGTAAAATTGATATTACTTTTAGAATTCAAAATGTAATAATAATCTAGTTTAGCATCTAACTGATTTGATTTTACAAGTCGGTCTTGGCCTAAATCGTAATTATCGAAAGAGGCATCAAATCCCATAGCTTCGGCAGTAGAATCAAAGGCATCGTCATCTGCATCATCATTATTCTCTGGGTCGTTTAGCAATACTGCATTATAAAAAGGATCTTCATTTTTAATTAAATGTTGAGCTTCAAAAGCAAAAATATTTGATTCGTTCAGCGTGTAATAATAATTTATATTTTGATTGATACTAAAAGGTGTTACGTTATCCAACTGGCTCGTGTTTCCTACAACAGAAGATAATAAATTTTGATCTTGAACATCTTTTGAAAAACGTCCTAAAACATCATAATCCAGTTGATTATTAACGTTTGGCTTGTAAGCCGCACTTAATTTCAAAAGACCCTGATCTGAACTTTCATTACTTGTTTGCTCTGTAGTTTCATCAGGTATACCCAAATCGGAATCGGTATATTGCACAAAATTCACTTCTTTAGATAAAGTACGGTTGCTATTTAATATCGCAAACCCACTAATATCTAAAGCTTTATTAGGAGAATAACTAAAGTTAGTAGCCGCCATTTTATTTTTAATCTCAAGAGCATTTGCTTGCGAGGTTAAAAAATTCAAACTATTATCTCCTAAATCAATACTGGTTCCGCTGCTTCTGCTAGGTGCTCGAAATCCACCTCCAAAACTTCTAATATCTCGCCTTGTAAGTGCTAATTCTCCTGTATTATTTAAATCACCTAAAAAATTAATGCTAAACTTTGGGCTGTAGTAAAACAATTTTGGCTGTACTAAATACAACTCATCTTCGGGAGAGGCTCCAGCACTTGCTGTAATGTTTCCAAACCAAAAGTTTTCTTTCCCTTCTTTTAATTTTATGTTAATGGCATAATTGTCTTGGTTATTAGTCACGCCACTTAATTGGCTTACTTCAGAGTAATTTCGAAGTACTTGAACTTTATCAACGGCATTTGAAGGGATATTTTTAGTGGCCAATTTGGTATCGCCATCAAAGAAATCTTTGCCGTTTACCATCAGTTTAGTTACTACGTTGCCTTCAACTTCAATTTGCCCAGAATCATTTATTTCAACTCCAGGTAACTTTTCTAAAACATCTTCAAGTTTTCTTTCCGAACCGTTTTTAAACGAATCTGCGTTGTAAACCAAAGTATCGCCTTTTATGGTTACTGGCATTTCATAAGTTAATTCAACCGCATCTAAAACATTGTCTGTTTGTAATACAAAATCTTTTGTGAGATCTTCTTCTTGTGTAGAAATATTTTCTGTTACCGTTTTCATACCAACATAGCTTACTTGAATGCTATAATTGGAATTTTTGGATAAACTTATTTGAAAACGCCCGTTTTGATCGGTTATACCGTAAGATTGAAGGGTTTTGGTTTCTTGATTAATGGCAATGACATTGGCCAATTCTAGTGAAACGCCTAAACTATCTTTTACTACACCTTGCATTTTAAGTTGTGCAAAAGCACAATTCGCAACTAGAAAGAGTGTAATGAATACTATTCTTTTTATCATTTGTGTTCAGTTAAATAATGTGTATAAATAGTTATCTTCTTCCGCCTCCTCCTCTACGTCTGTTCGCCCTAAATTCTTCCATTTTTGCAGTAATTATTTCATTATACTCTTGCTTAGTGACTTCCTCCCCTTTTTTAGGCGCTACAATTTTTGTTTTCTCTTCTGGATTAATCACAATCTTTGTACAAAGCATAGTGTTATTCCCAGCACTTATTTCTAAAATTAAACCTGGTAGTCCCCAAAATTCAGATGGTCCTTGGCTTACCGGTATTTGCGGAGTATACCACGCCACGACATCTATCATATCATCCTCTTCTTTTTTATCAGCGTCTTCTATAGGCTTTATAGAATCCGTTTTAGTTTCAGCATTTTCTCTTCTTGGTGGTGGACCTATATTTACTTGTGTTGAGCGTTTTTTAGCCGTTGCTTTAAAACATAAATACTGTCCTATTTGTTTGGTTTCGGTTCCCATAACCCATTCAATAGATTCTAATTCTTCTTTAATCAAAAATTGTTTTCCAAAAAATTCTTGATCTTGTAAATACAAACCTTCTTTAATGTTTTTGTATTGCGGACCAGGAGAAAAACTACTTCCAAACATGCCCATACCGCGTCCCGAACCAGGCGCAGCAAGCTTTTCTTCTTCAATAAAAATAGATTCCTCTTTATTAAAAGTTAAAACATAAGTTTTCTCAAACATCGATTTTAAGCGGTTTTCCATTTGCTTTTTTTCTTGCTCATTCATTTGTCTACCCCTACCAAAACGACTCATATCCATGGTTGTTTTAGAAAAATAATAGGCTTTCCCTTGAAAATCTTGAGCCTCAACTTTGGTAGCACCGATAAATGCGAAAGCCAGTATTAAAATAATTGTTGTAATTTTTTGCATTGTGGAAGTTTTTAATTGGTTAAATACTATTGCCGTTTAATAAAGAATGAACTTTTTTTAGACTGTAATGTTAACTTGAAGTTTAATTCTTAATCGTTAATATTAAGTTAAAATAAAGTCGCTTTACTTAAATCTCCACTAAAAACAACTTCAAATTAGTTTTATCTGTATCAAACTTTATAAGTGGTTTGATTTTTGTATTTTTCAAGTTGCAATGAAATACACCATTTATCTTTTTTTATGTCTTTCAGTTTCAATAAGTGCACAAAAACCTATTGAAACACAAGCATTATCAAACACCTCTTTAGATGCCGACACGATTATTTCGGTAGATAATTTTGGCACCACATATTTCATTAAAAATGATGTTTTTCATAAAAAAACAATAAACAAAAGTATTACATATAATAATGTACAACTGGGGGATTTATATTCAGCTAACGCATTCAACCCATTAAAAATCAACCTGTTTTACAAAGATTTTAATACCGTAATAATTTTAGACAATCGGCTAGCCGAAATATATAAAGTAGATTTTAACACGTTAACACCATATAAAAACGTAACGCATATTTCAACAGGACATGATAACACCATTTGGCTGTTTAATCAAGATTTACAAAAATTAGAAGTTTTTGATTATAAAACTAATACTACAAGAGCTCAAACCGTTCCAGTAAATAGTCCAGTTTTAGACTTAAAGAGCAATTATAATTACTGTTGGTTACTTACCAAAAACTATCTATTTATCTATAATTACTTTGGAAGTTTAATTCAAAAGATTCAAAATAATGGCTATACCAATATGGTAGAAAGCAATGGAAACATTATCTTAAAAAAAGATAACAGCTTATTTTATCTGAAAAAAAAACAAGACCAAATTATTCCTATAGAAACTCCAAATTTGTTGATAAAACAGTTTTTTGTAACCAATGAAACCTTGTATATTTACAACACCAAAATCTTACAACAATTCCAATTAAAAATTAATTAACCATGCACATTGCTATTGCCGGAAATATTGGCGCTGGAAAAACCACTCTCACCAAATTATTAGCCAAACATTACAAGTGGGAAGCGCAATTAGAAGACGTAGTAGACAATCCATATTTAGATGATTTTTACAATCAAATGGAGCGCTGGAGTTTTAATTTACAGGTGTATTTTCTAAACAGCAGATTTCGTCAGGTTCTTCAAATTCACGAAAGTGGAAAAGACATCATTCAAGACCGCACCATTTATGAAGATGCACACATTTTCGCACCCAACTTGCATGCTATGGGATTAATGACCAATCGCGATTTCGAAAACTACAAATCACTTTTCGAGTTAATGGAATCTCTTGTAAAAGGTCCAGACGTTTTAATCTATTTACGTAGCTCCATTCCAAATTTGGTGTCGCAAATTCAAAAACGTGGTCGCGATTACGAAAACTCAATAAGTATCGATTATTTAAGCAGGCTTAACGAGCGTTACGAAGCATGGATTCACGGTTACAGCAAAGGTAAATTATTAATTATCGATGTTGACAATTTAGATTTTGTAGACAAACCAGAAGACCTCGGAAGCGTTATAAACACTATCGATGCAGAAATAAACGGGTTGTTTTAAAATAATTTTGGCGTTCCCCTATGGGGTCGGGCTTTTCAATGCAATCTTTTTATTCGTGCCTCATAAAAAGGATTTTCTTTACAATCCCTAACGCACCATTTTGCCAAAACTAGGTCATAACTCCTTAATAATAGAATTTTTATTAAAGTTATATAAACCCATGGTTTCTAGCGTGACTTATTGCTTGTTGGGTACTTTCAACCAACAAAACCTCAGTGGTATTATAATTTTTGTACAATTCGGCAACTTTAATCATTTTTTTACTGTGGTTCACATGGCGCAAGTAAATTGCCAAAATCCTATCCGGAAATGCTTCAGCTACTTCTTTATAAATATAGGGATCGTGCTCACCACTATCGCCAATCAAAATAAATTTTAGCTTAGGGTAAGTTTTTAAAATTCCAATAATTTCCTTTTGTTTTTGAGGTTTTTCATTTTTAGATTTCTTCGAAAAAGGCTTGGGGAAATTTCTTAAAATAATTGGTCCCTTCGGAAAATTATTCTTTTTCAAAAAATACTCTAAGTATCGGTATAAATTCCAAGGGCTATGACTCACATAAAAAATAGGATTTGCTTCGTGTCTTGTCTTTCCTTGATGTAGTAAGTGATATAATTCTGGAGCATCTTCAAGCGGTAACCGCTTACCAGCAGAAGTTAATAAGGTATTTATTAAAACGCGCCATTTTAATATCGAGGTTAATCCTGTATGTAAAATTGTATCGTCAATATCGGTAATAACACCAAATTTTGCATTTGCGCAAGGAATAAGCATTTCACCAGGAAATCGATTTTCAGCCTGTATTGTTCTAGTTAATTGTTCTTCTTCATAAGAGAATTCAAATTTTACCCAACCTTCGACGTTAGCATACTTATTTAAATCGTTAACCCTTTCGTCTAATAAAAAATAACCTCGATTATCTGTTGTTACATAATAAAACCTATCATCGCCTATTTTTACTCTAAGTTTGGCATGTTTTATTTCATCGGTTTCAAAACGTTTCCACGCATTAAAAAGTAACTTAAAGGCGCCCTTTTGTTCTAAATTTATCGTTTCATCTTCAATCGCCCTTCCACGTAAATATAAATGATTGGCAGTTCCGTAAGTTTGAAAAACAATTATTTGAAGCGGATCTTTTCTAAACATGTACGATTTTAAATTCAGATTAAAAATACAAAAAAAACCACACCTTTTGGCGTGGTTTTTTAAGTCTACTAAAAGCTAAAAACCTTTAGTTTCCAACTTCTTTTTCAATCTCTTTAATTATCTTTTTCGTTTTAATTTTAACATCATCACTAGATTCGTTTAAAGCTTCAATTTTAGCTTTAACTTCATCTTCAGTACCTTCAAAAGTTTCGTAATTTGTTGAAGATTCTCCATCTTTAGTTGTTACTGTTGTAACAACTGCCTTTACAGTTCCATCATCATTACTAGTCATTTTTACTTTTACTTCTTTTGAAACAGATTGTTCAGTTGCATTCGTAT
Source organism: Algibacter luteus (assembly GCF_030344935.1). Taxonomy (NCBI): domain Bacteria; kingdom Pseudomonadati; phylum Bacteroidota; class Flavobacteriia; order Flavobacteriales; family Flavobacteriaceae; genus Algibacter; species Algibacter luteus. The sequence goes on along the minus strand of NZ_CP128313.1, from coordinate 1,839,949 downwards.
GATTTGCATAAGCTGATACATCATCAGCAGACATAGCAATACTTGGTGCTATAACTAAAGCTACAACCGACATTAATTTCAATAATATATTTAAAGAAGGTCCTGACGTATCTTTAAAAGGATCTCCTACCGTATCTCCAACAACTGCCGCCTTATGTGCATCAGTTCCTTTTTTACCTTGCTCTTCTATAGTTTTTTTAGCATTATCCCATGCACCACCTGCATTAGATTGAAAAATTGCCATAAGTACGCCACATGTTGTAACACCTGCAAGTAATCCTCCTAACATTTCAGCGCCACCAATAAAACCAACAGCAACAGGAACCGCAATAGCTAATAAACCTGGTAATACCATCTCTTTAATTGACGCTTTTGTTGAAATATCAACACATTTATCATATTCTGCATAACCATCAGCAGCATCAAATATAGCTCTCTGCTCTTTTGTTGCTTTCGTCATATCAGAATCTACATCTCTCATAACTTGTAAAGCCGCTTTTAATTGAGGTATATCTCTAAACTGGCGACGTACCTCTTCAATCATAGCCATGGCTGCACGACCAACTGCATTCATCGATAAAGCCGAAAACACAAATGGTAACATCCCACCAACTAATAAACCAGCCATAATATCAGGTCTTGAAACATCAATAGCAGTTACACCTGCTGTTTTCATAAAGGCGGCAAATAAAGCTAATGCCGTTAATGCCGCAGATGCAATAGCAAAACCTTTACCAATTGCAGCCGTAGTATTTCCAACTGCATCTAATTTATCGGTACGTTCTCTAACTTCACTTGGTAATTCCGCCATTTCAGCAATACCACCAGCGTTATCAGAAATTGGTCCGTAAGCATCAACAGCTAATTGAATACCAGTATTAGCTAACATTCCAACCGCTGCAATGGCGATACCATATAATCCTGCAAAGTGATGTGACACTAAAATTGCAGCCGCAATTAAAATGATTGGAATTGCCGTACTCATCATACCAATACCTAATCCTGCAATAATATTGGTTGCAGCACCAGTTTCAGATTGACGTACAATAGAATTTACTGGTCCTTTTCCTGTTCCAGTATAATATTCAGTTATTTTTCCAACAGCTAATCCTGCTACTAATCCAGCAATAGTTGCCCAAAAGACACCCATAGCCCCGAAAGGTAATCCTTCAACAGTTTCTGGTATTAACGCATTTATTATAAAATAAGATGCCACTACCATTAAACCAGCAGAACCAAATTCTCCAATATTTAAAGCTGTTTGTGGATTTCCACCATCTTTTACTTTCACAAAAAATGTTCCTATAATAGACATTATAATACCAATTGCAGCTAAAACTAATGGTAAATAAACAGCTCCTAAACCATTAAACTCTGGTGTAATAATAAAAGCTCCAAGTACCATCGTACCAATTATAGAACCTACATAAGATTCGAATAAATCGGCACCCATACCAGCAACATCTCCTACATTGTCTCCAACGTTATCTGCAATAGTTGCAGGGTTTAATGGGTGATCTTCTGGTATACCAGCTTCAACCTTACCAACTAAATCAGCACCAACATCGGCAGCTTTAGTATAAATACCACCTCCAACACGCGCAAATAGAGCGATGGATGACGCTCCTAGTGAGAATCCAGAAAGTACATTTAATACTTCATTTAAGCCCCAGCCCATTTCGCTATAAATAGCAAATAAGCCACTTAAGCCTAAAACACCCAGACCTACAACACCTAATCCCATTACGGCTCCACCGGCAAAAGCGACTTCTAATGCTTTTCCTAGAGAAGTTCTGGCAGCACTTGTAGTTCTAACATTAGCTTTCGTCGCTACTTTCATTCCAATAAAACCGGCTAATGCAGAACAAATAGCTCCTACAATAAACGATACAGCTACCATACCGTTTGAGCCTGCTTCTGCACTACCTTTAAAGTAAAGTAAAATAGCCACTGCTATTACGAATACCGATAATATTTTGTATTCCGCTTTAAGAAAAGACATAGCACCATCGGCTATATTTTTTGCTATCCTTTTCATTTTTTCATCACCTTGATCTTGTTTTGTAACCCAGGCACTTTTAATAAATACAAATAGAAGTGCGAGTACTCCAAAAAGCGGTAAAAATTTTACTATTAATTCCATATTAAATTGATTAGTTTAATTAAGTTATTTTTTTAACGGTGCTAAAAATATGAAAATATAAATGATAAAAAAAACCTATATAAATTAAAGATTATTTATTGTTAAGACCCATAAAATTATAATTCATAAAATCATATGATATAAGACAGTTTTTTCTGGTTATATTTCCTTTTTCTTTTAAAAAATATTAATCATTTTAAACAAAAAAACACCCTAAATTAATAGCGTGTTTTTTAAACAAAATATATTCAATATATTATATTGTGAATGTTCTTTTTTTCTTGTGTTCGCTATTATCATAACGAGAAACACATTCGTGATAAATTTTTACTGCTTCTTCAGCACTTCCCCAACCACCTGTATCAACTTTTTTCTTCTCTAAATCCTTATATACTTGAAAGAAGTGTTCAATTTCTTTTAATCTGTGAGGGTTTAAATCAGAAATATCATTTCTTTTACTCCATATTGGATCTGAAACTGGTACACAAATAATCTTTTCATCTGGACCTTTTTCATCAGTCATGTAAAAAACCCCTATCGGCCTAACTTCCATAACTACCATAGGAAAAGTTGGTTCTGTACCTAATACCAAAACATCTAATGGGTCTTGATCTAACGCTAAAGTTTCAGGAATAAAACCGTAATCACCAGGATACATCATAGAAGAGAACAGCATACGATCAAATCGAATTTTATGTAACGTAAAATCGTATTCGTATTTATTTCTACTTCCTTTTGGTATTTCTATTAAAACATCAAATGTTACCATTTCTAATTTTTTATCACTCATATTAATATTATTTTTTGCTATTAAAAAGCTAGAATCCAATTATAATAATGTTGCAAATGTACTGAACACTTTAACTATTAGCAACTTTAAAACTTGCCTCAAACATCTTTTTAAAAAAGTATAATTTTAACATAATCTTACTGCGTATTTGTAAGAAATACAGGTCTTTATTTATTATATTGTGCAGGACTAACTTAAATAATTATTGAATCATGCGTACGTTAACATTTTTGCTGCTGCTATTTGTCTGTAATATTAATGCTCAAACCCAACCATGGCAAGGTAAATTTGAACCTATAGACAATATGATTTCAGCACCAAATGTCTATAGAGCTGCCAGTGGTGCTCCAGGGAAAGCGTATTGGCAACAACGTGCAGATTATAATATTAAAGCGACGCTTGATGAAAAAAACAATACACTTTACGGGGAAGAAACTATAACATATTATAATAACTCACCTGATGATTTAACTTACCTATGGGTTCAGTTAGAGCAAAACGTCAATAAAAAAGAAAACGAAGACTTTGGATCTATAAACAATAGAATGAAAGATTCAATTACTTCTAGAAAATTACAATTCCTAACAAGAGCAATTGATTTTCCTGCGGGTTACACCATTAAACATGTAAAAGATACTGATGGGAATCATATTAAAACTATGGTAAACAATACCATGATGAAAGTTAAACTCAATACTGTTTTAAAATCAGGTGAAACTACAAAACTTTCAATAGCATGGTCATATCCAATTACCGATAGAAGCATGTATTTATTATCTAGAGAAGGCTATGAATATTTCCCTGAAGATGATAATACAGTGTATTTAATAGCACATTGGTTTCCTAGAATGGCAGTATATAATGATACCGAAGGTTGGCAAAATCAACAATTCCAAAAACTAGGAGAATTTGCTTTAGAGTTTGGCGATTACAAAGTGGAGATTACAGTTCCAGAGGATCATATCGTTGCCTCTACAGGAGAACTACTAAATAGTGAATCGGTTTTAACTAAAACACAGCTTAAAAGATTAGAACAAGCTAAAAAATCTTTTGAGAAACCAGTAATGATTATTACTCAAGCTGAAGCTGAGGCTAATGAAAAGGAAAAAAGTAAAAAACAAAAAACTTGGAAATTTCATGCTAAAAACGTTCGAGATTTTGCATTTGCATCATCAAGAAAATTTATGTGGGATGCCCAAGCTGTGAAATTACCAACAAATACTGTAATGGCAATGTCTTTCTATCCTAAAGAAGGATTACCCGTATGGCAAGAAGAATCCACTAAAGCGATAATGCATGCTTTGGAAGTGTATTCTGAAGCTACTTTTGATTATCCTTATCCGGTTTGTATTTCTGTGAATACGTCAAATATAGGCATGGAATTTCCCATGATAAGTTTTAACGGTGGAAGACCTATAAACGGCAAGATAAGTGACAACGCAAAACAAGGCATGATAGGTACAATAATTCATGAAGTAGGACACAATTGGTTTCCTATGATTGTGAGTTCAGATGAACGTAAATGGATGTGGATGGATGAAGGTTTAAACACTTTTATACACCAAAGAACTGTTGCTGAACGCTATCCCGACTTCAATAGTGTGACGCCTAAAAGCATTGTACCCTTTATGAGCGGTGACCAAAACATTTTAAGACCAATTATGACGAATTCAGATAATGAATTAATGTCTCAGTTTGGAGCTAATTTCTATTTAAAACCAACTGTAGGCCTACAGATGCTTAGAAATTCAATAATAGGAAAGGAACTTTTTGATGATGCTTTTAGAGAATATGCTAATCGATGGAAATACAAACATCCTAATCCTGCAGATTTATTTAGAACATTAGAAGATGCCACCGCAGTAGATTTGGACTGGTTTTATAGAGGATGGTTTTTTACAACAGATGTTGTAGATATGGAATTAACCGCCGTAAAGTGGTTTAAAGTATATGAAGAACACTCAAATATAGAAGACCAACAAAATACCAAAAAAGTAAAACTAAGTGCTAATAGTAATAACACGAATGAAGCGGCTAAAGATTTTACTGAAGGACCAGAAATTGTAACTATGATTTCAACACCTGATAAAGCTTACGGTCAGTTTTTATCAAGACTCGATGATGATGAAATAAGAAAACAACTTTCTGGTAAAAACATTTATGAAGTAACTATAAAAAATATTGGTGGTTTAGTAATGCCCATAACTATTGAATGGATTTTTAAAGATGGAACATCAGAAATAGATACTCTTCCAGCAGATATATGGCGCAGAAATGAATATGAAATTCAGGAAACCTTCATTAAAACTAAAGAAGTAAGTCAGGTAAAATTAGATCCTAATTTTGAATTTGCTGATACTAATATAAATAACAATATTTTTCCTAAGACTGAAGAAATTTCAGAATTTGATGAATTTAAAAACAAAAAATCATAGGTTTATTATAGGTTGAAAATGCGCTCTACCTATAAAACTAAGGCATATTCACTTTTATTCTAAAAATTTAATGATTATCGGAAAATCCTTATATTTGAGATAACCAACCCAATTAAGTCGATATGAAATATCTTTGCAACATCTGTTTATGGTTAACAACGTTATCTGGTTTTAGTCAGGAAAAAGTATGTAAAGAGTTTAGAACTGGCGTATTTAAATATTCAAATCCTAATTATGCCGAATGGACTGTAAAAAGATTTGATTCTATACAAATTGAAACCAGCAATAAAACAGGGATAGAAATTCACAGTTCAATTGAATGGAATACGGATTGCGATTATATTTTAACTTGCCAAAAAGTAACTGACGCTAAGTATCAAAATATTATTGGAAAAGCATTTCAAATATTTATAGTAGAAACATCTAATAAAAGTTATCGCTGCATTTCAAAAAAAAATGAAGTTCAATTACAGGATTTAGAGCTTACCATGATAAAAATTAACGAACTATAAATTTCGTTAATTATTTTCTTCAAATTAAAATACGCACAACTACTTATTTTATTTACCGTTTTCATGGTCTATCTTTACGATACAACCTTAAAAACCAACATATTATGATACGCCTTAATTTAAAACCTTCGATAATAAAAAAGCTAAGTTTTAATAAAAAAAAGAAATCTTTAGAGATTGAATTTAAGGAAAACATTAAAACATCTAAATGTATAAATATTCCACTTTCTATTTTGCAAGAATATGTAGATTCATTAAGTCGTAATGAAATATTTACTGACAAAAATGAATATCAATCAACGCTAAAAATAGTGCACTCTAATTTTAAAGCATCCTAATTAAATACGTTCAATTTTAGCACCAATTGCTCTTAAACGTTCGTCAATATTTTCATAACCACGATCTATCTGTTCTATATTCTGAATAGTAGATGTTCCTTTTGCTGAAAGTGCTGCAATTAACAACGAAACGCCAGCACGAATATCTGGAGATGTCATTGTAGTAGCCTTTAACGTTGATTGAAAATCGTGACCAATAACAGTCGCTCTATGTGGATCGCAAAGAATAATTTTTGCTCCCATATCTATTAATTTATCTACAAAAAACAAACGACTTTCAAACATTTTTTGATGAATTAAAACACTTCCCCTTGCCTGAGTAGCAACAACTAATATAATACTTAATAAATCTGGTGTGAATCCAGGCCAAGGCGCATCTGAAATCGTTAAAATAGAACCATCAATAAAATTTTGAATTTCATAACCGTCAGTATGTGCAGGAATATGAATATCATCACCTTGTTTTTCTACAGTAATCCCTAATTTTCTAAACGTTTCAGGTATTAACCCTAAATCGTTCCAAGATACATTTGTGATAGTCAATTCGCTTTTTGTCATAGCAGCAAGACCAATCCAACTTCCAATTTCAATCATATCAGGAAGCATTCGATGTTCTGTTCCTCCTAAACTATCAACACCATCAATAATTAACATGTTAGAACCAACACCACTAATTTTTGCTCCCATCCTATTCAGCATTTTACACAATTGCTGTAAATATGGTTCACAAGCAGCATTATATATAGTAGTTTGTCCTTCAGCCAAAACGGCAGCCATCAAAATGTTTGCTGTACCTGTTACAGAAGCTTCCTCAAGCAACATGTATGTACCTTTTAGTTTATCTGCTTCTACACCATAAAACTGTTCTTCCTTACTATAACCAAACTTAGCGCCTAGTTTAATTAGACCATCAAAATGAGTATCTAAACGTCTACGACCAATTTTGTCTCCACCAGGTTTTGGAATATATCCTTTACCAAAACGCGCTAAAAGTGGCCCAACTATCATAATGGATCCTCTTAAACCACGCCCATCTATTTTAAATTGATCAGACTCTAAATAATTTAAGTCAACTTCATCAGCCTGAAAACTATACGACCCCTTACCAAGTTTGTTCACTTTTACGCCTAATTTTTGCAATAAGCTTATTAGCTTATTTACATCTACGATATCAGGAATATTATTTATTGTTACTGTTTCTGGTGTAAGTAAAACAGCGCACAAAATTTGTAACGCTTCATTTTTGGCACCTTGAGGCTGAATATTTCCTTTCAAACGGTGACCTCCTTCAATTTTGAATGTTCCCATGCTTATTTAATAGCGTTTACGCTGACGATTATTAGAGTTTTTCTTAGAGTGAGATTTTTTACTGCTACTTGAGTACTTACCTTTGGTTCTCAGTAAACTCGTTGAGTCTGATAAATCTTCATCAGAATTTTTAAGGTTTAGTTTACCACCAGAAAGCTCAAATAAATGATCGTAAATAACACTGTCTTCAACCGTATCTTTATTCCAATTTAAAAAACACTTCTTCATATGGTTTGCAATAGTAAAAGTTAAAGCTTCTTTTAGCTCTCCCTCTTCCCAAGTATTTGCAACATCTATCATCGTTTTAATGTTGTTTCCATAAAAACGATATTTTGGAAAATTTTGTGGGTATTTTAAAGGCTCAGGACGTTCTTCAAAAAGTTCTTTTGTTGGCTTCTCATAAGGTGAATCAACGTCCAATTCAAAATTGGCCATGATAAATAATTGATCCCATAATTTATGCTGAAAATCTGGAACGTCTCTTAAGTGGGGTTGCATATTACCCATTACAGATATAATAGCTTTAGCCACCTTATTACGTTCTTCTTTTGTTTCAAGCGTCTTAGCATAATTAATCATTTTTTGCATATGGCGCCCATATTCTGGAATGATTAAATGTTCACGCTCTGTGTTGTATTCTAAATTGTCTATAGTCAAAATAATTGTGTAGAGTTAAATGTTGTAGCACGCAGTTATTGTGCATGCGCAAAATACAAAAAAAAACTAAAGACTTATTACGCCTTCAACTTTTTCTGCAACTTCTTTGTACTTTTCAATAACAGCATCAGGGTTTTTCATTCTAACATTAATGGAAACACTCGTATATTTGCCGTTTTTTGATTCTCTATTTTCAATAACCGCTCCTAAATGGTTAAAAATACTTGCAATTTTATTAAGTTTTTCTTTATCAGAAATCACAATAAATTTATATAAATACTCTGACGGCCAAAGTGTTGTGTCTAAAAGCTGTGATTTCAATTTTTTATAAAATTCTTCAGAATTTGAAGGTGTGCTCATTGTCTTTTTTTATTGTGCAAATATAGAGTTTTGTTTCCATTTTTTTTATAGAAGTTAAATTCCGATTTTTACATCAAATTTGCTGCATTGAATACTAGAAAAATTGTGATTACTGGCGGTCCAGGAACAGGGAAATCAACCCTAATAAACAACCTTATTGGTAAAGGATATAATTGTCTTGAAGAAATTTCACGACAAGTAACTTTAAATGCTAAAAAGGAAGGTATTGAGCAACTGTTTCTAACCAACCCGTTGTTGTTTAGCGAACTTCTTTTAAAAGGTCGAGAAAAACAATTTTTAGATGCGAATATGTATAAAAATGATATTGTTTTTTTTGATAGAGGTATTCCGGATGTATTAGCTTATATGGATTTTATAGGTGATAAATATCCTGAAGAATTTGTGGAGTCTTGCAAAAAAGCTACATATGATTGTATTTTCATTCTAAAACCATGGGAAGCCATTTATACTATTGATAATGAACGCTATGAAAGTTTTGATCAAGCTTTAAAAATTCACGATCATTTAGTAAAAACGTACCAATCTTTCAATTATGATTTAGTTGACGTACCTTTTGATACTGTTGAGAATAGAACGGATTTTATTCTTAAAACGCTAAACATGTAACATGGAACACCCAATTAACATTTTAGAACGTTATTGGAATTTTACTAGTTTTAGACCTGAGCAAGAGGCTATAATTAATGCCGTTATAGAGGGGGAAGACACATTTGTTCTATTACCTACTGGTGGCGGAAAATCACTTTGTTTTCAGATACCTGCTTTAGCAAAAAAAGGCATTTGTATTGTTATTTCTCCACTTATAGCCTTAATGAAAGATCAAGTACAATCTTTAAATGATAAAGGCATTAAAGCCATGGCCATAACAAGTGGCATAAGTTATAGTCAACTTGATACTTTATTAGATAATTGTATTTATGGCAATTATAAATTTTTGTACCTCTCCCCTGAACGATTGCAACAAGAATTAGTACAAGACCGCATACGGCAAATGCATGTGAATTTAATAGCTGTTGATGAGGCCCATTGTATTTCGCAGTGGGGAAGTGATTTCAGACCTGCCTATAAAAACATAGCTTTATTAAGACAATTACAGCCTAGTGTTAATCTGGTTGCATTAACGGCTTCAGCGAAACCAGATGTTGTTCAAGATATCATAAAGGAACTCGATTTTTTAAACCCTAAAATATTCAAACAATCGTTTTTAAGACCTAATTTGGCATACATGGTTTATCATGAAAACGACAAATACTATCGTTTAGAAACCATATTGAAAAAATATACAGCGCCTTCAATAGTTTATGTAAGAAATAGAAAATTAACATTAGAAATAAGTGCCTTTTTAGAATCAAAGAAAATTACAGCAACCTTTTATCATGGAGGGCTTTCAAATCAAGAAAAAGACACCAACATGAGTGCTTGGATTAACAATCAAAAGCAAGTAATCGTAGCAACAAATGCTTTTGGTATGGGCATAGACAAGCCTGATGTAAAAACGGTAATACATCTTAATTTACCAGAGAGTATTGAAAGCTATTTTCAAGAAGCCGGAAGGGTTGGAAGAAATGGTGAAAAAGCATTTGCCGTAATACTGAAAAATAAGAGTGATGAAAATTTGGTTAAAAATCAGTTCTTGAGTGTTTTGCCAACTGTAGAATTGGTGAAGCAAGTTTATAGAAAATTATGTAGTTATTTTCAAATATCCTATGGTGAAGGCGCCTACCAAACTTTTGACTTTGATTTTAACACCTACTGTAAAACTTATAATTTCAGTCCTATATTATGTTATAATGCGCTTTTATTGTTAGATAGGAATAGCGTAATTACCTTATCAAAACAATTTAAAAACAAAGTAACGGTTCAGTTTATAATTACAAACAATGTCCTTTTTAATTATCTGGAAACACACGAACAATATAATATTATTATTAAATCTATTTTAAGACTTTATGGAGGAATTTTTGATCATATAACAAAAGTTGATTTAGCAAAAATCGCTGAAAAAGCATCAACTTCAGAAAACGTCATTATAAAAGCATTGCAACAATTAGAAAGTGATAAAATTATAGATTTAAATTTAGCTAAAACCGATGCCCAAATCACCTTTATTGAACCTAGAGAAGATGATAAAACCATCAATAGAATAGCGTCAATTATAGAACAACAAAATAAATTAAAGACGCAGCAAGTAAAAGCAATGCTAGATTATGTTGAGAATGAAGCGATTTGCAAAAGCATGCAATTGTTGAACTATTTTGGCGAAAAAAACACTAAACCCTGCGGCATATGTTCCGTTTGTATAAATTCTAATAAAAGCAAGTCTAAAACTGATAAAGTCTCCATAAAAAATCAAATCATAAAATTACTTGAACATGGCGATTTATCTTCAAGGGCTTTAATTTCAGAATTAAACTGTGAAGAAAAAGAAATGAAAACGGTTTTAAAACTACTAATAGAACATAACATTATAAGTATTACATCAACCAACACATATAAATTAAGTCATTTATGAGCGCATTAAGAATTGTATTTATGGGTACTCCAGATTTTGCAGTTGCCACTTTAAAAGCATTGGTAGAAAACAATTATAATATTGTTGGTGTTATTACTGCTCCAGATAGACCCGCAGGACGAGGTAGAAAATTAAATGAAAGTGCAGTTAAAGTTTATGCAAAATCAACAGGGTTAACCATTTTACAACCAACGAATTTAAAAAATGAAGAATTTTTAAAGGCATTGAAAGCACTTCATGCTAATCTTCAAATTGTAGTTGCTTTTAGAATGCTTCCTAAAGTTGTTTGGCAAATGCCAGATAAAGGTACTTTTAATTTACATGCATCGTTGCTACCTAATTACCGCGGTGCAGCCCCTATTAATTGGGCTATTATTAATGGTGAAACTAAAACTGGTGTTTCTACTTTTTTTATTGATGAAAAAATAGACACTGGCGATATGATTTTGCAAGAAGAGAGTGAAATACTGCCTGAAGAAGACGCAGGAAGTCTACATGATAAATTAATGGCAATTGGTAGTCAATTGGTTTTAAAAACCGTTTCCCTAATTGAAATGGGTCAAGTTGAAACCATTCCGCAACGAGAAACAAAAGATATCAAAACAGCTTACAAGTTAAATAAAGAAAATTGTAAAATTAATTGGAAACAATCATTAGATAATATTTACAATCTTATTCGTGGGTTATCTCCTTACCCTGCTGCCTGGAGTCAATTAATAAATGGTGAAGAGAAATTAGATGTAAAAATAATGAAGGTAGAAAAAGAATTAATAAACCATTCTTTACCCGTTGGAAAAATAGTTAATACAAAAAAAGAATTAAAAGTAGCTGTTACAAATGGTTACATTATAATTAAAGAAATTAAGTTACCTGGGAAGCGCGCCATGGACGTAAAATCACTTTTAAATGGCTACTCATTTGATGAAAATGCTAAAATGCTCTAAACCCTTATTAACACTGATATTATAAAATATCGACAAAATGCAGTTCCTTTATTAACAAATGCCTTAAGTTATCAACAAAACCGCGTTTTTCCCTTACTGTTACTTGCATGGTTGCATAATCCGTATAAATTTGTAAAGGATTTAACAAAAATGTTTAACCGATTTATTAATAATTAAATTTTATATTATGAACAAAACAGATTTAATCGACGCAATGGCAGAACATGCTGGAATTACTAAAGCAGCTGCAAAAAAAGCATTAGAATGTGCTTTAATTGAAATTGAAGGAGCTTTACAAAAAGGTAACAGAGTTTCTTTAGTAGGATTCGGTTCTTGGTCAGTATCAAAAAGATCTGCTAGAGAAGGAAGAAATCCTCAAACTGGTGCTACAATCAAAATCAAAGCTAAAAACGTAGTAAAATTTAAAGCTGGATCTGATTTATCAAATGCTGTAAACTAATTATTTACTTCTTAATAATAGTATTAAAGCTTCCAAAATTTGGAAGCTTTTTTTTATATATAGGCTCAAGAGTTGCATTTTTAATAAATAAATATTAGATTTAATTACTAATTCCTGAAAATATGGTTACAACAAAGCCCAAAAAAGGAGATTTATTAATCGCTGAACCTGCAATTATTGGCGACGTATCTTTTAACCGTTCTATTGTCCTACTTGCCGACCATACAGACCAAGGATCTATTGGATTTATACTAAACAAACCCCTAGAATACAATATAAATGATTTAATTCCTGAGGTTGAAGCTACATTTAAAGTATATAACGGTGGACCAGTAGAACAAGATAACTTATATTTTATTCATAAAGTACCAAAACTTATTCCAAATAGCATTGAAATATCTTTAGGTATTTATTGGGGAGGCGATTTCTCTAAAGTGGCAGAACTTATTAAAGATGGTACTTTACAAGAAAACGATATTAAATTTTTCTTGGGTTATTCTGGTTGGGACTCTAGCCAATTAGAAAATGAGCTTAAGGCTAATTCTTGGGTAGTTACCGAGAATATCTACAAAAAAAATATTATTGAAAAAAACTACGAGTCCTTCTGGAAAGAAAAAATGTTAGAGTTTGGGGGTGAATACAGTATTTGGTCGAATGCGCCAGAAAATCCAAGCTACAATTAAGACAATCTGAGTTTTACTATAAGTTTTTGAAGTACAAGGGCTGCTACATCATTAGTAAATATCTTTTTTCTGTACTTAGTTATCGGTTGTATTCCAACAATGACATTGGTTAGAAACATTTCATCTGCTTTTTGAATTTCAAATGGAGATATTGAATCTTCAAGCAATTCATAATCTGGCATTGATTTTACAACGCTAATTATTTGAGTTCTCATTACCCCTTTCAAACAACCATCGTTTATAGGTGGCGTTTTTATCACATTTCCTTTTACCAAGAACACATTGCCATTTAGTGCCTCCACTACATGCTTGTTGGTATTCAACAATAAACAATTATTTAAATTATTTTCTTTGGCATAAATACTTCCTACAACATTTAATGCTTTGTTATTCGATTTTAAGGTTGACAACAAACTAGGAGCAACATAATAATCTTTAAACAAATCCACTTCATAATGATTTTCATTTATTTTATAAAAATCATCTGAGAGTGCTTTTGTATCAATAATATAACTAACATCGTTTGTGGTTGGCGTATATAACCCACCTTCATTTCTAAAAACGGTAAGCTTTACGCGAGAACTTTGGTTTTTTAATAGCTTAGCTTCTAACAACTTATGAATTTCTTCTTCTAAAAATTCCATAGTAAAGTTCATTGGAATTTCCATTCGCATAATACGCATAGAAGCCATCAGTCTAAAATAATGATCTTCCCAGAATAAAAGTTTACCATGACTTATTTTGATGGTTTCAAAAAGCGCATCACCATAGGCAAGTCCACGATTGTTTATAGAAATTAGTTGTTCTTCTGTTGCTATTGTACCGTTAAAATTGATCATAAAAAAAGTCCCGAAGTAAAATTCGGGACAAATATAATTTAAAATATCCTACTGATTATTAAGCAGAACCTAATACTTGCTTGAGACTTGAAATTTGATTGGTCCAAAGCATTTTAGCTTCGTCTACTTCATCTTCTTCAGCAAAATCTGTAACCATTAATGAAACATCCTTTGTAATTTCATCAACCTGTATTCTAATTTCAAAATAACAAGTTAAACCATCCTCCTCATCCTCTAACCATCTAAATTTAACACGTTCTCCGTTTTTCTTATTTAATAATTTTGCTTTCTCTTCACTACCATCCCAAATAAAAGTAAATAATTCACCACGAGAGTTTACATTATCAGAAAACCATTCAGATAAACCCGATGGGGTAGATATATATTGATATAATAATTGAGGTGAGGCGTGTATTGGAAATTCAATATCAAATTTAATTTTATCGTCCATAAATACTTTTAAAAATTTATTTTGCTCAATATATACATTAATTGATAAGTATAACAACAATTTTTAATAATATTTTCCCTTAGTTCTGTTTGCTTACAATAATATTGTTTTTATATTTGCAGCCTTAAATTAGGCGAGGTAGCTCAGTTGGTTAGAGCGTCGGATTCATAACCCGGAGGTCGGGGGATCGTGCCCCCCTCTCGCTACAATTCGAAATTGCCCATAAACAAACGGTTTAGTTCACTCTAAACCGTTTTTTTTATGTCTACATTAAACAAAATTCTTACATTTGAATACCAAAATGAACACGTTTTAGAATACAATTTAGAACACGATTTGACCCAAAAAACTCAATTTTCAACACCTAAAATTTATAATGCCAAAGGCGATTTATCCAAGCGCTGGTATGTGTATTTCTCCTTTAGGAACCCAAAAACAGGCAAGCTCGAACGGAGTAAAAATATCTACGGTAAAGCCAATGTTTATAAAACAAAAGAAGATCGTCTTTCTGTTTTAACAACCTATAGAAAACGCCTTATTATTCTTTTAAAAAAAGGATATAATCCATATGAAGATAATACAGCTTTATATGAAGCGAGCTTGACGCCAAGTGACCCGACGACAATGCCAGTTGAAAGCGTAACAATTAAAAAACCTGTTGAAAAAGTTCCTACTACCTTTAAGAACCCTCCCGAAGAAAAAAAATTAGACACCGAAAAAGAATCTGATAAAATGAGTATTCGGGATGCATTTGATTTTAGCTTGAAATTAAAAGCAAGTGTCATTGGTGAACGAACACTTAAAGATTATGAAGGCAGGTCGAATAAATTCATAAAATGGCTGGAAGTTGAGCGGCCAAAAGTGACTACCATTGATCAAGTGAATAAAAACGTTATCAATTCGTTTTTAAATGCCATGCTTTCAGCAACGAGTTCTAGAAGTTATAATAACTACAGAACAGATTTAAGTAGTTTAATGCAAACTATGGAAGATAACGACCTCATCGTTTCCAATCCTGTTAAAAAAATCAAAGCACTTAAAACAAGTCCTGAAAGAAATAAAACGTATTCTTTAGAGAAACAAACCGAAATTTTTGAGTATTTAAAAACAGAAGATCCCATTTTGTTGCTTTATATTCAGTTTATATCCTATAATTTATTGAGACCTATTGAAGTTTGCAGATTAAAAATTAAGGATATTAACTTACAAGAGAAGCTTATTCAGTTTAAAGCAAAAAACAGTCCATTAAAAACCAAGCGTATTCCTGATATTTTACTCAAGGAATTACCAGACCTAAGCCAACTAAATGGCGATTGGTACTTGTTTACACCAGATAAAATTGGCGGTGAATGGGATACCATTGAAAATAACAGGCGTGATTATTTTTCAAAACGTTATAAAAAAGTAGTGAAACAACATTTTAAACTGGGCAAAAACTATGGGTTATATAGTTTTAGGCACACTTTTATCACAAAACTCTATCGTGCTTTGGTTATTGATTCGTCACCACATGAAGCTAAAAGTAAATTAATGCTTATTACAGGGCATTCTACCATGGATGCTTTAGAGAAGTATTTACGCGATATTGATGCGGCCATACCAGAAGATTATTCACACCTTTTGAAATAAAACGATGAACGAAACTTTCAAAATTATACTTGATAATCTGATTCGGTCATATATCTATTATGTCCCTAAAAGCTTTTACAACGACTTGCAAAAGACTGAGTATAAAGATTTATTGGCCTACACTGATGTTAATACAGTTGCTTATATTGATAAGGATAAAAATCCAACCCTAAATAAAAGCCTGTTTAACAACATAGATCTCATAACAAAATCTAAGTTATTACAAGATAACACCTTCCTCCTTCTTGAAGCTCAATCTCAATTAGACCTTGAACAGTTTGGTTATCTTTTAAGGACGTACAGAGAGCATTTGGATATTCATACTCATATTACTGACTGGATGTCTAATAATATTTCTAAAGATATAATATATGCCACTGAAGATCTTAAAAACATGTTTAACAAACAATCGGCTCATTTTAAATCACATCAAGAAGAGATTCAAAAAAAGTTTGGAGCTGTGGAGTCTCAATTGAAAGGCATTGAACTCAATAACTATTTTAAAGAAAAATTTGCATCGCCAGATTTTAAACATTCTCTGATGAATTTTTTTAAGAGAAAGGAGAACCTTGGTAATAAAACCAAGAAGCCTCGAAAAAAGAAAAAAGTAATCATTAGTGATGAAGAAGCCGATGCTTTTTTACTAGAATCTGTTTTTAACGTTAAAATGAACTAAAATTTAATACTATTTGACCATGGAATTGATAATGGCTGTCTTTAATTGACCTTGGATCTTATCATGGCTGTCTTAAACTGACCATGGATATCATAATGGTTGAATACATTTTACCATGGAATTTATAATGGATTAGCTTAAAATCGGTTCCATTTGTAACCTAATATCCATAAATACACTAAAATTTACTTGAATACCTATTTAAAAATCGAAAATAATATTGATAAAAAGAAATTTAAAGTTATCGCATGATTATAATATAAACTAAACCCGATAAAATGCATCGCGAATACCTAATACAATCGTATTATAAAAATCGTATCTAATTTCAATTTGTTTAGCATGAGGTAAACTAAAAAACCAATCGGTTTTGACCAAATAGTCCTCGCAATTTCTATACATCCCGTATTTTGAAATTTTGAACTTAGAAAGCTCATTCATGCGTTCAATCATAATGTTTATCTCTCTAATAGGAATGTACTCATCTAGAGTGGCGAGATGTAGATAATTGTTTATCGAAGCCTCCAAATCCCTATAATGAAGTATGAATTGGTCGTATTCTTCTTGAATACTAGGTATTTTGTTCAACAGTGCCTCAATGGTATTCAAATTAAACAAATTGTCATCATAAAAATCATCAATAAAGGCACTCATAATTAACTATCCATTCATTTTTTAATGGAAATAAAATTATAAGATTAGTATAAAAAAACGAAGCGATTTGCTAAAAATAGTTCTCTACAGAAATTTATGTTGACAAGTCTAAATTATTAACAAATGTTATATTTCTGACGTGATTTTTCTGTTTACTCTTATTGTGTTATATGCAATTGACTTCAGGTAAGATATCTAATATAAGTAATTTCAAAAAAAAAATTATCCAGCTTGTTGATAAACATTTTTTCCATTACCATAATAGTTGGTATAAATATGCTGGTAGACATTTGCCGTTTTTAAACCAACTTCTTCATCAGAATATGATTCTTGAGGTAAATACAGAAGATTATCATAAATCGTACTTTTTACTTGTGCTTTTATTTGCCTACTTTCTCTCCAATTTTCAATTTTAAGCTTTTCTGATTTTAATGTTTCCAAAGTTTTAGCTGCAACTTTTTTAACTTCTTTTAATTCCTTTTCAGACAGTTCTTTACCTTCTTTTAGTAAATCAAATATTGCTAATGTTTCTTGATCTTTTAGATTTTCTCTTACCACACGTTGTTCTTCAACGGATAAATCTTTGATAAAGTTATTTAATTTATCAAATGTTTTTATCGTATCCTCTAAGCTCTTGCCCCTATTATATTCATCAATTATTTCTTTGTAGCGTTCGTAAAACTCAATACGTAATGGGTTTTCTTTAAGCATTTGCTCTAAACGTTGCTCGATAGCATTTTGAAGATTAAAAACTAACGTGTTTTTACGGGGTGTTTTTGCGAAAGCAGCTCTTAACTTATCAAAATCTAAAGATGATAAATCAACATAAACTTCTTCGTCACCTTCATTAACTTCTTTATCCTGAATTACAACGCTATCACTAACGATAGACTGTAAATCCATAATAATTTGCGTTACGTCAGCAGATTTTACATTTTGATTTAGTGCTGCATAAATGGCTTCTATAGCATTAAAATCTTTAACATGCTTCTTTAATTTATCTGATGGAAACAAAGCTTTGTACTTTCTAAATACATTACGCGCCATCATTTCAAAAGTGGTGCGCGTTGTTTCATTTAAACACACACAATCTGTTGCGTCTTTAATCATAGCGATTTTAAACATAGGTTTGGCATCTTTTAAGTCTTGAAGCGAAAAATTAAGTTCCTTCAAATACGCCTTTACATCTTTAATCGCTTGCTTTAACTCTATTTCAACATCTTCTAATGGTTCTACTGGTTTTCCTGATGGCTTTCCTTTTCCACCAGATTTACTGCCTTCTCCATAAATAGAGTAAGCATGCTCTAATTGTTTATATACGTTGCCATAATCTACAATTAAACCATTTTCTTTTTCATCATCATACACACGATTTGCTCTTGCAATGGTTTGCATTAAAGTGTGACCTTTTATAGGTTTGTCAAGGTATACTGTGGATACACAAGGTGCATCAAAACCAGTAATCCACATCGCACATACAATAGCAAGTCTAAATGGATTATCTTCATCTTTAAACTCTTTTTCAAGATTACGCTCTACCATTTTTCTGCGATGCACTTCGATATCTAAATCCATTTTACGGAATTTATCTACTTCGTTCTGCTCGCTACTTACTACTACACAAACTTCGGTTTCTTTTACTTTGTTATATTTTCGTTTTAGTTCTTGCGCTTCTTGTTGATCTTCTGCGTTTTCAATGCGTTCTTCCAACTCTTTTAAATATTCAGGCCAATAACCTTGTATGAGTACATACATTCTAACCGCAGTAGGTTTATCTAAAGCTACATACATCGCTTTACCTTGATAACCTCTTTCATTAAAATGCCACACTAAATCTTTGGCAATGGCGTCTAATCTTGGTTGTGCTGTAAGTATAGGATAATCTCTATTAAAAAGGTATTCTAATTTTTTCTTTTGGTCGTCGTCTAAGTCTTCATTTTCAAAAACCTCAGCCATTCTTTCATCAAGCTCGGGATTAGTGATGTCTAACTTTTCACCTCTGTTTAAATAGCGCAATGGTAAGGTGGCTTCATCTTCAATGGCACGTTTAAAATCGTAAACTGACACATATTCACCGAAGATGTTTTTAGTTAACTCTTCTTCCTCCTTTATAATAGGTGTGCCTGTAAACCCTAAATATGAGGCATTTGGTAATCCATGAAAACGCATATTACGCGCATAAGTACCAGATTGTGTGCGATGTGCTTCATCACTAATGACAATAACGTTTTTGCGTTCTGTAATTAAAGGATATTCACTTTCAACTTTTGGGTCGATAGAGAACTTATGAATGAGTGTAAATACATATCTGTGGTTTTCAGACAATAACTCGCGTAAATGCTCACGTCCTGTCATGCCTTTCTTTTTGCCAGCGATGACATTTTTATCATTAACCACACCTACTCCAGAAAACGTGTCATACAATTGGTTTTCTAATTCGGTTCTATCAACAGCAATTAAAAAGGTGTAAGAACCACCTAATTTACGATGAATTTTTTCACATAAAAATACCATTGAATAGGACTTCCCAGAACCTTGCGTATGCCAAAACACCCCCAATTTCCCTTCTAAATCTTCAATGTTATTTACGTTTTCTATAACTTTATTTACACCAATGTATTGGTGGTTTTTTGCCATTAACTTCACCACATCGCCTTGTGAATCGTCAAATAATAAATAATTTTCAAAAATATCCATTAGACGATGCTTATCACAGGTACCTCTAATCATGGTATCTAAACTTACTTCGCCTTCTTCATCTTCCTCGATTCGTTTCCAATCTAGAAAATATTTAAACGGACTTGTTATGGTACCGACTTTTGCATCTAAACCATTACTTAAAATGATAAATCCATTGTTATGAAATACATGCGGAATGGCATCTTTATAATCTTTTAGGTTGTCGTTATACGCATGACGTAAATCTTGATGATGTGCTTTCAACTCAAAAAACACTAGCGGAATCCCATTTACAAATCCAACCACATCTGGACGTCTTAAATATAATTCACCCAAAACTTCAAATTGTCTTACCGCTAGAAAATGATTGTCGTGATAATCCTTAAAATTAAAAACACGCAGTTTCGTTCTAATCAACTCTCCTTTATCATTGGTATAACTTATAGGAACACCATTTTTAAGTAAATTACTTTTGTCTTTATTGATGCGTCCCAATGTTTGGTCTGCTACATTTTGAGTAATAAACTCAATGGCTTGTTCATAAGCTAATTCTGGGTGATTTGGGTTCAACTTTTTTAGCGCTTTAAGCAAATAGCGCACTAATACAACCTCACTTTTATTGTCTCTTCCCAATAAACCATCAGAACCAAATGATTCCTTTTTCCATGCTGTAAGTACTGTCCAACCCAATTGTTCTAATACATCTTGTGTGGCGTTCTCTATAAGATTATCTTCTGAGTATTCGTAGCTCATTCTTAATTACTTTACTAAGGGTAATTTAACACCTAATTTATAAACATCATAATAATGTTTAACGGGTTTATTTTTCAAATTAACTTCTAACAAATGATCTAAACCATTTTGATCTGGATGAATAATTAAACAGTCAATTACTTCTCCTCGTTCTTTATTTAATGCTTCATATACTTTTTTAAGTCTAGCATAACCACTTACCTGCCTTATATCTTCATCGTATTTACCATTCAAATATTTAAGTTTGTATTTAGCATCGATAACCATTTGGTAATCTTCATTATTTAAAAGGTAATCCAACTCATTGCCATAGTGTTTGTATTGATATTGCACCTGATTATGAAACCTATCTTTAAGCAAGCCAAGTACATACAATTCAAACAAATTGGTCATGTCTATCCAAAAAGGCGGGGATTGAATTGTATCTTTTACTGTATTAGAGATATTATAACCAAAACGTCTTAAAATGAGTTTTGCTAAATATAACGCTTGCTCGTATTCTTTATAAAACACATTGGTTTTGGTGTGTTTTATTTCTGTGATTTCTATCTTGTCTGATACTTGTGCAAATGCTGGATTGATATAATTAAAGGTATTTTGCATAACCTCTTTATTAGTAAGTTGCGCATAAGTTGGCAAGTAGTGTTTAATAAACTGCAAGGCTTTTTTTAGCAATCTATTTTCTTTATTGTTTATGCCAAACTCATCAAAACTACAATAGGTGTAGAGGCTTTTGTTTTTAACTAAGTTTTGTTTTATAGTTTTGGCCACTTGCACTTTACCCTTTACCCTACCTTGTAAATTGTGCTCCACTTTGTAATATGATTTTTTTAAACCCTTTCTAACAATTTGCTTTAATAAGCTTAAAAACTCGACCACTAAAAATGGTGTTAGTAAATCTTGTTTCTGACTAATTTGAATAGTTGGTTTATCCCATTTTACTTCAAATAGCTCATGTAATTCTTTGGAAACTCCATCATGCTTTAATGAGGCTAACAGCATGTTTACAAAATCTATTTCTTGAGTTTCATAGTTAAGCTTTGGTGCTATGTATAAAGCCGATTTATTAGGTTCTATCCAATCTAAACCTATAAAATAGCCAGTATCTATGGTATATAATTCACTGTCTGCAACATGTTTATTTATTGAAAAGCATGGCAAACTAGCATCATATCCGCGATGCTTTTTAGCAAAGGTTTTTTGGTAACGCTCTTTTACAAAAGCACTAGCATCTTCGTGAGGTATGACCCTCGCTTTTTCATGCTCATTATATGTTAATAGCCTAACACTCAAACTTTGCTATTTCTTTTAATTTTTCTTTAGCTGTTTCTAGTAATAAGCCATCTTTTACATACTCATTAAGTATTGGCATTATTTCGTAATCAAGCTTTAATTGCAGTTGTTCAGACTCACTTAACTCACTATTTTCATCCAATATAAAGTAACTATGCCCTAAATGCACATCTTTACTCTCAAAATCTGAAGCCAAATATTTCTCTGTAAACAACTCGCTAACTATGTTAAATAGTGTTTTAGCCTTGTCATTAGTTATCACCTCAGCATTAGGTAGCATATCTACAAAAGCGAAACGACGCTTTATCGCATAGTCTATATGCCCAACACTACGGTCTGCCGTATTCATGGTGCCAATAATGTACAGGTTTTCTGGTATGGTAATTTTAGCATCACCATCTATGGCATACATGCTATCTACAGCTTCACCCCTGTACTCTAAAGCGTAAATAAGCTCACCTAAAACAGAAGGCAAGTTAGCTCTGTTTATTTCATCTATGATTAAAACGTAATTTTTTAACAGTGGCTTTGATACCCTCTTACTAACAGCTTCATTTAACTGACTACCAAATTCTTTTTTAAATTGCTCTAATACTTTAAAAAAGTAGGTTGCATGTTGTCTTGCTAATCCTGAAACGCTGTCTAACCTCTTAAATTCTTGTCTAGAGTTAACATTTTGCAAAATAGCAGAAACTAAATCTTTAAACTTCATGCGCTGGCTTGTTTTCCATTTGCCAGTATATCTAAATGCATCTTCTTCTACAGCAACTATAGAAACTGCTTCAGTAATTTTATAGTCTTCATTTTCATCAATCTTATCTTGTACACTTTCAGAAAATTCTATTAACAAGTCTTTTATGCCTTCCTCCTTTGAATAATCTTCTACATCTTTTTTACTTGCTATTAAGTTAATATTGGCTTCTTCGGCTAATAGTGCTAAAGTTTTATTTTCAGTATCGTAACTTATATGTTCACCTTCACTTTTTGCGGTAATTCCTCTTATAAAATCTTCATAGGTGTATGATGGATGAAATTGTACCAATTTAAACTGACCACTTGCTTCTAACTTGTTTTTTTGGTAACGTTTATCTGATGATATAGGATCATTCGGAAAAATAATTCGTTCAGCAATATCCTTACCTGTATAGGTTTTTCCAGTTCCTGGAGGTCCTTGTAAAATGATTTGCTTTTTTTGATAGAGCAATTGCTCGTATATGCTCTTAGTTATCTCAGTGTTCATACTTTCTAATTCTAATAATAAGCCCTTGTATTTTTTTAATGATGAAGAAAACATACTGTGACCCACTCTATTTCTTTCCTTATACTCTTCAACCTTTTTAAGACTAGCCATTAACGTTTCATAGCTACTCATATCCTGAACCTCATAAAGTGTTTCGTTTAATATATTAGCATCAATTCCTATCCTATTAATTGTAGATACGGCCGACAAATAATTATTTACACTATTAGGGATGACTTTTATAAGGTATTCCTTAAATAGTTTCTCCATTTTCTCAAACGAATACTTTCTTGTTGCCGTTGTTTTCATATTACTAATTACTTCTTTATACGTTTCAAACAATATCCCTTTTAAATTACTAATCATTTCTTGAAAAAAAGCATCGCTTAACTCAAACACATCCTCTTTTTTGATTACCTCTATTTTTGAACCAATTAAAACATAATTGTCATAAACCAGATTTTTTAAATGGTTTTCATCACCTATTACATACTCAAATCCATTATCTTTTAAATTTTTATATAAATTAGGATTAGCTAAAAAACTATCAACATATGGTTGAATATACTCTACTGGTGATTTCTTGTTTGCAAAAGGAACATACTGTGTATTAAACCCTAAACCATAACAAACCACATTATCCCTTAAAAATAAATGGTATTGAAATTCTGTGCCACCACCAGGGTTTATTACCCAGTCTCTACTATCATTAGAATTAATAAAAAGTTTATCCCTATTAGTGGCACTACCCATTTTTAACAATTCTTTTCTTTTGTATTGAAACTCAGAACAAAATTCGCCTAAAGTAGTATTGATGATATCTACTAGTTCCTTTAAGTTTTTAAACGTCACTTTGTTATTTAATTCAATTACTGGATAACCAGTCATTTCTTCAAGATTTAATCTATAATGTTTATTACTACTAAAATCATTAGCGGTTAAGTTTACTCCTACTAATTTTGCTGCTTCTGTAATGAGTAATTTAAAAGGGTAGTTTTTGCCTTTAATAGTAACGGCATATTTTGTACCCATTCTACCAGTAGGAATACCGTTTTTATCAATTTCTAAAACTGCTCTATCTATTAGCTCTTTGGTAACAAAGTCTAGCTTTTGGTTCATTTATTCATGTTATTATAGGTTTCACTACTCTCCGCAACCATACCCAAACCTGCATTTACCTCCAAACTATCTACAACCTGCCCTGAGCTTGCCGAAGGGTCTATCATCCCACTCATTAAACGTGGCAATAAAATATCGCGTGCTTCTTTTAATTTTGTGATTTGATTGCCAAGAATATATACAGACTTAATTATTGGTTCAACTTTTTGATTAAACTTATTTAATTTTTCTTTTTCTGGCATCTTTACTTTTTGAAATTTCAAAAATGCTTCCCAGTTATAATTAACAATATTACTTGCACTTCGCTTTTCAAATATTTCAGTTCCTTTAGTCTTTCGTAAATATTTTAAAAACAAAATCAAAGCGTATGAGAAATCTTTAGTTTTAGGTCTCATTAGTTTGCAAAAACTCGCACACATAACATCTGAGTCAAATTGTTTTAATAAACCATCTGTGACTAAAAGAGTTTTTGCGACTCCCTCGTAAGTACTGCCACCTGACACTTCAAAAACAATGTCACCATCTTGAAGCTTTCTAGATTTTAAGTTTGACTTTTTATGCCAACGTAAAGGAACATTCTCAATTGAACCTAAAGGTAAATTATCCATATCTGTTCCTCTTATAACATAAGCTTGGTCTGGAAAGTCATCTTCTTTTACCTCTTGTCCCCATCCACCTCCTATATGGTAGCCTATTAAATCACCTAAAGCATACTCTTTCCAACCTACTGGCACTCCAGATACACTAAACCACTCTTCATAGGTTTGTTGTGCTTGTTCTTCTAATAATTTGATGCGTTTGAGGTTGTTTTCTATTAAATCATCATAAGCAGATAAAATGGATGCTATTTTACGTTGGGTTTTTAGTGGTGGAAGGTTGATTTCATATTGAGGAATAGATTTTTTATTACCACGAGGCATCTTAGTACCGTTTGCTCCAGCCATCATATAATCGAAGAAATCATCTTTTGATAAATAATAGTAAATAAAAGTTGGGTCAGCTAAATCCAGTTTCGTTCTAAAAACAATAACATCATTAGAGCATCCACCATTTTTATTTGCAAACCAAATCTTCTTAAAATAAGGTCGAATATTGGAAACTAAAATATCCTTCGTTTTAAAACTTGTTGCTTTACCTGAAGATGGTGCATAGCTAGATTTTTCAACACCTCCTTTTTCAGGAAACATATTGTCTGCAGAAATAAAATTATGTTCATTTAATAATTCTGCTTCAATTTTTCCTGTCCAATATGGAGCTACTTCACTTAATTTAATCTTCTTCCAACCTTCCGTCATAACTTCACCGCTTGTATTTGCTCCATTAAACTATTGGCTTCGGTATTGAGTTTGGCAAGTTCGTTATGTATTTCTGCCATACGTGTTTTATAATCAAAATCCATATCAATATCAATGCTTACACCAACATAGCGTCCTGGTGTTAGGCTGTAGTCTTGCTCTTTTATTTCTTCAATAGTAGCTATTTTGCATAGGCCCTCTACGTCTTGGTATTTTCCTTTTGGGAAGTGGGTTTTTAGCCAATCGTTCTCTTGGAGAGATTGCTTCGTGCCTCGCAATGACGTTTCGTTGGTTCTAAAGGCATTCATTATAGCAGTTAAGCCTTCTAGTTGCTCGTCGCTAAAGTCGTTAATGGTTGTGCTTACTTTTCTAAAGGTATTGCGCGCATCTATCATAAGCACCTTGTCTTTATTTTCTTTTTTCTTGCCTTTGTTAAAAAACCAAACGTGGCATGGTAAACTTCGGGTGTAAAAAAAGTTGTTGCTAATGGCTACAATACATTCTACATCGCCTGTTTCTATCAGTTTTTGTCTTATTAGTTTTTCGGCATTGCCAGCATCTGTTGCCGAAGATGCCATGACGAATCCTGCTCGCCCTGTTGCATTTAAATAAGAATGAAAATACTGCATCCATAAATAGTTACCGTTGCTAATGGTACCTTTTCCTGTAAGTGGTGGACCAAATGGCAAACGGTCATCATCGGCTAGAAACTTATTTTTGGCATCAATCTTATCGACATTAAACGGTGGATTAGCCATAACGAAATCGCACTTTCCTGTAAGGTTATGCGGATTGGTATAAAAGCTATTGCTTTCTATAATTTTACCCTCAATCCCATGAATAGCGAGGTTCATTTTGGCTAAGCGTGTGTTGTTGCTTTTTAGTTCTGTACCATAAACTCTTATGGTTTCGTTTACTTTTTTATGCTCATGGTCTTCTACAAAATGAGCGGTTTGTACAAACATACCACCTGAACCACAAGCTGGGTCGTGCACAATCCCATGATTGGGTTGTATAAAGTTAACGATGAGGTTAACCAACGATGGTGGTGTAAAAAACTCGCCACCTTCTTGTGCGCCTGCACCTTGCATAGAGAATTTCATTAAGAAAAACTCGTAGATACGACCAAACACATCGCCTTTGGCATTTTTAACAGCGTCTTTATTAAACACACGTACCAAATCGCGCAATAGCTTATCATCAAACTCTTGGTAATTTTTTGGCAGAATACCTTCAAGGTCTGGATATTCGGCTTCTATGAGTTTCATGGCATTGTTAATGGCTTCGGCTATGTTTGCCTCTTCAGGTAAGTCTGCTAAATAATCGTACTTTGCTTTTTCAGGCAAGAACATAGCGCCTTCACCTGCATAATCTCCTTTATTGGCTTCTCGTTTTTTGCCTGTTCGTGGGTTTATAGGTAGTTTTTTTTCTACCTCTATTTTCGCATCTTCGAAACGGTTTTGAGCAAAACGCAGAAGCACTAAGCCTAAAAGTGGGTCTTTGTATTCGGCTGCTGTTAGTTTGGAATTTGCTCTAAGGTCGTCTGCTGCGTCCCATAGTTCGATTTCGAGTTGTTTTATGTTTTGTTGGGTCATTACTTGATGTTAGTCTTTTTTTATAATAATTCTGATAAAGATTCAGGGTAAACAATCCACTTTGTTCCTTGTTTATTTTGTTTATAAGCAATGCCCTGTTTTTCGCCTTCTTGAGAAATAGTATTTTTATCCAGGATGAAACCTTTTTGCAACATAACTTGAATCACCTCATCATAAGATTTGTTTTTAAGTCTTCCTAAACTTGTAGCTGAGTGTTTCTTTTCGTTTTTCTTTGCTTCAGCTAATTGATTAGCTTGATACTCATCCCTTGTAACAACCTCATTGTTTTCTTGGACATTAACATAAGATTCTTCCATGTAATCAAACACAGGTATTTGTTGTGATAGGTTACCAGCTACTAACTCTTTAGTTAAATCTAATTTAGTTTCAGATCCTAGATAGTCTTTACCAAGTAACTTTTTTTTATAAAAAGGTCTTCTAACATAAACGGTATAACTATTTGATAAAACTTTCATAGTTTCATTCCAAGCTTGTTTATCTATATCTGTACCACTAAAAAGAGAACTTTCACTAACTACACCAAATTCTACATTATTATCAAAAGAATAATCGTATAAATTTACTGAAGTTATAAGTCCTCGTCTTTCATTCGCGTAGTACTTTGCATGTAAATTAGGAATGTACACAATTGAGATATTTGGAAATTCTTTAAAATATTCTACATCTTTTTCCTTAATACTTTTCGATGGGTTTTTTTGGTTTTTACCAAAGGCAATTAAAATATGAAGACTAGAATTACCTTTGAGCTTATTAAATAATTCATTTTTAAAATAATCATCTAGTTTAATATAAGGAGAAACTATTAGTAATTGTTTTTTAGCTCCTCTTAATATTGCACACAATTCATCTGTAAGTTCTTTTCCAGTAATAAATTTAGCCATTTTATTTTGTTTGTTTTTATAAATTAAGCGTCTCAGAGAGAGTCGCTATTAGTAAGTAATTTTAGGACTTTAAAGATATAAAAACCGAGTTATAAACCTAAGTAGTTACGCACAAATATTATAAGTGTATTTCAATAAATAAAAGTAAAGTAAAATAGTATAGTTAACTTATGGAATTCCGTAACATTAAATAACATTTTAAATAATAATTTTCTGCTCCAATCTTATATTTGCTTAAAGTGAATTATCCTTAAGTAAGTTCTTTAAATCTACAAAAGGCATTCGCCAATTTAATTTGATATGGACTTTTACACTCTGCTTCAAAAATTTCTGGGTTCGCCACCATAATAAATCGAGTTCTGGCTCTAGATACAGCAACGTTAAAACGATTTGGGCTAAACAGAAAATCCATACCACGTGGGGCTTCATTGGAATTAGAAGTGGCTACAGAATAAATAACAACAGGTGCTTCCTGCCCTTGAAATTTATCAACGGTTCCGATTTCCATAGTTGGTAATTGCTGAGAGATAGCTTGAACTTGAGCATTGTAAGGTGTTATTATTTTAATATCACTAGATTGTAATGTAGCTTCCTCTCCGTTTTCGTTGATAAAATACACTTTACCATTGGTAAGCTGATTTACAATTTCCACAACTTTCTCAACTTCTTCTATTGATGAATTTGTATTTCCACTATGTTCAACTGGTTCTAAATACAAACCAGCACCTGCATATTTAGAACCAACTATTATCTGCTGGTCTAAATGTTCTTTTGAGTGTAATTTATTTTCATAAAATAGTTCAGAAACAAAAGCATTAATAGATGAATGCATTCGCCAAGTTTTAGCTAAAAAAACACCTTTTTCATCGGAAATGGTCTTCTTGCCCTGCAAAACGTGCTCCAAAACAGAAACTTCAGTACCATCTGGGTGCACTCCTTGTTGTGGTTGTTTTAGTTGTTGAGGATCACCTAATAACACTAAATTTGAACAACAATGAGATACTGCAAGTGTATCAATTAAAGATAATTGTCCTGCTTCATCCACAAAAAGGTAATCTACACTATCTTCGTAAGGCACCTTACTCCACATAAACGATGTGCCGGCAATAACATCTACATTTCCTATTCCTGCTTGGATAACATTCTCATCTTTACTAACAGTCCAAGGGCAGGGGTTTTCTTGATCTGGTTCATTTTTCTGTAATAATTGAATATCAATCCCTTGTTCTTGAGCTGCTTCCCAAACTTTAGTAAGCAGGTTTGCTATAACCTTATGACTAAGTGCTGTAATGCCTATTTTCTTACCTTGCTCAACCAAACGAACAATTAAATAACTACCTGTAAAACTTTTACCCGCCCCAGGTGGGCCTTGAATAGGCAAATAGCTATTGCCTAATTTTTCAGCAAAATCAATTGTTCTTTTAAGTATATCTTTAGTTTCAATAAGCTGATCTTTCAAACTTGGTGGATTATTCATTAACAATTGCCGTACTGCACTATATTTTTCTAAATCACTATCTATACCATTATCAACAACCCATTCTGCAAAGTTAATTATAGACTCTTCCTTAGTTCTAGTATTAATATTCTCTAAACTCATGACAGAAATAGGATGTGGAAACTCTATTTTAGATGGTCCTTTTTTTATCTGAATGATACCTTTATCTAGATCAATCGAATGAATAGTACCCAACTTATTACTTTCTTTATCCTCCAAAGAATGTCCTTCGCGCAGATCACATTCTTGCCGAGGAAAAGTGTAAGTATCTATAAAACTTCTTTTTATGGGTTCTCGAATTCCTGTGAATTGAAGAAAAGATAATGCCTTGCGTTCGTCTAATAGCTCATCTTCAGGAAGCTCCTTCAATCTAAAAAATTCCCACCAGAATGACTTTTTCTCTCTACGATACCAATCTAACATATGCGCCAGAATATATTTAGCTTGTTGAACTCTATTACGTTCTTCTTTTAATAATGGAACATCATTTAACAATGACTCCATAATTGGTAGTATTCGTTCTTGATGGGCTGTAATGTTTTCACTTGCCTCTCCATCTCCATCATCTGGTCGTGTGATATTTACGCCTTCTATTACAAGATTATTACGTAAACCCTCTAACCATTTTTGAAGCCGAACTAAAGACTCACAGTCATCTTGATTATATAGTTGTACAGCGTCTTTCGTTTCATTTGTTAACTCCTCAATATTTCCAGTTTGCAGAAGAAACTCTAACTGTGCTTTCATACTTGATACTTTGCGTAAATCCATCTTTCTTTCATAACCAAAAAATATCTCCAAGTCCTTAATTGAATACTTTTCAACACTAGCTCGAACGGATTGACGCACCACACTGTATAGGTCTACAAATGTGTTTGATCTTAAAAAAATATCTATCTCATTTTCACGAGAGGCATATTTCCCCATTAGCCGTTTCAACGCTGTAACTTCGTAAGGTGCATAGTGGTATATATGCAGAGAAGGATCTTCTTTTTTTAAATTAAAGGCAAAATCTACAAATTCTTCAAAAATTAATTTTTCTTCGGCTTCATCTTTTGCCCAAAGTGCGCAGTACAGGCCTTTGTGCACATACCCTATCATATATTCGAGACCATTGGGTTCAACCATGTGATCTCCTTCAAAATCTAGGTAAATATCATTAACAGAGGGTTCTGGTAGTTTGTTTAACCCCTTACCTTCTTCAATTTCTAATATTTCATATATTGGTTTATACCCCTTTTCTCTGGAACTGTATTGTATTCTTGCTTGTTCCCTAAGCTTATTGTACGTTTCTTTGACGCCTTTAGAAGGTTCAAAAGGTATAGGCAAGTCTATTTTAGCTAGCTTTTCTAAAGTATCAACATCATGTAATTTAAACTCCTTCATTTGAGAAGATCCCATTCCAGCAACAAAAGTTAAATGATCATCTTTCCTGCGTCTTGAATTACAATTTTTCCACCACCTACAAACATCGCAATGACCAACAGGATCAGGGTAAGTTTCATAATCGTTGACGATTGCGTCTTCAAGATTTTTTTTGACCAATCGAATATAGGCCGCATAATCATCAATTCGATACTGCTCAATACCTTCAGGCTTTATAACGCCCATGTGTTCTGGTATTGCCTCCTGAATTTGAGCAACGCGCTCCGAGTAAAGACCTATCTGTAAAATTGTACCGGCCTTTGTTTCATTTGCAAGTTTAGTGTCCCAAACTTCATAAGACCAAGCGCCTAATGCACTCGGTTTTGATACCTTTTTAAGAAAATCAGCCCATCCACTCCATTTACCTTCCTCCTTTAACCGTGCCTGATAAATAACATCAACACCAGCTTTCATCGCATCAATTGTATCTTTTTCTGCATTAGAATCATCTGGATTGATTTCTAAAACAGTCATTCCATTATCTTTAAGCTCTTGCAGATGTTTTTCTTCAAACTCAATACCTTTATCCTTGAGCATTGACAAAACATGATTTGTGTATACTTCGGGATCATTAATTTCACCTCTAGAATGTCTTTTGTTAAGTTGAGTTAGGTGTTTACAGCTGATGTGAGCTGATAAATCTGAAGGACTGTAATAAATTTGATTGTTTTTATTTTTCATGGGTGATTAATAAAATAGACTTTATTAGTATAAATTGAAAATAAAATTCAGTCTTATTCATAATTACATTTAAATACATAAAACCAATAATGGATTTTATTAATTAGAAAATAATTAAGTTTATCCTCCTAAACACAAAGCGTACATTTTTTAATTTTGTGTCATTATAAATAACATAAGCACTTGATCTTACTTTAATATCTCTTATAAAACCTTTACTATAGACAGTTTATACTTCGGACTTTTTAAATATTGTTATTATTAAACCCAAACCAACAATGACATCGACCACATTCCATAAATCTCTTCCTAACGCTATTTTAATAAATGGTTGAAAAAGTAACGCAAGTGCACCATAAACAATCATTTGAGTCTGTTTTTTCTGTTGATTTGATTTAAATGCCAAAACTCCGAATCCTATTAATGCGGTAAAACGGACAAATTGATAATATCCGTAAGGCATATCCAATAAACATATGAACATGAGAATTGCTAATGCAACCTTAATCATGATCTGACTATTCTTCATTGCTCTCTTTCAAACTGTCTAAAAGTTCATCATCAATCTCACTTATTAACTCAAATTCGTTAGAAATATGAGTGTCAAAGAAATCATCTTGAAGTCTCGCTAAATATGAGTCAGTAATAATGTCTTGCTCCAAATAGTCTTCAAAATCAGGATGCTTTTCAAGAATTGGTTCATTGTCAATTTTTAGTTTTGAACGAATTACTTTGAAAAACTTGATTTCGCTATATTCAACTTTTTCGTCTGCTTTTATTGTGTCAATTGCAACTTCAATCAAGTTAAGCTCATTGGCTTCTGTCAATTCAGAAGTTGTTAGCTCATCAAAATAATCTCTCATAAATTGATGTCCATCTTTATTGATTGCAATTAAAAGATTGTCCATTTCGGTATTTACATCCAAATTCCCAAAAGTCTTTTTCTCTTTATGTAAACGTTTAATCAGTTTTATTTCTCGCTTGTCTATGTCGCCATCACAAGCCATACAGGAAAAAGCTGTTTTAAGCAAAAGTTTGTCGAATTGTAATGTTTCCATATCTAATTGTTTTTAAAACCGATTCTTGGTCGGTCGTTTGTATTTTCTGTTAAACCTTCCATTTTTGCTTTTATTGCGATATAACTATTCAAATCTTTTAGCGAAATAGAGGGTTTGTTATTCTTTATTGTTTCAAGCAAAATCTCCTTTGAAATTCTTGACTTTAACTTTAATGCTGTCCTTGAAGCTTCATCACAAAGAAATTTAATGTCGCTCGAAACATAGTTTTCTGTTTTCCTTGCTAACTCGGAATAATCTAAACCAATCTCTCTTGGTCTTTTCTCCAAGTATAATTTAAACATCAATTCACGAGCTTCAAAATCTGGTGGTGGTAAATAAATTACTTTGTCCAATCTTCCTGCTCTCAAAATAGCTGGGTCAATTGAATTTGGTCTGTTGGTTGCACTAATAATGAAAATGCCATCTTCACCACAATTATTCATTTGTGCTAAAAATTCATTAACAGCACTTGTGTTCATATGATTAACACTCGAATTATCACGATTTGGAACAACTGCATCTAATTCATCAATAAAAATTATACTTGGTGCATTTTCACGAGCTTCATCAAAAATATCTTTAATTTGTTCTTGTGTTTGATTTACATACTTGCTTTGAATGTCGGAAGGTTTTAATTGATAAAAGCTAAATCCTATTTCTTCTGCCATTCGTTCTGCAAAAAATGTCTTTCCACATCCTGGTGGTCCATATAGTAACATTCCGTTAGGAATTGTTAAACCATATTCTGCATAACGTTCTTTTTCGTTTAAAGCATCAATAACGTCAAGTTGGATTGTGTCTTTTAATTCCTGCATTCCTGCAATAGCTGAAAAACCTCTTCCTTTTTTTATTTCTTTTAGTTTAGGTTTTGAAGTCTGTTTTAGCGAAGACAATTGAACTTCCAATTCACCGTTAATAGCTTTTACAAAATCAATTACATTTTTAAAACGATGTTCCGCATTTGGTTGTAAAGATTTGTTAATGATATTTTGGGTTTGTTCGTCATTAATGTTTGAAAATTTTAAAGGCTTTTTTCGTTCGCCAATAACCACATCTTCTAACTTTACGGCATCAGCCTTGTATTTGGAAATTTCAACAAACCAAGGTGGTAATCCTTCTAACAAATGATAATACAAAGCTCCAACCGAAAACACATCACTTTGCACAGAAAAGATTTTATTAAATGCTTCATTCGCTTGGTAAAATGGATTTAAACCATCTTTCAAAAATTCCTTATTAGATTGACTTAAAAAACGAGCATAACCAAAATCAATTATTTTTGGAATAGATATTTTACCTGATAAATCCAACATCACATTTAAGTTGGTAATATCGTTGTGGATGATTGGGTTGTTTAAAGAATGTAAATACTTCAATCCGTTTAAAACTCCTAAAATGATGTCTTTTGCTTCGTAAATATTTAGTGATTGTTCACGTTTTAATCTATCCGCCAAAGTTTCACCACTAATGAAATCAAGAATAGCATAAGCATATTTTTGACCATCAAGAGGTAATTCACCGCTATCACAGAATTTAACTAAATTAGGATGTTTGATTTCCTTTAAAATCTCAACTTCCAAAACTTCATCATTTTCGGTAAACTGTGTTCTATTCAATTTTGAATACGCAAACAGCTTCAATAATTTGGTTTTTCCTTCTTGGTCTTTTACTCGATAGGTCTCTGCATAACTTCCCTTTTTAAGAAAGAACGTTACTTTGTACTTATCATCAATGGATTGACCTTTGGACAATATGTTGTTCTGTTTATTCATTCAAAAAGCTTCTTCAGGATTGCTAGGTCGAGTACTGAAGTTTCCATTTTGTTGTAAAATTAGCTCATACGTTAATACATTATTACTTAAATGCTGAGGGTCATCTTTACCGAAACTCTCGTTTGTTATAAATCCTCCTTTCATTTCTCCTCCTTTCATTTCTTTGTTTGGATTCCATCCTTTACCATAGTAAAAGAATGTTTGATATGTACCATTAGGGAATGAAAACGTATAACTGTTTCCTGAATTAATGAAGGCGTGACGAACTACCCGATTATTCTTTTTAATTGTTACAATCACATCAGAATTACTTGTCCTTACTTTAATCTGTGAACAACCATAATCATCACAAGACGAATTGCCACCGTAATAGCGAGAATAAGGTGTTGCACCTGTTCGAAGGGAATTATTAATATACTTTTCATAAATGGCTTTTTCCCTTCTTTCTTCTTCAAGACGAGCTTCTCTAGCAATGCGTTCTGCTTCTTCTTTTTTTTCTCGCTCTATTCGTTCTTGTTCCAATTGAAATGCACGTTCTGCTTCTTCTGCTTTTCGTTTTTCCTCTATTTCAACTCTTTGTTGTTCTTCTTTTGCTAAACGTGCTTTTCTATCTGCTTCACTTTCGCAAGAAGAAAGAATAAAGACAAAACAAATAAGCGGCAGAAATAATGCTGTTTTTAATTTCATAACTTTAAATATTTATCCAACTAAAACAGAATCGTCTCCGCTTGGTCTTTCTTCCATTGGTAATAAATCATAAAGCGAAACAACAATCGGTCTTAAATCATTGACATTTGGATTTTCGCTAATAATTTGTAACCCTTTGTTTACTAATGTTCTTGCTCTATTCGAATCAGCCCAATGCAATGAGTGGAATTCACTATCAAATCCTCGAAGAATACCAACTAATTGATAAATCATGGTTAATTGGAAAAAGAAACCTCCAATTTCTTCTAAAAGTACATTTCCGCGTTTAACGTCTTTTGCTCGAATGACTTCATCTAATTGTGAACGGAATTGATTGACTACTTGATTAGTTTGCTCGTTACCTAATTCATTGTTGGCTTTTTCTAATCGATAATATTCCTCTTTGAGTTCTTCTTCCAATTTAGGCCACTCGGTGGTCGCGTTCAGTTCATCAATGGTTTTTAATGATTTTCTTAAACTGGTTAAAACTTCCTGTTTCCCATCAACATCGTTTTTGTTGTTTTCAAACGCCTTTTCAATCTGTGCTATTTCTGCTTCAACTTTCTCCAATTGGCCATTTTGAGAATTACCATCTTCTTTCAATTCAGCAATACTTCCTTTTGCTTTTTTGATTTCATTAGCTAACCAAGATGTTTCAATTGATGAAACTGTTCTTTCTACAAAAGCTTCATAAGTAAAGTCTAAATATGGAAAGTAGGCATTTACAGTAATTTGTTCAGACCTATCTATATTAACAGTCAAATCTACATCTTGATTTTCAGGTAGAAGTGAAGGCAAATCAGCACCACTAATTATAATATCCTTTACGTGATGATTATATATTGCTCTTGTTCCTTCAGCGTTATGCTCTCCCTCATAAATCGGAATTTTAATAAAATCCGAATCCATTCCTGGGCGAATTTGCTTTTGGGTTTTTAGTCCATTTCTTGTACCAACAGCTGGTATCGATTTGTTTTTTTCTAAATTTTTTAATGTCGAGAAAACAACTTTACCCGTTGCTCTACTTTTTATTTCAATTCCTACATTGAAAGGTAGCGTAGCACTTCCAATTTTTGAACCTTGAATTACACTAAACGATGATGGTTCACATTCCAAAATATTTCCTTTATTATCATAAAGCACTACTTCAAAAATATTGGTTTTACCCTCGTTCAGTTGGATTTCTACCACTTCACCAATGGTGTTAATCTCTACCTTTCCACTTGACCAAGCTTTGTCTCCTCTTGTAACTTCTGCAAAAACGGTTACAGGAATGCTACCTTCCGTTTTATCTTCTAAAATTTTAATAGGAACAAATTCTTCAGTTTCAACTGTTGATGCTTCGTGTGCTATTTCAAGTTGAATTTTTGTTTTGTCTCTTGTTTGTTCTCTTACTTCTTCAGAAACGTCAACAGTTGATGCGTATAATGCAGCTCCTTTTGAAACTACTGTCATTGGGTCTGCACTTGTATCAGGTTTGCAAATTTGTTCTTCCAACATTTTTCTTAATACAGGCGAAAAAGTTGGTCCACCAACAAGAATTAGAGAATCTAAATCAGCACCTTTTAAATTTTTACGCTTTAAAAGACTTAAACTAACGTCAATTGCTTTTTGAAAAACAGGTGCAACAGCCTTAGTTATATCTACTTGGGTAACAGTAATGTCTAACTCAAATTCTTCGCCTTCGTCATCTTCTCCTGGAATATCACCTAAATCTGAAAGGATATTATGTGTATCATTAAAAGAAAGCTTTATTTTAGTTTCCTCTGCATAAAATTTCATTGCATTACGCAGAATTTGCTTTTTTGTATCATCTGCTAAAATGGAATCTATCACAAAATTTTCTTGGATGTATGGTAAAATGATTTCATCAACAATAGCAAAGTCCAAATTTTTACCGCCCAAATAATTGTCACCTTCGGTGTCAATTACTTTCATAATACCTTCTTCTACTTTTAGTAATGCTGCATCAAATGTTCCACCACCAAAGTCAAAAACTAACCAAAAGCCATCTTTTTTATTAGAATCCAAACCATAAGCCATTGAAGCTGCCACAGGCTCTTGTAACAATTCGATATGATTGAAACCTGCTAATTTTGCGGCTTCTCTGGTTGCTTCTTTTTGATTGTTTTTGAAAGCCGCAGGAACTGTTATGACAATAGAATTTACATTTTCATCTTTTACAAAAGATTTTAGCGTTTTAAGGACTTCTGCAGACAATTCTTCACTCGAAAGTTCTTTCTCAAGATTGGAACTTTGATATTTTTTGTCAGTTCCCATTGTACGTTTGAACTCAATAAAAGCATTTGATTGAAAAGTATCAGCACCTTTCATTGATTTCAATTTGTCTCGTTTTAAGGCATTATAAGCACTATCTCCAACTTGAATTGCTTTCTTTTTGTTGATATACACACAAGAGGGCATTGTGTCTTTTAATGTATCCGTTTTTTTAATGGTTGGCTCTCCATTTTCCATTCTTGAAATAGCGGAATTAGTTGTGCCTAAATCAATTCCGTAGTCAATTTTAGTTCTTGCCATTTGAAAATATTTTTTTATGCTTCTGTTACTTCTATTTGTGCTGTTTGAATCATTGTTCCTTTGTAATTTACTTGTGGTTTAATGATTCTTGTTATAACTCTTTTTCCTTCTTCAAAATCTTCATCTTGAACAAAGTTTACTGTTGCTTTCATTCCTTCATTATATTCTTTACCAAGCATATCTACCAATTCGTAACCATTAGAAGCAAAATTGTCTTGAATACGTTTTACGGAAGAATTTAACTGTTTTAAACCTTTGGTTTTTTCATCCATTCTACTCAAATTCTTTTGAATACGAATAATTTCATCTGCAACTTTCAAAGCCAACGAATGGTCTGCTTTTTCTGTCGATGAAACTGGTTGTGATTTGCTTGCTTCTTGTTGCAGTTTTAATTGTGTTTCTAAAACTTCTACCAATTTGTTGTCCAATTTTATACTTTCCTCTTCAAGTGAAGCTTTGGTATTTCTAATTTGAGTTTCCACATCTGTTTTGCTTGAAGTGATGCGTTTGCCCAATAACCAATAAATCAAACCGCCTAAAAGAAGTGTTCCTAAAGTCGCAATAATCCAATACAAACGATTTTTCTCAACACTACTATCTAATTCTGCAATTTGAGAATCTGCTTTCTTTTCTGTGTCTTGAATTTTAGTCCCAAGTTCTTCGGAATTGGTTACAATGTTTTGCTTATTGGTTTCAATAAGTTGACTCAAACTATCAATAGTAGCGTTTAAGTTTTTATTTTCAATTTTCAAACTAGAAATTGTTTGACCTTGCTTTACAATCGTATAGTTTTGACTGTTTAACTTTTTGGTTAAGTCATCAATTTCTTGTTGTTGCTTTAATAAATTGCTTTGTATAGTTGGTATTTCTTTAACCAAAATTGAATCATGTTGCTGTTGTGCAAAAAGATTACTTATTGTGAATATTGATATTATGAGAATAATTCTTTTCATATTTGTAACTTTTAATCGAATATTACGGATAGTAACCAAATGATAAATAATATAATAGCAAATCCAATAATTCGGCTAAAAATCTCTCCTAAACAACCACCTGATGCATCATTTGCACTTGATGCTGTGTCGACAGCTGTCCTACCTATTTTTTTTGCTGTAGATTTAGCTTGAGCTGCTCTAACATCCTTCCAATAGCAAAGATATTTGACTTTATTAATTTGAATTGGACCAAGTTTACTAAAGAGAAAATCAACAAGATTTTTGTAATCTAAAACTTTGCTTTGGTTCGAACAATTTTGAATGATTGCAACATCATTTGCACTTATGCCATTGCTCAGAACTTCTACAACCTTTGACCAATCAAGACAATTAGCCTTCATTTTATCTACTTTAGAGTAATTTATGGTTTGATTGTACGACATTGTCATAAGCATTTGAGATACTTGATTATCAATTTCACTTATGGCTTTCTCGTAAGCTAATTTTATTGAACTCAATAAAGTGACTGCTTTATTAACCTCTTGGTCTTTCATTTCTTCAAGAGTTGCGAGACAATCTTTTGCTTTATCCTTTGTAAGCTTTCCAGTAGCAATTCTATCTGCAATCTTTGTTAATTTTTGGGCTTGATCTAAATAGTTCTCATTTGAATTGTTTTCTCGACTTTCATTGAAATAATCTATACCACATTGCATTATTTCGTTAGCCAATTTATCCGCAACTGCTTGATATTCTATGTCCACATTTCCAAGTAAAGAATTTAAAAAAGATAAATCGTCTTTACAGTCAGTCACTAATTTCAATCCAAATTCATAAGCATCGCCATTGGCTGCTCTTCGTTTCTTTTTGCAGCTTTTGATTTGGTTTTCGATTTTATGAAGCGGTTCTTCTGCTAGTTTTTTAAATAAATACTGTTTTATATCTCCCTTGCATCCACTAAAAAGCTCCAAAGTATCTGAACTTGAATATCTATTTTTTAATTGAGTCAGCAATTCATCTATCAGTATTTCGGACTGTTTTTGATTGTCAATTGTATAGGTTTTATCTGCAACCGTATGAACAAAATTTTCAAAATAATCAGATTCAATTAGTTTGATTTTGGCTTCAATTCCTGCTTTAATATCGGTTTTGTATCTACTTAATAGCTTGTAAGTTCCTAAATTATTGAAAGCAGAATAATTTTTAGAATTAATATTCTTGTCGCTTGTGACTTTTTCCCATATTTCAACTGCTTTTTCTTTATCTCCATTTTTCAAGTACTCAATCGCAGTGTTATCAAACGGACTTACATTTAAAAACCAAAAGAGTGAGTAATTTACCTTTTCTTGATTTTGCTGTACTTTTGAAAATGCCTTGTTAACAGAATCCTCTGTTCTGGAAATATTAACTAGAAATTGAAAATCTAGGTCTGATTTAATTTCTTTTCCAACCTTAGTATATGCTTTGATTCTCCCTTTTTGCCTTTCAAATTCTCTTGTAGTTGCGCTTGATAAAATACCCGCAATTCGATAAGGATTATTATGGATTATATTCATCTTTATTAGAAGATTTTGAAAATTTTAAATGTAATGTATTTCGTTTTAAATTGAAAGGAAAAATACTATTAATAACAACTTAATCTGTCATTAATAGTATTAAATTCATATATAATAGTTTTATAACTTTGGTTTGGCTATATGTACTTATGCTTATAACATACCTCAAAAAAGAATTGATGAATTTCAATAATATTACTTCTTCCTATTTGTACAAGACCTTTCGTTTCTTTTAAAAATATATCTAACGGTCGTGCATTATAAACCAATTTCATTTCGAAAGAATATTTGGTCACAACATAAACATCTCCATTTAGCTTGAAAAACGGTAAAACCAATTTAATCTTGTTATTTATATCTTATTTACTACTTTACCATGAGACTCGTCTTTTCATTTTCTGATAAGTTTTTATCAAAAAAAAGCTTTGTCTATTCTCTCATCTCACATACCAACTTTTTTGTAGCGTCCTTTATGATTAATTCATACTCATTTTTTTTTAACTCCTTCATAACCTTTAAACTCTTTTTTGAGATTTATTTTATGTTCTTCTAAAAACTATTTAGTAGATTTTTTAGTCATACATCCTTCAAGACTAGGAGTATATTTAAGCTTATAAATTCTAGCAAATTCATTGAATTTAATTAATCAAGCATTTAAAAAAATATAAGAATGAAAACTTTTTTCATTGCTTTTAAGTTAAAAATTAAGCTTCATCAAATCTAAACCTTACAAAACACAAAACCTTACGGTATCCCGTAAGGTTCTTTAAAATCAAAATTGAACTATTATTTACTTGGTAAACTCAACAATTTGAGCAGAAACAATGACTTTGTATTTACTGACAAATGGAAAACCAGATTTTTTTATTTCAACGGTTTCATTAATAACGGTTCGGGAAGCTCCTTCCATATCAGCTGACGCCAACATTTGCTTTTTTGCTTCTGCTATTAAACCATCTTTAGATAATCCACCAATACCAAATATGTATTTGGCTTCTGCTTCGCCCTTAACAAGTTTAACTATTTTAAAATTATTTTGAGTTAAAACTACTTCGGTGTTGTGTTGGTTGTAATTTCTTGTTAATCCATGATGTGTTGCACAACTAGATAAGACAATTGAGGCTAAAACAATTAAGGCTATTTTCTTCATTAAAAATTAATTTGATTATTGAGTGCCTACTCCTGGTTATAGTCTGTTTTCGGCTTATTCCGACTTTTCTAAATCAAAACTATTACTCCATTCATTTAAAAACTTACGGCAATCCGTAAATACAATAAATATTTTTATAGAATTTGCATAAAAAAAGCATGCTTAAAAAACATGCTTTACTTTCCCTCTAATCCTTGTTGATAAGATTGAGTATTAATAGCAATACAAACTTATTTATAATTGATATAATTATTTTACGGAAAACCGTAGCAAAAAAAATTTAAATAATCCCGAAATCTTTAACAATGGCTACCAAATGGATGGCATTATTAGCTTTGAATTGATCCCGAAGTTTATTCAATCGTTTTTCAATAGAACTTAAACTACTTGGAGAGATATTCTGTTTTTTTAGATTTTTACTAATTTCATCTTGAGATAATCCTAAAGAAAGTTGTTTTAAGAGTTCGATATCGTAATCGTTAATCTCTAAGTTATTTTTTGGGTTTAGCGCGCTAGAAACTTCTTGCGAGAGGTATAAATTATTATTATAAACGGCATTTATGGCTTTTGACAATTCTGAAAGTCCTTTTCTTCCCTTACAGACATAAGCATTTACATTATAATCATTTACTAGGCTTCTTACTTTTTGAATACGATCTTCTACTGAGTAAACGATAGCCTTTAAATCTGGAAATTCTTGCTTTAAAACCTTAATAAGATCATCACCTGCTGTAATGCGTTCTTCACGGTGGTCAGATTTAAAGGATAAATCGGTAATAAGTAAATCAAAAGGTGCATCATCTAAAAGTGCTTTTTTGAATTTAAGATAGGCGTCATCGCAATATTGTACTTGAACAATTTCTTTACAACCTATTTCTAAAAGCGTATTATAAATACCCTTGTTGATGTCATCCATATCCTCAGAAACTAGAACTTTACTAAACATATTCTAAATTGTTATTTTTACTTTAAATCCCTTATTAACTTGAGAATCAAATGTAATAGTTCCATTTAGTGATACGATACGGTTTTCCGCATTTTGAAGTCCATTATGTTTTTTTATGCTACACCCAATACCATTATCGCTATAATTGATAATGAGTTTATCTTTTGATTTTTCAAACTTTAGCACAACTATCGTAGCATTACTGTGCTTTTTCATATTGGTCATTAATTCTTGAACAACCCTATATATTGCCGTCTTTTTTAAATCGGTTACAATATCCCAATTTAATTGCTTTAATCCCTTTGTGATGACACTTACTTCGCTGGAATGAAAGTTTTGTAATAAATCATTAAGGACCTCATCAAAATTTTCGGTTAAATCTATAATGCCACTTTCTTTTGAAATGTCTCTTGTTTTAGAATAAATCGATTCTAAATCGTCTAAAACAGTTTCTTCCTTGGCATTTTTACTTTGAAGCTTATTCATGACATGATAAATTTCATTGGCCACCTCATCATGTACCTTTTTTGAGATTCTAGTTTCCGTATTATAAACTTGAAGGAGTTTTTCTTTTTTGTGTTTTGATTTTATAATGATATATAAGAAAATAGTGAGCAAAAGACCTATTATTGTAATAGATTGAAAGATTGTTTTATTTAATTTTTCCTTTTCTGCTATAAGCTGACCTTCTTTAAACTTAAGTTCAATAGCACGTGCCTCCTGCTCTTTCTGAAAATAATTATACTTTATGTAAGCAAATTTATTTTCGTTGATTTGTTGAGCGTT
The DNA here is from genome assembly GCF_030344935.1 of Algibacter luteus. NCBI lineage: Bacteria > Pseudomonadati > Bacteroidota > Flavobacteriia > Flavobacteriales > Flavobacteriaceae > Algibacter > Algibacter luteus. The sequence goes on along the minus strand of NZ_CP128313.1, from coordinate 1,796,632 downwards.
CGCAATACTATCTGTTAACTTCTTGTACTCTTTAACCAAACTTACATCTCCAGTTTCTATTAAAAATGATAATGCCATGATCCTATCGATACTATTGCCTGTAACTAACGTCATATCATAGGCTTTTTTCGCATAATATGCCATTTCTGTTATACGCCCTCTATCTTTAAAATACTCAGCAATTGAGGTATAACTAGAAAACAAATCATGTGAATCATTATGTTTTTTCCTCATGTTTAACGCCATCATTAAATCTTCTAAAGCCTTTGGATTGTTAAATTTAGATTTAACAAAGGCCAAGTTATTTAAAGCACGTGCTATTTGTTTTTCATCATTTAATTTCAAACTATTATGATATACTTTTTCAAACTCGGCGGCTGCTAACTCAAACTTTTTCTGCTCTCTATAAACATTTGCTTTATTGTTATGAATAATGTTTATATGATGAATATCTGTTGCTGTTTCTAAAAGCTTATTATATAAATCAAGTGCGCCTTCATAATTCCCTAATTGATTGTAAATAATACCTAAGTGATTTGACAAACCAATACGCGCCTCTGAGGTTTTTGCATTAACAGGTAATTTATCGAGTATCTTAATGGCTTGAACCGCTGAAGATTCACTTTCATGTAATAACCCTAGTTTGTATTGAATACTTGTTATAAATCTTAAATCTCTTATAATGCCTAAACTATCGTTTAGTCTTATATTTAAATCTTTATGTTTTTGATAGTATTGAAAGGCATTAAGAAGGCTATCATTACGTCGGTTATAATCAGCCAATTTTCGGAAAGCTAATAATATTTTAGAAGTATCTTTTTCTTTATTGCTTATCTCAAGTAAAATTTGAGCAGTAGAAATGGCTTTATTATAATCTCCGATTTTTGAATACAGATAACTTTTACGATTTAAACCGTTTAATACAAAATCAATTTGGTTATGCTGGTTAGCCAAATCGATTAATCTATTTATCGCTTTTAACTTCTCGTCGCTAGTTTTTTGATTATCCTTAGATAAATCGTAATAATAATTTAAACTATCATTTAATTCTTGACCTTGAAGTTGAAAACTAAAAACACTCAAAAAGAATGAATAAAAGAAGAAAAAAAAGAGGAATGAGGTTTTTATAAAATTCATTCCCCAAAATTAACAACTAATATTTATTTAGAGTTTTAATTCAATAAAAAAACACATTAAATTAGTACAAATAATTTAATGTGTTCATTTTCAATAGAAATTTAAGTAAGACTAGAAAGTATTACTTCTTAACAATTTTTTCAGTAATAGTACCTAATTCATTTTTGATTTGTAAAAAGTAGACACCAGATTGATAGTTCATAATATCTAATGTATTCTCCCCTTGTTTTACGTTACCTGATTCAACAAGTTTTCCGTAGACATCTATAATCGAATAAGTACTATTTCTGTTTATTTTAACGTAGAGCAATTCATCAACTGGATTAGGATATAGAACTAACGCTTTTTCTTGATTATCAAGATAATCTGTACTCAATGTGCCATTTATTGTTATTTCACCAATACTAGGCGCTGCGGTAGAGATATCTGTATTGTTAATGTCTGAAATAGTAACATCCGTAAATGGAATGGAATATATTCCAGAACTCATATTGGACTCTATAAAAACAGGAATATTGAAAGCAAGACCTGTTCCTGAATCAATTATTGCAGCGGTTAACGAGAAGACGATAACTCTATAAGTATTTGTGTCTATTTCTTGAGCAGTTATGGTGAAACCGTCGAGTCTAGGACTGCCATTTATACTTGAAGGATTAAATGTAATGCCTTCTGGTAAAACAAAATCGAACTGTAAGCCTTTAACGTCATCTTCATTTTCTAAGTTTATTTCAATTGTTTCAGATGAGTTTGGAGCATAAGAAGCATTGTTGACTACTAAATAATTAGCACCAGCTAACCCTTTAGCAGCAGTTCCCGTAGTTTTAACTGTGGATGATTTTGCTGCAGGATTTAATATAATATCTTGAATACCTAAGACATCTAAAATATTGATGTTGTTATCAGAGTTAATATCAGCTAAGGCAAAATAAAATTGAGACGATGGATTTTCAAAAATATAATCCACTGTCCCTAATATATCTAATATATTAACTGCATTATCCCCATTTGCATCTCCCTTAGGATAGGTGTATACAGTAATTACACCATCTGCTATACATGAAGTTGATATGTCAAGATTATTAACATCAGAAAGTGTTACATTACTTATAGGTATTGCATACTCCCCAGCAACTGTCCCTTCATTAATGAATGTTGGAAACTTAAGAATTGATGTAATTCCAGCTGCAATGGTTTCATTTGTTAATGAAAACCCAACTACACGGTATGTATTTGCTCCAACATTAGACGCTGAGATTTGGAAATTTTCAGGTAGCCCTGTATTTATTATATCATTTGAATCAAAAACAAATCCTTCTGGAAATGTGATATCAAACTGAAATCCTTTGATCATTTCAGAGCTCTCTAAACTTAAACTAATATCATTTGATATTCCAACGAATCCATTTGCATCTTCAACAGATAAACAATTAACTATGATATCACTACAATCCAAACCGCCATCAGTTATTGTCCATCCATAAGTATTAATGATGTAATCTCGAGCAGATTCACTATTACAATAACTTGCATAGCCACCAGAGAAGATGACATTAGATTGCAAGGTGCCGAGTGCTGCCCAACTATTAAGAATTGAGTCATAGTTTTCAGTAGTTAAATTTGTTTCATTAAACATATTGTCCATATATGTAACATTGCTTACATTCCATTTGCTAATAGTCTGATTGAAACTAGAATTCTCGAACATAGAAATCATATCAATCACATTACTCACATCCCAATTTTCGATGGGTTGATTAAATTGGCTATATCGAAACATACCTTTCATATTAGTAACATTACTCACGTCCCAACTACCTATATTTTGGTTGAACGAACTATCAGTAAACATAGAATACATATCTGTAACACTACTAACATCCCAATTAGCTATATTCATATTGAATGAACTATTTCTAAACATATCTCTCATATCAGTAACTTTACTAACATCCCAATATTCAATAGATTGGTTAAATGAAGTTGCATTATGGAACATTTGTCTCATATTGGTCACATTACCTACATCCCAATTTTCAATGGGTTGATTAAAATTTTCAAAACCTGCAAATAAATTATTCATATCTGTAACTTTTGAAGTTGACACTTTAGTTACATCCTGATCATTCAAAATCATTTGTCTTAACATAGTTTCATCAACAACAGTATATATTATTCCATTAATTTCACCAGTATCTCCTACATTAGCCCAGTAGTGACATTTAATTGTAATACCATTATCAGCCAAATAAATTGGATTTAAGTTATTACAATCTTCACTAAAAAATGACTGAGTATCTATATTTGTCCAGTTGGAGGTGCTATACTCAGCATCATCTACTTCAATGCAGTTTAAATTATAAGTTTCACCATCTTCATTATTACCGCCATTATTTGAAGCGTCAAAATAGGTGAAATTGGTATTGTTTCCATTCTTCACATTCAAACTGCTTAAATTATTGTCACTGCAGTCCAAAAAGTTTAAAGCAGTATTACTACTTAAACTCAAGCTCTTTAATCTATTAAAATTACAATCCAATTCGACCAAGTCTGTATTATTGGATAGATTCAAAGTCTTTAAACGATTGTAACTACAGTTCAAATAAGTTAATGCTGTATTATTATCAATATTTAAACCATGATTCTCATCATTATGACTGCAATCTAAATAAGTTAAGGCAGTATTATTTTCAAAATTAAAATATTCAATAGAATTAAAACGACATTCTAGATGAGTTAAAGAGGGCCCGAAAGTTATTTCACCACCCCAAATACCTAAATCATTTTCATTACAAATCAAATGGGTTAATGATTCATTGTAACTTAGATTAGTTAAAGAATTAGAACTACAGTCCAAATAAGTCAAGGCAGTATTATTATCAAATGAAACGCTTATATAGTTATGGTCCGGACCAATGCCTAGACGATTATTATTACATTTCAATTCAGTTAAACTGATAAAATCTTCTATTCCTGTTAAATACGTTATACCTTTATCGCTAATATCCAAAGTAATAATCGAGGATACATCACTTGTAAAAACCTGCCCATTAATTATTCCATCACTATCGATATTCAAATCTATTAAGGCCTGCTCGAAATTGGCATCTGGTATTAATGTGATTTCACTGCAATCGAGACCTCCATCTGTAATCGTCCAACCAAAATTATTAACTAAAATATTTCTGGCACTTTCCCCATTACAATAAACAGAAAGTCCACCGTTAAAATCAACATTAGATTGTAACGTGCTAAGTGCCGCCCAACTATTTAAAAGATTATCATAGTTTGCAGTTGACAAAGAACTATTAGCAAACATCGAACTCATATCTGTCACACTACTTATATCCCAATTACTAATTGGTTGGTCAAAATTGCGTGCATATTGAAACATCCCATTCATATTGACAACATTACTAACATTCCAATTACTGATATCTTGGTTAAAGGATGCTGAACTAAACATGTTACTCATATTGGTTACACTACTAACATCCCAATTCCCGATAGGTTGATTAAAATATGTTGAACTAAACATACCACTCATATTAGTAACATTACTTACGTCCCAATTGCCAATAGGTTCATTAAAATACGCAGTACTAAACATATAACTCATATCAGTTACACTACTTACATCCCAATCGCCAATATACCCTTCGAAGCCAGTCTCAAGAAACATTCCGCTCATATTGGTTACATTACTCACATCCCAGTCACTAATATCTGTATAGACACCATCGATATATGCAAACATACCAGACATATCTTTTACATTGCTTACATCCCAACTACTAATATCATGATAAACTGGATGGTTATAAAACAAATATGACATATCTGTAACGTTACTAACGTCCCAATCACTAATGTGCCCGTATGTAACTTCAGCTGCTGGACGATCATAGTTCCATAAATCAACAGCTTCATGAATATTTGAATTTGTAAGAGGTGTTAAAGCACAACCAATACCACCATCTGTAATTGTCCAGCCATAATTATTAACTAAAATATTTCTTGCACTTTCCCCATTACAGTACAAAGAAAGTCCACCGTTAAAAACAACATTGGGCTGTAAAGTACTAAGTGCCGCCCAACTAGTTAAAAGATCATCATAATTTGCAGTTGACAATGAAACACCACTAAACATTCCACCCATATCAGAAACATTGCTAATATTCCAAGAACCTATTGGTTGGTTATAACTTGACCCAGAAAACATAACATGCATATTAGTCACATTACTAACATCCCAGGTATTTAATGGTTGGTTGAAACTTGAATTTTCAAACATACCACTCATATCGGTAACACTACTAACATCCCAATTGCCAATGTCCTGATTAAAAATAGAACCTGTAAACATGCCACTCATTGTAGTTACATTGCTAACATCCCAATTGCCTATGTCGCTGTTAAATCCTGTATTTACAAACACCCAGTGCATATCTATCACACTACTAACATCCCAATTGCCTAATGGTTGATTAAACGCTAATGCATTATAAAACATACCACCCATATCTGTAACACTGCTTACATTCCAATTACTGATATCAGCATTGAAATCAGTTTTACCCAAAAAAGCATTTGCCATGTTGGTCACATTACTAACATTCCAAGTGGGCATTGCTCCGTATTCTGAATCATTACACAATCCATCAATAGGATTTGTACTTAAACAGGTTTGTATAGCATCGTAAAAATTTGCGTCCGTAATAGGCGTTTGAGAAATTGAATAGTTAGAATAAAACGTAATAAAAAGAAATAATAAAAATGTAATTTTTCTCATGAGGAATGGATTAAATTAATTAACAGCACATAAATAGTTTGCACATAGTTTTGCAACTACGAAAAATTGATAGAGAGAGAATATTTACTACTTCTTGAAATGCTATTAAATTCAAGAATTTAGAAAGGGAATTAATGTTATTAATAAAACATAACAACTATAATAAACCTAACACAATAATATAAATAATTTGGGGAAAAATTTTACGGGATACCATAGGAACTTGTATCTCAAATGTAATAAAAATAAGTTAAAAATGTCAGTTTTTTTACAATAAATTATTAAGTAAATTTTGATAAAAAGCGTCAAAAACTTTTGGTTTTTTAGTTTAATAACTATCTTTATTTCAAGAAATATATTAATAATTAGTGAACACAAAACTGCACACGTTTTGGAACACGATTTAGAATATAAGCATCTGGGAAGCCTTATAAACAGGGGGTTCAGGAATTTTTAAATTCCTTCATAACCCGGAGGTCGGGGGATCGTGCCCCCCTCTCGCTACAGTGAACACAAACAAAAGCCAAGGAATTAAATCCTTGGCTTTTTTGTTTTGCTAAAACATTTACTCTTTTATAAAGCACGTAATCACATGTTTTATAAATCGCGCAGTAAAATTTATACAATAGAATTAATTTTGCATTCTATGAAACCCAAACATTAGTCCTTCTTCGCTACTTTTTTTTCGCTGAAGCACTCATTTACCAATTTTTTCTCTTAAACCCAACCCGTAAAATTAAGACGAGGGATAGAAATACAACAAATTATTCTTATCTTAATACAAGATATTAGTGTTTAAATGTATTGGTATGGCCTTTAAAAATAAGTTAAAAAAAGACTTAGGATTATTTGATGTTTTTGCTATTAGTACGGGAGCAATGTTTAGTTCTGGTTTCTTTTTACTTCCAGGTATTGCATCGCACTACACTGGCCCTTCTGTTTTTCTAGCGTATTTATTTGCTGGCATATTAATATTACCCACCATGTTTAGTATTGCAGAAATATCAACCGCTCTACCTAGATCTGGCGGCGCTTATTTCTTTCTAGACCGTAGTTTAGGCCCTATTATGGGTACCATCGGAGGGTTAGGTACTTATTTTGCTTTAATGTTAAAAACGGCTTTTGCCATAATTGGTATTGGGGCTTATGCGGCTATTTTCTGGGAAGTTCCCACAAAAATCGTTGCCATTGTTGCAACATTTTTCTTTATGATTTTAAATCTGATAGGTGCCAAAAAAACCTCTGCCTTCCAAAAAGTATTTGTAATATTTCTACTCATAATTTTAACAACCTTTATTATTGATGGTTTTTTTTCAATATTCAACACAGCGTCTATTAATAAAGAATCTATTACATCGCAATTCACCCCATTCTTTTCAGATGGTATAGGAGGTTTGTTTACTACCGTTGGATTTGTTTTTGTATCTTATCTTGGATTAACCCAAATTGCAAGTATTGCAGAAGAAATTAAAAACCCTGAAAGAAACATTCCTTTAGGTATGATATTGTCGTTAGTTGTTACAGGCCTAATTTATGGGTTGGGTGTATTTTTAATGGTTGCTGTAATTGAACCCACAACATTAGCCACAGACATGGCTCCGGCTGCCACTGCTGCCACACAATTTTTTACATGGTTACCTGAAAAGGCCGGGGTATTGTTAATGTCTATAGCTGCACTTGCTGCTTTTGCTTCAACAGGTAACGCTGGGTTATTATCAGCATCACGTTATCCTTTTGCTATGGGACGAGACAAATTGCTCCCTGATATTTTCTCAAGAATAGGTCGAAAAGGAAGTCCGGTTATTGCCATTATGTTTACCACGGTTTTAATTATTTTATTTATTCTGTTATTATCAGAAGAAGGCATTGTAAAACTAGCCAGCACCTTCCAGTTACTCATTTTTATTTTTATCAATTTCTCGGTGATTGTTTTTAGAAAAAGTAAAATAGAATCATACGACCCCGGCTATTTATCGCCACTGTATCCCTATATGCAAGTTGCTGGTATTGTTATTTCGTTTATTCTTATAATATATTTAGGGTGGATGCCCATTCTTTTTACCACAGGCATAGTAATCATGGGCTTGCTTTGGTATCATTTTCATGCCCGAGGGAAGGTTAAACGAGAAGGCGCCATATTTCATTGGTTTGCACTATTAGGTCAAAACCAAGACAGTGAGCTGGAAAATGAATTGATGACTATTTTAAAGGAAAAAGGGCTAAGAGAAGGCGATCCGTTTGATGAAACAGTAATCAATTCAAAAATTTCAATTTATAAACAACCAGTAGATTTTAAAGACCTTTTAAAAAAAGTTTCTGATAATTATAGTGCTGCATTAAACCTTAATTACAAAGGTGGTATTCATAAATTAATACATTCTACTCCCGATGAATCATTAATAAGTTTACCTGGCGTTTTGGTTTTTCATGCAAGACTTAAGGAGGTTTTAAATCCTTCAATGCAAATAGTGATTTCTAAAAATTCTATAGAAGGTATCTTACCTTTTGATGATGATTTTGATATAAAAAGGCCTTTACACATATGTGTGTTTTTGGTTAATTCTGACAATTACCCAAAACAACAATTACGTATGTTGTCAAGGCTTCTTGATATTTTAGAGCGAGAGGATATTGTAAAAACCCTTATCAATATGGATAGTCACCGTGAAATTAAGGAGTACTTATTGCAAAATGAACGCTTTGTGAGTATAAAACTAAAAAAGGGAACTCCACAAAGCGAAATGATTGGTCTGCAATTAAAGGATACACAGCTTCCTAGCGATGTTTTGGTAGCATTAATTGAAAGGAATAATAAAACTTTTGCTCCTAATGGTTCTACCGTTTTATTGAAAAATGATATCCTCACCATACTTGGTGAAGTTAAATCAATTTCAAAATTATATAACACGTTTATGAGTTACGAAATTGATGATTAGTCACAACATTAGAAACTTAAGATGGCTATAAGTAATTGCTTGTTCTCACCTACTTCTGAAAATCCTAGTAGATTTTCGGTTAGGTGGGGTCTTGTAAAGTTATGTGCTAAACAACGCAACTAACCACAAACAAACACATTTTTAAATATTTGATTAATAAACTTTTTTTGACATAGATTAACTAAAAATTAAACCTTTTAGTATCTTTCTTAACGAATGAAATAAGAAATATTATGAAACTTGAATCTAATGCAACAATACAAATTCAAAAACCAGTTGGAGAAGTTTTTGAAGGGATTGTAAACCCAGAGAAAATGACTAAATATTTCATTTCGGAAAGTACTGGAAGATTAGAAACCGGAAAAGAAGTGATTTGGAAATTTCCTGAATTTGATAATAAGTACCCAGTCAATAAAATTAAAATAGAAACCAATCGTTCAATTTCCTTTGTATGGGACCCTGAAACTATTGTAAAGATTACCTTAGAAGAGTTACCAGACCATAGTACCCTAGTGAGAGTAAACGAAAATGGTAAAGAACTAAATGAAAATAACCTTAAATGGGCTTTAGAAAATTCAGGAGGATGGGCAAATTTCCTCGCCTGTATGAAAGCCTATTTGGAATACGGTATTCAACTTAGAAAAGGTGCATTTGACTTTATGAGAAAAGGTTAATCATTTAAATAGTATCAAAATGTAAGATGCTGCCTAAAAATTCAAAAAGTCACTAATAAGATATTTGCATCCATTTATACTTTACATGAATAGTTGGTAGAAGAAAGGAAGAATAAATGTGAACTTAATTTAAAGCGGGTTAGTTATGAAAAAGCACTTCAACATAATTATTGCAGGCGCTGGAGGTATTGCTGAAGCTGCTGGACTTATTTTGGCAGAATGGAGCACCGTAACACCAACCATTTATATTGGTAACCGTACACTATCTAAAGCTAAAAAAGTTGCCCAATGGATTATTAATGGCACCGCCAAGTCTTGTAAAGTGATAGCATTTCATTTAGATCCGTTACATATTTCTGACGAGGTAAAAACGATATTAAAAAATGGTGATGCACTACTAGATTGCTTACCTGGTAGTTTAGCACCAACTATGGCGATACTCGCAAATAATTACGAACTTCAATATGCTAATCTTACCGAATATGTTGATGAAACCAACCAAATTATAGCTTCATCAAAAAACGCCAAAACAGGTTTCGTGTTGCAAACAGGTTTGGCACCTGGTTATATTGATGTATTATCACATTATATGTTTCAAGAATTTTGCGAGAGCCACCAAGTGGACCGTGTTGCCAGATTAGAATTAAAGGTAGGTGCGCTTACCAATCACGCCATTGCACCACATTTTTATGGATTTACCTGGAGTCCCATTGGTGTAGCCACGGAATATGTAAAAGACTGCATTGTAATTCGAGATTATAAAAAAACATCGCGTCCTGCCCTTTCAGAAAGAAGTGGTATTATCATTAATGGCATTTCTTATGAAGAAGACCTAACCTCTGGAGGTGCAGCAGATCTTCCTGATGCCTTGAGTGGAAAAATTCAACATTTGGATTATAAAACGTTGCGTCATCCAGGGCATTATAATTGGGTTGATAACCAATTAAAAAAGATAAAAAATAACGAGAACCCTATTTCTGATTTGCAAGACATTATGCTGAACGAAATTCCGCATATTGAAGACGACCAAGTAATAATTTATGCCGCCTTAGAAGGTAAGGATTCCAAAGGCGTTTTACGCAGACAAGAAATTGCTAAACAAATTAAACCACAACAAATAGGTAAACATAAGTTTCGTGCTATACAAACAACTACTGCGGCTCCTTTGGTGCAGTCAATTCAATGGTTACTCGAAACAAAGCCTCAAGGCGTTATACTTCAAAGTCAGTTAGATGCCAGGGCTTTTTTAAATGGTTCATTTGTAACATCTGTTTATGGTAAGATTAATTAAATTGTGCTAAAAAATTAGCATATTGAGGATTATTAGGATACAATTGAACCAGTTTAATCAATATTGTTTTTGCTTTTTCGGGTTGATTAGTTTTTGAGTAATGATACGCCAAAGCGTAAAGTAAAGATTCATTGGTATCATCAATAGTCAAGCCCTGTTTTAAAATATTTTCAGCCTTTATATTGTCGTTCACTTGATCATATAATAAACTTAAATTATAATACAATCTTGGGTTTTCTGGCATTTTAGTAATTGCCTTATTTAGCAATTCTATGGCGTCATCGTTTTGCCCTAATTCGGCATATAATAACGCTAACGAATAGTAGGCCGGACCATAATCTGGTTCTTGTTCTATTACAGTTTTAAACGATTGTTCTGCTTTTGTGAAATTTTGAACGTTGTAATATAAATTAGCTAAGGTTAATCGTAACTGATTGTTCAAATTATCCATGGATAATGCACTCTCATAACCCGCAATACCTTTATCAAAATCTCCTTTTTTTAAATAATAATTCGCTCTTTTTGCTCTTCCACCTACAAAATCAGAATTCGTATCTAAATGTGCAAAAAACTCTAATTTAACTTTTTCATAAAGTTCTTTGTAAGCTTCAGGTACACTACTTTCGTTCATTCCACTTAATCCATAAAAAGCTTTGATTCTCACACTTCGTTTCGGGTCCTTTAAAAGTGGTAAAAATGAATTTACGTAATCGGTGGAGTTTATTTCACTTAAAATATCTATTGTGGCTCCTCTTACAATTGCAGACTCATCATCTAACCATGATAAATACTCATTTATAAAATTTTCCACATTATAATGAGATAATGCTTTTACTGCTGATGCCCTAACCACTTCGGTATGATTTTTATCTTTTATAAGTTCCAATAATCCTGTATCTCCATGTGGCAGCCCCATTACTCCAGGAACCAATTTATCGGAGTAATGAATGGAATCTACAGTGCCAAAAAGCTCTTGAAACGCTTCCCATGCCCATTTATCATCCTTTTCATGACAACCTGCACAAGCGTTTGGAGTGCCATATTTAACACTTAAATCGGGTCTTGGCACTCTAAAACTATGGTCTCGTCTAAAATCGTTACCCATATAAAATTTACCAGGCATATGGCAATTTATACATTGAGAACCATCAGTATCCATCTTATGAAAATGATGTTTTGGTGTATCGTAGTTTTCTGGAACATGACATTGCGTACATAGATTGTTACCTTCAAACTTAAGTTTCAGTGAGTGTGAATTATGGCAATTATTACAGGCTACATTATTCTTATACATTTTACTTTGCACAAAAGAACCGTAAACATAATCTTCATCGCGAATTTGCCCATCGGCATAATAAATAGGCTCTTCTATTAATTGCGGGAAGTAATGGTCTAGCATGGTTCCTTCAAAATTAAAAGCTTCAGAGAATTGCTCTCTACGCATATGGCAGCGTGCGCATTGGTCTACTAACTCTTTTGGTTTAATATCCGATGTCATATGCATTGTTTTGGTCGAGGTATATTGATCTCCAAGCCTATTCACATCTTCTACATGCTGTTTTCCCGGACCATGACATGCCTCACAATTCACGTTAATAATTGCGTATTTTGTATCGAAACTTTCGGTTTTTAAATCGTAATTTTTTCTAACATTAGTAGAATGGCAATCGGAACACATGGTATTCCAATTTAACCCACCTCTTGACCAATGCAACCATTCTGAATGTACTACTTTAAAATCGGGGTATAAATCAAACCATTTATTTTTTACAGAATCCCAAGCTGTTCTTAAACATTGAAATCTGCCATCTGGAAATTCTACGATGTATTGCTGTAATGGCATCACGCCAAAGGTGTAGATTATTTTATAATCATAATATTTACCATCAGGACCTTCGGTATTTACATAGAAATCGTCACCTTTTTTAAAAAAACGAGATGTTACACCTTGACTAGTGAACTTTACGTCATCAAAATTTCCCAAAACGGATTCGTGATTAGCCGATTCCATGGCTTTATCATGATGTGATCCTTTCCACTCTTTAAACTCTTCTTGGTGGCATTCTTTACATTTTCCGTCTCCTAAAAAATGACTATCAGGTATAAGTTTATCTGAAATAAAAACGCCATCATTTTGACTTATATATTCTTGTTCTCCATCTTTTTTACAGCCTATTACCGAAGAAAAAACGATAAATAAAATAAGAAGAAATTTGATGTTCATATGAAGAATTTGAATTTTAAAAATACAAATATAACATATAATAAGTCACCCCCTTTCTAAATAAAATACAACGTGTTTTTCATAATTAATCTGATCACTACAATAAATTTGGATACTTGATAAGAACAAAAAACCCAAGATTATTATTCTTGGGTTTTATATTCAATAGAGTTTTGACTTACTCTTATTAAACACTTAAAAAACGTTTATGTTATTTTCAGAAATTAAAAGAAACATTATTAATCATGCGTAATTTTAAAATCGTAAGTATTAAGATTTGCCGTTAACCTTACACTAGTTTCACCATTCACCCAGGCTACATCAAATACATGCTCTGGTGAATTATGGATTTTAAAACTACCGAGAAATGCTTTTGAAGTGTTTCTTAAACGAATTAACTCTAATTGTTTAATTACGATATCTTTTGATAGGCCTTCTTTAACCTCTTGCATGTTTATGGTTGTTCTATTTATTTCTTTATGCCCTCCGCTACCTCCAGCATCAGCAGCTGCATAATTGTTTTTACCCGCAAAAAGATCTAAATACCATATTTGAGGTGTCCCAGGCATAAACAATTGAATGGCTCTAGCTACCAACAGTTTTTTTTCATCTTCACCTAATGCACTAAAAAATGTAGCGTTAACTTGATAGTAAGAAATCTTATTACCAGATGCATCGTAAAGATTCTTTACACGACCACCACGTTCTAAAATTACGGACATAATAGATTCAATTTCATGATCTTCTAGCAGTCCTTTATTATAAATTCCATTAACCTCTTTTCCTTTTAAATCTAAAACAGGAATCCCGTCGTGGCAACCTAACATATTTACCGTTTTATAATCTTTGGCTATAATTTCTTTAGCCCAATTTAAAATCGCTTTACTTGAATGTTTTTCAAGTGTATGAATCATTAATCCTGGTAGAAAAAAATCGTAAATCTGATAACCTTCTTCGGCTACTTCATTATGCAGGTTTAAACCATATTCAGCATGAATTTCTGGCAATAAAATTAACTCGTTTTTATCAGCTATTTGTTTTATGCGTTTCAAATAATCCCAAGTTCCTGGTTTATTGAAAAAGTTCGATTGACCAACTTCTTTGTGTAAATAAGCAAAAGCATCCAACCTTAAAATTTTGCATCCAAAATCTTTCAATTTAGCGAGTGTTTCTTCATAAAAATCCCAAACAAGTTCAGATTTTGCATTCACATCCATTTGTCCTAAATAGCTGCGTTTTTTATTGACAATTTTAAGTATTTCACTTTTAAGATGATTACAATCTCCAAAATCTATACTCGCAACATCTTGATTTTCTTCAATGGCTTTATTAATATTATCTGAAATGAATTTAGATTGCCAACTGTTTAATTCTTCAATACTTTGTAATTCGCTTTCAGAAATTTTATGGTAAGATATTTGCTGATAAAACGTATTCCAATAGGGCTTTTCTGAACCATCTGGAAAAAGCACCTTCAAAATTGGAAGTCCAGATTTTCGCATGAACAATTTACTCAGATATTCTTTATGTGGAACTATTATTCCATCTTCATTCATAGTTCCGTTTCCTTCCCAAAAGGTATTCCAGTTGATAAAAAAGTCTTTATATTTTGAACTATCTCCGTGTTCTAACAAATCTTTGAACTGTGGAGATGCTACCGATAAATGATTGAGAACAATATCGAATTTTAATGAAACATTCAACTTCTCTAAATCTTCTAAATCTGAAACTGAAACTAGGTCTTTATTCAAATTGTAATCAATGATTGAAAAGCCTCTGTCTAAATCGCTATTAAAAAATGTTGGTAAGACATAAAAAAGCGAAAATGCATTTTTAAACTCAGGCATTTTAAGCATTCTAACAATATCGCTTAAATTGTTACCAATACTATCTGGGTATGCATTAAGCATTACACCATTATTAATGCTAGTATTCTTTTTTACTTCAGACATTTATTTTATTTATTAAAGAAGTTGTGATAACACGTCTATGTTATTTGGCAATCTACCAACATTTTGAAGTTTTAATGCCGCTAGTTTAAGTGCAACTTTTAAACATTCTTCAATAGGTTTTTCTTTTAAATATGCAAATAGAAACCCAGACCAAAAGGCATCACCAGCGCCAGTGGCATCCATAACCTGTTCTATTTTCATTGCAGGTAATTGAATAATGCCATTTCCTTTTTGAGATAATTTAACACCTTTACTACCAAGAGTTAGGCATATCGTTTCAACCCCTAAATCATGAAAAAATTTAAAAATATCCTCATGTGGCAATTCCTTTTCAAACAAACGAAGCATATCATCTTCACTAATTTTAATAAGCGGATTAAATCTGCAATAGTCCTTTATTACTTTTATAGCATCTTCATGAGAAGTCCATAATTTCTTAGCATAATTTATATCAATACTAAGCTTACATCCTAAATTATAAGCCTCTTCAGCTTTCTTAAGAATAACCGATTGCGCTGGCTCTTTGCTTAACGCGAAACATGTGGTATGAAAAATATTTGTGTTGTAGAGTGTTTCCGTAGAAATCTGATGTTCTAAAATATAAGCATCGGCTTCTCTAAATGGAATAAAATCTGGTGTACTATCCGTTCTTGAAACAAAAATTACACTTGTAGGTTTAGTGCTTATTTTATTGATATAATCAGTATTAACTCCAACTTCATTTAATCTTTCTAAAATATATGTGCCGAATCCATCATCGCCTACTGTAGCAACCAATACGGCATTAAGCCCTAATCTGGCCGAATTCATTGCGACATTTGCTGGTGAACCTCCTAAATAACGATGATAATCTCTTGTTTGATCTATTTGAGCACCAATTTGATGACCAATAAAGTCTACAAGCACCTCACCCACGGATAAAATATCAATACTTTTCAATTTGGTTTCGTCTAGTTTTTAATTCTTTAGAACAAATTACAATTACAAATTCCATAATATCAAATTCTGACGCCAAAATAGTTTTTTAGCTACACGAAAACGATTTCGAAAGCTTTCAAATTCTTTAGTTTCTGTAAGTTTTAAACCTAAAATTTGATTTTTCTTTTTGTCAATGCCGTTAGAAAAGCAACAATTGATAATATAAACAAGGCGAAAAAACTTACTTTCAAATTGAAAGTGTTTGAAATATAACCCAATATAACTGGTCCTAGAAGAAAGCCTACGAACCCAACTCCGGAGACAAAAGAAATACCTACAGATGCTTTTACGCCTTCTGTTTTTCCTGCTATCCTAAATAATTCTGGAATGATTACAGATAGCCCCAATCCTAAAATACCAAAACCTAAAATAGAAGTGTAAAATTGACTCGTTAATATGGCCAAATAGCCGATACTAGCCAACACACAGCCAAGTAATATAATTTTTATTGAACCGATGTTTTCACTTATTTTATCTCCAAAGAAACGTCCAATAGTCATAGTTGTTGAGAAAACTATAAACCCTATTCCAGCTAAATTATTTTTAGCTACCCCAATTACTTCAGTGAAATAAAGCGTACTCCAATGCTCAATAGCTCCTTCACTACACATAATAACAAATGCTATTAAAGCTATGGTATACAAAGGTTTTAGCGTTTTAAAATGATAGCTTGTTTTCTCTTTTGGCACAACTTTTTCAGCAATAAGAAAGTAATGTTTACCTAAGATTAAATTAACCAATATGATAAACGATACCATAACAACCATATGATAAAATGGTTTGGTAAAAAATGGCATTAAAAGACTGCCCAACATGGCGCCTAAAGCACCTCCCAAACTAAAAAATCCATGAGCTGCAGACATGATATTACATGAGTTGTTTCTTTCAACTTCTGAGACTAAGGCGTTCATAGCCACATCTGTAGTTCCTAAAAATATTCCTGCAAAAAATAATGAAGCACAAAGCGTTAAATAACTTGGAGCTAACAACGGTAACAAAAATGTCATTGAAAACAATAAGACACCAATTAAGGTATAGCGACCTAGACCTATCTTTTTACTTAAAAAAGGTACAAATGGAATAAATAATAACACGCCTAATGCCAAACAAAATAGAGCCAAACCTAATTGTGAATCATTAAGTTCTAATTTGGCCTTAACATAAGGTATGTATAAAACCCAAGTGCCGATTATAAAATTCAATGAACTAAATACCCAAACTGGAGCAAAATATTTAAGGTTTGTTAAAATTAGTTTTAGTGAGTTCATTTAAGGTTATTAGAAAATCTTTTCAGGTTCGATGAGGGCGTTTAATTTTTGAATAAATTTTTCCTCTAACAAGTTTAAGCCATACTGATAAGAAGCGTTCATCCAACCAAACCCTTCTTGAGAAATATATTCAAAGTCGGTACCAACATTTCCGTATTCTGCAAATACTTTGTGCGTAGCTTCAACAACATCATATTTTTCTGGTATAGTACCGTTATAATCCACCGCATTCTTAGTAATCATAAATAGCCAACGGTAAATCAATTCTTGAGCTTCTTTATTAAAACCGTAATTGAGCAGCCCTTTCCAAATCATCATTTGATGCGGTGCCCAACCATTAGGATAATCCCATTGGCGTGCTGGACGCTCATTCGTAATATCTCCTCTACTCGCTTTGGTACTACCTGCAATTCCTCCTTTTTCCTTTAAAAGCGGTAATGCATTTTTAACTATTGCTTTAGCTTGTTCTAAACTAGCTATATTACACCATAACGGCGTGAATGTAGTTGCAGCCACAAATGTAGATTGCGTTTTAGTAACATGATTATAATCTACATACAAACCATTTTTAGGGTTCCAACAGAACGAATTAACCAATTGTTTTCTCTTTTCTGCTTTTTTCAACCAATATGAACTTGTGTATGTTTTTGAATTGAATTCAAAGCTATCATCAAAAACATCTTTTATCAATTCAGCAAAATCTAATTCGTATTTGTAAAGCAATACATTGAGTTCTACTAAATTTAAATCGGCACAATTACCTTCAATTCTATAAGAAGTATCGTGTCCCGACTCTCTTACGGTTCTATCATGCAAAAAGTAAGTATCTAAAAAATCATTTTGCAACTCACCTTTCTGATATTTTGAAATATAATCTTCAATACTACAATTAACCTCTGATGCAAAAGGTTTTAAAATGGCATCATAATGGCCTTCTTCACATTCAGGAGGTATCCCTAAACCTTCAGCTAAATATCTATTTAATCCATTTTCTGTAAGCCTTTTACCTTGAACCATCCAAACCGTTTCGTATTCTTTGATTGCTGTCTTTAAATGATTATTTAACCAATTTTTATCCTTAGTAATATCAAAAACTTCTCTAATTAAACTTGTATAAAATGGTGGTTGTGTTCTGGTTAAATAATAAGACCTGTTGGCATTTAATATTTTTCCATAATGTTCTATTTCATATTGAAAATTATCAGCCATAGCTTTTGCTAAATCCACTTTACCATCAATAAGCAACCCAATGGACTCAAAGTAACTATCCCAACCGTACATTTCGTTAAATCTACCTCCTGGAACTACAAAAGGGACGCCTTTAATTTCTCCATTTTCCTTTTCTAATTTCAATGATAAAATACCTGGTTTATCATTTAATGTTTTTACAAATTCAGGTGAAATATCTTCTGGTAACCTAGACGCTTTTATATTTAATTTATCCTCTAAAGTTTTATAGTAATTAAAAGCTAACTCATCTTGAAAAGGAACATAAATAGGGAGTTTTTCTGCAGTAAGCGCTTCGTTTTTTGTGTCTGAAATCAGTTTTTCAACACCTTGAGCATCCATGCTTCTAGTTAACCCTTTCCAGTAATACTCACGTATCATTCGGGATATTCGACTTACTGGCGCTTCGTCAATTTTATGTAATGGAATTTTAACAGACCTTTTACCGTCGTACTTGGCAATAACCAATTCTTGTAGCAAGTTAGATAGTTGATACGTTCCTTTTACAGTATGCTTTGTTCCATCCTCAGACTCTAAATGGAATGCTTTTGGTCCTTTATCTTCAATGGTAATTTTTTTATCACCATCGGTATCTTCTTGAAGTAGTAAACTGTTTAATGTTTCTTCAATTTGTAAATTAAAAATCTTCATTATACGACTACTTGTTTTTTAGACATTCTATCAATAAGCAATACAAAAACAATCAATAACCCCATTGGAATTAGTAAAAAGTAAAATGCATTGGCACCACCAACACTTTCAAAAAGTTCGCCAACTATTCTTGATCCAATTGTACCGCCCAATGCCGAAAAAATGATAATTAAACCAGACATGGGTGAATGTAAACTCTTTGGTAATGAACTTAATACCGTAGAGTTAAGCAACGGATAAATGGGCGCAATAAACAACCCAATTAAAGGTAAAATAAAACCCAAAGTTGGCACATCTGATAAGCTGGTAATTTCTCCAATCGCTTCAACGTCGCCTTGCAGTTGCGGTAAAATATAAATCAAAATACCTCCTGAAATCACAACACAAACTACCACTAATACCACCCAATTTATATACTTGGTTAGGAAACCTGCAATGAATCTTCCTAGTGCCAAGGTAAGCGCTAGAATACTTGCCATTTGGACACTTAACACAGAATTAAAATTGAATATTTTTTTATTGAATGTTGGTAACCACGTCATAATACCTTGTTCTATCATAACGAACAAAAATGCTGAAATAATAAAAACCAAAACCAAAGGCACAATTATCAATTTAATAGACTCCATTAAATCGTCTTTTAAACTGCTGCCAATAGCTTCAACTTCATACTCAACCTTTGAAAAAAGTAGAAAAATAAAAGAGACCGTAATAAGTCCACATAATAGATAATAGACATTTAACCAAGAATTTTCATCTTCAGAATAAAAAGCAGGGAATAAAAAATAGGCCAATGCAATTCCTACCATAAAAAACCCTTCTATAGAACTCATTAAAGACGCGTGTTCTTTTTTTGATGATGTTAATATGCCTATAAGCGAATACACTGATAATTTTATCAATGCAAAACTTACACCTATAGTTAGAAATAACACTTTGGTGTAGAAAAATGAATTACCAAATATCATTTGCAAACAACCAAAAAACACAATAGCTAAAGCTACTAACATGGCTTTTTTATACCCAAAACGTGGTAAAAACGAAGCAATTAAAAAGGATACTAAAGCAATTGGTAAATCTTTAAACGCCTCTAAAACGGATGCTTGAGACTCGGTTACTTTATAAACATCAATAGATTTTTCGATAACTATGCCAACACTATTTAATAAAATAGCAAAAACAAAATAGTTGAGGTAAATGGAAATCTTAATACCTAAATTTTTCATAATTATATTGTATTAAAATTACTCGTTTATTTCCGACTTCGGTTCGTTTAAACGAAACGCTAATAAAGCGGCAATAATAAAGAAAACACCTGCAAACAGAATAGCATTAATAGCATTTCCTCCTAAAAGATACTTATAAATAGGGCCAAAAGTTAGTGTTTCTATACCCATAGGTATAACTATCATCATATTTAAAATACCCATATAAACACCTCTTCTGTCTTGGGGTACAGCTTTAGAGACCATGGTATATGGAATCCCCATCATAGCTGCCCAACCAATTCCGAATAAAACCATAGGCGCTAAAACCAATGTCATATTTTCAATAAATGGAATTGAAAATAATGCTATTGCGGTACCAATTAAACTAAAAGCATACACTTTCTTACCTCCAAACTTCAAAGTTAGAGGCACTAAAGCAAGTGCTACTACCATCGTTACAATGTTATAAGTCAAACTCATTTGAGCTGATTGTGAAGCGGCATCAGAAATGCCATAATCCATCGTTTTCATAAACAGAGGCGTGATATACTGCCAATAAACAAATAACGCATACCATTGAAATAAGTATACCGCACTTATTTTCCACATAAATTTTGGCATCTCCTTTATGGCTAGACCAATTTCATTAAATGGTTGCCAAACCCGTTCCATAAATGGCTTGCTTTTGGCTTCAATAATCTCTGATAATTCCTCTTCTGAAGGCGGTATTTCGGGAGTTTTTAGAACAGACCATAATACCGTTGAAATTGATAATATGCCTCCTAAAGAAAAAGAATAAAACATCCAGGTTGGTATCACACCATCATCAGAAACAGCCTCGGCACCAAATATTTTTTGAAACAATACAATTGAACCCATGGCAAGTAAAATACCTGCTCCAACAAAAAGACTTTGCATTTGATATCCTAAACTCAATTGTTTTTCAGGAAGTTTATCACCTACAAAAGCTCTGTAAGGCTCCATAGCCATATTGTTTCCAACGTCTAAAATCCACAATAAACCAACCGCAAACCATAAGACTGGACTTGTAGGAAAGGCAAATAAGCAAATACTACCAATAATGGCACCTAATAAAAAATAGGGCTTTCTTCTACCCCAACGCGGAGACCAAGTTTTATCTGACATAGCACCAATAATAGGTTGCACTACTAAACCCGTTACGGGTCCAGCTATATTAAGAATTGGCAACATATCTTCAGGAGCACCCAGATAAAGAAAAATTGGATTTATAGCCGTTTGTTGTAATCCGAAGCTATATTGAATCCCGAGGAATCCAACATTCATATTGAATATTTGCCAAAACGATAATCTTGGTTTAGTTAGTTTCATGTTTATTTTAGTTAGTTAGTTTAATCTTTATTTACACTTATTCCTGCATTATACTGATTGCAAATCCTCCTCCTGGAGCTAGTTTCACATTGATTGTTGACTCATTTGTTACTTTCATTTCTTCTATTTCATAGGCTTGTGGATTGTTATCCCAATGCGCGGTGGCTGCATCCTTATAAATAGTAGCCTTGTACGTTTTACCAGTCTCAAGAAAATCAAAAGTCACACTTTGGGATCTTTCATTCTCATCTGTTACACCTCCAACAAACCAATTGCCGGTGCCACGTTCTTGACGAGCAATAGTAACATAATCTCCTATTTCACCATCTAAAACTTTTGATTGTTGCCAATCTACACCCACATCTGAAATAAATTTAAACGCAGGATGTACTTTACCATCAACCATATAATGCTCTGGCAAATCGCAAGCCATTTGTATCGGGCTATAAATTACAACATATAAGGCAAGTTGATGTGCTAACGTGGTATTTACTTGATTATCTTTTTTATATTCATCAAACTTAATATTGAAAACACCTGGTGTAAAGTCTATGGGACCAGATAACATTCTAGTAAATGCAACAATAGAAATATGATTAGGAGGGTTCCCACCATCTGTAGCCCAAGCATTAAATTCCTGCCCTCTTAAACCTTCTCGAGAAATGGCATTTGGATAGGTTCTACGTTTTCCGGTAGCTTTTATAGGTTCGTGTGCATTAACGGCAATTTTCATTTTAGCTGCTTCTTCTAAAACCTTATGATAATGATTTACCATCCATTGACCGTGATGATATTCTCCTTTAGGAATAATTTGACCAACATAACCTGTTTTTACAGAATTAATGCCATTGACTTTCATGAATTTATAGGCTTCATCCATTTGCTTTTCGTAGGTAAGTGGTGCTGCCGAAGTTTCGTGATGCATAATAACCTCAACACCTTTTTCTTTAGCGTAATTCATAACCTCATCAAAATTATAATCGGCATATGGTGTCATAAAATCAAAAAGACCTTCTCGCGCATCGGCATCCGAAAGCCATTTGTCCCAACCAG
The DNA here is from genome assembly GCF_030344935.1 of Algibacter luteus. NCBI lineage: Bacteria > Pseudomonadati > Bacteroidota > Flavobacteriia > Flavobacteriales > Flavobacteriaceae > Algibacter > Algibacter luteus. The sequence goes on along the minus strand of NZ_CP128313.1, from coordinate 1,773,894 downwards.
TATTCCAACCTTCTACCAATAATCCTTTAATTCCATTTTGTGAAGCAAAATCAATATATTTTTTAGCGTTTTCAGTCGTTGCTCCATGCTTAGACGTTGCCGATTTTCCTTCAGTCCAGGTATTCATATCCTGACTTCCTTCCATATCCCAAGTCGATTTGCCAATATGCATTTCCCACCAAATACCTACATATTTCATAGGTGTAAAATAGCTAACATCGCCTATTTCGTTAGGGTCATTAAGATTTAAGACCATTTTGGACTCGATTAAATCTCCAGCTTTTTCTGAAATTTGAATAGTTCGCCAAGGTGTATTAAATGGCAACGTCAGTTTTGCTTTTCCACTTAATCTGTCAGAACCAACCAACTCGCTAACCATTTTTAAATTTTTATAGTTAACCTTTAAAGTCATGCCCGAATAATTTGTTAAATCTGCTTCATGAAAACTCAAATACAAACCATCAGTAGTTTTCATTGTAACAGGTGTATTTACGGCATTTTCTGGAATATAAGTTGCCGCTAAATTCTCATGATTTCGTTTGGATAAAGCATCAATTTCAGAAAATTTAGTTTCGCTATATAAATGTTCGTAAATATCCCAATCTCCAGGAATCCACCATACTTTATGGTCACCAGTTAGATTGAACTCAGTATTTTCATCTGTAATTAAAACCTCTTTTAAGTTTGCTTGTTCTGGAAATTCATATCTAAAACCAACACCATCGTTATACACTTTAAAGTGGATATTCAAAAGCCTTTTTGCTTCAGATTGTTCTTCTAAATTTACAACCAATTCATTGTAATTGTTGTTTACAGTTAGTTGCTCACCCCAAGGCATATCCCAATCTTCGTTTACCGTGTTAGAACTTGTGCTAACAACTTTAAAATTATCCTTTAAAGCTGGTAAATCTTTAAAATCGAAACTCATAAAAGAGGTATCAATCACTGTTTTGCTTTTATGATTAACCATGTATAATGGTTGACCAGCTTTTGAGAGTGTAAACTCAACTGAAATATTTGTGTCTGGCGAATTAACTGTAAAACTTGTTTCTTCTTTATTACAAGAAGAAAAAATAAATGCCGCTAGAAATATTAAACTAAAATGAAACTTTAAATTTTTCATAATGATCTTATTAAATTATTTAGTTAGTTCACAAATAATAGCTTGATAAGGTTTTAGAGTTATTCTATTATCTTCTTTTGAAAAGTCTTCATAGTTATTAATAATAGTACTATCAATTGTATTGGCCTCATACAATTCTATACTCGAATCGTGGTCAGTGAAATTTAACAGCACAAGCATTTTTTTATCTTCTAAAGTCCTTGTATAAGCATATATCTCAGGATGTTCTTCTTGTAAAAGCTGATAAACTCCGTATACTAAAAGCTTATTATCTTTTCTAATTTTAACCATTTTTCTAAAATGGTTTAATACGCTATTGGGTTCATTGTTTTGTTGTGCAACGTTTATTTCTTTATAATTTGGATTAACGCGCTTCCAAGGTGTTCCTGTTGTAAATCCAGCATTATCTGTATCATCCCATTGCATTGGCGTACGTGCATTTTCACGTGAGCTATAATTTAGAAATTCCATAAACTCATCCATATCAGCATTTGCTGCCAAAGCAGATTTATACTTACCGATAGCGTCAATATCAACATATTCTTCAATAGTTGGCATATCTATATTGGTCATACCCAATTCGTCTCCGTAATAAGTGTATGGTGTGCCTCTCATACTTAATAAAAATGTATTAAGCATTTGCGTTGAAACTCTTCTAAATTCTGGGCTAGGATTTCCGAATCTATTTACCAATCTTGCATTATCATGATTGGATAGAAAAATAGCAATCCAACCTTTTTCTGAAAATTCTTTATCCCATTTTGTAAATACTTTTTTAAATTGAGTTAGCTCATACCCTTTTGGTGTATTAGACATATCAACATATTCAAAATGATAAGCCGTTTGTAGCTCGTTTCTATCTTCATCTACCAAATCGTGAGCATCTTGAAACGTACTTCCTGCACCTTCTGCAACTGCAAATAAATTATAAGGCTCAATAACTTCTGTGTACATTTCCTTTAAATAATCGTGAAGTTGTGGTCTTAAGCCGTACCATTTGATGAAATCTCTTTCATGACCTTCTGGGAATTCAGGATAAGTTGTGTCTTTACTTGCAAATTGAAAAGCGTCCATTCTAAAACCATGTACCCCTTTTTCTGCCCAAAATTTCATAATATCATAAACTTCCTGACGAAGTTTAGGGTTTTCCCAATTTAAGTCTGGTTGTGCTTCAGCAAATGTGTGCAGATAATAGGAATCGGTTTCTTCAACATAGTCCCATCCACCTTCGGGATCAAAAAGACTGTGTCTGTGAGGCGGTTTTCCTTTTTCAGCTGGCCACCAATGGTAATAATCTCGATATTCACTGTCTCGTGAACTACGTGCCGATTTAAACCATTCATGCTCATCACTACTATGGTTTACTACAATGTCTAGAACAAACCTTATCCCCCGTGCTTTCATGCCATCCAACATCTCTTGAAAATCTTCCATCGTTCCGTATCGCGAGTGAACTGCTTTATAATCACTTACATCATAGCCATTATCAACTAAAGGAGATTCAAAAAATGGGTTCATCCAAACCATGGTTATGCCAAGGCTTTCCAGATAATCTAATTCTTCAATAACTCCTCTTAAATCTCCAAAACCATCACCATTGGTATCTTTAAAACTTTGCGGGTAGATTTGATAAAGTACACCTTCTTTCCACCATGTTTTTGAGTTATCAGAATTCATTTCTGCATCAGTTATTAATTTAGAATCTTTTTTTTTACAACTACTTGTTGTTAATACAATTGAAAACAGTAATAGAATTATCTTTTTCATTCTAATGTAATTTTTAAAAATTAAAACAATTTCACTATAATTTTAAGGAACAGCAATTATAATGTCTTAAAAATGATAAATCTTTAATCTAAATCGTTTTCGACTCTATTAAATAATTAATATTAGAAGCATATAAAAGTTAAATAAAGCTAATAATGATTAAAATAAACAATTATAAATTGATGTTTTCCAAAATATTTGAACCTAATGTATTCAAAATATTGAGGCAAAACTTTTATTACAACTCGAGTTTTTTCGCAACAAAATGCCCCAATTGCTTTCCTTGATCTAAACCATTATCAATAGCTGCTCTATAATGAATACCGCCATATAAACGACTTAAAGCAGCTTCAGCAGAAGCATCATAAAACGAATTAAAACTTCTAACTGGTAATCCGAAAGGGATTTCGGTATCGTCATCAAAATAAAAATCATCACCAAAAAGACCAGTTAGAACAACGGACGCAGCACCTGAAACTACCGAGTGTCCGCTGGTATATTCAGGAAATGGTGGTGTTTGTAAGATGGGTAACCAGTCCGGATCGAGAGTTTGATTAATCAATGTTTCTGGTCTTACCAAATTACTTCTATATTTCTCGTCCCAGCAACTTATAAAAGCATCGGCAATAGCCAATGATGTTTTTGTGTAGGTATTAACTGTTTCTTCTAAGTTCGAGTTTGTTTTCCTAGAAGCAATTTTTGCAATTCCAATCCAGTGTGCACCCGGAGATATTTTCTTTGTTGCGAACATAAAATGCCCTCTTGTTACCGATACAAATGGATTACAATCCCAAAACCTGGCAATTGCAATTTCTTCAGATTCATCACCATCTTTAGTAATCGCTTTACTTACGTCATAAACTTCCATCAGTTCTTTATGAAACAAAGTGCCTTCTTTTAAAGAAAACTCTGGATGCGGTTCTGGTTTAAACTGTTGTGCTGAATCTAATAAAAAAGGTCTTATTTTATTCCAATGTGGTTCAATGCCGTCCATATATGATGGAGGTGTTGGCTGCCATCTGGTTTGATCATCGATATCAACTGTAAACTTCGGCATGGTTCTGGTTTGATTGTAATTATCAGCATCCATGTATTGTTTTATGTGCTCGACGACGTCAAAGGCGTAAGCCTTAGAAACATTAAACTCATCTTCGTTAACTTGCTCCCAAACCTTGTACAAGCTATCTTGCAATACTTCCATTTTTTCTTCAGAAAAAATGAGTTTTTTACTTACCTCCATATGTGCAATTAAAGCCGATAATTCCAGATTTACCTGTTGTGTAGAATCAACTTTCGGGATTGGCTTTAATTCGTTAATAGTCCCTACAAGGGTCTGTAACTTTGAGCTTTTTTGCGCTAAAATTTCATATGCAGCAATATTAGGATATGCAAAAATTCGACTTGCTACCGGTGGTGAGAATATATCATGTATTTGAATATCCATAACCTTATCCACTGATTTATGGAATAATTCTGGAGATACTTCAATAGGATTTGGCTTACTACAACTTGTTAAACCAACAATTGCAATAATTAAATAATATTTAGATTTTAAAATTTTCATTTGATACGTATTCAATTTTTTAATTTACGATATATGATTTGTCGTTATTACCAATAACTAAAAATTTACCATCTTTTAGTTTAAGAATTTTTCTACCACTAAAATGTTTAGGTAAATTCAGTGTTCTTACAGAATTAAAATTATCATTTTCAGAATATTTCAAAGCACCTCCGGAATTAGACGTACTTCGCCCAAGTTCAGAAACATGACTATTAGTGTTTCCTGTATAGAATATTTCCTTTCCATCAACATAAAAATCTTCAATTGTACTAAACTGTGCTTCATTTGGCAATGCTCTTTGTTCAAAAGCATTTCCTTTATTAAAATAAACCATGTTACGCAGCTCGTAAATATATTTTGTTTCTAAAATTTCTTTTTTATCGACCAAGTCTAAAACATCTTGCACATTTGCAAAAGCTTCATAGGTCGTAAAATTCTTTTTTAACATGGGTATTTGTTGCATCAATTTGTCTTTCGATGCAAATGGAACATAAGTACCAAAATAATCGTAAAAAATAAGTTGGTCTAAGGTTTCATTATTATCAAAATCATCCAAGTACATTTTTACTGGTTTATCAATTGAGGCTTTCCATTTAAAATTTAAACCTGTGTTTCCAGCTAAAATATCCAATTTTCCATCGTTGTTTAAGTCGGTAACATGAACCACATTCCACATGCCATTGGTTTTATCTAGGCCAAATGCTTTGGTTTTATCTTCAAAATTGCCTTCAAGGTTATAAGTATAAATACGAATAGGCATCCAATCGCCAACTAAAACTAACTCTGTTTGTCCATCATTTTCAAGGTCTGCCCATTTACTGTCAGTAATCATTCCCATTCTTGCTTTGCTAACAATTTCAAAATTGTTATTACCTGTGTTTTTTAAAATAAAACTGAAAGGTGTTAAGCCATAAGCACCAGGAATTGAGCGGTTTCCAATAAACAAATCTGGATAACCATCTTTATTAAAATCTGCACTCGATACCGAACCTCCGTTGGTAGCAAGGAGTTTTGAATTTAATCTGATAAAATTGCCTTTTCCATTATTTATATACACACGATCTTCTAGCATGGGGTCGCCTTCAGGAAAATCATTACCCCCACTTAATGCGTAAATATCTAAATCGCCATCGTTATCTATATCAAAAGCTATGGCATCAACATCCTCATAAATTTTATCATTTTCAAAATAACTATTCGACTGCAAATTGAAGTTTCCTTGAGTATCTTGAAAATAAAGCGAAGGCTCTTGGTCTCGAGCACCACCAATAAATAAATCTTCTAATTCATCTCCATTAAAATCTGCTTGCACGACTGAAGGCCCTTCAATAGATAATTTTTCAGGAATTAAACCTTCTCTTTCGTAATCTAAAAAATTATTTTCTTCATGTGAATAATTGAAAGTTTCAAGATTACTTTTTATAGATTTTACAAACTCAACTTTTGAAGTATTTTCTTTTTTAATTGATAGAATTCTATTCTTTTCGATATTGGTTTTTACTGTTTTTGTACCATCATTCCAAACGACAGAAATGGAATCAATTTTTGATACTTCACCTAATCCAAAATGCACTTTATTTGATGAACTAGACATAAATCCTCTAACTGTAATCTGTTCATTTAAGTACGTTTTTCCATTGGCATAAAGATAAACTTTAGCTCCGTTGGTATTTAGCCCAAGGTTTTCTGTATTTAAATCAACTGTTAAATAATTGTTATTGCTAGTTGTGTTTTCTAGAAGTGTGACTTTTTCATTTAAATTATTAACCACAATATCTAAGTCGCCATCATTATCTAAATCTCCATAAGCTGCGCCATTAGAATACGTTGCCAAATTATTGGTATCAACTGGTGTTTTTTCAAAGTTTAGCTCACTTCTATTCGTAAATAACACATTTGGCAAACTTAACATCGGCATTGTGTTTATCAACTTATATTCTATTTCATCAGCTTCTGATTCTTTGTATTTTGCAAAATCAACCGTACTCAAATAATTAATATAATCAAGATCGTTAGGGCGTTTATAAATACCATTCGTAATATAAATATCCTTTAAGCCATCGTTATTATAATCTAAAATTAAAGGCGACCAACTCCAATCTGTAGCATGGGTTTGGGTTAATAAAGCAACATCTGCAAAATGATTACCTTGATTAAGATGGAAGTGATTTCTAGCGTATTGTTGTTCAAAACCAAATGATGCTTTTATTTGATCGATTTTATCGGAATCTTCACCACCAGATTTTAAAAACACATCAGCTTTGTATGGCATCATATCTAATGTAAAAATATCGAGACGTTGGTCGTTATTGATATCTGCAATATCGACACCCATGGTAAATCTTGACGTATGATTAAAATATTCTGCACTAGATTCAGTAAAAGTTTTATCGCCATTATTGATGTATAAATAATCATTTTCATGAAAATCGTTACCCACATAAATATCTATATACCCATCATTATTAACATCCGAAGTTGAAAGCGCTAAACCATATCCCAAAGGACTGTTGTAGATGCCAGTATCTTTAGTTACATCAACAAATTTAATTTGTTCGCCTTCTTGTTTATTTTCATACAGAACATCTCCTGAAAGTGCATCAGATGTTTGGCGAATTCTTATATTTCCGTACGAATGCGTTGAATGCACAGAATGATTCATCAAATACATATCTAAATCGCCGTCATTATCATAATCAAAAAATGAAGCTTGCGTTGAAAACCCTGAAAAATCTAAACCATAGTTTTCAGCCTCATCCTTAAAGGTATTATTCCCTTGATTGATGTACAGTTCGTTTTTCGCATGTAATCCTTTATAATTACCGACTTTCGATACATAAATATCTAGTAAACCGTCTTTATTTACATCTGCCAAAGTAACTCCTGTAGACCAAGTACTATCTTGACTAATGCCACTTTCTACAGTAATATCTTTAAATTTCAGATCGCCTAAATTTAAAAATAGTTTATCCGCCTGCTGGTTGGCCGTCAAGTAAATGTCTTCTAATCCATCGTTGTTTATATCACCAATTGCTACACCGCCGCCATTGTAATAATATAAGTATTCAATAATGTTTAGATTGCCATCTGGCTTTAATTGATTAGAGAAATCTAAACCAGACACATTCGCATCAACCACTTTAAAAGGTGCAGATGCTTCAATATGGGCAGTTGTTTTTTCTTCTTTGGAACAGCCTAAAATGATTAGAAAAATAAAAACAAATTTTTTCGCCATATTAATAGTTATAGACTTCTAATGAGTCGTTATTTTTTGAGATAAACACTTGGTTGTTAACCACTTTAATATCTCTAATTTGACCTTTGATATTCAGCCCTTTTCCAGTTTTAAAATGTTTAAACTTACCGTTACCTAAATTTTCAAGATAGTTACCAAATGAAGCATCATATCTGCCAAATTCAGGCATAACACCAAAAAGATTTCCTCCTAAAATAATATCCACATCTCCATCATTATCAAAGTCTGATATCGATATGGCATAAATAGGCGTTAACTGTGTTTCAAACGGCAATTCTTCTACTTTAAAATTAAAATCGCCTTCATTAAATATAACTAAAGAACTTAATGTATTAGCTTCAAGTTGTATACTACCTTCAAGTTCTTCTTTTGAAAATATATCTTGAATGGTAGCATGCTTAAACGATTCGTAATCCGGATATTTTTTTGATAAATATTTTAACTGATCCACTAGATTATGACGTAAGGCATATGGATATTCCTTACCATTTTCAGCAGTAAACCCAAGTATAGGGTCTACATAACTATTTCTATCAAAATCTTTAGCATATAGTTTAATTGGCTGCTCATTACTCGCTTTAAATCGACTGTTTAATCCATGGTTACCAACAACCAAATCTTGGTCGCCATCATTATCTAAGTCTGCAAATTCAATAGTATTCCACCAACCTTTAAGATTTGCCAGTTTGTTGTTTTCAGATTTGCTAAATTTACCATTCTGGTTTTCAAATACTTGAATACCCATAAACTCGCCAACTACCACTAAATCTTTAAAATTATCTTGGTTCAAATCTACAAAAGTGGCATCTGTAATCATGCCTAAGTCTTTAAAATCTGGCGCTAAAGTTGAAGACGACTCGGTAAAATTACCTGTACCATCATTAATTAATAGAAAACCAGACCCTGGCGAAGCATATGCATTAGGAATACTTCTTTCACCAACAAAAAGGTCTAAATCGCCATCGTTATCTACATCTGCAACTGAAACAGTACTACTACTATGAAAACCTTCTGTGGTCGGTAATAGTTGAGTAGATAAGGTAAAATTACCCTTTCCATCATTTAAGTAAAGCTTATCCAAATAATTAGCACTGTATTTTGAAGCTTCTATACTACCACTGCATACATAAAGGTCTAAATCGCCATCATTATCAGCATCAAAAAACACGCTTTCTGCAGCCTCAGAGGCCTTTTGTCTGTCAAAAGCTTTGGTATTACTTTTTATGAATTTTTTATTTTTTTGAAGAAATAAGGTCGAAGCAAATCCTTTTGCACCTCCAATAAATAAATCAACTTCACCGTCATTATTAACATCGCCAAAAGCCATTTTTGGTCCTTCTTGACTTCTCATGAAAGGTAATAATCGATCCATATTAAAATCTACATAATTATTCTCTTTATGATGGTAATTGATTATGCTTTCGTTTTTATTAAAAAGAATTTCAGGATTAATGGTAGTGTTAACGTTTTCTGGTAATACTGCATCTGTTTCGTTAACTGTAATGGTCGTATTTGGTTTTAAGCTAGTTAAAGTAGATACTTTTCCAGAAGGCCATTTTACTGTTAGTTTCAACTCTTCGGTTTCCGTAAAACCAAAATTAGGTCTGAAATCCATAGACGATTGAAAACCTCTAACTGGTTGTTGTTCAAGAGAAATGGCATTGTTTTTTGTACTTAACTCAAGTTTAGCACCTATACCGTGTATGTTTTGTCCTTCGCCTTTTAAAATCACTTTTAAATAGTGTGCATCTGGGTTTTCTAAATTGTTTCTGTAAAGAAAAGAAGGCATATTCACATTGTTAACCACAAGATCTAAATCACCATCATTATCTAAATCGCCATAGGCAGAACCGTTTGAAAAACTTGCTGTGTTCAAGCCATTGTTAACACGTTTAAATTTTAAATCGCCATTATTGATATAGGCATGATTTTCAACTTTATTTGAAGGTATAATGTCTATTAATTTCTTGTAATTGACTTTGTCACCCGAGACGATTGTTTGAATGACTTCTTCATTTGAAACATACTTTAAATAATCCTGATTGGTAAGGTCTTTATAAATACCGTTTGCGATGTAAAGATCTTTTAAACCATCATTATTCATATCAAAAAACAGGGCTCCCCAACTCCAATCGGAGGCTTCAACTCCACTAAAACGACCAACTTCACTAAAGGTGAGATTGCTATTATTTAGTTGCAACATGTTTCTTGTAAATTGGTGGTAGTAACCATTTTTTACATTGTATTGGTATTTGTTCCAGTCTTCAAATGTGGTTACAGTTTTTAAACGGTCGTATTCACTTGGGAGCATTTCCGTCACAAAAATATCGTTATATCCATCATTATCTATATCTGCAGCATCAGCACCCATCGATGCTCCACTAATAGAATTTAAAGATGTTGTTAGTGTTTCTTTAAATGTCCCGTCTTGTTGATTAATGTATAAATAATCACGTTCGAAAAAATCGTTTGATACGTAAATATCTTGCCATCCATCATTATTCATGTCACCAACGGTAACACCAAGTCCGAAACCAATAACACTTCCGTATATACCCGCCTTTTCACTAATATCTATAAATTTTCCATTTCGGTTTTCAAATAATTTATCACCACCTAACACATCGCGTTTAGGGCGTTCATTCTTTTTTAAATTGAAACTTCCAATAGATTGATATGAGTTATTAAGTAAATAAACATCTAAATCGCCATCATTATCAAAATCGAAAAAGGAAGCATGTGTAGAAAACCCTTTATCGTCAAGACCTAATACTTCCGCTTTATCGGTAAATGTACCATCGCCATTATTGATAAAAAATTCATTTTGTTTATTATCCCCTTTTACATCGCCAGAATTACACACGTAGATATCCAAGAACCCATCAGCATTAATATCGACCATAGATACGCCTGTAGACCATGCTTTTGTACCACCAACCTTTGCTTTTTCTGTGATGTCTTCAAATTTAAAATTGCCTTTGTTGATGTATAATTTATTCTGGTTTAGGTTCGATGTGAAATAGATATCCTCTAATCCATCATTGTTAACATCGCCTATTGAAACGCCCCCTCCGTTATAAAAATTTCGGTATCTATACACGTTAAATTCATCGGTAGAAACCAGATTATTTTCAAAGTTTATTCCAGTAATTTCAGATGAAAGCGACTCAAACTGAGGCTCTTCAGTAATATGAACACCTTCTTTGTTTTCTTCCGTTTTTTTACAAGTTGCAAACAAAGCAAATGCCAAAAAAGTTAATATTATTCGATTAAATTTCATTTTTACTTCTTCAAGTTATTGTATTTATAATCTAAGTCTTCAATTAAAACAGCCACATCCTTAACTGTTTCGGTATTAAGCTGTATTTGTCTATTACCATCCACTTTTACCAACACATTTTTGACTTTTATAAAATCGTTTCCTGGATACCATTTCATTAATGAATCTTTAACCACAGGCAACAAATCATCAGACTCTAAATTTTCATTCCAAGGCGACCAAGCCACATAAGAAAATTTTAAATTCATAGCTCGTATAGTCATTTCTGGACCAAACTTAGGATAGAAAAGCATCTCTATTTTCTCTGTAGATCTTGCACTATCTTGCGGATATAAAATAACTTTCACATTTTGATTATTACCACCATGGGTTGCAAGACCAATTTTATTTAAATTCCAGCAGATTTCAAAAAACTCTTTTTGCGATTGCCCAAATTCTAATCCATGAAAAATTGTTTTGTATTTTACCCCGCTATTTAATTCACTCTTTACTAATTTTGTGTATTCTGATTGACAACCTATTATAAAGCTAACCACTATTAAAAGTAATGCAATGTTAGTTTTATTGAATTTCATAAAATGTTACGCTTTTATTATTAATTGCTGTTAGTAAGTATCGTTTATCGTCTTTATTAAAAACTTTAAAATCTCTTATTTGTCCATTAATTCTTAGTGGCACGACCTCATTAAATAAGCTATTTTTATTGCCATAAACCAACCAACCTTTAGAAGCATCTTGACGTCCAAATTGTGGCTTTACCAAGTATTGATTACCTCCTAAAATAAGATCTAAATTTCCATCATTATTCATATCCAAAATTTCAATTGCTTCAACGTTAGAATATTGAATTTCATTGGGTAATTTTTGGCTTATAAATGTATCATTTTTATTTAAAAACACAGAAGTTTTAACAGTGTTAATATCAACAAAGATTGCATTTTCTAGTTGTTCTTTAGTGAAAATACTAGACATGTTTGCAGTTGCATAATCTTTATAATACAACAATTTTTGTTTTAAACTTGGTAATTGCGCTATAAGCTCATCTCTATCCATAATTGGATAATATTTATCGTCTATTTTATGGCAAATAATTTGCTCTTTAGTGCCATTATTATCAAAGTCTGAAATGTACATTCTAGCGCCGTCTTTAAAGAACGTATTCGTGCCTTTGTTTCCAACTAAAATATCCAACTTCCCATTATTATCTAAATCCGATAATTTCAAAGATTTCCAATAGCCTGATGAATTTTCCAGACCATAATCGACCGTTCTATTAACTAATTCACCTTTTTGATTGATAAAAATTGAAATAGGCATCCATTCGCCAATAACTATTAAATCTTTTAGACCATCATTATTGAAATCTTCCCAAGCAGCATCCGTAATTAATCCGATATTTTGTAGCGCTTCGGGCTCAATAATTTCAAAAGTATTGTTCCCCAGATTTTTTAAAATATATCCGCTTGTAGGAATTCCATAAGTTTCAACTTTAAAACGTTCTCCAATAAATAAATCTTGATCGCCATCTCCATCGTAATCATAAGCTTTCACTACAGAAGTGCTTATGGGCGCTTTAAATGGAAGCGCATCATTTTTTAAAGAAAAATTTTGTTTCCCATCATTAATATATAATCTATCATTTAAAGCGAAATCAAATTTTGAAAATGATTTTCCTCCGCTAGCCACATACAAGTCTAAATCGCCATCATTATCGCTATCAAAAAAGACCGCATCTAAATCTTCAGATTTTGTATTCAAATGAAACGGAGTTGAAACTTCTAGATATGTACTGTTTTTTCCTGAAATAAATAATTTGCCCGATTGTCCTTTAGCCCCACCAATGTAAAAGTCTTGGATGCCATCATTATTCAAATCTGCTTCGGCAATGCTTGGGCCTTCATTATTATACATCTCAGGTAATAACTGCTCTTGATTAAAATCAACAGCATTATTTTCACTATGATTGAAGTTGAAAAAAGGTTCTACTTCCTTTAATATAGAAAGTGAATCAGATCTGTTAACAAAACTATTCACGATTGATGAATCAGATTCAGAAAATGAATAGGATTTATTAGTTTTAATATTTTTATGAATCGACTTTTTCCCACTAGTCCAAGTAATGATTAAACTATCAATTTTTTCGGTATTATTAACACCGAATAGTAGATGATTTGATACCGAACTTTGAAAACCTCGAGACGGATAATTCTCTAGAACACTATATTGGTTGTTATAAAAAATTTCAACTTTTGCCCCAATAGCTTTGGTGTTTCTTGTAATGCCTTTTAGTTTAATAGTTAAACTTTTTAGCAAAGTGGTATCAGTGGTATTTTCATAGACAAACGCTTTTGCATTAACATTGTTTACTACTAAATCTAAATCACCATCGTTATCCAAATCAGCATAGGCACTTCCATTACTAAAACTAGGATGATCTAATCCCCAATTTTTAGATTCATCTGAAAATTCAAAATTTCCTAGATTTTTAAATGCCGCATTAGGAACAGGTTGAGAAGGCATTAAATTGATTAATTTTTCCATGACTTGTTTGTCATTCTTTATCATGTCTCTTATCTGATCATCATTAGCCATATACACCAGATAATCTCTGTCCAAAAGATCTTTAGCTATACCATTACTAATGAAAATATCTTTGTAACCATCATTATCTGCATCAAACAAAAGCGAAGCCCAACTCCATTCTGAAGCGGCAACGTTTGAAAATCTACTAACTTCTAGAAACATGCTATCTCCCATATTTCTATGTAAAGCATTTCTAGAAAACTGATAATGATATCCTTTTTTTACGGCTAAATCATACTTATTCCAAGATTCGAAAATTGTTTTTGTGCGCTGTCTGTCTAAAGATTTAGGTAACATTTCTGTAACCATTATATCTGTTCTAGAATCATTATCCAAATCTGCAGCATCAGCACCCATTGATCCCATTGAAATGGAATTGAATTGTTGCGCTAAATTTTCTTTAAAAGTTCCATTCTTTTGGTTGGTGTATAAATAATCGCGCTCGAAAAAATCGTTAGAAATGAATATATCTGGCCAATCATCATTATTATAATCACTCACCGTAATTCCTAAACCAAATCCAATAGCGCTGGAATAGACATTAACTTCTTTCGTTACGTCAACAAATACATCATTATCATTTCTTAAGAATTTATTACCTGAATTAGTGGCCGTGTTTCTTTGGTCTGTAATTAAATCGTAATTGCCCACAGATCGAATGGAATTACTAAGCAAGTAACAATCTAAATCACCATCTTTATCATAATCGAAGAAGTTAGCCTGTACAGCTAAACCCGTAATATCTAAACCATATTTTTTTGATTGTTCAGTAAAAGTTAAATCGCCGTTATTAATAAATAACTCGTTATGCCTATTACTTTTATTGCTTGGTGGACCCGCTTTACACACGTAGATATCTAGAAAACCATCGTAATTTATATCAACAAAAGTTACTCCAGAAGACCATATATCTTGACAAGCAACGCCAGCTTTCTCAGTAACATCTTCAAATTGCCAATTGCCTTTGTTTAAATAAAGTTTGTTATCTACTAAATTTCCAGAGAAATAAATATCTTCTAGACCATCATTATTGATGTCTCCAATGGCAACACCCCCACCATTATAAAAATTTTTATAAGTATATGGGTTTAAGGCTTCTGTTTCAATTAATGTATTCTGAAAAGTTATTTCTGTTGGTTTTAATTTGAACATTACATCGTCTTTTTTTTCTTCTGAAGTACAAGAAAAGACAATGAATAAAACCAAAATGTAGCAATATAGTTTCAACGTATTATGTAATTATTATGATAAGAAAAACGGGTTATCAAATATAGTTGATAACCCGTTTAATATAAAACTCAAACTACAAATTAATATCCAGGATTCTGTGTTAAAGTACCGTTTGAAGCATCAATTTGCTCCTGTGGTATAGGAAATATGTTTTTATTAGGAGTTGAAGCTGGTTTTTCCCACCAAGCATCATTAAATTTCCCAAAACGTATTAAGTCTTGACGACGAGTTACTTCAATAAACATTTCTCTACCTCTTTCTGCTAAAAATTCATCAGCAGTAATTGATCCTAAAGCAGGAACTCCTGCTCTTGCTCTAATAGTATTAACATCTGTTAAAGCTAAAGACCAATCGCCAGCTGCTCTAGCGTCAGCCTCAGCACGAATTAAATACATATCACCTAATCTAATAATTGGGTAATCGTTATCCATATTATCTCTTTGACCTTGACGGAAGCTAAATTTACCTAAACGCGCACCACCTTGTCTAGATGCATTAGGCTCTAGCTCATCAATCTCAGGAGTATAAATTAATGTGATATCTTCTTCAGCACTCGCATAATCTAAAATCGGAGAACCGTTGTAATCAAGTTGAGTACCAACAATAAAGTTGTTTGCTTTACGCTTATCAGCTGCATCATAAGAATTATAAAAATCCTCTAACGCTGAATAACCATTCCAAGGCTGATTTTGCAAGTTCCAAGTAAATTGACTTGAATAATGTAAAGTCATTTGTGCAAAATTCATATTTCCACCAGACACATTATCATATGCTATAGACCAGATTAGTTCTGGGTTATTTTGATTGTTAGGTGCAAAAACCGCTGCGTATCCTTCTAACATATCAGGATCTGAAGCTACACTAGGTCTTTTAGCTGCATTTGGCACAGTACATCCGTCGCCACATAACATGTATCCACCATTATCAATTACATAACCAGCAGCAGCCGAAGCCTCTGCATATCTAGGCGTACCTGTATATACTTCTGCATTAAGATAAAGTTTAGCAATTAAACCTAAAGCTGCAAATTGATTAATTCTATAAGGTGTTTGTAAGGTGCTAAGTGGACTTGAAGATAAATCCATACCTAAAACACTAGGAACACCCAAAGCCGCTAATAACTCACTTTCAACAAAGTTAAAAACTTGAACTCTAGTTGCTTGTGGTGCATCTACACCAGGTGTAGTTACAATTTTTACTCTACCATATAAATCTAATAATCGGTAGTAGAAAAATGCTCTTAACGCTCTAATTTGAGCGGTTTGATCTGCATCTAACCCACCATCAGCCAATGCTGAATTACAAGCTCCAATCGCAGCATATTGTTGTGTCCAAGTTCCATTTACTGGACCATTAGCAGGACCATAAGTATGTCTGTGCATATCTATCCAGATTCCACCATCATACCAGTCACCACCTTTTTGAGTAATAGCTGCTTCATCAGAAGAAACGGTCTGAACTGACCAATATCCTCCATGGTTAGCAGAACCAGATTCTCTTAATTGATTGTATGCAGAAGAAACTGCATCTGAAGGTCCTGATCCGCCTCCATCAAAGTTACCGAAAGTTGGCTCTTCTCCATTGAATTGAGAATCAACTTCACCAACTAAAACTTCGTCTAAGTCTGTACATGCACCTGCAAATATGAGTGCACTAGACATTAAAATTATTTTAAATATATTTTTCATAGTTTTTTAATTAAAAGTTAACATTTACACCTAACGTAAAAGTTCTTGATGCAAAATAATTATATCTTCTATCGATACCCGGAATTAACGGGTTAGCATCTGTTCCTAAAAATCCTCCATTATCAACAGAACCTCTATCTGTTAATGCTGGTTCTGGATCAGCACCTGTATAACCTGTTATTGTAAACAAGTTTTGAGCACTTAATGATAATCTTAAACTTTTAATGTATTTATTGCCTTCAGCAATATCAAAGTTATATCCTACTGATAAGTTATCCAATTTAACAAAATCTGCTTTCTCTACATATAAAGAGCTAAATTTTGCATTTGTAATTGCAGGGTCTGCGTACTTAGTATTTATTAAGTTATAAGAACCTTGGCTACCAACTACTGGCTCGTAAAACACTCTAAATGCATTAACCATACTATGACCAAATGCACCTCTAAAGAAAGCATTTACATCCCAATTCTTATAAGTTAATGTATGAGACCAACCTAATTCAAAATCAGGAATACCTTTTCCTAACTTCGCTAAATCACCATCTCTTACTCCATCACCGTCTGCATCAAGATAATTAGCAATTAATTGCCCATCCTGAATAGTACCATCACCATTAACATCTTTAAAAGTTTGACTACCATCAACTACATCTCCAGTCCATACTGGTCCCCAAATTTCACCTATTGCTTGACCAGGTGCAACCAAAATTACAGCCGTGTCATTCTGACCAGGAGCACCTAGGTTACCATTTAAAGTCGTATTTGCAAAAGTGTCTAAAGTTGTTTTATAGCTTGATAATACAATTCCAGAGTTATAAGATAAATCTGAATTCTTAACAATATCATAATCTAGAGCTAACTCAAAACCGTTGGTTGATAAGTCACCTCCATTTTCAACTCGTCTTCCTGTTGGGTAAACCGCAACATCGACTGCTCTTTCTAAGATAAAGTCTGAAACTTTACGTGTATATAAGTCTAAGGTTGCAGATAAGCGTCCCATGTTAAATTCGATACCAAAGTTAGTTTCTGCTTTTTGCTCCCATTTTAAATCTGGGTTAGCATCTGTTACTTGGTTTGTACTTAATAAATCTGCCGTTGGCTCAAATCTCGCATTTGCTAATCCGTATTGACTCGGTAAAGAACCTGTAACACCATAACCTAAACGCACTTTGAATAAATCTACATTACTAAGTTCTAAGTATTTGTTTAAATCTACACCTAAACCAAATGCAGGAAATGTTCCCCATTTGTTATTTTCTCCTAATTTAGTAGAACCTTCTCTACGTACAGATGCGTTGAAATAAATAGCATCATCAAAAGTTGCATTTGCTCTTGCGAAAAATGCTATGATTCTTTGCTCAGGAGATCTGTTACTATTAATTTCTATTTGTCCAGCATTAATTTGATCTTGAGACCACTCTAATGCATCTAAATAAGCTAAATTATCATTTGGAAAATCTCCAGCAGCTAAGAAGTAATCATTAAATGTTTCTTCTTGCCAAGAGTAACCTCCAGTAAATTTCAAGTTTAATTTCTCACTTGGATCAATACTGATGTCTCCATACAATTCAAATAACTTAAACTTATCATCTTTAGAGTAAAGTCTAGCTAAACCTTTACGAGATGGACTACTTGCACTACCTCTAAATAATGAAGTTGTTCTGTAGTATTCTCCATTCGTTAATTTTTTAAACTGCTCAGAATATGTTGCGTTTACAGCAATATTATCCGTAACTGAATATTTAAAATTAGCGCCGTAAATAAACTCGTTACGGTTTCCGTTATTCGTATTTTGATTTATAATAGATACAGGGTTGAAACTATCAAATAAACCAAGTGTTTCAAAATAACCTCCATAAGGATCTCCATTATATGGATATGGAGAATCTGCACCTAAAACAGGCGCTGTAGGGTTATAAAGTACTGCATATCTTAATGCTTCATTAAATCCAAATTCTGAATCTCTTTTAGTATAAGAAGCGTTAAAGTCAATTTTTAATTTATCATCTAAAATAGTAGTAGATGCTTGCAGTCTTGTATTAAACTGCTTAAATCCTGATTTATCTAGGATACCTTGCGCATCTCTAAAGTTAGTAGAAACTCTGAAATTCGTTCTATCGTAACCACCTGTGATAGCTACATTATGAACGTTAGTAACAGCATCTCTAGTTACTAAATCTAACCAATCTGTTCTACTTCCTAAATCTGTACCACCGGCAGCAACAAATTGACTACCTGACATGTTTTCAACCTGATTAGCAATTGATGCAACAGCAACAGAACCATTATAAGAAACAGATGTTGAACCTGCTTTACCTCTTTTCGTAGTTACTATAATTACACCACTTGATCCACGAGAACCGTAAATCGCAGCTGCTGAACCATCTTTTAAAACAGTCATACTATCAATATCATTAGGGTCTATGTTATTTAATGATGCACCAATTACACCATCTACCACCACCAACGGTGATGCGTTAGATCCTACAGTAGAAATACCTCTTAAACGAATAACTGCATCTTCATTAGGGTTTCCACCTTTGTTATAAATACTTAAACCAGCAACTTTACCCTGAAGTAATTCTGAAGGACTATTTATAGTACCTTTATTAAATTCCTCCTCGCCTACTTTAGTAACGGCTGAAGTAATTTCTTTTTTAGTAGTACTACCATAACCTACAACAACAACTTCATCCAATTGGGCAGCATCTTCACTTAGGGTTACATTTAAAGTTGAACCCGATACAACAATTTCTTGAGTTAAATAACCTAGAAATGAAAATACTAAGGTATCCCCATTGTTAGCGTTAATTTCATACTCTCCATCAAAATTTGTTACAGTTCCAGTTGTAGTTCCTTGAACCAAAACATTTACTCCTGGTAATGGACCCGACTCATCAGAAACTGTTCCTGATACTGTTTGCGCATACATAAAACTTCCACTCAAAAACAGGAGTAGAAGCAGCGTTTTTTTTAGTAATTTGTTTTTCATATTTAGTTATTTAATTAAGTTTAGTTACATAAAAAGCACTTAAAAACTTTCCATGCAATACAAACTTTGTATTTTTCTCTTGAAGGCGCAAAAAATAGGAAAAAAAACGTCCATTATATTTCCGAAAACGTTTTCGATTTTACCTAATCACAAAAAAAATATGACAAAAATCATAGTTTGAGAATAAATTAAGGACAGAATTATGAAATTAATAATTTATTGAAAAATTTAATAAATGACCTTATATAGAAATATTACTAGGTCTTTCAGCAGTAAATAAGTCGAAAATGAAAGTTTTTTAATATCAATTAATCCTTAAAAGAAGAACTAATCTAAAAACAAAGGAAGTCTTGAAAGGAATTCCAAAAATGAATACTAATTATTTTCTATTAAAAGATTAATAGTATCATTTGAAATTTTAGGGTTTGCTCCCACGCTAGATGCTACTAATGCACCCACTGCGCATGCAAAATCGATAGCATTTTGTGGATCTTCATTATTTAGAAGTTTATGAGATAAAGATGCTAGAAAAGAATCTCCGGCACCCACAGTATCTTTCACTGTCACTGTGTAACCTTTATTAGTATAAAAAACACCATCACTCAACAACATTGCACCTTTGCCTCCTAATGTTACACAAATGGTTTTCGTGTTTGTTTTGTTAGAAATAAACTCAATATTCTCTTTTAAGTTTTCAGAATTAAAATTGAGTGCGCTGCAAATTTCAAAAAGCTCTTCATCATTAAATTTAATGAGGTTCGCTTTATTCATCAATTCTAGTAAAACATTTATTTTATAATGTGGAGGTCTTAAGTTAACATCAAAGATCTTGAATTTGGCTACAGTTATTAGGTTAAGTAAGGTCTTGTACGATACAGTATTTCGTGCAACTAAGCTTCCAAATATAAAGGCATCTGCCTGTTTTACTGTATTTACAAGCGTATCATCTAATTTAATATAATCCCAAGCACATGGATATTCTATGGTATAACTGGCTGTCCCATTGTCATCCAAAAATACGTTTACTTCACTGGTTTTATAATCTTTGTTTATCTGAATTTGGTCAAGGTTCAGTCTTTCACTTTCAACATACTTTAATAATTGATTACCCCGTTCATCATTACCCACGCTACTAATCATGGTAACTTTGTTATTAAACGAATTAAGCCTTAATGCCACATTAAGTGGAGCGCCACCAATTTTTTCATATTCAGGAAATATGTCCCACAATACTTCGCCATAACAAACAATATTCGCCATTCTAAAAATGATTTAATTAAATTGAAATTCTTCAACTTTTATATTTTCAACTAACAGTGTTTCATCAGAAGTTTGAATAGATAACGTTTCGAATGGTTTATTTGGAAAAAACAATTCTGTTATAACTGTTTCTCCTTCGTTAAAAAATACTTCAATAGAGGTTTTATCCATAAGCACTTCTATGGTAATATCTTTTGCAATGTTATCCCTAAGCACCTTAGATATATTTGGTGCAAATTTTTCCGAGAATTTAACCAGTCCCGATTTTGTTCTGTCTAAAAAATAATACTTCTCTTTGTTATCTATTCCAAAGGAAAGTCTATCTCCCTGTTTATTTTGAAAAAGAAATGTGTACTTCTTATCTTTTAAATTATTCATTTCTAATTTAACTCTTAATTTAGAAAGATTGACATCATTACTTGAAACGATTACCTTATTTTGATCCACTTTTAAGGAATCTATACGAATAGTTTTTGAGGTGTATTTATCGAGTTCTGAAACTGGCATGCTAACTAATTGATAACCATCATCCAGCTTTTTAAGTTTCAATTCTCTTGCTATGGTCATTGTACTTCGCCATGTTTCAGTAGGAACATCTCTGGCATAATCCCAATTAGACATCCAACCTATAAATAGTTTTCTTCCGTCTGCTTCTGGAATATTAGACCACGTTACCCCTGCATAGTTATCTCTTCCGTAATCCAACCAAACAGCATTATGTTCTTTTAATTGTTTAGTAAATGTAGCATCTAACTTGAAAGTTTTACCATCAAAATCACCTAAAAAATACTGAGTAGCACTACCTCCATTTGGTCCGCCAGGGTTGATACTTACAATGAGCACCCATTTTTGTTCGTTTGTACCTTCAATGGTCATCGGAAATAAATCAGGGCATTCCCAAACACCACCATGTGCCCCAACTCCATCTCCAAATTCAGAAATTAACTTCCAATCTTTTAAATTCTTCGAACTATAAAACATAATTTTTTGGCCCGCAGCTAAAACCATAACCCATTGTTCCCTAGCCGTATCCCAAATCACTTTTGGATCTCGAAAATCTTTAATTCCTGGGTTTTTAATTACTGGATTTTGAGTATATTTTTCAAACGTTTGTCCCTCATCCAATGAATAAGCTATAGCTTGGGTTTGAAAATCTAAACGCTTTGCTTTTTCACCATCCATATTATGATAAGTGTACATAGCAACAATCGGCGTTTTACCATCTTTACCAAAGCCAGACGTGTTGTTTTTATCTACTACGGCGCTTCCCGAAAAAATAAGACCAATACTATCTGGATAAATTGCAATGGGTTGTTCTTCCCAAGAAATTAAATCTTTACTTTTTGCATGCCCCCAATGCATAGGACCCCAAACATTTCCATCTGGATAATACTGAAAATATAAATGATAAACTCCATTATAATAGAACATACCGTTAGGATCATTCATCCAATTAGCCTTGGGTGTAAAATGATAATTAGGACGGTATAATTCCTCTTCAAGATTAGCCGAAATATCTAAAACTGTTTCAGGATTTTCTGCTTTTTTATCTTGCTTACATCCTAAAATTAAGAACGATAATATCAGACCAATTACATGCAAATATGTTTTCATTATACTTTGGGTTAGTTAGATTATCTAGTAAGCTTTTTACTTAATTCTTCAAGTGAAACCCCTTTGGTTTCCGGCATCATAAATATAACAAATAAGAGTTGAAATACCATCATGATGGCAAATACCATAAACACCACCCCGGCTCCTATTGTAGAAAACAATACTGGAACTAGTGATGGAATTATTGCTGCCAACACCCAATGTGTTGAAGTTCCGAACGATTGACCACTTGCTCTTAAGTTATTCGGGAAAATTTCTGAAATGAACACCCAAATTATAGCACCCTGACCTATGGCATGTGACGCAATAAATAGAAATAAAAATATAGGTACAGCCATACCTTCCCAATTTAGAAAGAAAGCTGCTGAAACCAAACTTAACGAAATAATATAGCCTATTGAACCGATATACATGAGTGTTTTTCGTCCTAATCGATCAATTAAAAACACACCTAAAAGTGTGAATATCAAATTGGTAACACCAATTCCTATACTACTTAATAAAGCCGTACTTTCTCCCAAACCGGCTTCCTCAAAAATTCGCGGTGCATAATATAAAAAGGCATTAATCCCAGAAAGTTGATTAAAAAAAGCAATTAGAAAAGCGAGTATTAACGGAAATCTATACTTTTTCATAAAGATATTTTCGCCGTCAATATGACTTTCACTTTCTGTTTTTATTTCTTGCATTAATACTTCGGCATCATCATTAGGATTGATAATTTTTAACACCGCTTTGGCCTCGTCATACCTATGTTTGGAAACTAACCAACGCGGACTTTTAGGTACTGTAAAAATTAAAACGGTATAAATTAAAGCAGGAAAGGCTTCAACACCAATCATCCATCGCCATGCATTTTCACCTACATTGCTTAAAAGGTAATTTGATAAAAATGCAATTAAAATTCCAAGAACAATATTAAATTGATACAAAGCAACCAGTCGCCCTCTATTTTTCGCGGGGGAAATTTCAGAAACATAAGCGGGAGCTGCAATTGTAGAAGCACCAACTCCTATTCCACCTAAAAATCTAAAAACGGCAAACGTATACGGGTCGTTGACTAATGCAGACCCTACTGCCGAAATAAAATAAAATAACCCAATCCAAATTAAGGTCTTTTTTCGTCCCAGCCTGTTAGTAGGAATACCACCAAAAAGAGCACCAAATACGGTTCCCCAAAGTGCCATCGCCATTACTACAGAGCCGTGAAAGGCGTCAGAAGTTCCCCATAATGCTTGTAGTTTTTTATCTGCTCCTGATATTACCACGGTATCAAAACCGAATAAAAATCCTGCCAATGCTGCAGTAATAGACCAAATTAATATCTTTTTGTTCATAGTTTTAGTTCAGTTAGTTCAATACCAAATTAGATAAAACCGAATAAAAATTGCTTTGAAATAATGAATTCTTAAAGGATTTCATATCGAAATCGATTTCGGCAAGGTGGTTTTAATTTCTAAACAATAAACAATTGTTGTTTGTCAAATAGTATAAATTCGTAATTTTATGTACCTAAAATTAATGTTATGAAATTTTTTTGGTCTCTTTTACTATGCTTTAATGCAGTTTTATTATCTGCTCAAAACGACGGATGGCACATTTCAACAACCAACAAATCCAATTACACAGGTATTGTTGTGGCTAATGGACGCATTGGTGTTTTACCTTCTGAAAAGCCTTTTAAAACCAAACAAATTATTCTAAATAATGTCTATGAAAAAGCTTCTCAATTGGGTGTGAGTAAAATTTTAGAAGGGATGAATTTTGGAAATCTCGACATTTCTATTGATGACGAAATGGTTGATGAAACTAACATTTCCAATTGGAAACAAACTCTAAATATGAAAGCGGGAAGTTTTACAACCTCGTTTAAATTTAAAGACAAAGCGACCATTTCTTATACTTTTTATGCCTTAAGAAATGTACCTTATAGTAGTTATATCGATATTAAAGTTGAAGCTTTACAAAGCTTAAAAATCAAAGCTATTGGGAAAATTGAAAGTAATGATTCGTATAAAAATCCAATAAGCACCTTCCGCATTTTAAAAGATTTAGAAACCACAATGCCTATTTTACAAACTGTTGCAAATACTGAATTTGGCAGGCACACTGTAGCTACTTCGGCAACGTTTATTTGGCATGATATAAACTCTACCCGAGAACATCAAAGACCAGAACTTCATCATAATAAAGTAAGCGATCTCAATAATCAACTGTCTTTTGAAAAGTCAATCAAAAAAAATAACACCTTAGAATTTGCGTGGACTGCGGCACAATGCACAACACAAGATTTTGATGATCCGCAAAATGAATCTGAACGCTTTGTAATTTTTAATTTATTAACACCAAAATCTGATTTATTAAAGCAGCATTTTGATTTGTGGGCAAATTTATGGGAAGGCGATATAATTATTGAAGGTGATTTGCAAACCCAACAAGATGTTCGTTTGGCTCTATACCATCTCTACGCATTTGGCAGAGGCGATTCTAATTTAAGTATTGCTCCAATGGGGCTTTCTTCGCAAAACTATAATGGACATATATTTTGGGATACAGAACTTTGGATGTATCCTCCCCTATTATTGCTCAATCAGGATATCGCGAGGTCTTTAGTAAATTATCGTTCCGATAGTATTAAAAAAGCACAAGAAAAAGCTATAAACTTTGGTTATAAAGGTGCGATGTTTCCATGGGAAAGCGATGATACAGGTGAAGAAGCAACCCCTGCATGGGCGCTAACAGGAACTTTTGAGCATCATATAACTGCTGATGTTGGCATTGCTTTTTGGAATTATTATCGAGTTACAAAAGATAAAAAATGGCTTATAGAGCGTGGATACCCTATGCTTAAAGAAGTTGCAGATTATTGGGTAAGTCGCTCTACAAAAAATGCAGATAATACATACTCCATTAAAAATGTGGTTGGAGCGAATGAAGATGCTCCGAATGTTGATGATAATGCGTTTACCAATGGATCCGCTATTACATCTTTAAAATATGCTGTTCTGGCTGCTAATGAATTAAATATTCCTGCAAACCCAATGTGGCAAGACGTTGCAGACCATATTAAAATTCATAAATTTCCTGATGGTACTACCATGGAGCACAGTAAGTATGCTGGGGAAAATATAAAGCAGGCCGATGTGAATTTATTGGCATTTCCCTTAAATGTGATTAATGATAGAGAAACTATCATAAAAGATTTAAAATATTATGAACCTAAAATTAGAATTGATGGCCCTACAATGGGGAAATCTGCTCTAGCAGCAATTTATGCACGCTTAGGTGATGCCAATAACGCTTACAGGCTTTTTAAAGAAAGCTATGTGCCTAATAAAAGACCACCATTTGGCGCACTATCTGAAACAGCCACAGGACACGAACCTTATTTTGCAACTGGAGCTGGAGGCATGCTTCAAACTATTTTATTCGGCTTTGGCGGATTACATTTAACCGATGAAGGGATTGTACAGAAACATCCAATTTTACCCAAAGAATGGAAATCTTTAACACTTAAAGGTATAGGTGTTGATAAAAAAACGTATTCCATAACACATTAATTTAGATTAACCCATCAATAAGTCTATCTTGTATAATATTTATAAAGTTTAATTCTCAGAAAACTTATTAATAGCAAAAGTAATCATGAAACCAGTTAGCCTAAAACAAATTGCAAAGGAATTAGGAATTTCTATCACTACAGTATCTAAAGCACTGAATGACTACCCCGATGTAAGTGAAAAGACTAGAAAAAAGGTAAAAGATCTGGCTTTGAAATTAGATTATTCGCCAAATTCATTTGCACTTGGATTGCGTAAAAATGAATCAAAAACCTTAGGTTTAATTATACCAGATAATGTGCATTATTTCTTTTCCAGTGTTATTAAAGGTATTCTTGAAGTTGCCGAAAAACATGATTATTTGGTGATTGTAATGCAATCTAATGAAGACTATGAACTTGAAAAAAAACAGGTTGATTTGCTTATTAGCAAAGGTGTTGCTGGTATTTTAATATCGCTCTCAAATAGAACACATATTTTCGATCATTTAAATAAGATAATTAATAACGGTATTCCTTTACTTCTTTTTGATAAAATTTCAAAAAATGTAAATTGTTCTAAAGTATTTATTGACGATAGAAAATCTGCTTATGAAGCTGTATCCTATTTAATTAAGAAAGGATACAAGCGAATTGCTCATTTTAGAGGCGATTTAAATCCACAAAATTCTATTGACCGCTTTTTAGGTTATAAGAAAGCTTTGGCTGATAATAATATAGAATTCGACCCTTCATTAGTCTATCTGTGTAATAATAATTCAGATTTTGAAGATGGTTATAATAGCGCAAAAAAACTTATTAGCGATCATCAAGGAAATGTAGATGCACTTTTTACCGTAAACGATTTACTCGCTATAGGAGCTATTAAATACTTCAACCAAAATAATATTAAAATCCCCGAACAAATAGCATTAATGGGATTTAGTAATTGGTTTATGGCATCGGTTATAACCCCTGCGCTTACCACAGTTGAACAAAACGGTTTTGAAATGGGTAAAAAAGCTGCAGACATTTTATTTCATGAAATAAACTGTATTCGAAAAGGAATTTCTTTTGAACCACAAAAAGTCGTTATTCCAACTGAATTGATTTTTAGAGAATCTAGTTAATTGATTACTAATTCGGTAATGCATCAAACAGATTTAAAACTCCTGTTAAAAGTGGATTTCTATTCATTTTATTCCAGACTAATGACAAATCTGTTTTTTGTGAAATTGAATTCAATTCAATAAATTTTACACCATCTGGATTGTTTAAAGATAAAGACTTTGGTACTATAGACACTCCAAAATTATTCTCAACCAATTTATAAATAGAACTTGCATGAATAGTTAAATGAGAAATTATAGGCGAAAAACCACTTTCATGAAAAATATCAAGAACTTTATTGTAGTAAGATTTACTATACTCAGGATCAAAAAGAATAAATGATTCGTTTTTAAGTTGAGATATACTTTTAAAATTATTCAGGTTTATAGCATGATTCTCGGGTAACACCAAACAAAAAGTATCACTTAAAACACAAAGTTTATTTATTGTTTTAGGAACTTCTTCTAATCTTACAAATCCAAAATCGATATTAAAATTGAGTAACTCTTCAATTTGCTTTTGATTATCCATTTCCTTCAAACTAAAAATAATATCAGGGTTTTTAATTTTGTAATTAATCAATAACTCAGGAATAATTTTCTGCATTGCAGACCCAACGTAACCAAGTTTCAGTTGGCCTTTTTTACCATCTTGAAGCAATTTAGCATGATCGACTATGTCGTTCAACTGCTTTAAATTTCGAGATAATTCGCTTTTAAGATAAGTACCTGCTTTGGTTAAAACCACTTTTCTGTTATGGCGGTCAAACAATTGCACACCTAAATCTTCCTCCATTTGCTTAATTTGTCTACTCAATCCTGGTTGAGAAATATACAAACGTTCAGCGGCCTTTCTAAAATGTAAATCCTCTGCAACGGCAAGGAAATACTTTAAATGTCGAATTTCTAATTGATTACTCATAGTTATCAATAATGTGATTAAATGGTCTTTTTAAACATTAAAAATAGGAATAACTTTGTAATAATCAAGTAATTCAATTAAAATGATATTTAAATACGGTATTGATAAATTAACATTAGAAAAGGTTTTAGATATAGCCAACGGTAAGATCAAAGGTGAACTTACCACTGAAGCAAAAGATAAAGTTAATGCTTCGAGAAAAAAAGTAGAAGTTTTGGCAAATTCTAACAAACCTGTATACGGCGTAAATACTGGGTTTGGCCCTTTATGTGATGTACAAATTAGTTATGATGAAACTAATAAACTTCAAGAAAATTTATTAATTACCCATGCCGTTGGTGTTGGCAAACCTATTGATAAAAACCTTTCTAAAATTATGATGATATGCAAGGTACACGCATTAAGTCAAGGGTATTCCGGTATTAGACTGAAGGTATTAGAGCGTATTATCTTTTTTATAGAACATGATCTATTACCTGTTGTGCCCGAACAAGGATCAGTTGGCGCTTCGGGAGATTTAGCCCCTCTAGCCCATTTGTTTCTACCATTAATAGGCGAAGGCGAATTTTGGGTAAAGCATAAAATTATTGATGCTAAAAAAGTGTTATCAGATTATAATTTAAAGCCTATTAAATTAAAAGCAAAGGAAGGATTAGCTTTAATAAATGGCACACAATTTATACTAGCACATACCATAATTGGCTTAAAAAAAATGGAATACTTATTGGATTTAGCCGATGTTGCTGGAGCAATGAGTATAGAAGGATACCAAGGAAGTAGTTCACCTTTTAGGGATGAATTACACAAACTACGACCATTTAAAGGAACGATAGAAGTCGCAGAACGTATGTTTATGCTGCTTTACAAATCACAAAATGTTGATGCTCATGAAGACTGCGAACGTGTACAAGACCCCTACTCTATGCGATGCATACCACAAGTTCATGGTGCTTCAAGAAATGCCTTTTTTCATTTAAGAAAGCTGGCACAGATTGAAATGAATTCGGTTACCGATAATCCTATTATTTTAAGCGAATCTGAAGCGATTTCTGGCGGTAACTTTCATGGTCAACCATTAGCCATGGCTTTAGACTATTGTTCGATTGCTGCATCAGAATTAGGGAATATTTCTGATAGACGATGCTTCTTATTGCTAGAAGGTAAATTTGGTTTGCCTCGATTATTGACAACGGGTGGCGGATTAAACTCTGGTTTTATGATTCCTCAATATACCACTGCAGCATTAGTTTCAGAAAACAAGTCGTTGTGTTTTCCAGCATCTGCAGATAGTATTCCGACGGCATTGGGACAAGAAGACCATGTTTCTATGGGCAGTATATCAGGGAGAAGATTTAATGAAATACTAGGCAACTTAGAAAAGATTTTAGCTATTGAACTCATGTATGCAGCTCAGGCTTTAGAGTTTAGAAGACCAAATACTTTTTCAGATATTATTGAAGAGAATTTTAAAATAATAAGAGAAAAAGTTCCCAAACTTGAAAACGATCGTTTGTTAAAAGATGATATCAATGCCATGATTAACTTGGTAGTAAATAGAACTTTTATTTTAAAATAAATATAAAATGACATTTAAAGAGCAAATTTTACAAGGGATTCCAGATAAATTACCAGCTATAAAAGAATATCCTAATGGTGTTAATCGAGCTCCTGGAAGAAAAGAGATACTCACTTTAAACGAAAAAAAATTAGCCATAAAAAATGCTTTACGATATTTTCCAAAACAATGGCATAAGGAGTTAGCTCTTGAGTTTTCAGCGGAGTTAAAAATTTACGGACGTATTTACATGTACAGGTTTAAACCAGATTATCAGGTTTATGCTAGACCAATTTCTGAGTATCCAGCAAATTCTGAACAAGCTGCCGCTATTATGATGATGATTCAAAACAACTTAGACCCAGCAGTAGCTCAGCACCCTGAAGAATTAATTACCTATGGAGGTAACGGTGCCGTTTTTCAAAATTGGGCGCAATACCTGTTAACAATGCACTATTTAGCTACCATGACGAATGAGCAAACTTTACACATATACTCAGGTCACCCAATGGGTTTGTTTCCGTCGTCTAAAGAAGCTCCAAGAGTTGTGGTAACCAACGGCATGATGATACCAAATTATTCTAAACCCGACGATTGGGAAAAATTCAATGCTTTAGGCGTTACACAATACGGACAGATGACGGCAGGATCGTACATGTATATTGGGCCACAAGGCATCGTGCACGGTACTACAATTACTGTTATGAATGCATTTAGGAAAATATTGTCGCCCAATGAGTCTTTAGCGGGAAAAATATTTTTGACTTCTGGTTTGGGAGGTATGAGTGGCGCTCAACCTAAAGCTGGAAATATAGCCGGTTGCATTACAGTTTGTGCTGAAGTCAATACTAAAGCTGCTAAAAAAAGACATGAACAAGGTTGGGTTGATCTTTTAATAGATGATATCAATTTACTCATAAAGCGAATCAAGCAAGCCCAGACCAATAATGAAGTCATCTCAATTGCCTATGTTGGAAATGTAGTTGAATTATGGGAGCAATTTTATGAACACGATATTTTTGTGCATTTAGGGTCCGATCAAACCTCATTACATAATCCTTGTTCTGGTGGTTACTATCCAGTAGGTTTAAGCTGGGAAGAATCAAATACTTTGATAAAAGAAAATCCTAAACTTTTTAAAGAAAATGTACAAAATTCACTCATTCGTCACGTTAATGCCATAAATAAGCATACTAAAAGAGGAACTTATTTTTTCGATTACGGGAACGCCTTTTTGCTAGAGGCCTCACGTGCGGGAGCCGATATAATGGCAGAGAATAATATAGATTTTAAATACCCATCATACGTACAAGATATTTTAGGTCCATTATGTTTCGATTATGGTTTTGGTCCATTTAGATGGGTGTGCACTTCAGGGAAAGATGAAGATTTAGAAAAAACCGACGCTATTGCAGCGAAAGTTCTTGAAGATATGATGATAGAAGCACCAAAAGAAATTAAGATGCAAATGCAAGACAATATTAATTGGATAAAAAATGCAAAAGCAAACAATTTGGTTGTAGGCTCAAAAGCGCGCATATTGTATGCCGATGCTGAAGGACGAATGAAAATAGCATTAGCTTTTAATCAAGCGATTTCAAAAGGCACTATAGGTCCGGTAGTGCTTGGTAGAGATCATCATGATGTTGGTGGAACTGATTCTCCATTTCGCGAAACGTCAAACATTTATGACGGTAGCAAATTTACAGCTGATATGGCAATCCACAATGTAATTGGCGATAGCTTTAGAGGGGCAACTTGGGTTTCCATACACAATGGTGGTGGTGTTGGCTGGGGAGAAGTTATCAATGGTGGTTTTGGAATGTTATTAGATGGAAGTGAAGATTCTGAGAAACGATTAAAGAACATGCTGTTTTACGATGTAAACAATGGCATTTCTAGACGAAGTTGGGCAAGAAATGAAGGCGCATTACTCGCCATAAAGAGAGAAATGGAACGTTCACCTAATTTAAAAGTTACCATTCCCAATATTGTTGAAGAAGAAATCTTAGATAATTTGTTCTAACATTAGTAATCTAAATAAAAAAAGTCAAGATTTAAATCTTGACTTTTTATTAAAAAATTTATTCTAATTTAACTAGATTCCTAACCCTTGACCACCTGTAACTTGAATAGTTTCAGCAGTTATGAAAGATGCATCTTCACTTGCAAGGAAAGAAACAACACTCGCTACATTTTCAGGTTGACCTAATCTTCCTAACATGATGTTATTTTTCCAAGAAGCAAACACTTCTGGCTTAGTTGATTTAATCTGTTTATGGAAATCTGTATCAATAGTTCCTGGAGATACGGCATTTACTCTAATACCATATTCTGCTAAATCTTTTGCCAACGCTCTTGTAATAGCATGAACTGCTGCTTTAGATGTACCGTAAACTCCTGCACCAGGGCCACCAGCATTCCATCCTGCAATAGATGTATAATTAATAATCGATGCATTTTCTCCTTTTTTAAGGAATGGAATTGCAGCTCTTGAAGCAAAAAATGTAGAATCAAGATTTAACGCCATAACAAATCTGTAAAATTCAGTTGTCATATCTTCGAATCTTGATCTTCCTCCTAAACCACCCGCATTGTTTACAAGAACATCAATTTTACCATATTTCTCTCCAATTTTATTGATGTTTGAAGTTACAGCCTCTTCGCTAGTAACATCAAAACCATAATATTCTGCTTTTATACCTTCAGCTTCTAGTTGTTTAACTCTTTCTGCTCCTGCTTTATCTTCAATACCGTTTAAGATCACTGTAAATCCATCATTACCTAATCTCTTCGCTACTTGAAAACCTATTCCACCAGTTGCACCTGTTATAACAGCTATTTTACCATTTAATTTGCTCATTTTTTTTAATTTTTAGATATTCTTGTTTTTATTATTTATTTTTTTAGTTCTTTTTCAGCGCTTCAATTTTCGGGATTAATATCCAAACACTTGCCATAGTTATAATTGCTAAAGCTGCACCAATAATAAATGCGGGCGTATAATTACCGCCAGATGTAAGCCAAGGCACTAAAGCAGTCAATCCAAAAGCTCCCAATTTAGCTGCCATACCAGCAAAACCAGAAAGAGTTCCAACTGTTTTTCCTCCAAATAAGTCACTTGGTAAAGTTTGAACATTTCCTATCGCTGTTTGAAATCCAAATAGTATCACTGCCATTAATAAAACGGCTGTAACAGGTCCTCCAGGGTTCGCCATTGCAATTAATGTTGGTAACATAATAAGACACCCTAGAGTGATTACAAACTTTCGTGTTCTATTAACGGTCCAACCTGCTTTTATACGATTCTGTGCTAAAAGCCCTCCAAACCACGCTCCAATCATGGCACCGACGTAAGGTACCCAAGCATAAAAACCAATTGATTTTACGTCCATACCATATACTTCATTAAGATAAATTGGTATCCAAAAAATAAATAACCACCAAATGGGATCTAAAGCAGCTGATGCAATAATAACTCCCCAGCTTTCCTTGTGAGAAAGCATTTTATTTGTTGTTGGATTGTATCCTTCATCAAACTCTCCATCATTATCTTTATCTTGATTTTGTTGACCTGTTAAAATATATTTACGCTCATCATCAGTAATCCATGGATGTTTAGAAGGTGGAGATTTAACTAATATCCACCATGGAATAAGCCATAACAATCCAATTAGACCAACCAATATAAAAATATATTGCCAGTTGAAATAAACTGATAACAATCCAATAGTAGGAAAGGCAATAATTCCGCCAATAGCTGCACCTGAGTTAAAAAGTCCTTGTGCAAATGCTCTTTCTTTAGTCGGAAACCACTCGGCATTCCCCTTTGCCGCTCCCGGCCAGTTTCCTGCCTCAGAAATACCTAAAATTGAACGAAAAATACTAAGGCTAACTACGCCTTTAGCAAATGCATGTACCGCCGTTGCGATGGACCAAAATCCTATAGATAATGTAAATCCAATCCTTGTTCCAAATTTATCGAAAATTTTACCAAAAATGGCTTGACCAAACGCATATGAAAATATAAATATTGTAGAGATAATTGCATAAATTCCTTTTCGTTCATCAGGAGTTTTGTCTGGATATAAATCTTTTGCAATATCGGGCCATAAAACAGGCAATGCTTGTCTATCTATATAATTAATAACAGTTGCTAGAGCAATTAACCCAATTACCCACCATCGTAATCCTTTTATCTTCATGTTTTTATTTATTAATTAAATTGTAATAGGCCTTCTGCCCATAACTCACTATTTTAAAATAAAATACTGCTTTAAAAGTTTTTTAAATTAAGTATTATAGCAATATTGATATAATACACTAAAATGATCTTTCATTTTTTGTTTAGCCAGTTTTGGATTTTGTTCTTTTATAGCCTTATAAATCGCTTTATGTTCATCAATACCTATTTGTGCTAATCTTTTATCACAAACATGGTACTTTTCAAAATCGATGATAATCTGAGGTGTAATACTCAACATAAAAGCATTTATCGTTCTATTACCACTAGCTTTTGCAATTGCTAAATGAAACAACAAATCTTCTTGTACTGCATCTTCTCCTGATAAAGCTACCTTTTCATAAGCATCTAATGCCGATTTTATATTTTCTAAATCTTCTTCTGAACGTCTTATTGCTGCTAACCTGACCGTTTTTAATTCCAATAGAATTCGAGTTTCAACCAACGATTTAAAATCAGGATCTTTTAAACGCAAGATATCATCAATCATTCCATTCATAGCGACTACTCCTATATTAGCAACAAAGGTTCCGCTTTGAGGAATAGATTCTAAAATACCGTAATATTCTAGTCTTTGAATAGAGGTTCTAACATTACCTCTACTCACTCCAAATTTCTCAGACAACATTCGTTCTGAAGGTAGTTTATCTCCAGGCTCAAGATTTTTGTAATTTATTAGCTCCTTAATTTTACGAATTATATCGTTTTGTAATTCTACGTTATCACTGACTGCTATTGATTCTAACTTCATACCTTTTAATTTTAATTATACAAGTCTATGGCAAATATATACATTACAACACATATTAATGACTTACTTCTAATTCATAAAACCTTACTTTGGAATATGCACCATCATCTCGAGATTGAAAGTAATTCCCAGCTTTGAAATAATTTTCAAAAACGCCCCATCTTCTTATATGTATACTGTCATAAACTTTGTATTCATTTCCATTTAAAATAATAACCATTTTACCATTCGAAACTTGCACTTCAAGGGTGAATTTTCTAAACCCAACTTCCTGTTCAAAATTAAACCCTTCATCGTCATCCCAAGCATCTTCATGAAGTATTTCAGATCCTATTGCATTTAAATTTTTAAGAACCTTGGTTTTTACGCGTACTTTGCCGTTATCCCAATATATCTTTAAGATAGGCGGTGCATTATTATCGTCTTCACCTATTAAATCACGCTGCTCATTTGTTAATCGTCCATGAATTTGCATTATAATAGTTCTATGATACTTTCCTCCAGAGTCTCTTGTGGTCTCTTCCATCTGGATTTCACCTTTCATTATCCCTCCTTGTGTAAATGTCCAGTTTTTATTATTATTTCCTGGTTCCATTTGTTCTCTAAGTTCCGACCTTGTGTACTTTGTGTTTTTGGTTTTAGATTCGGTAGGCATTGCATGAAAAACAATTGCCCCTTTTGTAGAATCTATATACATATATGGTTTAGCAATTTCATTTGAAGCAAAATTAAATATTTCTGGCGGCTCTATTTCATATGGTTTCCCCATTTCATTATTAACTGGTAAAGTTACCTTCCAATGACTCAAATCTATGTCTGGTAATTTCACCCTTTTTTTCTTCTTCTTTTTTTTCTTTTTTACTTTTTCAGTGGTTGAAGGTGTTATTTGATCTGATTGTGCATTTAAAAAATTATTAAATGAAATTAGAACAAGAAGAATAGTTAATATGTTTAATTTAAAATACCTCATCTCTTTTTATTTATTGACTATTGAGCCTACTACGTATGGACTCAATAATCAATTTTCAACAATTATACCAGATTAATTTTTGTATAAAACATCAATTAAAATCCAGGTGTAATTATATCTATATTATCAATAAATACTTCATTACTACTATCTATCGCATTTAATGCTCTAACATAAATTACAGCTATATTAGATGTAGCAATAAATGTAAATGAACTTGTGGTAAAGGTGTCATTGGTGCTTGAAGACTTAGTGGTATTAAAATCATTTGTAATATTATAATATGCATCTGAATTAGCTTCAATTCCTACCTCTGTAGTTATTTCATTATTTAATATAAATACTTCAGTATTAATACCTTCGGCTTCAGAGCGCGTGTCAATAGTGAAAGTATACTCCACACCTGGTTCTACTGCCACTACTTGATACAGTCTACGACAATTATTACTTAATTTAACTCCTCGGCCTCCACCAGCTTTGGGACCAAACTTGTTCCCATCACTTGTTGATCCTGGTTGCTCGTTTGTACAATATGTAGCATCTATGTAAGCATTTAAATCAGTATTATTCCAAATTGCTCTATAAGGGCTATCAATTGTTCCTAACACATCATCAACAACCGTACTATTTGGAGTCATATCCCAAGCGTCTGCATTATCACCTGTTACACTTGTATGATCATTACATTCACCATTTAGTACTTCAGCAGCAAAAGTTGCATCAACTCCAGTTGGATCTCCATTTTCATCAAATCCAGGAGTAAGTATATTGATATTATCAATAAATACTTCATTACTACTATCTATCGCATTTAAAGCTCTAACATATATTACCGCAATATTTGAAGAAGCTTGAAATGTAAATGTAGTTGTGGTAAATGTGTCGTTAGTACTTGAAGACTTTGTAGCATTAAAATCATTTGTAATATTAAAATACGCATCTGAATTAGCTTCAATTCCTACCTCTGTAGTTATTTCATTATTTAAAATGAATACTTCAGTATTAATACCTTCGGCTTCAGAACGTGTATCTATAGTAAACGTATACTCCACACCAGGTTCAACCGCCACAACTTGATACAGTCTACGGCAATTATTACTTAATTTAACTCCTCTACCTCCTCCAGCAAGTGGACCAAACTTGTTACCATCACTTGTAGATCCTGGTTGCTCGTTTGTACAATATGTGGCATCTATGTATGCATTTAAATCAGAGTTATACCAAATAGCTCGATATGGGCTATCAATTGTTCCTAACACATCATCAACAACCGTACTATTTGGAGTCATATCCCAAGCGTCTGCATTATCACCTGTTACACTTGTATGATCATTACATTGACTGTTAAGAACTTTAGCTGCAAATGTTGCTTGAATACCTCCTATAGGAACTGTTTTAGTTATACTTCTTGAAACTCCAGCTAAATTTGTAGTGGTTAATGTTACTTCGTAAGTACCTTCACCAGGAAACATATGAACAGGGTTTTGCTCAGTTGATGTACTTCCATCTCCAAAATCCCAACTATGCGATTCCGCTAAAATTGATTCGTCTGAAAACACTGCTGTAAAGCCTGAAACTACAAATGAAAAATCGGGAACTGTTGATAAAACTAATCCTTCAATATTTTTAGTAACAGAAACCTGAACACCCAGAAATGTTGTTGCCGTTAGTGTAGCTTCAAAAGTCTCAGCCGATTTATATGTATAAATAGGACTAAAATCAGGATCATCCTCTGTGTCTTCTACATTCCACTCTACACTTTCACCATCTCCAAAATCCCAGACTAAATTCTCAGCTCCTGACGATAAATTTTCGAAAGTCACTTCAGAATCTATTATAGTGAAGTTGAAATCTAGAAAAATAGGCGCTACATCTGATGAATCTGAGGCTTCTAAACCATCAGAACTAATTGTAGTTAAAGTTACTGTATATAATCCTCCTTCTTCATATGTATAATTTGGATTTTCCTCTGTTGAGGTATTCCCATCTCCGAAATCCCACAAATACGACTCAGCATCTGTTGAATAACTTCTAAATACGAATGACATTGTATCATCAGCACTTGTAGTAGTTGTAAAAAGTGTATTAGGCTGAATGTTATTTACATTACCAGTTGGGGGTTCAAAATCTTCGCTAACACTATCATAGCATGATATTAATGAAAGTGTTAATACTAATGTAAAAATACTAACTAAGTATTTTATTTTTTTTTCGTAAGTCATATTATTAAATTTTAAAACTTATTTACTGTTTAACTGTAATGGCAAAAGCATCCAGTCTACTTTCTACACCAGAATTTGTTGCAAATATTATTACAGACTCATTATCACCTGCTTCAAACGTAATAGCATGTTGTTTAAAAACATTATCTATTCTTCCTTCGTTTGTATCAGTTCTAGTAGCAATTATATTTTCTTCTAATTGAGCTTCGGCATAAGTTGATGTTGTTGGCGCTAATATTGAAACTTTCATATCGCCAAATGCATTTTCTTCAAATGCACTAAAATATGTCATCACATAGGTTGCTCCAGGTGTAACTTCTATTTCTTGATATGCCACTCTTGCTCCGTCTGCTGGGAATTTTGCAGCTTGTACGCCATCAGGTAAATTTGGAGGGTCTACTGGATTAGTATCTGTATTAATTTGTATTACAGTAGTACCACCACCTAAAGGACTCCAAGCAGAATTACTTGGTGCTCTCCATGAATCTCTACCATCTCCTGTTCCATCAAATAAGCTGTTATCTTCAAAACTAGGTTCAGCAATTTCCGGTGTTGGGATTGTTGGTATAGCCTGGTTTACTGTTATCAAAGTCTCAGTATAATCAGATTTACCTAAATTATCTGTTACTGTTAAACCTACTTTGTAGATTCCAGGTTCTGGAAATTCAATAATTAATTCTTGATCTTGTAATGTTGCTGCTGGTAATGCCGCTATTTGTGCTTCTAAATTGGCAACATTTTGCAGGACTTCATCAGAAAGGCCGCTCACTGCTGCTGCTAAAGCAACTTCTAGTGAAACTAATTCTGCTTCTAATACTGTAACTTTAGCCGGATCATCCTCACAAGGGATTTTAAATTCTATGTCTGCTATATCTTCTTCTAATGCTACTACTGAAGCTAATTCCGCATCTATAAGTAGTTCTAGAATTTTTTTATCTGGGTTAACTAAATTGATATTATTAATGGGATTTCCGTCACTATCTAAAACTACCCAGTCATACATAGTTCCATTAACTGCTAAATTTGAACCTGCTTGAAAATTAAATTCATATTTCGCCCATAATTCTATGTCTTCACAATCAAATTCAGATGTAGTTATTTCTGAGAAATTGTAAAATGGTGTTGGTCCTGTTATATCTTCTAAATCTCCCACACCTGCTAAATCGTCACTAATACATGATGCTAAAGAGACAAAAGTCACTAATGCAATCCATTTTATATTTGATAAGTATCTTTTCATAATTTTGCTTTTTTTAGTATCCACTATTTTGAGTGTATAAACCAGGTGAATTATCTATTTCTCTCTGTGGAAATGGAAGATATTTTTTATCTGGATTATAAGTTAAACTATTAACATTAGAAAATTCTTGTAATACATTATCTGCCTCACCAAATCTTATTAAATCGTATAATCTTTGATTTTCGTAAACAAATTCAAGTCTTCTTTCTTCTAACAGTTCTGCTTTTGTTAAACTAGCTACTTCTTCTAATCCCGCTCTAAGCCTTACTTGATTAAATGCTTCTATTGCTCTAGTATCTGTTGTACTATTTCCTCCGGCTAAAATTGCTTCTGCATATAACAATAATACGTCGGCGTATCTTAATACTACCCAATCGTTATCTCCAATTTCACCATCTGTTGGGAATTTGTTGTTAAAAACATCTGCAGTAACATTTGAAAGGAAAGTATTGTACTCATTAGTATTTATTGTTCCATAAAATCGAACTGGTTGTAACTCTGGTGTCATTACTTCTAAAAGACTTACTGTTGCTAAATTTACACCATTTGAACCTCCTTGTAATGTCATTGCGAAACTGTGTGATTCTGAATCTGTTTCTACTTGGTCATCTAAACCACTATCACTAGTTGTATAATTATCACTATTTACTAAATCGTAAGCAATTGAAAAAATAACTTCATTATTAATTTCTAAACCAGAATTATTTGTCCAAGTTCCATCTGGCGTTCCATCATTATCTGATAATTCACCTATAAACTCATTGCCAAGTACATTTCCAAAATCTAATACTAAATTGAAAAAATGTTCAGCATCAGTTGCTCCAGGTTCACGTTCTGTATATAATAAGTCAAAGCCATAACTATCATTATTTTCTACTACAGATGCTAAAAGCAATTCTGCTTCTTCGTAATTAGGTGTTGGCTGACTTAAATAGGCCTTAGCTGCAAATATAATTGCTGCTCCCTCCGATGGGCGATATCTATTTAATGTTTCACCATTTAAATAGGCTATTGATGTTTTAAAATCGTCTATGATTTTTGCGTAAACTTCTGCCTCTGATAATTGTGGATAATCATTAGCTTCATTTACATTAACGTCTAAAACTTTATCTATAAAAGGTACATTTTGATATGCTCTAACTAAATTAAAATGGCATAATGCTCGCATAAAATAAGCTTCACCTACGGTGTACTGTTGACTTTCTGGCGCTAAAAACCTATTTTCTATAATCGTATTTGCATGCTTAATAGTATGCATGTTGTTAGAATAATAGGTAGCTACATCTCCATTGTTTGGATCTACTATATAGGCACTTATATCTGGTAGGTTACCATTAGCTGAGTTTGCCCTACTGTTATCTGAACGTAACTCGGTTAATAAAAATTCGTTAGCTGGTACTTTTTGATATGCATCTAAAACACCGTTTGCTAATAACTCGAATCCATCGTTTGTCTGTAATAACTCCTCTAACGTAAGTGCAGTAGGGTTAGTAAGATCTAATTCTTCTTCACAACTTGTAAATAAAGCAATGAAAGAGAAACATACTATTAAATTTTTAAATATTCTTTTCATAATAAATTAAAATTGTAAATTAAGTCCAGCTGATATTGTACGTACTATTGGCCCGTCACCTCTTTGATAACCTGCAGTTAATGGCGTATTGGCGTTATTTGAAGTTTGACCTTGCGCTTCAGGATTGAAACCTTCATAATCTGCAGCGGTAAAGTATAATAAGTTTTCCCCTGTTATATATAATCTTAAAGAAGTAATATTAATTTTAGATGTAAATGTTTCTGGCACTTTAAATCCTAAAGTTATATTTCTTAATGTTACATATGATGCGTCTTGTATATGATCATTAGTAAATCTTCTATGAACTGTTAAATCATAATCTGGGAAGTTTGAAACTGGGTTAACTGCTGACTCACTTGCATAATACAACTGGTCTAAGTCTGCAACTCTAACCTCTGCTCCGTGTGAACCCTCCAACTGAAAAGAAAAATCGAAATTAGATAACGTGAAATCTGAATTGAATCCCCATGTAAAATCAGGGTAAGGATTTCCTAATTCTGTTCTATCTTCATCATCAATAATTCCATCGTTATTTAAATCTTTTACATAAACCCTTGCAAAATCGTTATTAAATCTATTAAAAGGATTATCTACCCATTCTAACGGTATTTCTTTATCGTATACCCAACCATAAAAAGAAGTAATTGGCTGACCTACTCTTGCTATAAATTCAGTTGGTCTTGTATCTTGATCTATTCTAGAAATAATTTGTTCATTGCTTCCTAAACTAACTACTTCATTTCTGTTTAATGAGAATTGACCTCCAACAGACCATCTAAATTTTTCGTTTGAAATAAGTCTTGAGTTTAGCTCTACTTCTACACCTTCATTTTTAACTTCTCCCAGGTTTTGTAACCAATTATCCGCACCGTAAACTGCTGCTTCTGGGGCAAATAGAATTAAATCATCACTTGTTCTTGTATAATAATCTAAAGATAAACCTACAAGACCTCTACCAAAACTTACATCTAAACCTGGGTTAAATTCTATTAATTTTTCCCATCCTAAATTGCTGTTTTGAAGTGTTATTGCTTTAACACCTAAATCTCCGTTGTAACCAATTGTACTATAGGTTTCTTGAGATCTATAAAGTGACTCATATATATTTCTTGAAATTTCGTTTGAACCAGAAATACCATAACTAGCTCTGAACTTTAAAAAAGTTACTACATCGCTTGAAGATAAAAAGTCTTCGTTTGAAACTATCCAACCCACAGAACCGGCTGGAAAGAATCCCCATCTAGAATTTGAACCAAATCTAGTACTACCATCTGTACGAGCAGATAACTGTAAAAGGTATTTCTCATTATAATTATAATCTATCCTACCAAAATAAGATACTAGCTTTTCAGACGCATTATCAGTAAAGGTTGTTCCTGCATCTGCTAAGGCTATATTATTTGTAAAATCGTTTGTATATCCAACAGCTTCAGAGTCTTGTCTAAAATTTTCACTATTCATAAATTCAAAACCTAATATAGAATTAAAGTTATGTTTTTTAAAACTTGTATTGTATTTTAATAATGATTCGAAAGTAAATTGATTTAATTCATCTCTTCTTTCTAACCTATAAGATTCTTGGTCTCTATTTTCTTGACCATATAAATAATCTGCTTCATTTGATTTGTTATGTCTAAAAACACCTGAAATAGTTTGTCTAAAATTTAGTCCTTTAGCTAAATTAACATCTATGTAAGAAGACACATTTAAACTTAATTTCTTTTTAGTTCTAGATCTTTCTAAAAAGTGTACTAAAGGATGTACGTTTTTTGTTGTAGAAAGCGTTAAACCTCCTGATGTTAAACCACTTGCTATTGGCAAACCATTCGCGTCTCTTAGAATATTTCTTGGGTTATTCGGGTCTACAGTAAATGTATGATCGAATGCTCTAGAAAATCCGTAACTACCAACACCTAAGTTTTCAAATAATTTACCTGCGTCTGTAGATACACCTATGTCTGTTGAAAACGGTGTTACATAAGGTAAATGATCTTCTGTTATATGAAGTGGTAAATGCCCATATTGTCTTAAAGGGTCAGTAAATCTTGAAGGCAATTTATCTTGGTCATAATAGTTTACCCGAATATTAGCGCCATATTTAATCTTCTTATTTTTTGATTTACTATCAACTTTAATTCTTGCATTATATTTATTAAAGTTATCTATCAAAGCGATACCCTCGTCTTTAACATAACCTAATGATGCAGAGTAACTTGTTAATTCTGTACCACCTCTTACAGCTAATGAATGACTCTCTATAGTACCTCCAACAAAAATTTCGTCTTGCCAATTCTTTTCACCATCTCCTAAAGATGCTAAAAAGTCCATCGCTTCTAATTCAGCGTATGCTGAGTTATAATCGCTTATAACTCTATC
Source organism: Algibacter luteus (assembly GCF_030344935.1). NCBI lineage: Bacteria > Pseudomonadati > Bacteroidota > Flavobacteriia > Flavobacteriales > Flavobacteriaceae > Algibacter > Algibacter luteus. Next base: position 1,731,038 of record NZ_CP128313.1, on the reverse strand, counting down.
GTAATTTTGACTGTCTGTAGGAATGCCATTTACTATACTTTGTAAACCATCTAATCTTAACCTTTCATCTGCAATAGAAGTATTAAAATTGTCATTTTTATTAGAAAATCTATAACCTGTAAACGTATTATATGAAAATCTTGTTTTTCCAACAACACCTTTTTTAAGTGTAACTAAAATTACACCATTTGCACCACGTGATCCATAGATTGCAACCGAAGAAGCATCTTTTAATACACTTATAGATTCAATATTATTATTATCTATAGATCCTAAAATATCAGCATCAGTACCTAATATTATTCCATCTACAACTATTAATGGTGCAGATTCTCCTGTAATAGAACCAGGGCCTCTTAAAGTTATTTTTGGATCACCACCCGCTTCAGAAGCAACAGTTTGAATTCTTAAACCAGCAACTTTACCTCTTAATGCGTCTTCAACACGAGATACCGAAATATCTTCAATATCTTTACTGTCTATTTTAGTTAATGCACTGGTAATAGTCTTTTCTTTTTGGTCCCCATAAGCTACTACTACAATCTCATCTAACTGAGCAACATCCTCAAGAAGCGAAACATTAATTGTTTTTTGTTCACCAACAATTACTGTTTTAGAGGTGTAACCTACATATGAGAACTGAAGTACATCATTCTTTTGAGCTTTTATTACGTAATTTCCATCAAAATCTGTTGTTGTTCCATTGATTGTTCCTACGACTATAACATTAACACCTGGTATAGGAATACCGTCTGACTTGGCAGTTACTACACCTTGTATAACTATTTCGCTTTGCGCGAATAACATCATATTGAAGAACAATAATGCTATTAAAGTTAGTTTAGTTTTTATATTCATTATTAGCTTGTTTTGTTTAACGAAAGTTTTAGTTTTATACTTACTACTTTATTTCATTCAAAAAATAAATTTAGATTTTAAGAGTAACAACCTATCTCAATTACTTAATATAGTTAATATGAAAGAATCTATTTTAAATTTCAAAAAATCAATTGGTTGCCCAAAGTGGTTTACCAAATTTATGTTAAATTTTTATGAAAACCAATTAATTCTGATATTTATAATCTGACTACGGCAATTATTCTTCATTTATTAGGAATTAAAGTTTCTTTTTTAAGCCTCTTTATCTCCAAAATAAGACACTCCGCCACCACTTAAGAAATCTTCTCTTACAGGACTAAATGTATCAATTAGCATCCCTTCTTCTAAGCATACTGCACTATGCAATAAATTAGGCTCGATATAAACCCCATCGCCTGCTTCTACGATTTGCTTTACGCCATCAATTTCAAATTCAAATTTTCCTGAAACACAATAGGTTGCTTGCGTATGAAAATGTTGATGAGGAGAACCTAATGCACCTTTTTCAAATTTTACTTTTACCATCATGATTTGGTTATCGTAACCTAGGAACTTTCTTGATACGCCGCCACCAAGTACTTCCCATTCCATATCTTTTGTGATGATGTACTTTTCACTGAATCTATTCATAATTTATAGTTTATTGATTTTCTGTAAATGTATAAGGACCTACCCATGAATACACTTTATTGTTTATTGTTAATTTATGTTCTGCTTCTTTTTCACTGTTTTCATTTGATAGGATAAAGACATTGGTTTTACCATTATTTGTTTTTATACTAACAGCTGTATACGCTTTTGAGTTATGTACCACCTTAATTTCATCAATATTACTATAAGCATTTAAAGCTAACTCAGTAACAGGATTGTAGGTTCCGTGAGATTCTATAGTAGATACATATAATGCATCTTTCGCATTTTTCTTTCTTAAAATTAATGTTTGTTCATTACGCAAATTGTATTCTGGATCGTTAGCTCCTATTCTTCCAATAATAACTTCATCGTTATTTGAACAAATTGCAGTATATGAGTAAAATTTATTATTCAACAACCAATTCAATTTTACATTGCCTTCATTAACCAAAGCAGAAGCCTCTTTATATAGATGCTGATATCCATGCGATTTACCCAAAATTTGCGGAGTATTTAGTTTCGTATACTCAAAATTGGTTTGCATGATATGTCCTAAAAAGTAGAATGGCACATCGTAATGATTTGAAGTTGCAGAAGATACCCGCATGATATCCAACACATAAGGCTTATCATATCCTTTATCTTTTATTGTTACGAATGTTCTTTGAATTTTAGTTCCTGGATAAGCGTTGTCTTCTTTCGCGCTTGCAACTTGCACACTATCGTTAACACTAAATATATACTTATTAGAATGATGTTTACTACCTATGTCATACTTTCCTTGAAATTGAGAAGTTTCATTTTGCACTAAAGTATTATGCGCAACAGTCTGTTTAGCCCAAGTTGTATTCTCTTTTAAATAGTTTCCACCACCTTTTTGTTCAATATTTACAAAACGACTCATACCGTAATCTTGTACCACCTCATCACCATCTTCAAATAAGGCAAACGATAATTTATCGTAATGTCCATGACTTAATCCGTGTGCCGTATATTTAAAAACCAACTCTAAACCTTCACTTCGTAAAATTCCAACTGCACCTTGATTGCCATTGGCACCATCTGATAATTCAATAGATTTTTTATTAAATGGTTTTTCCTTTCCTGCTTTCAAACCTAAAGCCACAGCTAAACCTGCATCGTCAAGCGCCACCTTTCCTTGTTTTTTTGCTATACTTAATAATTCTGGATTGTTGCCACCAAAATGATAAGCAATATCTACCGCAGAAACTAACGACGCATTTCTGTAAGACATCCCCTTTTGTGCATCATTCAATAAAAAGAACTCTCCATCGGCATCCGACAGATTTATTAAAGCAGAAACACTTTTAAGTAGTACACCATCTTTATGTTGCAAAACTTTTAATTCTGGTTTTTTATTTTGAAGTGCTTGGGCAAAAATTAAAAACGGATAAGACGCATACCTTTGATAGTATGGTCCTTCGGTAAAATAACCGTCTGGAGAAAACGGCTCTTCAAGATTTGCATAAAATCCCATATCACCTTCTCTATTAATATAACCGCCGTCATTATCTTTTAAATTAGGATCTATTTTAGCCTCTTTATAGCCATACAATGCCCTTTGCAACAAACTGTCATCATCCATTGCTAAAGCAATCATACCAACAGCAGCGTTACCCCATGTACTGTGATTATGAACTCTATTAAAAAACTGAGGGTTTTCTTTGGAAATATAATCTGCAAAAGGTCTAAACAAATCGGTTTCTAAAGTATTTCGTTCATCTTCAGTTAAAAAATCGTAAATACAATCATAAGCCTGACTTGTATATACCAACCAATTAGAATCATTTAAACATTGCCAAAATACTTTTCCTCGAGAGTAAGAGCGTGGTTTTGGATGAATAGGCCATGTTGGATATTGTTTAGCATACTCAAACAACATGTCTTTTACAAAATTCGCGTACTTCTCATTATTAAGAATTTGATATAACACACCTGCTTTTTGCATTAACACATAATTTTTTTTGTGTGTTTCGTGCGTATAACCTCCAGAATAATCTTTAGGTAATGGCACATCAAAACCCTTTTCAATCTCAGCATCAATCTCTTCTTGGGTAAGCGCTAAAGTTTCATCAAAAATCGGAATACTTCCTAAATTTGCGCGAATTTCTTTAACTCCTTGTTTGGTCAAAATCAAACTTGGATGCCCTAGATTGTTGTCTTGAGAACTATTATTATCAGCGTTTTTTTCATTACAAGAAAAAACTGCAATTAAAACACCTAATAGCAAGATTCGAATTTTTGAAGTCATATTAATTGTTAAAAATTATACTCAGAACTTACTCACATTAACTATAATTTGTTAATTATAAGGAAGTTAATTGCTTAATATCAATTGGTTTACCAGTTTGGTTTACCAAAAATACGATATTTTATTAAGTTAACAAAAGTTAAGTTGTTAAAAAAACAACTTCGTGTTTTTTGAGCTTTACAACAGTTCAGGTCATTTGTTAAGATATCTCTTAATACATCAACTTCATTTCTAAATTTTCTTCAGTCTTTATTTCACCAGAATTACTTAAAGTATTGTTAGACTCCTTGTTATTTTTAGCGCCCCATAATACTGAAACAAAGTTTACTGCATTGTTTTTAAACACATTATTAGTAATGTTTACATTAACAATTCCTGTATGATTGAGTAACCTTTTATTTTTTTCTTTGGCACCACAGTTAGCAAATGTGCTATTTGAAATTAAAAGATTTCCACCAATAGTAGACTCATCGTAGCCTCCTCTGTAATAATCTATAACATTGGCTTTAACATTATTGAAATTACAGTTGTTTATCGTTAAATATTCGGTATTATAATCACCTTTATCATTCTTTTCTTCTGATAATTCAATCCCGTTTTCACAATCGGAAATTGATGTACCCTCAAAAGTAATACGTTCTGCAAAAGATTCTTTATACACTTTTAAAACATAGTTAAAATCACTGATTTCAACATTGGAAACTGTTAAACCAAAATGATTAGACATATTTTCTTTTAAACTTGCAAAAGCAAAATTTGAATTATTTCCTTTTAAAACTAAATTATTAACCGTTAATTTTCCTTTAGGATTTAATGCAAACAATGGTGTTTCTGCAGCTCCAGTATAATTTAACTGCACTTTAGTCTTGTCTTTTGCTTGAATAGTAATTGTTTTATTAATTTCTATTGAATTCTGAAGGTTATAAACTTCACTACTCAATGCAATAATGTCGCCATTACTCGCCCCGTTAATTTTTTCTTGTAACTCATTGGCATTTGAAACATTGTGAGTAATTGGTTCGCGTGGTTCAACCACGTTTGAATACCATGAGGTTCCATATTTAGTTTTATCTAAAATATTAGGGTTTGCAATATCTACTCCTACAACAGCTCCAATACTATTGTTTTCTTTTCTAGAATTACCAAACAAATCTTTTTCAATAGTATTAAAATCGAAACCCATATAAGGTTCTAAATCCTTTGGAATTCCTACCGGAAGTTGAATATTTTCAGATATCGTTTTTAATTCTAAAGATACTTCTTTTATGCCACCATCAAAGTCTTTAAATGCTACTCCTTGATTATCAACTATATTATTTTTAAAAGTGACACCATCTGCTTTATCATTTTCAATCACAATAGCATCAATTCCTTTTTCATTATAAATAATATTATTGGCAACTGTAGTTCTAACCGCTCTTGCAGATCGTATTTCAGATAGTGGTAAAACATCAGCCTGATCAATGTTTGTTCCAACTCCAAATTGCCAAGGTGATGCACAATTTACATACGTATTATATGCTACAACTACATCGGTAACTTGATTATATCTGTTTTGTGGAGATTTTGGAATTCCATTCATAACAGCAAGCGGACTCCTAAAGCTTTTTCCTTTTAAATTAAAGAAATAGTTATTTATTACCCAATGCCCGGTGTTTATTATACGTATACCTCCAATGTTTTCATTTTCAGAATCTCCAATAAAATAATTTCCATCAATGGTGCAGTAATTTCCATGACGCGTTACTAAGGAGCCTTCACTCTTATAAAAAACGTTATTTCTAAATTCATTAAAATTAGTTTTACTAGAAATAATTTCCACTTCACCATTACAAGCTTCAAACAAATTGTTAGCTACCATAGTGTAACAAGGCGCCATAGATGTATAACTATTACCAATTTGAATAGTTTCTCCGCTTGGACCTCCTTTCACAGGTCTTGGTCCGAAATGATTATTAACTATTTGATGATAATTGTTTATACTTTCAATACCTTCAAGATTCACACGAACCGTAGGACCACGATTGGTTTTTCCTGCGATGTAACAGTTGCTTAACACATTATGTCTTCCCCAGAAATTAACCCACAAATCGGTATCATCTCGTTTTAGCTTGTTAAAATCTTCAATAACACAATTAGTTAATGTGCATTTATTGGCAATTTCTTCGTCGTTAATTTTAAAATCGACAACAGCTCCAGAAGGTGAATAACCATTTTTAAAATGTAAACCTTCAACAATTAAAAATTGACCTCCAAATTTTAAATATGATTTACCTTCAATACTTACTTTACCAGCAGTTTCTGCTTTTAAAATTATAGGCTGATCTTTCGTACCTTGACCTCTAAATTTAATTTCTACATCGTTCCAAACGCCATTGTTTAAAACAATTTCTGTACCTGGCGATGCATTTTTGATAGCGTCATACAATTCTTGATTTGTTTTAACTAAATTGGTTGTATTCTTTTTAGTTTCAGAACAAGAGAAACAGAGAATAAATACGGTAAGGAAGTAAAAATAAATTTTCATATTTGAGTTATAATTGGTATTGATGAAATATTAATAATAAAAAAAGCCTTTTACAAGTTAAAAGGCTTTTTTTATTATTTATTTGTTTTATTCAATAACTACTTTTTTCGTAACGCTTCCGCCTTCTTCAGCATTTATTTTCATGAAATAAACACCTTTAGTCAAATTAGCAACATTTATACGCTTATTTAAAATTTTAGAAGTCATAATTTTAGATCCTAAAACATTAAATATATCTACAGAAGATAATTTTACAGTTTTTGATTCAATATAAATGAAATCTTGAGCTGGATTAGGATATAGTTTAAAACTAGAGGAAAAATCAGATACGGATGCCGTTGCATCCTTAACGAGCGAAATATTATCATAAAACACCTCAGTACTTCCATCTATAGAATTAAGTGACCTTACATAAATCACAACATCAGTAGTTGTTGCCGTAAAAGAAAATGTGTTTGTTACCCACGTACCTTCATCATTAGTAATATCCATTCCTGCAACAACCGATGTATCGGTATAACCATTAGTGTTAATACCTGTCTCATCGGCAATTTCGTTATTTAGTATATACACTTGTGATGGTGTACCTGCTGCTTCAGAACGAGAATCTATAGAGAAATTATAAACATTACCTATAATAAGTCCTACTACTCTCTGATATAACCGACGTGTAGATTGAGTTATAACAGGCTGTCCGTCGGCATCGTCGTATAATTTAACTCCTCTAGTACCGTTATTTCCACTAGATGTAGAACCTGGTTGTTCATCAGTACCATATAAATCCATAGGATCTGTTGTATATGTAGCTTCAATATAATCTTCTAAAGCATCATTTCTCCAACCATCAGGATTAGTAGTTGCATCGTACCTATAAGGACTAGTTATACCGCCATTTAGTGTGCTATTAGGAGTCATATCCCAAGCATCTGCATTATCACTAGTGTTTGAGGTGTCAGCGCCTGTTCCGTGCTCATCACAAGTACCGTTTTTAACAAGTTCTTGGCTCCATCCATTGTTAAAACATAAGCATAACATCATAAAGATGCACAGTGATTTAGAATTTTGCTTTGTAAAAAGTATTTTTGTTTTCATACGTTTTGTTTTAAATAATTTGTTAATAATTAGTTTATTTATAACACCTATAGGAAAAAGGGAAGATTGTGGGTTAATCAAACTGGTTAACCAGTTTGGTTTTCCAAATATAGATAATTCTTTCGGATTGAAAAAATATTATCGTAAAATATTTCATAAAACTGAATGCTTTCAAATCTGAGTCTTATAAAATAGTATAATAACTCCACAAGAAACTTAGTTTATAAGTACCAAAATTTATCATTACATTTAAAATCTTAAAACGCACTGATAAAGATGACTAATAAAACCAATACTGCTCAAAATAATTCTAGTAATACGTTAATCCCAATAATCATTATTGCTGGTTTGTTTTTCATTTTCGGATTTGTGACTTGGATAAACGGAGCGCTCATTCCTTTTATGAAAACCATTAATGAATTAACTGAAGCTCAATCGTACCTTGTCGCTTCGGCATCCTATATTTCTTTCGTGGTTATGGCGCTACCAGCATCTTATATATTAAACAAAATTGGATATCGAAAAGGAATGTCTTTAGGCTTAATTGTTATGGCCATTGGTGCCTTAGTTTTTATTCCAGCTGCTGAAGCACGAACGTATTGGATGTTTTTATTAGCCATATTTATTCAAGGCACGGGAATGACTTTATTACAAACTGCTTCTAACCCTTACATTACCATACTGGGGCCCATAGAAAGTGCTGCTAAACGTATTGCCATAATGGGAATAGCAAACAAAGTAGCAGGGGCTTTAGGATCAGTTATTTTTGGAGCTATTTTATTGTCTGGGATAGATGAAATAAAAGAAAAACTGAGTACAGTTGATGATGCAGAAAAAGCAACTTTATTAGATACCATGGCTGATAGTGTGGTAACGCCATACATTGCAATGGCAGTGGTTTTGATTATTTTAGGAATTTTAATTAGAAAAGCACCGTTACCGCATGTTGAAGCGAAACCAATAGAGGTCTCGGAATCTGGAGGAAAGGCAAAATCAAATATTTTTCAATTTCCGCACTTATGGATGGGCGTTTTAGCACTTTTTGTTTACGTTGGTGCTGAAGTGATTGCAGGAGATACCATTATTGCTTATGGCATATCATTAAATATACCCGGTGAAGAAGCCAAGTTTTTCACTTTGTTTACTTTAATGGCAATGGTTGCTACATATGCGTTAGGTGTCTTTTTAATTCCTAAATACATGAGTCAATCTTTTGCTTTAAAGGCTAGTGCTATTTTGGGTGTCATTTTATCTTGTTGTATTTTATTTACTAACGGATTTACTTCAGTACTTTTTGTTGCAGCACTTGGTATTGCGAATGCTTTAGTATGGCCTGCAGTATGGCCCCTAGCCTTGAATGGATTAGGAAAGTTTACAAAAACAGCGTCTGCCCTACTAATAATGGCTATAAGTGGTGGCGCTATCATACCGCCGTTATACGGCACTTTAGTCGATAATAAAAAAGAACTTCTCATCAACTCGGGTATTAACGAAATTAATGCAACTGCCGAAGCCGCATCTTATGGTTACTGGATTTTAATCCCTTGTTATTTAATTATCCTTTACTATGCCTTTTACGGTCATAAACTTGGTCTTAATGAACGTGTTTAATCATTTTTTTATGAGAAATATACTATAAAAGGCAATTTTAGTAATATTTTACCTTCATAAATATTTATTGATTTATATAATATAAAATTCTAATAATCAATCTATTACATTTTATTGTAAAAAAACATATTGCATTTCATCGGATTTTTTTGCGTTTCACAGATATTAATAGATAAAAATTCTATCTTAGCCCCACAAAATTCATTCAAACCCCAAAATCTGATGAAGAAAATTACTCTCTTAGGCTTAATGCTTATTTTAATAGCACAATTTAGTTTCTCTCAAAACCTAAATCAGACCGCAAAAAGAATTGCGGTTCCTAATCCCTCAAATTTCACCCTACAAAATATTCAAAAAGCAGGGATCGACTTGTCTTGTGGACCAAAATTTGTTAATAACAACCTTCAATTAGAATTGAGTTATGCCGAATTATTACTTCTAGATAATAATGGTATTAGTTATAATGTTTTAATCGATGACTTATCCACCTATTACAAACAAAAATTTGAAAGAGAGTTACCAATAGCTAAAGCTGCGTTGAAAAGAGAGCAGCAAAAAGCAGCCTTAATCAATGCAAACAAATCTTTAAGTAAAAAAAGCAGTTTAATGGACAACCCTGCTCAACATGATGATTGCGATGAAATTGATTGGGCAGCACCTGCCAATTTTAAGCTTGGTACAATGGGTGGAGCTTTAACTTTAAGCGAAGCTTATGCAGAACTTGATTTAATGCGTTCTATGTACCCCAATTTAATTTCTGTAAAAACAGATGCTTCTACTTCTAATACCAAAACACATGGTAATTCAACTGGTGGTACAACATGGGCTGGACAACCCATTTATTACGTAAGAATCTCTGATAATCCAGATACAGATGAAGCTAACGAGCCAGAAACCTTAATTACTGGAGCCATGCATGCCAGAGAAATAAGTAGTGTAATGAACACCTTTTATTTCATGTGGTATATACTTGAAAATTATAGTACCGATCCGTTTATAAAAAATATAGTTGACAATCACGAGATTTACATCATGCCAATAAGTAACCCTGATGGGTATCGATGGAACGAGGTTATTGAACCTACTGGTGGTGGATTACAACGTAAAAATTTAAGACCTGGTGCCGCGGATAATGGTACCACAAATCCAAACAATAATGTACGTGGGGTTGATTTAAACAGGAATTTCAACTATTATTGGGGTTGGGACAATTCTGGTTCTTCTCCAACAACGAGCAGCAATACTTATAGAGGTCCCACAGCTGGTTCTGAACCTGAAACTCAAATTGTGCAAGAGTTTATTGCAAGTCATGATATAAAAGTGGCAGTAAATCATCATGGTGGTTTAAATTCAATTGTAACATCCTCTTATAATGGAGATGCTTCTGCTACGGATTCAGGAAGAGAAGACGAATATGCTAAAATTTGTCATGATTTAACGCAATACAACAGATATATTTATGGCTCTGCACCGAATACATTGTATGAAGCCAATGGTGATGTTAATGACTGGATGTTAGGTGGCCCAAGTGTAACTTCTGGTACGCCGTCTCAAACTAGTTCTGGTTCTGGTAAAGATGTTTTAGCACTTACTCCAGAAAATGGTGATGACTTTTGGCCAACAACAACTTTAATTGTAGACATAGCTAGACGCGCTATGAGAATGAACCTTATTTCTGTAATGCACTCTGGGAAATTTGCGAAACTTCACGATTTAAACACGAATGATATTTCTTCTACTTCTGGTAATTTAATTTTTGGTGTTGAATACTTAGGAAAAACTTATAACGATATTACATTAACCGTTACTCCAGTTTCTTCAAATATTACTTCTATGACTTCTCCTGCTTTACAGACAGGTTGGACCAAATTAGAACAAAGAAATTTAAATGTGCCTTATACACTGGATGCTGGTATTCAACCAAACGACAAAATAGAATTTCAGGTTACTTTAAGTAACGACGATTTTATTATTTATAGAGCAAATTATGTAAAGTATTATCAGCCTAATACACTGTTTCAAGATAATGACACCAATATATCAAATTGGACAACTTCAGGTGGTACTTGGGGCACAACTGCAGACGCACATAATGGTTCTGTAGCTATTACAGACTCCCCTTCTGGTGCTTATTCAAATAACGAAAATAAAACCTTAACCTTAAATTCAACCATAGATTTATCATCTTCTTCTCATGCTTTAGTGCAATTCTATGCCAAATGGGATCTAGAAAGAAACTACGATATGGTGCAATTTGAAGCCAGTATTGATGGTGGAACTAATTGGACTGCACTTTGTGGGAAATACAACAAACCAGCTGCCACTTCTTTAACCAATTTTCATTTAAACAAAACGACAGACACGCACCAATCAACTAACGGAGATATTGTATATGATGGTGATAGTATGGATAAATGGGTTATGGAAGAATTTCTTATCAATAATGATGATAATACTTTTTTATATCAACAAAATAGTGTTCAATTTCGTTTTAGATTTAAAACAGATAGTTCAAATCGAGAAGATGATTTAACGACTACTTTTGATGGTTTTATTTTTGATGATTTCAAAATATTAGGCATTGACATTGCTTGTGTAACAGATGTTCCTACTAATTTATCAACTTCTAATGTTGCTTCATCTACAGCTACTGTTTTATGGGACAATGTACCATCAGCGACTTATGACTTAAGATACAAAGCAACTGCTTCAGGCACATGGATTGATATCTTTGATATTACAACAAGTAGTTATCCTTTAACTGGATTAACAACATCTACTGAATATGAAGTGCAAGTAAGATCAAAATGTATGGCTAGTAATTCAGCGTATACAGCTTCCGCTAACTTCACAACTACAGAACCTACATATTGCTCTGCTGATGGTGACGATGGAACTTTTTTTTATATTAACAATGTTACTTTTGGAACCATAAATAATAATTCGACAGCTAGTCCTACGGGATATTCTGACCACACATCATTAAGTACATCATTAGTCTTAAATAGCACTGAAACTATTTCTATATCTAAATTTTATACTGGAACTCAGTATAATTTAGCAACTTCGGTTTGGATAGATTTTAATAAAGATGGAGACTTTTTAGATACTGGGGAGCAAGTTCTTGCAAACGGTGCTTCTACTATTAGTCCAATAACAACTAATATTACAATTCCTAATGACGCTGCTTTAGGCTCAACTAGAATGCGCATAATTTCGAAATATTATGGTAGTGAGGGACAAACTGCTACTAATTCCTGTGAATCATTTACTTATGGAGAGGTTGAAGACTATACCATAAATATTACGAGTAGCTTAACCACGTGGTATCAAGATTTAGATAGTGATACTTATGGGAATCCGGCTGTAAGTCAAGTTGCAGCATCCCAACCTGTTGGATATGTTGCAGATAATACGGACTGTGATGATACGGATGCTAATATCAACCCAACTACCGTGTGGTACTTAGGTGTAGATAATGATTCTGATGGGTACTTCGGAAGCCAGTTAACCGCTACACAGTGTACAAACCCTGGTGGGTACTCGACAACTGCACCTACTATTGACGACTGTGATGATACGGATGCTAATATCAACCCGACTACCGTATGGTACTTAGGTGTAGATAATGATTCTGATGGGTACTTCGGAAGCCAGTTAACCGCTACCCAGTGTACAAACCCTGGTGGATACTCAACTACAGCGCCTACTATTGACGACTGTGATGATACGGATGCTAATATCAACCCGACTACCGTATGGTACTTAGGTGTAGATAATGATTCTGATGGGTACTTCGGAAGCCAGTTAACCGCTACGCAGTGTACAAACCCTGGTGGGTACTCGACTACAGCGCCTACTATTGACGACTGTGATGATACGGATGCTAATATCAACCCGACTACCGTGTGGTACTTAGGTGTAGATAATGATTCTGATGGGTACTTCGGAAGCCAGTTAACCGCTACACAGTGTACAAACCCTGGTGGATACTCAACTACAGCGCCTACTATTGACGACTGTGATGATACGGATGCTAATATCAACCCGACTACCGTATGGTACTTAGGTGTAGATAATGATTCTGATGGGTACTTCGGAAGCCAGTTAACCGCTACACAGTGTACAAACCCTGGTGGATACTCAACTACAGCGCCTACTATTGACGACTGTGATGATACGGATGCTAATATCAACCCGACTACCGTATGGTACTTAGGTGTAGATAATGATAGCGATGGTTACTTCGGAAGCCAGTTAACCGCTACTCAGTGTACAAACCCTGGTGGGTACTCGACAACTGCACCTACTATTGACGACTGTGACGATACGGATGCTAATATCAACCCGACTACCGTGTGGTACTTAGGTGTAGATAGTGATAGCGATGGTTACTTCGGAAGCCAGTTAACCGCTACACAGTGTACAAACCCTGGTGGGTACTCGACTACAGCGCCTACTATTGACGACTGTGATGATACGGATGCTAATATCAACCCGACTACCGTGTGGTACTTAGGTGTAGATAGTGATAGCGATGGTTACTTCGGAAGCCAGTTAACCGCTACACAGTGTACAAACCCTGGTGGATACTCAACAACAGCGCCTACTATTGACGACTGTGATGATACGGATGCTAATATCAACCCGACTACCGTGTGGTACTTAGGTGTAGATAGTGATTCTGATGGTTACTTCGGAAGCCAGTTAACCGCTACACAGTGTACAAACCCTGGTGGATACTCAACAACAGCGCCTACTATTGACGACTGTGATGATACGGATGCTAATATCAACCCGACTACCGTGTGGTACTTAGGTGTAGATAGTGATTCTGATGGGTACTTCGGAAGCCAGTTAACCGCTACTCAGTGTACAAACCCTGGTGGATACTCAACTACAGCGCCTACTATTGACGACTGTGATGATACGGATGCTAATATCAACCCAACTACCGTATGGTACTTAGGTGTAGATAATGATTCTGATGGTTACTTCGGAAGCCAGTTAACCGCTACTCAGTGTACAAACCCTGGTGGGTACTCGACTACAGCGCCTACTATTGACGACTGTGATGATACGGATGCTAATATCAACCCGACTACAGTATGGTACTTAGGTGTAGATAGTGATTCTGATGGTTACTTCGGAAGCCAATTAACCGCTACACAGTGTACAAACCCTGGTGGATACTCAACAACAGCGCCTACTATTGACGACTGTGATGATACGGATGCTAATATCAACCCAACTACCGTATGGTACTTAGGTGTAGATAATGATTCTGATGGTTACTTCGGAAGCCAGTTAACCGCTACACAGTGTACAAACCCTGGTGGGTACTCGACTACAGCGCCTACTATTGACGACTGTGATGATACGGATGCTAATATCAACCCAACTACCGTATGGTACTTAGGTGTAGATAATGATTCTGATGGTTACTTCGGAAGCCAATTAACCGCTACACAGTGTACAAACCCTGGTGGGTACTCAACTACAGCGCCTACTATTGACGACTGTGATGATACGGATGCTAATATCAACCCGACTACCGTATGGTACTTAGGTGTAGATAGTGATTCTGATGGTTACTTCGGAAGCCAATTAACCGCTACACAGTGTACAAACCCTGGTGGATACTCAACAACAGCGCCTACTATTGACGACTGTGATGATACGGATGCTAATATCAACCCAACTACCGTGTGGTACTTAGGTGTAGATAATGATTCTGATGGTTACTTCGGAAGCCAGTTAACCGCTACACAGTGTACAAACCCTGGTGGCTACTCGACTACAGCGCCTACTATTGACGACTGTGACGATACGGATGCTAATATCAACCCGACTACAGTATGGTACTTAGGTGTAGATAGTGATAGCGATGGTTACTTCGGAAGCCAATTAACCGCTACACAGTGTACAAACCCTGGTGGGTACTCGACAACTGCACCTACTATTGACGACTGTGACGATACGGATGCTAATATCAACCCAACTACCGTATGGTACTTAGGTGTAGATAATGATTCTGATGGTTACTTCGGAAGCCAATTGACCGCTACTCAGTGTACAAACCCTGGTGGGTACTCGACAACCGCACCTACTATTGACGACTGTGATGATACGGATGCTAATATCAACCCGACTACCGTATGGTACTTAGGTGTAGATAATGATTCTGATGGTTACTTCGGAAGCCAATTAACCGCTACTCAGTGTACAAACCCTGGTGGCTACTCAACAACAGCGCCTACTATTGACGACTGTGATGATACCGATGCTAATATCAACCCGACTACCGTATGGTACTTAGGTGTAGATAATGATAGCGATGGTTACTTCGGAAGCCAGTTAACCGCTACACAGTGTACAAACCCTGGTGGGTACTCAACTACAGCGCCTACTATTGACGACTGTGATGATACGGATGCTAATATCAACCCGACTACCGTATGGTACTTAGGTGTAGATAATGATTCTGATGGGTACTTCGGAAGCCAATTAACCGCTACACAGTGTACAAACCCTGGTGGATACTCAACAACAGCGCCTACTATTGACGACTGTGATGATACGGATGCTAATATCAACCCAACTACCGTATGGTACTTAGGTGTAGATAATGATAGCGATGGTTACTTCGGAAGCCAGTTAACCGCTACACAGTGTACAAACCCTGGTGGGTACTCGACTACAGCGCCTACTATTGACGACTGTGATGATACGGATGCTAATATCAACCCAACTACCGTATGGTACTTAGGTGTAGATAATGATAGCGATGGTTACTTCGGAAGCCAATTAACCGCTACACAGTGTACAAACCCTGGTGGATACTCAACAACAGCGCCTACTATTGACGACTGTGATGATACGGATGCTAATATCAACCCAACTACCGTATGGTACTTAGGTGTAGATAATGATTCTGATGGTTACTTCGGAAGCCAATTAACCGCTACACAGTGTACAAACCCTGGTGGATACTCAACAACAGCGCCTACTATTGACGACTGTGATGATACGGATGCTAATATCAACCCAACTACCGTGTGGTACTTAGGTGTAGATAATGATTCTGATGGTTACTTCGGAAGCCAGTTAACCGCTACACAGTGTACAAACCCTGGTGGCTACTCGACTACAGCGCCTACTATTGACGACTGTGACGATACGGATGCTAATATCAACCCGACTACCGTATGGTACTTAGGTGTAGATAGTGATAGCGATGGTTACTTCGGAAGCCAATTAACCGCTACACAGTGTACAAACCCTGGTGGGTACTCGACAACTGCACCTACTATTGACGACTGTGACGATACGGATGCTAATATCAACCCAACTACCGTATGGTACTTAGGTGTAGATAATGATTCTGATGGTTACTTCGGAAGCCAATTGACCGCTACTCAGTGTACAAACCCTGGTGGGTACTCGACTACAGCGCCTACTATTGACGACTGTGATGATACGGATGCTAATATCAACCCGACTACCGTATGGTACTTAGGTGTAGATAATGATTCTGATGGTTACTTCGGAAGCCAGTTAACCGCTACACAGTGTACAAACCCTGGTGGGTACTCGACAACTGCGCCTACTATAGACGACTGTGATGATAACGACAATACCGTTTACCCTGGCGCTACAGAAGTTCCGAATGATGGTATAGATCAAGATTGTAATGGATCAGACCTAACAACACTAGAATCAGAAGATTTGAGTCTTGAAAGATTAACTGTTACTCCTAATCCGTTTAATGATTATATCTCAATAAAACTTCCGTTAGGATTTACTAATAGTGAGTTTAACATTAAGGTATTTGATTTAAATGGTAGAATAATCATAGATAGAAGTTATACGAGCATGAATAATGAAATCCAAATTAAAGATTTAGATAAACTCGATCAAGCACCATACCTGTTTAAAATCATAAATAAGAAATCAGGTTTAATAACTTACAAGAGATTGATTAAATACTAATCGTTCTTAAATCAACGTAATCTTAATCTAAAGGGATGAATTTTAATAAAATTCATCCCTTTTTTTGTTCTTAAGTAATTATCATTCAATTTCCTGAATAATAGTTAAAATATCATAGAAATCAATATTTTTAACTATCTGATTATCAATATAATCAAACATACATTGTGCATTTCATCGATTAAATTTGTATTTCATGGAGTTATCATCTACTTTTGTAGAGTAAAATAATTAGTCCCAAGCTAAATTTAACCTCTTATGAGAAAAATTACTTTTTTAATAAGGGCTAGTATACTTATATTAGGTGTATTACTCTCACATAATGGAATCTCACAAACTTGTGGTTCCACTATTAATACATATCCCTATAGCCAAAATTTTGAATCTGGCATAGGAGGATGGACTCAAGATACTGGAGATAATTTTAATTGGACTAGGGATTCTGGAGGAACACCTTCAACGGGAACAGGCCCAAACACTGGACAAGGAGATACATGGTATATGTATATTGAAACCTCATCGCCTAGATCTAATGGAGATACTGCAAATTTTGAAAGTCCCTGTTTTAATTTAACAAGTGCCTCTGCTGCCACATTTTCTTTTTGGTATCATATATACGGCGCAAACATAGGTGGTTTATACGTAGAATTAAGTACAGATAACGGAACTTCCTACCCTAACTTATTATGGTCTCAAACAACACAAGTTCAAACGTCTAATGGACAAGCCTATAATCAGGTTAACTTAGATTTAGCAGCATACGTTGGTCAAACAATAAAAATTAGATTTAGAGGGGTTAGAGGAGCAAGTTGGAATGGTGATATTGCTATTGATAACGTTTCGATGACTGCCACGTTAGGTACTTTTCCTGAAATAAACGTTCAAGGTAATGCTACTAACATTGTAGACGGAGATACAACTCCTACTACTGCAGATGATACCGATTTTGGAAATGTAGATGTTACTGTTGGCTCAAACGCCAATACTTTTACCATTCAAAATACAGGTACCGGAACTCTGAGTTTAACAGGTACGCCGAGAGTAGTTATAGGTGGCGCACATCCAGGAGATTTTACGGTTACAGCAACTCCCGCAGCAACAGTTGCCTCTTCAGGAAGTACAACATTTACTATTACGTTCAATCCGAGTGCAACCGGTTTAAGAACAGCAACTGTTAGTATTGACAACGATGACACTAATGAAAACCCTTATAATTTTAACATTCAAGGAACTGGAACGACTACATTACAAGAAATGAACGTACAAGGTAATGGTGCTGATATTGCAGATGGCGATAATACACCTGCTACTGCTGATGATACCGATTTTGGTGGCATTAATGTAGCAAGTGGTACCAATGCAAATACATTTACTATTCAAAATTTAGGAACCGTCTCTAGTCTTAATTTAACTGGAGCTTCACCATATGTAACAATTACAGGAACACATGCAGCTGACTTTACTGTTACTGTAATACCAGCTTCCACAATTGCTGGTAGCAGCAGTACAACTTTCGAAATTACATTTGACCCTAGCGCTTCTGGCTTAAGAACAGCCACTATTAGTATCGCAAATAACGATTCAGATGAAGATCCATATAATTTTGATATTCAAGGTACAGGTTTATTAGGTCCACCAGAATATACTATTTACTATGAAAATTTCGATAACAGTAATGGTGGTTGGACTATGACAGATACTGGATCTGGTTCTACTTTTGCGTATGGAACAGATGCCGCTGAAGTTGGAGAAGGGAATTATTGGTACACAAACAATTTTAATAATTACGCAAATAACACTTCAACATACGCAACAAGTCCAGTCATTGATTTAACTGGATTCTATAACTTAGAATTTAAGATAGATGTTCTATACAGTACTGACACCAATGATGGTGCCTTAATCGAATACACAACAGATGGCACTACTTGGACAACTTTGGGTGCCACTGGTTCCGGAACGAATTGGTACGATTCTGCTAGTGTTAACTCATTAGGCAGTGTTAATGGTTGGAGTGGTTATAATCCAACTTATGACCCCAGTAATTCTCCTACTACATATATAAGTGGACGTAATAATTTCAACGAAGCTTCTATTTCTTTACCTTCTGCGATAGATAATCAAGCTACAGTACAATTTCGAGTATTTTTCGCAACTCAAACTTCGAATGGCGATGGATTTATGTTTGATAACGTATTCATTCATGGAGATCCTTATGTGGCATTTTCAGATCCTACTTTTGCACCAGGCGGTGTCACGAATAATTTAAAACTATGGTTAAAAGCAGATTCTGAAATAGGTACTGTTACTGATGGCACTGATATTGCAATTTGGAACGACCAAGCACAAGATAATGATGCTATAAGTATAACATCAAATAGCCCAGTTTATAATAACAATGCTGCTGGAAATATAAACTTTAATCCTTACGTTGATTTTACGAAAGCCAATCAAGATTTAATGAAGGGTAAAGGTGGGTATTATGCTAGAGATTACTACATTGTCTTAAAAACAGATGGAATTATTGATAACCAAGTTTCAAATACACAAGCACCAATATCGGGAAGATATGCCACAAAAATTATGCATAGTGATGGTACTGGATTATACTTTGGTGCTGGATCTCAAAGATTTCAAAATTACGATTCTATGGTGAATCATATGGTAAGTACTGTACCAGGTAGTTTAACTGCCGGTGTTGCTCCAGAAGGCTCGTATGGACGTACTTATTCAAGCGCTACTGATTTCTATGATAGTGATGTTATTGTATTTAATATTAAAAATAATGCCACTAACACGTCAACTGAAATTTATAAAAATGGTATTAGAATTGACAATATTACTGGTGAAACTTCAACTAGTTTTGAAACCTTACCGTTTACAGAATATTTAAATTCTTATTTTTGTTTAGGTAGTGGACGTATTTCTATAAATGGCCACCCTTTTGATACATTTTTTGACGGAAAAATTAGTGAAGTATTAAGTTATTCTTTAACAAATTCATCAACAGATCAGCATAAAATTCTATCTGCACTTTGTTTAAAATATGGCATTACACTTCATGATACTGGAAGTACTACTGCTATTAATTTAAATGATAAAGATTATATCGATTCTCAAAATACAGTAATTTGGGATACAAGTGCAAACAGCGGATATAACTATGATGTTGCCGGAATAGGTAGAGATGATGCTTCAGAATTAACACAAAAACAGTCAAGTAGCTCAAACGATGCTACAGATGGCACAGGATTAATTGAAGGTATTTTATCTATTGGATTAACTGATATTTATGATACTAACAGCGATAATATAACCAGTAACCCTACCAATTTTAATGATAGAGAATTCCTAGTGTGGGGTAATAATGGGGTCGATTTAAACTTAGCTGCTTCAACGGTAAATGTAGATATGAGCTCTGGTATCGCTGGTTTATCAACACCTGTTTCATTTGTTGCGATGCAACGTATATGGAAAGTTGTTGAAACTGGAGGTGATATTCCTTCATGTAAAGTAAGGATTCCACAAAATGCTATTCGAAATATCACACCTCCTGGTAATTACTATATGTTTATTTCTGATAATGGTGTATTTGATCCAACTGCAGATTATAGAGTAATGACTGCCGATGGTAGCGGGAATTTAGAAACGAATTATGATTTTAGTGGCACTAAATACATCACTTTTGGATATGCACCTCAAGTCATTGTAGAACGCTCAGTATATTTTGATGGTGCTGTTGATTATATAGACATTGAAGATAATTTAGATTTAAACCCAACTGAATTTACAGTGTCTGCATGGATTAAAAAAAATCTTACTACTTTAAATGCTTCCATTCTTTCCAAAAGAAATGCGGCCAATAGCGAAGGTTATGATTTAAGAATCAATGCACTTGGTAGATTAGAATTTACATTGAATGGTGGTGCCGCAGCCTTAACATCTTCTGTAGCAATACCTGCAAATGAATGGCATCAAGTAGCTGTTATTTATGATAATGGTACTGCCACTTTATACATTGATGGCGTTCCAGATACTTCAGCAACCGGATTACCCGCACCTGTAGCTACTTCTCAAAAGTTTCTTATTGCGGCTGCAGATGGATGGGATCCTAATACAACAGATTATTTTGGAGGAAATATAGATGAAGTAAGAGTTTGGGATAGGGCGCTTTCAGTAGATCAATTAAGATATATCATGAACCAAGAAATTTCTAATGATATTACTTTAGCATTAGAATATGGTGATGTTATTCCAACCAGTATTACTAAAAATGAAATAAGCGCAATACCTTGGACCGATTTAGCTGGATATTACCCAATGTCTGTTTATACTTATACAAATACAGATGATATGTCTGGAAATGGAAATCAAGGGGCTTTAAGAAATTTAAATACAGTTGATTTTCAAACTGCACCCCTGCCATATCAAACGCAGGCTGCAGGGTCATGGGATGCAAGTGCAACATGGTTAAACAATACTGTTCAAACATTACCAAATGCACTTTCCATTATTGACGGAACTACACCAATTGACTGGAATATAGTTGAAATGAACCATGATTTATACCTTGGTGCAAACACTACAGATGCTAGATCGAGAGATTGTTCAGTTGAAGCTTTAATTATCAATAGTGGCGATTTACAAGTTAACGGGAGTACCGCTTCTAATACTGGTATTGGTTTAACAGTAACACACTATTTAAAACTAGACGGAACTATAGATTTAGAGGGAGAATCTCAATTAGTACAAACAGATCAAAGTGATTTTGATGCTGCAAGCACAGGTACTTTGGAACGTGACCAACAAGGTTATTCAAATACATTTTTGTATAATTATTGGTGTTCGCCAGTAGCTCCTACCAGTAATGCGGCATATACGATACCAGATGTTATTAACAATGTTGGCTTCTTAACTTCTGGATATAACGGAACGACTTCCCCAGTAAGAAATGCAGATTATTGGATTTGGAAATATACAAATAGACCAAATGACACCTATAGTGAATGGCAACATGTACGAAGTACTGGGTCGCTAAATGTAGGTGAAGGTTTTACAATGAAAGGCCCTGGTACAGGAACACCAGACCAGAATTATGAATTCTTAGGACAACCTAATAACGGAGATTTTAGTTTAGCTGTTACTGTTGATAATGAGTATTTAATTGGTAACCCATACCCTTCTGCTTTAGATGCTAATCAATTTATATTAGATAATATTAGTACTACCGATGGTGGAACCAATACAACTAATGTTATTAACGGTGCACTCTATTTCTGGGATCACTTTACAAATAACAGTCATTATTTAAGTGATTATGAAGGTGGTTATGCAGTATATACCTTATTAGGAGGAACCGTTGCAATTTCTACAGATACAAGAATAAATGCAAGTTATGCTTCTGGAACTAAACTTCCGGAACGCTATATAGCTGTTGGACAAGGATTTTTCGTATCAGCAGTTGATGATGGTGGTTTAACCGGATTAACGCAACCAATTGTTGGTGGTAATATTTTAATTAAAAATAGCCAAAGGGCATTTCAAAAAGAGATTGTTTCTGGAAGTAATACAGGTTCTGTATTTCATAAAACTGGTAAAAATTCTAAAACTACCGCTAATAAGATAAAAGATACAAGAGAAAAAATAAGATTAATGTTTGATTCTCCAGACGGTTACCATCGTCAATTACTAGTTGGAGTAGATAAAAATGCTTCTAATGATTTTGATTTAGGTTATGAAGCTATTCTAGCCGAATCAAATCGTGAAGATATGTATTGGAATTTGAATGGTACAGACCTTCTAATTCAAGCACTAGGTGATTTTAATGAATCGCAAAAAATCCCATTTACAATGAAAATTAATAAAGAAGGATTAGCTGTAATTAAAATTGATGCTTTAGAAAACATTGATGAAAGTAAAAATATATTTGTGCACGATTTAGAATTAGACACGTATCACGATTTAAGGGATGGTAACTTCGGCATCGTTTTAAGTCCAGGAATATATGCTGATCGTTTTGAAATAACATTTTCAAATAATGCTTTTGCTTTAAGCACCGATAATTTTGACCAAGAATACGTCTATGTATATTTCTCAAATGAAAAGGAAAGTATTATTGTTCATAATCCTAATTCAAAAAATATACAATCAGTAGAATTATATAATGTACTTGGTCAATCTATATTTAATCAAACTAATAATGAAAATTCAGATTATTTAGAATTTAAAACGAATAAAATACAAGCTGGAACTTTTATCATAAAATTAAATACGGAAGATGGTATAGTTTCCAAGAAAGTATTAATTGAATAATAATTAAATTTCAATAAAAAAAAGCTAGATTCTTATAATTAAAGCCCTAATAAAATAGGGCTTTACTTAAATAAATTACATTTAATCGGATTTTAATATCATTTTATCGATATAATTAATAAATTTTATTATATTAGCCAAATAAGTGATTTTATAAAACTTATCAATATTTAGCCCCAAACTAAATACCAACTTATGAAGAACATTACTCGTAATATATTATTAGTGCTCTCACTCTACTTTTGTAATTTACAATTGCACGCTCAACTTCATCCCGAGCCTAGTTGCGGGCAAAACTTCAATTTAAATTGGACAACTAGTACTGTTAGCGATGATCACTACTGGCCACCAGGACAACTCTCTACTACTTATACTAACGTAGACGGCTCTGGAACAGATATTACAGTAACTTTTACTGGAGAAACAAGCACATTAGGCTTTTGGGCTGGACAAACACCTAAAGTAGGAACACAATCAAGTTACCTTTACAAAGGCATCGATTTATTATCAAATGGTTTCTCGGGTGAAGGTATAACATGTACAATAACATTTAGCAAGCCTATTTATGCATTTTCTTTTGATATTCATCATGTAAATGTCTGGGAAACAAATGGTGATAAATTCACTTTTACCGGAAAAGACACTAATGGTAACACCATTTACCCTGAATTCACGAGTTCTCCATATCCAACATACACGACAGATAATAGTACTGGTGTTGTCAATGCAATATCGAACATGAGTTCAGGTACAAATCCTATTGTAGGCGTTAATTTTGCAGACCCTAACTACATTGAAAGCGTTTCTTTTTTATGGGATGATTGCAACGATTGTGGTCCTAATCTTCCACATGCTGCAGGCATTGGAAATTTTAGCTTTTGTACGCCACAAGCACTAGGTTTTGATGGTGTAGATGATTACATAAGCCGCGATCAATTATTAAATGGTCAATCGGATATCACTATGATGTCATGGATTAAACTGGATGATGATTTTAATGGTGGTGAAATTATGGGTCAACCAAACTTCAGACTATTTGTAAACTCTAGCAATAAATTAAAAGCATATTTTAAACCTAATATTGGCAATGGCATAAGTTCGCCTGAAATATCAAAATTAACTCTTGAAGAAGACCTTTGGTATCATGTTGCATTATCATTTAATTCTAATACTGGCGCACTAACACTATATTTAAATGGCACTGCTATTTGGAAACATGAAGATAGTGCTTTAATTGGTGCATATATTATTGATACCGATGAGTATGATGATTATGATTTTGAAATTGGAAGGAATTCTGAATTCGATAATTACTTTTTCAAAGGATCGATAAATGAGTGCAGAGTTTATAATAAAGCTTTAGATTTAAATCAATTACAGCAACAAATAAATCAAAAAATTGAAAATAACAACGGTAGTGTTTCAGGAACAGTAGTACCGAAAGATATTGAAGGCTTAATGTGGAGTGATTTAGTATTGTATTACCAAATGGACGTTCTGGATACAGGCCATACTGCTGACGATTCTGATAGCAAAATTGATGGAATCCTTCATAATATGACGGACTTCCAAGAATACACTGCGCCGTTGCCTTACGAAACTACCTTAACAGCAAATGGATTTTTAACCAATGCTAACAACTGGCTTCATGGTGATGTTTGGGATGTTTCAAATAATATACCCGAACATGCCATAATTAAAATTAATGGTAATCTAGAAACATTCTCAGATTTAAATACGTCCGGACTTATAATAGAAAAAGACGGTTCCTTAACCGTAAATCAAAATTCCGGAGTATATAATTCTTGGTATTTAAAGTTAGATGGTAAGTTAGATTTAGTAGAGCAATCTCAATTAATTCAAACCGAAAACAGTACGCTTGACAGCAATAGCATAGGATTTTTAGAGAAAGATTTAAAAGGTACCGCAGATATTTATACATATAACTATTGGTCTTCCCCAGTTGGAAGAATTGGCAGCAATAATATAAATAGCAACTATACGGTTAGAGAAATATTTAAGGATGTAGATTTTTTAACAAGTGGTTATAACGGAATAGCTTCTCCTTTATCCATTTCAGATTACTGGATTTGGAAATTTAGTAACAGATTAAGCGATACCTACTCAACTTGGCAACATGTAAGAAGCAACGGTGAAATCATACCAGGTGAAGGCTTTACAATGAAAGGCCCAGGAACTGGCTCTATTACCGAAGAACAAAATTACACTATTCAAGGAAAACCGAATAACGGCGATATTAATTTAACAGTAAATGCGGGTAATGATTACTTAGTAGGTAATCCCTATCCTTCAGCTATTGATGCTGTTAAATTTATTGAAGATAATAAATCAACAGACGCTCATAATGGTGCTACGAATGGATCCTTATATTTTTGGAATCATTGGGGTGGCGGTTCTCATGTAGCCAGTGATTATCAAGGTGGATACTCTACTTTCTCCCTTTCGGGAGGTGTTCCCGCTGCATCAAAAAACACAAAAAGTTACCTAGTTTCGACTGGTGGCACTCCTGCCGATATACCTAATAGGTATATTCCTAGCGGACAAGGTTTTTTCACAACTGCCGTAAAAAATGGTACTATAAAATTCAAAAATACGCAACGTGTATTACAAATTGAAGAAGACGCTAATTCAGGAGCTCATAAAAATAATAGTAAATCTGAAAATCTAGCTAGCAAATCGTACAACGATACAAGAATGAAAATTCGCTTAGGGTTTAATTCTGTGAATACACTTCGAAGACAATTGCTAATTACGGTAGATGAAAATGCATCATCAGATTATGATTGGGGTTACGACTCCAAGTATATAGATACTCAGGTTGACGACATGTACTGGCTTATAAACAGCGAAAAGTACACCATTCAAGGTATAGACAATATTGACGAGGAAACAACCATTCCTTTAGGCATACACACCAATAAAGATGGAATAAACAGTATCGCTATTGATGAGTTAGAAAATATTCCTAATGATAAAAATATTTATTTACATGATAAAGATTTAAACATCTATCATGATTTAAAACAAGGCAAATATGAAACATTTATTCCTGTCGGCGCATACTTCAATCGATTTGAATTAACCTTTGCTAAAAATCAAACACTAGGCACAGAAGAAAATGAAAACAAGCAAATAGAAGTTTACTTTTCAAATGAAAAACATTGTGTTGTTATAAATAATCCCGAAGCCAAATTAATTGAAACGGTGGAGATGTTTAACATTCTTGGTCAAGCTTTATTTAAAATACAAACCAATACCAACAATAGTTATTTAGAATATAAAACAAGCCAGATTGTGGCAGGTAGTTACATTTTAAATATAGAAACAGAATATGGTACCATTACCAAAAAAGTATTAATCAAATAAAAAGTTAAGTTTTTAGAATTATTTTGAATTAGTCACAAAACCAAATCTTCATACACTTAACTTATTTCAAGTCCTGAGTTGATCCTCAGGACTTCTTTATTTTAGTAATTAAAGTTTCGAGCGACACTTGATCTTGTTCCCCAGAAATCATATTTTTTAAAGTATAAGTATTCGATTCCATCTCCTGCTCACCAACTAAAACTACAAACGGAATATTACGCTTGTTAGCATGATTCATTTGCTTTTTCATTTTGGCAGCATCCGGATATAATTCGGCATTAATACCTTGTAATCGCAATTGTTTAATAGCCTTTAAACTAAACAACGCTTCCTTATCGCCAAAGTTGATAAATAGAACCTCAACATGTTTTGCTACTGTTTCAGGAAATAACCCCAATTCTTCGAGCACTAAATAAATACGATCCAATCCAAAACTAATACCAACACCGCTTACATTTTTTAATCCAAAAATTCCAGTTAAATCATCATAGCGACCACCTCCACCTATAGAGCCCATTTGCACAGTTTCAGGTGCTGCAACTTCAAAAATGGCACCCGTATAATAATTCAATCCTCTCGCTAAAGTAACATCAAGCTGCAATGTCGCAGTTGACAGTCCTAATTCTGAAATGGCTTTATTTATAAAATCAAGTTCTTCAATACCTTTTTTACCTTCTTCAGAAGTATTCAATATACTTTTCAAACTTGCTATTTGAGACTCGAACGAACCGGATAAAGTGAATAAGGGTTGTAATTTTGTAATACCATCTTCTGAAATACCTTTGGAGCGCATTTCTTCTTTAACCTTCTCCTCTCCTATTTTATCTAATTTATCTAGAGCTACTGTAAAATCAATGAGCTTATCGCTTGCACCAATAACTTCAGCAATTCCAGATAATATTTTACGATTGTTTATTTTAATGGTAACACCATCCAATTTTAATGCAGAAAAAACAGTGTCGTATAACTGAATAAACTCAACCTCTTGCCATAACGAATCGCTTCCAACAACATCTGCATCACATTGGTAAAACTCTCTAAAACGTCCTTTTTGTGGTCTATCTGCTCTCCAAACAGGTTGTATTTGGTAACGCTTAAACGGAAATTCTATCTCGTTTTGGTGTTGCACCACGTATCGTGCAAAAGGCACCGTTAGGTCGTAACGAAGGGCTTTTTCGGAGATTGAAGGGGTTAATTTATTTGAATCTTTTTCAGAATAAGCAGCATTATTAGCTTTAGACAAATAATCCCCAGAATTCAAAATCTTAAAAATCAGTCTATCGCCTTCATCACCATATTTTCCCATCAACGTATCCGAGTTTTCAAAACTAGGTGTTTCAATAGGTTGAAATCCGTAAGTTTCAAATGCAGTACGAATCGTATCAAAAATATAATTTCGTTTCGCTACTTGTTCCGGATTAAAATCTCTTGTTCCCTTTGGGATGCTTGGTTTTTGGGCCATATATATGCCTGCTTATACAGGAGTCTTTTTTAATTATACTTTTAACATCATCATTTCCTTAACGAGTCAGGACAAACAAAAATAACAGTTTAATTTGAAACAAGTTACCACGTATTTAGAATAGACAATTCTCAATTAATCAAATTATTAAAATAATTAAACAATTCGCCTTTTGTAATCACTGCACCTTGCTCAATCATTTTAAATTTATCTAAATTTTTGTCGTCGGTATACGCTTTATCTGCTTGCAAAAACTCAACCGAATCATCCATCAAATTTTCACGAAGCCAATCATAACCTTCTTGAGTTGTAATATCTATAGCTTCATTTTTCACATTCACAACTATGGCTTGCATATTGTTTTCACCTAAATAAAATAAGTACATATGCTGTGGCGCAAAGTGCTCTAAATATTCAGCTTTGTTTAAAACACCTTCCCAAATTAAATCGCTAAACACATCCAGTTCGGTTTCAGCAAGCTCTGGTTTATTAACTTTTAAGTTGGTCCACTCATCATGCGTAATAGATTGAGTTGCCAAAAAATTTATAAACTCATGGTGTAATTCTTCAAACTGCTCTTTGGTAAGTCTTCTATATTTCATAATTAATTATTTGGGCGTTTTAACACGCTTTACGCTATATCTTTTTGCACACAAAAAGGATGTCGCTGCAATCGTTAACGCAAAAAAAATGCGCTCCTTTTTGTTAGGAGCGCAAATTTAAGAATATCTAAACTATTATTTTAGAAAATATATCTTAATCCAAATTGTGCTTGCCATCTTGATGCTAAACTAGAATCAAAACCAAAGGTACTTGTTTGGCTACCATTAAAAGAATAGGTTGGAGTTCCAGTACCATCAACCGACACACCTATTGGCTGTACGTTGTTTGGTTGTTGAATTACACCCCAATCAGAATTTAACAAGTTTCCAACGTTTAAAATGTCTACACTAAATTGAACAGTATTGGTTTTATCTTCAGAAATTTTAATATTTAAATCTTGTAAGAATTTAATATCCCAACGCCCTCTCCAAGGCGCGATCGCACCGTATCGCTCAGCATACTTCCCTCGTCTGTCATTTAAATAATCATCTTGCTGTATAAATGATTCTAAGGCAGCAGCATCTCCTGAATTGGCAAATTGCATTTGCCCTATTTCATTAGCTGTTGGAATATAAATTAAATCATTTAAGTTAGACCCATCTCCATTAATGTCGCCTCCATATGTATAGTTAAAACGACCTCCTTGAGCATACTCAAAGAATGTGGATAAGGTTGTACCCCATTTACCATTTCCGTAATTCCATTTTTTACTTGCTACACCAATAAAACGATGTGTATCACCGTATTTAGAATAGCCTAAAACATCATCATTCACATCTCCTAAAGCTGGGTTAAAAGCAAAGGCATCACCAGTAATTTCGGCTTCAATAGAGTTAACATCTTTTGAGTTTAAATAACTATATGCTAACATGGTATAAAGACCGTCGCTAAATGTTTTTTGAGCTTTTACCGAAGCATTCCAAATTCTACCTTTGTCAGAATTCGTAAATACGTAGGCATTATTTATAATATCTGAAGATTGATAAATGGCTCTATTATCAACACCTTGTAATGTTCCTGTTGGAGGTAATAAGCCCCAGTTTTGAACATGTGCACCATTAATATCCTTAGTAAACGATACATCTCCAGTTAAAATTAAGCCGTTTTCAAACTTATAATCTGAACCAATGTTAGTTCTCCAAACTTGTGGATATTTATAATCTGGATCTACCATTTGGTAGAAAAACACTTCAGGATTTGCAATTTGATTTCCTAACCATACAAATGGGAAACGACCTGTAAATAATCCAGAACCACCACGTAATTGGAAGGTATCATCGCCATTAACATCGTAATTGAAACCTATTCTAGGAGAAATTAACCATTCACTGTTAGGCATTCTTGTATTATCTAATAATACGGTTTCTCCTGTATTAGGATTTCTATAAGGTATGTCTGGCACATAACAACAAGCTCTATCAATAACCTCTTGTGCTTTTTGGGCAGTATCAAAAAACATAGGTTTATCAAAACGTAAACCATAGGTTAATTTAAAGTTCTCGGTAAGGTTCCATTCATCTTGTAAATAGAAAGATAATTGTCCTACATTGGTTTCAGCTAAAGCCCAACCTCCAGCAACACCTTCGCCATTGGCATCAATCGCATTGTGTGCTGCAGTGGCATCATTTAACATCGCTTCAAGGCCACCACCTGGTGCTGAATCAGCTAAAAAATCTGCTACACTTCCATATGATGGAAAGAAAACACCTCTCGCACCATAAACACCTAAATTAAATGAATTATCAAACTCGAATTTCTCAAAAGATATACCTACTGTAAATGTATGATCACCTTGATAAAAATTTAGATTATCGGTAAATTGGAATACTTTCTGATCCAATTTATTGTGAATTGAAAATGGCTCATGACCCGCAATAATGTAGTTCGATCCACCTTCTTGAATCGTAATTGTTGGTGCTGGAACAGATAACGGGTTTCTAAAATCATCAAAATGAGTATATCCTACTTGTAATTTGTTAGAAGAAGTTTCAGAAAGCGTAGAGTTTAATTCTAATTGAACAGATTTTAAATTATTATTAATCTCATAACCTGTATTTTCAAATTGTAATGTTGCTGCACCAGGACCTCTAAACCCTAAAGCTGTTGGATGCGCAGGTTTTTCTTTTGATGCATTTAAGAAATTATATATAACTGCTAATCGGTTGCTATCGTTAATATTCCAGTCTAATTTTACAATTCCTTTTTTAGATTGTGAAGCATATGTAAACCCTTTATAAGCGCCTGTATTATAACCTAAAGTAGCTAATGCACTTTGTACTGCCATGAGGTCTGTCTCGGTAACTCTAGATTCGTTTATAGCACCAGAACCCGTATTTGGCACCCAACCATTAGACCCTAAATCGTCTCTTTCATCGCTTTCAAAATTCGCAAAAAAGAACAATTTGTTTTTAACTATAGGTCCGCCTATACTAACACCATATTGAGTTTGGTTTAAATCTGGTCTTGTTACTTCTTCACCCTTTATTTTTTTACCAGTCATTTTTTCATTTCTGGTAAAGCCATAAACGGTTCCGTGAAATTCGTTTGTACCACTTTTTGTAACAGCATTTACAGAAGCTCCTGTAAACCCAGACTGAGTCACATCATAAGGGGCCGTAGATACTTGTATTTGGTCTATAGCATCTAAAGAAATAGGTTGTGCATCGGTTTGTCCACCTGGAGTTGCAGCATCTAATCCAAATGGATTATTAAAAATAGCACCATCTAAAGAAAAGTTGTTAAACTGATCGTTTCTACCTCCAAAAGAGTTTCCACTTGCTGTTGGCTCTAATCTAGTAAAATCTGATGCTGATCTTGAAATAGTTGGTAATCGGGTTAATTCTCGTCTGCCTACACTCGTTTCAGCTCCTGTTCTATCGCTTCCAAATGTACCAGTACCTTGACCTCCTTGAATAACTACTGCATCTAGCTGCTCATTATCCTCGCTCATTACAATGTCAAGGTTTTTCGTTTTACCAAGGGTTAGGAACACATCATTAAATGATTGTTCTTTATACCCTACATAAGTAATTGTAATGGCATAAGGGCCACCTACTCTTAAATTTAATAGATTAAATCTTCCATCAATGTTTGATGCTGCACCATACTTAGTACCTGTGGGTGTATGAATGGCAACAACATTTGCACCGGGAAGCGGTTCTGAAGTTTCGTCCTGAATTAAACCTTTAATGTTTGACGTAGTAACCTGTGAATAGGCCAGTACACCAAATGCTAAAAACAAGATTAAAAGCGCTGTTTTTTTCATGAGTTGAGTTTTATTGTGTTAGTTATTATGCGTGCATAGTTTGTAATGCCTAACAAAAATAACATAAATAAAAAAGACCACTCAAAATGAGTGGTCTTTTTATTTAGTCTTTTATTAACTTTATGTTAATATTAATTTGCTTGAGCAATAACTTCGAATTCTAAATCAACAGATACTTCTCTGTGTAAACGCACAACAGCAGTATATTTACCTAATCGCTTTACAGTTGTAACTGTAATGAATTTTTTGTCGATTGATTGTCCTTCTTTTTCTAAAGCAGCTGCAACATCAATGTTGTTCACAGATCCAAATAATTTGTCTCCTGTACCAACTTTAGCAGGTATTTTAATTTCTAAAGCTTTAATTGATTCTGCCATTTTATTAGCATCATCAACTATTTTCTTTTCTTTAAAAGCACGTTGCTTTAAATTTTCTGCCAATACTTTCTTTGCAGATACTGTTGCTAAAACAGCTTGTCCTTGCGGAATTAAAAAGTTTCTACCATAACCGTTCTTAACTGTTACAACATCGTCTTTAAATCCTAAATTTTCAACGTCTTGTTTTAATATAAGTTCCATTGTTATGTGTATTTTATTTTAATAAATCTGCTACATAAGGCATTAAAGCTAAGTGACGTGCTCTTTTTACAGCTACTGACACTTTTCTTTGATACTTTAATGAAGTTCCTGTTAAACGTCTTGGTAAAATTTTACCTTGTTCGTTTACAAACTTTAATAAGAAATCTGGATCTTTGTAATCTATATACTTAATTCCAGACTTTTTGAAACGGCAATATTTCTTTTGCTTATTAGTTTCAATATTAAGAGGCGTTAAATATCTAATTTCGCCGTCTTTTTTTCCTTTTGATTGTTGTTCTATTGATGACATAATTAAGCTTTTTGTTTAAGTTTTTCTCTTCTTCTCTCTGCCCAAGAAATTGCATGTTTATCTAAAGCAACAGTTAAATAACGCATAAAACGCTCGTCACGTCTAAACTCAACTTCTAATGGATTGATTACCTCTCCATCTACAGTGTACTCAAATAAATGATAAAAGCCACTTTTCTTGTTTTGTATTGGGTAAGCTAATTTTTTAAGCCCCCAATCTTCTTTAGCTATCATCTTAGCGCCGTTAGAAACAAGAAAATCTTCGTATTTCTTTACTGTTTCCTTTATCTGATCTTCAGATAAAACGGGATTTAAGATGAAAACAGTTTCATAATGATTCATAAAAATCGTTTTTAATGTTAAAAATTGGCTGCAAAAGTAGTAAATACATACATATAAAACAACAAATATTTAATTCATATTTTATCACTAATTTATATGTTGATATCTCTTAATAAAAATTATATTAGTGAATTATCAATTAATAATATATTTACCACAAATATTATAAAATGTATTTTGTTAAAATTATGTTAAAATGAGCATTTTAACGATGTTTTTTGGTTTTTAACCGAATTATTCGTACTATTGTCGATATCTTAACCGAAATAATATAAAATGTTATGACTTTAAACTGTGTAGTAGTAGACGATTCAGCAATACAACGTCTCTCTATTGTTAAGTTAGTCGAGAATCACCCTTCTCTTAACTTAATAGCAGAGTACAGTAGTGCTTTAGAAACTAAAAATGGTTTAAATACGCATCAAGTTGATTTAATTTTTTTAGACATTGAAATGCCAGTGCTAAATGGATTTGAACTTTTAGACGTATTAAACAACAAACCCCAAATTATCTTTGTAACCGGTAAAACTGAATATGCTTTTAAAGCATTCAATTACGATGCTACCGATTACTTACATAAACCAATTACAAGAGAACGATTTAATACTTCTGTAGATAAGGCCCTTGAGCAACATCGATTGACTTTAGACTTTAACGAAGAAGAAGGTGAACATATCTTTGTAAAGAGTAATCTTAAAAAACGAAAGGTTTATATTAAAGACATTAAATGGATTGAGGCGCTTGGTGATTATGTAAAACTAGTTACCGAAGAGAACAGTTTAGTGGTACTTTCTACCATGAAATCTTTTGAAGCCGAATTACCAGAAGGTAAATTTTTAAGAATTCACAAATCTTACATTGTGAATCTGGATAAAATTGATAGGTTTAATAGTAAAAATGTTGAAGTTGGAGCTTATGAAATTCCTTTAAGTAGAAATAAAAAGACCCAACTCGTTGATGCTTTAAATAACATTTAAATTCTCAACCTAACCTTACTAAATTAAAAGTTATCGACATTTAAAATTACTTTAACCGACCGAAAATCTTTTACACTCAAGAAGCTATTATTAATTTTAATAATGGCTTCTTTTGTTTTTGCCAAAGATTGTTGTTTGGGTATTTTTACTAAAATATTCTTATGAAACTGATTTCTAATTCTTGCTATTGGCGGCGCTTCTGGTCCTAGTATATTTTCTTTAAAAACTTGTCTTAACGACTTTGCATACCAAATGGAAGCTGTTTCTACCCTATTGTAGTCTTTGTGTTTAAGGGTGACCTTTATTTGTTTATAAACTGGTGGATACTTAAAATTATATCTGTCATTCATTTGTTCATTAAACATTTCAATGTAATTATTCGTAGAAACTTGCTGTAATATATTATGATGCGGATTGTAAGTTTGAATTAATACTTTACCACGTTCTTCCGTTCGTCCTGCCCTACCTGCAACTTGCAGCATCAATTGAAAACTACGTTCGTGCGCTCTAAAATCAGGAAAATTTAACATAGTATCAGCATTCATGATTCCAACTAACTTTACGTTTCTAAAATCTAATCCCTTCGTTAGCATTTGTGTACCTACTAAAACATCAATTTCTTGCTGCTCCAATGCTGTTATTATTTTTTCATATCCGTATTTTCCTCGAGTGGTATCTAAATCCATTCTTGCGACCTTATAATCTGGAAACAGCACTTTAACTTCTTCTTCAATTTGCTCTGTACCAAAGCCCTTATTATCCAAATCTTGACTTCCGCAGGCTTCACAATCTTGCAGCATAGCAGCATGATAACCACAATAATGACAGCGTAATTGATTTCTATATTGATGATATGTTAAACTTACATCGCAATTAGGGCACTGTGGTGCATGTCCGCATGTTTTGCATTCTACAATGGGTGAAAATCCGCGACGGTTTTGAAATAAAATAACTTGATGCCCTTCTTTTAGCGTTTCGGTCATTTCTTCAATGAGTCTATCGCTAAAATGCCCTTTCATGCGCTTCTTTTTTAGTTTCTCTTTGATGTCAACCAATTCAATATCAGGCATTAATACATCATTAAAACGGGTTGTAATTTCAACCAAACCGTATTTGCCTTGTTGCGCATTAAAATAACTTTCCAAACTAGGTGTCGCAGATCCTAAAAGTGTTTTAGCTTGATGCATATGTGCAAATACTACTGCAGTGTCTCTTGCATGGTATCTAGGCGCAGGATCAAATTGCTTAAAAGATTGTTCGTGCTCTTCATCAACTATTATTAGTCCTAAATTATTAAATGGTAAAAATATTGATGAGCGCGCTCCTAATACTATTTTCGCTTTCGCGGAATTACGCAGTACATGATTCCAAACTTCAACACGCTCATGGGCAGAATATTTAGAATGAAATACAGACACTTGCTCTCCAAAATAATTTTGAAGTCTTGTTACCAATTGAGTTGTTAAAGCTATTTCTGGTAATAAATACAAGACTTGTTCTCCTTTTTCAAGAACAGCTTCAATTAGTTTTACATATACTTCGGTTTTTCCTGAAGATGTGACACCATGCAACAATGTAACTTGATGCGTTTTAAAAGATTCATTTATTTCAGATAAAGCCGTTTTTTGTGCTTCATTTAATAATTTAGAGTTTTCAGTTTCATCTCCTATATATTGTACTCTATCCGTTTGAATATGATATTCTTCGAGAACGCCTTTATCTATTAATGCTTTAATTATCGATGATGATGCTCCACTTTCATTGGCTAAATCCGATACTTTTACAGGTTTTTTTGTTTTGGCAGAAATGGAAAACAAGGTCATTATGACATCACGTTGCTTTGGTGCTCTACTCAATTCATCTAACAAATTATGTAATTCCTTTTCAGATGAAAAGTGCGTATGGAGTTTAACATAACGGACCAATTTTGGGATGTACTTTTCATATACCTCTTCCTCAACAATTATTGCATCTTTTTCTATTAATCTTTTTATAACTGGAAGCACATTTTTTTTATCAAGAATGTTCGAGATATCATGAATTTTTAAAGTTGATTGGTGGTGTAGTGCTTCAAAAACCAAAAACTCATCATCTTTTAAAATTGACTCGTCGAAAGTTTTAACTGTATTTAAGGTTATAACGGTTTCGCTTTCTAATATAAAAGCAGATGGTAAAGCCGCTCGCATAACATCGCCAAGGGTACACATGTAATAACTTGCCATCCAATTCCATAATTGTAATTGAATATCGTTGACAATTGACGAATCATCTAATATTTGCTGGATATCTTTAGCTTCATAAGCAACGGGCGCATTGTTATGAATATGATAAACGATACCTGTATAGATTTTAGATTTCCCGAAAGGCACAGCTACACGCATGCCAACTTTTAAAAATTTCGCTTCGGCAGCAGAAATTTTATATGTAAACAGCTTTTGAAGGGGAACCGGAATAATGACATCAATAAAATAAACCATATTCTATTTGATTTTTCTGAGCTTATTTAATGATGCATTTAATTCGTACCCTAGTAAAAGTATGTTGGCATTTAACCACAAGTAAAAAAGTAGTATTAATAATGCGCCTATGGATCCGTAGAGCTTATTATACTGACCAAAATTTTCAATATAAACTCCAAACAGATACGATGTGAGCATAATTAACAACGTTGTAAAAATGGCGCCAACAGAAAAGAATTTAGAATCTCGTCCCTCTCGAGTTCCAAAATAGTATAATGTGGAAGTCGCAATATAAACCATAACTACAAAAAAGAGATATTTCACCACATCTGCCCAAAACACAGCGTTTGCGGCTACTTCATAACCTCTCTCTTCTAAAGCATTTAGCAATTCTTGTACTACATAAATTTGAATATATCCTAAAACAATAATCGTTATAATTAGCAAAAACGCTAAAATTAATGCAATACTTAAGGCATACATATATTGCTTAAAAACATTACGTGTTAATTGCTCATGATAAGAATTTTCAAAACCAGAAAAAACAGCATTTACACCATTTGCCATAAGCAAAATGGATAAAACAAACACAGATGATAGTAACCCGCCTCTTTGAGATTGATCTATATTTTCAAAAATATTTTCGAAGAAAAAATCTGATGTACTTGGCGGTAAAAACGATTCTAAAAATTGTAAAAATTCTATTTTAAAATCATCAATTGGTACATAAGGTATAATGATTAAAACGAATAATAAAAACGGAAATATGGCTGTAAAAAAACTAAAGGCTATAGCACTTGCACGCGTTGTAAGCGCTCCTTTAACAATCCCGGTTATATAAAGTTCTAGTAAATCAAAAAAAGATAACCCCTCTAGTCCTGGCAGTTTTAATCGCTTTAATAGTCGTACCAATATGTTTATAATTGGGATTTTATCAAGCTTATCTTCAATAGGATTAGTCATTAATAATTTGCACTTTAGGTAATGACAAAGTTATTAAAATAAGATGGCAAATTTATTTAAAAGAAAATTAAGCTATTAAATTTATTTTATAGCTTTCAAACTCAAGTCCATGTTATACACAGAGTGCGTTAATGCCCCACAAGAAATAAAGTTTACTCCACATTCGGCATAATGTCTAATAGTTGTTTCATTTATATTACCCGAAGATTCTGTTAAACACTTATCACCAATCAATTTAACAGCTTTTCTAGTATCTTCATAATCAAAATTATCTAATAAAATTCTATAGACACCTTCGTTATTTAAGATTTCTTGTACTTCACTTAAATCTCTGGCTTCAACCATAATTTTCAGGTTTTTACCAGTTTCATTTAAATATTGCTTAGTCATTTCAATAGCTTTTGTAATACCACCAGCAAAATCAATATGATTATCTTTTAGCATAATCATATCGTAAAGTGCAAATCTGTGATTTTCTCCACCGCCAATTTTAACTGCCCATTTTTCTAAAACACGAATACCTGGAGTCGTTTTTCTAGTATCTAAGATTTTAGTTTTTGTGCCTTCAACCAAATCTACAAACAATCTCGTTTTAGTTGCAATAGCACTCATGCGCTGCATAGCGTTTAACACGGTACGTTCTGCCTTTAAAATTGATTGTGAAGACCCCTCGATATACATAACAACATCACCATAGGTAACCTCAGTACCGTCTTCTATACGAACATCTAGCTTTAAATTTTTATCAACATATGCTAATACTTTTTTAGCAAAATTAACACCGCCAATTATGCCCTTATCTTTAACTAAAATCTTAGCTTTTCCTCTAGCATTTTCCGGAATACAGGCCAATGAACTATGATCGCCATCGCCTACATCTTCTCGAATGGCATTTTCAATAATCATCCTCACTTCTGTATCAAACTGCTCTTGTGTAATCATAATAAAAAGTTGGTTAATGCCAACAAAAATAAGAAATAGATTTACTAATTTAAATATTAGTTTTACGAATTTTCAATTTTTTTCTTATTTAAATGCATTATTCATAATTTCTAAATAGTAATTTTGCTTTATGACGATAAAATTAATTGCCATTGGCAAGACTGATAATAAGCAGCTTATACAATTAATAGATAATTATATGAAGCGCTTAAGCCATTACATAAAATTCTCATTGGAAATTATTCCAGACCTTAAAAACACTAAAAATTTAAGTGAAACACAACAAAAGGACAAAGAAGGTGAATTAATCTTAGGCAAAATTAATACAACAGATGTTGTTATTTTACTAGATGAAAACGGTAAACAATTTGATTCTGTATCATTTTCTTCTTATTTACAAAAGCACATGAATTCTGGAATTAAACAATTGGTGTTCGTAATTGGTGGTCCATATGGTTTCTCTGAAAGTATTTACAAAAAAGCAAATGGAAAAATATCACTATCAAAAATGACATTTTCCCATCAAATGATTCGCTTATTTTTTATTGAGCAGCTTTACAGAGGTTTCACAATATTAAAAAATGAACCTTATCATCATCGTTAACTGCTTTTATTTGTAAAACTAAAAAGTTTTATAAACTTGCTTGCGTTTTTTAAGTTGACGCTCTAAATCTTTAATTGTTTCTCTTACAGAAACCTCATAATTTCGTTCGTTAGAAATGGCATAAATTCGGGGTCCTGGCAAACTTAGTTCGATACTGCATATTTTGCCTTCGGTATGATTTTTTTCATCTTGTTTAAAATGTACCGAGGCACTTATTAAAAACTCATATTTATTAAATAATTTTTCTAATTTCTCTTTTGTAAAAGCCGAAAGGGTTTCACTAACATCTACTCCTACGTACTGAAAATTTACTGTCATAATCAATCTCTTTTGTATATTAATATATTCTAAATATAATTAATTTTTTATAATTCAAAATTGATTAAAATCATAAAAAACGTAATTTTTTATAATTCATAATTTGGATAAGCCTTTATAGATTTAAATTCAATTAGTTGTATTTTTGAAATCCAAAAATTTAAATGCCATGGAACTCGTTTTTGCCACAAATAATCTAAACAAGTTAAAGGAAGTACAGGCTTTAATTCCCTCAACAATTAAACTATTAAGTTTAAAAGACATTGGGTGTTTTGAAGATATTCCAGAAACCAAAAACACTATTGAGGGTAATGCCATTCAAAAAGCAAATTATATAAAAGAATGCTACGGTTTTGATTGTTTTGCTGATGATACTGGATTAGAAATAGAAGCGCTAAATGGAGCTCCTGGAGTGTTTTCTGCACGTTATGCCGGAGAGCAGCGCAGTGCTGAAGACAATATAAATAAGGTACTGAAGAATTTAATTCAAACTAAAAACCGGAATGCTCAATTTAAAACGGTTATTGCATTACATTTAAATGATACTTTGAAATCATTTACGGGTACCTGCAAAGGTGAGATAACCAATCATCAACAGGGAGAAAACGGTTTTGGGTACGACCCTATTTTTAAACCCAATGGCTTTGATATCACCTTTGCTGAAATGGAACTTAGTATTAAGAATAGCATTGGGCATCGCGGAAAAGCCATTCTAAAACTTGTTGAATTTTTAAATACTATCAAACCTGAAAATAAGTTATAAAAAAATATATTTCATGTTGGCTGTTAATATTCTTTATGTTACTTTTAAAATATGACTGAGGAAGCTATAGAAAAAGAAAATGCTGCCATTGCTAAAGCGTACAAAGAACTCCTGCAAGTAAGTTACAGGACTCTTTCGGATGATGATAAAAAACTTATCCGAAGTGCTTTTGAAGTTGCATTAGATGGCCATAAAAACCAAAGAAGAAAATCTGGAGAAGCTTATATTTTCCACCCCATTGCTGTGGCTAAAATTGTGGCTCAAGAAATTGGGCTTGATGCCACTTCCATTGCTGCTGCACTGCTTCATGATGTAGTTGAAGACAACCCCGATTATAGCATTGAAGATATTAAAAAACAATTCGGGAAAACTATTGCTACTATTGTTGATGGACTTACTAAAATTTCATCGTTAAGCAAAGAGAAAGATATGGATGTTTCTCTACAAGCGGAGAACTTTCGAAAAATGCTTTTAACGCTTAATGATGATGTCAGAGTTATTATTATAAAAATTGCCGATAGACTCCATAATATGCAAACCATGGATTCTATGCGACCTGATAAGCAAGAAAAAATTGCTTCAGAAACCTTATACATATATGCGCCTTTAGCACACAGAATTGGACTTTATAATATCAAAACCGAACTGGAAGATTTAGGTTTAAAATATACCGAACCAGATGTATACAACGATATTTTAGATAAAATAAAAGAAAGCAA
This sequence comes from Algibacter luteus, assembly GCF_030344935.1. Classification (NCBI taxonomy): domain Bacteria; kingdom Pseudomonadati; phylum Bacteroidota; class Flavobacteriia; order Flavobacteriales; family Flavobacteriaceae; genus Algibacter; species Algibacter luteus. Next base: position 1,690,029 of record NZ_CP128313.1, on the reverse strand, counting down.
AGAAGAGCAAGATAAATACATTGCTCAGTTTAGTGAGGTTATTAAAAATTCTTTAGATAAAGAGAATTTGAGATATGAAATAAAAGGACGGCCAAAATCCATTTTTTCAATTAAAAAGAAAATGATAGATCAAGGCGTATCCTTTGATGAGGTCTATGATAAGTTTGCGATTCGAATTATTTACAAATGCGACTCAGACCCACATAACGAAAAATTTATTGCTTGGAAAATCTATTCGATTGTTACAGACCATTTTAGACCTAACCCTATTCGATTACGCGATTGGATTTCTTCTCCTAAATCAACCGGATACGAAGCGCTACATATAACTGTAATGGGACCAAAAGGCAGATGGGTTGAAGTACAAATACGAAGCGAACGTATGCATGAAATTGCCGAAAAAGGCTATGCAGCACACTATAAATACAAACAAGGCAGCGAAAAAGAAGATAATTTAGAAACTTGGATTAACAGACTACAAGAAACCCTAGAAAGTCACGAAATGAACGCTGTAGATTTTGTAGAAGAATTTAAATTAAACCTGTACTCTAAAGAAATATTTGTTTTTACGCCTGCGGGCGATTTAAAGTCGCTTCCAAAAGGTGCTACAGCTTTAGATTTTGCATTTCACATCCATACGGAAGTTGGCATGAAAACACGTGGTGCAAAAGTTAATGGAAAACTGGAGCCATTGAGTCACGAATTAAAAAGTGGCGACCAAGTTGATATTATTACGGCCGAAAATATAAAACCCAACCCTAACTGGCTCGATTACGCCACAACTGCCCGAGCCAGAAGTAAAATTAAATCGGCACTAAAAGAAAATAAAAAGCTAATTGGTGAAGATGGGAAGGAGATTCTTCGTAGAAAGCTAAAACAATTAAAAGTTCCGCTTGATGAGAAAACCATCAACGAAATGGTTAACTATTTCAAGCTAAAAACAAGCTTAGATTTATTTTACAGAATTGGTGTTGGCACGATTGATAATACCATGCTAAAAAATTATGCGTCTTCTAGAAGCAACGCATTAATGAGCTTTTTTAAAAATAAAATTTCTAGAAAGCATACCATTTCTAAAGAAGAATTAGAAAAACAAGAAATCACCTTAAAATATGATTCGTTAGTATTTGGAAAGGATGAAGAAAAGTTAGATTATAAACTAGCAAATTGCTGCAACCCAATTCCTGGAGATAAGGTTTTTGGTTTTTTAACGGTAAATGAAGGTATTAAGGTTCATAAAAAAAATTGTCCTAACGCGGTAAGCTTACAATCAAACTACGCCTATCGTATTATGCCTGCTAAATGGATTGATTCATCACAGCAAGAATTTTTGGTTAAAATAGTTGTTTCAGGAATCGATCATATTGGGTTAGTAAATGATATTACAAGTATAATTTCTGAGAATATGCACGTAAATATGAAAAGTATTAGCTTCGAAAGTAACGACGGGCTTTTTTCAGGAAAAATTAATGTGGTTGTAAAAAATAATACCATAATTAGAAAGCTTTTAGAAAAACTTAAAAAAATTAATGGTATAGATAAGGTTACAAGAGTCTAAAAAAGTGTAAATTTGCGACGAAATTATGGACGGAAAGGCAGATACAAAAAATCAAGAAATTGTAAAAAGCGTATTTACAAGCTTTTTAGAAAGTAACGGGCACCGCAAAACACCCGAAAGATATGCCATACTTCAAGAAATTTACAACAATACTGAGCATTTTGATATAGAATCTCTATATCTAAATATGAAAAATAAAAAGTATCGCGTTTCTCGTGCGACGCTTTATAATACCATAGAATTACTTCTAGAATGTAAATTGGTAAGAAAACATCAATTTGGACAAAACCAAGCACATTACGAAAAATCTTATTTTGACAGACAACACGATCATGTTATTTTAACAGATACAGGTGAAGTCATTGAGTTTTGCGATCCTAGAATTCAATCCATAAAAAAAACTATCGAAGAAGTTTTCGATATCGAAATTAATAACCATTCACTTTATTTCTACGGAAATAGAAAATCAACAACTAATAACTAATATTTTACAATGGCAGTAGATTTACTACTAGGACTACAATGGGGAGACGAAGGCAAAGGAAAAATTGTTGACGTATTAACTTCAAACTACAATATCATTGCACGTTTTCAAGGTGGTCCAAACGCAGGACACACTTTAGTTTTTAACGGACGAAAACATGTTTTACACACCATTCCATCTGGAATTTTTCACGATGATGCTACTAATTTAGTAGGTAACGGTGTGGTTATTGATCCTGTGATTTTTAAAGGCGAACTAGACAAACTAGAAGAACAAAATGTTGATTACAGAAAGTCGTTATTAATTTCTAGAAAAGCACACATCATTTTACCAACACACAGATTACTAGATGCTGCAAGTGAAGCCTCAAAAGGTAAAGCTAAAATTGGTTCTACTTTAAAAGGAATTGGTCCAACATACATGGATAAAACGGGCAGAAACGGTATTCGTGTTGGCGATTTAGAATTAAGCGATTGGAAAGAGCGTTATAGAAATCTTGCAGATAAGCATGAATCTATGATTGCTTTTTACAACGTTGAAATAGAATACAACTTAAAAGAATTAGAAGAAGAATTTTTTAAAGCTGTTGATGTTTTAAAATCTTTAACTTTTATTGATTCTGAAGAATACATTTACCAAGCTCAAAAAAGCGGTAAAACAATTTTAGCAGAAGGCGCACAAGGCTCTTTGTTAGATATCGATTTTGGAACCTATCCTTTCGTAACTTCGAGTAATACTACAGCTGCCGGTGCTTGTACAGGTTTAGGAGTTGCTCCTAACCAAATTGGAGAAGTATTTGGCATATTTAAAGCCTATACGACACGAGTTGGTTCTGGCCCATTTCCTACCGAGTTGTTTGATGAAGACGGTGCAACTATGGCCAAAGTAGGTAACGAATTTGGTGCTACTACAGGTAGACCAAGACGTTGCGGTTGGTTAGATTTAGTAGCCTTAAAATATGCTTGTCAGGTAAACGGGGTAACACAATTGATGATGATGAAAGGTGATGTGCTTTCAGGGTTTAAAACATTAAAGGTTTGTACTTCTTATAAATATAAAGGAAAGGTAATCGAACATTTACCTTATAATATAGAACCAGAAAATGTGGAACCTATATATACAGATTTTAGTGGATGGAATGAAGATTTAACAGAAATGTCTGAAGCTTCACAAATGCCAAAAGCACTAAATGACTATATAGCATTTCTTGAAAAAGAACTGGAAATTCCTATTACAATAGTTTCTGTAGGTCCTGATAGAAAGCAGACTATTTTCAGGAAATAATTCCAATTAAAATATATCATAAACAAACGCTCCAAAACATTTTGGAGCGTTTTTTGTTTCAAAACAATTATCCATTATAATAATCGTTATTTTTGCGACAAACATTTGTGATTTTGAACAAGCTAAAAACCATACTTTTAATTTTATCATTTGTTGCATTCAATAGTCTTTTAAATGCACAATCTAAAAAGCAAATTCAAATTGAATATGCGGGTAAATTAACTATAGATGAAGAAAACTATCCTGGAGCCAAAATATTAACCAGAGATGATGCAGAACAAGTTCATATAGAACATAGTGGAACCAATTTATGGTGTGATAAAGCTATTCATTATAGTAAAGAAAATTTTATTGAAGCTTACGGAAACGTTATTTTAAAGCAAGGTGACACCATTAATATGACTTCTAATTATATTGAATATAGCGGTATTACCGAATTCGCCTTTGCCAGTGGTAGTGTGGTATTAAAAGACCCTAATTCAACAATTTCTTCTGATACACTTTATTTTGACAGAACTAAAGAAGAAGCTTTTTATAAAAGTGGAGGTACTGTGGTTAAAGACTCCTCTGGGACTATTACTAGCAGAATTGGTAGATATTTCATGAGTCAGAAAAAATATCAATTTGTTGAAGATGTCGTTTTGGTTAGTGAAGAATCTACAATTAATTCAGACTATTTTGATTTCTATTCTGATACTGGTTATGCCTATTTATTTGGTCCGTCAACGATAACCACAGAAACGAGTAAAACCTATTGCGAAAAAGGATTTTATGATACTGAAAACAAGGTAGGTTATGCCCTCAAAAAGGCAAGGATTGATTACGACAACAGAATTATTGAAGGCGATAGTTTATACTTTGATAACAATACAAGTTTTGCCTCTGCATCTAATAATATTAAAGTAACCGATACTATTAATAAAAGTATAGTAAAAGGGCATTATGCCGAAGTATTTAAAGACAGAGACTCCTTGTTTATAACAAAACGTGCATTGGCTATTACTTTACAAGAACAAGATTCCGTTTACATACACGCCGATAAAATTATGGTTACTGGTAAGCCAGAAGAGAGAATTATTAAAGCTTATTATAATGCTAAAATCTTTAAAACAGATTTAAGCGGAAAAGCGGATTCAATCCACTCCGACCAAAAAACAGGAATCACAAAATTAATAAATCTTCCTACCAGAGCATCTTCTGATAAGTTTGCTGTAAAACGGAGACCTATACTCTGGAATATTGAAAGCCAAATGACTGGAGATACCATCCACTTATTATCAAACAAAGAAACAGAAAAAATCGATTCGCTTTTAGTTTTTGAAAATGCCTTCATTATAAGTAAAGACACCATTAGCCAAAATGGATACAACCAAATTTCAGGCAAACGCTTGGTAGGACTTTTTAATGATGAAAATCAATTAAAGCAAGTTGATGTTACCAAAAATGCCGAATCTATTTTTTACGCACGAAATGACAAGCAAGAACTTATTGGAATTGACAAATCTAAATCTGGAAGTATTACTATTTTATTCGACAATGGAGATATAGACGAATACACAAGGTACAATCAAATTGACGGAAATTTATATCCCGAATCACAATTTCCTGAAAATGAAAAAATACTTAAAGGTTTTGATTGGCGCGAAGAAGAACGACCTAGAAGTGTTGAAGATTTATTTAAGGACGATCCTCCTTTAGTATTACCTAAGATTAAGGGCTTAGACGATTATATTCCACAAGAGCAGTTTTTTAATATTGATCTTAAAGACAGATTAAGTGCTTCAAAAAAAATATATAAGTTTAAAATTCCAGAGAAAAATAATCTGCTGCTTTATACCAATGAATTTGACAATAACAAATGGTATAAGAATGGTTTGAAAGTTTTAAATAATAAAGAAATCGCACCAAATGGCAAAAATAATGCTGTAAGCATAATTGGTACCGGCAATAAAGATGGACACATTTTACAAGTGGTTAGCGAAAAGGAAGGTGTTTTTAAATTTTCTATTTGGCTGAAAGGATCTGGATCAATTAGGATTAGATTTCAAGAAGCAGGAAGTGACTATACTAATTATGAAACACTTGACATAGAATTAACGGATAGCTGGGAGCAATACGAGATTGAATCCGAAAAAGATAATGATGGTAATGGATTAAGGTGTGTGATTAGTAATATTCAAACGATCGACAATGTTTATCTATGGGGCGCTGAATTAATAAAGACTTCGAGTTCAAAATCAACTGAAAAAGCAAAGCTTGTTGTTAAAAAACCAATACTGAAAAAACAGTAGGTTATGAAGTCTGATTTCTTAAAATATCAAGCGCAAACCACACCCCATCCGTTGGCCACGGAGATATCTCATGCTAAAGGATCTTACATTTATGATATCCATAATAAACCACACTTAGATTTTGTGGCTGGAGTTTCTGCATGTCCTTTAGGTCATAACCATCCAAAAGTTGTTGATGCGATTAAAAAACAGTTAGATAGCTATATGCATGTCATGGTTTACGGTGAATACATTCAAAAACCAGCAGTTGAACTCACAAAATTATTAGCAAAACATTTACCAAAATCACTAGAAAAAACATACTTAACTAATTCTGGAACAGAAGCCATAGAAGGTGCTCTAAAGCTAGCTAAACGAGCAACAGGAAGAAGCGAAATAATAGCTGCTAATAAGGCTTATCATGGAAACACCATGGGAGCTATGAGCGTTATGGGTTTTGAAGAACGAAAACAAGCATTTAGACCACTTTTACCAGATATTAAGTTTATAAACTTTAATTCTTTTGATGATATTAAGCAAATCACCAATAAAACGGCTTGCGTCATTTTAGAAACAATACAGGGAGGAGCAGGATTTATTGAACCTATTCCTGGTTATTTAGAGCGTGTGCAACAACAATGTAAAAAGGTTGGTGCCTTACTTATTTTGGATGAAATTCAACCAGGTATAGGAAGAACAGGCAAACTTTTTGGATTTCAAAACTACAATTGTGTCCCAGATATTTTAGTTACTGGTAAAGGACTTGGTGGCGGTATGCCTATTGGTGCGTTTACTGCGTCAAGTGAATTAATGGATTTACTTCAAGACCAACCTAAACTTGGGCATATTACAACCTTTGGTGGTCATCCCGTTATTGCAGCTTCAGCTTTAGCAACTTTAAAAGAAATCACAGAAAGTCAAATTATACCAAATACACTTGAAAAGGAACTGCTATTTCGAAAACTATTGGTGCACCCTTTAATAAAAGAAATTAGAGGAAAAGGACTTATGCTTGCCATAATTTTAACGTCTTCAGAAATAACAAATGCATTAATTCTTAAATGTCAAGATAGAGGTTTAATACTTTTTTGGCTCCTTTTTGAGTCGAAAGCGGTTAGAATAACTCCACCATTAACCATAACAAATGATGAAATTTCCAAAGGATGTAAAATTATTTTGGAAGTTTTAGACGAACTACACGCTTAACAAAATCACATCAACTTATTGATAATCAAACAGAAGCAGCGATATTCTTCACCAAAGCTTTAAATGTTGATTACTTTGTTAAAAACATTTAACCATTCTTCAACAGAAAAACAAATAGAACGTTAATTTTATTCGTGAAGAAACTTACAAATGTGCCTATGGAGTTTAGTCATGATGACAACAATAATTTGCCTCTTACCAAGTTTGAATCGATGTTAAAAACAAACCACGTTTTGTTCTTCGATTCTGAAGAATTTGAAAACATTATTCATCATTACTTAAACCAAGGTAAAATAGCATTAGCAAAAAAAGCTATTAAATTAGGTCTAGATCAGCATCCAACTTCTATAAATTTAAGATTGTTTAGAGTAGAGATTTTTGTCTTCGAAAACAAGCTAATTGAGGCGGATAAACTTTTAAGTGAATTATATGCTATAGATCCAACCAATGAAGAAATCTACATTCAAAAAGCAAATATTTTCTCTAAAAAAGATGATCATGAGCAAGCTATTGAAGTGCTAAAACAAGCATTAGAACTCACTGATGATGTTATTGATTTATATTCCTTAATTGGAATGGAATATTTGTTTCTTGATCAGTTTGAAAATGCGAAAACATTTTTCATGAAATGCTTAGAGGCTGATATGAATGATTACTCAGCACTTTACAATGTCATTTATTGTTTCGAATTTTTAAATCAAAACGAAGAAGCCATTTCATTTTTAAATGAATTTTTAGACAAAAATCCATATTGCGAAGTGGCATGGCATCAATTAGGGAAACAATACTACACCTTAAAAGACTATAAAAAAGCATTAACAGCTTTTGATTTTGCTATTATTTCTGATGACACTTTTGTTGGCGCATATATAGAACGTGGCAAGGTTTTAGAAAAACTAAAATGCTTTGAAGATGCCATTGAAAACTATACCATCACTTTAAAATTAGATGAACCAACTTCCTTTGCATTGTTGCGAATTGGTAATTGTTACGAAAAGTTAGGAAATGAAGATTTGGCCCTTCAATATTATGATAGAACGGTACATGAAGATCCTTTATTAGATAAAGGTTGGATTGCAATTACCAAGTTTTACAATAAAAGAGGAAATCATCAAAAAGCATTATTCTACATTAATAAGGCCATAAATATAGACTCTGAAAACGTGTTATATTGGAAGCTTTATTCTCAAATAAATCAAAGATTAAAATTTTACGAAGAAGCTGAACGCGGTTACAAAAAAACGATAGAATTAGGGAACTTCGAGTTAAACACTTGGTTATCCCGCGGCGATTTATTAATAAAACTAGGAGAGCCTGAGGCTGCTGTATTTAATTTTGAACAAGCAGTTGTTTTTTATCCCGACAATGCTGAAATTGAATTTAGACTAGCAGGAATATTTTTTACACTGAAAGAAATCGATAAAGGAACTTTTCATTTAAAAAACGGGCTAAAAAATAACGAAGATTATGCGTTTATAATTGATGAACTTTTTCCCAATCTTACGAATCAACCAATTGTAAAAAATATACTCAAGAAAATCTACAAGTAAGCTTTCTCAACTTACATCAACAAGTTTTTTTTTAGTCTCCAATTGTATACCTTTGGATTTCTATTAAATCAAAATTATGCAAAGAAACCTTAAGGAATATTTAATTATTTCATTTAAAGGATTAGCCATGGGAGCAGCAGATGCAGTTCCTGGGGTTTCCGGCGGTACAATAGCTTTCATTTCCGGAATTTATGAAGAACTTATATCTACCATAAGCAATATTAAAGGATCGCTTTTTAAAACCCTTTTTAAATCTGGTTTCAAAACTTTTTGGCAAGAATTAAATGGGAATTTTTTATTGGCTCTTTTGTCAGGTATAATCATCAGCTTTGTGTCATTCATGAAATTGGCCAAATATCTTTTAGAATACCATCCTATTTTAATTTGGTCCTTCTTTTTTGGATTAATTGTAGCTAGTATTTATTTCGTTGGCAAACAGATAACAAAATGGAATTTAGTTACCATACTGGCATTAATAATTGGTGCAGGCATTGCTTTTTATATAAGTAAACTCCCAGCCTCGGATGCTAATGACAATCCTTGGTTTTTATTTCTAGCCGGAGCCATAGCTATTTGTGCTATGATTTTGCCTGGAATCTCAGGCTCATTTATACTCATTATATTAGGAGCATATAAAACACTTAGTCATGCAATACATGACATCAATATTAAAAAACTTATCATATTTGTTTCTGGAGCTGTAGTTGGACTGCTTAGCTTTAGTCACGTATTAAAATGGCTCTTTAAAAATTATCATAACACGACGCTCGCTTTGTTAACTGGGTTTATTTTTGGGTCATTAAATAAAGTTTGGCCTTGGAAAAACACACTAACATGGCATACCAACGCAAAAGGTATTCAATCGCCTTTATTACAAGAAAGTATTTCTCCTTTTTCTTTTCAAGGTGATAATCATTTTATATTTTCCATAATTCTAATGATTTTAGGATTCTTAACTATTTTTATTCTTGAAAGAGTTGGGTCAAAACAAGCGTAATGGAAAGCACCAGAACACTCACAGATAAGTTGTTTCTAATCTTAAAAGGATTAGGCATGGGTGCTGCTAATAAAGTACCCGGAGTTTCTGGTGGTGTAGTTGCTTTTGTTGCTGGGTTTTACGAAGAATTTATTTATTCATTAAGAAAAGTAAATAAAAAAGCGTTTAAATTACTATTTAATGGTCGCTTTAAGAGTTTTTACAGATATATCAATGGCAGGTTTTTAGGCTTATTATTCTTCGGCATGATTGTAAGTTACTTTAGTGTTTCTAAAGTTTTAGATTATCTTATAAAACACTACGAACTCTATATTTGGAGTGTGTTTTTCGGAATGATTATTGGCTCCATTTATTATATTAACAAAGATTTTAAAGACTGGAATTATAAAACTTACACCTCGCTCGCATTAGGAATTATTCTTGGTGTGAGTATAAGTTTTTTAAACCCCGCGAAAGAAAACGATAACCTTTGGTTTGTTTTTTTCTGTGGCATTATTAGTGTTTCTGGTATGACTTTACCTGGATTTTCAGGGTCTTTTATTCTAATTTTACTAGGAAACTACGTGTTGCTGTTGGTCGATTCTGTAAATGCATTGTACGATACAATGTCAGATATTATTCGTGGCGATTTAAGTTTTATAGATAACCACGAACGACTTAGAATGCTTAAAGTACTTATCGTTTTCACTTTAGGTTCGGTTACAGGCTTGGTTACATTTTCGCATGTTTTAAGCTATATTTTAAAGCATTATAAAAGTATTACACTTTCAGCGATTATTGGTTTTATTATAGGGTCTTTAGGTGTTGTGTGGCCATGGAAAAAAACTATTTACAAAATCGACGAATCTGGTAATTTCCTATTAGATTCAACAGGAGAAAAAATAATTGAAAATTATCAACGTTTCAAACCAGAATTAAATACTGAAACGTATTACGCCATTGCTTTTATAATTCTAGGAGTTTTAATAGTTTTAGCGTTAGAATGGTACGGACAAAAAACAAGAAGAATAAAATGAACAAATTAGGCTTGTTAGGTAAAAATATATCCTATTCTTTTTCAAAAACATACTTTAAAAAGAAATTTGAGAATGAAAACATTAACGATATTACTTATGAAAATTTCGATATTGAAAGTATCGAATTATTTCCTTTAATAATTAAAAACACTAAGGGTTTAAAAGGGCTAAACGTTACTATTCCGTACAAAGAACAAGTTATTCCTTACTTAGACAAAATCAATAAAAAGGCCAAAACCATTGGTGCAGTTAACACCATTAAGGTAACTAAAAAAGGAAAATTAAAAGGCTATAATACAGATTGCTACGGTTTTAAAAACACGCTGAAACCTTTTGTTAAAAAGCATCATAAAAACGCATTAATTTTAGGTACTGGCGGTGCAAGTAAAGCCATTGCGTTTTCGTTGTATGAAATGGGAATCTCCTATCATTACGTATCCAGAAAATTAAAAGAAGGTATTGATTTTACTTATGATACTTTAACAGAAAGCGATATTGCAAATCATCAAATTATAGTAAATTGTACGCCTTTAGGCACGTTTCCAGATATAGATGTATGTCCAAAAATTCCGTATCAAGCCATAACAAAAAATCACATTCTCTTCGATTTAATTTACAATCCAGACGAAACAAAGTTTTTAAAATTAGGGAAACAAAACCAAGCCACTATTGTTAACGGATTGAATATGCTAAAACTACAAGCCGAAAAATCTTGGTCTATTTGGAATATAAAATAAGAACTTCTAAAATATAATTAAATCTTATAGTACTTTGTAAATACTTTACTTGTTAGTATCTTTAATGTCGAAACCATTATTGACGAACCTTAACATTTTTAAAATGTCTGATATTAAAAAATCTAACGAAGTAGAAGGAACTACAGAACAGAATTCTGAAGACCAAAATTTAATCAATAATCAAGAAGTTGAAGCTACATCTGCTGTTGAGGCCGAAACTCCAGAAACATCTACTCAAACAGATCAAACTATCACTGAAGACCAAACTGAGAATGCTGAGACAGATGCTGACCATGACGAAGTTTTAAATGAAATTGAAGAATCGAATGCCGAAGACGCCGAAGATGAAGGTAATAAAGATCGACATACTATTGAGGTAAAGGCATACGATACCATGTCGTTAGAAGCTTTGGCTATCGAATTAGAAAAGCTTATAAAAAATGAGAAAGTTCAAGCTATAAAATCTCATGTTGAAAATATTAATTCTGAATTTAAAACCAAGTTTCAAGCTTTAATAGAAGAAAAGAAGGAAGATTTTATTAATAATGGTGGCAACGAAATCGACTTCTATTACAGTTCTCCAGTTCAAAAACGATACAAAGAAGCTTACAATACTTACCGAAAAAAAGTGCATGAGCACTACCAAAGTTTAGAAAAGAATTTAAAGCAAAACTTACAAGATAAGCTTGAAATTATTGAGGAGTTAAAAGGCTTGATAAATGTTGAAGAAAACATAAACACTACTTATAAACACTTCAAAGAATTACAAGAACGTTGGAGAAACACGGGACCAATTCCTCGAGATAAGTATAATAATGCATGGAATAGTTATCACCACCATGTAGAACGATTCTACGATTTTTTACACATCAATCGAGACCTACGCGATTTAGACTTTAAGCACAATTTAGAAAAGAAATTACTCATTATTGAACGTGCCGAAGAACTCGCTAAAGATGACGATATTATGCGCGCCTTTAGAGAACTGCAAGAGCTTCATAAAATGTGGAAAGAAGAGTTAGGGCCTGTAGCTAGGGAACATCGTGAGGAAATTTGGGAGCGTTTTAAAGTAGCTACCAAAACGATTAATGATAAACGCCAGCTTTATTACAAGGAAATAGATAAGGTTTACGAGAAAAATCTAGAAAACAAATTAGAAATAATTTCTAAAATCAAGGAAGTTTCAGAACAAGAAAGTAAAAGTCATGGTGGCTGGCAGAAAAAAATCAAAGAAATTGAAGTCCTTAGAGAAGCCTTTTTTAATGCAGGTAAAGTTCCTATTAAGGTGAATGAAGAAACGTGGGCAAAATTTAAAGATGCGGTAAGAACGTTTAATAGAAAGAAAAATGCTTTTTATAAAGATCTTAAAAAAGAGCAATACAATAACCTACAACTAAAACTAGATTTAATAAAAATTGCTGAAGACAATAAGGAAAGTGAAGATTTTGAAACCGTAACGCCATTGATGAAAAAAATTCAAAGCGATTGGAAAAAAATTGGGCATGTTCCTAGAAAAGACAGCGACAAAATCTGGAAACGTTTTAAAGCAGCCTGTAATTATTATTTTGATAGAATACATGCCAAAAGAAACGCTGCAAGCCAAGAACAAGTTGATGCTTACAATAAAAAGAATGAGCTTTTAAAAGGCTTAAGTGATTTGAAGCTTCCAAAAGATAAAGAAAAAGGCGTTGAAACTATTAAAGAGCAAATTAAAGAATGGCAATCCCTAGGTAGAGTGCCTAATGACAAACGTTATATTGAAGGTAAATTTCAGAAAACGATTGATAGTTTGTTGTCTTCATTGAAGGTTGATAAAAAAGAAGCCGAATTGATTAAGTATGAAAATAAATTGGATAGTCTTAATGATTCGGAAAACTCAAAGCATTTAGATAACGAACGCATTTATATTCGTAAAAAGATTGATGAAGTCAAAGGTCAAATCAATCAACTAGAGAATAATTTACAATTTTTTACCAATGTTGATGATGACAATCCTTTAGTAAAAGAAGTACATACCAACATTAAAAAACATAAAGACGATTTGGTATTGCTAAAAGCAAAACTTCGAAAAATAAAAGATTTATATTAAAGCTTTTTTGCTTCCTCCCAAATTTTATATTTGAAAATCACAGATTTTCTAATTCCTTATTTTGGCAATCGCTTTGCTTCTTCCCAAATTTTGTATTTGAAAATCACAGATTTTCTAATTCCTTATTTTGGCAATCGCTTTGCTTCTTCCCAATGATTTGTATTTGAAAATCACAGATTTTCCAATGCTCTATTTTGGCAATCGCTTTGCTTCTTCCCAAAAAACATCCATTTCAGCAAGTGTCATATCTTTTAGAGGTTTGTTTAATTTTTTGGCTTTTTCTTCTAGATACTGAAAACGTTTAGAGAATTTTTTATTTGTTCGTTCCAAAGCATTTTCTGGATTTATTTTTAGAAATCGTGCGTAGTTAACCATAGAGAACATAACATCGCCAAATTCGCTTTCTATTTTATCTTGGTTTCCAGCTTGTACTTCGGTTTTAAATTCGTTAAGCTCCTCCTCTACTTTTTCCCAAACTTGATGCGGCGCTTCCCAATCAAAACCTACACCAGCAACTTTTTCTTGAATTCTATTAGCCTTAACAAGCGCAGGTAAACTTTTTGGAACACCCTCTAAAACACTTGTTTTGCCTTCTTTAAGTTTTAGGTTTTCCCAATTGCGTTTTACATCGTCTTCATTGTCTACTTTTACGTCACTATAAATATGAGGATGTCTGCTTATTAGTTTTTCGCAAATACTATTGCATACATCTGCGATATCAAAATCTTTCGTTTCGCTGCCTATTTTAGAGTAAAACACAATGTGTAACAAAACATCGCCTAATTCCTTTTTTACTTCATTTAAATCGTTATCCAGAATGGCATCACCAAGTTCGTAAGTTTCTTCAATAGTTAAGTGGCGTAAGGTTTCCATGGTTTGCTTTTTATCCCACGGACATTGCTCGCGTAACTCGTCCATTATGGTAAGAAGTCTATCAAAGGCTTTCAGTTGGTCTGCTCTAGAATTCATTTTTGAAGTTTTTGTAAAAATACAATTTTGATGATGTTGACATAGCATTATTAATCCAAAATAATTGCTTGATTTTGTCAGAAAAATGGACTAATTTCGTTTAACGTTGGATATAAAACATTTAAACGTTTGATATCCGACTTAGTTATGTGTTATTAAAACTTAACAATGTAAATATTAATAAATTAAAATAATGATGAAAATAAAACTACTATTTCTTTTAACCACAATTTTAAGTTTTAATTGCTACTCTCAAATTTCTTTTGAAAATGGATATTACATTGATAATAATAATCAAAAAATTAATTGTTTAATTAAAAATCTTGATTGGGAAAAAAATCCAACAGAATTCAAATATAAACTATCAGAAAATAGCGAATTGAAGGAAAATTCAATAAAATCGGTTAAAGAATTTGGGATTCCTAACGCTTTAAAATATGTGAGAAGCTCCGTAAAAATTGATAGGTCTAGTAATAAAGTTGATGAATTAGATAATGAAAGAGGACCTACGTTTCAAGAAGAAGAACTCTTTTTAAAAGTATTAGTTGAAGGAAAATCTACGTTGTATACTTACGTTGACATTGGTTTAATAAGGTATTTTTACAGCATCGATAAATCTAATATTGAGCAATTAATATTTAAAAGTTATATAACTCCTGAATATAAAATTGGCACAAATAATAGATTTAGAAACCAGCTATGGGATGATTTGAAATGCTCTGACATAAAAAAGAACAGAGTAGAAAAATTAAAGTATAGAAAATCAGATTTGGTCAATTTTTTTGTAGCATATAACGGCTGTAATAATGAAAAATATATCAACTTTGAAGAAAAGCAAAAAAAAGATTTATTTAATTTGAATATAAGGCCTCGATTAAATATCTCTTCATTTGAATCTAATTTTAGTAATTCTACTATTAAAAACTCACTAGATTTTGGTTTTGGGCTAGAAGCAGAATTTATTCTTCCTTTTAATAAAAATAAATGGTCATTTATCGTTGAACCAATTTATACAAGTTTTACAGTAGAAAAATCAACTAATGGTGGTTTAGAAGATGTAATTAATTATAGTACTATTGAATGCAATGCTGGTGTAAGATATTACTTCTTTTTAAATGATAATTCTAAATTTTTTATTAATACTTCTTTAATTTATGATTTAAGAATAAATGAATCAACGAACCTTACAACAATATATATGGCTTATGGTTTAGGTTATAAGTATAATGATAAATACAGCATAGAGTTAAGGCATCAATCACCTAGAAGATTAGGTAATGATATAAATGTGGATTCTAAAACATTATCAATAATATTTGGATATTCTCTATTCTAAAATAACAACACATAACATCTTATAAAATTAGTTGCTTGGTTTGTGCTTGCTTACGAAAATCCTCGCGGATTTTCTATTCGGTTTTTTTTACTAAAATATATGTTTAACCATGCAACAAACCATATACAAACACGTTAAACGAACTCTCCAAAAACAATACTACTTTCAGTTTAAAACATCAGCTAGCAAATAATTGCGTTAGGGATTGCAGTGGCATCCTTTTTAAAAAATGGTTAGTAATAAACTAGCTTTGACATTATAAATAAAAAGCTAGCCACGTCGCTCGCTCTTCGCTATGGCGTTTTTAAAAAGATATAACGAAAAGCCCGACCTATGCCCTGAACTGAATTCAGGGTATAGGTAACGCCCAACTTATCGGTACAATTCCGATAAACATCGAAATGACTTGAAGTATCATTATCATAAACAAAAAAATCCAGCTATTAAGCTGGATTTTAAAATATATATGCTTGAAATTTAAGCGTTTTGCTTCTTAATTAAATTAAGCGCCGAACCTTCGTTATACCATGCAATTTGCGCATCGTTATAAGTGTGATTTAATTTGATGGTATCTTTTGTTCCGTTGGTGTGCACCACTTCGAGTGTGAGTTGCTTACCTGGAGCAAAGGCGTTTAAATCTAGGAAGTTGAAAGTATCGTCTTCTTGAATTAAATCGTAATCGGCTTCATTAGCAAAGGTTAACCCCAACATACCTTGTTTTTTAAGGTTCGTTTCGTGAATTCTGGCAAACGATTTTACAATTACTGCCGCAACACCTAAATGACGTGGTTGCATTGCCGCATGCTCTCTTGAAGAGCCCTCGCCGTAATTATGATCGCCAACAACAATGGTTTTTATGCCTGCTTTTTTGTATTCGCGCTGTACATCTGGCACACCGCCATAATCGCCAGTTAATTGGTTTTTAACGAAGTTGGTTTTTTTGTTGAAAGCATTTACGGCTCCAATTAAGGTGTTGTTTGCAATATTATCTAAATGCCCACGGAAACGTAACCAAGGTCCTGCCATAGAAATATGGTCGGTAGTACATTTTCCAAAGGCTTTTATTAATAGTTTGGCACCTGTAATGGAATCGCCAATAGGCTCGAAAGGTGTTAAGAGTTGTAAACGCTCAGAATCGTCTTTTACCGAAACTTGAACATGACTCCCATCGGCTTCTGGCGCTAAATATCCGTTATCATCTACAGCGAAACCTTTTGGTGGTAATTCCCATCCTGTTGGCTCGTCGAACATCACCTCTTCGCCATTTTCATTTATTAATTTATCGGTTAATGGATTAAAATCTAAACGACCTGAAATAGCTATGGCTGCTGTTATTTCTGGAGATGCTACAAACGCGTGTGTGTTTGGATTGCCATCGGCACGCTTAGCAAAATTTCTATTAAACGAATGAACAATACTGTTTTTTGGTGCGTTTTTAGGGTCTGAATATCTGGCCCATTGCCCAATACATGGCCCGCAAGCGTTGGTGAATATTTTAGCATCTAGATTTTCGAAAATACCCAAAATACCATCGCGTTCTGCGGTGTATCGTACTTGCTCTGAACCAGGATTGATTCCGAGTTCAGCTTTCATTTTTAAACCTTTATCTATAGCTTGTTGCGCTATGGATGAGGCTCTTGATAAATCTTCGTACGATGAGTTGGTACAAGAACCTATTAATCCCCATTCTACTTTTATTGGCCAATCGTTAGCTTTTGCCTTTTCGGTCATGGCTTTACCAACTGTGGTTGATAAATCTGGAGTAAATGGTCCGTTTAGCAATGGTCCTAATTCTGATAAATTAATTTCAATAACCTGATCGAAATATTGTTCAGGGTTTGCATAAACCTCGGCATCCGCAGTTAAGTGCTCTTTTACTTTATTAGCAGCGTCGGCAACATCGGCTCTTTCAGTAGCTCGTAAATAACGTTCCATAGATTCGTCGTAACCAAATGTAGATGTGGTTGCTCCAATTTCGGCGCCCATATTACAAATAGTTCCTTTACCTGTACAAGACATGGCTATTGCTCCTGGTCCGAAATATTCAACAATTGCTCCTGTTCCTCCTTTTACGGTTAGAATTTCGGCCACTTTTAAAATGACATCTTTAGGCGCTGTCCAACCCGATAATTTTCCGGTTAACTTAACACCAATCAGTTTAGGGAATTTTAATTCCCAAGCCATTCCCGCCATAACATCTACTGCATCTGCTCCACCAACACCAATGGCAACCATACCTAGTCCTCCAGCATTTACGGTATGCGAATCGGTACCAATCATCATACCTCCTGGAAATGCATAATTTTCTAATACCACTTGGTGAATAATACCAGCACCTGGTTTCCAGAAGCCAATACCGTATTTATTTGAAACGGATTCTAAGAAATTAAAAACTTCACTACTTACCGAGTTTGCATTTTTTAAATCGGCAACAGCGCCATCTTTAGCTTGAATAAGGTGATCGCAATGTACCGTTGTAGGCACAGCAACTTTACTTTTTCCAGCTTGCATGAATTGTAGCAATGCCATTTGCGCGGTAGCATCTTGACAAGCAATTCTATCGGGAGCGAAATCCACATAATCTTTTCCTCTCTGAAATGCCTTGTTTGGAGTACCATCCCAAAGATGAGAATATAATATTTTTTCAGATAATGTTAATGGTTTCCCTACAATCTCTCGAGCCTTATTTACTCGCTCTCCCATTGTGGTGTAAACACCTTTGATCATTTCAATGTCAAATGCCATATTTCTATATTATTAGTTGAGTTAAAATTGAACAACAATATACAAAATATAGAGTGGTTTTGAAAATGAGTTTGTACTAATAAAAAGTTAATCTCAAAAAGAAAGCCCGAGTATAAAACCCGGGCATTTTATTTATTAAAATAATATTGAAATTATCTCACTAATTGCTCTGTAGAAGGTGCAAATCTTGTTAAAACAATACCATTTACTGCGGTTTCATATTCTTCCATAGTAGGTGTTCTTCCTAGAATAGTGGATAACACAACTACTGGAGTTGATGATAATAAAGATTCTCCTTTTTTCTCGCCAGAATCTTTTACAACGCGTCCTTGGAATAATCGTGTAGATGTTGCCATTACAGTATCTCCTGGTTCTGCTTTTTCTTGGTTACCCATACAAAGGTTACAACCCGGGCGCTCTAAATACAGCATGTTTTCATATTTAGTACGTGCAGCCGCTTTAGGTGCGTTATCATCAAATTCGAAACCAGAATATTTTTGAAGCACTTCCCAATCGCCTTCTTCTTTCAATTCATCTACAATATTATAGGTAGGAGGTGCTACAACTAGAGGTGCGTTGAATTCAACTTTACCTTGTTGCGATTCAATATTTTTTAGCATTTGGGCTAATATTTTCATATCTCCTTTATGCACCATACAAGATCCTACGAAGCCTAAATCTACTTTTTTGGTTCCGCCGTAGAATGATAATGGTCTGATCGTATCGTGAGTATAACGTTTAGAAACATCTTCGTTATGCACATCCGGATCGGCAATCATTGGTTCAGCAATTTCATCTAAATCAATCAACACTTCAGCGTAATACTTCGCATTCGCATCAGGTCTTAGTGCTGGTATTTCTCCAGATTTAATTTCTGAAATTCGCTTATTAGCTTTATCAATTAAACCTTGTAACACTTGCTTTTTGTTATCCATACCCTTCTCAATCATGATCTGGATTCTAGATTTAGCAATTTCTAAAGATTCTATTAAGGTTTCGTCTTCAGATACACAAACCGAAGCTTTAGCTTTCATTTCTGCTGTCCAATCAGTAAACGTAAAGGCCTGATCTGCAGTTAATGTTCCTATATGTACTTCTATAACTCTTCCTTGGAAAACATTCTCACCGCCAAATTGCTTTAACATTTGTTGTTGCGTAGCATGAACCACGTCACGGAAATCCATAAAGCTTTTCATACTGCCCTTAAAAGTCACTTTTACTGATTGTGGAATTGGCATTGTCGCTTCTCCTGTAGCTAAAGCTAATGCCACGGTTCCTGAATCTGCTCCAAAAGCAACACCTTTAGACATACGTGTGTGTGAATCGCCACCAATAATAATTGCCCAATCATCAATAGTAATATCATTTAAAACTTTGTGAATCACATCAGTCATTGCATGGTAAACACCACGAGGATCGCGAGCTGTGATTAAACCAAAGTCGTTCATGAATTGCATTAACTTCGGAATGTTGGCTTTTGATTTATTATCCCAGACCGATGCTGTATGACAACCCGATTGGTAAGCCCCATCAACAATAGGAGAAATAACTTTAGCCGCCATAGATTCTAATTCCTGAGCCGTCATTAATCCTGTGGTATCTTGCGATCCTACAATATTAACTTCTACACGAACATCGGAACCTGCATGCAACACTTTTCCAGGAGTGTTACCTACGGCATTTTTATTGAATATTTTTTCAACTGCAGTTAAACCTTGTCCTTCGATAGAAATTTCTTTAGAAGGTGCATAAACTTGTGGAATATCAATACCCAAAGTTTTAGCTGCGAATGTTTGTAATTTTTTACCAAAAACAACAGCATAAGAGCCTCCTGCTTTTATAAACTCTACCTTTTGTGGTGTTAAAGCCGCAGAAATATCAATTAATTCTTGATCGCCTTTATATAATTTTTTCTCTTTAGTATTTATAGTAAGAACTGTTCCAGTTTCTACTGAATACTTTTGTTCTAATACTGGTTCTCCATCTGCATCTAAAACGGTATTACCGTTAGCATCTTTTAGTTTTACCCAGTTTTTTAAATCTATTCCTATACCTCCAGTTACACCAACAGTAGTTAAAAAGATTGGGGAAATTCCGTTGGTTCCAGCAATAATTGGAGCAATATTAATAAATGGTACATAAGGACTTGCTTGAATACCTGTCCATAATGCTACATTATTAACACCAGACATTCTTGAAGACCCAACTCCCATAGTTCCTTTTTCAGCAATTAACATCACTCGCTTATCTGGATGTTGTTCTTTTAAGGCTAAAAGTTCGTTTTGCATGTCTTTATTATGCTCAAAAATACATTGTCCATGTAATTCACGGTCTGATCTTGAATGCGCATCACTACCTGGCGACAATAAATCTGTTGAAATATCACCTACGCCAGCAATGAATGTTACAATATCAATTTCTTCATCAATTTCTGGAAGCTTCGTAAAAAACTCTGCTTGTGCATAACTTTCAAGAATTTCTTCAGCTATTTCATTTCCGCTTTTATAGGCTTTTTCTAATCGAGCCGTATCTGCTTCGTATAAATACACTTGTGTTTTTAAAACTTCGGCAGCTTCTTTAGCCTTTAAAGCATCATCACCCAAAGCAATATCAAGTAAAACTTCAATAGAAGGTCCACCTTTCATATGAGATAACAATTCAAAAGCAAAAGTTGGTGTAATTTCTTCAATTAGAATTTCACCAAGAATAATTTCTTTTAAAAATTTAGCTTTTACATCGGCTGCACTGGTAGTACCAGGTACCACGTTATAGATAAAAAAGTGTAATGAATCTTTTCTATACTTATTATCTAAATCTCTAATTTGCTCTATAATTGCACTTAACAATTCGGCACCATCAATTGGCTTAGGACTAAGCCCTAGATCTTTTCTTTCTTCGATCTCTTTGATGTAACTTTCATAAATATTCATAAGAAAAATGTTTTCAATTTTATATTCAATTTAAATCATAATGATTTACTTGAATAGTACTAAATGATATTTGTAAGGATGTAACCTGACTTGATTTTTTTAAAGTCCCGAAAATTACAAAATTAATATGTAGATGTAAAAATAAACCTTGCAATACATTCACTGAAAATCGCAATTTATTATTGTCACATTTTTAGTTAATCTCATTATATATTCTCTAAAAAATTCGGAATATAAATGGTTATTTAGCAACATTTAAATGAGATTTCATGTCATTCTGGTAATAAGTATTACCAAAAAAACCTCAGTATTCAATCGTTATAGTAAGATATATGATCTAAAAAACGCTAAGGATATAATATGAGTTGAAGAATTTTAAAATAAAAATAACTTTAGAATAAGCTTTCGATAATTTGAGCCTCAGAAATTCCTTCAGCTTCGGCTTTGTAATTCTTTATAATTCTATGGCGAAGAGTGCTTTGAGCAACCGCTTGAACATTTTCAATATCGGGTGAAAATTTACCATGAATAGCAGCATGAGTTTTGGCAGCTAAAATTAAATTTTGCGATGCTCTAGGGCCAGCACCCCAATCTAAATATGTTTTCACAAGCTCTGGTGCTTCCTTAGAATTTGGTCTTGTTTTCCCAACCATAGAAACCGCATATTCAATGACATTATCTGCAACAGGAATTCTACGAATTAAATGCTGAAAATCTACAATCTGATTTGATGAGAATAAGGCATTGATAGTAACTTTTTCGTCGTTGGTAGTTGCTTTTACTACCTGAACTTCTTCTTCGTAAGAAGGGTATTCTAGGTTAATAGCAAACATAAATCTATCTAACTGAGCTTCTGGTAAAGGATACGTACCTTCTTGCTCGATAGGGTTTTGAGTGGCCAAAACAAAATAAGGTAATTCCAATTTATAATGATGACCTGCTACCGTAACCGCTCGTTCCTGCATAGCTTCTAATAAAGCGGCTTGTGTTTTTGGAGGTGTTCTGTTTATTTCATCTGCTAAAATAATATTAGCAAAAATAGGCCCTTTTATGAATTTAAAATGACGGTCTTCGTCTAATATTTCACTACCCAGAATATCACTTGGCATTAAATCTGGAGTAAACTGAATGCGTTTAAAATCTAACCCTAATGCTTGCGCTATGGTGTTCACCATCAAGGTTTTTGCTAAACCTGGTACTCCTATAAGCAACGAATGACCACCAGAAAATATTGATATAAGTATTTGTGTTACAACTTCATCTTGACCAACAATAACTTTGGCAATTTCAGTTTTTAATTCTTTAAATTTTTTTACAAAGTCCTCAATGGCAGCAACGTCACTCATATTATTATTTTTTTAACCAGTTACCAGAAAAATCACAACCTCTATGCTCTTTACTTATTTTAATATAAGTATCAAGTATTTTTTCATCTTGCCACTTTTCAATGGCTCTAATTTTCTTTTCCTCTAATGCTAAATCTTTAATTTTTAAAAAGTCACGTGCATAATCTGCCTTATGCTCATCAATTCTATCTGTAACCATTAAAATTTTAAATTTTACTTTACCAGTTCTATCTTCTTCACGCAGTACTAAACTTACTTCGCCATCTTTTAAATTCTGAATTTGTGCATAAAGCTCTGGGTCCATTCTTGTTAATTCAAAATTATAATCTTGTGTAGTTGGGTTAATCAATTGCCCGCCATCATATTTTGTTTCTTTTTCATCACTCACTTCTCTTGCTGCTTCTGCAAATGTAATTTCTTCAGCTACAATTCGCTTTCTTACATTTTCTAGTCGCTCTTTAGCTTCTTCTACAGCTTCGTCTGAAACTTTTGGAGTTAATAAAATATGGGCCACATCATATTCTTGTCCTCGTATTTTTTCTAGAGTAATAATATGGTATCCAAAATCGGTTTTGAAAGGTTCTGAAACTTCACCTTCTTGTAAGGCGAAAGCAACCTGTCTAAACTCCTTAACCATACGCGGTTGTTTTCTATTTAGCGTATACTTCCCACCTTTACTTGCAGATCCTGGATCTTGAGAATATAAGACTGCTTTAGAACGGAAACTTGCTCCCCTTTCGATTATATCGGCTTTAAATTGTCTTAACCTATCGATAACTCTTTTTATTTCTACTTCTGAAACTTTAGGCTCTGCAACAATTTGAGCTACTTTTAGTTCTGTCCCAAATGTTGGCCTTTCATCTTCAGGAATCTTATTAAAAAATGTTCTTACTTCTTCTGGAGTAATCTCAATTTCTTCAACGATTTTAGATTGCATTCTTTGAGCTAATAAGTTCGATTTGTTAATTTCAAACATTTCATCTCTAAAGCTTTTTTCATCTTCTTTGTTATAAAATTCTAACAAACGCTCCATAGAACCATTTGTTTGTTGAAGAAACTGCTGAATTTGATAGTCTACATTTTTTCGTACTTCTGCATCAGATACAGGAATACTATCTTGAATGGCATGATGCGCGTACAATTTTCTTTCTAGCATTAAACCAAACAGTTGGCAATCATCAACGCCTTCAATAGAACCTCCTGCAGCTATTATTTGTTCTTTTTCTTTTTGAATATCAGACTCAAGAACTATAAAATCTCCAACAACCGCAGCAACACCATCTACTTTTCTGGCTTGAGAGGTATCAACAGAATCCACTTTTTTGGCTACCTCCTTTACTTCATCATCAATAATTTCTTGCGCATAAGTGGCACCGGCTAAAAAGGCAAAACTTAAAACTAAAAGGCGTTTTAGGTTAATTGTATATTTCAAATTGTTTGTTTTTAATGGCATCTTTTGTGATATCTTTTTCTAATTCTTTTATCAGTTCTAATTTTCGCTTATTAATGACTATTTGGTCTATTGTAGGCTTTACATACTCTAAAGGCGCAGTATCATTTCTTACAAGCACATCATTAATTTGCATCAAATATACTCCTAATGAATCTTTGAGTTGTACAAAATTAGATTTTTTTAACAGTTGATTTTTGTTTTCAGAATTTACCGCAGGTATTTTCCTTATAACATGACTAAGTTTAATCCAAATAGAGTCATTAAACGAATAGGATTTAAACTGAATAGAAATAGAATCTAGAAGCTTTTTATCTTTATCATTATAACGTTTAAAGCGTGTTCGAATATCATCATAATTAATAATATTTTCATCGATATGCACGTAACGAAACTTCAGAAGTTCTTCGTTTAATTTGAACACCTCTTTATTGGCTTCATAATATTGTTGCGCTTCATTTAAAGGAACAGTGGTGTCAATACTTCGTTTGACTAAGGCTTCAATATATGCTTTTGAGTATAAATCATTTTTATATTGAACAACCAATTTATTGAATGCCTCTTGTTTCTCTTCGCTTAAGTTAAGTTTTGCGCCATCAACAAACAATTGTTGTGTAGCCCATTTATTAATAAAGTTTTGAACCAAAAGTGTACTGTCTTCTTTTGATATTCCTTCTGCCAATATATCTTCTATGTCTTCTTGATACAGGTAATTTTCATTTACCCTAGCAATTGGAGTACCATCTACTGATTTTTTAATAAAATCACAAGAACATACTAAAACAAATAGCCCTATTAAAAAGTGTTTTATTCGCACGTTTATTGTTTTTGTTTTGATTTTATATCGCTAAGCACGTCTTCATTAACCTTAACAACATATTTGGCTTTCAAATCATTAAGCCATTTCTCTTCTTTGTAATTTTGATAATCACTAATTACTTTCCCTTTAGCTTCGTTGAAAGACTTTTGTTCTTTGGGTAAAACCTCGTTAACTTTTACAACTA
Organism: Algibacter luteus; assembly: GCF_030344935.1. Classification (NCBI taxonomy): domain Bacteria; kingdom Pseudomonadati; phylum Bacteroidota; class Flavobacteriia; order Flavobacteriales; family Flavobacteriaceae; genus Algibacter; species Algibacter luteus. The sequence continues at coordinate 1,665,058 of NZ_CP128313.1, read as the reverse complement.
CAAAACTATCATTATGTTTATATATTTTAGAAACTCCTTTTTTAAATTCAAATGCTTCTGGTAGTGCTTGATGTTCAGCATCCATAACATCCGAAGTAAAAATCACATCAATCTTATCATTACCATTTACAAGGGATTTAATTTGATCTAACTTCATGTTTTTGCTTAACAGTTTGGATACTTTTTTTAGTGTTTTTTGTTTGGTTGAAACTGCAACCACCGCATTAATCCTTTCTGGTTTAAAATAGTTAGCCTTGTTTTTCTGATAAAAACGCTCAATTTCTATGGAATCTGATTTTGATGAATTCCAGATAGTATTTTCCATTAAATCAAATAACAACAATCCATCCCTATACTCTGCAACAATGTTTGCATAATCTTCATTTTCAGATTCTAAATGATCTTCTTGATACTTTATCAAACTTTCCTTTAAGAATGATTGATATTTCTCTGAAACTAATGTTTCGAAAGGTGCTTCTTTTGTTCTTTGACGTTGTGTGTTTAGCAAATAAACTGCAAAATCATTGTTAGTAAATTGCTTGTCTCCTATTTTTATTAAAGATTCACGACCATTAAAATTATCAGGCAAACTCCAAGTCCTCTTAAAATAATCGTTGTTTAATATTGATACGAAATACTCCAAATTTGGTTCAACTCCAATATTATATTTTAATTTAAGTTTATTGATTAACGCCTCATCTATTAACTTCGATCTATCATCTCGTTTAACCTTTTCTACCAATTCCGGTTTCATTTCTTCAAAACTCGGCACATTAGTAATCTTATGAAGTTTTACAATATGCCAACCAAACTCTGTTTTAAAAGGCTCGGATACATCCCCTTCTTTTTCTAAATTAAAAGCTACATCTTCAAAAGCTTTGGCTCTTATTTGTCCTCCAGAAAATGGTTTTAATTTCCCTCCATTTGGTGCTGAATTTTTATCATCTGAAAACTGTTTAGCCAAACTTTCAAACGATTCTCCTTGCGTCAATTTTTTATAAATTTCTTGAATTTTAACTTCGGGCTTTTCACTTAAAGAATCTTGATTTTTTTCAACTAGCATAATGTGAGCCACGGTTCGCTCTCCTCTAGATTTACGCTTATCAAGTACATTAACAATGTGATATCCAAAACGGGTTCTAAATGGTTCCGAGATGTCTCCCACATTTGTATTAAACGCTACGTTTTCAAATTTATACACCATTTTAAAGCCCGTAAAATAACCTAGTTTTTCTCCAAAAAGAGTTTGACCATTATGCACTTCTGCCCTAACCTTTTCAAAACCTTCATTTAATGCTCTATCTCTTAACTTAAGGATTTCAGTATAAGCTTTAAGGGTATCTTGTTGGGTTGCGTTTTCATTTACCTTTACTAAAATATGATCCGCATTCACTTCATATGACATTCGGTTATACGCTTCTTTTACCAACGCATCGGTGACTTTCGAGTCTGTAATGTAGTTTTTAGCTAATTGTTTTTTGTATTTATCTAGCTCTTTTAAATACGACGCATTTTTATCTAATCCTAAACTTTTTGCTTCTTTTAATTTAAGCTTGTAGTTTGTAAATAGCTTTAAATATTCATCAATATTTTTTTGAGAATCATCTTGTACTAAATCTAAGTTTTTATTATAAACTCTTAAAAACTCGGATGTATAAACAGGTTCATCCGCAACGGTAAATAGTACATCGTTCTTAGCCGATTGCCCATTTAATTGCATAATTAAGCAAGCCAAAAATAATGTTAATGAATATTTTAATTTCATCAGTTCAATCTTTATTAATTTCATAGGTAAATCGTCATTTACTAATAATTAATTATATTAAAATCAACTTATTTATTAATGCTAATTTCTTGGAGTATTTTTTTTTCAACGATTACAAAAATACTAATATAAACCTATAATACAAGTTGTTTTGCAAACGATTAAAAAAAGTAAATATTATACCTAATAAACATAAAAACATATATATAAATTGTATTTTTAATTCAGCTATATTTGGAATATAGATTACCCAGTATTATCAATAAAAGTGAAACCTTAAATGCGTAAATTAAAACTTATTTGGGATTTTCATGGACCCGATGCTCTTAAAATTGCTGAACATCATGAAATCCACCTCAAAGAATATATAAAACTTGAAGGTTTAAATATTAATTTAACTGGATTTGAAGTTTTATCCAACAATCATTCTATAGCCTTTTTAGTTGTTGATGAAGACCAAATGAAGCCTATTAGAGATGCTTTAAAACCGCATAGAGGACAAATTTATTCTATTGCATAAAAACGAAAGCAAAATATGATAATATTGGAAATAATTGGGCGATTATCTATTTTAAAAGCAAACAAATAAACCATAATAAAACGTTAACTATTGAGTTATAAGTTATAACTAACCATATTACTACGTAATGAAATTTACAAAATCTATAAAACAACTGGTTTGCTTTTTTAGTATTGTAAGCTTACATTTCTCTGTAAAAGCGCAGACACCAGAAACTGGCAATTCTACTCATGAAAAATGGGAATTTGTTTTAGAAGATACGGGCGATATTTTACAAATAGCCATTCCTTCAATTGCTGGTTTAACGACCATAATTAAAAAAGACTGGAATGGCACCAAACAGTTTGCTTTATCTTATGGCACTAGTTTTATTGTAACGCATTCATTGAAAAAAATAATTAAAAAAGAACGTCCTGAAGGGCGAAATTTATTTGATGCGTTTCCTTCGGGCCATACCACTTCTGCGTTTTCCGGAGCTTCATTCATTCAACGACGCTATGGATGGAAATACGGCAAATGGGCTTATTTAGGTGCTGCAATTGTAGGAGTTAGTAGAATGGAAGGACCAGATGGATGGCACGACCATTGGGATGTTCTAGCTGGAGCACTGGTTGGCATTGGTAGTACTTATTTATTTACCACAGAATATCAAAGAGAGCATATGGAAATGGGTTTTTCTACAAATAAAGATGGGTTTTTAATCGCTTTTAGATATAAATTCTAATTAAGTATTTATAACCAATTTATAGCCAATACCACGTACATTCACAATTTTCAATTTAGAATCAAATTCTAATTTCTTTCTTAGCTTCGATATAAAAACATCTACGGTTCTGCCTATATAATCGCCATCATCACCCCAAACCATGTTTAAGATTACATCGCGCTCTACAGTATCATTTACCGACCTGTAAAGTAAATGAAGTAATTCTGCCTCTTTACTTGTTAATTCTATTTTTTGGTTGTCGATGATAAGCTCTGTATTGTTTTTATCAAAATGATACGCACCTAAAGGAATCAAATTAGAATTTAATTTCTTCTTTAAAGATTGCTTCCTTCGATAAAAGAAAATTATTAAAAAAATAATTACTAGTGCTAAAATAATTGCATAAAAACCGTTGTCAAATTCTTGAGGATTTGAGTCACTATTTAATAAAGTGTTAAATTCTGCGCCAGAAAGCTCTTCATCTATTATGGTGAATAAAATGTTATAGCACGATTTTGGTTGTATTCTGCCACCACAAGGAATAATATCAAGTTTTGAGGTTTCGTTAACTTCAAAACTGTAAATAATTTCAGAAGTATTGCAATGTTCTACCTCAACAATATAATTATTAGCAATTTCCGTATCATTTACAATATCTTTTACCATGGCCACTAAACCTTCAGAAGTAAAAGCAAAATCAGATTCAAATTGTATTCTATATTGATTGTTTTCTTTAATAACTGGCAACACCCTTGAAGTGCTATCCGAAACGCTTTGTAGAATTTTATGCCCTAGCATACGAAGCGCTACTTCAATATGTTTGTCTTTTAAAGAATTTTGTGCATTCAAACTCCCTGCAAATAGCAATAAGCACGAAAAAATACCAATTTTTGATCTAAAATACCCCAAATTCATTTTACAAAACTATAGTATTAAACGACAATTAATAATGATTTACACAAAATTTACATTAATTTACAATCGTTTAAACAGTTAATTTTCTAGAAGTTATAGATTTGATAGAAATTAATCAAAAGAACAACAGTTATGAAAAAATCAATTATAATTACTTGTATCGTTATTGCAGCCATTAGTTTTTTCGGTTTTAATTATCTGAGTCAAAACAAAAGTGATGAAAAGGCCCTAAATATTGCGAGTATTGAAGTTACAACTGAAGCCAAAAAATCTGATGCAGATTTTATTTATGGTATTGGTCCTAGATTTGGTCCTATAAAGAAAGAAATTATACATAACGATTTATCAATCACTCATTTTTTAGACGACATGCAACAAGATAGAATTACCTCTATAGAATCTATTGAATTGATAGTTATTGAAAACGACGTAGAATCTAATAAGCGAATTAAAGCTAAAAGTAGTGAATTTAACGAAGCACAAATTAACTTGCTTAAATCCTTTAATTATTCTGATGGATTTAAACTCAGAATTGATTACAAAGAAAAACATTTTGGATCGACTGAATTATTTGATGCCTATTCTACGCCACACCATACAGTTGTTCCAGAAACACAAGCCGAATATATTTATGGAAAATCTGCCTTAATTAATTTCTTTGTTGAAAACACTAAAGCAGCTACTGCTCAAATTCCTGAAGACAAACTTAAACCTGCCAAGTTATATTTTACAGTGACGAAAAAAGGAAGCATTGAAAATGTGAATTTAGACAGATCTTCAGGATTTCCTGAAATTGATGATTTAATGACACTGTTAATTTCTGAAACTCCAGGTGGATGGATTCCTGCTTCCAATGCTAAAGGTGATAATGTAGACCAAGAATTGGTAGTTTCTTTTGGTTTAATGGGTTGCTAATCCATATAAAATAAGATCATAAAAAAGCTTCGGATTAATTTTCGAAGCTTTTTTTAATACTTTTTTTAGGATATTGCTTTTTTATATTTCTAATTAATTCCTCCAAACCATTCAATTTCAATTCGTAAACTTGTTCTAACATTGTTCCTAGTTTCCCTTTCGGGAATCCTTTGCTATGATACCACACCACATAATACTCTGGTAAATCAATCAAATAGCGATCTTTATATTTCCCATAGGGCATTTTGGTATGTGCTAAGTCTATTAAAAATTGTTTGTCTGGTAGCATAAATTAATTAACGTATTGGTATTTATCATACTTCTTTAATTCAGCATCAATATAGGCTTTCCAAAGTGCTTGTGAGGTAAAGTTTCTAGAAAAATCTGTTTCAGAATCATATTTATCCTGCATTTCAGCTAATTCAGAATTGATATCATTATGCATTTTTTGCAATTGTTTTTTTATCGAATTAGAAACCTTCAACAGGCCAATTCTATATCGAAACTTACGAGCATACAATTCAGTGATATCAAAATGCAATCGTTCGTGATCTAATATATGTGCATCGGCACGTTCCACTTTGTACCAAGACTGCTTTGGGTAAAAGTGTGCATAAACTTCTGTGGTAAAATCTACCACCTCATTATTATTTTTTTGAGTTATCGCGAATCCAAAAGTAATACCCGAAGCTGTTGTAGCAACTGCATCACTATTTAAAATAGACTTTCCTTTAAAATCAGACCAAGTTATCTTGTTTGAAGGATTCCAAGATATAACCGGTTCGTTATCTTGTGCTAAAACTGAAAAGAAAAATAAAAATAGAAACTTTAAATTTAATAGTGCCATAAAGTTAAAAACGTATCGCACTTAGTCTTATTGTTTTACCTCAACAATTGTTAAATCGTCATATTTAACTAAATAAACAGTATCATTATAATAGCCACCAAATAACTTCTTTTTGTAGGCAAACTTGTTTTCTACATATTCGGTAAGTGGCGCATTATTAACTGAAGCATACAAATCATGTGAAGAAACCAAACGCAAAACTACATCCATCGTTAAATCGAAACCTTTTACAGCCCTTTTATTAGGTGTAATATTATATAGTTTATTATATTTTTTCACGAATGAATTATTATCATTTTCACTATACTCTTTTGATGCTGTCGCAAAATGAAATTGTAAGGTAGACAAGTGGGTGTTATTTATTTGGTCGCCCTCAAAAGCTGAATTAATATTAGTTGTAAACAACATGATATTAGGTGCTTCTTCATTAGTTTCTGGATCTTTCTTGTTGTTTAAGGAAGCCAAAACACTGGTTACATTGGAGGCGTAACCTTCGTTTTGAGTTTCTAAAAACACCACATTTTTACCTGGTTTTAAAGCGGCTTCAATATCTTCTTTAGTAACAAAAAATTCATCTTTACCTTCTTTGTTTTTTCTAGAATAAACCAAACTTGCCGCATTAAACTCACGTTTTAATTCGTTGGCAATAGCCATATTTTTTGTATCCGCTATAATGATAACATTTCCAACTAAAGTATCAGCTTTTACAAAATTTACCACTTTTGACTTCAGTAAATCGTCTGATGGTCTAGATTGAAATACGTTATCGTATAATTTTAAATTTGTGCCTATAGGCGAAATTACCGGCGTATTATACTTTTTTAAATCTGATGCTACTTTATTAAAACTATCAGGTGTCAATGGTCCAATTACGGCATCAACATCTTCAAAATCGATTTCTCTTAAAATGCGAGCTACTTCACTTACTTCATATCTTGTGTCGTAAACATCAACCTTTAAAGAAATTCCTAAAGATTTTAAAGAATCAACAGCTAACAATACGCCCGAATGAAAATCTAGAGAAGCCTGTAAATAGGGATCTTTCTTTATACTATTTTTAGTGTCCGATATAGAATCAAAATCTACGCGATGCATTCTAAAAGGCAACATCACAACAATATGCTTTGTTTCAAAATCAGAAATACTATCCAATAAATTAATGGCTACATTCTCACCTAAACCAGCACTTTCAATAGCATTTGAATGCGGTATTTTTAAAATCATACCAGATTTTAAACCCGTTTCTTTAAGGCTTGGGTTTAAAGCTTCAATTTCTTCTTGCTCCAAACCTAATTTAAGTTTTAAACGGTAAAACCCTTCCTTTGGTAAAACTTTATAGTAACTGTATTTATCATCGTATTGTTTTTGTCCTTCTTTATCAATATTAGGAACATTTATAACTTGACCTTCTTTTAAAACCTCATCTATACCGGGGTTTAACATCTCCAACTCAGTTACCGAAATACCAAATTTATAGGCAATACGCCACTTCCCTTCTTTAGGTTGAACCGTATACTCTTTAGTTGGCGCTACCTCTTCAACAATTTCTGTTATTTTATATATTGGAATTTGAAGTTTGTCACCTTTACGCAAAGCATTGGCATACAAAAACTTATTATATTTTTTTATATCTTCTTCTTCAACTTCATATTTTTTAGACAAACTATAAAGCGTTTCTTTTCGTTTTGTTTTGTGTTCCTTAAAGCCTAAAAGTGATTTGTTGATAGTAATCTTAGGAGTTCTAGCCTTAGAAACAGGAATAATTAAAACCGTGTTAGGTTTCAACTCTTTCTTAACTTCAGGATTAAGCTGATAAATATCAAAAGGCGTCACTAAATAACGCTTAGCAATATCTTCAATTGTTTCTCCTGTTTTAACTTGGTGTGTGCTAAAGTTTTGAGCATAAACTGCGTTAAAACCAAATGCTAAAACCAAAATAAGTACTAATAAAACTCTCTTCATATTGTTATCTGTGCTCTATAAATATAGTAAAACCTAACCACTTTATAATATACGCTTCATTCTTAAAAAAAGTTTAAAACAAACCCTTTTAACCTTAGTAGCATATAGCATGCCAAATTTTATTTGGGCGTTACCACAAGGGGCGGGCTATTCGCTACAAGTCCTCGGTCGTCCCTCCCTGTGGGCTTTGCTCTACTATCCCTAACGCGGACAAACCTGCAAAAAACCTGTTTACCAAATTATTCCCACTCTATAGTTGCAGGTGGTTTCGAACTAATATCGTAAACTACTCTATTAACGCCTTTTACTTTATTTATTATATCATTAGATGTTTTTTGAAGAAACTCGTATGGTAAATTTACCCAATCGGCAGTCATTCCATCTGTACTTTCAACAGCTCTAAGCGCTACACATTTTTCGTAAGTACGCTCATCTCCCATTACGCCAACGCTATTAACTGGCAATAACATGGCACCTGCTTGCCAAACCTTATCATAAAGTCCCCATGCTTTCAAACCATTTATAAAAATAGCATCAACGTCTTGTAAAATACGTACTTTTTCAGCCGTAATATCACCTAAAATACGAATACCTAAACCTGGTCCTGGAAACGGATGACGCCCTAATAATTCAGGATCAATACCCAAAGTAGCTCCAACACGTCTTACCTCATCTTTAAATATCGCACGCAATGGTTCTACAATTTTAAGTTTCATAAAATCAGGCAAACCACCTACATTATGATGACTTTTTATAGTAGCCGATGGCCCTCCAGTTGCCGATACACTTTCTATTACATCAGGATAAATAGTACCCTGTGCCAACCAAGAAACATCTTCTATTTTATGAGCTTCATCGTCAAAAACTTCAATAAAAGAATTTCCAATCGCTTTTCGTTTTAATTCTGGATCCTCAATACCAGCCAAGGCTTCAAGAAAACGTGCCGATGCATCAACACCTTTTACATTAAGTCCCATACCTTCATATTGCTTTAAGACATTCTCAAATTCGTTTTTACGAAGTAATCCGTTATTAACGAAAATACAATATAGGTTTTTCCCAATAGCTTTATTCAATAAAACCGCCGCAACTGTAGAGTCGACACCACCAGAAAGACCTAAAACAACTTTATCATTACCTACTTTCTCTTTGATAGCTTCTACAGTTTCTTCAACAAATGAATCTGGCGTCCAATCTTGATGTAAACCAGCAATACTCACTAGAAAATTTTCTAAAAGTTGCTTGCCATCGGTAGTATGATATACTTCTGGATGAAATTGAATGGCATAGGTTTCTTCACCATCAATTCTATACGCTGCATTTTCAACATCGTGTGTACTCGCAATTAGCACACCGTTTGTTGGTAACTTTTTGATGGTATCACTATGGCTCATCCAAACCTGACTTCCGGTGTGGATATGCGCAAAAAATGGTTCGTTGCCTTTAATAAAAGATAAATTAGCACGACCATATTCTCTAGTATTCGAAGGCGCTACTTCGCCTCCTGAAAAATGAGCCAAATACTGTGCGCCGTAACAAACAGCAAGCAAAGGCTTTTGTCCTCTTATCTGTGATAAATCTGGATGCAATGCATCTTCACCTCTCACAGAATTCGGGCTACCAGAAAGTATCACCGCTTTATACTCTGCTAAGTTTGTTGGAATTTTATTGAATGGGTGTATTTCGGAGTATATGTTGAGTTCTCTAACTCTACGGGCAATAAGCTGAGTGTATTGCGATCCGAAGTCTAAAATAAGTACCTTGTCATGTTGCATGCGCAAAAATAGGAATTGATTTTATATTGAGGAATTAGGATTCGTTCTTTTTTTAACAATTTTTAAACCATAGAATCTAAAATCATTTCAATATCCTTTTCTGTGGTATCTGGATTAATAAAACAAAATCTAGAAACCGTTTCAAAAGTATCACCCATTTTCCATTTTGTTGGGGTAACCAAAGCAAATCCTTTTTCATGATTCTCGTAGGTCCAATGTGTATAATCCTCGGGCTTCCATCCTATTCTTCTATATAAAACACAAGATAAACTAGGTTCTCTAACCAATTCTACATGAGGTAATTCTTCAATTATTTTACCAGCCATTTGAGCTAGTTCTATACCTCTTTCAACAGCTTCTTTATAACGATCTGTTCCGTGGGTAGCTAATGAAAACCATAATGGTAACCCTCTAACGCGGCGTGTTAACTGTATTTGATAGTCGGCTGGATTAAAACCATGCGCTCCTTCGTCTTTAAAAATTTCTAAATACGATCCTTCTTGAGAGTGTGCTTTTTTGGCTAATTCAGGTTTTTTGTAAATAACCGAACCACAATCATATGGAGAAAACATCCATTTATGCGGATCTATAGTAATACTATCTGCTTTTTCAATACCATTAAATAAGTGGCGAACAGAATCTGCTACTAAAGCGCCACCACCATAAGCTGCATCAACATGAAACCATAAGTTTTCGTTTTCACAAACCGCAGCAATCCCTTGTAAATCATCAATTATTCCAGCGTTTGTTGTGCCTCCTGTTGCAACAACTGCAAATAATCTTTTTCTTTGATGTATCGTTAAATTATCAATAGCTTTTTGCAACTCGGTACCTAATAATTGATCTTCAGTATCTACCAAAATTACATCGGCATCAATAACTATTGCCATGGCTTTTATTGATGAATGCGCTCCTATAGATGTTATAATCAATCCTTTTTCACCTCTAAAATCATCATTTTCCCTCCAGTGTTCTCGAGCTGTTACCATGGCCGATAAATTCGCTGCAGTACCACCACTTGTAAAAACACCAAAAGCACCTTGAGGCATTCCTGTGAGAGATACCATCCAGTGCATCGCTTCGTTTTCGCAAAATATGCCTCCCGCGCCTTCCATCCAATACGCACCATGAATGCTAGAAGCCGATGTAACTAAATCGAACATAATAGCTGCTCTCGTGGGTGCCGCTGGTACGAATGCTAAATGACGCGGATGATCTATAGGTACATTAGCTTTCATTAAATGCTCTTTCCATAGGTTAAAAGCAAATTCTCCCCCAATTCCTTTCGTTGTGATCGTTTCTCCCACGATTGATTTTAATTCAAATTCACTCTTAGGTTTTCCTATTTCTCGCTCAGTAGCCGAAATTCTATCTATGGTATATTTCATTACATCCATAGTCATTTCAACTAAATCTATGTCTATTTTGTGCATATGCTAATTAATTAGAGTTTCAAATTTCATATTTTTTAGGGTTATTTCCGTGAAATTTTTTATTTTATTAGTAATAAATCTCTGCTATTAAGTTTCCGTTTTTTATTTATAGAAAAGAATTCAAAAGATGTTTTAAACAAGGAATTCTCACTGAATTTATATTATCAAAGCATTGTACCCCTTTTGTCTTACCACTATATTTCGGGCCTTTTTAATTATTTGTATCTTTATTTTACTAGAAATATTTATTTATGAAAAAATTTGCATTCACCATATTTATAACACTTTATTCTTTACAATTTGTATCAGCTCAAAATTTTACCAATAACGATAAAAAAGTAGACAGTATTTTAAAACTTGTTAAGACTCAACCAAATGATTCAGTCAAAGTAGCAAATATTCATTTTCTATTCGATTATTATGTTTATAAAGATACGGAGAAAGCAAAGTATTATGCAGATGAAGAAATCAGAATTTCAAAGAAAATAAATTATGATACTGGGATTGCAAATGGTCTTTACAATTATGGTGTTTACTATAATACTCTAGATAAACCAGACTCGGCAAGAGTAAATTACCTAAAAGCACATGACATATTCGAAAATAAAAAAAATTACGGTGGTATGTTTAGTGCTAGTTTCGGTCTAGCAATTCTAGAGTTTAATTATGGAAATCATAATGAAGCACTGAAACTAACAGAAAAAAACATAGATATTTATAAAAATAAAATAAAAGACTCGGTAAGACTAGCTATTCAATATGACTTTTTATCGGGAATTTATTCTGCAAAAGGAAACTATCAATTGGCATTTATTAATAATCTGAAAGCCGTAAAAATTCTTGAAAAAACAGATAAAGAAATAAGGTATGCAGATGCACTTTCTCACTTAGCAGATACTGAACTAGACCTTGAAAATTTCAATAAATCTTTGGAGCATAAAATGAAAGCTTTAAGCATTTACAAAAAAAATAATGACAAATATTATGAAACTACTGCGCTTAATGATATTGGAAACACCTATTATTACCTAAAAGACTACGAAAAATCTATTGAATATTTAAATGAAGGTCTGAAAATGGCTAAAGAATTAAACCTCATAGATATAAAAAAGATATTACTTGATAATTTAGGTAAAGCACATATGGAAATCAACGATTATAAACATGCCTTGATTTACATTAATGAAGCACTAAATATTACTGATGAAACCAAAAATGAATACGCAAAAATTGAAACGCTAAATAATCTTGGACAAATTTACAATAGCACAAAAAAATCAAAGGAAGCTCTATACGCATTTAATAAAGCGATAGTTCTTGCAAAAGAATATGAAAAACCTTCTGCCTTAGAAATTAGTTATTTCAATAGGTCTGCAACCTATACAAATTTAGGGCAACCAGAGCTCGCTTTAAATGATTTCAAAACATACACTAAATTAAAAGATTCTCTTTTCGATATAGAAAAAATAAAACAAATAGAAGAACTCCGTACCATATACGAAACCGAAAAAAAAGAACAGCAAATACAAATTCAGAAAAATGAAATAGATTTATTAAATATAAAAGGAAGAGTTAATAAGCTTCAACGATTATTATTAGGTTTAGGCTTATTATTAGCCTTAATTGCTGTTTATGCTTTTTACCAAAGAAACAAACGCAACAAACTTGCTAAAGAAAAGGCTGAATCCGATTTAGAATTCAAAACCAAAGAACTTACCACACACGCTTTACACTTGGCTAAAAAGAATGAAGTTTTAAACGATTTAAAACAAAAAGCGAAAGTTCTAAAAGCAGATGCCGATTCAGATCCAGGTTACCAAATGCTTATACAAACTATAAACTTCGATTTACAAGATGACAATAACTGGGAAAACTTCTCACGCTATTTTGAAGAAGTACACAAAGATTTTAATACCAATGCACAACAACAATTTCCTAACATTACATCAAACGATTTGCGCTTAATGGCATTGATGAAAATGAATTTATCTTCAAAAGAAATAGCTAATATTTTAAATATTTCTAGTGATGGTATTAAGAAAGCCAGACAACGTCTTCGTAAAAAAATGGGCATTGATTCTAATGACTCATTAGAAGCTATTGTTATTGCCATTTAGATTAAATTACAAATAATAAAACCTCTCAAAACACCTGTAATTACAGGTGTTTTTTTATGTACCCCTTTTGTACCCAGCACTTTTTTTGATACAGAAAATGAGTCGTATATGTTTGTCTTGTCATTAAGTTGACAACAACCGTTTTTGTGGTGTCTTGTTCAAAAGGGCTGCAGACCTTTTTTGAGCAAGTCGCACAAAACGCTATTAACAAAACCACAAAAAATATTAATTATGGAATCTTCAAAAAATTACAAAAGCAGCAGTGCAGGTAAAAATTTATTAAAATCGATGTTTTTATTTATGCTTTTAATCGCAATTAATTTATCATGCTCGAAAGATGATATTAACAATCCTGAAAATTTAGAAACAGGAGAAATTAAAAAAAGTGCTGGTGCCACACCAGATGATTTCGATGCTTATCCTGGAGATGTAGGATTTGTTATTGACGCTCGCGAAATTGCAAAAAAAGGCTATATGCCATCTGTTGCAGAAGTTACAATAGAAGCCACAGAGGGTAATTATTCGCAAAATGTTGCAATAGACCCTATTACTCTTATGGGTCAGATAAAAATTTCTAAAAAAGGATTAAGTGTAGATGCAATAAACGAGCTTAAAAGTGGGGTAAGTGTTAGCTCCGTTATAAAAGATGAACATGGGAACTCTATTCTAACGGATCCTAAATCTAAAATCTCATTTTTATCAAATCCAAATGCGAGAACAATAAATGCAACAACCTTGGTTGAAACCGAGGAACACAATTCTATAAAATTAAGTGACAGCACCACGTATTATATTCAAAGAATGGATGCAGATGGAAACCCTGAAAACTCTGCATGGAGGTATCTGGAAGCTGAAGGCTATTCTGAGGTTATCACCTCCAATGACACACAATTTAATGGTAATGAACCCGATAGAGGTTTCACATTTATTGCCATACCAGGAGAATTAAACACTTTTGCTATCCGACATGCCGCATCTAAAAGGTACGTACAAGCAACACAAATAACAACCAATGTAAATATTAACTATTATGGCACTTTTGTAGCACCTAACTTAAGTAACCGTACGAGCTTTTCTAAAATACAGAGTGCATCAGATTATGATAATTTTAAATTTAGGTTCAATAAAACCGAAGACTGGAGTTATTCTATAGTAAATATAGCCTGGGGAGATAATTTTCCTATACAGCAAATTGATGGCTATGGACTTTCTATAAGTAAGCACGTTTATAATCCATTAACTAATACACAAATCAATGCACAGCCTCGTACTTGGCGTATTATTTCTACAACTATAGACTGGAATGTACAAAATATAGGTACAAATTTTTTAGAACCTATACTTGGTCCTGCACAAACTGCATTTGGGTTTAATAATACGTTAATTAATTGTGGAAACGGAGGATTAAGTCAAACTGTTGGCGGGGAAGTTAGCGAAGATTATTCAGAAACAGTTGGCTGGGAAGAATCATTATCCTTTACCTCAACATCAAGCACTAGTATTTCTGCAACTATAGGAGTAGAGTTTGAAGCTGGTTTTTTTGGTACTAGTGCAACTTATAGTGCGTCGATAACAGCAAATCATACACATGAACAATCTTCAACCCAATCTTCATCTCAATGGCTAACAAAAACTAAAGACGAAAAGAAATCGTTTTTTTCAGAGCGAACAGTTACAGTACCTTCGGGAAGTGCCACTTTAGTTTACGATGCCTATCAATTTTATGATAATACACTTGTTAATTTTGTTCAACGATTACGAATAAGTGGTACAGATTCAAAAACAGGAAAACCTTTATCTGGAGAAGAAATTCAATCACAATTTCATTTTAGTGGTTTTAATGGTGTTATTGCTGCTGTAGAACCTACATCAGTAGTTATCACTCTAAGAGGAACAACCCTTTTGAGTAAAATTTTTAAAACAGAAAGTAATGCACAAGATGTACCTGCTAATTGTAATTAATATAAACAGAAAGGAAGTGCTATCATTATTTTGCACTTCCTTTCTTAAAAACACGAAATTATGAAAACCATTATAACATTTATTATTATACATTTCTACCTTAGTTCACTCACGGCCCAAGCTCCCATTTTAGGAAATTCAGGATGTGTCGATGCATCCATAGTCTCACAAGGGTTAAACGGTAACCAATTTTACGGACAGACATTCCAAGCACAGTGTTCTGGTTTTTTAGAGTACGTACAAATTAATCTACATCCTAATCAATCTGGTATAGTAACAGCCAATACGCTAAAAATAAATGAAGGGAACGTTATAGGTTTTGGATACTACTCGCAAGACTTTGATGATGTTGTTATTAACAACGGCGACCATCTTCGTATTTACCTCAACAATGATTATCCAATTATTGAAGGCAACCAATATGTATTTGAAACCTATGTTGCTAATTTAAATGTTTCTGTTGACCTTATAGACACACATCCTAATGGACACATGCTTGTTGGTCATGCAAGCTTTTTCAATTCAGATTTAGGTTTTGAGGTAGGTATAAAAGAAAATTCCGTGCTAAACGTTACAACAAAAAACAACTCTAATATATTGATTTTCCCAAACCCGACTTCAGACTACATTGGTTTTAAAAACTTACATACTGGTAAAAACTACGTCATTTATAACGTTTTGGGTAAAGAAGTAGCATCTGGTCAGTTAACATCAGACCCAAGAATACCAGTATATCTTTTTGAAAAAGGCATATATTTTCTGAAATTTGAAAATCACGAAACCCTCAAATTTATTAAAAAATAGGATTGATTGTGTTAGAAAAGGATAAGCAAATCGAAAAACTTTCTTTCTTAAAATGTCATGATTACGAACTCTCCTCTTAAAGGCTTTAAGTTTTCTATCAAATTAGGGATGAGCAATTCGCCATACTCCAAATAAAACTCTGAGAAGTTAGTGTTTCGCTCTTGCAAACTTCCATTAGGAAACAATTGATTTTGAAGTTCTGTCATTCTAAAAACTTGGTCTGACAGAGCTTTCTTTTGGGCTTTTAATAAACGTTTTTCTAAGGTATCCAATCCTTTAAGCTGTTTGACTTCTTGAGCTTTTACAGCACCTAAAAAGGATTTGTCTGTTTGTTCAGCCAATTTATATAAGTCTTTGAATTGCTTTACTAAATGCTCTTTCTGACTTGAAAAATCGATGTCTAGATTAGATATTTCCCTTACTTTTTTATTAATAAAAGTGTCTCGCTTTAAAAAAATGTCTTCAGCAGAAACATTTAATTTTTCAAGTTTTTTATGTTGACTTTCAGATTGAATTAAAACAGAATTACGCAATAATAATATGGGAAAAGGTATTTTTACTTCATCAAAAAATTGCTTTAACTGAAACCAATACGCTAACTCTCCTCCTCCTCCAATATAGCATAAGTTTGGTAAAATAACTTCTTGATATAACGGCCTCAAAATTACATTTGGTGAAAACCGCTCAGGAAATTTAGCGACTTCTTGTAATATTTCATCTTTGCCCCAAACAATATCAGTATTTAAAACTTTAAATATGCCATTATCAAAAACGATACGCTCTCTTAAGTTTTCTTTTAAATAGAATAAATTAATTTCACGCGGATTAACTTGAATTTTATAGGCTTCAGAAATCTTCGAAAGTACTTCGTTAGTTTTTGAAACCTGTTTAAAAGATGTTTGATTTATGAGCTCTTCTTCAATATATGGAATAAATAAACGCTTCAATTTAGGTTCATTAGCGTCAATAATGACCAATCCGTAATCTTTAAATAATTCGTTTGCTAAATATCGTGTGGCATCGGCAAGATTATCATGATGTAAATAAGCCTGCTGAAACATTTTTTTCAATTCTTCGGCTTGAGAAGAAGTTCCTAGCACCTGTGATAACAACTCATAAACCTCATTTAAACCTTCCGTATTCAATTCACCTACAGCGCCTTTGGCCTTTCTATTCCATTGAAATTTTCTGCCTTTAAGATTGAAGTAATTTATTTCCTCAAAATCATGATCTTCTGTGGCCATCCAATATATTGGTACAAAATTATTTGCGGGGTATTTATCTTTTAAAGTTTCCGACAGATTTATTGCAGAAACTATTTTATATAAAAAGTAAAGCGGTCCAGTAAATAAATTAAGTTGATGCCCAGTTGTAATTGTGAACGTGTTAGCTAAATTAAGACTTTCAATATGTTGAAGTGTGATGTCTGAAGTCTTTATTTTTTGATACTGCTGTTTTAAAACATTTACTAATACATCTCGAGATTCTTGTTTTATTGTGCTTTTCTTTTCTTCAATTTGAAGCTTGAAACTCTCGATATTAGGAAACCGATTGTAAAAACGATTTAATTCTGATTTTTTATCTAAATAATCACAAATTAAAGAGGAGAAATAGCCTGTTTCCTTAAATGGTAAATGTTCTTGCTGCATATAACTATTAAAAACATGTAAATATACAGCTATTCAAAATTCTAATATCTAAAATTTTAGTTAAGAAATATCTCCTAGAATAAAGTCATAAAATTGACAGGGATTTAGCTCATAGATAAAATCAATAATATTTTATAACGAAATATAGGCGTTTTCTCTAGCAAGTTAGACACAAATTAAAGCCCTCATTTCTAATTAATTAAATGTTAATTTATTGGCTTTTTTTTCAAGAATTCATTATCTTATTAACAATAAAAAAAAGATAGTTATGAAAACGTTAAAATTCAACAAATATCTACTAGCTCTTTTTCTTTTAATTGTAGGAGTAAACACCTTATTTGCACAAGATACGGACTTCATTGAATTGGAAGCCAGAGTTATAGATAAAGATACTAAAGACGCTTTAGTATTCGCAGATGTACTTATTTTGGACACAAATATTAGCACGGTTACGAATACTGATGGCGAATTTTTATTAAAAGTACCTCATACCAATTTAGATGGAAGTATTATCATTTCTCACTTAGGTTATGAAAAAAAAGAATTGAAAATTTCATCAATAATGAACAATGAAAAAATTGCGCTTGAACCTGCAATAACAGAATTGGATGAAATTAGTATAAGTCTTGTGACAAAGGATGCGAGAGATTTAGTGGAACGCACCCTCGAGAAAAAAAGCAGTCTTTACAATAACGAAAACTCTGTAATGACCGCATTCTATAGAGAAACTATTAAGAAAAGAAGAAAAAACGCATCGCTTTCTGAAGCTGTTGTTAAAATTCATAAACAGCCTTATAATAATTTTAGAACTGATAATATTGAACTAATAAAAGCCAGAAAGAATACCGATTATTCGAAACTTGATACTCTTGCTTTGAAATTACAAGGTGGGCCATTTAGCAATTTATATACTGATATTATAAAATATCCTGAGTTCATTTTTACACCTGAGGACATGCCTAAATATAAATTTAGTTACGGAAAATCTACTAAAATTAACAATCGTCAAATCTATGTTGTGAACTTTAAACAGAAAGAAGACATTGGTATTCCGTTATATTATGGTAAACTTTACATAGATGCTGAAACTTTAGCGCTAACCAATGCGGTTTATAGTTTAAATGTTTCAAATAGAGAATTATCAAGTAGAATGTATGTGAGAAAAAAACCCAGAAAGGTAGATGTCTATCCGACAGAAGCAAAATATCGAGTGAATTATAGAACAACAAATGGCAAATGGCAATACGCTTACAGCAATATTTCTTTAACTTTTAAAGTGAATTGGAAAGGTAAATTATTTAATTCTACATATACTTTAAATAGTGAAATGGCAATAACAGATTGGCAAATTCAATATACAAAACTTGCTAAAAAAAGAAGTAACTTAATTACGCCTTCAACGATTATTAGCGAAAAAGCATCAGGCTTTTCAGATCCACGATTTTGGGGAGCATATAATATTATTGAGCCAGAAAAATCAATAGAATCTGCGATAAAGAAAATACAGAAGCAGTTAAAACGAACTTAAAAATATTAAACTTTAATCAATTGCTAGATTAACAAGAATAGGTTCATGATCTGATAATTTTAGCTTAAAATTTTCATGTGAGAGTACTTCTATATTTTTATCTACCAAAATGTAGTCAATTCTAATTGGATAATTAAGTCTAGGATACGTTCCACCAAATCCTCGTCCAGATTCTATAAATGAATCAAGCATATTATGTGATAACTTCCTAAAAGTATTTGAATACTGTGTAGCATTAAAATCGCCTACAAAAACAACTTTACCTTTAAAAGAATTGGCATGCTCAATAATTATTTTTGCCTGTTCTTCTTGTATGGCTTGCACTTTCTTAACCCTATTAGTAAGTTTAAAAATTCCCCATACGTTTAAATAGGAGCTTTTTGGTCTTAATTTAAAAGATTCAAGATGAATATTATAAACCCTGATTATCTTTTCGTTAAACTTAATATCTGCATAAATTGCTTGATTTCTAGAATCAGGGAAATCTACATAGCCTTCAGTCACTATGGGGTACTTAGAAAACATAGCCATAACAGATTTACCTGAGGTAACTAAATTAGTTTTAAACCAATGTGGGTAATCTTTAAAAGGCTTATATTTAATTGCTGAGAACTCTTGAAAACAAACAATATCCGGTTTTTTTTTAATTATAAAATCTGCTATCTTATCATCCCCTTCTCGATTTCCATCTTTACCATCATATTTAAATCCATTAGCATTATAACTTAAAATTGATAAATTATCTGAATTTATCGATTCTTTCAAGGAATTAAGCTGTACAAACGAATCAAACAAGATGAAATAAACTATAACAGATAAAATTGAAAGTAAAAAAAAATTATTTCTTGTAATCAACCAAAAAACTCCGATTATTACATTTAATGTAAAGAGAAAAGGTATAATAAGAGAAAACACAAAAGCTAAAAAACCGTTATAAATGGAAACTATTACACACCCAGTTATTAAAAACAAACTAGGTAATAAAGTCATTGCGCGACCTATATCTCGCCAAACAAATTTGAGAGTAATAGAATTTAACAAGTTATTATTTTTTAAAATAACGTTATTTGGCCATCATCATCAGCTTCTAAATCTGGGTCTTTAGAATCTGAATCATTTGTAGAAGGATTACTTTTAATTTCAGTTGATACTTCTTTTTCATCAACAACTTCTATTTCATCGGCATGCACTTCTTCAGGCGCATCATATGGTAGGGGTTCAAGTAGATTTACTTGATTTACTTTTTCTTTTGTTAATTGATTACCTAATGCATTTATACCCTTAATTGAAATAAACTCCTCTAAATTGATTTCTAAATTCTCTTTTCGATCTTTACCTCGTTCTTTAGCAAAAACGACTTCGGCCATGGGTCTCCAGTCTGTTGAAACAATTTCTAATTGAGAATTTGGATGCTCTGAAATAAAGCTTTCTTCTTTCCCTTCCTGTTCAATTAAAAACCGTTTAACATAATACAACTCTTTTTCACCATTGAAATAAACTGCTGATATTGGCTTTTTAGGCACCCATTTTTCCAATACAATCATGTCGTCATCAAAGTGCATTGTAACTTCAGGCGTTACTGTTTTAATTATTCCAGATTGTGTTATAATTAACAGTTTATCTTCGCCTCTAAATTCACCTATGAGCTCTCCTCTTCCGTCTACATTAAGACGTTGAACAGTTTCATCATACCAAATTTTTCGGGGTTTTAAAGTAGAAACTCCTTTTTCTTTTAATTCAATTCTCTTAACAGAGTATTTTGTCACTAAATTTCCTTTAGAAACGCGACCTTTAATAATAATATCTGCGAAATCAATATCCCACTTTAATTTCTTTATACTTCCTGCTTGTCTTAAATTTACAGTTACGACCTCGGCTTCTCCATTTGGGTTAGCAGAAAAATATAAAACTATAGAACCTTTATTAGCATTTGTCAAATCGTATTCTTTATCTCTAGTTACTCCAGTAACAGCAAAACGTTTTATGTAAGATGGTCCTTTTTTACCATCACGATAAATCATGTTATAAATAGTTCGTTTATCCTTCTTTTTAAATACAGCAACGTGCAAAATATCTTTACCAACAAACGTTTTTGAATCGACTTTGGTAACCATCATTTTCCCTTCAGCTGTAAACACAATAATATCATCAATATCACTACAATCGCAAACATATTCATCACGCTTTAATGAGGTCCCTATAAAGCCCTCTTCCCTATTTACATAAAGTTTAGTATTCCGAATAACCACTTTGGTGGCATCAACATCATCAAATATTTTAATTTCTGTTTTACGCTCTTTACCTGCACTATACTCCTTTTTTAGCCTAGTAAAGTACGCAATTGCATAATCTATTAAATTTGCTAAATGATGTTTTACTTCAGCAATTTGATCTTCAAGCGCATCTATTTTTTGTTGTGCTTTATCAATATCAAATTTAGAAATACGCTTGATTCTAATTTCAGTTAAACGCACAATATCGTCTTCAGTTATAGCGCGTTTTAGATGTTTAATGTGTGGCTGAAGTCCTTTATCAATGGCTTTTATAACGCCCTCCCAGGTTTCTTCTTCTTCGATATCACGATAAATTCTTTTCTCTATAAAAATTCGTTCTAAAGAAGCGAAATGCCATTGCTCTTCAAACTCAGATAATTTAATTTCTAGCTCTTGCTTTAGAAGTTGAACTGTGTTATCTGTAGAGCGTCGAAGCATTTCAGTAACACCTACAAAGAGTGGCTTATTATCTTCAATAACACAACCTAGAGGTGAAATCGATGATTCGCAACTTGTAAACGCATACAATGCATCAATGGTTTTATCCGGTGATAAACCTGAAGGTAAATGAATTAAAATTTCAACTTCAGCAGCGGTATTATCTTCAATCTTTTTTATCTTGATTTTACCCTTATCATTGGCTTTTAATATCGAATCAATAAGAGAAGATGTTGTTGTACCAAAAGGAATTTCAGTAATTACAAGTGTGTTTTTATCTAATTGAGAAATTTTGGCACGAACACGTACTTTTCCCCCACGTAAACCGTCATTGTAATTAGAAAAATCTGCTTCTCCACCAGTAGGAAAATCTGGTAAAATGGTAAATCGTTTTCCCTGTAAGTGTTTTACCGAAGCATCAATAAGCTCAATAAAATTATGTGGTAATATTTTCGTTGAAAGTCCAACTGCA
Source organism: Algibacter luteus (assembly GCF_030344935.1). Classification (NCBI taxonomy): domain Bacteria; kingdom Pseudomonadati; phylum Bacteroidota; class Flavobacteriia; order Flavobacteriales; family Flavobacteriaceae; genus Algibacter; species Algibacter luteus. Next base: position 1,642,977 of record NZ_CP128313.1, on the reverse strand, counting down.
ATCCCTTCACCTCCTTGCGCCAGTAATAATGGAAACATGACAGGCAAGTTTATTGGCTCTTTTCTTCTCCCATCGTAAGAGGCTTGCCATTCTGTGATTTTCGGATTGTAAACTACATCTAGCGCGAACTTCGATAAACGTGCTTCTATGTAACGTGAAGCTGCAGCACTATCGCCAGTTAAAATGTTACCCCAGTTACCTTGGGTGTCTATTAATAAATCTTTCTGGCCAATTTGAACCATAGCATCAGCTATACTTGCATCACCATGCGGATGGTATTGCATGGTATGACCGACTATATTTGCAACTTTATTATATCGACCATCATCCAAATCTTTCATGGAATGCATGATACGACGCTGTACTGGTTTAAACCCGTCTTCAATAGCTGGAACTGCACGTTCTAATATAACGTAAGACGCATAGTCTAAAAACCAATCTTTAAACATTCCCGTAACTCGGGTTATGGTTTCTTTAGGTTCGTCCTGTCCGTTAATTAACTCGTCGCCGTCTTCAATCATTTAAAAAACCTATTTTTTAGGTGTTCCGTTAAGCATAACTCTTCCTACGTTTCTTAATCTATGTGCTTGCTCACTACTCGTGTGTACGTGCAAATATTTGTAAGATCTTTTCGTAAAGTGTGCTTTATCCTTGTTATATAACATTTTAGTTTAGTTTGATTTAATTATTTAATCCTTGTATATTTCAAGATATACGATATGTAATACAAATTTAAGATATTTTATCACATTAATTTTAACTTTAAACTAGTTTATAATTAGGTCTATTTATCTAAAAATGTACATAAACATAAAACTATTCTACAATATCTAATTCTACTTTTAAATTATCGATAATAAATTCCTGTCTGGTTGGAGTATTTTTACCCATATAGAAAGAAAGCAATTCTTCAATTGACATTCCTTCTTCTAACATCACAGGATCTAACCGAATATTATCTCCAATAAAATGTTTAAATTCATCAGGTGAAATTTCACCCAATCCTTTAAATCGAGTTATTTCAGGCTTCGGTTTCAGTTTTTCAATAGCATCTCTTCGTTCTTCTTCAGAATAGCAATAAATAGTTTCTTTTTTATTTCTAACTCTAAATAATGGGGTTTGTAAAATATACAAGTGCCCTTCTTTAATTACCTCAGGAAAAAATTGTAAAAAGAACGTTATGAGCAATAACCGAATATGCATTCCATCTACATCTGCATCTGTTGCAATTACTACGTTATTATAACGTAAGTCTTCAAGTGATTCTTCAATATTTAAAGCCGCCTGTAACAGGTTAAACTCTTCGTTTTCGTAAACTATTTTTTTACTTAATCCGTAGCAGTTTAATGGCTTTCCTTTTAAACTAAATACCGCTTGAGTATTTACATCGCGAGATTTTGTAATACTACCTGATGCCGAATCACCCTCTGTTATAAATAACGTGGTTTCTAGATTTCTTTCATTTTTGGTGTCACCGAAATGCACCCGACAATCGCGTAATTTTTTATTATGAAGGCTCGCCTTTTTAGCTCTATCTTTTGCTAATTTTCTAATACCCGATAATTCTTTGCGCTCGCGTTCTGCTTGAAGAATTTTACGTTGTATTTTTTCAGCTGTATCTGGATTTTTATGAAGATAATTATCTAGATAGGTTTTTAAAAAATCATTGATATAGGTTCTAACGGTAGGCAAATCGCCTCCCATATCTGTTGAACCTAGCTTTGTTTTAGTTTGACTCTCAAAAACAGGTTCCATCACTTTTATAGCTATAGCGCTTACTATAGATTTTCTAATATCTGAAGCATCGTAATTCTTACCATAAAATTCGCGAATGGTTCTCACAAAAGCCTCTCTGAAAGCATTTAAATGTGTTCCGCCCTGTGTAGTGTTTTGCCCGTTTACAAACGAATGATATTCCTCGCTATATTGGGTTTTACTATGTGTTAAAGCTATTTCAATATCATCACCCCTTAAATGAATAATAGGATATAGTCTATCGGATTCATTAATATTTTCACTCAACAAATCTTTCAATCCGTGTTCGCTAAAATATTTCTCACCATTAAAAACGATGGTTAAACCAGGATTTAGGTACACATAGTTTTTTATCATTTTAACTATGTACTCATTTCTGTATTTATAGTTTTTAAAAATAACTTCATCTGGAACAAAGGATACTTTAGTACCTTTTCTACGTGAAGTATCTTCTAATAAATCTTTATTAATGAGGTTACCTTGTTCAAACTCTGCTGAAGCAGATTTGCTATCACGTGTAGACTCTACTCTAAAAAATGAAGAAAGCGCATTAACTGCTTTAGTACCAACACCATTTAATCCAACCGACTTTTTAAATGCTTTTGAATCGTATTTTCCTCCGGTATTCATTTTAGAAACCACATCAACTACTTTTCCTAAAGGAATGCCTCGTCCGTAATCTCTAACAATGACTTTATTGCCTTGAATTGAAATTTCTATAGTTTTACCAGCTCCCATAACAAACTCATCTATGGAGTTGTCTAAAACTTCTTTAAGTAGAATATAAATACCATCGTCTGGTGACGACCCATCACCAAGTTTACCAATATACATTCCAGGGCGCATACGAATATGCTCCTTCCAGTCTAGAGAACGTATATTATCTTCGGTATAATTGGTCTGTTCAAGCATAAATAGGTTGTGATTTTAATACTTTCTAAACACAAAAGTATAAGATAGCACGCTAATATAGCACAACCTTTCAAAAAATAAAACCGCAGCGTTACAAAGTAATTAACAATGAAAGTAAATATTGTTGAGAACCTTGATATTACTGCCTCTATTGAGCGAATTGTTGTGTTTTTAAACTAAATTAATAGTCCAATACAAGTTTATTTAAGTTGCCTTTCTTGTTGACACCAGTAAAATGCCAACAATTACCACCAAGGCGCCAAAAAGTTGCAACCAAGTTAAAACCTCGTTTAAGAATACGGCTGCCAAAATTATCGTAGATATTGGACCAATACCAGCTATAATGGCAAAGTTTGAGGAATTAATCATTTTAATTGAGGCAGAAACTAAAAATGAAGGTATAACCGTTGCAAAACATGCAATTAAGAATCCTAAACCATAGACCTCCCATGAAAAACTAAAAATATCCATTTCATTAACCAAACCGTAATGAATGAAAACGCAAACACATGAAACCATCATAGCATACGCGGTGAATTTCATAACTCCAAATTTAGGGATTAACCATCCGCTACCAACCAAATACGACGCATAAGTAATGGCGCTAAGCAAAATAAAAAAACCTCCTAAATAGGTATCTGAACCTGAAATAGCAACCTCATCTGAAAATGCAATAACAATACCCAAATACGTTAATATTATGGCAATAATTTGAATTTTAGTAATTGCTTTTTTTAAGAATATTCTATTAAAAAGTAATACAATCGTGGGGTATAGAAAAAGAATAATACGTTCTAAACTTGCTTTGATATATGTTAATCCTACAAAGTCGAAATAACTAGCTAAATAATAACCTACTAAACCGAAAAATACAAGCCATACATAGTCTTTGGCTTCTACCAAAGCATCAGTATTTTGGTTTCTATACCAATATGCAATTACAAGATAAAATGGAAAGGAAAATAACATGCGGAGCAGTAAAACACTAATAGCATCAACATTATAGTTGTATGCCAACTTAACCATGACCGCTTTAGAAGAAAATAAAACGATTCCTAAAACCCCAAGAGCTACGCCATACCAAAATTGTTTATCGAGTTGCATAGAACGAAAGTAGATTTGATTTTTTCGTTTTAAACCTCGAGAAATAATTTATTACGATGTTCAGTGTTGTTTATGGTAATAAAAATTGCAAAATAACTCAAATACTGAATAGAAAAATGACTTAGTAAGAACACCTGCGTTAGGGATTGTAGTGGATAGCCCACAGCGGAGGCACGACGCGAGGACTTGGAACGGAAAGCCCGACCCAAAGGGTAACGCCAATAAAATAATTTTATACGTTGAACAAGAAGTGCATGACATCGCCATCTTTTACGATGTAGTTTTTACCTTCAACACGCATTTTACCAGCTTCTTTTACTTTAGCTTCACTTCCGTAGCTTACGTAATCGTTATATGCGATAACTTCTGCACGAATAAAGCCTTTTTCGAAATCGGTATGAATAACGCCTGCTGCTTGCGGTGCAGTGGCACCAATATCTACAGTCCAAGCACGAACTTCCTTCACTCCTGCCGTAAAATAGGTTTGCTGATTAAGTAATTTATAAGCAGAACGAATTAATTTTGCAGAACCGGGTTCGTCTAAGCCAATATCTTGTAAAAACATTTGTCGCTCTTCGTAATCATCTAGCTCATTGATGTCTGCTTCTGTTCCTACTGCAAGCACTAAAACCTCTGCACTTTCGTCTTTTACAGCCTCTTTGACTTGGTCTACATAAGCATTTCCTGAAACCGCAGCGCCTTCATCTACATTACAAACGTACATTACGGGCTTATCGGTTATAAACTGTGACGGCTTTACAAAATCTTCGTAATCATCCTCACTAAACTCTAATGCTCTAACAGAAGTTCCTGATTCTAATCCAGCCTTTATTTGTAATAAAACAGCTTCTTCTTTCTGAGCGTCTTTATTACCTGTTTTAGCAGCACGTTTTACTTTATCGAGTTTCTTTTCAACAGTTTCTAAATCTTTAAGTTGTAATTCCATATCGATAGTTTCTTTATCGCGAATAGGATTTACATTACCATCAACATGTACAATATTATCGTTATCAAAGCATCTTAATACATGAAGGATGGCATCGGTCTCACGAATATTGGCTAAAAACTGATTTCCTAATCCTTCTCCTTTACTAGCGCCTTTCACTAATCCGGCAATATCAACAATTTCGACAGTTGCAGGCACAACACGCTCTGGGTTAACCAAAGATTCCAATTTCTCCAAACGTGGATCTGGTACATTTACCACACCAATATTAGGCTCTATTGTACAAAACGGAAAATTTGCACTTTGTGCTTTTGCATTCGATAAACAATTAAATAAAGTCGATTTCCCTACGTTTGGCAATCCTACAATACCTGCTTTCATAATTACTTTAATTTTGCGAGTGCAAATGTAGTTAATTAGATGAATTAGATTTATACATTATTAGGAATATTTAAATTCTTACTCAAGGCAAAAAAAAATCCTAAGTGTTTGCTTAGGATTTTTTAAAATTTATTTTTTAGCCATTTTTAACCGTCAGGGTGCATAAAGCGTTGTTTAGCTAATAATTCTTCTTCGGTTTCAACATGGTCTTCATCAGGTACACAACAGTCTACAGGACAAACTGCAGCACATTGTGGCTCGTCGTGAAACCCTTTACATTCTGTACACTTATCTGGAACAATGTAATACAACTCATCACTTATCGGTTCTTGAGCTTCATCAGCATCAACTTCAGTACCATTAGTTAGTACAACTTTACCATCTAAACTCGTACCATCTTTATAGCGCCAATCATCTGCACCTTCATAAATTGCTGTATTAGGACACTCAGGTTCGCATGCCCCACAATTTATACATTCGTCTGTTATTATAATTGCCATAGTAATTTTTTATCTTTTAAAGTTTAAGAACTCTGCATAGAATCCTTAAATTTGCAGTTGCAAAAATAAAGCCAAAACCATTCATAACCAAATTCAGAATGCAATTACAAGAAAGAATTAACGCTTTTGTAAAATTAGGAGATTTTTTAAGGCAATTTTCTAATGAAGTTATCTCAAAAGCAGATAATGTTGAACACAACGAGGTATTCTTTGATGGCTTTAAACACCAGATAAAACTGGCACAAGAACATAATGGGTGGTTTACCGCCGAAAATATTAGGTTCGCGTTAAAATCATGGGCAGATGCTTTAACCCTAACTAATTTAGAAACCTGGTTAAATCCTTATGCCATAGAGAACGTGTCTCCAAAACAAGTAGCGATAATAATGGCGGGGAATATTCCGCTTGTGGGTTTTCACGATTTTCTATCGGTACTTATTACAGGGCATAAAGTCTTAGTCAAACAATCTTCTAACGATAAACATTTACTTCCTTTTTTAGCGAAATATATAGAATATGTAGAACCTAAATTTAAAGGTGCTATTTCTTTTACTGAAGCGAAAGTTGAAAATTTTGATGCCGTAATAGCAACTGGCAGTAACAATACAGCACGATATTTTGAATATTATTTTAAAAACAAGCCATCTATTATTAGAAACAACAGAAACTCAGTTGCTGTATTAACAGGCAATGAAACACTGGAGGATTTAAAAAATCTCTCCGAAGACATATTTAGATATTACGGATTAGGCTGTAGAAATGTTTCTAAACTCTATGTGCCAAAAGGCTATAAATTTGATGCCTTTTTTGAAGGTATTTATCATTGGCATCCTATTGTGGAAAAAGCAAAATATGCCAATAACTACGACCATAATAAAGCGGTGTATTTAATGAGCGAATTTGATATGCTTGAGAACGGATTTTTTATGATTAAAGAAGATGAAAGCTTTGCTTCTCCAATAGCGACGTTGTTTTATGAATATTATGACTCAACTGAAAATTTAAAAACAGAACTTGAAGCTAAAAAAAATCAAATACAGTGTATTGTTTCTAGAGGATTTATTGAAAATGAAATTGCTTTTGGCCACACTCAAAAACCAGAACTTTGGGATTATGCGGATAGTGTAGATTCTATTGAATTTTTGTTAGCAATTTCTTGAAAAAATTATTGATTTAATAACACAAAATACCTAATTAATTAGCAACTTTGCATCTTAATTTTTTATCACTCAAAATGAAAAAACACAACTTTAGCGCAGGCCCTAGTATTTTACCACAAGAAGTCTTATTAAAAGCTTCTGAAGCGGTAATAGATTATAATAACACTGGTTTATCTTTAATTGAAATCTCACACAGAAGTAAAGATTTTGTTGATATTATGGAAAAAGCAAGAGCTTTTGTTTTAGAGTTACTTGGTTTAGAAGGTAAAGGATATAAAGCATTATTTTTACAAGGCGGTGCTAGTACACAGTTTTTAATGGTAGCCATGAATCTTTTGGAAAAAAGAGCTGGATACTTAAATACGGGTGCATGGAGTGAGAAGGCTATAAAAGAAGCCCAAATGTTAGATGATATTTATCAAGTGGCTTCATCTAAAGATGCTAACTTTAATTATATCCCTAAAGGTTATACAATTCCTGAAGATTATGATTATTTTCACTGTACTTCAAACAATACCATTGTTGGAACACAGTTAAAATCATTTCCAAACTCACCAATACCTATGGTGTGCGATATGAGTAGTGATATATTTTCACGTCAGTTAGATTTTTCTCAATTTGGTATTATTTACGCCGGAGCCCAAAAAAATATGGGTCCTGCAGGAACAACTCTTGTGGTAGTAAAAGAAGATATTCTTGGAAAAGTATCTCGTAAAATTCCTTCTATCATGGATTACAAAAAACACATTGGTAGTGGTAGTATGCTTAACACGCCTCCTGTTTTTGCAGTTTATACGTCTATGTTAACTTTAGAATGGTTAAAAGGTCTTGGCGGTATTGCAGCGGTTGAACAAGAAAACGAGAAGAAAGCACGTTTAATGTATTCTGAAATTGATTTAAATCCATTATTTAAAGGATTCGCTGCTAAAGAAGATCGTTCTTACATGAATGCTACGTTCACCTTAGAAAACGAAAACTTAAAAGAAACTTTCGAATCTATGCTGAAAGAAGCGGGTATTAGTGGCGTAAACGGGCACAGAAGTGTTGGTGGATATAGAGCTTCAATGTACAATGCATTACCAATTGATAGTGTAAAAGCACTTGTTGAAGTCATGAGCGAATTAGAAAGTAAAGCATAATAAATATTACCGTAAGCAGTCTCAATTTTTAGCGCTTACTTAGACATAAAAACAAATTATAAATTGAAGTACAGAGGTAATAGTAATTTCAACTTTACACTCTTAAACTTTAACATTAAACATAAAAAATGAAAGTATTAGCAAACGACGGAATTTCTCAAAGCGGAATTGATGCCTTAGATAAAGCTGGTTTCGATGTTATCACAACCACAGTGGCTCAAGAACAATTGATTAATTATATAAACGAAAAAGACATCGCTGTTTTATTAGTTAGAAGTGCAACAACAGTAAGAAAAGATTTAATTGACGCTTGTCCAGGTTTGAAAATAATTGGTCGTGGTGGCGTTGGTATGGATAATATCGATGTAGAATATGCAAGAGAAAAAGGTTTAAAAGTAATTAACACACCTGCAGCCTCTTCACACTCAGTTGCTGAATTGGTATTCGGGCACTTTTATGGTTTAGCACGTTTTTTACATAACTCCAACAGAGATATGCCTTTAGAAGGAGATAGCAACTTCAAAGGATTAAAAAAAGCATATGCAAAAGGTACTGAGCTTAAAGGAAAAACCTTGGGTGTTTTAGGGTTTGGTCGTATTGGTCAAGCAACAGCTAAAGTAGCACTTGGTGTTGGAATGAAAGTAGTCGCTTTCGATCCGTTTTTAGCAGAAGCAGATTTAGAGTTAGAATTTTTTGATGGTCAAAAAGTAAACTTCAATATTAAAACAATTTCTAAAGAAGACGTTTTAAAACAATCAGATTTTATCTCACTTCATGTGCCAGCTCAAAAAGACTACGTAATTGATGAAGCAGAGTTTAACATGATGAAAGATGGTGTGATTATAGCTAATGCTGCGCGAGGCGGTGTGGTAAATGAAGTTGCATTAGTAAAAGCCATTGAAAGCGGGAAAGTTGCTAGAGCAGCTTTGGATGTTTTTGAAAAAGAACCTAAACCAGAAATGCAATTATTAATGAATCCTGCTTTATCTCTAACACCTCATACCGGTGCTGCAACTAATGAAGCACAAGATAGAATTGGTACAGAATTAGCATCACAAATTATTAATATCTTAGGATAGATTAATAAAATTGTGACTAATTAAAGATTAATGAGTCCTAACTATAGCAGTTGGGGCTTTTTTTGTACATTCAACTTCAATTTTTCAAATTATATTAATCAATAACAATTATAAAATCATGTCTGGAATTTTAGATTTATTAAACAGTGACCTAGGAAAAACATTAATTAACGGCGTTTCTAGTCAAACAAAACAACCTCAAAATAAAACACAAGATGTTTTAACAATGGCTTTGCCAGTTTTAATGCAAGCCATGAGACGTAATGCATCAACTCCTCAAGGAGCAGAAGGCTTATTAAGTGCTTTAAACAGTAAGCACGACGGAAGTATACTTGATAATTTAGGTGGACTTTTTAGTGGAGGTGTTGATCAAAATGTGATGTCTGACGGTGAGAAAATCCTTGGACATGTATTAGGTAATAAACAACGTAACGTACAGAATACTTTAGGTGCTAAAGCAGGAATGGACGCTGATTCTGTTGCGCAAATACTAAAAGTTGCGGCACCTATTTTAATGGGTGTATTAGGTAAACAAACCAGACAAAATAATGTCAGTAGTCCAAATGCAATTGATGGATTACTTGGTGGTTTATTAAAGGGTAATTCCCCTCAACAAGAACAAAGCTTTTTAGAATCGATACTTGATGCTGATGGTGATGGTAGTGTTATTGATGATGTTGCTGGCATGGTTTTAGGTGGAAACAAAAAGAAAGGTGGACTTGGTGGATTACTAGGAGGCTTATTCGGAAGAAAATAATACCAAATCTCTATAAATAGTTAAAAAAGTCAACATTACGTTGGCTTTTTTTTTGTTAAAAACATTTAAAAAGAACGCACTAAGGAATGATTTTTGTAAATTTAATAAGAAAGCTAATACTTTTTACTCACAACAGAATTAGTTTAAGTTTTACTTTTATTAAAATCACAAATTCTGTATTTATTCAAAAAAATGCCTAAATGCCATGAAAAAAATAATTTATATCCTTTGCATTTCAATGTTTATTGTAAGCTGCAACACAACTAAAAAAGTGGCAAAAACATCTACAGATGAGCAATTGGAAAGTTTAAAACAAAATGATACTGTAAAAATTGCTAATGACGACATAGAATATGAAATCATGATTATAGAGCCTGGTTTCAATTTTTGGCTTGTTAGTATAGCCAAACAACGCGGTTATTACTCGCAAGAATTCTTAGAAAACAGAAACAATCTTTATGTTATGGAATGGAATCAGCGTGTTTTGCTTCCTCAACAATACAGAACAGATTTATACGAATTACAAATTGATTATCAACAAGGTATAGATTATGGTTATGAAGTTAATTATGTGCTTTACAATTATTTTATATACTTTCAGAGAAAATACAATCAGAGATTAGGACCGTTCATTCCTAGAATTTAAATCTATTTTATTTATTTTTGCATAAAATTGCAACTTTGGAAAAATTAAAAGCCCGTTGGGGCATAGAACATAATTGGCAAATAATCGTTATACTGATAGTATTTGCAGTTACAGGTTCTACGGCATCATACATAGGCAAACCTATACTTTCATTTTTAAATATTACGACTGAAACCTTTTCAAGTTTCGGTTATTGGACCCTACGAATCGTTTTACTTTTTATAGTTTACCAATTTTTGCTGGTGTTTTTTGGGTGGATATTTGGTCAGTATAAATTTTTCTGGAACTTCGAAAAAAAGATGCTTCGTAGATTAGGTTTAAAACGATTTATAGATTAATGCATCGTATCAAGGAACATATCATTTTTCGTTTACTAAAATTTTTGTTGGTAATAGCGTTAATGGTACCTTCTACTATTAAATTAATCCATGTTTTTGAGCATCATGAACATGAAATATGTGTTGGTGGAGACACAACTCATATTCATAAAATAGATTTAGATTGTGAGTTTCAAAAATTTCAATTGACAACACATTTTAACCTTCCCGATGTCGATTTTGCGGTTTTTCAACCTAAAAAAATCTCAACATCTATTGAGTCTCAATACTTCTTTTTAAGTAAATATCAACGTTTACATTTTTCCCTCAGGGGTCCTCCTTCATTAGTTTAATAATTTTTACTTAGCTCAACTTTAAGAGCTTTAGCTATTTTTTTTATTAAATAAAATGAACAAATTATATGAAATCATTATTAAACGCATTGCTATTGTTAGCAATCACAAGTATTTACAGTCAAAATACATTTAGTGGTAAAATTACAGACTCTCAAACCTCAGAACCACTATCATTCGTAAATATCTATTTTTCCGATCTTGAAAAGGGTACAGTTTCAAATGAAAATGGAGTTTTTCAAATTGAAAATATCCCCACAGGGAAACATCAAATTATTTTTTCTATGATTGGTTACGAAACACAATCAGTTTCAATAAACATCTCTACAGAAACCAAATTTGAAATTAAGTTAATGCCCACCGCCATAGAAATGGAAAGTATTATCATTTCTACACCTTTTCACAAACTACAGAGTGAGAATGTTATGAAGGTGGAACAAAAATCTGTCAAAGAGTTAAAATCCAGCGGTGCCGTAACGCTTGCAGAAGGTATCACCAATATAGCTGGTGTAGAAAGTATTACTACTGGATTAAGTATAGGAAAACCCGTTATTAGAGGGTTAAGTTCAAACAGAGTGCTTGTTTACACTCAAGGCATTCGCTTAGAAAATCAGCAATATGGCGATGAGCATGGTTTAGGCGTAAACGAAACAGGTATTGAAAGTGTAGAAGTTATTAAAGGTCCAGCTTCGTTGTTATATGGAAGTGATGCCCTTGGTGGCGTTTTGTATTTAAACCCAGAGCGTTTTGCAAATACCAATTCGTCTTCAGGCGATTTTGGCGGTAACTATTTTAGTAACACACAAGGTTACAGTACCAATGCAGGTGTTAAAGTTTCAGGAGATGAATTTAAATTTTTATTTAGAGGAAGTTTAGCAGAACATGCTGATTATAAAACGAATGATTACCGTGTAACAAACACACGTTTTAGAGAACAAGATTTAAAAGCTGGTATAGCCTACTATAACAATGCATTTAAAACAGAATTTCGTTATAACGTAAACCAATCTAAACTCGGAATTCCTGAAGACATAGGCATACAGAACACCAACAGAATGCCACTTCTGCCCTACCAAGAAGTTACCAATCATGTGTTTAGTTCAAAATCTACATTGTTTTTTAATGATTCGAAATTAGATATCAGTTTAGGGTATATTTATAACAATAGAAAAGAATTTGAAGAGCATCACCATGACGAGGATGAAGATCATCATGACGAAGATGAGCATGACGAAGATGAACACGAAGAAGAAGAGCATCATGATGAAGCAGATGAAATTCTAGAAGCAGCTTTGAATATGAAACTCTCAACCGCGAGTTACGATGTGAAGTATAGTCTACCTAATCTTGGGAAATTTGAAACTATTATTGGAGTTCAAGGCATGAATCAAGTAAATACTAATTATGGTGAAGAAGCATTAATACCCAATGCCACAACTAACGATATAGGTGTATTTACAACGTCTCATATTCATTTTGATAAAGCCGATATTCAATTAGGTGCTCGATATGATAATAGACACTTAAATATTGAAAATAGTCTCAACAAAACCTTCAACAGTTTTAATGGCGCCTTAGGGTTTAAAACAAATATCACACCTGCAATAACAACACGAGTTAATTTAGCAACTGGTTTTAGAGCGCCTAATTTATCTGAATTAGCATCCGATGGGTCTCATGGTGGAACCAATCGGTATGAAATTGGAAACATCGAATTAAATAACGAACAAAATTTTCAAACCGATGTGGCTTTCGAATTTAAAAATGAACATTTAGAATTATTTGCCAACGGGTTTTATAATACCATAAACGATTACATTTTTTTAGCTCCTAATGGCGAGATTATTGATGAAGACCCCGTTTTCAGGTATGCTCAAGAAGATGCCAAATTATATGGTGGGGAGTTTGGATTGCATTTACATCCACATCCTCTAGATTGGATTCATTTTGAAAGCAGTTTTGCAATGGTAACTGGCAAGCAAGATAATGGTGCGTATTTACCATTAATTCCAGCAAATAATTTAACCAATACCATTAGAGTAGAATTTGAAAATAATTCTATAAACCAAGGCTATGCTTTTATAACCTTACGCTCTACTTTTAACCAGAATAATGTGAGTATTTTTGAAACTCCAACCGGAAGTTATAATTTGCTTAGTGCCGGTTTAGGAGGAAATTTAACCCTTTTTAAAAACGAAGTAAGTTTTAGTCTTTCTGGAACTAACCTAACTAATAAAACTTATATTAATCATTTATCTCGATTAAAACCAGACGGTATTTTTAATATGGGAAGAAACATAAGTATAGGGCTAGCTTACAACTTTTAAACACCAAAGCATGCATAAAAATTTATGCACGCTTATTTATTTCTTAACTTGAATTTGTCAGAAAAATTAACTAGCTTCGTTTAACGTCGGATATAAAACATTTAAACGTTTGATATCCGCCTGAGTTGGCAACAATTAAGAGCAACTAAACTAAAAATTAAAAAATGGAAAATATTCGGATAATATTAATAGTAATATCGCTTTTTTTGATAATCACCTTTCTTTATTGGAAACTGACCAATGGTTATGCTGAAAAAGAATACGGTAAAAAGATGTTTAAACAATGGGGAACGAGAACTTTTTATTGGACTGGAGCATTGTTTTTTAGTAGTGGAATTACAGTTTTTGTTATTTACCTATTAAAATGGGGAAATGTTTTGACTTTTTAAATATCATCTGAATTTATTATTGTTACGGAATCGGAATTAAAAACCAATCTGAATTCGGAATTTAGAAAGTGTCGGAATTGCTCACTCTAACGGAATTGAAAAATTTTGAGGAATTTATCGCTGAACGAATTTAAACTGACAAAAAATAACTGTTGCCAACACCGTATATAAAAAATTGCTGGTGTTGTGCTAAAACAAAGGTCGTTGCACGTTTGCTACGTCTGAATTTCCTTCGGAAATTCCTCGCACGCAAACACGCAACTTTCCATATACAAACACGTTAAACGAATTCCTTTAAAAACAAAAAGCACAACTTAAAAGTTGCGCTTTTTTTATATATGTAATGAAATTATCTTGAATAATTAGGAGATTCCTTCGTAATAGTTACATCATGTGGGTGGCTCTCGTTGATACCACTTGCCGTAATTTTAACAAACTGTCCTGTTTCTTTAAGTGTCTCTATATCTTTGGCACCACAGTAGCCCATGCCTGCGCGTAACCCTCCAATAAACTGGTGGATGCTTTCAAATAAATCGCCTTTATATGGAACACGCCCAACAATACCTTCTGGTACTAATTTTTTAATATCATCTTCAACATCTTGGAAATAACGGTCTTTACTACCTTGTTTCATGGCTTCAACAGAACCCATTCCTCGATAAGATTTAAACTTTCTGCCTTCGTAAATAATAGTTTCTCCTGGAGATTCTTTTGTTCCTGCTAAAAGGGAACCTAACATAACTGTATCTGCTCCTGCGGCAATGGCTTTAGGAATATCACCTGTGTAACGAATACCACCATCTGCAATCACTGGAACACCTGAGCCTTTTATGGCCGCAGCAACTTCCAACACCGCAGAAAACTGAGGAAACCCAACTCCTGCAACAACACGTGTTGTACAAATAGAACCTGGACCTATACCAACTTTTACAGCATCAGCTCCTGCTTCAACTAGATATTTAGCAGCCGCCCCTGTGGCTATATTACCAACAATGACATCAAGTTTTGGGAATTTAGCTTTAATTTCCTTAAGGACGCTTACCACTCCTTTGGTATGACCGTGCGCTGTATCGATAACAACGGCATCAACACCAGCTTTAACCAATGCTTCTGCTCTCTCAACTGCATCGCCTGTAACGCCAATGGCTGCAGCAACTCGTAAACGTCCAAATTTGTCTTTATTGGCGTTTGGCTTTTGACTTAACTTGGTAATATCTCTAAAAGTAATTAATCCAGATAGCTTAAAATGATCGTCAACAATAAGTAATTTTTCTATTTTATGTTGTTGAAGAATTTTTTCGGCATCTTGTAAAGAAGTACCAACTGCAGCTGTAACCAGGTTTTCGCTTGTCATGACCTCAACAATTGGACGTTTGTTATCATGTTCGAAACGCAAATCGCGATTGGTAACAATACCTTTTAAAGTTCCTTCTTCATCAACGATAGGAATACCACCAATACTATATTCAGACATATATTTTTTGGCGTGTTTTACTTTCGCTGTAAGTGGTAACGTTACAGGATCGATAATCATACCACTTTCTGCACGTTTTACCTTTTTTACCTTTTGTGCTTGAGCTTCAATAGACATGTTTTTATGAAGCACTCCAATACCTCCTTCTTGTGCCATGGCAATAGCCATTTTACTTTCTGTAACCGTATCCATGGCAGCAGATATAATGGGTACATTGATCGTGATGTTTCGTGTGAATTTTGTTTGAATATTGACTTCGCGTGGAAGTACTTCTGAAAAGGCTGGAACTAATAGAACGTCGTCGTAGGTTAATCCTTCTCCAACAATTTTGTTTTCGTGTGCAGTCATGATGCAATTACAGTTATAATTGCGTGCAAATATACAATTTAAAAATAGATTTTTACACCTATTTTTTGTTAAGAAATTAATAAGGGTTTTTATTGTTTTTTAAACAACTGCTTTAATATAATGACTGTTGAAGTTGTAAATGTAATAGTCATTAAAAAGCCCGAAAACATCACAACATACTTCATCCAGTGGACACCTATCCATAACAAATATAGTCCGCCAAAAGTTAAAAGTACTGAAACAAATGGTTCTATAATAAGAAACAATTTTAGCTTTCTGTTGAGTTTGGTTATTGAAACAAGTCCGCCAACTAAAAAGAAAATAATGGACATGGATAAAATATGGTTATGTACCAAGGTTAGCATTTCTTGATCGCTTTTTTTGAAACGCATAACCTCTGCGTTTTCATCGTCTTCATTACCTAAATAATGTTCTTCTATGCCGTTTGGGTTTGCTGAAGAGGTTTCGCCTACAAATAATAAACCCGTATAAAAACCAATACTTAATAGGATTACAAAAGCACCGATTAACAATTTAATCTCTTTAGGAAGTGTAAATATTAATCCGTTTAGCTGCATTTACAGAATGTTTTGGCTTTGAAGTAATTGAATAGATTTTAATAAATCGTTCATAGCATTCGTCATGGAACGCACAGAAATGGTTGCCCCAGAAATGGCCATAATATTATCGCCATGTTTAAGTTGATCGCCACCTTTTTTACCAATAAACTGTTTTAACCAGCGTGTACTTCCTATCTCGCCTCCATACTCTTCCCGATACATAAGTACTTTTGATTTTAAAACTATTAAATCTTTATCAAGCAGCACTAAATAATCAAAAAGAGCCGTCTTACTTGGCGCTTGTGATAAATAAGCATAACCTAAAAGTTTGTTATCAGCCTCAATTTTAAAGAGGTTATTTTCTTCGAATTTTGAAGGTAAATCTTTTGAAATTGACTTAGCAATTTTTACTTCCGTGAAATTGAAGGTTTCAATACCGAAGGTTTTAACAATTTCTTTATCAACCTTTTTTTGGATGTTTTTGGGCAGCCCAAAAGACATTAAAACTAATGCTAAAATTAATATTGAAATAAATTTCATTTTCATAATACAAAAGTATTGCTTTTTATTGTTTAAATCTTAAAAATCCAAACAGCTTATTCGTATTTTTTTGTTATACGAATAAGCTATTTGGTACTTGTGCGTTAGTGATTGTAATGGTTAGCTTTTGGCGAGGCGCGCTTCTAGCCAAAACTAATAATGTAAAGCCCGACCCTTGCGGTAACCTGCCTGCCGGCAAGTAGGCGCCCAAATTATTTTAGAACCAAACTCCTATTCCGAAATTTAATCTATTGGCTACATCGCCGCCAGATACCGCATTATCTCTAAATTGGTAATCGCCTTTTAAAACAACACCTGGAGCAATGTGATAGCTTAAACCGGTTGTTAAATCGTTGCGGTTGTACGCATCATTACGTTGTAAGGCGCCTGCTGTATTGGCGTGTGTATCGTACTGTTCGTAACGTGCAAATGCGAATAAACGTTGTGCCTTTTCTTGTGGTAATAAATTGTATCCTGCTTCGAGGTACCAACCTTGTAATTCGCTACCTAATTGATTTCCTGTTAAATTGTTATAAGCTTCTGTTCCTGATAAAGAACCGTGTACAAACTGACCACGAGCTGTAAAACGTTGGTAAGCATAACGGGCATCTAAACCTATCATTGAAATACCAATATTAGCGCCATCGATATTTTCTACATCGTCTTCGGCTTGCGTATCACCAAAATATCCTGAAAGCCCTAATCGTAAACCTGGAATACCATAGTAATCGAATTTAACAGATAGTGTTGGACTATCTACAGTAGATTGGATAGCTTTTTGACGACCACCTCGTAATCCGTTAGAGCCTTGTAAAGCACCGTTTACACCACCTGAACCATCAAAAGATGTTGATTTAAATCCGTTGAAAATATAGGCTTGATAACCTAAAGATAACTCGTTGAATCTTCCTGTTACACCTACTCCCAACTCTCTCCAAGTGGTTGGAATAATAACGTTATCAACAGAAGGACGTTCTACACCGTTAAATGTTGTTGGTTCGTGAAACTCATTAATAATGCCAAAAGGAACTAACATTAAACCACCGCGCAGACTAACGTTCTGCCCTACATTATAATTCACAAAAGCTTGTTCTACGAAAACCTCAACAGTATGCTCCATTTCTAATTCTGTTACAAACTGTGTTTTGTCGTTAAATTTATAACCAAAAAGTAATACCAAACGCTGCACATCCAGCTCGCCATTTGCAGCTTCTGGTTGGTTATAGGTTAGCTCTCCATAAGCACCTACAGTTACCGCTTTACCATAATTTCCAGATAAAATACGTTGCGCTGCGTTTAATTGTTGTTGTGGATTGAAAGTGATAGAATCTTGTAAGGTTTGTGCACCAACCATTGATGCCACTAAGATTGAAAAAAGTAGGGTTATTTTCTTCATTTTTTTGTCGATTGAATTTGTTTATTTAGACTTATTATAAATAATACTTAATTTGAAGCTGCAAATATAAAACTCATTATTACTTACGCAAAGTTTATTTAGATTAAATTTAAATAAAGAATTACGAGCAAAATTAACCGCCTATAATTCAATAAATTATAAACAAATTTTAACATTTAAATTTTCGGGAGAAAATGTGGAATTAATGAAAATGATTGAAAATTTTCGAGGCTTCGTTATACGCACTTTCAAAACTAAGAGCGTTTAAAGGGTTGTTTTTTTGAGAAGTGAAGTATGACAATAGTTTTTCGGTTGGCATATTACCTGTAAGTTCGTCTTTTGCCATTGGGCAACCTCCAAAACCTTGGATTGCACCATCAAAACGATGGCATCCCGCCTTGTAAGCAGCGTCAATTTTTTCAAACCATGTACTTGGAGTGGTATGCAAATGTGCTCCAAATTCTATATTCGGATACTTTGGAATTAAGTTAGAAAACAAATAGTCAATACTTTCTGGGTTTGAAGTTCCTACGGTATCGCTTAAAGATAAAATCTTCACGCCCATAGTGGCCAGTTTTTCGGTCCACTCGCCTACAATATCCACATTCCATGGGTCACCATATGGGTTTCCAAAACCCATAGATATGTAAACAACTACTTCTTTATTGGTTTTACTTGCTATTTCTAAAATTTCAGAAAGTGTAATTACGGATTGTGCAATGGTTTTATGCGTATTACGCATCTGAAAGTTTTCTGAAATAGAGAATGGATAACCTAAATAGTTAATGGCCTTGTGCTTACTGGCATCTTCTGCTCCACGAGTATTGGCAATAATCGCTAAAAGTTTGCTCTTCGTTTTACTTAAATCTAATTGAGATAAAACCTCTGCCGTATCAACCATTTGAGGAATAGCTTTGGGTGATACAAAACTCCCAAAGTCAATTGTATCAAAATCTACACGTAATAAAGACTGAATGTATTGTACCTTCTGCGAAGTTGGAATAAATTGCTTTATCCCTTGCATAGCATCGCGCGGACATTCAATAATTTTTATGGGTTTTGACATGGTTACTCAAACGATATTCAGAGGTTAAAAATACTATTATTTTTAAGAATGTAAGTTCTAATCTTAATTCCCGACCCATCTAATCCGAAACTAATCCATTTATCGCCTTTGTTATGAAAAACATTACTTTATTATTTTCTTTTTTATTATGCTCTTTTGCTTTTAGTCAAAGTACTGCAAACTACACCATAACAGTAAGCACTATATGGAATGCCACTGACCATACTTCTATACCAAACGATCCACATTGGTCGCCCTTAGCAGGAGCAACACATAAAAACCCTAATGATATATTGGAGTTTAATGTTCCCGCACCACTAACGAACGGAATAAAAAATATAGCCGAAACTGGTAACACCACAAATTTTCAAAATGAAATAGCAGCCAATTCAGATGCTGATCAGTATTTACAAGATGGTTTTTCACCGCGTCAAGCAGAAGAAAGTATAGCCGAAGTAAATGTAACTATTAGTGAGTCATTTCCATACGTAACATTAGTTTCTATGGTTGCTCCCAGTCCTGACTGGTTTATAGCTGTAAATAGTGAAAATTTAAGATCTGGAAACAACGCTGTAAATAATGGTTGGAAATCGACATATACTATTGATATGTTTGCTTATGATTCAGGCACTGATGATGGTACTGATTACGAATCGAGTGATTCAGCTAGTAATCCTAGAGTGCCAATATCTATGATTACAGGAACTCCAATAAATGGGAAAAGGATGGGAACTATGACCTTTACATATAATTCTTCAACTTTGAGCACTAATACAGCTAATACTGTAGAAAATTTAAAGATATTTCCTAACCCTACTAAAGGACAAATCAGTATTTCAAATATTCAAAACATTAACGTAAAATCTGTAGAGATTTATAACGTTTTGGGTACTCTTGTCAAGCAAATTTCAATAAAGCAAAATACGTCAAAAATTAAACTTAATTTATCCGAATTGAATAGCGGTATTTATCTTTTATCTGTTTTAGATGACTCTGGAGCAAGCCTTACTAAAAAGCTTGTTATCGATTAATGCAAGTGGTTCCTAATGCACCGTATTCCCTAACTTTTCATCAAATAATTGAGTTGAAATGTTAAATTATCGATAATTTTAACATTTTAACGTTTTTATTACGGTTACTATACATTTCCCGATACATTTACTAGTAAATGTTTTTACCCCAAATGAATATTTTAACCTACAGATTAACTCTTTTAGTACTTTCGGTATTTTTATCGACATCTATAAGCCTATTTTCTCAAAATAGTGAAGCGGTTAATTGCGGTAATACAGCATCCACAAAAACCTTAGATTTTTACAAAAATATTAAGCCTCAATTAAAAAAATATGAGGATGATTTTCTTGCGTCTAAATCAGCAAAAGGCACTGTGCCTTACCAAGTTTTAAATGCAATACCTGTTAAGGCATATATTGTTAGAAATTCGGATGGATCAGGAGGATTAGATATGAACGATCTGAATCATGCCATTTCAAATCTAAATGAAATCTATAAAGATGCCTACCTAGAATTTTTCTTGTGTGACGGTGTTCAATATATTGATGACGATAATTTATGTCACTTTAAAAAAGGAAACGAAAAAGATATTATCGAGAGTAACTATGTACCTGGGTTATTAAATCTTTATTTTACAGACTACATTGAGAATGAATCTAGTGAAGCCATTTGCGGTTATAGTGACAACGTTGGAAGAAACGATTTTGTGGTCATGAGAAATAATTGTGCAACTAATGCTTCTTCATTACCTCATGAAATAGGTCATTTTTTCTCTTTATTACATACGCATGGAGCAGATAACAATGGAACAACCGAGTTAGTTGATGGTAGCAATTGTGATACAGATGGTGATGGTATTTGCGATACACCTGCAGATCCTACTTTAAGCTATTCATCTGTTGATGATTCATGTAACTACACAGGTTCAGCTATTGATGCTAATGGTGATGCTTACCATCCAGATACAAGAAACATGATGTCTTATTCAAGAAAAGAATGTAGACAATATTTTTCTGAACAACAATTGGCTAGAATGTATGCGTTTTATATGACTACAAAGAGTTATTTAACATGTCCTTCGTTCAATGCGAATATTACAGTTAATGAAAGTGAAACATGCGACGACTATTTAACAGTGAATTTTGAAAGTTTAAATGATAATGTTACCGATTGGCAATGGGATATTGATGGTGATGGTGTTATAGATTACAACACACAGAATCCTTCTCACAATTATGAGGCTGGTATTTATGATGTTATTCTTACCGTATCAAATAAGTCGAGAACCATAAGTAAAAAGTTTGTAAACTTTATTAAAGTAGGAACTTTTACAGATCTTTTAGACGAAGATTTTGAGGAGTTCAATTTACTTGACCAACATGGTTGGACTAGTCGTGATGTTACTGGACATGGTTATAATTGGTACACGAATTACGGTGATACTCAATCAAATGAAACAGGACCTATAAATTATTATAAAAAGTCTGAAAGTGAATTGAACACCTATATCTATGCTGAAGCATCTGGTGCAAGCGCAGGAGATATTACTGAATTGATTTCACCATGTATAGATGTGAAGTATCAAAATAGCGAATTGGAATTTTCATATCATATGTATGGAAAAGATGTTGGCGAACTTCATGTAGATATCAAAACTGATACTGGCTATAATTTAGATGTTATCCCACCTTTTATAGGAAGTCAACAGAATACTCCAGAAGAAGATTTTAAAACAAAAACCATTGACTTATCGGCTTATGCAAATCAAACTATAAAAGTTCGATTTAGAGCTGTTAGAGGCTCTGGTTGGAAAGGCGATATTGCCATTGATAATATTTTAGTTAAAACGATTCATACTGCCATTTCCGATAATATCTACAATGTGTATCCGAATCCTATTCGAGAAGGATTACTCTATATTAAAAACAATGATTTAGACACTGTTTCTACCTATATAGTTACTAATTTAGTTGGACAACCATTTTTATCTGGTACCATTACAGAAAGCCCTATTGACCTGAGTAAATTATCTTCAGGAACCTATTTGCTTACTTTAACTAATGGTAAAAATAGAGTGGTTAAGAAAATTATTAAATAAGCTTATTACTTAAGAATTGCTTTATTAATAGCTTTAATTAAGCTCGGACCTTCATAAACAAACCCTGTATAAATTTGAATTAAGTCTGCTCCAGCATCTAATTTTTCTATGGCATCTTCTGAAGAATGAATACCTCCAACACCAATTATAGGGAATGCTTTATTACTTTTTTCTGAAAGGTATTTTATAACCTTAGTACTTTTATCCTTTATAGGTTGACCACTTAATCCTCCATTTCCAATAGCTTCGAGTTGTGCTTCACTTGCCTTCAATCCACTTCTATCTGTAGACGTATTACTTGCAATCACACCTTCTAAATTAGTGGTTTTTACAAGCTCGATAATTTCATCTAATTGGGTAGTATTTAAATCTGGTGCAATTTTTAAAAGAATAGGCTTTTGCTTTTCAAAAGTATTGTTCGCTTTTTGGACTGCGCCAATCAATTCTTCTAAATAATCCTTATCATTTAATTTGGCGTGACTCCCTACATTTGGACAACTCACATTTAACACAAAATAATCAACATATGGGTGCAATGCATTAAAACAAGTTAAATAGTCCGCCGTATAATCAGCGGGTTTTGTGTTGGTGTTTTTTCCAATATTACCACCAATTATTAATTTACCTTTATTCTTCATTAATTGCTCGATAGCAGAATCCAACCCTTCATTATTAAAACCCATACGATTAATAATGCCTTTATCGTCTTTTAATCTGAACAATCTTTTTTTAGGGTTACCAGCTTGACCTTTAGGGGTTACAGTTCCAATTTCTATAAAACCAAATCCGAAATTTGCCAATTCGTTATACAAAACTGCATTTTTATCAAAACCCGCGGCTAAACCAACTGGGTTTTTAAAAGTGAGTCCAAATAATTTTCGCTCTAATCTCGAGTCGTCAACAACATATAAACTTCTATAAATACTCTTGAAACCAGGAATTTTAGAAGTAAATTTTATTAACGAAAACGTGAAATGATGAATTTTTTCAGGATCGAATGAAAAAAATATTGGGCGAAGTAGTAACTTATACATCAGTCTTATTTAATGCAAAAATAAGTTGAAATCCTGTAAATAAAAAATCGTTCGACACTTACTTATTCAAACTTAATAATTGTAAATTAGAGCCTGATTAAAGTCTTCAGTTTCTTGTATAAAAACTAATATTTACTTCATGATATCAAAAGAACACATTATAAATCGATTTGTTAGTTACGTGACTATTGATACAGAGTCAGATCCAAATTCTGAAACAACTCCAAGCACCAAAAAACAATGGGATTTGGCCAAAAAACTAGCAGAAGAGCTTAAATCTATTGGCATGCAAGATGTAAATATTGATGAGAATGCTTATATCATGGCTACTTTGCCTAGTAATATTGATTATGAAGTGCCTACCATTGGGTTTATTTCTCATTTTGATACATCTCCTGATTTTACCGGAGCCAACGTAAAACCTCAAATTATTGAAAATTATAATGGCGAGGATATTGTTTTAAATGAAGCCAAAAACATTGTACTATCCCCTGATTATTTTGAAGATTTATTACTCTATAAAGGTCAAACATTAATTACGACTGACGGCACCACACTTTTAGGAGCCGATGATAAGGCAGGGATTTGTGAAATAGTTTCAGCCATGGAGTATTTAATACAACATCCAGATATTAAGCACGGTAAAATAAGAGTAGGTTTTACTCCCGATGAAGAAATTGGTAGAGGCGCACACAAATTTGATGTTGAGAAATTTGGAGCAGATTGGGCGTATACTATGGATGGAAGCCAAATTGGCGAATTAGAATATGAAAATTTTAATGCTGCTGGAGCCGTTGTGAAAGTAAAAGGTAAAATTGTGCATCCTGGTTATGCAAAAGATAAAATGATAAACTCTATGTATATAGCTACCGAGTTTATAAACTCTTTACCAAGATTAGAAACGCCAGAACATACTGAAGAATATCAAGGTTTTTTTCATTTACATCATATAAGTGGTGATGTGGAAGAAACAACGCTTCAATATATTATTAGAGATCATGATAAATTACATTTTGAAGCACGCAAAGAAGTGATGATAAAACTTACTCGAGAATTAAATTCACAATACGGACGTGAAGTAATAACAACTGAAATCAAAGACCAATATTATAACATGCGCGAAAAGATCGAACCCGTTATGCATATAGTTGATATTGCCGAGGAAGCAATGAAACAGCTTGATATTGAACCTCTAATAAAGGCTATTCGCGGTGGAACAGATGGTTCGCAGTTAAGTTATAAAGGGTTACCATGCCCAAATATATTTGCCGGTGGACATAATTTTCATGGACGCTATGAATATGTACCTGTTGAAAGTATGATAAAAGCTACTGAAGTGATTTGTAAAATTGCGGAGTTGACGGCTTTGAAAAATAAAGACTAGTTGATAAAGCAAAATTTCAAAATACTAGTTTTCAATATTAGTTATAAAGCTTTGAACGAATTATATGGTGATTGATAAAAACGCTTAGCCTCAATAGCAATTGAGTATACTTATACCCAAATATAATTGAGTATCTTCCAATAATAAATGAAATTATTATGAAATTAAACTTATTGTCGTGTGATGCTCAAAGGCCAGATAGAAGAGCGATTGCCAATTGTATTACAGAGATTTCATTAAATAGTAGCGAATCATTATCGAAAGAGCTAACTGATATACTTTTAGAAGGTGATGCTGTTGATATTCAAGTGGAAGATAAAAACTCAGGTTCTGCTTTAAGAGCATTGCGAAAGCTAAACATTGACTACGAAATTCTAGAATGAAGCGAATAACCGGAATAATTTATCTATTTATTCAAAAATAATTTCTCTTACCACATCCAAAACAATTAAATTATCTTTGCGGCAGAAAAAAATACCATGCGAATAGATATCATTACTGTTTTACCAGAATTACTTAAAAGCCCATTTGAAGCTTCTATTTTAAAACGCGCTATTGAAGCCGGTTTGGTTGAAGTTCATTTTCATAATTTAAGAGATTACACAACCGACAATTATAAATCGATTGACGATACGCAATTTGGTGGAGGAGCAGGAATGGTCATGATGGTTGAACCAATTGACAAATGTATTTCTGCATTACAAGCAGAACGTCATTATGATGAAGTTATTTACATGACACCCGATGGTGAAACCTTAAAACAAGGTATTGCCAACCAGCTATCTTTAAAAGAAAATATTATTATTTTGTGCGGTCATTATAAGGGTGTAGACCAACGTGTGCGCGACCATTTTATAACTCGAGAAATATCGATAGGTGATTATGTATTATCTGGTGGTGAGTTAGGAGCTGCTGTGCTTTGCGATGCTGTAATAAGGTTAATACCTGGAGTTTTAGGCAATGAGACCTCTGCCCTAACCGATTCATTTCAAGATGGATTATTAGCGCCACCAATTTATACAAAGCCTAGAGAATACAAAGGTTGGAAAGTACCAGAATTATTGTTTAGTGGTAACCTACCAGAAATTGAAAAATGGCGAGAAGAGCAAGCATATTTAAGAACAAAAGAACGACGCCCTGATTTGTTAGATAATTAATAGGTGATATGGATAACATAGACAATATACAGCTTCAATACGCTTTAGCTAGTTTAATGAATGGTGTAATACATTTAATAGTACTTGTTGCTACTATAGTTTTAATTACAAAAAAAAGATCGATGGCTACCTTACTGTTATTTATTGGTAGTTTACTAACCAGTTTAGGATTTATTGGCGGATTTATATACAATGCTATTGCTGCAAAAGATGGAGCCGAAGCCTTACTCAAGGCTCAAGTATATCTTAATTTTTTCAGTGTTTTTTCTTTTTTTCTATTTGGTATTGGCTTTTTGCTTTTAGTTCTAAACAACTTCAAGAAAAAAAAGCTACATTAAAAATTTAATTCACATCTGAAAAGAGGCTTGAGATATGTGTTAAGGATTGAACGGTATGTTTGAGCTCGCCGACGCAGGAGGAAGCGAGTAGTGAAAGCCTGACTTTTTGCTATTACTAGATATAAAGCCTTCCTGAATTTTTAAAGCAAAAAGAAACACCAAAAAAACAAATAAAAAGGTTGCAGATTATGAATTAATAGTTATTTTTGCAGCCAATTTCGGGTTAACCTCTGGCGAGAATCGTGAATGTTGTTCTGAATTAATTATAATAAATTTAAAGATATGGAATCTTTAGTAAAATTTGTACAAGACGAATTTGTAACAAGAAAAGATTTACCAGAATTTGCTGCTGGTGATACAATTACAGTTTACTACGAAATTAAAGAGGGTAGCAAAACGCGTACTCAGTTTTTTAGAGGTGTAGTATTACAAAGAAGAGGTTCTGGAGCGTCAGAAACTTTTACAATTAGAAAAATGTCAGGATCTATAGGTGTAGAGCGTATCTTCCCGGTTAATTTACCTGCATTACAAAAAATAGAAATTAACAAGCGTGGTAAAGTACGTAGAGCTCGTATCTTCTACTTTAGAGGTCTTACTGGTAAAAAAGCCAGAATTACTGAGCGTAGACGTTAATAATAATACAACTGCGAATGCAGTGTTTAAAGGCCTTGAGAAATCTCAAGGCTTTTTTTATGAACAATTGTTAATAACAACGGTTTATAACTGGTTGATATCTAATTAGTTAAAAAGCTTGGTTATTTTGTGGTTTGGTGCTATATTTACAGAAGGAAAAATGACAGCTTAGGCTGGTTTCGATTCAACACCGAATTTGCATAACTTTCTAAATAAGGTAACGTTCTTTATAAAATTGTTTTTGAGGTTTTGAGGGATAGCGTGTATGCGTTGAAACAAGAAACCATGACGTTATAAAAAGTATCGCATATGTAAGTAGGAGATAACTAGTATAACCGAAAGCTTAAAAAGCAACAAAAGTGAAAGCAGATGTTGTAATGAGAGCAATGCTAGAGGCAAATTTAACGTGAAAGCGAAGGAAGAGATAATAGCATCAAGAAAACAATTACAGAAACATATTTGTAATAGGTCAATACATTTTGAAAATTGCAAAAATGTTTCGTTGAAATAACATTAACTTGAACTGAAACGGTTTAGATGAAAATTTTAAACAATCATGAGTAGAAATGCTCATTAGGTCACGCTAAGTTATTTCAAGAAAGCCATGTCAAAAGTAGATTAAATTCTGCAATGATATGGCTTTTGTTTTTTATTAACTTTCCTTCTTCTTTTTTAATAATTTCTTATCACATGCAAGCTAAATTGTGAATATCTAAAATCTATTTGGCATTATATATTAGTTAATCGATTAACCTATTTTAAATTGCATTTTTTTGTATATTCGCAACGCTAAAAACTAAGGGTGTTTCTTTATCACTTCTTTAGCCACAAAATAACTCTAAAAAAACAACTATAGGAATGTCTAAAATCATTTACACAAAAACCGATGAAGCTCCTGCTTTAGCAACTCGATCACTTTTACCAATTGTACAAGCTTTTGTTAAATCTTCAGGAATTAATATCGAAACAAAAGACATTTCGTTGGCTGCGCGGATTCTAGCTGTTTTTCCAGAATTTCTATCGGACGACCAGAAGGTATCAGACGATTTAACTGTTCTAGGCGAATTAGCAAAAAAACCAGAAGCTAATATTATTAAATTACCAAATATTAGCGCTTCTATACCACAGTTAAAGGATGCTATAAAAGAATTGCAAACTAAAGGTTTTAACATCCCTGATTATCCGAATGAAGCAAATACTGATGCTGAAAAAGATGTTAAAAATCGTTATGACAAAATAAAAGGTAGTGCTGTTAACCCTGTGCTACGTGAAGGAAATTCAGATAGACGAGCTCCAAAAGCTGTAAAGAATTATGCCAAGAAAAATCCACACTCAATGGGTGAATGGTCTAAAGATTCTAAAACACATGTAGCAACAATGAGCTCAGGTGATTTTGCACATAATGAAAAGTCAGTAACTCTTTCAGAAGCTACGAGTGTAAAAATTATACATACAGATACTAACGGTAATGCTACTACTTTAAAAGATGCTTTTTCGATTCTAAAAGGAGAAATTATTGATGGTACTGTAATGAGTAAGAAAGCCTTAT
Source organism: Algibacter luteus (assembly GCF_030344935.1). NCBI lineage: Bacteria > Pseudomonadati > Bacteroidota > Flavobacteriia > Flavobacteriales > Flavobacteriaceae > Algibacter > Algibacter luteus. Next base: position 1,614,621 of record NZ_CP128313.1, on the reverse strand, counting down.
TGGCATTTTTAGATCAGCAAGTTGACGATGCAAGAGCGCAAGGAATTTTATTCTCTCTTCATATGAAAGGTACCATGATGAAAGTGAGCGACCCTATTATTTTTGGTCATGCTGTAAAAATATTTTTCAAGGATGTATTTGCTAAACACGGAGAAACAATTGAAAAAATAGGTGTTAATGTTAATTCTGGATTAGGAAATTTATTAGAACGAATCCAAGAATTACCAGATGCCAAACGTAAAGAAATAGAAGCAGATATTGAAGCAACTTACAAAAAAGGTCCTAGCGTCGCCATGGTAAATTCAGATAAAGGAATTACTAACTTGCATGTGCCTAGTGATGTGATTATTGATGCATCGATGCCTGCCATGATTCGTACTTCTGGACAAATGTGGAATGAAAAAGGTCAACTTCAAGATACTAAAGCAGTTATTCCAGACAGTAGTTATGCTGGTATATATGCAGCCACTATTGATTTCTGTAAAGAAAACGGTGCCTTCGACCCAACAACTATGGGAACTGTTCCAAATGTTGGACTCATGGCTCAAAAAGCAGAAGAATACGGTTCTCACGATAAAACTTTCGAAATTCCTTCAAATGGATCGGTAAAAGTAATAGATTCAAATGGCAACACGTTAATTGAGCACCATGTTGAAGAAGGTGATATCTGGAGAATGTGCCAAACAAAAGATGCACCTATTCAAGACTGGGTAAAACTAGCTGTGACGCGTGCCAGAGCTTCTGAAACGCCAGCTGTTTTTTGGTTAGACAAAAATAGAGCTCATGATGCTGAATTAATCAAAAAAGTAAATGCTTATCTTAAAGATCATGACACCACTGGATTAGATTTGAGAATATTATCGCCAATTGAAGCTACAAAATTTACTTGCGAGCGACTAGTTAAAGGATTAGATACTATTTCTGTTTCAGGAAACGTATTACGTGATTATTTAACCGATTTATTCCCAATTTTAGAAGTTGGTACAAGTGCAAAAATGCTATCTATTGTTCCTTTAATGAATGGCGGTGGTTTATTTGAAACTGGTGCAGGTGGTTCTGCTCCTAAACATGTGCAACAATTACTTGAAGAAAATCACCTAAGATGGGATTCACTAGGTGAATTTTTAGCCATAGCAGTTTCTTTAGAGCATTTTAGCGAAGTGAATAACAATGCTAAAGCCAAAATATTAGGCGAAACTTTAGATGACGCTACCGAAAAATTATTAGAGAACAGAAAAGGACCTTCAAGAAAATGTGGGGAATTAGATAACAGAGGAAGTCACTTCTATCTAGCGTTATATTGGGCGCAAGAATTAGCTAATCAAAATGAAGATGAAGCTTTAAAGGCGGAATTTACTCCAATAGCTAAAGCATTAGCTGAAAATGAAGAAAAAATCGTAAACGAATTAAATAGTGTGCAAGGAAACCCAACAGATATTGGCGGTTATTATGAACCAAACGAAACATTAATTAATCAAGTAATGCGACCAAGTAACACCTTTAATGCAATTCTAAATTAAGAATTAAAAAATTTTATAATTTCAAAAAGCCCCTTTTTAGGGGCTTTTTTTATATTTTTATAAAAAAATTGTTAAATGAAGTATAGCCTTTTTTGGTTTCTTTGTGTGTATTGTTTTACTTTTAATTTACTTCACTCACAACAAAAATTTACGATTAGCGGATCTGTCTCTGAAGAAAAAAGTAATGAAACCTTAATAGGTGTCAATATTATTTTTCCAGAAATTTCTGCAGGAACAACAACCAATGAATATGGTTTCTATTCCATTACATTGCCAGAAGGCACTTATAATATGGTAATAAGTTATCTTGGTTTTACTACAATCACAGAAACAATAAATCTTACAGATGATATTATAAAGAACTTTAGTTTAACCGATGCCTTGGAAAGTTTAGATGAAGTCATTATTACCGAAAATGTTGAAAAACTTAATATAAGAACGCCTCAAATGAGTGTTAACAAACTCACTTCGGGTACAATTAAAGAAATCCCTGTTGTATTAGGCGAGTCTGATATTATTAAAGCCATTACGTTATTACCTGGGGTTACAAATGCTGGTGAAGGCTCGTCAGGATTTAATGTTCGAGGTGGATCTGCTGACCAGAATTTAATACTTTTAGATGAGGCCACCATTTATAATTCTTCACATTTATTTGGCTTCTTCTCCGTTTTTAATCCTGATGCGATAAAAGATTTAAGATTATACAAAGGAGGTATTCCTGCCCGTTATGGAGGTCGAGTAGCATCAGTATTAGATATTTATCAAAAGGAAGGCAACAGTAAAGAGTTTCATGCCAATGGCGGTGTTGGGATTGTTTCTAGCAGATTGTTAATTGAAGGACCACTCAAGAAAAATCAAGGTTCCTTTTTATTAGGCGGTCGATCGAGCTATGCACATTTGTTTCTGCCTTTATTTGATATTAATAATATTGCATATTTCTACGATTTAAACACTAAAATAAGTTATAAACTAAACGCTAAAAACAACATTTATCTTTCTGGTTACTTTGGTAGGGATGTGTTTAGAATTGAGGATTCTTTTGAAAATATATACGGTAATTCTGTTTTTAATTTTAGATGGAATCATTTGTTTTCAGATAAACTATTTTCAAATCTATCATTGATTTATTCAGATTACTATTATAATTTAGAATTAGGTTTTGTTGAATTTGATTGGGTTTCTGGCATTCGAAATTTTAACTTAAAATACGACTTCAAACATTATATCACTGATAAAATAAAACTGCAATACGGTATTAATAGTATTTATTACAAATTTAATCCAGGTGAAATTAAACCTACTAAAGCATCTTCTGGAATAAATCCATTTAAACTCATAGATAAATACGCCTTTGAAAATGCTTTATATGTTGATGCTGAGCACAAAATTTCAAATAATTTAGCATTATCCTATGGATTTCGTTTAAGTAGCTTTTATAGGCTGGGACAAGATGAGTTAAATGTATATCAAGATAATCAAGCAGTCGTTTTTAATGAAGATTTCCAAATTTATGAGAAAGCAGATCCTATAGATACCGAAACTTATAAACGAAGTGATGTCATTGAGAGTTTTCATAATATAGAACCTAGAGCATCCGTAGCATACCAATTTTCTTCAAATAGTTCTATTAAAGCTAGTTATAATAGAATGAGTCAATATTTACACTTACTTTCAAATACCAACTCACCTACTCCTCTGGATATCTGGACACCAAGTGGGAAGTATGTCAAGCCACAATTACTAGATCAATACGCAATTGGCTATTTTCAAAATTTTAATAATAACAGATTTTCTTTAGAGCTAGAATCATTCTACAAAAAAGTAAAAAACAGAATAGATTATATTGATGGTGCAGATTTAATTGCCAATAATGCCATAGAACAAGTTATTTTAAATGGTCGCTCGAGAGCATATGGCTTGGAGATGCTTTTTAGAAAAAACGAAGGTCAATTTAAAGGTTGGTTAGCGTATACCTTGTCAAAATCTGAACAACAAACCCCAGGGAGAACAGTTATTGAAACTGGAATTAATAATGGAAATTGGTACAATACACCTCACGATAAAACCCACGACATTTCTTTTACTGGAAGTTATAATTGGAATAACAAATGGAAAATAAGCACCAATTTTCTATTTCAAACTGGGCAACCTGCTACATTTCCTAATGGTCAATATCAATACAATGGTGTGATTATTCCAAGCTATAGTGGAAGAAATTCTGATAGACTACCATCCTACCATCGATTAGATTTATCTTTAAACTACACGCCAAAACCTAATAAAAACAGTGGGTTACAAGGAAATTGGGTGTTTAGTATTTATAATATTTATAATCGAAGAAATGCGAATTCAATTTCGTTTGATAGAAATACGGATACCGGCAGAAATGAAGCAACACGATTGGCAATTTTTGGTATTGTTCCGTCCATTTCATATAATTTTAAGCTCTAAGATTATGAAAAAATATGTAATTGTACTTTTTAGTTTATTTTTTATTTCATGTGAGGATGTTATTGATGTTGACCTTGATACGTCTGAACCAAGATTGGTTATTGATGCTTCTATAAATTGGATTAAGGGAACAACAGGCGAAACACAATTTATAAAACTGTCGCTTTCAGCACCATATTTTGATGAATCGATTCCTGCTGCTTCGGGCGCATCCGTTCTCATTACAGATTCAAATAGCAATACTTATAATTTTATTGAAGAAGGAGCTTCTGGTATATATGTAAATGATTCGTTTGTACCTGAAATTGGCATGGTATACAATCTTTTAATAAATTACAACAACGAAATATATACTGCTAGTGAAACCTTAATGCCTGTCGTTCCTATTGAATTTGTAGAACAAAAGAATGATGGTGGTTTTGCAGGAGATGAAATTGAAATAAAGGTCTTTTATACAGATCCTGGAGGTATAGATAATTATTATTTATTTGAATTTATTAAAACATCAAGTAACTCCCTAAATCTGGAAGTTTATGACGACGAATTTAATGATGGTAATCGCATTTTTGCATTTCATTCTGATGAAACTCTTGAGGCTGGAGATGAGCTAATTATTCGAAACGCTGGAGTTTCAGAACGCTATTACGAATTTTTCAATATTCTATTACAACAAACTGATGAACAATCTGGTGATCCATTTCAAACTCAACCTGCAACCGTAAGAGGAAATTGTATAAATCAAACCAATCCAGAGCACTACCCTTATGGATATTTCAGAGCATCAGAAGTTGATGAATTTATCTATTTTATTGATTAGATTCAAGTGATTCAAATACTGAATCAATCAATTTATTGAAAGTTTTATCAATCTCAGGATTTGAACAGTTTATTAATATCGTTATTACGACACCTTGCTCAGGGTATATATAAAAAATACCATACCCGCCTAAACCGCTTCCAACGTGTCCAAAATAGAACCTGCCACTTGAGTCATTACTAACTTCAAAACCCAAGCCATAATAGGTAGAACGAGATTCATCAGTATTTAACTTTTGTGCTGTAATGAATGGCTTTAATTGATCATGTTGAATTAGAGAATCTTTTAATAAAACATTGCCAAAATTGGTAATATCCTCTGAAGTTGATAAATAACCCCCAGACGCTAACTTAAAATAATTACTAACTTCACTCACTGGCTTGAAGCGTCTTTTCCCTTTCTTTTTATAAAAAATGGCTTTCCCATCTATGACTTTATTCTTATCGGCAACAGTTTTATTCAACTGAAAAGGATTCAGTACATGTGTTATTACAAAATCTTCAAAAGGAATATTGGCCTGTTCTTGGATAGCCAACGAAATTAAATTCCAATTATAGCTCGAATAAGCAAAATTGGTACCTGGTTTGAATAAGAGGGAATCCGATTCAAATAATTTTATTCCATCTCGAATACTTAAAGGTTTATTATTTTTAAACTCATTACCCTTATAATTTCTAATTCCAGACAAATGTCCAGCTAATTGCCTAATTGAAATATCATATCGTTTTTTAGGGAAATAAGGCACATAGTTGTAAATAGAACTATCTAACATAACTAATCCTTCTTCGACAGCTTTTAACAATGCCATGGCCGCAATAGGCTTAGAAACACTAGCAATTCTAAATACTGTGTTATTTGGAATAACGGGAATCTTATTTTTTAAATCAGCATACCCAAATCCTTCAGACCAAACGACTTCTTGATTTTTAGAAACCGTTATTGCCAATCCAGGAATTTTGTGCTTCCGAATCATTCTACTAATAATACGCTCTGCCCTATTAAACTTTTCAGTTGCTCTTTGTGCGAGTAACTGATTAGAACATGAAAATATAATTAAGCAACTAACTAAAATTGAGTGTGGTAATCTTCTCATTTTAAAAATATTGTCCAATTCCAAATACTATTCCTTTTGAAGCATTATCAGTTATACCAATACCATAATCTATCCTAAAAACAGCGTTAAATATTTTAGTATGTATAAAACGTAGACCAACTCCAGGATAAATTCGGATATTATGAGATTTGGCAAAATCATTTAACTCGCCACCTGGGTTACGCCAAGTACCTGCATCAATAAATATATTACTTTGCATTGCAAACCAACCTTTTTGAATAAGTGTATGGCGATACTCGGTATTTAAAACTATGACACCGGTACCTCTATCTATTAAATTACCAACGCCCCTAAGATTCAAATTATTATCAACTGAAAAAGGAGCGAACGGACTTTCACTATTTGAAGACAAACCCAATCTTAATCTATTTGCCCAATTACCTCGCGTTCCAATTTGTTTGTAAAAGAAAAAGTCATTCCAAGCTATATAAAATTCATCCTGAAATGAATTACTAGTTGTAACAAATTGTGTACTTAATAAACTTCTAAATCCACTCACATACTGGTAGTTATAATCTAAGAAATCTAAATCATAAATAAATTTGAATAAAACTTTATCTATTTCAAATTTAGTAGGAATATCATCAGATGTTAACCCTGATAAATATTCATACTTTTCCGTAAATAAATTAACTCCAAACTGAAATTTGTGATTAAAATTCAACTCAAACAAAGCGAGGGCTTCAATAGACTTATTGTTATAAAGATAATTAGAGCTCCCGTCGTTAAAATAAAGTGGTTCTTCACTTCTCCAATTTTGATGGTTTATTGCAATCCCCCAACGGTTGTTAAATAGATAAGGTGCTCTAAGATTAATACTATAGGTATCGTATCCATTATTTTGATAAAATCCACCAAAAGCAATTCCTCGACCTAAAAAGTTATAATCGTATAGTCCAATTTTATATGCAAATTGTTGATTGGTTGCGGTCCATACATTTACTGCTGGAATAAGTGTGAAATTTTCTTCAATATTTATAAATACGTTATAACTGGTATCATTGGAAGCAAATACTTGATAACTTGCATGAGATACTAAAGGTAATCGCTTTAACCTAGTCATATCCTTATCTAACTGCAACAAATCCAATACACCACCGGAATGAGAAGAAATTACATTCTCAATAAAACTTTGCTTAGTTTTCTTTAATCCACGAATATGAAGCGTTGCAATAGAAGTTTCTTGAGAAAACAACAACAAAGTCATGAAGTGGCTTATCAAGATGAGTACAATTTTTCTCATGCCTCAAGATAATTAATTTAGTATTAACCTAGCTCCTAAATTAAATGTTTGCCCAAGACCAGAATCGTTGCCTCTTATAAAATTGGTATATAATGCTTCTAAATTTAAAGTATCGGTTAATTGGTATTTCGTCCCACCTCCTACTGCGGTAAAATTTTGTTCAAAATTATTTCCTAAATCAATGAGTTGAGAATGTTGCGCTAAAGCTAAGATGGTAAATTTTGAACTGGGGAAATAGCTAAAGAAGACACCCGGAGTCAACCTTAAACTATTATTCGCAAAACTGCCTTGTGTACTATTTCCATTCGTTCCAAACTCTTGTTTTTTACCGAAATTAAATTCTGAGTTTAGCTCTGAAAATAATTGAAACTGATTGCCTTCAAAAGTATAATCATAGTAAAATCGGTTTTGCCATGTAAATCCTTTCTGATCAAAATACACATTGTTTTCAACCTCATTATCTATAAGTGGAATGACCAAAGAACTCTGAATAGAAAAATTATTTACGCTACTAAATGGAACAAATTTTATTGAAGGTGCAATAGATGTTAATCCACTTCTGGCCGTATTAGCATCACCGTCAAACTTAAATACATCTAAAGCATCTCTGTTACCAATTACATTACTTCTAAATTCAAAAATAACGCCAATATTTATTCGTTTATTTTCAGAAACTCCAGTATATGCCTCTAAAGTAGAGGTGAAAAATGTTTCTCTTGGAAGTTTTTTGCTTATATCCCCACTGTTATCGGCCGATTTAGTTTGTGTATATAAATTATTAAACCATTTAATATCATATTGTCCATTAGCAATTAGTTTGGAAGGCGTAAGTGTTTGAATAACAGAACCTCTTGGTTCTTCTGCCTGATTATCATCTATCTGCGCTAGTGCAACATTATGGTTAAACAACAATACTATTGTTGATATTTTAAAAACTATTCTCATATTTAAAAAATTCATAATTAAATGTTATTTAGTGTCCAATCGTACGGGTAATACTCAATCTTATAATAGGTAGGTATATGTTCTTCTCGGTATTTATTTATGTAATCAATAAGTTTAGATTCTTTAGGTGAAAAATCTTTTAAATACCATTTAAATATTTCAGAAACAGCCACTCTTTTTCTCTTTTCGTTTAACCGAATAAAATTTGGGTCGTTTAGGGCTTTTCTAGTTTGTTCTTCCAATTGTGCATTTAAAGTTTTAGGAAAATAAGCACCATTTATAATAGGTGGGCAACCCAAACCGGCACAAACCAGAACAAAATGGATTCTAGCATCATCAAATTGAGCTCTAATTTTTTCGTTTTCAATAGCATTCAATGTTAGGTTTTCATCACCAACTTTATGCTTCTTATTATCAAAAAAACCAGATAAAGCTAATGGCGATTTAATAGGATAGTTTTCAATCACACTTTTAATTGTAATCAAATTATATAAATTAATCCAAAATGCTTTCTTTGTTTCTGAATCTAGAGCACTTATAGCAATAGAATTTGAAAGCTCTAACAATGTATTTAAGCTTTCTGAGTTTTTCTTAATTGCCTTATAATTTACCAATCCGTTACTAACATATGTTGAAAAAAACGCGTCGGCTTGATTAAAAAAAGCATTACTATTTTGTGAAAATGTATTTAATGAAACTATTAGAAATGAAGTAAGTAAAAATGATTTCATAAATTGGATTTAGCTATAGGTCGACAAATAAAATGAATTCTTACATATATCGATTCTAAATTATTTATTTGCGAATTATTTTAAGACCTTTGCACAGATAAATTTTAAGATTATGTCTTTCACGAAAACTACAGAACAAGATTCTAATTATAATCATCTAGAAAAGATGAGTGTTTCAGACTTACTTAAAAGTATTAATGAGGAGGACAAATCGGTTCCTTTAGCGGTTGAAAAAGAACTACCACAAATTGAAACTTTGGTTCAGCAAATTGTTTCAAAGTTAAAACAAGATGGTAGATTGTTTTATATAGGTGCAGGTACAAGTGGAAGATTAGGGATTTTGGATGCATCCGAATGTCCTCCAACTTTTGGTGTTTCTCACGATTTGGTTATTGGTCTTATTGCTGGAGGTGATTCTGCTATTAGAAAAGCAGTCGAGTTTGCTGAAGATTCTACAACTCAAGGCTGGAAAGATTTAAAAGAATATCATATTAATCCGAATGACGTTGTAGTCGGAATAGCTGCGTCAGGAACCACACCTTATGTCATTTCTGCATTAGAAGCATGCAATACAAACAATATCATTACAGGTTGTATCACATGCAATAAAAACAGTCCATTATCCAAAGTTTCAAAATATCCTATTGAAGTGGTTGTTGGCCCTGAATTTGTTACAGGTAGCTCAAGAATGAAAGCTGGTACCGCTCAAAAACTTGTCTTAAATATGATTACAACATCTACCATGATTCAATTGGGACATGTAAAAGGAAACAAAATGGTAGACATGCAATTGAGCAATAACAAACTAGTTGACAGAGGTACAAAAATGATAATGAACGAACTTAATATCCCTCAAAAAGAAGCCGAGGCCCTTTTAAATAAGTATAAAAATGTTCGATTAGCAATTAAAAATTATAACAATGGATAACAAAACAGACAAAACAATACTTTTTAAAGGCATAAAAACCCTTGTGTTCGCTGCAATGAGTCTTTTCATGGGACCAATTCTTCTTAGCTTTGCATTTAGTAAACCAGAAGCATCTCTTTACTATCCACTTTTAATTGTAGGTTGTTTAATATGTGCATTTGCTGTCTTTTTAATGTTTAAAGGCATCAAACTTATAATGAACAGCATGTTCAATAAAAAATGAATTAATTTAATTCGGATTTTTTTGGTGTAGTGGGGTTATAACCAAACTCGGTATCAATTATTACAACCCCTAAACTATCAAATATATAATTTATTATTGCATAATGATGTATGGTATGACTGTTGGCTTGCGCTAATAAAGATCCATAAGTATAAGCAATTTCCGTTTTCCCTAATCCCAAATCATCAATCACTACAACAGATTCATTCATACTAAATGTTGCCGATTTCAACTTTTCAACAATTGCGTTTAAATAATCTTTAGCACAACCACAATCTGATTCTACCTCTTTATTTCGACTTCTATTGGTTAAATCTATCCTGTTGTTTGAATTCATATTAAAAATACACTCGTAAAAGTCTAAAATATGCCTAATATGAGTTCCGATACTAGAATAATAAGGTGGAACAGACGTGTCGCAAAATTGAGAATTCGATAAATGCTCCAAAATAATTTGAGACTTATGTAATGATTTTAAAGTAGAATGTATAATAATGTTCATTGACGCTAATTTAGCTAAATTAATTGAATATTATAGTGTGGTTAACTTAGTCTAAACACCTTTCAATCCTTACATTGAAGACGGCCAATTCATAAAAATTCCTTTCCGTTAGCATTCCTATTTACTTAAATCCTCCAACACCAATCTTATTTCACCATAACTATATTTATCATCCAATTGATGTTTCAAATCAGAAAGATTTTCAAATTTTTTCTTCGGAATTATAACCTTTAGTTCTTTATAAACTGAGGTTGCCATCAAATCCGTTACTTTTATTTTACCCGAAGGAATAAAACTAGCCAAGTGCCCAAAAATAGTGTTTTCATTAAGTTCTCGCTCACTTGCTATTTCTGCAACCGATTTCCCTGATTGAAATAACTCAAGTGACACCTTTTTTGTATCACCTCGTTTCTTTTTGGGTTTTAATTCTTCAAAAATCTCAACTTCATTCGAGGTTTCAATATCATGTTCATCACAATAAGTCTTTATAACTTTCAAAATATCTGCCCCATATTTCTCAACTCGTGTTTTCCCCATGCCATTAATCTTTAACAAAGCCTTCTTGTCAGTTGGCAACGTTTCACACATTTCATATAAGGCTTTTTGAGTAAAAATCTGATAGTGAATCAAATCATGTTCTTGGGCTATGTCATTCCTTAAAATCCTTAATTTTTCAAATAACTCAACGTTACTTGTGCCATCAATAACTGCTTTTCTAGGTTTTTTAGGCTTATCTTTTCCAATAAACACAGATTTAGCACGTAATTCTAAAGCTCGTAATGCTTCAAAACCAGCATCCAATCCATTAAAATATAATAGCTTAACAGACAATAATTCTTCGAATGCGTCCAAATGTTTCGTAATTTCAGTACCTACAGCTTGATTATCTGTAGTAAAGGCAAAAGTCTTTAAAGGACTCGTAATTTTTGCTTGCGTTTCAAACTTAAAATAACCTATTCCCTTTTTAAAACGATCTTGAATGACTGAATTTTTTTCAGGCAAGCCACTTTCAGTACTTAGTTGCTTTAATTGTGCATTAAAACCATTAGCTACTTTCAAGAAATTAGTAATTGTCTCTTTTATTGGTATAAATACATCTTCTATAGGCCCTACAATTACAGTTCTATTTTTATAATAAATATCCAGGATACGACTCACAGGATATAAAAATTCATAAAAATTAAAAATATCAGCAATTAAATCCAATTGAAATAATTTCTTAGAATCTTCTAAAACTGTTTCATTTGGTGCATTCTGTTCTGCATTTTCATTAAATGTTGTTACATTAACATCACTAATAATATGATGCGGATGAATTTCACTCTTCAAAACCAATCCTTCCAAAGATTTACACCTACTTAAAGCGACATATGTTTGCCCATGAGCAAAAGCACCTTGTGCGTCAATTATTGCCTTTTCAAAAGTTAAACCCTGACTTTTATGTATGGTAATACTCCAAGCTAAACGCAAAGGCATTTGTGTATAACTACCTATTTTTTCTTCGGTAATCGCCTTTGTTTCATTATCTACCGAATAATTTATATTCTCCCAAATTTCGGGCGTGACGTTAATATTAAAATCATCTTCCGGACAATGCACGACAACTTCATCATTATCTAGATGAATTACTTTACCTATTTTGCCATTAAAATAACGCTTATCCGGGCTGCTATCATTTTTCACAAACATAACTTGCGCGCCAACTTTCAATTCTAATTTTTCTTTATTTGGGTAAGCATACTCAGGAAACTTGCCATCAACTTCGGCATTGTAAATAACTGCTTTAGTTTTTAGCTTTTCAAGTTCTATCCTATTAGTGGCTTCTGCTTTATTATTATGCGTTGTTAGCGAAATATAGCCGTCACCAGGTTTAGGGGTAAAATCAGGAACATATCGTTTATTCAATTCAGATGCCGCAGCAACACTCAATCTATTATTTCTAATCTCATTAAGTATTTCAATAAATTTAGGGTTCTCTTGCCTATAAATGTGTTTCAATTCAATAGTTACCGCTTCACATTGCTGAAAAGCAAGACTACTAAAAAAGAATCCGTTGCTATAAACATGTTTCAATAAATCCCACTCCTGCTCCTTAATTACTGGTGCTAATTGTTGTAAATCGCCAATCATTAACACTTGTACACCACCAAAAACCTTGTTCCTATTTCTAAAACGGCGTAACGTTCTGTCAATACCATCCAACAAATCCGCACGAACCATACTAATTTCGTCAATAACCAATAGGTCCATCGACTTGATAATATTTATTTTTGTTTTGCTGAATTTTCTATTAAATCCCTTAGAAGCATTCAAATCCGTATCAGGCAAAATAGGTCCAAAAGGCATCTGAAAAAAAGAATGTATCGTTACTCCTTTAGCGTTAATAGCGGCAACTCCTGTAGGCGCCACAACTACCATACGTTTTAAACTGTTCATTTTTAATCGATGTAGAAACGTAGTTTTACCAGTCCCTGCTTTCCCCGTTAAAAAGATAGATCGGTTTGTATTATTCACAAACGCCCATGCTAATTCCAGTTCCTTATTTTCCGACATTAAAAAGTATAAAATTTAAAATTTGAAGATAATAATTTACTAGGTTTTTTAGGGCGGGTTTTTCCAGAAAAAGCAAAAACCGCGCTATCCGTTACAAGTTTTGGCTCGATGCTCGCCTCGCCAAAAGCTAACCACTACTATCACTCCCGCAAGTCTGTGTTAACTTCCCGCTTACCTTTAATACCGTTTTTATTTACTTGAGTTTAGAGCACAAAAAAACCCTCCATGTTTCCATGAAGGGCTTTCAAAAAAGGCAACGACTCTACGCTCCCCTAATGTAGTACCATCGGCGCTAATGGGCTTAACTTCTCTGTTCGGAATGGTAAGAGGTGAACCCCATCGCTATAGCCACCTTAAGCTTTAGTCCTGCACTTGGATGCAGAATCTTTTTCATTTAGGCTTAATAGCCCATGAAAGACAAATATCTTAACGTATTATAAATATAGAGACATGAATTGTTGAATTATGTTGAACTTATAATAAAAACAGGCGTACAATAAATCTATGGGTTAGATTACACCTTCCCGTATACATTTTGTAATTAACTCAGCACTATTTTTACAACCAGATTTTTTAAAAATATTACGTTTATGCGCTCGTACCGTATGTGGTGAAATATGCAATTGTTCCCCTATCTCATTGAAATCCAAACCTTCTGATATCTTTCTAATTATTTCTACTTCTCTATTTGTAAAAGCTGTTTCTTTTTTAGTTTCATTTAAATTAAAATAAGCCCCTTTTTCCATAGCGTAATAGGAAGGCCCATCATCAAGTGCTATCAAAGACACCTTATGGTCAACCGGAATATTCAAATGCGTTACATCGGTTTGAATTATCAAAGACTGTTGGATTTTGCCGTCGTCTGAAACATTCAGTGCCATGGCCTGATGTAAAATGGTTTTATAGCTGCCATCCCTATGTCTTAATCGTTTTAAATAAACCCCTTTGAATGAAAAAGCACCTTCAATCGTAGCCTCATTATACAGGAAATCCCCAATAATATCTTCCTTTTCATGCAATTTTTGAAGATCTTCAGGATGGTATAAACCAAATAGAGATTGCAGATCAAAAGTTTCTGGTTTAATGCCTAATACATTCTGGACACTATCGCTTACCATTTCAACTTTCAGATCGGCCATATTCATCACAAAATAATAGAATGGCCCAATTGAAAACAACACCGTCATCTTATTAATGAGCTCCTGAAAACCTGTCTTGTCATTCGGTTGTTGCACCTGATTTCCAGATCTCCAAACGGACATCACCTTTAATCCTTTCTTAATTGCCATTGTAACTTTGTAATATTTTAATTGTTAAATTACTAAAAAAATGACTATTAACAAAATACCGCATATGGACTATTTTGATTTTCAAACATAATTTGTAATTTGTAACTAACTATTAACCAACCCGATATATTCATACAAGGGCCTAACGTTTCCCCACTCATTCTACTTCTTAACAGGCTCTGTTTATTTAAAAAAATTCTCTCAAGATGATTAAGCATTTTTTAATGTGTAAAACTTGTATTGTCTAATATTAAATAACCATCATTATGAAAAATCTCTTTACTCTTTGCAAAACAGTGTCCCTAATTTTTATGCTAACCTTCAGTTCTGTGCTCATGGCGCAAACCATACACATCGTAAACAACACCCCTGGTGCGGCGGCAGATTTTACCAATGTGCAGGCCGCAATAGATGCCGCCTCCAATGGCCATATCATTTATATACAGCAATCTCCAACCAGTTATGGCAATATTATCGTTAACAAGGAACTGACTTTGGTGGGACGCTCTCACCACGAAACCAATTCTGCTTATAGAACAACACTTGGAAACATTACTATCGCTGCAGGAGCATCCAATACCACCATCAACGGGATTAACTTTAATCAACTATTGGCAGCATCCTCAAGTGCAACCATTAATAATTTAATTATTAAAGAAAGTTATTTTCAAAATTATGATATCGGTCCTAACTCACTAAACTTCAATAATGTATTAATTCAAGGTAATTTTATTACTAATGGTAATACCAAAAGAATAGGAGTAAACGCTACCAACGTTATTATTAAGAATAATATATTCCTTGATACTACAATTGGATTTAGTAGAGATTTGCAGTTTGATGCCGCAGCATCCGTAATCCTTGAAAATAATATTTTTAGAGCTTATACGGCTACAGGTGGCACGCCAATTGGAATTACAAATTCTTCGGGTACCACATTAACGATCAATGACTGCATATTCATTGGAAGAACTAGCAGTCAAAATACCATCATTTTAAATGGAGGCTCTTTTGAAATCAATAATTGTTTAACCTATAATCCAAGTATTGTTATGAGTTTTGCAGGCAATGGGACTAGAACGATCAATAATACCATAGAAGGTTCGGACCCCATGTTTGTTAATAATGGTGGAATTTATTCAAATGCATTGGGCATCGACCACGCCACAGCAGACTTTACACTAATGCCGGGTTCTCCAGCCATTGGTACTGCTATTGATGGCGGTGATATTGGCGTAGTGTATGGCTATAATTTTAGCATGATGGGCCAACCTAAAAACATTCCATACCTACAAATAGAAAGCCATAGTAGTACAGTTCCAAAGGGCGACCCGCTAACGGTAACTATTAAAGGCAAAACCAACTAAAACCAAAACTTATGAAAACGCGTATTTTACTTTGGTTAATATGCGGTATAAGTTGGTTGGGGTTTAGCCAGTCTGTAACCCAAATTGAATACTTTTTTAATACAGACCTTGGCCTTGGCAGCAACACCGTTATTACCGCAGCAGCAAATTCGGGCGATTTGGAGCAAACGTTCGATATCACCTTTCCAACTAGTCTGGAAGGGTTTAACATACTTTATGTCAGATTAAAAGACGACAACAATGCATGGAGTCTTTACGACCAACGTCCTTTTTACATTGTGCCCGATGACAGTCCCTCCAATATAGAGAGTGCCGAATACTTTATTAATAATGGGCCCGCCACATCTTTAACTGTTGATCCCAATACAGGTGAACTGGCCCAAGCTTATGCCATAAATTTAGACAATAGTTTAGAAGGCTTCAACACCCTATACATTAGGGTAAAGGATAATAATGATAATTGGAGTCTTTACGATCAGCGCGCTTTTTATATTGTACCTGATGAAGGTGGCCCCAACAACATTATGAGTGCCGAATATTTTATTAATTCCGATCCAGGTATTGGTGTAGCAACACCATTAAGCGTAAATGGCAACACTGGTGAACTGGAGCAAATGTATGCCTTGAATTTAGATGCCAGTTTAGAAGGTTTTAATACCCTTTATATTCGTGTAAAAGACAATAATGGCAAATGGAGTTTGTACGACCAACGTACATTTTATATTGAACCCGATCAGACCATTCTTCCTATAACAAGTTTGGAATATTTCTTTGATACCGATCCTGGCTTTGGCGCTGGCACCGTTGCAACGCTCAACCCCACTGGCAATCCAGATGAATATACTGTAGATTTGGAAACAACAGATCTCGACTGTGGCCTGCACGATTTTTATATTCGAATTAAAAATCAAGGCGAGGTTTGGTCTTTATACGATTTAGGCCTAGGAATTGAAGTTACGAGTGCCACAGATGTTGACCCTCCTGTTTTGGAAGATGTGGTAGAGGAATGTGCCGCTACCGTGACCGCACCCACCACATCGTTATTCTGTGCAGACCAAATCACAGGTACCACCACAGATCCTTTAACCTATACGGAACAGGGCACCTTCGAAATCACCTGGACATTTGATGATGGCGAGGGCAATGTTGTGGAATCCATGCAAAACGTAATAATTGATGACATTACGCCACCCGAACTTACAGCAGTGGGCAACTTTGATGAAAACTTAGATGGTAATTGTGAGTTTATAGTTCCCGATTATACATCATTAACAACAGCAACAGATAATTGCACCACACCAACAATTATTCAAACACCTAGCCCAGGCACTGTGCTTACAGGCCAAAACTCACAGCATATTATAACTTTAGAGGCGGATGACGGCAACGATAATACCAATAGTATTTCGTTTACGATTACCTTGTTAGGCAATACTGTTTTTTATGCAGACGAGGATGAAGATGGGTTTGGAGACCCCAACAATACCATTTCAGATTGCGAGATACCAGTAGGTTACGTTACCGATAATACCGATTGCGATGATACTATGGCTACCGTTTTTCCGGGTGCACCAGAACTCTGTGATGGTTTAGACAATGATTGCGATGGTTTAGTGGATGACAATGATCCAGATTTAATAGCCCCAACAACTTGGTATGCTGATACAGACAGCGATGGTTTTGGTGATATAAACAATGCTTTATCTCAATGTACCCAACCTATAGGCTATGTTGCAGATAATACCGATTGCAATGATACGGACAACACCATTTTTCCATTTGCAGAAGAAATTTGCGATAGCAAGGATAATGACTGTGATGGCTTAATTGATGGTGAGGACCCTGATGTGACTGGACTGACTACTTGGTATGCCGATACGGATGGTGATGGCTTCGGAGATTCTGGAAACAGCACATTGGCATGCACCCAACCTCCAGGTTTTGTATTAAACAGTACCGATTGCGATGATACTGACGGCAATCTAAACCCTAATAATCCAAGTTTACAATTTAGTAGCTCTGCAAATTATACCAGTGCTTTGGTGTATCCGCTTTCAGGAGCCACCGATACTGGATTTACTTTTGAGGTAGAGTATACCGATGTTAACAACGGACCACCACCAGCTACTTTTCCAAGATTACTTTTAGATTTTGAGGGCAACGGCAGTTTAACGGACGCTAATGACCTCACGCTAATCATGACGGAAGCAGACCTCAATGACATGGATACCAATGACGGTAAACGTTACACGGTTACCGTTCCTGCACTTCCGGCTGGCACCAATTGGGAAAGCTCTGTTCAGGTTATCAATGGGTCGTGTACCACAACCTTGGGCGCTTTTAATTATCCCGATGTATTTGTACTACCCGATTTACAGATTTTTGCTAATGATATTTCCTTTAGCAATCCAAATCCGGATTTAAGTTCAGAAATAACGGTTTTTGCTACCGTACATAACATTTCAGATTTTGACGCACTAAATTTTGATGTGCATTTAGAAAATCAGGCCGAACCAGGAACAATTTTTACTGATATTAATATACCTATTTTACCTGCCAATAGTAGTACAACGGTGTCTTGGTTGATCACAACCCCGCCTACAGAAGGCTGGAACCCGATGTTGGTGAGTATTGACCATACCAATGTAATAGCAGAAACTATTGAAACCAACAATACGGCCATACGGCCATTTACCAATGGCGACTTTAATGTTCCTGGAAATATAGTTTTAACAGCAAATACTAATCCAAATACAACTTACAATACCTTTGGAAATACTGTTGCTATTTGTGGAAATGCGATATACACCGATACGGCAGTAACCCTAGCTAATCCTGTTGTAGCTGGAGCAACTGTCACCATCAATATTATTGAAACAGGTGCAAGTTATACTACATATACCAATGCTAATGGTAATTATTGCTTTAATGTTCCCGTGTCTCAAGCAATTGGTACATACAATGCAGAGGTATCGATAACTGATTTCACATTAAGCACTACTGAATCCGCTTCGTTCGAAATCATCGAACCGCCTTGCTTACCAGATTTAAAAACCACTGTGTCAGTTTCTGAAAGCAACATATTAATAGGAGAAAGTATTTCAGGAACCATAACCATTAAAAACCAAGGTTGTGCCGCAACAACAATAACAAGCCTGTTGGATATAAGCAACAATGGAGGAAGCCCTACCATTTCAGATGACACCATCCCCGTACTTAATCCTGGTGAAACCTTTACAACAACATTTTCAAATATTACATATACCCAAACAGGCAAGTATTTAATCTGCGCATACGCAGATGCCAATTTGGAAATTGAAGAGGGCTCGGAAGCAAATAATTACGATTGTGCCGAAATCAGAGTTGCTCCAATTCTTCCAGATTTAAAGGCTATTTCAGGGCCAAGTCAAAATACGTGCACCGAAATAGCTCCGTCTTTGATATCATTCTCAATTTCTAATTCAGAGACCGTAGCATCTGGGGCATTCACTGCAATAGTTAATATTTACTTTGATGGCTCTTTAATTCAAACCGTTACAGAGAATATCTCTAATTTGGATGCTGGAGCTATTTATAATTTTGATGAACCATTTTCTTATAATTCCGGTTCATATGCTTTTGAATTGATTGTAGATAGCAATAATGATGTCGCAGAATCAAATGAAAGTAATAACCTCGTTACATTTAATCAAAGCATTACCACGTGCATTCCCAATTTAGCTTTCTATCCAGAAAATTGCGATGATGATAAAATTGATGTTAGTGTAGATCCTGTTTTTCCTGGTACGGCCAGCTATTCGGCTCAAATTTATAATAAGGGTGACGGTACGGCAACCGGGCCATTTGATGTAGATTTTCTGTTTAGCGGTGGCCAAGTACTAACAGCTACTTATAATGGTATCCTTTCGCCAGGAGCCAACACCACAGTAAGTGTTGATGGTCCAACGGTGCAATCGGGTACCGAAACGCTAACTGTAAATATTGATTCCAATAATGATATCACCGAAAGAAATGAACTGGACAATTCTGGTTCTGGAGATTTGTGTTGGGATTTTGCCTTTGATACGGCTTCTTGTATAGAAACAAATTTTTGGGATAACATCCAGCCTATAAATAAACCCATTTACTTTTCAATGGGCTTTGACCTTTTTGGGCTTTACGATGCGAGTGCTGTAGATGTTTTATATGAAGTCAGTGGTCCAGGCCTAACGGGAACAGTTAATGCGGGAACCGTAACCATCAACGATTTGGAGTCCAATTGTAATTGTCCATACCGGGCAGATTTATCTGTCCCCTTTGTATTTCCGCAAGTAGGTGTTTATACAATTACCGCAACTTTAGATCCGTCCAATGGATATATAGAATGTGATGAGACCAATAATGTCATAACGGTGGAGGTCAACGTCACAAATTTACCAGATATGCAAATTCTAGCACAATACATTAATCCTTCAGAGTTAAATCCAGATATTGGAGAAGCTATTAATATCGATATAACCTATGAAAATATCGGAGCATCAAACCCAGGTGATCAAATGGAATTATGTGTTTATGCAGATGGTACACTCATCGAAACAGTTTCGAATGTTGATGGCCTTTTGACAGGTATGAATAATACTATTTCCTTGACTTCTACCTACTCGTCAATTATAGCTGGGGCTCATATCCTTTCAGCGGAAATTGATTGCGCTGATGCTATAAATGAATCTGACGAACTCAACAATGAAGCCACAAGAGCAATTGTTGTGGGAGACGCTGGTAACTTGAAGTTTACATCATTTATAGCTTCCGATTCTTCACCAAACCTTTCTGATAACATCGATATTACAGCAATAATTGAAAATGAAGGAAATGCTGAAGTTGATGCCGACGTATTATTCTACTATACGGATAATACCCTCAATGAGGTTCAAATTGCTGGCCCATTTTCAATATCCCTTGATGCTGGACAGAATACTACCATTCAATTTCCTTGGTCGGTCCTTGATGAAAACACCATCATTATAGGCAGAATCGTCAATTCTAGTCCTTACGAATACAATTATGATGATAATGAAACAATCTTACAACTTGGAAATTTAAACATCAATATAGAATCAACTCCAAGCTGTTATGGTGAAACGAATGGTAGTTTAACAGCCAATGTTACAGGTGGCACACCTCCATATTCTTATATGTGGAATGATGGTTCACTTCAAAATTCAATAACCGGAACTGCCGGCATGTATACTTTAACAGTAACGGACAATACAGGATTTTCTGTAATGTTAGAAGCTGAAATTGTTAACGATGACACTGATAGTGACGGTGATAGCATTCCAGATTGCAAGGATATTTGTCCTGATTTTGATGATAATTTGGATACTGATAGCGATACAATTCCTGATGGTTGCGATAATTGTCCTAATGATTTCAATCAAGATCAAGTAGATGCCGATGGCGATGGTGTAGGCGACACATGTGATATCTGTCCTGATGGTGATGATTTAGCAGATACAGACGATGATGGCATTCCAAACGAATGTGACTCATGCCCGCTTGACTTTTTAAATGATTCCGATGGCGATGGTGTTTGCGATTCAGATGATATTTGTCCGGGCGGGGACGACAACAGCGATTCCGACGGGGACGGCATACCCGACTTTTGCGATTCCTGCGACAATTCCGTGGATACCGATAACGACGGGATCAACGATTGCGATGACCTTGAAGTCAATTCACCTTGTCCAATCGACGTAGATTCTGATGGCATTTCAAAAGATAGTGATGGCGATGGTATTCCAAATTGTTTGGATGCATGTGAGGCCTTTGATGACCTTGCCGATGCCGATGGTGACAGTGTCCCCGATGGCTGTGACGTTTGTACTGGCGATGATGCCTCTGGCGATAACGATGGTGATGGTGTATGTGACGACAGCGACCCCTGCCCATTGGACCCTGCAGACGACTCCGATAACGATGGCGTCTGCGACTCGAACGATATCTGTCCGGGCGGGGACGACAGTATAGATTCCGACGGCGACGGCATACCGGACTTCTGCGATTCCTGCGACAATTCCGTGGATACCGACAACGACGGGGTCAACGATTGCGACGACCTTGAAGTCAATTCACCTTGTCCCTTGGACGTGGATTCGGATGGCGTTTCCAACGATAGCGACGGCGATGGTGTTCAAAATTGTTTGGATGCTTGTGAGGGCTCTGATGATTTGGCCGATGCCGATGGAGATAGCGTTCCTGATGGCTGTGACGTTTGTGTCGGCGATGATGCCTCTGGAGATACCGATGGAGACAGTGTTTGTGACGACATAGATCCTTGTCCGCTTGATGCTTCTAACGATTCAGATGGCGATGGTGTTTGTGACTCCGATGATATTTGTCCTGGCTTTGATGACCTTTCCGATTCTGATGGTGACGCTGTCCCCGATGGCTGCGATTTGTGTGATGGAGATGATACCACGGGAGATTCCGACAATGACGGTGTTTGTGATTCTAATGATAATTGCCCTGATAACCCAAATCCCGACCAGACCGACAGTGATAATAATGGTATAGGAGATATTTGTGACGATACTGAATGTGATGAACTAATCATCACGTCAATTAATTTACCTGCCGATCCTTTTCCTATGGGATCTAATATTAGTGCCGTAGCTAATTACTTAGGTGATGAAATTGTATCTGCTACATGGGATTGGGGTGATGGTTCAACATCAAACGGAACGATTTCCCAATCTACAATTTTTGGTAATCATACCTATCAAAATCCAGGAGTTTATGAAGTCATGTTAACCATAATAGATATTTGTGATGCTGAAACAACAGAATTTTTCAAATATGTTGTGATTTATGATTCTAGTGGTGGATTTGTAACCGGCGGAGGTTGGATAGATTCACCATTAGGTGCTTATGTTCCAGACCCAACACTAACGGGTAAGGCAAATTTTGGCTTTGTTTCCAAATATAAAAAAGGAAAAAGTATTCCTGATGGGCATACAGAATTTCAATTCCATGCAGGTAATCTCAATTTTAAAAGTTCAGTTTATGAATGGTTAATTGTTGCAGGAACAAAAGCTATGTTTAAAGGTTCTGGAACCATTAATAACGAAGGGTATTATAAATTCATTCTTTCGGCTAAGGATGAATCCAAGAAGGGAGGAGACGATACCTTCAGAATTAAAATTTGGGATGCCATTACAGAAATTGTGGTGTACGACAACCAATTAGGTGACGATGATAACGCAGATGCCACATTAGCCATTTCTGGTGGCTCAATTATGGTTCATCAAAAAGGAAAAGCCAAAGCCAAAGAAAGTGTTTCTAAGAATGATGAATCATCTGGCTCCACGTTTACAGTTGATTATTGGCCTAGCCCAAGTGAGACGAATTTCAACCTAAGATTGATATCACAAAAGGAACTTGGTAATACAGACATTTTTGTTTTCGACGTTAATAATAGGCTGGTGCATAATAACCAATTTAATGGAAATAAAGTTTATTCCTTCGGGACAAATCTTGAAAGTGGGGTTTACATGGTTAGGATAGTGCATATTAATGGCATTAAAACATTTAAACTTGTGAAGTATTAAATTAGACATCAAAATGCAAAGAATTCCAACTCTTTAATAGAGTTGGAATTTTCTATTTTTGATGAATTTACTCAGAATTAAATCAATATAATGGCTGGTAATATCAAAATGGATAATTAGTTATTCTGGTAACAATAAGTTTAGCAGCTCTCAGGATCCTACCAATCAATTCACTTTTTTCTAAAATCAAAAATCTCTAAACCTAAAGCTCCGCACAAAGGATGCCGTTACTATCGCTCCCGCAAGTCTGTTTTAACTTCCCGCTTGCCATTAATACCGTTTTGGTATGTTTTGAGTTTAGATCAAAAAAAATCCCGATTCTAGAATAAGAATTGGGATCCATAAAAGGCAACTATTCTAAGCTCCCCTAATGTAGTACCATCGGCACCGATGGTTTGCTTTTCAATACTATTTCGATTTAAAGCACAAAAAAACCCTCCATGTTTCCATGAAGGGCTTTCAAAAAAGGCAACGACCTACTCTCCCACAAATGTAGTACCATCGGCGCTAATGGGCTTAACTTCTCTGTTCGGAATGGTAAGAGGTGAGCCCCATCGCTATAACCACCTTAAGTTATAGCTGCTGACTGTCGGCTTTCGCTTCTAGTCTTCAGCGTTCCGATTAAAATCGGAACAAATATCTTAACATATTGAAAATAAGAACATGATTGTAATAATTCTATTGAACTTTATAAAAAAACAGGCGTACAATAAGCCTATGGGTTATTAGTACTACTCGGCTATGACATTACTGCCTTTACACCTATAGCCTATCAACGTGGTCATCTCCCACGACCCTTTAAAGAAATCTCATCTTGTGGTGGGTTTCGCGCTTATATGCTTTCAGCGCTTATCCCTTCCAAACGTAGCTACTCTGCAATGCTCCTGGCGGAACAACAGATACACCAGAGGTTTGTCCAACTCGGTCCTCTCGTACTAGAGTCAGATCCACTCAAATTTCTAACGCCCACTGTAGATAGAGACCGAACTGTCTCACGACGTTCTGAACCCAGCTCGCGTGCCACTTTAATGGGCGAACAGCCCAACCCTTGGGACCTTCTCCAGCCCCAGGATGTGACGAGCCGACATCGAGGTGCCAAACCCCCCCGTCGATATGAGCTCTTGGGGGAGATCAGCCTGTTATCCCCGGCGTACCTTTTATCCTTTGAGCGATGGCCCTTCCATGCGGAACCACCGGATCACTATGCTCTACTTTCGTACCTGATCGACTTGTAGGTCTCTCAGTCAAGCTCCCTTATGCCATTGCACTCTACGCACGGTTACCAAGCGTGCTGAGGGAACCTTTAGAAGCCTCCGTTACTCTTTTGGAGGCGACCACCCCAGTCAAAC